>NZ_JAUYGV010000006.1 GCF_030690345.1 Rheinheimera sp.
AGAACAACAACAAGTTTTTGCCTGGTGGCAATAGCGCTGTGGAACCACCTGATCCCATTCCGAACTCAGAAGTGAAACGCAGCTGCGACGATGGTAGTGTAGCATTCGCTATGCGAGAGTAGTTCACCGCCAGGCTCCCAATTCAAGCAAAAGGCCTACCCTCACCGGTAGGCCTTTTTGCGTTGAAGCGCCTCGGGGCAGGCCATCCTGGCGGCGCATTACTATCGCACACCAGCTACAGCGCTGCGCGTGTAGCATTGCGAAACACCTCCTGTGTTTCGTCCCTACGGACCGTTGCGTTGCAACGTCCAAAGGTGTTCCTGACACCTTTGTCGCTATGCGAAGTGGGTGAGCAAAGTAGTTCACCGCCAGTACTCCACTACCAAACATCTGCCGATTTATGTAAATAGCAGACAATAAAAAGCCCGCATTAAGCGGGCTGGTTTTGCAGTAACTATTACTTATTGCGGTGCAGGTTACCGTGCACATCAAAGCGCCAGTGCGCATCTTGCAGCGCGGTTAAATATGCGCCTGCTTTGTCCAGTGCGACAGCTTTAATAAAGTGATTGTTCTTATCCAGAAAAATCAGCCATTGCTTTGCAGTTTTGCTTAATTCGGTTTCAGCAATAAAGACGTGCATACCCAGGTAGTTTGGCAGGCTGTTATTCCAGCCTTGCTCTACTTTAAAGATGTAACGGCCCTGGTAATCCGGGTGCAAAAAATTGGCTTGCTGCACCGGGCTTAGTAATTTTTTGTCACTGACGCTGACCAGAGCAATGCTATTACTGCGTGCAATCAACTGATTTAATTCACTGCGCTGTGCCGAAGCCTGGCGATTTCTTGCTGCCGCGGCATTTGCTATCGGCTTCGATAATGGCATGGCAATCTCTAATGAAAACAACGCCAACTCGTAATTATCCAGCAGTGCCAGGTAGGCTTTACTGTCACTACAATCTGTTGGTGGAGTAATACCTCGTCTGACGTTGTGCGTTAATTTTACATCTGCCTGCAGCAGTTTTTCTACATCACTACTATGTACCTTTTCTTGTAGCAAGGCTTGCAGTCGGTGATATTGCTTATCTGTCATTGAAACTGCCGGCTCGCCTTCAACCGGCAGCTCTTTACATTGCAGGTAATATTGACTTACGGCAGTAGAATGCAAGGCGCTGCTCACAGCTGATTGCAGTGTGCGCTTTTCCGATGTTGAATAGCTGTTGGCTATGGCCGGTACGGCCGAAAGTACGCTAAGAAACGGGAGAACAGTTAACATATAAATTGCATCCGGAAAATGTTGGCGGCACCTTAGCCTGACTGAGCAAAAAAGGAAAGTGAATACTGGTGTGAACAGTTAAAGCCGCGGCCAGCTGCGTTAAAGCCCGATTGCTGTCAGCTGTGCTGCAATCCAATCGAGGCAGCTTTTCTTACTGTGCTGGCCGGTTTGTTGCAGTATCTCCGGCCAACTGCGTCGCTGCCAGAACAGCGCACAAAGTACCTGGCTAAGCTCAGCCGGCAGCCGGCGGTAATGTAAGTTAAACCAGCTTAACAGCAGATGACTGACTAACTCGAACGGCCGCTTACCTTCGCTAAACAATTGCAGCTGCTCCAGCTCAGTATCACTGAACGCTGTCTGCTGCGTCGGTGTTGCCAGCGCTATGGCCAATTCGGCGTTTAACTGCGGATACAGTAATGAAAGATTGCTGTATAAGGTGGCGCTGAAACTCTGCTGTAGGTTGTGGCAAACTTCAGCTGAGGCGGTAACAGCTTGCAACATCAGTATAGAGTATTCGGCGCTGGCTTTATCGCTGCTGCTGCCTAAGCGCACTGCGACGTAGCCCGCTTGCTGCCAAAATTGCAATAAGCCGGTTGTTACGCCAAAGCTGCTGCCCAGATAACTGATGCCGGCCTGCTGTGCCCCCTGTTTGATATGGCTGAGTAATTGATTGCCCAGTTGCCGGCGTTGCAATCCAGGGTGTACGCTAATACGCATTACCCGCCATAGCGGTAAAGCGGCCAGTTCCGGCCGCGCTGAATGAAAGGCCAGGCTTTGTGCCAGCAAGTGCCCCTGAACACGGCGCTCGCCGTGATAAACGGCTGTCGCAAGCGCTGCCGGCAGCTGACCTTCACTGCTGATCAGTGCGCAAGCCAGTACCTGTTCGTCCTGTTCCAGCGTCATAACCTGCAGCTGTGGGTTATCCAGTAATGCAGCTAAATCTTTAACCTGAGTTTGGTAATGCGCCTGGCTTAGCAGATGGAATACCTGTTGCAGTTTTAGTGGTGTGCTAAGCCAGTCTGCGCCGCTGTAGCGACTGACATTAACGGCAGCCCCGGCATCATATAGCGCGTCGCTGGCCGGCTGTTGCAGCAAGAAGGCGGCAAAAATCAGTTGCTCCAGCGGATCACCTGCCCGGTAGCGCACCGGTTGTTGCAGCTGCAGTTTTTTCCAGCCCGGGCACTGTGCACTAAGGTGTTGCTGAAACCGTAGCTGAAAGCCGCGGCCTGTGCCTTCATAGCCATGTTCGGTAGTGGCAAATACTATACGGCTAAAGCGAGCCAGCAGCTGCTGCAGCACCGGTGTTGGTATAGCCGCAGCTTCGTCTACCAGCAGTAAATCGGCATTGCTATCGGCGCGTAGCAGTTGATCAAAAGGCACAAACTGCAGGTGGTTATGCAGTGGGGCCTCTGTCAGTTGTTGAAAATGCTGCAAAGCGGTTTGCGCCGCCTGTGGTGAAGGCGCGGTAAGTATAATTTGCTTACCTGTGGTTGCCAGCTGTGCAGCAGCAATACCCAGGGCGGCTGATTTGCCACGGCCACGGTCGGCAGCCACGACTAACGGCCTGCGCCGGTGGCCACTGACCACATGCAAGATGCTCTCAACCGCAGTTTGCTGCTCTGTGCTGATATAAGGTGCGGCAACAAAGGTAAGCGGCGCAGCGGCTGGCCAGTTAAGTTGGCGGCTGATCTGTTCGCCGTCGATAATCACGCTGTTTTGTTGCGCTAACTGCAATAGCCAAAACGCGACGAAATGGCCCTGATGGTTGGCGGCATCCACCGGGTAAGGTAACAGGCTTTTATGTGCCGGATTAGCCTGCTGTTGCCACTTTGCAAAGGGCGGGCAGAGCAGCAACCAGATGCCGCCAGCTTTAACACAGCCGGCAGAAGCTGCCACCAGATCGGCGTTAAAGCCGCTGAACGCATTGATCACCAAAATATCGCATTCACTGCCCAGCAGCTGATAGTTTTGCTTGCCGGTTAAGTTAACGGCATCGGCAGGCGCTTCAGCGCCAAGCCAATATAGCTTGTGGTAGCTAATAGTGCTGAGTAAGGCCGTAGTGTGCGCCAGCAGCGCCTCTGCTGTGCCCTGCCAAACAACCGGCAAACGGATATGCAACTGCGCGGCCTGTTGTTGCCACTGTTGTAACTGAGCCAGCAGCGCAGTTACCGGCATTTAACCAACCGCCTGCAACCGGGCATAGGCCGTGACCAGCCACTTGCTGCCCAGATCGTCGAAATTCACCTGAATCCGCGATTGGCTGCCGGTGCCTTCATAGTTAAGCACGGTACCTTCGCCGAATTTATCGTGCAACACCCGCTGGCCCAATTTAAAGCCGGTATTTTCAAAGGCGACGTGCGAGGCGGCGCTGCCAAAGCGGTTAAATTGGGTGGGCCGGCTAACCTGAGTGGTCAGGCGGATTTCTTCTACATATTCAGCCGGAATTTCACGGATAAAGCGTGACGGTTTGTGGTATTGCTCCTGGCCATATAAGCGACGGCTTTCGGCATGGGTTAAATACAGCTTTTTCATTGCCCGTGTCATACCGACATAACACAAGCGGCGCTCTTCTTCTAACCGGGTCGGGTCGTCGCCACTTTGCTGGCTGGGGAACATGCCTTCTTCCAGGCCGCAAATAAACACCAGCGGAAATTCCAGCCCTTTAGCGCTGTGCAATGTCATCAACTGCACCGCATCCGAGTGCTCTTCGGCCTGGTACTCACCGGCTTCCAGCGCAGCTTGCGATAAAAACGCCGCCAGCGGTGTCATATCTTCAGCGCGACGCTCATCAAAATTCTGGCAAGCGGTAATCAGCTCGTTTAAGTTCTCAATCCGCGTTTCGGCTTTCTCGCCTTTTTCCGCCTGATACATGGCATATAAACCGGACTGCTTAATCGCATGTTCGGCTTGCTCATGCAGCGGTAACTCTGCCACCTGAGTATCTAATTGTTCAATTAACTGCATAAAGTTATCGATAGCAGAGGCGGCGCGGCCGGTAAGCAGCTTTTGCGCCAGCATCTGCTGCAGGCTTTGCCACAGTGTTTGCTGCTGGGCGCGGGAGTGTTCACGTACTTTATTTAACGTGGTATCGCCAATGCCTCGCACCGGGGTATTAATAACGCGCTCCAGTGCGGCGTCATCCTGGCGGTTATGCAGCAGGCGCAGGTAGGCCAGTGCATCTTTAATTTCCTGGCGCTCATAAAAGCGCAGGCCGCCGTAAATACGGTAGTGCAGGCCTTCCTGAATTAATGCTTCTTCCAGTACCCGCGACTGGGCATTGTTGCGGTATAAAATGGCGGCTTCGCTTAAGCGATCGCCCTGTTTGTGCCAATCGCGGATGCGGCCGACAATAAAGCGCGCTTCATCCAGCTCGTTAAAGGCGGTGTACAGGGAGATCACTTCGCCCTGAGCGCCGTCGGTCCATAAGTCTTTACCCAGCCGGTCAGTGTTATTGGCAATAACGGCATTAGCGGCTTTTAAAATGGTTTCGGTAGAGCGGTAGTTTTGCTCCAGCCGCACGGTGTCAACGTCCGGGAAGTCTTTTAAGAAGGTTTGGATATTCTCAACCCTGGCACCGCGCCAGCCGTATATGGACTGGTCATCGTCACCAACAATCATCACTTTGGCCGTGCTGCCGGCTAGCAGACGCAGCCATTGGTATTGAATGGCGTTGGTATCCTGAAACTCGTCTACCAGGATATGGCGAAAACGCTGCTGATAATGGCCGCGTACTTCACTGTTCTGTTTTAACAGCTCAAAGCTGCGCAGCAGTATTTCGGCAAAGTCGACTAAACCGGCGCGGTCGCACATATCCTGATAAGCGGCATAAATTTTTACCATCTGCTGCAGACTGAAATCGCCGGCGGCGTCGATCATGCCCGGGCGTAGGCCGTCATCTTTGCGGGCATTAATAAACCACTGAATTTGCTTTGGTGGCCAGTGCTTTTCGTCCAGGTTCAGCGCTTTTAATACCCGCTTAACCAGCCGGTACTGATCGTCGCTGTCGATGATTTGAAAGCCCTGCGGTAAACCGGCTTCCTGGTAGTGCGCGCGCAGCATACGGTGCGACAAACCATGAAAGGTACCCATCCACAGGTTGTTTAAACTCACGCCTATGGTGCTTTCAATCCGGCTGCGCATTTCCTGCGAGGCTTTATTGGTGAAAGTTACCGCCAGCAAGCTGTAAGGCGCTACCCGTTCTACCTGCATTAACCAGGCTAAGCGATGCACCAGCACGCGGGTTTTGCCACTACCGGCCCCGGCCAGTACCAGCATATGTTGCGGTGATGCTGCCACCGCATCGCGTTGTTTATCGTTCAGCCCGTCCAGCAGGTAAGATACATCCATCAGAAAGTCTCGCTAAGCACAATGGCGGCCATTATAGCAGCCTGGCTGTGCACGCCAAGCGCAGTTAGTGGATATATAACCAGTTAGTCAAATGATGGCGCTGCATGCTGTTGTTGCTGTTGATGTTTTGCTTTATAGGTATTGGCAAAGGTTAAAATCGCCATACTGATACAGCCAAAAATGAAAAAGCCTGCAGTCACCGGAATAAGGCTGCCGTTATACATCTGGCCTATTACTGTGCCTATGCACAGCGACATAATGGATGACACAGAACCAATAATAGCGGCAGCTATGCCAGCCACATGTCCCATAGGCTCCATCGCCATCGCGTTGATATTACCAAACACCAGACCAAAACAAAAAAACAGCACCGCAGCGTAGAGTAAAAACATCCATAGCTGTATTTCAATAACTAAATGCAGCACTAAAAACAGTGCTGAGCTAACAATAATGCCCAGCACAGCGCTGTGGGATAATTGCTGCATACCCCATTTTTGCACCAGACGCGAGTTCACTAACGAGGCTGCGCCAAACACAATCGCCAGCAAGCCAAAGTACAGGGTGAACAGCTCGCCTGTTTTAAATAAGTCCTGAAAAATTTGTTGCGACGAATTCAGGTAGCCAATAAAGCTGCCGAAAAACAATCCCATACAAATCATGTAGCAGACAGTGGGTACATTACGGATAACTTCTTTAAAGCCCTCGCTAAAGCCTTTTTTGCTCATCGGAATACGATGCGGTTTGGGCAAGGTTTCTTCCAGGCGGCAAAAAATCCACACCACGATTAACAGCGCATAGAACACATAAAGCAGAAAAATATCACGCCATGAGCCAACCCATAACACGGCCTGCCCCAGGCTGGGTGCTAAAGCCGGCACCATAACGAAAATCATCATCACCAGCGACATAATACGCGCCATATCATTGCCGGAGTATTTATCCCGTACGATAGAAATAGCCGAAACATAGGGGCCGGAAACCCCTAAACCCTGAATAAAACGACCCAATAGCAAGGTGTTGATGTCATTAGCGAAATAACATATCACTGTGCCCACTAAAAACAGCGCTATGCCACCGTTCAGCACTTTCTTGCGGCCGGTAGCGTCTGACAACGGGCCGCAAATCAGCTGACCTATCGCCATCCCGAAAAATAAAGCACTGACCACCAACTGCGCCTGATTCGGGTGGCTCATCGCAATGTCAGCACGAATAGCATCCAGTGCCGGCAATAAGGCATCAATAGAGATGGCAACAATAGACATCATAAGCGCCACCAGTAAGGTAAATTCACCGGTGGAAATACGCGACTGCGGCGCGTGGGTGGAATAATCAGACATTTACAGCATTCCTTGTTTAAAACTGCCTGCAGCAGGCGGGAATAGTTTGGCTTGTTACATCACAGCAGCGCAGATAATTGCTGCACATCAGTCAGCCGGATATGTGGCAATACCGCAATGGCAGTTTGATAATGATCCAGCCAGGCAGCCTGACAACCGGCGCTTAGCGCACCCATCACATCGGCGCGGTGGCTGTCACCAATATGCAGTATCTGCGCAGGCGCTACCTGTAAACGCGCAGCTGCGGTGAGAAATAAATCGGCATAGGGTTTCATCCGGCCATCGGGTCCGGCCTGCAGGCTGAATTCGAATAACCCGCCGATACCCATTTTATTAATACAGGCGTTACCATTGGTAATGGCAATCAGCTTATAGCGCTGTGCCAGAGCCGACAGCAGCTGTGTTACTTCCGGCGTCAGGCTAATGCGGGTGCGTTCGGCCAGAAACGCGTTGTAGGCCAGTTCAGCAATTTCGCCGGCTTCACATTGTGCCAGACCCAATGAGGTTAAGCCGGCTTCAATACCCAGCAAGCGCCAGCGGCCGATATCATGGCGGATATCAGGGGTGGCTTGTGCCAGCAGGCGGCGTTGCTGCCACCAGAATTCGCTGTCAGTGTCCTGCGTTAGCGGCGCATGCTGCACCAGAGCGCTAAGCATGGCGGCTTCAGCGGCCGCCAATACCGGGCTGTTGTCGTATAGGGTATCGTCCAGATCAAACGACAATACGCTAACCTGGCTTAGTGCTTTAAATAATTGCATAGTTGCTACCATGTTGTTGGCTGAAACACCTGCTGCCAGCTTACCGCCGCCAGTTGCTGACTAAACCAGCTTAACGCCTGGCCCTGGCTGTGCTTTTGCCACGCCATATACAGCGGCACTTTATCTCTGGGGATGCTGCTGGCTTTGGCGACCAGTTCACCCCGTGCCAGCTCTTCGCTGATCAGGTGGCGTGGCACAAAGCCAATCCCCAAGCCTTGTTTTTGCGCGTCTATTTTTGCCTGCATATTACTGACAATAACGCGCTGCCGGGTATCGAACAAGCCGGACGAGCGCTTGGGCGCGTCCAGTGCCGAGTCGGCGACAACAATGGCGGCAAACTGTTGTACATCTTCGATGCCGACAATCCGATCTAACGCTGCCAATTGGTGATGCGGCGCTACGGCAAACACAAATTCAGCTTCACCCAGCGGCAGCAAATTAAACTGGCCCTTGGGTAAATCGCCGGATACACCAACTGCAATATCGGCCCGACCGGTTTGCAGCGCTTCCCAGCCACCGGCCATCACCTCTTCTTTTACCAATACCTGAGTAATTTTGCCCAGTTGCAAAAACTGACCAATCACATCCAGCAGCGGCGCATTCGGAATTATGCTGTCTTTGGCAATCATCAGTTGTGTTTCCCAGCCGGTATCCAGCTGTTTTACCGCATTTTGCAGCTGGTTAGCGGCATGCAACAAGGTACGGCCCTGTTCCAGCAGCAACTGCCCCGCCGGGGTTAACTGTGCCCGCTGTTTGCTGCGGTCAAATAAGGCTACGCCTAAATCAGACTCCAGCTTGGCAATGGTGTAACTCAGTGCTGAAGGCACCTTGTACAGCGCTTCAGCGGCGGCGGCAAAACTACCTTTGCGCTCTATCGCATCCAGTGCTCTTAAAGCGTCTAAACTCAGTACGTTATGCATGGCAGGCTCATTTCAGGCTAAATTCAAATATTTTGAATAGTGTAGTCAAAACATTGCGCTTTTGCCGCAAAAATTATCCGGCTATAGTGACTACATCGACGCAAAGTGTGCTGTCGAGCGGCAGTAAACTTAACTTTAAATAATTTGGCAGGTGAAACTATGGCTACTTCAATCGTACAGAAAATTTTAACTTCAAATGCCGGTGTAGCAGCTCTGGCGCTGCGGGTACCGGTGGGTATTATCTTTGCTGCACACGGTGCGCAAAAGCTGTTTGGCTGGTTTGGCGGCTACGGCCTGGAAGGTACCGGTGGCTGGATGGACAGCATAGGTTTATCACCAGGCATTGTTATGGCGTTTTTAGCCGGTGCGGCAGAGTTTTTCGGCGGTATCGCCCTGGTACTGGGCCTGTTAACCCGGCCTGCTGCCCTGGCACTAAGCATCGCCATGGTGGTAGCAATAGTGGCAGTGCACCTGCCTAACGGCCTGTTTATGAGCAATAACGGCTACGAATTCGGTTTAGCCTTATTGGCTGCCAGCGTCTCACTGTTGTTTAGCGGCGCCGGTAAAGCCTCGCTGGATAACCTGCTGGCCAAGCGCTTTAACTAAGACTAAGTAACAAAGAAAAACGCCCGCTTTTGCCGGGCGTTTTTATTGGAGAGCTAAACAAGGGAATCGGCTTGCCCTAAACCAACCGTTGAAGGCATGGATGCTGACAAATTCGTATGGAACGAATTTGAACAGCACCGCTGGCCCACCGGGCAAACTTCATGGATGAAGTTTGTAATCGAGCCTATAGGGACATATTCACGGCGTGTTGGTGTGGGCAAACCGGTTCCCGTGCAGGAGGCATAGCAAGATGTTGTTAGTTGGATTTCTTCTTTGCTCTTGGATGGGCGTTATCGTATACCTTAGCCAGGTGGGCGAAATCCAGATGGGTATAGACCTGAGTGGTGCTAAGGTTGGCGTGGCCCAACAGTTCCTGCACGGCACGTAAATCCTGGCTGGACTCCAGCATATGGCTGGCGAATGAGTGGCGCAGCATATGCGGATGTACATGCTGGTTTAAGCCCTGCTGTTTGGCCCACAGTTGCACCCGTTCGCGCACATGGCGGCTACTTATGCGTTTATGCTGTTTGCTGATAAACAACGCATTGGCATCTTCTTCCGGCAGCTTTGCTGTAAAAGCCGGTCGCTGCTTTAGCCAGTCTTTTAATGCTGCCAGCGCGATTTTCCCCACCGGCACTATACGTTGCTTACTGCCCTTACCGGTAACGCGCAGCAGTTGCTGTTGCCAGTCGATATCGCTGACTTCGGCATTGACCAGTTCTTCCAACCGCAAACCGGATGAGTAAAACAGCTCCAGCATGGCTTTGTCGCGACAGGCAAGAATATCGTCTTTGCTGTCAAAGCTCAGCAGATGGTTAAGCTGATCAACATTGAGGTTTTTTGGCAGGCTGCGCGCGGCCTTGGGTACCGATAAATACTGCGCCGGGTTGTCTGTGCGCTTAGCCTGCGCCTGCAGATAGCGGAAAAAACTGCGCAGCGCCGCCACCTTTAACGCTATGGTACGCGGTTTGGCGCCGCTGCGGCGCAGGCCTATAATGTGTTGTTTTAATTGATCTTCTGTCACGTTAAGCCAGTGGCTGTCGGCATCAGTCTCCGCCACGCCTGACGCCAGTTGTCGCAACTGACGCTGATAGCTGTCTAAGGTTTTGCTGCTGTAGCCGCGCTCAAACTGCAGATACTGTAAAAACGCCTGCAGCGGCTGTTGCCACTGCGGCGCTAACGGGGTGTCAGGCAGCGTCATAACCCGGTAACAACTGAGCTAAAATGCTGGCTAAATGGCTGATAAACAGCTTATCCATCGCCGGCTGGAAGTGATCATCCTGCTCGCTGCCAAAGGCCAGCAGTGCCAGCGGTTGCTGTTTGTCGCTGATTAACACCAGCGCCACCGAGTGAATATGGCCGGCAAATAAACCTTGCTGCTCCTCTTTGTTCAGCCGGCCCAGGTACACGCCATGCTGATTCAGCCGGCGCGACAGCAACAGCTGAAACGGGCTGCTGCTTTGGGCGTCGTCAAACCGCAGTAAGCGGCATTCCTGCACATTGGGCATGGCGGCGGTAAATTGTTGCAGGCTGTGCTGCGCGTCCTGCAAACTAGCCGCCTGGTACAGTTGGGCTTGTAGCTGATTAAACGCCAGAAAAATTTGCTCGTTTTGCCGTGCTACCGACATTAACCGCGTAATGTCGTCTTCCAGCGCCTGTATTTTCTCGCGCTGCAGCTCCAGCTGGCGTTCTACCAGCGACACGCTGCCGCGTTGCTGATGCGGCAAGCGCAGATTGGCCAGCAGTTGCGGATACTGCTGAAAAAATTCCGGGTGGTCCTGCAAATAGTCGTATACCACATGGGCGGCCAGCAGGTCTTTGTCCTTGCTCAGGCTATCGTTCATAGCAATATTTGTCCGTCGTAAACATGTTCTGCCGGGCCGGTCATTTTTAGCGGTTGGCCCGGGCCATTCCAGCGAATGTGCAGGCTGCCACCGGGTAAATCTACCCGTACCTGCTGTTGTAATTTCTTTTGTAACTGGCCCACTACCACAGCCGCACAAGCGCCGGTGCCGCAGGCTTGGGTTTCACCGGCACCGCGCTCCCACACCCGCAGTTTAATATGGCCCGGGTTTAATACCTGCATAAAGCCGATATTGGCACGCTCCGGAAAGCGCTCGTGCTGTTCAAACAGTGGGCCTTGTAACTGCACCGGGGCGTTGTCGAGATCTTCCACTTCCACCACCGCATGCGGGTTGCCCATCGATACCACCCCGCAGAGTATAGTGTGCTCTTCGGCGCGCAGAATATAGGTAATTTCCTGCTTCTGCGCTTTAAACGGCACCCGCGCCGGGTCCAGTTGCGGTATACCCATATTCACCGTTACCTGGCCGTCGGTTTCAACATAGAGGGTGATTTTGCCGGATTTGGTGCTAACGCCAATTTTATGTTTGTTGGTTAAGCCACGGGCGCGGACAAATTTAGCAAAGCAGCGCGCGCCATTGCCGCATTGCTCTACTTCCGAGCCGTCGGCATTGAAAATGCGGTAGTGAAAATCCAGCTCAGGATCATAGGGCGGTTCTACCATCAGCAGCTGATCAAAGCCAATACCGGTGTGGCGGTTGGCCAGCGCTTTAATCTGCTCTTTGGTTAAGAACACATTTTGGCTTACCGCATCGACCAGCATAAAGTCGTTGCCCAAGCCATGCATTTTTGTGAAATGTAACAACATCAGCGCCCTTAATTAGTCGGTGACAACCTGTTCACCACGCCATAAATCCTGCCATTGTTCACGGGCGCGGATTAAATGCACTTTATCGCCATCTACCAGTACTTCGGCAGCGCGCGGGCGGCTGTTGTAGTTTGAACTCATGGTAAAACCATAGGCGCCGGCTGAGCGCACCGCCAGTAAATCGCCTTGGGCTATGGCCAATTCGCGGTCTTTACCGAGAAAATCGCCGGTTTCGCATACCGGGCCAACAATGTCATATACCGCAGCGGTGGCCGTGGTATTTATTTCTACCGGTACTATTGCCTGCCAGGCGCTGTACAATGCAGGGCGGATTAAGTCGTTCATGGCAGCATCAACAATGGCGAAGTTTTTCTCCTGGCCCGGCTTTAAAAATTCTACTTTGGTGAGTAATACGCCGGCATTGGCCATAATGGCACGGCCAGGTTCCATAATCAGTTCCAGCTGCGGGTAACTTTGCAGCCGTGCTACGACCTTGCTGATGTAATCGGCCGGCGAGGGCGGGGTTTCTTTATCGTAAGTTACGCCCAGGCCACCGCCGATATCGATATGGCTTAGCTTGATGCCGTCGGCGGCCAGCTCGTCAATCAGCTTGAGCAGCTTTTCCAGCGCATCTAAAAACGGCTGGGTTTCAGTAAGTTGTGAGCCGATATGGCAGTCTACGCCCACCACATTAAGGTGGCTGTAGCTGGCAGCCAGCCGGTAAATATCGCGCGCCTGCAGAATATCAATGCCAAACTTATTCGCTTTTAAGCCGGTAGAAATATACGGATGGGTTTTGGCGTCGATGTCCGGGTTTACCCGAATCGATACCGCGGCCTTTTTATCCAGGCTGCTGGCTACCTGTTGCAGCCGTTCCAGCTCGGCCACCGATTCGACATTAAAGCACTTAATGCCCAGCTGCAGCGCAAAGCGCATATCATCTGCCGTTTTTGCCACACCGGAGAACACCACTTTTTTTGCATCGCCACCGGCAGCAATAACACGGCGCAACTCTCCGCCGGATACAATGTCAAAGCCACTGCCCAGCTTGGCCAGCAGGTTGAGTATCGCCAGGTTGCTGTTGGCTTTTACCGCATAGCACACCAGGCTGTGCGGGTGTTTTGCCGCTGCGCTGGCAAAGGCCTGATAATGCCGCTCTACGGTAGCGCGCGAGTACACATAGCAAGGGGTGCCGAATTGGTTGGCAATGTCGCTAAGCGGTTGTTGTTCCGCAAACAGGCGGTTGTGCTGATAATTAAAATGGTCCACGTTGTTCATCCGGTTGTTGGGTTGGATTAGCGTTGTTTTGCTGTGGCTCTGCCACTTCCGGTGCCGGTTGTGGTAAGGTAAGCGGGCCTTTTTGACCACACGCACTCAGTAAGCTGCACAGCAAAATGACGGCAGTAACAGTTAACAGCGGACCTCGGGTTGTAAAAGCGTGCATGATGTTATTTTTTTATGGTGGTTGCGTTCTATAATCGCATCCTTAGCGATAAAAGCAAACAGGTGAAGCAGATGAATGATCTGGAATATGAAGAATTAACCGACAGTATTATGCTGGCGGTAGAGCTGGCAGTAGAAAATGCCGATGCCGACCTGGATTATGAGTCACACGGCAGTTTGCTCAGCATCAGCTTTGCTGATGGCAGCAAAATTATTATTAATAAGCAGCCGCCGCTGCAGCAGTTATGGTTGGCCACCAAATTTAACGGTCACCATTTTGAGTTGCGCGGCGACAAGTGGATAGATAACCGCAGTGGTACCGAGTTCTGGCAACTGCTGAACGATGCTGCCGCCAGGCAGGCGGGTAAAGCGCTTAATTTAGCGCCTTAGGCGCTGCTGTTTTTTTAGGATTTGTAATGGCGTTACTTCCTTTTGTTGATGTTAAGGCGCAAGGCGACAGCCGCGCCGCCGTGGTGTGGTTACATGGCCTTGGCGACTCCGGCCATGGTTTTGCGCCTATAGTGCCTGAACTGCGCTTACCGGCAGACGCCGGCATCCGGTTTTTATTTCCGCACGCGCCCGAGCGGCCGGTAACGGTAAATGGCGGCATGCGGATGCGGGCCTGGTACGATATTAAAACCATGGATTTAACCAACCGCGCCGACGAAGCCGGGGTGCGGGAATCTGCCGCGGCAGTGCAACAGCTGTTGGATAAACTGATTAGCGACGGCATCAGCAGCGAGCGCATTATTCTGGCCGGCTTTAGCCAGGGCGGCGTTATAGCGCTGCATTTACTGCCGCGTTTGCCGTATAAACTGGCCGGGGTAATGGCGTTGTCTACCTATATGTGTGCACCGGATAAGTTAAAAGACGAAAGCAACAATATTAATAAGGCCACGCCGGTGTTGGTAGCGCACGGCAGCCAGGATCCGGTGGTGCCGATGGCGGCCGGCCAGCAAGCGTACCACACGCTGAAAAACGCCGGTTTTAATGTCAGCTGGCACGACTACCGCATGCAACATAGTGTTTGCGCCCAGGAAGTGGCTGATATCAGCAGCTTTATCCAGCGGCGTTTATTGACTCAGGTAACCAACTAAGATGAACCTAATCCGTATTGCAACGCGTAAAAGTGCGCTGGCACTGTGGCAGGCCGAGTATGTTAAAGCTGAGTTGTTGCGCCATCATCCGCAGCTAAGCGTCGAGCTGGTACCGATGTCGACCCAGGGCGATAAAATTCTTGATACCCCGCTGGCAAAAATCGGCGGCAAAGGCTTGTTCGTTAAAGAACTGGAGCAAGCCATGCTGGATGGCCGCGCCGATATTGCTGTGCACAGCATGAAAGATGTGCCGGTGGAATTTCCGCCCGGCTTAATGCTGCATACCATTTGCCCGCGGGAAAACCCGCAGGATGCCTTTGTTTCCAATCAATTTAAAAGCTTAGATCAGCTGCCACAAGGCGCGGTAGTCGGCACCTCCAGCCTGCGCCGCCAGTGCCAGTTAAAAGCCTTAAGGCCGGATCTAACCGTGCGCGACCTGCGCGGTAATGTTAATACCCGGCTGGCCAAACTGGATAACGGCGAGTTTGCTGCCATTATTCTGGCCGCCGCTGGCCTGATCCGGCTGGGCTTTGCGCAGCGCATCGCCAGTTTAATGCCGGTAGAAACCAGCCTGCCGGCCAATGGCCAGGGCGCGGTGGGTATTGAATGTCGCAGCGATGATATTGCCGTGCAGCAACTGCTGTCGCCACTGGAGCATGCACCCACCCGCAGCTGTGTGCTGGCCGAGCGGGCGATGAACCGTAAATTGCAGGGCGGCTGCCAGGTACCGATTGGCGCTTATGCCGAAATCAGCGGTGACAGCCTGTGGCTGCGTGGTTTGGTTGGTGCGGTGGATGGCAGTGAAATTATCCGCCATGAATTGCGTGGCCCGGTTGCCGAAGCAGAACAGTTAGGTACTGCGCTGGCAGAGCACTTGCTGGCGCAGGGCGCGGGTCGTATTTTGCAGGCGGTATATCAGGCTGCACCATGACAGAGTTTGCGCCGGACAGCATCCCGTTTTTAATTACCCGGCCGGCCGGTAAGGCCGATAACCTGCTGGCTACGCTGGATGAAAGCGGCATAGCTTATTTGTATCAGCCGCTGATCACCACAGCACAAGTCAGTTTAAAAGCCCAGGATCAACAGCTGTTACAACAGGCCGATATACTGATTTTTGTCAGCGTCAGTGCGGTAAACAGCTTGCAAAGCCAGTGCGATGCCGCGGTATTACAGGCGCCGCTGTTTGCCGTGGGGCAAACCACAGCCCTGGCGTTGCAACGCTGGCTGGCGCGGGAGGTAACAGTACCGATTGATCAGCGCAGCGAAGGCTTGCTGCAATTGCCACAGCTGCAGCAGGTAGCCGGTAAACAGGTCGTGGTGGTGCGCGGCAATGCGGGGCGCGAACTGATTAAACAAAGCTTGGTGGCGCGCGGTGCAGTAGTGCGCTATGTACAAAGTTACAAACGCTTGCCACTGCCGCTGGACGGCGCCTTGCTGTGTCAGCAGTGGCAGCTGGCCGGTATTCGTTGTATTGTGGCCACCAGCAATGAAATTTTACAGCAATTGTTCAGCCTGGTAAGTAGTGCCCATCACCATTGGCTGCAACAATGCGATTGGATTTTGGTTAGCCCGCGCATGCAGGATAGTGCTGTAGCGCTGGGTATAGCGGCAGAGCACATTACCCTTGCCGACAATGCCAACGACAGCGCATTACTGGCTGCGATCAGCCAGCTTAAGAGGAAATATCAATGAGTGACAGCTTAGAGCGCGCTACCGAAATGGACGCGCCGTTGCAGCAGTTAAAACAAAAAATTGATGCCGAGCCGGCGCCGCGTAAGGGCGGCAGCTTTAGCGGTGGTTTAAGTTTGTTACTGGTGCTGGCACTGGGCTGCGCTATTGGTGCCGGCGGCTATTGGCTGTGGCCGCAATGGCAAAGCCTGCAGCAGCAAACCGACACCCTGCAGCAAAATCAGCAGCGTTTAACTGAGCAAAGTACGCAACAACTGGACAGCAGCAAACAGTTACAACAGCAGTTGCTGGCAGAACAACAGCAGCGATTGACGCAGTTAGAGCAAAACCTGCAACAACAACAGCAGCAATTAGCCGCGCAAAATCAGGCGCAAATTCAGGCATTGCGTCAACTGGTGCAGGAACGCGACAGCGCGCCGCCACGGCATTGGCTGCTGGCCGAGATTGAGTATTTACTGCAGCTGGCGGCACAAAAAGTTTGGCTGGAGCAGGATTTTTCCACCGCCCGCGCCTTACTGGCCAGCGCCGATGAAAAGCTGCTTAAGTTGGACGACCCGTCCTTACTGCCGGTGCGTCAGGCCCTGGCCACAGATCTGGAGCAGTTAAGCCGGTTACACCAGCCCGATTTAACGGCTGTGCATATTCAACTGCAACAAATGCGCAAGCACAGCATGCTGTTGCCACTGAAACAGCAGGAGCAGCCTGAACAGCTTGAGCCGGCTCCCGGCACAGAGCTGAGTAACTGGCGTGACACCTTAAGTTATTATTGGCAGCAAAGCTGGAGCAAGTTAGTGCGGGTGCGCAGCGCCGTGCCGGAAGATTATTTTAGTTTAACCACAGAGCAACAGCTGATGTTGCGGGTTAGCCTGAATCAGCAATTGCTGTTGGCCGAATTGGCCGCTATGCAGCATCAGCCGCAGGTGTATGCGGCGGCATTGCAACAAGCGGCTGATCAGCTGCAGCGCTATTTTAACAGCGATGATGCCGGCGTTTTACAGCTCAGCTCAGATCTGGCCGCTTTGGCCGCGGTTGAGGTAGCAGTAGCTACGCCCACGCCGTTAACCGCATTACCGCAGTTGCAACAGTATCAGCAACAGCTGACGGAGAGCAGCCTATGATCCGTTGGCTGCTGTTAATCCTGGTGCTGGCCACGGCCATGCTGCTGGGGCCCTCGTTGGTGAATAACCCGGGGTATATCAAAATTATTCTGGCCGGCCGCGTGTTTGAATTCACCGCATTGGGCTTGGTAGTCATACTGGTGTTGTCCGCCGTGGCATTGTGGTTGGTTAGTGTGCTGCTGCGAAAATTACTGCGTTTACAGCATGTGTCGTTTAATTTTCTGCGCTGGCGCCGCCAACGTAAAGCGCAGCAAGCCTTTGAGCTGGGGTTACAGGCCTATGCCAAGCAGCAATGGCAGCTGGCCAGTGCGCATTTAGCTAAAGCCGCTGCCGACGATTTTATGCACAACGAAAAACACCTGTTGGCGGCTTATGCTGCGTTTTATGCCGGCAATACTGACCAAGCCAACCGCCATGTCGCGGCTTTACCGGCAGCAGACAACAGCAGCTGCTTTGTGCAGGCCGACTTACTGTTGCAACAAGGCCAGGCGGCACAGGCTTGTGTATTGTTAGCTGAGCAGGTTAACGCCGACACTGAAGATAAAGGCTTGGGGCAGCTGTATTTATACGCCTTGCAGCAAGCCGGGCAATGGCAGCAGTTATTGCAAATGGTGCCGGCTGCGCTGAAACAGCAGTGGTTTGACAAAGATAAATGGCGCCGGCAACGCTTTAATATTTACCCGGCCGCAGTTAGCCAGCTCAGCCAGCAGCAACGCTTTGATGAAGCCGCTGCCTATTGGCAAAACCTGCCGGCAAAAGAGCGTAAATCTACCGCGGCCAATATCGGCCTGGCTTGGGCGCAGGCACAAAATGGCCAGAGTGAAGCGGCAGAAAAGCTGCTGTTAAGCAACCTGCAGTTAGAAGAATTACCGCTGACACTGGCCTTTTTACGCCAGATCCCGCTGGGCAAATCGGTATTAAAATTGCGTAAACAAGCACAAAGCTGGCTGCGCGATCATAATAGCAATGGTTATGTTTATGCATTGCTGGCCTACCTCGCTGAGCAGGAAGGTGAGCCGGAGCAGGCGGAGCTGGCACTGCAAAAAGCGCGGCAATACGAGCCAAAGCTTGGCTGACCATGTGTTGACCGGGCTGGCGCCCTTAAGCCAGCCGGGCGCCCGCATCCTGGTACTTGGCAGTATGCCTGGTGCCGTTTCGCTGACACAACAGCAATATTATGCCCATCCGCGTAATTTGTTCTGGCCGGTTATGGCTGAACTGGCCGGCTTTTCCGCTACCTTACCCTACGACGCAAAAGTGCAGGCGTTGACCAGCGCCGGCGTCGCCTTGTGGGATGTGATTGGCAGCTGCCGCCGTGCCGGCAGTTTAGACAGTGCTATTCGCGATGAGCAGGTAAACGACTTTGCCGGCTTTTTTGCCGCCCAGCCACAGTTAGCCGCCATTGCTTTTAACGGCGCTAAAGCCCAGCAGAGTTTTAAACGTCATGTGTTGCCATTGCAGATAGTGCCGCCACAGGTGCAACTGCTTAGCTTACCTTCCACCAGCCCGGCGCATGCATCCCTGAGCTTTAGCGAAAAACTGCAGCAATGGCGCCAACTTAGCGCTTATTTGCGCTAGCTGCTGTGTTTTATCAATTTCGGTACGTGTCGGCTTTTTTTACATAAAGCCGGTTATTGGCTTGACAGATCCGGCGCAGCAAACAATATTGATTAGTAATTGAACTGTCATCCGGCTGTGTTATGCCAATAATGTTATGCAGCGCTGTAAGCTATCAGCAGTGGGTCGCCCGGCCCGCTAACCTGCACGACTGTTCAACGGATTACCACCTGTCAGAGTGGTTTGACGAGTAGCAATTTCCCCTTCAGCTAATACCAGAATTTTTCGCACGGCATTTTGCTGCGCGAAATACTGCGGCCGTTAGGCCATTTCCTAAAACAACACAATAAGCAGGAAGTTAAAAATGAAAGCACTAAGTCTGTTAGGCGTAGTTGCGCTATTGCTATGTGGCAATGCGCAGGCCTGTTTGCAACAAGAAAGCGAAAATAACAATAACGAAAGCGCGGCCGATGGCCCGCTGTGTAGCGGCATAACGGTACAGGCAGCCATTGGCAACCGCACTGATCAGGACTGGTATGCGTTTGACACCAGCGCGAGCGGCGACATCAGCATTAACCTGAGTCATGGCAATAACGCGGACTTTGACTGGTTTTTATACCGTGCCAGCGGCAGCTACATCGCCTCCGGCCAAAGCAGTGCTAATCCGGAAACCGGTACCTATGTTGCCTCACCGGCCGGGCCGCACTTTATTAAGGTGACCCGTTACAGTGGTACCGGCAACTATCAGCTGACGGTAAACTTTGCCGGCGCTGGCGGCGGCACTGAACCAGAGCCGGAACCTGGAAATTGCAGCTATGGCGCCAGGCCTTCTAAGCCGGGTGGCTTATCGGCAACCTTACTGGGTGCTAGCAGCGATGTTTGCGTCAGCTTAACCTCACCGGCGCTGTTACTGATGGGCGGTGGTGCTGATGTTGATGCCGCTTTTGCTAACCGCATTGCGCCGCATATCCAGGGTGGCAATATAGTAGTGCTGCGCACCTCCGGCACGGCTGCCTATAACGATTACCTGCAAGGCCTGACAAACGCGGCCTCGGTAGAGACGTTGATCGTCAACACCCGCACCAAGGCCAACAGCGATTATGTCGATTGGGCCATCCGCAGTGCCGAGTTTGTCTTTATCGCCGGTGGTGATCAGTCAGATTATCTGAACCAGTGGCAGGGCACTAAGGTGCAGGATGCGTTAATGCATGTGTATAACAAAGGCGGCGCCGTGGGCGGTACCTCGGCGGGCAACCATGTGTTGGGTGAATTTATTTACGATCCGGATGGTGTGCCGGGTGCGATTAGCTCAGAAGCGGTAACCGATTTTTGCCATCAGACAGTGAATATCAGCAGCAACTTTCTCACATTGCCGCTGTTAGACGGCATTATTACCGATACTCACTTTAAACAGCGCGACCGCATGGGCCGCTCGGCAGTGTTTCAGGCTAAGCTTGGCAGCAGTGGTCGCGTAGTGGCAGTATCTGAAGCGACCTCGTTGTTTGTCAGCGCCAACGGCAACGCTGTAGTAGATGGCAGCCATGAAGTCTATGTCTTGCGCGCCGACAGCCAAACGCAGTACCAGCAAACCAGCTGTGGCCAGCCGGTGATTATCAATAACCTGCTGCGTTATAAGCTGTTGCCGGGCCAAAGTTATAACCTGTTGAATAACAGCACGGCAGTAAGCCCAACACGGCTAAGCATAGATGGCCGCAGCGGCAGCTTTTACAGCCCGACCAACCCGTACTGAGCTTAAACGCTATCGCAGCTAAGTTACTGCGCTAGCGGAATTTATTGCTGTCCCGCTGGTCTGATGCTGACTCAACCACAGCAGATGCAGGGACAGCCATTCTTTGTCTGGTGTTACTACTACGTTAAAGCGCTTGCTGCAAACCTATGGCCGCGCGGCAGTGCCGGCGCTGTTGCTGCATGCGGTACTGCTGGCAGCTTTGCTGCAACTGCGGTTTACGCCGGCAGTTAAACCGCCGGACGTTGAACCGGTAGTCTCTTATTTATATCAGCCGCCTGTAAGTACACAGCAAGCACAGCCGCAAGCTGAAACAGGGTCGGAGCCTGTGACCCCAAACGCAGAACCCGTCACTGCAAAACCATCTTCAAGGTCACTGCACGCTGCTGATAGCAAAAAGGTTGAGCAAGCTCCAGCGGATACTCCGCCTGTGCCGCAACCCGGCCTTGCGCGGCGCAGCCTGGAACGGGCAGCAACCACAACTCCTGCTGCTATGGATCAAGCAGCGGCAGCAAGTTATCAGCAGTTTCTACAGGCACAACAACAAACGAAAATCACGGTAGAAAAGCGCCATCAGCAGCTAAGCAAGGATCCGGCGCAGCAAGTAATGGCAAATTTGGCCGATGGCCGGCAAATTATACGCACCAAAGAGGGTTGCCGTATTGCTGATCCCGCTAAGGACGGCTTCGATGCTTTAATGGCGTTAAAAACAGTGCCCTGTGGCGATGAAGATAACAGCAGCGACCTGCTGAAGCAGGCGCTGGAAAAACACAGTAAGCGCTAATCAGGCCTCAGCAATATGCTGCTCTAAACGCGCTTTCAGCTCGCCGTCAATCGCCACGGCTTTGCCGGTTTTCTGATCCAGGCAAACAAAGGTTACCTGAGCATCGGCCGCTATGGCATCTTTGCCGGCAATACGCACTTCCTGGGTTACCACAGCACTTTTGCCGCCTACTTTGCTAAAGCGGGTAAACACTTCCAACTGATCGCCCATGGTGGCGGCAACACGATAATTAATATTGATATTCACAATCACCCACGCCAGATTATGTTTAGCAAACCAGTCAATATCGCCGCTGTCTTCCAGATAACCCCAGCGCGCTTCTTCGAGAAACTCCAGGTAACGGGCGTTGTTCACATGCTGATAAATATCTAAATGATAACCGCGTACTTTAATTAAGGTTTTATGTGTCATATCCGGGCTCTGTGCTTAATTCAGGTGCACCGATTGTGGCATAGAAAAAGTGGCCAAACCAGTTTAGATATAAGCAAACGCATCGGCGAACATATGCTCGCGATGTGCACCTTGTTCAATAAAAGCATCGCGCACTACGCCGGCCATGGCAAAGGGGCCGGCGACATAAATATCGTAAGCCTCCAGCGAGACAAAATCCTCCAGCACGGCATGATGTACCATGCCGGTTCTGCCCTGCCAGCTGTCATCCGGCTGCTGTACTACCGGAATAAAGCGGTACTTGCTGTTTTGTGCCGCCCACTGCTGCATTACGCTGTTGTGATACAGCGAACTGTGCTCACGCACGCCCCAGTACATAAATACCGGCCGGTCCAGTTTGGCAGCCGCAATGGTTTGCGCAATGCTGTAGATATAAGAGAAACCGGTGCCGCCGGCGAGCAAAATCAGCGGCCGCTGGCTGTCGGCGCGAAATTGCGCATTACCCAGGCCTATTTCAGCTTGTACCGGTTGCTGTAGCTGATGTTGCTGCATTAAGTGCGCTAACGCCTGGCTGGCGTACTGGTCTGCCACGCTGCCACCGATATGCAACTCCAACTGCGACTGCGCCGGTGTGCTGGCAATCGAGAACGGCCGTTTGTCGCTGTCGCTTAAACACAGCTGTAAATACTGGCCACTGACGAAACTGCAGGGCTGTGTCGGGGTTAACACCACGCGGTTTACGGTGGGGGTAAGGGCTTCAATTAAATCTACGTTACAGGCAATAGTTGTCATAATGCTCTCAGCAATGGCCTTACGGCTTAGCCACGGATAAAAGGGTGGTGTAATACCAGATCAGTATTGGGGTAGGCTAAACAACAGTAGGTAAACTGCTGTTGTTTGTCCAGTTCGGTCAGTGGCTGCGGTACGTTATAGCGCACCTCGCCACTTTTTAGCTTGCAAACACAGCTGGTGCAAACGCCCTGGCGGCAGCGGTTGGGGAAATCAATACCGCTGCGCAGCGCTGCCTCCAGGATGGTTTCACCTTCCTGCACGGCAAAGCTCAGTTGTGCCGGGGCTATAGTCACCAAATAGCTCACAGTTTGGTGTCCTTAGCCGGCAGTGGGATGCCGAGGCTATCCCAGATGTTATCAACACGCCGCTTAACCGCCTCGTCCATCACGATAGGTTCGCCCCATTCGCGCGTGGTTTCGCCAGGCCATTTGTTGGTGGCGTCCATACCCATTTTTGAGCCAAGGCCGGATACCGGCGAGGCAAAATCAAGGTAATCTATCGGCGTGTTTTCAATTAAGGTGGTGTCGCGCGCCGGGTCCATCCGCGTGGTAATGGCCCAAATGACGTCTTGCCAGTCGCGGGCGTTAATATCGTCATCGCAGACAATAACAAACTTGGTGTACATAAACTGGCGCAAGAATGACCAAACACCCATCATCACCCGCTTGGCGTGGCCTGGGTACTGTTTTTTCATCGTTACTACCGCTAAGCGGTAGGAGCAACCTTCCGGCGGCAGATAAAAGTCGGTAATTTCCGGAAATTGCTTTTGCAGTATCGGCACAAAGACTTCGTTCAGCGCCACACCCAGTATTGCCGGTTCATCCGGTGGCCGGCCGGTGTAGGTGCTGTGGTAAATCGGATCTTTGCGCATCGTCATATGCGTAACAGTAAACACCGGGAAGTTATCTACCTCGTTGTAGTAACCGGTATGGTCGCCATACGGGCCTTCCGGCGCCATTTCACCGGGCGCAATATAACCTTCCAGCACAATTTCGGCACTGGCCGGTACCTGTAAATCATTACTGATACATTTTACCACTTCAGTATTATCGCCACGCAGCAAGCCGGCAAAACCGTATTCTGACAGCGTATCCGGCACTGGCGTTACCGCACCTAAAATGGTGGCCGGGTCGGCACCTAAGGCTACCGACACCGGGTAGTTTTGCCCGGGGTTGGCTTTTTGGAACTCAAGAAAATCCAGTGCGCCACCGCGGTGCGACAACCAGCGCATAATCAGTTTGTTTTTGCCCAGCAGTTGCTGGCGGTAGATGCCTAAATTCTGCCGCTCTTTATGCGGGCCTTTGGTAACGGTTAAACCCCAGGTGATCAGCGGCGCGGCGTCACCGGGCCAGCAGGTCATAATGGGTAGCTGAGTTAAATCGACATCATCGCCGCTGAGCACAACGTCCTGACAGGGCGCTTTTTTCACCTGCTTCGGTGACATATTCAGCACTTGCTTAAACAGCGGCAATTTACTGAAGGCGTCTTTTAAGCCTTTTGGTGGCTCGGGCTCTTTTAAAAATGCCAGTAACTTGCCTACTTCGCGCAGCGCCGATACGTCTTCCTGGCCCATACCCAGGGCAACCCGCTGCGGGGTGCCAAACAGGTTGGCCAGTACCGGCATGCGGTGGCCTTTAACGTTTTCAAACAACAACGCCGGGCCGGCCGCGCGCAGGGTGCGGTCGGCAATTTCGGTAATTTCCAGCACCGGGTCTACTTCAGCAGTTACCCGGAGCAGCTCGCCGCGCTGCTCCAGCTGGGCAATAAAATCGCGTAGGTCTTTATATTTCATGGTGGCCTGTTAACAGCAAAAGGGCATAACTACGGCATTAATGCCACTTCGATCAGAATGACGCCATTATACAGCTCTGTTGCGCGCTGACCAGTTTTGCCAATACGCAGTTAAGTCAGCAGGAAAATGGGGCGCTTAATTACATTTATCGCAGCCACGCAGAATAACGCCCAATTCACTGGGGTTAATGTCAGCTGCAATAACATGGAATATCTGCAGCAGTAAGCTGGCAGAAAATACGCCTTTGCTTAATTTTGAACGCAGGTTAGCGGGACTTTGTTGTATACCCATCTCCGCCAGCATGCTACTGAGCTCGGCGTACTTAATGCCACGTTTTTGTAACTCAGCTTTTACCAGACGTGACGCGACACAGTTCCATGGCGGTAATTTGTTGCTCATGATGCACACCTGAATAACATTGACCACATTTAAAATACATGGTACACATCTGCATAGCAAGGTATAGGTTTACTATGGAGAGTTCTGCCCATGAGATTGTTAAGCGTAATGTTAATAACGCTGTGCTGTGCACCGGTGTTAGCGGTAGATTATATTCAACCTAAACCTTTACAGGAAGTGGTAAAAACGCCGGTAGCAACCGTTAAGCCCGGTCAGCAGCAGTTACCCATTATCAGCTGGGGTGCTGATATGGCGACCATTTACGCCAACGGCAATAGTCAGAAAACCACCCAGCAATCTTTATTTGCCGGCGCAGGGTTGGATTTTAATCTGGCGCGTGAAGATGTTTTTGCCGTGCAACTGTCGAACTACCTCAGCGGCCAAACCCCGTACCTGCGCGGTACTATGGGCATGCTGAATATGGCTGCAGATGTGTTAAATAAAGACAGCCGAACCAAGCCGGTAGTTATTTTTAAATTGTCAGATTCTGCCGGCGGCGACGCCCTGGTGGTGAAAGACAATATCCGTACCGTGGCAGATCTGAAAGGCAAGACCATAGTGCTGCAGGCTTACGGCCCGCATGTCGATTACCTGACGCGTATTTTGCAAGATGCCGGCATGTCGGTAAAAGATGTCAATCTGCGCTGGGTGGCCGATTTAACCGGTAGCGATAACTCGCCGGCTGCTGCGCTGCGTACCAAAGACATCGACGCGGCCTTTGTTATTACCCCGGATGCACTGGCATTAACCTCGAACGGTGCAGTCGGCACCGGCTCAGAAGACTCGGTAAAAGGTGCGCGCATTTTGTTGTCGACCAAAACCGCCAGCAAGGTCATCGTTGATGTGTATGCGGTGCGCAGTGATTACCTGCAACAACAGCCCGACAAAGTGCAGGCCTTTGTCAGCAGCTTATTAAAAGCTCAGGAGCAGGTTGCTACGCTGGTTACACAGCGCAATCAACAAAAACAGGATTACAACAGCTTGCTGCGGGCATCAGCCCGCTTGCTGCTGGACGCCGAAACAGCAACGGCAGATGCTGAAGGCTTGTATCAGGATGCGGCGCTGGCGCTATTTAACGGCAATAAAGCGTTTTTCTCCAGCAGCACTGACTTGCGCCGTTTTGCCGTGATTGCCGAAGAATCACTGGCAGGGGTAAAAGCTTTACAGATGGCCAGCGGTGCTGCGCCGTTAACGGCCAAGAGTTGGAACTATGAGCTGCTGCGTAGCGGTATTGGTGCGGTGAAAACCGTTGAGTCCGTGCGGTTTGATGAGAATGCCGCCGCTGCCGTGGTGTCACGCAAGCAGCAACAAGGCTCGCTGGCCGACGGTGAATTGTATTCGTTTGAAGTGTATTTTGCTCCCAACCAAAATGCCTTTAGCGCAGAGTTGTATAAAGAAGCCTTTGATAAAGTACTTAATCTGGCGTCTACCTATGGTGGAGCGCTGATTACGGTAGAGGGCCATACCGATCCTATGGGCTATTTACGGCAGAAAAAGGCGGATGAAAATGCCCTGGTATTGGGACGGGTGAAGCAATCGGCTAAAAACCTGAGTTTCAGCCGTGCACAAAGTGTACGCAGTGAAATTATTGCTTATGCCGATAGCCGTGGCTTAGCACTCGACGCCAGCCAGTTTGTCACTGTGGGTCATGGTATTGCGCTGCCGAAAACCGGCATTTGCGGCGATGATCCCTGCGCGCCGAAAAACGAGCAGGAATGGCGCTCCAATATGCGGGTGGTGTTCCGCATCATTCAGGTGGAAGCCGAAGCTGACGTGTTTAAGCCACTGTAGAGCAGGATGAAAATGAGAACAGCATTATTACTATCTGCTTTATGTCTTGCCGGTTGTGGTCAGGATCCGCTGCCGCCGCAGCAACGCTCCAGCACAGAAGCGCCGCAGCAGCAAAGTTACGCCTTAGATGCCACCCGTTACGACTGGCCGGCAGCGAGCCAGGGCCAGGCGCTGGCCGGCAACGTGTTGGCACAAAACTATTATCTGGTGTTTGATGGTTCCGGCTCTATGTCAGAGCGTAACTGTGCCTCATCGCAGGAAAAAATTGTGGTGGCAAAGTCGGCGGTAAGTAAATTTATCAGCAGCATTCCGCCAACGGCTAACGTCGGTCTGTATGTGTTTGACCACTACGGCGCTCAGGAGCGCGTGGCGCTGGGACAAAACAGAAGCCAGCTGTTGCAGTCGGTGAAGCGGGTGCTGGCCAATGGCGGCACGCCGCTGCGCTCAGCCGCTGAGGCTGGCTATAAAGCCCTGACAGAGCAAGCGCAAAAGCAACTGGGTTACGGTGAATACCATTTAGTTATTGTTACCGATGGTGAAGCCGGCAGTAATGAAGATCCGGAGTCGGTTGTCAGGCAAATCCTGCGCGAGTCGCCGGTGCAAATTCACACCATTGGTTTTTGCATTGGTGAAGGCCACAGCTTAAACATTCCCGGACAAACCTATTATGCCGCTGCCGGCAACCCGGAAGAGCTGGACGCCGGTTTAGCTCAGGTGCTGGCTGAAGCGGATGACTACACTTTGCTTGACTACAACGGAACGGAACACTAATGAACCACGCCCGGCCGGCCATGGTGTTGTTTTTACTCGGTGCCATTGCAATAGGTGGTTACTACCTGTTTAAAGAACAACATCTGGAAAATGCCTTTAAAGCCAGCTCGGATGCGTCCGGAGCCAAAGACCGCATCCGCATCGCGGTAGACTCCTGGGTTGGCTATTACCCCTTGTGTTCGGCCGAGCTGAAAAAGCGCTTGCGCGAGCTGGGTTATGCGCTGGAATGCGTTGATGACGGCGCCGACTATCCGGCCAGGATGAAGCAATTACAACAAGGCGACATCGATTTTGCCGTGGCAACGGTAGACAGCTATGTGGTCGCCGGCGCTGCCGTGCGCTACCCCGGCGTGATAGTCAGTGTTATTGACGAGTCTAAAGGCGGCGATGCCATTATTGCGCGCAAAGCGCGTTTTGCCTCACTGGATGATTTAAAAAGCGGCAACATTAAAGTGGCGTTAACGCCATCATCACCCAGTGAGTTTCTGGCTAAGTCGCTGGCGGTGCATTTTGATCTGCCGCCGCTGGCCAGGTCACAACCATGGCTGGTGGCAACAGAAGGTTCAGCCCAAGCGTTACAGGCATTACAGCAGGGCAAAGTTGATGCCGCCGTATTATGGGAGCCGGATGTCAGCCGCGCGCTGCAAGACCCGCAGTTTCACCGCCTGATAGGCACTGAGCAAACCGAACGCATGGTGGTCGATGTGTTGGTGGCGCAGCGCGAGCTGGTGGCAAAAAAGCCTGAGCTGGTTAGCGTGTTTTTACAGCAGTATTTTCGCGTATTAAAACGCTATCGGGATGAGCCGCAACTGTTACAACAGGAGTTGGTGTTGCACACCGGCTTAGCCGCGGCAGACGTAGCAAACATGGTAAAAGGCGTGGCCTGGGCTTCATTAACTGACAATGCCTTAACCTGGATGGCGCACGACGCTAAGGTGCCGTCGAAAGAGGCGGCGATCAGCAGCATTGAATCGGTGATCTCGGTGCTGACAGACTACGGTGATCTTACCCGCAACCCGTTGCCGGACGCCGATCCGTACCGGCTGTTGAACAGCAGCTTTGTGCATCAGTTGTATCAACAAAGCAGCAGCGGCTTTACCGGTGCGGTTGATACGCTGCCACAGGCACAGCAGAGCTATGCGGCCTTAACGAACGCGCAGTGGCAGAATATGCGCGAAGTCGGTACGTTAAAACTGCGGGCGATTAACTTTTCCTCCGGCAGTGATGTGCTGTCGTTGGATGACAAAACGCGGCTGGATGATATTGCCGCCACCTTGTCGCATTATCCGCATTTCTATATTGATATCCGCGGCCATTCCGGCGTGCGCGGTGACCCGGCGGCCAACCGCCAGTTATCGCAGGACCGCGCCGATGCTGTCGCCCGCTACTTAGAGCTAACGCATAATTTTGCCGGCAACCGTATGCGTACGCTCGGCGTCGGCGGTGAGCAGCCGTTGGTGCGCCAACCCGGCGAAACTGAGCGCAGCTATTTTTATCGCCTGCCGCGGGTTGAACTGATTTTCCTGACCGAGCAGCTGTAAGCATGGCAGAGAAAGATTTATTTCAACCCGCGCAAATCAGGCGCGCCGTCGCGCAAAAAGCCGCCGTCAGCCCTTTTGTGCTGTATCCGGCGGTGTTAAGTGGTTTAGGCGCGGTAACCGGCGCGTTGTTTGGCTTTGGCGGCCTGGCATTGGGTGCTGTCGGTTTGGGCGCCGTCACGGCGGTAACGGCCTTTGCCACCGAGTTTGGCTGGCGCCGCGATGAGCACGCTAAGCATATTTTAATGCAGGCCACGCGGCGGATGGAACAACGCCGGCAGCAGGTAATTACCGGTATCAAGCAGGAGTTGGCCGGCCTGGATTTACCGTTAGCGGCCGAACAGGTAGACACTTTCAACTTAAAATTCAGTACCTTTGTTGCAGTGCTCAGTGACAGATTTGCGGTAACCGAGCTGACCTATGCCCGCTACTTAGGCGTGGCAGAGCAGGTGTATTTAAGCGGGCTGGACAATATTCGTAACGCCATGATTGCGCAAAAGGCGCTGGGTGCCGTTAATGTTGCCAGATTGCAGCAGCGTCTGGCTGATCTGGCTGCTGATGCGCCGGAGCGGGCCGTACTGCAAAGCCGGTTAGACGGTTTTAGTACCACCAGTGCGCAGATCAGCGAACTGTTGCTGTTGAACGAAAAAGCGTTAACCCAGCTGGATGATGTAACACAACGTTTAGCCAGAACCAAAGTAGAGCGCGGCATGGCCGATTCCGATACAGAGTCGGCCATTGCCGAGTTACACCGGCAGGGGCTGCGCCTGGCAGAGTATGCCAGCCAATAAGGATTAATGGAGACTGATATGAGCACAACAGGTGTAAGTGAACATCAGCATGACGCGCTGCAAGCCGTGTCAGCTGACATGCTGAAGATGGAGACCGATACGTCGGCGCCGCAGTCGGTACCGGCCGATATTATCCGCGCCGCCGATGAAGTAGTAGCACAATTGTTTGCCGTTGATGTCGACAATGAGACGGCAAAACAGCAGGCGGTGCAATCGGTAGAAACCATGGGCCTGAAGCTGCAGCAGGAAGCGTCGCGCCGGTCTGAAATTTTAAAGCAGCCGATAGCCACGCTGGCACGCAACAGTGAAGATGGCGGCCCGGTGGCCAAATCACTACTGGACCTGCGTGACACAGTAGAAGATCTGGACCCGAACCAGTACGACTTTTCCACGTCGGGGTTGCGACGTCTGCTGGCGCTGATCCCGGGTGTGGGCACAGCACTGCGGCGTTATTTTGCCAGGTTTCAGTCAGCCAGTGGTGTGATTGACAACATTATTACTGCGCTGGATAAGGGCGCCGAGCAACTGAAGCGCGATAATATTACCCTGGCCGACGACCAGAAGTTTCTGCAACAGCTGACAAAAAAGCTGGCACAAGCCGTGGTGTTGGGCCAGCAAATTGATTTAAAACTCAGCGCCAGGCTTAACGAGCTGCTAAAAGATGATCCGCGTTACGCCTTTATCGAGCAGGAGCTGCTGTTCCCGCTGCGCCAACGCATTATGGATTTGCAGCAACAGCAAGCGGTAGCGCAGCAAGCCGTGTTGACCGTTGAAGTAATTATCCGTAACAACAAAGAGTTAATCCGCGGTGTGCAGCGGGCACTGAATGTTACAGTAACAGCATTGCAAACTGCCGTCACCCTGGCGTTGGCGCTGGAGAATCAGCGCATTACGCTGGCCAAAGTCACTGCTGTCAATGAAACCACCAATAAATTAATTGCCGGTACCGCCAGCAAATTGCGCACTCAGGGCGTGGCTATTCATAAGCAAGCGGCCGCAACGCAACTGGATATCGCCGTACTGCGTACCGCCTTTGCCGATATTGCTGCCGCCCTGGATGATATTCAACAGTTTCGCCGCGCCGCCCTGCCACAGATGCAGCAAAATATTACTGAGATGGAGCATGCCAACGAGGCCAATGCACAGCGTATTGAGTCATTGCTGAAAGGCCGTGATTCGCAAGCAAAGTTGGGTTTAGGCAGTCAGATTGATCAATTATTTGAATTGGACCAAAAATCGGACCACACATTGAACAGCAAGGAGTAACACCTGATGACATTATTTCGTACCGCAGTACTTGGCGCGGCCTTACTGGCCAGTTGCAGCGCTTTGGCCGCTGACAAATTTAAAATGGCCTGGTCGCATTATACCGGCTGGGAGCCGTGGGCTTATGCGGAAGAGTCCGGCATCCTGAAAAAGTGGGCCGATAAATACGGTATCGAGATTGAGCTGACGCTGGTAAATGACTATGTCGAGTCCATTAACCTGTACACCGCCGGCCAGTTTGATGCCTGCACCATGACCAATATGGATGCGTTAACTATTCCGGCCGCCGGCGGTATTGATTCCACGGCACTGATCATTGGCGACTACTCGGCCGGTAACGACGGTATTGTGATGCGCAACGCCAAATCTATTGCCGATTTAAAAGGCAAAGACGTGTTGCTGGTGGAATTGTCGGTGTCACACTATTTGCTGGCGCGGGCGTTAGAAATGCATGGTATGAGTGAGCGCGATATCCGCGTGGTGAACACCTCAGATGCCGATATTGCCTCTGCCTTTGTGGCACAAAAAGACGTTGCCGTTGTTACCTGGAATCCACCGCTGCAGCAAGTCAGACAGGTGAAAAATGCCAATTTACTGTTTGATTCGGCCAAAATTCCGGCGGAAATCCTTGATTTAACCCTGGTGAAAACCGCCGCTGATGAGCGCTTTAAAAAAGCCTTAACCGGTGCCTGGTACGAGACAATGGCCATGATGAATGGTGGCGGCAAAGCACAAAAAGACGCGATCAGTGCCATGGCCCGCTCTGCCGGCTCTACCGTTGCTGAATTCAATGCCCAGCTGCAAACCACGCAAATGTTCTATCAGCCGGCCGATGCGGTGGCGGTAGCAACCAACACCAAGCTGGTCGACACCATGGACAGCGTAAGGCAGTTCAGTTTTGCCAAAGGCCTGTTCGGTGTTGGTGCAAAAACAGTTGACCATGTTGGTATCAGTTTCGCCAACGGTAAGGTGTTAGGTAACAGTAACAACGTCAAGCTGCGCTTTGACGCCGGTTATATGGAGATGGCGCGTGACGGCAAATTATAAGCCGGTAAAGCCCGCCCGGTTGTTTGGTGTGCATGCCGCACCAGGCAGCTGGCACAAGCTGCTGCTGGGCCTGCTACCGTTTTTACTGATTATTGCGTTATACGCTTATGCATCACATGCGCGGCAGCTCGACAACCCGGACGATAAACTGCTGCCTGGTTTCAGCCAGATGGTCGAGGCCATGCAGCCTTTGGTGTTGGAGCCCAGTCCGCGTAATGGCCAGTATGTGTTTTGGGCTGATACCTTGTCCAGCTTAACCCGGCTGGCGCTGGGTGCTGGCCTGGCGTTTATCTGTGCGCTGTGGCTCGGGCTGAATATGGGCGCCTTTCGCGGCTTAGAGGCGGCGGCCAGTCCCTTTATCACCTTTATCTCGATGATCCCGCCGCTGGCGTTGTTGCCAATGCTGTTTATTACGCTGGGCGTGGATGAGGTGGGTAAGGTGGCACTGATTTTTATCGGCACCTTTCCGCTGATGACGCGCGATGTGTTTATTGCCACCAAAGCTATTCCGCGCGAACAGTTGGTTAAAACGCTGACCTTAGGCGGCACACAACTGGCGTATCTGTATCGCATAGCGTTACCCCAGGTGATGCCGCGGGCGTTAGATACCTTCCGGCTCAGCCTTGGCGCAGCCTGGCTATTTTTAATTGCGGCAGAGGCCATTGCTTCTACGGATGGCCTGGGTTATCGCATTTTCCTGGTTAGGCGTTATCTGGCGATGGATATTATTATTCCCTATGTTGCCTGGATCACCCTGCTTGGCTTTTTGCTGGATTGGGCATTGCGGATGTTGTCGCGGCGCTTGTATCCCTGGTATGCCGGAGTAAACAGCAAGTGAATCAACAAATTAAACTTAGTATCGAAGATGTCTATAAGTCGTACGGTGATAAACTGGTACTGGATAATATCGATTTAAAAGTAGCTGCCGGTGAGTTATGTACCCTGGTTGGCCCCAGTGGCTGTGGCAAAAGTACCTTGTTACGCTTGTTATTGGGGCAGGAATTTGCCGATGCCGGCAACATTATTATTGATGGCGCACCGGCACGGCATCCGGATCCGCACCGCGGTATTGTGTACCAGAAGTACTCGTTATTTCCGCATATGACGGTGTTTGACAACGTAATGGCCGGTACGCGGTTAAGCAAACAAGCCTGGTATTTGCCGTGGCGGCGCGATGAGGCCGACGAAGCCCTGGCGGTGAGTATGCTGGAGCGCTTACGCTTAGTGGATGCCATGCATAAGTTTCCGCACGAATTGTCCGGTGGCATGCAACAGCGGGTGGCTATTGCCCAGGCATTGATGAGCAAGCCGCCGGTATTGCTGATGGATGAACCCTTCGGCGCGCTTGACCCGGATACCCGTGAGCAAATGCAGATCTATCTGATGGAGCTGCATGAAGAACATAAACTGACCATTTTCTTTGTTACTCATGACCTGGATGAAGCCTGTTATATCGGTACCCGCCTGCTGGTGCTGTCGCAGTATTACACTGATGATCGCGGCGACGCGCCTTTAGTCAGCCGTGGCGCAAAAATTGTCGGCGATTACCGGCTGGCGCGCGAAGCCTTGCCCACCACCGAAAAAGCCAGCGTGCAGTTTAAAGCCTTTGTAGAGCAAGTCCGCGCCAATGGTTTTAGCCCGAATAACCGCTGTCATGTCCGCGATTTTAACTTAAAACATCCGCACTCGTTTCAAACGCTGACCCGGCAAGAAAGCCAACTTTAAGCTCAGGTAGCACAGCAAGTCGCACGGCAGGTAAAATCGCTGTGCGGCCTGCTATGCGGCTGGGGTACAGCGCCGCCGCAGCTTATACTTACTGTTATGTAATCTACCCGGGTAATACGATGACAGAACAGGAAGGGGTGATAAAATTTCAGCTGGATTTTAGCCAACAAGCTGCGCTAAAGGCAGCTGATGTGGCGCAGATTAACAGCTGGCGCACTATTATGCTGCAGCTGGGCATGCTGGGCCAAACGCCATCACGCTACGACAACTATGGCTTTGGCAATATCAGCCAACGTTTTGGCGCGCAAAACCAGTTTATTATCAGCGGCACGCAAACCGGTGGCATCACTCAGATGACAGCGGCCGATTATGCGCTGGTTACCCACTGCCAGCCAGAGCAAAACCGCATTGTGGCTGTGGGGGAAACCAAGCCCTCATCGGAAGCGATGACCCATGGCCAGCTGTATCAGTTAAGTGCTGACTTAAACTTTGTTATTCATGCGCATTGCCCGCAGATCTGGCAGCAGGCCGGTGCTTTGGGGTTGGCGCAAACCCGCGCAGAAGTGCCGTACGGCACAGTGGCGATGGCGAATGAGGTGGCGCGGCTGTTTCGTGATACTAAGGTACTGCAACAAGGCATTTTTACCATGGCCGGGCACGAGGATGGCGTAGTGGCCTTTGGTAGTTGCGCAGAGCAGGCAGCACAGCGGCTGATCAGCGTTTATGCTGCTGCACTCAAACGTGAAGCTGAGCCAAACTAACGCAAAACTACTTAACAGTGCTGGCAACCGGGCAAATTGCCCGCTACAGTCATAACACCAGAGTCTTGATATCAATGATGATTTATGCAATTTCCTGCCAGTATTAAACAACAAACCTGTAGTGACTGTTTAAGCGGCCAATCGCTGGGCTTTCAAATTCGTATGGCGTTTCAGCCGATTATTGACTGGCACAGCAAAACCATTATTGCCTATGAAGCCCTGGTGCGCGGGCCTGAAGGTCAGGGTGCGGCCTGGGTGTTTGAGCATATCAATGACAGCAATAAATATTATTTTGATCAGGCCTGCAGGGTAAAGGCGATTGAAACAGCGGCCAGGCTGGGGTGTAACACTCTGCTAAGCATTAACTTTTTACCCAATGCGGTATACAACCCGGAAACCTGTATTAAAGCCACCATTGAGGCAGCAGATTTATACGGTTTTGATTTGCGCAAGCTGGTGTTTGAGGTTACCGAAGGCGAGCAGATCCCCGATAAAGACCATTTAAACCGTATTTTCCGTAGTTATTCCAAACGCGGTTTTTATACCGCTATTGACGATTACGGCTCCGGCTTTGCCACATTAGATTGGTTAATTGAACTGAAACCTGACATCTTAAAGTTGGATATGCAGCTGATCCGTAATATCGACCAGAACGCGGCTAAGCAATGCATCGTAGAAAAAACCATTGCACAGTGTGAATTACAGGGCACCAGGGTGTTGGCAGAAGGCATAGAAAGCAAAGCTGAGCTGGATTATTTATGCGCTGTGGGTATTCGCTACTTTCAGGGTTATTATTTTGCCAAACCGCAGTTAGAGCGTCTGGTTGATATTTCGCAAATCAGCAATCTGAATTAAAACAGGCGCCTTACGGCGCCTGCTGCTCAGAAGTTATAGCTGATTTTAGCGTAAATCAGCCGGCCGGAGCGGCCATACGGTGAGTAGTTAGAAAACGGCGTATTGCCGGTCGAGTTTAACGCTACCGGAAACGCCTCCGGGTACTGGTCAAAGATATTGTCCATACCCAGCGCTAAGCGCCAGTTATCGGTTACCTCAACGCGGCCTTCAATATCCACCAGAGTTTTGGCACCTAAGGTAAAGTCACGGGCCGGGTCATTATCCGGCGTTAATACTTCACCATAGCGGGTGGCGCGCAAGGTTGCGCTTACGCGGTCCAGATTCCAGTTTACAATGGCGCCCAGTTTGTCTTTCGGCGTGCCTTTTTCCAGTGCCAGAATATTAAGCCGGCCAAACAATGTTGGTGCCGGATCCAGTGCGGCCAGCTCGGCAGTTTGCGGCACCCTGGTGACTTCTGTCTCGTTGTAATTAGCCACAAAAGTCAGGTCAAAATCGCCGATAGTATCGGTAGGCAGTGACCAGTTCACCACTAAATCCAGCCCTTTAGTTTCGGTATCCACACCATTGATAAAGAAACGGCCGCCGGCAACACCGATAAAGCCCTGCTCTGCCAGATACTCACCAACATTGGCCTGGCTGGCGGTAGTGCCGAGGTTTTCTGACAACACAATACGGTCATCAATATTAATCTGATAGCCATCCAGCGTCACAGACACAGTGCCAAAACGCATTACCGCGCCCAGTGACAGGTTTACTGACTCCTCTGCATCCAGCGGTTTAGCCCCCAGGGCTATCGCTACCGGGTCATCCACCGGGAAGGTGGTAATATCAAAGGGTACACCGCCGACAAAGTTAGTTGAGGTGGTGGTAAAGTATTGCTGCTGCAAAGACGGCGCCCTAAAGCCATTTTGCAGCGAGCCGCGCAGGGCAAAACTGTCGCTGATATCATAGCGCAGCGCCAGTTTACCGGTAAGGTTGCTGCCAAAGTCGGAGTAGTCCTCGGCGCGCATGGCGACAGAGCCCAGTACGTTGTCGGTCAGATTAGCTTCCAGGTCAACAAACACGCCAACAGAGCGGCGGCTTTCGTTGGTTTGGTTAGAGGGGCGAAAGCCCGGGAAAACCTGAGCGCCGGACTGGGTGGGGCCGCCATTGGCCAATAACACGCCGCCATTGCGGTAGGAGTCCGGTTCACCGGCAAAAATGGTGTAGCTTTCACGGCGCAGCTCAACCCCGCTGGCAATATTCACCGGTGACGCCAGCGCAGCGACATCAAAGGAGGTCACGGCAGAAAAGTTACCGACTATCTGGTCATAATTAAAACCGCCGGCATCAAATTCCGTTTTACTGGCCGGGCCAATTGAGCGGTTAACGGTGTTTTCAATGGTAAATTCCATTTCGTTAAAACCGTACACCACTGACGCATCAAAGCTCCAGTCACCGCTGTCCCATTCATAACCCACCGCTGAGCTGGTGTCGGTTACATCCGGGGCAATAATTGGCAAAAAGCCATCCGGGTGTACTTCAATCACGTTGCGGTCATCTATGGCACGGCGGTAAAAGCCGCCGGATTTTGCTGCCCTGTCCTGGTAGCTAAGCCAGCTGTATAATTTGCCCGGGCCAACATTTAAACCAGCGTTAACAAACAGGGTAAACTGCTGCATTTCCGGTTCGCCGTACCAGGCATTAAAGCGTTCTATCGTTTGCTCGCGTGGATCAAATTCGCCATCCACTAACGGGTATTGCTGGCGGTAATCGTAGCCACCGCGCTCGGTACGTTCAGCATCTTTATATTCTGCCGATACCGTGACATAGCCATCGTTACCCAGCGCAAAGCCTTTCCAGCCGCTCAGGTTAACTGTTTCGCCGTCACTGACAGCACGTTCAATCTGGCCGGGCGCACTCCAGGTAGCACCGGCAGGCGGTGGGGTAGTAGGGGTGCTGTAATTGCTGTCGCGATAAGCGTAGGAGGTAGTAAAGTTGCCGCCTTCGCTGGCTTCACGTAAGCGCACGTTCAATACGCCGGCAATGGCATCAGAGCCATACTGCGCTGAGGCGCCGTCGCGCAGCACTTCTATCGCATTTACCGCTGCCATTGGAATGGTATTTAAATCTACCGCCGAGGCTCCGCGGCCTACGGTACCGTTTACGTTAACTAAGGACGCAGAATGGCGCCGTTTCGAGTTTACCAGTACCAGCGATTGGTCCGGGCTTAAACCGCGCAAAGTAGCCGGGCGCACGGTGTCGGTGCCATCGGCCAGGCCAGGCCGCGGGAAATTAAAAGACGGCAGCGCAATAGACAACGCCTGGTTCAGCTCGGTATTACCGGAGCGCTCCAGCGCGGTCGCGCCGACTATATCAATAGGCACTGCGGTATCGGACACCGAGCGGCCGGCCACACGGGTACCGGTAACCACAATTTGCTCAATTTTGGCGTCTTCAGCGGCGGTGTCGGTATTGCTTTGTTGGGCAGCTAAAGTGGGGCTGAGCAAAGCGGCGGCTATGGCAAGTGTTAATGGCGTAAGGCTAAAGTTGCGCATCTGTGTTCTCCTTGTTGTTGCATAAAGCCTGGTCGCCGCGCTACCCTTTGTCAAACGGGGCTTGCGGCCAGCAGGGGATTGTACGCTTCAGACAGATACTGCAGCCGACGACAAGCGTTTAACATTGTGGCACTATACGGCTATAGTATAGACATCCAGATGTCTTATATACCCGACTTAAGTCGTAATGGTTTACTCAGTAAGGGCAGCGAATGAAAAAAGATACCCGGCTTATTCATGCCGGCCGCCGCAAAAGTTATACCGGCAATGTAGTAAACCCGCCGCTGGTGCGGGCGTCTACCATAGTGTTTGATACCTTTGCCGAATTAAAACACGCCACGCAAAACCGCGGTAACCGCGTGCCGTTTTACGGCCGTCGTGGCACCGACACGCATTTTGCTCTGCAAGAGGCGATTTGTGAGCTGGAAGGCGGCAGCGGCTGTGCACTGTACCCGTGCGGTGCGGCGGCGGTAAGCGGTGCCTTGCTGGCATTTTTACAAAGCGGTGATCACCTGTTAATGGTAGACAGCGCCTATGAGCCCACCCGCGCGCTGTGCGACAAGTTACTGGCCGGGCTGGGGATAGAAACTACCTATTACGATCCGCAAATCGGTGCCGCTATCGCTGGCTTAATCAAACCCAATACCAGGGTGATCTTTCTTGAATCGCCAGGCTCACTCACCTTTGAAATGCAGGATATCCCGGCCATTACCGCTGTGGCGCAGCAGCACAATATTATCACCATTTTGGACAACACCTGGGCCTCGCCCATTTTGTGCCGGCCGTTTGAGCTGGGAGTGGATGTGTCGGTGCAATCGGCAACCAAGTATATTGTCGGCCATTCCGATGTGATGCTGGGCACCGCCAGTGCCAATGAAAAACACTGGCCACAATTGCGCGAGCACAGCTATTTAATGGGCTATTGCGCCTCGGCCGACGACGCCTACACCGCACTACGCGGGTTACGCACTTTGTCGGTGCGGTTAAAGCAGCACGAGCAAAGCGCGCTTAAGGTAGCCAACTGGCTGGCGCAGCGGCCGGAGGTCGAAACGGTGCTGCACCCGGCACTGCCATCACATCCCGGCCACAGCATTTTTCAGCGCGATTTCAGTGGCAGCAACGGCTTATTTTCCTTTGTGTTAAAGCAGGGTAGCCAGCAACAGGTGGAGGCCTTTATTGAGGGCATGGCACATTTTAAAATGGGCTTTTCCTGGGGCGGTTATGAGAGCTTAATTACCGCCACTATGAAGGTACAAAACCTGCGTACAGCGACCAAATGGCCCTACAGCGGCCCGTTAATCCGCCTGCATATCGGCCTGGAAGATGTAGAGGATTTACTGGCAGATTTAGAAGCAGCGTTTAGCCGGTTTGAGCAGGCGGGCTGAGACGGACTGGTCTCAGCTTTCAGCTGTTGTTGGGCTATACATCACTTTTAAAAATACGATTTTAAATTTTGCACGCGCTATAAGCCTTTGCATGGTTAACTGAATTTCGGGTGGTAAAGTCTAATTGTATGGTGGTCAAAACCGGTTGCTTTTGTTTATTCATAGCAGCGGGAAGCCATTGCCATTGGCTCAACGCTTCATAGGCTTTTTTGTTAAACATCTCACCCGGGAAGCTTTTAATTACCGTCATATTTTGGGGTTTTCCATCAGCGCCTATTAAAAGTGAGAACTCAACACAGCCCGATATTCCGTTTTGCCCTGCCATACGCGGATACTCAGGAACAACTTTGTGTTTAACCGCCCAATAGTCAGCTACAGCCTCTTTATGGCCAACTAAATCCACATATTCCGCTACGCCCGGTGGCTTTACTGTCGAGCAAGCACTTAATGCAAAGATTGCCGAAACTACTAACAGATTTGATTTATTCAAAAACGATTCCACCACTGGTTTTTTGGCCGTCCCAGTCTATTGATGTAAAGCCCGTAGCTTGATCATTAAATAACAGCACCATACGGTCAGATACCCCTTCCAATACCACTTCGTTTGGTGCTGTTACCACCCAATTGACCATTGACCAGCTTTTTAGCTTAGAGACAGAGCCGTCAGCAGCAAAGCTAAAAAGATATTCTCTACCCCGCCATTTATAAACCCAGGTAGTACCAACAAGCTTGTTTTTTAGCGCAACAGAGCCAGCCACAGTTTCAGGCATAAATCTCGCCAAAGGATCAGAAAACCCTAACGAGGGTATGAATAAAAGAATCAAGACGATCAACATTTTCATAGTGTTCTTTGCTCTACTGCATAGGTTAAAAAATACAGGTTGCTTAAGCTTGCCTTTAATAACTAAAACCCTGTGAATGGCTGGCTTTGCCATTAATGCTGTGCCGTGCACTTATTTGAACTGCTGACGCTTACGGCAGCGGCGAGGAACGAGTCCGCTGGCCGTTCTTGTTAGCGCAGTTTTCGTCACGGCGCAGACCTATAAGCCGTTTCTTCTGGCTCCCACTTAGAATCAAACGCCCACCGCAAGGCGATTGGGGTCGCCAACTCCGCATTGTTGCCATGCCTTGCGCCGGTGGTGAATTGGGAACGCCAGCGCAGTGTAACAGGAGCATGATTTTGCAGTGTTGTTATCGTGCTCTGAAAGGCTCCTTTCATTTTGTCGTTTTCTTCGCTGCCGAGGCTGAGAAACAGAGTACTTTTCACTGACGGATTAGCCTTCAGGAAATGGTCTAGCTGCTTTACCATCTCTTCGTTATCACGCCACATGGCAGGGCTATGCGCATAGTATGTCTCAAATAGTGTCGGCTCTGCCGTGAAAGCATATATGACGAAAAGACCACCGCGAGAATTCCCTGCCAGAGCCCGCGATGAAGTGGTTCGATAGCTCTTATCTATTTCAGGAATGAGTTCCTGGTTCATGAATGCCAGAAACTTGTCCGCGCGCCCGGTAGGGCTGTCCTTGTCGTCGATGTCTTGCAACATCATAGGCGGAGTGTAGTCGCGCTGCCGACCTTTACCATCAATGTTTGGGATTCCGACGACGATGACTTCCGGGATTGCCGCAATGCGCGCCATTAAGGCGGCTGATGCTGCGGTATGTATATCCTGAGATGAACCGTCGAGCACATAAATAACGGGATAGTGTCGGTTTGGTGCGCGTTCATAAGACTTCGGCAAGTGGATCAAATACTTCCGCTCCTCCCCAAGTAATTGAGAGGAAATAGCCTTCTGCTCTACTGACTCGTCAAATACGGGACGCTCGAACATGTAAAGACTGGCAAACCATGTAATGACCGCAGTCAAGGCGACAGTCAATGGCAAAACAACAAACGTCATTTTTTTCATAGGGGTGCAATCCATGATTGGTGTGACAGCTGCTTACGCAAAGCTTTGGGGCGGCTGGAGTGCAGCGTAAGCCGTCCCGGCCACGATAGTGGCGACAATAGCGCCTTGTTAGGGCATATAAAACAAGACTTGCTGGCCAAACCTTGTTTTTCTGTACCCAATAACAACACTCTGACCAACTTTAACACTTTTATAATATTTGTCACTTACCCTAAAATCTTTGTCTGAGCCTTTTAGATTAATAATCTTCATGTAATCACCTTTACCTCGCATCTCCTTAGATGTGACTACGACTAACATTTGATAAATTGGCTCATTAGAATATTTTCTGGCATGAATTGATGGAAACCACTCAGAGAGCATTTGAAATTGCATCATGAATAGAAATACTGTGAGTGCAGGTAAGCCTATTGATAAGTAAAGATAAAACTTTTTATTGTCTGCAACCCAGTTGAGCCTCTCTTTAAGTTCACAACGTCTCTTAATGAAAATAGTAATTGAAGCCACAAGAAAAAATGTGCAACAAATCAAAGACACTATTTTCGCAAGAATCACGGTTGACTCATTTGGTTCGAAGTTATTTCCAAAACTAAAGATCGACGAAATCGCTACAACAAATATGAATGTCAAAACGAAAAGAGATGCTATCTTCAAGTGATGCCCTAACGCCCGCCACAAACGCGAGCAACGTGTTGCGAGTCGAGCGCCCAAAGGGCGCGTTTTTGATGGCGCTTGTTAAGTGCGCACACTACAGAGACCAGCCATGTTGTTTTGCAATAATAGCTACCAAACGCGGAATATCTTGTTTTGCTGCAGCAATAAAATCCTGATCTGCAACAGTAGCACCAGCCAGTTCAATATCATAGCTTGCCGTTTGTATGAAATTTGAACCAGATGAATGATCTCGCCCCTCGACAAACGATACCCAAGGGCCATCAGTTGCAGCACTGCAACGTTCGAGAATGCTTTTTAGCTCATCTTTGGTTATATCCACAGCGTGATTTCCTTGCACACTTAACGCCGTGCGCATGCGCTCGAGCTTGTGAGCGTCGCAGGGGCCGCAGGCCCCGAATGCCGCACTTTGTTATGTAACATTACTCAATACTGGGGAATGGATGGTTCTTTACCAATCCCCACTTACCGTCAGCTTTTTCAGAACCTCTTGCGCCTGCTTTGAAAAGTAACCGTTTAGTCTCTTCATCGTTTGCTCCGATTACTGCAGACAGAGTTGAAAGACTGCGCCACTTTTGAGGGAAACGGTCGTCATCTAACATCGTTACCAGCATATTGATGCGACTTTTCTCCAAATCACTTTGAGGTTTCTCTTTTATCCAGTGAAGTAAAATATTTCCGAACATCGTCAGTAAGGAACCAATTACTGCACCAACTAAGCCAATGATTGCTATCCAAAATTTTGTATCAGATATAACTTGAGAAGCAATCTCGCCCGCTAACTGAGAATTATCCATGCACTCTCCTTGTTACATAACGCACGCCTAAACGGCGAGCAACTTGTTGCGAGTCCAGCGGCCATAGGACGCGATGTTTAAGGCACTTGTTAGCATAAGCTCGTAACTATCTTGTTGATTAATCACAAGCAAGCTCCAAGACATGACGATTATGATCTTTTCGTGAATCCCATAAAGTAGCCCTAGTCCCATGTGGAAAACACTTATCTTTGGTCAGACTTGTTAACCTGCCTTTCTCGTAGGTGATTAACTGTGTCAGAGAATTATCTGGATACGTAAAGGCGTAAGTTATAACAGCTTGCCTTAATGGCGTATCTAAGACAGATACGATCCATTGATTCTCTGCGTCGCATGGTATTGTAATCGTCTCTCCTGACTTACATATAAATACTGAAATAGTGCCTATAGCTCCTTTAGGCGGTGCGGTGAGCCATGTAATATCTTTTGATTTATCTATTTTTATATCACGTAGTTCCGAAGCAGGAACCAGAATTTGTACAGTCCTGACTATGTTATCCTCAGGTAGAGTCCAAAGCTCAAGGTGCCTTTGCTTTACTTCAAAACGTTGTTCCGCTTCTCTAGCAAATTCCGCAGTGAAACCAAATTGGCATTTTCCATCTTTGTGGAGGCTCATTTTATAGGTGCCACCCAAGATTCGGACGGCAACATAAATATCACCTTTTTTATTAGATCATATCCGCCAAATTGAACTTTCACATTTTTTCTCAGAGCCTATGGCCAACCTTACTTTGTTTGATGGCATCTGATGATCTCGATAAATGCTAACAGCTTATTCAAAGGATCAAAACCCGCGAGTTGTGTGTTTAAGATCCTGCAAGTTGCAAAATTGCATCCAGTCTAGGCTTGTAGCTGTTTGTAAATCAAGCATTTTAAACTTGTAGCAGGTTTGAGCCAGCAACTTGCGGGTGAGGCACCCGCAAGTTGTTGATAAAAAACTCAAGCGTAATTGCCGGCGCTTTAACCAGTTATATTTACCAGGTTTTATGGCCGATGTTTTGGCCGTTTTATTTGTCGTGCGGTACTGAGGTAGCGGCAGTTAATCAGGCGGCACTGCCGCCTGCTGATTGGCTTAGAAACTACATTTATTTACGCCGGCGTTGGCCAGTACGTGGGCTTTTACCTCGTTGGTGGGTAACAGGTTAAAGCTGTAGGGCAGGTTTAGCACTGCTGTTTGTTGTACATTTGGCCCGGCGATAATGCCGTCGCTTGGGTACTCCTGCCAATCGATATTACTGAAACTGTTACCGCGGGTATCCCAGTAACCAATGGCGTTGGAGTAAAACGACACTATCGGGTTTTTCGCGTTTTCAAACACATTGTTTTCAATGCGAATTACCGCGCCCATCCGGCTGTTAATGCCGGTGTCCTGAATGTCGTTGTAGTAGTTATTGTAAATATGGCCCTGACCAAAGCGGAACAGCGGCAGGCGTGAATTTACCTTGTGCCAGTGGTTGTGGTGAAAGGTAATACGGCGGTTGTAGTTGTCGGAATCACTGCTGCCCCACAGCGAGGTTTTCCAGCTGTCGTGCAGGTAGTTGTAGGAAATGGTCACATTATCTACGTCTTTCTTACCGCTGATCAGCTCGTCGTAAAAATCTTTACCCACATTCAGGCTGTTATAGATTTCGTTGTGGTCAATCCAGATATTGCTGGCCGGGCCTTCGATGGTAATGGCGTCTTTATCGCCGGTGTTGACGTAACGCAGCTTAAGGTTGCGGATAATTACGTTATTAGCGCGGAAAATTTTAATACCAATACCATCAAACAGCGCATTGTTGCCTACACCGATAATGCTGACATTATCCATATCTTTAATATCAAACTTACTTACACCGCCGGAATTACCGGGCGTAATAGTGCCGTTTACGCGGATAGTCAGTGGCCGGTTTAAATCGCGCTCTTGCAGTGCTGCCACCAGCTGAGCGCCGGTGCTTACCGTTACGGTTACCGCGTTGCTGCCGCCACCGCCGCTGGTGCCGCCGTTAAGTGAGGCATAACCTTGTGGTGTGGCAGCACAAGAGGTGATTGGGCCGGGCTCAACCGGATCGGTTGGGTCTGTCGGATCAGTAGGGTCGGTTGGATCCGTCGGGTTGCCGCCGTCGGTATTCAGATACACTTCAAACTCGGCAATCCGTGGCGCAGCGCTGGCGCTGAGAATTTCCAGATTAAGTTTTTTTGCGCTAACAGTGCTGAAGTTAACCGTTTTGCTGCTGCCAATGCTGCTGCCGCTGGCCAGTACAGTGCCGTTGTCATTATTCACCAGCTGCCAGCCGGTAATATTATTGCCCTGCTCGCGCAGTATTACCTGGTTAGCGCTAACCGCACTGCTCCATTTTACCGACACCCGCTGGCTGCTGTTGGCCGGCGCCTGCCAATAGCTTTGCAGATCTGCATCTTTTACATCGCCGTAGCTGGTGCCGCTGGCTTTACCTGAGCCATCGGCACCGGCGCCTGGCCCGGTAATGGCCAGATTATTGGCGTGTGCTAAAGCACTAAATGCCAGTGCAGTCGCCAGCACTGATAAGCGAATTGATTTGCCGTATTGCATCTGTCTTATCCTCTGTTGATTTCTTGTTGTTGCCCTGCCGTTACAGCAAGGGCCGGCTAAGCCTGCAACAGGCCGGCTGGCTTGGCTATTCCATATCTGGAACAGCCGGCGGATATCAGAATTCCGGCGGAGGGTTTAATGCAACATATTGATCTTAATAAGTAAATTAATTGTAATTTTTTGCCATGTAATAAATTTATCAACACAGTTTTTTCCGCCTGACATACAATAGCGGCAGATTATTTTCCGGACGCAGTAAGTTCTGAGGTGCAACATGAGTAGTGAAGTCGTAGTGCAGTTGCCGTCAATGCAGCAGCGGATAAAAGCCTTTGTTGAGCACAATACGGTGCAGCGTTTTTTGCTGGCGCTGATTTTGCTTAATGCCGTGACATTGGGCTTGGAAACCATGCCGGCGTTGATGGCGTGGGCGGGGCCGGCAATTCATCTGCTGGACAAAGCCATTTTAACGGTATTTGTGCTGGAAATACTGCTACGGCTGTATGCGCACCGGCTGGCGTTCTTTAAAGATGCCTGGAGTTTGTTTGATTTTGTCGTAGTGGGCATTGCGCTGCTGCCGGCCAGCGGGCCGTTCTCGGTACTGCGGGCACTGCGCGTGTTGCGGGTACTGCGGGTGCTGACCTTTGTGCCGTCGATGCGCAAAATTGTCGGCGCTTTGGTGCAATCGCTTAACGGCATGCTGTCTATTGCCATGGTGCTGGGGCTGGTGTACTACGTGGCGGCAGTCATGGTAACCAAGCTGTTTGGTGAGGCCTTCCCTGATTGGTTCGGCAGTTTGGGCGCGTCCTTATATACGCTGTTTCAGGTGATGACGCTGGAGAGCTGGTCGATGGGCATAGCGCGGCCGGTGATGGAGCAATTCCCCTATGCCTGGCTGTTTTTTGTACCCTTTATTCTGATCGCTACTTTTACCATGCTAAACCTGTTTATTGCCGTAATAGTAAACGCGGTACAAAGCATGCACGACGAGGAACATCAGGCCGAGCACGACGCAGAGCAGGCGACGCAGCAACAGTTACTGGCGCAGATGCAGCAATTGCAACAGGAGCTGAGCCTGCTGCGCTCGCAACTGCAAGCGCCTGCTGCAGCATCCGTTACGGTAAAATCCTCTACTGCAGAATAAAGTCTTCCAGTGAGCAGCCGGTAAGTTTACCAATTTGGCGGAACATATAAATAATGGCCGCCATTAGCATTACCATAACCGGCAGCGTGATCACCGGATAGCTCAGCCAGGTCATCCGGCCCAGTTCTTCCGCATAAGCACTGGTGCCGGGCGCACTAACCACTATGGCTTTAGCCAACACATAATTCAGCACGGCAGATAGAAAAAACGCTGCCGCGACCAGATAACCGGCGCGGGCCATTTTTTGCTCAAACAGCGCACTGTTATGTTTTGCCGCTAACGCCTGATACAACTTGTCGGTGTCGAGTAAGTCGGGGTTAATCAGCAGCTTTTTCACAAACGGAAACGCCGTGTATTGGCTTATCAGTACAATCAGGCCGATTAAGCCCGGGATCAGCGCTTCTTTAACGGCGATATAAGAAGGTGGCAGCTGCAGCAAGCTGATACCGCCAGTGAGCAGTACGCTGACAATGCCCAAAACAGAGAAAAAATTCACCTTGCCGGACTGTTTTAACTCCCACAAACCAAACAGCAGCGGAAACGCCAGCGCTATCACCACCGCCCACACCGGCCCCAGGGCGTCTTCACCGCTAAAGCGGCTGAGAATAACCGCAGGCAGCACGACGTTAATCAGCAAGTTACTGAGAAAGCCTGATTTTTTCTGCTTGGGCTGAGGGTGTTGTGGCGTTGTCATTAATGTTTATCCGCGCGTTAAGTTTGCCACAGTATACCAAGCTATCGCCGTTGTGCTTATAAAAACCTATAAGAGCGCCATCACACAGACGTCTGCCCGGCAGCATGGTACAAGCGTGGCAACTGAAAGCTGTTTTGCGCAGGTGCGCCAAACATACAGAGGATAAATATCATGTTCAGATATCAAACAAGGTTGTTGGGCGCAAGCGGCAGGTGGTTATTTGGCTTGCTGATGCTTACGCTGCTGGCCGCCTGTAACGGCGATAAAGACCCTGTGCTTAGCCCGGAGCCGGTTGAGGGGTTAATGTCTATTGTAGTGTCGCCGCAGAATGCCACTATCGCGCTGGATTTAAGCCAACAGTTCAGTGCAACCGGTATTTACGCTGATGGCACCGCGCTGGACATCAGCGACGAAGTAAGCTGGAGCTCGGCCACCACAGTGGTAGCCAACATTAATGAGCAAGGGCTGGCACAGGCGTTAGAGCCCGGCACCTCGGTTATTACCGCGTCTTTTGGTGGTGTATCGGCCGATACGCTATTAACAGTAAGCGATGTGGCGTTAGTGTCGATCCAGCTGGCACCGGTTGATGCCACCTTGTATCCCGGCGTCAGTTGGCAATACAGTGCTATTGGCGTGTATGAAGATGGTACCTCACGCGATATCAGTGCGGCAGTCAGTTGGCTGTCCGACAGTGTTGCTGTAGTCACTATTACCAGCTCCCCGGAAGCCGCCTATGGTGTTGCCACCGGCCAGGCCGCAGGCAGCAGTCAAATCAGCGCCAGCCTGGGCAGTATTTCTGCACAAACCACAGTAACCGTTAGCAACAGCAGCTTAAGCAGCATAGTGGTGCTGCCTTTTAATGCCACTGCCGTAGTTGGCGTATCGCGCCGCTTTGTTGCAACTGCCAACTATGCTGATGGTAGTGCTATTGATGTCAGCCGCTCTGTGGTGTGGACCTCCGGCGACGGTCAGGTTGCGTCAGTTAACGAAAGTGGCTTCGCAAACAGCGGCCTGGCCACCGGTAACGCTATGGGCACAACGCAAATTACCGCCACTTTGGCAGCCGTTTCCGGTAGTGCTGAGCTCACTATTACCGATGCCACCCTGGATAGCCTGGTAATAAGCCCGCTAAACAGCAGCGTTGCTGCCGGCCAAAACAAGCAGTTCACGGCCACCGGCATTTACTCCGATGGCTCGTCAGAAAATCTGACCGCTTTGGTCAGCTGGACCTCGTCAGACAATACTGTGGCGTTACCGGGCGCCGATATGACCGCCGGTAGCGGTTTAATCAGCGCGCTGAGTGCCGGCACGGTGCAAATAGGCGCCGCTATGGCGGGCGTAACGGCAGAAGCCACGCTGAGCGTCACCACGGCAACCTTAAGTTCTGTCAGTGTCACACCGCTGAGCTCCTCTATAGCGCTGGGTTCAACCAGGCAGTTTAGCGCCACAGGCATCTACTCCGATGGTTCCACTGTCGATATCAGTGACACCGTAGTTTGGGCATCGGCGGATAGCCAAACGGCCACCCTGAAAGCAAACGGTAGTGCCGGCAGTGGCGTAGCGACAGGCTTAGCGCCGGGTGTGGTGCAAATCAGTGCTACGCTTGACAACCTGTCAGCCGCAGCAACGCTTACCATCACTAATGCCAGCTTAACCGGTATCAGTGTTATGCCACAGAACCCTGCACTGGTAGCAGGATTAACGCGACAGTTTAGTGCTATAGGCAGTTATAGTGATGGCAGTACCGCAGATTTAACCACACAGGCCAGTTGGACCTCAGATAATGTTGCTGTTGCCACGATGAATGCCAGTCAGGCTGCCAACAGTGGCATGGCCACAGGGCTGTCGGCCGGTACGGCGCAGATTCAGGCCAGTTACGCTGCAGTTGATGCCAGCACTACGCTGACAGTGACAGCGGGCACTTTGCTGTCTATTGCAGTAAGCCCGGCTAATGCTGCTGTGCTGGTGAATGAGACTGAGCAATTTACTGCAACAGGCAGTTACAGCGATGGCAGCACGGCGAATATCAGTAACACTGTGGTATGGACGTCTGCTGATACGGCGGTGGCCGTGCTGAACGCCAGTGGTCAGAACAACAGTGGCCTGGCAACAGCCATCGCCGCCGGTACGACGGACATCAGCGCCAGCCTGGGCGCCGTGCAGGGTAGTGCAGAGCTGATTGTTAACCCTGCCTTAGCCGACAATCCTCAGGCACCGGCTATGGGCGAGCTACAGCGCTTTGTTATGATAGCCAGCCAGGCTATCACTACTACTGCCGGCTCTGCCGTTGCTGACGGTGATATGGCGATCCTTGATTTGGCACGCACTGCTTATGCTGGTTTTACCGCAGGCCCTGTGGCAGGCCAGTTTACCCAGCTGACTAACGGTGTGTCTTTTGCACCGGATGACAGCACCCCGCCTTATGTGGTGCCGGCACCTTATGCATCCATGGTGGCCTTTATCAACCAGGTACGCACAGACTTAGGCGTGGCCGCGACCTTTCTGGCTGCCGATCCTAACCCCGCCGCCGCAACGCAGGCGCTACCGGCAGAACTGGGTGGCCTGGTGCTGACCCGCGGCGTGTACCGCAATGCCGGCAATGTCATTATTCAACAAGGCAACCTGACGCTGGATGCACAAGGCGATCCGGATTCAGTCTTTATCTTTGTTATCGCAGGTACCTTTACCACCGGGGCTCCCGGCGGCAACGTGACACTGAGCGGTGGTGCAAAAGCTGACAATGTGTATTGGCGCACCGGCGGCGCAACCATGCTGGGTAGCAATAGCAGCTTTGCCGGCAATGTATTGGCCTGGCCACAAATAAATGCGGGTACAGGGGCTGATGTAACAGGCCGTTTGTTCTCTGTGACTGAGCAGGTCACGCTGGACGCCAATACCGTGACCAAGCCGGAATAGGCTGTGGCACGTCGATAAAAAGGACAGAGATATGAAAATTACTACAGTATTAACCCGGGCGACAGTCGCCTTATTTGCCACCGGTTGCTTGCCTGTGCTGTCGTTTAGCAGCCTGGCTGCAGATGCTGCCGGTTACACAGAAAACGGCTGGTTTGCCGGGATGAATGTTGGCAAATCCAGCGCCAATATTGACAGTGCCGCTATCCGGGCCGCGCTGGAAAATAATGGCTTCGCCGTGACGTCAATCGATAAAGACAGCCGTAACGAGGGCTATAAAATTTACCTTGGCTATCAGCTTGGCCGTTATATAGCGCTGGAAGGCGGCTATTTTGATCTGGGCGATTTTCGGTTTATGGCCGATACGGTGCCGGTGACGAATTATGGCGGCTATACCAAACTAAAGGGCTGGAACCTGGATTTGGTCGGCACTTTGCCATTGACCGCCCGCTTGTCGGCTTTTGCCCGCTTGGGTGTAACGCGAAATGAGTCAGAAACGCGGTTTAGCAGCAACGGCTTAATCAATACTGCAGACTACAGCGATGATTACACCAAGCATAAATACGGCCTGGGTTTGCAATACGATATCTCTGCTGCCTTTACGCTGCGGTTGGAAGCCGAGCGTTACCGTATGGATGACTTAGTCGGTAACGATGGCGACATTGACCTGTATTCACTCGGCCTGGTGTATCGCTTTGGCGAGACTCAGCCACGCTATACAGCGGCTGCAGTTAAGCCTGTGGCCACAGAGGCACCTGCACGCAGGGCGCAACCCGGGATGACTGCAGATGCGGAAGTGCTGGTACTGGAAGATGTGCATTTTAATTTTGATACTGCTGACTTAAATGCCGACACTAAGGTTATTTTGCGCCAGCATGTGCGCACACTTAACGCCAACCCGGCGGCCAGAGTGCGTATTGCCGGCTACACCTCAGCCAGCGGTACCGAACAGTACAACCAGGCGCTGAGTGAACGCCGGGCTCAGTCAATTAAAGCGTTTTTGGTTAGCGAAGGCATAGCAGCAACCCGGTTTAAAACCATAGGCTTTGGCCAGAACAACCCGGCGGAGTATGAAGCGCGGCCTGCAGAGCTGCGTTCGAATGCGGCCAACGCTAATATGCGCGGTTTATTTGAAATAATTGTGGAGTAGCCGGCAGGGTGTTACAGCAAAGCAGCATAACTTATGCTGCTTTTTTTGCCGGCGAAAAAGTGGCGGCTGTTACAAACCAAATAATCCGGCCAGCGCGGCGCGGTGGCGGCGCGACATGGTTAGGCTGGCGCCGCATTTTAACACCACCTCGGCATCGCCTTTATCGCCCGGTCTTAGTTCCACAATGTCACTTTTACGCACGATAGACGAGCGGTGAATGCGGGCAAACAGCGCCGGGTCCAGCTTACTTTCTATCGCCGCCATGGTATCGCGCAGCAGGTAGCTTTTTTGCTGCGAATACACATGAATATCGACATAGTTACCCGCACTTTCAATCCAACTGATGTCGCTGACATCAACAATGCGTAAGCGGCCGGGATCGCGGATGGTTATGCGATCGATATATTCCGGTTCCGGTTCAGGCTGCGGTGCGGCCTGGCGGCTGAGGCCATGGATAATTTTGCCACAGGCTTTAAATAAGGCTTGCTGAAAACGCTCGGCGCTAAAGGGCTTAAGCAGATAGTCTACCGCGCTCAGTTCAAAGGCGGTAACGGCATGTTCGGCGTAGGCGCTGCAAAAAATCACTGCCGGCTTATTGGCTAACTGGCGCAGCACATTCAGGCCATCCAGGCCCGGCATCTGAATATCCAGAAAAATAATGTCCGGCTGATGCAGTTGCGCCAGACGTAATGCTTCAGTGCCGTTATCGGCTTCTGCAGTAATTTCAAATTGTTGCTGCTTGCTCAGCAGGTGTCTTATGCCAGCCCTGGCTAAAGGTTCGTCGTCCACTATTAAACAGCTTAGTTTCATATCCGACTCGAAAAAAATGCAACGCACAGCAGCTCTGACCGGGATGAAGAGTATCAGTTCCCTGCTGAGCGGGGCTAAAAGGGCGCGCAGTGTAGCAAAGGTTACTGGCTTACCAAAGTGCGCCGGTCTTATTTTCTCTGGCTTTGGTGGCGATTTTACAAATTAATACACAGTTTGGCCTGATGCCGGAATTCCTTCCGTTTGTCACACCAAACCCCGTGTTGACGTATTTGTTCTGGTATTGGCAACAAAAGCGCAGTAGCGTCAGCGCCGGAAAAACCACCACTATAACAACGGCAGTCTCATTGAAGGCGTCCAGGGGGAATAACATGCAAAAATCTTTATTAGGTAAAGCGGTACGCTTTGCCATGTTGGCAGCACCGGTAGCGGCTGCAGGTTTCAGTTCTGCTGTGTTGGCTCAGGAAGTAGCAAAAGCAGAAGTAGCGAAAGTTGAACGTATTGCGGTAACCGGTTCACGTATTCAACGTCAGGATATGGAAACGGCATCACCTATCACCGTTATCGACGCTGCGGCCATTCGCGTAGAGGGTTTTACCTCTGTTGACCAACTGCTGCAGGCGCAAACCTCTATGGCCGGCGCTGCAGTAGGTTCAACCACCAATAACGGTGCAGACGGCGTAGCCCAGGTAGATTTGCGCGGTATGGGGCCTGAGCGTACTCTGGTACTGTTAAACGGCCGCCGTATGGTGAACTCCGGTTCAGGTGCCGACAGTGCAGTAGATTTAAACGCTATCCCGGTAGCGATGATTGCACGGGTAGAAATTTTAAAAGACGGCGCTTCAGCGGTATATGGCTCTGATGCCATTGCCGGGGTGGTAAATATTATCACTAAAAAAGACTTTGAAGGCGTTCAACTGGATCTGAACGGCAGCAGCACTGACAAAGGTGACGGTGAAACCGGCGAATTAAGTGCTTTGTATGGCTTTAGCACAGATAGCGGTAACTATACCTTTGGTGCGGCATACTCTGACCGTAAAGGTGTTATTCAATCTGATCGTGACTGGACAGAGCCGGGCAACAGCTCGTTTATTCCTACCGGCAGCCTGGCAGGTATGCAGCAAAATGCTGAGGGTGAATGGTCAGAGGTAGAAAACGGCTATGACTTTACCAAAGACAGCTGGTACCAAACACCAAGCAAACGTTACAGCTTGTTTGCTAATGCCACACAGGAATTCAGCAACGACCTGATTTTTACTGCAGACGTGTTATACACCAAGCGTAAATCTGATCAGCAACTAGCGCCGCAACCGGGTGACATTATGCTGGACGTATGCGGTGCCCCGGGTGCAGATTTAGTAAACTGTATTACACTAACACCCGGTATGACTGCTGCAGGTATTGCTGCAGATGATACCGGCCGTGTTAACTATCGCCGCCGCACCAACGATGTTGGCCCGCGCGTATATGAGCAAGACACCGACACCTTACGTTTATCTGCCGGTTTGGCCGGTACTTTAGACGTGCACACCGGTATGAACTGGGATCTGTCGTACACCTACGGCAAGAACGAAGCGGATACCTCGGTAGCTAATTCTATTAACGCCGTTAAAATGGAAAACTCGGTGTATGCCAATCAGGCAGCCTGGTTTAGCGGTGCACCACTGACAACTGCCATTATTAACGACATCGGCTATCTGGAAAAAGCAGACGGCGGTAATGCGCAGCATGTCGCTGCCGGCGTGTTAAGCGGTGATTTATTTGACCTGCAAGCCGGTGCTGTAGGTTTTGCTATCGGTGCGGAATACCGTCGCGACAGCGGTTACAATAACCCGGATCCGGTGATTGTCGCCGGTGAAGGCACAGCCGCACAGCAAGACCCTACTAAGGGCAGCTACAGCGTAGTGTCGTTCTATCAGGAAGTCAGCGTACCGTTCACTGATAAGCTAACCGGCGAATTTGCGCTGCGCTTTGATGATTACTCTACCTTCGGCAAAGCCAGTACCTGGAAAGTCGGCTTAACCTATGAAGCCACTGACGAAGTAATGCTGCGTGCTGTAGCGGCTACCGGTTTCCGTGCACCTAACGTAAGCGAGTTATACGGCGGTAACACCGGTTCGTACGACTACCTGGACGATCCGTGGGGCAACGAGCAAGACCCGCAAATCCTGGTAAATTACACCTCAGATGCTGATATTCAACCGGAAGAGTCTGAATCTTTCACGGCAGGTGTGGTGTTATCTCCGGCAGATATCGAAGGTCTGTCGATGACCATCGATTACTGGCGCTTTAAAGTATCTAACGCTATTACGCGTTTAGATGCACAGGCTGGTTTAAACAACTGTTTCGCCGGCGATGTTGTTGCCTGTGAAACCTTCAGCATTACGCCACAAGGTGATTTATCTAACTTCACCAACCCGCTGACTAACGTCGGTAACCAGGATACCAGCGGTATCGACTTAAACGTGGCTTACCGTTTTGAAGGCCTGGGTTTAACCTGGAATATCAACAACGACACTACCTGGTTACTGGAGTTTAAACAAGATGGTCTGGATTACACCAACACCATCGACGGTAACTTTGGCGGCTATGCTGAACTGCGTAACAACTTCAGCATTCAGGCCGGTCAGGGCGATTGGAGTGTAACTTACTTCAACCGTTATATCGGTAAAACAGAGTACTTAGCCGATGGTTCAGCTATCGATGCCGTGTTGTACCATAATGTGTCAGCTAACTACTTCATCACTGACGGTTTCAGTGTGTCACTGGGTGTGAAAAACCTGACAGACGAAGAGCCATCACGTGTAAGAAACGGCAGCGACGGCGGCACAGTACCGGAAGTGTTTGACACTATCGGTCGTCAGATCTTCGCCGGCGTAAGCTACAAGTTCTAAACCGCTTTTGTTGTAATGCAAAACCCGCCTTAATGGCGGGTTTTTTGTTGCTTACCTTTTTGGTTATTTGGTATTACCAATTGTGTTGCCCGTTTTGTAATCAATCAGTGTTGAGTACCAGTACATAACGCGCTAGGGTGGGGTAACAAATGGCTAAAGAGGCAACGAAGATGGACCATTACGCAGCATTAAAAGCCAATGTCGGTTTACTCGGTACCAAACTGGGTGACACCATTCGCAGCCAATTAGGCGACGCTGTGCTGGAGCGGGTAGAGCAAATCCGGCTGTTATCCAAAGCCGCACGCCAGGGCGAAGAATTACAAGCGGATAAACTTAAGCAGGTACTGCGCAGTTTAAGCGATGACGAGCTGCTGCCGGTAGCGCGTGCTTTTGCCCAGTTTCTGAATTTGGCCAACCTGGCCGAGCAGCACCACACTATCAGCCGCATTGGTCACGCCAGCATTGAAAAGCCGGAGCCGCTGCAAGAGCTGTTCAGCTTGCTACAGCAGAAAAAGTCAGACGCTGCTGCGGTAGAACAGGCGGTGGCCAACTTATCGATAGAGCTGGTGCTGACAGCGCACCCAACCGAAGTATCGCGCCGCACCCTTATTCATAAGTTAACCGAAATTGCCGCCTGCTTAACCGAATTAGAGCAGCAGCTTAGCCCGCAGCAGCAACAGCAAATAGGCCAGCGCTTAAGCGAGCTGATAGCCCAGGCCTGGCATACCAATGAAATTCGCGAGCAGCGGCCTACGCCGGTAGATGAAGCCAAATCCGGCTTTGCCGTAATTGAAAGCTCGTTATGGCAGGCAATACCGGATTTTCTGCGCGAGCTGGACAGCAAGCTTATCGATGCCACCGGCAAAGGCTTGGCGCTGGATGCCGCCCCGGTAAAGTTTTCTTCCTGGATGGGCGGCGATCGTGACGGCAACCCCTTTGTTACCGCTAAGGTTACCCGTCAGGTGTTATTACTCAGCCGCTGGAAAGCCGCAGACTTATTTGCCCAAGACCTGGATTTACTCAGCAGCGAGCTGTCGATGTATCAGGCCAATGCGGCGCTGCGTGAAGCGGCGGGCGAGGCCGGTGAGCCTTATCGTTTGGTGCTGAACAAGCTGCGCAGTGGCTTGTTGCACACGCGCGACTGGCTAAGCGAAGCGTTAAAACACGACCGGCTGCAGCGGCCGCAAGGTTTAATCTGGCATAACCAGCAGTTACTCGAGCCCTTGCTGCTGTGTTATCAATCATTACTCGACTGCGGCATGGCGGTGATTGCCAACGGCAAATTGCTCGACACCCTGCGCCGCGCCTATGCCTTTGGTGTTACGCTGTTAAAGTTGGATATCCGTCAGGATGCCGGCCGCCATGCGCAGGTATTTGCTGAACTAACGCAGCATCTGGGGCTGGGCGATTACAGCGCCTGGGATGAAAGCGCGCGCCAGGCCTTTTTACTGGCCGAGCTGGCGAACCGGCGGCCGTTATTTCCGAAAAGCTGGCAGCCGTCTGCCGATGTGCAGGAAGTGCTGGATACCTGCGATATCGTGGCACGTCACGGCAGTGAGGCGCTAAGCACCTACGTGATATCAATGGCCGGTAAACCGTCTGATGTGCTGGCAGTGCAACTGCTGTTAAAAGAAGCCGGTATTAGCTTCCCCATGCCGGTAGCGCCGCTGTTTGAAACCTTAAGTGATTTACAAAATGCGCCCGATTGCATGCGCAAGCTGCTTAGCATTGACTGGTACCGTGGTTACATTAATGGCAAACAGGAAGTGATGATTGGCTATTCTGATTCAGCCAAAGACGCCGGCGTGTTCGCAGCGGCCTGGGCGCAGTACAGTGCGCAAGAGGCACTGGTGGCTATTTGTCAGCAGGCCAAAGTGCAGCTTACGCTGTTTCATGGACGCGGCGGCACTATCGGCCGTGGCGGCGGCCCGGCCCATGCTGCTATTTTATCGCAGCCACCGGGCTCGTTAGCCGGCGGCTTGCGGGTAACCGAGCAGGGCGAGATGATCCGCTTTAAATTCGGTTTGCCGAAACTGGCTGAGCGCAGCCTGGCGCTGTATGCCAGCGCGGTATTAGAGGGCATGCTGTTACCGCCGCCGGTACCAAAACAAAGCTGGCGCAGTTTAATGCAGCAACTGGCGGATGACTCCTGCGAAGCCTACCGCGCTGTAGTGCGGCACAATAAAGACTTTGTTGCCTATTTCCGTGCGGCCACGCCCGAGCAGGAACTGGGCCAGTTGCCGCTGGGTAGCCGACCGGCCAAGCGTAACCCAACCGGCGGCGTGGAAAGCCTGCGGGCGATTCCGTGGATTTTTGCCTGGTCGCAAAACCGCTTAATGTTACCGGCCTGGCTGGGGGCCGGTTCGGCGCTGGCTAAAGCGGCAGAGCAGGACAACGCCGCGTTGCTGGATGAAATGCAGCAGCAATGGCCGTTTTTCGCCACCCGTATGTCGATGCTGGAAATGGTGTTTTTAAAAGCCGACAGCGAAATAGCCGCTTACTACGATAAAGTGCTGGTGCCGGACGAGTTGAAACATTTAGGCCAAAGCCTGCGCAGCCAATTGGCCGCTGATCGCGAGCTGCTGCTGAAGCTGATCCACAGTGATACGTTGATGGCAAAAGAGAGTTGGATTAGAGAGTCGATCATGCTGCGCAACACCTACGTGGACCCGCTGCATATTTTGCAGGCCGAGCTATTGTACCGCGTGCGCCACCAACCGGAGCGGGTAAACCCGATGATTAGCCGGGCGTTAATGGTGACGATTGCCGGTATCGCCGCCGGGATGCGAAATTCCGGCTAGGCCATCTCGTTTATTAAATGCAGAACCAGCATAATGTGAGCCGGAATTAAGGCGAGGGATTGGGTTTACTCTAAGCCGACCGTTGACGGCATGGATGCCGGAATCGAGCCTACAGGGACGTATTTACGGCGTGTCGGTGTGAGTAAACCCAATCCCGATGACACAGGACAATCGGGTATTATGTTCACTTATGCGTTACTGGCATTGGTTTCGGCCGTGGCGATGGCCAGCAGTGGCATTATTGCCCGCTTTAGTGGCTTGGCGGCGGCTGAGTTAACCTTTTACCGGCTGGCGGTTGGTGGCCTGTGTTTACTGCTGTTTGTCGGCTTAACCGGCCGTATCAGGCAACTTAAAGGCAAACCGGACTGGCGTATGGCGGTAAACGGCGTACTGCTGGCGGGGTTTATGCTGAGCTTTTTAAGCGCTATTGAGTATATCAGCCTGGCCAACGCCATTATGTTGGTGTACCTGGCACCGCCGCTGTCGGCCTTTATTGCGCACTGGTTATTGCAAGAACGGCTGGATTTGCCCGACAGCAGCCTGATAGTACTGTCGTTTCTTGGCTTTGCTATGTTGCAGCAATTTAAGTTTGATTTGGTGTTAGATACAGCGCAGCTACCCGGCTTGCTGCTGGGTTTATTGTCGCTATGTGCTTACAGCAGCTTTTTACTGCTAAACCGCCGTTCCTTGCCGGCGCATTCACAGCTGCAGCGCACCTTTTATCAGCTGCTAATCGGCGCTTGTTGTGTACTGCCGTTTTTAACCGGTATCAGCTTACCGCAGCCGGACGCTCTTATCTGGATAGCGCTGGCCGGCATTTTCCCCGGCTTTATCGCTATTTACTGCGCCATAGTGGCGCTGCAACATTTGCCCACCCGGGTGTACGCCACCCTGGCCTATCTGGAACCGGTTACGGTAATTCTGGCCGGCTGGTGGCTGTTTAACGAAAGCTTAAGCATGTTGCAACTGGCAGGCGTGCTGCTGATTATTCTTACCGGTTTGCTGCTTGCGCTGCGGCATAAACCGGCCCCTGCCGTGATTGTATTGGCTGAGCGTGCTCAGTTGTAATTGGCCGGCTGCTATAGTTACGTCACGGTTAACTAACGCAAAAACGGAGAACGGATGAAACCACTGCTGCTGGCAATAATGCTGCTTTGGCTGCCGGGTTATGGTCTGGCTATGCAGCAGAACGATGCTGAAGCGCCAATTAAAGTGGTTAATACTACAACCGATCAGGCAATTGCCGAACGGTTAAGCGCTATCACCGCGGCGATAGCCGGCATGGAGCTTATCGAAGTCAGTGTGCAGGCCGGCGTGTTGACGCTGAGCGGCGAAGTGGCCAATACCCAACTAAAAAGTGAAGCTGCCGCCATTGCCAGCCGGTTGGAAGGGGTGGTGTATGTACAAAACCGCTTGCAGGAACAGCTGGCGGTTCGGTCGCGGTTGGCGCCGGCGGCGGAAAAGTTCAGCGAAATGCTGACCACCACAGTGCAAATGCTGCCGCTGTTGTTAGTCGCGTTAGTGGCCCTTGTCAGTTTTTGGCTGCTCGGGGGCTGGGCGGCAAAACGTGGTGCCTGGTTACGCTATATTGGTTTGACAGAGCTGGCGTCTAATTTGGGTATGCGTTTTGTCCGTGTGGCTATCAGCGGTATCGGCATACTGATAGCTCTGGAGCTGCTGGATGCCACCGCCCTGGTTAGCGCGGTGCTGGGGGTGGCCGGGGTAATTGGTATTGCACTGGGTTTTGCTTTTCGCAATATTGTGGAAAATTATCTGGCCGGTGTTTTGCTTAGTACACGTAATCCGTTTGCCATCGGCGATTTTATTCAGATCGACAATATGAGCGGCAGCGTGGTGCGCTTAACATCGCGTGATACGGTGCTGATGACGCAGGACGGCAACCACTTACGTATTCCTAACAGCCAAATCATTACCTCGCCGATGACCAATTTCAGCCGCAACCCACTGCGCCGGTTTGAATTTAGCGTTGGTGTATCGGTAGATCTGGACCTTAATACGGTACGCCAGTTGGCCATTGCCACCTTACAGCAAATGCCGGGTATTTTAACTGACCCGATGCCACGGGTACTGGTGCAGGAATTGGGCGACAGTACTGTTACCGTGCGCGTACTGGCCTGGATAGACCAACGCGAAAGCGACTTTTTAAAAGCCCGCAGCGAAGCCATCCGGCTGGTAAAAGCTGCTTTTGATGACGCGGGTATTGAAATGCCGGAGCCGATTTACCGCATTCATATGGCTGACAAACCGGCGCCGCAAGTGCAAAGTGCCACATCTGCCGCGACCGCGCAACAGCCCGGCCACGCAGAACCTGCGGCGGCAGATGTCAGTACTGATAACACTATTGAACAGCAGGTGCAGGCAGAGCTGCACCATTCGGATGAAGAGAACTTGCTACCGGATAGCAAAGAGGCAACCAGGCCGGTGTCAGATTAGCTGGCCTAACTCCGTGGCACAAAATCCAGCACCGTGGCGTTAATGCAGTAGCGCGGCCTGCCGTTAGGGCCGTCGTTAAACACATGGCCTAAATGAATGCCGGATACTTTGGCGCGAATTTCAGTGCGTCGCATGCCGTAGCGGTTGTCCGGTTTTTCAATTACTGCGCCGTTAACGGCTTTGGTAAAAGACAGCCAGCCGGTGCCGGAGTCAAAGCGGTCGCGGGTGTCAAACAGCGGCGCGCCACTTAACTTGTCGGTAAACACGCCGTCCGGGGTGTTTTTGAAAATCTCATATTGCTGACAAAAGCGGCCGTCGGTACCTTCATCAAAGGCGACGTTAAAGGCTTCGCTGTCACCTAGTTTAAACTTGCCCAGCAACAGGTAAAATTCGGCCGGGCTTAAATAGCCCTGGCGGCCAAACACTTCTTTGCCGTTCTCAAGCAATATAATAGTCGGCGTAGCCCAGGTTGGTGAGCTGATACTCAGGCCCTGCAACTGACTGGCGTAGCGGTAATGCAGTGAAATATCGCCGCTGTAGCTGTTGCCTACATCAGCTTTAAATTTTTCGCAGTACGGGCAATAGCTCTCTGAATCTATCACCAAAATATGTTTACCGCTGAGCAGGGCGCTGTTATCCACCGCTGCGGTTTGCAGCTTGTTGTCGCTGGCAAAACGCACACCGGTACTATGATCCGGGCAATAACCGTTGGGGTTTTTCGCAATATAGTCTTGATGGTATTGTTCGGCCGGAAAAAACTCACGCAGCGGTTTTATCTGCGTGGTAATGGCGCCATAGCCGGCTTTAGTCAGCAGTGGTTGGTAAGCGGCCAGCACTTGTTGTGCGGTGTCATATTGCGCCTGGCTGTTGGTTAAAATAATTGAGCGGTACTGAGTGCCGATATCATTGCCCTGACGGTTTAATTGGGTGGGGTCGTGCATTTCAAAATAACGCTGCAACAAGGTGGTCAGGCTAATCACCGCCGGGTTAAAGCTGATTTTGACCACTTCGGCGTGGTTATTGGGATTGTGCTGATTACGTCGCTGCGTAATGGCGCGGTACGTCGGTTCTACGCCGGTGCCGTCTGCATAGCCGGACACTGCATCGGCGACGCCGTCCATAGCTTCAAAGCGCTTTTCCACGCCCCAGAAACAACCGGCACCCACTACTATTGAATCCAGATGCGTGGTGGCCGGCATAGCGTCGGCTTTTGCCTGCACTGTGGTACCAACAGTGCTGCCCAGCAGCAATGCGCCGGCACACAATTTTAATAAGGAAGATATGGCCATAGTTACCTCTGCCTGCTATCACGTGGTTAGTTATACGCAATAGACAGGCAAAGGGCGCAATTGCTTTCAACGGCAGCATAAGAGTCGAACCGGTTTACACACGCCAACACGCCGTGAACCCATCCATGCGTTCAACGGTTGCCTTAGCGTAAGCCGGTTCTCGTTAAGGTTGTTCAGCAAACTTTGCTACAGCCTGCAGCGCTTGCTCAATATCGGCGCTGCTGATATCCAGGTGACACACCCAGCGCACACGCTTTATCGCGCCGTCTGTACTCTGATAATTGCTGGCAGTAAGCCTGATGCCGCAATCGGCCAGATAAGGTAACAAGCGCTCAGCCAGCGCAAGGCTGATATCGGTAAACAAGATATTGGTTTGCACCGGTAATACGCTCAGTTGCCCCTGTAAGGCAGGAGTTTGCGTGGCCAATATGGTTAAACCATCGGCTAAGCGGCGGCAGTTGGCGTGATCATCGGCCAGCCGGTTAATATTGTTTTCCAGCGCATACAAGCCGGCAGCGGCTAAGATGCCGGTTTGGCGCATACCACCGCCGAGCATTTTGCGTACTCTTTTCGCGCGGCTGATAAAATCATTAGAGCCCAGCAGTAAAGACCCCACCGGGCAACCCAGGCCTTTAGATAAGCACAGAGATACCGAGTCATAGCCCGTGCACAGCTCGCGCGCCATCAGCTGCGGTGTTAAGCCATGTAAGGGCGCCAATGCCACAGCGGCGTTCATTAAGCGTGCGCCGTCGATATGGCAGTTTAAGCCTTTGTCTTTCGCTAATTGGGCGACATCGCGCATATATTGCAGCGGCAGTACTTTACCGCCGACACTGTTTTCAATCACAACCAGCCGGGTGCGGGCAAAGTGCGGGTCGTCCGGCTTTATCGCTGCGGCAATATCACTCAGCAGCAAAGTACCGTCGCTTTGCAGTTCCAGCGGTTGCGGCTGTATCGAGCCTAACACCGCCATGCCGCCACCTTCCCATTTGTAGGTATGCCACTGCTGGCCAACAATGGCTTCATCGCCGCGCTGGCAATGGCTCATCATGGCAATCAGGTTGGTTTGGGTGCCGCTGGGCGCAAATAATGCCGCTTCAAAGCCGAGCATATCCGCGGCATAGCGTTGCAACTCCAGCGTAGTGGGGTCGTCGTTAAACACATCATCGCCCAGAGCGGCGCTTAGCATGCGCTCTTTCATGGCAACAGAAGGTTGGGTTACGGTATCGCTGCGAAAATCCGCCATGTTGCACTCCATAATTATGCTGCTGACAGACTAAGGCGGCATGGAAGGTTGCGCAATCAGAATGGGTTAAATAACCGGATTTGTCGCCGGAATAAAAAAGGGCAGCTTAAGCTGCCCTTTTTTATTGCATCAGCGATTAATAAAAGCTGATTTTAAAGTCGACACCAAAGGTACGTGGTTCGTTAACAAAACCGGTCAGGTTGTTGAAGTCGACCGCGCCTTTTACATTGTCCTCGTCAGTAATATTGCGGCCGAATAAACCGACTTCATAGTTACCGTCATAGTTAATGTAAGCCACACGTAAACCCGCTTCGTGCTGGTTGTTGGTGCGGAACTCAGCCGATTCATACAAGAACAGGTTGGTTTTACCCTGTAGCGCGAAATCGGTATAAACATAGATTTCACCACTGGTAACCGGGTAGTCATAGCGGGCGTTTAACGTCAGAATAGTTTCCGGTGCCTGGGCAAAAGGGTTACCGTCAATAAACGGCCGGCCTTCGTTATTAACCGGATCCAGAATGGTACAGTTACCAAAGCCACAGCCACCTACTACAGTGTTGTTGTCTTTAAACTCGGTTTTGTTGTAGCTAAAACCACCACCCACGCTTAGGTTTGGCAAAACACGATAATCAAAATCTGTTTCGAAACCGTAACCTACACCTTTGTCGGCGTTATCCAGTGTATTGCCGTTCAGCTCACCGCCAATTACTGATATTTGCATATCGTCAATGGTGTAATAGAACACAGCGGCATTCAGGCGCAGGGTGTTATCCAGTAAGTCGCTTTTCACGCCAAACTCGTAGGACATAATAGTTTCTGCATCTGCTACTGTCGCGGGTTCTGCAAAAGCGATATTACGACCTTGAATAGACTGGGCGCGGAAACCATCTGCAATACGGGCAAACAGACTGGTCTTGTCAGTTAAGCGGTAGTTAGTGCTAAGCTCCCAGCTGATCTGATCATCTGATACCTTCAACGATTCATTGCCCGGCACTGTAGTGCTGAGAGTTTTAACATCATCGGTATAACGAATACCCGCAGTAACATTCCACTTGCTATCTATTTGGTAAGTACCCTGACCAAATAACGCCCAGCTGTTGTTGCCGTGAAATACCATGGCCGGATCAATTACGCCGCCAACAGTGTTTACGCCGAAGGTGGAATCGAAATAAAATCCGCCCACCTGCCAGCTAAGGGCATTGCTGGTATCACTGGCTAAACGAATTTCCTGAGTGTGCTGCTTTAAGTTACGCAACTCGTCCATGGTGTTGGACGGAAACATAATAACGCCGGGGCCATAGGTATCGGGGTCAGGGTTAACGAACAAACCACCATAACCGCCGTCTATATCACCACGTGAGAAGCCGGACGCTGTTTCATAAGCCGATATACTGGTTAAGGTCATGCCGTCCAGCATAAAATCAAGTTTCAGTGAACCGCCCCAGCTGTCGTATTCTTGCGGGTTATTGCTGGTGGCGTCGTAGTACACGGTATCACGGTCATAGTTCTCGTTCAGGTTGTTGCTACCTTTTGTGAACACATTGGCGCGAAATACCGAGGATGTGCCCTCATAATTGCGGCTGTGTAGATTCAGTAAGGCATTAACATCAGCGGTTTCATACAAAAATTGTACGCGGCCGGCACGTTCCTGATAACCACCCATGGCATCGCTCTCGCCCAGATAGGCATTATCAATCCAGTCGCTGCGGTTTTGTGATAACAGTGAAATACGCGCGGATAATTCATCAGTTAAACCGCCGCCTACAGCACCTTCAAGGTTAAACATGCCTAAGGTGCCGGCAGTGGTTTTAACATAAGCATCGAAATCCTGGCGAGGCTTTACACTGTCAAATTTAACGATACCGGCAGTAGTGTTACGGCCAAATAAGGTACCTTGCGGGCCACGGATCACTTCAACCTGCTGCACATCAAACAGCGGGAAGCTTTTTAAGATCACGTTTTCCATTACCACCTCATCCATGATAATGGATACCGGCTGTGAAGCGGCTAAGTCAAAATCGGTGTTGCCTAAACCACGGATATAAAAACGTGGGGCTACCCTGCCGTTAGACGATTCTGCGTAAAGGCCCGGCACCTTAATGGCCAGTGCGGTAATGTCGTCACCGGAGGAAAAAATCGCGTCCAACTTTTCGCCTGATAAGGTAGCGATAGAAATCGGCACTTCCTGGATACTTTGGCTGCGTTTTTGTGCGGTAACGGTGATGGTTTCCAGTTCCTGTTCTTTCGCATTTTGACCTTTGTCACTTTCCTGCGCTAATAACGCCGGAGAAAGGCCAACAGCTGCACTAAACAGGCCGGCCTGAATGGCCGCTGACAACACTGACTTAGTATATGGCTTCATTAAGGTGAACCTTATATTGATGATTTACGATGATTTGTGTGTGTTATGTAACGATTAGTTTGCTGGAGTGACCACAGCGAATCGTTTGGACAAACGTGGGCTAATATAGCAGTTTGTCGCACAAAATGCTCAACCTGGCGTAGTTTTGTCATCATTCTGTCAGCAAGATGAGCTAAAGCCGTGTAGTCTCGTATGGGTATTTATTCGCCAACCGTTGAGAGTGTTATGCGTAGTGTGATTTTTTTGCTGCTGTGCTGCAGTGTGCTCATCCCGGCCCATGCCGCCAGCAGTGGTTGGCAAACTGCAAAACATTTGCAGGCAGAGCTTATCAGTGAGTACCGGCAGGTGAGTGCCGGCCAGCAGTTGCAGTTGGCGCTGCATTTTGTGCCGGATGAACACTGGCATACCTACTGGCAAAACCCCGGTGATTCCGGTTTAGCTACCAGCTTAAGCTGGCAATTGCCGGACGGTGTTACAGTGGGCGATATTCAATGGCCGGTGCCGCAAGCGATAGCGGTGCCGCCGTTGATGAATTATGGTTTTGCAGGCGCCACTGTGTTGTTGTCAGATCTCAATATTGCGCCGGATTACGCCGCCAGCAGCATTGATATTCAGCTGCAGGCCGACTGGCTGGTGTGTGAAGAAGTATGCATTCCGGCCGAAGCGCAGCTTAGCCTGACCCTGCCGGTTGGCAGCAGCGCCGTAGTGGCGGCAGATTACGCGGCGCTGTTTCAGCAGGCGCGGCAGCAATTGCCGCAGACACTGCAGGCCAACGGCCGCTTTGATACCTCCGGTGGTGCTTTTTCTGCCACTGTCGACTTGCCACAACCGCTACAGATAGAGGCGTTTTTTGTCGCCGCGCCGGAGCTGGTCGATCACGCGGCGTCGCAGCAAATCAACCTGCAGGGCAACCAGCTGTTATTGCAACAGCCGCTGAATACGTATTTTTCCGGCGTAGCGCCGCAAATTGAATTGGTACTGGTCACCGCCGATGCGGCTTACAGTGTACAGCTGACACAGGCCGGGCAGGGGGCGGCAGAAATTCTGGTGACGCAGGGGCAGCAGCGCGACAGCGCGTTATGGCTGATCTTGCTGATGGCCGGCGCCGGTGGCCTGATCCTGAATTTAATGCCCTGCGTATTTCCGGTACTGTCGCTAAAAGCGCTGAGCATTGCAGCTAACAGCGCACAACAGGCACAGCAGCAACGTGATGCACTGTTTTACAGTGCCGGCGTGGTGCTGAGCTTTGTGTTGTTAGCACTACTGCTTATTGGCTTGCGCGCTGCCGGTGAAGCGGTAGGCTGGGGTTTTCAGTTGCAAAACCCTTACCTGGTGGCGCTGTTGGTGTATTTGCTGTTTGCGCTGGGGCTGAGTTTGTCCGGTGTGGTGCAGTTTGGCCTTGGCCTGATGAACACCGGCGGTGCCTTGGCCACGGCTAAAGGTGGTAAAGGCTCGTTCTTTACCGGGGTGCTGGCCGTGGTGGTCGCCAGCCCCTGTACTGCGCCCTTTATGGGCTCGGCTTTGGGTTATGCGGTAGGCCAAAGTGCGCCGGTGGCGCTGCTGGTGTTTACAGCACTGGGGCTGGGTATGGCGCTGCCGTTTTTACTGCTGGCTTTTGTGCCCGGTTTTGCCAAGGTGCTACCCAAGCCCGGGGCCTGGATGGATACACTGAAACAGTGGTTGGCATATCCGTTATATTTAAGTGCAGTATGGCTGCTGTGGGTGTTTGGCCGACAGGCCGGGGTGGATGCGCAGGCGCTGTTGTTAATCGGCGTGGTATGTGTGGCAGCAGCATGCTGGTTGTGGGGCCGCCGGCAATTGACGCAGCAAGGTGCTGCAACTGCCATCGCGGTTTTGTTGCTGCTGATAATTGCGCTGGCGTTACCGGCGCTGGCGCCGAAACCGACAGTTGATAACGCAACGGCGCAGACGCAAACGGCCGCTGCGCACTGGCAAAGCTGGTCGGCAGCCACCTTGCAGCAGTTGCGCTCTGAAGGCAAACCGGTGCTGGTGAATATGACAGCCGACTGGTGTATTACCTGCCTGGTGAACGAACGGGTGGCGCTGAACACCGACAGCAGCAAGGCGGCGCTGGCGCTGTATGATGTCACCTATTTAAAAGGTGACTGGACACTGCGTGATGCGGCTATAACAGAGTATCTGCGTTTGTATCAGCGCGATGGTGTTCCCCTGTATGTGTTGTATTGGCCGGGGCAGCCGCCACAAGTGCTGCCGCAAATTTTAACGCCCGATACGTTGTCGCAAACTCTGGCGCGGCTGAGTCGGCAACCGCAGTCTTAACGTTAACGGTCATAAGACCGATACTCAACAGGAGCAATACAGATGAAATTACATCAACTGGTACTGGCTGCATCGGCAGCTTTGTTGTCACTGGGGTTAGCTGCCGCGCCGCAAGTCGGCGCGCCGGCACCGGATTTCAGCGTGGTAGACTCCAAAGGGGCTAACCATAAGCTAAGCGATTTTGCCGGCAAAAATGTGGTGCTGGAGTGGACTAACCATGACTGCCCGTTCGTGAAAAAACATTATCAGGGCAATATGCAGGCGCTGCAGGCCGAAATGCAGGCACAGGATGTAGTATGGCTTAGTGTGATCTCATCCGCGCCCGGCAAGCAGGGCCATGTCAGTGGAACAGAAGCGGATGCGTTAACGGCCAGCCGCAGTGCACTGCCTACCGCTGTGGTATTTGATGAAAGCGGCACAGTGGGACAAGCCTATGACGCTAGAACCACACCGCATATGTATGTAATAGATAAAGCTGGCGTACTGCAGTATATGGGCGGTATCGACAGTATTCCGTCGGCTAAAGTGGACGATATCGCCAAGGCGACACCGCACTTTGCCAATGCTGCTAAGGCTGTGCTGTCGGGTGAAAAGCCGGACCCGGCGATAACCAAGCCTTACGGCTGCAGCGTAAAATACTAACTACCACGTTAAGGCTGGTCTTGCTGTCGCCGCTACCCGGCCGGCAGCAGGGCTAAGCTTGTTTGCGGTTGATATCACCTTGCTGCTGCGGCGCATTAAGCTGCAGCCAGCTGCCAAATTCCGCTATCGGCATGGCTTTGGCAAAATGCCAACCCTGGCCTAATTCAATGCCCAAAGCGCGCAGCAGGCTGGCCTGCGATAAGTTCTCTATACCTTCGGCAACGATGCTGTAATTTAATAACCTGGCGATATCGCGGATTTTCGGGATCAGCGTCGATTTAATGCTGTCAGCTTCCATGTCCTGGATAAAGCTTTTATCAATTTTCAGGTAGTCGGCATTTAGTGAACGCAAGCTGGTCAGGTTGGAGTAGCCGGTGCCAAAATCGTCTATTGACAGTTGCAGGCCGGCGGCTTTCAGCTCGGCCAGATGTTTGGTGGCACTGCTGAAGCTGAGCTCTTGTTGTTCGGTAATTTCCAGCACCAGCTTAATGCGGCGCTGCTGTACTTCCGGCAGCTGCAATAACTCCAGGATCTGGCCGCTGGCAATGTCATGCGGATACACATTCAGCGATAAATGAAACTGCTCAGGCAAGTCCTGTAATTGGCTGAGCTCTGTCAGCGCCTGTTTGGCAATAAAGCAGGTGAAACGGCCGCTTAAGCCCAATTGGCTTAACACCGGAATAAACTGCAGTGGGCACAAAGTGCCCAGCGGATCGCGGTAACGCGCCAGCACTTCACAGCCAATAAGACGGTTATGCTGTAAATCCATAATGGGTTGAAATACAACGGAAAAATAGTCTCTTCGCAGGCCGCTGCGTACGCGGTAACGCAAGCTGTGGCGGCGCACGGCCAGTTGGCGCCAGCCAAACCAGGCCAGCACACTCAGGGCGAGAATGGCCAGCAGCACAATAGCGCTTTGCAGCGGGTAGCGTTGCGCCAGGGTATAAAAGCTGAACTGTTGGCTCAGGCAGAAGCGCGAGTAGCTACTGCATTGCTGATAAAAATAATGCGGCCAGGCCAGCCGGGCCAGCGTAGTTTGCGTGGCAGAGGCAATATATAAGCCTGTGGTACCGGCAATATGGGCTGGCGTGCTGCCGGCAATATTCACCGTTTGCCAGCGCACATCGGAGCGCGGCGGGGCGCGGTCGATATCACTGACAATACTGACACTGTAGCGTTTTTGCCGCACCACTGTGCCGTTAACTTGTTGGCTGAAGTCGCCCAGCGGCTGATCCAGCCAGATGCTGCTGTTTTGCAGTGAATAAAAGCTGGGTTCACCGTGCGGTTGGGCCAAATCGAGCTTGCCGGAGCTGGCAGAACATAAAGCGCCGTTATCGCCATAGTAGCTAATATCGCGAATGTAGCGTGCGCTAATCAGCAAGCGGCGCATGGCGGCTAAATCTACTGCACTACAGTTGTGCGGCTGCCTTTGATTTAACTGATCCAGCGTGAGCTGGCTTTCGCGGGCAATGGCGTCCACTTTAAGCAGATAGCTGGTAGCACTTTGCTGCAGGCTGAAATGCACCGCCCGGCTCACGGCAAATGCCAGCAAGCAACTGAGACACAACGCTGCAGCCAGAGCAACAATGCCGGCAAAATACCTGTGATATACCCAGTGTGCCAAACTTACCTCAAACCACCAGCGGCAATCATAGTTGCCGCAGCTTATCTTGCTACTGCCGTTAGGGTACAGCGCTTAAGTGTAACTAACTGTTCACTACAATACTGTTCACTACAATATGTGCGCTGACGTCTCTGGAAGGTGTGCAACCATTGTTAGCAATAAGCGACATCTTATGATGTTTGCTTTAATTTTGTTGTTACTTCAGGTAACGCAGCAGGGTTATCAACTGATTTATACTGCTGAGCTCATGCCGCTGCATAATCAACTCGCGGCCCAGCTGCAGGGCTTTGCGCTCGCTGTGCGACCGGGTAGTGGTGTCAGTTATCTGCGTGAAATCGGCAACCTGTGCCAGGCCAACCGTACGGCGGATCAGTTCACAACCGGCGTACCCCAGACTGTCGGCTAAAATTTGCTGCATAAAGCGCTGCTGATACAGGCTGTTTTGCAGTGCCGGTTCACGGCATTCGTTGCTAAGCAACTGTTTAAACTGCGCTGCAAACTGCTGCCACAAGGTTTCAATCTGGTTAAGCAGGTAGTTTTGCTGTTGTTCGCGCTTGCTGTTGTCGGCGGTTAAGCCAAAATGACCAAGGTAGTTCAGCAGTAAATTACCGAGCAAGCTGCCAACATCAAAGCCAATCGGGCCGTAAAAGCCAAACTCGGCATCTATTACTTTGCAGTTGTCATCATTAACAAAAATACTGCCGCTGTGCATATCGCCATGCAGCAGCGCCTGCGGTTTAGATAAAAAGTCGGCTTTGAGCTGTGCCACTTCGGCCTGTAAGGCTTCGTCATGCCATAACTGCTGCGCCTCGCTGCGTATTTCGCCGCTGATATTATTACGCTCATGGTTGCAGTAAGGGTCGGTAAAGAACAAATCTTCGGTGATCAGACACAGCTCGGGGTTTAAAAAGCGGCCCACCTGCTGTTTTTTGTTCGGCCCGGTCAGCGCAAAATCGCTGGTGTAATACAGGGTGTTGGCCAGGTAAGTTGCTAACTGCGGCGCCAGATGCGGATATTGCTGCCCCGCCACCAATTCAGCGCGTAAAATGCGATAGTCTTTTAAATCTTCCATTAAAATAGCCGCCTGCACCGGGTCGTAATGCAGCACTTCTACCGTATGTTGCTGGCACAGTTTACGGTGGGCAATTAATACTTCAGCTTCAATCCGCGCGCGCTCTATGGTCAGCGGCCAGCTTTCTCCCACGCAGCGGGCATAGGGCAGGGCTTGTTTTACAATCAGACTGGTGCCTTTATCATTTTCGACCCGAAATACCAGATTCAGATTACCGTCACCAAACTCCTCACAGCTTAATTTACTGTGATCGCCAAATAAGCCGCTGTGCTCATCGGCAAAACGCATTGCATCATCAGTGGTAAAGGTGTGGTATCCGGCCATAGTGTGGTCTCTTAACTTGTGTTGAAAATAGCTGGGCTGCATAATCGCAAACCTGATAGACGTCTGCAACGCCAAACAGGAATAAGCTATGAAAAACTTAACCGCCTTAAGTCTGAAAACCGTACAGGGTGAGCTGTATGTGCTGGATCAGACGCAGTTGCCGCAGCAGCAATTGTGGTTACTCTGCCAAACGGTAGCGCAGATGGTTAGCATGATCAAAGCTCTGCAACTGCGCGGCGCACCTGCCATTGGCATCGGTGCCTGCTTATTACTGGCCTACCGCGCCGGTGTCGGCGACAGCCGCGAGCAATTGTTGCTGGATGCTGAAGTGCTGCGCGCCGCCAGGCCCACCGCGGTAAACCTGATGAATAACCTCGATAGCATGATAGCGGCGCTGCAGCAGCAAGATTTTAAAACCGCCGCCATAGCCTGTGCAGAACAGCTGTTTGCCGAAGATGTGGCACTGTGCCAGCGCATGGCGGCCCATGGCGCGGCCTTGGTGCAGGAAGGCGAGCAATTATTAACCCACTGTAATACCGGCGGCCTGGCGACTGCCGGTGTCGGCACGGCGCTGGGGGTCATTAACCTCGCGCATCAGCAAGGCAAAAATATCCGCCTCTGGGTAGATGAAACCCGGCCACTGCTGCAAGGCGGGCGCTTAACGGCGTGGGAGTGCCAACAACTGGGCATTCCGTATCAGCTGATCTGCGACAATATGGCGGCGATGTTAATGGCGCGCGGCCAGGTCGATCGCATTTTTGTCGGCTCCGACCGCATCGCTGCCAATGGCGATTTTGCTAATAAAGTAGGTACTTACTCGCTGGCGGTGTTGGCGCATTATCATAAGGTACCGTTTTATGTGGTAGCGCCGCACACCACGGTAGATTTAGCCTGCAGTGACGGCAGTGCTATCCCGATAGAGCAGCGTCATGCTGATGAAGTGCGGGGTGTTAGCGGCGGTTTTGGCAGCGCAATATGGGCACCTGAACAAGCACCGGTATTTAACCCGGCTTTTGATGTTACCCCAGCAGCGCTGGTAACCGGCTGGGTACTGGACAGCGGCGTGTACTCACAGGCAGATATCGTCAGAAGGGCGCTGGAACGACATATCTTATAAGTACACCCAACCTTGATAAACCTTGTTTATGAATTTGCAGATAACTGCGCTATTGATTTTGACCATCCGGAAAGTACTGGTTTTTTAATTTATCCAGGCTGCCGTCAGCAGTTATTTTTTGCCATGCCTGTTGTAGTTGCCGCAATTGCGGCAGCGTGACACTTTGTTTACTAAACGCAAAGTAGACTGAGTTCTGATGCAGAGTGAACGCAAGCTTATGTTGCTGAGGGTTTAATACACCTTCAAGATATAACTGCTGCAGATTGAGACTATCTTCGAAAGTAAACTGAACCCGTCCTGCAATAAATAAATCAAGTTTTTGCTGACTGGAGCTTACGTATATTAAGCGTTTAGACCAGTCTGGGTCCCGTGCAAGGGCTTGTTCAAACTGTTCGCCATAATAGATGCCCTGCATTACAGAAATGGCTTGCCCGCTTTGTAGTAACGCGGATAAATCTTTTACCAAGTTGGCCCCCGGGCTGTTGCTCAGTACCAAAATACGTTCTTGTTGGTGTGGGCCAACGAAATATGCATAGCTATCGCGCTCTGGGTTATGTGACATATTGCTCATGGCATCCAGCTCACCTGACGCTAATAGCTGTAAGGCCCGCCCCCAAGGCACTTCTATATAGTTGGCTTCACAGCCTGAATTTTTGGCTAGCAGATGGAACAATTCTGCATTAAATCCCTGCCAATACACTTTGCCGTCTGTATTCTGTTGTTTAATAAATCTGGGAGGATAATGCTGTGCCTGTATGCTGAGTTGGCAACTGGTAGAGGCAGATATCGCTGCTGGTAGCAGAATAAAAAATATGCTGAGGACTTTGAGCATGGTGTGCTACCCAGACTGCGGTATATTAATTATGCCGTTAAATCAAGTTCTGGCAACCTTGTTTTAGTTCAAGCCGGGGGCGTGTTATGCCGTGCGGGTTAAATATGCATCGCCAGTACTAATATTATGCAAATATCTAATAGGTGTTAGGTTGGGGTTGACATGACAATCAGTAAAATTGGGGAAACCAGTAACAAAAAAGCAGAGTTACACCGGGGAGTAGTAACTCTGCAGACACACGGGGAGGTGTAATCTTAACTAAACCGGCGTGGGTGCTTACTCCACACCGGGTAACTCAGGTAACAGCAGGCGCTTACTCTGCCGCTACCTTTAACGCTGTATCAGCAGGCGCTTACTCTGCTGATACTCTTTACGCTATATCCGCAGGAGTTTACTCTGCTGATACCATGGCAACATCCAGGCCGCTGTTGGCGTTGTTTAACGCCAGCTCTAAGCGTTGCAGGTTGTGCTGACTTACATCGCTGCGGTTTAATTCTGCCGCGCGTTTAAAGTCGGCCAATGCCGCCAGGTTGTTGTTTTGTAGTAAACGCAGTACGCCACGGTTAGTCAGGGCGTATGCGCGCATTTCGCGCTTGTCGCTGCTGCTGACATGGTGGAACTGCTGGGCGGCAGATACTGCGCTGTCGCATGCACTGCTGGCCTGCTCAAGTTTGCCGCTTTTGGTAAAACCAACGCACAGGCTCATTTGGCGGGAGAAGTTATCTACTTCTGCGCTGTTGCTGGCCAGTGTTTCACTGATACCCTGGTCAAATTGACCTGCCTGCAAGGCGGCCACGCCAGGTGTATCTTCAATCAGTACCATTTTATAGCCGTTGGTGGTGGCTGATGCGAGGAATGAACCTGAGGCCATCAGCATCAACGCCAAAGAACTGCCTAATTTAATTGCTCTCGCTTTCATAATGTGTTGCTCCCAATTTCCCATCCAGGCAGCCGCTATCGGTCTGCAGGTGTAAGTTTGAGCAAAAGCACTAAATCTGACAAACGATAAAAAAACACCTGATAAGTGAAATAAATTCATTTATCAGGCGCTAATGTTTTTCATATACGCAAGATCGCAGAAAATTACTTGTCCAGATGAAAGCTTTGCAGTATCCAGTCGATCAATAATTGAATTTCTTCGCGGTTGGCGTCATCGTCGTGCCGTACCAAATAGTAGCGGTCGCGGCTGAGCAGTTCCTGCTCAAATAAACGCTGCAAGCTGCCGTTGCTGAACCAGCTGCTGCTGATGGGCAGCGGAATGAGTGCCACCCCTAAACCCTGCTGCGCCGCGCGGGCTACGCTGAACATGCTGTCGAGCTGCATAATTTGTTTTGGTTGAAAATTATGGTAACCCACGTGCTCAGCCCATTGATGCCAGGCATGTGGCCTGGCCTGGTGCAATATCAGCGGCACCTGTTCTAAAATGCGGTAGCCTTTGCTATGCCATTTGTTGTACTGCGCGCTGTTGCAGGCCGGCACATAGCTGATAGGGAATAAATCGTAAGCGACGGCTTCTTCCGGCTTTTTACCGGACAGTATGATCGACAAGTCAGTGTACTTAGGGCTGTCGCGGCGTGATTTTACCGTTTCCAGCGTCAGGTTAATGTTCGGATATTGTTCTGACCAGCCAATTAACCTGGGCACAAACAGCTCGCTGGCAAAAAACTCCGGCATTGAAATGCTGACTTCCAACATGCGCTCTGCCTGGCTGAACTCGCCGATAGTGGTGGCTAATTGCTGCATCAGCGGCGCTATCGCCTGATAAAAGCGTTTACCGGTTTCGGTCAGCACTATGGCGCGGGTTTTACGCTCAAACAAGGCTAAATTAAGGTTGTCTTCCAACTGTTTAATCTGATGGCTAACGGCAGACGGCGTTAAATACAGCTTTTTGGCTGTCTCTTTAAAACTTAAACATTCGGCAGCGACACAAAAACAGCGCAGGCCGCGCATTGGTGTGTGCAGTGGTAACATAAATTATCCGCTTAACTGGCTAAAAAGTGGCAGCTGTAGTGTTACAGCCGAATATGACAAGCTTAAGCAATAGTTACACCAGCGCAACTGCTGTGGGTAATTAATTGAAAATAAACTTGTTATATCATGCAATTTTGCAGCTGCCATGGCGTATTGCACCAGCTGGGTGCAACCGGCGTGATGTTTACGTCAGCTGTTTACATTAATAACGGAAAACGCGTGGCAATATCACTACCACTGAAGTTAGCGACCCAACCATCGGGGTTATTGAATAAACGTATGGCACTGAATTCCGGTTCGCTGCCCATATCAAACCAATGCGCAGTGCCTGCAGGTATGCTGATTAGATCATTCTGCTGACACAGTACCTGATACACCTTGCCGGCAATATGCAGGCAAAACAAACCCTGACCGCGGACAAAAAAGCGTACTTCATCTTCACTGTGGCTATGTTCAGCGAGAAATTTCTGCCGCAATGCGGTTTTGTCCGGGTGATTAGCGCTTAACGAAATCACATCGACGGTAATATAGCCTCGTTCAGCTTTTAACCGGTTAATGTCGGCTGCGTAGGCTGCCAGAATCTCAGCCTGGCTGCTATGCGCGGTTAGCGGTGCATCAGCCTGCCATTGTTCGAAGCGAATACCGGCTTTGGCCAGCACAGCGCTGATTTCGCTGCTGTCACTGCTTTCAAACAGTGGTTGTGTGGCGGTATCCGCCGCAAACAGGCGTAAATGGCTCATTACTGCGGCTCCTTAATTTGTGTAAAACTGCTGACCGCAGGGTGTTCAGACGGGCTCTGGCCGTCGCGGATTAACTGCACCGTAGCGATACCCAGGACTTTGGCGGCATCCAGTTCGGCCGTCACATCAGATAAAAACAGCACTTGTTTTGGTGGCAACTGCAGCTGCTGCAAAATAGCGGCATAAGAGGATATATCGCGCTTGGCGCCAATGCGGGTATCAAAATAGCCACTGAACAGCGGTGTCAGATCGCCAAAATCACTGTATTGAAACAATAACTGTTGTGCCTGCACCGAGCCGGAGCTGTAAACATACAGCTTGATACCTTGCTGCTGCCACCGGGTTAAGGCGGCAAAAGCATCCTGATACAGATGGCCGCTAAAGGCGCCGCTTTGATAACCTTGCTGCCACACCATGCCTTGCATTGCTTTTAATGGCGTGATTTTCTGATCTTCCGCTATCCATTGCTGTAACTGCTCAATAATAGCGTCAACAGTGGCATCAGGCTGCTGCATCAGGCTGCGGCAAGCATCCAGCTCTGCGGCGACTGCTGCTTCGGTGGCGTTGGCGCGGATAAAACCCGGCAACTCGCGGGCGGCGTAAGGAAATAACACCTCTGTGACAAAGCTGATACGGCTGGTGGTGCCTTCAATGTCGGTAATAATGGCAGAGTACTTCACGGCTTACCTTGTTAGTTTTAATCTTTCCAGCTCGCAGTTTATAAGAAACTCCCAGCCTTCTAAATGCCTTTTTGCCTCATCCAGGCTATAACCCCACACATAGAGGCCATGGCCGCGCACTAATAAGCCAAAGTTTAAGCTCTGCCCGGCCCAGCGCTGCGCCACCTGTTGCGCTAATGCCGGTATGTCTTGGGTATTGTCAAATACCGCCAGCGGGCAGGGCGCGTCGTGAGTATTATTGCCGCGGATGGCTTTTTGCATTTCATAGCCTTGAAACAGGTAGCTGTCGTCGCTGATCAGCCGGGAAAACACCGTCGCCTGTACCGAGTGGGTATGCAGCACCGCCTTGATAGCCGGATCCAACTGATACAGCTGTGCATGCAGTGCGGTTTCTGCCGAAGGCTTACCGGGGCAGCTTAAACTGCCGTCTTGCCAACTTACCGGTAGCAAATCTTGCGGGCTCAGCTCGCCTTTATCTTTGCCTGAGGCGGTAACCAGGGCGCTGTGCTCTGAACTTCGGATAGAAAAATTACCGCCGGTGGCCGGTACCCAATGCCGGTTGGCGATCCAGCGCCCCAGCGTGCATAAAGCGATGGCGTTTGGATTAAGCTGATGCAGTTGGGCAGTATTATTCATAATAAGATAAACCTGGTTGCTATACGTTTGAACGTTTAGATGTCTATACATAAAACGGGCTAAATGATAGCATTCAAGCCGGTTTTAGCAACTTTTTCTTGCCGTTATGACACTCAAAAGCAAACTGCCAGGCGTTGGCACCACTATCTTCAGCCAGATGTCGCAACTGGCAACTGAGCAGCAAGCAATTAATTTATCTCAGGGTTTTCCGGATTTTGCCGCCAACCCGCGGCTGGTTTCGGCGCTGGCTGAATACAGCGCGCAGGGCCTGAATCAATATGCACCTATGCCGGGAATCGCGGCATTGCGGGAGCAAATTGCCGTGCTGGTACAACGCTGTTATGGCCGGGCTGTCTGTCAGGCAGAAGAAATTACCGTTACCAGCGGCGCAACCGAGGCGTTATTTGTTGCCATCAGTGCCACCGTAAACCCGGGCGATGAAGTGATTATTTTTGACCCGGCCTACGACAGCTACGCGCCGGCGATTCAGTTAAACGGTGGCAGCGCCGTGCATATAGCGCTGAATGCGCCGGACTATCGCGTTAACTGGCAACAAGTGGCCGCTGCCATCACACCGCGTACCAAGCTGATTGTGGTGAATAGCCCGCATAACCCAACCGGTATGGTATTTAGCCAGGCTGACTGGCTGGCATTACAGCAACTGGTATCGGCGCATAATTTGTACTGCATCAGCGATGAAGTGTACGAGCATATGGTGTTTGACGGCGCGGTGCAGCTAAGCGCCAACAACTTTGCTGAGCTCGCTGCGCGCAGCTTTATCGTGTCGTCCTTTGGTAAGACGTTTCATGTGACCGGCTGGAAGCTGGGTTATTGCGTCGCACCGGCGGCGTTGACGGCAGAGTTTCGTAAAATTCATCAGTACGTCACCTTTTCCAGCTTTACCCCGGCACAATATGCTATTGCCGATATGCTGAAGCAGCACAGCGAGCAGGTGCGCAGTTTGGCGGCATTTTATCAGCAAAAGCGCGACAACTTCGCCACGCTGCTGGCCAATAGTCGTTTTAAGTTGCTGCCCTGCCAGGGCACTTATTTTCAGTTAGCCGATTACAGCGCGATAAGCGAGTTGGATGATGTTGCCTTTTGCCGCTGGTTAACGATTGAGCACAAGGTGGCGGCGATACCCTTATCGGTGTTTTATCAAACGCCGCCGCAAAGCCGCATTATCCGTTTTTGCTTTGCCAAACAACACAGCACCTTGCAGGCTGCGGCGGAGGCGTTATGTCAGCTGTAAAGCCGCTTCGGGTAGCGTTGCTGCAAACAGAGCTGGTATGGCAGGATGCGCCGGCTAACCGCCAGCAACTGGCATTGCAGATAGCACAGCTTGACGCCGATCTGATTGTACTGCCGGAAATGTTTAGCAGCGGTTTTTCCATGCAAAGTCAGGATATTGCTGAGCCTGAAGCTGACAGCCTGGGCTGGCTTAAGCAGCAGGCGGCGCAAAGCGGCGCTGCCCTGTGTGGCTCGGTGGCTACCCGCACGCCGCGCGGCTGTGTTAACCGCTGTTATTTTGTTACGCCGGACGGCAACGTGAGTGTTTATGATAAAAAACATTTGTTCCGCATGGCCGGTGAGCATCAGGCCTATGTTGCCGGTGAGCAGCGGGTGGTAGTGCAGTACCGCGGCTGGCGCTTGTTGCTGCAGGTATGCTATGACCTGCGCTTTCCGGTATTCAGCCGCAACCGCAACGATTATGATATCGCGCTCTATGTCGCCAACTGGCCGGCTGCCCGTGCGCATGCCTGGCGCACCTTATTGCAGGCACGGGCAATAGAAAACCTGGCCTTTGTGCTGGGCTGTAATCGTGTTGGCAGCGATGGCAATGGCGTGGCTTACAGCGGTGATAGCCTGATTGTCGATTATTGCGGCCAGCCTGTCGCAGAATTGGCCCCGCAGCAAGCCGGTGTACTGTGTGCTACGTTAGACTATGCACAGCTGGTGCAGTACCGGCAACAATTTCCGGCCCATCTGGACGCTGATCCGTTTCAACCGGGCTAATCTTTTCCTACTTCTGCATTGTTAACATACCGGCATTAACGAGGAGCGGCTATGTCGCGCTTACACCCGACTGCGGTGATTTTCAGCGGTTTTTTCTTATTAGGTAACCTGATTATTCTCTGGGGCATGTTGCTGCCGGATATGGCCAAAAACTTACAAATGGCTCCGGCCATTAGCGGCGCGTTTTTCAGTTTAATGTCTGCCGGCACTATTATCGGTGCTGTTATCGGCGGCAAGTATGTGCAGAAGTTTCATTTTTTGCGTTTATTCGCGCTGTTGGCCATCAGTGAAACACTGCTGTTGCTGTTGCTGTCGCTGGTGCACAGCTGGCAACTGTTACTGCCGCTGATTTTGCTGGTCGGCCTGACTTATTCCATCATGTTTACCATAGGTCACACGCTGATCGCGCGGCTGTTTGCCAACAAACGCGCCGCCATGATGGGCTTAATGGATTTTATGTTTAGCCTGGGTACGTTAACCGCGCCGTTATGGGTGGTGATGCTGTATTGGTGGCTGGATGACTGGCGCTGGCCGGTGCGGATTATTGCTTTGTGTTTGTTACTGGTGGGCCTGTACAGCTGGTGGGTGGCGCAATTGCAGCCGGTGCTGGCGCCCGCACGCAGCAATAGCGGCCAAAGCCTGTCTTACGTGGCGGTGCTGCGCCAGCCGCTGTTTTTTATTATGCTGTTGGTGATGATAGGTTATGGTGCGGCGGAGTGGGGCCAGGGCAACTGGTTTGTTAGTTATGCCGTAGATGGTTTGGGCTATCAGGCCGAAAGTGCCCGCTTGTTGCTGGCGTGGTTTACCGGCGGCATGGTGTTAAGCCGGCTGGGCTTTGCGCTGTTGCTGCGCTGGCTGCAGCCCGGTCAGCTAATGTTGCTGCTGGGTAGTTGTGCGTTGGCTGGTGCTTTGCTGCTGATGTTGACACAGGGTTATGTGCCGGTGGCGCTGGGTAATTTAGCCCTGGGTTTAGGCATAGGTGGCTTGTTTCCGCTGATGTTATCTACCGCTATGGATCTGGATGCCGACAATGGCCCGGTGCTGTCAGGGCTGGCCAGTATCGGCACTTCAATAGGGTTTCAGTTTGCCGGTTTGGCAACCGGTGTTTGGGCGCAGCACTCTGGTATAGCACAAGCTTTTTGGCTGGTGCCGCTGGCGTGTGGCTGGCTGTTAGTGATGTTGTGGCTGTTTAGCCGCATGCTGCAGCGGCGCCGGCTGGTGTAACGGTATAAGCAATAGCGGCTGTTACGCCGCGCCTGCCTGGTCGCGGCACAATAGCCAAAGCCGGGTGTCCAGCTCCAGCTGGTGGTAAGCCGGCTCCATATGCTGACACAGTTTATAAAAGGCTTTATTGTGATCTTTTTCTTTAAAGTGAGCCAGTTCGTGCACCACTATCATGCGCAGAAATTCGGCCGGTGCGTCTTTAAACAGCGCGGCGACGCTGATGCTGTTATGCGCTTTGAGTTTATTGCCCTGAACCCGGGAGGCAAAGGTATGCATACCCAGCGCCTGCTTTAATACATTAAGCTTGCTGTCGTAGCGCACCTGGCTTAGTGGCGGGCTATTGCGCATAAAGCTGTTTTTCAGCTCATTAACGTACTGATACAGCGCTTTGTCACTTTGCACCTGATGCGGTTGCGGGTATTTGCTATCCAGGTACTGTGCCAGCTTACCACTGCTGAGTAATTCGGTTGCCTGTTGCTGGATCGATTGCGGATAGCCGGCCAGATAATTAATAGTGTGCAAAATGTCATCCCGGTTTAATGTCCCGGCCATTATAAGCCGTATTAAAGCCGGCGTCAGCCGCGACAGGCTTGACGCTGCCGCTTTTCGCAGTAACACTGTATGCCCATTACTAACATGAGTTTAACCAGTGAGCGAAATTAACTGGGTTGCCCTGCAACAGGCAGCACAACAAGCCGCCGCGCAGGCTTATGCGCCTTATAGCAAGTTCCCCGTCGGTGTGGCCGTGTTGGCCGACAGCGGCAAAATTTATACCGGCTGCAATGTTGAAAACGCTTCTTATGGCGGCACCGTGTGCGCCGAGCGTAATGCCATTGGTGCGGCAGTAGTGGCCGGCGAGCGCAAATTTACCGCGCTGTTGGTGTATACACCGCAAACCATGTTAACGCCGCCGTGTGGTATTTGCCGCCAGGTCATCGCTGAATTTTTCACACCTGATGCGCCGATCGCCAGTTGTAATCACTTACAGCAACAGCAAAATTGGACGCTGGGCGAGTTATTGCCGGCCGCTTTTACGCCTACTTATTTAGCCAACAGCACAAAAGTTGGAGCTTAACAGATGATCCCGCAAGAAATTATTAAAACCAAACGTAACGGTGGCTCTTTAAGCCAGGCAGAAATTCAGCAATTTGTTCGCGGCTTAACCGACGACAGCTTCAGCGAAGGCCAGGTGGCGGCGCTGGCAATGGCGATTTATTTAAACGGTATGCAAACCGACGAAATTGTTACGCTAACGTTGGCGATGCGTGACTCCGGCACAGTGCTGAATTGGCAGGGCAAGTTAAATGGCCCGGTGGTAGATAAGCACAGCACCGGCGGTGTCGGCGACAAAGTCACCTTAATGCTGGCGCCGATGGTGGCCGCTTGCGGCGCTTATATGCCCAGTATTGCCGGCCGCGGCCTGGGCCATACCGGCGGCACGGTAGATAAACTGGAAACCATTCCCGGTTACAGTTGTACCCAGAGCTTGGAAAAAATTCAGCAGTTATTGCCGCAACTGGGTTGCGTTATTGTTGGTCAGAGCAGCCAGCTGGCGCCGGCCGACCGGCGCTTATATGCCATTCGTGATGTTACTGCCACGGTGGAGTCTATTCCGCTTATTACGGCCTCTATTTTATCGAAAAAGCTGTCTGAAGGTTTAGATGCGCTGGTCATGGACGTAAAAATTGGCAATGGCGCCATTATGCGCACTGTGGATGACGCCTCGGCGCTGGCTACCAGCATTGTCAATGTCGCAAATGGCGCCGGGGTGCCAACACGGGCACTGCTGACAGATATGAACCAGATTTTAGGCAGCACAGCCGGCAATGCGCTGGAAGTGATGGAGACGCTGGATTATTTAACCGGCAAATACCGTGAGCCACGTTTGCATCAGGTTACGCTGGAGCTGGGCGCCAATATGCTGCAACTGGGCGGACTTTATCAGGACAAAGCCAGTGCGGTAGCCGCGCTGGAGCACAGTTTAAGCTCAGGCAAGGCGGCAGAGATTTTCGCTAAAATGGTAGCGGCTTTAGGTGGCCCGGCTGATTTAATGGAAAAGCCGCAGCAATATCTGGCCGCAGCGCCGCTGGTGCAGGATATTGTGGCGCCGCAAAGCGGCTATCTGCAGTACCACGACACTGTTGGTCTGGGTATGGCGGTAGTACGTTTGGGTGGCGGTCGTTCACACCCCAGCCAGCAAATTGACCCTGCAGTAGGCTTTAGCCATATTCTGCCGGCAGGTAGCAAGGTACAGCAGGGTGATGTGATTGCCAAAGTGCATGCCGCCAACACTGACGCTGCTGCAATAGCGACAAAGGAATATCTGGCGGCACTAAATGTGGCAGCCGCAGCAGAGCCCTGGCCGCTGGTACATCATACTATTGGCTGAATGCATGGCTGAATGAGCGGCTGATTGAGTTGTGCCCCGTTTTTGGCTACAGTTAAGGCAATTCATTTCGGGGCACAGCCATGTTACTACGTTGTTTGCTACTGCTGTTGGCCGGCAATGCTTACGCCAAGCCGCAACTTACCTGGCTGCAAACCGACTGGCCGCCGCATCAGATTGTCAGTGGGCCGTTTCAGGGCCAGGGTACCTTTGATTTGTTGTTACAGCAGCTCAGCACAGCGATGCCGCAGTTCGAACACCAAACGCGGTTGGTTAACCTGGCACGACTGGAACAGGCATTCTTACAGCAGGAGCCGGCGCTTTGTGCACTGGGGACCTTATACTCGGAACAGCGCGCGCAAAACCGGCTGTTTTCTGTGCCTTTGGCGGTAGGGCCGGCACTGGCAGTGGGCTATATTACCGGAAAATTAACGGCACATCCGGCGATGCAGGACAATGGTGCCGACATACATAAATTGGCGCTGGACAGGACCCTGACCGGAGCTTACCAACCCAACCGGCTTTATCCTGAGATTATTGAGCCGCTGCTGCGCCACCCTGATAGCAATCTGACCAGCCATGCCTTTACCAGTGAGGTGAATGCGGCCGGCTTGCTGGCCGGTAACAGGGTAGATTATGTGGTGGAGTATCCGGAGCGGATGCAGTACTACAATCTGTTGTTGCCGCAAGCGGCGACCCTCGAGCATCGGGCGATAGCAGGCGCCAATGTTGCCAGCGTGTCTTATATTACCTGTAGCACAGATGAGGTAGGGCAGGCAGCAATAACCGCAGTGAATCAGCTGTTACCGGCGTTGTGGCAACAGGCTGAGTATATACAGGCGATGCAGCGCTGGTTAGATGACAGTGCCCGGCGACGGCTGAGCACTGACCTTGAGCAGTTGCAACAGCAGGCGTTAATGCAGCTTAAGCCGCGGCCGGACGATGCGGTTGATGCGGGCCACTAAACTGATCACCAGCATTTTTATCCAACCGTGCAGCGCTACCTGATGCATGCGGTACAGCGAAATATAGGCCAGTCGTGCAATGCGGCCTTCTATCATCATGGCGCCGCCGACTAAGTTACCCATTAAGCTACCCACAGTACCAAAACGGCTGAGTGAAATCAGCGAACCGTGATCTTTATAATGAAAGTCCCGCAAGGCTTTACCGTGTAACTCCGCCACTATATTAGTAGCAACCAAGCTGGCCATCTGATGCGCCGACTGCGCCCGTGGCGGCACCCATTTATTATCCGCCAGCGGGCAGCCGGCACAATCACCGATAGCATAAATACGGTTATCCAGCGTGGTTTGCAGCTTGCTGTTTACCAGCAACTGATTGATACGGTTGTTTTCCAAGCCATCGAGCTGATGCAAAAAGTCCGGTGCTTTAATGCCGGCGGCCCACACCATCAGCTCGGCATCCAGATGCTCGTCGCCCAGTTGCAAACCAAGGGTGTCGGCAGCGGTAACTTTAGTGCTGGTACGAACTTTAACGCCGAGTTTTTGCAGCTCTTTTAAGGCAGCATTGGCGATACGCTCCGGTAGCGCCGGCAGAATACGCGGGCCGGCTTCTATTACACTGATATTTAACCGGTCTTTACGTAAGTCGGCAAAACCGTACAGGTTAAGCTCCGCTGCAGCATGATACAACTCGGCGGCCAGCTCAACTCCGGTAGCACCGGCACCCACTATCGCTATGTTCAGTTTATCTTTCGGGTGTCCCGGTGAATTCAGCTTTAAATAAGCATCCAGCAAATGGCGGTGAAAGCGCTGCGCCTGAGCCGGACTGTCTAAAAAGATACAATGTTCGGCGACCCCGGGTGTATTAAAGTGGTTAGACACACTGCCGATGGCCAGCACCAGGTAGTCATAGGCCAGCTCGCGCGCCGCCAGTACTTCTTCGCCATCATCGGCATACATTGCTGCCAGAATAACTTTTTGCTGCTGCCGGTTCAGGCCGTAAAAGCTGCCCAGCTGAAAGTCAAAGCCGTGTGTGGCGGCATGGGCGCGATAGCTTAGTTGGTCTATTTCTACGTCGAGGGTGCCGGTGGCCACTTCGTGTAATAAGGGTTTCCAGATGTGGGTATGGTTGCGATCTACCAGGGTGATATGGGCTTTGCCTTTACGGCCCAGTTTATTGCCTAAGCGGGTGGCCAGCTCAAGGCCTCCTGCGCCGCCGCCAATAACCACTATGCGCGGGCGTGTCATATGCTACTTCCTTCTGTGAAAAATAAAGCAGTGCAACGTCTTGCCGGTAACTAACAGGCAAGAAAAAACCGGCGCGAGGGCCGGTTTGGTCAGTTAACTCTTTTGCCGTTTCATGGCATCGAAGAACTCGTCGTTGGTTTTGGTCATCAACAGACGGTCTATCAAAAACTCCATACACTCGGTTTCATCCATCGGGTGCAGAATTTTGCGCAGGATCCACATTTTCTGCAGCTCTTCTGCCGAGGCCAGCAGCTCTTCACGGCGGGTGCCGGAGCGGTTAAATTCAATGGCCGGGAATACGCGCCGTTCAGCAATTTTACGCGACAGGTGCAGCTCCATATTACCTGTACCTTTAAACTCTTCGTAAATCACTTCATCCATCTTCGAGCCGGTGTCGACCAGCGCAGTAGCGATAATGGTTAAGCTGCCGCCTTCTTCAACATTACGTGCTGCACCAAAGAAACGCTTTGGTTTATGCAGGGCGTTGGCGTCAACACCACCGGTTAATACCTTGCCGGAGCTTGGGATCACGGTGTTGTAAGCACGGGCTAAGCGGGTAATAGAATCGAGCAGGATGATAACGTCTTTTTTGTGCTCAACAAGGCGTTTGGCTTTTTCAATTACCATTTCAGCCACCTGAACGTGACGGCTGGCCGGTTCATCGAAGGTAGAGGCAATCACTTCGCCTTTAACCAGACGCTGCATTTCGGTAACTTCTTCCGGCCGCTCGTCAATCAACAATACCATTAGCACGCAATCCGGGTGGTTGGCGGCAATTGACTGGGCGATATTTTGCAGCAAAATGGTTTTACCGGCTTTGGGTGGCGCCACGATTAAGCCGCGCTGACCTTTACCGATAGGTGAGGCTAAATCTAACACCCGGGCAGTGATATCTTCACGGCTGCCGTTACCACGCTCCATGCGCAAACGTGAGTTGGCATGCAGCGGGGTTAAGTTTTCAAACAGAATTTTATTACGTGCCTGCTCCGGGCGGCCGAAGTTAACTTCGTTTACCTTTAACAGCGCAAAGTACCGCTCGCCTTCTTTTGGCGGGCGAATTAAACCGGAAATGCTGTCGCCGGTGCGCAGGTTAAAACGGCGGATTTGGCTGGGCGAGACGTAAATGTCGTCCGGGCCGGCTAAATAGGAACTATCGCTGGAGCGCAGAAAACCGAAACCATCCTGCAGGATTTCCAGACAACCATCACCGAAAATTTCTTCGCCGTTCTTGGCGTGGGATTTTAAAATGGCGAAAATAATATCTTGTTTGCGCAGGCGGGCCATATTTTCCTGGCCCATAGACTCAGCCAATTCAACCAGCTCGCTAATTGGCTTCAGTTTCAGTTCTGTTAAATGCATATTGATTGGGTTTCTTGTTGATATATAAACAGGGCAATGCTTATCGGTTCGATAGTATAAGGTTTGGAAGTGGTTTTTCGACAGACAAGCGTGGTTTAGAACGTTTTATTGGCTACACAATAGCAGTTGACTACAGGTGCGTCCAGCGATGAAACAGAAAAAGGCGTATAAAAATACGCCTTTTTTCAGTTTATTCAGATGTTACCGTCTAAAAACTCTTTTAACTGGGTTTTAGACAGGGCGCCAACCTTAGTTGCAGCAACCTGGCCATTTTTAAATAACAGCAGGGTAGGAATACCACGAATGCCGAATTTTGGCGGCGTGTTCGGGTTGTGGTCAATATTTACTTTGGCCACAGTTACCTTACCGGCATATTCTTTTGCCACGTCTTCCAGAATAGGAGCGATCATTTTACATGGACCACACCACTCCGCCCAGAAGTCGACCAGTACCGGTGCGTCGGCTTTCAGTACGTCGGTTTCAAAACTGTCGTCAGAAACCTGTAAAATTTGTTCGCTCATTTATGTCTCCGCTAGTGCTATGCAGCCTTGCTGCAAAAAAGTGTTATCAATTTAAACGTGGCTGTTCCTTATTGCAAGCGTAACGGTTATGCTTAGCGCCGTATGAATAAAACACACTTAACTTCGCATAAATTCGCCGATTTCGCATTGGCGCCACAGGTTCTTGACGCGTTAACCGCGCAAGGTTACGGCTATTGTACGCCCATTCAGGCCCAATGTTTACCACTGGCACTTGCCGGGAAAGATATTGCCGGCCAGGCCCAAACGGGTACGGGTAAAACACTGGCATTCTTAACAGCCACTTTCCACCATTTGCTTACCCATGAACCCAAAGGTTCTGGTCAGCCGCGTGCCATTATCATGGCACCTACGCGTGAGCTGGCGGTACAGATCCATCAGGACGCAAAAATACTGGCTGACAAAGCCGGTTTACGTCTTGGCTTAATTTATGGGGGCGAGGGGTACGATACTCAACGCCAGCTGTTGGAAAATGGCGTAGATATTTTAATTGGTACCACAGGCCGCTTAATAGATTACTTAAAGCAAGGCTTGTACGACTTATCACAAATTCAGGTAGTGGTGCTGGACGAAGCTGATCGCATGTTCGATTTGGGCTTTATTAAAGACATCCGCTTTATGTTCAACCGTATGCCGCCGGCGACAGAGCGCTTAAGCTTGTTGTTCTCAGCTACCTTGTCTTATAAGGTACAGGAACTGGCGTTTGAGAAAATGAACCAACCGGTGCATATCCATGTTGCGCCGGAAGAAATGACCGGCAGCCAGATCAGTGAAGAGCTGTTTTATCCGTCAGACGAGCACAAGCTACCGCTGCTACTCACCTTGATGGAAGAAGAGTGGCCGGATAAAGCTATAGTTTTTGCTAACACCAAACATTGGTGTGAAGAAGTGCATGCCTGGCTGGAGGCCGATGGCCACCGCGTTGGTTTACTAACCGGTGATGTGATCCAGAAAAAGCGCCTGCGCATTTTAGAGGATTTCACCAGCGGCAAACTGGATATTCTGGTGGCTACTGATGTTGCCGCCCGCGGTCTGCATATTCCTAAAGTAAGCCATGTGTTTAACTATGACTTACCGGACGACTGCGAAGACTACGTACACCGCATTGGCCGTACCGGCCGTGCCGGCGAAAGCGGTAAAGCCATCAGCTTTGCCTGCGAACGTTACGCGCTTAACCTGACGGCGATTGAAGATTATATCCGTCATCCGGTACCGGTAAGCCAGTACGACGCCAGCGTGTTGCTGGACGATATTAAAACGCCCAAGCCGCGGGTACGTCGTCGCGCTGGTCAAGCCAGAACCGGCAGCCGTAGTGGCCCGGGTGGACGTAGCAGTAATGGCGCAAGATCTCCTCGCAACCGCCCTCGTTAATCCGGCCCTTACTGCCGGCCAATCACCGCATCAGGATATCTATGCGGTGATTGATCTTGGCTCCAACAGCTTCCATATGTTGATGGTAAAAGTGGTGGGCGGCTCGGTGCAGGTTATTGGCCGGGTAAAGCGCAAAGTACGCTTAGCCGCCGGCTTAAATGAAAATTTAGTATTAAGCCGCAAAGCCATGAAACGCGGTTGGGAATGCTTAGCGTTATTTGCTGAGCGCTTGCAGGACATCCCACCGCAAAATATCCGTATTGTCGGCACCGCTACGTTGCGGCTGGCGAAGAACGTAAAAACCTTTCTCAAAGAAGCTGAAGCCATACTGGGGCAAAAAGTTACCGTGATCAGCGGTGAAGATGAAGCCCGTATTATTTATCTTGGCGTAGCCCATACCTCAAACAGTGACAGTAACCGGCTGGTGATCGATATCGGCGGCGCCAGTACTGAAGTAGTGATTGGCGCCGGTTTTACTCCCTTGCTGCTATCCAGCCTGAATATGGGTTGCGTAACCTATCTGGAAAAGTACTTCAGCGATGATGAGTTGAGCGAAGACAATTTTAGCCAGGCCATAGCAGCAGCAGAGCAGCATACTCAGTCTATTGCACAGCAATATCAACACACCGGCTGGCAACTGGCGGTAGGTGCGTCCGGCACCGTGCAGGCAATGCAGGAGATTCTGGTAGCCCAGGGTAAAGATGAGGTGATTACGCTAAGCCGGCTGGAAGATATTATGCAGCAGGCGCTGGCGTGCGGCCGCATGGAACAGCTGAATATTGTGGGTCTGGCCCAGGAGCGTAAACAGGTGTTTCCGTCCGGGCTGGCGATTTTAATTGCCTTGTTCCGGCGCTTAAACATCAGCGGTATGACCTTGTCCGGTGGCGCGCTGCGCGAAGGCGTGTTGTACAGTATGCTGCCGCAACTGCAAAACAATGATGTGCGCCACCGCACAGTAAACAGCCTGATGGTGCGCTACTTTATTGACCAACGCCACGCCGGGCGCGTTGCAGAAATGGCCTGTGAGCTGGCGGAACAGTTGCAAAGCCGTTGGGATTTACACAAGTTTGAAGGCCACAGCATGCTGAAAAGCGGCGCTTTGCTGCATGAGTTGGGCTTATTAATCGAGTATAAAAATCATCACCATCATGGTGCTTACATTATTAACCACTCTGATTTACCCGGTTTTACCCGCGCTCAGCAGCAACTTGTGATGGCCTTGGTGCATAACCATCGTGCCGATATCAGCCGCGAGATTATTGCCCGCCAGACTATGACATCAGTACTGCTGACGGTGCGTTTAACGCGTATTTTGCGGCTGGCAGTGATTTTATCGATGCGTCGCCGGCACGAAGTGCTGCCGCAGGTGACTATCAGCAGCAAAGGCGAAGCGTTACTGTTGCAAATGCCGCCCGGCTGGCTGGAGCAGCATCCGCTGATGCGGGCGGAACTGGAACAGGAAGTACAGTATCAGCAACAAGCCGGCTGGGAGCTGACGATAAAGTGACACCGGGGCTGTTGAACGGGTAAATATTACCGCTGTGCTGTGTAATTTTTGCTTAGCAGCCCGCTGCCACTGCGTAGTGACAACGGGCTGTGCTGCATAACGTCGGTAGCTGCTTACTGCACGACGCCACACGCAATTGGAGCCCCGCTGTCGCCGGCCGGGTCTGTGCTGTAATCATCGGCGCCCTCGTGCACCACCAGCGCGCGGTTTTTTACATCATCCAAGCTGAGCTGTTTGGCGACAACGTCTTGCTGCAAGGCGTTATCTGTTATGCGTAGCCTGGGTAAATCACCAGGATGGCCATTCCCGTCCGGACCTGCATGCCGGTTAGTGTTGGCCGGATCGAAATGGCTGCCGGCGCCCGCTGCAGCTTGAGGTTTACCCTCTTTCATGGCGGGTTCACAACTGGGGTTTTCATGCAGATGAAAGCCATGCTCACCCTGCGCCAACCCTTGCAACGCGGGCGTAAACACCAATCCGCCCGGCATTTCAACAATGGTAATGCTGCCGGCACTGTCGCCCACGCCGTCAGCGCTGACTTTGTTCATTTGTACGGTAATGCTGTTACCACGCTGCTGAGCTGCCGGTGCAGGCGCAGCGACCGGAGAGGTTTCGCCCTTAGGTGCGCCCGGCGGCTTAGGTTGTGGATCGCAGCCTGACAGCAAGCCGGCAGTGACTATGGCCAAAATATACAGTTTCATAATACCTCCTCAGTTTTAACTCAGTGAAACAGCTGCTAAGCCAGTGCAAGTTCGGCGCCAGAACTGACAGTGGCAAGATGGCATGCGCTTTGCGTTTCATTTTTCAAACGCACTTTGCCAACGGAGTTTATAAATGCCTTACGCCAGGTTATCTGAGCTGCCAGATCCAGTTAAAGACAATTTGCCCAAGCACGCGCAGGAGATTTATCAGGCGGCGTTTAACAACGCCCGGGATGAATACGATGAGCCGGCTAAGCGGCGTGGCGAACAGAGCCGGGAAGAAGTTGCGCATAAAGTGGCTTGGGCGGCGGTGAAAAACAGTTACCACAAGACGATATCGGGTAACTGGGTAAGAGCGAGCGACAGGAGTACGTCAACGTGATACCCGGCACAGTACAGGAAACTAAAACAGCAGCTAGTGACGCAAAACCGCAGCGCAAAAGATCGGCACTGCTGGGGATGCTGGTCAGCGTGGTTTTTGTTACCGCTGCGCTGGCGATACTGGTGTATTTTGATGTGCACGAATACGTGTTGCAGTTACTGGAATGGTTTAAACAACAGGGGCCATGGGCACCGGTGCTGTTTATGCTGATTATGGCATTGGTTGTTATTTTACTGCTGCCGGGGGCGTTATTCACTATCGGCGCTGGCTTCGTCTTCGGCGTACTGCCTGGTTCGGTCTATGTGCTACTGGGCACCACTTTGGGCGCTGTAGTGGCGTTTTTGCTTGCGCGTTATTGTTTTGGGCAGCGGGCCAAAACATTTGTTATGGCCAGAGCAAAGCTACGGCTGGTAAGTGATGAGCTGACGCCAAATGGCTGGAAGATTGTGTTGTTAACCCGGCTGATCCCGTTTTTCCCCGGCAAAATTTCTAACTATTTTTTTGGTTTAACCCAGTTCCCGCTGCGGGGGTATATTGCCGGTTCCTTGCTGGGGTTTATCCCCTTTACCGTGCATAACGTCTATCTTGGTTCTTTGATTGCCGATATCTCCGGTTTTGATCTGACCTCGCGCCAGCGATCCGTCTGGGAGTGGGGCTTATACGCCGGCGGCCTGGTCGCTGCTGTGGCAATCATTGTCTATCTTAATCATCTGGCCAGCCGGGCATTGGCCCGGTACACCGACCAAAGCATGGATAAGGAGCCTGAGCAATGACCTGGTTAAAATGGCTGCCCTGGCGCTATGTGGTGCGTTATGTCGCCCACAAGCATGGTTTTATCGACCCCATAGCGTTACTGGCGCGGTTGCATAACTTCGCTCAGCCGTCAGAAGTGGGTGAGCCGATCGAGCTGCTGCGCGCCGGGGTGGTATTTCATGCCCGCGGCCTGATTAACAGCCGCGTGATCCAGCATAATTTAGACTGGGTTTGGCCTTATTGGATTGAGCGGCAATTTGACCCTTACGACGCCTCGTTTATTCCGCGGGCCTTTTCCATTACCCATATCAACCTGACGCACCGCAACTGGACGGCAATAGGGTGGCCGGACTGTGCGGAGTTACCGATAGTGGACCCCAGAGGCTTGCTAACCCCGTTTTTGGACGGCTGGTCGCTGGATGCGTGGATCATGCCCCGGCAGGGGGAATGTCTGCTGCCTTCCAGAGCACTGCAGTGTCAGCAGCAACAACGCATGGCCGGTAATGTTAGCATCCGCACAGAAACCTCGCTACAGGGCATGACATTGATAAGCCAGGCGTCGGTCGAGCTCGAAGACGGCATCGCGGTGTGCAAGCTGCGACTACGGGCAAAGTCAGACCGCGAAGGTCATCTGATCCTGGCGCTGCGGCCGCAGAACCCGGAAGGGGTCAGCTTTATTCATCGCGTAAAGCTAAATGCGCAACACACTGGCTGGCAGGTGGATGACAATAAACGGGTGTTGTTTAGCCGGGCGGCTGAGCGGCATCATATTTCTACCTATCAGCGCGGCGATGTCTATATTCATCTGAACGATGCGCAGGACCAGACCGAAGGGGTATGTGATGTCGGTATGGTTACCGCAGCAGCGCTGTTTACGCTGCCGGCTGACGAATGGCAGGAACTGGAGGTTTCTGTGCCGTTGACGGCGCAGCGCAACGCACAGCTGCAAGCGGACGCCTGGTCGCGGGAACAGCAGAAAAGCTGCAAGCTGATTTGCCCCGATAAGCACTATCAGTTTTTATATGATGCCGCCATTACATCACTCATTTTGCACTCACCGGACGATGTTTACCCCGGCCCTTATACCTATAAACGCTTCTGGTTCCGTGATGCCGCCTTTATTATTCATGCTTTGCTCTGTGCCGGCCTGACGGAGCGCGCCGAACGGGCTCTGAATCAATTTCCGCCACGACAGACTTTGCTGGGGTATTTTCGCTCGCAGGAAGGGGAGTGGGATGCCAACGGTGAAGTACTGTGGATCCTCAAACGCTATTTTGACATGACCGGCCGGCAACTGCCGGCAGACTGGCATAATCCGGTACAGAGCGGTGCCCGCTGGATTATCCGTAAACGGCTGTCCGATACACTGGATGCGCCGCATGCCGGCTTGCTGCCGGCCGGGTTCAGCGCTGAACACCTTGGCCCGAATGACTATTACTACTGGGATGATTTCTGGGGTGTCGCCGGTTTAGACGCGGCTGCAGCCTTGTTCGGTGCCACAGATTTGCGCCTGCAGCAGGAGTTTGCCAACGCTGCCGGCAGTTTTAGTACAGCGATAGACAACAGCCTGGCCCAATGTGCTGCGCGCTTAAAGCGGCCCGGTATGCCGGCTTCGCCTTACCGGCGAATGGACGCCGGTGCCATCGGCTCACTGGCCGCCGGTTATCCAACGCAGTTGTGGGCGCCGCACGACCCGCGGCTGCTGGATACGGTGGAGTTTCTGCTGCAGCGCTGCTTTGTTAAAGATGCGTTCTACCAGGATATGATCCATTCGGGTTTAAATGCCTATTTAACGCTGCACGTGGCACAGGTGTTGCTGCGGGCGCAGGACCCACGCTATCTGACCTTGATGGACGCGGTAGCCGCGCTGGCGTCGCCCACCGGACAATGGCCGGAAGCTATTCATCCGGCTACCGGCGGCGGTTGCATGGGCGATGGCCATCATGTCTGGGCAGCCGCAGAATGGTTGCTGATGCTGCGTAACTGCTTTGTACGCGAGGAAGGCCAACGGCTGGTATTAGGTAGCGGCGTGCCGCAGCGCTGGTTGGAGCAAAGCACCCCGATACAGTTTGGCCCGGCGCCAACCAGCTTTGGCAGTATCAGTATCAAGATCATCACTGATGCAGAGCATGGCCTTGTGGTGAACTGGCAAGCAGATTGGCATAACGACACTCCCCCTGCGTTGGACATTGCCCTGCCGGGATACCAGGCGGTCACTGCACAAGCTGCTCAGGGCTCTGTCACCTTAAACAGACTGGAGACATAAGCTATGAATATTGCCATCTTCACCAATACCTTCACCCCGCATGTTGGTGGGGTTGCCCGTTCGGTTGAAGCCTTTGTGGCTGAGTATCGCAAGCTGGGCCATAAGGTGTTGGTGGTAGCACCTGAGTTTGCCGACATGCCGCAGCATGAAACCGATGTGGTGCGTATTGCGGCAATTCAGAATTTCAATGCCAGTGATTTCTCCGTTGCCTTGCCGATCCACGACCAGCTCAGTGAGATACTGGATGCGTTTGCACCGGCCATTATCCATTCACAGCACCCGTTTCTGCTTGGCATGACAGCATTGCGCACGGCCCGTTACCGTAAGCTGCCGCTGGTATTTACCCATCACACCTTATATGAGCAGTATACGCATTACGTGCCGGGAGATTCGGCCACTATGCAGCGCTTTGCTATCGAGCTGGCTACGCGGTATGCCAATTTATGCGACCAGGTTATTGCACCCAGCCAAAGCATTGCTGAACTGCTGTCGCAGCGCGGCGTTGTTACGCCGGTTGAGGTGATCCCAACCGGTGTGTACCCGCAGCGTTTTGCACAGGGTGATGGCCAGGCCGTGCGCCGGCAACTGGCTATTCCTGCAGATGCCTTTGTGATTGGCCATATGGGACGGTTAGCGCCGGAGAAAAACCTGGAGTTTCTGGCGCATGCCGTGGCAAATGTCGCAGTTGAGCGCGACGACGTGCACTTTCTGGTAGTGGGCGCCGGCCCTTCTGAGCAGGCGATACGGGCTATATTTGCTCAGGCCGGTGTCAGTGACAAATTGCATATGGCCGGTATTTTGCAGCAACAACAGTTAACCGATGCGCTGCATGCCATGGATATTTTTGCTTTTGCCTCCGGCAGTGAAACCCAGGGCATGGTGCTGACAGAAGCCATGGCGGCCGGCCTGCCGGTGGTGGCATTGGATGCGCCCGGCGTGCGCGAAGTGGTAAAGCACGGCGATAATGGCTTGCTGCTGTATGACGACACCCCGCTGGCGTTCAGCGCAGCGCTGCGACAGTTGATTGATGCTCCGGCGCAACAACTGCTGGCCTTACAACAGAGTGCCCGGGCGACAGCTGAGGCTTTTTCCATGCCGCGCTCTGCCGCTAAAGCCCAGCAGTGTTTTCGCATGTTGCTGGACAGCCAGCCTGCCAGCGCGGGTGCGGAGCGTGACTGGGAAGATGTGCTGGCTTGGGTTAAAGCCGAGTGGGATATCCTGCGCAGCGTGGCGGGCGCGGGCTCCACTGCAGTCGGCAGCAGTTTGTTCGCAGACAGTGTAGAGTAGTAATGCTTGCCTGCTTACGTGGTCAATACGTAGCAAAACGGGAGGCTTATGCTTAGTCGGATCGAAGTCTGGTTGCGCTGGCTCCGGCGCAGCCTGAGCCGCAGCCATTGGCTGGCAAGGCTGTTGCAACTGCCTGTATCCCAAGGATCGGCGGTAAGGCCGGGGCTTATTATGCTGCAAATTGATGGCTTGTCGCAGCCCGAGTTGCAGCGGGCTTTAGCACGCGGTGAAATGCCGTTTTTACAACGTCTGTTAAAGCGTGAGCATCACACCCTGCATGCACATTACTCAGGTTTACCGGCGACAACGCCGGCGGTACAGGCAGAGCTGTTTTATGGCATTAAAACTGCGGTGCCGGCTTTCTCATTTTGTGACCACTGTTCTGGCCGTATCGTCAGGATGTTAGAGCCTGATGCTGCCGCTCAGGTAGAACAGCGGCTGACAAAAATGAGTGATGAGGCCTTGCTACAGGACGGCAGCGCCTATGCGAATATTTATACCGGTGGTGCGGCTGAGCCGCATTTTTGTGCGTCAGCACTGGGCTGGGGGCCGGCTCTGCGTAGCGCCAATCCGCTGGTGCTGGCGGTGCTTATTATTACTAATTTATACAGTGTGTTACGTATTATCGGTCTGTTTTTTTTCGAACTTGGCCTCGCGCTGAGCGACTTTGTCCGCGGCTTAGTCAAAGGACAAGATTTTCTCAGTGAGCTGAAATTTGTGCCTACCCGGGTTGCCATTTCTATAGTGTTGCGCGAGCTTTGTGTTATCGGCGGTAAAATTGACCTCAGCCGCGGTATGCCAATCGTGCATATCAACTTTCTTGGCTACGATGAGCAGTCACACCGGCGCGGCCCGTCGTCGCGGTTTGCGCACTGGACATTAAAAGGCATTGACGACAGCATCGCGCGGCTGTGGCGCGCGGCTAACCGTTCAGAGTGGCGCCGATACGAAGTGTGGATCTATTCCGACCATGGCCAGGCGAAAGTACGTCCTTATCATCAATTACAGGGCTATCCGTTACAGCAGGCGGTAGAGCAAAGCTTTGATAAGTTAAAAGCGCGCCCGGCCGCTGTCCGGCAGCAGATGGCTGACAGCATCCAAACCCAACGTGTCAGATTACTGGGTGGTAACAAGGTTCAGCGCTTGTTTGCGGTGCGTGATAACAATGCCAACGCAGCTAAAGATGGCGCAGTCAGCAATAGCGCCACCAAAGACAACGCAGCTGATATAGCGGCCATTCAGGTTGCAGCGCTTGGGCCGGTGGGGCATATTTACGCCCCGGCGCCACTGACTGCACAAGACAGTCGTTTTATTGCCACTGCTTTGGCGACAGAGCACAAAGTGCCGGTGGTGCTGGTACTTGAAGCTGTGGATCGGCTGCGGGCGACAACGGACGAAGGTGATTTTTATCTGCCGCAAGATGCTGCGCGATTATTCGGCGCTGAGCATCCGTTTCTGGATAGTCTAAGTGAAGACTTACTGAGGTTATGCCAACATGCTGATGCCGGTGATTTTGTCGTTATGGGCTGGCGCAACGGGGTAACCGCGCAGTCTTTTGCTGATGAGAATGGCGCCCACGCCGGCGCCACACCAGAGGAAACCAACGGCTTTGCCTTACTGCCGGCTGATGCCCCCTTATCCTCTGCCGTTAACAGCTATTTACGACCGGGCGATTTGTATAACGCCGCCCTGCATTATCTCGGGCGTAAGCAGCAACCGCCTGCGGAGCGCCGTTCTGCTGTGCGGAGCGAACAAACTGACATCTTACGGGTGATGACTTACAACGTACACAGTTGCATTGGCCTGGATGGTAAAGTGGATGTAGAGCGTATCGCCAGAGTGATTGCGCTGGCCAATCCGGATGTCGTTGCACTGCAAGAGCTGGATGTCGGGCGTGATCGCAGTTTTGGTTTGGATCAGGCTCAGCTGATAGCGCGCTATCTGGAAATGGAATTTCATTTCCATCCGGCGATGCATATGGAAGAGGAGCGCTACGGCGACGCCATTTTAACCCACCTGCCGTTACGGTTAGTCAAAGCCGGCCCTTTGCCGGGGCTGGCGGACAAACCGGAGCTGGAGCCGCGCGGCGCGATCTGGGTAGCGGTAGAGTGGCATGGTCAGGAGGTGCAAATTATTAATACCCATCTGGGTTTAAATAGTCGTGAGCGACTGGCACAAATTAATTGCTTGTTGGGACAAGACTGGTTACGCCACCCGGATTGTAACGGACCAGTGATACTTTGTGGTGATTTAAATGCGCAGCCAACCTCAGTGTTATGCCGCCGTCTTGGGGCTCAATTACAGGATGTGCAAACGGCAGTGGCGCAACACCGGCCCGCAGGCACCTTTCCCAGCCGGTTTGCCGCGCTGCGTATTGATCATATTTTTGTCAGCCAGGCTGTGGCGGTAACCGCCATTGATATACCCGGCTCACAGTTGGCAAAGGTGGCATCAGATCATTTACCCTTGCTGGCGCAGCTGCATATTCAGCGCCGCGGGAGCTAACGTTGCTGTAACCAGATCGCCGCTTTTTTTGCGAAGTAAGTTAAAATACCATCGGCGCCGGCGCGTTTAAACGCCAGTAAGGATTCCATAATTACCGGCTGCTCAGAGAGCCAGCCATTTTGAATAGCCGCCATATGCATCGCGTATTCGCCACTAACCTGGTAAGCAAAAGTCGGTACACCAAATTCATCTTTTACCCGCCGCACTATATCTAAATACGGCATACCGGGTTTTACCATTACCATGTCGGCGCCTTCTTCCAGGTCTTGTGCTACTTCGTGCAGGGCTTCATTGCTGTTGGCCGGGTCCATCTGGTAGGTTTTTTTATTGCCGCCTTTCAGATTACCAGCCGAACCTACTGCATCACGAAACGGACCATAGTAGCCAGACGCATACTTAGCGGAATAAGCCATGATGCGGGTGTTAACAAAGCCAGCGTCTTCCAGCGCTTCACGGATAGCGCCAATGCGACCGTCCATCATATCAGAAGGTGCTACGACATCGGCACCGGCAGCAGCATGCGACAATGCTTGCTTTACCAGTGCAGCGGTAGTGATGTCATTCATGACATAGCCGTTATCGTCAATAATGCCGTCCTGACCGTGAGTGGTAAAAGGGTCAAGCGCGATATCAGTAATAATGCCAAGTTCCGGCACATGTTGCTTTAACAGGCGCACGGCACGTTGTGCCAGGGCATCAGGATTCCAGGCTTCTTCGGCCTGCAGCGACTTTTTATCGGCAGCGGTGACCGGAAACAGCGCTATAGCCGGAATACCCAGTGCCGCGAGTTCTTTGGCTTCGGTCAGCAATAAATCCAGGCTCAGCCGTTCAATACCCGGCATAGAGGCGATGGCTTCGCGCTTGTTGTCACCTTCGATAACAAACATCGGGTAAATTAAGTCATTCACCGTCAGCTGATGCTCTGCCATTAAGCGACGGCTGAAATCGTGCTCGCGCATACGGCGTAAGCGGCTGGCGGGGAAAAAGCGGTTAGTGTTCATCTACGTCTCCTGTAACTGCTTCCGGTTGCTGCGGTACAGTGATGGGCGGATAGCTTTGCACCTGATCGCGGCCTGCCGCTTTAGCGCGGTACAGGGCTTTGTCGGCAAAGCCTATATATTCGTCGTTGTCGCTGTCCGGCCCCGGCACAGCGGCGTAACAGCCGGCGCTAAGGGTAATGGTCACGGCTTGCTGATTACATAGCAGCGGTGATGTCGCCAGTTGCTGACGGATCTGCTCAGCCAGCTGCACTGCGCCTTCCTTGCCGGTATTTGGCAGAATTAACGCAAATTCTTCACCGCCATAACGGCATAGCTTATCCGCCGGCCGTTTCAATTGTTGCTTAATCAGCTGCGCCACAGCGGTAATGGCCTGATCGCCGACCAGATGGCCGAAGTTGTCATTCAGTCGCTTAAAATGATCAATATCCAGCAGTACCAACGCCAAAGTGCGTAATTCGCGCCGGCTGCGCTTCAGCTCAGCACGCATCTGGCGGTCGAAATAAGCGCGGTTATATACCCCGGATAAAGCATCGGTCAGGCTTTGTTGTTCTAATTGCAGGTTCTTTTCTGCCAGTTCATCCAACGTAATTTGCAGCTCAAAACTATGTGAGCGCAGCTGGCATTCCAATTCTGCCGCGGTTTTCTGCCAGCGCAGTAATTTAATGGCAGCAGCTATGCCGGTCAGTGCAGCGCCGGCCACTATTCCTGCCAGAAAGTAGGGCAATATATCAGCCATGGCTCAGGCTCCTTTGCAACACATCGTCCGGCAGAGTGTTAAACAAACGCCGGCAGTTTTGCCATTGCTGCTGTGCCAGTTGGGTGATATCAGTTTGTCGCAACTGCGCTACCATGGCGGCGATGGCAGGCAGAAAGGCTGGCTCATTGCGCCGGCTGGCGGGTTTGGGAGCCAGATTACGTGGCAGCAAATAGGGGGCGTCGGTTTCCAGCAGCAGGCGATCGGGCGGAATATAGGCTACTGCATCGCGCAGTGCTGCGCCACGCCGCTCGTCGCACAGCCAGCCGGTAATGCCAATATACAGGTCTAAGTCGAGCCAGGCTTTTAACTGGCTGATATCACCGGTAAAACAATGTGCAACACCCTTAGCCGGCGGCTGTTCGTGCAGCATGGCTAACTGCGTATCAAAAGCATCGCGCTCGTGCAAATATACCGGCTTATTGGTCAGGCTGGCCAACTGTAACTGTTCGGCAAACACCGCTTGTTGCTGTGGTCGCGGCGAAAAGTCACGATTAAAGTCCAGGCCGCACTCGCCAATGGCAACCACTTCAGTTTCGTTGAGTAAAGCAGATAACTGCAGTAGCCAGTCCTGCTGCACCTTAGCGGCCTGATGCGGATGCACACCGGCGCTGCTAAAGCAGCCGCTGTGCTGGCGGCAAAAAATAACGTTTTGTTTGCTCTCGTCAATATCACTGCCAATTAGCAGCAACTGGCCAATGCCGGCCTGTGCTGCGCGTTCAAGCACCTCAGCGCGATCCTGATCGAACTGATTGCTGAACAAATTGACACCGATATCACACCAGATCATTTTTCGCGCCGTACGCGGATAGTGCGGTTACTGTTGTCGTTACCGAGGAAGAACGAGCTCAACACGCCTCGCTTAACATAATGCTGCTCGCCGGCGGCAATTTTATAGTACTCAGTACCGTTTTGCCGCCATACCTGGCCGTTATCAAACTCGACAATCAGTTCTTTGCGCGGGCTATACTGTACGCTCTTAACCTGCAGATAAATTTGCTCCGGTGCGCCTTCAGCGGTTTTACGGTGTTCGATACCAAAGTCGGCTTCAGCCGTAGTTGGTGCATCAGCTGCGGCAGCAACAGGCGCTGCCGTTGCCGGAGTAACCGGTGCTGCCGGCTTAGCACGGCTTGCAGCCGGGATAGCGGTTTCTGTGGCAGTAATAGCATCGTAGCAAGTAAGACGGCGCAGTGCATTTTGCTCAGCGCGGCACAGCTCCAGCGCCTGCTCAAGCGGGATGGCGGCGCCGGCACTTAGCGGCAGCACGGCAATAACAAAGCAACCGGCTAAAAAACGTTTCATAACTGTTCTTCCTGTTTTTCGGTATCTTCTGTCGAACGGGGTTGGTAAAACCGGCTTAATACTAAGCCCAGCTCAAATAACAACCACATGGGTACTGCTAACAAGGTTTGTGACAGCACATCCGGTGGTGTTAACAGCATGCCCAGAATAAAGGCGCCGACCACGATATAGGGCCGTTTCTCTGCCAGGGCATCGCGGGTGGTTACTCCGGTCCAGACCATTAACAGGATAGCGACCGGGATTTCAAACGATAAACCAAAAGCAAAAAACAGCTTGAGGACAAAATCTAAATAGTTGCTGATGTCGGTGGCGACGGTGACGCCTTCGGGCGCCACGCTGGTAAAAAAGCCGAAAATAATCGGGAATACCACAAAGTAAGCAAAGGCTATACCGCTGTAGAACAGCAGGGTGCTGCTGATCACCAAGGGTGCCATCAGGCGTTTTTCGCGACGGTATAACGCCGGGGCAACAAACTGCCAAACCTGGTACAGCACATAAGGAATTGCCAGGCAGATAGCCACAATAAAGGTCAGTTTAAACGGCGCAAAAAACGGAGCTGCAACATCGGTGGCGATCATACTGCTGTTTTCCGGCAATACTGCCATCAGTGGCTGAGCCAGCAGATGGTAAAGCTCCTGGGCAAAAGAAGCCAGGCCGGCAAATACGATGATTACCGCAATTACGCAGCGCAATAAGCGGTTACGCAACTCAATTAAATGCCCGAGCAGGCTGTCGGGGCTGGCGTTAAGACTCATGCTTTTTTTCATTACCGCTAGTGGATAAAGGCGCATTCACATCAGCTGCGGCTTGCTTTAATTCATCCAGTGCGGCTTGTTCCTGCGCCGTCAGATTAAGCAAACCCTTAGCTTCTGCATCTTTCAGTTTCTGGTGCAGCTCATGTGCGCGCAGATCAGAATTCAGCTCGGCCTGCATTTGTTGACCGAATTGCTTCACGCTGCGCACGGTTTTATGTACCGAGCGGATGGCACCGGGTAGCCGTTCAGGCCCCAGTACCAACAGGGCGACTACGCCAATAACGACCAGCTCCCAGAAGCCCATAACTTAGACTTTATCTTTTGTTGCAGTTTGCTGCGTAGCCGCGGTTTTACCGGCGTCAGTTTTGGCTTGTTCAGATAGCTGCGCCGGTGGCTCGTCATTGTCTTTGTCCGCGTCATCTTTGACTGAGCTGCGAAAGCCTTTGATAGCTGAGCCAAGATCTGAGCCGATGCCGCGAAGCTTTTTTGTGCCGAACAGCAGCACGATAATGGCTAACACAATAAGTAACTGCCAAATACTGATATTACCGAACATGGTTTATCCTCATTGAATACTAAATAACGGCGTAATCGCCACTGCTACTGTATGTCTTTATTGTGACAATCCGGTTATTTTCCTGCAGCTTTAATGCCGCAAACTACACTGAATAACAGCAAAGCGGCAGCCGTTAGTTGACTGCCATGAATGAACACTATACTAGCACTGATCAGGCCGGCGGCAGCAAAGGTTGCCGCAACTATTTGTGTTTTTGCCTGCTGCTGTTGCTGTGTCAGTTGTTGCAGCTGCAGTAGCAACTGACGTTGTTGTTTCGGCCCCTGTTCCAGATACTGATGCAGCAGATTAGGCATTTGCGGCAGCTTTTCTGCCCAAAACGGTAAATTGTCTTTTACCTGGCGCCATACGGCCGGTAAACCTACCTGCTGTTTGACCCAGTTTTCCAAAAAGGGTTTCGCTGTTTTCCACAGGTCAAGCTGCGGATACAACTGCCGGCCCAGGCCTTCAATATACAGCAGGGTCTTTTGCAGCAATACCAGTTGTGGCTGTACCTGCATATCAAAGCGTCTGGCTGTGCTGAACAGGTTCAGCAATACATTGCCAAATGAAATCTCTGCCAGCGGTTTCTGGAAAATCGGCTCACACACGGTGCGGATAGCACTTTCAAACTCTTCAACCTTGGTATGCGCCGGTACCCAGCCGGAGTCGACATGCAACTGCGCCACTTTTTTATAATCACGGTTAAAAAAGGCGACAAAATTCTCTGCCAGATAACGTTTATCTTCGGCGTTCAGCGTGCCGACAATACCACAGTCGATACCAATATACTTAGGGTTGGCCGGGGTTTCACGCGAGACGAAGATATTGCCGGGGTGCATGTCAGCATGAAAAAAACTGTCGCGAAATACTTGGGTAAAAAACACTTCCACGCCGCGTTTGGCCAGTAATTCCATATCGGTGCCCTGGGCTTGCAAGGCGGCAATATCGGACACCGGAATGCCGTAAATGCGCTCCATTACCATGACGTTGCTGCGGCTGTAATCGCTGTAAACAAATGGAATATACAATGAGTCTGAGCCATCAAAGTTGCGCCGCAGCTGAATGGCGTTAGCGGCCTCGCGTTGTAAATCCAGCTCATCGAGAATGGTTTTGCGATACTCTTGCACTACTTCACGCGGGCGCAGCCGTTTGCCGTCCGGCAAAAAGCGCGCGGCCGCATCAGCCAGGGTTTCCATTAATGCTAAATCGGCGAGGATTTGCCGTTTTATATCGGGCCGGATCACTTTAATAACCACATCCGCCAAACTGCCATCGGCCAGCGGTAATTGTGCCGTATGCACCTGGGCAATAGAGGCGGAAGCCAGAGCAGTTTGCTCAAATCCGACAAACAGCTGATCAATACTGTCCAATTCCAGCGCTTGCTCAATCAACTGCTGTGCCAGCCTGCCATCAAACGGCGGTACTTTGTCCTGCAATTTGGCGAGTTCATCGGCCAGGTGGGCGGGGAATAAGTCGCGTCTGGTAGACAACATCTGGCCGAACTTCACCCATACCGGGCCCAGGCTTTGTAATGCCAGCCGCAGGCGCTCGCCTACGGTCTTATCCCTGTGGCGGTTACGCAGCCAGAACAGGCTGTGGCGTAATACTTTGCCATACCAGGGCTGCCATTGCGGCGGAATGAGTTCGTCCAGGCCATATTGCAGCAAGGTTTTTTGAATGTGATAAAAGCGGCTGATACGCACTATGACTCCTGAGACTGTTGCCAGCGTTGCAGCAGCACATCAACTTGTGCCGCCAGCTGACTGACTTGCGTACTAAATTGCGCCATTTCAACGGGGGTGGGGCTTAGCTTCAGCTCGTCCTGGGCCAGTTCAGTGCCAAGCTGTTGCAAAGCGCTGCCTTTGCTGGCCAGGTACTGTTGCAACTGGCGCAGACTAAGGGCAATTTTATGTGCGGCGGCATCGCCAACATAGCCAGATAAGGTTTGTTGCCAGTCCGGATCCAGCTGTTGGAAAAAATGACTGTATTGCTGCGCGACCTGAATATCGCCGTCTATTTGCAATGCGTCGGCTTTGATCAATCTGGTTAGCTGGGCAGGCTCGCGCAGCAGCCGCAGGCTGGCCAGGTCGGTTTGAATGGCACAGTCGACGCTGTCGTCATGCTGGTTGAACAAGATAGTGTCAGCAGTGGCGCTTAATACCAGCGTCAGCGGCCATTCGCGGATGCGAAAAGATAGCTGCTTGCCCTGCAATCGCGCCAAGCCGGAGGCAGCCTGCGGGTCCATGGCAATCAGGCGTGCCACGGTTTTTTCTGCCACGGCGCATAGCAGCTGAGGCAGCAGCGGCAACATCAGAATTTATAGCCTCTGTGCAGCGCGACTATGCCCCCGGTCAAGTTATGGTAACTGACCTCGGCAAAGCCGGCATCCTGCATCATGGCTTTTAACGTGTCCTGATCCGGGTGCATGCGGATAGATTCAGCCAGATATTGATAACTTTCTTTATCATTCGCCACCAGCTGGCCCATAGCCGGCAGCAGCTTAAAGGAGTACAGATCGTACACTTTGCTCAGCCACTGTTGTTCCGGTTTGGAAAACTCCAGTACCAGCAGCCGGCCGCCCGGCTTTAACACGCGAAACATTGAGCGCAGGGCGGCGTCTTTGTCGGTCACATTACGCAAGCCAAAACCAATACTGATAATGTCGAAACTGTTATCGGCAAACGGCAGTGCCTCGGCATTGGCCTGCACGTACTCAATATTATTCACCAAACCTGAGTCGCGTAGTTTGTCGCGGCCCACATTCAGCATAGAAGCGTTGATATCGGCCAGCACTACTTTACCGGTTGGCCCAACCCGCTTGGAGAACAATGCCGTGATATCGCCGGTGCCGCCTGCCAGGTCCAGTACCTGATGACCGGGCCGCACACCGCTGCAGTCGATAGTAAAGCGTTTCCATAAGCGGTGAATGCCCAGCGACATCAGATCGTTCATCAGATCGTATCTGGCGGCAACAGAGTGAAATACATCTGCCACCATCGACACTTTTTGCTTTGCGTCGATAGTTTTAAAACCAAAGTGGGTAGTATTGTTGTTTTGCTCTGTCATGCAACTGGCCTGTAGGCAAATAAATGCGGCTAGTGTAAAAGATAACGGCGCAGTCGCCAACTTATCTGTTAGCTTTTCCCGCGTTTAGCCTGTCAGCATGGCTTCACTGGTTACCTGATTGCGGCCCAGTTGCTTGGCCAGTTGTAATACCTCTGCGGTGCGGCCGAGAAACTGATACCAGTTTTCGCTGTGCTGAAACAGTGACACGCCAAGCGAAATGGTTACTTTAGGTAAGGTTTTCTTGTTGCGGGACGACACAAAGCGCAGTTTTTCCACGCCGCGGCGCACTTGTTCGGCAATTTCGCCGGCGGTGCGCAGGTCAACGTCGGGCAGTAAGATTAAAAATTCTTCGCCACCGGAGCGCACCGGTAGGCCACTACTTTGCACATAACTGCTGATTTTTCGCGCCACTTTGGACAAAATCACGTCGCCGATAGCATGGCCATACTCGCGGTTAAAGCTGCTGAAATGATCTAAATCAACGGCAATAGCGGCAATACGCCGCTTCGGCTGCTCACTGAACCAGATATCCAACTGGTTTTGCATGGCCAGCCGGTTATATAAACCGGTAAGCGGGTCAAGTAAGCGTTGTTGTTTTAACTGTTCCAACTCGTGCCGTAGCTGGTGGCTTTGTTGGTGGGTTTGTTGTAACTGTTGTAAAAGCTGCTGTTGGCTCAGGCGAAACCCTGCAGTGAGTTGCTGTAATTGCTCCAGTGCCGGTAAGGCTGGTTCGCCATGTGTGGCGCAATGCTGCATCTGTGCTGTGCTGTGGTCTAATTGCTGCAGGTAATCTTCTAACTGCTCGGCCGCGATATCGCTGTAACCTGCCATACGACTTACCATGCTTGCAGCATCGTGCAGCAGCTGTTCTTGTTGCATATTTGCCGGGGTTAGAAAGCGGCTGTATAAATCCGCCATCACAAAATCGTCCAGCGGCACTTTTGCCAGCAGTTTCTGCTCAATGGTCCGGCACAACTCCGTGTTGTGGCCACTGACATATTCATAGCAAACGGCATAGTTGACCGGATGGGCAGCCAGCGCAACACGTTGTAAAAACGCTTTTACCTTCAGCGCTTTTTCGCCGGCTTGCTGCAGTGAATCCTGATACTTCATAAGACCACTTATAACTCCATTTGCCTTGCAGCAAGGCTGCTGCAAGGCATGATGTTAAGCTGTATAGACAACGCCATACTACGCGAATATTTATTACTGGCAACCGCTCTGTATCAGCAGTTACGTAAAGCGGCGAAAATGCCGGCAAAACGCCTGCTTTATCAGCACCACGCCTTATATGAGGGGGGAAAGCCGTGCCGGAAAAAACAAGATCAACGGCCAGGTTGGCCGGTTAAGTCTGCTGTACTCTGTTTGCAAAGCGGTTACAATCGACAGAGGTTTAACCGTGGAAGAACCAAAATGAAAAACACAGTTACAACACAAAAATTGCTGATTAACCTGGCTTTTGTACTGCTGTTATCCGGCTGTGCGTTGAGCCGGCACAACGCCGATCAGAATTTTACCGAACTGGCACAACAGTTATGGCAAGCAGAGCAGCAGCTGGCTGAAGCCGGGCCGGGAGAGTTACAGGATATGTCTGCCGCGGCATTGGAACGCCGCCAACAACAGCGCTTGGGCTGGCAGGCTAAGTTGCAAAAACTGGATGTAAGCGCACTGTCGGAACAAAACCGTATTAACTACGCCATTTTGCAGTACCGCTTAGCTGATGCCATTGACGAGTACCGTTTTGGTGCGCATTTGATGCCGCTAACGGCTGAATCCGGCTTTCATACTAACCTGGGCTTTTTGCCACAACGCAGTGTGTTTCGCAGCGTAGAAGATTACCGCCACTATATACAAAAGCTGGCGGCGATACCGCGCTATATGCAGCAGCAAACGGACTGGATGCAACAAGGCCTGGCCAGCGGTGTAACACAGCCCAAAGCCGTGCTTAAAGGCTTTGAGCAAAGCATTATCTCTTACGTAGTGGCTGACCCGACACAAAGCGTGTTTTACCGGCCGTTTTTACGCCAACCGGCTTTTATCAGCGATGCAGATTGGCAGCAACTGAGTACGCAGGCGGCAACGCAAATTCGCACAGCGGTAAATCCGGCCTATCAGGCATTTTACGACTTTATGCTGCAACAGTACCTGCCCGGCGCCCGTGACAGCATCGCTGCCGGTGAGTTACCCAACGGTGCAGCCTGGTACCAAAACCGGTTGGAACATTACACCACCTTAGCGCTGACACCGCAGCAGGTGCATGATATCGGCCTGAACGAAGTAAAGCGTATCCGCGCAGAAATGCAGCAGGTGATCGACGAGCTGGGCTTTAGCGGCAGTTTTGCTGACTTTGTGCAGTTTTTACGCACCGATGCGCAGTTTTATGCCAAAACACCGGACGAGCTGATGCGCTATGCGGCTTACTTATCTAAAAAGGCAGATGCAGAACTGCCTAAACTGTTTAAAACTTTGCCGCGTACTCCTTATGGCGTAGTGCCGGTGCCGGCAGAAATTGCGCCCAAATACACCACAGGCCGCTATTCCGGTGCTTCACGTGATGACCAGGCTGGTTTTTATTGGGTGAATACCTACGCGTTGGACCGGCGGCCGCTGTATGAAATGGAAGCACTAACCCTGCATGAGGCAGTGCCGGGCCACCATTTACAAATTTCGTTATCGCGCGAGCACAGCCAGCTGCCGGATTACCGGCGCAGCTTCTACACCTCGGCATTTGGCGAGGGCTGGGGCCTGTATGCAGAATATTTAGGTCTGGAAATGGGATTTTATCAGCAGCCGTACAGTAATTTTGGTCGCTTAACTTATGAGATGTGGCGCGCTGCACGTTTGGTTGTCGATACCGGTATGCACAGTATGGGCTGGAGCCGGCAGCAGGCGATAGATTTTCTTGCGGCTAACACCGCGTTGTCGATGCACAATGTGACCACTGAGATTGACCGTTATATCAGTTGGCCGGCCCAGGCGTTGTCTTATAAACTGGGCGAGATCACCATTAAGCGTTTAAGAGCCGAAGCAGAGCAGGCGCTGGGTGAGCGTTTTAATATTCGTGAATTCCACGATGTGGTGCTGGGTAACGGCAGTTTGCCGTTAGCGGTACTGGAGCAACAAGTACGGGCTTATATTGCGCAACAGCAGGCAGATAAGACAACAAAATAGAACATGGCGCTACGGCTGTCGTGTTCCGGATAACAATAAAGGAATCTACACAGCATGATCTGGATGTTGTTGATCGGCTTAATCGTAGTAGCCATGTTGTACATCCTGTGGCAGATGGAACAAATTGGCAAAACCAACAAAGCGCTGCAAGTTAAGTTACGCCTGCGGGACCAGGAGTTATTGAGGTTACAGCAGGCGGCATTTCAGCTGGCGGAGCAGCAAAAGTCTATGTTGGAGCAGCAGTTGCCGCAGTCAGAAGCGTCTTCTGTGCTGAATAAAGCCGAGCTGGAAGCTGTGCGGGTGTTGTGCCAAAACTTACCGCTGGTGGTAAAAGAATGTTGCAGCAGACCGGCGACACCACAGCAGGTGCTGAACAGCCAATTACGGCGGCAAAAAGGCATAGAGCCGGCGCAGATTGAGTTGATGATGAAAAAGCACAGCCGGTTAACACCGCTGTGGCAAAACAACAGTTTGATGTCGTATCTGCAGCTTTGCAGCGTAGCAGTAACTTTGGCCGGCGAACCGCCGGCCAAAGTCAGTAGTCTGTAGGTATTTGTCAGTGCCTTAGCACGACGGCAGGCTCTATATCGATTTGACCTTCCATATCTATGGCGGCCATTTTGGCACCGGCCGCCAACACAGCAATGCTGCCATTGGAAATGTGACGAACAAATAACAAATCGTAACCGAACCGTTGCAGTTCAGCGACGGAAAATTTTTGTGCCAGATTCAGATCGTCCCAGAAAAAGTGTATATCCTTATCCATCTGGCGCCTTTCGTTTGTCATAACAGGCTCCAACCATCAGGGATAACAGGTTTCAGGCGCAATCGGTTTGCCGGTTAATCCAGCGCCAATATTACTTGCCACTGTGTTTCAGTTACCGGCATAACAGAAAGTCTGCTGCCTTTTTGTACTAAAGGCAGCTCATTGAGCTTAGTCGAGCTTTTAAGTTTGTCCAGTGGCAGCAGCGTTGGCAGCTTTTCGACAAACACCAGGTCTACAGCTACCCAACGCGGTTTATCCGCCGCAGATTTAACGTCGAAATAAGCACTATTGCTATCAAATTGGCTGGGATCCGGGTACGCCTCGCGTACCACTTTAGCGATGCCGGCGATGCCAATCAACTTGCAACTGGAGTGATAGATAAACACCAGATCATGTTTTTTTACGTTATCGCGCAGCATATTGCGCGCCTGATAATTGCGTACCCCTTCCCACACCACTGGGGTATGCGGCGCGCGGGCAAAGTCATCGATACTGCACTCAGACGGTTCCGTTTTAAATAACCAATACGCCATCTTTGCTGATCTCCGTAGTTTGCGGCAGAATACCATTATAATTCAGCCAAACGAAACAGAGGGCGCGGCAATGCAGGTACTACAGAATTTACTGGCGTTATTAAAGCTGGAAACCATAGAGCAGGGGTTATACCGCGGCCAGAGCCAGGATTTAGGCTTTAAGGCGGTATTTGGTGGCCAGGTGATGGGCCAGGCGCTGTCGGCGGCCAAAGAAACTATTGCCGAAGATCGCAAAGTGCACTCGTTTCACTCGTACTTTTTGCGCCCTGGCGATGCCGCCAAACCTATAGTGTATGAAGTAGAGAATATCCGTGACGGTAAAAGCTTCAGTACCCGCCGCGTTAGCGCCATTCAGTTTGGTAAACCGATTTTTTATTTAACGGCGTCGTTTCAGGCTGAAGAAACCGGCTTTGAGCATCAGGATGTGATGCCACAGGTACCGGGCCCTGAGCAGTTAGTGTCAGATCTGGAATTTTATCAGCAGCATGCTGAGCTGATCCCCGAGAGCCTGCGCAGTAAGTTTATTTGCGAAAAGCCGATTGAAATGCGCCCGGTGGATTTTCAAAACCCGTTTAAGGCCCAGGTAAGCGCAGCGAAACGCTATGTTTGGTTTAAAGCTAACGGTGCTATGCCGGACGACCTTCGGGTACACAAGTATTTGCTGGCCTATGCCTCCGATTTTAACTTCCTGCCTACGGCGTTGCAGCCGCACGGCAAGTCGTTTATGGCGCCGAATATGCAGGTAGCAACCATTGACCATGCCATGTGGTTTCACCAGGACTTTCGCTTTGACGACTGGCTGCTGTATGCGGTAGACAGCCCCAGCGCTTCCGGCGGCCGTGGCCTGGTGCGGGGCCAGTTTTACACCCGCGACGGCAGGCTGGTAGCCTCGACTATTCAGGAAGGCGTGATCCGCTCTTACCCCACCAGCCGCTAAGCAGCGGCTGTAGGTAAAATGCTGTGAATACTTTGCACTACTTCATTGCGCAGCAGTTGGCTGACCGTATCATTCAACTGCTGTAACTGCGCCGTGGCGCTGACGCGGCTTTGCTGATCGGTGTGGGTGTAGCCGTTGTCTTTCAGCGCATTTACCAAAGTCGCAAACAGCTGTTTGTCGTAATATTCCGGCGCCGTAATACCGTGCAGCTGCAACAGGCGCTGGGCCAGCTCATGGCTGTGTTTTTCCAACTCGCCGCGGCTTTGCGGGCCCTGGCTGGTAATAAGTTGCAGCACCATGGCATAACGTTGCAGTGTGTGCTCGGCATTGTGTGCCAGCAAGCTCAGCATAAAGTAACCTTTACTGTGTTGTGCCGGTGCGCGGTAACTGTCGCCGTGCTGTTCGGCCAGGCCGCCGGCAGTCAGCTGCTGTAATATCGCCGCGCAGTAAGTGTCCACTGAACTAAGCTGCAGAAACAGCTCGTGTTGCAGTATCGGATACAGCTGCTGCACTATGGTGGTCAATTGCGCCAGGCTCAGGTTACGCTGATGCAAGATCGCACTGGCGACAATAGCCGGCAGCATAAACACATGCAGAATATTATTGCGGTAGTAACTGAGTAAAATGGCGTTATCATCACTCAAGCTAATCAAACTGCCGAAACTGTCGTTATGTTGTTGTACTTTTTGCAGGCTCAGCGCATGGTCTATCAGCTGCTCAGCGTTGTCTTCCGGCAGTGTTACCTGGTGGTGGTATGGCACTGTGCGCTGCAAGTCGAGATAAAAGCTGATTTGCTCTGTCAGCTCGGCGCGGGTTAGCGTATGTTTGTCTGTTGCCAGCAAACACAGCGCAATCAGGTTTATGCTGTTTAATGCTGCCGCTTGGTTTATTCGCTGCATCATCTGTTCAGCCAGCTGCGCCACCACCGGGTTAAGCCATTGCGGTTTTTGCACTTCCAGCGGATGAATGTCTTGCTTCCAGTCCGGCACTTGCTGGCTTAAGTAATTATTCAGCGTAACCGGCTCGCCGAAATTGACATAACCATAGCCATAATCCCGCAGGTTACGGATCGCTTTTAACACGCCCCACACTGATTCTTTTTGCTTACCTGAGCCTTTGAGTTCACGCAGGTAAGTGTTCACTTCCATTACATGCTCGTAGCCAAGGTATACCGGCACCAGGGTCACCGGGCGCTCTATACCGCGCAACATAGATTGCAGCGTCATCGCCAGCATGCCGGTTTTTGGCTGCAGCAAACGGCCGGTGCGGCTGCGGCCGCCCTCGCTGTAATATTTTATCGAATAGCCTTTACTGAACAGTTGGCACAGGTACTCACGAAACACGGCAGAATACAGCTTATTGCCACTGAAACTGCGGCGGATAAAAAAGGCGCCGCCACGGCGGAAAATAGGTCCTGCCGGCCAGAAGTTCAGATTTATACCGGCAGCGATATGTGGTGGTGCCAAGCCTTGCTGGTAAATAACATAGCTTAGCAACAGATAATCCATATGGCTGCGATGGCAAGGCACATAAACGATTTCATGGCCTTTTTGCGCCAAGTCACGCAGCATATCGGCATTGTTCACCTTGATGCCGGTATAGAGTTTATGCCACAACCAGCGCAATACCCTGTCGCCGACACGCAGGGTCGAAGCGCGGTAATCGGCCGCTATCTCCAGCAGTAGTTTACGCGCTTCCAGCCGTGCCGCCTTTACAGAAATGCGCTTACTTTTAGCTTCATCGTCAATGGCTTTTTTCAGCGCCGGCGCGGCCAGCAGTGAATTAAATAACTGCGCGCGATTGACCAGCTTAGGCCCGGTAGCCGCCAGGCGCTGGCGATAAAAGTGAAAGCGTGACATGCGCAGCAGCTTGTGGGCAGTGGCCGCTTCGGCGCCAAACTGGGCCGCCATTTGCTGCAGCGACACCGCCCGGCTAAAACGCACTAAGCTGTGACGGCCGGAAATCAGCACAATTAACAGTTTTGCCAGCCAGTTTGGTGCATGTGCTTCACCCAGCAACCACTTAATACTGTTCTCTTTACCCGGTGCGCGGCCCCATAACAGCGCTACAGGTACCAGTTGAGCATTTAACGCCGGATCTTGCAGGTGCGCCTGCAACAACGCCTGGCCTTGTGCCAGCGCTGTAGTCTTGCCACGCTTAAATAATAAGGTGTGCGGCTTTTCCAAAAATAACGTACGCGGGTGCTCAGTGCCGTTCAGGCTGACGTCGGCTGCCGGATCCGGTAAGTCCAACGCCGCGCAGACACGGCGTATTGTGGCCAAATCGGCGGCAGACTCTGTGCTGCAGACATAAAATAACGGGCGGCTTTTATCCAGCGCCAGTTCTTCAACCGGTTGTTCCGGCACTACTTTATACTTCAGTAACGGCCATAATGGCCATTTTAATAAAGCTGCAAACAATTTAACCGGCCGCAACATCGCCTCTACCCCCACTAAAAAAGGTGCTAAGCATAACACGGCAAAACCCCATGGAAAATTGCCTGACTACACAGAAACTTGCAATTGTAATACGCCTGTATATACTCACAGTATTCACTGTACAGGTAAACAGCACTATGAGACCACTAACGCCACGACAGGCAGAAATTTTACAACTGATTAAAGACTATCAGCTGGACACCGGCATGCCACCCACCCGCGCTGAAATTGCGCAGCAACTGGGGTTTAAATCGGCCAATGCGGCGGAAGAGCATTTAAAAGCGCTGGCGAAAAAAGGCGTCATTGAAATGATGCCAGGCACCTCACGCGGTATTCGTCTGATGGACAACGATGTGCCCGAGCAACTGGGTTTACCGCTGATAGGCAAAGTGGCTGCCGGCCAACCGATACTGGCGGCAGAGCATGTGCAGGATCATTATCAGGTAGATGCCAATCTGTTTAAGCCGCATGCCGACTTTTTGCTGCGGGTGCAGGGTATGAGTATGCAGGACATCGGCATCCTGGATGGTGATTTACTGGCAGTACATAAAACCAGCCAGGCGCAACCGGGCCAGGTGGTGGTAGCGCGGGTAGACGAAGATGTTACGGTGAAACGCTTCCAGCGCGACGGTAATACAGTGTTATTGCAACCGGAAAATAAAGATTTTGATGTGATCAAAGTTGACCTGCGGGCGCAACATTTTGCCATTGAAGGCTTAGCTGTGGGCGTGATTCGCAACGGAAGTTGGTTATAATTTGTACTAACCTCAATAGGTTAATTGTTAATAAGCGCTGGTATGACCACTAAGGTTTGCCGGCGCTTTTGCTATTTAGGGGTTTACACTGACCACAATTTGGATGATTCTTAGGCTGAAACTGATTAAAAAATAACAACAGGGTCAGTTTTGGTTTCAGCGCTAGCCCCGAAACCACAGGTAATAATAACAATAATAAACTGATGAAACTTCAGACATAGGTTCGGTGTGGGTGTGTAAGAACCGTGTAGTACTGTGTACTTGGTTTCTGCAGTTTGCTTTGCAAAATGACAGAGGAGAAGTCCAGTGACGAAAACGCGTAGTCTTCGTTGGTCGCTGCCAACCCTGCTTTTAGCTGCAACAGCTAATGCAACGGATATGCCCCTGAATATGACCAAAGGGGTAACGGAGATCAGTCAGCAGGTATACGACCTGCATATGACGATATTCTGGATTTGTTGTGCTATTGGTGCAGTGGTGTTCGGGATCATGTTTTGGTCCATCGTTCGCCATCGAAAAGCGCGTGGGGTGCAGCCAGCCCAATTCCATGAAAGTACCAAAGTAGAAATACTCTGGACTGCTATACCGGTAATCATTCTGATTATTATGGCCATTCCGGCCACCAAAACCCTGATTGCGATGGAAGACACCACAGAGGCCGACGTCACTGTATTGGTTACCGGTTCGCAATGGAAGTGGCATTACAAATACCTCGAGCACGATGTGGAGTTTTACTCGCTGCTGGCGACACCGAAAGAGCAGATCATTAACAAGTTTGCCAAAGGTGAAAACTATCTGCTTGAAGTAGACCGGCCTTTGGTGATCCCCACCGGCAAAAAAGTACGCTTTCTGATGACCTCTGACGATGTTATCCACTCCTGGTGGGTGCCGGCTTTTGCGGTGAAAAAAGATGCTAACCCGGGCTTTATTAACGAAGCCTGGACCCGTGTTGACGAGCCGGGTACTTACCGTGGCCAATGCGCAGAGCTGTGCGGTAAGGATCATGGCTATATGCCGGTAGTGGTAATTGCTAAAACGCCTGCCGATTTTGAAAGCTGGGTAAACGGTGAAGCTGAGCGTATTGCCAAAGCTAAAGCAGAAGAGCAGGAGCTGTTGGCAATGAATATGAGCCTGGAAGAGCTGATGAGCGTCGGTGAGCGCACCTATACCGCGTACTGCGCCGCTTGTCATCAACCGAATGGTGAAGGTTTGCCCGGTATTTTCCCGGCGCTGAAGGGTAGCGCCATGGCGTTAAATGATATGCCCGGCCATATTGATATAGTGCTAAACGGTAAAGCCGGTACCGCCATGCAGGCCTATGCTAAACAGCTTAGTTTAAAAGAAATTGCTGCGGTAATTACCTATGAGCGTAATGCCTGGGGCAATAGTACCGGTGAACTGGTGCAGGCGGCAGATGTGCATGCTGTGCTGCAAGGTAAAGGGGAATAACGGATGAGCGCAGTAGTTACCGATCATGAACATGATCACGAGCATCATGACCACAAGCCCAGCGGCATAAAGCGCTGGTTCTATACCACTAACCACAAAGATATCGGCACCATGTACCTGGTGTTCGCGCTGGTGATGTTTTTTATCGGCGGTGCTATGGCGATGGTGATCCGTGCTGAACTGTTTCAGCCGGGCATGCAGTTTGTTGAGCCGAACTTTTTTAACCAAATGACCACAGTGCACGGCCTGATCATGGTGTTCGGTGCGGTAATGCCGGCCTTTACCGGGCTGGCAAACTGGATGATCCCGATGATGATTGGTGCGCCTGATATGGCGCTGCCGCGAATGAACAACTGGAGCTTCTGGATCCTGCCGTTCGCTTTCCTGATTCTGCTGATTTCACTGTTTATGCCAGGTGGCGGCCCCAGTTTTGGCTGGACCTTCTATGCACCGCTATCCACCACCTACAGTGGCGACAGCACCGCATTATTTGTGTTTTCCGTGCATATCATGGGTATCTCGTCGATTATGGGCGCGATCAACGTTATCGTTACCATCTTCAACCTGCGCGCGCCTGGTATGACATGGATGAAAATGCCGCTGTTTGTCTGGACCTGGCTTATCACAGCATTTTTGCTGATTATGGTAATGCCGGTGTTAGCCGGTGCCGTAACTATGGTACTGACTGACAAATACTTCGGCACCAGCTTCTTTGATGCTGCCGGCGGCGGTGACCCGGTACTGTTTCAGCATATTTTTTGGTTCTTCGGACATCCTGAAGTGTACATTATGATCTTACCGGCCTTTGGTATTGTCTCCAGTATAGTGCCTACCTTTGCCCGGAAACCGTTGTTTGGCTATGCCTCTATGGTGTATGCCACCTCCAGTATCGCCTTGCTGTCGTTTCTGGTCTGGGCGCACCATATGTTTACCACCGGTATGCCGGTAGCGGGGGCCTTGTTCTTTATGTACTGCACCATGCTGATAGCTGTGCCGACAGGGGTAAAAGTGTTTAACTGGGTGGCGACCATGTGGCGCGGTGCCATGACCTTTGAAGTGCCGATGATGTTTGCGCTGGCCTTTATTGTGTTGTTTACCATTGGTGGTTTCTCCGGCCTGATGCTGGCGATTACCCCGGCCGATTTTCAGTATCACGACACCTACTTCGTGGTGGCGCATTTCCATTATGTGCTGGTGACCGGGGCGGTGTTCTCCATTATTGCTGCCGCTTACTACTGGTTGCCAAAGTGGACCGGCCATATGTATGACGAGAAGTTGGGCCAATGGCATTTCTGGTGCTCATTAATTTCTGTCAACCTGCTGTTTTTCCCGATGCACTTTGTCGGTCTGGCCGGTATGCCGCGTCGTATTCCGGATTATGCACTGCAGTTTGCTGATTTTAATGCCTTTATCAGTATTGGCGGTTTTCTGTTTGGCGCCTCGCAGCTGATCTTTGTCTGGCTGTTGGTGAAATGTGCCCGTGGCGGTGAAAAAGCTACAGCGCAGGTGTGGGAAGGGGCCGAAGGTCTGGAATGGGAAGTGCCTTCACCGGCGCCTTACCATACCTTTGAAACCCCCCCCGTGATTAAGTAGGAGCAGGCAATGGCACTGAAACATCAACCGTTAACCGTTAAATTAGCCGTCATTGCACTGGCAATGTTTGGTTTTGGTTTTGCTTTGGTGCCCTTGTATGACGTGTTTTGCGACCTGACCGGTTTAAATGGTAAAACCGCAGTAACTGCAGCAACAGCAGAAGCTGCGCAGATAGATACCAGCCGTGAAGTGGTGATTGAGTTTATCGCCCGGCCTAATAAACAGATGCCGTGGGTGTTTAAACCAGAAGTAACCCGCATGACGGTACATCCGGGTGAAATTCATATTATGAATTATCTGGCACAAAACCCGACCAGCCGCATGATAGTGGGTCAGGCTGTGCCGTCGGTATCACCTGGTCAGGCTGCATTATACTTTCACAAAATAGAGTGTTTTTGCTTTACCCAGCAGCAGTTAGCCGGGGGCAAAGATATGCTGATGCCGTTACAGTTTTATGTGGATCCGGCGCTGCCAAGCCAGTTTAGTACCATTACGCTGTCGTACACCTTATATGACGTAACCAGCGCATGGACCGGCGACAGTGCAGAGCCATCCCAACCCGGGGAATAACATGAATAAAACCTATGAAAAATATTATGTTCCCGCCCAAAGCCCATGGCCTATTGTGGGTGCGGTGGCGTTATTTTTAATTGCCTTTGGCGCAGGCAACTATGTCAACGAAGTGACGAAACAACAACCCGGTTTTGGCGGCTACATGCTGGCAGCCGGTTTTGTGGTGCTGATTTTTATGCTGTTTGGTTGGTTTAAAAACGTTATTGATGAATCGATGAGTGGCTTATACAGCGCCCAGATGGACCGCTCTTTCCGCCAGGGCATGAGCTGGTTTATTCTGTCGGAAGTGATGTTTTTTATGGCGTTCTTCGGCGCACTGTTTTATGGCCGGGTGATTGCGCTGAACTGGCTCAGTGGCGGCAGCAATAACGCCATGACCTTTGAGATCCTCTGGCCTGGCTTTGAAGCCATGTGGCCGTTACTGAAAACGCCGGGCGGTATTGAAACCCAAGCCATGCCGGCTACCGGTTTGCCGCTGATTAATACGGCGATTCTGGTGATTTCCTCTATTACCCTGCACTTTGCTCACACCGGGCTGGAACAGCAAAAACGTGGTCAGTTAAAGCTGATGTTACTGATCACTTTATTGCTGGGCGCAGTTTTCCTGAGTTTACAGGTATATGAGTATATCCATGCTTACCGTGACCTGGGGCTAACCCTGGCGTCAGGCTTTTATGGTAATACTTTTTTCCTGCTTACCGGCTTTCACGGTATGCACGTAACATTGGGCGCCATTATTTTGCTGTTTGTGTTCTTCCGCGTGCTAAAGGGGCATTTTACGCCGGAAAAACACTTCGCCTTTCAGGCCGCAGCCTGGTACTGGCACTTTGTTGATGTAGTGTGGCTGTGCCTGTACGTGTTTGTGTATGTGATTTAACGCTTAGTATGGCCTGGGGTTCGGTTCAATGAGCCCCAGTGCCTGAGCGATAAAGATCAGGATTAACACTACAGCAGAAAACAGCACGCGCCGGCCGAGATAACGCGACATTTTTACCTCAGGTTGCGGTTGTCTGACCATCACCAGCCCGGCACGAACCAGATTAATAACAATAAACAGTAGTAGTGCGATGACAATGAGTTTAATCAACATCTGCAACAGGCTCCGGAGTTTTACTGATGCGCATTAAACTGGCGAACCAGATTTTTGCGTTGAACAGAGTATGGTTGCTGCTCACTTTGACTGCTTTTGCCATATTAATCAACTTGTCCTGGTGGCAGCTGAATCGCGCCGCCGATAAAACCGCACAGTTACAACGCCTGGCCTCACTACAAGCTGCCGGCGCGCTGCAGCCGTCGCAATTAACCTTATTAACTGCAACTGATATTGATGCGGCCCCGCTGCAAGGCCGTGGTCGCTGGTTGGCACCTTATATCTGGTTACTGGACAATCAGATTGTCCGCGGCAAAGTAGGTTATGACGTAATAGTACCGGTACAGGCTGCGGGGCTGGCACAGCCGCTGCTGGTCAACTTAGGTTGGTTGGCCGCGCCTGAGCGGCGCGATAGCTTACCGCAGGTTGAAATAGCCGCAGAGTTTAACCTGGATGGGCTACTGCGTACCAAAGTAGATGGTTTAATGTTGCTGGGGCAAAACGCCGAAGACAGCGGCCAATGGCCAATGCGTATTCAACAGGTCAATTACGCACAGTTATCAGAGCAGAGCGCACTGCAATTGTATCCGGCGTTACTGTATCAGCAGCACGACAGCGCTTTTATCACGCATTATCAGCCGGTGGTATTGTCGCCGGAGAAACACCGTGGCTATGCGTTGCAATGGTTTTTACTCGGCATTGCGGTTTTGGGTGTCGCACTGGCGGCCAGTCATCAGGGAAAAGCAAATTATGAATAAGAAAAAATTTCTGTGGTTATTTGTGCTGTGCTGCGTTTTGCCGTTACTGGCCGCTAAGTTAGTGCTGGAATTCGGCTGGTTTAACCGTGGAGTATCGAGTAACGGCGAGTGGCAACAAAACGAGGTGTTTCTGCTGGCCGCCACCGCTGAAAAAGCCCATTGGCGTATTGGCGTGATGCCGGCAGCTGAGTGCGCACAGTTGTGTCTTGGTGCTTTGCATACTGTGCAGCAACTCTATGTAGGCTTGGGCCGCAAACAAGTGCAGGTACAGCCGGTATTTATCAGTACACAGCCGGTTGCAACAGAATTTGCTGCTTATACGCAGCAGCCGGCCATAGCTGTGGCGCCCCAAAATTTGCAGGACAAAATACTGCTGATTGATCAACAAGGCCTGGTGTTACTCAGCTACCCGATGCCGGCGGCAGAAGCGGATATGGCCGCCACCGCCAGAGCCATCCGCCAGGATTTACTTAAACTGCTTAACTATGATCGGACCAGCGTATGAAAACACCCGACAAGCGTATGAAAACGCAACAATGGCTGGCGACTATCGCTATTTTTCTCACTATGGGCGTGATCTTACTCGGCGCTTATACCAGGTTAACCGACGCCGGCTTGGGCTGCCCGGATTGGCCGGGCTGTTACGGCTTCTTAAAAGTACCGCAGCAGGAGCATCATGTTGCCGCTGCGCTGGAAGCGTTTCCGGAGCGGCCATTAGAGCCGCATAAAGCCTGGAACGAAATGATCCATCGCTATTTTGCCGGCAGTTTGGGCGTGTTAATTGCCGCTATATTTTTTATCGCCATGTTTAGCCGGCAAAGCGCTAAAGCAGTGCCGGCAGTATTGCTGGCGCTGGTGGTATTTCAGGCTGCACTTGGTATGTGGACCGTTACATTAAACCTGTTGCCGCTGGTGGTAATGGGGCATTTGCTGGGCGGTTTTACCTTATTAAGTTTATTGGCGCTGCACTGGCTGCGGCTACATCCGCAATACTACGTACATGAACCTGAATTAGCACCGTTAAAGCCGTTTGCTATGCTGGCTATTATAGTGCTGCTGGGGCAAATAGCCCTGGGCGGCTGGACCGCAGCCAACTATGCTGCGCTGGCCTGTATTGAGCTGCCCATTTGTGAAGCCGGTTGGCAGCAGCGGTTGAATATCAGTGAGGCTTTTGACTTACATCTGGGCCATGATGACTACGAATACGGCGTGATGTCGGCCGAAGCGCGGCAAACCGTGCACGTGTTTCATCGTATCGGTGCTGTGGTAACCCTGCTGGTGCTGGCCGGCTTTTTGCTACAGCTGTGGCGCCGTGCCGGCAGTAAAATATTAAAACGCCTGACACTCGGTGCGGCGGCGTTATTGCTGCTACAGTTTAGTTTGGGTGTGCTTAATGTCGTGCTGCATTTACCGTTGGCCAATGCGGTGGCACATAATTTTGTTGCAGCAAACTTGTTAATGTTGCTGGTGGTAATTTATCTGCAGTTACGCCACAGCAGTAAAACGACAAGCAAGGAGAGCCTATGACCGCCATACTCAGATCACAAACCGGCATCAGCCGCGCACGGGATTACCTTGAGCTAACCAAACCTAAGGTGGTGGCATTGCTGGTGCTGACAGCTTGGGTCGGCATGATGCTGGCGGTGCCCGGCTTGCCGGATTTACTTACCTTAGTGGCAGCAACCTTTGGTATCGGCTTGTTATCGGCGGCGGCGGCGGCGATGAACCATGTGGTCGATCAGCGTATTGATGCGCAAATGGCCCGCACTTACAGCCGGCCGGTGGCAAAAGGCCGTATCAGCACGGCGCAGGCCACCAGCTTCGCGTTTAGCCTGGCGTTATGCGGCTTTGTGCTGCTGTATCTGTCGGTAAATGCATTAACGGCCTGGTTAACCCTGGCCAGTTTATTTGGCTATGCCGTGGTATATACCATGTTTTTAAAGCGTGCCACGCCGCAGAATATTGTTATTGGTGGTCTGGCCGGCGCTATGCCACCGCTGTTGGGTTGGACAGCCATTACCGGCGAGATCCATGGCCACGCGCTGTTGCTGGTGATGATTATTTTTGCCTGGACGCCGCCGCATTTCTGGGCATTGGCGATTCACCGCCGCGATGACTATGCCAAAGTAAATATGCCGATGCTGCCGGTAACGCACGGTATTGAGTTCACTAAAAGCGTGATCTGTCTGTACACGGTGTTGCTGTTTATTGTTTGTTTAATGCCGTATCTGGTGGGCATGAGTGGTGCCATTTATCTGGTTGGCAGTGCGCTGTTAAATCTGCGCTTTATGCAGTATGCCTGGAAGCTGAAATTTAATGCCGATAGTGGCACGGCGATGGCCACCTTTAAGTTTTCTATCGTGCATTTAATGCTATTGTTCCTGTTATTGCTGGTTGATCATTATTTTAAGGTGTCGCCGATTTATGTTCCGTAACCTGAATATTATTCTGCTTGCCGCTGCCGCGCTGATTGCCGGTGTGCTGTTGTTCCGTGTCACACAATACAATGCTGAACCCAAATTGGCACTGGTTTATCCGCAGGCCAGGGTGCTGGCTGATTTTAACCTGACCGATCAGTTCGGCGAGGCAGTAAATCGCGAACGCCTGTACGGCCAGTGGACGCTGGCGTTTGTCGGTTATACCTATTGCCCGGATATCTGCCCGCTTACGCTGGCTAAGCTGGCCGGGGTGCAGCCGGAGCTGGCTGCGATGGTAGATCAACCGTTAAAAGTCTGGTTTATTTCAGTAGATCCGAAACGCGACAACACAGAGCAGCTGCATAACTATGTCAGCTACTTTGAACAGGAAAATGTGCTGGGTATGACAGCCGGGCATGAACAGCTGTTTCCCTTTGTGCGTCAGTTGGGCTTGATGTACGCCTTAAGCAGCACCACGGCAGAGGATTATCTGGTTGATCACAGTGCTTCAGTGGTGCTGATAAATCCGCAAGGCCAACTGGTGGCGATGTTTAAACCGCCGATGCAACCGGGTGAGCTGCCGGTGATTGATACCGAACAGCTACTGGCTGATTTTCCGCTGGTGTTGCAAAAGCTTAAGGCTGGTTAAGCCACGGCTGTGAATACCAATAGTAATAACCTTTTTTGCTAACCGAGGGCGCGGTGCAGTTATAGCGGCTGCGGCCTCTCGGCACGGGCTTTGTTGCTGTCACGCTAAAAGTGCTGTCATTCAGCCACTGCGGCTTAATTACCTCGCTGCCGGCAAAGCACTGCAACTGTGCCGGGTGAAAGTCTGCCACCTGCATTGATAAGGTCAGGGTTGGCGGGTTAGCAGTGCTAATCACCGGGTCAACCTTATGATCATCGGTAATATGAAACGCCAGTGTTTTGAGCTTTTGTGCTAAGTCTTTTAAGTTGGCATATTGGCCTGCTGCCGGAAAGCGCGGGATCCGCGTTAATACTGTGTGGTTGCCAATGGCACCGGATTGCTGGCCAATGCCGATAAAGCCTAATTCACTGACCAGCTGTTCCAGTTCGCGACTGTATTCACCATAAGGGTACGCCAACCACTGATGGCGTTGGCCGGTGTGGCGCTCTATCGCATCTTCAGCCTGCAAAATGCTCTGTTTCATCCGCTCACGCCACTGCTGAGCGCTTTCACCGGCATCCGGTTTGGCCATATGCTCATGCCACATCGCATGGTTAGCTACCAGTACGCCGTCGTCAGACATTTGTTTTACCTGGGCCCAGCTCAACAAGGGGCCATCGCGCTTATCTATACTGCCGGGGCTGATAAAGATGGTATAGGGGTAGCCGAATTCCTGCAAAATGGGGTGGGCAGTGCTGAAGTTATTTTCATAGCTGTCATCAAAGGAGATCACCAGTGCATTATCGGCAATGGCTTCGCCCTGCTGTAACTGACGTATTAATACATCCAGGCCAATGACCTGAAAATTATGGTCTTTAAAGTACTGTAAATGGCCACGCAGCTCGTCTGCTGTAACACTGCTAACCCGTGGTGTGTCGCTGGCAACATGATGATAAATCAGCATTACCGCAGCCTGAGCCGGCAGCAACAGGCTGAGCATGACAACACTGAATAAGGTGGTGATTTTCATAAGCAGTGACCCGCAAGCTAATAAAACAACGCGGTTTTATAACACAAGCGGGCACTAAACGCAGCTTTAGTCAGGTATAGCTTAGTAGTAAGAGTGTTCGCCGCGCTGATGTTCGGTAATATCGCGCACGCCGTTTAATTCACCGCTGAAGCGGTTAAGCAACTCTTTTTCGATACCTTCTTTTAAGGTTAAATCAACCTGCGAGCAGCCGTTACAACCGCCGCCGAATTGCAGTACTGCCACGCCATCCGGTGTCAGCTCCATTACCGACACGCGGCCGCCATGGTTAGCCAACTGCGGGTTAATTTCACTGTCGATAACGTACTGTACGCGCTCTATTAAAGAGGCGTCGTCGTTCACCTTACGTACTTTGGCGTTGGGCGCTTTTAAAGTCAGCTGAGAGCCCATTTGATCGGTAACAAAATCAATGTCTGCATCCACTAAGAACGGCTGACTTTCCTGATCAACAACAGCATCAAAGCCGGAAAAGTTCAGCGTTAGATCGGTGTCTTCCACGGCATCCGGTGGGCAGTAAGATACGCCGCATTCGGCTTGTGCCGTGCCCGGGTTGACCACAAACACCCGAATGTGCGTGCCGGCCGGTTGCTTCGACAACAGCTTGGCAAAATGCTGCTGTGCCTGTTCGGAAATCGTAATCATAAGAGTACCTGACTAAATTACTAGGTTAATAGCTATAATACTCCTCCTGTTTCGTTGATGCCAGCCCCGCTTGAGTTTTGCGCGTGATCTGGCTAACTTAGCGGCAGCTTAGAGGAATTAAACTATGAAATATTGTCTTTCGGTGGCGCTGTTGCTGCTGAGTTGTTTCGCCACTGCAGACATTACATATGTGCCGCAGGTTAAAGATTCAACCCTGCCGGCACCGCAACAGGTGTTGGGTTTTACGGTAGGGCAATGGCATGCGCGGCATGATCAGATCCAGCGTTATTTTGAGCAGTTAGCGCAAAGCTCAAACCGCGCGCAGTTAGAAGTGATCGGCTACAGCCATGAGCAGCGGCCGCTGTTGCAGTTAGTGATTTCGTCAGAGCGGAATCTGCAACGGCTGGAGCACATCCGCAGCCAGCATTTGGCTGCAGCCCGCGCCGGCAAGCCTCGTCAGGCAGATGCGCCGGTAATTATCTGGTTGGGCTACAGCGTGCACGGTAATGAACCCAGCGGCGCCAACGCAGCCCTGTTGCTGGCGCATTATCTGGCCGCGGCCGACAATGCCGAAGTGCAGCAATGGCTGGACAATGCGGTTATTTTACTGCAGCCCAGCCTGAATCCGGACGGTCATGACCGCTTTGCCAATTGGGTCAATATGCATAAAGGCGCCGCGCCGGTAGCCGATCCGCAACATCGCGAGCACAACGAGCCCTGGCCCAATGGCCGGCCAAACCACTACTGGTTTGATTTAAACCGCGACTGGTTATTGCTGCAACATCCGGAAAGCCGCGCCCGTATCGCGCAGTATCAGCAGTGGTTGCCCAATGTGGTGGCGGATTACCACGAAATGGGCACCAACAGCAGTTACTTTTTTCAGCCCGGCATTCCCAGCCGCAATTATCCGCTAACACCACAGCGTAACTTCGAGTTAACCGCGAAACTGGCCGGTTATCATGCAGCTGCTTTTGATCAGGCACAGCAACTGTATTATACCGAAGAGAGCTTTGACGATTTCTACGTTGGTAAAGGCTCGACCTACCCGGATGTCCAGGGCAGTGTCGGTATTTTGTTTGAACAAGCCAGCAGCCGCGGTCATTTGCAGGACAGCATTAACGGCCCGCTAAGCTTTGCCGACACCATTCAAAATCAGCTGACGGCGTCGTTGTCGACTATCCGCGGCGCCGTGGCTGAGCGGGACGCGCTGCTCAGTTATCAGCAGGAATTTTACAGCAGCGCCCGGCAACAGGCGCGTGGTGATAAGATCAAAGGCTATATGCTGACAGAAACGGCCGACAGCAGCCGCTTGGCGGCGTTGCTGGACGTGTTGCAGCGCCACCATGTTGAAGTATTGCAACTGAACCGCGACTGGCAGGATGATGACAATAAGTTTGCTGCCGGCAGCAGCTACTATATACCGCTGCAACAGCCACAATACCGGCTGATAAAAGCGATGTTCAGCACAGAGAAAACCTTCCCGGATAACACCTTTTACGATGTGTCGGCCTGGACGCTGCCTTATGCTTACAATATTGCTTTTACTGCGCTTGGCCGTGAGCCGGGCAAAGGCCAGCTGACCACGCAGTGGTTACCCGCCACAGCAAACCAGCTGCTGCCCGAAGGCGCCTATGCCTATGCCTTCGACTGGCGTGATCAACGAGCACCGGTATTGTTGCAGGCACTGTTGGCAGAGCAATTACAAGTGCGCGCCGCGCTGGATGATTTTACCGCGCAAACCAATACCGGCACTGTCAGCCTGGCTGCCGGCGCTATGCTGATCCCGGCGGCGCTGCAACAGCACAGCGATTGGTTTGCCAGGCTGCAACGGGTACAGCAAGAATTTAACCTGCCGCTTTATGCCATTAGCAGTGGCTTAACAGTGCAAGGCAGTGATCTGGGCAGCCATAAATTTACCCCGGTGACATTGCCGCGGGTGTTATTGCTGGCGGGGCCGGGTATCAATTCAACCGAAGCCGGCGAAGTTTGGTATAACCTTGAGCGCCTGGCCGGTATTTCACCGTCAATGGCAGAGCCGCAGCGCTTGCGTCGGTTAGACCTGAGCCATTACAGCCATATTTTGTTGCCGGACGGCAATTACGCCGACTGGCAGGACACAGAAATTAACCAACTAAAAGCCTGGCTGGAGCAAGGCGGTGTGCTGTGGGGCCATAAACGCGGTGCAGCCTGGCTGGCAAAAGCCGGTTTGTTAAAAGCGACATTGTGGCAGCCGGAGGAAATGAGCAGCCTGATCAGCGCAGATAACCTGCGTTATGCTGATAAAGAACTGCTGGCCGGCAAGCAACGCATCGCCGGAGCCATTTATCAGGCAGAGCTGGATCTAAGCCACCCGCTGACATTCGGTATTACCAATTCCAAATTACCGGTGTTTAAAAACAGCACCCTGTTACTGCAACCGGCGGGTACTGCCTTTGTGAATGTGGCCCTATACAGCCGTGCTCCGCAACTGGCGGGCTATACTGCCGCTGAATATATACCGCGCATTAGCCAAAGCGCGCTGTTGCTGGCGCACAATGTCGGCCGCGGCCGGGTTATCGGCATGACCGACAACCCGGTATTCCGTGGCTATTTTTATGGCTCCAGCCGCTTGCTGGTTAATGCGCTGTACCTGGGGAGCAGTTTCAGCACCAAGGCAGATTAATCAAACAAGGTTACGGCGACTGTCCATAAGCTAATATGGCGGGCGCCGTGACGGCGCAACAAACGGCATATTTCGTTAGCTGTAGCGCCGGTGGTAACAACGTCATCCACCAGCGCAATGCGCTGCGGTAACACTGTGGTTTTCGGCAGGCTAAAGGCGGCTCTGAGGTTGCGCTGGCGTTGTTTACGGCTTAAGCCAACCTGTGCAGTTTGATATTGCCGGCGTTGCAGCAGCGGTAGTATGGGTAATTGCAGTTGCCGCGCCGCTACCCGTGCTAACAATTCTGCCTGATTAAAGCCGCGTTGCCGTAATTTACGGCTGTGCATCGGCACATACACAATGGCCTGCGGCAATGTATTTTGATGTTGCCGGTATTGCTGCAATAAGACCGCAAATTGTTGCTGCAGCAAATCTCCGGCGCTATAGTCGCGGGCAAATTTCCAACGTTGCAGCCAATGCTGATAAGGCTGGTGGTAATAGCTGACGCTGAGCAGCTCATCAAACCGGGGTTTTGTTAAACCGCGCGCGACCTGCGGTAGCCACAGCAAGTTGTAATGACACAATGCCAGTGGCAATTGCGGCAGTGCTTGCTGGCAAGCAGTGCACAGCTGGCGGTCAAACTGTTGCACCGGTAAACTGCACCACAGGCAGGGCGTAGGCAACAGCAGGTGCCACAGTTGTTGCAGCTTACGCATTAAAGCACTAAGCAAACCAAAGTCCGTTTTAATTTACATTTTTGTAACTATGGCAGGGAAAATGAATTCCGACAAACCAACGCTGGTGTTGCTGCATGGCTGGGGGGTAAACCAGGGCGTATGGCAAAGTATTGCAGAGCAAATAGCGGATAAGGTGCAGCTGCTGACGCCGGATCTACCGGGCTTTGGCCGGCAGCAAAACTACCCGCAGCCTTATCAGCTGGATGTGGTGGCCGAAACGTTGGCCGCGCAAATACCGCGGCAAAGTTATGTCTGCGGTTGGTCATTGGGCGGGCTGTTGGCGATAGCGATAGCCAGGCATTACCCCGACAAAGTGCAGCAGCTTGGCCTGGTTGCTGCCTCACCCTGTTTTATCGCCCAGCCGGGCTGGCCCGGGATGGCAGAGCAGGTAATGCAGCAGTTTGCCCGGGCTTTGAGCGAAAATCTGCCACAAACGATTGAGCGCTTCTTAGCTATCCAGGCAATGGGTAGCAGCAGTGCCCGTGCTGATACCAAAGTACTGAAGCAGGCGATAATGGCTTATCCGATGGCGCAACCGGCGGCCGTGGCCGGTGCTTTGCAGTTGCTGAGTCAATCCGACTTACGCGCAGATTTCGCTGCTTTAACGCAGCCGGTTAGCGGTATTTTTGGCCGGCTGGATTCTCTGGTGCCGGTGGCTGCGGTCGCTCAACTGCAACAATTGCAGCCAGATGCCGACTTTATTGTGCTGGCGCATGCGTCACATGCGCCCTTTATTTCGCATCCGGCAGAGTTTTTGCAATGGCTGCAGCAGTGGTTAGGTCTGTCGGTTAAGCAAAGCTAAGGCTGTTAAAACCTTTTAGCCTAAGGCGGCGCTTCCTTTTAGCGGCGTTTTGGTTAATAATTAACCGGTATTTGCTAAGGTTACCGGAGTTGTATCATGGATATTCAATCTGCTTTGTATTCAGGTATGCAGGGTTTCTCCCGCGCCAGCGCCGGGGTAACGGATGCTACGCTGGATATCAACCGCCAAACCCGTGCCAACCGGCAAAATGAAACTGAGCAAGCTGTAGCGCAAACCGCAGCAGCGGAGCAACCCCGCACTGTGCAAACCGCGGAACAACCGGGGTCTTTAACCAACAGCTTAATACAGCTGGGGCAAGAGCAACGCAATGCCCAGGCCAATGTAAAAAGCATTCAAACTGCCGACGAAGTGCTCGGTAGCGTGATTGATATTCGCGTCTGATGACTATGCTGGTATCAAATTACCCTAATGTCAGTATCAATACGGCGAATCCGCCGACTGAAATGGCGCGGCGTGATGCGCTGCGCAGGGATTTATTTGAACCGGTAAAAGAACTTGAAAAATCGTCTGCAGAAAAGCCACTGGTTAGCGATGAAAAAGTCCGCAGTGCTAATGGTAGCCAGACCCAGGTAAATTTATATGACGCTAACGGCAAAGAAACCGAAACACAGCAAGCGGTAGAAGGTCGTGGCGATGAATCTGCAGAGCAGCAAGACGCTGAGCGTGAACAGCAGGATGCAAAACAACAGCAGGCAGAGCAGCAACAGGCCGAACAACAAGAACAAGCAGAAGTACGCGAGCTTAAAGCGCGCGATCAGGAAGTAAAAACCCACGAACAAGCTCATGCAGCCGTGGGAGGGCGTTACGCCGGAGCCCCGTCTTACTCCTATGAATTAGGCCCGGATGGTAAACAATATGCTGTCGGGGGGGAAGTATCGATTGATATTTCACCAGTAGCCGGCGATCCGCAGGCCACGGTGCAAAAAATGCAACAGGTGCGGGCAGCGGCATTGGCGCCGGCAGAACCGTCCTCTGCAGACCGCCGCATAGCTTCCGAAGCCGCGCAGCGGCAAATTCAGGCACAAGCTGAGCTGGTGCAACAAACCTCAGCGCCAGCGCAAACTAAGCCTGCTGATGCTAAATCGGTTGATACTGAGGCAACGGATACGGCTGACAGCGAAAGTGGCCGGGCCGGCTTTGCAGAACAAGTGCAGCAAACAGAAATAAGCTACCGCGTATCAGATGACAGCGGCAGCAATGCTATTGTCTACCCGCAACGCGATACCCTTGCCATCAGTGCGCAAATGCAGCTGCGGCGTGATGTTATTGCCGGTTTTTATCAGCGCGCTACCGAACCGCAAATCAAACAATCACTGCAGCAGGCTTAACAGCCGCTGCAGCTATGTCCGACAGCCGGTTTACTTCTTCAGTTTGGCAAAAGCCTCGGCAAAAGCATTACCCATAGCGGCATTGTTGTCGGCCGGTTTGGCCGGGCGTGGCGCTGCGGGTCTGTTACTTTGCTGGCGCGGTGCGGTTTTGTCGGCTGCTCTGTCGGCATTTTTCGGCGCCGGTTGTTCGTCCATCCGCATGGTTAGCGCAATACGTTTGCGTTCAATGTCCACATCCAGCACTTTTACTTTTACCACATCACCGGCTTTCACGACCTGGTGCGGATCACTGACAAATTTGTCGGTCAGTGAGGAAATATGCACTAAACCATCCTGATGCACGCCGATATCAACAAAGGCGCCAAAGTTGGTCACGTTGGTCACGACGCCTTCAAGCAACATGCCGGCTTGCAGATCTTTTAGCGTTTCCACTCCGTCTTTAAAGCTGGCCGTCTTGAACTCGGGGCGCGGGTCGCGGCCGGGTTTATCCAGCTCTTTTAAGATATCGGTGATGGTGGGTACACCAAAATGCGCATCAGCAAAGGCTTTAGCGTCAACACTGTTTAAAAAGCTGCTGTTGCCAATGATTTGATCAACGCTTTTCTGATGTGCGCGCAGTATTTTCTCGACCAGCGGGTAGGCTTCCGGGTGAACACCAGATGCGTCCAACGGGTTGCTACCGTTATTGATGCGTAAAAAGCCAGCGGCTTGTTCAAATGCCTTTGGCCCCAAACGTGGCACTTTAAGCAGTTCTTTACGCTCATTAAAACGGCCATTAGTGTCGCGGTGAAATACAATATTTTGTGCCAGGGTTTTATTTAATCCGGCCACCCGCGCTAACAGCGGCACAGAGGCAGTGTTTAAATCTACGCCGACGGCGTTTACGCAGTCTTCCACCACGCCATCGAGCGATTTGGTTAACAGGCTTTGGTTTACGTCATGCTGATATTGGCCCACACCTATGGCTTTGGGCTCAATTTTAACCAGTTCAGCCAACGGATCCTGTAAGCGACGGCCAATAGATACTGCACCGCGCAGCGATACATCCAGATCCGGAAACTCCAGCGCTGCCAACTCAGAAGCGGAATAGATTGAAGCGCCGGCTTCAGACACCATAATTTTCTGCAGGCTTTGCGCTGGCAGGGCTTTGATGACCTCGGCGGCCAGTTTATCGGTTTCACGCGAGGCGGTGCCGTTGCCAATGGCAATCAGCTCCACTTTATGTTGCTGACAAAGTGCCACGAGGGTACGCACAGACTTATCCCACATATTCTGTGGCGCATGCGGAAAAATAGTGTTCTGGCTTAGCAGTTTACCGGTTTCATCTATCACGGTAACTTTAACGCCGGTACGCAAGCCGGGGTCCAGTGCCAGGGTGGTGCGCATGCCGGCCGGTGCAGCCATTAACAAGTCTTTTAAGTTACGGGCAAACACTTTAATGGCTTCTTCTTCGGCCTTTTCACGCAGCTCGCTCAGCAGATCGTTTTCCAACTGCAAGTGCAGTTTTACTTTCCATGTCCACTGTACGGCGGTGCGTAAAAAGGCGTCGGCGGCACGGCCTTCGTCTTTAATATTAAAGTGGTTGGCGACCATTTGCTCGCACACACTGTGTGCTGTGGTTTCGTCTGCATCCGGCAGCAATTGCAGTTGTAAGAAGCCTTCATTACGGCCACGGAACATCGCCAGTGCGCGGTGCGACGGTGTGGTTTTCCAGCTTTCACTGTGGGCAAAGTAGTCACGGAATTTGGCGCCTTCCTGCTCTTTACCTGCCACCAGAGTGCTTTTTAATACGGCGTTTTCTGCCAGGTGGCGACGTAAGCGGGCCAGCAGGTTGGCATCTTCGGCAAAACGTTCCATTAAAATATATTTGGTGCCATCCAATACTGCTTTGATGTCGGCAAAGCCGGCTTCGGCATTGAGGTAAGCAGCCGCCTCGGTTTCAGGGTTCAGTGCCGGGTTAGCCTGCAGCGCATCTGCCAGCGGCAACAGGCCGGCCTCAATGGCAATCTGGCCCTTGGTGCGGCGTTTGGCTTTGTACGGCAGGTATAAATCTTCCAGCCGGGTTTTGTTGTCCGCCGCCAGAATGTCCTGTTTCAGTTCCGGCGTTAGTTTGCCCTGCTCATCAATGGTTTTTAAAATCACCAGCCGGCGATCTTCTAACTCACGCAGATAAATTAAGCGCTGGTCCAGATGACGCAATTGCGTATCGTCCAAACCACCGGTAATTTCTTTGCGGTAGCGGGCAATAAATGGCACGGTCGCACCTTCGTCCAGCAGCGCTATGGTAGCGGCAACTTGTTCTGGCCGCGCGGCAATTTCAGTGGCGATTTGTTTCACAATAATAGACATAAAAAGAAAGTTCCTGCTTTAAAAAACACCCGTTCGGCTATTAACCCTTAGAGTAAAAAACTATGGCAGACTGATTGTCCCCTGTACGTGAAAAAAAATCCAATCTGCGCCTTAACTATTTGCGGTTAGCTTAAAAGAGCATTTACATAATTTTTAAACCGTTAAGCACGGCGTTCAAGTTTATACATCTGATATGTTGAGATAATTTAATTTTTCTTTGCGACGGTTGTCATTTTATCTGAAAAATATTATTTCTTTCATCGTTGTGGTTATTCTGTGTATTCTCCTGTGAATTAAATGTAGACATCTGTGTATAACTAAGAATAAAATCTGCGCTTTTGTATGTGCTGTAACAACAAGCGTCGTATTGTTTTACTTGGTGGAAATAAAAATGCTGAGATGGGTCAAAGGATTGCCGCTTTCGCTTGCGAGTGTTTACTTCGTTACAGCTCAGTGTTTAGCGTCTCCGCTGCTGGATATTCGCGCAGACAGGCCATTGTCTGCTGATGCCGAGTGGCAATTTAGTTTCTCAGTGACTGATTGCCCCGCCATTGCTGAGGTGCAACTGGTTGCACAACCAGCAGTGAGTTTACAGCCGGTGCATGAAGATGTTGCCGGACTGCGTTGTGCTTACCGCTTCAGTTGGCCGAGTGCAAATAACCAGCCCACAGTAAATGTGATCTGGAAAGATGGCACCTCACAACACTACAGTGAACAATTCAGCGCTGAAACCAATAGCCCCCGCCTGCAGATCGTGCAGGTAGCAATAGAAAACGAAACCTCGCAACAACTGGTTGTCCGCTTGCTCGCAGAAGACGATAGTGACATTGCTTATGTTGCGGTAGACGTTGCCGGTATTACCGCGTCGTCGCTACGCCAGGCCGGTGGTGTGCTGGGGTTGGCAAAAAGCAGCTCTTTTGCTTCCAGTCAGGGTGTGCAGCGTTTATATCCTCAGGCCAATCAACAGCAAGAGTTTGAAATCCGCCTGCCGTTGTCTGCCAGCCTCAGTGCCGAGCAAATCGCCCGTGACGGTTTAGTGTTAATAGATGCCTACGCGATGGACGCCTTTGGTAACAGAGCGGCTGTGTCTTCAATTGAATATACCGGTGATCAGGTCAGCGAAACGCCGCTTAGTTGGCGGGTATTCCCTGAGCAGCTGGTGATCAATGATGTGCTGCAATCCATGACGATATTGCCGTACATCAACTATGAGTTTCGTGGTGAAACTCTGGCAGGGGGTGCCGGAGTAGGTGTCAGCTACAGCTCGTCACTGCCGGACAAAGTGAAAGTAACTGCTGACGGTGTAGTGTATGTCAGCTCTGATGTTGGCAACGTACAGGCAGATATCACCGTACAATATTACGGCTTGCCAGCGCTGACTGTGCCGGTAACGGTCGACTTGACTAAACGGCTGTCAGGTCTGAAGTTTGATACCGGCAGTGAGGGCGTTGCCCTGGCCAGCCTGAATAAGGCCTATACTTTGCCGCCACTACTGGCATTGTTTGATGATGGCACTACGGCGGCGCTGGGTGACCGTTACCCGGTAACGCTGTCACTGCCGCAAACAGCGCGGGGTTTACTGAAACTGCATGCTGATAGCCTGACAGCGCTGCAACCAGTCAGTAGCGACGCACCTTTTATGCTCAGCGCTGAACTCTCTGCCAATCCGCAAATTCGTGGTGAAGTTGCCGTTTCTGCCAGCGATGCCATACCGCAGTTGCAGCTTAACGTACCGGCTAAGGTTGAAGTGGATAGCCGGCTGGTGCCTGAGATTACGGCGCTGGATGATGTGGCAATACACAAAGTTGAAGTGTTTTTAAATGAGCTGTCAATTGCGCAGCTTTATCAAGCGCCGTATCAGGTAACGATACCGGTATCGCAAGACATGCTGGGACAAAGCCTTAAATTCTCTGCGATTGCGACCGACAGTGCCGGCCAGCGCTCAGTGATGGCACGGGCAGAGGCTCAGGTAGTGCTACCGGAAGCTGCACCAATACCAGACTATCAGTTTGAATTTCCAACCGAGAATCAGCGGCTGGTAGAACAGTCGCCGATGCGCTATCAGCTGGCGATACCTTTAGGGCCAATTCGCACTGCAGATGTTAACACCGGCATAGTCCGGGTTGAGTATTTTCTCGATGGCAACAAAGTAGGTGAGGCGGCAAGGCCAACCTTTGTGATCCGCGAGGTAGCAACCGGTCCGGGTAAAACCGAAGAACATATGTTCCAGTTATGGCAACTGGACGATCAGGTACCCTTGTCGTCATTGCAGCTAACCTCCAGAGCGGTGTTTGCCCGTATTCATATGAGTAATAATCAGGCTGACAGTGCAACCCGGTTGATCCGTATTCAGCAAAATCAGCCACCGACGCTGGTGTTACAAACGCCACAGCAGGATCAGGATGTGGTAGCAGGACAGCCGGTGAACGTGGTGCTGACCGTCAGTGATGATACTCTGCTGGCGGGTACGCAAATAAGCGCCCGTTTTAACAATAGCGAAGTATTTACCAAGCGCATTCAGGACCCTATCGCAATTGAGCAGTCTGCAACCAGCATAGCGGCGCAGCAAGTAAGCTTTGCGCTGAATATCCCACTTGAGCTATTGGGCTCGGTGCAATCGTTACAGTTAATCGCGACTGATTTTCATGGCCGGGAAACGCAGACAGAGCCGGTGCGGCTAAAAATCAAAACGGATCAACCGCCCACCGCGGCTATTACCCAGCCGGTTGCGGGCAGCAGCTGGGTGGCTGGCTTGCCGATTGAAATTATGGCCGCGGCAGCAGATGACATCGCAGTAAAATCCGTTGAATTCTATGTAAACGGCCAAAAGCAAGGTACGGCAGTGGTACCACCGTATCGCTATGTTTATCAAAGCCCGCAATTGCAGGGCAGTGCCCAACCTTTGCGTTTACACGTAGTGGCGACAGATGGCGCCGGCCAGCGTGCACAAAGCCAAACGGTAGAAGTCACCCTGAGCCAGGATGAGCAACCTCCCGTGACGCAGTTTGTCTCACCGGCGGTGAACCGGCGTCAGGGCGAAGTGGCGGTGTCTGAAGTTATTGAAGGCAAGCAGATTGCGCTGAAGGTATCAGGTTATGACAATGTCGGTGCCGTGGGGTATCAGATCAGTGGTTTACGCAAACAGGGCAACCGTTTTGCGCTGACCGGCAACGCCGCCGATGTGGTGTCGGCACAGGATGTGGCGTTGCAGCAAATCCCCGGTGGCAGCAATGCATTTTCTGTGTTGCTGCTGACCGAAGTACCGGCCTATAGTCACCAGCAGCAAGGGCCGGATCACTATGACGTCAGCGTCAAAGTCTGGGATCAGCGTGGCAATGAAAGTCAGGACCTGCGTCGTATTGCTGTAATAGCGGATGCCGCACCGGAAGTGACCGAATTAAGTAGCAGCCGCCAACAACTGACTGCTGCTGAGCAACTGACATTTTCGGTATTTGCCGTTGACGATATCGCTGTGTCTGCGCTGGCATTAAGACTGTTAAACGCCGACGGGACTGTATTGTGGCAGGCTGAGCAAAACGCTGACAGTGGCCTGGTTGCAGCGAATCGCAGCTTGGCACAGTTCAGTGTCGACTTTAGTACACTGGCATTGGCCAATGTCCAACAAAGCCTGACTGTTGAAGCCACTGCAACCGACAGCGCCGGCCAGACATCTGCTGCGCGCACTATGCCACTAACACTAACAGCTGATAATGACGGCCCGCTTAGCAGCATTAATGCACCGGTTCCGGGCAGCGTATTAACGGCAGAGCAGCCGATCAATATCCAGTGGGCGGTAAAAGATTTAAGCCCGATCAGCAAAGCCTCGCTCAGCGTTAATGGCGTAGTGCAGAAAACCCTGACCGGCCAGGCCAATAATTTTACCGAGACCACCAGCTATAGCGTCGGCAAGGTGGAGCAGCTAACACTTACACTGCATGCTGAAGATAAATTTGGTAATCGCAGTGAGCGGCAGTGGCAATACGCTGTGACAGCCGCCAGCGCGCCTGAAGTGAGTATACTGTCGCCGGCATCCGGCACGGCACTGATGGAGGGGGAAGCATTTGCAGTTAGCGTAAACGCTGCCGATCAGGGCTATGTGAAGACGCTGACGGTAGAGCTACTGGCTGATCAGCAACTGCTGCTGAAAAAAACGCTGAACAATACCCCTAACCCGTCTGATGCAGGCAAAGAAACCAGCCGTTTTGATCTGGATCTGCGTTTGCCGCATGTACCAGATGGCAAGGCTTTAACATTAAAAGCAACGGCAACCAATAACTTTGGTGTCAGCAACAATGATATTGCTGAGCTAACAGTCATCAATGACACCACAGCACCAGACATAGTGCTGCAAGCACCGACAGAGGCACAGGTATTACTACAGGGTGAGACATTCAGCGTGCAGGCGACTGCCAGCGATGATGTCTATGTGCGTGATGTCCGCCCGGTACTGGTTGATGCTGATGGCCAATATACTGCCATAGCGTGGCGCGGTTTAAGCCAGAAACGCAGCGTACGCTCGGTAACCGTGCCTAATCCGGTTACTATCGGCACTACCATAGTACGCGAGATAGCGGTGCTGGAAGTAAAAGGTGAGCTGGAGATCCCGCCTGCCTTATGGGGTGCCCAAGACAGGCAATACCGCTTTATGTTAATTGCCGACGATGAGGGCGTTAACAGCACTGAGTCAGCGGCTATTGATGTCAGCTTGCTGGCAGATCGCCAAGCACCACAAATCCAGCTGCAGTCGCCGCTGGGGAATCAGGTTGAACGGCAAAAAGTGTCGGTTAAGGTTGATATCAGCGATAATCTGGCGGTGGCCGGTTACCGTATTTACTGGCCCGGGCAGGCAGATCAGCCACTGGCAGCTGCCGAAGGTCTGGCAGTCGCCAGTATCAGCGTGGTGCCAGAGAACGATCAATCTGCACTAATCCTTGATCTGGCAGATTTTGCGCCGATCCCGCAGCAAGGCAAAGACATCCGGCTGGAAATAGAAGCCTGGGATATCAATAACAACCGCAGCAGCAAAACGCTGAGCTTTAGCATAGTGCCGGATCAACCTGCCCGCATCAGCCTGCAACGTGCTGTGCCGGTGCAACCGGTTCGGGGTGGCTACAGTTATTACCAATTATTACTCGAAGACGATTACGCCAGCAGCCAGCAGCCGGTACTCGGCGCAGCTTTACTGACTTCGTTATCTGGTATCGGCCAGCAGCGCAGCGTCACGGCTGACAAGGTACAGCAAAATAATCAAGCGAGCCTGAATTTCAATATCAGTTATCCCGAAGCAGACAGCAGCTGGCAGTTGCTAAGCAACGACAAGCTGTTGCTCAGTGTTGATGCGCAGCAGTTAAGTGCGCAACCGGCCGGGTTGGCCAATTTGACGCTGGGCAGTACCTTGCGTTTGCAGCAAGCCGGCGACTGGCAATTTGTGCTGCGTTGGCTTAATCGCAGTCAGTGTCCTGCTATGTGGCAGGAACACCGGGTGAGTGCTGCCACTGGTTTGCTATTGCAACAAGTACTAAGCGCCGACACAGCTGAGGCCATGCTGAGTATTGAGTCGCTGGCCGGTGTGCCCCACCCGCAGCTACAAAAGCTACATTTGTCGCTGAACAATCAGCAGACTGTCGACAGTGTAGTTGATGGTGTCAGCCTGCAACCTGTGAGTAGCCGTTCTGTGCGGCTGGGTATAGAGCTGGCAGATAGTCTGTCCGCCAGTGGCAGTGCCTTTATCGCCTTCAGTGCCTTGCACAACTTTACCGGCGAGCACAACAATACCGTGTATCAGGTGACCAACGAACTGGTGCCATTAACGGCGCTGGCGCAGCACCTGCAGTTATTTGCCGTGGCACTGGATCGCAATTTGGACAGCGTGACCTTGCAGACGCCGTTACTGAATACGCCAGTGGCGGTAGACAGTGAAGTACCTGAGTTACAAATCAGCCAGCCCGGGCTCGAATCTGTGGTTATTGCCGGGCAAAAATTATCGCTACAGGCTTTGCTGGGTGATAATGCACAACATCTGGCTGCATTGGAATTACAACTTAACGACGAGTTGGTATCGCAACATGGCGTAGCCTTATTTAGTGAACGTCAACAGCAAAAAGTGCAGTTGCCAGCCACGCTGGCAGCGGGCAGTGAGTTGTCATTGCTGTTAACAGCCACTGATCGCATGGGGCATCAGACTCAGCAGCAGCTGTTGTTACCGGTACTGGAGAATTTGCCGCCCGAACTGGCGTTAAAGCAATTCAGTGCCCACCGTGACATTATTGACCGGGCCCGGCTGGAATATGCTGAATTTTGGGTGCGCTCCGGTGCCGACTTTAGCATGACATTTCAGTTGCAGGATGATACCGGCCTGCAGCACTTTGTTATTGACCGTTTGCTGGCTGATGGCGGTCGGGTGAATGAGTTCAACCAGCATTTTGCCGTCAACTGTGACGCCGATCTGATCACCAGTGCAAACAGCAAGCCCAAGCTACGCTTTAGTTTTAACCAAAGCCAGGAATATGAAGCTGTGGTTACTGACAATACCGGCCAGCAGCGCAGCTTCCGTTTTATCGTACATCCGCAGGCCAATGTGGCACCTGGCATTAAAATTGTCAGCCCGGCCGAACAGCAATATATTGCCGCAGGTAGCTTTAACCTGCTGGTGCGCATGCTGGCCACTGACGATCGCAGTTTAGAAAAACAGCCGGTCACTATTTTTGCCGACGGCGTGCCAATGCGTATTCTCAGCGCCAACGCAACGGCATTCAATAAACTGCGTGACAGCGACCGGGTGGCGCTGGAACAGATTTATGATGATTACGAAGCACGCTATGGCACGGCCATCGCCGATGAGTTTGCCACCAGCAACAGCCCGCACATTCGTATTATCGAGGCGGTGCTGGAACTGCCTACCACGGTGATTAAAGCTAACCAGCAAGTGCGGCTAACCACGCAAATTACCGATACCGAGCAGGCAACCGGCGCTGACGAACTGCACTTCATCGGTGCCGCGGATGACATTAAGCCGCAGGTAGCATTGTTGTCGCCCGGTGCCGGCGCTCTGTTAACGGAAGCCAGCACGGTGCAGTTCGACTTCCGCGCCTTTGACAACGTTAAGGTCGAGCGGATAGAGCTATACCAAAGCTATGGTATGCGTAGCGCTTCCCAGTACCGTAAATTAGCCTATAGCAGTACGCCGCAACGGATTATTGACAATATTCCGGCCTTTGACTTTGAAGCGGTCACCACACTAAATATTGATACGCCGCTTTATCAGCAACCGGTAACTATTCCGCGGCTGGCGCAGCTGTATGCCATGTTTGATGGTGCTGTGGTTAATGACGCCGATAAGTTTGATATCTGGCTGTCGTTGGTGGCCGTCGATGTATCTGGCAATCGTTATCAGCTGGAACAGGCGTTTCAGCTTAAAATTGATGAGCGCCCGGTAGTCGATATTGTCAGCCCGCTACCGCAAGCGGCAGTAGTAGAGCACAGCCGTATTGCCGTTAATGTGCATGCCTATGACGATGTTGGCATTGATTCGGTAAGAGCCACGCTGCTGCGCGGCGATGAAGTGGTTAGCACACGACGCCTGACTGCGGCACCATACAGCTACGTGTTCGAAGCCCCGGCATTATCGGACAATGCCGCACTAAATCAGTTGAGTATTAAAGTGGAAGCGCTGGACAGCTATGGCGCGCGCTTTAACGATCCGGATAAGCATACCGCAATCGAAACAGTGAGTTTGCGTTTGGTCGGTGACGAAGTGCCGGTAGCCGAAATCGCCACGCCACTTAACGGCCAGCAGTTTATCGAAGGCCAGAATGTGCTGGTGCAGGTGAATGCAGTAGACGATATCGGCATCGCCAGTGTCAGCCTGACTGTGAACGGTTTGGTTACCGGGCCACTGACACTGAGTGATGTGCGCTGGCCATACGAATTCTTAGTTAAACTGCCTTATGGCCAGGCCGGACTAGATCTGCAACTGAGCGCTGAGGCGACTGAACTGCGTTATCAGGGTACGCCCCGAATAGTCCGTACGCCGGCGGTTAACCTTAGCGTGGTGCAGGATAGCCAGGCACCGGAGTTGATTATCCGTCAGCCGCAAAATGCGGCCATGGTGTCTGAAAATGGCCAGCTACCGTATTATCTCGAGGTGCTGGATAACGTCGAAGTGGGTGTAATTAAGCTGGGGCTGCAGATAGACAAAAATCGGGATAACCAATTTAGTGCTGAAGAAGTGATCAGCCAGCAGTTTCTGCTGACGGCGCCCTATTCTGGCGCCATAGATGTCGGCAGCTTTGCTCAATATGGGGTTACGGACGACAGCGTGCAGCAACTGGCTATGCGCTTACAGGTGGAAGCCAGTGATGGCGCCGGTAATAAGGTATCGGCTGCGGTAGACGCTGTGCTGCGGCGCAACAGCCCGCCGGTGGTTGACAGTATTATGTTGCTCGACAGCCGTGGCTTGTCGCTGGGCAATACCACGGAACTGACGCAGGGCCGTCGCTTCGTTGTCAGCGTTAACGCCACTGACGCGGAAAAAGGCGTGGATAAAATCCGGTTATTTCGCGCGGTAAATCCGCAAACCGAACAGGACTTCAAGCCGGTAGCAGAAGATGCCAGTGCGCCCTTTACCTTTGCCCAGGACAGCCAGCAGCTTAGTCCGGGCGATATCTTAGTCTATCGCGCCATCGCCACTGATATTGATGGCTACCAATCGGCATTGTCTGCCGAACGACGTCTTACTGTGGTGGCCGACACGCCGCCGCAGGCACAGATTGTGCAACCGGCCAATGACAACAGCTTTGTTATTCGCGGCCAGACGCTGGATGTGTTTATTGAAGTGACTGATGATCTTGGTTTGGAAGGCATCGATAGGGTACAGTTGCTGATAAATGACCGGCCTTATGTCACCCTAACCCAGAGTTATCAGGGCGGTGATGGCCAAAGCGGTATTAACAATCTGTTTTATGCCTCAGTAGCACCGCCGACAGACGCCGCCGGTATAGTGTTGCAAGCGGTTGCTTACGATAAGTTAAATCAGGCTGGCTATTCCCTGCCGGTACATATCGGTGTGGTAGAAGACACAGTGGCGCCGAAAATTGTCAATATTAGCCCTGTAAGCGGCGATATTATGCCGGCGGGCAAAACTGTCGTTAGTATGGTGACAGTGCAGGATATTGGCTCGGTTACCGAGCGTCGGGTGAGTCAGATGTGGACCCGTGAATATCAGGACAGCGCCGGTAACTGGATTACGCTGGCGCAAAATGAGCGCGAGCTAAGCTACGATGATCAGGGTGGCGCCCAGCTGGGGCTGGCGCCGAGTGATCCGGCGCGCCATACCTATGTGTACTGGAGCAGCTTTGCTGATGGCAATATCGTTAGCCGCCAGCAAAAACCCAATGAGCGGGTGCGGGTTGATACCCAAGTGCAGGCCGGTGCGCATACTGCTACGTATCGGGCAGTGTATGAAGTGTCGCTGGCGCAGCGCGAAGCCAGGTTCTGGCAACCAACGCTAAAAGCGCCGCTGCCATTGGAAGCGATGCCAAAAGATGCAGCCCGGCAGGTGTATTACAGCAAGCTGGCACAATTTGCCACCGGTGCCCAGCAGCAAAGTCTGGTTGCCGCCTGGTCGGTGCATGCGCCCTATAGCCAGGATCCGCTGCTGTCACCGTTAACCAGGGAGCAACTGACATATAAACCGCAGACCGGGCTATTCCTTGCCGATTATTACGAGCTGGAGCAACCTGCCGAACAAGGCTTGCGCTGGTTACACTCGCCACTGATTAATGGCAGTGCAGAAATTTTTGCCGGTACTATTACCGGGTTGGCTGCTTCCGACGGCATAGTCGTGGCGGCTAAAGCGGCCGATACCTGCGTAACCTGCCGTAACGAAGTCGATTTCTCTAAGCAATTGCAGCGCGATATGGCAGATTTCCCGGATACCGGCGCGCTGTATCAGGACAAAGCCGCTCAGCTGTTACTGTTCCACAAGCGTAATGAAGATGAACAGTTTGGCTTACCCTATGTATTGACCGGTCAGGTCGATTTACCCTACAGCGATACTTACAATGTCACCACCGCCGGTCAGCTGGCGCTGATTGCCAATGGCGCTGGAGGTGTGCAGGTAGTGAATATTGCCGACTTACAGGCGCCCTACCATGTCGGCTTTATCAAGCCTGATGGTTTTGTGCGTGATGTGCAGGTAAAAGGCCGCTATGCCTTTATAGCCGCCTCTTATCAGGGGCTGGTGGTGGCTGATCTGGCCAGCCCGGGACTACAAATAGTCGCAACGCTGGATACCGCCGGCATTGCCAATCAAATGACCATTGTTGGCGATAGCTTGTACCTGACCGATATGGCCGCCTGGCAGGGCAATGGTGCTCTGCATGTGGTTAATATTGCAGACCCACTGCAACCGCGCTTACAAAAAACCATAGAACTGCGTGCCGGGCGCAGCGATTACAGCAATGGCGGTGCCGGCAGTGTTGAAGTGGTTGGCAACAAAGCCTATGTCACCACCTTTTATCGCGACCAGGAAGGTATCGCGGTGGAAGGCTTGGCAGAAATCATTGATCTGGCGGTGCTAAATCCAGCCTTAACGGATAACAGCATACCGGTGCTGACGCACCGGCCGACCGCTGCTGATGACTTTGTCGCCACTGACGTGCAGTTTGCGCTGGGCCGGATGCAACTGGCTGCAGGCCGTCAGGGGATTATTGATGTCGACTTCCCTGAACTGACTGTCACCGGCCATACCCCGGCGCGGGATGCGCAGCAGGTTGATACAGAACAGCTTAGCATCCGGTTGGAATTCTCTGCTGCTCTGGCAGAAGGGCAGCAGTTAGCTGAGCTGGTGCGCTTTAGTCAGGGCCATCCTGATATTGGCCAGCAACTGGCAGAGTGGTTTGCCTGGCGTTTTGCCTTAAACCCGGATGGCAGTGACAATAAACGCATTATTATTGGTGAGCTGGTGGCCGGCAAAACACTGCAAAGCAGTGCCGATTATTATGTCACTGTTGTCGCCGGTACCAAGCCGTTAACCGGCTACCCGCTGCAGGCCGATTATCAGTTCCGCTTTATGACGCAACATGCCGAAGCGGGTTTAACACCGGAGTTTCTGGCGCTGACACCAGGCCAGGGCGATATCGGCGGTGGCACCGAGATTGAAATTCAGGGCCGTAACTTCTCGGCCGATATGCAGTTGGAGCTGGGCGGCCAGCCACTGCGGATTACCCGTTTTGTTGCCGCAGCGACAGCGCAAGATACTGACCTCATTACTGCCGTAACAGTACCGAATTATCCTGGCCCGGCCGCGCTGGTGCTGAAAAAGCCACACAGTGCAGAGCTTGTCGTGCCCGGCGCCTTTATTTATGTCGATATGCTGAAACTGACGCACGTCACACCGCCTTTTGTCAGCGCGTCGCAGCGCGGTGAAAACGATGTGGTTGAGCTGGCCGGTTACGGTTTTAGCCCCACTGTGGTGCTAACCGCCAGGCGCCATGACGGTCTGGGGCAGGCGATAACACAGCGGGTTGATAACGATCGGCTACGGTTATACAGCGCCCAGCGCATGCAGCTGCGAGTGCCGGACTTTGGCCAGCAATTCCGTGGTTTTGTTGATTTACAGCTGACTGACGAGCGCGGTCGCAGCTCGGTACTGCCCAAGGCGTTGTTCTACGGTGGCCTATCGGTTAACCGTCTGCTGGAAACCCGCCGCCCGCTGACGATGGAGCAAATTCAGGATTATAACAGCGGTAAACAAACCAACTATATTGACCCCTTGTTGCTGCCGCCGGGGCGCATAGCGGCACTGGCCAGTGACGCCAGACTGGGCTTGGCCTATGTACTGGGCAATGGTGTTAACGCTGAGATGGTGGACAGTCCGGAAGAAGTTACCGAAGCCAGCTATGTCAACCGTTACTATGCGCCGGGCTGGCTGGCGCTGGTGCATTATCGCCCTGATGCGTTGCAGGACGCGGCGCCGATGCACGGCCTGGGTTACTACAATTTCCCGCAAAGCCTGCAAGTACAGACACTGGCACTGGGAGCTGAACATGTTTATGTCAGCGCTAAGGGTGCTACTTTCCCGTTTATTGATTACCCGTACGAGAGCGATGTCTATTTGCTGGTGCTGGATCGGGTTAATCAGCTGCCGGATGGCGAGGGCGAAGACAACCGTGCCGTGGTTAACAGCATCAGGCTGCCATTAGAGGAGGCGCCAAAACAGCTGCTGGTAAAAGATAACCTGCTATTGGCGGTAACCGATAACAGCGTACTGGTTATCAATATCAGCGCGCCGGCTGAACCCTTTATCAGTGCGGTAATCGACAAAATTACGCTGGACGGCACTGTGTATACGCCACAGATCCGTCAAGCCAGCATCGCCGGCCACAGCCTGGCGCTTAGCGGCAGCTTTAATCTTGGTATAGCCTCACGTACCGGTACAGTGCTGCTGGATTTAAGCCGGCCGGAATTGCCGGTGCTGGGCTTTTCGGCATTAACACCGCAGGTTGCCAGCCGTTGGTTGTCAGAACACTATCTGGATGGCAGCGACCAGCTTAGTAGCTGGCGGCCAAGCGCGGCAAATAGCTGGCGCAAGGACAAATCCTATCAGGCGTTTGGCTTTAACCTGCCGGGCAAAGCTATGCAACTGGCCGCCGGTGAAACCACCGCGCTGCAGTTTATTAATACGCAAAAAGGTGGCGATCCGAACAATGGCTATCTGGCACTGTTTGATTTAACCGATCCACAGCGCTTGCCGCTGCAGGATGTGATGACATTATGTGACGCTGGCTGTAACTGGCAAACCGCGCTGCTTAGCCAGGATGCGGTGGCCGTTGCCAGCTATGACAAAGGCAATAGGCTGGCGTTGATTGATACCTATCTGCTGGATCTGGTGCACAGCTATCCACAGCCTGATGCAGCGGCAGTGCCGTTGGATGCGGCTATTCGCTTGCAATTTAACCGGCCACTGCCGTTTGCCGGCGAGGCAGATGCACAGACATTCCTTACCCAGTATGCGCGCCTGTACTGGCAAGACGGTACTGAGCAAGGCCAGCTAACGGCAGTGCAATACCAGTGGTCGGCACAACAGCCAGCCCATGTCAGCTTGATCCCGCAACAACCGTTACAGCCTGAGCAGCAATACCGGCTGCAGTTATCACAGCAGCCACTGAGCCGGCGCTCGGCAGGCTTGATGGACTATCAGCTGAACTTTACCACGGCGCTGGACAGCGGTAACGAGCCACAGATCTTGTCGATTGAACCGCACCGGGTAAGTACCGAAGGTGGTGAAGTGGTTGTCACCCTGCTTGAAGCTGCACAGCAGCCGCTATTTAGTATCGCCGGCCGTGCCGGCCGGGTGGTGTCGCAGCAGGGCAATAGTTACCGGGTTGCGGTGCCAGCCGGTAAAGCCGGCGCAGCCGCCATGCAGCTGCGCGACCAGCGTGGCTTTGTCACGCAAAAATTAGCCGCAGTTCAATATGTGGAACCACTGCGGCTAACGGCGGTGACACCGGCTGTTGGCGGCGTCGGCGGTGGCACTAAGGTGACGATCAGTGGTAAGGGGTTTGAGCCAGGTACTGAGCAGCTGCAACTGTGGTTTGGTGAGGTAGAAGTGCCTGCCACCAGTATTAAAGTGCTGGATACCGGGCGGCTTGAAGTGATTACGCCAGCCGGCTCGCTGGGTAAGGTGGATATCAGAGTGCGCTACCGCGATGGACGTGAACAACGGTTGCAGCAGGCATTTGAGTACCGGATGCTGGGCGCTTATCAGCTGGACGGTAAAGGTGCTATCTATGATCAATACCTTGACCCCAGCGCCAGCTACCTGTTTGCCGCTGCGGGTACGCGTGGCGTGTTGCTGTACAACTTACAGCAGGCACAGCAGGGCGAACCGGCGCTGGTAACTGAGTTGGCACTGCCAGATAGCCTGGCGGCCTTGGGGATCGACGGTTATTTTGAACGTGGTTACGATCGTATTTTTGTCAGCGCCGCCCGTTTGGATGCTGACGGCCAGCCTGAGGCTGGCTCGGCACAGCTACTGGTTTACGCCATTGACAACGATGATATAGCCCGGCTCACGCTGGTAAAAACGCTGCCGCTAGGCGCCCGTTTTGCTAAGGGGCTGTTGGCAGAAAACTATGCCGTAACGCTGGCCGCAGCAGAAACGGGCCTGGCACTGGCCGACGCTTATTTACATAACAAGTTATATATTGCCCAACAGGCTGCTTTGCCGGCACAGCATAGCGCCTTAGATGTGGCCGCAATCTGGCTGGGTGAGCAACAGCGCTATACGCTGGTTGCCGCCGGTGACTATGATTTCAGCGCCAGAAAATTACGCAGCAGCGCCGGTAGCAGTGGCGGCGTGTATTTATTTGCTCATCATGCAGAGCGCGGTTTACAGCTGGTATCCAGCGTCAACCTGCCTGGCAGCCGGGTAGTAGTGCAAGGCCAACTTGCGGTGGTAGCCGCCGGTGATGCCGGCGCCCTGATTATTGATTATGCTAACCCGCGTGAGCCGGTGGTGCTGGCCAGACTGGCTGAGTACGGCCATGTGTATGATGTGGCGTTAAATGGCAGCCTGCTGTATCTGGCACTGGGTGAAAGCGGTATTAAAGCCTTTGATATCAGCAATGCGAAGGCGCCAAAAGTGCTGCCCGGGCTGGTCAGCGAAGGCGCTGATATTCGCGTACTCACCGCCAGCTCTTACAGTGTTTTAGCTGCAGGCAGCCAGGCACAAGGCAGTCAGCACCGTATTCTGAGCTTTAACGATGTGGCGCTGACGGTAATTGGCCTCAGCCCGCTGTCGCGGCTGTTGGGCGCCGACGATATTATCCGGCTGCGGTTTAACAAAGCCATTGATTTATGGCCGGACAACCTGAACAAGTTTGTTGTCACTGATGAGCAGGGCCAGCGCATTGCGGCGCAGACGACTATTGTGAATAACGATGCTGAAATCCGCCTGACCGCAAACAATCTGCAATCTGGCCAGCTGCTGAATTTAACGGCACAAGCTGGGGTGAAATCGGTAAAACCATTAGGCGGCGACCGTTATCTAACCTTATACGAAATGACCAGCCGCCAGCAGTTCCGGTTGCGCTATGCCGGTGTGCAGCTTGAAGCGTTAGTGTTGCAGGATGTGCTGCCGCGCCGTGCTCAGGCTGGCATTGCTACGGCAATGACTTTGACTGTCAGTGGCTGGCCGCAGCGGCATGATACGCCACAGATCCGTGTTGGCGGTGTGGTTGCAGAACAGGTCAGCGTGCAGCGTAGTGAGCAAAATGAGCGTCTGGCGCTGTTGCACTTTAGCTTGCCGGCATTGCAACAACCCGGCTTGTACGATCTGGATATTAGCGTACCGGTGCAAGGTGTGGTACTCACCGGCCGCATGCAGGGTGCTGTAGTGGTAGATGCTGCCCTGACGGCAACCGGCGTCTTACCGCTATGGACCGATGTTAAAGGTGGTGACTGGATTGACTTATACGGCAGTGGCTTTGAGCCGGGTAACAGCGTGCAGCAAGGCACCAGTGTTACTGTAGGCGCCGTTAAAGCGTCAGGTGTACGGGTATTATCGTCAAACTGGCTGCGCTTTGTCGCACCGCGTAACCCATCCGGCCGTCACCGTATTACTGTCACCAACCGTACCGCCGAGCAGCGTGTTACCGATGAATCCCTGACTTTGGGTTACGGTATGGCACGGTTGTCTGGCGTCGCGATGGCGAACACTTCGCCGCACAAGCTGCTGCTGGATGCCTCGAGCGGCCTGGCATTTGCCGACGGCGGTTATTTTTCCCAGGGTTACAGCAACGAGACCTTTAATGGCTATACGCTGCCAGACAAGGTGCTGGCGATGAGTGTGGACATGAATAACCGCCACCAGCCGTTGCTGGTGGGCGGTGTGCCCTCTATTAACTTTACTAAAGCCGAGCAGGAGCAATTTGCCAAAGATCTGTTGAAGATGGCGCTGTTACGTAAGCAACTGTTGGGCGATCCACTGACTGAACAGGAAGAGGCGATGCTGGCCGAAGGCATTACGCCGCGCGCTTACAGCTTTGATGCCTTAAGTTTGCAGCAGTATCATCAGCCGTTGGCAGAGGCCGGTGAGCGGCGCAATTCAGTGTTAGTGGCAACCGGTAACGGTGGTGTATATCAGCTGGGTTCCGACGAAGCTAATGGTATGCCGATCCTGATGCGTGAGTTACTGCCGAAGCGCGGTGGCGAGCCGTTAACCTCAGCCGTTGCCGGACGGGATTACGCGGTTTTTGCTGCTGGCTTAACGCCGGGGGCCTCAACAGCCGATATTCCGGAGTGTGCTAATGTTACCGTACCGGCTGAGCGTGCTGCGTTAAATATGCTGAGTATGCTGGACAGCGCTGATCCGGTGTTATTGGGCGAAAAACTGGCAATACCTGGCTCACACAGCCTGTATCTGGCCGATGACGGCTGGTTGTACGCCGGTGGTTTGTATCAGGCGCTCGAGTGGCAACCGGCAGCCGGTTGTGAACTGCTGGATTTCAATACCATAGCGCCCGGCATAGACAATGCCGGCCAATTACATCAGGTGCTGGGTATTAACCTGTTCGACCCGCTATTGCAACGCTCGTTGCTGCTGGACAGCAACGTATACGACATGGTGTGGTTTGGCGATTACCTGCTGCTGGCCGCCGGTAGTAAAGGTGTAGCGCTGGTAAAACCAGAACGGCCGGAGCAGGTACGTTATCTGCAACTGACCAGCGCGGACCAGGCCCAGCCAGGCCGGGTAATCGGATTGGAACTGCTGGGCTCCAGCTTATTGGTCGCCAATGACGCGGGCGGGGTACTGCTGTTTGACCTCAGTGATCTTGACCGGCCACAATTGTTATCGGCCGGCACCCAACTGCAGGCGAAAGATCTCGCTGTGTTTAAAGACCGCGTAGTAGTGGCTCAGGGGCAGTCAGGCATTAGTATGCTGGATTTACCCGGCGCGCTGGTCACCTCAGCTTCGGTGGCAGAGCAGGGCATATTGGGTAATAACGTGCCGTTGCAAATTCAGTTTAATGAACTGATGTCAGTTGAGTCATTGCAACAGGCATTTAGCCTGCAGGATGTCACAACAGCAGAAACTGTCAGCGTGCAGTTGCTGGCAGATGATCTGCAAAATGGCGCCGCTTCACGCTTTACGCTGCAATTTAGTGCGCAAGATAATCATCAATATCGTTTATTGCTCAATACCGGTAAGAATGCCCGTGGTGGCCAGTTGCTGGCGCCGTTTGGTTTGCAATTCAGTTACCGTGATACGCCGCAGCCACTGCTTCATGCCAGCCGTAACGGTGCCGTGCGCCGCGGTGTGCCGGGCGAGATCAGTCTGCAGGGCGCCGCTATCCAAAGTGATGCCACGCTGTGGCTGGGCAGTTATCAGGTGCCCTTTAGCTGGCATGATGACAGCCATATTACCGTGTCCAGTCAGGCACTGGATATGTTGGGTATGGCACCGGGCAGCTACCCGGTTAAGTTGGAGCAAAACGGCTTAACGGCAACACTGTTCGGTGCTGTGATGCTGGCCGACAGTTATAGCGAGGCCAAGGTTAAACTCAGTGCTGAGTCAGGGCCATTAAACGGCGGCAACACGCTGACTATCAGTTTCGATAAAGCAGCACTGCTGCCGGGTACTAAGGTTATGCTGCAAAGCCGCTCCGGCAAGGTGGTGGAAACCGAACAAGCCGACGACGGCTATTATCTGGTCAACCTTGAAGATGACGTGCTAACGCCACACAGCTTTAGCTTCCGCTTGCCAATGAGTTTGCAACCAGAAGTCTATGATGTGTATCTGCGCCATGGCACTGAGCTGTTTAAAGCCGGCGAGTACTCGTATCAAATACAGCGTGGCCGCCTGATTGACTTGCCGAATTATCCGCCGATGACTATTGGTGCCATGGCCGTAAGGGACGAGCTGCTGTATGTCGGTGTCGGCCAGGGTGCTAACCCCAGCGCGGCTAACCCGTATTTAATGCCATATGGCTTTGAAGTCTATGATGTAAGCTTGGCAGAATTCCCGGTGCGGTTGGCACAGCTGCCGCTGAGCAGCAGTGTAACCGGTATGGTGTTAGCCGGCGAGCTGGCGGTGCTGAGTGCCGCTGAGGCGGGCGTATTGCTGATTGACATCGCTGATGCCAGCCAGCCGTATCTGATTAAAACCTTGCCACTTACCGGCTACCGCGCCAACGGTATAGCGCTCAATAGCGGCCAACAACTGATTGCTGTTGCGGCGGCCAGTGATTTGGGCGACGGCTTTATCCGTTTCCTCGATTTGCATTCGACTGAACTGGCACCGAAAAGCGGTTTTGCCACTATCCACTTTAATCAGGGGGAACTGCAGGGCCGGCCATTGCAATTGCAATGGCTGAACGATGAGCTGTATGTGGTATTTGAGCGTGACGGCCAGTTATATCTGGCGATATTTGACGGTTTTGGTGAGCAACTCAGCTACCGGGTGCAGGCAATCGATCGCGCCAGCTATGAGGGCGGAGCGGTGCAGCTGCTGGTGCAGCAGGATGGCATAAGCCTGAGTATGCAAGGTCGTTTGCTGCGGCTGAGCCGGGCAGAAGATGGCCGTTTTGTGACCAGTTATTGGGAAACGCTGCCAAACGGTGGCAGCCTGATGCAACACAACGGCTTTAGCTTTATTGCTACTGAACATGGCTTCCAGCAACTGATCACGCCGGGGCTGCGTCTGGTTGCTATGACGCCGCAAGCGGGTGCTGTGGTGGTACCGCATGATGTGCTGCGGCTGGATTTTGACAACTTTATCGTCACCAATGCGGCCGAACTGGCAGCTTGGGTCAGTATCACTGACAGTGCCGGTCAGCCATTGGCTGGCTATAGCCTGGAGGGCATTAATACGCTGACCGGTGGCCAGCTGTTTATTACCCTGCCAGACAGTTGGCAGCCACAGGACATCGTGCTTAAGCTTGATGCCGCATTGCAAAACCTGAATGGTCAAACCCTTGGCCGTCAGCTTAGCTATGGTTTCCAATACCGGCAGCAACTGCGGCCACAGTTACAACAAGTGCAACGACTGGACAGCAATGGCAAGCCGGTTGGCCGCTATTTCCATGCCGACGGCAGCGAACTGGCGGTACTGCAGGGCCGGGGTTTTGGCAGCGACGCGACAGCTGTGCAAGTGCGTATTGCTGGTCAACTTATCCCTGCTGACGCCATTACTGCGATTAACGACCAGCAGATCACGCTGCAAATGCCGAAACTGTATTTGGCTGAACCTACAGCGCCGATAACGGTAGCGGTGGCACGCTCTGACATTGTCAGTGAGTTGGTTGGTGCGGCGATAGTGATGCCTGCCGTCACGCTGCAGGACATATCACCGTTAACCGGCCCACCACAAGGTGGCAACTGGGTATCGCTGCGCGGCTATGGCTTCACGCCGCATACTCAGGTAACTGTCGGGGCTAACCCTGTCAATGCACTGCGGATCCGCTCGGATTATCTGCTGGAAGTGATGATGCCAGCCGGTCGTTTTGGTTATGCTGACATTTTGGTGAATAACCCGCAGTTCCCGGATGAATGGGCGGGCTTTGATCAGGCCTATTTCTATGCTGATGCCGAACTGGCCAGTGTCGACCTGGCCGACGACGCAGAAAACCCGGTCGCTGCCATGCTGGTGCGCGACCAGCTGTTGTACGCGGTTACAGGCGGTGATTACAAACTACTCGATACTGATGGCAAGCTGATCCGTCAATTTAGTACCCAAAATAGTGAGCTGCTGGTGCTGGATTTAACCGACCCGCTTAAGCCTGCAGTGATCGAGCGCGAATTTGCTAATGCCCGTTACAGCTACCATTTCAAAACTAAGCTGGCACCACAGGGCTTTGTTGCCATGGCGGCGTATGAACACTTCCTGTTTATTGCCGGTGATCGCAAACTGTATCAGTTCGACATCAGCCAGGGTGCTATGCCGGTGCTGTTGCAGGAATATCAGCTGGCTTCGCCGGTTAAAGCGCTGGAAGTCAGCAAAGGCGCGCTCTATGTCGCGACGACCACCTCAGTTGACGTACTCACCTTTACTGACGCCGGTGAGCTAAGGCTACTGACCCGGTTGAATAACAGTGCCCTGGGTGGCTGGGTGTCGCGTCTGGTGCTGACCGAGCAGCAGTTGTGGCTGTTGCAGCCTTCACAACGGCAGGTGCTGGCGCTGGAGCTGGACAGCGGACGTTTTGATATCGTGAAACGCATTACACTGACTGACCGCTTTAACAAGCGTTTGCCGGCAGCCGACATTTTGCCACTGGGCGATATCTTGCTGGTGTCTACCGCAGAGCAAGCCACAGTCGAAGTGTTTGATACCTTCTCTGGCCAGCATCTGACCGGGTTAAAGCTGGCCTATCTGCTGCGTAATGGTGAGCTGCATGCCGGCCGGTTATTACGGCAGGGCCAGCAGCTGTATGTGGCCGCCGGCCACGGTGATTTGCAGCAGTTTGACATTAGTGACTGGCTCAACGGCCGCTTTAACCGCGATATTGCACTGGGTAATTACTTTGCAGTCACCGGTGCGGTGAAAGAGGTAGTGGCACGGCCAGATACGCTGTTTGCCGGTGTGGCCTACCTACGTGACAATAAAGGCCAGCCGCAGGAAAGCCCGCAGCAACGGCCGTCAACTGCCAGCCATATTGGTGGTGGTGTCTATTCGTTCCGGAACGACAGCCTGCAGGTGCTGCAGCATCAACCGCTTGGTAACGGTATTTTACATCAGCAGCAAAGCTTACAGATCCAGTTCAACCGTCTGTTGGATAACCAGCAACTGACCGGGCAGCGTGACAGCCTGTTTGAAGTGACCTTAAGTGGCGCCAAAGTAGCGGGCCATTGGTATAGCGAGGTGCATCAGCTGGGTAGTTTGCTGCGCTTTGAACCGGCGCAGGGTTGGCAACATGAAAAAGAATATCAGGTCAGGGTGCGTGCTGTACTGCGTGATCTGAACGGCCGCACGCTGGGCAACGATTACCGTTTCCGTTTCCGCTATGATGACGCGCCCAAGCCGGTAATAGACTATCTCGAACCGGCTATTGGCAGCTGGCGTGGTGGTATGCAGGTTAAGCTGCATGGCCAGGGGCTGACAGCGCACACTGCGGTGGAAATTGGCGGACAACAAGTCGCGCCGGCAGATATCACCGTAGTGAGCGAGCAACAATTGTTGCTGAAATTACCGGCCTTAGCGGAAAAACCGGCACAGAACCGCGTGGTTGGCGCCCGGGTTAGCACTGGCTTGTCCAGTACCGTACTACCGCTGGCCTTTACTTATGTTACCGATCCGCTTATTGAGCGTGTTGGCCGCTATCAGGCTGGCAGTGGCCAGGTTAACAGTGCCGATCAGCAATTTGTGCTAAACGAAGACGCTATGCTGGGCATAGTAGGTCAGGGCTTTAGCCGTTACAGCCGGGTATTGATTAATGGCCTGCCGCAGGCTGATGTGCAGGTGAAATCTGATCAACTGCTGGTGCTGCCACTGCCAGCAGATATCTTAGGTACGCTTAATGTCAGTATCAATAATGAGTTTGATAAGCTGACGACAGCCAGCAATCAGCAGCTTAGCGTGGTGATTGGCCAAAGCGATCAGCAGCAAGGCGTTAAGCTGATGGCACGTTCCGGCCAACTGCTGGCATTGGCCAGCGCCGATCAGGTGCAGCTGTTTGGCCTGGGGGCGCAGCGGCACTATATTGGCCAGATTGCGCTGCCACACAGTGTCAGTGCGCTGGCGCTGGATCAGCACTGGTTGCTGGTACAAACCACAGATGGCAGCAGTAGCTTATATGATTTACGTGACCCTTATCTGCCACAGCAAGTTAATCGTCTGCAGCATGAGGGTATCAGCGGAGGCCAGTTGCAACTGGCCAGCGGCAACCTGTTGTGGAAGCTGCCGGAACAACTGCGACTGGGTAATCTGTATGCGCAGGATCTATTGGTTATCGATGGTCATTATCTGGATGCGATATTAAGCGCCGACCAGCTGATCGTGCTACGTAGCGACAAGCTGCAGGTCTATCGCTTGTGGCAACTGGAGCAACCGGTACAGGAACTGGCGCTGCCAATGCTGCAAAGCGGCCGCTTACAGCGCGATGGCAACCGCTTGTGGCTGGTCAGTGATCAACTGTTGAAACTTTATGATCTGTCGCCGCTGCCTGAGCAGGCACCAGGCGAAACCGGCAGTATGGCGCTATCGCCGGCACTGCAAATGTTACAGCTAAGCGGTGAGCTGGCGCTGGCGCGCAGCAATAACAGCTGGCAGTTATATGACATTGACTTATCCGGTCAGCAGTTAAGCTTACGGCCTCTGGCGGGCTTTGATTTTAGCCAAGCGCTGCAGCAGGTAAGTTTCAGCACCGATCTGGTGGAATGGTTGGATAGTCGTGGCTATGGTGCTGCGGCGCTGCCACTGGCTAATGCCTCGGCCTTTATGCCGCTACAGGCTCAGCATAATTTGCAGACCCTGCAGTTACAGTTGTCACTGTGGCGGCAGGACTGGCGTAATGTCAGTTTGCAACTGAGCGATCAACTGGCGCAACCGTTGCCTGGCTACACTGACTGGTTTGATCAAAGCCTGCTGTTTGAACCCTACAGCCCTGGCTATGTACTGGGCAACCGCTATCAGGTGCAATTACAAGGCCTGCCGCTATCTGCTGTTGCCGGCGCCGATGTCAGTTTCGACTTACCCTGGGCCTTTAGTACGCATACCAGTTTTGCGCAAGGACCGGCTCAGGCACAAAGGTTGATCCCGGCCAATACCATTGCCGGCCGGCAAACCAGCTTTACCGTGCAGGGCGTTAATCTGCACACCTTAACGTCACTGCAGTTGGGGCCGCTCACTGTGGACAGCAACAGTTGGCAGGTCAATGACAACGGTACTGAGCTGCAATTTAGCGCGGCGCTGGCACAAGCTGGCTTATTCAGCCTGCATTTGTATCAGGCACAGGCGGAGAGCTTCCTGCCAGCCGCTGTGCTGGTGGCCGAGGCGCTGGCAGTTGACAGCGTTGCGTCTGACAACGGCCGTGGTACAACGCTACTGTCAGACAGTGGCGGTAATACTCTGACGGTGCAAGGCAAGGGCTTTAGCGGTGATTTAACTGTGCACCTGCTGGCGCCGGCACGCTTTGATCAGCCCGGCCGGTCAAATCAGCTGAGCTACCGGATGGAAAACGGCCGGTTATTGGTCAGTACGCCGGCAACTGAGCCAGGGCTGAGTTATCAGCTGCATATTATTAAAGCCAGCACTGGCGAAGCGGTAACGGCTGATGTCAGCTTCACTGCTATCGATGATACGCCACCGCGCATCAGCCAATGGCAGGCGTTTGATTATAATAACGGCCTGACGTTGCATGGCTCTGAGCCACTGCGGGCGCAGCAGTTTAGCGTACAGCGGCAGATGCAGGACTACAGTGGTGCTGCAGCGGAAAATATCAGTGCCGATTTTGAGCTGGTTAGCCTGAATAACCGGGTAATACTGCGCTTAAAAGAAGGCCGTCAGCTGCTGCACAACGCCGTTTATCAGCTGACGATCAGCGGTATCAGCGATTTGGCGGATAACCTGGCTTTACCACTGAACAGCAGCATAGCGCCGTTGTTCAGTGCCGATGGTGCGGTAGCGCAAAGCTTTACCAGCCGCGATACGCTGGCGCCGCGTCAGTTACAACTGACATTGGCCGATGGCCGTGCCGCCACACCGGCAGTGAGCCTGACCCGTGGTCGCAGTTATAGCTTTATCGCCCAGGCGCTGGACAATATTTCTGCTAACAATCAACTGAAGTACAGCTACCGTCTGTCGCGCGATGGTGGTGTGCAGTTTGGTGCTTATCAGCCATTCACGGCCGGCTTTAACGTGCACATTGACAAAGATGTCAGTCAGTTAGTGCTCAGAGTCAAAGTAGTGGATGCTGCTGCCAATGTAACCGAACAGGACTACAGCCTGGCCGTGGTTGACCCGGTAGTGAATATCGGTGCGGTACAAACCACGCCGGCACAGGTAGAAGAGCTGACTGCGGCGACGATCCGCCTGCCGCTAAGCGGTGACACCGATCTGATCAGCGAGGTTAACCTGCAGCTGAATGGCCGCTGGTACCGGGCGCAATTACAACCGGGTGCTACCGAAGCCAGCGCCTCACTGTTGTATATGCATCCGCGGCTGGCCGAGCTAAATGGTAACGACCAGATGCAATTGCTGACGCAGGTTAAGTTTGGTTATGGTGCCAGCAAACAACAAGCCGACAGTTATCAGCTGTATCTGGATGTGACACCGCCGGAAGTGGCGATAGTGTCGCCGAAACAGGGCGATCGCTTACCGATTGGCGAACCTGCCGAAGTGTTGCTGAAAGTGTTTGACCGCTACGGCATTGAAACGGTTGAAATGGCCGTAAATGGCGGTGCCTTCCAGAGCCTGGCGCAAAGCAACCGCTTTAGCTTTACGCCGACGTCAGAAGATGCGGTAACCTTGCAAGCCAGAGCACAGGATCCGAACGGTAATATGGCGGTGTCAGAGGCCGTGACGATCAGGCCGTTTGATGCCAGCCGTGGCGAACCTGAGCTGGCGATCCTTAGCCCGGAAAATGGCAGCCAACTGCGCTCCGGTCAGCGTATTACGCTGGAACTGATGCTGCGCAATCTGCAGCAGGCCAGCCTGTCACTGCAATTGGGCGCAGATCCACTGCATCCGGCTAACCCGGCTGTGATTCAGCTAAGCCGCACCGAGCAGGAACCTGAGCGCTTTATGCTTGAGGTAACGTTACCGCAAACGGCAGAAGATGCGGTGGTATTGCTGTTGCTGCAAGATGGCGCACTGAGCGCACGGCGCTTTATCAATTTAGTGCCGGACGATGGCGTTAATGAACAAGCGCAGTTACAAACGTTGCCGCAGCATAAAGTGCTTAGCGGTACCGGTTTACGTGTTACTGGCGAAGTTCCGGCCGATATGGCCGATTACAGCGACCAATCAGAGCTGATTATCAGCGATAATGGCAGCCTGCATAGCTTACCACTGGCACCGCTGGCCGACATTGTAACGATACAGCCGCATGACGTTGCGGTTGCAAGCGGCGTGACGCTGCAAAGCGTGCTGCGTGATTTATCGGGCAATGAAAACCGTCAGCAAAGCGCGTTAGATTTACTGCCTTATCTGCAAGATGAGGCTGAACTGGCCGCAACCCAGCCGGCGGCAGATGAACAGTTGGTGCAACTGCTGCCGGTTCGCTTTGACGACCGGTTGGCGATGTTGTCACTGTATCAGCAAAATAACGGTGGCTACCGCCTGGCAGACGAGACCGGCCAGTGGTGGCACAGCAATAATGGCGCCAGACTGGAACAGGTGTTCGCCGGACGCAGTGCCCTGTTTATACAGGATAATCTGCAAGGCCAGCGCCGTTTGCTGCAGCTGCCTTATCAGGCGCAAGCACAGGCCACTGAACAGCCATTATTTGGTGAGCTGGTGGGCAGTATCGGTGACCACGCCATAGTGCAATATGGTCGTCTGTTAACACTGCAACAGCCAGATAATCCGCAACACCAGCTAACCGGCTATCAGTTTGACGATGACATTACTGCGGTAGCACAGTGGCAACACCAGATCTGGGTATTGGCGGGCGATACACTGCAACTGCTGCACTTGGATGCGCAACACAATGCACTGCGTGCGGTGGCCAGTTATACAGTGCCTTATAGCGACGGTCTGGCAGTACATGATGGCCAGCTGTATCTGTGGCAACAGCAATCACTGCAGGTATATCAGCAGGCTAATGCGGACTCACTGGCATTATTGTCCGAGCAGCAGCTACCCGGTCAAGTTGTGCAGTCGAGCGCCGAACAGGATTATGTCTGGCTAAAACTGCTGGATCCGGTACTGGGCTACTATTGGCTGGCGTTTGAGCAGCAAGATGTTGTTGCTGTGTTGCCGTGGCAACAATCGCTGGCCTTCGGTCATCAACAGCTGTATCGCTTTAGTGCCGGGCAGTTGTGGCAACAGCGCAAAGTTACAGCGGCAGCACCAGAGCCGGAAGATATAAACCTGCAAGCCTCCGCCACTGAGCTGGTATTGCAACTGCCGTCTGGCTGGACAGATGATTACCGGCTGCGCATCAGTAATGCGCAAGGCGATACCCTAAGCAGCCGCTGGCTGGACGTTGATCAACTGGCGGTACAGCGCCAGCACGCCGGCTCGACACTGACAGTACAGCTACTGACAGAAGCTGGCGTTGAAGTACAACAACAGCTTGTACTGGATAATTTGGCCTTTACTGCGCCAGCGATGTTGCAAAGCGCACTGCCGTCACGTCTGGCGCAAGGCGCGCTGGTACCCTTGTCACTGCAACTGTCAGATGAGGCCAGATTACTTAGCAGCAGCCTGGCCGATGGCAGCCCGTTATTGCGACTGGCCAATACCCTGCACAGTACCTACGCGGTAGCGGAGCAAGATGGTAGCGCAGAGCTAAGCTGGCAGCTAAATCAGCAAACTTTCGCCGCTCAGGTTGAACGGGTTGCCAATGACCCGGCACAAAGCCGTATTACCCTGCTGCAGCCGGACAACAATAGCGCCGTTGCCGGAGGTAAGCCGCTGCAGCTGCGTTATCTGGCCGAAGGTGTGGCAGAACACGAGCTGCGCTTTATTGAACTGGCGCTTACCGATGTAAACGGTACTGTGCTTAGCCGGCTGCTGAGTGATAAAACCAGCGGCGATATCAGCCTGCGTCTGCCGGTGGTGACTCAGGCATCTGCCTTCTATTTGCGTGCCCGGGTGTATTTTGGCACTGAGCATTATTACGCGCAGGACCGGGTAGGTATCCGGGTACAACCACAGCGTAATCCGTTGCAATTTGGCCTGCAGGGCATAGGCGACAGAGTCTATGCCGGCAGCACCGTTGAAGTAACGGCAGACCGTTCACTGGCCGCTGGCCAGCGCCTGACATTAACTGCTATAGACGCTGACGGTAACGTGCTGGCCAGCGCCGAACAACGCCTGCGCTTGCTGGTGCCAGACACCAGTACGCTACAGATCCGTGCCAGCCTTAGTGATGCGGCCGGCAATCAGCACCAGCTAGATAAACAGGTGCAGGTACTGCGTGCTTACAGCTTTAGCCAGGCCCCGGCGGGCCAGCCGTTTAGCCAGGTGCTGCAGACGACGGATGCGCTGTATCTGACCCAGCGCGAGCGCCTGTTGGATCAGCAGGGCACCTTGTTGCACCGCTTTAACGCCAGCGTCGATGCCCTGATCCCATTACAGGACCGTTGGCTGGTAGCACTGCGTGGCATGGGTTTGCAGTTTATTGACCCTGAGCAGCAGTATCAGGTGCTGGGGCAGTACAACAGCCAGCAACAGTTTACGCAATTAGCCAGTCTGGGCGAGCTGGCCTGGGCGGCAGATACTGCCGGTAACCTTGAGCAGTTTAGTGTGCAGGGTAATTCACTGCAGTTGCAGCAGCAACTGACGCTTGGTCAGGTATATCAGCTCAGCGCCGGTTTAGATGGCGTGCTGGCATTGACTGAACAGGGGCTATATCAGCTGCCCCTGGATGGCCAGAGCCAAAGCCGCTTGGTACTGGCAAACAACGCTCAGTTTAGCCACTTTGCGTTGCAGGACGAGGCAATCTGGTTAGCCGGCAACGCTAAACTGGTACGTATCGACCAGCAGGGTGAAACCCAGCAGTGGACTATGCCGTGGTCAGAGGCGCAAGCCTTGCTAAGCCGTGATAACGAGCTGTGGCTGTACGATGGTGCCAATCTGTTGCAGCTGGATATCCGCAGTGCACGCCAGCCTTATGTTATTGGCCGCTTCCCGCTGGCGTTCACCATGCCACTGCAGCTGAGCGCGAACAGCTTGCTGTCGGGCGATGGGCGTCAGCTGTCACTAACAGCACTGCCGGCAGAGGCGCGTAGCCTGTTTAAGACCGCACAAGCCAAAGGCAATACCCGGCAAGTGGCGATACAACATGGCCACTATCTGGCGGCTGCGCGCGGCTATGCGGTACAAAGCTATTATGACCTGCCGGCGCTGGATAAAACCGGCTTGTATCCGTCACCTTACAGCAGCGATTACCGCTTATTGCGCACCACCGCCAATGGCGTCTGGGGTTATGACGATATCAGCGGTAACCTGACTGATTTAAGCCAGGCGCGTTTAGTGTTAAAACAGCCGCAACTCAGCGATTTTGCTGCCGATGCACAGCGCCTGGTAATGGCAGTGGGTGATGCGTTACGTATTTACTCAGCCGATGGCAAGCAGGCGATTACTACTATTACTGTGAGTCAGGGTGATAATATCCGCGCGCTGGCGCTGTCTGAGCAGCTTATCTATGTGCTGACCGATGCCGGCACAGTATATGCGGTACAAACGGGACCCATGCCGTTTGACGAGTTTAACCTCGAGATCAAAACCCTGCTGGCATCAGCACAGCAAGCGCATACTATAGTACTGGCTGGTGACTATCTGCTGCTGGCATCTGCAGCGGGCTTACAGCGTTTGTCATTAGTGGACGCTGAGGTGCAGCCGTTAACGGTGGGTGCAGTGCAGGCGCTGGCGTATGATCAGGGCCGCGTCTGGTTTAGCCAGGGCAGTAAACTGTATCAGCTGCGCCTGGATAGCTTTAGCCAGCCACAACTGATGTATCAAGCGGCGCAGGATATTCCGGCCATTGCACTGGATAAAGGCGAAGTGTTGTTAGCCCAACAATTGGCCGGTATTGAACTGCTGTGGCTGGGCAATAACGCTGTTACGGCCTTGCCACAGATGCAAACGCCATTTAGTGGCCAGGTGTTCCAGAATGGCCAGCTGATCAGCTTAGCTGTCAGCGAAACAGATGCCCTGCAGGCGGTAGACTATCTGGTTAACGACGAAGTTGTCAGCCGTACGTCAGCGCCACCTTTCGATGCGCAAATTCTGGTGCCGTCTACTTTACACAATGGTAAAGCCTTTACTGTGCGCAGCCGTGCGCTGACGCAACAGGGTGAGATAGTGTACTCCTTGCCACGGCGGGTGATGCTGCAAAGCGACAACCTGCCAGTGCATGATTTCACTGTTGATTTGGCCTTTAACAACCCAAGTTATGTACCGACACCGCTGCGGGTGGTGGCAAACGTTAATAACGCCAGCTTGCCGTTGCAGCAGGTTGAGTTTTATCTGGCCGAGCAAAGCGATGGGCCCTACACCTTGATGCGCAAGCATTACGGCCCGGACTTTATTGTCCGGCTGGACTTAGCCCAATCAGCACAGCCGCGTTATATCAAAGCGCGGGCGGTTGATATCTATGGTAATCAGGTAGAGTCAGCGTCAATGCCAGTATCCCGTCTGGCCGATCAGGCCGCACCGGTGGGACAACTGACATTGCAGTCGACAATAGATGCACAGGACCAGGTGCCGGACAGTCAGCCGTATGCGATTGCGGTGACAGTGGCAGATATTGGCAGTGGCACCGAACAGGCCTTACTGAAACGCAATGGTCAGGTGATCTGGGCCGGCTTTGATAATGGCAGCTCTGTGGTTAATCAGGCTAAGCCTGTCTTAGGTCAACAGTACCTGTATCAGCTGGAGATGCGTGATAACGCTGGCAATACGGCCACGACCAGCCTGACGGTTGATGTGGTGGCAGACGCATATCCGCAACTGCAACTGCTTAACAGTCCGGCGCAAGTGCTGGAGCAAAGCGAATTTAGCGTCACTCTGGTACAAAGCGATGATGTCGGGTTGGCTAAGGTTAAACTGAGCTGGCCGGGCTTCGAGCGTGACTATGTGCTGGCAGGTAAAACTCAGCAGCAGACCTATCGCATTGCGGATCTGCGGCAGGACCGGTTACAACAAGCCGTGAACCAAACGCTGACGCTAACGCTAACCGATAATATCGGCCAGCAAACCACGCTGACGCAACCGATCCAGGTAGTGCCGGATTTACCGCCACAGCCGCAGCTGATGCAACTTAGCGTGCCACAAGCCGCAATTTACGGACGCAACCTGCCGCTGTCGTTGCGTGCGTTGGATCAGGTCGATGATGCCGGTGCCCAACAACTGGATACCCGCTTATTAGTTAGCTACAACGGTAGCGTACAGCAAGAGCAGCAGCTATGCCGGCCGATGCCAGGTCCACTGTGTTCAGCAAATATGTCCAGTCAGTTAGCCATGCCGGTAACTGAAGTACAGGGCGATCAAGTGCAACTGCAAGTCGCCTTTACCGACCGCATGGGCCAGCGCAGTGTCAGTGAGGCCGTCAGTATTAACCTGACACAGAAGCCTAACCTGATTGAGTTCTCTGTGGCGGGCGAGCCGGGTATTAACCCTGCTGAGCTCGACAGTGGTGCCTCGGGCAGTTATCAGGTGCGGGTGGCCGATATTGCTCAGCGGCCAGTAGCATTGCAACGGGTTAACTGGTTCAAGCTGGCGCCGGATGGCAGTGAAACCTATCTGGCAAGCAGCGAAACCGACGCTGCTGGTCTGGCGCGCTTTAGCTGGCTGACGTTGGGCGAAAAAGTGGGTGCTTACCAGCTTCTCACTAAGCTAGTTGACCACAACGCCATTCAACCGGCGGTGCACAGTGTGGCTATTTTGCCGGGTATGCCATTTGCGTTACAGGTATCGCACATAGCGCCGGTGCAGGCAGCTAAAACGACGCAGCTGCAACTGGAGCTGGTGGACGCGGCACAAAACCTGATTTACAACCGTGATGATTTCAATGTCACGCTGGGCTTTGATGCGCCTGGCTTCCACTTTGCCTTTGCCGATGGCCTGCAACTGCGTCAGCGCTATGATGACCAGGGTGTCTATCTGGGCGAAGCAGCACAGATCCGTCTGTTTGCTGGTAAAGCCGCTGTTGAAGTAACGGTGCCAGAACGTGCTGATGTCTATCAGTTGCAACTGCTGGCCAGTGAGCCGCCGGGTCTGCAGTTGCATTACCAGCCTTATCTGGCGCAGCCGCAATTCTCTGAGGTAGAGCAGATCCCGCTGCAGGTTATTGCTGCCGAGGCAGCGCTGCTTGAACTGAGTATTGCGCAGCTGGATAACCATCCGCTGGGCCGCCAAGATGTGCTGGAAGCCGGCGAACAGGTGCATGTTGCAGTGCAACTGACTGATAACTACGGTAATGCGGTTAGCCATGTTGTCGCCGACGGCCAGCCACAGGATGCCAATTTAACACTGCAGTTTGGTGTAACCGGCACCGCTTTATTTGCTAATGGCAGTAACAGTACTGAGCTGACGTTAAACGCCGGTTCCGGCCGGTTAACGCTGGGCAGTGAGCAGGCAGAGCAAGTGATAGTTAGCCTGCTATCAGAGCCGGGCTTTGCCATTAACGCCTTTGCTGAGCTGACGCTCGACTTTGTTAAACGCTTGCCGGCAGTGCAGCAGGTGATACTGGAAGCGGCGCATCAGAGCGAAATCACACCAGTGCTGTTGAGCTTTACTGAAGCGGTTACCGCACCCGTTGACAGCCAGTGGTTACGTATTACTAATCCGAATGGTGAGCTGGTGGCCGGCGAGTTTAGCCAGGATACGCCACAGCAACTGCGCTTTGTACCGGCACAGCCACTGACCTTGTATACGCAATACCGCTTTGATACCACAGCGTCAGCGCTGCTGGGCGAGCTGGAGTCCGATCCGGTACTGCCACAACAAGGTTCGTTCTTAACGGCTGCTATGTCGCTACCAGAGCAACAACAACCGTACTTATTGTCCGAAATACAGCAGCAACTGACAGTGAGCATAGGACAGGATGTGCCGTCGCGGCAACAGGTTCAGTTAGAGCTGCACATTGATGGTGAGCCGCAGAGCTTTAATGCGCAACAACCGCAGTATTTGGCACCGCGGACCAGCATTGAGCAGGAAGGCGAGTTGGTGATACTAGAAATACACGAGCCCGCTGTATTGCAACCTTGGGCAGTTGCTGCTGAGCAGCAACAAAGTCTGTTGGTAGCCAATACAATTGCTCTACCACGTCTTAGTCTTGAAGGTGATTATGATGCTGACGGCTTACCAAACCTGTTCGAGCATCAGTTGGGTTTAAATCCAACGCGGCGCGACAGCGATGGCAATGGTGTCGACGATGGTGATGAAGACTATGACAATGATGGCCTGAGCAACCTGCTTGAGCTTGAACTGGGCACCGACGCGCGCAATCCGGACAGCGATGATGACGGCCTTAGCGATGGTGCCGAATATCAATTAGGCACAGAGCCGTTGTTAAAAGACAGCGACGGGGATGGTATACCGGACGCGGTTGAAGTGCATTTTGGTTCTGACCCTACCCGGGCCGACAGCCGTGCCGTTGACCCGGCAGCGGTAACTGCCATCACCGTGACGCCAAAAGAGCTGGTGTATAACCTGAATCAGGACAGCGGCGACGTCTATCTGACGGTAAAAGCCCGCGTGTTGGTGGCAGGGCGCAGTTATGACATTGACGTCAGTGATGTTGGTTACTACGCGTTGCAACTAAGCTCGGCCGACGAAGCTGTTGCCTTGCCGGGCTTTGATGGTTTCACCCCGGTTGGCGCCGGTATCAGTACCTTAACTGTCGGCTTTGGTTTGCACAGCGATACGGCCAGGTTAACGGTGCTGCAGCGCAACTCCATGGGTGATGTCAGCTGGCAGGATGAAGATCCACAGTTTGACAGTCCCATCTCGGTGGACAATATGACTGCCAGTGGTCGGGTGAACCTGACTGTTGCCGGTGATATCACTGTTGATGGCAACCTGCTGCTGGAAGCCGATACTGAGCTGATGATTGAAGCTGACAGCCTGACTATTGAGGGCGATGTAATACTGCAGCCTGGCAGCAGGCTGCTGCTGTTGCTGAAACAAGATCTGGCCATAGCGGGTAGTGTTACCCAGGACAACGCGGTGATCGAACTGGCGCAATTTAACATTGATATTGGCGGTTCGTTGCAAATCAGCGGCGACAGCGAGCTTTATGCCCGCAAGCTGACAGTGCGCACGGATTCGGCGCTGTTGCCTGGCAGTTATCTGCTACTGGCGCTGACCGACGGCTGGCACACCACCGGTGATCAGTGGCTGTACGGCAATATTGAGGCTGCCCGTGCTGATGCAGAGTTACAGCAACTGTATCCGCTAGCCCTGCATGTCGGCCAGAAACTGACAGCTACCGGAGCTATCGATGCCGCAGGTGCCGGTTATCCGGCCGGTTATGGCGTCGGCTTTATTGAAGGCCGCTGTCTGGGCCGTCATGCCGATGACAAAATGCAGCAGCATGAAAGCGACAATGAAGAATACCGTCAACTGCAAATGGCCGGTATCAATGACATAGCAGCGCAGCGTGACTGTGCCTATGGCAATTACCGCCAGCCAATGTTGGCGGGTGCCGGTGGCGTGCAAGGTGCCGGCGGCGGTGCAGTGCATATCACTGCAAATCGCCTGTCGCTGGACCGGGACGATTACCGGGACTGGATCAACATCGCCGGTGGTACTGATGCTGCCGATGGCAGTGCCTTTATCGATGTCCACGAGCTGCAAGTGCTTAATGTCGGCAAGATGGTGCGTGGTAAAGAGATTTATGATTGGGACGAGCGCGATACTGCCGGTGGCGCCGGCCGGGCAGCGGTTAAGGCCGAGCTCTGGGATATTCAGCTGTCAGATGATGACTGTGATGGCTGTGAGCCACCGCCACTGATGCCGCAACGTAATACCACTGAGCTTGCCTCAGAAAGTGGCGCGCAACGGCAAAGCATCAACTTAGCTGCGCAGACTGAAGCTGATGTCGTTGTGGCGGCTAACAAGGTGTTAGGTCGGATCAGGCAAGCGGTTGAGCATTGTTATGAAGGTTGTGAACCACTTTCTGCAGGTACTGCGTTTGTTCAGGCCCCGGAGGATATTAGCCTGCTGGCAGTTGGTAAACAGCAGATATTTGCGCAACCGACATTAATGGGTCTGCAAAGCAGTGTTGCGCAAAAAGCTACAGTGTCAGCCAGCGCAATCACCCAGTCTGCTCAATCACTGGATGACTTACTCGATATAGCCGCAGATTATCTGCCAAGCCGTACCCGGTTATTAACTGTAGGCAAACACCAACTGCAGACAGTTACTGCACTGGGCGAAGGCCGTTGGCAGCTGCACGTTGACGGCCAGCCATGGCTAAGCAACAGCGTCGAATACGGCCGTGCTTTGACCGGAGCGACAGTGCGCTTAACTGACAGTCAGCAGCAAAGTCTGGATTTAACCATCGAGGCCAACAGCGCGAACAGCCTGACAGTGCACAGTGCAGAAGACCTGACCTCCTTTGGTGCGGCTCAAATTCAGGGTGTGCATAAACTGACAGAGCTCTGGCTGGATGGAACCTTGGATCTGGCTGATGACTTGCTCGAAGTTGGCCAGTTGTGGCCCGGTTACAATGCGGCACTGCGAGCGAGTCTGAGCAGCGAACACGTTCAGGGGTTACTTGACAGGGATGACATTACCGATTTTCTGCTGGCTACCGATCAGCCGTTGCTGCTGAACAGCGTACCGTCATATAAAAGCTTCACCCTCGTTGCACCAGTCATACGTGTCCTGAATGAGGTTGATTTGGCGCATGTACGCTTGATTGCCTCAGAGTTATTGCAGTTTGACCAGTCAGTAACCATTGATTCCTATGCCAGTGTCTTATCACAGGGTGATATCAGCATCGGCGGCGATTTGCATTATCAAAGCTGGACTGCAGAAAACTTTAGGTTGGCAGGCAAGCTAATTGTTGCCGGCGACGCCAATTTGTTTGGGCCAGTAACCTTTGATGGCGCCCTGGCAAAATCGGCTGTGCCGCTTAATGCTCAGGTTGAAGTCGGCGGCAAGCTGTATCTGGAGAGCTGGAGCGGCGATATTCGGGTGATCAATGGTGGTGGTAAGCCGATGACGACCGATGATGCTGATGCAACCTTGGCGGGCTGGCATGCCTCCGCGCCGATACCGGCAACAGAGTCAGCGCAGTCAATAGGTAACTACCGCCGGCCGCAGTCTTTTGGTTATGGTGCCCTGCTCAGTGCTGATTGCCATAACGATGCTTGTCCTGAGGGCGCCTATGGCGGTGGCCGTTTGCACATTAAAGCGGCAGAGCTGGAGCTGAACGGCAGTATTTCAGTAGATGCCAGTGCACAAGAGTGGTATCAACCATCAATGGTGCGTGCTTCTTTAGCCGGTAGCGACAACGTTAGTGCTGGCAACGCTGAAGCTAAACCAGAGCCGGCAAGTGCCGACGCAGAAACGACCGTGTTGCTGCCATCTGCTGGCGGCTCTGTGTTGATCGAAACCGGCCTGTTCAGTGGCGGTAGTAATGGCAGTATCACTGCCTATAGCACAGATTACTCAGAGCAAACCCCATTGGGTAGCGGTGGCCGTATTGGCATACTGGCAACTGAGAATCAGTTCGACGGTTACATAGGTATTGTATCCGATGCGAACACTAGCTTTACCACTGGCACCGTATTTATGCAGTCGGCGACGCAGCAATATGGTGAATTACAGCTGAAGGGTGTTTGGAATGACAGCGAGACGCCGTGGTTACAGCTTCCGACAGTAGGTCAGCATGCTATTAGTGGCGTTGAAAGCCTGCCGGCGCAGCAGTGGCGTATTACTGCCGCCGCGGCCAACTGGCCGCTAACACTAGATAACCAGCATGTCGGTCTGGCCGGTGCCTATGTAATGCTGGATGCCGCCCAAGCCGATGCAGCGCTGTATAAAGTGCTTAGCAGCACGGCCGATAGCCTGCTGGTTGAATCTGCAGCCGACCTGTCCGGTTATCACGGCAAAACCCTGCAGGGCGTACATGTATTTGACCGGATTGAGTTGGGTGATGCGGTACGGCTGGATATTGGCAACGACAGGTTGTTAGTGCTGGATATCGAAGGGTCCGAAATTGGCAACTATGTCAAATTGGTAGCAGCCGATGTCGCACCTGAGCTGGTACAGCGAATTCAGGATAATAACGGGGCAGTAATGCCGCGTAACCTGACATTAGACTCACTAACTTTGTTGAGCGGTAGCGAGCAAATCGCCGCCCGTCATTTAGTTATTAATGGCGATATTCAACTGCAGGGCGGTGCGCAGTTGACTAGTAAAGCCACCGACAGTCTAACCATAAACGGCAATGTGATCCTGTCTGATGATTCGAGCTGGCAACAGCAAATCGCTGGCGCCAAACTAAAAATTAGCGGCCAGGTACTGTTAACGGGAAATAGCCAATGGTTAATGACAACCTTGTTGCACAGTGTGGAATTGGAACAGTCGGTAACACTGAGCAATGCTGCCAGGTTGGTAATGTATGCTTCTGAGACTATTGAGCTAGCGGCAGATCTTGTCGTTGCCGGGCAGGCGTCAGCCCGCATAGCCACGCTAACTGATATTCATATTGCCGGTGGGCTGCAGATTAGCTCAACGGCAGATGACTCAGCCCTCCGGGCAGACCGGCTGACGGTTGGCGACGACCTGAGCTTGTCAGCGAACAGTAATCTGGGATTGGCTATACAACACGACACTCAGGTAACCGGCAATGTGTTACTTAATACCGGTAGTACCCTGGCGCTGTTAGACAGTCTGGGTGCAAATGAGGAGCAAGGCTTTGCTGCAGGAGAACCAACAAAGCTGCTTAAATTGGTGGTGCAAGGCAAGGTAGATATAGCGTTGGCCGCAAATGTTGATGCGAATGGCAAAGGCGACAGTTGGAGCGATAGCGATAAGCAGCGTTGCCATGCCGGTTTTACAACGCCCGCGACAATGTTCTGTAGCTTGGGTAGTTATGACCAGGCGTTAACTGCCGGCACTTCGGCAACGGGCAATAGCAAAGGCGGTGGCGTGGTCACTGTTAGCGCTGCCAGCATTCAACTTGATGGCAATATCAGTGCTGTTGGCGTAAATGGCAATAACAGCAATGCCCGCCTGGCCTATGGTAGTGGTGGCTCAGTCCGGCTGGAAACGCCGGTGCTGACCGGCGCGGGCCAAATTAGCACTATTGGTGCTCAGGTTGACCGCAGTGGTTTTGCCGGCTACGAAAGTGGCGGGGGGCGTATTGCGGTATTTAGCCCGGATAACCAGTTTAGTGGCCGCTATTTAACAGCGCCGGATGCTTTGGCAACCCAAGCTGCCGGTGCCGGTACTGTATATCTGGCCAGCAATGCTCAGTCAGCAGGCCAGCTGTTAGTGGATAATGGCCAACAAGCTACGTCGCTGGCCGCAGGGGCGGGCACGGCTTTGGCACAACCCATCGGTCGTTGGCAATTGGGCTGTGTGCGGCAGGAAGCCGGCAATCAGTGGCGTCTAATACCACAGGACTACTGTGATGGCGAATATGGCGATCTGTGGCCGGAAAATAGCCTGGAAAATCGCCAGATTAGCACCGATGCCGACAATAATGATGCGCCATTACTGCGTATTATTGCTAACAGCCGCACCAGTTTACTGGTTGAATCCGGGCAGGACCTTAACTACCTGGTGGGTAATTATATTGTTGGTGTCTATCAGTTCAGCAGCCTGCAGCTGTTAAACCACGCTTACCTGCAATTGGGTGAAGACCATCTGCGTGTACTGGATACGGCCAGCAGTGTGGTACACAGTAGCAGCCGTCTGGTGCTGGGTGGCGCCAATACGCAACTGCGCGATTTACTGGCCCAATCTGGTGCTGATGTACGCTATCTGGAGCAAGGCTGTGCAGATATCTACCGTGACAGCTATACCGGCTTACCAGACGAACTACGGATCGGTAGTCAGCAATATTATTCTGTCTCAATCAGTGATAATAACCGGCTGTTTAGTTTAAATGTGCAACCGGACACTGAATTTTTCAGTCTGTTAATCAGAGGCAGCCGAAACAGCTGGTATACGCCTTATAGCGATATGTATGTACGCTTTGGAGAGGCGCCAACTACTGCAGCCTATGATTGCAAAGCGGGCATCAGCACCAGTGCTGCCGAGCGCTGTCCTATAAATAATCCGGTTGCGGGTACCTATTACATTTTAATCAATGAAAGATCATCATCAACCTCCGGCTATTTAACGGCAAATGCCTATATTACTGGCTGTAAACAGTAAGTGTGGGTATTTAATAAATAGTTGTTGAAGGTGGGTTGGTGGTTAAATAGAATGAGCGGTTTGAAAAAACCATGTTGTATGATACTGGGGTAAGTATTTAATGAAAACGGTGATATTCAAAGTAGTAGTAGTACTGGTGCTGATCCAGATCAGTGGCTGCAGCAAGAAGTCAGAAAATTTCGCCACTGTAGGTGAACAGGATGTCACAGTTGCAGAAGTTAACGCTTATCTGGCCTATAAACGTATTGATGCCAATAATGTTGAACTGGCGGGCAAAGCCGCACAACATTATTTAAATAATCTGGCGTTGGTGCATGCAATAGAGCAGCAGGATAGTGTTGATATGCTGCGGATTAATGCCGAACTTTCTGAGCTGAAGAAAGATTTGTTGCTGAATACTTATTTACAACAGTATCTGGAACAAGCCGTGACTGACACTGCGATGCGTAATTACTACGCAGACAATCAGCAAAACTATCAGCAGCGTAGTGCCAGGGCCTCACATATCTTATTGCGGGTAACGCCGGAAATGACTGAAGCCGAGCGGCAGGCTAAATACAGCAAAGCGCTGGAAGCTTACAGTAAGGCCCGCACCGGTGAAAATTTTGCCGAGTTAGCTAAGGCATATTCTGAAGACAGTATTTCTGCCGCTAAAGGCGGACAGCTGGGTTGGTTGCAGCAAGGCGCAGTATCGCCGCTGTTTTCGGCACAGGTATTTGACAAACTGGCGGCAAATGAAGTGTCAGAGCCGGTGCTGACCGAGTTTGGTTATCATCTGATCAAACTGGAACAGGAACCCGGCATTGTAAAACAATCCTTTGAAGCCGTAAGCGGTGATATTCGTCGTATTCTGCGCGCCATGGCTAAAGATGCTGAGCTTGAGCGGCTGCGCCAGAGTGTTGCCGTTACCCTGCACGCTACTTCGCCATGAAGCGCCTGATCCCGCTACTGGCTGCAACGCTGTGGTTATCGGCGTGCAGTGATACGTCGGTGCAACAACCCGCGGCAGATACCGACCCTATATTGGCCCGCGTTGGCACAGACAGTATTAGTCGTCAGGAGCTGGATATTGCCATCAGCGACAATATTGGCCCATATGCCGCTTTGCATCTGGGGCCGGACGGCGAGCAAAAGGTGTTGCAAAGCCTGGTGATGCGCAAACTAATGAGCCAACAGCAGCTGGCGTTGTTAGATGCAGACGCCAAAGCGCTGTTGGAACTGCAGGTAAAAGCCTATCGTGAAGAACTGTTAACCAAACAATATGTACAACAACAATTGACACCAGAGCCGGTATCGGAGCAAATGGTGGCAGACTATTATCAGCGCTATCCACAGGAGTTTGGCGCCGCAGAGTACGCGAACTATCAGTTAGTGCGCGCTGATAGCGGTCAGGATGGCAAGCAGCGCCAGCGTGTGCTGTGGTATTTGGAGCAACTGACTGCAGCAGCTGACTGGCCTGAACTGGCTGCTCAGGCGCGTCAGGAAGGACTGGCATTTTATCTGGTAACAGGCACCAGCTCAGAGCAGGGGCTGATCCCGGAATATCAGGCATTAATAACACCGTTGGCCAGCGGACAAATATCGGCAGTGGCCGGGCTAAACAACCGCTTGGTTAAAGTAAAAGTGGTTGAACGTCATCGTATTGCTGCCAAACCCCTGGCTGACGTACGTGACGATATCAGAAAAAAGCTGGCCCCAATGCAGTTAAAGCGGGCCATTGAACAGGCAACGGACAACCTAAAGGCAAGCACGGATGTTGAAATTTACCCTATTCCCAACTAGCCGCAGTGTTGGCCGGGTTTGCAGTTGGTTACTGTTATCTGTTGTTGCCCTGTTAACAGCCTGTTCGGATAATTCAGCCCCACCCGAGCATATTAATGCCGTGCGTTACGCCTTGTACAGTGAGGCTAACCCACAATTAGATCAGCTGGCTCAACCCGACTATCAGGGGCTGGCGCCCTATATGACAGCGCAGCTGGCAGGGGCGCAGACTTTTAGCGCCGTTAGTTACGAAGGTTACTTTTTTAATCCACGACGCCAGCTGATTCAGTTACGCTGGCGGGCACCTGGCGCAGCACGCTTAACCTTAAATGGCCGTGAAATAAACAATAAACAGCTGATTAATATGGAAAAAGGTCAGCAATTGCTGAATTTTTCCCATTTGGCGCTGGCCGGGCAGAGCCCGGTAGTAGAATTACTGTTCATTGACACCGGCAAGACAGTGACGCTAAGTCAGGGCCAGTTATACCTGCCGCTATCCGGGTTGGCAGCCAGCGCGGCCACTGCGCCTGCACAAGGCACAGTTGGCTGGCATTATCGCTATGTTGAACAAGCCGCGCTCAGTTTCGCCGACTTGACACAGCTGACGGCTGTTGAATCGGGCAATATCAGTTCGTTACAACTGTCAGAGCGTAACCGGACCGAGGGTTATGGTTTTGTCTTTAGCAGTTATTTCAGCGCCCGGCAGGACACCCTCGTTAGTTTGCGGCTTAACAACAGTATGCCGGTCAGGCTGTGGCTGAACGATCAGTTGCTGCTGGACAACCCGGCAAGCAGTTTAACCCCGCAATTGGCATCGGCCTATATCAGCGCCGGTCAGCATAAGGTGCAAGTAGAAGTGCTTGGCCAACATGCCAGCGACACTATTGGCTTACACCTGGCTTTTGCTGACGCGCAGCAAGGTGCAATGCAGTGGCAAAACATTGATCAACTGGCCTTGCTGGCAGAAATTGCGCAGATGCCGGTGGTTGCACCGGCCGAGCCAGCGGCAGAGTTGGAAGCGGGCTTCAACGTACAATTATTTTCGCCGCAAGTCCAACCCGCAGCACAAACAATGCAAACCGCTGCCAGTACTGCAATGATGCCAAACTATGCCTTACGGGTAACACAGCTAAATGAGTTGAGCAGTGTTGAGCTGGCGCCACCGTACCGGGTACAAATTGAAAGTATGTTGCAGGTGCAAGATGCCGGCACTTACGTACTGTATTGGCAATATACCGATCCGGTTGAGCTACAACTGGCAGATATACCGGCAGAAGTATCGGCGAAGGGCCAGATAGCGCTGTTCCTGCAGCCTGGTTTATACCCATTTCGGCTTAGTTACCCGGTGAGTGCGCTGCCGGCTATAATGCCCACTTTGTTTATCGCGCCGCCGGGTCAACCCCGTCAGTCTATCAACACCTTTGTTTGGCTTAGTCCGATGCTAAACATTTCCACTGACCGCGATGGTGATGGCGTGCCTGATACCGACGATGCGTATCCGGATGACCCAACGCGCTGGCAGTTAACGGAGCCGGAGCCGGAACCACCCTTGAGTATTGCATTAACGCTTCAGGCTGCCAGTGACAGTGTTACGCTGTCCTGGCCGCGCTTTAGCCATGCCCGTATGACCCGTCTGCAAATTTTACGTAGTGAAGATAGTTTTCCTCTACAGCATTTAACTGATGTTCATCGTGGGTTCCAGTCGCAGTATAAAGATACCGGCGTTTTGAATGGACGTTACTACCGTTATCAATTACGTGCACTGGCTGCGGATGGCGAAATACTTGCGCAGTCGGCGGTGCTATCCGTCTGGCAGACGTACAATACGGCCAAGCTGTTTGGTTTTCAGCTCTCCAATCTGGATCAACAGGTAACATTGAGCTGGCAGCCGCCGCTGGTAGGCCAGGTGCTGATTGAACGACAGCAGGCCGGGCAGCCGTGGCAGACGTTACAAGACAATGCACAACCCGGATACACCGATACAGGTTTATTGCGGGGAGAGCAGTATCAATACCGGGCGCGTATCCGGCGTTATTTTACTCATCCTGTGAGTGGTGAAAGCCGCGCTGTTGACGGGCCTTTCACCCCTACTGCAGTGGTAACTATTCCACCGGCAATGCAGTTACGGCTGACGAACGCTGTTGAACAAGATGCTGATCACTTTATTCTGCGGGTGAACCCGCAACAGACCGCGCAGCAAGTTAGCGGTGAGGTAGCCGCCGCCGTCGGATCCGTGCTGTTGTACTGGCAACAACAGGAAACGGTTATTCAGCAACAAGCTGTCAATGGCGCTTTTGACACCGTTTTGCCGCTTAACAGCGACAACTCAGACTGGCAACTGTATGCAGAAAGTACCGCAGGCAACCAACGTCAGCGCAGCCGTTTGATTACCTTACAGTTGATTGCAGATGATGCACCGCCGGTTATTGTGCTTGAGCAAAGCAGTTTTACGACTGATACCGATCGCTTTGTATTGTCAGGTCACGTTGTGGATGACAGCTTACCGGTGACTCTCGTGCTAAGGTCTCTGTCGCCGTTGATGCCGGATGTACAGCTATTGCTGGACGAGCAAGGGTATTTCAGCACTGAGGTACAGTTAACCGGGTTGCAGCACAGTTTGGTATTTATCGGCACTGATGCTGTGGGTAATGGTGCCGAACTGCAGGTGCAACTGGAGCGTCAGCCGGCGTTGGCGCCGGAACTGCAGATCAACAGCCATCGGGATGGCGAGATAGTTACGCACCGCGATATTTTCGTAACCGGTTATATCTTTGGTGACAGTGCAGATATGCAGCTGACGCTGCAACCGGGCAATCTTACTACCGTTGCCGAACCTTTGTTTGCCGGAAAATACAGTTTCCGTTTCCCGGTACTGGCACTGCAAAGTGGCGATAACCTGCTCCGGGTTGAGCTGACTTCTGCTGCCGGGGTGGCACAACAGGTGCTGAAACTGGTATATCAGCCATTAGCAGACGTAGAGCCCCCGGCCATTTCGATCAGCACGCCGTTAGATGGCAGTTGGTTAAATGAGCGCCGGTTTGTATTAGGCGGAGAAGTTGTATCACGGGTGCCGCCGACATTGGATATTGACGGCAACGCTGCCGCACTGATAAGCATCGGCCAAAACCGCTACCGCTTTAGCCAGACCTTACTGCTACCGGCAGGGCAAAGCGAGGCCAGCTGGCAATTAACCGCCAGCAATGAAGCCGGTAGTGATAGCAAAAGCGTGCAATATCGCTTTGACGCCACGCCACCGCAGATCCAGATATTTGGCAACTTGGTGCCAGCCCCCGAGATAAATCAGCTGGTTAGCAATGCCCTGACGCTAAGTGGCCAGGTGTCAGATCAACAGCCGGTTACGCTGACTGTGGATGGTGCGCCGGTGTTATTACAGCCTGCCGATCAGTCTGGCCATTATCGCTTTGATATCTCTTTGCCACTGCCGGTGGCACAAACGCGCGATGTACAATTTGCCGCCCGCGATATGGCGGGAAATATCAGCCGTATCAGCTATCGGTTTGAAAATACCTCCGCCGCCAGTATCGAGCTGATAGCACCGGCAATGGATGCCAGCTTTATTACCGGGAATAACCAACTGGCCTTGCAATTGGTTGCCCGGGTGCAGCATCAGGCCAGCGCCCCGCGGCTAATGTTGCGCGTTAACGACGCTGCACCACAACAGCTGTCGTTAGTGGGCAATCTTGTTAACACCACTATCCCGCTTACCGGTATCTCGGGGCCGCAACGCTTATGGCTGGGATTATACGATGACAATAACCAGCTGACCGCCCAAACCGAGGGGCGCTTTAGCGTTACGGCGCTGTCTGATGTGCCGCTGACTGTGGTACAGCACGAACCACTGCATTTAGCCGAGCATATTGAGCGCAACGCCGCTGTGGCCTTATTTTTTAATAAAGCGCTGGACCCGGCGTTATTAACGGTAGAAGTGCGCCAGACGTTAAATGGCAAAAGCTATGTTAATACCGCCGCGCCCGGCGCCATGCTAACCGATCAGGCCGGCGAAACCTTGCAGCAGGTAAATCTGAATAACGAGGTGGTAGCAGGTGGCGTGTCGGTATTACCCGGCAATCACAGCTTTGCCTTTTACCCACAGCAGCCATTGGCTTATGGTGCCGGGGTGCGGGTAACAGTGCGTTATGACGGTGCCGAGCTTAAGCGCTTTAGTTACCGTGTTAGAAAACTGCCTACCCTGGTAGATGGTGCTCTGGCTGATGCCTTTGGCGAAGAATTGCCCGGCATACGGGTGGCACTAAAACCACTGGGCCGGCAGGAGGTTAGTGGCGACGGCGGCATTTTCTCTTTTGGTTATGTCGGTAGTGGCGAGCAAAATATCGCCTCGGGCAGTTACCAGCTTGAGATTAACCCCGGTATGGAAAACCCGGCCTTTAGTAATCTTATCCGTCATATCAGCCTGACCGAAGGTAACCGGCATGATTTGGGCCAGTTCAGACTGCTGCCGGTAAACAAGGACGTGGCGTTTACTAATATAGCCTCGGGTCAGAGCAAGGCTATTGCAGCCAATGGTGATGTTGAGCTGAATTTATCTGCTGCCAGTGTCAACTTTGGTCAGGGTCGCACTGAGGGGACAGTGCAAATCAGCCTGATTCCGTTTGAGGCCGTCAATGCCAAGGTGCGTGGCAATCTGGCACCACTATGGGCTTATGCGGCGGTGCCACAGGGCGTTACTGTTAATGGACATATTACAATGCGATTAAAAGCGCCTCGCCTGTACGGTGGTTACGACTATTTGCCCAACGAACAAGAGTATATGGTGCTGCTGGGCCGCCCTACCGGTACTGACGAACTGGAGACGGTTGGTGTGATACGGCGCCAGGGCAACTGGCTGGTGTCTGAAGGGCCGGTGGCGCTACAGCAACTGGATTATCTGAGTGTTGGCCGGGTGCATTTTATGCTGCAACCCAAAATGGCCGCATATGCCAAAGGAGAGCTGGCGTTAGTCCAGCTGCAGGCAGCATTAATGGCGACGAATTAAGCTATGAAAACTTCTTTTTATTTTGCTGTGGTATATCTACTGAGTTTGTTGTTGTCGCTGCCTGCCCATGCCTGGGGCTGGCTGGATATCTGGAAGTTTCAGCACGGCCATGTACTGGCACGTGGTCTGGTAATGGACGATAACGGCCAGTTGCAATACGTTGAATATGCTGAAGATGGCACCTTAGTTGAGGGGTGGTCACATAATGCCTCAGCGGATAACCCGGCTTATGTATTACCCGCTGCAGAGGTTGATGCTTCACGGCAAATGCTTAGCCAGGTACAGGAAGAGTATCAGGGCCAGGCCCGGCTGATGACAGCAGAAGAGTTTAACAGCGCTCAGTTTAAAACGGTAAGCGGTGCGGCGATCCCGGGTTTCAGTTTACCCCGCACTTACAAATCGGTGCTGGTTAAACCACAAAACCGCCTGCTAAGCCCGAATGATAATCCGGTGTTGTTATTGGCCAAATTTAACCTGAAAAGTGTTAGCAGCCCGTCTGGTTCAATCCGCTCTATGCTATTTGACCGCGGTGGTAATCTTATCCATCAGTCACCGTATAATATTGCTTTTAAATCAGCCTACTATGAAGGGCAAGATTTAACCGATCCACAAAAAGCGCAAATTCCGTCTACCTTTGTCCGGCTAAATGATAAGAAAAAATATGCGCCGGTAAATGCTGCCCTGGTCGAAGTGGAAACCGGTTATGTGCCGGGTATTACCAATACCGATCAGGACGGTAAATTTTTCGTCCGTTATGCCCATGTACCCTGCCCGTGTTTTGATTTTCACTACGACTTCTGGCTGACGATGAAGTATTACTACTCGCAGTTTACATCAACCGGCGTCAGGCCTGTGTTTTCTTATGGTATGAAGCAGGTGTATGACAGTTGTATTGGTTATGACGCTTGCCCTTTTGATCTCAGCCTTGGTGGGCAAATGGCTCGTGTCGCTGTTATTGGCATTCTGGCTGCTGCTCCTACACCCGCTGTACCGCCGATGAATTTTTATGTCGACACAGGCTTTATTGCCGGTGCCGGTTTACTGCAAAACCCCGACGGGGCTGTCGGTATTGGTGGTGCCACCCAATATGTGTATAAGGCGCCGGATTTAACACCCACAACGCAAACCAAATATGACTTTGATGGTGATGGTAAATTTGAATACAGCTTGTTGGGTAATTTGGTTGAAGGCCAATTTGTCTGTGTTGAGTCGGGAGCAGATGCTGAATATCAGGGCGTGTATTTTAGTAGCCTGCATAGCACTGTGCAGCATAGCTGTGCTGACAGCGACCCGGAGTTAACCCAGCCTGATGTATTACGCCTGGCCGATACCGCGCCTGATTTTAGCCCACAAGGCTTAGTGGGCCAGATTGCTACTGCCGATTTGCAGGACACCGATATTTTTGTATTTCGCGAGTCAACCGGCATGCTGATCACCCGGCGTCAGGGTATTACCGCCGGTGAATTAGCCAACAACAGTAGTTATTATGGTGTTGATGGCGATGCTTTTAATTATCAGATAATGATCCGCGCGCCAGCCGCTACGGCATTTCATGCCAGTTACCGCGGTGAAGAGGGCTTTGCTAAGTTTCAAAGTGCGGCCATGATGAACCCCGAGCTGCACCGGCGTGCGGCCGATCACTTAAAGCCAAGTGAAGCGATAAAAATCGTACTGCTGAACCGTAAAACCGGCTACATCGGCACCAAGCGTACGTCTTATGCCAATATTTATTCCAATTCGGTTATCAGCTTTCCGATAAACAACATCATCATGCAGCCCCCGAACCTGAAAATTTCGGTAGAGCGCCGTTTCAGTGTGCAGGAAGGCATGAGCAAAGACGACCCGCGTAATCATCTTATCGCTTACGAAAGCAGTGCCATGAGTAACGACGATATGCTGGTGTTGACGACCGAATGGTATGACGCTGATGGCACGCCTTTGCCCGATGCATTGGCTGACTACGGCTTTACCGGCCGCTTAGCGCGGGTAGCCGGGCCGGGGCAGCTGACTACCGGCGGCCAGCTGGGACATTTTGCTATTCGTCCTGGCAAACACATCGAGCATATCCGCTTGCAGGACGACGCCTTACCTGCCGATCACTATTATGTGCAGGTAAGCGGCCAGCCGTCGCACCAAAGCCCGGATTTCTCCGGCAGCGGTGCCGGTAATGGCCCGTTAGCGCAGCGTCCATCACACTATGTACCCTTTCTGGTGCCGGTGCTGGACGAAGCGGTAACCTTAGAGCAAGCCTGGTTGTATAAAAAACTTAAAGAACAGGGCCAGGCCAACGACATACCCAAACCCGAGCCGGTGTATCGCTGGGTGTACCGGCCGGAGCTGCAGTTTTCCACTTATCAGCTAAAGGTGCAGGACATTCTGCGTGAGCAAAGCGATGGCTTAAGCAGTAGCCTGTACGGCAACAGCGTGCCGATGATTGCCACGTCCGACAATCTGGTGCGGTTAATGTATGGCTTGCTGCAAAGCAACCAGCAGGCACTGGCCTTCCTCGGCGCCGGCCAGCAACTGGTGTTTGCGCTGGGTGAACATGAAATTAAAGTACGGATGGGCGATGGCCAGCAGCTGATATTCGACAAGCTGGAGCACTTGGCGTCGCTGGATGTCGCTGATTTTGTCACCTTAAGGCTGTACAACAACAATGACCCCACCAACGTGCTGTGGGAATACGCCTTTGAAACCCTGGCAGCTGATACCCGTACTGCAGGTGGCGACAATATTGATGAAGACGGCACCTACTATGTCAGCGCTGATGAGCCGGTAGTGCCGCTGCAGGCGGTGATCCTCGGCTATGCCAACCGCGAAAACAAGCAACCGCTTAATGTTAGCTGGACGGCCGAAGGCGCCGGTGCCATTAGTAATGTTGACTTGCAGTACAAAGAGCAGGGTGTGTTTCCGGCCGATATTGAGCTAATGCCTATTACCGGCTCACGCGCTGTGGCCAGCGCCGGGCTCGATGCCGGCAATCAGGTTAAGTTGCCGCCCTTTGTGGTGGTACCCGGTAAGCCCGCCAATATGCACGTTAGCTTATCTTCCGACAGCGTGCATATGCGCGGACATCAACAAATCAACGTGCAGGTGAGTGTTAAAGATGCGCATGGTAATGCGGCTGCCGATGGCACTTCGGTCAGTTTTGCGCTGGAAGGGCACGCGGTACTAACACAAAGCGATGAAGGCACTCAGGGCGGGGTGGCTCACGCAGTGATTATCGGCGGTAACCTGCCGGATAACGAAAGCGCGCTGATAGTGCGTGTAGCTGAGATGGAGCAGCGCCTGCCGTTTAGCGTTAAACCGCTGCAGGTGCAGCTGGATACTTATCCGCAGCAAATGCAGGCGCAGCAAAGTTATCCGGTAACGGCCACCGTAACCGATAGCGGCGGTGCTGCGGTGGGTGGTATCGATGTGATGTTTGTCGCCTCTGCCGGCCGTTTTGCCAATGGCATGCTAACCACCGATGGCAGCGGGCGCGCCGAAGCCCGTTTGCACAGTGGTTTTCATAATATCGCTAATGTAGAAATCGTCGCCATGGTTGGCCCTATAGTGTCGCAAAGCGCTACCAGCAGTGTGCGGCCAGAGGGTGATAACTACGCGCAAACCCATGAAACGGTGGTAATAGGCGATGAGGCAGCCTCTGGTATAGCCGAATATGAGCGTTTCGACGGCTTGCGTATGGGTATACCGTTTGAAACCCGCGCCGAAGTACAACTGATAGGTAAAGCCGGCGATACGCTGCAATTAGAGTTGGGTAGCTTAAGCGACCCCAACCTGCAACCCATCGCCAGTTACAACATGTCAGACTTACATAACGATGACGTTACCGAGCTAAATGGTTTGCATGGTGGTGTGGCCCGGCATATAACCTTAGTAGAGGACAACCCAACCCAAACCGGCAGCAGTTACCGTTTTGCCGCTCAGGCGTATTTAAACGTACTGGATGCCTGGGAAAGCAGCAGCATTAGCGTGCCAGCCAGCCCGCGTTTAAAACCGGCTAACAGCAGTGGTTTCAGGCTTGATATGAAGCTGGAGCAAGCCGGAGGCAGTATTTTCAGCCTCGAAGGCGGCGTGCAGCAGTTGCAGGTGTTGGAAAACGGCAGCCTGGAATACACGCTGTACACCAGTGCAGGCAAACAGACCGTAACGACCGAGCCACTGCAAAATGGCAAATGGTATACCGTAGCCGGGCGCTACAAAGATAACCGCCTCGAGCTTGAAGTAAGCGACCTGGGCCACTATCACACCGCGGCAACCGGCGGGCTGAAATACAGTATTAGCCAGCGCGGTTTAACCATTGGCGAAGGGCTTAGTGGCAACCTGTCGGCACTGAAGTTTTACAACTGGGACAGCGCGCCGCTGTTAACCTTTGCCGATGGCAGCACCCGTTTAAATCACACGCTGCAAAGTGTGGAAGACAGCATTGAAGTAGTAAGCACAGGTGCACTAAACCAAAATAGCGAACAACTGCAAATGCTGCGGGTGGGCTTTAGCGCCAACCAGCAGCAAAGTTTTGTTGGTGTGGTGAGTAAAGACTTCTTCAGTGAAATGATGGTGTTTTACGCCGAAACCAATAAGCCAGACGGTTACCCCGACTATGGCGCCTACAACCAGCGCTATACGCCGTTCCCGTTTATTGGTGTGGCAAACGCCTGGGGCTGGGATTACCTGATGGAAAAAGCCGGCAGTGTGCTTATTGCCGCTATTGGCTTAGCTATTCCGTATCAGGAAGCGATAGCGCTGTATAAACAAATCCGCGCGCTGGCCAAGGGCGAAGATGTGGATTATATGGACATGACGCTTAATGCACTTGCCGTTATTTCGGTCGTGCCGGGCGCACAGTTGCTGCGGCCGTTATCGAAGGGCCTGAAAGCCTTCTTGCCGACACTGCGCGCTAACCGCAAGTTCTTCAAAGCCATCGGCGGTGTTTTAAGCAAAATTGGCGACGATGTATTAAACCGGCGTTTTGATACAGTGATGACGTTATTGCCGTTTTTACTGGTGATTGGCGAAATGGTCGCCGACAGCGAAGCACGCGAGGGGGCGATGCTAATGTTTAGCTCCATCGCCAGTGCCGATGATATTTTAGCCTGGGCCGAATATTTCAGCCTGCCCGCCGACGGCTGGGACGGCGACGGCGAACCGCCAAAGGTAGATACCGACGGCACTGCAGCAGTAAGCCCGCACTTTGCCTATCCGTTTATGGGGCAGGCGTATGCGGCGAAGAAGTTGTCGCCGAACCGCGTTCGTGGTTTAGCTGTTGGCAAAGCGCTGCTAACCGTAGTAAGAAGAATACCCGGTATTGCGAATAATCCTGGCGCAGTTGCTCAGGCAATAAAAGGTTTGTCTAAAGGTGCAAAAGGAGCTCAAAATTTAACGATGCGCAAAATTATTCACAGCAATTTTGCGATGCTGGCGGCTGTTAAAGTGACGAATAATTTGCGCGGCGATGTCAGAGCGCTAATTGTAGGCCGCCCCGATCAAAGAGTTCGGCCTGAATTGATACTGGCTTCCATTTTGTATCTTGAACTAAACCGAGACGAGCTGTTTGCCGGCTCGCCGGAGCGGGATAAAAGTTTAAACGCCATGCTTAGTGTTTATTCCAAGCTATTTGTAAAACGCACTGACGAGTTTGGTGAAAAGCAGTATCACGGCGCCGCATTTCATTTATTAATGCTGGCGTTTTATCAGATGCAAAGTCAATTCGATGGTATGCCGAAGGCTAAGGCGATTGAGTCAATTCAGAGGATGGATTACGAGTCGGGTTTCAAATATCAACGCACAGTGGACATTCTGCTTGAAGCTGCTGGCGAGAAAACTATTGTTGAATTGAAGTCCTTTAAAGATTCATACGTGAATAAAGCTAGCCATAAAATTTGGAGTGGTAACAGTTCCGATAATAGGGCCCACTTGCACAAAGAGTTTTTCACCGATGTGCTGCATTCTCATGATGTGAATGCAGGTGATATAAAAATGCAGTGGCGCTTTCAAACCTTTGTCAGTAAAAATAAGGTAGCGCGGGGGCCGAAGGCAAATCAAATTCCGCCTTTAGTTAAACATCTGTGCCAGACGGCAACAGGTATTTCCAACAATGAGATTAAAGATAGAACAGGCTTAACCAAGACTGCTTTAGAAAGCAGCTGTGAACAGAACAGTAATGTAGCCTTGCAAAGTATGCGAACCTTAACACGAGACTTTATCCGAAACGGTTTATTTATGCAGATTGATGAAGAGAAACTGCAAGAGCTGTTAAATGACCTTGCTTCAGAGTGATAAAAATATGCCGGATATAAATAACTACTGGCTTGTTGATGACAAAAACTGGTTAGCACAACGCAAAGCGAGCTGGGATGCCTTAAAGGCGACCATCAAACACCATTACTCCGATGACTTCAAAAGTAAAACGTTGAAGGCTGCTGAGCGTTATTTTATCCGCGGTGAGGTGATAGCAGATGATTACGATGAACCATTAATAGATTGGTTTTTCCAAATTGCATGGCACCCAAGCGATGATGAGCAAGTGTGGCTGGCATGGCTACTGCAGTCTTGCCGGCAATTTGATCCTAAAGTGCTATCGAGCTTTTGGACCACCACTTTTTTTAATACCGCCATTATCAGGCCGGAAAAGAGCGATGTGGGTAACTCGTTATTTGTCGGACGAGAGCAGCATCTGGTTAGTTTTTTATTTGAAAACGAACAGCTTGAGGAGAAACTGACAGGTTATGCGCTTGGAGAGCTGCGAAAGCAAATTATCTTGAAGCTGATAAAAGATGCTGCTGATCTTATCAAAAAGTTTAGTTTAGGTTTGCCAGCGCCCGAGAATGGTAGTTGTTATTTTGCCAGCCTGCCGGTTCATGCTTTAAGTCACGCGCACAACATATACAGCTCAACACTGTATCTGGAAGCACAAAAGAAGAACTGGCGGTATTGGCAAATCCAACTAGACACTAATGCCGAAGTGTATGCAAACCTACAACGCTACACAGCACAGCAGCAACAAGTGGTTGAAACATGGGTAGCGCAAATAGAACAAAGTGCCCCAGAGTGGCAGGCGGCTTGGCGTGAGGCGAAAAAGGCCGCGCTTGCATTAGCTGAATCTGTAACAGAGTCAGCCGCTGAGTCCGATAGCGCTGCTATTGCTGAAGTTGCCGTCGCTGAAATACCACCACAGCGCAAGGCCGGGAAGCCAAGCGCTGATGACCTCAAGATACAAGCGTTGAAAACCCGGCTGATGGGTATGGGGTGCCCCGCATCAGTGCAAGCTGTAGACAATACCTATCCGGATGTACTGGAGGCCGCCGCTGCGGGTAAAACGTTTTTCCCTTTAACCTCAATTAATGAAAATGATGGCGACGTCGAGCCGCCCTATACCAACATGTTGCAACCATTGCGACTGTTATGCGAATGGCGCGGTGGACACGAAGTTAGTTACCGCTGCAAAAATGACAAGGTATTGATACTTCTTGATGGCGAGCCATTTGCCAAGGTGGATTTGACCGATGAATTTGATATAGGTGTGCTCCGGTTTGCTGCAGATGTTGTTGCACTGGCGCAACAGTGGTTTACGGGGCAGGTGTTTTGCAGCTTGCGAAGTGTTTATATATTACCTGCTGATCTGGTGCAGCACCTCGAGCAAGACTTTGCCGATATCAACGACGGCTTAGATTATTATGCCAAACAGCTAGCGGAAGAAAGTGAATAGAATTAACGCTGCGTTTAGTAGATAGACATCCTGCCTCCTGTGCTTGAAGAGCGTTTTGTATGACGATTTACGCATTTCTGGCGCTGGCTGCGGCGATGTGCACTGTGGGTGTAACCATAGGCAGGGCTGAGGCTGGCGGCGTTGCTGAGCCGTCTGAGCGTATGCGCTTACCCTTGATATCACTGGGCTTTTCTGCGGGGCTACTTAGCCTGCTAACTGGTTTGGCGCGTAAACGCCTTACTTAATCAGCTGCTACAGCGTAGCGAATGCTGTTGATAAACCACAATTTACTACCGGACGGTGTCGGCACCAGTGCTTCGTCATCTACGGCTTTTTTCAACAGCGCCCGTGCCATCGGTGAGTCGATAGAGATGTAATCTTTGCGGCCGTAGATTTCATCCGGCCCGACGATACGAAATGTCAGCTGTTCGCCTTGTTCGTTCTCAATTTCCACCCGTGCGCCAAAAAATACCCGGCCATCTTGCTGCGGTGAATAATCGACAATTTTCAGCACCTCCAGCCGTTTGCGTAAAAAACGAATGCGGCGATCGGTTTCGCGCAGCAGCTTTTTATTATATTGATAATCGGCATTCTCACTGCGATCGCCAAGGCTGGCGGCCCAGGCGACTTTAGCGGTGACATCGGGGCGTTTTTCACGCCATAAATAGTTCAGTTCTTGCTGCAGGGCTTCAAAGCCTTCGCGGGTAATTAAATCGGTGCGCATCTTTTACAGGGCTATATCAGGGTGAATTCCGGCCTGAATGGTAGCAGTTTTTACGTAGTTACTGCTATGTAGCCGTCATAAGTTTGACGACTTCGTTACCGGGTTAAGGCTGCTTAAATAATTAAATTGAATAAAATCAACTAATTAAAAAATTTATGAAATATTTCAGCACTGTCATTTAGGTGTAACAAAAATATGCTAGCCCACGGGGCCGCTCCTGGCTATAGTTGGTTTACCAGATAAAAGAGGTAACAGCGCATGAAAACAAAATTATTTAGCCTGGCGGCGTCACTGCTGATTGTTGCACTGGCCGGCTGTTCAACCGCGCCGGCAAAATATACTTACGTAGTTGACCCGGATTTAACCGAACAAGCTGACAACCTTACCCGCACCAGTGCCCATAACGGCCACGTAGTGTGGGTAAATCCGCCGATGAAACGGGTACCGGTAAGCGAACAAAAATAAACTGACAAACTTTGTAACATAAAGAACTGCCGTGGTTTTTCGCCAAGGCAGTTTTTTCGTTTATAGTGGAGCAAATATTATGGAGACTTCACTATGGCCGGTTCAGAAACGCCGAAAATTCTGGTTGTAGACGACGATATGCGCTTACGCGCTTTGCTGGAACGTTACCTGGTTGAGCAAGGCTATATAGTACGCAGCGTAGCGAATTATGAGCAAATGCAACGTCTGATGGAGCGGGAAAACTTCCATCTGGTGGTGCTGGATTTAATGCTGCCCGGTGAAGACGGTTTATCTATCTGCCGCCGGCTGCGCCAGCAGGAAAATGAAATCCCGATTATTATGCTTACCGCCAAGGGTGACGAAGTCGACCGTATTATCGGCCTGGAAATGGGCGCCGATGACTACCTGCCCAAACCCTTTAACCCGCGCGAGCTGCTGGCGCGCATTCGCGCCGTAATGCGGCGCAAAAGCAAGGAGTTACCCGGAGCGCCCAGCCAGGCGGAAAGCATGGTGGAATTTGGCCCGTTTAAATTTAACCTCGCCACGCGCGAGATGCGTAAGGGCGATGAACTGTTGCCGTTAACCAGTGGCGAATATGCGGTGTTAAAAGTGCTGGTAAGCCATCCGCGTGAACCGTTATCACGCGATAAGCTGATGAACCAGGCGCGTGGCCGCGATTACTCCGCCATGGAGCGCAGTATCGACGTGCAGGTCTCGCGCTTGCGCCGTATGCTGGAAGATGACGCCGCTAACCCGCGCTACATTCAAACGGTGTGGGGCCTCGGTTATGTGTTTGTGCCGGATGGCAGTGTGACGTAGATGCGCTGTTTTCCGCGCAGTGCCTTTGGCCAAACCGTATTCCTGATTGGCTTGTTGTTACTGATCAACCAACTGGTGTCCTACCTGTCGGTGGCGTTTTATGTGATAAAACCCACCACCCAACAAATTAACCACCTGATTGCCAAGCAAATTAAAGTGGTGTTTATTGATGTCGGCCATCAGCAATCGGTGCTATCAACCGAGCTGACAGAGCGTTTTCAGCAGGCCACCGGCATTGAGGTTTATACTGAACAGCAAGCATTGCAGCAGGGGCTGGCAGAGGCCAGTTATTATGCTTATTTTTCTGATTTAATGTCACGTGAGCTGGGCGGCGAAGCTGAAGTGCGGGTGGCGCAGGGCGCTACCTATGCCTTTTGGGTGCGGCCGCCACAAGCGCCACAGTATTGGGTAAAGGTGCCGCTAACCGGGCTGGATGAAACTGACTTTTCGCCGCTGACCTTTTACCTGCTGTTAATTGGTGTGCTCAGCGTTAGCGGCGGTTGGCTGTTTGCCAGGCAGCTAAACCGGCCTTTGAAAAGCTTACAGCAAGCTGCATTACAGGTAGGCCGCGGCGAATTTCCGCCGCCACTGGCTGAACATAAAGGCTCAACCGAAATTATTGCGGTAACCAAAGCCTTTAATTATATGGCGCGCGGTATCCGGCAATTAGAGCAAGACCGGGCCTTATTAATGGCCGGGGTATCGCACGACTTGCGCACACCGCTTACGCGAATCCGCTTAGCGTCTGAAATGATGCAGGAGCCGGATAACTGGATCCGTGACGGCATTATTAATGATATTGATGATATGAACGCCATTATCGACCAGTTTATTGACTACCTGCGTCATCATAAAGAAGAACCCGGCCAAAAAGAAAACCTGAATATTTTAGTTCAAGAGCTGATGCAGGCCGAACATTTACAGCAGCGGCATATTTCTGCTGATTTGGCAGAAAACCTGCCGGACACTATATTGCGGCGTATCGCTATTAAACGCTTATTAAATAACTTGCTGGAAAACGCACTGCGTTACAGTGACGGCGATATTGAAATTTCCACCGGCTTTGAGCGTAACCGTAAGCGTATTTACCTGCAAATTCGTGACCATGGCCCGGGCATTCCGGATGATCAGATGAAAGCCATGTTTGAACCCTTCACTCAGGGCGATGTTGCCCGCGGCAGCGGCGGCTCAGGCTTAGGCCTTGCCATTATCAAGAAAATTGTCGATATGCATCATGGTGATATTACTTTGCACAACCACGCCTATGGTGGATTGGTTGTAACAGTGTATTTGCCGGTGCGTTAACACACTTCGTTGTTGTGTTATGTCCAATGCAGCTTGCTACACGGTTGAACAACAATTGTTACCACTATTTTAAACGTAAAGTTGCAGTCTTAGTTATATATTAAGGTTGCTCTGTCAGAAAAATTTACTTTCAATAGTTACATTTCTTTACAGTTGTGATAATAGAGTAATGGCTCACGTAAAAAAATATATAAGTTGAGCTTTCGTATTATCAAGTTGAAGTATTGGAGTAGAACATTTTGAAAGAAATTAAAACAAGTGTAATCGCAACAGCGGTAGCGATGGCAATTGCAGGTCCCGTCTCAGCCGCTACCATAGATCAATTTCGTATGGGCGCAAAAGTATCTGTTTATGGTTCTGATCGTCAGGTATCTCTGTTACAAGGCCAGGATATCAAGCAGCAGCCTTCCGCGTATTTAGTTCAGTTACATACGAAGCCAACCAGTTCTGTTTTGTCCGGTTCAAAAGATAGTGTGCAGCGTGTACAACAATTAAAGCTTGAAATTGCCAGTGCTCAGCAGCAGGTGTCGACAAAATTATTTGAGCTGGATACGCAAGCTCAGGTACTGACTAAAACCAAACATCTGGCGGCCGCTATCGTAGTTAAAGCTGACGATGGTGCGCTGCAAGAGTTGAAAAAGCATCCTTTGGTAAAGCAAATTCTGCCGGTGTATGACAGCAAGCCTTTAGTTGTGGAGAGTCAGCAATATATTAATGCCAGCCCTATAGTGTCTGACGGTATTGCAACGGGCAACGGCATCCGTGTTGCGATCTTGGATACGGGCATTGACTATACTCATGTTGCTTTGGGAGGTGCAGGTACAGAGCAAGCGTATGCTAACGCCATGAGTAATCAGGGCAATGTGAGCTGGCCACAAGGAAAAGTTGTTGGTGGTTTTGATTTTATCAATAACGACCCTAACCCGATTGATCCGAGTGACGAGGGGCATGGTACAGCTGTTGCGAACTCGGTAAATGGTATAGCACCGGATGTTTCTTTTTATGGCTACAAGGTTTGTGCACCTGCTCCCGTTTTATGTACTGGTTTAGCACAAATTAATGCGCTGGAAGCAGCGATGGATCCAAATGGTGATGGCGATCTGTCTGACCGTGTAGATGTGATTAATATGTCTTTGGGTGGCGACTTTGGTTCTACTGATACCAGCAGTGGTACTCAATTGCTTATCCAGCGCGCAGTTGAGCTTGGTGTCAGCATGGTAGTATCTGCCGGCAATGATGGACCGAATCCGTTTATCGTTGGTGGCCCCAGTACCACACCAAATGCGTTATCGGTGGGTGCTATGACACATCCCACTGCAGCCTCTGCTGTGTTGCGTAATAGCAGAATTGCTGGTGAAGATGTTGAAATCATTGCTGCTGGCTTTAATCCTGTGTCTGTCTTTAGTTTCACCAATATTACTACACCTTTGTTGTACATCGCAGAAAACGGTGAAGCATGTGATGCTTTTGCTGACGACATCGACTTTACCGGTAAAGCTGTATTGGTTGACCGGGGCAGCTGTAATTTCACCCAAAAAGTACTGAATGCACAGGCCAAAGGTGCAGAGTTCGTTATTATTGCCAATAACGCTGCGGAAGCCGGCGCGGTTAGCGCAGGCGGCGCTGCCGACGGCCTTGAGATTCCTGCGGTTGGCATCTCGATGGAAGTTGGTGACCTTATAAAAGCCGCTCTGCTGGAAGATGGCGTAGTTGAATACAGTATTTCGTCGGAATCGTTGGTTACTGCAGGTGCTATTGCTGATTTTACCTCGCGCGGACCAGCTGTTGACGGCTTACTGAAGCCTGAAATTACTGCGCCAGGTGTTGCTATTATGGTGGCCTCAGCAGGTGCAGGCGATGGTTTAGCACCTGCCAGCGGCACATCTTTCTCTGGTCCTATTACAGCTGGTGCAGTGAGTTTGTTGCGTGAAGCGCGGCCTGAACTCAACGCTTTTGAAGCCAAAGCTATACTAATGAACACTGCTAATCTGGATGTTACCGCGCTGCCAAGAAGCATTCAGGCGGACGCACCCCTTGCCCCTATCAGCAGCATTGGAGCGGGTTTGGTTGATGTGCAAAAGGCCATTGCCGCTCCTGCTGTTGCCTGGGTATATGACGCTACCTTTGATACAAAGCAAGCCGCACTGTCATTTGGCTTGCAAACACTGACAGAAAGTACTCAGCTTACTAAAACGGTAACCCTGAAAAACTTCAGTGCGCAGGCACGTACTTACGCGTTAGCCTTACAAGATCGCTTCAGCAATGATACAAGCAGCGGTGCGTTAAACTGGGATATGCCACAGACTGTGGAAGTTGGTGCCGGACAGACTGTACAGTTTGATGTCACTCTGACAATTGACCCAACTAAGTTGCATAAATGGCAGCTGGCTAATGGCGGCGTAGCTGCTGAAAAGAACGATATATTGACCCTGCTTGAATATGATGGCGCCATTGTTCTGAATGACAGCGCCACAGATGCCGAAAGCGACCTGCACCTTGTGTATCACATTTTACCTAAAGCTAATGCGGATCTGAAAATCCGTTCTGACATTACCGAAGAGGGTATTCAGTATGTGGTGCGTAATGATGGTGCGATAGCGGCACAGCCTTTTGCGGCTCAGCTGGTGGCCACTTCTGCTAAAGATGATGTAGCCCATGACATTCGCGCTGTTACACTGGATGTGTTGGATATTAGTACAGACTATTGTGCATCAGGATATATGCTGGCTGCCGGTTTCAGGCTGGACAAGCCGTTAAGCCATATGCCGCAGGCGAGCTTTAGTGTCATTTTAGATATTAACAGCGATGACGCCTGGGACTACGAAATAAACAGTTTGTTGTTAAGTCGTTTGGGTAGTTACGCAGATAATCCGGCTTTCACCGGCTATGTCGGCAGTTTTATTACCGCTTATGACACTTTAAATGGCGCAGTAGGTGATGCTATTCATGTGTCAGGACAACGGAATGTGACTCTAACCAGTTGCCTGGATGATGTTGGCCTGACTAAAGCAGACTTAGGCAAATCTATCAAAATAGCCTATGCCACCTTTAATGACGGCTCTGCTATTGGTGTAAATTGGGGCTCGCCGATTGATGATTTGATAGTTACGTCGACTGCACTTTCCCTGGCACCTGAGGTTTTGATAACTGATGTTGAAGGCAAAGCTATAGATTCTCTTGCACCTGGCGAAACCGCGAAACTGTCGTGGGATAATGTTGGCGGCAACGGCTTTGTATTGTTGTCTGAATCTGGCGACGGCGTAGCGGTAGCAAATCTAACCCAAGGCGATCAGGCACCTGTTGTATTGTCGGAGCAAGTTATTTCTGTCGAAGAACATACTGCAACCGGCACTATTATTGGCAAAGTGGATGCAGAAGTTGATTTTTCTTCTCCGGTATCAGAGTTTGTTTTGGTTGCCAGTAGCTCCAATACTGTGGCTGTGTTAAGTAACGGCGACGTCGTTGTAAGTAATAGTGGGTTGTTAGACTATGATGCCGGCTTGACGGAGATACAGCTTGAAGTTATTGCGTTAGATACTGACGGCAATATATCTGCGCCTGAATTGGTTAGGGTTCAGGTAGTTAATATCGCTGATGAAGCCCCGGAGGTGAGTTTGACAATGAACCACACTAAGGTAGACGTAGGTACAGCGATTGGTAAAGAAATAGGTACTGTTGCTGTTGTCGTCAAAGAAGCAGATGCAGAGCTGTCAGGGGTACAAACTAGCAGTGATTTATTTACAGTGCAGGGCGATAAGCTAGTACTTAGCCGCGTACCGACTAAAGCAGATGCCAAAATACATAGTGTTGTGGTAACTGCGACCGATACCTCCGGTATGACGGGTTCTGCGACGGTAAGCATCACCGTAAACAAGCCCTCCGGTGGTAGTTTTGGTTGGTTCAGTTTGTTTATGCTGCCATTGCTGCTATTGCGTCGTAAACGTGCGTAGCAATTAACGCCGCTTCGACAAAAAAGCAGAGCTAATAACTCTGCTTTTTTCTTGACCTCAAGTTAACTTAAGATATTAGCCTTGCTTTTGTATTTTACTACTGCCAGCTTCTGGCAGTGGTTAAGCTAGACTAACAGCTACAAAGTGCTAAACAGAGGGGGCAAAGTGCAATCTATTATTCAGGTAAACAACTTAAGCAAAACTTATCCGTCCGGTTTTCAGGCGTTACAGCATATTCAGCTGGATATTCGCCGGGGTGAAATCTTTGCCTTACTTGGCCCGAACGGTGCCGGCAAAACCACCTTAATCAGCATTATTTGCGGCATTGTTAACCCAGGCGAGGGCACTGTGTTGGTCGATGGCCAGGATATAGTGCAGCAGTATCGTCAGGCCAGGCAGCGTATCGGCCTGGTGCCGCAGGAGTTGTCGGTGAGTATCTTTGAAACAGTATGGGATACCGTTAGTTTCAGCCGTGGCTTATTTGGTAAAGCAGCTGACCCGGCTTATTTGCAGCAACTGCTGCGCGACTTGTCACTTTGGGATAAAAAAGACAGTAAAATTATGACGTTGTCCGGTGGCATGAAACGCCGGGTATTAATTGCCAAAGCGCTGGCGCACCAGCCGCAAATTTTGTTTCTGGATGAACCCACCGCCGGGGTGGATGTAGAGCTGCGCCGTGATATGTGGCAGATGATCCGCAGGCTGCGCGACAGTGGTGTGACTATTATTCTTACCACCCATTATATTGAAGAGGCCGAAGATATGGCCGACCGCATTGGCGTGATCCGCGCCGGTAAACTGATATTGGTAGATGATAAAACCAGCCTGATGCAAAAACTGGGCAAAAAGCAGTTACTGTTGCAGTTGGCCGTGCCTTTAGCGCAAATCCCGGCTGCGCTAAAGGCTTATCAGTTACAGTTGTCCGCTGATCACAACCAACTTATTTACACCTTTGATGCGCAGCAGGATCAGGCCACTATTGCCGGTTTGTTACGTCAGCTTAATAGTCTGGACATAGAATTCAGTGATCTGCATACCAGGGAAAGCTCGCTGGAAGATATCTTTATCAGCCTGATGGGGGATGCCGCATGAATTTCTACGCCATTAAAGCCATTTACCTGTTTGAGTTAGCCCGCACCTGGCGCACGCTAATGCAAAGTATCGCCTCACCGGTGTTATCTACCTCGTTGTATTTTATTGTGTTTGGCTCTGCTATTGGTTCCAGGATGGTGGCCATAGACGGTGTCAGCTACGGCGCTTTTATTGTGCCCGGTTTAATAATGCTGACTGTGCTGACAGAGAGTACGTCGAACGCTTCTTTTGGCATCTATATGCCAAAATTCTCCGGTACTATTTACGAGATTTTATCGGCACCGGTATCGGCAGTAGAAATTATCCTCGGTTATGTGGGCGCGGCAGCCAGTAAGGCTATTTTACTGGGGTTAATTATCCTGTTTACGGCGCAGTTTTTTGTCGATTTCAGCATAATGCACCCGCTATGGATGCTGACATTCCTGGTGCTTACCGCCATCAGCTTCAGCTTGTTTGGTTTTATTATCGGCGTGTTGGCCAATAGCTTTGAACAGCTGCAAATTGTGCCGCTGATGGTGATCACGCCGCTGACCTTTTTAGGCGGCAGTTTTTATTCCATCAGTATGCTGCCGCCGCTGTGGCAGCAAATTACGCTGTTTAACCCGGTGGTGTACCTGATCAGTGGTTTTCGCTGGAGTTTTTACGGCGTAGCCGATGTGAATGTCGGCTTTAGCCTGGCGATGATCCTGCTGTTTATGGCCAGCTGTATTGCCGTGATTTGCTGGATTTTTCACAGCGGTTATAAGGTTAAGGTGTAAACCCGTTAGCAGCTGGCAGTAAGGCTGTCAGCTGCGTATTTAGTGCCGTGATAACCTTTTTTTCCTGCCAATACTGGTTATGCGACAACGGGTTCCAACTGGCGGCGAGCCAGCCAAAAAAACCGCCGCCGGCGTTCACTTCAATATCGGTTACCAGTGCCGCATAACCGGGTGATAAATCGGCCAGTGGCCAGCCCAGCACATCGTCTTTGTCGTAGTAGTTATGCCAGACAAAGTCGCGGTGCGGTTTGTTAAACGGCACAATTTGCTCCATGGCATGAGCGGCAACAAAGATCGGAATATTACAGCCGGTGGTAATAAGGCTTAGCAGCCGATCGCCACGTAAAAACGCGATATCCTCGTCTGTCAGCGGGTTATCGCCGCTGATGCCGGCCTGATAGCGTTTGATATCCCGCCAGATGCCGGCGGCGGGTTTAATGCCGGCTTTTGCTTGCTGCGCATCCCACAAGTAGCAGGACAACACATGGCAGCCTAACGAATGTGCCAGCAACACCAGCTTACCATCGGCCGTTAACTGCTGTTTTGCCAGATACAGCGCCCGGGCAATTTTCAGCTGGCTGTAATGGTACAGACTATGTGGTTGTTCTTTGCGATGCTCCAGTGCCGCGGCATCGGCAAAGCCAAATAACATAAAACGCCGCAGTTTGCTCCAGCGTAAACGTGAGCCCACCGCTTGCCACACCCGTTGCTCGTTATACAGCAACAAATCCTGATAATACACAGTGCCGCAATACAGCTGTGATGCATCAGCGCCAAGCCCCTGCCGCAACTGATTAAACAGTTTATCAGCATAGTCCGGGCGTGTTTCTCCCATGCCGTGAATACACAACAGTGCCACGTGTTTCATCTGGTTAAGCCATATTGTTCTGAACTTGATTGTTACTCAAGATAACGCTGCATCAACGTCAGGACAACAACTATGATGCAGCGGACTCAGTTTTAAGGTCTTAATTTCAATAACCTGATGGTATGTGTTTTAACGTCTTGTTCAGTAAAGCGTACAGGTTGCCAGTGTTGTTCGCTGAACTTCAGTGTTTGATCGACAAAATGTGGCGAGGCCGGATCGTGTGACTGGCTATAGGCATGCAGCATTTCTGCACGGGGGCCGGCCGGGGTAAACTGCAGGGCCATAACAAAGCTTGAACCGGAGTTTAACGTATAGCCGTGGCGTTCCTGCCCATCGACTGTATGAGCTAACAAAGGGGAGTCTGGTCGCGCTGCGCCGGTAATATTGTTCGCCAGCTCAGAACTACTACGGGATTTTGCTCCACCTTCGGCCATATTAAATGCGCCTTCATAAGAATAACCGCCGGCCATGGCTATGGGGCCGCTGTCTTGCGCCTTCAACAAATATTGTATCGACGCCAAAGTTGCATCCGGCGTTATGTTTGCTTCTGCTAACCGCTTTACAGCTGCAGCTAATGCCAGCAGAATCGGATCTTGTTCCGGCAACGCTGTCAGTTGCGCCAACTGGCCGGGCGTAGTCGCCGGGTATTCTGCAGAGAAAGGTTGAGCGAACAAGGTATCGGCCAGCTCGCGATGGTCAGGCACCCGAAACGCTGCCAGAAACTCACGCATGATGTGCGCGCCGCGGCTGTGCTTATTGTAACGGCCATCCCATTGCGCCAACGCCGAACAAGCAGGAGCTAAATCAACGGTTTGGTTGTCTACTTCAAGCTGCGGGAATTGACTGCAGCGGGCCACCAGTTGCTCGCGAAACTCATCAGCGAACAGACTGCCGTTATAATTGAACACTTGTTTTAACTCGTCGCGGCTAAAACGGTTATCATCACCGGCAATCCGGTCGCTACTGATCAACTGTGCGTTATAGCGGCTACGCGGGCTGCGAATGCTGCGCTCGGGCCCATACATCAGGCTAAAGCCCTCTAATGGTTGCTCAAGATTCCCCAGCCAGTGGCTGCTGTTGGCGTTAAACAGATAATCTGCCCGGCTCAGTTGTGGTGCCTGTTGCAACGGCACTAAACCCGGTGTAACAGTATTACCGGAATCAACCCACTCGAAAACAGGCTCACTACCGGGCAGCAGCACGGAACCGTCACCGCTTTGCCAAATTGGGCTCAGCTCCGGGCTTTGTGATGCCCGGGCCCAATAGGTCTCAGCAACGGGATGCAGTTGTGGCACCTGGCTCGCATCAATGTAATGGGCATTGCCCTGGTCATCACTAAGTAAAGTGTTGACCCATGGTATGCCCTGGTGCTGTTCCAAAGCCTGATAAAACTGATGCTTCGAGGTAGATTTCCCCAACGCCAGCCATTGTTGCAGCATGCGATAGTTGCCGGCGTTTGCATCGCGGAAAGTGACGGCTGACGCAGCGTTCCAGCTGAGTGCCGGCGATAACATCCCCAGCTCAAGCATCGGGCCGTAATGGCTGCTGTATAAGGTTTTCTCCAGCGGCACTAAGCTGCCATCCGGCATTTTTACCTCTATAGTGACATTTCTGGCGGTCATATCACGATATTCAGTGCCATAGCGATAACGCAGCGGGTTTTGCGGATCCAGCTCTAACTGGTAAAAGGTAAACCGCTTAGATTGCGATACAGTATGAGTCCAGCCAAGATGTTTATTAAATCCAATCAGCACTACGGGTAAACCAATAAAGCTGACACCGGTCACATCCAGCTCACCGGGTATGGTTAGATGTTGCTGAAAAAAGCGCAGCTCGCCGTCCCAGGGAAAATGCGGGTTGGCTAACAGCGAGCTGATAGCGCCCTGTGTTTTCTCGTGTCCCAAAGCCCAACCATTGCTGCCCAAACCTTTAGAGGTAAATACCTGTTCAGCGTCAAGCTGCGGCAGAACACGCATTTCTCCTGTTGCCTGTGGCGGCTGTGCTACGGCCATTGGGCTAAGCAAGTTACGGCTGCTGGCAAGTGCTGCCAAATCAAGATGATATGCCAGTACATCTGTAGCGCTAATGGGTTGAACCCACTGCGCATCCCGGCAGGGGGTTGGATAAGTTGCCGGCGTCAATTCTGACAGTCGCTGGTTATAGCCTGCAGCATATCCGGCTAACAAATCTTGAGGATCTTGTTCCAGCTCAGGAAAGAACAATACAGCTTGTGCAGGAAAATCCAGCGCTTTATAGCCCAGGTCTGACAGGATATTAGCCTGATCAGTGCCTGGGCCTAAGTAGCGTGATTTCTCCGACTTTAATTTCATTATCTGTTCGGCCAGTGTGCATAAGTTTTCTTCTGCATGAACATAGCCAACACCATAACCCAGCCCTTTATGGGAGCCGGAGGTGATATGAGGTACATTAAATTCGGTGTAGCGAATAGTTACATCATCTTTACAGCCATTGAGCAGAATCAGGCTGGTGAGTAATAATGGCGCAGTGCGAAGCATCCTTAACCTCTCTTGCGTTGTGTTATCCCTTTACAACTAAGGCGGGGCCTGTTTCGATTATGTCGCTAAAGCGGGTGTTTCGCCAACAAAAATTTTCCAAGGGTTAATTTTGCATTATAAATATGTATTTTTAGGTGCCTGTCATCAGTGCACTCGTATTAGTTGGCTTGCTGGCGCTGCTGCTCCAGATACGCATACAGCTGCTCGGTAAAAAAGCCGTGCATTAAAAAGCGCTGGCCTAAATTCCAGGGCCCGACTAAATAATGCGGGTATTTGTTATAGGCCATTTCGCTCAGAGACTTATCGCCAAGCAGATCGCCAACGCGGATAGCAATGGACTGGTCAAGGTTAAAACCGTTAATGGCATCGCGGTATTCCTCCCGCGTTAGCAGCAGGCAGAATAAGCACATAAACAGCGCATGGGCGCTTTCAAAATCCAGCCATTGCGTGCGTTTCTCAGTAAATTCAAACTGTGCCATATCAATGCTTTGCCAGTGCTGCCAGTTAAGCTCGTTTGCTGTTAACGGCTGCTTTGGGTGGTGCCAACTGCCCAGCTCCGCGAACAAGCGGAACAGCTGTTGGTCATGCTCGACAAAGCTGGCGTGTTGCATATCGGCAATGCTTTTGGGATACAGCTGCACCGGGTTAAAACCGCTGCCCGGGCTATTGGCAGCAAGAAAATTCAGCACATTAGATTCAGTAGCATAGTGGCGCAAAATCAGTAAATTGGCTTCTTTGCTGACAAAGTGAGTGCAAAACCAGCAAATCAGCTTTTGTAAGCTGTTGTGCGCACTAAACTGTGGCAGGGGTAAGCGCTTAAAAAACCAGGTGATATGCAGCAAAATAGCAAAGATAAACTGCAGCAGTGGCCGTACGCCCCAGCGCAGCGGGTTTTGTAAGTCTTTTAACCATAGATCCAGCGCCGCCTGCTCGATGGGCAGTGAGTTATCGTTAGCAATGGCTTTTAAATAAGCGCTTGGGCCGCGGCTGTTGCTGTTATGACGCTCAGTAGTCATGCTCAACCTCTTCCAGTTGCAGGCAGTATAACCTGGCGGTAACGCGGGCGGTACGTACTATGGCCGTTAGCTGCGCCGGGCTTTGGCATAAGCGGTCTATCAACTGATACAGCTTCTGCATATGGTCGTCATCATTAGCGCCGTGGTAGCGCATAAAGCGGGTATAGCTGCCATCACCGCCGCTAGTTTTGTCAATTTGCGCGGCCCAGTCGTTGGCCATTTTCTGCCCCAGGCCTTCAATGATCCACATGGCGCCGATTAAATCGACCGGATTAGGCTGACCGGCGCGATACATTAAAAAGCCGTGCAGTGCTTCGGTGCCGATATTGCGCGGCGCCTGCTGAATGTCGTTTAAGTTGCCACCGGCAGCAACATAATCGCGCTCCAGCATTTCATAGTCGCGGTGCTCTTCGCGGGCATGGCCGATGATGGTTGAACGCACGTCGCTGTAATCGCGATCGAAGCTGGAGGCGCAGCGGCTGATCCAGCGCGAGCCCTCTATCACCTGCTGGCGCCAATTCAGCAGCAACTGGCAATAGTCGGCTTTACTAAACTGGCCGCGCTCCAGCCGTTGCAACAGCGGCACGCGGCCCAGCTGGCGCTCAAACTCAAACCACACCCGCATCAGCGCCTGTAAACATTGTTGGCCCTGCGGGCTTAATACGTGCTCTGTCATTCAGGCCTCCACTACGGTCAGTTGCATATAAGCATTATTAAAGCGGCCGCTCTCCGGTACCATGCATACTATGGTATCGCCGGTTTTATAGTTTTGCGTGCGGCGAAACTCGTCCAGCATAATAAAAATTGAGGCACAGCCGGTATTGCCGCGGCTGTACAGGTTGGAATACCACTTATGTTCAGCGATGCCAACGCCGGCGCGCTGCAGCATATCGAAGATTTTGCCGCGAAAATAATGCGATGAGTAATGGCACAATACGTGGTCGACCTTGTCCGGTTGCACGCGGCCCTCACTGATTAAACGCAGGTAACCATCGACCCCCAATTTAACGATATTTTCCAGCAGGCGCACATCCTGGCGGATTAACAAGGCGCCGGCGGCTTCGGCTTGGGCATAGGTAGCGTAGTCCTGCCAGCTTTGGCTATGGTTGCTATCCGTTGGGTAACCTACGCTCATACACACCGGATAGGCATCGGCATGCGAAAAACTGCGGATCCAGTCAATACGAAAACACTGGCCGCGCGCTTGGGTTTCCAGCAGCAGGGCACCGGCGCCGTCGGATAACATCCAGCGCAGAAACTCGGCGTTAAAATCCAGTGCTGTGCCAGCGGCCTCATAACGGCTGGCTTTAAATAAGCGCGAGGTTAATTCGCTGGCCACCACTAACGCATTGGGCTGCTCGCCGGCTTTCAGGTTCGTAAAAGCCGCTTTTAGCGCCATCATACTGCCGGAGCAAATACCGTGGCTGCTGTGCAGTTCTATATCGCTTAAGCCCAATTCAGCCTGCAGCATAGAGCCAAAGCCCGGCAGCACCACATCGCCCTGGCTGGTGGCGGCGCTGAGCATCTTAATCTGGCGTTTGCCGATAAAGCTGTCGGTTAAGCAATGCTCTGCCGCCCGCGCTGCCATTGCGGCGTTAGATATGGTGGTGTTGTGGTTGGCATCGATAGCATAGTGCCGCGTATGAATACCGTTAGATTGCAAAATACGCCGTTTTAACCGGCTGGGTTTGCCATGCACTAAACCTAACAGCGGCTCCATTTCGTCATTGCTGATAGCCGGGCCGGGTAAAAAGTGGCCTGTGCTGTTGATATACACACTCATGCGTTCACCTTGCGCTGCTGCAGTGCTGCCTTTAAGCAGCGCAGGTTTTCTTCCATATAGGGCAGCACGCACACCAGCGCCATAAAACCCAGATAATACGGCAGGTAAGTGTCGCCGCCATGGGCGTAAGGCATGCGCTGAAAATAAAATTCGCCCTGCCAGTTAAATGTCAGCAGTTTCACCACCACCGGGTAGTTAATCACGGCAATTAACAGCAACATATACAGCGGCAAGGTGGCTAAATAATTATGTGCATGCATCTCCCACAAGCTGATATGGCGCTTGGGGGCGGCGTAATGCACGTCGTAGTGGGCTACGGCTTCATGTGCCAGCCAGGCGGCAATGCAGATCAGCATTATCAGCACATTTACCTTAAACAGCAGGCAAAGCAAAATCGGCACTGCCATCTGGATGCCCATTAACGAGTGAATAAGCGACTCTTTTAAACCCGAGGTATGTTCAATCCGGGTGGCGCGGTGGCAGCACCAGTCAATAAACCCGGCAATACCCCACAATGGCAGAAACACATACAACATTAACTGAATAAGCAACTGGCTGGTTTGCAACACCGCACTCCTTCTGGTGCTAATACTGCGGCGTACTATAGCGCAAGGTTAATGGTTTGTAGATTAATTTGTGCGGCTTGCCTGGTGGCGCGCCAGAAAATACAGTGCAGTACCCAGCAGCACAAATAAGCTTGTCGCCAGAATGGCAGACCAGCTGACCTGCAGTGCCAGCCAAATACAGGCAGTAATACCCAACAAGGGTATGGCGTAACCCAGCGGCAGCACAAAGCTGTCGCTGCCGGCCAGTTTGGGCCTTAGCAGCGGCACGGCGGCGCAGGTCAGGCCATACAGCAACAAGCGTGACACTACCGTTGCCGCGGCCAGCCATAAAAATGAGCCATATAAGGTTAACAGCAGCGCCAGGGCGCCAAAAAACACAATAGAGTTAGCCGGCGTTAAAAAGCGCGGTTGTACCGCTGCAAACCAGCGCGGCAGGCTGCCATCTTCTGCCAGCGCGAAGCTGGCGCGCGGTGTGGAGAATATTGCGCCGAGCAGGTTAGCGGCAACTGAAGCCACTACGCCCAGCATCAGCACTATAGCGCCCACCGGGCCAAACAACGCGGCGGCGACATCCAGTAACGGGCTGGCGGCGCGGGCAATATCCGGCACCGCCGCCACACTCACCAGCTGAATGCCGATATATAGCAAAGTCACCATTAACAAGCCGAAGATTAAAGCGCGTGGCATATCCCGCGCCGGGTTTTTCGCCTCCCCGGCTGGTACCACTACCGATTCAAAGCCGACAAAGGCGTAAATCAGCAATAAGGTGGCGCCGCCGATATCGTACGGGCTGCTAAGTACCGTCAGCGGATTAAACGCCGGCAGCAGTTCGCTGCCCAGCAAGGCTGCACCGGCAATCACCAGTAGCAACAGTACGGCAAATTTAACCAGGGTCAGCAGCGCCAGCGAGCGCATAGCGCGCACAGAACCCAGCACGTTAATTAACGTCAGCCCGGCGACAATGGCGCTTAACAGCACAACACGGGGTAAGCCTGTAGCCGCTGCCGGCCAGAAATAGCCAATACTGTCGACCAGCAAGGCGGTATTGGCGGCAAAAGATACTAAGCGGGCTATGTAGTACAACCAGCCGGCCTGAAAGCCGATAAAGGGGCCAAACGCTGCTGTGCCATAACGCACCGGGCCGCCGCTGCCGCGAAAGTAGCTGGCCAGCTCGGCCATACACAGCAATATGGGCAAAATCAGCAAAGCACAAAACAGATAAATTAACGGGCTGTACTCACCGGCTAATTTTGCCGCCCCGCCCGGCAGACCAAAAATGCCGGCGCCGATCAAGCCATTAACCACCAGCAACCACAGGCCGAGCAAGCCCAGATGGCGCGGCAGAGTGCGCTCAGATACAACAGTGTTGGCGTCAGGCATAACGGTTATCCGCAATTAACAAGGCCTTACTATAGAGTGAAACCCACTGACATGCACCCTATGCGCGCTGACGCACCGACCCTGGCTTAACATCAGGCTACAGTAAGCTTCCCGCCAGTGTAGTTCGCTACCGGCGCTACCTTCTAACGCACTAAAGGAAGACGAACATGCAAACATTAAACCGCAAGTTATTACTGGCCACGGCAATAACATTGGCGCTGGGCAGCAGCACATTGCTGGCCGATGACAAAATGGCTGCGAAAGAGCAGACCGGGCCGATCGTTAACGCCAGGCAGGAAGCGCAAATATGGACCACCTATGCGCTGAGCCCTTACCTCAGAGCCAATGACATCAGCGTTACTGTGCTGGATGGCAAGGCAACTTTAACCGGTAATGTGGCAGAAGATGTGCACAAAGACCTGGCCGGCGCCATTGCTGAAGGCGTCAAGGGTATTGATGATGTTGATAATCAAATCAGCGTAGATGCTGATTATAAAGCGCCGGATCGCAGCACCACCCGCGGTTACGGCGATGTGGTGGATGATGTCACTATTACCACCGCCGTGAAGTCTAAGCTGCTGTGGAGCAAGCACACCGAAGGCATGGACACTAAGGTGGAAACCAACAACGGCAAGGTTGAGCTAAGCGGCACTGTAGCAACACAGCAGGCGAAGCAGCAGGCAGAAAAGCTGGCGAAAAATACTGACGGCGTGCGCTCGGTAGATAACAAGTTGCGTGTCAGTGATAAAACCGCTGACGGCAAAAGCTATAAAAAAGCCGATGCGGAAAAAGGCACAGTGATCGCCGACAGCTGGATAACCACTAAGGTTAAATCCACCTTTTTGTATTCCAGCAATGTGGCCGGTGCCGACATTTCTGTTAACACCAGCAAAGGCATTGTTACGCTGGCCGGTAAAGTAGACAGCGGCGTGGAGCAGGCGCTGGCGATTGAGCTGGCGCAGAATATCCGCGGCGTAAAAAGTGTCACATCAAAGCAACTTATTTTCTGATTTGTTTCTTTTTAATCATCAATGTGTGCTAGCGCACATTGTTGTGTGACATTTCGGGTTAAGTTGGCTGCTGCAATTTAACCCGGCTGTTATTTATTCTACCTGAACTGCAAAAAGAACGGAGGCTGTTATGAATGAACCTCAGCATGCTAATCCGCATATAATGCGCCATACCGTATTGCAACTGCATTTTGATGCGCTGAGCTTTGAAATGGTGCGAATGCGCTGCGAAGTATTGTTGCAGCAGAATATCTGGAATGAGCAACAACAAAAATTACTGCGCGATAACCAATTGTTGTCTGTCGCGCTGTTGCAGGCCGGTGCCATGAATGCCAATACCAGTGCCCAACTGCAGCAACTGGCGCTGAGCAGCCAATGCGACGCGCTGACGCAAACCCTTAACCGCAGCATTATGCTGGACCGCATTAGCCAGGCTATCAGTATGGCAACACGCCAACACAGCCGCTTTGCGGTGCTGTTTATTGATTTAGATAACTTTAAGCCGGTAAATGACCACTATGGCCATGCCGCCGGTGATGCCGTGCTACAGCAAGTCAGTGCGCGTTTAACCACAGCAATACGTGACAGCGATGCGGTTAGCCGCCATGGTGGCGATGAATTTTTGCTGCTGCTTAACAATATTAAGCACGACCGTGATGCCGCGCTGTTTGCCGGCAAATTAGTGCAGCTGCTGGCACAGCCGTATCAGCTGGCGCAGGGCACGGTATCGTTGTCAGCCAGCATTGGTATTGCACAGTACCCCTTTGATGCCGACAATGCTCAGGCACTGATCAGCTATGCTGATGCCGCTATGTATCAGGTGAAGCAACAAGGTGGTGCCGGCGCGCGTTAGGGCGTCCGGCTGCTCCGCCGCTAAAATTCCGGCCGCTATGCGCGCCAGCGCACCGATAACCCGGCAGTACTGCGCCATAGTAGCGCAGGGCGCACCTTTGCTGCAGCCCGGTATCAGCAGGAGCTTCAGATGAATATTTCCATCAGACAAACCAAAATACTGCCTTTCACCAGGTTGCAACAGCGCGCTGTGCTGCTACTTAGCTCAGTAGTGTTAATGGCCGCCTGCGCCTCTGCGCCTGAGGCCCCGACAGCTGAATTGCTGGCCGCAGAGCGGGCTATTGCCAACGCTGAGCGGGCGCAGGTGATCCGCTATACCAGCATTGAACTGAACGCCGCCCGTAACGAGTTGACTGCCGCCCGCAGTGCCGTTACCGCGGAAAATATGCCGCAAGCACAGCGCTTAGCCATACAGGCTCAGCTAAGTGCTGAATTGGCATTGGCGCGGGCTGAACTGCTTAAAGCGCAAGCGGTAAACCAGGATATGCAGCAAAGCATTGATGCCTTGCAGCAGGAAGCGCAGCGCAACCTGTCAGGAGTAAAACCATGAAAGCACCTAAATACTTTACGAAAAACCTGCTGGGCATGAGCCTGGCCACGGCGTTACTGGCCGGTTGTGCGGCCGCGCCGAAGAGCCCCGATGGCGCCGCCAATGTGCGCATGCAGTTAACACAGCTGCAGGCCGATCAACAACTGGCTGTGTTAGCACCGCTGGCGATTAAAGATGCTGAAGAGGCGGTCCGGCTGGCTGAACAACCGGAAAAAAACAGCGCGCTGGCGGCGCACCGTGTAGTAATGGCGGAGCGCAAAGTCAATATGGCCGGCACGCAGGCGCAAACCCGGCAGTTGGAATTACAACGTGATGCGCTGAGCCAAAAACGCGATGATGTGCGGTTAAACGCCCGTACCCGCGAGGCTGCCAGTGCTCGGGCCGACGCCAGTGATGCCCGCAGTGACGCAGAATTTGCGCGGTCGCAGGCCAGCAGCGCCAGAGCCGATGCCAGCAGTGCAAGGTTGGCAGAAACTGCCGCGGTAGGGCGTGAAAGTGCAGCCTTATCTGCAGCTGCCAGCGCACAGCAACAAGCCGCTACATCAGCAGCTACCGCAACCGACTTACGGGCACAAATAGCCGAGCTGAATGCCAGGCCGACAGATCGTGGTTTGGTTGTTACCCTGGGCGACGTATTGTTTGATACCGGCAAGGCCGGGCTGAAAAACGGCAGCAGTAAACATCTGGATAAGCTGGCATTGTTTTTAAATGCCTATCCTGAGCGCAGCGCGCAAATTGAGGGCCATACCGATGATGTCGGCTCTGACGCGGCCAATATGCTGTTATCGCAACGCCGTGCTGATACGGTAAAAGCATTTCTGGTGGCGCAGGGCATTGCTGGCAGCCGGCTGGATGCATCCGGCAAAGGCGAAACGACGCCGCTGGCCAGCAATACCATGCCGGACGGGCGTCAGCAAAACCGCCGGGTAGAAGTGATTATTGCTAATCCGGAAAAATAGCTATTGGCGGCTAAGCGCGCTGGCGCACCGAATAACGCCGCAGCTGCAGGCATAATGCAGGTAAGACAACTGCAATCCGGCGGTTGTCGCTTATCAGCGGATTAATTATGGACAAGCCAATAGACACAAATACGGCCAATAACGCTTTTAACCGTGGCGTGGACGTTGCGTCCACCACTATGCACAACGCCATTAACAGCGCGTCTGATGCAGCATCACCGGCACTGAAGCAGATGGCAAACAGTGCTCACAGCACGGTGGATAAAATGGCCAATGGTGCCCACCATGCAGCAGAGGCCATTTCCACAAAGGGGGCACAACTGCATCAGATGCAACAGCAGTTGGCCGGCAACACCCGCACGCAAGTACGCAGCCATCCCCTGTTAGCGATTGGTATCGCATTGGCCGGTGGTGCGTTATTTAGCTGGTGGTTAAGTCGCCGCACTGTGCCGCGTGATGCATCCGGCCGTGACGCCGGTTAAGCCAAATGACACACCCGCAGCTGCGGGTGTTTTTTTGCCCTGCTGCTACACTAAGGCACGCTTTGCTGCAGTAACTGTTTAATATCGTCTTCTGTGCGGGGCTGTCCCAGCACGCTAAGGTATTCATCCAGCCCGGCCTGATAACATTCGCAGGCCACATTTTGCAGAGCCTGGCGATCTAAAATACTGATCATGCCTCTGCTGTAACTGATAAATTGTTGTTGTTGCATAATGCCGGCGGCCACTGTAACGCCGCTGCGACGTACGCCGAGCATATCTGCCAGAAACTGATGCGTCAGATAAAACCGGCTGCTGTGAGCGCGATCATGGCTCATCAGCAGCCAGCGCGCCAGCCGCGGGCTTAGTTCGTGAAAGTGCGCACAGGCAGCACTTTGCGACAGCTGGGCCAGTTGCACAAACAGGTATTGCTGCAGCACATGCTGTAACTGCGGACACAACAATAAAAATTGCTGTAAGTCGGCAACATCTATACGCCAGGCGGTACCTTTGCCTTGCACTACAGCCTGCATCGGCGCTGTGGTCATGCCCAGTGCCAGCGTTACCCCCAACATGCCTTCGTTGCCTATCAGTCCCATCTCCAGTGGCTTGTGCCCGGCCAGTTTGGTCACTAAGGAAATAAAACCACTGAGCGGGAAATACAGATAACGGTAGCGCTGATTCGGCTCGCACAAAATATCGGCAAACTGCAATTGCACCACGTCGCAGTATTGCAACAGGATGTGGCGATCTTTGCTACTGAGCAACTGCAACAGATGATTGGTGATAAGTGGTACGGTTGAAACAGACATAATATGAGCCCCCGGCACTGGCGTTGCCACTATGGCGCAAGACAGGTGCCGTGCAGCCTTGAACTGTCAGCATAGTAGGCGCCCGGGGCAGCGTCTGTGCGCTAAGGCACTCATTGCCAACACTTAAGCACTGAGCTTATTCCAGCTAAGCTGATGCGGCTTATCATCCAACGCCAAAGCTATGCAGTTGGCACTGATAAATACTGCTGAGTCAGCAGCAATCTCTTCACCATCCAGCGTCAGTGCCGCTTGCTGCGGCGCCAGGTTAGCCTGTTGGTTAATCTGCAGCGCATACCGGCTGCTGCCAATTGTTACCACAGCGCTAAAACCAGGCCAGTGTGGCGGCAGGCAGGGCGCAAGATGAATATGGTTGCCATGCCTGGTTAACCCCAGCAGGCTTTCTACGCCGGCGCGGTACATCCAGCCGGCGGCACCGGTATACCAGCTCCAGCCGCCGCGGCCAATATGTGGCGCCACCGAATACACATCAGCCGCCACCACGTAAGGCTCCAGTTTGTAACGGCTAACGTCGGCGGGAGTTAACGCATGGTTGAGCGGATTTAACATGCTGAATAACTGCTGAGCCTGGTCCGCCTGGTCCAGTTTGGCAAAGGCCATTACTACCCACATAGCGGCATGGCTGTACTGGCCGCCGTTTTCCCGCAGCCCGGGCGGATAACCTTTAATGTAACCCGGGTTGTGTGTGCCGGTATCAAACGGCGGGGTAAACAGCAGCAGCAACTGTTGCCGGCGTTGTACTAAGTGCTGCTCGACTGCCGCCATCGCTGTAGCGGCGCGCTGCGGGTCGGCCATGCCCGACAGTACGGCCCAGGACTGGCTCAGTGAGTCAAGCTGACACTCGTCGCTGTGCTGACTGCCCAGCCATGTGCCGTCATCATAGGTCGCGCGTTTGTACCAGTTATCGTCCCAGCCATAGTGCTCGATGGCGCTGAGTAACATATCGCTGTGGTGTTGCCATACGTCAGCGCGCGGGTCGCCGCGTGTTTGTGCCAGCGGTATAAAGCGGCGTAACGTGGTAAGCAGCAGCCAGCCGAGCCAGATACTTTCGCCTTTGCCTGCGCTGCCAACCTGATCCATGCCGTCGTTCCAGTCACCGCTGCCAATCAGTGGCAAACCGCGCGCACTGCTCAGGCTGATTGCCTGATCCAGGCCGCGGGCGCAGTGCTCATACAAGGGCGCGGCAGCGTCGGTGGGCATGGGTTGGAAAAACGCATCATGTTGGCCGGGCTCTAACTGCGGGCCCTGCAAAAAGCTGACGCTCTCATCCAGTACCGCGCTGTCGCCTGAAGTATCCAGATAGCGCACACAGGCAAAGGCCAGCCACACTCTGTCGTCAGAAATGCGGCCGCGCACGCCCTGGCCGCTGTGTGGCAGCCACCAGTGCTGAACGTCGCCTTCAACAAACTGGCGCTGTGCCGCACGCAATAAATGCGCCCGCGTCAGCTCCGGTGCGGCAAAACTCAGTGCCATCGTATCCTGCAGCTGATCACGAAAACCATAAGCGCCGCTGGCCTGATAAAAGGCAGCGCGGGCATAGATACGACAGGCAATGGTTTGATACAGCAGCCAGCCGTTGAGCATAATATCCATGGCGCGATCCGGGGTGGTTACCTGCACGGCCTGTAACAGCTGTTGCCAATGCTGCTGTACCTGTTGCAGCTCTGCCACTAAATCAGCCGCGCGATACTGCTGCACCAGCGCCAACGCGCTGGCTTTATCGTCGGTTTGGCCGAGAAAAAACACCAGCTCAATTTGCTCGCCGGGCGCCAGGCTAACGCTGTGCTGTAACGCGGCGCAAGGGTCCAGTGCGGCGCCAACCGCAGCGCTGAGCTCCTGCTGCTGTACCAGAGCCTGCGGGCTTTGCGTACTGCGGTTGCGGCCGAGAAACTCTGTACGGTCGGCGGTCCAGCCCGACAACGGCGTGTCAGCGCCCAGTGCGGCAAAAGCCACCTTGCCGGCAAAAGCGGTTTGCCACGGGTTTTGTACCAGCAATACCGCAGCTTCGTGCTCAAACTCACTGATTAAATAGGGCGCGCAGGCCGCACGGTCACGGCCCAACACCCATTCGGCATAGGCGGTTACCTGCAACTGCCGGCGTTTATCTGAGGTATTGCGCAGCGTCAGGCGGGAAATTTTAACCGGTTGCTGCAGCGGCACATATTGCAGCAGGCTTAACTGAATGCCCGCCGCCTGATGTTGAAACCGGCTGTAGCCAAAGCCATGGCAGGCGCTGTAATGGCCGCCGTCGTTGAGCGGTGCGCTGGTGGCGGTAAACAGTTGGCCGCTTGCCACGTCCTGTACATAGATGGCTTCGGCACAGGGGTCGGTAACCGGGTCGTTTGACCAGGGCGTCAGCTGGTTTTCACGGCTGCTTTGCGACCAGCTGTAACCGCTGCCGCTGGCGGACACCTGAAAGCCGAACTGCGGATTGGCAATCACATTCAACCAGGGCATGGGTGTGCGCTGGTTGTCGTTTAGCAAGGTTACATATTCGCGGCCGTTATTGGCAAAGCCGCCCAGGCCGTTAAAAAACTCCAAATTGGCACTGACATAATCCATGTACTGGTTATCGCTACTGCCGCTATTGCCGGCGGCGCTGTCTTTAACCGCGTTGGCAACTGCTGCGGGCGGCAAAGGTTGTGCAGTGGCTGTTGTTTGCGATAACGCCGGGGCCCGTGCCGGCATAGCAACCGACAGTGGTGCCAAACGCTGTAACTGGCGTTGTAAAGTGCCGCGTCTGGCATGCAGCACGACTCTGGCAATAGCAGCCAGCAAGCTGCGGCTGCCGACGCTGATTAAATCGGCGCGCAGGGTGTAGACATTACCGCGGGTTAATTGCGGACCATTGACCGTTTGCGGGCCGCTGGCTGTTTGTGGCGTCGGCCGGCTGCGGCTGCTGCGTACCAGAGCTTCTATTGCTTGTTGCAAGTCCTGCACGTAAGAGCTGGCGCGCTCGTTAACAATCACCAGATCAACCGGCAGCTGTTTCAAATGCCAGTATTCGTGCGCCCGCAGTAGTTGGCGTACGCTGTCGATATCTTCAATGTCGTCGATATGCAGCAGCAGTATCGGCAGATCACCGGATATACCGTGTTGCCATATGCCCGACTGCAGGCCGGCGCCACGACGAATAGCGGCCGGCGGAGAGCGAAAACGGCTGTCGTTGTGCAATAACGGTCCGGTAAGGCGCTGAAACAGCGCTGCTTCAGCCACCGTGATGGCCAGATAACGCAACTGCACCTGCGCCAGCGTCCAGGCCAGGGTGGCGGCGCGTTCAAAGGCGCTGTATTCGTTATGTTGGGTGATCAGTTGCAACAGTTCGTCACGCGAGCCGGCCAGCAAGGTCCAGAATGCCACTTTCAGCTGTTTGCCTGCGGCCAGGGTTACTGTCGGGCGCAAACACAAGATCGGGTCCAGCACGGTACCGCGGCTGTTGCTTAATGGCTGATGGCGCTGCATCGCCTGTGCCTGATGCAGGCTGGTGCCGCTGCCGAAGAACTGCGCGCGGTCGGTTTCATATTGCAAGGCTGTGCTGCTACCGCCTTCTACCACGGCAAAATGTGCCAGCCACAGCGGTGTTTCGTGCGGGGTCCGTGGGCGCCGGGTAGCAATAATGGCACCGCACTCGCTGACAAACTCCGTTTGCACAAACAACTTGGAAAATGCCGGGTGGGCGTTGTCAGCGGCGGCGTTGCCAAGCACCAGTTCGGCGTAAGAGGTTAGCTCCAGTTCCTGATCGCGCCGGCTATGGTTGCATAAGGTCAGGCAGCGTACTTCACCATTGTGTTCAGATGATACCACCACACTTAGCCGCGCGCTGATCTGCTGTTGTTCACCGAACTGCATACTGAATTCTGCCGCCTCTTCGCTAAAGGTTACCGCATGGCCGGAGGGTGGTGCGGCGGACGTTGCCGGCTGGCTGAGGGCACAAGGTTGCAGGCTGGTGGCGTAGAACTGCTTACTATTGCGCTCGCGCAGCAAAATATAGCTGCCGTAATTGTCCAGGCTGCTGTCGGCGCGCCAGCGGGTAATGGCAACACCGCGCCAGTGGCTGTAGCCGCTGCCGGCAGCGCTTAGCATTACACTGTAGTGACCGTTACTGAGAATGTGCGTATGTGGCGCCCCGGCGGCGGCCGGGTCGGGGCTGAGTTCAATCAGCGATTCGTTGCTGCTGCCGGCGGCAACAGTTACTGCTTCTGCTCTGGGGTGGGCATTGAGGACATCGCGCGGTACCCGCTCCTGCAGCAACAGTTCGCAGGCACTGATCATCGGTTCGCGGTGAAAACGGCTGCGCATCAGGCCCTGTTGCAGGGTGTTAAGCACGGCTACCAGCGTCATGCCCTGGTGGTGTGCCATAAAACTTTGTACCAACACCGGTTGGCCGGGGTCGGGTGAGCGCGATGGCGTATAATCCAGCGCTTCAAAAAAGCCGTAATCGCCCAGCGCGCCCAGTTGCTCCAGCCTGGCAAAGTTGCGGCAAGCCGCTGGTGCATCGACCATGCCGGCCAGCGCTGTAGCGTACGGCGCTATGACCAGATTTTGCGCCAGGCCGCGTTTTAGCCCCAACCCGGGCACGCCAAAGTTAGAATACTGGTAGGTTAAATGCAGATCGCGGGCATTGTAGGCCGATTCAGAAATACCCCATGGGATATTGTGCTGCCGGCCGTATTGGATTTGCCGCGCCACGATCAGCCGGTTGCTTTGCTCCAGCAGGCTGCCGGCCGCGGCGCGCATTACCAGTGACGGCATCAGGTATTCAAACATTGAACCCGACCAGGACAACAGGGCCGCTCCCTTACCCAGCGGTGTGGCGCCGCGACCCAGGCGGAACCAGTGTTTGCTGTCGATATCGCCCTTAGCAATAGCAAACAGGCTGGCAAGACGGGCTTCTGATGCCAGCAAGTCATAACAGCTGCTGTCAAGCTGGTTGTCGGCGACGGTGTAACCGATGGATAATAAATTACGTTCGGTATTGAGCAAAAAGGCAAAGTTCATTTGCAGTGCCAGCGCGCGGCTGTCTGCTGCCAGGTTGGCAAAGCGTTGGCGCAATTGCTGCTGCGCCGCAGTGTCGGCGAGGTTATCGTGCTGATGCTGCTGCAACGCATGCTGTAAGGCCTGCAGATAAAACTGCAGGTTGTCGCAATGCGCTTGTTCTGTTGCGCCGGCCGGTTGTTGGGCGGCCGCGCTTTGGTATTCTGCGTGCGCCTCTGCGGCCAGCTGAACTAACGCTTTATGCAGCGGCGCCGGGCGGTGCGTGGCATGCAGTAACTGCGACATTTTATCCAGCTTACTGCGCAACTGCCGGTTATGTAACAGGCTGTGGTCACACAGCCGCAGGCTAAGCTGCGCCAACGCCAGGGTATCGTTCAGCCCCTGCAGTGCCAGTGGCGCTGATAATTGTTGCTGCCAGTCCTCCAGGCTGTTGGCCAGTGCCAACAGATGCCCGGCCAGGTTGCCGCTGTCCACCGACGAGATATACGCAGGTAGCAAAGGCTGCAGCGTCTGCGTATCGTACCAGTTAAAAAAGTGGCCCTGATGGCGGCTGAGTTGGCCCAGGGTAACAAAGGTTTGCTCCAGTTTGCCGGCAGCGGCATGGCTACCCAACCAACCAAAATCCCGCGCGGTAACAACCGACAGCAGATACATACCAATATTGGTTGGCGAGGTGCGGTGGGCAATCACCGGCAGTGGCAGTTGCTGAAAATTATCCGGCGGCAGCCAATTGTCATCACTGCTGACGAAACGCTCGAAAAAACGCCAGGTGCGGCGCGCCACCAGGCGCAGGTTGTCTGCGTCGGGGCCTTGCAGTGGCTGCGTTTGCCGCAGGTTAGTGGGCAGGCTAAGCCAGTACATCAGCGCCGGTGCCACTTGCCACAGCAACAACAATGGCGCCAGTAAAGCCAGATTATGCGGCGCCAGCCACAGCACCAGCGCGCCGGTTAGCCAGGCCAGTATTAGTCCCGGCAGCATTTGGCGGTAATAGCCGGCCAGACTAAGTGGCCGCTTAGCGCTGTTTTGCGCCGTGGTAACCCATTGCAGCAAGTGTTTCCGGCTTAGCAGTAAGCGCCATAAGGTAACACCAATGGCGTGGCTCATGCGCCAGGCCTGGTCGGCCAGTAAGATAATTTGCAGCAGGCTTTGGCTCAGCGTTTGGCCCAGGTCTGCCAGCAGGTTGCCATATAAACTGCGTAGCTGAATTGCGCCGCCATGCTGCAAAATGCTGTGGCGGGGCAGCACACTGAAGCGGCGCATCAGTAACACAGGCAGCAGCAATGCGGCCAGTAGCAACAAGGTGGCGTTAAGTGCCGTCGGCCAGGGCAGCAGCAGTGCTGCGGTTAAGGCAACAAAGCCGGCGGGGGCCAACAAGGATCGGCGCAGGTTATCCAGCATTTTCCAGCAGCCCAGCAATGGCAGCTTCGCCGTTGCAGCCTGATGGCTGTTAACCGGGGCGCGGCCAACTATGGCGGGATCTGCTATGGCGCGATCGACTATGGTACGGCACAGCCACGGCAGTAACTGCCAGTCGCCGCGGGTCCAGCGATGCTGGCGTTTCACAGCTACGTCGTAGCGGGTGGGGAAATCCTCGACTACTTCGATATCCGACGCCAGACCGGCGCGGGCAAAGATGCCTTCAAACAGATCGTGGCTTAGCATGCTGTTGTCCGGTACTCTGCCGCTTAAGGCGGCGCTGAATGCATCTACATCGTAGATGCCTTTGCCGGTGAAGGAGCCTTCGGCAAATAGATCCTGATATAAATCCGATACTGCGCCGGCGTAAGGGTCGATACCGGCCGGGCCGGAGCTTAAGCGCAAATAGCGTGAGCCTTGCTCTGCCAGTGCCAACGCCGGTGTGACCCGCGGCTGCAAAATACCATAACCGGCAATAATACGTTGCTGCTGCGGGCAAAATTGCGCTTGGTTCAGCGGATGCGCCATTTTGCCAACCAGTTTAACGGCTGCATTGCGTGGCAAGCGCGTGTCGGCATCCAGCGTAATAACATAGCGTACCTGTGACGGCACAGCGTTGGACAACTGCGGATACTCTGCACTGGCGCCGGAAAAAGGCTTTGGCCCGCCGTTATTGCTGGCGGCATCTGCATTGCTGCGCAGGGCAGCGTTTAAATCACTCAGCTTACCGCGTTTGCGCTCTTTGCCCATCCAGCAGAGCTCCGTGGTGTTGTAGGTGCGCTGGCGATGCAATAATAAAAAACGCGGCCCTGCCGGGCCTGCGCCATAGTGCGTATTTAAGCTGGCAATACCGGCTATTGCCTGTTGCAGCAGCGCTTTGTCGGTGGGTAATTGTTGCAGCGGTGCGTCGGAAAAGTCAGACAGCAGAGCAAAGCTGATATCGCCGTTGCCGGCAGCCAGATAATGTTCTTCCAGCCGTTGCAGGTGCTGGCGCAGTTCAGTGGCATCGCTGAGCAATACCGGCACGGCAATTAAGGTACGCAGTTCGGTCGGAACGCCGTGTTGCAGCGCCAGCGCCGGTAACACCCGGGCTGTGCTGTAGCGGTTGGTAATATTTTGCAGCAGGGCGCTGGCCAGCTCGCTTAGCGGTACAGCGGCCAACAACAGTAACCATAGCCAGCCGGCAGCGCTGGCATCCAACAGCGCGCCCGCTACCAGCAGTAGAGCAACGCTAAGCAGCATAAACAGACTGATATAGCCCTTAATACCGCGACTGCTGATGCCATGGCGCAGCCGGTAACCGGTGCTGTGTTTTATGCCCAACTGCTGCTCAAACGCCGGCCGGCCATTGCCGAGTAAATGGTAACCACAGTCGGCTTCGCGCGCTGCCTGTACCGGATTATCGCAACCTGCGGCGGCACTATGCGCCGCCTGCAACACTGCTGCGGTAACCGTCAGTTCGCTGCACTTAGCGCGCCGGGCCAGATGTTCAATGGCGGTGCGGTAAAGGTTGCGGCTGGCAAAGTCCATTTCGCTAAAGCGGCTGCCGCCGGCCAGTTGCTGATCTACCAGGCTGACGCTCTCAAACAATTCTGTCCAGTCGATGGCAGACATCAGCCGCATGCTGGTTATAACATTACGTACGCTGACATTGGACGCGCCCAGCCGTTGTTGTGCCCGCAGTACCACATCATCAATATTATCATCCTGTGCGCTCAGTTGCCGGTTAAGCCAGCTTAACGCCGGCGTTACGCCAGGGTCCTGGTCGCGCAGGCGTTTGGCCAGCTGGGCGGCAAAATTATCAGTTAAGGTGCTGCTGTAGTTGGCTACAGCATGTTGCCAGTCTGCGCCGTTTAATTCTGTGCCGTTCAGTAAGGTATCGGCCAGTTGGTCGGCATCTGCGCGCTCGCGCAGACCTAAGCTGATTTGGTCGGTTAAACGGCGCAGATTCTCAATCAGCACAATGCGCAGCGTAATTGCCACAGCCCACAGCTCGCCAATACTCAGCGGCTGTACTTGCTGATAAGCGTTGAGAAAGCGTCGCAAAATAACCGGATCAAAATGGCTGTCGGTGTGGGCGACATAAGCCCAGGCGATACCCAATACCCGTGGGTAGCCGCGAAAAGGGCCGTTGGCCAGTTTCGGCAACTGGCGGTAATAACCCGGCGGTAAATCATCACGGATTTCACGAATTTGCTGCTCAACAATATGATAGTTATCCAGCAGCCATTCTGCGGCAGGTACTATACTGTGGCCGGCCTGCAATTCAGCCGCGCTGACGCGGTAAGCGGCCAGCAGGGTATCGGCGTTAGCGGTTAACCGGCGCTGTAATGCCGGCCGGCAATACTGGCGTAGCTGCTGTAACAGCGTAGTATCGCTGACAACAGGTTGCGCCGTTGCCAGGCTGAGCGCATGCAGTTCAAGCCGCTCAACACTAAACAATTCGGCCCGCACCGGCCGGGTTTGCTGCCATAATTCAGCAGAAAACCAGCTGTCGGCACCCCGGCGCAGCTTAGTCAACGGCGTTAACAAACGGCCGGAAATAACACGGCAAAAAGTACGATAAGTGGTACGGAAAAATAACAACACTGAAACAGACATAGCAACCTGCAGTATGGCTTAAGCGGTAGTGGCTTAGCCTATAGGGCGGTTAGTCTGTTGTCGGTGCGATGTCGTACATAAGCAGGGCCGGGGCGGGAGTTCAGTTTAACTGGTTGGTGCTAAGCGTTTTCTCACATTCCGGTTGCTGTTTATACAGCGGCAGCAAGCGGTCAGTTTCTGTTTTTACCACTTCATAGCATTCACAACTTAGCCGTTCCAGCTTTGGCCGGTTGGTTACCACTATATGGCCACGGCTGTAGTTAATCACACCTTGTTTATGCAGCCGGCCGGCGGCTTCGGTAACGCCTTCGCGGCGCACGCCAAGCATATTGGCGATCAGCTCCTGGGTCATCACCAGATGGTTATCTTTCAGCCGGTCCAGCGACAACAATAACCAGCGGCATAACTGTTGATCAATACTGTGATGGCGGTTACATACCGCGGTTTGCGCCATTTGCGTAATTAACGCCTGGGAGTAGCGCAGCATTAAATGCAGCAGCTCGCCGTGGCGGTTAAATTCGTCTTTCATGCGTTGGCCCAGTAAGCGATAAGCAAAGCCGGCACTTTGTACCAGCGCACGGCTGGTGGTGCTTTCGCCGCCCATAAACAACGCTACGCCAATTAAGCCGTCATAGCCGACTACTGAAATTTCAGCCGACGAACCGTTTTCCATCACATACAGCATGGACACTATGCAATTGGTTGGGAAATACACATAACGCATCACATCGCCGGATTCATATAACACCTTACCCAGCGGCATTTCTACCAATTCCAGGTGCGGGAATAAACGTTGCTGCACTTCAACTGACAGGGCATTGAGTAAATGGTTTTGCGTTGGTTGATGTTGCTTAGTGGACCTGCTTTGCAATGATGCCGGCTGCGGCATAAGGTTATCCTTATCATGGTATAAGATAATTATCAGTATAGTTGAACAGACTGTTAACTCTGTGCGTTAGCGCACATAGCGACAAAGACGCTATTTTACCTGCATCGCATTTTTTACTGAGGTAACGCCGGTAACTTCACGTGCTACCCGCATAGCGGTATTAATGTCGTCAGCTGAGCTGACAAAACCGCTTAGCTGCACTGCGCCTTTAAAAGTTTCAACATTAATTTCACTTACCTTAAGTGAGGCGGTGTTCAAAATAGCCGCTTTTACTTTAGTGGTGATTACCGTGTCATCAATATATTCACCGGTACCTTCACGGGTGCTGGTGGCGCCGCAGCCCGCCAGCGTCAGGCCGAACAGGCCGATAAAAATCAGAGCATAGATATTTCGTGCTGTCATGGTTAGATCCTCATTGGGGGTTGAAGTTCAAGCTTAAACCAGCGTGGCCGGCAGTTCTGTGCGTCAGCGCACGCAGCTGCAGTTTTGCCCGCCTACCTCTTACTTACGCGGTTTTTTTATCTGTTGTGTTGTGTAGCGCACATACAACAGTGCAACCCTGTCGCATAGTTAACTCCCTTATACCGTTAACAGGTAGAACCTTATGTTAGAAACCATCATTGTACTGCTGATTATTCTATGGGCGCTTGGGCTGGTGTCTTCCTACACCATGGGCGGCTTTATTCATATATTGCTGATTATTGCACTGGTGATAGTGGCCGTGAGGTTAATTCGCGGCCGCAGGATTTAAGCAGGAGAGCGGATATGCAGAACAAAGCCGGGGCTATCAGTCATATTCACTGCATGCTGCCGCAGCAGCCAAAAATACTCAGGCCGCCGCGGCGCAGCTATGCCGAGTTGCAGCAGGCGTTACAACGGGCAGAAAGCATAACCGAACGCACCTTGTGTGAATTGCTGGCGCTACGGCAAAGCCAGCAGTCGGGCAATGATGCCGATGCATCGGACACGTTGCAGGCAGAGCAATTGCTGCGCTTTATGCTGAAGCAGGCTAAGCGTTACAACAAAGGCTTTGCAGTGCTGTTTGTGCAATTGGACCATTATAAGCCGATCCGCGACAACTATGGCGCGCAGCTGGCCAGGCAGGTGAGTGACCTGGCGTTGGCGCGGTTGACTGCAGTAGTACGTGATTGTGACAGTGTGTGCCGGCAAGCTGATGATACGTTTTTACTGCTGATAAGCGATGTAACCCGTATTTATGATGCAGTACTGGTGGCAGAAAAGGTGATACAAAAACTGGCGTTGCTAAACGGGCTGGTTCAGGAGCAGCTGGCACTGTCGGTTAGTATCGGTATCAGCCGTTATCCGGAAGATGGCACTGAAGCGGCGTTATTAATTGAAAGAGCAGCCGCAGCCCTGCTGCATGCGCAAAGCTGTGGCGGCAATCAGTTTTCGTTGCTGCGTTAGCTGACATAACACTTAGCCTTATTAACGTAAGAACTTCTGCACATACGAGCAACTGGCATTAAGCTGATATTGCTGCGCTTTAGCCCACGCCAAACCGTGGCGTACCAGTTTTTCTGCCAGGCCTTTGCCGCGAAACGCCGGTGGCACAAAGGTATGATGAAAATTAATGCTGTTGCCGCTCAGGCTGTAATCCAGTACGGCTTCTGTGCCATCTAATTGCAGCACAAAGCGCTGCTGCTCAGTCTGATGTTGGATCAGCGGCGCTGTCATACGTCATCCTCCAGCCAGGGCGTTTGCGGCAGCTGTGCCAGATGGGCGGCATAACGGTCTAAATTAAAGCTCTGCTGGTGTTCAATTACATCCACCATTTCCGGTGCCAACGCACAAGCTATCAGCTCTATGGCATCTTCGCGGCTATGGCCGGTCATTCGCAGCCGCAGCAGGGTTTCGGTAACTTGTTTCGGGTAATTGTCAGCCAGTTGATTCTCTACCACTTCAAATAACATGGCCTGGTCGAGCAGGTCGTCGCTCATAAATGCCTCAGTGTTGCAATGCCGTAGCGCCAGTATGAAAGAATTGCCGGCGCTTGCCAATCATCAGCAGAAAATAGCTTACGCCAATAGTATTTAACCGGCGCTTTGGCTAAGCTGGAGCACAGTAAAAATAACCATACAGAACAATAACTATGCAACAACAATACAGCGGCTGGCGTGGCCGCCTGCAGGCACTTGGCCCCGGGGTATTAATGGCAACGGCCGCTATCGGTGGCTCGCATCTGGTGGCGTCGACTCAGGCCGGTGCCCTATTTGGCTGGCAGTTGGCTTGGTTGATCTTGCTGGTCAATGTGCTGAAGTATCCGTTTTTCCGTTTTGGTGTGGAATACACCCTGACACGTAAAGAGAGCCTGCTGGCCGGGTATCAACGCAAGGGCCGCGGTTATTTTTACAGCTTTATTGTGCTGAATATTATTGCTGCTGTGGTTAACACCGCAGGGGTGTTATTGCTGACCGCCAGTTTGCTGCAATACGCACTGCCGGGTAATTCATCCGTGACTTTATTGTGCTGGCTGATTCTGGCGGCCTGTTTGCTGATCTTGCTGCTGGGCCACTATAAAGCGCTGGATAATGTCGCCAAACTGATCATGCTGTTGCTGACTGTTACCACAGTGATTGCAGCCGTTATCGCTTGGCAAAACGGCGCTCAGGCACCGGCCGGTTATGTTGGTCCGTCGCCCTGGACCCTGGCCGGTTTAGGCTTTCTGGTGGCATTAATGGGCTGGATGCCGGCGCCGATAGAAATCTCCGCCATCAGTTCCTTGTGGCTCAAAGCCAAACAACGCCATACGCATATTACCCGCGCTCAGGGTCTGTTCGATTTTAATCTTGGTTATTGGCTTACTGCCGCCTTAGCGCTGGTGTTTTTGTCGTTGGGCGCTCTGGTGCAATACGGCAGCGAGCAGCCGATAGCACTGGCCGGCAGCGCCTTTGCTCAGCAACTGATGACAATGTATGCCAGCACCATAGGTGACTGGGCCAGACCTTTAGTGGCGTTAATTGCGTTTTTATGCATGTTTGGCACTACCATTACCGTGCTGGACGGCTATGCCCGCACCCTGCACGCCTCTTTTGAACAACTGGGCTGGATTAAACATAAATCGGCGTTGAACTACTGGCTGCTGGCGCAAGCCGGTTGCGGTATGGCGCTAATCTTGTTTTTTAAAGCCGCACTATCGCCAATGTTAACCTTTGCCATGACATTGGCATTTTTAACCACGCCGGTATTTGCCTGGCTTAATTACAGCCTGATGCGCGGTGATGGCGCCATAGTGCTCAGCACGCCGCTGAAATTACTGAGCTGGCTTGGTCTGGCGTATCTGATTGGCTTTGCGTTGTTGTTTTTATGCTGGTACACCGGCTTACTCAGTTATTAATACAAGGGTCCTGTTGATGTCTTTTAGTGCTGTGATGCTGTTCTTACTGCAATTGTTGCTGATATTACTGGCAGCGCAGTTGATGGGCCGGCTGGCCCGTTTTATAGGCCAGCCCAAAGTGGTCGGCGAAATGATCGCTGGTGTCCTGTTGGGGCCGTCATTGTTTGGCTGGCTGGCTCCTGAGCTGCAACAAAGTATTTTTACACCTGATACGCGCAGTTGGCTGTATTTTGGTGCTCAGCTTGGCGTGGGCCTGTACATGTTTCTGGTAGGGTTGGAGTTTAATACCCGGCTCTTTAAAACACATGCCAAAAGCGCAGTTAGTGTCTCGCTTGCGGGTATGATTGTGCCTTTTATCACTGCGGCTGTTCTTTGTCTCTGGTTGGTGGATGTGCCGGGGTTATTTGCCGAGGGTATATCCTACTACAACGCCGCACTGTTTCTGGGGGCAGCCATTGCCATTACGGCGTTTCCGATGTTGGCGCGGATCATTTATGAGCGTGGGCTGGCCGGTACGCCTCTTGGCACCATGGCACTGGCCGCAGGTGCAGTCGATGATGCTGCAGCCTGGTTGGTACTGGCGTTGGTGCTTGCCAGCTTTGGCGGTGGCAGTGAGCTGTTGTTTAAAGCATTGATAGGAGGTGGCTTATATGCGTTTTTAATGCTGACGAAAGTGCGGCAGTGGCTGCAACCGCTGGCGGATAATATTGCCCGCCACAATCGGATGAGTTACCCGCAATTTATTGGCATTATGCTGTTATTTGCGCTGTCGGCCTACAGCATGGATTGGGTGGGGCTACATGCGGTATTTGGTGGCTTTTTACTGGGTATTGCTATGCCACGTGGCATTATTGTAGAGCAGTTGCGTAAACGGCTGGAGAAAGTCACTATTCTACTGTTGCTGCCGATGTTTTTTACCTATTCCGGCCTGAATACCCGGCTGGACGTATTGGCTTCTGCTCAGGTATTTGCTGTAGCGCTACTGATTTTGGCGGCATCGGTGTTTGCTAAATTCGGCGCCTGCTGGGCGGCGGCGCGGTTAAATGGCTCAGATAACAGCACCGCGATGGCGGTGGGCGCGCTGATGAACGCTCGCGGCCTGATGGAGTTGATTATTATCAACATTGCCTTGAGCTATGGCGTGATCCAGCCCGCTTTGTTTTCGATTATGGTGGTGATGGCCATTGTAACGACGCTGATGGCATCGCCACTTTTTCACTGGGTCTATGGCAGACATCAGCCAAAAGCCGGGCCCGCCTGAGACGGCCCGGCAGAGTGCGGATTTACAGCGCCAGGGTTTTCTCACCGCGGGCGATGCCGGAGGCGCCACTGCGCACCACTTCCAGGATCGGCGTAGTGCCAAGTGCCTGAATAAAGGCATCCAGTTTGTCGCTGGTGCCCACCAGTTGGATGGTGTAGGTGCCAGGCGTCACGTCGATAATCTGGCCGCGGAAAATATCGGCGCAGCGTTTTACCTCTTCGCGCTGGTTGCCATTGGCTTTTACTTTTACCAGCATTAGCTCGCGTTCAATATGCGCCGCTTCACTGATATCTGACACCTTGACCACTTCAATCAGCTTATGCAGTTGCTTGCTGATTTGCTCAATCACCTGATCATTGCCCTGGGTTACCAGGGTTAAACGTGACAAGGTTGCATCGTCGGTCGGTGCTACGTTAAGCGAGTCAATGTTATAGCCGCGCTGGGCAAACAGGCCAACCAAACGTGCTAAAGCGCCGGATTCGTTTTCCAGCAGAACAGAAATAATATGTCGCATGTTAAGTCCTCTCTGTCTTGCTTAAAAACATATCGTTCATAGCACCGCCGGGTACCTGCATCGGGTAGACGTGCTCTTTCGGGTCGATATGAATATCTAAAAATACCAGCTGATCTTTCAGCGCAAAAGCGCGCTCCAGCGCCGGTTGCAGCTCTTCCGGTGTAGTCACGCGGATACCGACATGGCCGTAGGCTTCGGCCAGTTTGACAAAGTCGGGCAGGGAATCCATGTACGAGCTGGCATAACGTGACTCGTAGTTCATATCTTGCCACTGTTTAACCATACCTAAATAGCCGTTATTCAGGTTGATAATTTTTACGCCTAAGCCGTACTGCTTGCAGGTAGACAGCTCCTGAATATTCATTTGAATAGAGCCTTCGCCGGTTACGCACACCACGTCAGCATCGGGGTAATTCAGTTTTACCCCCATCGCTGCCGGCAGGCCAAAGCCCATGGTGCCAAGGCCACCGGAGTTAATCCAGCGGTTGGGTTTGTTAAACGGATAATACTGCGCAGCAAACATTTGGTGCTGGCCAACATCGCTGCAGACATAAGCCTCACCTTTAGTAATTTTACTTACCTGTTCAATCACATACTGCGGCTTTAACAGCGGAGCAGTGGTGTCGTAACGGCCGCCGTGCACTGCGCGCCACTGTTCTATTTGCTGCCACCAGCTTTGCAGCGCGGCGCTGTCCAACTTTTTCTTTTTCTGCTTCAGCAATGCCAGCATATCGCTTAGTACCGGTTGCACCAGGCCAACAATCGGAATATGCGCATTTACCGTTTTACTGATGCTGGCCGGGTCGATATCAATATGGATAATGGTGGCGTCGGGGCAGAACTTTTTCGTGTTATTGGTTACGCGGTCATCAAAGCGCGCACCAACGGCCAGAATAACATCGGCGTGGTGCATGGTTTGGTTGGCTTCATAACTGCCGTGCATACCCAGCATGCCGATAAACTGTTTATCGCCGGCCGGATACGCGCCCAGGCCCATTAGTGTATTGGTTACCGGCAGGTTCAGCAGTTGCGCCAGCTCGGTTAGTTCATTGGACGCGCCGCCCATAATTACCCCGCCGCCGGCGTATAAAATGGGTTTCTTCGCGCCGAGTAATGCTGTTACGGCTTTTTTAATCTGGCCGCTATGGCCCTGCTGTTTTGGCTGATAGGAGCGCAGGTTAATCTCAGTAGGGTAATGGTACGGAAACTTCTGGTTTGGCATGGTCATATCTTTGGGGATATCCAGCACCACCGGGCCCGGCCGGCCACTTTGCGCGATATGAAAGGCTTTTTTGATTAAATACGGAATATCTTCCGGGCGGCGCACAGACATATTGTGCTTACAAATTGGCCGCGAAATGCCGAGCATATCGGTTTCCTGAAACGCATCACCGCCAATTAAGTGGCTCATTACCTGGCCGGTTAATATCACCATAGGGATCGAATCCATATAGGCGGTGGCAATACCGGTAACAGCGTTAGTAGCGCCCGGGCCGGAGGTTACCAGTACCACCCCGGCCTTGCCGCTGGCGCGGGCGTAAGCATCGGCCATATGGGTGGCGGCCTGCTCATGGCGCACCAGCACATGCTTAACTTTATTTTGCTGAAACAGGGCATCGTAGATGTGCAGCACCGCACCGCCTGGGTAACCGTAAAGGTATTCCACACCTTCATCGGCAAGGGCGCGGATCACCATGGCGGCACCGGACAACATTTCTGTGCTGCGGTTTGGGTTGGCTGACTTATCGTCTGGCTGGGTCTGGCTGGTCATTTTCTGTGTCTCATAGTTTGCTGTGGCAAATAAAACAGGTCACGGCTTTGCTGGCAAAGTCGCGGCTTAATGTCACTAAAAGCGGCTTTGCAGCGGCTTTATACTGTTTGCTACGTGGACGGGTTAAACAGGCAAGGCTGTAAAACTCAAACTATGGCGCTATGGTTATTCGCTGCTGTGCAGTCATTTTTTTATGCGCAGAGTTAATTTACGTGATAGACGGCCGGATGTCGATGCTTTTTCCGCTGAATTTGCTGCTTTTGTCAGCATTCACAAGGCTTGCAAAGCCATGGCGGAGCCCACATAGTAATAGCTGACTGATTTTGATTACCCCAGCACAGGATTTACCTTTTTATGCAACACGCTATCGTTGATGTGTCACTAAATAACGCCCGCGAGGTGCTGGATGCCTCGATGCAAAAACTGGTGCTGTTTCAGTTCTGGTCGGCGCGCAGCGAAGGCTGCAAACAATTAAGCCCACTGCTGGAGCGTATAGTGCAGCAGTATCCGCAACAACTGCTGTTGGCGCGGGTCGATTGCGACAAAGAGCCGGATCTGGCGATGCAGTTTGGTGTGCAGTCGTTGCCAACAGTAATGATGATTAAACAAGGCCGGCCGGTAGATGGTTTTGCCGGGGTAGAAACTGAGCAAGCCATTCGCGACAAGCTGGCGGCCTATTTGCCCAAGCCGGAAGATGAATTACTGGCGCAGGCCGAACAATTATTGGCCGCGCAGGACTATGCCGGCGCTTATCCGTTGTTAAAAGACGCGCTGGCATTAGCGCCACAGCGCACAGAAATAAAATTGTGGCTGGCCGATGCCGCGGTAAGCTTAGGCCAGCTGCCGCAAGCGGAAGCCCTACTTGGCGAAATAAAACTGGCTGAGCAGGATGCGCTGTACAAAACGGTACTGGCGAAACTGCAGTTGGCCAAAGAAGCGGCAGATACGCCGGAAATTAAAGCGTTAGAAGCGGCCCTGGCGGCAGAGCCGGCCAATAACGAGCTAAAAGAAAAACTGGCATTGCAGTACCAGGCAGTACAGCGCAGCGAAGATGCGCTGGCGCTGTTACTGGGTATTTTGCAGCAGGATTTAAACTTTGGCAGTAGCAAGAAGTTGTATCTGGATATTCTGGCGGCCTTGCCCAAAGGCGACAGTGTTGCCAGCTTGTACCGGCGCAAATTATACAGCTTACTGTACTGATTTGGCCTGGTAGAACACGGCCGGGTTATTGCTGAAAGTCAGACCAGATCTGCCGGATTTGGTCTGACAGTGTCATTGGATCAAAGGGTTTTACCACCACATCAGCGGCGCCCAGCGCTTTATAAGACGCCACTTCGTTGCTTTGTACCTTGGCGGTCATAAACACCGCCGGTACCTGGCTCAGGTCATATTGCTGCTGCAATTGTTGCAGGGTAGTGGGGCCGTCCATTCCGGGCATCATCACATCAAGCAAAATCAGTTGCGGCGCAAAGGTCTGGTAGTCGGTCAACGCTTGCTGGCCGCTGCTGCAGGTATGTACGGTAAAGCCACCTACCGCCTCCAGGGCTATTTTCGCCACCTGTTGAATGGAAGGGTCATCTTCTACATGCATAATGCGCTGTAATTCTGTCATAGCGTTAGCTCCGTGGTGTCTGCAGTACTGATCAGTGGCAATAATAAATAAAACTCTGCGCCCTCGCCGGGTTCTGAATGAAAGCCAATTTCACCCTGCATCCGCGTCATTAATTGTTTACTGATAGCCAGCCCCAGTCCGGTACCGCCTTTGCTCTTAATATCAGAACTGTCTGCTTGGGAGAACTGATCAAAAATATACGGTTTAAAGGCTTCGCTGACGCCAGGGCCGCGGTCAATTACCCGCACCACCGCCTGTTGGCCTTGCTGCTGTACCTTAATAGTTACCGCCGCATCCGGCGGTGAAAACTTAGCGGCATTAGATAACAGATTGGCCATTACCTGCTGCAATCTCATACTGTCAATATTTACCCATAAATCAGCGTCGTCAACCTGCAATTGATAGCTTACCCGGTATTGCCTGGCATAGCTTTGGTTGTCGGCTAAGGATTTTTCAATCACCGGCAGCAGCGGTTGCGGCTGAATATCAAACTGCATTTTGCCGGCAATCAGTTTATCCATATCCAGCAGGTCGTTAATCAATATCTGCAACTTCAGCACATTAGCTTGCGCCAGTTGTGTCATCTGCGTGGCCTGCTGCGGTAAAGCACCGAATACTTCGCCATGCAGTAAACCAATGGCGCCGCTGATGGCGGTCAAGGGTGTGCGCAGTTCATGGCTAACGGTAGAAACAAACTCGTCTTTTAAGCGTTCAATTTTTTTGCGCTCGGTAATATCGCTGATAAAGCCATGCCACAGCACGCTGCCGTCGCTTTGCAACTCCGGCACTGAACGGCCGGTAACCCAGATCACTTCACCATCGCTGTAGCGGACGCGGTAATCCAGTTTCCACAACGACAGTTGCTGTGCCGACAGGCTTATGCTGTCTTCTACCCGCTGTAGATCGTCCGGGTGGATCAGGCTAAACACCGGTTGTGCACTGTGCTTTACCTGCTCCGGCGTTAAATGGTAAATATCCCGGATGCCGTCACTGCAATACGGAAAGCTGGCGGTGCCATCCGGCGCCAGTTTAAATTGAAACACCATGCCCGGTAGTTGGCTGGCAATTTTAGTCAGCAGTGCTGACGCTTTACGCTCTTCGCTGTATACCGTGTTTTGCTGTTGCAGAATTTCACGCATCAGGCGTCGGGTAACGCGCTGCATATCAGACAGTAACAGCAACAGCAGTAGTTCACTGACCAAAAAAGCCAGCGCCCATTTTTGCAGGACATCGGTTTCCTGCAGCCGCTGATAATCCAGCCAGCCGAGCCAGCCGAACAGTGCCAGCAGCAGCAGGCTGCCAAACCAGGTGATAAAATTGCTGGTACTGCTGACGCGTTGAATTATCATAGCGGCCTTAAATTAAGCGACAGCCTTACTATAAAGCACAAGCGCAAGCCTGGCAAAACGGCGGACAGTTATTTATGGGCACTTCGTTACAGCAGCAGTTTGAGCAACTCAGCGCGCTGTTGCAGCAGTACCGTCACTATTGGCAGTTGCTGCCGTTTGGCTGCAACAGTCTGCCGTGGCCGGATAGCAAGCTGCAGCAATGCCTGCTGGCCCTGGATGAGCAACAAGTAAAGCAGATTGATAGCAGCAGTGCACTGCAGCAGCAATACTTTGCAGATTTTTTTCCGGCCTTATTTGCTTTGCCGGATTTAACGGCAACGCCGCACAGTAAAGCGGTAGCGCCGTTACCATTTTGGCTGGAAAACGGTATTGGCGGGCGAAAACTGCAGCAAATAGATGCGCTGTGCCGGCAGTGGCCGGACACGGCTTTGCCGGTGCTGGAGTGGTGTGCCGGTAAAGGCCATTTAGGCCGTATCTTAGTACATCGCTTCGGCCAGCCGGTAACCAGTGTGGAATGGCAACAACAGCTGTGTGATGACGGCAGCGCTCTGGCGGCGAAGTATGAACTGCCACAGCAGTTTGTTTGCGCCGATGTATTAGCCACACCGCTAACTGCGGTGTTGCAACCACAGCAGCATATAGTGGCGCTGCACGCCTGCGGCCAGTTGCATATTACTATGCTGCAACAGGCTGTGCAGGCCGGTTGTCAGCAATTGCATCTGGTGCCCTGTTGTTATCATTTGATCCCGCAAGCGCAGTATCAGCCGTTGTCCGACGCAGGGGCAAAGCTGGATTTGCAACTGAACAAAGATGATTTAAAACTGGTGGTGCAGGGCCAGGTCACTGCCGGCGAACGCATTGAAAAGCTGCGTGCCACCGAAGTATTGTGGCGCCTGGCTTATGATGAGCTGCGTGCTGAGCTTAGCGCGCAGCCGCACTACCGGCCGCTGGCGTCGGTGGCTAAACACTGGTTCAGTGCTGACTTTGCCGCCTTTGCGCATTGGGCTGCAGAGCAGCATCAGTTGACGTTACCGGCGCAGGTGAATTGGTCGCATTACCTGCAACGGGCGACACAGCGGGCCGCGCTGGTGCAGCGTATTGAACTGGTGCGGCATTTGTTTCGCCGGCCGCTGGAACTGTGGTTGGCGTTAGACAAAGCGCTGTACTTACAGCAGCATGGTTATCAGGTTAGTATCAGTGCGTTTTGCGATTATCAGGTGACGCCACGCAACTTGCTGCTGCGGGCGTCAAAACAGCTTTAGTGTTTAACCGGCAGTTCCTGGCGCGAGCTGATACGCTGAAAGGCCGCTAAGTCAAACACCGGCAGAATAGCAAACAGCTTATCAAAAATATCTGCCTGAATGGCTTCGTAATTCAGCCAGTTTTTGTCGGCACTAAAACAGTAGATCTCAACCGGCAAACCTACTTCGGTTGACTGCAACTGGCGCACCATCAGTGTCATTTGTTGGTTAATCTTTTCGTGCCGGCGCAATATCCACTGCACATAAAAGCGAAACAGCGCAATATTGGTTACGTCGTCGCTGGCCAGCAAATCCAGCACTTCCTGTTGCTGAAAAAAGGTTTGCAGGCGGCGTCTTTGTTGCAATTGCTCCAACTCGTCCGCTTTAATAAAGCGGATGGTGCCGATATCAATATTAATCGCTCTTTTAATGCGCCGACCGCCGGATTGCTGCATACCGCGCCAGTTTTTAAACGAGTCAGAAATCAGCGCATAGGTAGGAATAGTGGTAATGGTATTGTCCCAGTTACGCACCTTCACTGTGGTCAGGGCAATTTCCAGTACATCGCCGTCGGCACCGTACTTGGGCATTTCTATCCAATCGCCGACATTAACCATATTGTTTACGGCGATCTGAATGCTGGCGACAAAGCCAAGAATGGCGTCTTTAAACACTAACAACAGCACGGCGGTTAACGCCCCCAAGCCGCTTAGCAGCAGGGTAGGCGATCGGTCCAGCGCAGTACTGACAATAAGAATGCTGAACACTATAAAAGTCAGCAGTTTCAGTAATTGTGAAATGCCCTGATACGGAATAGTAGGGTTAGGTGCCAGGTAAGCATAGCCTTTGGCGATCAGGGTAATAGCGGCGGCAATAGCCAGGCCAATAAACAGGTACAGATAGAGCCAAACTACCACGCCAAGCACAACGGCAAAATGCTCCGCCTGATTAAACAGTAACGGCGACAAGGCTTGCAACACCAGCGCCGGCACCAAATGTGCCATATGGCTGGCCAGTTTGCGCCGCTCGCGGGCCGTTTCATCTGTAAGGCGGCCGTCCAGTTTATCCAGCAGCTGTGCCAGCACCGGCCTTAGCCAGGCGCGGCTGAGCAGGAAACACACCGTTACCACAGCAATTGCCAGCAGCATATTGCAGCCCAGCAGAAACACGGCATGCCATTGCTGCGGCAATTGCAGTGCATGCGCCAATTGCGTCAGAACGTCGGTTAACATGGCAATTGCTCCGTACTGCGCTCAGGACTATCTGTCTGCAGGTAATGCAGCAACATGCGGTCTTTTTGCAGCCAGCGCTGGTTAAGCCATTGTTGAAATTGGTCGCGAAATTGCTCATCGTTAAAATAATCACCGATAACCTGCTGGTCTATCGGCAGCACTTCTATCTGCACAACCACCCGTTTCAGCTTACCCATTAACATATCCATGGCAACATGCTGTGGGTTGTCCGGGTACAACAGGGTGAAATCTAAAATGGCATTAAACTGCTCACCCATACTGGCCAGCGTAAAAGCAATACCGCCGGCCTTGGGCGGCAGCAGATACTGAAACGGGCTCTGTTTCTGTACTTTTTTATCTGCGGTAAAGCGGGTGCCTTCAACAAAATTAATAATAGTGGTGGGCACGGTTTTAAATTTCTGACATGACAAGCGGGTAGTTTCTATATCTTTGCCTTTTAACTCCGGGCGTTTGGCCAGTACCGCCGGGCTGTAGCGTTTCATAAAGGGCATATCTAATGCCCAGCAGCCGGTGCCTAAAAACGGCAGCCATTTTAACTCGTCTTTTAAAAAGAACTTCGGCTCGGGAATACGGCTGTGTGCCACTGTGCTGACAATAGGAATATCCAGCCAGCTTTTATGGTTTGAAATTAACAGGTACCAGCTGTGTTTATCCAGACTTTGCGCGCCGCTGACTTGCCAGTCTACCTGATTAAACAGGTTGATCAGGGCGGTGTTTACCGCAGTCCAGCCGCGATAGCAGCCTTTACCGGCATACGCCAACAAACGTTGGGCGGCGCTGAACGGCAGCAGCAGCTTCAGCAGCCCCAGCGGCGTAACCAGCAAGCCCCACAGGGCCAGATTTAACGCAAACAAGCTAAAACTGAACGGCAATAACAACCAACCGGGTAGAAAATGTAACATTACTGCTTAACTCCCTGCTGCAACTGCACCAGCTGTTGATCTTTTTGCTGCCACAGTTGATTTATCCACTGTTGAAAGCGCTCGCGGTACTGTGCATCGTTGTAATCACCCAGCAGCTCCGGGGTAATAGGCAAAACGTTAATCTGTACTGTTATATCACGGACCTTGCCGGAGATATAATCCCAAAAGCTGGGGATCCCTTGCGGATAGTGAATGGTAATATCCAGAATTTTATGCAGTTGTTCGCCCATGGCGCCCAGCACAAACGCTGCGCCGCCGGCCTTTGGCTTTAGCAAATGCGCGAAAGGCGACTGTTGCTGGTTGTGCTTTTCCACGGTAAACCGCGTGCCTTCAACAAAGTTCATAATGGCCGATGGTTTAAAGCGGAACTTGCGGCAGGCCTTACGGGTGGTTTCAATATCTTTGCCCTGTAATTGCGGATTGCGCTGCAAAAAGGCTTTGCTGTAGCGCTTCATAAAAGGGAAATCCAGTGCCCACCAACATAAGCCTATAATTGGCACATAAATCAGTTCTTTTTTCAGAAAGAACTTAATAAATGGAATTTTGCGGTTAAACACCTTTTGCAGCACCAGGATATCGGCCCAGGACTGGTGGTTGGCCAGTACCAGATACCAGTCTTTGCGTGACAGTTTTTCCAGCCCCGCCACATGCCAGCGGATGCGGGTAAATAAGCGGGTGGTAAAGTTATTGACGCTGATCCAGGACACCGCGCAGGCATCCAGCAGATAGGTCATCCAGCTTTGCCAGCGCGTTACCGGCGGCAGCTTCAAAATTGCTAGCAGCATTACCGGCACAAACCAAAACAGCGTATTAACGATATACAGCAGCAGAGAAAGCGCACCGGTTAACGGGCGGGGCAAAAAATGCAACATAATAAGTACCTGATATCTGTTACCGGTGTTGTTAGCGGCCGGCAAAAATAATAACAGCAGGCGAGCCTGCTGTTAACACATCCGATCAGCTACCAGTTTACCTTAATCTTCAAAATAGGTGTAACCATAAACGCCGGCTTTCAGTTCATCCAGCATTTCGTCTTTCTTGCTGTCGGTCATCTCTAACTTGGCCAGCTGCCGTGTGTAAGACGCTATCAGCTTATTCGCATCAAACTGCACGTAGCGCAGTACATCGGCTACCGTATCACCTTTGATAATGTTGGTCAGCTTGTAGCTGCCATCATCGGTCAGTTCCACATGCACCGAGTCGGTATCACCGAACAGGTTATGCAGGTCGCCGAGAATTTCCTGGTAAGCGCCCACCATAAACATGCCCAGCAGGTATTGCTGGTCTTCTTTATACAGCGGCAGTGGCAAGCTCGACTCAATACCATTGCCATCGGCGTAGCTTTTCAGCTGGCCGTCGGAGTCACAGGTAATGTCCTGAATAATGGCGCGATGGTTCAGCGGCTCGTTCATCCGCTCCAGCGGCATCACCGGAAACAGCTGGTCAATACCCCAGGCATCCGGCATGGACTGAAACAGCGAAAAATTAACAAATAACTTATCGGCCAATTTTTCATTCAGCTCATCGTGAATAGCGCGGTGTGACCTGGCGGATAAATCCAGATTGGCTTTTACGCGGTTGATGGTAGCAAAGTAAATTTGCTCCAATAACGACCAGTCCTGTAACGTCAGCAAGCCATGCACATACTGAGCATGCGCATCAGTAAAGTAATGCACAGCGTCGTGGTACGCTTCCACCGCGGTGCGCGGCGTAACATTTTGGTACGCTTCCCACAGGCCGAGGATCACGGTGGGGGAGTCTTCGCCAGGCTCCGGTAAGTTTACCAGGCCTGGCGCGCGTTCAATATCAATTGCATCGGTTACCAGCACAGCGTGGTGCGCTGTCATGGCGCGGCCGGACTCGGTAATAATGTTCGGGTGCGGTAAGTCGTACTCGTCACAGACTTCTTTTAAGCCGTTGACCACATTACGCGCATATTCGTACATGGTGTAGTTCATTGAACAGGCTGAGCGTGATTTCGAGCCTTCATAATCCACACCTAAACCACCGCCGACATCAACAGTAGTAATAGGCACACCTAAAGTGCGCAGCTCGGCGTAGTGGCGGGCACATTCGCGAATAGCGTTATGAATGTCGCGGATATTGGCAATTTGCGAACCTATATGAAAGTGCACCAGTTGCAACAACTCAAGCTTGCCGGCGTCGCGCAGTATATCAATGGCTTGCAACACCTGGGTGGCGGTTAAACCAAACTTGCCTTTCTCGCCGCCGGTGTTTTGCCACTTACCTTTACCCACAGAGTTTAAGCGGATGCGGATACCAATCCTTGGCGCTGTGCCTAAGTTATCAATTTCACGCAGCAGGGTTTTTAACTCAGACAGTTTTTCTACTACTACATACACCGTATGGCCCATCATTTGTCCAATAGTGGCTAAGCGTAAGAACTCGCTGTCTTTATAACCGTTACAAACAATTTGCAGCGGCTGATCGGTCACACCCAAAATAGCCATCAGCTCCGGCTTACTGCCGGCTTCCAGGCCCACTTTGCCGCTGTCATGGCTAATCAGTCGTTTTACCACCGAGAATTGCTGGTTTACTTTAATCGGGTAAACCGCGGTGTACTGGCCCTGATAATCTTTTTCTGCTTTGGCCCGCTGGAACGACTTAATCAGCGTATCAACGCGGTGCTGCAGAATATCAGTAAAGCGCACCAGCACCGGCAGGGTTAAGCCTTCATCTTTAAAACGTGCAGTAAGCTCAGGAAAACTGATGCCTGGTTTACTGTGGTCCTGATCCGGATAAGCCACCAGATCACCATCAGTATTAACATCAAAATACCCTTCACTCCACACTGCTACGTTATAGATAGAGCGTGCTTTTTCAGTACCCCAGTCGGCCATTGTCGTTCCTTTAAAATTAAGATGTGCATAGTTTAAAGCCAATGCTGTAAAGCTGCAGCAAAAAACGTCGAAATATTTGTCCTTGGCGGCGCAAGAGGGCAAAATATGCGGCTAATTTGTTTTGAGGGTAATACTATGTCTGGCGACAACACTTGGTTCACTGAAATTTTCGCTCCCAGCGGCAGCGCTTTTGGCCTTGCCATCACCAAAAAACTGGATGAAGTGCAGTCGCCATTCCAGCATATCGAAATGTTTGAAACTACTCACTTTGGTAACCTGATGGTAATTGACGGCGTTATTATGCTCAGCAGCCGTGACAATTTCCTTTACCATGAAATGCTTAGCCATCCGGTGCTGTTTACCCACGCTAACCCGAAGAACGTGGTAATTATCGGCGGCGGCGACTGCGGTACCCTGCGCGAAGTGTTAAAACACCCCGGCGTAGAAAGCGTGACGCAAATTGATATTGATGAGCAGGTTACGCGGATGGCAGAAAAGTACTTCCCGGAGCTGTGTGCCTCGAACAATGATCCGCGCGCTACGTTGAAGTTCGATGACGGCATTAAGTTTATGCGTGAAGCGGCGCCGGAGTCGGTGGATGTCATTATTGTTGACTCCACCGATCCTATAGGTCCGGGCGAAGGCTTGTTTAATCGTGCATTCTACGACAGCTGCCGTAAAGCGCTGCGCCATGGCGGTATTCTGGTGCAACAGAGCGAGTCGCCATTGATCCATATGCCACTGCTCAAAGACATGCGCGGCGCTATGCTGGATGCCGGTTTTGATGCCCTGCAAACGCTGCTGTTCCCGCAAATGGTGTATCCGTCCGGTTGGTGGACCTGCACCCTGGCACGTAAAGGCGCAGCCTTTAACGGTTTCCGTGAAGCAGATGCCGCTGTCGCGCCATTCAGTACAGAATATTACAATGTCGAAGTGCATAAAGCCGCTTCTGCCTGGCCAAATTTTATGAAAAAGGCGTTATTAGCTTAAATGTGCCGGACACCTTTATCAGCCTGATGAAACTGCTACACTAAATTTGCAGCTGAACAAAGAAATAAATTGCGAAGCCAGCTTGCGTATTTGGCAAGCTTTCTGTACATTTATTGCTCATAGGTGGGGTGAAAAATGATGAAATACTGTTACTTGTTGTTTTTAGGTGCATTTTCCGCGCAAGCTGCGGTGTACAAGTGTGAGCAAAACGGCGTAGTTGAGTTTAGCCAGTTTCCTTGTGCTGATGAAGCCGAGCAGGTAGACATGCGGCCACTCGGTACCGCGATGATAGGCACCCGCAGCGAATTTAAACAACAGGTAGACGCGCTGAAACGTCAGGGCCGTTTTGTTGAGTTTCAAATCAGCAAGCTGGAGCAGGAAAAACAACAGCAGCTGGATTTACTTAAGTCAGACTTGTACAAGTTGCGCCGTAGCTTCCCTAAAGCAGAAGAGCTTGCCACTTTACAGCAACGGATTGACCGGACAGAGCAGCAGTACGACGAGAAAATTCAGGCCGAGCGCAGCAATCTTGCCAGTCTGAAGTTAAAAACCGGTAACCTGGAACGGCAATACGCGCAAAACTAAGTATCCCCCTTCGACTAAAAAGCCCCGCAATGCGGGGTTTTTTGTTTCTATAATGGTTTCAAATAAGCATAAATTTATCATGATGATAAATTTATGCTTGCGATGTTAATTTTTGGCTATTTGTGCTAAACCTTGATTGCTGCTTAAGCAGTTGATGACTATACAAATAACAAAAAGGATGCATATGAAAACGTCATTTAAATACTCACTTTGTGCGCTGGCGGTAAGTTCTCTGGGTTATAGCAATGTCTCCTTCGCTCAGCAGAGCGACGAACAAACTGCACAGGTTGAGCGGATCGAAGTTACCGGTTCGCGCATTAAACGCAATGATTTGGAAGGTGCGGCCCCCATCGATATTATTAACCGCGATGAAATTGCGAAATCGGGTTTTTCTAATTTACAGCAGTTGCTGGAGCGTACGCCGGTTGCCGGTACGGGGACTTTCTCTACCCGCGGCAATAACCAGGATTCTACGGCGAATGGTGGCGCTGCCATTAGCTTACGTGGCTTTGGTTCAGACGCTACGTTGGTGTTAATAAACGGTCGTCGCGTGGCGGTCAGTGCTTTTGCCGAGAATATCGCCAACTCTTTTGTGGATATTAACTCTATTCCGGTTGCGGCAATTGAGCGGGTTGAAATTCTGAAAGACGGTGCCTCGGCGGTATACGGCTCAGACGCTGTAGCCGGTGTAGTAAATATTATTTTGCGTAAAGATTTTGATGGTGCAGAGCTGAGCGTAAGCCACGGTGGCACTACCGGGCCATCTTATGATGAAACCTCTGCCAGTTTAGTTTGGGGCACGGAAACGGACGATGCTAACGCTACGTTAATTCTGGATTATTTTAAAAATACCGTCATTACCGGCGCGGAAATGGGCCGTTTTGGTACGGCAGATCAAAGCCCGTACGGTGGCCAGGATTTACGTTCATCGCGCGGTTTCCCCGGTAATTTTATTGTTAACGGCGAAACCCGTATTGACCCCGGTTGTCCGGCCGCTCAGACTTTTGGTGAAACCTGCGTATATGATTATGGTCCCTCAGGTATGGTTATCCCCGCTGCGGAGCGGGTTGGCGCTATTTTCCAGGCCAGCCAGAGCTTTACTGATACCGTTGAGGGCTATGTCGAGTTATCAGTTCAGCATAACCGCTCGCAAGCCGCCGGTGCCGCGACACCTTTAGATGGCGATGCCGGGCTAACAGTGCCGGGCACGCATCCCAACAACCCCTTTGGTGTGGATATAGCGATAAACCGCTTCCGCACTGTCGATGCCGGTGCCAGGGTATGGGACATTGAGTCAGACTCTTTACGCCTGGTTGCAGGCCTGCGTGGTCAGCTAAAGGGCTGGGACTGGGATATCGCCGCGCAAAAAGGCCGCAGTGAATCTATGCAAACCGGCAGCAAGCAACAAGGCTGGGTGCGCACAGATTTCCTGCAGGAACAAATTAACCTGGGCAACTATAACCCTTTTGGCGGCACCTTTAATTCAGCTGAAGTAATTGATGCCATCACTACATCACTGGTGCGTCGTGGCGAGTCACATATTACTGCATACGACGCCAGCATCAGCGGAGAAGCTTTTGCCTTGGGTGATCATATGGTGTCAGTAGCGGCGGGTGTGGAATACCGTGAAGAAGATGCTTTTGACCAACCGGATGACCAGTTTCAACGCGGTCTTATTTTCGGTACTGAATCGGTGTCTGCGCAGGCACAGCGTGATCAATATGCAGCGTACGTCGAATTGCTGATCCCCGTGGCTGACGAGCTGGAATTTACCGTAGCCGGCCGTTACGACCATTACAGTGATTTTGGTTCTACCACTAATCCGCAGTTAACCATGAAATGGCGGCCCGTAGATAACTTCACCATGCGAGCCTCTTTTGGTCAGGGCTTCCGTGCACCGTCTTTGGCACAAATTGGCCTGGGCCCCTCACAGGAATCGGTGTTTTTCACCGACTCTTTCCGCTGTCCGACAGCTGATGCCGGCAACCCTGCCTGCGCGGCCACAGATTACACTATAGTGTTTGTAGGTACTGAGGGCCTGCAGCCGGAAGAATCAGAAACTTTCAACCTCGGTGCGGTATGGCAGGTTACTGATGAATTTGATGTCACAGTGGATATGTGGAGTATCACGCAAGACGGTAAAATAGATAAAAATGACTATGAAAACGTGTATAACGCAGAGTGTAACAATCAAAGCAGTACTGTTTGTCTGCGCTTGGCACCCTTGCCCGGCCAGACGCTGGGTGAGCTATCCAGATTGTTTAACAGCTACGTTAACATCAGCTCTCAGGAAGCCACCGGTATCGATTTATCTACATCTTACCGCTTAGCATTACAGGATATGGGGCAGGTGCGGTTCAGCCTGGATTGGTCTTATATCAGTAAGTTTGAAAAAGACGGTATTGATTACGCCGGTGAGTACAATTATCCGCAACACCGTTGGTTAGCGGCTGCAGACTGGAGCCATGGTGATTGGGGCGTGGTAACCAGCCTGAGCTATGTCGGCGAGTTTGAAGATTATGCTGCACCTGATGTAGTAGAGTCGACAACAACCCGCAGCATTGATGCGCAAATGCTGTTAGATGTGCAAGCCCGTTATAACGTTACTGAAAAATTGCAATTGTCGTTGGGGGTTAACAATTTACTGGATGAAGATCCGCCGTTTGCTATCGGCGATGGTGACGCTGACTTATATGGTTATGCCTCCAGGGTACATAACCCGCGCGGCCAATATGTTTATGGCAAAGTCAGTTATCGTTTCTGAGCATAAAACAAAAACAGCGCCAGGTGGCGCTGTTTTTTTCGGCGAGAGCTTATTCCACTATCGGTTCTATATGAATCTCTACCCGACGGTTTGATGTACGGTTGGCTTCTGAGGTATTCGGCACTACCGGGTAATTCGGGCCATAGCCCTGGGTTTCAACCCGAATAGGCTGTACATTTTGGGCAACTAAATATTGTTTTACACTATCGGCCCGTGCTTGCGACAAGTTCATATTGTATTGATACGGCCCGGTATCATCAGTGTGGCCGGCAATTACCAGCATGGTTTTTTCGTAGTCGCGCAGCACTTTGGCAATATCATTAAATACCGGATACAAATTAGAGCGGATATCCGAGCGGTTAACATCAAAAGTCAACTGAGCCGGAATATCCAACCGCAGTTTGTCGCCTTCACGCACTACTTTAACGCCACTGCCGCTGAGTTCTTCGTTCAGCGCCTTTTCCTGTTTATCCATATAACTGCCAACGGCAGCACCAGCTAACGCACCTACCGCTGCGCCGATAACCAAACGCTTGTCTTTGTGGTTGCCGGTTGCCTTGCCGGCCACGGCCCCTACCACTGCACCAATGGCGGCGCCTTTAGTGGTGTTGGAGTATTCATTGGATGCACAGCCTGCAATAACCAGGCTGGCAGAGACTAAAGAAATTAATAATGAGGAACGGCGCATATTACACTCCGGAAGGTTGGTTATAGCCAGCTTAGTTTAATCAGCTGAATTCGTGCTGAACTATAACGGCTTTGGCTTTGCTGTTTTGTTGTTTTTTTGTATATTTTTGTATGATTTGTTCACTTTACCAGCTTTTTTTTGTATTGTAGGCCGGTTTAGTTGCGCTCAGCATAGCTGAAGCGAATAAAAGGAATTGAATAATGAAAATAATAGCGCGCTTTTTAGTAGTGCTTGGCAGTGCTTGCATGATGCAACCTGTTGTAGCAGAAGTATATAAATGTACAGACAGCAGCGGTGAAGTGATATTTCAGGGCGAACCGTGCCGCAGTGGTGATGAAGTGAAGCTGGATATCCGCTTCGCCGAGCAACCGCAGCAAAGCGTGAATAATCTGATCGCCGGCAGTTGGTGCGAAGTAGGTACCTCAGATGTGCCGGATGGCGTGGTACAGCAAGATACCGCAATGCGTAAGACCTGGATTTTCAGCGAGCGCCAAATGGTGCAGCACATTAGCCAGGAGCAGCGGATGGACACCTTTAAATATCCTATCCGCCAGGCTCCGGGCTCTTTTGTGATCGACCACCCGGCTTTTGGCAGTGGCCAGGTAAGCTGGCAAGTAAAAAAACTGACCGATGAGCAGCTGGTGCTGGCCGCTTATGGTGGCTTTACCCACTTGTCCGCCGGCAATTGCGAAATTGCCATGGCCCGGACAAAGAATTGAATAGACATATAGACGCCCAAACTTTAAGCTGCTGACAATACCGCAGCGTAAAGGTGTGTCTATGTTGAATTCAGCCTGGCGGCGCATTGTTATTAAGGTTGGCAGTGCGCTGATTTCCCCCGATGCCAAAGGGTGTTCTACCCGCTACTTATTGGCGATTGCCCGTTTTATCAGTGAATGTCGCCAGCAAGGTACCGAAGTGGTGTTGGTGTCATCCGGCAGCGTTGCCGCCGGCCGCTCTGCTATCGCCTTTGCCCATCAGCCGTTACCGATCAATATCAAGCAAGCCATGGCTGCGGTGGGGCAAACGCAGATGATGGCGGCCTGGAGCCATCTGTTTGATTTTCGCTGTGCGCAAATTTTACTGACGCATGACGATTTAGCCGACCGCCGGCGTTACCTGAATATTGATAATACCTTACGTACCCTGTTAGCCAACCGGGTGCTGCCTATCGTCAATGAAAACGACAGTGTGGCTACGGTTGAACTAAAGGTAGGCGACAACGACAACCTGGCGGCGATGGTGGCGGTGCTGGTGGATGCCGATGCGCTGATTATTTGCTCGGACATTGACGGCCTGTACAGTGCCAACCCCAGAACCACGCCTGATGCCCGTTTTATCCCCAGAGTCGCGCAGATAGACGCCGGCATTTATGCCATGGCCGGTGGCAGCCATCATGCTATCGGTACCGGCGGTATGCTAACGAAGATTCAGGCCGCAGAAAAAGCCACTAAGCTGGGCGTCGATACCTTGATTATCAATGGCCAGAAAGCCGAAAGCTTTGATGTGTTGTTACGTGGCGAACAGGCCGGCACCTTGTTTGTCCGTCAACAGGACCGGCTTAGCGCAAAAAAGCATTGGTTGCTTAACAGCTTAAAAAGTCAGGGCAGTATTATGCTCGACAGCGGCGCCGTGCAGGCCTTGCTGCACAAAGGCGCTTCGCTGTTGGCCAGGGGCATTACTGCGGTGGACGGCCGTTTTGACAAAGGTGATGCTATTTGGCTGTGCGACAGCGGTGGCAAGCAGTTGGCCAAAGGTATTTGTCAGTACAGCGCGACCGAGCTGCAGTTAATCAAAGGCTTACACAGCCAGCAGATTGCTGATACGCTGGGTTTTTGTCCCAGCGAAGAAGTGGTACACCGGGATGATATTGCGCTGACAAGCTAAAGGCAGGTAGCGAATGAAAATTGCGGTAATTGGTGGTGGCATTAACGGTTTAAGCAGTGCCTGGCAATTGGCGCTGGCCGGGCACGAGGTTAGCTTGTTTGAGCGCGACAGCCTGATGCAGGCCACCAGCAGCGCATCATCTAAATTACTGCATGGCGGCCTGCGCTATCTCGAGCAGGGCGAATTTCGTCTGGTGCGTGAAGCGTTGCAAGAGCGGCGCTGGTGGCTGAAAAAAGCGCCACAGTTAACGCGGCGCTTGCCGATTTTATATCCTTTCTATAACGATTCACGCCGTGCCCGTTGGCAACTTAAAATTGGCCTCTGGCTGTACGACGCCTTTGCCGGTAGAAAAGGTATTGGCCGCCATCGCTGGTTAACGGCGCAGCAGGCGCTGCGCTGCTCGCCGCAGTTAAAGGCGGAGGGTTTAAGCGGGGCTTACCTGTTTTTTGATGGCCAGATGGACGACCAAAAGCTGGGCCTGTGGATGGCAGAGCAATGCACTAAAGCCGGCGTTGCGTTGTTTGAGCATAATCCGGTGCTGCAGGTGGCGGCTGATGCGCGGCTATTGCTGCACAGCGGCTGGCAGCAATTTGACCGTGTTATTAACGTGGCAGGGCCCTGGAGCCAGCAATTGCTTAAGCAATCCGGTTTAGTTCAGCAGCCGCTGGATTTAGTGCGCGGCAGCCATCTGTTATTGCCGCCAATCAGCCGCTATGGCCATATGCTGGAAGTGCCGGGCGAAGCGCGCATAGTGTTTGTGCTGCCGTATCAGGGTAAAACGTTGCTCGGCACCACTGAAGTGCGCCAGCAGTTAGATGAGGCGATTAAATGCTCTGCCGCAGAGCGCGATTACCTGCTTGGCGTATATAACCATTATTTTCAACCGCCATCTTCTGTTGATACGGTGTTGGCCGATTTTGCCGGGGTGCGGCCGTTACTGGGCGGCACTGCCAATGCCAGCAAAGCCAGTCGTGAATATCAGCTTAACTGGCAGGGCCGGCTGTTAACCGTGTCCGGGGGTAAATGGACCACGGCACGGGCGTTGGGGCAGCAGGTTAGTCAGCAAGTGGCGCAGTCAGTAGGGAAACGCTAAATCCTGCGGCAGCGCTTGATCCGGCCGGGTGTAATCACAAACACCAGCCGGAAAAACCGCCCGCAACTGTACAGCATAGGGTTGCATGTCCAGCGGTAAATAGTCGCCCCGGGCTATGGCAGCATCTACGCCGATTAAGGCACAGTTAAACATCAAACCATGTGCGGGCGCTCCGGCCTGTAACCGGCTGTTACGCAGCGGTGGATAGGCCAGTGCGCACGGCTGACCGGCTTGCCAGACTGTGGCACCGCCGGCAATAACATGGCCATCGGCAGCGAAACATTGATCTGTTGCCCCGGCCGGTTTTTGCTGTTGGCTCAGCCATAGATCCATCAACGCTATCGCCTCCGGTACCGGAGTATAGTCGGGGTGGCTGACCCAGATCAGCTGATTATCAGCATGGCCGTTGCGCTGTTGCAGGCGCTCACGTGCGGCAAATGACGGCTCAAGGTGATGCATATCCAGCTGCGGATCTAAATAGTGGCGCAAATCTAAAATGGGTTTGTCTGTCATGCCAAGAAACAGCTGGCCATAGCGGTAGGCGCGGCTAATGGCATCGCGGTTGGCCGCAAAGCGCGGCGCTGTGGCGTTGTCGCCGGAGCTGACAATATTATGCCGGCTAAAGGCGCTAAGCCACAGTGGCGCATCAAGCAACGGCAGGTAGCGAATGTGTTCGGCCTGTTTCTGATGTTGCGGCCGCCAACTGCCAATGGCACGATTTAATGCGATAAAGTCAGCGGGGCTTAATTGGCCGCTGGTTAAAGCGGTTAAACCATATTGCACACCGTTGTTATCCCACAAACTATGGCCAAAGCCATGTTGGTCTTTGCCATAGATGCCGGCCAGATCGCCCCAGTAACTCCAGTTTACCTGCGGCAGTAAGGGATCTGCAGTCAGCCGTTTCAGCTTGCCCTGCGTCGGATTATGCACCAGCGACGATAACCCCAGCCAGGCATTGTGGCACTGCGTAGCGCCGTCCGGCAGTGCCGGCCAAATACCGCTGCTAAGTTGCGCCAGTGCTACTTGCGGGCTGAACTTCAGCGAATACGCAGCAGAGACGCTTAAGCCCTCAAGCAACTGCCGCTGCGTTACCGATTGCCAGCGATCTTTGTCCGCGGCGCTAAAGTAGTAATAGTTATGCAGCAGGTCGCAGTCCAGCGCATACAGGGTTTGGCTGAGCATATCCGGATAGCTGTACAAAGCGATACCGCCATCGAGCAGCTCCGGGTGGTTTTGCAATAACAAATACTGCGCAATGCCGCCGCCGGAGCCGCCAATACCCAGGGTGTAGTCCGGCTGGCCGTACAGGCTGACAAACTGGCGTTTAACGCGGCTGGCGGTATCTTCAGCCAGTAAAAAATTATAGCCATAGCTGGTTTTATTAATGCTGGCGCTGACAACAGCAAAACCCTGGCGCAGCTCGGCCAGCCGGTCGCGGATCAGCCGCTCCGGTCGCAGATAACCCTGGCGGTAGCCAATGCCTACGCCGCCATAAAACTGGTAAATCAGCTTACGGTTCCATAGCGTGGCGCTGTTACGTGTCGTGGTTTCTGCTGCCTGCACCGGCATAAGCAGGTAATAAAAATGCCGGTTAATAGTGCCAAGCTCAAGCCGTACTAACAAATCGCTGGCGGCCGGCTGTTGTTGCCGATACCGGCTGATGCTGCCATCGGCACTAACATAAAAATACATTAGCTGCGCCGGGTGCAGGCAGTCCTTGCTGTAGCCGGCAATTTCACCCTGCTGTGTTACAGCTATGCCAAAACCTTGTTGGTTGTCGACCAGCGGCGCATCCAGCCCCTGCCTGACAAAATCACAATACAGCGGGTAGCTCAGGCCGCCGCTGTATAGCGGCATTAGCGGTCCGGGTTCGCCAAGTGGTATTGGATAAGGGTAGGGATCTTGCGGTCTGGCGGTAAAACGAATATGGCCGTTAATCTGTAATAACGGTCCGGGCTGCGCCGGCGCTATGCTCTGCACCGGGTTGGGCTCACGCCAGCGCTCGCCGGGGCTGGCGCTGTTGTAGTACACCAGGTAGAGCGGCAGCAATAGCAATAGCAATAGCAATAGCAATAGCCAGCCGGCTTTATAGCGTTTGAGTGAAGAAAGCATCTGACAGCTCCGTTGCCGGCTGCGGTCAGTTAAGCTTAGCTAAAGAATGTGCCGGCTGCCGCGCCATAGCCGCGCAACCGGCAGGGTGTTACAGGGTGATGGCGAGAATTTTTGAGCGACGCTGATAGTTATACAGCTGCTTTTTCTGTGCCGGTAAATCATCTACTGTCAGCAGTTCAAAACCCTGCTCTAAAAACCAGTGAATACTGCGTGTGGTTAAGGCAAACAGCTTGTCGTATTTGCGTTGTCGCGCTTGCTGGATCACCGCTTTGAGCAAGATGCTGCCGCGGTCGGCATCACGGTAGTCCGGATGCACCGCTAAGCAGGCAAATTCGCCGACATTTTCTTCCGGAAACGGATACAAGGCGGCACAACCAATAACCAGGCCGTCGCGTTCAATTAAGGTAAACTGGTTAATTTCCATTTCCAGTTGCTCGCGTGAGCGGCGCACCAGCAAACCTTGTTGCTCCAGCGGCCGGATTAAATCCAAAATACCGCCGATATCAGAAATGCTGGCGGCACGCAGTTTTTCCGCCGACTCGGTAACAATCTGCGTACCGATACCATCGCGGGAGAACAGCTCTTGCAGCAAGGCGCCGTCTTCATCGTAACTGACCAGGTGGCAACGCGGTACGCCCGCGCGGCAAGCAGTAATGGCAGCATGTAAAAACGCCAGCGTGCCGGGGCAGGCATCAGGTTGCTGTTCCATCTGCAGCATAATTTTTTCTGCCGCGTTGGGCATCAGTTCGGCGGTGATGTCGCCATTTTCACCAACAATGCCGCCAATTTCACTAAAGCCAATCATCTTGTCGGCTTTCAGCTTTACCGCCACTTGGGTAGCAATATCTTCGGCGGTTAAATTAAAGCTTTCACCGGTTACCGAGGCGGCTATCGGCCCCATTAATACTATGCCGTTGTTATCCAGCTGGCGGCGGATACCGGCAGCGTCAATGCGGCGTACGCGACCGCTGTGGTGGTAGTCTATGCCTTCATCTACGCCCAGCGGCTGGGCGATAACAAAGTTACCGCTGACCACGTTAATTTGCGCGCCCTGCATCGGGGTATTGCTTAAGCTCATCGATAAGCGCGCAGTAATATCCAGTTGCAGGGCGCCGGCCACCTGTTTTATCAGCTTGAACGAGTCATCATCGGTAACCCGCACACGGTTGTGGTAAGTGGGTTCCAGCCCGGCTTGCTGCAGCGCGGCGTTAATTTGCGGCCGTGCGCCATACACCAGTACCACTTTGATGCCCAGGCTGTTTAGCAGAGCAATGTCATTAATAATGCTGCGAAAGCCACTTTGACTAATAGCCTCACCACCGAGCATCACCACAAAGGTTTTGCCGCGGTGAGCGTTAACATAGGGGGCAGACTGGCGAAAACCGGAAACAAGTTCAGTAGTGCGCACGGGCGTTGGGCTTCCTTTTGATAAGACAATAGCTATATAGGACATAAAGATGGCAGCTGTATGACAAAATGCCAACTATAGCTGCGGCAAAGGCGGCATTTTAGGTGATGAGTGGGTTTATATCCACTTTTAAAGAATATTTATTCCGTATTATTGTGGTGTATTCTGGCCCGCTTGAATTGCAGCTGTCGACTGCTTATTGTAAAACGATGTAATTATGTTTTCACCGCTCGCTTAACCTCTGCAGAGCAGGAGCAACGGATGCAAAAACAACACAGTAAAGGCAGTAAAACGCCGGTCGGGGGTATCGCCAGTAACAATAGAACCGGTTACAAGGTGATGCTGGCTATGGGCGCGGTCTTTTTTGTTGTCGGTGTGCTCATCAGCTATCCGGCGCTGACTGAAGAGCTACCCAAAGCCAATTATGCGGTATTGCTGGTACTGCTGTTTCCGCTGGTAGGCGCCTTGTTGCTATGGCAAGGCCGCCGCAAGCTGCAGCACTGGCAGAAAATTGGTAAAACACCGTTTTTTGCTGAGCCTTTCCCGGGTAATGCCGGCGGTCAGGTAGGTGGCTACTTTACGCTGCAGCATGGCCGCTTTACACAGATGCCGCAAGCAGAGCTCAGTTGTCTGCATGTATATCGAAGCGGCAGTGGCAAAAACCGCACTACCCACCGTCAGCCGCTGTGGAGCGGGCAATGCGGTGTGTTCCGTATGGTAGACGGCAAACACTGGCTGATACTGGACGTGCCCGACACGCTACCGGCCACCGGCAAAGACCCGCGTTACAAAGGCCGGATAGAATGGCAGCTAAGCTGCAAAGGTCAGCTGCAGCAAAAGCAGGAACAGCTTGAATTCAGCCGGCAATGGACACTGCCGGTGATCGCAGGTAACGCACGTTGTAGCTGGCAGCCCGCTGCTGCAGAGCTTGAGTTGCAGCAACAACAGCGGCAGGTCGCGGCTTTTGACGCTGCGGCCAGTCAGATCCAGCAACAGGTGCAGGGCGATACCTTGTACTTAGTCAGCAAGGCCGGCCGCCATACCGGCACCGCTTTGTCGCTGATGTTATTTGGTGGCATTTTCACCGCCGCCGGCGTGTTTCTCACTTTTGAGGCACTCAGCCAGGGCGGTATGCTATGGCTAATGGCACTGGTGTTTACACCGATAGGCCTGTTGATTTTATGCTTTGGCCTGTTTTGGCTCGGCCGCAGCCTGCAAGCCAGTGTCGCACCCGGCGAAATACGGATGCTGCGTACTATGTTCGGACTCCGGCTGTATCAGCGCCAGGCAGCATTAACCACCCCGGAACAGCTACAGATTAAACAGACGATGGTGTCGACAAATGGCGAAGGCGAACGCACCGAATACTATCGGCTGCAAGCTGAGGTAGATGGTAAAACCCTGGTACTGGCAGAAGGCATAATCGGCCGCGATGCGGCTGAGGCGTTAAAGCAGCAGGTGCTTGAGGCGTTGCTGCGCTGATTATTGCAATGAGAACAGGCCGCGACTGCGGCCTGTGTTATTTCTACGTTATTAGCTTTATAAAGTAATTACCAACTACATAACTGCGTCCAGCTGCTGTCGCTGCCGGGCAAGCTTTGTGTCCACCAGTTGGCTTGATACAGCGCGTTTTGGTAAATCAGCTTATCGCTGGCAGCTGCATGGCTGGGTTGGCCTTGCCAGTCTGATTGCGGCCAGTTCGGGTAGCTGTTAATTGTGCTCAGGTCATAACCCGGGCAATTGCCTGGTGGATTATCACCGTCATCATCGCCGCCGTTATCAGCAGCCGGGCGCAGGTCGAGGTTATAAAAATGGCTGTTATCCCGCGCATAGGCGCGATTTGCTGCTAAATCACTGCTAAATTCCACATTATCGCCACTTAACAGCCCAAGTTGCAGCAGGTTGCTGTATTGGCTGTTTACCTGCGCTGCCAGCTTGGTGGCCCACAGCGCATTGCCGATATTGGCGTTGGTAATTTGCCAGCTTTCGTCGATAAGCTCCTGGCCATCGGCATTAAACAGCCGCAGCCGGGCATAACCGCCGACTTCAGCCGGCGTTTGCAGGTTAACGTAAGCGCCTTTATCAAACCACAGCGGCGCCGGCGTATCGCCGCCGCCATTCACCAGCTCTATGTCGGAGCAGTTATAAAAGCCTTCACCGACCACGTCGACCCGTTGCCAGCGGGTATACAACACAGCCGGCCCGCTGCGATCAGTTGGCAGTGGCACTTGTAAGGTGTAATAACCGGTGTCGGCGGGCACATCACTTTGCTGGTAAATCAGTTCCAGTTGGTTCCAGCTTAATGGAGTCGCTGCGGCATCGAAGCCGGGTTTGCTTAAGTAAATTTGCCAGAAACTGGGGTTATGCGGCGTAGTGGCGCGAAAGCGCAGCGTGAGCTCACTGCTTTGCGCCAGATCGATAGTGGTGCGCTGCCATTCGGCTGACGGAATATCGATACCGCTTTTGTTACTGTCGCCGGCGGCACACAGGCTGCCGTCACTGACTACGTTTTGCACTGCTGCCATATTGCGGTAGTCGCCGACGTTAGCGGAGAATTCGTGGTGTTGCGTTAGCATATAACCGCCGGACTCTTGGTAGGCAGCGCGGCAGGCGGCATTAGGCATACCACTGCCATCGGCCGGCCACCAGTAGCCACCGTCGTCTTTACAAATTTGCTGCCGCGCTTTGGGGTAGTCGACATAACCATGGCTGCTAGCCTGCAGACTGAACAGCAACGCACTGGAGGTGAGTAGTATCGGGAGTAGATTTTTGCTTTGCATAGTGGTTTCTCTTGGTTATCAGGCAAGGCGCTCCGGGTCGAAGTCCTTCTCAGGCTCGCCACAGCAACTCGCCCGCACTGGCGTGCGGACTCAGACACTCTGTGGCGCCCTGATAAGGCATCGACCCTCGCAAGGAAAAGCGGTAAGTTTGCGGCTCACCGTTTTGCGCTCTGTCGCACGTTATAAATTACAAATAAAACTCCAGCTGCCATCACTACCGGGCACCGAATTAGTCCACCAGTTGGCTTTATACACGCCACCCTGATACGACAGATGGTCGCCGCCGCTGGCATGGCTGGGGTTACCGGCCCAGTCGGTTTGCGGCCACTGCGGATAAGGGTAGATAGTGGCAGTAATACCACCGCAGCTGTCGCCGCCATCACCACCATCACCGCCGTCGCCGTCGCCGCCGTCACCAATGTCCACCAGCGGCAACTGTGGGTACTCTTCGGCAAAGGCATACTCGTTGCCGTTAGCGGTTAGCACCCAGTTCGACGGCATTGGCATCGGCAGCTGATAATTCAGCGTTACCGTAACGCTTTCCCCACTGGCAACTGTTAAATAAGCCGGCAGGGTAAAGGCGACGCGGTGCAGGTTATTCTCCAGGCCACCGATATTGTTGCCACTGGCGTTACGGCCACTTTCTATTACCGTTAAGCCAAAACCACTTTGATCGCTGATGCTATCCGGTATCGCGGTTGGCACATCAAAGCTGATACTGCTGCCACCCGGAATGGTGCTGTCGCTGTGGTTGGTAAGTGTAAGCTTGGGGTTGATCGGAAAGTTTTGATCGCCCAGTTTAAAGTCGCTGATACTCAGGCGGATATCTGCCGCCTGCGTTGGCATAGCGCGTTCAGCTTTTACCGCACCATAAGGGCTGGCGCCGTTAAAGCTGTTATAAAACTGCGTGGTTAGCGTATTGCCGATAAAGTACTCGCCTTTGGCAGCATCCCAGCCGTAGTCGCCGGCCAGCTCCCAAAACATTACACCACCAATGCCGTTGTCTATCACGTACTGTGCTTTGGCGGCGATGCTTTGCTCGGTTTCTACCGATAAAAACACCTGCTTTTGCGCGTTCCACAACCAGGGCGCCACCGCGGTAGCATCGTAGTGGCGGCTGTAACTGCCGGTCAGCTGATGCTCCGGGTTAGTCGGGTCCAGATCATACAGGCTGAAGTAGCTGGCGCTGATGCCTTCAGCCAGGTTCATGGTGTGCCACAATGGGTTTGAGCCGGCCGGCATTTCGCTGCCCATGGTGTTTTTGTCGTGCCACAGGTTGTCGATGCCGACGGCGCCGTTACCGCATTTGCTTACTGTGCTGCCGCCGGTGCCGGGTGGGCACTCATTCTGGTTCGGTAAGGCCGCGCTGCCCCAGAGGCCAAAGTTGCCGCCCTGCACATCTTTCCAGCCACGGCTGTAGTACGGAATACCAATGTTAATCCGGCCGGCCGGCATAGTGCCGCGGAAATAACGGTAAGCCCAATCGGTATTCAGATAACCGATATTTTGGTATTGCGCGGTATTGTAGTAGTTCCAGGCCACTAACTCGGCGTCTTCACCGGTATCGAACAATGCGGCGTTATGGCCGACAAACTGGTTCCAGGCGCCGTGCAGGTCGTAGCTCATAATGTTAACGTAATCCAGGTATTGGGTAACCTGAAACGCTTCCATACCGCGCAGCAGATAGCCGGAGGACGGTGAGGCGATGGTCAGCAAATAGTGCTTGCCGTCAGCCGCACCGGCGGCGTCCAGTTTCTGCCGCAGTACCTTCATCAGCTCAACGTAAGAGCGCATTAAACCACCGCGCAGGCCGTTGGCCAGGGCAAAGTCGTCCGGGTTACCGGCATCGTTCATGCTGGTAGGATATTCGTAATCAATATCGACACCGTCAAAGCCGTATTGGCGGATAAAGGCTACGGCCGAGTCGGCAAAGGTATTAATACCCTGATTATTAATGCTTAGGTCGCTGTTGGTGGTCATAGTATAAAAACCGCCACTGGCAACCCGATCACCGTCGGCGTCAAAATAGCCGCCGCTTTCTGCCCAGCCGCCAACTGAAATCAGCGTTTTAACATGCGGATGCTGCTGTTTGTACTTATTCAACAGGTTAAAGTGGCCTTTATACGGCAGGTTAGGGTCGAGCTCAGCGCCGGCAATACCGGGCCATTCCATACCGGTAGAGGCATTGTCGGGGGCGGCCGCATCGCCAACCGAGATTTGATTGGCGCCATTAACATGGGCAAAGGCGTAGTTTATATGGGTGATTTTATCCCACGGAATATCGGAGGCTAAATAGGCCGGCTGGCCGTTTTTGCCATGGCGCCAGCTGGTAAAGTAGCCAATAATGCGCCGTGGATGATCCGGGCTGATGATTTCACGGCCGTCGGCATCATACACACTGCAGTAAGGTACATTAACGCCGGGCGTTTGATACAGGCCATCGGGCCGGCAGCTGTTATCACCAGGTACGCCCGGACCGGGCTCAGGTTCGGGGTCTGGTTCAGGCTCAGGGTCTGGCTCGGGTTCGGGTTCAGGTTCCGGGTCGGGCTCTGGTTCCGGCTCTGGCTCAGTACCATCACAGCTGCCGAGTAAGCTCCATTCCTGGTACGGCGCAGAGTGGCTGAGCGGGTCCTGGCCCTGATTCCACCAGTTAGCCTGAAAGGCCTGTTGTTGCTGTTGTACCTGAGCGCCGCCGCTATAGGCCGCGTCGTTTTGCCACTGCGCCAGGCTACTGCAATCAACTGCGTGGGCAGAAAAAGCCGCTGTGCTGGCTAATGCCAGCAGCGACAAGGTAGTAGTTAGTTTCATATCAAAGTTCCTGCAAAATGCCGGCATACCCGTCGTGCTTGAAGCTGCAGCTTTGTTGACTTCGCTTGCTCGCCCCAATCACATAGTTTGTCTATGCTCATGGGGTCTCGCTCACTCGTCGCCTCACTGCAACTCCAATCACTTAGGCTATAGAGCCCGAGCCAACTGAGTAGCACAGGGCCGCGGCAATATTAGTTATTGCTGCGTATGGCCTAAGCCTTCGTGCATCGCGTTTAAAATATGGCCGTTGTCGGCATCGATTTCCCAGGCGAAAATACCGCCCAACTGATGCTGCAGAACATAGGCGCCTTTCTCGCGTACTGAGCGCTTGGTATCAATACTGATCAGCGTATTGGTAGCCGGGTTCCAGACATAACTGGCCTTGGCCGTGTCATCCCAGCCTACGGTAAAGCCGTTCACGCCACTGGCCTCCGGTCCGCCCATAAAATCGGCCTCGATTTTTTTGTAATCCATAATGCCCGGTTCCCAACCGCCGCTGATGCCCGCACTCCCGGTGCCGCTAAACGGATTATTGCCGGATACACCAGACACATTTTGCCAGCCGCGACCGTACATGGCGGCGCCCAAAGCGATCTTGCCAGCCGGTACACCACGGTTTAGCAGATACTGCACGGCTTCATCGGCACTAAAACCAACAATAGGTGAGTTTGGCGAAGGATACAGACCGGTTTGGTGGCCAAGTACACCATTCCAGGCGCCGTAGTAGTCGTAGGTCATCAGGTTGATGTAGTCCATATGCGGTGCGGCATCTTCCCAGTCCACCACGCTGAGTTTTTCCACGCCACCAGACATGGCTGCGGCCAGCTCGTATTCGCGACCGGTTTCCACTTCCAGTGCATCCAGCGCAGCGCGCAGTTCCTGCATTAAGGTGGCAAAGCCGGCGCCATCCTGTGGACTACCCAATTCGGGTGTGGCACCGCCGCCGCCCGGGAATTCCCAGTCGATATCAATGCCGTCAAAGAAATCGTAGGTGCGGATAAAATCGATAATGGAATCAATAAATACCGCCCGCGCTGCCGGGTTTACGCCAACCTGATACAGCGGATCGGATAAGGTCCAGCCGCCAACGGAAGGCAGAATTTTTACGTGCGGATGCGCTTGTTTCAGCCGGTACAGCTCAGCAAAAATACCGCGAATTGGCTGGTCCCAAACATCACCAGGATAGCCTTTTTCCAGTGCGGCAAACTTGTCGTGCACCACAACCGAGTAGTCCGGCTTACCGGCGCATTGGCTGTTCAGCGCGGCATAACCTTCCGGATTCGCAGCCTGGAGTGACGGGTTATCGCCACACAGCGGGATAAAACCATAGTAAATATGCGTCAGGTTTTGCGCCGGAATATCAGCCGGATTAAAAGCGCGGCCATAGATACCCCATTCAACAAAATATGCTCCGACTTTTTTACCGCTGGTGTTGTTATAAGCCACGTTATTTTGCTTTAACGGATGTGGCCAGGCGGTCATATCCAGATCGGTCCATGGGTCGAAGCTACCATCGCCGTCGCCACCATCACCACCATCTCCACCGCCAGAGCCTGCCGTTACTGCCACGGTTTTTACATCGCTGTCGGTGCACAGCAGGGCATCGCTGCTTTGCTGGCACAGACTAACAACAAAGTTGTAGTTGCCGGTGCTGCTGAAGTTAACGCTGGTGCTGCCACTTTGCGCGGCCGGGCTGGCGCTGCTGAGGCTGGCGCTGTGTACTACCACACCATTTTGTTTTAACTGCCACAGATTGCCGTTAGTGCCCCACCACATATTCCACGCCAGGTTCAGGCTGGCGCTGCCACCGTTTAACGTTACGCTGTTTTCGCTCCAGGCAAAAGCCGGTTTAGCAGGTAGCGCCGGGTCAGGTTCGATAGGGTCCGGGTCTACCGGATCGGGGTCAACAGGATCCGGGTCGACTGGATCAGGTTCTACCGGGTCGGGTTCGCCGCCGGTGCCGCTGATGTTTACGGTGGTAACGCCACTTTGCGCGCATTCTTCCGTGCTGCCGCTCACCTGACACAGGCTGACTTGCAGCTGATAGCTGCCGGGCTGGTTAAACGTCAGGCTGGTGCTGCCGCTTTGCGCATTCTGGCCATTTGCTGTCAGTGCAGCTTCAAAGACAACGCTGTCATTTTGATGCAAATACCACTTGTTGCCGTTGGTACCCCACCACATATCCCAACTTAGCGGTACTTGTACGCTGCCGTTTTGTAGCTGGTAATCGGCTGCCATCCAGCTGAGCACCGGGGCATTGGGTGTGGCCGCCTGAACACTGGCTGCCAGCAGTAGTAGCGAAACGCCACCACAGCTTTTAACTGCTTGTTTAAACATAACTTCCTCCAATGGTGTTGCTTATTTTGTTATCTTTTTTATTGAGGATGCGCTGCAAGTTACTGCAGTATGGCAACGCATTGCTTGGCACATTTTATTTGTTGTCGGCCTGACGCTACTGCTCCGTGTCGTTTAGAAAATGAGCGGTATTGACTATGGCAAAAATGACAGCGTTGTCAAAAATAACGTTGGATTTTTTGATGATAATTTTTTGATTTACACTTAAATGACTGAAGTAAGACGGAATTTTTTTACAGTATAGTGCCCGGTTCTTTTACATATTATCGGGCCAAAAATGGCGTTTATCGGGAAGAATGTTAAAGTTGCGCGAAGTGCTGTAACGGGCACTCCGCGCAAAATGGCAGCTTAGTCGAGAATAATATGCGGCAGAAAGCGTGAGCTGTCTTTGGTGATCAGGCTGTTATCTTCGCGGATGCAAATGCCGGCGGCACTGTCGCCAACTACCCAGCTGCCAATCAGCGTGTAGTTATCGCCAAATTTCGGCAACGCTGCCAGTTGCTGATGAATAAAGCCGCTGTCGTTGTAAGGGCCGTCTTGTTGTAATGCCTGGCCTTCAGCGGTAACTAGCTGAATATTAGCGCCTTCACGCGATAACAGTGGTTTGCGTACCCAGCCGTTTTGCAAGCTACTACCGTCATCAAAAAACGCCGGCAACAGGTTGGGGTGGCCCTGATACTTTTGCCACAGCAGTGGCAATATACCTTTGTTTGACAGCAGGCATTTCCATAGCGGTTCAATAAACCGGGTTTGACTGGTTAAAATAGTGCCGGCGAAGTCTTCCTGCAGCATAAACTCCCACGGATACAGCTTAAATAAGCCGTGAACAGGAAAGCCGTCTAAATCGACCAGTTGGCCATCGATATCGCCCAGTTGCTCCAACTGAATATAGCGGCAGTTAAGCCCGGCCTGCAGTGCGATATCCATCAGGTAATCTACTGTGCCTTTATCTTCTATACTTTCGGTCACACTGGCAAAGTAGAACGGCTGTGGCAGGTTAAGCTCGCCAAAGGCTTGCTGCAGCTTGTCTTGCAACGAGTTAAACTGATCGGCGCCTTGCGGTAACTCGCCGCGCATTAACTGATCTTCTAACCACACCCACTGGAAAAAGCCGGTTTCATACAATGAAGTTGGCGTGTCGTAGTTCAGCTCCAGCAGCTTGGCCGGGCCGCTGCCGTTATAGCTAAAATCCATCCGGCCGTACAAGTGCGGTTCTTTTGCGCGCCAACTGGCCAGCACGGCATCCCAAAACTGCGGCGGTATGGCCAGTTGCTGCAGCTTTTGCTCATCGCCAACGATATCGTCTACCAAGTCCAGCGCCATCTGATGCAACTCTTCAGTGGGCTGCTCGAGATCCTGCTCTATCTGCTCAAGGCTGAACTGATAATAAGCGCTTTCATCCCAATACGGCTCGCCGTCAAAGGTATGAAAATTAAAGCCAACGCTCTCGGCGAAGGCTTTCCAACCCAGCCTGGGGTTACTGTTAATACGTTTCATCAGCTATTAACCACCATAGCTGCCAACACTGCGCTTAGCCGCCTGAGCGCCAAAGCCGCCACGGCGTGCCATGCTGGCAGGTTTGGGTTGCACCGCCGACGGACGGATACTGGCGGCGCCGGGCTGTGAAGCAACCGGCGTGTTGGTGGCAGTGCGAAAGGTGCCGCGATCATCACGCGATTTATACAGTGGTTGGTTGGCAACCGGGCTGCGCGTGGCGTTAGCCGTTTGCTGCTGCGGTGCACCGGCCATACCACCGCGGTTTAGCATTTGACCGGCCATAAAGCCCATCATCATCGGCATAAAAAAACCGCTGCTTTGCTGGCTTTGTGGCTGAGTTTGCTCAGTGCCGTTTACTACTGCGGTATTATTTGCCGCCAGCACAGGGGCTGTTTCGCACTGGCCGCTACCAAAGTCGGTTTCACATTCCTGTTTGCTGGCATAGCGCGGGGCTACCTGCGGGTGCAATGCTTCAGCCTCGGCAAAAGCCGCTTTACATTCGGCTGGTGGATTGTAATAGGCGGCACATTCGTCCGGGGTATTAAAAACCTGTACTTCAACCGGTTTTTCACCACAGCCAGCCAACACCATACCTGCGGCGGGCACCATCATAATCAGCCTGGCAGTTTTGCTGCGCTTAAAAGTTTTGCTCATGCAGTACTCCTTAATAACTCATACAGGCGGCGTTTAGCATACCGACAGTAACAGAACAGGCGGCAGAGAAAATGCCGGCAGCCAGCTCGCCTTGCGTAATACGTTGTGGCAGCTGTTTTAGCGCGGCGCTGCTGATAACAAAAGTCAGCACCTGCACCACCAGGGCCACGCCGCCCCAAATGGCGCAATCGAGCAATGACATCGAATGCGTAATGGCGCTGGCAAGTGGCCAGGCAAAACCGATTAGCGCACCGCCAAAAGCAATGGCTGCGGCAGGGTTATTGGCGCGAATAAGGCCAAACTCGTCATGTGGTGTTACCCAGGTATACAGGCGGATAAACAACAGCAATAACACGATGGCCAGCGCAAAGTAGGCGGCAAAGGCGGGTAAACCGGCAAGTGAAGTTAAAGCAGTATCTAACATGGTAAGTCCTGTAGTTAAAACGTCTGGCGCTGATCCTGCGCAAAAACACTACGTAGTTCAAGTTAAATCGGCCGTTAACGCGCGGTTATTTATCGCAGCCAGCCTTGTGCTTAACGGCTATTGGCTGGACAGCGCTGATCCGCGCCCTACACTGGTGCGGTACTCAATAATAACAACTATGTTTGACCTAACCAGGAACCCAAAATGAAAAAAATCACCTCAGTCGCGCTAAGCGTAGCGCTGGCATTGAGTGCTGTTGGCTGCTCTAACAGCACAACATCGGCTGCCAATACCGCCGCAGAGCAAACTACCGCCAAACAGAGCCCAGCTGGTTTAAGCTCGGGCATTACACTGAGCAATATGGATACCAGTGTGGCGCCACAACAGGACTTTTTCCGTTATGTTAACGGCAATTGGTTAGAAAACACCGACATTCCGGCTGATAAAGCACGCTGGGGCAGCTTTGATGAACTGCGTGAAAACGCCGAAAAGCAAGTGTTGGCGATAGTACAGCAACTGGCTGCTGAGCAGCATGTTAAAGGCTCTGACGGGCAGAAAATTGCTGATTTATATCAATCGTTTCTGGATGAACAGTTAGCTGAGGTGCTGGGTTTAAATCCGCTACGCGGCGAGCTGGCAGCAATTGAAAACGTAAGTAACCATAAAGAATTAACCGCCTTGTGGGGCAACTGGCAGCGATATCGCGTCGGCACGCCGGTGGCGGTATATGTCGGCCAGGATCAGAAGCAATCAGATCAGTATATTACCGGCGCGTCACAAGCCGGTTTAGGTTTGCCGGACAGAGATTACTACTTAAAAGATGATGCCCGTTCAATCGAGCTGCTGCAAAAATATCAGGCGTTTATTGCCAAGCTGTGGACCCTGGCGGGTTTTGATAACGCAGAACAAGCTGCAGCCGATATCGTCGCGCTGGAAAAACAGCTTGCGACAGCGCAGTGGAGCAGAGTACAAAACCGCGATCGTAATGCCACCTATAATAAGCTGACTGTAGCAGAGCTGGCCAAACTGGCACCGGGCTTTGACTGGCAGACGTTTTTAGCTGCGGCAGATTTGGGCGACATTGAGCAACTGGTGGTGCGTCAGCCTACGTATTTTACCGCCTTTGCCAAACTGCAGACGCAAACATCAGTTGAGCAATGGCAACAGTATCTGAAGTTTCATTTACTGCGCAGCAATGCCAATAACCTGAACCAGGCTTTTGTTGATGCCAGCTTCGACTTTTACGGCAAAACCTTAAACGGCCTGCAGGAGCAGCGTAGCCGCGAAAAACGTGCCGTCAGTCTGGTAGATAACAACCTCGGCTTTATGGTGGGTAAAAAGTATGTCGAACAGTACTTTAAGCCGGAAGCCAAAGCGCGGATGGACCAAATGATTGAAAACCTGCGCGGCGCCTTTCGCCAGTCGATAGACGAGCTGGAATGGATGAGCCCGGTAACGAAAAAACAGGCACAAATTAAACTGGCCAAATTTAACACCAAAATTGGTTATCCGGATAAATGGCGTGATTACAGCTGTGTAGAGATTACCCCTGCCGATTTAATTGGTAATTTGCGCCGCAGTGCCGAATGTGAATACCAGCGCACTACAGAGCGTTTAGGTAAGCCGGTAGACCGCACCGAGTGGGGTATGACGCCGCAAACGGTTAATGCCTATTACAGCTCTACCATGAACGAAATTGTGTTTCCTGCGGCTATTTTACAGCCGCCGTTCTTTAACGTGGCGGCAGACGACGCCGTGAACTACGGCGCTATCGGTGGTGTTATTGGTCACGAATTTACCCACGGCTTTGACGACCAGGGCCGCCGCTCTGACGGTGACGGCAACCTGCGTGATTGGTGGACAGAGCAAGATGCCGCACAGTTTCAGCAACGGGCACAGTTGATGGTTGATCAATACAGTGCCTTTAATCCGATAGACGATTTACACCTGCAGGGCGCACTGGGCCTGGGTGAGAATATCGCCGACTTAGGCGGTTTAACGGTGTCGTATAAAGCCTATCAAAACTCACTGCAAGGTAAGCCGGCTGCGCTGATTGATGGCTTTAGTGCCGAACAGCGTTTCTTTATGGGCTGGGGCCAGGTATGGCGGATTAAATTCCGTGACGAAGCACTGCGCCAGCAGGTCATTACCGGGCCGCATTCGCCGGGCATGTACCGCGTACTGGGCACGCTGTCGAATATGCCGCAGTTTTACGATGCGTACGATGTAAAACCGGGCGATGGCATGTACCGTGACGACAAAGTACGGGTAAAAATCTGGTAAAGCCGACAATCTGGTAAAGCTGACAGTAAAAAGCCGCGATAAACGCGGCTTTTGTTTTAACGCACAGTTAGAATCTTACGTTTACACCAACCCAGAAGTTACGCGCTTTATCTTTATTGTTGTAGTCATCAACAAAGCTGGCGGAGTAACCGTTTTCACCATTATCATCGCGCACACAGCTGTCGGCTGTTTCGCTACATTCGGTAAAGGCGATGTTGTAGGTAGTAAAATCACGGTCCAACAGGTTGTTTATCCGCGCATTAAAGGTTACCGACTCGCTGGCTTGGTAAGAGGCACCTAAATGGAACACGTTGTAGGCTTTGTAATATAACGCTTTATCGTTCTCGACATCCCATGAACGGTAGCGCTTGGTGCGGTATTCTGAAGTCAGGAAGACGTTCAGCGCATCAGTTGCGTCCCAGCTTAAGGTCAGGTTGGCCATATGTTTGGCACTGCTGCCCAGTGGCCGGCCTTTGTTGGCACCGCTTTTTTGCTCGCTGTCGGTATAGGTGTAGTTAGCGCGCACTGCCAGGCTATCGGTGGCTTGCCAGCGTCCGGCCAGCTCTGCGCCCTGAATGGTCACTTTATCAATGTTGACGGTTTTGCTACTGGTGGCATAGCCAAGATCAGCATATTCACCGGTTGGCGCACATTCAATGTTGGTGCCGGTGCCACAAGGCTGCGAAGCGATTTTATCGTCAAAATCGTTCTTAAAGATGGTGGCATTGAAGTTATGGCCGTTCTGGTGTTGCCAGTAGGCGGCAATCTCGCTTGATATGCTGGTTTCTGCTTCCAAGTCCGGGTTGCCGAACATTGGCGAGGTACCCTGACCACCAAAACCAATTACACCGTTGTACAGTTGGGTGGTTTTCGGTGTTTTGTAACCGGTACTGACGCCACCTTTAATAGTCCAGCTTTCGTTTAGGGTGTATACACCATACAGCCGCGGACTGAGTTGGCTGCCGAACACTTCATGATCATCACGGCGCAAGCCGGCGGTAACAGAGAAATCTTGCGTAGCATCCCAGGTATCTTCAGCAAATACCGACCACATATTGTGTTCTTGTACAGCACCAGGTGTACCGCTTTCCATGCCAAAGACACCGTCTTCCAGCTCACCGCGGATCACCTGAGCACCTACCACCGCAATATGTTGGCCTGCCAGCTCAAACGGCATATCCAGTTTAGCATCCAGCGTATACTGATTGCTGGCCATAACCCGCTTTGCCCGCGGTAAGAAGGTGGCTTCAGCTAAGTCTTTACGCTCTTCTTCACTGATATCAGCATAAACACCGGTGCCATCAAACATCGCCAGCAACAACTCACGCTCTGCTGTAGTAAAGGGCAGGGTACGGCCATGGTTTTGTGTATCAACATAAGATAACGACACAAAGCTGTTACCAAAATCCCATTTACCTTCGTGCGTTATTGACCAGGTATCACGGCTGAACTCTTGGGTTGGGCTGTAACCGATACGTGGGTTAGCACGGCGTGCCCATTCTCCACCGGCATCAATACAGGCTTGCTCGTTTCGGCCTGCGGCACCTTTACAAAAATTAGCGGCAGCCCAAACGCTGTCGATATTATCTACGGTACCCACCGGATATTGTCTGGAACCATCGTCGTTAATCACCGGGGTGTTGTCGTACTGCTGCGTTGAAGTTTCAATATCAAACCAGATGCTTTGGTTGCTGGCCGGAGTCCAGCTTAAGCGACCGCCGAACACTTCATTGTCGTTGTCGACGGTTTTACCGCCGCTACCAAAACCCAGTGGGCGGTTACGTACTTCGCCATTAGGATATTCAATAGGCGCATACTGCGGCGTTGATGCCATACGGTTGTAAAAACTGCCGCGCAGTGACATACCCAACACACCCGGGATCAGCGGACCCATTACGTTAAAGTCAGTGGTAATATCTTCACCAAAGGCGTCATCGGTTTGCACGGTGCGGCTGTGGCTGACAGAGCCCATCCATTTATCGGTAACTTTTTTGGTAATAATATTGATAACGCCGCCCAAAGCATCTGCGCCGTATAAGGTAGATGCCGGGCCGCGGATCACTTCAATGCGGTCTACCGCGTCCAGCGGTGGTATATGGCCAAACTGGTTGCCGCCAAAGTTATTCGGGTAAATATCGCCATGGTTATTTTGCCGCTTACCGTCCACCAGTATAAGTGTGTAGTCTGACCCCATACCGCGCATACTAATGCTGCCCTGGCCGGTTTTATCACGGGTTTCACCTATATCCACACCTTCCAAATCGCGTACCGCATCCAATAAGGTGGTGTAAGGCCGTTTCGCCAACTCTTCCTGTGTAATAACCGAAATACTGGCTGGCGCATCCACCAGTTTTTGCTCGAAGCCCGAAGCGGTAACCACGATAACTTCCATATTGTAATCCGGCGCAGCGGCAGCAAGGTTAGCGTTGGCTGAAGGTAGCGCAAAAACAGCGGCCATGGCGCACGCCAGGGTGGTGGGGCGAAACAACATTTTTAACTCCTTTAACAGTGTTATTCAGGCAGGGATGCCGGGCTGGAACGTAAATTATTGTAAATAGTGTGGCGAATGATAATTATTATCATTGGTAAGATCAATCAATATATGCATTACCAATAAAATCTGCAGTTAGCAGCTGGCTGGTGCCATTGCGGGTTCTCAAATAATTAACGCAAATATTCAGCACAGAAATGCTCTGTATCCCCTATAGAAACAAGATATGAATACGATTGATTCGTATTTTTTACTATGTTCTAATTGCGCTACTTTGAGCATTTTGTTAAAAAATGGAGTTTGTATGGCCAAATTATCCCTGAGTCTGCTTTCAGTGGCAGTGGTATCGGCATGCACTGTGGCAGCAGAAGCAGAGCTAAGCACTATTGAGCGCGTTACCATTTTAGGTTCTCAGCAGGCAGCCGCTACTGTGCCTGGCTCAGCCAGCTATATTTCACAACAGGAATTGGAACAGTTCAGCTATACCGATATATCACGGGTACTGGCCACTACGCCGGGCGTTTATGTGCAGGAAGAAGACGGTTATGGCCTGCGACCGAATATTGGTATGCGTGGCACCGGCACCGGCCGTAACGACAAAATTACCGTAATGGAAGATGGTGTGCTGATCGCGCCTGCGCCCTATGTGGCACCTGCAGCCTATTATTTTCCTACTACGGGCCGGCTGGAAGCGGTAGAGATTATTAAAGGTTCGTCTTCGGTAAAATACGGCCCACGCAGCACCGGCGGCGTAGTAAACCTGGTATCACGCAGCATTCCGCAGGCAGCATTGGCCGGCCGGATTGACGGCGCGCTGGGTGAAGATGGTTTTCGTAAGCTGCATGGTTTTGTTGGCGGCGAGCGCGATAACTTAGGCGCCGTGATCGAAGGTTACCACTACGGTGCCGACGGCTTTAAAGACTTGTCCAATGGTGCCGACACCGGCTTTGAAAAAACTGATCTGCTGGCCAAGTTTGCCGGCCGTTTTGGCGCTAATGATGCACACAAGTTACAATTAAAGTTAAGTTATGCTGATGAAACTTCAGATGAAACTTATGCCGGCTTAACTGACGCCGATTATCAGGCGACACCTTACCGGCGTTATGCCGCCTCGCAAAACGATGTAATGAACACCGAGCATAAAGGCTACCAGTTAAATTATCAGTACGACCTGGCCAATGGTGCTCAATTCAGCACCACTGCCTACTTAAATGATTTCAGCCGCAACTGGTATAAAGCCAATCAGGTGGGGTTAGCTAATTTGCAGGCCTATTCTGCGTTTGAAGCTAGCCCCACAGCGGAAGGCATAAATGTCAGCATTCGGGCAAACAACCGTAATTATGAATCCAGCGGGATTCAATCCGAATTTACGCTGCCGCTGGCTAAGCATCAGCTGACCTTTGGTGGTCGTTTGCACCAGGATGAAGAAGACCGTTTTCAGTGGGATGATATTTACCTGTTACAGCAGGACCTGAGCATGACGCTAACCAGCGCCGGTGTGCCGGGTACCCAGGATAACCGTACGGCATCTGCGGACGCTTTAGCGTTATATGTACATGACGAGTGGACTATCGATAAGCTGGTCCTCAGTGGCGGCCTGCGCTATGAAGATATCGACACCGAAACGTCAAACTGGAACCGTGCACCGGATCGTAACGGTGCTGCCACTGTGCGTAAAGCCAGCGGTTCTATGCTGTTGCCGTCGGTTGGTATGACGTACCGCCTGAATAACACTATGGTGCTGTTGGCTGGTGTACAGAAGGGGTTCTCTCCGGCGGCACCGGCTAACGCCGAACAGGAAGAAGAAGAAAGTCTGAACGCCGAGCTGGGCCTGCGCTATCAGCAAGGCAGCCGCCGGGCGGAAGTGGTGCTGTTCAGCTCGCACTACGACAATATGCACGGCAACTGTCGGGCCAGCACCGGCTGTAATCCGGACAACATCGGTGATCAGTATAATTTTGGTGAAGTGCTGGTTAATGGGGTGGAATTCAGCAGTTATCATCAGTATCAGCACCAGCATTACCTGATACCGATAAAACTGAGCTATACCTTTACGGATAGCGAATTTCAGTCTGATTTTGACAGTGATATTTTCGGCTCTGTCGAAAATGGCGATAAGATGCCGTATGTGCCGCAGCATCAGGCCAGCCTCGAAACCGGTATGGTGGCAGAACGTTACTCTGTGTTGGCCCGGCTCAGCTATGTCTCATCGTCACATGCCAGCCTGGATGATGCCGGCTTAGATGCCATTGACAGCCGCACCGTGCTGGATTTGTCAGCTAAGTACAACCTGACCCCTAATCAGCAGCTGTATGTTAATGTTGATAACTTGCTGGATAAAACCTATATCGCTAACCGGGCTAACGGTGGTATCCAGCCGGGTAAACCACGCACCTTATCGGTAGGTTACCGGTTAGACTTCTAAGCCGGTTGCATTAAAAAAGCCCGTAAGGGCTTTTTTAATGCTCAACGCTGCGGCGGGCCGTAAATTTGCTCGGCAGTGTTAAACAAGATCCAGCTGGTTAAAATGTATTTATCGTTCGATACCGGGATACAACCGCGATGGGTGTGAGTAAAGTAAGCCGGTGCTATTACCATACTGCCGGCTTTGGGCGAAATACTTCTGTTCTGGTAATAAAACTCTGTTTGGCCTCCCTCGGCTACATCATTTAAATAGAACATAAACAACAAGGTACGGTGCAGCGGCTCGGTACTGCCCTGTTGTGGATACACTTCGCTGTGCCAATAACCGTAATTACCTAAACCGGCCTGGTACTTTTGCGCCTGAATATTACCCAGGCGAAATAAGGCGCGGATAAAGTCCATGGTTTTCGGCTCGCCCAACTCGGCAAAGTTATCGTGCGTAATAGCAACAGGTTGGCCGGTTTGCGGGTGGGCGATGGTTAAACCCAGCGGGCCAATCAGCGCAAAGTGGTACTTTTTAAAGTATTCACACGCATAGCGCGTAGTGGCTTCCCAAATAACCTTTAAAAACGGCTGGTACTCCGGGTGCTGATACAAATACAAGTCAGTACTGATTTTTTTACTGGTATCTACGCCAGAACCTGTGCGGCCGGCGGTGGTATGCGGGCTGGCATCAAAGGCATTAATCAGCTGTTGGCAAAACTCGCTGCTTAACGCATTATCGTACACCTCAATAAAATCAGTCATCAGGTAACCTTGTTATGTGGCAAGACATTTTCTCTCCGCGTTTTTCTGACACGGATGCGCTCGGGCATATCAACAATACCGTGTTTGCGGTGTGGTTTGAAGGCGCCAGGCAAGGCGTTTTCGAAATTTTTACCCCGCAGCTTAATTTAAAGCAGTGGCCGCTGATTGTTGCCAGTGTAAAACTGGATTATCACGCCCAAACGCACTACGGCACAGCGGTAGAAATACGCACCTATATCAGCCGTATTGGCGGCAGCTCATTTGATGTGTATCAGGAGGTCTGGCAAGCCGGTGTGAAAACCGTGTCGGGTACCGCGGTAATGGTACAGTTTGATTATGCCGGTAATAAGGCCGTAGCCATTACGGCTGAACAAAAACAACAGCTTAATCAGCACTTGCTGAATACGTAAACATCGCAGGCAGCGTTTCACTGGTCGTAAAGCTCTGGTATGGTACGTCGTGGCTGAGTATGGTCAAGATAACAAAAATAACGGAGTCTGCTATGAAAAGCCTGTTTATCGGTGTTGTTACCGGCTTAAGTTTGGTAATGACCACAGTGGCGCACGGCTATGACCGTATTACCGGTGCGGATTTTGCCAGCCGCTCTGAAGTTATAGCGCCTAATGTAATGGCGGCCACCAGCCAGCCGTTGGCAACCCAAATTGCGCTGGATATTATGCGCCGTGGCGGCAATGCCATTGATGCAGCCATTGCTGCCAATGCCGCGCTGGGCTTGATGGAACCCACCGGCAACGGCATCGGCGGCGACCTATACGCCATAGTGTGGGATGCCAAAACACAAAAGCTGCATGGCTTAAATGCCTCGGGCCGCTCACCACTGAGTTTAAGTTACGATATGCTGGCGCATGAGCTGCAAAAGCTTGGCCGCACCGATCTGCCGCCGCACGGCATGTTACCGATTAGCGTGCCCGGCGCCGTTGACGGCTGGTTTGAGCTGCACCAGAAATTCGGCAGTTTACCGATGGCTGATATTTTGCAACCGGCTATTGGTTATGCTGAAGCCGGCTTTCCGGTCAGCGAATTAATTGCTTATTACTGGGACCGCAGTGTGCCGGTGTTAAGTCCGCAACCGGGCGATTTTGCCGGTACCTTTACCCTGAATGGCAAAGCGCCGGCCAAGGGCGAAATGTTTAAAAACCCGGCGCTGGCCAATACGCTGAAACAGCTGGCCAGCAAGGGCCGTGATGCCTTTTACAAAGGCGATATCGCGGTAGAAATCGACCGCTTTATGCGCGCCAACGGTGGCTATTTGCGCTTTGCCGATTTTGCCAATCACCGCTCCAGCTGGGTTGAACCGGTAGGGGTCGATTACAAAGGCTATACCTTGTGGGAGCTGCCACCGAATGGCCAGGGCATAGCGGCGCTGCAAATGCTGCAGATCCTGAAGAACTTTGATTTAAAAGCCAGCGGTTTTAATACACCGCAAAGCCTGCACCTGTTGGTGGAAGCAAAAAAACTGGCCTTTGAAGACAGAGCCAAGTTTTATGCTGACCAGGATTTCAATAAAGCACCGATCCGCGGTTTGATCTCGGCAGAATACGGCCGTGAGCGCGCCAAACTCATTACCGATAAGGCCGCAAAACGCGTTGATGCCGGCAATCCTAATCTGTACGAAGGCGATACTATCTATATGACCACTGCCGACAAAGACGGCAATATGGTGTCATTAATTCAAAGCAACTACCGTGGTATGGGTTCAGGTGTGGTGGTGCCCGGGTTGGGTTTTGTGTTTCAGGATCGCGGCCAGCTGTTTTCGATGGATAAGCAACACGCCAATGTGTACGAACCCGGCAAACGGCCGTTTAATACTATTATTCCGGCTTTTATTACTAAAGACGACAAGCCGCTGGTGAGCTTTGGTGTAATGGGCGGCGCTATGCAGCCACAGGGCCATGTGCAAATTTTGATCAATATGGCCGATTACGGCATGAACCTGCAGGAAGCCGGCGACGCCGCGCGCTGGCAGCACCTGGGCAGCACCGAACCCACCGACGGCAGTGAGATGTACCTGCAAAACGGTGGTTACATTGAAGTAGAGCGCGGTGTGCCTTATGAAACTGTGCGTGAACTGATGAAAAAAGGCCACGATGTACGCTATGGTTTGGGCGGTTATGGTGGTTACCAGGCCATTATGCGCGACCATGCCAACGGTGTTTGGGTGGGCGCATCGGAATCACGTAAAGACGGCCAGGCAGCAGGTTACTGAGTATGACACTGGATTTGGCCGCGCTGCCGTCACCGCGCGAAGTCAGCGGTGTCACGGCCGCCAATTTCGCTGCTGAAATAACCGATATTTATCAGCCGGCAGTGCTGCGCGGTTTTGCCGGCCACTGGCCACTGGTGCAGGCGGCACAGCAGTCAGATGCTGATGCCGGCCGCTATTTACAACAGCACAGCCTGGATAAGCCTCAGGCATTGTTGCAGTTGCCGGCCCACCTGAATGGTCGCTTGTTTTACAATGACAGCTTAACCGGCATGAATTTCAGCGGTAGCCAGACGCGTATGACGGCAGCGATAGAACGGATGTTGCAGGCAAAACCCGACGGAGATCGCTATTGCCTGCAATGCGTGCCGGTGCGGGATAACTTTGCCGGACTGGCGCTGGATAACCCGTTGCTGAGTGCTGATACTAAATCGTTTATCTGGCTGGGCAACGGCATTACAGTGCCGGCGCACTTTGATGAAGCCAGCAATATCGCCGTGGTCGTAGCCGGCAAACGCCGTTTTACCTTGTTTCCACCGCAGCAGCTGGCCAATTTATATATTGGCCCGCTTGACTTAACCCCGGCCGGCCAGCCGGTGAGTATGGTAAATATGTTGCAGCCAGATTTAACTGCCCACCCCAATTACCCCAAAGCCTACGCTGCCGCACTATCGGTAGAGCTATACCCTGGCGATGCTATCTATATTCCGACACCCTGGTGGCACCATGTACAGTCGCTGTCGGCGTTTAATGTGCTGGTAAATTACTGGTGGAGTAATGTCTATGTCGCCAGTGCGTTGCCGTTTCCAATGCTGCTGCATGCGATCCTGGCATTCAAACATCTACCGGACGGCCAACGCCAGGCCTGGCAATATATGCTGCAGCACTACCTGTTTGCCGAAAACGGTGACCCGGCAGCATATTTGCCAGCTCAGGCGAAAGGTATTTTAGGCGAGATGACGCCACAACTTGCGCAGGGCCTGCAGCGCTGGTTAGCTGCGCAGTTGAAATAGCCTGATACAGCGCTAAGCCAGCTGCACCTGCACCTGATAATCGCGGCTTATCTGCGTTATGGCTTGCTGCATATCGCCGTCAAAATCGGCGCATAATTCGGCGTAGCTGTGGCGTAGTTTTAGCCGTTGGGTGGTTTTAACAAAGCGCAGCACTTCTTCTTTGCTGGTTAAAATCAACCGTGGCACCCTGGCATTATTGCCCAGTTCATCTTTGGCAATCATCGTAAAATACGATGAATTACAATGCTTTACTTTGCCGGTTTGAATATTTTGCGCTTCCACCCGAATACCCACCACCATCGAGCTGTTGCCGACAAAGATCACTGAGGCTTTCAGTGTTACCAGTTCACCTACTTCAATCGGGTTAAGAAAATCAACGCGGTCTACCGAGGCGGTAACACAATATTTGCCGCTGAACTTAGAGCCGCTGGCAAAGGCAATTTGATCCATCAGCGATAATAAATAGCCGCCGTGAATTTTGCCGCTGAAGTTAGAATGTGACGGCAGCATCAGCTGCGACAAGGTAACACGGGAGCTGCTGCTCTTTTTATACAGATCTGCCATAGTCTGTTTGCCTTTTAGTACAATAGGTTAGCTTCAGTGTAGCAGAGCTTTAGTTCAGCTCGTTAGGCAGCGGTTTATGCTGCACCAGCACCCAAGGCGAAATCACCACTGCCCACAGCTCGGTTTTATTATCAAACCATAGCTGCGCCTGCTGCTCTGTAGTGCGGCCCAGCATGCCAGCGGCCAGCCAGTCGGCAACGCGGGCTTTATCATCACAGCTAAAGGCAAAAGCAGCTTCAACCAGATCCAGTGCAGGCTCTACACTGATCACTGAGCCGGCGGCATAAAATTTTTGCAATTCCAGCCAGTTAATCCGTGCGGTTTCACTGACAATTTTTGCTTTTATCAGCTCGGGGTTGTGCTCGTCATCAATAAGATGGGCATCGGGTGGTGTGGTTATCGTCATAAAATGGCTTACTCAGTTTCATCGCCTTGCTCAGCTACCTGGGCGGCGCTGAGCTCATGCTTTTTCAGTAATTTATAAAAGTCGGTACGGTTGCGTCCGGCCAGCTCGGCGGCGCGGGTAACATTGCCTTCGGTCATTTGCAGTACCCGTATAAGGTATTGGCGCTCAAACTGATCACGCGCTTCGGTCAGGCTGGGCCAGTAGCTGCTGTCTTGTGACAGGGCTTGCTCTACCTGGGCAGCGCCTATTACCGGGCTGTGTGTCAGTGCGACACATTGCTCTACCACGTTTACCAGTTGGCGCACATTGCCGGGCCACTTGGCGGTAGCCAGCAACTGCATGGCATCATCGGAAAAACGCGTAACATCTACCTGGTGGCGCTCAACGCTTTGCTGCAATACATGGCGTGCCAGCAAAGGGATATCTTCCGGCCGTTGCTCCAGGGTGGGCAACTGCAGGTTAACCACATTTAACCGGTAGTATAAATCTTCGCGAAAGCTGCCGTCGGCCATGGCTTGTTGCAAGTCGCGGTGCGTGGCTGATAACACCCGTACATTGATCGGCAGGGTTTTGGCACTGCCCACCGGGCGGATTTGCCGCTCTTGTAAGGCGCGCAGCAATTTAACCTGCAACGATACCGGCATATCGCCGATTTCATCTAAAAACAGCGTGCCGCCGTCGGCCTCGCGAAACAGGCCGCCATGTTCGGTTACTGCCCCGGTAAAGGCGCCTTTGGTATGGCCAAATAATTCTGATTCCAGCAAATGCTCCGGCAGGGCGCCGCAGTTTATTGCGACAAAGGGTTTGCCGGAGCGCGGGCTGGCGTTATGAATAGCTTTGGCCAACAGTTCTTTACCGGTACCGCTGGCGCCGGTGATCAATACACTGACATCACGCTGTGCCACGCGATAGCTTTGCTCCAGCACCTCTTCCATCAGGCGCGAGCGGGTAATAATCTCAGCGCGCCAGCCGGCTTGCTCCGGTACGGATTGATGCACCGCATTTTGCAGAATATCGCGCAGTTCGTTGGTATTCAGCGGCTTGGTTAAAAAGCCGAATACGCCGCGCTGAGTCGCTGCCACCGCCTCGGGAATAGAGCCATGCGCTGTCATCAGCACTACCGGTAAGCCGGGGTAACGCTTGGCTATCTCGTCAAACAGGCTCATGCCGTCCAGCCCCGGCATACGCAGGTCGCTCAACACCACATCGACGCTGTGTTTGCTTAATAGCGGCAAGGCGGCTTCGGCAGAGTCGGCGCTGATCACCTGATAACCTTCACCTTCGAGGCGCAGTGTTAACAGCCGCAGTAAGCTGGGGTCGTCATCAACCAGCAGTAAGCGTGGTTTAGGGCTGGCCATTGTTGTCCTCCGGCTCTGGTACCTGTACCGGTTGATTAAGCTGGGCTTCAATTTGTGTCAGCGCGTCTATCTTCTTCTGTAACTCCCGGTTGGTCTTTTGCAAGCGTTCCAGGTTGTCATGTTGCTGGGCATTCAGCCGTGTCAGCGCGCTTACCGCCGACTCCGCTTCCAGCAGCTTTTGGTTAAACGCCAGATCCCAGCTTAGTAATGCGGCTAACGGTGCCGGCAGTTGTGCTAATTGCTCAGCCGATTGCATTTGTACCCGCAGCCGGGTTAAATAGGGTGTGTCGGGGTGCAGTTGCAATATAGTGCGTTTCAGTGCCCATATCTCGTCTTGTTCAGTATCGGCCAGCAACACGTCGCGCTCTTCGTTCATCCGGCCTAACATAGCGCCGCGGTAGTTTACCCAGGCTTGCAGGGTGGCGGCATCGTCGGCAATCGCCAGCGGCGCGCTAACCGGTTCCGGTACCGGTAAGGTTACCGGCGGCGGCTCCAGTGAGGTAACCGGCTCTGCCGGTGTTTCAGCCGGCGGCGCAGGTGGCAGCAACTGACAGCCGTTCAGCAGCAACAGCAAGCTAATAATGAGTCCGGTTTTCATCCGCTTTTTTCCTCTAACAAGGGTAGCCGCACCCGAATACAGACGTCGGCATAAATTACATCAACAATGTCGGCATGGCCGCCCAATAGCCTGGCGCAGTCTGCCACTATAGATAAGCCTAAGCCGGAGCCTTGCACCGCATCAAAGCGCGCTGTAGTGCCGCGTTGAAACGGCTCAAACAATTTCTCCCGCATTGCGGTGGGGATCGGGTTGCCGTTATTGGCGACATCCAGTACAAGTTGGTGCTCCTGCTGGTACAGTTTTACCCATACCGGGCTGTCCTGGCCGCCATAGGCCTGCGCATTGTTGATCAGGTTATCCAGTATACGCCGGAACAAGGTGGCATCGGTATAAATTGCACTGAGCTGACAACTGAGTTCTATGCTTTGACCGCGCTGTTGCAGTGATAACGCATGGTCGTTAAAGCAGTCGCTGAACAGTTGCTGTGGTGAGTGCCAGTCGGGCTCTGGCTTGGCTTGTTGCAGCAGGCGGTTGTAATCCAGCAGTTGTTCGGTCAGCACACTTAAGCGGTCGGCACTGCCGTTGAGCAGGCCCACCACTTCCAATTGCTGTTTATTTAACGGGCCAACCAGCTGTTCACTCAGTAAAGAGCAGCCTTCGCGGATGCTGGACAGCGGGGTTTTTAATTCGTGTGAGGCATGGCGCAGTAAAATCAGCCGCAGCGCTTCCAACTGTTGTAACCGTGAGCTGAGCCAGCGTAATTGTTCGCCCAATTCGGTCAGCTCGCGCGGGCCGGTGAGCTTTTCATCGGGGAACTGATGCTGCTGGCCAATAGCGCGGATCATCTTATCCAGCTTGCGCACCGGCGCGGTAATGCGGCCCGATGCCCACAACACCAGCAGCAGTGTCAGTAGCACCAGGGCTACCGTTTGCCACGCCAGTTGCTGTTGGCTTTCCACCACAAAGCGTTGTTGCTGCTGCAGGTTTTGCTCCAGCAATAACCAGATTTGTTGCGTCAGTTGTTGCTGTTGCTGGCGAAACTGCTGTACCACCGGCTCCAGTTGCGCGCCGCTGAGGCTGGCAAAGTTATCCAGTAGCAGGTTGAGCTGGTATTGTTGCTGTTGGCACAACTGTGGCTGGCCAATGTTGTCGCACACTTGTTGTAGCAAGGTGCCGTAGCTGTCTAGGTGGCTGCGGGCCACCCGTGCCAGCGCATCGGTTTTTACCACTGCATGCTGGCGCACCGCACGCTCAATATCCACCACCAGGTTTTGCATATTTTCGGCGCGGCGTACGCTGGCAACAGAAGCCTCCGCTTCAACCACCGCATTGCGGCTCACGCCGCTTAAAGCTTTATGGCTTTGCCACATTAATACCGCTACCGGAATTAAGGCAAGAAAGAAGCTCAGCAATACCAGTTGGCGTAACGAAGCCGTTTGAATCGAAAAGCGCATAATGTTCTGTCTTAGCCGCAGGGCTGCTAAGCATACCCTATTTTTGCGGCAAAAAAAAAAGGCCGGTGGGGTTCCGGCCTTACAAAAATTCAGCGGGATCCGCTGAACTCATGGGATCGTTAGCTAAAACAGCTTAGGCCGCTTTAGCCATATAGTCCGGTTGATACTGGCTAACCGGACGCGGTTGCACATAGGCCGGTTGGGTTGCTGCGATTTGAGCCTGTTCCCATGCCAGTACACTGTCATTGTTCAGGTTAACACGGCCCAGCATGCGAACTACTACAGCAACATTAGCCAGTAAAAATAACACTGTACCAAGTAAGAATAAGTCCATAACAACCTCCGTAGGGTGCAGCCTTTACTTCATTTTGCTGCGTTAAGACGGTTCAGAGGAGAATGTGGCAAAGGCAGCTTGCGGTGTATCTGGTTGCGCTTGCGACATTCTCCTGTAGCGTCGCTTGCTATAACATATACAAGGCCTGTGCCAACTTTTATAATTGTATTATTAACGTTATTAATCAACGGTTTAATTGTTTGTTGTGCGGCGTGAGGTGCAAGGGGGGCGATTAACTGTCGCTGTTTGGCGACAGTTAATCTGTTATAAATAAAATAATGATAATTTTCAATGGCTTATTGTGTAGGTGTTTTGCGACACCAGGCTTATCTGTTTGATTTTAATCAGATAAAACCATAACGTTTTGCTACGCGGTCAAAATACTCCAGGCAGTGCTTGGCATATTCGCGTTTCTCCACGTAAGTGCCGGGGAAAAAGCTTTTCTTAAAACCGTAGGCGACAATATCTTTTAACCGCTTCAGCGGAATATCAAAGTTATCCAGCGCCAGTTGGTATTCCTTGCTTACCGTGGTATTCGATACCAGCCGGTTGTCGGTGCAAATTACCGTAGCAATACGATTATCCAGCATATCTTTAAACTTGTGCTGGCTGATGTCAGTAATGGCCGGGTTGGTTTGCAGGTTACTGGTTAAGCACACCTCTACCGCTATGCGTTTGTCGGCAATATAGGAAGCCAGGTTACGGATATAGGCGGCTTTGTCGATGATGTCAGGGTGCGAAATCATTTCAGGGATAAACATCGAATAGCCATGGCCAATACGGTCGGCATAGCATTCGGTAATGGCTTCAAACACGCTTTCGGCGCCATAGGCTTCACCGGCATGCAGGGTTTTCAGCAAAAAGTGCTGGTGGGCATATTCGTACACTTCTTTAAACTTACCGGCCGGATAACCGGATTCCTGGCCGGCTAAATCCAGCCCTACTATCGGTATGCCTTCTTCGTCGCGCAGCCGCACACTGGCACGCACCAGTTCCATCGCCGCCAGTTTAATTACGTCTATCGGGGCAAAGTCGCGCATCAGCTGAAACAGGTTGGTGTAGTAGGGCGAAAAGCCCTTGTCGCCAAACATGCGCATGGCGCAGTTAATAATGCCATAGGCAAATGGCGGTTTCTGGCCGCTCATCACCACTTCGCTGCGGTTATACTCACTCATCGCCTGCTTTAAACCGTTATTAACCGCATGCATAACACGATCAAAATCGATACCGTTGGGCAGGTCAATTAACAGCTGCGGCGCAAAACGCACTTCAATATAGTTAACGCCTTCCAGCTGGTTATCTATTGCCAGCTCATAAGCGGCACGTTGCAGGTTTTCCATATCGCGCAACACCGCACAGGTGTATTGAAAACAATGCAGGTATTCACCCAGGTTGTTGTATTTGTCTTTAAACACCAGCTGCTTTAAGCCATCCACTGTGTCTGCCGGCAGCTTGGTACCGGTGCGTTTGGCCATCTCAATTAAGCTGCTAAGGCGCAGGCTGCCATCCAGATGCAGGTGTAAATCAGACTTGGGCATCTCTTTAATAAATTCAGCAGAATAACGTGGCATAGCGACTCCTTAACAAATACTTGCTGCTAAGTGTATCGCAATTTGCGTGGTTTTCGTTGGCAAAGCGGTTAGCCGGCGGCATATTTATTTAAATTGGCAAAGGCCATCAGTATGTCTTTGGCGTAGCTGACTCTGGGGTGTTTCAGTGCGCCCTTGCGCCAAACTAAATAAATAAAGTTTTCCGGCCCGGGCTCGCCAATGTGCACCAGCTCGCCGGCGGCTATGGCATCGCGGCATAAGTAATCCGGTAGCACACTGTAACCGATACCGGCCTTCACTATGCCGGCAATGGCACGAATGTCGGGGCAAATGGCAGCGATCGGCGACTGACAACTTTCATTAAACACGGTATTAAAGTAATGCCGGATCAGTGGCAGGGTTTGGTCATAACTGACCACCGGATACAGCCGCAGCCGCTCTGCACTAACGGCTTGCTGCGACAAATGTGCACCGGTAAAGCGGTTGGCCACCAGCATCAGTCGTTCGCTATCAATAATCTGGTAGTCATAGACTGCCGGATCCGGAGTTGAAGCAGTAATAGCCAGCTCTGCGGTGCCGTCGGCTAACAGCTGGTAAATACGCTCTTTATTGCCGATATGCACTACCAGATTTACCTCACCGGCTTGCAGTAAGTTCGCAAACTGCGCTCCGGCAATATGGCTGATATATTCCGCCGGGCCGGCAATATTTAAGGTGCCGTATACAGCATTGCTGCGGTTACGCACCGAGGCCAGTTTTTGCTCTACCGCATCCAGATGAGCGGACACCTGCAGCGCTAAATCGTGTGCCGCCGGTGTGGCTTCTACGCCGCGCGCTTTGCGTTCAAATAAAGCAAAACCCACCAGTGATTCTATGCTTTGAATATGTGCCGTCGCCGCCGGTTGCGACAAGCCTAAGTTAGCGGCGGCTTTGGTAATAGTGCCGCAGCGATACACTTCCACAAAGGTACGTAACTGCACAAAATACGACATAAAGCCCCAAGCCATCAGAAATGTGATGGCTGATAGTAAAAGAGCTGAGTTCTAACTACAAGCGAAACGGCCTAAGCTGGCCACCGTTATCCAGCGCTGAGCGTCAGCTTAGCCCTACCCCTGATGAGGAAAAATTGATGATTAAGCAAACTCTGTTAGCAGTGGCCCTGCTGGGCACTTTTAGTCAAACGGTTGTCGCGGCCGACAGCAAAGGCCAGATTTTGGTGTTGTTATCCAGCGAAAGTCAAATGCAACTGCAGGATGGCAAAACCCTGTCTACCGGCTACTACCTGAATGAATTTGGCGTACCGGCCGATGCTTTTATTAAGGCCGGCTACGAGCTGGTATTAGCCACGCCAAAGGGTAACGCGCCGGTGGTAGATGCAAAGTCGGTAACGGTGCAGTATTTCGCCGGTGATGTAGCTGAAATGCAACGTATCAGCCAGGTCGTTGCAGCTATCCCTGGTATTGACGATACGCTGTCATTAAAAGAGGTAATCGACGGTGGTTTGGCGCAATATGAAGCGGTATTTATCCCGGGTGGCCATGCGCCCTTGATCGATCTGGCCAACAATCCTCAGGTGGGCACTATTCTGACGCATTTTAATGCTGAAGCTAAACCTACCGCAGCCATTTGTCATGGCCCGATAGCGCTGTTATCAGCGCAGCAAAATCCGCAAGCTTTTCAGCAGGCGTTGATACATCAAAGCGAGGCTACGGCCAATAACTGGATTTATGCCGGCTACAAGATGACGATTTTTTCAGACGCCGAAGAAACCGTATTTGAAGGCTCATTAAACGGCGATAAGTTGCAATATTACCCGGGTAAAGCCATGCAACAAGCCGGTGGTGCTATGCAATACAGCGAAGCCTGGACACCCAATGTAGTGGTGGACCGCGAGCTGATCACCGGGCAAAACCCGTTTTCAGATAAAGCGTTGGCGCAAGCTGTGCTAGCGCAACTGCAACAACAGCGTTAATTGCCTAAAGCGAATACCGGAGTAGCTATGTTGAATTTTAATTTTAAAAATCAAACCGAAATCTTATTTGGCAAAGGCCAGATTAAAGAAGCGAAAAGCCGTTTAGCCAAAGATGCCAAGGTGTTGCTGTTATACGGTGGTGGCTCAATTAAACGTAACGGTGTGTACGACGATGTGGTAACGCTGCTGGATGGCGTTAGTTATCACGAGTTTGGTGGTGTTGAACCCAACCCGACACTCGAAACCCTGATGCAGGCGGTAGAGTTGGTGCGGGCGGAACAGCTTAACTTTATTCTGGCGGTTGGCGGCGGCAGTGTAATTGACGGCGCCAAGTTTGTTGCGGCAGCAGCGCATTTTGACGGCGAGCCGTGGCATATTCTGGCCAAAGGCGCTGCTTTTACCAGCGCGTTACCTATTGGTGCTGTGTTAACCCTGCCGGCCACCGGCTCAGAGAGTAACGGTAATTCAGTCGTTACCAACAAAGCCACGGCACAAAAGCGCGCCTTTGGCTCTGATCTGGTGCAACCGGTATTTGCCGTGCTCGACCCGGTGTACACTTTCTCGTTGCCGCTAAAGCAAGTCGGCAATGGCGTGGTAGATGCCTTTGTGCATGTCATAGAGCAGTACCTGACCTACCCGGTAAATGCGCCACTGCAGGACCGCTTTGCCGAAGGTATCTTGCAAACGCTTATCAGTGAAGGGCCAAAAGCGCTGGCCACGCCGGAAGATTACGACGTGCGCGCCAATGTAATGTGGTCTGCTACCATGGCGTTAAATGGTTTAATTGGTAAAGGCGTGCCGCAAGACTGGGCCACGCATATGATTGGCCACGAGCTAACGGCATTGTTTGGCTTGGATCACGCGCAAACGCTGGCCATCGTATTACCAACTTTAATGTACGTGCAGCGTGAGCAAAAGCGCAAAAAGTTGCTGCAGTTTGGCCAGCGCGTATTTAATATCAGCAGTGGCACTGAAGATGAGGTTATCGACAAAACCATTAAAGCCACCCAGGACTTTTTCGAGCATATGGGTGTAAAAACCCGGCTGTCGGATTACAACCTGGCAGAGGCCGATATCGATAAACTTATCGCCAACCTCGAGCGCAACGGCATGACTGCGCTGGGTGAGCATAGCGACATTGATTTAGCCAAAGCCCGGCAAATTCTCACTCTGGCGCTGTAACAACAGCCCGCGTAATCTCGTTCTACTAAAAGCGGCCATTACTGGCCGCTTTTGTATTCCGGGAAAGTAAGTTATTTGGGGGCAAATTTACTTGTTTTCGCCGACCTGGCGCCATATTTGCGCTGTCGTTGACTTGCGCCTTTCGGTTATCTGGCTTACAACAGATAAAACAACAAAAACAGGGGATTCAGATGAACGTGCATATTGCAGCAGTTGTATCAGCACTGCTTACAATCGGTGTCTGCCAGGCGAACACTGCAAGTTTTGCTCAGGGACGGCAGTTGGTAACAGCAGACGACTATCAGGTACTGTCGCCGCGCCAGCGCATAGCGCCGGAAAACCAGATCCTGAACCAGCGACTGGAGCAGCTGTTGCCACAACTGATGGCCGAATCTGAGCTTGATATGTGGTTGGTGATTAACCGCGAATATGCAGAAGACCCGGTGTATTTTACCCTGGTGCCGCAACCTGCCTTTGCCGCCAGGCGCACTACTATGCTGCTGTTTAGCCGTCAGGCCGATGGCAGCGTAGAAAAATTATCAGTAAACCGGTATCCGCTGGGGGCGCCTTATCTCCAGGCATGGGCCGGTGGTGACTTAGCTCAACAGTGGCAGGCACTGGCAGATGAGATTGTAAAGCGGGCGCCAAAACGGTTGGGTATAAATGTGTCTGAACACTGGCCGGTAGCCGATGGCTTAACTTCCGGCCTGCATCAGCAATTGCTGAAGGTACTGCCTGCGGAGTACCACAACCGTTTGGTGCCGGCAGAAAAGTTGGTGATCCGCTGGCTGGAACAGCGAACAGATGCCGAGTTAGCGCTGTATCCGCAGGTGGTGAGTTTGGCCCGCGCAGTAATCGCTGAAGCCTTTAGCAACAAAGTGATAACGCCCGGCGTAACCAGCACAGACGATGTAGCCTGGTATATCCGTGAGCGCTTTGAGAAACTGGATTTGCCGGTCTGGTTTATGCCATACGTTAACCTGCAGCGCGCCGGCCAAGCCTGCGAAGCCGATAGTCCGTCTTGCGGCGGTAGCGGCATTATTCAGCGTGGCGATGTGCTGCACACTGATGTCGGTATTTGTTACCTTAAGCTGTGCACTGACACCCAGGAAATGGCATACGTGCTGAAAAACGCCGAAACCGATGCGCCAGCCGGGCTGAAAGCCGCACTGGCCACGGGTAATCGCTGGCAGGACTTGTTAACCGGCGAATTTAAAACCGGCCGCAGCGGTAATGCCATTCTTGCCGCTACAAACAAGGCGGCTGTTCAGGCTAAAATAAACCACAGCACCTACACCCACGCACTGGGTTTTGTCGGCCATGCCCCCGGGCCAACTATTGGCATGTGGGATAACCAGGGCGACACCCCGGTGCAAGGTGATTGGCCGTTGCACGCTAATACCGCTTATGCCATAGAAGGCAATATTAAGCAGGCGGTGCCAGAGTGGAGCAAGCAGCTGGTACAAATAAAGCTGGAACAAAGCGCTTATTTTGATGGCAAGCAGGTTATTTACCTGGCCGGCCGGCAAACGCAGTGGCACCTGATCCGCTAAGTTAGTCTGCAATGTAAATATTGATATCAGCGGCTGTTCAAAAGACAAGTCTATCGCCAATCTCGAGCGCAACGGCATGACCGCCTTAGGTGAACATGCTGATATTGATTAGCCAAAGCACGGCAAATTCTAACGCTGGCGCTATAACGGCAGTTTGCTTGCAAGAAAAAAACCGGCGGCGTAGTGCCGCCGGAGTTTTAGTCAGTCTAATAGCTGGCTTGAGTGGGCTGTACTATCAGCTCATCCACATTAACATCGTCCGGCTGCGCAATCGCATAGGCAATAGCGTTAGCAATAGCCTCGGGTTTTAGTGCCACTTTACGAAAATCTTCCAACCAGGCTTTTGTTGCGCTATCTGTTGTGGTGTGGGCCAGCTCACTTTCCACTACGCCGGGCGAAACGGTGGTAACCCGCACCTTTTTCGTCTCTAAGCGCAGGCCGTTTGAAATGGCGCGCACCGCAAATTTAGTGGCGCAATACACCGCAGCGGTGGGGAACACGTTATGGGCAGCGATAGAGGCCACATTAATAATGTGCCCGCCGTGCTGTTCCATTGATGTTAAAACAGACTCAATGCCATTTAGCACACCTTTAATGTTAACGTCGATCATCTGGTTCCATTCGTCTGCTTTCAGCGCTGCCATCGGTGACAGTGGCATTAAACCGGCGTTGTTAACCAGTACCTCAATCGGGCCGAATTCCTCTGTTACCGCAGCAACCACCGCTTTGAAATTGTCGCGTGATGTCACATCCAGCGCATAGGCTTTGGCAATGCCGCCATCTTGCTTAATTATCCGGGTAAGTGCTTCAAGCCGATCAATGCGACGGGCGGCAACAATAACCGTATGCCCGGCTTTTGCCAGCACTTTAGCAGTGGTTTCGCCGATGCCACTGCTGGCGCCGGTGATCAGAATTACTTTGGCTTTATTAGTTGTCATAACAAGACTCCTTTATGGATAAACAGGAAATACTGCTGGTTAAATACGGGTTGCCCCGATGCCTGTTATGCTAACGGTATGAAGTGCTGTTATGGATACCCAAAGTTACGGTATCATTGCCTGATTATCCAACTTGTGCAGGTGAAAGACATGGAGGACGCTATGCTGCGGCAAAAACTGTTACAGCTGGTGCAGCAGGTTGCAGTGAACGAAGGCTTAAACAGCACAGCTATACCGAATGTGCTTTGCTATAAAATCTGCCGCCCCGGGGTTACGATGCCGGCAGTTTATGAACCTTGCTTGTGTATTATTGTGCAAGGCCGTAAAAACGTGCTGCTTGGCACCGATATGCTCAGTTATGGCGAACTGGAATTTCTTATCGCGTCAGTAGACTTGCCGATCCTTGGCACTGTGATGGAAGCGTCAGAGCAGCGGCCGTATTTTGTTATTCAGATAAATATTGATGTCCGGCTGCTTTCAGAGCTGCTGCTGCAAATGCAACATCTGGCTGTCGCCAACAAAACGGCGAAAAGCGGCCTGTTTATCGGCCGGGTAGATCGGCAAATGGGCGACAGCCTGCTGCGCTTATTTGCGTTACTGGAAGAACCCGACGATATTCCGGTGTTAAGCAGGGCGCTGATCCGCGAGATGCACTACCGCATGCTGCGCAGTAATTATGGCCGGGAAATTGCGCAGATTTCGCTAAAAGGCACACCGACCCAACGTGTCTCTGTCGCCATTCAAAAGCTGCGCCGTGATTATGCGCAAGCGGTAAAGATAGAGGAGCTGGCGGACCTTGCCGGTATGAGTGTGTCCTCTTTTCATGTGCATTTTAAATCTGTAACAAATATGAGCCCGTTGCAGTTTCAAAAATCAGTCCGGCTGGTGGAGGCGAGAAGCTTAATGATCTCACAGCAGCTGGATGCTGCCAGCACGGCGTATAAAGTCGGTTACGAAAGCCCGTCTCAGTTCAGCCGCGAATATGCGCGCATGTTTGGTAACCCGCCGGCACGCGATATCGCCGGAATAAAGCTGTGACATGTTGGCGCGCCAGCTCCGGTCGGTACCATTTGCTCTGTTGCATAGGGCAGCTATATCGTCTACTCTCTGAGACTCTGCATATTTAATAATCAATGTTGTAAATCTCCAAACGAAGTTTGCCCGAAAAACAATTAGTTCAAGGATATATCCATGACGAATAAACTTATAACAGCCAGCATCCTGAGTATGATGTTGATCTTCGGTCTGGGCCAGGCAACAGCAGGGGTATACAGTTCAGAGCAAGTTATTGCTGACCAACAGCACCATTACAACAAACAACAGGTATTGGCTTTTGTCGACACTGCAGAAGTACAGAGCAAGCTGATGGAACTGGGTGTAAGCCCTGATGATGCGAAGCAACGTATTGCCGCCATGACTACGGCAGAGTTGGATGCCTTAAACAACGAGCTTAACGATATGCCAGCAGGTGGTATTGTGGGTGTTATCGTAACTGTGTTAGTGGTAGTGGCACTGCTGGACCTGATGGGTATTACTGACGTTTATCCTTTTATCCGCCCAATCGGTTCGTAGTTTTTTATGCGTTTCCTATGGCAGGCCGGCCTGTTGGCTGGTCTGTTACTTACCCTGACAGCTTGTCAAACCCCACCGCAAACTAAACAATTATTGGCCGCACCGCCTGATATTGTCCGCCAGCATGTTATTGCACAGGTACCGTTTTATCCTCAACAGCAATATTTTTGTGGCCCGACTACCCTGGCTGAAGTGGCCGGTTTTTATGGTCTGGAGAAAAGTCCGCTCGATATTGCTCCGGGCACTTTTATTCCCGGGCTGGAGGGTACGCTGCAAATTGAGATGGTAGCCGCTACGCGGCAACTTGGCTTGGTAGCATATGAGCAAAAGCACGCCAACATGAGCCAGTTGTTAAGCCTGGTGGCAGATAATATTCCGGTGATTGTACTGCAAAACAATTCTATTGCCTGGTTGCCGCAGTGGCATTATGCCGTGGTAATTGGTTATGACATTGATACTGCTGAAGTGATTTTACATACCGGAGTCACACAAGCGCACCGGCTTAATTTTGCTACCTTTGAGCGCACCTGGCAGCGCGGAAACCATTGGCTGTTAGCCATGTTACCCGGCGACAAAACCAGTGCGCAGCTTGATCCCTTCTTATTTACTAAAGCCTGCCAGGATTTACTCAGCACCCGGCAATCCGACGCTGGCGTTGCGGCGTTGATAGCCGCAACCAGACAATGGCCGGACTACTGGTTACCCTACTTTTTACTGGGTAATCATTATTTTTCCAGCCAGCCTGTCATTGCAGCCCGATGGTTTGCTCAAGGCCTGCCTTTTGCGCAGCAAGAAGTGTCGTATCTGAATAACTACGCCGTGCTGTTAACTGAGCTTGGTTGCCACGCTAAAGCCACAGAACTGATTGTCGCGGCACTGCAGATAGCGCCGCAAGACAGCAATTTGTTGGATAGCGAACAGCAAATTCACGCGGCTAAGGCCCGGAATAGTAAAAATGAGTTTTTGTGTCAGGTAGAAACCGGCGACTGGAAATAAAGCGGATAAATGGTGCCCGGGGCCGGACTTGAACCGGCACGCCCTTTCGAGCGAGGGATTTTAAATCCCTTGTGTCTACCGATTTCACCACCCGGGCAGAGTCGTTCGCGTAAATGCGCTTGGTAAGACGGCGCGCATCTTATGTAACCTTGCAACAATATGCAAGTGATTTTCTACTTCAGGTATTAGTGTTAACTACTAATGCCGCATTTTTGTTAGTTATATTTCAAAGCTTTATTGATTTGCGCTGCTATGCTTATTTTCACAAGTTGTGTTTAAGTCGCAGTCGGTTAACGTCGCGTTGCTACTAAAACTTTGTCGTCCTGCCTGCATCTGATGGAGCAACCATGCACCAATTTAAACTGCGTACGGTATTTATTGCCTTTGTTGGCCTGGCGTTGGCGTTGCTAACGCTGGTTGCCACGCTGATCAATATTAACCAGTTTTCCGGCCTGTATTACGGCCAGACAGAAACCGAATATTTGCCTAACAGTGTCGGCCGTATTGGCGAGCAGGTGCGGTCAGAGCTGATGTACCCGATTACCTTGTCGGAAAACCTGGCCGGCAACAGCTTATTGCACCACTGGATGCGTGAAGGCGAAACCGCCGCGGCGAATCATGCTCAGGTATTGCGCTACTTTAAGCAGCAGCAACAGGACGCCGGCGCGTCGACGCTGTTTTGGGTGTCGGACTACAGCAAAACCTATTACACCGAAGGCGGCGTGTTTAAGACTATTTCAGCCAGTGAGCCACGTGACAGCTGGTTTTTTACTTTTTTAAACGGCAACGCTAACCGCGAACTGGCGATAGATGCCGATGAGCGCAGCGGCAAGCTGACGCTGTTTGTCAATGCTGCAGTTAAGGTAGAGGGCAAACGTGCCGGTGTGGCCGGGCTGGGTTATGACGTCTCGGCCATCGCCAGCCTGGTATCGGGCTATAAACTGGGCCAAAACGGCTTTTTGTTTTTGGTCGACGCCAACGGCATGATAGTGGTGCACCGCAACCTGGCGCTGGCGCGGCAAAATATTCAGCAGTTGCCGCAATATCAGGCTGTGGCGCAACAAATTAAGCAGCACAGCACCGGCTTTAGCCTGCAGCAAACCGAACTGGATAATGAGCCGGTGTATATCGGCGTACAGGATATTCGTGACACCGGGCTTAAGCTGGTGGCGGTGTTGCCGTCGGCGGAAATCAGCGGTGCCATTAACAGCGTGATCTCGTTTTCGGTACTTGCCAGTATTGTGCTGGCCGGCATATTTATTGCGCTGACAGTGGTGTTTGCCAACTCGTTGAGCAACTCGATTCGGCAAGTGGGAGAAAACCTGCTGCAGATGTCGGGTGACGGCGGCGACTTAACCAAACGACTGGACGACAGTCACGACAACGAGCTGGGTCATTTAGCTAAAGGCTTTAACGCCATTATTGGCAAAATCCGTGAGCTGGTCGCCGAGATACAGCACACTGAAACCGCAATGAAAGCCGGTATTGAACAGCTGGCGCAGCTGGCCAACGACACCTTTAGCTCGACTGAATTACAGCGGGCGCAAACTGATCAAGTGGCCACTGCTATTACTGAAATGGGCCAGACTATTGCTGAAGTGTCCGGTATTGCCCATCGCACCGCCAATGATACCGAAGCCGCTGTGCACGACACTCACAGTACCAATGACAATATGGCGCTGACATCGCGCACCATGCAGCAGCTGAATACGGTAATGGGCGATATTGAAACAACCATTGTCGATTTTGCCAACCAGGCGGCCGCCATTAACTCGGTGGTTGAAGTGATTAACGCTATCTCGGAGCAAACCAACTTACTGGCATTGAACGCGGCAATAGAAGCCGCACGCGCCGGAGAGCAGGGCCGGGGTTTTGCCGTGGTGGCCGATGAAGTGCGTAATCTGGCCAAACGTACTCAGGAGTCGACGCTGGAAATTCGCGACCAAATTACGCGGCTGCAGCAAACGGCACAGCAATCTACCGCAGCTATTCAGCAGGGCACGGCCAGCAGTAAGCAAGTTGCAGAGCGTACAGAACAGTCGGCCGCAGCACTGCTGAGTATTAAACAAAAATTTGAAGCGATCAGCGCCGGAAATCATCAGGTTGCGGCCGCGACAGAAGAGCAGGGTACAGTGGTAGAGCATATTAACGAGTCGGCACACTTAATCTCCGACAGTGCCGCCAGCATCCACCATAACGCCGAACAACAACTTAAAGCCATTAGCTTGCTGCAACAGCGGGCAGAACAACTGCGTACTCTGGTTACGCAGTTTAAGGTGTAAGAATGAAAACACATACTGTATTACTGCTGGTCGTGTTCAGTAGCCTGCCACTACAGGCTGAGGTGCTATGGCAGGATTTCAGCGTGACTTATTTAAACGGCAGCAACTACCGCGTTGATGGCCCGGATAAACAGGTGCTGACCTTTGAGCATGTTGCCGGTGCCAGCTGGGGCGACAGTTTTTTCTTTCTCGACCATCTGCGTGGCGATAACGGCAGCCGCAGCAACTATGCCGAGTGGTCGCCCAGGCTCAGTTTGGGCAAACTGCGCGATAAACCAATGCAATTTGGCGTGATCAAGGACGTGCTGTTTACCAGCACAGTGGAGATGTCGTCACTGAGCACGCATTTATTATATGGCGTTGCCACCGATTTAACCGTGCCGGGGTTTAATTACCTTAACCTGAATTTTTACCGCCGCAATAACGATGGTGTAGCTGACAACTGGCAGCTTACCACTACCTGGGCGGTGCCATTTAGTTTGGGCAAGCAGCAGTTTTTATTTGATGGCTTTATGGACTGGAGCAGCGCTACACAGGAGCAGAGTGCCAGTATGAATATGACATCGCAACTAAAATGGGCGCTGCATCCGTTGTTTAACTGGAAATCTAAACTGTATGTCGGCGTGGAATATGTCTATTGGCGCAATAAATACGGTATTGCCGACAGCCCGCAGTTTCGCACGCACGAGTCGAATATCAACCTGCTGGTAAAGGCGCATTTTTGATTATTTTTCCATTTAGCCATCTATACTGTTGCAGTTAAAAAATAACCATGCTATTACTATTGGCGTTTTGCTAACCAAAGTAACCAACAGAGCAATCAATGAATTTAAACCGTCGCGTTTCTACAATTAGCCTCCTCGTGCTCCTCACCGGCGCGCGGGGTGTCGCTTATTGGTAAAAACGTAACGAACCGATAAAGCTAAAACCCCGTGCCACTGGCCGGGGTTTTTTGCATTTTAAGCCCCCGCCACAGGTTGCAACCTAAACCGAGATAACGGAACAGGACAAACACGATGAGCGGCGACAATAAAATTTGGATCTTTGACACCACCTTACGCGACGGCGAGCAGGCCTTGCGCGCCAGCTTAAGCCAGAAGCAAAAAATTCAACTGGCGCATGCTATTGCCAGGTTAAATGTCGATGTAATGGAAGTGGGCTTTCCGGTCTCCAGCCCGGGTGATTTTGACTCAGTGCAGCGCATTGCACGCGAAGTAAAAGGCCCGATAATATGCGGCCTGGCCCGTGCTGTCAGTGCCGATATCGAGGCCTGTGGCGAAGCGTTAAAAGATGCAGAGCGCCGGCGCATTCATACCTTTATCGCCACCTCGCCGCTGCATTTACAGTATAAACTGCGTAAAACCCTGGCCCAGGCCAGTGAGCAGGCGGTGGCGGCGATTAAACTGGCCAGCCGCTATACCGACGATATCGAGTTTTCCTGTGAAGATGCCGGCCGCACGCCAATTGACGATTTATGCTGGATAGTTGAGCGCGCCATTGCTGCCGGTGCTACCACCATCAATATTCCGGATACCGTCGGTTACACCATCCCGAACGAATTTGCAGCCATTATCAGTACCCTGCGTAACAAGGTGCCGAATATCGATAAAGCCCGCTTAAGCGTGCATTGCCATAACGATTTAGGCTTGGCAGTGGCTAACAGCATCAGTGCTATTCAGGCCGGCGCGCGGCAAATTGAATGTACGGTAAATGGTATTGGTGAGCGCGCCGGTAACTGTTCGCTGGAAGAAGTGGCGATGATTATCAATACCCGCAAAGACGTGTTGGCGCCGCTGTATACCGATATTAAAACTACTGAAATTTACCGCAGCAGCCACCTGGTTAGCCAAATTTGTAATATGCCAATCCAGCCGAATAAAGCCATTGTCGGTGAGAACGCCTTTGCCCACAGCTCCGGCATTCACCAGGACGGTGTGTTAAAAGCACAAAACACTTATGAAATTATGGCACCGGAGCAAGTCGGCATTCGCCAGAACGAGCTGAACTTAACCTCGCGCTCGGGCCGGCATGTTATTTCACACCGCTTAGCCGAATTAGGTTATACCGACGGCGATTATGACTTAGAAGCGGTATACAAAAGCTTTGTTGCGTTGGCCGACCAAAAAGGCCGGGTGTTTGATTACGACTTAGAGGCGCTGGTGTTTTTTGAAAACATGCAGGAGCAAAACGACTACTACGCGCTGGAGTTTTTAAGCTCGTCCACCCATACCGGCCATGTGGCAAGCGCTACTGTGGGCCTGCGCTGTGGCGATAAAGTTTTTACTGAAGCGGCTACCGGCAATGGCCCGGTTGAGGCGGCCTTTAGTGCTATTGCCCGCATCAGCAAACTGAATATTAAGATGGTCGACTTTAACCTACAGGCCAAAGGCAGCGGCGAAGATGCGCTGGGGCAGGTGGATATTATTGCCGAGCATGAAGGCCGTCGTTTTCATGGTGCCGGTTTGGCTACCGACATAGTGCGCAGCTCGGTGCTGGCCTATGTGCATGTGCTGAATATGATCCAGCGTGCGCAAACCATTGACGCCCATAAACACGCCCGTCAGAACACCAACAAGATTGCCGCAGGGGAATAGTAATGAGTACACAGAGCAACAAGCATTATAAAATCGCGGTATTAGCCGGTGATGGTATAGGCCCGGAGGTAATGGCCGAGGCGGAAAAAGTGTTACAGGTAGTGGCGGATAAATTCCAGTTTGGCTTAACGTTAACACCGGCGTTAGTTGGCGGCGCTGCCATCGATGCCACCGGCGAGCCCTTACCGGCGCAAACCTTGTCGGTATGCCAGCAAAGCGACGCCATTTTATTTGGCTCGGTCGGCGGGCCAAAGTGGACCGGTTTAGCCCCGGATAAACAGCCTGAACGCGGCTCCTTGTTGCCACTTCGTAAAACCTTCGATTTATTCTGCAATTTGCGCCCGGGGCAAATTTACCCGGCCTTTGCCGACTTATCGCCGCTGCACCCGCGTGTCAGCAGTTTAGGCATGGATGTACTGTGCGTGCGCGAGCTGACCGGCGGCATTTATTTTGGCGAAAAAGGCCGCAGCGATACTGATGCCTTTGATACCCAGCGTTACAGCGTGGCGGAGATTGAACGTATTGCCAAAGTAGCCTTTGAAGCAGCAACAAAGCGCAGCAATAAGGTCACTTCTATTGATAAAGCCAATGTGCTGCAAACCAGTATTTTATGGCGCGAAACCGTAGAGCGGGTGGCGAAAGACTACCCGGGCGTAACGCTGGAGCATATGTATATCGATAACGCTGCTATGCAGCTAATTCGCAGCCCACAGCAGTTTGATGTATTGCTGTGCGACAACCTGTTTGGCGATATTTTATCTGATGAAATCGCTGCTATTGCCGGTTCGCTGGGCCTGTTGCCTTCGGCCAGTTTAAACGGTAACGGCTTTGGCTTGTACGAGCCGGCCGGTGGCAGCGCGCCGGATATTGCCGGCAAGGGCATCGCCAACCCGATAGCACAAATTTTAAGTGCCGCTTTAATGTTGCGCTACAGCTTTGGCGAAGAAGACGCCGCCCGTGCTATTGAGCAGGCGGTGCAGCACTGCCTGGAGCAGCACATAGTTACGCGCGATATTAATCCGAAATCCACTTATGGCACGGCAGCGGTTGGCGCTGCCATTGTTGCCACTTTGCGCCAGGAGCAAAACTAATGGCCCATGATTCTTTCGCAAAAACGCTATATCAAAAAATCTACGCCAGCCATGTGGTGGGCAAGCTAAACCCCAGCACCGACCTATTGTATGTTGACCGGCATTTAATTCATGAGGTCACCTCACCGCAGGCGTTTTCCGGTTTAAAGCTGGCGAACCGCAGCGTGCGCCGGCCGGATTTAACCTTTGCTACTATGGACCATAATGTGTCAACGCAGCGCCGCAGTATCGACGCCGCCGGTGAGACTTCGCGCAAGCAGCTGGAGGCCTTAGCCGCCAACTGCGAAGAAAACCGTATTCCGCTGCTGGATTTAACCCATCCGGATCAGGGCATAGTGCATGTGATTGGCCCCGAGCAGGGTTTAACCCAGCCTGGCATGATTATCGTCTGTGGTGACTCGCACACCTCTACCCACGGCGCCTTTGGCGCGCTGGCCTTTGGTATTGGTACTTCAGAGGTAGAGCACGTACTGGCGACGCAAACACTGCCGCAGCAGCAGGCAAAAACATTAAAAGTGGAGATTAATGGCGAGTTAAGCGCCTATGTTACGCCAAAAGACGTGATCATGGCGGTAATAGGCAAGCTGGGTACTGCCGGTGGGAATGGTTTTGTCGCTGAATTTAGCGGCAGTGCTATCCGCGCCATGAGCATGGAAGGACGGATGACGCTGTGCAATATGAGCATTGAAATGGGCGCTAAAGCCGGGCTGATTGCACCGGATCAAACTACTTTCGATTACATCAAAGGCAAGGCGCATGCGCCCCAATCACAGCATTGGGATGCCGCCGTACAGTATTGGCAAAGCCTGTATTCCGATGCCGATGCGCTGTTTGATCAGGTGGTGAAGATTGATGCCGCTGCTATTACGCCGCAAATTACCTGGGGCACTAACCCCGAGCAGGTAATGGCAGTGGATCAAAGCGTACCCTCACCAGATAGTTTTACTGATGCCACCAAGCGCGACGCCGCTGAACGGGCGCTGGCCTATATGGGGCTGGAGCCCGGGCAAAAGCTGACCGACTGCAGCGTGGACGTGGTGTTTATCGGCAGTTGCACCAACAGCCGGATTGAAGACCTACGCGCTGCCGCAAGTGTGGTGCAGGGCAAAAAAGTCGCTGCCGGCGTGCGCGCCTTAGTAGTACCGGGCTCAGGCGTGGTAAAACGCCAGGCTGAGGCTGAAGGCTTAGCCACGATTTTTAAAGACGCCGGTTTTGAATGGCGGGAACCGGGTTGCAGCATGTGCCTGGGTATGAATGATGACAGAGTGGAAGCCGGCCAGCGCTGTGCTTCTACGTCAAACCGTAACTTTGAAGGCCGTCAGGGCCGCGGCGCGCGCACCCATCTGGTTAGCCCGGCGATGGCCGCTGCAGCGGCGATTGCCGGTAAGTTTGTTAATATTGCCGCTGTTGCCAATGCAAAAGGAGATCAGGCATGAGTAAGATTTTTGCACAGGGCCTGGTGTGCCCGCTGGATAAAAACAACGTCGATACCGACCAGATTATCCCCAAGCAGTTTTTAACCAGTGTCAGCCGTGACGGCTTTGCCGAGGCAATGTTTTATGACTGGCGTTATCTGGCCGATGGTGCGCCGAACCCGGATTTTGTTGTTAACCGGCCGGAGTATAAAGGCGCCAGTATTTTGCTAACGCGGGCTAACTTTGGCTGTGGCTCCAGTCGCGAACACGCGCCCTGGGCGATTAAACAGTATGGCTTTACCGTGATTATTGCCGAAAGCTTTGCCGATATTTTCTTTAATAACAGCGTTAATAACGCCATGTTGTTAATTCAGCTGAGCAAAACCAATATCGACTTACTGTTTAACCGCTGCCAGCAAGGCCCGCAGCAGTGGCAAATTGACTTAGCCAGCCAGGAAATTATGTTCGGCAATAACGCGGCGATGGGCTTTAATATCGACGCCGATATTAAACAGCGGTTGTTATCCGGGCTGGATTTTATCGGCAGCAGCGAGCAGTTAAATTCGCAAATTGCCGACTACGAACAAAGCCGCAAAGCCAGCCAGCCCTGGTTGGGGTAAGCGAATGCTCTGTCAGCTGCGATCCAACGGGCTGACAGTTAACAAAAACACCTCAGCGGCATATCTGCCCTGAGGTGTTTTTTTATATTGTTGCCTGTGCTATCTACCTGCTATAAATTAGGGACTTAAAGCCGCGTTGCGCAGAAATATCACGCACAACCGCCGAAATATAGTGCATGCTTGTTTTTCCAGACTGTGACAATGGAAGTTGAAGATTTATGGTTATTTTTCAATAAATTATCAATTTCTGCTCCCTCTATCGGAATTGAGAAAACGAGCATGCTCAAGAATAAAATGTTAGGCATTCAGGAGGCTTCATGGTTGATTTGCAGTTTAAAAAATTTATGGCGTTTGTCAGATTGCAATCTAATAAAAAACTGCCAACTATCGGTGGGAAAAGTACATTTACTGTTGAAGTGGTTGGTGATGGTTTTGTGTTTACTCCAAACAGTTCGGGGACTCGCAGAAAATCAAGTAATGCCAAACTTTTTTTTGAGCGACATCGAGCGAATGGCTCATATAAAACAACAGATTACTCAGAGAAATCTGTAAATGCATCTTACTATTTATCACTGCTGAAAAGCTTTTATGCAGATAATAATAAAGTTGTAGAATTTGATAGTGTTAATTCCCCTAAAGCGATAGAAGGCTATCTGATAGATTTCCAATACTTTGAACGTAAGAGGAATAAAAACTTAGCTGATGAATGCAAGAAGAGGGATGATTATAAATGCCAAGCATGTGGATTTAAGCTAAGTGTTAATGGTAAATATGCAATTGAATGCCATCATAAGTTTCCACTTTCAGAGTCTGGGGAAACTACAACTCAACTAAGTGATTTGATATCACTATGTCCAACATGTCATCGTTTAACTCATTTACGACAACCAGCACTGTCTATAACTGAGCTTAAAAGGATGCTAAAGCATGCCTAACAATCGGCTGTTGTCGCGCCTTCGGCGCTGGGACGGCCTTTCCGCTGCGGCGCGGCTACAAGTCCGCCCCAAAGCCGGGCGTTATTTACCCGAGTTACCCATGAAGAATTTCTATTTTAGAAAGACAAATATACCTGAATTAAGCCTTTACTCTCAAAGTCAGCAGACTGAGATTCTAAAATCTATTGAGCCTCATTGGTTGGAGGTTGTAATTTTTTATACAGGTATAATTTTAACAATGTGGCTTGGTAAAGTAGTAGGTTTGATTGTATTTTCAAATACGAGCAATTATTGGTTGGCTGCAATCGCAAGCGGCTCTGCTGTTGCCGCTTTTTACTTTTTCTACGAGTTTATTTTATTGAATTTTTTCACTCGCCAAAGGGTTCTGGCAAAACTTGGCAACTAACAGAGGTTATCAGAGCCTCGCCCTTTGGGCGCTCGACTTGCAACAAGTAGCTCGCGCGTGTGGCGGGCGTTAGCGCTAAAATCGTTTCAAGTTCTAATCGCGGGTGACATGTTCAGTTTTTAAAATTAAACGGAATAATAATGAAAAAAACAATTTTTGCTTTAATGCTGCTTATTTTGGGGATCCACTGCAGTACTTGGGCAGCGGGGAATTACACTGAAATTCAACAGCTGGTGATTGACAGCACGGTGCTGGCAGAACAGCGTAACCTGGTGGTGTATCTGCCTGCGGGTTACCAAAACAATAAAGACCGTTTTCCGGTTTTATATATCACCGATGGCGATATACAAGGGCCTCATACGGCCGGCACTTTAGATTACCTGGCAAAATTCGATCAAACGCCAAAGATGATCGTCGTGGGTATTGTGAACCCGCCGCAGACTCGTGTCAGAGATCTGACTGTTACGGGTGCAGATAAGCAAAACACACAGCAGTTAGACAATGCAGATCGGTTTTTAGCCTTTATTGAGCAGGAAGTTATCCCTTTAGTTAAACAGCGATACCGTACTCTGGATTATCAAGCGCTGTCCGGCACCTCACATGGTGGTCAGTTTGCTATTAATGCACTGGTAAAGCGACCCGGGTTGTTCAATGGTGTTATAGCTATCAGCCCGTCTTTATATTGGAATAAAAATCAAATGCTTGGGTTGTCAGAAGCTGCTTTGAAGAGCCGGCAGCTGCAGGGGCGTTTATATGTTTCTATTGCCAATGAAGAGTCGACAATGACAGAACCCTTTCAGGGATTTGTCGAATTGACGCAACGTTACCCAACTGAAAAGCTGGCAGTGGTGAGCCAGACTTTTAGCAACGAAACTCATAACACAACAGTGTTGCAAGGGCAGTACTATGGTTTAAAACACTTATTCTCAGGTTGGGCCATCCCTGAATCGCCGCAAACCTTAGCCGATTTGCAGACTAACTTTGAGAAGCGTTCGAAGCTGCTAAATACTCCGATGGCTATTCCTGAAGACAGAGCCGCTGGATATGGCCAATGGTTACAATACTTAAACCGGCAGGATGATGCGTTGGCACTGCTCAAGTGGAATCGAAAAACTTATTCTCAATCCTTAAACGCACATGCCGCCTTAATAAAGGCCTACCTGCATTTTAAATTAGCGGATGATGCTAAAGCAGCACTTGAAGATGCAATTAAATCTATCGATGGGCTAAGCGCTGAACAAAAAGCACAGCTTGAAGGTTTATTTACTTAGCATGGCAATACCCTGTCAGCTTTGTATACTTAAGGCCGGTTTATGTTAGCGGCGGGGTAAATATATGCGTAGCAAAAACACGGCAATTACGGTTATCAGCGCTCTGGCGGCGCTACTGCTTTGGTTACCTGAAGCAGCAGCCCACCACGGTTGGAACTGGACCGAAGACAAACAAACAGAAATGACCGGCACTATCACCGAGGTTTTTATCGGGCCGCCTCACCCCCGGCTGATGATTGAGACCGATACCGGCCGCTGGCAGGTGGATTTAGGTAACCCGCGGCAAACTAAAAGTGCCGGTTTTGTTGAAGGTGAGGCCAAAACAGGCGACCAGGTACTGATTCGTGGCCACCGCTCTGCCAACAAAGCTGAACATATTATCAAAGCGGTACGTGCCACTATTAATAACAAGCAATATACCTTTTATCCGGAACTGCTGCGTGAGGACTAAGCTGTAATGCTGACGGCGTTGTTTCTGAGTTTGGCAGATACAGCATTAGCATCGGCATTGCGTCAGTCGGACATCGGCTATCCGCTGGTAGCCTCAGCACATATTCTGGGCCTGGCTTTGCTGGTAGGCAGTATCGTCACGCTCGACTTACGTATTTTAAACATCATTAAGCGTGGCAGCCTTAGCGAACTGGCACCCCTATTAAGCTCGGTTGCTGCGGGCGGGTTTATGTTGGCAATACTAACCGGGGTGCTGTTATTCAGCGTGCAGCCGGCACACTATCTGGGCAACAGCGCCTTTTTGCTAAAGCTGGCCCTGATCAGTCTGGCGCTGCTTAATGTGGCACTGGTACATAACCTGGCGTGCTGGCGCGCTATTCTGGCTGGCCAGCCAGCCACTTTACCGCTGAAACTCAGCGCCTTTATCTCGCTTACGCTATGGCTTGCCATTATCACTGCCGGCCGTTGGATCGCCTTTGTTTAGCGTTGACGCTAGATGCCGATTTGCAGCCGGGAAGGAGCTGTACCTTCGCCCAGTGCGGCAGTAAACTTATCGCACTCAACACTCAACACTCAACATTCAACACTGAGCAAGGTTAACCATGGCCAAACTATTCTCTTACGGCACTTTGCAGCAAAAAAACGTCCAGTTAGCCAACTTTGGCCGCGAGCTAAGCGGCAGTAAAGATATTCTGCAGGGCTATATTATCGGCGAAGTTGAAATTACTGACGAACGGGTGCTGCGCGAAAGCGGCAAGGCATTTCACCCGATTCTGCGATTTAGCGGCAATATTACCGATGAGGTGCCCGGCACCGTATTTGAGCTAACCGATGCTGAATTAGCGCAAGCAGACGACTACGAGGTTGATGCTTATGTGCGGGTAAAAGCGACGCTGAAGTCCGGTACTGAGTGCTGGATTTATGCGGCGGCTGAGCATGCTTGACGATGTACGGTGCTGCAGCTTGTGTGCAGCGCATTTACCGCTGGGGCCGCGGCCTATTTTGCAGTGGCACCCGCAAGCCCGCATTTTAATTGCCGGCCAGGCGCCGGGGCTAAAAGCACATGAGGCCGGTGTGCCCTTTACCGACGCCAGTGGCGAGCGTTTACGTGGCTGGCTGGGCTTAACGGCGGAGCAATTTTATAACCCACAGCTGGTGGCAATATTGCCAATGGGCTTTTGTTTTCCCGGTAGCGGCAAAAGTGGCGACCTGCCGCCACGGCCGGAGTGTGCGCCAGCGTGGCGCCAGGCGCTGCTGCAGCCGTTAAAAAATCTGCAACTGACGCTTGTGATTGGTAAATATGCGCAGGCCTGGCATTTGCCTGATAATAAAACATCGCTTACCCAAACCGTGGCGGCCTGGCAGCAATATTTACCGCATATCATCCCGCTGCCACACCCCAGCCCGCGTAATAATATCTGGCTGAAACGCAACCCGTGGTTTGCAGAGCAGCTATTGCCAGAGCTAAAGGCGAGAGTTAACGCTGTGTTGTCATAGCCGGCCGGTGAGTTGTGCCGGCCTGCACGGGAGACTCAACGTCATGGCGCTATAATGTTGTCGTGCTAAACTGGCATTGGTCGCCGGCCAGAAAAGCAGTCATTGTGCCGGAAAAGCTGTTTTATAGCTTGGTTATATGAATTTTACGCTAAGGAAGTCACATGAAAAAATTGATTGCAGGGATTTTATGTCTGGTAATGCATACGTCAGTTTATGCTGAATCAAGCAACAGGCAGAGCATAGAAGAGCTGCTGCAGCTAACGAACGCAGATTCAATGCTTGACGGTATCTATACCCAAATGGATCAAATGTTTGCTGGTATGGGACAGCAGATTGGCGTAAAGCCGTCTGAACAGGATATTTTTGATAATTTTATGCAGCAAGTTGGCGCTGTAGTTAAAGAAAAGATGTCTTGGGCAAAAATGAAAGACCCGATGATAGATATATATTTAAAGCACTACACTGAAAAAGAAGTTCAAGACATGCTGATTTTCTATCGTTCTGCAACGGGACGTTCACTGGTGGAAAAAATGCCGGCAATAATGAGTGAATCTATGATGCTTTCGCAAAAGATGATGAAAGATGTGATGCCGGAAATTCAACAACTTAGTGCTGAACTTAAACAAGAGCTGACGACGCGTCGTAGTAAAGAACAAAGGTAAAACTCTGCATAGGCGCCAGATACCACTAAGCGCAGGGTAACAGTGCGCTTAGCGGTAACAAACTTATAGCTGCATAGCAGAGTCTTCCGGTTTGATACTGCCGGCTTAGTTAGCTTTCAGTTGCAGGTTGGCGTATTCGATAATGGCTTCCGGCGTATCCAGCCCGGCTATCGGTTCACCGGTATACAGCTTTTCAAACTGTAACGGCTCGGCAAAGTTAAAGCTCAGTTCCAGCTTGCCGGGGTTATTGACAAAGGCTGTCAGGCTGTCTTTCATGCTCTGTGGTAATGGCTCCAGCATGGCAATATTCATCAGTGCCATACCTTTAATGGTGTCCAGATCCGGTGCCTGACCTTGCTCTGCGGCCATGGCAACGGTGCGCTCAATAAAGCCGTTGTTTTCAATAGTAACCGTGCCTTTGCTTAGTGCGCCGGTAACCAGTTTGGCCAGCATTTGCTCCATATAGGCATCATCGCCTACCAGTTCTTGTTGCTGCTCCGGCGGTAACTCGCTCAGCTCGCGCGCGTATTGCCAAAACTGCTGCATTTGCGCCAGGGTAAAGTCATAGCCGAGGCTGAATTCGTCGTTAATACGGGTTTGTTGGCTGAATAACAGCTGGCCGTCGGCCTGATATTCGTAGCTGTAATCACCATGCAGCGCCACGCTTTGCAAAAAGGCGCTGGCTTGCGGGGGCAGCATTTGTAACACGGCCGGGGCGGCTTTGGCGCCAATCATTTGCATGCTGCCTTTATCGGCCAGGCCCTGCGGTTTAACGCCTTTGGCAGTGATCAGATCGACGGTAGCAACAGTGCCCATTTCACCGAAAGATACCTCCAGGCCGCTGATGCTATAGCTGGACGTCAGCACGTTGGCCGATACATCCTTATAGTTCAGTTCAATTTGCGGCATCAGCCCGCTATCGGCCACGTCGCGGTAGCTTTGGTTAGCTTGTGCTATTTGCTGCTTGATGGCGTTTTCTGCCTGGCCATTGGCATAATACAGAGCGCCGCCGGCAGCTGCCGCTACTACAACCAACGCTATCACTGACTTGTTCATACTCATCCTTTAGGTGTGTTTGTTAATAAAACGGCAAAATGTTAACACATGCGGCGCTGGCCGAATAGTAAACACAGCGGCTTTTTTATAGTAAGGCGGCCTATTTACGCTGTTTCTAAAGCCTGTTAATTTGGCGGCTTAAACTAAGCGGCGGCGGCAGATATGGAACACTATTTTCATTGGTTTGATTTACTCGGTATCGCCGTCTTTGCCGTGTCCGGCACTCTGGCCGCCTGGCGCAAACAAATGGACGGTTTTGGCGTAATAGTATTGGCCAGTGTCACCGCTATTGGCGGCGGTACGCTGCGCGATTTAATCCTTAATGTCCCGGTGATCTGGATCAATAATAACAGCTACTTTTACGCTATCTTTATCGCTGCCGCAGCCACCATCTTACTGGTGCGCAACCGCTTAACCATACCGCATAACACCCTGCAATTGTTTGATGCGCTGGGGCTGGCGTTCTTTGTCATTATGGGCACGCAAAAGGCGCTGGATCACGGTACTTCCACCATGGTGGCCATTTTGCTCGGCACCATGAGCGGTGTCTGTGGCGGTATGATCCGTGATGTATTGTGCCGCGATATCCCGATGGTGTTTCGCGGTGAGCTATACGCGGTAACCTGCATCTTCGGCGGCGTGGTGTACACCGGCCTGCTGGCATTAGGTGTTGCGCAGTTGCCGGCCATGCTCAGCGGCATGGCAGCACTGTTGCTGCTGCGCTTAGCGGCGATGAAATGGCAGCTAACCATACCGGTATTCAGCAAGCATCATAACGAGCTGAACGAGCCTTAAGCCGGCGCCAGCTGAACAACAGCCCCAATAGTAATAACGCCAGGCTAAGCACGCCGGTTAGCAGCAACGCCAGCTGATACAAGGTGCCGCCCACCGCAGCGATATGCAGCGGGTAAAAAATGTTACGCAACCGCTCTGCCATTGCCAGCTCTGCCGCCGGCACGGCGTACAGCACGCTGTTATCCAATGGGTTAAGCTGCAGCACGCCACGGCCATTCGGGTGCCATTCGTCGCGGGCTTTGGCGCGAAAACTTATCGGATCAGTGTTTTTTTGCCGCAGGCTTACCAGCCGCAGTGCCTGCACGGGCCAATGCTGCTGTGCGCTTTGTAAGGCGGCGGTCCAGTTGGTGGCACTAAGCGGTGCCGGCGCAATATTGCGCAGCGGTTGTGCCGGCGGGGCAGAGGGCGGTACTAAGGTATGCAGTACGCTTTGCGTTTGCTTACTGAACACCATCATGGCGCCGGTGGCACTGGTTAGCAGCAATAGCGGCAACAGCAACAGTGCCAACACACTATGGTACTGGCGTAAGCTGCGCAGGTTGCTGTCCGGGCGTGGCAGATAAAACAGGCGGCGGCTGAAGCGGCGCGGCCACCATTGCCACAGGCCACTAAGTAACAGCAGCAGGCTAAACAGGCCGATCACGCCGTTTGCGGTATGGCCGGTTTCGCCGCCAAGCAAATGCAAATGAAAGTCGTACAGCCAATCCAGCCAATCGCTGTGCACGCGGCGGGTTAACAGCAGCTGGTGCTGCTGATTGTAATAGTGACGCTGGTTATCGAACGTCACGGCTTCCAGCCAGAGCGCATCAGCGGCGGGGAATTTTACATAACGAAACTCTGCATCTTGCTGCAACTGGTTAAGCAGCGGCCCCCAGTGGCTGATATCGGCCACCGCTTGGATCTGCTGCAACTGCGGATATTGCCAGCGCAGCAGCGGGTTTTTATACAACAACACCGCGCCGCTAACACAGAGCAATACCAGCCAGATGCCCAGCACCCAGCTTAGGTAGCGATGCAGCCGTGCCGCGGTGAAGGCCATTTAAAATAAGCCCATTAAAAGCTGTGGCTCCAGCTTAGGTTCAGCGTACGGCCAATACCGGCAAAGTAACGGCCATTGGCCGGCGTACTTTGGGCATAATAGGTAAAGTACTGTTTGTCAGCCAGATTTTCTATACCCAAGGTCCAGCGGCCGTAAGCGGTGTCGTAGCTGCTGCTGAAATCCAGCGTGGTATAGCCGTCAAATTGCTCATATACAGGTTCACCAGTAATTGGATTATTACCGATATGCAAGGTGTGGCTAAGCAGCACATTCGCCTGCAGCCGGCTGCTCAGTGTCGGTAGCCACTGCTGCTGCCAGTATAAATTCAGCCGCTCTGGCGCAATGTTTACCCCGCCTAAGTCTTTATCAACCACATTGTCATCGTTACTGTCGTAACGGCCATTAGTGCGGGCATAACTAAAGCCCAGCTGGCTGTCTGTGCTGAAATAATACTGGCCTTCAGCTTCAATACCGTCTATTTCCGTTTTCTCGCGCATTACGCTGTAAATACCGTCGGCATCGGGTTGCAAACGCGAGCCTAAATCAGAATCCGAGCGATAGGCGCTGGCGCGCAGTTGCCAGTTATCAAAGCTGAATTCCAGCCCCAGCTCCAGATTGTCAGAAATGACCGGCTGCAGGGTTAAAAAGCTCTCTACCGATAACCCCGGAGTGTTGATATCCCGCAGCACGCGGCCAACATCCGGCATACTAAAGCCTTCGCTGTAGCTACCGTACAACCTCATATTAGGGTGAAATTGCCATACCACACCGGCATTGCTCAGCAGCTCGTTAAAGTCCGGTTCGCCGCCCGCAACAAAGGTACTGTTGTATGACGCCAGGGTAGTAAAATCAGCGACTTTTAATTTGCCGTATTCATAACGGCCACCAAAGCTGAAGGTCCAGTCGGTTATTGCGCTGTAGCGTAATTGAGCAAAGGGCGCGAGATTGTTAAATTTCGCCTCCGGCACCCAGTTGCGGCCGGTCAGCGCCAGTTCCTGATAGGTTTCATCCTGTAACCAATCAAAGCCGGTGCTTAAGTCCAAGCCGCGTAATGCCAAATCAGGCTTAAACCAGGTTAAGCGGCTGCCGTACTTGGTGGATTTATTCTGTGATTGGTCATACAGGTTCTCACCGTAAGCCGGGTCCTGAAAGGCGTCGAAGGTGCCGCCGCCATACAAGGCGGCAAAGTCCTGTAAAAACAGTTGCCAGCTTAAACTGCCGCCCAACACGGCCTGGTGCTGGTAGTCCAGCGTAGCGGTAGTCACTTTATTTTGTGGTGCCCGGCCTTGCGTTTCACCGCGTACTGAAGTGGCCGCTACACCCAGTTTCACATCACCGGCAACCTGCACATAGTCGCCGTTACCGCGCAACTTATAATGGTTTACCATCAGCTGCAGGCTTTGATCGCTGCTTAATTGCTGCCGCGCTTTGATAAATACGTCAATACTGCGCGAGTCCATGGTATCGCCCTGGGTGCCGTCAACACCAATCAGCTTGCCGTTGCCATCGCGGTACATACCGGTATCGCTGGCCGCTACGCCGGCCACCAGATTAAGGTCCTGCTGCTGATAACTGTGTAAGTAACTGGCTTTATAGCTTTGGCTGTCGCTGCCGCCGGCCGTTGGCGTGGTAAAGCCGGCGCTGAGCTGATGGCGGTTGTCAGCGGCCGACTTGGTAATAATATTAATAATGCCGCCGCTGGCGCCCATACCCTGGATGGCATTAGCGCCGCGGATCACTTCAATGCGCTCTATCATTGCCGGATCGATGGTTTTACCATCGCGCGAGCCGTTACGCAGCGGGTTAGACTGTGGCACACCGTCAATCATATACAGCGGCTCACGGCCACGCAGGGTTTCACCGGCCGAGGTCAGCTTTTGCCGGCTGGGGGAAAAGCCCGGTAACAGGTTGCCCAAAATGGCCGAAATGTCCTGGGTAAAGGCCAGCTGACTGGCAATTTGCTCCTGCGTGATCACGGTTATGGTGGCCGGCACTGTGCTCACCGGCGCACTGCTGCGCGTGGCGCTAACCTGGATATGCTCGATGACATCCTCGTTGGCTTGCAGCAGCGGGCTGCATAATAACAATGCCAAAGCGATGCGGGACGGAGTAAAGCGGGGCAGTACAGACATAACCAACCTTGTTAACATGAAATGCAATGAGAATGGTTCGCATTTATAATGCTGTTGTTAACAAAAGTCAAGTTAACTGGATAGCAACCATGCCGGCTGCGATAGTTAACGTGGCTGAGCGCGACTTAGCGCTGATTGCCGCAGCCGGTGGCGCAGGCAAGGGCTGTCAGCACTTACGGTAGCTGCGCTCGGGCCGGCCGATGGCGCCGTAGTTTTGATCGACCATCAGCTCTGTGCTTTCCAGTAAGTACTCCAGATAACGCCGCGCGGTAGAGCGGCTGATGCCCAGTTGCTCGCCAATGCGCTGGGCGGTGTAGGCTTGCCCGGGTGTGGCACTGAAAACCTGTCGTACTTTTTGCAGCGTCAGGCTGTCAACGCCTTTGGGCAGGCGCACATTGGTATGGTCTTTACCGCTGTCTTTGGCATTGTCGGCTGGGTTTAAAAACAGCGCATCCACTACCGATTGGGTGACTTCTTGTGCGGCCGATAAATGCAGTTGTTTTTCTTCAAACCGGCTTAATGCCTGGTCCAGCCTGGACAACATTATCGGTTTGACCAGAAAGTCGCAAACGCCCAATTGCATGGCTTTTTCCAGCACCTGTACTTCTTTGGCGGCGGTTAGCAGCATAATTTCGCTGTTGGTATCGCGGGCGCGTAGCTCCGACAGTAAGGTCAGGCCGCTGCCATCTGGCAGGTACACATCCAGCAGGATCAACGCCGGGTTTAGTGCCGATAACACCGAGCGGGCCGTGGCCAGATCGCCGGCAATGCCCAGCACCTGATAGCGCGGAGCATTGTTACGGCGCTTATCCGGTGTCAGTAAGTATTGCGCCAGCAATTGCGCTACTTCTATTTCATCTTCCACTATCACAACGCTGTAGGTCATGCGTTTTGCCTGCCGAGTTTAGGGATAAACACACTGAGCCTGGCGCCGCCAAGATCAGACTTGCCCACTTCTAACGTGCCGTGGCAGGCATCAAGGTGGGTTTTTACCAGGTACATACCAATGCCGTGCCGGGCGTCGTCTTTGGAACTGTACTGCGGTGTGAAAATGGTGTCCAGATCGGCAGCCAGGCCAAAGCCGCTGTCTTCGACATCAAAAATCAGGTTAGTACCGACATCATCCAGCGTTACCCGCACTGCCGGGGCCCGAAAGCGCACCGCATGTTGCGCTGCTTCCAGTGCGTTGTCGATCAGATTGCCCAGAATAGACACCAGTTCTGCCATGTCTTTGCGCTGGATCAGCGCCAGCTGGCTGTCACTGCTGACTTCAAAGCGGATATTCATCTCGCGGGCTTTATGGTGTTTACCCAGCAGCAACCCGGCAATCAGTGGTTCGCTGACATGCTCGAGCAGGTTATGAATTTGTGCCTGAAAGCCTTGCGATTCCTGGCCAATCAGCTCTATGGCTTTATCGTAAGCGCCCATCTGGATTAACGCGCCCAGAGTGTTGAGCTTATTGGCGTAATCATGGGTTTGCACCCGCAGCAGCTCGGCAAATTCCTGCAATTTGGCCAGTTGCTGGCTTAAGTATTCCAACTCATCTACCGGGCGCATGCTAAGCAGTACGCCGTCGGTTTGGCCCTGTACCTGTAATACCGAGCGGCCCATTACAATGCGTTTACCGGCGGCAAACAGTTCGAAGCCACGGATCGGCAGGTGCTGATCGGCCAGCAAATAAGCGCTGTGGTCGGGCAGTACGTCATGCAGGCTGAGTTTGCCATTATGCCGTGCCGGCGCCAGTTCGAGGATTTCACAGGCGCGCTGGTTCAGCTTACGGATGCGGCCATCCGGGTCTACGGCAATAATGCCGGAGCGTACAGTGTTTAATATGGCTTCCTGTTCGGCAAATAAGCGGCCGATTTCATCCGGCTGTAAGCCAAAAATAGCATGGCGTACGCGGCGGCTGATCCATATAGAGCTGAATACGCCCAAGGCTACCAGTAACAAACCCAGCAGCAGTAACTGTAAGCCGTGGCTGTACAGCAAAGGCCGGATAGATTGCTGCAAATAGCCTACCGACACCAAACCAATAACAGCGCCGCTGTCGCTTAGCACCGGTACCTTGCCACGGACAGACAAACCTAAACTGCCGGTGGCTTCCGAGATATAGCGCTCACCGTTTAATGCACGCCGGCTGTCATCGCCTATCATAGCCAAGCCAATTTTGCTGTTGTCCGGGTGGATCAGCCGCCGCTGTAAGGTATCGCCAAGCACAATAAAATCGGCTTGGGCCAGCTGGCGTAATTGCTCTATAGCGCTAAGCAGGCGGCTGTCGGCATAGCCCAGTTGAAGTGCGCGTTGCACATCGGGCCGGCTGGCCACGGCGCTGGCCAGGGTGAGCGCGCGTTCGCCGGTTTGCTGCTGCAGGTTTTCTGCCAGCAGCGCATACACTATGCTGCCAAATACCAGCAATTGCAGCAGGCACAGGCCGGTAACCCAGAGAATTAACCTTGTTTCGAGCTTTTTAGGTCGTTTCATGCTGCTCCTGCTGTATATCCGGTTCTTTGTTACTACACCGCGGCCTTACGTAAGCGCAGAAAGCTTAGCAACGGCATGGCCAGTACTATTATGGCCAGCAGCATAATACCCAGTGTCAGCGGCTTATCCCAGAAGATACTCAGTGAACCGTCTGACGTCATCATGGCGCGGCGAACGTTACTTTCTATCATATCACCGAGGATAAACCCCAGCAGCAGCGGCGCCATCGGAAACGCCAGCAGGCGCAGCACCAGCGCAATCAGCGCAAAGCCAATCATCATAAACAGGTCAAAGGTATTAAACGACACCAGATAAACGCCAATCAGGCTGAAAAACAGGATCATCATGGTGAGGATAGCTTTGGGCATAATCAGTACCCGCGCCAGATACGGGATCAGCGGCAGGTTAAGAATAAGCAGTACTATATTGCCTAAATACATACTGATAATTACCGCCCAAAACACATCCGGGTTGTCCTGCATCAGCATTGGCCCTGGCTGAATACCATAGGCGATTAACGCACCCAGCATAATAGCCGTGGTGCCGGAGCCGGGAATACCCAGGGTTAGCAGCGGTACAAAAGAGCCGGTACAAGCCGCGTTATTGGCAGACTCCGGTGCAGCCAGGCCGCGCAGTGCGCCTTTGCCAAACTTTTCCTGCACGGCTTTGGGTGCCAGATTACGCTCGGCAGCATAGGCCATAAAGCTGGCAATGGTAGCACCGGCACCGGGCAGTACGCCGATAATAAAGCCCAGCAACGACGAGCGGCCAATAGTAGGGCTGATTTCTTTTACTTCAGCTTTGCTTAAACGGATAGAGCCAATTTGCATCGGTTGCTCGCTGTTGCCCTGTTTTACTTCCGGCTTCAGTACATTACTCAGGGCTTCAGCCAGTGCAAAGGTCGACATCGCAATCAGTAAAAACGAGATGCCGTCGAGCAAGTCGGTATTGCCAAAGGTAAAGCGCTCGGTGCCGGAGGATGGATCTATGCCTACGGTGGATAACGTCAGGCCGAACACTGTCATCATCATGGCTTTTAAAAAGGTGCCTTTGTTAGAAAACGCCGCTATAGCAGTCAGGCCCAGGCACATTAGCGCGACATAGTCGGCCGACTGAAAGCTCAGCGATACTTTTGCCAGCGTGGGTGCGGCCAGCATCAGCAATAACGCACCGATAGTGCCGCCGGTAAACGAGGCCCAGGCTGCAATGGCCAGTGCTTTGCCGGCCATACCTTGTTTCGCCAGCGGATAGCCGTCAAACGATGATGCTACTGTGCCGGCTACGCCGGGTGCGTTAATTAAAATAGACGAGGTAGAGCCGCCGAAAATAGCACCGTAATACACCCCGGCCATCAGGATCATGCCTGAGCTGGGGTCAATGCTGTAGGTGATGGGGATCATCAGCGCAATAGCGGTAATGGGCCCAAGGCCGGGTAGCATGCCGATAAAGGTGCCGACAAAGCAACCGGCAATAACGTACAGCAGATTTTGCCACTGCAGCGCGGTCGACAGACCAAGTAAAATGCCATCTAACATAAGTTAACTCCACAGCTCGCCGGGTACCAGATAGATCCCCAGCAACTTTGTCATGATCAGCCAGAACACCACGGCAACCGGCACCGAAGCCAGTAGCAACACGCGCCAGCGGCGTTCACCCATAATAAAAAAGCCGGCAGACAAAAACACAGAGGTAGCCAGCAAAAAGCCGATAGGTTCCAGTAAAGCGGTATAAACCCACATTAACAGCAGTAATACTGCGGTTTGGCCGATACTCCTGAGGTTAATCTGTGGCCAGCCTTCGCCGCTGCTATGCTGGCGCTTAATAGCTTGTGCCAGCAGTGCCAGCAGGCTGAACATCAGCCCCAGCACGGCATAAACTTTGGGGATAGACGCCGAATTAACGGCGTCCATTTCTTCAAATGGCAGCAACGGAATTTGCCAGGCAAACACCGCATAAGCGGTAAAAAATGCCAGAAAAATCAGTGCGCCTAACGTGTCGCGATTTAACATTGCTGCCTCTGACGGTTAGTTACGGATAAAACCCAGGTCCAGCATGACCTGCTTAAGTTCCTGCTCTTGTTCGGCCAGTGCGGCGGCAAACTCTTGTGGCCCCTGATACAGATTGAGCCAGCCGTTACGGGCGCGCACGCTTTCCCATTCCGGTGTTTGCAGCATTTTCTGCAGGGTGGCGTTGTAGGCTGCTATTTGCTCTGCCGGGGTGCCGGGCGCGGCGAAAAAACCACGCCAGTTAGTAAAGCTCATGTCATAACCCAGTGATTTCAGCGTAGGTATATCCGGGTAATCAGCCACCGGCTGCTCTGCGGTCATCGCCAGAATGCGCGCCTGGCCGCCGTTGGCCAGCTCCAGCGCTTCACTTAGCCCGGTAGACAGCAGCTCTACTTCACCTGACAGCAAGCCGGCTTTTGCCTGGCCGCCGGCATCATAGGGGATATAGCGCAGGTTACGGCCCGGAATACCGGCTGCAGCAATTGCCCGGGCTGCCACCAAATGGTCCATACTGCCGCGCGCCGAGCCTCCGGCAAATTTTAAGCCGGCCGGGTTAGCTTTCAGCTGTTCAATCACCTGCTGCCAACTGGTCAGGGGCGAGTCGTTACGCACCACAAAGGCACCATAGTCGGCTATCAGATTAGCTACCGGGGTCAGGTCGCGGTGGCTGTAGGGGATAGCGCCGGATAGCGCGCGGATCACGATAGGGGTAGAGTTCACCATCAGAATGTCGTTTTTCTTGTTACCTATTTCAATCATATAGGCAATGGCGCGGCCGCCACCGCCGCCGGACATATTCTGAAATGAGGTGCGGCTTTCCAGGCCGGATTTCATTAAGGCTTCACCTACACTGCGCGCTGTGGTATCCCAGCCGCCGCCCGGGCCGCCTGGAATAATAATATGCAGTTCGGCCAGCGCGCTGTGGCAAAAGCCGGCCAGTACCGCCGCCAGGGCGGATTTTTTCAGTAAGTTGATTATGTTCATCTTAAGGTTTCCTAGAATAAGTACTGGACGCGGGCGGCAAAACCGGTGCCGCTGTCTTCATCGCCGCTAAGTGCTTGCTGGCCAGCGCCGGACACACTGCTGTGCAGCAGGTTGGCCATAAATTTTACTTTCGGGTTCAGGTAATAAGCGCCACCGACGGTGTAAGTGGTGACATCGGTACCCTGGCCGGCGTTGGCGGTGTTAAGCCGGCTGACACGGGCGATCAGCTCCCAGGCGTTGCGGATGTCTTTCGGCTGGCCAAATACGGCTGAGCCGGCGCTGTAGGGGCGCTGCTCGCCACCGGGGAAAAAGCTGGCGTTAAGGTAATAACCGCTGTGGTCGGTGCCATCGAGCAGGCTGGCATTGTCGACGGTATCCAGGGTACGCATTGCGTATTCCGCTTCCAGCGTCAGGCTGCGCAGCTGGTAAGCCAGCTCCAACCCCGACTGGCGTAAACTGTCCAGCGCGACCACCTCGCCTCCGGCGGCATAATCAACCAGCCGTACTGCCGTTTCCCGCAGCTCACCACGGGCAACCCGTGCTGCCAGCTCATTGCCGGCCATATCGCGCTGCGAATGCCAGGCACCCAGATGCCATACCTGATCGGCAGAGGTGTTCGACCAGGTTAAGCGGCCAGTGTAGGCCAGCGCTAACTTACCGCTGTCGTCTTTACCATCGGCGCCAAAGGCATCGTTTTTATATAGCCCCAACGCCCAGCGCAGGCCGTTGTTTTTATTGTACTGATACGCCGAGGCGCCCCAGCGGAAGTAAGGTGAGAAGGTATCGGCCAAACTGCTGCGCTCTATCAGGCCGGTATTTTTGCTGCTGGTTAGTGCGTTAAGCGAGATATCTTCGCGTAACTTACCAAATTGCAGGCGCAGGCCATTGTCGAAACCGGAATAGCGCACCCGCGCCATAATAATTTCGGCCGTACCTTCGGCAAATTCCAGCAGTAAGCTGTGGTCCCAGTGTTCAAATTCTGAAGCTATCGCCGCCCGCACACGGCGTGGAAATAAATCACTGCCGCTGCTGCCGTTTTCATTAGCGTTGTAGGCACCGTTAAACCAGTTGTAATCCAGCTGCACGCGGCCGCTCAGACTAATAGCCGGGGAGTCGGCCTGTTGTTGTAATTCAGCTACCTGCGCGCTGAGTTTGGCAAGCTGTGCTGCTAAATCTTGTTCAGTTTCAGTGGCGTGCAGTGTTGGTGTCAGGCATGACAATGCCAGCACCGGCAAAAGTGTATTATATGGTTTCATCTATCCAGCCCTGTTGATCATAGTTTTAGTTTTTGTCGCGGCTGAACAGCAAATGAACTCAGGCCGCAGCGCAAGCCTGGAAGCAAAGGCAGTTTTGCTCAACATTGTGTGCTTAAGCTGCAATTAGAGCGTTTTGCTGATTTTGTGCATTTTGTGCATGCCCTTTAAGGGTTTGTTATATCCGGCGTGACGTTGCCCGGATAAGAACAACTTAACCAGCTGTTTTTCAATTGTTTGTTGTGTTTTCAATACAAATTAAAGATACTTTCTGTTCACTAAACTAAAACGAAACAGCAGCTGTTTTCACGCCTGTCGTTTCAGCAGGTTGTTTATGCAGCGTTTGCCTCAGCTCGATATCATTCGTGGTTTTGCCGTTTTGGGCATATTGCTGATGAACATTTTTGCCTTTGCTTATCCAATTGACTATGCGCACAACCTGATCTGGCATGAGGCCGGTGTCAGCTTAGCGGATACCGGCTTATATAATTTACAGACCCTGTTAATATCCGGCCGTTTTTTGACGCTATTTAATTTGCTGTTTGGTGTCAGTATGTGGTTGATTTTTCAACAGTATGGCCAAGGTTATCTGCAGCGACGGCTGTATTGGCTTTGCCTGTTCGGTGTGTTGCATGGTGTGTTACTGTGGAGTGGTGATGTTTTACTTTGGTATGCGCTGACAGGGCTTATTGTGCTGCAGCGGGGGTATTTACAACTGGATAGTGGCGCCTTATGGCGTAAAGCCGTGCAGTTTTTTGCTTATGGTTTGGTTTTGCCGCTGTTATATGTCGTTTATTTGTTGTTTGCTCAAGCTGAACCGCTGCTGCCTTTAACTGCTGAAATGGTAGCCGCTGAGCAACAGTTTTGGGCCGGGCCTTACCTTGAGCAGGTAATACAGAATGTGATTTATGCCGTGCTTATGCTGATAGCATTTGCATTGTCTTTGTATTGGCTGATGGCAGCAATAATGCTGTTTGGTGTTTCGCTGTATAAAAGTGCGTGGTTTGAGACAGGCTATAGCGCGGCAACGACAAAAATACTGTTCTGGCTTGCGTTTGCTATCAGCAGCGTCACCGTTCTGTCAGACCATGTTACCGGATATGGCTATGGCCTGAACACCGCACTGCCGTGGGAACAGATTGCTATGTTGTTAATGGCGTTGTCGTTTGCCAGCGTATTAATTCACCGGCGCGAAAATGCCTGGCTGCAACGATGGTTAGCGCCCTGCGGCAGGATGGCTTTTTCGCTTTATATCGGCCAAACGCTGTTGATGGTATTACTGTTTCGTGTAATACGGCCGGATTGGTTCGCCAGCCTCGATCGTGCTGCGTTGCTGGGCATTGCTATAAGCATGATTGTGCTGCAACCGCTGTTCTGCCGCTGGTACTTCAGCCACTTTAACCTGGGGCCATTAGAATGGTGCTGGCGCACCTTGAGTAAGAAGCCGGCAATAACCGACTAAGCCAGCGTTTTGCTGGCGTTTGTAACCATTCCGTGGATAATAACCGGCAATATTTGATACCCACCGCGCGCAATTTAAGCTTACAACAGCGCGGCTGACAGGATGCGCTATGTCTCAATTACTTCGTATTGTGCTGTTGCACACTCATCTGCCCGGTGTGGTGGAATTGCAGCTGGATCAGCACACTAATATTTGCGGTACCAATGCCTCGGGTAAAACCACACTGCAACGGCTGGTGCCGGTATTTTATGGCGAGCAGCCAAACCGCGTGGTACCGAAAACCCGTAAAAAGTTTGATGAATTTTATCTGCCGTTTTCCAACAGTTATCTGATTTACGAATATCAGCGCGAAGACGGTGCCATCTGCCAGGTGGTGTTAACGCGTAAAAGCGATGGTGGCGTGGATTACCGCTTTGTCGGCGCGCCCTACCAGAGTGATTTTTATCTGACGCAAAGCGAAGATGGCGTCAAAGCCATGAGCTACAGCGACTGGGCCGCCAGCATGCGCAGCCGGCCCGAGGTGCAGGTGTCGGCCAAAATCAGCGCTACCAGTGAATATCGCAGTATAATTCAAAACGATGCCGCTGCGCTGCGTGGTAATAATGCCGACAGCGTGAAATTACGCCGCTTAGCTGCCGGTTTTAGTTTGGTCAGCAGCGGTCATAAGCTGCGCCACATTGAAAAGCTGGTTAGTGCCGTGCACGCCAAAGAAGGCAAAATGGACACGCTAAAAGCGATGCTGGCGGCCATTTTTGAAGAAGACGGCGTCACCCTGCCGACGACGAAAGTGAAAAACACCAAGGCGCGCGAGTGGATCCTGCAAATGCGCCAGTCAATGCGGTTAGACAAACTGCAGCACGACTTTGAGCGCTTGCAACAGCTGGCGCAGCAACTGGACGCCAGCGAGGCGCAGTTAGCGGCCTTACTGCCGCTGTTACAGCAGGATGAAAGCGCGCAAAAGCAACGCAAAGCCGACGCCGAACAGCAGGTTAATACGCTGCGCGGTGAGCTGCAAAGTTTAAAAGAGCAATTCAGCCAACAGCAGCTGGAGCTAAACAGCAGCCTGGTAAAGGCCGAAGCTGGCTTACACGAAACCGGTGCGCGCTTAGATCAACTGCAGCAGCGCTATGACGACTTTGACAGCAAAGATATGCCGAAATTGCAGCGCGACAGCGATGCCTTGCCGCTGTGGCGCGAGCAGTTGGAAGAAACGCTGGAGCAATACCAGTTGATGGTAGAGCAGCATGGCGACTTAGAGCGCCAGCTGGAGCAGCGCAAAATCAAGCTGGCCGAGGCCTTTAACCGCTTAAGTGAGCAGCACCGCGGTAAAGCCCGCCAGCTGCAGCAGCAAAAAGATGCTACCCGCGAGCAACAAGACAACAAGCTGGCCGCGCTGGAGCAGGCGTTTCAAAGTCGTTTGCAGCAGGCGCAGCAGCAGTTTGCTGATCAGCTAAGCAGTATCAGTAGCAGCATAGCGGTACTGCAAAGCCAGTTAGCCGCATCACAGCTGACAGAAGAGGAGTTAGAACAGCAGCGCAGTGCTGAGCTGCGCCTAGAGCAAGCCCAGCAGCAGGCACAGCAACAAGGCCGCCAGTTACAGCAGTTACAACAGCAGCATCAGCACGCCCGCACTGCGCGGGATAATACTGATCAGCAGCTGGAGCACAGCCGCAAAGCGCTGCACAGCGCCTCGTATCAATTGCAGCAGCTACACCGCCAGCTGACGCCGGAGCAGGGCAGTTTGCGCCATTTCCTGCGCCTGCACTACAACGGCTGGGAGCAAAAGCTGGGTAAGGTGCTGGATGAGCGCTTATTAGAGCGGCAGGATTTACAGCCGCATTTGGCAGCGCTAACCGACAGCCTGTATGGCCTGCAACTTGAGCTGGCGGCAATAGACACGCCGGACTATGCCCAGGATGAAGCCGCTATTCGCCACCGTATTGCTGCAGCCGAACAGCAGCTGGCACAAGCTACCGCTAATAAAGCTGAGGCAGAAAAAGCGCTGCAACAGTTGCATGAGCAGGCTGAGCTTAGCCGTGGCCAGCTGGAACAGGCGCAGTGGCAGCTGACCCAGTATGAGCAGAATATCGAATACGCCCGTGATGCACGCAACCGGCTCCAGGCACAGCAGCGTGAACTGGTGGCAACACGCCAGGCCAGCGTTAAGACAGAGCTTAGCGCGCAGCAACAGCAGCTGGAGAAACTAAAACAGCAGCAACAGACCGATTTACAGGCACTGAAAGCCGACCATAACAGCCAGAAACTGGAACATAAAGCCGACTGGCAGGCCGAACTGCAGGTGTTTGACGAGCAAATCGACGAGCTGGAGCGCCAGTTGGAGCATAAGCGCGACGACAATAAAAACCAGATCAAAGAACTGCAACAGGCGTTTAACGAAGAGTTATCGGCCAAGGGTATCGATCCACGCCGGTTAACCGAGCTGAAGCAAAAGCAGGAACAGTTAAAAACCGGGATTAAAGCGGTAGAAGCGCGCCAGGATGAACTGACTGCCTGGCAGAAATTTATCGCGCTGGACTGGCAGCAATTACGGCCGGAACTGCTGGGCAAAGAAACTGAGTTAAAACAGCAGCTGCGTAGTGTAAAACAGGCATTGGAGCAGCAGAAAACCGATTACAGCGCTAACCAGAAAAAGCTCGAAGAGCAAAAACGCCAACAGCAGGAGCTGATGGCTCAAGCCGAGCAGTTACTGGCGCAGTTGCGGCCGGTGTTTGCCCGCTTTAATGAGTTGCATTTGTCCGATGTCAGCCCGGCCGGGTTTACTGCCCCGGGCGATATTATCGAACGTCTGGCCCGTGCCAACGAAGCGCTGGAGCAACGCAGCAAACTCGACAGTGCGTTAAAAACCGCGCTGGAGCAGTTTGAAACCATGCTGAGTAAAGATGCCGGGCCGGAGTTTTTAGACCGGCTGCAGCACGAGCGGCGACAACTGCCGGAATTTGCCGGTAAACGCCGGCAATTACCGATATTGCACAGCCTGCTGCAAATTTTAAAAGATGCGCAGCAGCAGTTGTTGGAGATGGGCGAGAATATTGGCGGCGATCTGAAAAAGTTCTTCACGGTGTTCAGCGATATTAACCGCCGTATAGCGCTGCAAAGCCGGCGTTTAAGCGAAGCGGTAGCCGATGATTTAGTGCTCGAAGGCATCAGCCGCTCTGAAGTACGCATTTTATCCACCATCGACGAGCTGGGATTCTGGCAGCCGTTAAAGCATTTCGCCAAACTGTATGACGACTGGGCCGCCTCGGGCAAAGCCTTGCCGTCGGAGCACTACCTTAATGCCCTGGCCGATGTGGTCGAGCTGCTGCGCGCCGATGAGCAATACAGCATTGAGTCTTTGCTGCGCCTTGAGCTGCATTTAAGCGAAGGTGGCTCTGAGCTGGTAATTAAAAATGACCGCCAATTACTTGAGTCGTCCAGCCATGGTATGGCGTACCTGATTTTATGTAAGTATCTGCTGGCCTTTACGCGGTTACTGCGTGGCGATGCCAAGGTGGCGATCCACTGGCCGATAGATGAAATTGGTACCCTGGCTTATCACAACGTGGAAAAGCTGTTTGCCGCCTGCAGCAGCAACAATATTGTGATTGTTGGCGCTTTCCCTAATCCGGAGTCAGACGTATTAATGCTGTTTTCGCACCGCTATTTAATTGAGCCCAGCCAGCAAGATCCCGGCAAGCGGCAGTTAAAACGTATTCAACCTAAAATCAGCCGCTTAGCCGAGCGATTGGCCGGCAAACAGCAGGAGGCAAGCTGATGTTGCAACACGGACCTTTACTTGAGCGCCTGCTGGCCGGCGATTTTATTTGCCAGGTCAGCGACGAAGATGGCTTTCGCCGGTTAAGCATTGAGCAAACCCAACAGGAGATTAACCACTACCTGCGGCCGTTAAACCGCCGCTTGGTGGCTAATGATGACAACAGCGTGTTTTTTCTTGGCTATCACGAGCTGACCAAAGAAGCACGCGAGCAGCTAAGCAGCCAGTTTGCCTTAACGGTGCAGTCGTTGCTGCCGCTGTTGGAGTGGTTGCAACTGGTGCAGGAAACCATGGGTCGCGATAGCGCCTTAACCGCCGGTGATACCATTAAGCTGCAGGAATTTATCCTGCGCACTGAGGATAACCAAAGCCTGCGCCAGCGCCTGAACCAGTTGGCCGGCGACCGCTTTTTTAACAGCCAGAGCGAGCAGCTGGATAACCAGATCAAGCTGATTTTCCGCCGCTTAAAAGAGCATGGCTACCTGCTGCAGCCACACCACGACCGGCAGTACTATATTGTTACCGGCAAGATTGATTATTTAATTGATGTTATCCGCTTTATCCGCGATGAAGAGCATCTGCCGGTGGACGATACGCCAACGCAGGAGGCGTTAATCTGATGGCGCCGACCGATTCGGGCAGCAGCACAAGCACAGCCTCTAACCTGTTTACTATCGGCGCCGAACGCTTAGCCTTATTGGGCAAGCACCACAAAGCGCTGATGCAGGGCTACTTAGATGGTTTTATTGATGAAACCGCCTTTAGCGAAGGCGCACTGAAAAAACTGATCGCGGCGCGGATTTTATGGCGGCCGGACGAGCAGCAAGCGCTGGCGCTGCGGCCTTTGGTCAGCGAGCTGATTGCCAGCATGGTGGCCGATGAAAACCGCCGGCAGATTAATGCTGATGTCGCCGAAAAGTTAGAGCAAATCCGCAACCGCGTGCAGGCTTACCGTGATGCGCAGTACAAAGGCGATTACAGCGTGGCTGAGCTGCAGCTACAGCGCTTAACCGAGCATGTGCACGATTTAAGTGGCCAGTTTGAAGAGGCGATAGACAGCTTATGGCACCGGCTAAACAGCGATTTTGGTTTTGTCGCCAGCCTGGATGATAAAATCCGCGAAAACGAGCGGGCACAAAAGCAATTGCGCCGTTTGCTCGATGGCTTGGTGCTGCTGGATTTCAGCGAATTAATTGAGTTGGCCGAGGGCAACAACCATCTGCGTAAGCTGCTGGTAAGTCAGCTGCAAAATCAGCTCAGCTCGCATCACAGTAGCTTATTAGAAGTGCAAAAGCGTTTAGTCGAGCTACTGGCCAAATTCCGCCAGCAGCAAGCGCGCTCAATGTTAATTACTAATATGGCGGCGTTTTTGCGTCAGCATCCGAAATACCAACCGGCGGATTACCCCAACCGCAGCGAGTTGCCACAACTGTTTAATCAGGCCGCTGCGATTAAGCCGCAGGCAGCGATAGCACTGGATAAAGCCAGCGAGCGGCAAATATTGGCTGAATTAGTGCGCGCGCTGCCACGGCATAAGGCGGTGCAGCTAAGCGACACCCCAGCGGCCAGTTTTGGCCAGCAATGGCAGGATGAAGCCATCGCCGCGCGGCAGCAGGCACTGAAAACCGACGTGGAGAACTTTTACCTGCGCGTTATCGACCACGGCGGCAAGCTCAGTGCGCTGGAGTATCTGGCGCAGCAGCAACTTGAGTGGGACAGCGAAATCTGGCTGTATCAGATCATCGCCGAATACCAGGCCCTGCCGCAGGAGGAAAAGCAGATGTTTGCTATAATCCGCGACGAAGCGCCGGCCAGCAGCATGAACCAGCTGTTGCTTATCCGTGATATCAGTTTGGGTTTAAAGGCAGCCTGATGAGTTACCCGCTAAGCGCCCGGGCGCTGCGCTACTTGCAGCAACTGCAACAGCGGCTGTGTCAGCAGTTAAAAGGGCTAAGACAGCAGAATATGCAGGGGATGACGCTTAAGCTTATTTCAATATGCTAACTACCATTGAAAATAACTGTAAAACTCTATTTTCAAATAAGTGACGTTATTGTATTTTGCCTCCTTAATTTTGTGCCGTTGGCACAGGTGATATTTGTATACTTCGCTAAATTGATTTGTGGCAAGTAGGGTCTTAAGGAATAAATAGTGGCGCCAAAGGATAGCAAAGTCAGGAAAGTATACCCCACGTTCACCTTTGCTTGCGGGCCAAAAAGCGCGGTGCTTTTTATACTTTTACATACTGCAACCATCATCCTGCTATTTCAGTATGGTTTAGTCTACTTCCCTAATGAATATGTAGAAATCGGGTTAAAACGGTTTTCTGATATCGACAAGCTTATATTTGCAGGATTGGCATCTTTGTTTGGCTACTTGCTATTGGAGTTATTGCTAACAGTTTTGTTTATAAAAAAATTAAGTAAACCCCTGATCTTAGGCAGCGATTATCTGATTATTCCTAAGTGGGCGATACGGAACTCGACTATTGGCAAAACCAAACAATCTCTGCGAATTGCAGTTGATGATATCTCTGATATAGAAACACGTTTTTCTGATGCATCAAAAGTGCCATTTTTACGGCACCTTATACCTCATCCGATGCTTCTAACCTTAGCAATGGGCACCAGCAGTGTAACTCTTGATCTAAAACACGTCGGAGTTTTTCAACCGATTAATGGCTGGCTAAAACTTATCAAGGTTCCGATGGGTAGAGGTGCATCAAATCTGCAACCGCACTTAAAGCACGCCAGTTTTAATAGTGTTATTTTGGCCTGTGTCAGCCTGTCTCTAATGGTGGCTTTTGTTATGCCGTTATTACTGTGGTCATTTAGCCCATAATTGTTTGTCAGCTGCATTAATTCACTTCAATACTGCCGTGCTTATTCTGGGTGTAAAGGGTGTAAGGCAATACCACGGTATCGGCGACTAATGAAAAAGTGCCATCAATGACGAAAAACGGAATATTGTTGAAAGAGTCACCAAGGTTTTCCTGTCGACTGGGCTCACCGTGCAGCTTGCATAAGTTGTAACTAAAGCCGCTGTATATCCGGGGTATGCTCTGACAGTAACTGCGCTTGCCGTGGTGCTCAATATTGACATGGGAGGTGGTTACAGGCAGAGTTTTTACTGTAGCACAGGCCGTCAGGCTCATTATCATCGCGAGTAAAAGCAACTTCATTGTCCGGTGTTCCTGCAGTAAAATTTGGCCGGAGTTTAATTTACTGTTTTACTAAAGTAAATTTTTATGCGCTGCGATGCCGGTTTATTCTGCGATAAAGCAGATAATCAAGGCAATGTTTGTCAGTACCATGCCCTGGCCGATGCGCAACATGGTGAGGTGGCCGGTTTGTTTCGCTTGTTTGGTGTAATCGCCGGTGAGCACTTTCCACTGTAAAGCAAGCGATAGCGGTATCATCATCAGCCCTCTGCGGTCGAGGCTGATTAGCCAATCCAGCTTTTTTGAGCCGTATGTTATTTGATCAGGGTAAAGGCTTGGTAGCAACATAAAGACAAGATAAAGCACTAGAATAGGCCAGTTAAACAAACCAAGAGCTATCAGCCAAGCCGTTTTTGTTGATGTCATTTCAGCTGCTGGCGCAGCCCCTTTAATACTAAAAACCTGTAAAGTGCTGCAGTTTTGTTGGCAAACTATGCCGCGCTCCGGCATCAGATAAAGCGTTAACTCAACGCCGCGAATTGTGGTAGCACGAACCTGGATGATTTTTTTCGGCATATAAAAATCTGCAAATACGTGCTGCAGCAGATTGATATTTAGTAGTGCTCGCTCGTGGGAGTCTAAACGTTTGGCGCTGACAGCCGTAAAAAAATCTTGCTGCATCTGTGTGGTGTCATGCATCAGGTGGCGCGCAGCTATCGAGAAAGGCCGGTTTAGTGCGTCAATCCATTGCTGGCCGGCAATAGGCGATAATCGATGGCCAGATGTATCACAATTAAGCTGGACTGATTTAAGTAAGAGTTGATTTTGTATTGTAGTCAGAGCTTGCGGAGGCAAATGTCTACAGTCTGCAACAGTTGCCTGTATCTGATACGCTGTAAATACAACAGTTAAAAAAGCAAAAAGCTGAAAGAATCTAATGATGTCGGCCATCCATGCCCCGTAAACTAACTTCAATTACAACGCGGGCGAGGATACAGACTGTTTACAAAAATCTCCAGCAATAATGGCAGCCTTTAAAGGTTTTGGTTGTTTGGTAATGCTAATTTTTGCTCTGCAATCACCTGCCGAAACCGCTCTGAAGTAGTAGCCCAGTCGACTAAATCGACTTTCCACGGCAGGTCTGACTCGCTAAAGGCTTCGGCTACCTCAGCCAGCAGCGCTAACGGCAGAGGTGTATCACTGATAATAGCTAAATCTAAATCCGAATAGGGTTTGGCATTACCTTTTACCCTAGAGCCAAAAGCCCATACTTCGTATTGCGACAGGTAGCGCTGCAAGATAGCGCTGACTTGCTGCCATTCACTATCGCTGATCTGTAACCCTGCAGGTTTAGCCACGAGCCAGGCGCTCTGTTAATTGTGATGCCAGAAACTGTGCCTCAGCAAGAAAAGCCGGTATGCCGGCTACAACCTGCAACGCAATATCTTCATCATAGGTGTGGCTGGTTTTGCTGCGCATATCGCGATAGCTGCGCCAGGTCGGCCAGTCGCCTTGCAGCAAGCCTTGCTCATTGGCGCTGCGGATCAGATCAGCAAAGGGCATTTGGTCGAACTGCTCTGGCGAAGTTGCGCTATGCTCCAGATAGTGTTTCAGCATCTTGTGGCTGATTTCATAGGCAACTTTAAAGCGCTGCACCAGGCCATCGCGGATCTGAATATCGCTGATATCCTGCTGATAACGCTGCCAGCCTTCTTGCAGCCGGGCAATAGCATTAAGTAACGGGCTGATATCTAATGACATGGTAATCCTGTATACGGCAAAGCGGTTTGCCGCTTAGCTTAACGCTGAGCTGTTGTGCTTGCCAGTGGCACTGCCTAACAACACTACGCCCAGCCAGCTAAACCAAATAAGCTGCGTGATGCCAAAAGCATCTTTCAGATAAGGCACTGTATGCAGCACAGTCAGGATACCTAAACTACCGACGACCAGCCCCAACAGATGCAACGCTTTGGCAAAGCGCTGCTGTTGCAGCCCGGCGATGCTAAACAGTAGCACCCACAGGCCTCCGACCAGCTCGATGCCGCCGCCCAGGGCGTTGGTTAACAGGTTGCCGGCGTTATAGAGCGCCAGTGCTTGCTCAGTACTGGTGTCGAGCAGGCGCAATGTCATATTCATACCAACTAACGCCACCATACCTGATGCCAGCATCAGCACCAGCCAGACATTGCCAAAGCGTTCAGCTAGCGCGGCGATGACCGGCTGGTTTTGCGGCATAGCCTGGCGTAATGCCTGCAGCAAAATCGCCAGCAGCACACCAAACAGCAGGTAACCAATGCCATAACCTATGGAAACCAGCAGGTATTGCTGCTGCAGGTAAAACTGCAACCGGCCAAGGCTATCCAGCCCCGGCGGCACAGTTAACAGGCCAAAGAAAATGACTGCCATGCTGATATAGCAAAGCGCCATACCAATGGCAGCATAGCCACCACTACGAAAAAGAGCCGGATTGGGTAACGCTTTGCTTGTCATAATAGCTACCTGCAGTGATAGGTTGTGCGGGAAAGACTATAAGATAGCCTGTTGTTTAACCGTTGGTTGTTTCTGGTTGTATCAAGGTGTGTTTAGCCGGGCCAGCACTGTCGCAGGCTGTGTTAGCGGTAGTGCGACAATAACCGCTTCACCGGAGCGCGGAAAGATGCCGGTAAGGGCGGTGAAATTGACCTGATGGCTGACCAGCACTGCCGGCTGTGCCAGCTGAGCTGAGGCAAATTGCAGAACTAAGGCCTGAGTTTGTTTATCGCCATCACCGCGGCCGGCAAAGAAGGAATTTAGCGCGGGTAAGGCGACCGGCCCGGCGCTATTCATCAGCCGGGCGGTATCCAGACAGCGGCACCACTGGCTGCTGTATATTGTTATTGCGCCGCTGTATTGCGTACGCAAAGAATCGCCCCAGCGTTTTGCCTGCTGCTGTCCTTCGCTATTCAGGTTACGCTGGGTGCTGCAGTCTTCTAATACAAAACCGGCCGGGTCACCGCTGCCGGGCGCTAAGGCATGACGCATGATCAGCAGCGCTTCGCCCTCGCGCCAAGCCTGCCAGGCGCCATCATCGGCAAAACCGGACGTTGGTAGCAATAACATTAATAGTACGCCTAACATTTTCATCTGGCCGGGTTCCGCTAATGTTGTGCTGCTTACTCTGTTGCGAATTATTACGTGGCGAAACAGCAATAAGTTTAGTCTGTTGTTACCCGGTCACTATTCAGTTTGCGCTGGTTAGCATTTGGCCCACTAGCGTAAAAACGAATTGAAATGATGCAAAAATTTCCGCGCATCGCCTCTACCGCGTCAGAAAATGCTGCGTTTACTCTTGCCAACGTTTATGAACAACTAAATTACGGCAAAAAAGTTGTTTAAAATTCAATTAGTTAATTCTTTCAGTTTAGTACGGATGTCTTTTTGAGTTGAACCTTTGGTGGTTAACTCTAACGCTTGTTGGTAACTCTTTATGGCAGTTTCTTTATCCGCGATATTGCTGTTGAGCTGGGCATAAAGCATTAAATAATCGACGTATTGCTCATCTTTTACTTTATCTTCGCTGAGTAATAAAGTGAGTGCTTCAAGTGCTTGGTGTTTGTCACCATAATCTTGTAATGCAAGATAGGCTGAAGACAGACAAGCCTCCTGCCACTGAGGGAGTTGTTCTGCTGCACTGGTTTTTACTTTACAACTATCCACAAACAATTGCTGAGCTTGAGGTTTTTCAGAAAACGTCCACAATAAATTTGCCGCGCGATTTAACAACACCATGTCATCATTAAACTCAGATCGGATAGTAGTGACCGTTTTTTTCGCGTCCTCTGCATCTTGTGTATTCTGCAAGTAATCCATCAACGCAAGGTAGTAACTGCGTTTATCCAGTTGTGCCAATTTGTCTACAATGGCTTTAGAAGCTTTTTTTTCAGCATCAAAAAAGCCACTTTTAATAGCAAGTGCTTTTGCGGCCTCAACGAGATATTGCGGATTTTCAGGCTCTAATTTCGCTGCAATAATATAGTTTTCGTTAGATTTACCCACCAGCCCGAGCTTATTAAAAAGGTTCGATTGCTGTTTTATTTGGTACCAAAGCTTACCTGCAACATAGCGTACTTGTGCGGTGTCAGGATGACGCGCTATCAAGGCTTCAAGTTGCGCTTCTTTGTCTTTTTGATTTGTGGCAACAGCGAGCGCAACCTGAAGAATTTCTATTCTCACATCTTTGCGGTTGAGCGTTTTAAGTTTACCGGCAAGGAAACTATATTGTCTGTGATAGTAAGCTTGCTCCAGCTCGTCATAACTCGTTTCAGCGGGGGCTGTCTGGGCAATTGCAGTGAAACAAATAGGTAGAACACAAGCTATTAATCTGGCTATATTATTTATCATCTTCTTTTCCTTAGATAATATTCAAGGTATCAATAGAGTGTTGCTAGTGCCTAGCAATAGCTCTTGTACCAGCTGTTGCTGTTGTGGCTTAACCTGCGCCTGTAGCGCCCGGACAAAATCCATCGAGGTGGCGGGTGTTTTTGGGTAAGCATGTTGCTGCCATAGCTGCCGCAGCGCCTGGCTGATTACGGCGTCACCCAATTGCTGACGCAAAATGGCAAACACTAAGGTAGCGCGGGAATATAAATCATGGCTTGCCGTGGCATCGACCAGAGCAGACCTTTGTTGTGTGCTGCGCCTGACGGCCAGCGCAAATCGCTCACGCTCATACTCTACCAGCGCTTGCATTGCTGCACTGCCATAGCGCTGTTCTATCAATACCAGCTCAACATATTTTGCCAGTGACTCGACTAAAAAGGCGCTGTCGGCCAGCACGCCGTTGCCAATATCATGGCCAAACCATTGATGTGCTGTTTCGTGCACGGCGCGCCGGTAGCGCTGATCAAAACCGGCATCTGCTGAGGGTTCTGCACGAAAGCCTACCCGGTGGTTGATCATAATCAGCTGTGGCAGGGCGTAGCCGGTTGCGCCCATATCGGGCATCGCCAGCAAACTGAGCGCTGTGCCGCGATAGGGCGCAATATGTTGCGTCATCCAGTCCAGCGTGTCCTGCATTGCCTGCATATTCAGCTCAGCTGCAGCGTTAATGAGCGGGCTGTACAGCGTAAGGCGGGTAGCGCCGTGTTGCCGGCTCAATGTCTGACCGGAAATAGAGTACCAGGCCAGAGCATTGCGGATGGGCCCGCGGGTTTGGAACTCGGCATATTGCCGGCCGTGCTGTTGCCACTGCCTTACCAGCTCGCCTTGTGCCAGCGGGGTCTGACCGATGTCGGTCGACACCACCGAGTGCAGGTTGACCCAATCGTACTGTGCAGTTGCTGCCGGGTGAACAGGCGCGATTCCCTGCGCTACGGCAAATAGCCGGGACGGTTTAGTCAGCTCCAGTGGTGCCAGGCCATATTGCTGGCGCAGCTCGGGGTTTCGCAACTGGTACTCAGTCTGAAAGCCAAGTGTTGGCAGCAGCGGTATGCCACGCAGATAACTAAAAGACGGTTTAACCAGCTGTGGCAACACTGCCGGCCAGTAGCTGGGTTGTCTAAAGTTCAGTTTACTGTGCATTTGCACTGTATCGCCGGGTGCCAGTGGCTGTGTTAACGTCAGTACGTATTGGCCAAGTTGCTGATCTGCCTCAATACTGTGTGGCACCGACAGGCGAAGCCCGGCAATAGTGCTAGCTGAGTAATTGCCTACCAGTAGTTTGCTAACCGGCTCAGCTGTGCGATTTTGCAGCGTGTAATTTAACGTGAAAACCGCCTCGCCCTGCTGCGGATAAATATCCACCTGCGCATCAATATGGCTGATACCAGGCTGGGCCACGGCTGCCCAGCTGGCATAGCGTTGTTCGTAATTTGCCCGCCATTGTTCACGCAGATCGGAGCTCATCAGTGGCCGTTCGGCGATGATATTAAGGTGCAAATGCACACCGCTCATTACCGCCAGTATCAGCAGCAGGCTGCTGCTCAGATTTAGCGTCCAGCGTTTGGCGTTAGTAAAACTGCCGCTGCGATGTGACCAACGCGCCGCCAGCCACAGCAGGCCAATGCTCAGTAACAACCAGAATGTCATAAAGGGCCAGAATACCGACTGGCTTTGCTCAAAGCGCCAATAGGCATCGGCCGGCTGCAGCGGAGAGCCGGCGATATTCCACATAGTATGGGTTAAGCCTAATTTGCCGCTAAGTGGCGTATATTTCAGCAGCAAGGTAACAACACAGCAGGCGGCAGCCGTTAACGGCGAGCGGCAAATGGTATGAAACACGCTAAACAGGGCACCAAGTAAGGTTAAAGGCAGCGCGACCTTGCCAAGCACCTCAGGGTAAAGACGGAGGTTAATTTCGCTGTTGGCCAGCCATTCTGCCGCCAGGCAAGCCAGGGCACTTAGCAGCATCATTAACAGAATCAGCGCGGTTAAGGCCAGCATATTGCCCGCCAGCAATATGCCAGAGCGTACCGGCGCAGCGGCAATCAGCTCGGCCATGGCGCTATGGCGGTTACGCCAGTTAAGCTGGTAGCTCCAGAGCAAGGTTAGCAGACTGCCGAGAAAGGGCAGCACATCATCGGCAATGCGATTAAGCGCATCCAGGCTGGTGGGATGAAGCACCGCCAGCGGCTCGGCATAGTTAATGCCAGACAGCACTTCGTTGCCCAGCAGTAAGGTCCAGCCCAGCAGGATAAATTGGTTTAGTCGCTGTTTAAGCAAGGTTGTTAGTGCCGTCCGCGTAAGCTGCCATAGCTGAAGCGCACCGACGGGTTTGGCTGTTACCGCGCGATAAGGCTGTTGTTGTACCAGCTGATGGCTACTACCGTCTGGCAGTGGTTTTACTCTGTCTTGATAGGGTTTTAGCCGTAGGCTGAGATAAAACAGCCCGGCGGTTAGCAGGCAATACAGTAGCCGGCTCAGATAAAAAATGCTGTCACCGTACAGTTGTGGTGGATTGTGCTGATACAGGGCAATCAGCGCGGTATTGCCAAATGGGTCCAACAGACGCATAACATTAAACAGTGCATCGCTGTTAATAGTACTGCCGGCTAACATGGGCGCACCGGTCATGCTGGCCAAAACCAGATACACTAACCACAGGCCGGCAAATACGGCGTATAGCACCACATTGCTGGAAAAACGCTGCGTCAGACAGCCGGCCAGCATGGCATAAAAGGCGCAAGCAGGCAGGGCCATAAAGGCAAAGTCCCACAGGTTTAGCCGCAGCAACGAGGCCTGAAAACCGAAATGCTGGCACAGCAGATAATAAATGATGCTAAAGCCAATCAGCATTAAACCGGCAAAGAGCAATGTTAATACAGCGGCCCGGGCCAGCAAGCGCTGAGCCAGCGGCACTGGTGTGCTGTGGATAAGCTCCGTCATGTCGTGGTTTTGATCGCGCAGCAACATCAATGGCGCCAGCGCGCCGCACAGCAAAGGCAGGTAGAACATCAGCAGGGTCATATGTAAGGCTTGCAGCCGTTTGTCGGCGATAGTGTCTATGCCGGTAATGCCGGTCGCAAAAATATAGGCTGCTAATGGCAGCAGTATTAACGCCAGCCACAGCAGCGGTTGGCGTATCAGGTAGCGCCATTCATTATGCAGCAGTTTAAGTAGCAACATTGTTAGCCGCCTTGTTGGTCAGTTCAAAGAAATAGCGATCTTGCAAAGTTGCCTCTACCGGCACTGCCGCGGCGCAGGGTTGTTGCTGGCTTAGCAGCCGGTATGTTGGGACACCAAAGCGGTAGCTTTCACTGAGCAGGACACTGCTGTCATCCGGTCGCAGCGGGCTTTGCCAGATCCGGCCTTGTAACGGCGTGAGCAGGCTGGGCACCGGGCCGCTTTGCACAATCTGCCCTTGATTGATTAACGCGACAAAAGGGCAGAGGTTTTCAATGTCCTCCACAATATGCGTCGATAGCAGAATAAGCTTGTCGTGGCTGATAGTGACCAGTAGAGCGTGCAAACGCTCGCGCTCGGCCGGATCCAGCCCGGCGGTGGGCTCATCCATAATCAATAACCGTGGGTTACCCAGCAGGGCCTGGGCAATACCAAAGCGCTGGCGCATACCGCCGGAAAAGCTGGCGACCTGTTTCTTCGCCACTGCGCTAAGGTTGGTCAGTTGTAGCAGAGTGTCAATCTGTTGTTGTTGCTCGGCTTTATTATGAATGCCCTTTAACACCGCCATATGCTGCAGTAACGCAATGCAGCTGATATGCGGATAGACGCCGAAATACTGTGGCAGGTAACCCAGTTGCTGACGCAAACTATCTGGTTGTTGTAGTACATCCAGATCAGCAAATCGTATCTGGCCGCTATCGGGTTTTTGTAGCGTAGCCAGGGTGCGCATTAGTGTTGATTTACCGGCGCCATTGGCGCCCAATAAGCCTACCATACCGGCGGGTAACTGCAGGTTAATATCCTGTAATGCTTTAGTGCCATCTGGGTAGGTGACGGAGAGTTGGTTAATTGTCAGCATAAGCGGTTCCTGTTAAAGAATTATGCTTCAGGCTAGGCAGTGCAAAGCTTCGCGACAATCAAACAATGACAAACTGGCTGATTAGGAGGACAAAAGACGCTAACGGCTTAACATGGCGGGCAAATTTACTTTCGTCAGCAAAAGCGCTAACTTCGTCATTCACTGGCTGACACTTGTGTCCTGTTGCGCCACGCTATGCAAAACTCTGGCAGGAAAACACCATGCGTAACCCGGCTGTTGCCAAAGCTAAACAAACACTTAATGCTGTCGCCGAGAATCAACTGGCGCTTGTGGCTGCGCTGTTGCTGGAAGCTTCTATCCGGCACTTTTCGCTGCATAGTCAAAGTGCAGCGGAGTTTTTACGCATTGTGCTGCAATTGCTGTTTGAAAGCTCGCCGCTGCTGCTGGCGCATTATTTTGCCGCGCGTGTCGCTGCCTGCACTAGCGCACAGCGGCGGCGTTGGGGGGCGGGCCTGATCTGGGCTGCTGGTTTTGTACTGTACCCGCTATGCTTGTTCTGGCTGGCAGAGCAGTGGCAAGCTTACGCTGTTTGGACTTTATTCTCTGTGCAAGGCTGGCTATTGTTACTGCTGGCCAGTAGTGGTTATGGCCTGAGTCGCTGGTTGGCGCAGCGCAATGCCAGTGCACGTTTTCAACTGATCTCCCGTTTGTTTTCCCTAAATTCCGTGCTGATTTTGCTGATGACAGCATGGGCAGTTGTTTGGGCGGGTATCTTTGCCTCTACCGACGATCCGGTGCGCAATCAGCCGCTGCAGGCGGTTATTAATAGCCATACTGTTATCGTTAATTTTGAGTATTTCCTGCACTACTTATGGCAATTTTTGCTGCTGGGCAGCTGTGTTTTGCTGATCTGTTGGCTCAACCGCTATTTGCTGATCCGCCAGTTGCTCGCCCGCAACGGCGTGTTTGCCTATATAGCCGGCTGCCTGATTAGCATTATTCTGCTGACGCCGTTATTGTCGGCCGTAGTGTTATGGCTACCGATGAATATTGCCGAATTTACCTTCCTGCCATCACAGGATTACAACATCTTTGCCGCAGATAATTTTCGCTTTTGCTTTGTGGTTTTACTGATCAGCACGCCGGTTATTTTGGCGTTTGAGCGCCAGCAACAAGAAAAAGCCCTGGCTGAAGTGGCGCAGCGGCAAAGTCAGACCGAACTGCAACTGTTGCAGCAACAGATTAATCCGCATTTTTTATTTAATACGTTAAATAACTTATATGCCCTGACTCTGGCAGGCTCTGCGCAAGCGCCAACACTGGTGCTGCAATTGGCCAACCTGCTGCGTTATACGGTATACGAGGGGCAAAATGCGCGGGTAAGCCTGGCGCAGGAAATTCAGTATCTGCAGGATTTTCTCGCGCTGCAGGCTATTCGCAGCGCTGATAAATGCCAGCTTGATGTTGTCTGGCCAACGCAGGCAGAGCAATGGCAGATCGCGCCGTTACTACTGATTACTGTGCTGGAAAACGCTTTTAAACATGGCGTAGAGCCAAGCCAGTTGCGTTGCAGCATCGAACTGAGCATCAGCGTGGAAAGCGGCTGGCTGCAGATGCGTTGTGTTAATAGCGTGCCAGCAACAACCGGGCAGCACCCGCCAGGTATCGGGCTGGATAATTTGCGCCGCCGCTTAAGTTTGTTGTATGCCGGTAAGCATCGTTTTAGCACAACTGGACAAGCTGGCATCTGGCGCACTGAACTGACACTGGAGCTGGAGCCGTGTTAAAGACACTGATAATCGATGACGAACCACTGGCGCATCAGGTGATTAAGCATCACCTGCAGGGCTGTGACGATATTAGCGTGCTTGCCAGCTGCTACAACGCGACAGAGGCGCTGCGCTATCTGGCGCAGCAGCAGGTAGATTTACTCTTGCTGGATATTAATATGCCGGCGCTTAGTGGTATTGAACTGCTTAGGGTGCTGCACAACCGGCCGGCGGTGATTATTATCAGCGCTTACAAAGAATACGCCGTTGAGGGCTTTGAACTGGACGTGGTGGATTACTTAGTAAAGCCGGTAAGTCCTGAGCGATTGTTTGCCGCGCTAAACAAGCTTCGGCGGCGCCTGGTGGCAGTGAAACCAGCGACAGAGCCTTATATCGCGCTGAAAGTGGACCGCGAACAACGTAAGTTCCTGCTCAATGACATTAGCTTATTGGAAGCCTACGGTAACTATGTAAAAGTATGGCAAGGTGAACAGGTGACCCTGGTGAGCAGCACCTTAAAGCGATTGCTGCAACAGCTACCGGGTCAGCAGTTTGTGCAGGTGCATAAATCCTTTGTGGTTAATAAAGGCAAAGTTTTAGCCGTAGAGCATGAGCTGCTTCGGCTGGATGGTGATCAACAGGTTAAAGTGGGTAAGCTCTATAAGCATCAGCTAATCGGCTTGCTGTAAGGTCTGCTGTTTGCCGTATTCACCGCAGCTTGGCGGTAAACCATAATGCTATCGACAGCATTAGTTACGACAGCAGTGGTGATGGCGATATTTTGCTGAAAAGTGGTCAGCAACTGGCGCTGTCGCGCCGGTATAAAGAGACATTCAGAGCGGCATTACAGCCGGTGCAGTCGGGCTGACAGTGCGCTGTAAAGTGCCGGCCGTGGTAAATTAAGGCCCGGGCCTTGCCAGATCTGCAGTAAAACAGTAGTGTTATCAGCCACATCGGCAAAACATCTGCTGATGTATTTTAAGGAGCGTTAACATGGCTACAGCTTATAAAGAATACAAAGTTATCCATATTGCCGAAGGCGGCTGTGGCACTATTTTTCTTGGTGCATCGGGCTTACCGCTGAAAAAAGTGGAGGCGGAGCTGAATGCTCAGGCAGCACAGGGCTGGCAGGTGGTGTTTCAGGTGATTGAGCATAAGCGCTTCTGGTTGTTCTGGAGCCGCGAAGCCATGATCGTTACGCTGGGGCGTTAACATGCAACGCCTGCTGTTGTGGGCGATAAGCCGGTATCGTAATACCGGCGGCGGTATGCGCTGGTTTGGCATTGATTGCAATTTCGAACCCAGCTGTTCTGCCTATACCTATACTGCCATTGCGCGCTTTGGCGCACGACGTGGTGTGGTGATGGGCTGGCAGCGCATTAAACGCTGCTCGCACCGTGACAGCTTTTGTAAATGTATTGAACCCGTGCCGGAGGCCGAAGATGTTGGATCAGCAAGCCGTTGATGCCGAAGAAGAACGCTTGCGTGAATTGGCGGCAGCCTTGCCGGACCTGCAGCGTCAGCAGTATTTCCAGCAATTAAAGCGGGAACTGCGCGACCCCGATACCTATGCGGCCCTGAACTGGTGTTTTCTTGCCGGCTTGCACCACTTTTACCTTGGCCAGTGGCGGCGCGGCTTAGTTAACCTGCTGGTGTTTCTTGCCGGGCTGGCATTGTTATTCAGCCCCTGGCCCTGGCTGGGCGTAGTGCTTATTGTGTTGATCAGCGTGGCTGAGCTGTGGGCCTTGTTTCGCTCACAAATTATTATTCAACACTGGAACAACCAAATTATGCGGCGCTTGCTGGAAGACACACAGCAGCGCTGAGTTATCAGCGCTGCAGAGCAACAATTAACGGCCGTCGTTAATTCGTGTGATCACCTTGGCCTGCATGGCCGGGTTGTCAATCTGCAGTTCAACTTCCTGCTGAAGAATAATGTTGCCTTCAACTACCGCATCGGCAGCGATATACAGTGTTGGCTTGGTATTATTGCTCCAGCCAAAGAAGGAGTTTTTCTTACCGCGTGGTTTATATACCAGGTCACCTTTTACTACGGTGTTGCCGCTTAGTTTAATATCGCCGTTTACGGTGCTGACATCCTGGCCTACTTCGCTGCTATTCAGCACAATGTCACCGTTCACAGTTGCAACGTTACCGCCAATTACTGCTTCAGCGCCCGGCAGAATTTTCCCGTTCACGGTGCTCAGTTCACCTGCTACCTGTAAACCCTTGCCGCTTTCAATACTGCCGTTTACGGTGCTGGCGCTTTGCAGTTTTACGTTATCGCGCAGGTCAATACTGCCGTTAACCACCGACACGGTTTTGGCACTGCTGTTGCTGGCCATCTGAATACTACCGTTTACCAGTGATATATCGCCGTAGTGCTGGTTGCTGCCTACTACGGCAGAGCCCAGTACTTTATCAATACTGCCATGCTCTGCAGCATAAGCATTAAGCAGACAACCTGATGCGATAACTAAACTTACTGTGGCAACAAATTGAGATAATTTCATGGTGATGTCCTTTTTATAGTTAGCTTGCCACAGGTTTTGCAAAAGTTTTGCCAGTTTTAATTTATTGAAATATATCAATTTATTCTATATTGGCACGGCGGCTGGCAGCCATTTTCGCCACATTGTAGCGAAAATGACTAATTGCTGACTGCGATGGTTTTACAAATGACGGGTTTCTGCCGGTGGTTGCCACCATAGGTTATCGCGGCCGTTAGCATAACGCACTTCAGCGCGGATCAATTCTTCCGGCTCAACATTGTCTAACGTCGCCAGTTGTACTGAAACGAAGTCACCGCCGATTTCTTCAACATAGCCTTTGCTAAACGGATGAATGCCACAGTGACGACAAAACAGATGATGGCAGGACTTGCCGGCAAACTGATAATCGCTCAGCGCGTCTTCGCCGCTTAGCAGGCGAAAGTCGGCTGGTTTAATCACCGCATTCCAATTGCGCATCTTGGTGCAGATAGAGCAGTTACATTTACCGCTGCCGGCCGTTAAATCAATATCCGCTTCGTAACGTACGGCGTTGCAATGACAACTGCCGGTATAAGTTTGTTTCATCGGTATGCCCTCAGTCAGGTTTAGGTTGGCGGCTCTTTCGCGCGGAAGGACATCAGCCGGGTGTTATGTTAGCGACACCGTACTGACAGAAGATGTCAGTAATGGACCTGCGAACAGTAAAAACTTATTACTTGAACCGACGTTATTTATACTCTATTTTGTTACTTAGTTTTTACGTTATGTTTAATTTTGCTGCTTTATCAGTGGTCAGTAGCATGTTCTGGCAAAGGAAATGTTTACCATGTCTCTAGTTCCAACCGATATTGATACCAATCTGAATCAACATATCAGCCATCTTTGTCCTTTCAGTCTCGGCAAAAATAATGGCCAAAACCACTGCGCACACTTTGTTTCTCATGTGATGGGGTATGAATTTTCGGGGCCAACCTGTAAAAACTTTACCTGGGACGATAAGCAAAAAGCGGACGCGGGTGCCACTATCCGTGTAGACGATATATTTAAGCGCTCACAGCAGACCGGCTTACTGGAAGATAAAAGTGCTGCTATGACTGAATGTCTGATTTTTGTTACGCTGGCGTCTAATGTAAGTAAGGTGGGTGGCTCTTTGGTGATGGGCAACCATCCGCGCAAGCATATTGGTATTTTATCGCGCGGTAAGGTGTGGAACTACAGTAATACCGGCAACAAGGTCGTAGCGGATACACTGGAAGCTTTTAAAGTTAAGTTTACTAACGCCTACAAAACTGCAGGCACTACGGTTGAATTTTATTACGGTAAATTTATATGAAAAATGTCGTTTTGCTTGCGCTGTTGTTTACCACTTGCGCCTGTGCCGGATCTGCAGCAGTAACACCGCCATCGGCAGAGCAGGTGTTTCAGGTGTTTATGCAGAACATGGCATTATCACTGAGCAGCGAGCCGAATTGCCAGCAGACTTCTGCTGCTAACCCGGCGCATAGCCTGACATTAGGCCAGCATTTCGCCACCAACTTATCGGTGAGTTATGGCAGCGATAATAACGTTAGTTTGAAGTCATCTTGTGCGGCTTCAAAGTTTGAGCAGGAAAATGGCCAGCTAGAGCCGGTATGGGATTGCAAGATAGAGCTGCAGGAGCAAGACACAAAGGGCGAATTTATTTCCAGCTCTATGACAGCATTTTACTTAACGGCAGACAGCAAAACCTTGTTACCGGGATCTCTACGCTGCTTTTAGCCAATACCATATAGCCGAAAAGCAATATATTTGCTCATGGCAATATGCAGGGTAAATTTGCCGTGTGCCGATTTACCGGCATGGCCCAGCAGAATAAAGTCGGCGCCGCTCAGGGCATCTAAGTCAGTCAGGTTAAAGCGTTTTACCAGGCTGCGACGCAGATCGGCGTCGATAAAAATGCTTGGTTCTTTGCGGTAATCACCGATATTCAGCCACAGCTCATCGTCATCAGGGTTGTCAAATTCGCGCTCGTTAACGTTATTGACCCGGCCCCAAAAAATATACAACGCTTCTAAATGCTTATCGCTGATGTCATTTACATGCACCACATAATCGGCCAGTTTGCCGGCCATCAGCTCGCGGCCGGAGGCAGCCAACACCTGCAGTTTTTGTCCCTGAACGGCAAAATCCGCATTGCGGCATAGATGGCTTAATAACTGCCGCAGTGCGCTGTTTACCTCGTAGCCGTCACTGCCGCCCAGTTGCGGCGCACTAATGCCTTGCCACAAGCCGGTCGGGGTATAACGGGCCGCGGGTTCCCGCAGGCTGTCAGCTTTTTTGCCGGGGCTTGCGTTATCTTCTGCGTTCAGGCGCAAGGTGGCGGCCTCGCAGCCGTGCTGATGGTGGGCGCCAAAGCAGGCGGCACGATTTACGTTGTCGCTGTTCACCGCTTTGATAAACCAGGCCTTTTCACCGCACAGCGGGCACAGCAACAGGCCGCGGTAGTGCTCTGCCGTGCTGAGGTAGTCTGTGGTAGTAATTAAACGCTGATCGCTAAGAAAACGGGCCTGCTGCAAAATAGTGTCCTGGCGCTGGTACGTTATTTAAGCTAAACATAAATGCGCTGCCAGGCAACAGCTTTGCGGAGGTTAGCCGTGGGTGTTAATCATCCTGCTCCAGCGCGCGCGCTTTGCGCTCTTCGGCTTCGGCAAAGGCGGCTTTTATTTGCTCTAATACGGCATCGACATCGGTTTCGCTGGTGTCGGCAATAAACTCGCCGCTCAGCTCCACTTCCGGGTGTAATTCACCGGCTTCATACAGCGCCCAAATTTCTTCAGCGTAGTTAGTGCTAAGCAGTGCCGGTGCATACTGGCCGTAATAATCGCGCATATTGTTTACATCGCGGCAGAACATCCATTTAGCGTTGTTGTTGGCGGCGGCATCAACCGCTTGCGGTAAATCAATCACTACCGGGCCGTGATCATCCACCAGCACGTTAAATTCCGACAAATCGCCGTGCACCAAGCCTTCGCACAGCATAATGACAATGTAGTGCAACATAGTGGCGTGGTCATTGATAGCTAAGTCGGCATCCATCGCGACATCAGCCAACCTTGGTGCCACCATGCCTTCGTCGTCGCACACCAGCTCCATCAGCAGGACACCGTCATAGCAGCCAAAGGGCTGCGGTACGCGCACGCCGGCTTTGGCCAGTTTAAACAGCGCGTCTACTTCGGCATTCTGCCAGCTTTCTTCCTGTTGCTTGCGGCCGAACTTCGAGCCTTTCTCCATCGCACGGGTGCGGCGGGTGCTGCGTACTTTACGGCCTTCCTGATATAACACCGCTTGTTTAAAGCTGCGTTTGTCGGCTTCTTTATATACTTTAGCGCAGCGGATATCCTCGCCACAGCGGACGATATACACAGAAGCTTCTTTGCCGCTCATCAGCGGGCGGATAACTTCATCCACCAGGCCTTCGTCGACCAGCGGCTGAATACGTTTCGGTATTTTCATTGCGCCGTTATACCTTAGTTAACGGCGCATAGAAATAGCTGCAGGGGGGCCGGGCCGGAAAATAATTGCTGTAATACAACGGCGCTGATCAGGCTAAGGTGTGGCGTAAAAAATACAATACAAGAATTGCCAGTGCAGACAATAATATAACGCCGAATGTCAGTAACATGCCAACCATGCGGTATTTCAGCGGCTCTTTTAGCTGGCGCACGCCCCAGGCGTGGCTTAACCGGCCCAGCAGTAATGCTATACCTAATATATGCAGGTACAGCGGCGCTAAACCGCTGTATTCGGCCAAAAACATCAGCAGCAATGCAAAGGGTACATACTCAGCAAAATTACCATGCACACGAACAGCGCGCTGCAGAGCCATTTCGCCCTTGCTGCCAATGCCAATCTGAAACTGCCGGCGTTTAGCTATCACTTTAATACTTAACGCAATAAACATCAGCCCGAGCAGGGCGGCATACAAAGCAGTGATCATAGTATTTCCTGTTAAAAAAAGCCCGTTCTACCGGAACGGGCTTTAGCATAGCGCTGTTTAAACCAATTTACAGCAACTTACTGCGGGCAGGCGCCGGGTTGCCAGTAACCACTGCTGGTTGAGGACAACAGGCTGATGCCCCAGGTAGAACCGCTTAGCGCTGCATTGCTGCCGCTGGCAAAGTAGTCCGGTGCATAAGGATTGCCGGTGCTGTAGGCACGCCCTGCCAGCTTATGGCTGTAGTTGTTAGTGCTGAATTGCACGCAGTCTGCTGCTGCCGGCGGTTCTTCTTCGCCGCCATCACCGCCAGCAGTGCTGCAGCTTTGGCCAGGGCCAAAACAGCTACCGTCATCGTCCTGCCAACGGCATTGGCCGCCGCTTAGCGCTTGTTCGCGCAAAATAAAGCTGGCTGTGCTGTATTCCAGATAACAGTTAGCGTAATTGGTGTAATCGAGCCGGCCGGCGCTGATATGCTGGTCCAGGGTCGCATTTTGCCCCGCGTCGATAGTAAATGTCAGTTGCTCTGTACTGAATAAACCGCCCAGGTCCAGCGCTGTTATCAAGGCGCTGTTTGCACCGCCTTGCAGGTTACATTGCTGTGCACTGAACACATCACCGCTTAAAGTAGCGCTGACAGTCGCAGTGTCGAATTCAACCGTTACCGACGCCAGATCACGGTTAACATCAAATACGCTGCCGCTTACCGTGGCGCATTGGCCGTCAATGTCTATAGCAAGATCGCTCAGCTGTGGCGCAGCTGCCGCCGGTGGCGGGCCAAGCAGCACCGACGTGCTGTACACCTCGCTGACCAGACCATTGCTGTCGCTGGCACTGACACTCACCTGATACCAGTCATCGGCCAGCGCCGGGCTGCTCAGGCTGAAATCACCTGAAGCGTCAGGTGTGCTGTTGGCGGTTTGCGTCTGGTTAAGGCTGTTAGTAAAACCGGCTTGGATACTGATGCTGTCGTCATCAGCATCGGTAGCGTTGCCGCTGATGCTGATCTGACTAGCCGCCTGGCTGATGCTGATATTACTCAGCTCTGGTGCACTGTTGCGGTTAACTCTTTGGTTATTATCACGAAAGTACTGCCCTAAATAGCTGGCGTAGTTAATGCTGCTGCCATTGATATAAGAGCCGCTGGCGCCCTGACCGCCGGACCAGGCGTGGTCGACACTATTAAACCACAGCATCGAGACCCGGCCGTCCTGCCACAGCGTTTCGTCAGCGCTGCGGCCGGCGCCTTCGCTAATCAGGTTTTCGCCGTTAATCCGCGCTACGTTATACAAACCGGCCATGCCGGTGGCATTTTGCTCGTTGTAGCACAGGTTTACCGTAGTATCGCTGCGGCCATGGGCAACAGAGGCAATCTGGCTGCTGAAGTGGCTGGCGTAGCTGCCGGCGTACTGGGCACAGCGTGCGGCTACGTCGGCGCTTTCGCACGGGCCAATCGCACCACTTGAGCTGGTGCCTATGCTGGGTCCGGCACTAATGCCCATACCGGCAAAAATATCCGGCGCCAAACAGGCGGTCGTATTTGCAAAGGCAGCGCCGGAGGATAGCCCGGCGATATACACCTGGTTCGGGTCGATCTGATAACTGCTGTTGGCAGTTAAGGTCGTGGCCAGGTTAATCAGGTTTTTGTAGTCGCCTGCCGTGCGGGCTTTGGTGCCTTGCCAGTAAGACCAGCAGCCAAAGCCGGCTTTGTTCATCGCGTCCGGTACCGCGATAACCAGGCCATATTGCTCGGCAGCCTGCGCGAGGTTAGCCGTTAAATAGGCATCGACCGATTGAGTGCAGCCATGCAGCACCAGCAGTAAGCCGCGACCCTGGCCGACAGCGGATACCGAATCCGGAGTATATAAATGCACTTTGTTAAAGCCGCCAACGGCGACATTTTGCTGCCAGCTACCGGCCAACACCGGGGTGGCCGCTATACCCAGTGCCAGGATAGCGGCCAGGTTGTAGTGATGTTTTTTCACGTCGTCTGTTCCTTATCATTATTGTTGTATTGAACACCGAAGCGACGCAGCCTCTCCCTGTCTGTGTTATGGCAACCGCAGCAGCAGGCCTCAGCGTGGTAAAAACTATAGGCGCCTGATAGCAAAAGTGGTTTAGTACTTTAGTGCAGCATGGTGCTGCAGCGGCCAATACGTTAAGGTAGGTTTTGACGGCGGCATGAGGTTGAATATGCAAAAAATATATCTGCTATGGCTGTGTTGGTATCTGGCAGGCGCGGGCACGGTGATGGCCGCACCTTTCAGCTGGCCAAATGGCGCTAAAGCAGCTGTCAGCCTGGCTTATGACGACAGCCTGGCTACGCAGCTGGATATTGCCCTCCCGGCGCTCAATGCTCATGGGCTTAAAGCCAGCTTTTACCTGCAATTATCCGGCCCGCTGATTAGCCAACGTTTAGCTGATTGGCGCGCGGCGGCAGCGCAGGGCCATGAGCTGGGTAACCATACCTTGTTTCATCAATGCTCGGCCGCCAAACCCGGCCGCGACTGGGTAGCGGCAGAAAATGATCTGGATAACATCAGCGCGGTACAACTGGTGCAACAAATCCGGCTGGCTAACAGTATGTTGTTTGCCATCGACGGCCAAACCGAACGCACCTTTACCGCCCCGTGCGGTGACGAGCTGGCTGGCGGGCAGGCCTATCTGCCACTTATTTACAGTGATTTTGTCGCGATAAAGGCCAAAACAGGGCCGATCATTACGGATATGACAAAGCTGAATGTGCATGCCGTAGAGGTAATAGCTCCGGTGGGCAGCAGCGGCGCTGAGCTTATTGCGCTGGTAAAGCAAGCCGCGCAGCACGGCACTATGGTGAATTTTACCTTTCACGGCATCGGTGGCGATCACTTAAGTGTGTCGGCACAGGCGCACGCCGAACTGCTGGCCTATCTGGCTGCCAATCGCGATATTTACTGGACGGATACTTTTCTGAATATTATGCAGTATGTAACAGCACAACAGGCTGGTGACTCTGCAGAGCGCTGATAAAGGCAAATAACAGATACGACGTTGTGGTAGCGGCAGTAACCACAACATTTATTGCCTCCAGTGCGCAGACCATGGCAGAAACCAGCAGCTGCAAACCGCCGGAATGGGGCATCAGCCGGATTGTTGCAATGTTGCGGTAACGCTGCCCGCGCCTATTAACATCGAGCCGCTAATTTTATTAAACACTTTCTGCACCTGTACGGACTTAATTTTGCTACGCAAGTAACCAGAAAATATTGAATAAAATGCCGCACTGAGAGCAGAAGCCATCAGGAATGACAGTGCCATAATGAGCATTTGTGGCAATACAGCTTTATCGGCGTCGATAAATAATGGAAAAAAGGCAATAAAGAAGATTATGCCTTTTGGGTTTAACGCAGTTACGACTAACGCCTGTTTGAATATTTTTCCGTTCCTGCCCAAAACGGGGTCTACATTCTCCACATCAAGCTTGCTGCGCCAGGTTTTAAATCCAAGATAAATTAAGTATGCTGCAGCTACCCATTTGAAAATACTAAATAAAACGGCAGATGTTGCCAGTAAGGCGCCTAAACCCAGCAAGGATATGCTCATGGCAATAACGTCGCCGGACAACACTCCGGCAACTAATGGAATGACGGATGTTTTGCCGTGACTTAATGATTGCCCCATAACCAGAAATACCGTTGGTCCGGGAGAGAAACACAATATCATCGAGGCCAATACAAATGACAGCCATACGTCAGTACTCATAAATACTCCTTGTTTGCCGGATAGTGCGATGGCGGCGCCGCAGCTATCGTTCGGGCAGTCGGCACTTCTGTAAGTTATTTGTTAGTAACTCTGCATGCATTTGGTGGGTAATTCAAGCCAAGATTGATTCTGATTTTATCCCAGGTCACTTCGCTGAATCAGATCACGCTTCGACGCGAGCAATGTAGGTAGCGAGGTTGGCAAAAGCTATAGAAACCACGAAGCCCGGCCACAGTAGAAGATGGTATTACATACTACTAATTGAGCAACAAGGAAACCGCCGCCGGTGCCGGCAATACCTGAGAATAACAAAGCTAATAGCCCAGTCATATGACGGTACCTGGCAACTGCTGCTGCAGCAAGTGCACCGGTCAGCGCACCAGGTAGAGATAAAAGATGACCGAGGCCAAGCATCCCTTCAGGCCTTGGCGAAAACCAGTTAATCGACAGATAGCTGATAAGAGATAGCGTAATGGCGATATTTACCCCCAGCAAAAACAGTGGTGCGGGGCGAAACAGGGCGCACAGGCCGGTTAGAGTTAAGGGCACTGCCAAATAGTACCAAAGACCAATGTAGAGAACGTCGCCCTTGACCATGATAGATACAACCAACAAAAGCAGTATTACGGCGATTGCGCTTAATTCAAAAATGCGAAAATTCATTGTCTTATATCGTTGGTCAGCCTGTAGATAGCATGCATATTAAGCAATATTTCTAACCCGGCACACTGTTTATTATTTGTTAGCAACTCTGCATGCTTTGGGCTGGTATTTCAATACAAGAGCAGCTTTGGCTTCCCGGCACTGATGCTGGCAAGGCTGATCGCAGTTAGCGCCAACGGCAGCGTTGATTTGCCTGTTAAATATGAATATAGCTTGCTTTTAGTTGTTGCTAAACGGTGCTTAATTAATGTATCTGTGTGCATCGGCAGCCGCATACGGCACAAGAGCTTTAGTACTACGGGTAATTACTATGGAATTGCATTTTTCAATCAGCGCTGCTCAGCTGGACGTTTTGGCCAGCCGCAGTAACGCAAAGCGTATTGCGGCAAATACACGTATGCAGTTGGGGTTACAAGCCTTTGTTGAGCGCGGCTTAATGTTATGGTTGCCACTGCTGGCGCCGTTGATGCTGCTGTACTTTTTCCCCGAAAAACGCCTGCCTGAAACTTATATCGCCATACTGATCTGCGCCGCGGCTTACTATGCAATATGGACATTGTATATAAAAAAGCAGTTGGCAAACCGCAGCAAGCCGGTTGCCCTGCAGCAAACTGCGCTGGACAGTGCCCTTGCAACTACAACCAGGCACAGGCTAAAGGCACTGGAAGGCAATTATGTTGCCGTACTTACCGCTGAAGCGCTCACACTAACCACGCCCTATGCAAAACAGAAAACTATGCCCTGGTCTGGCTTTTATCAGGTACAGCAAGATGATGATTTTTACTATTTATCAAACCGTTATATGCGGATATTCAGCACTGTTTATCTGATAGCAAAGCACGCTAAGGATACTGATACTGTGGCCTATCAAGCGGGGCTGGCTTATATGTTGTCCCGGCTTAGTGGCTACTTAGACCAGCCGTCAACAGCTGATAATGCATGAAGGCATACCGGCTTTTGCCGGGCTATTTTTTTATAAAGCGGCACATGCCTTTACCAAGTTCGGTGCCGTCCCGCTCAACAAAACCGTAGCGGCGGTAAAACGGCTCTTTGCCTTTGGCTGCTAATAGCCCAACGGTTGCACCGGTTGTGCATGCTGTGGCCAAATAAGCTTCTACTCTGGCCATAATTGCATGACCGATACCAAGGCCCTGATAGTCAGGGTCAACAATAACGTCCTGAATATAAAAATACATAAAGCCATCACCGACAACGCGCGCCATACCGATTAGTTGGCCATCGAGCCGCACTGTGGTGCTAAACAGAGAGTTATTCAGGCTGCTTTGTGCAATCTTATACTCCACGTTGTCCCAGCCAATTTTGCCGCGCAGGGCAATATACTCAGCGGCAGTGGGTGGCAGGTCACTGATAATATAATCAGATCTCAGCGATTCAGACGAAGGGTCAATATTTACCAAGGCTTACTGCTTATGTAAGGTAAACAATGTCAGCCCATGGCTTTCAGAGGGCTTGGCTGACAATATCTTGTAGTAACCCATAGCAATACCGTCTTTGGCAAAGGCATAGCTTAGTGTGTTGCTCTTTTTCGGGAATACCGTGCTTTCTTCAGCATACGGCAATTCAATATTTATCAGTTCTTCGTATATCCGCAGCGACGCCGGGGTTACCGCTAAACCATCAATGTGAATACTGTCCATCGTCACGTATCCTGTATATGCGGTGCAATTGATGCTGTTTATTATTTGTTTGCAACTCTGCATGCTTTTGGTGGGTATTTCAACACAGATCAGCTTTTGGCTTTTCATCGGGATGGTAATTTATTGATGAATAATGGTTAATTAATGGTTATTATGCCGGCTTTGTAACAGGGAATTGTGTATGAAAAAACTATCTGTGCTGGTGTTAATTGGCAGCTTAGCGGCTTGTGCCGCGCAAGCTACAACGACCTTGTCGTTTAGTGCTGATTTTAAAATTGCTTTACCGGCGTCGGTATTTGCCGGCGCTACGGTGTTTGCCGCTGATGAGCTGTCAGTCAAGACCGCGTCCGGCCAGTTGTTTTCCGGCAAAGTGCTGTCGGCTGAGTCTGAACAGTTACCGGCCGACTTTGATATGCAGCTGTATCCGGAATATGTGCTGAAAATCAAAGCTGTCAGCGGCTTAAGCGCACAGAACGCACAGCTGTTTAGCAACACCGCAGAAGAGATTAATTACAGCTTCGATTTGTCCGATGTCAGCACTGAACAACTGCAGGGCTGGACACTTTACAGCTTATGCAAAGCGCAGCGCTGCCTGGCATATGTGGTAAAACACAAAGCATCTGAATACATTTTGACCGTTCATGCCAATGGCATGAACAAAACGGAATTCACCGGTTTAGTAAAAGGAGGGTTGCAGTAACTAACGCTGCCATAACTACTTGCCGCCATTTAATTTTTTTTTCTGGCCCTGATTAATTTCAGACGCATTGAGGCTATACACCAGAGTTGTGTCGAAACACTGTTGGGTTTGACTCCCGAAGCAGTATGCGAATTTTAAACAAAGGAAGTAACATGAAACGAATTTTCGGTGCACTACTTATTGTTGGGCTGCTGACAATCAGCACCGGTAGTACCGCGTCTGAACCAAGGTGCTCAAAAGAGGCTTTTGTACAAGCTAAGAAACTGCTCGCCTTCCACTTTGGTGAGGATGACAGGATTGAAATCAGCCCTGTAGCCGATGAGCTGCCTTCTATCCGTAACCCGGTAAACAAGCAACAAAAATTTCAGGTGCTGCAGGTTGGCGGGCTAATATACCGTGCGGAATATCGCATGCGCTTTATTTATTACCACCTCGATAATAGTTGCCTTCTGATGGGGCAGGAAATATTGTCGCTTGCAGATATATAAGGCTCAAGCGGCCAGTGGCGCTTGTTAAATTTAAATGCGCTTGGTGTGCAAGTTTTGGAGATTAAATGAATAAAATAACGGCGTTTGTCTTTGCTATCGCGACCTTTCCTTGTTTTTCGCCACTTGCTTGCGAGCTGCCTGAGGCATTGTGTAGCGCGTTAACAGAGTATGAGTTGGCTGATAGTGAACTAAACAACACCTATCGCCGGATTATGCAAAAAATAGCGGCAGATGAATTTGAAGGCTACAGGGTTGCTAAAGCAGATATAAAAGACAGCTTAGTAAAAGGCCAGCGGGCGTGGTTAAAATATCGGGATGCCAATTGCGAGGCGTATTACACCTTGTTTAGCGGCGGTACATCGCGAAACGTCGACCGGACGCAATGTCTGACTGAAATGACTAATACCAGAGTGCTGCTGTTAAAGAAAGTGTATCTATGATTTCACCTTACCCCGCCGTGGCCAGTATAAATATGTAGTGTATTCCAGTATAAGCAATGGCGATTGGTTAGCTGATGGCATGCGCGACAAGATACAGCGGGCAGGGGTCTACGTGATTAAAAATGAGCGTGTGCTGGCGGATATACAATGCAAAAGCTTTGCCGGTAATAATTTTATCGGGCCGCTGGCGCCGCATGAAGAGCAAGAGTTCCAATACTACGAGTAGTCATCATGCAACTGCAGTTTTCAATCAGCGCCACTCAGCTGAACGTGTTGGCCGGCAGCATTACAGAAAACTATGCCCTGGTCTAGTTTTTATAAAGTACAGCAAGATGATGATTTTTATTATTTATCAAACCGTTATATGCGGATATTCAACACCACTTATCTGATAGCAAAGCACGCTAAGGATACTGATACTGTGGCCTATCAAGCGGGTGTGGCGTATCTGTTGTCTTGTGTTAGTGAGCTTTAGCGGTTAATGCGGCAATAAAGGAATGCTATTGATATCTATACGAAAATCCATTACAGACGCCCTCAAATGCATACAGTGCAAATCAGCTGATACAACTGAGTCTGCTCTGGCATTGCAGGCTTTGCTGATGCCTTAATCACTTGATCCAACTCGAAAAGAAAGCCCTTTCCAGGTGGAAAACGATCGCTCTCAAGGCCCTCTGCGATTATGTTACGCCAATAGGTCAGCTGTTCGCCTGCCATATAATATTCAACAAAACGCGACATCGCTGTATAACAGTCTTGCGAATTGGGCCATTGCATCATCAACCAGGCCGTTTATTCATGGCTGCCGCAACTGGTGGTTACAAAGTGGGAATAATCCAGCAGCACGTCCATGCTTGGATCATTAAACTCAGTGCGATAGGTACGGTTGAAGAGGTTCGCCAAATCCAGGGATGACTTGTTCGTTGTGCTATTGCTGGTGCCGAGTATCTGAAAGATCTCCATAATATTCGCGTACAGGCACTCAGCTTCCGGCTCTCTACAATACTGTGTCAGTTCCTCGCGGGCATTATTATTGCTGCTGCCGTTGGCGGTGGCCAGAAACCGAAGTACGCTAATATAGCGGACCATAACGCGCTGCGGATCATCTGGCACCGGTTCCATCGCGTCCAATACGGCATTGGCCTTATCGAAGTCACTAATGTTTTGGGTTTTAGCGCCGCGCAGAATTAAAAACCGCGCAATATTATTACCTACGAAATATTCGTGTTCGTCGCCGATTTTACGCACAGCGGCGAGCGCTGCATCTGCCCCGCTGGTGTTGTAGTGATACTCTGCACTGCAGATTTGTTCGTGCATACGGGCGTTATTATCGCTGCAAGCGGCGAGGAGGGTAACAAGGGACAGAACGAAGAGTTGCCGGTAGCGCATACAGGAATCCATTTTCTTAGTTGTCGCGGGCGCTTATAAGCGCCGTGCCAGTGTGTTGTCGGGGCAGCAAACTTATATGCGGTGCAATTGATGCTGTTTATTATTTGGTTGCAACTCTGCATGCTTTGGGCAGTGATTTCAAGAAAGACTTGTAGAACTATCAGCTGAGAAATGAGTGTAATGAAACTTAATTTATTGTCAGGGTGCCATACAAAGCAATTGCTACCTGCTGATTGCCGTGCTGGAGAATGCGCATCAAACCTATAGGTCAATGCCACTTTATCCGGTCGAACTTGGCGATGTTGCAGAGAAATAGCTTTCTACCTGCAGAGCTGAAAGATCATTTTGCAAAACAGCAATTATTGTTTAAAAACCTGATGGCAGAACCGTTGCAGCATTACCAGCTGTGATGGACTGTTTGCCAGTTCGGTGCATTAGCTGCTGATGGCCAAAAGAGCTGCTTAAAAATCACTTGAAACAATTGGAGTTGACCCTAAGTGTCCAGAGCTTGGTCAGCCATTTTTCTGTATTTGTTTATTTCTTTGTAATGACTAAAGCAAAACGGCTGTTTTGTATCCTCATCTTGATTCTCTTCGGTTAAAAATAAGCAAAGAACTCCTTGATCCAACTCCCCTTCAAAAACAGCTGCTTTATCTGTGCGCTCCCCTTCGTCTATGAAATGAGCAGTAACTTGGAAGCTGCGTTCTTTACTTTTGAAGCTATCTACTTTAAGCAATAGTCCAGCTTCTTCGCCATTAACTGCAATAAAAACACCATTGCCTTCTGAGTCAAAGGAGAGCAGCCCATAGGAGAGCACTTTGCCTAAATTCAATGCTTCCCATTTTCCCTGTATGTCGCCCGGTTGCGGATTTTCCACTCGGGTGTCCATTTGCTGACACCCAACCAGAAATAATACAAACAATAATGTTGATAGCTTTTTCATGGCTTTTTATGCATAACCTTTAGTTAAGGGGGGCCTTTAGCCCGCACCAGTGAGCGAAACGAGCACTTTGAATCCATTGTTACCGGCCAATTTACTGGCTGGCTTGTAAACCATAACCCGTCGGCTTATAGCCTAAGTTCCACTCGCGCTTGCCGCTAACGAATGGGTTGTCGTGGCCCATATGTTGGCTGATACGTTGGTTTAGCTCGTGCTCTTGCGCGGTTACCGGGTCTTGCTTGTGCCAGGCGATAAACAGCTGTTGCTGGGCGCGGGACAGGTTTAGGTTGTATTTGTCGGCCATGTAAAAGTAGATACGTGCTATATCACCACGTACCGGCGGGGCGGGCTCGAATACCTGTTGTTTAAAATCGACCTTTACCGGGCAGGCGCCATGCCTGGCCGGGGTGGAGGGTAATACACCAAAGCGGTAGTTGCTGCGATCGCCGTTTACTTCGCCAATGGCCGGTACCAGGTTGTATAAATCGGCCTCCATGGCGCGAAATACGCTGTCGGTTTTTACGCAGTTTTTCCGCCCGCCATCTTGCCAGCACTGGCGCTGGTGGCCAAAGTGATGCGCTGGCATAATGTGTTCCCACTCGATGCGGTTGGCGCGCGGGCCGTTTTTACGCACCTGATAACCACAGCCGGTTAAATCCGGTATGCCTTTTTTACCTTGCCAGCGAATGTCGCAGTCGCAATAAAAGCTTTTTGCCTCGGGGGCGTGAATACGCTGGGCTAAACGTTTGGCCTGGTCAAAATTGGCGGGGGCGGCTAACGCAAATACAGAAAACAGCAGCAAAAAGCTGCCGGTACAACAGGATAAAAACTTCATTCACTACCACTTACTTCAGTGAGAACAGCGGTGTAGCTGCTATGTTAATTTGTCTTTGCCGCTCAGCTTACTCAGCCGCGCTGAACAACCGCTGACTTAATGCGTTTTACCGGCATTTTGTTCAATATCCTGCTGCAGCGGTTTGCGCAGGCCGAGTTTAAAGCTCAGTTCGGCGACAATAAACAACGGGCCAACCAGCAAGCCAACTAAATCATCGACAAAGGCCGGCTTTTTGCCTTCGTAATAATGGCCGATAAACTGCAGTACCCAGCCCACGACAAATAACGCGATTGAGCTGCCAAGCCAAAGCCAGAATGGCAAAGCTGCCAGTTGCGCCGCCAACAGCAGGCTAATGCCGCTAAACAGCAGCATTATCAGGCCAAAACGCAGGTCCAGCCGCAGGTAGAACGCCATACCGCCGATAAACAGTACTAACGCCGGGGTAATAACAACACCGGCCAGGCTGAATAACGGCCAGTACAGCAGCGAAAATACCGCCACCAGGATCAGCGGTATACCGGCATAGTGGGTAAGAATATTGCGCTCGTCTCTGTGGTAGCGTGCGTACTGGCTTAAATGTTCGGTCAGGTTTTTCATGCTTATGTCACCTGCAGCTTTACGATATAAAGTAAGTAATTACTAAGCCTAAATCCACTGTGGCACGGGGTCAATGAGATACTTTGTTCCCGTTGTAGCTAAGTTGTAAATTTGGCGTATATGGGCAATAAATTGTGCGGTTAAAGGCGTAGGCTGATTGTGTGTTAACGGAGCCGGTAGTCAATAACACTTAGTGGTGCTGCTATCAGCGCACTGCTGCTCACTCACGGATGACTTGCATAAACTAATGACAATAAAGGATAGACTCATGCAAGTAATCAGTACCTTGTTACAGCGCCGGCTGGTATGGCTGGCACTGCTTGTTAGCTCAACGCTATTTACACCTGCCGCCAGCGCCGATGCAATTTTGCATGCCTTCGACTGGCATTATGATGAAGTGGCCGCCAAAGCCGGGGAAATAAAAGACTTAGGCTACAAAGCGGTGCTGGTGGCGCCGCCGCTTAAATCCAATGCGGCTAACTGTGCCTGGTGGCAACGCTATCAGCCGCAGGATATCCGCGTGATTGACCACTGCAAAGGCAATAAGCAGTCGTTTGTAAATATGATTAATGCGCTGAACGACGCCAACCCGGCGCGTAAAGTTGATGTGTACGCCGATATAGTGCTGAACCATATGGCGAATGAGCGCAATGGCGCTACGGATTTTCCGGGTCAAAGCACGGTTAATGACTATGGCAATAACAGCAGCTACTGGAACAACCAAAGCCTGTTTGGCAATTTAAGCCAGGGCTTGTTTGGTAGCGGCGATTTTAATCCGGCCAATTGCATCAGCAATTATAACGATGTGTGGCAGGTACAAAATTATCGCTTGTGTGGCGGTGGTGGTGATACCGGTTTGCCGGATCTGAACCCGAACAGCTGGGTAGTGCAGCAGCAACGCAGTTACTTAACCGCGCTGAAAAATCTGGGCGTTACAGGCTTTCGCGTGGATGCCGCCAAGCACATGACCATTTGGCATCTTAATGAAATTTTCACCACCGGTATTAAAAGCGGCATGTATTTGTTTGGTGAAATTATTACCAGCGGCGGCGCCGGTAATAACGAATACGACAGTTTTTTAGCGCCTTATCTGGCTTACACCGACCATAAAGCTTACGACTTCCCGCTGTTTAACAGCATTCGCAGTGCCTTTGGATTCGGCGGCAGTTTAAGCCAGTTGGTTAACCCGCTAAGCGCGGGCCAGGCGTTGCAAAACAGCCGCGCGGTCACCTTTACCGTTACCCACGATATTCCTACTAATGATGGTTTTCGTTATCTGATCATGGACCCGACCGACGAATATCTGGCCTATGCCTATGTGATGGGCCGTGATGGTGGTAAACCGCTTATTTTCAGCGACAGCACCGGCACCGATAACGGCCGTTGGGTTAACGCCTACAAAGCAGACCATATCGCTAAGATGCTGAACTTTCATAACCGTATGCAGGGCCAGGGCATGGAAATGCTGGCGTGGAATGATTGCGCCATCTTATTCCGCCGCGGCCAGGAAGGTGTAGTGGGCATTAATAAATGCGGCAGCAGCCAGAGCTTTAATGTTAATACCCATGGCCGCTTTTACTGGTACCGCAATTACCGCGACGTACTAAGCGGCGCCAACCTGGTGTATATCAACGGCGGCAGTTACAACTTCAGTATTCCGGCACGCCAGGCCAGAATGTGGTACGCCGATTAACACCGTGCTTCAGCGTTAGTCTGCACTAAACAGCGTCAGTAAGTCGTCGGCGCTGCCTTGCCACGGCTGGCCTTTGCCTCCGGCAAACAGCTGATCAGCCAGCTGGCGCTTATGTTGCTGTAGCAACTGCACTTTTTGCTCTACCGTATTGCTGGCAATCAGCTTATATACAAACACGGCTTTTTTCTGGCCAATGCGGTGGGCGCGGTCGGTAGCCTGGGCTTCAGCAGCCGGGTTCCACCACGGGTCGTAATGAATTACCGTATCGGCGGCAGTGAGGTTTAACCCGGTGCCGCCAGCTTTTAAGCTGATTAAAAACACCCGTGTTTCGCCGTTTTGAAACGCATCTATTTGCTGTTGGCGGTGCTTGGTTTGGCCGGTCAGTTTACTGTAGCTGATACCCAGCGCGTGCAGCTCGTCTTCTATCAGGGTTAGCATGCTGGCAAACTGGCTGAATAATAAAATATTGCGGCCTTCTTCCAGCATTTCCGGCAGGGTGTCGCGCAGCCATTGTAACTTGGCATTGCTTTGCACCGAACGGGCATGTTCTACCGGCACCAGCCTGGCATCGCAACAGGCCTGGCGCAGTTTTAGTAACGCATCTAAGAACTGAATTTGGCTGGCCGCCACGCCTTTTTGCACAAACAGCTCGCGCACCTTGGTTTCCATCACCAGCCGGATGCTTTCGTACAGGTTGCGCTGATCGCTCTCCAACTCCAGCAGCTGAATGATCTCGGTTTTATCCGGTAGCTCGGCAGCCACCTGGCTCTTGGTGCGGCGCAACATAAAGGGCGCAATACGGGCCTTTAACGCATGGGCGCGCTCAGTATCGCCGTGCTTTTCAATCGGTTTGCGGTACACCTGGTTAAAGTGGGCGTCGTTACCCAGCAGGCCCGGCAGTACAAAATCAAAAATCGATTTTAACTCGCCCAAATGGTTTTCCAGTGGCGTACCGGACAGTGCCAGTTTCATATCGGCTTTTAACAGCCGCACTGCCTTGGCGGCCAGGCTGCCGGCGTTTTTAATATGCTGGGCTTCATCCAGAATGACTGCGCTAAGCGGCTGGTTTTGATAGTACTTATGGTCGCGCACCACCAGCGGATAGCTGGTCACCAGCAGGTCGTAATTGGCCAGTTCATTAAACAGCGGTTGGCGTTTATTGCCGTGAATTTGCAGTACCCGCAGTTGCGGCGTAAAGCGGGCGGCTTCGGCCAGCCAGTTACCTAATACGCTGGTGGGGCAGATGATCAGCGCCGGGTGTTGCAGCTCACCACGCTGTTTTTGCAGCAATAACAAGCTTAAGGTTTGCAGCGTTTTACCCAGGCCCATATCGTCGGCTAAAATGCCGCCCAGGCCATATTCGCGCAGAAAATTCAGCCAGCTTAAGCCCTGCAGCTGGTAATCACGCAGCGACGCCTGCAGGCCCTGCGGCACCAGGCAGGGCGTAATGCCGGCAAAATTGTGCAGCAAATTGCTTAAACGTTGCACCCGCTGCGCATTTAAAAATTGGATGTCTTTGGCGGTTTCCGGCGGCAATAACGCCGCTTTAAAGGCCGGTAAGTCGAGGCTGAATTGCGGTTTATGCGGGTTTAACAGCTCAATAATGGTATCGATAAACGGCTGGATCAGCGCCAGCGGCAGGGCCAGTTTGCCCTGGGGTAACGATAACCAAATCGGTTTATCCGCGTCCGGCAGGCCGTGCTGGCGCAGCCATTGGCTGATCAGCGGCAGCAGCGGCACCTGGGTGCCGTCGATATCGACCTGTATCGCCAGCGCAAAGCCACCCACGGCATTGTCCTGCACCTGTAAATACGGGTTACCGGTTAAAATATCGAGATTAAAATTCTCATCACGTGCGATATGCCAGCCTTGTTGCTCCAGTTGCGGCAGCGCATCCAGCAGCGGTTGCCACAACAGCGGGTTATCCGGGCCTTCGCCGACAGCAAAGGCGCTTTGTTCGGCATAAGGCGGCGGCAGCGGCGGCAGTTGTAACAACTCCAGTTGCAGCAGCTGCTCCAGCGCTGTGGTTTCTGTGGCGCGGTCGCGTTTAATAAAAATGGTGTTGCTGTCGCGCGTCAGCTCGGTTTGCGCTTGGCTTAAATCCAGCGGCAGCAAATAGTCGGCATACTGAAACTGCAGCACGGCGGTGGGCTCGCTGCGGCCTTTGGCTTTGTGCGGCAGCATTTTCAGCTGCAATACCGGCTTGGGCGCGGTGCTGACTTGCTTGATGCCGGCTGCTTTGGGCAGCGGCAGGCTGGTTTGGTTAAACAACTGCTGTAAACGGCTGATGCCGCCGGCTAAGGCCTGTTGCGGAATAGGCGGAATTTTATTCAGCAACTTAAGCTGCTGGCTGCTAAGTGTAGTGTCCAGCTCGCCCAACTGGTAATAACTGGTGTCGAGGTAACACGGCGGATCGGTGTATACCAGCTCAAAATCGCGCTCGTTATCATCCAGCTGCCAACCCAGTTGCTGGCCGCCGGCGCTGTCCTGCCAGTTAAAGCTAAGCACTCGTTTCGGTCCGCGCTCCACCGCATAGCGCGCTTCAGAGAAAAAGCAGCGGCCGCTTTGCAGCAATTGTTGCAGCAACTGGTAACCCCAGTCGCCTTCCAGCAGCGGCAAATCGCGCAGGCTTTGGGCGCGGAAATAACTCAGCAGGCGGTAATCCTGCTCTTCTATCCAGTAAGGCACGCTGGGGCTGACTAAGTCGTATTTGCCAATGGCCACGCCCTTGGTAAAGCCGCCTTTTTTGCTCTCGCGCACGCGGCGCGGGCTCAGTTGTAACCCGGCCTGGCCGTAAGACAATAAGTACAACACTATGTCTTTATCTTGCTGCGGCGGTGCCAGCGATTGCTCTACCTGCTCAAACCATTGGTTAAGTGCTCGCAGCGGTTGCTGCTCCAGTTGTAATTTATGTTGTTGGTAGTCGCGCTGCAGCCGTAACAATACCGCCAGCACATGCTTGCAGTTGGCGCCCACCGGGCAGGTACAGCGGTTTTGCAGTTGCCAGCCGTCGCTGTGCTGTTTCAGGCTGATATATTGCCGGTACGGCGTAAAAGCGGCGCCCCACACCTGGGCGCTGATATCGGACAAGTCGCTGTTGTATTCCAGCTTTACCACTTTACCGGCCTGCAGGTACGCCTGAGCACGGTGAAAAGTCACCGCGTCAAACCAGAGTTCCAACTGTTGCTGGCTAAGGGGGAATGCTGTATCTGTTGTCATAACGCCTGAATGTTAAGCACAAAGGCGTAATGCTACCGCAGTTTTGCCTTAAGCCAAATGCGGTAGCGTGAAATAAACAAAATTTGTCTGGTTAACCGGCTTAATCGTTAATTTTTACCGGGCCGTTAATGGCATTCAGCTTTAAACCACCGGAGCCGCTGTCGAGAATGGTCAGGCCGCCGGCACCGTCTACGTTAATATCGCCGGAGCCGTCATCAATAGTGACGATACCACCCACCGCGCTGACGAAGATATCGCCGGAACCATCTTCAATGGTTACATCAGCGGCAACACGGCGAATGGTCAGATCACCGGAACCGTCATCTACCGTCAGTTTGCCGCTGACCTGTTCAATCAGTAAATTGCCGGAGCCATCTTCCACCTTTACGTTGGCACCGCCACTAATGCGTAAATCGCCGGAACCATCTTCTACCTGCAAATCGCCCTGCAGGCCATTGATGTCGGTATCGCCGGAGCCGTCATCCAGCGTCAGGCCGAAGTGTTCAGGTACCTTAACAACCACGTCGATATAGGGGCTGTTGCCGTTATAAAAGCTTTTGTCGAACCCGGCTTCCAGTACCGCACTATTGCCACTGGTTGTCAGGCTCAGGCGAATATCGTCAGCCTTGTAATAATAAATGTTGGCGACCATTTCTATTTCGCTGCGGCCGGCTTCACCGATAATATCCAGTTTACCGGCGCCGGTATCTGCCTGCAGTTGTTTTAAGCCAGCGCCGTTTAATGTCAGTTTGCGCTCTTCATGTTGTAAGTCACCGGCGTGACCGTTGCCAACATAAATAACACAGCCACTGAGTAAGCTGGCAGCGAGTACAGTAATAACAGTGCTTTTCATATGATGTCCTTGTTGTTTTTCTGGTTTATTCAATAATGGCTAAGTTTGCCAAAGCGCTTAACAAAAGCACTGCAAAATAAATGCCTTAATTTAAGTTGTTGTATTTAAACATTTATATTTTAAACTGGCGCTGGCGCCTGGCGGTTGTGACCACTATATGGCTGAATTGACGACACAAATAACGCTTTTGCTAACAATAACAGCCATCGCTGGAGTGTTAACAAAAATCGGGCTATGTTTAAGCGGGCCGGGTTTAAACAGGCGGCGTTTAAACAAAGGGTAACAGCGCCATCAGGCATTACAGCAGAATAATGCCGCAGCATAATAAGGATTGCTCACTATGTTAAAGAAAGTACTGATTGTGGTGTTAGCGTTGTTGGCGGTCCCCTTGCTGGCGGCATTGTTTGTGAAGCAGGATTATCAGGTTGAAGCCAGGGTGCAGATTGACCAGCCGGTAATGCTGGTATTTGACTACGTGCGCTTTGTCAGTAATCAGCAAAACTTTAGTGTCTGGGCAGCGCTGGACCCGAATATGCAAACGGCGTCGCGTGGCGTGGATGGCACTGTGGGTTTTGTCTCGTCCTGGCACAGTGACAACCCGGATGTCGGTACCGGTGAGCAGGAAATCATCGCCATTACCGAAGGCGAGCGGATAGAGCTGGAACTGCGCTTTTATGAGCCTTATAGCGCGGTATCGCCGGCCTATATGCAAACCGAAGCGATAAGCGACAGCCAAACCCGGGTTAGCTGGGGCTTTGCCGGCCATATGCCGTATCCGATGAATTTAATGCTGCTGTTTATTGATGTTGAAAGCATGATAGCTGACGATTTACAGCAAGGGCTGAATAACCTGAAACTGATTTTGGAAAGCCCCGCGCCTTGATGCCCGGCTAAGTAACACAAAGCCAGCGCAGTTATCCGCTCTGATGCGGCAAGCTGTGTTATTTTTTGGCAGCACGGTGTAATAAATGCTTCGTTTACTTGCATATATTTAACAATTGAATAAATATTAATTATCTTTTGATTGATAGCGGAGACAGGATGTCACTGGCCGTTGTTTACAGCCGCGCCCGCCACGGCCTGGATGCCCCCCTGGTTACGGTGGAAGTGCATATCAGTAATGGCTTGCCGGCATTTCAGTTAGTCGGCTTGCCGGAAACCTCAGTAAAAGAATCACGTGACCGGGTACGCAGTGCCATGGTGAACAGTGGTTTTGCCTTCCCCGACCGTAAAATTACCGTGAATTTAGCCCCGGCCGACTTACCCAAAGAAGGCGGCCGTTTTGATTTGCCTATAGCGCTGGGTATTATTGTCGCCTCCGGCCAGTTGGCAGAGAAAAGCCTGCACGGCTATGAGTTTTGCGGCGAGTTGGCGCTGTCCGGCGAGATCCGCAGCATAGTAGGGGAAATCCCGGTAGCCATAGCCTGCCGGGATGCCGGCCGCGAAGTGGTGCTGCCAATGTTAAATGCGCAGCAGGCACAACAAGTGCCTAAGGTGGCGGTGCATGGCGCAGAGCATTTGCTGCAGGTACACAGTTTTTTACTGGCACAGCAACCGTTGCCTTTGATCCCGGCGTTACCGGCGCGTGAACAACAACATTTACCGGATTTGGCCGATGTAAAAGGTCAGGCTCATGCCAAGCGGGTGTTAGAAATTGCCGCTGCCGGTGAGCATAACCTGTTAATGCTGGGGCCGGCCGGAACCGGTAAGTCGATGCTGGCGCAGCGTTTGCCCGGCATTATGCCACCGCTGACCGAGCAGGAAGCACTGGCCACAGCAGCGATTTACTCTATTGCCGGGTTAAAGCGTAATTTAACTGATTGGCAGCAACGGCCGTTCAGATCGCCGCATCACACCAGCTCTGCGGTGGCGTTGGTGGGTGGCGGTTCTGTACCCAGGCCGGGCGAAATATCGTTGTCGCACCATGGTATTTTATTTTTGGACGAGTTACCGGAATTTCCGCGCAAGGTGCTGGATGTGCTGCGCGAGCCGCTGGAAACCGGAGTGGTACATATCAGCCGCGCAGCGCGCCAGGCCGAGTTTCCGGCCCAGTTTCAACTGGTGGCAGCATTAAACCCCAGCCCAACCGGGCACCATCAGGACGGCCGTGCTACACCTGAGCAGGTAATGCGCTATTTAAACCGCTTATCCGGGCCTTTTATTGACCGTATTGAATTGCAAATTGAAGTGCCGCTATTGCCCAAGGGCATGTTAAGCCAGCAGACGCAGGAAGAAAGTAGTGCCAGTGTGCGTGAGCGGGTGCTGGCTGCCAGGCAGTTGCAGTTGGCGCGCCAGGGTAAGGCCAATGCCCGCTTAAGCGGCAGCGAAATTGCCGATTTTTGCCCGTTACAGCGAGCTGATGCGCAATTTTTGGAAGATACTATTCACCGCTTTAAGCTGTCGGCACGTACCTACCATAAGATTATTAAAGTTGCGCGCAGCATTGCTGATTTACAGCAGCAAGCGCAAATAAGCCGCGCGCATTTAATGGAGGCACTCAGCTACCGCGCACTGGAGCGGCTGCTGAGTTATTTAAAAAACTGAGCAAATCATCCAAACCGGGGAGAACAGTAATCGGTTTGCTCACGCCAACACGCCGTAAATACGTCCCTGTAGGCTCGATTCGGCCATCCTGGCCTGCAACGGTTAGCTTAGAGCAAACCGATTCCTGTCAATTGGAACATCAGTGTTACACCAATTTCCAGTTTAAGGTTTCGCCGGCATAAAACGGTACTATCGGGTTACCGTTTGGCAGGGTAATTTCATTCGGTACCTGCCACTGCTGTTTTTGCAGCGTTACCGTACCGCTGTTGCGTGGCAGGCCGTAAAAGTCGGCGCCGTAATGGCTGGCAAAGCCTTCCAGCTTATCCAGGCAACCCAGGTCATCAAATACCTGGGCATACAGCTCTATTGCGCTGTGGGCGCTGTAACAGCCGGCACAACCACAAGCAGATTCTTTGCGGTGTTTTTCATGCGGCGCGGAATCTGTGCCTAAAAAGAACTTAGTCGAACCGCTGGCTACAGCAGCACGCAGGGCTTCCTGGTGAGTGCGGCGTTTTAGTACCGGCAGGCAGTAGTTATGTGGCCGCACACCGCCAACCAATAAATCGTTGCGGTTTAACAATAAATGCTGCGGTGTAATAGTGGCCGCGACATTGGCTGAGGCCGTGGCAACAAAACTGGCGGCATCTGCGGTAGTAATGTGCTCAAACACCACTTTTAATGTCGGCAGTCGCGTAACAATATGCTGCAGATAGCGGTCGATAAATACCTTTTCGCGGTCGAAAATATCAATGTCGTGATCGGTTACCTCGCCATGCACTAACAACAACATGCCTTGCTCTGCCATGGCTTCAAATACCGGATACAGGCTGCCCAGCGCGCTTACCGCATCGCTGGAATTGGTCGTGGCACCGGCCGGATACAACTTGGCGGCTACCACACCGGCTGCTTTAGCAGCGCTGATATCGGCGGCGCTGGTTTTATCGGTTAAAAACAGGGTGACCAACGGCTGAAAGTCGCTGCCGGCCGGCCGTGCCGCTAAAATCCGCTCGCGGTAGGCAACAGCCATGGCGGCCGTGGTTACCGGCGGCACTAAGTTTGGCATCACAATAGCGCGGGCAAACTGGCGTGCGGTGGCTGGTACGGTTTCGCGCAGCATATCGCCGTCACGGAAATGTAAGTGCCAGTCATCCGGGGTTTGTAGGGTAAGCGTGGTCATAAGATGCTCCTGCAACTGCTGCGGCGAAAAAAGTGGCGCTATGATATCAAGTAACGGCCGCTAAGTAATTAGCGTCGTGCCGCTGACCAGGGTAGCAACAGCTGATAATAAGCCGGCGAGCGGCTTTAGTCTGCCGCCGGCCTTTGCTACACTAAGGGCGTTTAACAAAGGGCGTGTTTAACGCAGGAGAAATACAATGTCTGAGCTGGATTTTGATTTGGATCATCTGGACTTTGCTGCCGCTGAGCAAAATGTAGAACGTCAGCAGCAGGATGAACTTAACCGTGCTGACGCTCCGCAATATGGCGACGAAGACGACGAGTGCAGTGGGGGCGCCTGTAAGATTTAATCCGTTGTGGCGCTAACCGGTTGCTCTGCCGGTTTATGCCACAACTGACTTACCGCAATACACAATACGCCGGCCAGCATCAGTAATGAGAACGGCAGGGGTGTGCCGTTGTAAAACAGTGCCAGCAAGGGCCCGGCCAGGGCGCCGATGCCAAAGCGCAAGGTGCCGATAACCGCCGTTGCCGTGCCACTGTTATCCGGAAATTTCATCAGGATCATTGCATCGGCATTGGTGGCAATTAAACTTAAGCTGGCCATCAGCGGGGCAATCGACAGCACGGTGTATACCAGACTTAACTGCCAGAAATTAAACAGCGTTAACGCGCTTGCACTGACTATTGCCACGGCCAGGCCGGCGCGCAGCATACGTTGCGGTCCTAAACGGGTTACCAGCCGGCTGTTAATAAAATTGGCCAGCATCAGCATCAGCACGTTAAAGCCAAACAACAGGCTGAACAGCTGCTCGTCTACGCCGAAAAATTTGATATAAACAAACGGCACTGCGGTTAAAAAGCAAAAGAACGAAAACGAGGCGAACATTGAGGTGGCAATATCCGGCCGTGCAGAAACACGGGAAAATACCACCTTATAACCGGCAAAAAAGGCCATTTTTTGTACTGTGCCGGCTGGCTTAATTTCCGGTAAGTAGCGCCAGCTCAACAGCAAAATAACAACGCCGTACACAGCCAATGAGACAAAAATCATCTGCCAGTTCGCCAGCCACAGCACGCCGCTGCCAATGGCCGGTGCCAACAAGGGCGCCAGCATCATGATCATCGACACATAAGACATACCCTTAGCGGTATGTTCCTGATAAATATGCCGTACTATGCCTGGCACCACTACCGTTGCTGCCGCGCCACACAGCGCTTGCAGCGCACGCCAGAACAAAAACCACTCTATGGTACTGACTAAACTTAAGGCTATGCTGGCCAGCACAAAACCGGTTAAACCAAAAATAGCCAGCGGCCGGCGGCCGAAACTGTCGGCCAGTGGGCCGCAGATCAGCATGCTGATACCAAAGAAGGCGAGGAAAATACTCAGCGATTGCTGCACCATACCAATAGAGGTATTCAGTTGCTGTGCCATAATTGGCATTGCAGGCAGGTACATATCTATTGCCAAAGGGGTGGTAGCAACGACAGCGGCCAGTAATATAATGATCCAACCGGCGGGTTTTTGGGGCATGGGCATCAGGCTCTTAGTTCAGCGGCGCTATATAATACGCGGTTTTGCTGCCGCCGCCTAACGGCGCAATGTAAAAATGGGTTACTAAATATGTCTGTACCGGTCAGCGTAATTTGCATTTGCCGGCCCAAAGCAGTGTAATGCGATTAAATTAGATAAAGCTGTTGTGCCTTTATGAAATGTTGCCGCTACCTGATGATGCTGGTCATGTTATTGCCGCTTACGTTACTGCAGGCGGCACAGCCACTGCGTGTTGGCTTGCATTTATCCGCGCCCTGGTCGTTCTTTAATGCGCAAGGTGAGCCGGACGGCTATGAATATCGGCTGGTGTCACGTATTTTTGCTGAAGCCGGCTATCAGGTGCAGTATGAGTTTCACAGTTACAGCCGCTTGCTAAAGCAATTTGCCGATAAAAAACTTGATTGCGCTTCACCGGTGGCGATACCGGTAGCGGGCGCCAGCTATACAGAATCTTATTTACCGTTTCAGGATGTTGCTATTAGCCGGCAAGATGCCGGCTTGACGGTAAATAGCCTGCATGATTTGCGCGATAAGCGTATCGCCGCCTACCAACAGGCACAGCAGGTACTGGGCGCAGATTTTGCGCAAGCCGTCAGTACGGCGGCTTACCTTGAACTGGCTGAGCGGGAGCTGCAACTGGAATTGCTGTTCAGTGACAGAGTGCAGTTGGTGGTGGGGGAGCAGCGGGTGCTGCTGTATCTGGCGGCTAAGCTGGCGCCGCACATCAGCCTGACTATCCATCCGATATTTGCTGCCAAATCTTACCCCGCGGCTTGTTGGCAGCCGGAGCATACAGCGGCGTTTAATCGCGGACTGGCGCAGTTGGCGCAAAACGGCGCGTTAACCGCTATTCTGCAGTGGCCCGCACCTGCCGCTACAGTAGGAACAAAATAGCTTAACGAAGCGCATTGCGCTTATACTAATGTAACTAAGCAGGTTAGGATGCCACAATGAAAAAAACCAAAATAATTACTACAGATGAAATACTGCTGACACTATGTCAGTCTGTTACCAAGGTGCTGTCCGGTGCCGGTAACCATAATGTTGCTTACTCGCCGATGGTACAAAAAATTCAAAAAACCTGTCTGCGGCCTGATCTGGGCTGCTTTGTGTTGTTTGACGGCGGTTTCTCCGGGTTGGTGATTATTAATTTTACTGCCCAGGCGGCGATGGAAATTTATAAAAAATACCTGATGAGCATGGGCATGCCGGAAGAGGAACTGGCGCAGTTTCATACCTCGGACGAGGTCGGTAACGTAATGGGCGAGCTGATGAACCAGATCGTCGGCGACTTTACCAACACCGTGCGTTACGACTTACAAACCTCGATTAATCAGAGCCAGCCGAAAATGATGGCAATCAATAAGCAGGTGCAAATTCTGATTAATACCCAACTGGACCAGCCGCAGGCGCGCCGTGTGACTTTCAGCACGCCGGAACATAATATTTTTTATCTTGAGCTGGCAATGGATAAAACCGAATTTATTCAATTGCATGACTTTGACAAAGCCGAGCAGGAGCATCCGGACGACATTCTGGCCAATGCGCAGCAATACAAGCCGGAAAATACTGTTAGCGTTGAGATGGATGTTGACGACGACTTTATGAAGAACCTGGGTTTATAACTGAGCGGGGCGCCGCTGTGGCAGGCTAAGCACAAAACGGGCACCGCCCTGCGCTGACTCTGCCACTGTGACACTGCCCTGATGCCACTGCATTACCCGCTGTACTATCGCCAGGCCTAACCCAAAGCCGCCGCCCTGTTTATTGCGGCTGGCTTCAATGCGAAAAAACGGCTGTAAAATTTGTTGCCGCAGTTCTGCTGCTATACCCGGGCCGTCATCGTCCACTGTAATTTGCCAGTGTTGTTTATGCAGTGCCAGGCTTAAGCAGATATGTTTGTTAGCATATTTTTTCGCATTCACCAGCACGTTTTGCAATGCCCGCTCCAGATAATGGCCATCGGCGTACAGGATGGCACTGTCGGGCAGCTGTAAGCTGATATCGGCACCTGGCAAGGGCGACAGTTTTTCCCGCACATTGTTAATTAACTCAATTAAGTTAATTTGCTGCAGTTGCAGCGGCAACTGGCCGGTTTCCAGCCGTGCATAATCCAGAATTTCATCGACCAACTGTTGCAGCTCGCGCACGTCCTGTAGCATTAATTGCCGCTCTTGTGCCGGCAGTTGCTCCGCCATTTCCAGCGCAAAACTCAACCTGGCGATAGGGGTGCGCAGTTCGTGCGATACTGCATGGGTCATTTCGCGCTGCAGGTTCAGCAAGTCGCGGATGCGCGCACTCATATCGGCAAAGCTTTTTGCGATGGGGGCAATAAAGGAGCGCGCCGGCAGGGTTAATTCAATATCACGGTTGTCGGTAAAGCGCTGTAAACTGTGTTGCAGGCGGCGGATATCACGGGCTACCGGCCCTAACCATAGGGCGACGGCAATGGCCAGCAACAGAAAAAACAACAAGGTAAACCAGGTAGCGCCGTCGTTTTGCGTTAACGGCAAGGGGCCGAACCGCCAGAGCTGCTGTTGCTGCAGATAATAAAAATATACCTGGTTATCTTCAAACAGTGCCAGTACTTCACCGCGTTGCAGTTGTTGTTGCTCTTGCTCCAGCCAGCCAATACTGTTTGCTGCTATGGCAGTGTAAGGCAGTTGAATGGTAGCCGGCCAGCTGGTTTGTGGTTGCTGTACCTGCTGCTGCAACAAGCTGGTGTAGCTGGCAAGCCAGGGCGGCGCCGCGGCCGGTTGCCATTGCTGCCACAATTGCTCCACGGCCCAGCCAATACCCAGCAGCACCAAAAATAAAAATAAATAGAAATGCCAGAACAGCCGCTGCATATTATTGGTTTACACCGTGCTAGTGCCAGGCATCAGCAACAAACAAATAGCCTTTGCCCCACACGGTTTTGATCCGGAACGGTGTTTCAGCGTTGTCGCCGAGTTTACGGCGTAAATGTGAAATGCGTACATCCACGGTGCGATCAAGGCCGTCGTACTCACGGCCGATAATTTGCTGGTGAATGGCCTCGCGCTTAACCGTTTGGCCGGCGTGCTTCGCCAGCATCCAAAGCAAGTCAAATTCGTAACTGGTCAGCTCCACCCGCTCGTTATCGTACCAGGCTTCGCGCGAGCGCTGCTTTAACCATAAGCGGTTAAATTGCAGCTCTTGTTGCTCAGTCTTGCTGGCAGTTTGGGTACGGCGCAATAAGGCGTTAATACGTGCTACCAGCACCCGCGGCTCCACCGGTTTTATTACATAGTCGTCGGCACCCAGTTCCAGCCCCAGCACCTGATCAATATCGCTTTGTTTGGCAGTTAACATTAATACCGGGCCCTTGAACCAGGGGCGGATCTGGCGGCATACACCAAAGCCATCCAAGCCGGGCAGCATCAGATCCAGCACAATTAAATCCGGTTGAAACTGGCGGCAATGCTCTGCCACGGCATCGCCCTGGCTTTGCAGTTGCACCACAAAACCGTGTTGGGTCAAAAAGCTTTGGACTAATGAGGCCAGGCGGATATCGTCTTCGACCAACAGTATTTTTGCCATCAAAATATACTCCATGGGCTGCTTAATCGGCGTCGGGCGGGTTTGCGGCTTAATACCTGTAGATCGGTATGTAGCAGTACCCGGTTATCAGCAGTACGCAGTGTTAAGGCCGCGTTTTGCCAGGCCAACAGTTGTTGCCAGTGGCCAACAGTTTCGTCGTGCCAGCAATGCAGTTTTTGCTCAGCCAAAAATAAACAGGCGCTAAGCGGGGTATGGCTGTGCCAACTTAATTGTAGTTGGGTGCGGCAGCTTTGATCGCGTTGTTCTGTGACGCAAACTTGCGGGCTGACATCCCAGCATATCGCTGTGGCACAAGCAGCCGCCGGCACTTGTGGTGTTACGCCGTTAAGTAGCAACAACAACCAAAATCCGGGCATTAATAAAACCGGTAGCTTATGCCAAGAAACCAGGTAGTAACGTTGTCTGATTTAACCAGCGGGCTGTCAGTCATGGCATCGTCCAGTGATAAATAGCGCAAAAAGGTTAGCAGGCTGACACGCTCAGAGAGTGGCTTTTGCCAGCTCAGGCGCAATTCCGGTTGCCAACTGGCCTTGCCGTTGTAGCGCGGCAGATAGAAAGGCTCATTATTATCAATGCCATAGTAAGTATCAATCAGTTTGGCGCTTTTCCAGTGCAATTTAGCGCCCAGTTGCCAATTGCCAAACCGGCTTTGCCAGTTTCGCGCCATACTGACAGTGGCATGCTGGCCCTGATAAGTGTTGCTGACATCCTGCCACAGCACAGCTTGCAGCTGCCAATTAGTAGCAAACCAGTCCAGTTGCAGGCCCAAATCAAAGGCGGTGGGTCTTTTACTGATTTCCCGCACTGAGGCTTGCAGCGGGCCATAGCGCTCATCGGTAATACTGGCACTACCAGGCGTGGTACTGCTGAATTGAAACGCATTGCCGCCAAACCATTTTTGGAAATAGCCTTTTTCCTGATTAAACTGGCCTAGCAAGCTCAGGTGCCATTGCTCCGACAGGGCCCAGCCGGTACCCAATTTGCCGTTATCAAAAAACCAGTGTTCGGCGTAGTAATAAACATCGGGCAACACTACCAGCGGTAACTCTTCCCCGCCATATAATGGATTGCTGCGCTGACCGTAGCCCAGCGCAAAGCTTAAATGCAGTTCTTGCTCAGTCGCACACAACGATTCCTGATCGCAGCCAACTGTTGTATCGGCTGTATCGGCATTGGCCGTGATACTCAGCAGACAAAGTAGCAGTAACAAATATGGCAAGGTGCACCTTTTTTCAGACAGAATTTCAGCTGTGGGAGTGTAGCAAGTTGTGCCGCCGGACATAAGCCGGCATAACAATGTTTCACAATTTGCAGTGATTAAACAGACTAAGGCAAATGCTGATCTGGCCGGCATGTAATATGGTATAACTGCAGGTGGCAGGCACAGAACGAAATTGAATCCAGCGTCAATTCCCTCTATGATACCGCCATAACAATTATAAGGCGCTTGTCAGAGCTCGATCCGACTGCGCTGTATTATGCAGTAATTTCGCTGTCACAGCAGAGCACTCAGATGAAAGACAAAGCCACTTCATTCGACATTGCTTATATGGCCGGTGTGTCGCAGTCCACCGTATCACGGGCGCTGCGTAACAGCCCGCAGGTAAATAAAGCCACCCGCGAAAAAGTGCAGGCGATAGCGCGGCAACTGAATTATAAAGTCGATAAAAATGCCAGTAACCTGCGCCAGCAGCGCAGCAGTACCCTGGCCTTGCTGTTGTTTGAAGATCCCACCACAGATGAGTCGCTGATTAACCCGTTTTTCTTATCTATGCTTGGCAGCATTACCCGCGCTTGCGCCAAACGTGGCCAGGATTTACTGGTGTCGTTTCAGCAGCTAAGTGACGACTGGCATGCCGACTACGAAGACAGCAATAAAGCCGACGGCATTATTTTGCTTGGCTACGGTGATTACAAAGATTACGAAGAAAAACTGGCCAAGCTGCTGGCACAGGAAACGCATTTTGTTTGCTGGGGCGCTGAAGTGCTGGGCCATCCCGAGTTTACCCTGCGCAGCAACAACCGCGAAGGCGGCCGCTTAGCCGGCGAGCATTTATTGGCTACCGGGCATAAAAAATTCGCTTTTATCGGCAATGCCTCTGAGGGCAGCCCGGAATTCAGCGCGCGTTATCGTGGGTTTATTGATGCGTTAAATATGGCCGGTATTGACGAGGCTCAGGTACCGCATTTTGATGCGATATCAACCGAAAGCGCCGGCGATAGCGCCACCGAACATTTATTAGCCGCCGGCCATCAGGTGGATGCGATTTTCTGCGCCAGCGATCTTATCGCTATCGGCGTAATGCGCTGCCTGAAACGGCGTAATCTGCGCGTGCCGGAAGACATCGCTGTGATGGGCTTTGATGATATTCCGGTGGCGTCTTTTGCTACCCCGGCGCTGACCACGATTCAACAAGATACCACCCAAGCCGGCGAGTTGCTGGTGAATAACCTGCTGCAATTGATCAACAACCAACCTATCAGCGTCAGCCAGATCGAACCCAAACTGATTATCCGCCAGTCTTGTGGCTTTCATCTGAGTTAAGTGGCCGGCCGCTGCGGCCGGCGCGGCAATATTTACTAAATAATAACCCTGCTTACCTTGCTGCAGCTTTGTGTTAATATTCCGCGCCGGAATATTCAGTAAATCAGGAACAAAAGCATGCCCGCCCGTTTTTACTCTGCTGTACTACTGCTGTGTCTGTTTGTCAGCGCACCGTCCATAGCCAGCCAAACCTTAGCCAACCGGATGCTGGATGTACGCCAGGTTGAAGGCGTCGACGTGTACTATAACCTTAGCAACGGCTTGCCGCTGCAGGGCGAATACCGTCTGGTACGCGATAGCCAGGGCTATACTCTGGCCACCTTTGACCAGGGCCTGGTGCAGGGTAGCTGGCAGGTGTTTGATCAACGTAACCAACCTGTGCTTAGCGGTCACTATCAGGCCGGACGGCAGCATGGGCAATGGCAGTACTTTGCTGTCGATGGCAGCATTGAGCAAATTGAGCATTATGAAGCAGGTGTTGCCAGCGGTGAGTGGCAACGCTTTAACAGCCAGCGCCAGATAGTGGAAACCAGCCGCTTTGAGCGCGGTGAAAAAATTAATGTCAGCCGCTTTTATGATAACGGCAAGCTACAAAGTGTCGAAACCTACCAAAACAACCTGCGTCACGGCTCCTGGCAAACCTTCCACCTGAACGGCGCAGTAGCCGAGCAGTGGACCTATGCCAATAACCAGTTAACCGGGTTGTATCAAAGTAACGATGAGCAGGGTAACGTGTTGTTGCAGGGTGAATACGATGCACAGGGCCAGCAACACGGCCAGTGGCAGCAGTTTCACGCCGCCGGGGTGCCGGCTGCAAAGGTTAACTATGTCAGCGGCAAGCGTCATGGCAGCAGTGAGCAGTTCAGCACCGACGGTACTTTGGTCAGCAGCTGCAATTATCAGCATGGGGCACAACACGGCGAGTGCCGCGAGTTTCATGCTAACGGCCAGTTGATTGCGTTATCGTTGTATCAGCAGGGCAAATTGCACGGCGAACAGCAACGGCTGAGCGCAGAGGGACAACTGCTGGAAAAGCTGCATTATATTGACGGTATGCAAGCCGGCGAGCAATTGCATTATCACAGCAACGGTGAACTGGCGCAGCGCATTAACTACCACACCTCAGAGCGCAGTGCTAACGGTCAATTCCCGCTGCATGGTGTATTTCAGCGTTATCAGGACAATGGCCAGGCAATAGAGTTATCCGGCTATGTTATGGGCGAGCGTGATGGCGTGCATCAGCGCTTTCAGGCTGACAAGCTGGTAGAAGAGTCGCAGTATAAAGCCGGTAAACGCCATGGTTTGAGCAAAACCTTTTATTCCTCCGGTGAGCCGCGCGAGCAAAACAGCTATGTTGACGGCCAGTTAAGCGGGGCCTTTAAGAGCTGGCATATTAACGGCACCCTGCGCGAAGAAGGTGAGCGCAAAGACGGCCAACTTACCGGCCGTTACCAAAGCTTTTACGATAGCGGTAAGCCGCAAAAGCTGGAACATTATGCCGTTGAGAAAAAGCCGTCAGAGTATAAGTTTGCCCTGCACGGCAAATACCAGTATTGGGCCGGTAATGGCGATCTGACCGAAGAAGGCAACTACGTTAATAACAAACGTCATGGTAACTGGATCAGTTATTCGCAGGGTGAAAAAAGCAAAGAGCAGGAGTTTGTTGACGGTAAAACCGAAGGCCGCTTTGTCACTTATTATCAGGGGCGGCGCCGCAACAGTGGTTACTACCAAAACAACCAGAAAACCGGAGAATGGCTGGAATACTATTATCAGGCCGATGATCCGACGTACGGCTTTATTCCGGAAGGCACCATCAGATACAGAACACACTGGCTGGCCAATAAACAACACGGCAAGGCGGAGTTTTACACCGCGAAAAACATTTTGCATAAAGCTGAACAGTGGGAAAACGGCGAAAAAAGCGGTGACTATCAGGAGTTTTACGTTAGCAACGGTGAGCCGAAAATTGCCGGTAAACTGCAAAAGGGCGAGTGGTTTGGCTTGTGGCAGTCGTGGTTTGAAGACGGCACTTTAGCGCAGGCGGTACACTACGATGCCAGCCGTAAGCATGGTTTAGCGCAGGAATATTACGACAACGGCCAGCTGAAAAGCGAAATTGAGTACGAGTACGACAAGCCGCATGGCAACTACAAGTTGTTCCATTTAAACGGCCGGCCGCAGCAACAGGAACACTATGTTAAAGGCTTAAAAGAAGGCAAAGCCGAATACTTTCATCCGAACGGTAAACCGCTGCAGCAGGGCGATTACCTGCGCGATCGCAAAGAAGGCGAGTGGCTGGAGTACTGGCCCAACGGCCAGGTACGTACTCAGGGCGGCTATATCAGCAACCGTCCGTCCGGTGACTGGCAGTACTTTGATCAGCACGGCAAACTGATTAAAACCGAGCATAAAGGCTAACACCGCCAACGCTGCTGCCGGCAATGGTAGCAGCGTTTTGCCGCACAGTTTTTAGTTCAATTCCATTGTAATGGTAATTGTTATCATTTACACTTCGCAGCCTGTTTAATTCCTCTTGCGATACAGGTTGTACTATAATGTTGCCTTTTTCTGCTATAAGTCTGCGTCTCTCTGCTGTCAGTTTGCTCTGCGCCACGGCATTCTCTGCTGCTACTTACGCCAATACTGAAGCCACGACCGGCGCGGCGCTGGAGCACATCGAAGTAAAAGGCCGCGCACAAACCCTGTACCGGGTTAACTCTTCCAGCCTGGCCACCCGCACCGATACACCGCTGGATGAAGTGCCGCAAAATATTCAGGTATTGCCCGAAGCCCTGATCCGCGATCAGGCGGCGCGGCAAATTACCGACTTATATCGCAGCATGAGCGGGGTTAGCGGCTTTAGTTATTCCGGCGTGACCTTTCGTGGCTTTCGCCAGGACGAAATTTTATATGATGGTGTACGCGGCGACCCGTTTAACGGCTTCGCGGTGCCACAGCTGTTTAACGTAGCGGAAATTCAGGTATTAAAAGGCGCCGCCGGTGCGTTGTACGGCAGTATGGCGCCGGGCGGCTTGATCAACTACAGCACAAAAAAACCGACCGCCTTACCGGAGCGGCAGTTAAAGTGGGCACTGGGTAACGACAGTTTTTACAGTGGTTCGCTGGAGCTGAGCGGCCCGTTAACCGACGATGCAGCGCAGCGTTATCGTGCTGGTGTTTACAAAGACAGCGAACAGCCGTTCCGGCAAAATACCGACGTGGAAAACCAGATCCTCGATTTTGGCTATGCTATCGACCTGACGCAGGATACTACGCTGACACTGCAATACACCGACGTAGAGCAAGACTACGGCGGTGCCCGTTTACGCGGGGTGGTGGTGGATGACAACGGCAATTTTCTCACCGACCGCAGCTGGAACCATAACGAAAGCAGCGACTTTCAGCTGTTAACTGCCGAAGTGTACCAGGCCCGGTTAGAACAGCAGGTAAATGCCTACTGGAGTACCGATGTTACCGTGCGCGGTTATCAGAACCAGGAGCTGCAAAACTACCATGAACCGTTTTGCAGTTTTGATACTGATGACGATGGTGTGATCGATTACTGCGGCCGGCAGTTTCGTGACCAAAACCGCGAGAATGATTCGGTTAGCCTGACCTGGAATAATATTGTTGAGCTAAGCACCGGTGATATTCAGCATACGTTGCTGATGGGGGCCGATTACCTGCAGCAGGATTCCTTTTTCTCCGGCCGCAATGCCCAGCCGGTTGAAAGCGGTGGCGTGGTGCCGGGGCTTAGTCTGGTTAACCCGCAATACGGTTTAACCAGTGGTGCGGCTTATAACCTTGACGCCGTTACCCCTAACATTACGGATACGCAAACGGAGCGTAAAGGTGTGTATCTGCAGGATCAGCTGACACTGTCAGATAACTGGAATCTGTTGTTGGGCCTGCGCTGGGACAGCTTTGAAGACACTAATCAGCGTAATGGCAGCACAGTATCGGGTAACGATACTTCATGGCGGTTGGGTACTACTTACCAGCTAACCGATTATGCCCGCGGTTATCTGGTAGCCGCCACCGGCTTTGTGCCGCAGTCGGCGTCGTCGCAGGCGCCGGAAGTGGGTGGGCCCTTTGCGGCGGAAACCTCACGTTTATATGAAGCCGGGGTGCGTTTTTCGCTGTTAAATGACAGCGTGCGGCTAAATACGGCGCTGTATCAGATAACGCGGAAAGATATTTTGCAGGCGGACCCGCGCGGTGATGTCGGCAATGATGGCCGCGATGATTTACTGGCATTGGGCGAAGTACGCAGCCGCGGTTTTGAACTGGATGTGTTAGGTGATCTTACCGACAATTGGGTAATGAACCTGAACTACGCCTATAACGATACCCGGGTCATGCAGGACAGCAGCGGCATTACCAATGCGTTTAACGGCCGCTTTGCCAATGCTCCGCGGCATCAGCTTGGCCTGTGGAGCCGCTATGAATTGCCGGCACTACACTCATCTTTTGCCGCCGGTGTCGACTATGTGGGTGAGCAACAAAGTATTGGTGGCCAGCCGGTAAAAGCCTATACGGTGTTTGATATCAGCTGGCAAACTGAGTGGCAAAGCTGGCTGGTGCAACTGAACGTGAAAAACCTGTTTGATAAAACCTATGCCAGCAGTGGCTTTATCGACCGCACCGGGCATTTTCCGGGCGAGCCGCGCCGGCTGTATCTGACTACCACCTACAGCTTCTGATATGACCAACCGGCAATGGTTTGCGCTGCATTCCTGGGCAGGTTTTGTGCTCGGTTGTTTGCTGTTGTTGGTGTGCGTCAGCGGGGTGCTGGCGACGCTCAGCTATGAAATTCAGTATCTGAGCGATAGCAAATACCGCGCCCTGACACCACGCAGCGCGGCGGTAAACTGGGCACAGTTAGAGCAAAACCTGGCGGCGGCCTACCCGGACAGCCAGCTGATCAGTGCGCAGGTGCATCAGCAGCGTTACCTGGCCGGCGAAGCTGCGCTGGCCACGCCTACGGGTTTTCGCTTTGCTTATTTTGATCCGGCCAGCGGTGCCTTAACCGGCAGTGGTGACTGGGGCCGGTTATCACGCTTTTTGCGTAATCTGCATATGTATTTATCGATGGGCAGCAGCGGCAAAGTGATTGTGACCTCGCTGAGTTTTTTGCTGTTGATCTCAGTCATTTCCAGCTTTTTTGTCTACCGTAACTGGTGGCGGCAATGGTTTCGTCACCCGGGTACATGGCGCTGGGCGGTGCGTAACAGTTGGGCGTCGTGGCATAAGCTGATTGGCCTGTGGAGCTGGTGGTTTGTGCTGCTGATGACCGTTACCGGGTTGTGGTACTTTGCCGAGCATTGGTTGTTGCGCTCTGAGTTGGCGTACTATCCGCCGCCACCCACAGCGGCGCTCAGCGCCGCGCCGCCGGCAACGGCTGCTAACAAGCCTTTATCGCTGGCTGGCATTACTGCCATAGCACAGGCACAGCGGCCGGAGCTGGACATCCGCGCTGTGTTATATAACAGCCATGTTAAAGCGCCGATAGTGTTGAGCGGCCAGGATGACACTGTGCTGGTGCGCGATCGCGCCAACCGGATCTATCTCGACAGCAGCGGGCAACTGCTGGGCCGGCAATATGCCGCTGAGCTGGGCCTGTTGGCGCGGTTAAGTGATATGGCCGACCCGCTGCACTTTGGTAACTTTAGCGGCCTGACCGTTAAGCTGATCTATTCATTGTTTGGCAGCGGCCTGTGTATTCTGGTGGCCGGCGGTATGCGTATGCATTGGCTGCGGACTAAGCATAAACAGCCGCATTTAGCGCGTTGGTTAGGGGTATTTGGTTGGCTGGCACTGGCGTTGGCATTAAGCAGTATTGTTTGGACAGCGGCAACCTTTTCTAAGCGTGAGCTTAACCGGCTGCCGTTATCACCGCTGCTGGGCAGCGTATTACAGCAGCCGGCGGCTCAGCCGTCCTGCTCGTCCACCGCTGCGGCTTGCTGATACAGCACCTCAAGCGCTTCGCGTAGCGTCGGGTAAAAGCTCAGTACGCCCGGCAGTGGCTTAACCCCGGCGCGGGCTAAGGTTTTCAGCGGTTGGAATTGTAGATCGGCGATCAGCAGTTCGGTGTTATTTTTTGCGCATTTGCTGATCAGTTTATTCAGCGCCGCCAGGCCGCCGGCGTCCAGCAGCGGCACGCCGTCCATATACAACACTATGCCGCGGCTATGGCCGGTTAAGCGGGCGATATCGGCAAAAATGCGCTCGGCAGCGGCAAAAAACAGCGGTCCGCTGATTTTCAGCACCTGCCAGCCGTCGGGTATCGGCTGCTCTACCTGTTTACGGTTATTGCTGATATCGGTCACCTTGCTCATCTCAGCAATTTCTTTAACGAATAACAGCGCCGCCAGCAGAATACCGGTGGTAATGGCAATCACCATATCAAACAGCACGGTAAGGCTAAAGCAGGTGATAAACACCCAGATATCGCTGCGTGGTGCGGTTTTCAGCAGATGCAGCGCTTTGGGCGCTTCGCTCATATTCCACGCCACCATTAGCAGTAAGGCGGCCAGGGCTGCCATCGGCACATAGGACAACAGCTGCGCCAGCAACACCAGACCGAGTAATACCACCAGCGCATGAACGATGGCGGCAACGGGCGATTGCGCGCCGGCTTTATAATTCGCCGATGAGCGTGCCAGCGCCGCTGTGGCAGTAATGCCGCCGAAAAACGGCGTAATAATATTACCTAAACCCTGACCGAATAATTCGCTGTTAGCGCTGTGGCGCCGGCCGGACATGCCATCCAGCACCACCGCACACAATAGCGATTCAATCGCCCCCAGCATCGCCATGGCAAAGGCGGCGGCGAGTAAGTCTTTTACCAGCTGCCAGCTAAAAGCCAATACCGCGCCATCCGGGCCAGGCCGCAACCAGGGCCAGTCGAAATAGGGTAAATAGGGTGGAATGCCGCTGCCACTGCTGCCATCGGGCATGGTGTAACTAAAACGCGAGCCTATGGTGTCCAGCTCAGCACCGAAATTAAGCAACAACAACGCCAGCAGTGTGCCGATAAACAGCGCCGGTAAATGCGCCGGGATCACCGTTTTAAGTTTCGGCCATAACAACATCACCGCCAGGGTAACAGCGGCAACCAGCAGGGCGGGTAAGGATAACTGCGGTAAATGCTGCGCCAGCACAACAACTTTCCCGGCATAATGCTCAGGCATATCGGCTATCGCCAGGCCAAAAAAGTCTTTAATTTGCAAGGTAGCAATCACCACGGCTATGCCGGCGGTAAAGCCCAGGGTAACGGATTCGGGGATATACTCAATTAAGCGGCCTAATCGAAACATGGCCATCAGTAGCAGCATAAAACCGGACAATACCGTGGCCATTAGTAAGCCGCTTAGACCGTACTTTAACGCCACCGGGTATAGAATCACCACAAAGGCGGCAGTAGGGCCGCTGATACTGTAGCGCGCGCCACCGGTGAGTGCGATAACAAAACCGGCAATAATAGCGGTGTATAAGCCGTATTGCGGTGCGACGCCGGAGGCAATCGCCAACGCCATCGCCAGCGGTATGGCAATAATGCCGACGGTAATACCGGCCAGCAGGTCTTTACTGAGTTTATTCAGATCATAGCCTTCGGCCAGCACTTCGCGCAGCGCATGGCCCAGGCGTAGGGAAAACAGGTGGGAACGGTCAGACACAACAACTCCGCTACAGCAGAACAGTTGGCGTTAGTTTAGCAAATTGGTGTGCCGGCCGGTATGCGCTATTAGTCTGACAAATAACTATTTTTTTGCCGCTGTAGTTGGTTGCTACAGCGGCAGAATGGCTTACAGGTATTGTTTTAACCAAGCTGCAGTTTCCGCATCGGCTTCAGCGCGGTTTGGGTATAAGCCATGATCGGCGCCCGGATAGACCACTAATTTATGCGGATGGCCTTTTTCAGCCAGTGCTTTAGCTAAATCTTGCGATTGGCTTACATCGACCCGCCAATCTTTATCGCCATGCACCAGCAGTATCGGCAGCTGGGGTGGTAATTTGTCCAGCCAGTGCACAACCGATCTTGCCTGCAATTGTGCAGTTTTGTCTGTAGTGTAATTAGGGATAAACTTGGCCAGGACATTCTCCATTGTTGGGCGTACGGCGAGGGTGGCTTCTAAATCGGCAACACCTGCAGCAACAATCAGCGCTTTGAGCTGCGGCATATCGCGCGCGGCCAGATAACTCATCATGCCACCGCGACTGGCGCCTTTCATCGCAATCCGCTCGCTATCAGCATCGGACATACCCTGAATAATGGGTAGCAAATTCTTGATGTCATTGACATCATCACCACCAAACTGATCGAATTGAATTTCACCTGTTACCTTGGTTGGAAAGGCTTTAGCACCGCGATACTGGCTGGCTATCACAATATAGCCAAGCTCCGCCAGTGGCATCAAGTTGTGCTGAATAGCGCCATACACCAAGGTGCCACCCTTCGCATTGCCACCGCGGTTGTATATCACTACCGGCAATTTTGCATTTGCCGCAGTATTTTTCGGGCGCACCATTACGCCTTCTACCAGAATGCCGTCGGATTCATAAGTGAATACCCGGCAATCCAGCGTCTGCTGGCGGCGTTCAACATCGGCTCTGGGCAAGCGTTGGCTAAACATTTCAGCATTAAACTTTGGGTTTTTGCTCATCATAGCCAGCCAGCTGTCGTAGCTTGAAAACGGGCCACCATAGCAGCTGAAATTTTCCTTTAACGAGCTGGCGCTGGAAAACGCCGGTAATAACTCCGGGCCGGTTTTAGCTTTTGCCGGCTCAGCTTGTGCAGTAGCAGCCAGTAGTAAGCCACTGAGTAAAATCAGAAAAGGTTTCATGCACACTCCTTGTTAATTTCACAGGTACAATAAGTTAACAAGGATAGCTTGGCAAGCGGTAAAGAAAAAACCGCCGCTAAGCCAGCCGGCGGTTTCAGGGAGAACTTTGGTTATACACAAACTCAGGGGGCGCTGTGCAGTAGCAGTAAGCCGAATGGCGCCAGGGTATTGCCGTCCAGATCAAAGGCCCAGCTGGCGCTTAGACCGTCGCGGTTAATAGCACTGATATCGGCGGCGCTGTCGGTTAAATTCAACACAAACAGCGTTTTACTGCCGTTAAGCTCGCGGCTTATCTGTACCACACCGTTATCCAGCTGTTTAACATCATAGCTGCCATCGGTGCTAAGCTCGGGCCGTTGTTTTTTCTGTGCTATTAACAGCTTGTACAGCTGCCAGATTGAATCCGGCTGCGCTTGCTGTGCGGTGACGCTGCGATCTTCGGCCTGCAGTTGCCCGCTAAGAAAATCCGGGTACCAGTTCGGGAAGTCAGCGCCAAATAATTCCAGCTGTTCTACCCAGCTGTTATCTGCCGCAGTAAAACCTGCCTGTTGGCTGTTATCCCACAGCATAGGCGCACGTTTGTACACATCGTGGCCGGTACCGCCCTGGGTTAAGCCAATTTCTTCACCGTAGTAAATGTACGGTGTGCCGGGTGAGCTGAATAACATCGCTGCTGCCAGCTTGGCTTTGGCATCGTGCTGCGCCAGCTGATAAGCAATCCGCTCCTGGTCATGGTTAGTTAAAAACGGCGCGAAAAAGCTTAGCGGTGCGACAGAATCGCTGCGCTGCTGCACATTCTGCTGCAGCACCGTCGCATCAGCGACCTGCTGTGCGTTTGATTGCCCATTAGTCCGCATGGTACCAAACTGCGCCTCGCCGCTGGCGTCGGGTTTCAGCAGGCCAAGAATTTTATAGCCGACTTCAAAATCAAAGCCCTGGTCCAGCCCGGAGCCGTCGCCGTAGTAGCGCGCGGCAACCGGAATATCGACCCAGGCTTCACCCACAAGGTAAGCTTCAGGGTTGATGCTTTTGACAAACTGGTTAAAACTCTGCCAGTAAGCGATAGTTTCGTCTGTGTCAGCTTGTTCAAGCGGCCCGCCTTCCATAGCAAAGCGCACCGCGTCTAAACGGAAACCCGCCACGCCTTTATCGAGCCAGAATTTAGCCATTTTTTCCATCTCTGCCACCACATCCGGATGGCGTAAATTTACATCCGGTTGGCTGGCGCCAAAGGCGGCATAGTAGTAAGCGTTGCGGGTTTCGTTGTAATGCCATACTGCATCAGGCTTGTCGTTATCGCTCCAGGCATGACCCCAGCCGCTGCCGGTTTTTGGCATATCATCGCGCCAGATAAAGTAGTCTTTGTACGGTGTTTCGCCGGCTGCCGAGCGTTTAAACCAGTCATGTTCGCTGGAAATATGATTGATCACCAAATCCAGAATTACCTTCATGCCTTTGGCGTCGGCGGCTTTGATAAAGGCTTCAAATTCGGCCATAGTGCCGTAGTCGCTCTCTACCTGATAAAACTCTGTAAAGTCATAACCATGGTAGGACGGCGCTTCAAACATTGGTGTTAACCATAAGGCGTTAACGCCTAATTCGGCCAGATACGGTAATTTGGCAGTCATACCGTTAAAATCGCCGTGGCCATCGCCATTGGTATCATAAAAGCTGCGCGGCCAGATTTGGTAAAACACTGCATCCTGCCACCAGCTGCTGGCAGCTTCGTTCGCTACCTGAGTAGCGGCAGGGCTGACTTCTGCTGCAGATGAACTGGTTTGTGGCTGGCTGGTTTGTGGTTGGCAAGCGGCCAGTAACAATGACAGCGCTATGGCGCTTAGGCTAAAGGTTTTCATGTCGTCCCCGTGCTAATTATTGCGTGCACCATATTAACGCGCGGATGCACTGCTATGCTGATTAAGCCTTGGTATTAACGCCAAAACAGTGCGACAACAAGATGAATACGTATGCACAATTTTGCGCAAAATGGCCGCTATCGTGTAGCTTAGACCGATCTGTGCGCTTACACAGAATAATAAAACCATCCGGGGAGCGGATATGAAACAACCTAAGTTATCCTTCTGGCAGATCTGGAACCTCAGCTTCGGCTTTTTAGGCGTGCAGATAGGCTTTGCACTGCAAAACGGCAACGTTAGCCGGATTCTGTCAGATTTGGGCGCCGATTTATCGTCGCTGTCGTTATTCTGGCTGGCGGCCCCCATTATGGGCCTGCTGGTGCAGCCTATTGTTGGCGCGGCATCCGATCGTACCTGGAATAAACTCGGCCGCCGGCTGCCCTATATGCTTGGTGGCGCAGTCGTGGCGGCTGCGGCAATGATGCTGTTGCCCAATGCGTCGATGGTAGTGGCCTTTATTCCACCAATGTTATTTGGTCTGGTGATTTTCGCTATTAAAGACGCTGCCTTTAACGTTACTTTTCAGCCGTTTCGCTCTTTAGTATCAGACATGGTGCCGCCGGAGCAGCGTAATATTGGCTACTCGGTACAGACCTTACTGATCAATATCGGTGCGGTATTCGGTTCTATATTGCCGTTTGTGTTAACCAATGTGGTCGGGCTGGAAAACGCCTCTAAAGCCGGTGAAGTGGCGCCGTCCGTGATCTGGGCATTTTATATCGGCGCTACTGTGCTGCTGGGCTCTGTGCTGTGGACAGTGTTTCGCACCAAAGAATATGCGCCGGCACAATATTACGCTTATAAAGGCCTGGATGCCGAAGCGCAAACTCTGGCTGAGCAGGTGCGTAAGTCGCGCTCGTTGGGCGAGAAACTCAGCGACTTCTGGCAAACCATGCTAAGCATGCCACGCATTATGAAACAGCTGGCGCTGGTGCAGTTTTTCTCCTGGTTTGCGCTGTTTATTATGTGGACCTATTTCCCCGCGGCCATTGCACAAAATACCTGGGGTGTCGGCGTAGAGTGGTACGACGGCAGCTATATTGCGCAAATGGGCGGCGTACCGGCACATATTGCGGCCGCCAAAGGCGCGGCCGGTGATTGGGTAGGTATTTTATACGCCGGTTACTCGCTGTTTGCCGTGCTGTTCTCGTTAGTGATGGCCAAACTGGCTAACCTGTTTGGCCGCAAGTTGGTGTATTCGTTCTCGTTGTTAGCCGGCGGTTTGGGCTATATCAGCTTTGTACTGTTTACCGACCCAAGCATGACGCACGTAAACCTGCTGATCACTGAAGTAGAAATACCCAAAGGTGCACTGGGGCTAATGCTGCCGATGATCGGTGTCGGTATTGCCTGGGCTGCTATATTGGCCATGCCGTATGCGATATTGGCTGGCGCCTTACCGCCGGAGAAAACCGGTGTGTATATGGGCATTTTTAACTTTACTATTGCCGCACCGCAGATTGTGTCCGGGTTAATTGCCGGCTGGATCTTAGGCTCGGTATTTCAGAACCAGGCGGTGTATATCGTGATGCTGGCCGGTGCGGCTATGGTACTGGGTGCGTTGTCGGTATGGCTGGTAAAAGAGCAGGACGTAACAGTTACTGAGTAAAGCGGCTGGCTAACTTAAGTACTAACGGGCGTAATAAAAAGTAACGGTATTGCGCCCGTTGCGTTTTGATTCATACAGCGCTTCATCCGCCTGCTTTAGCAGGGTCTGGAAATCCATGTGGCTAAACTGCTGCACATAGATTGCGCCAATACTTATGGTCAACCCCAGCACCTTGCCATCAACAATACGCGCTTGCTGTTCAACTTGCTGGCGCAAACGTTGGCTGATCCTTTGTGCTTCGGCTTCTGCAGTATCGGGCATTACTATGGCAAATTCCTCACCGCCAAGACGACCGATAAAATCCGTCTTGCGCAGCTGCTGCGCCAAAATGGCGGCCACCTGTTGTAAGGCGACATCGCCGACGGCATGGCCAAAGTTATCATTAATGGCTTTAAAATGGTCCAGATCCAGCATCATTATGGATAGCGGCGCATCTGCCCCCTGCAGGCTAAGATAAGCGGCAGACTCGCGCAAAAAATGCCGCCGGTTTGGTAACAGCGTCAGCTCGTCCAGGTCGGCTTGCTGCATCAGCAGTTGTTCGCGGCTGATAAAAAACAGCAGTGGCAGCAGCACGGCGGCCATTGTGGTTAACAGTAAATGGCTGAGTAACATTAACTGCAGCAGCATTGCCGCTTGCGGCGGCAGTGCGCTGTGCCAGTGGCTCAGGTAAAGACCGATTTCGGCCAACATGGTTAGCGCATGCAGTGCCAGCACGGCTTGCAGCAGCCGGTTGACAAACTGTGGTTGCTTCACGCTTTGCAGCAACACCACGCACCAGATACACGCGGCAGCAATGGCCGCAGCATTAAGTAGCGTGGCGCTGTGTGACAGCGGGTAGCTGATGCTTAACAAAAACAGATAAATTGCAGCGCAAAAGCCTAAGGGCCTGAGCGGCAGTTGGTAGTGCGGGCCGTGAATAAAGTGAGCCAGGCCGCTGCCAACCAGCAGCGGCGGCAGTGCCAGCAACGCATGCGCAAGTACCACGCTGAGCAACGGCGGCACCTGATACAGCCGGCTGGCGGCTAACACACTGGCCAGCACAAAAATAAAGCATGACAAGGCCCAATGCCGGAAGGCTGTCTGTTGTGGCTGCAATTTCGCTAACAACACCATATAAGCAGCCACCAACAGGTTGATCACCAACGTCAGGGCAATTAATGTGGTTAAATCCAGCGTGGTTAAATCGATGTCCGGCATAGCCTGTCTGAAACGCGTAAAAGGCTTTCAGTGTAAACAGCCGGCTAACATTTAGCCAGCGTTTCTGTTGCAGGGGCAAAATATAATAGTGCTGTATATCAGCAATTTATGTTATTTCAGCGCTGCTGATCCAACATGATCTGGTTGCCGTCCGGTCTGGTAAGTGCTTCAGCTTATTTTTTTGCGCGATAATGCGCCACCAGCGCATTGGCGTGGCCATGGCCAATGCCATGTTGCGTCTTTAAAAACGCCACCTGAGCCATATGTGGCTGCTCCTGCACGTTATCCAGCAAGGTTAGCCAGTGTTGTATGCTCTGGCCGTATTTCTGTTCAATGGACGGGAAATAAGACGCCGGGCCTTTAACGGTTGCTGCTGTGCTCATAAGTATCTCCTGTTAGCTGAGTGTTGGCTGAGTGTTAGCTGAGTGTTAGCTGAGTGTTAGCTTAGTCATATCATAGTTTAGTCGTATCACAGCTACAGTATTCGACATCGCAATACAGCATTGGCAGTAAATAGTGCTGACAGCAAATATGCAACCATATGGTTGCATATTTGGTTGTGCTGTGCTTTTATTAAACCGCAGTGAAGATAAACTCAGCTACGGAGCAACTTATGCAAAACACTATTCAGCGCGAACTGACTATCAACGCCAGCGCAGAGCGCATATACAATGCCATCGCCACGCCGGAGCAGGTAATAAAGTGGTTTCCTGATAAAGTCGAAGGTGATTATCAGGTCGGTGGCCAGCCGGTATTCAGCTTCGGTGAAAAACACAGAAACAGCGTGTTTATACAAGACGCCATACCCAACAGCTATTTCGCTTACCGCTGGGTGCCCGGTGGTAACGACTTTATCGGTGATGTGCGCACCGTGCCCAATACCCTGGTTGAGTTTCGTATTACCGAACTTGCACCGGGCCGCTGTAAAGTCAGCTTAACCGAAACCGGCTTTGCCGATTTGCCGGTGGAAATTGCCGCAAGCAGCTTGCAACAAAACAACAACGGCTGGGATATTATGCTGGTGCGGTTGCAGCAATATTTCAGTATGGAGGCCAAATGAGTCAGGCTGCTGTAGCACAGCTGTTTAAAGCGTTGGGTGACCCCGTGCGGTTGCAAATAGTGCAGCGGCTGTCACAGGGCGCAGCGCTGTGTATGGGCGAGCTGTCAAAAGATCTCGGCATTTCCCGCCAGGGCGCGCGTAAGCAAATTCAGGCGCTGGTGTCGGCAAAAGTAGTACAGCTGCACCCGGCCGGGCGTGAAGTAAAGGTGCAGCTGGATACCGCTGCACTGCAACAAGGGCGCGATTTTATCGCTGCGCTGGAAGCACAGTGGGATCAACGCCTGCAGGCCTTAAAGCAGTTTACCGAGCAGTAAATGCCTGGTTTACGCCGCGCTGGCAAAAGGCAAAGCCTATTGGCGCAATATCTTTGTCAGTTCGTCTATCAGTTTGCCCAAATGTTGTAACTGCGTTGACTTTCCTTTGACAACATTACACAGAGTAAAGCACTTATGAGTTAAGAGGAAAGCTCACAGCTTTATTCAGGTTTGATGTTTTAATGCAAATTTGCCAGTGAGGTATTTATACCTTCCCAGAAATAATCTGGAGTAATACTCCATATGAAAATTTAATGTGACTCAGCATTGCATTGCCACATTAAATTTAAAGTATTTCTCTTAATGCTCAGATATCAAGCTGTAATTTATAGCTCTTGGCATTCAGTGCAATATGTGTATTTACATATCCAGCTACAATGTGGATTTCCAGCTATTGCGGCTGTTGAAGCTAATGCCGCAACTGCTGCAAGTGCAACTAAGATTTTTTTGCTACGTTTCATAAAAACTCTCCTTAGTTAAAATATTGAGAACATTCAAAAGCCATTTGCAATTGAACTGCATCGAATTTACACAGGGCAAATCCCCCGAACAATGCAAAGTTATATTTATCATATATTTATCAATTTTTCGTGAGTGTAACTGTATATGCCATGTAAAACTCGAGGGTGGCGTTTACTTTATTTGACTATTTTTCTTTGTTTTATAAGGGTTTTTGATTAAAAGCGCAGCATGTCAGTCCGCTTTACATCTGAAAGCTGTCAAACAATGAACCGCATCCATTTGATTGTTGCTATAGCTAAATTCTGTGGGGGCTTAAAGTCTTGTATGTGGTGGTGCTTGGGTTTACAAAAAATTTGATCCACTTTGCTCTTAGTGTAGTTTTTGCGCTTCGCTTTTTGTACATACAGCGGATAAGCTTTGGCAAAAGCCATACTGAAAATACGCTGTTCGGTCATTGATGCTGTCCTGTTATGGCAGTTACAACTGGCGCTCGCTGCATCAGACGCGGATCAGGTTGCCCTGGCATGGCCACATTTCAGTGGGCATTCACAGCTCTGATATAAAGCTTTGGGGTAATTCGGGTTTAGCGTAAGAAATTAACTAACGGTGCCCTTTTGCTGTTACGTGTTATATCGCATTTTCAATGAATTACTATATTCCCTGCCAGGCAGCACAATGCTTTAGTCAACCGACCACTAAACTCAAATATAAAGGACAGGATTATGACTCTGCATATTGACCTTATCCCGGTACTCTCCATTGTTGCCGGCATTCTGATACTGATCCGGCCTAAGATCTTAAACTATGTTGTGGCTATTTATCTGATCGCCGTTGGCGTAATCCAGATTTTTGATTTGCAAATTTGATTAGCGGGGCCAGATTATAATTAAATCTATAAAGATACTGATTTTAATTTGCTCTGGCCGTTTGCTCTTCATTCCAGCTGTTGCCACTTACAAAAGTGGACAGATCATTGCTTCTTACCCCCTGTTCACGCAGCACCTTAAGGACTTTTCCGGCCACCAGTTGGCGTAGATAGAATGGCTGATGCACCACAAAATGATGGATAGTATGGGTACTGCCAAAGTTACAACAAAATAGCTGCAGCGGCATAAAATACCAGCGATCCAGAATTTGGGTCTGCTGCAGCAAGTTATGTACGTTGCCGTAATAATGCATATGGGAAGTGATAAAGTTTAAGCAGGCTGAGCGAATTACGTTGGGGGCGATAAGCACCACCACAGCAAAATCAATGCCTTGCATCAGCCATGTCAGGCTGTCTGGATAAGATCCGCTAATTCCACCGAACAGGGCATCATAGGCGTGGAATAGCAAAAACAGATACCAACAAAGAAAATACAGGCTGGCCAGCGGAAAGCTTGCTTGCAGCAGCTTTTGTACGGAAAAGTTGTCTACTTCGCGGCGCAAAATAGCGCGACGTATAAACAGACCCGATAAACCGTCAAACATCACGATAAAACGACTAAAGCCATAGGCGATGCCATTGCCTACCAGGCGCTCTTCCATATCTTTGGCAGTACCGGAAACTTTGTGATGTAACAGGTGCATATCGCGCCTGTACCAGGGGTTAACTGTGTTAGGGCGCATCAACCAGGTTAGCAGCATCATGCCATGGTAGATGATTGGCGTGTTACGAAAATACTGACGATGGATCAGATCATGTTCAATTTCATGCGACAGGGATGCACACAGTGCGGCCACGATTATACAGGCCCAGGCCGGGATCAACTGCAGGTAATATAAACCGGCGGCAGTTACCATACCGGTTAGTGCAAATAATAATATACCCAGCCCAAGCCAGTCCTGGTAGCGCAGGATGGGGTAGCGTTCGCGCCAATATTGTTCTTCGGCACGAATAGCCTGAATAATGTAGCGGATGCGTTGCTGCGGGGATAGCGCATCTGATGCGTTGCTTACTGGCATGTATGTCGCCTTTCCAAATAGGCCAGCCTAACAGATAGTTCAGCTGATGGCTGGAATTAACGAACTATGAACTCTTTCTCTAAGCCTGACATGGCGCTGCAGCTTGCACTTTGCAGCGGGCTTCTGCTTCCTCAGCTGTGCTGCCGCCCATGCAGAAATCCAGCCGGATTAGCTTTTGCTCTGGTGCATTAGCTACACTGCTGTTGTTAACCCATTGCCATTTTTTAATCACCTTAATTGCTGGTTTAGCAATCACTTTGCCGGGCACTGAGTTAACCAGGCTAACGTTGGTGGTTTTACCGTTTTCATTAATTGTCACGTTAAACACACCACAACCGGCGATGCCTTGTCGTGCCAACTCTATCGGGTACATAGGGGTAACTTGTTTTTCTCTGCTCCAGATGGCATCAGAGGGGGCCGGTTGTAGCAGGCTTAGCTGCACGTCTGCATAGTTGTTAGCATCAGCCTGAAAAACGGCTGCAGCGAGGGCGATAGCCAATATCATTGGTAATTTCATTGGTTTTCCTTGTTGTTAAATCATGATATCTCCTTTAACAGACAATAAATGTACCAATTTTATTTACAAAATCAACCATCAAAGCCGGGACTTTAAACCCGGTTTATCGATACACCGCCGTCTACCAGCATGGCTGAACCCGTAGTAAAGCTCGATGCGTCAGAAGCCAGATAGAGCGCAGATTGGGCAATCTCTTCTGGCTTAGCGATACGTTTCAGCGCGTGCAGGCCGGCGACAAATGCTTTTTTCTCCGGCGTATTGGCAAATTCCTGCGCTGCTGCGGTATCAGTTCCACCGGGCAATAACGCATTTACCCGAATATTATAACTACCGTACTCGCTGGCAAGTACTTGGGTAAGACCAATCAGCCCTGCTTTGCTGGCCGCGTATGCAGACATTCCCGGCATCCCCGCGCTATAGCCAACAAAAGTAGAAGTAAAAATTATCGACCCGCCACCGCCCGCTAACATTGCTGGCAGTTGATACTTCGCCGCCAGAAAAGCGCTGGTCAGATTCGTTGCGATAACCTGATCCCAATCGTGCAAAGACATGTCGGTAACCGGCCCTATAGCACCCAATATGCCAGCATTATTAAAGGCAACATCCAGGCGGCCAAATTTGGCTAACGTCTGCTCAACCAGCGTTTTGGCAAATGCTTCTTCGCCAACATCACCCGCTATTGCCAATGCCTGGCCGCCTTCATCAGTAATAAGCTTAGCCAAAGCCTGCAGCTCGGGCTCTTTTCGTGCGGCCAGCACCACAGCAGCGCCTTCGCTGGCGAACAGGCGTGCGGTTGCCCGACCAATACCGGCACTGGCGCCGGTAATAATAACGACTTTATTTTTGAGAGTATGCATATTCGACCTCTTGGCTCTGTTTGAAATTAATGTCTAATCGGAACAGAGACAATTCTAAAAGGTCGCTACCGGCCTGCCGACCCGAATCTTGCTATGTTGTAACTGCTTAGCTAAATCCGGTGCCACAGGCAGAGCGCTGATATTTCAGGCTAGGCCCCATTTTCCTGCTCAGTGATTGTGGGTCTTTGTGCATGGAATGCCCCCCAGTCTCTCATCTGCATCAATAAGGGCGTCAGCGTTTTGCCATATTCTGTCAGCGAATATTCAACATGAGGAGGAACAACTTCAAACACTTGCCGCGCAACAACGCCGTCATCGACCAGTTCTTTTAGCTGCATGGTCAACATCCGCTGCGTAATGCCATTAATCATGCGTTTTAACGCGTTGAATCTGCATTTGTCGTTTTCTAACAGATTAAACAAGATAATCGGTTTCCACCTGCCACCGATCACCTTGAGAGTCGTCGTTACTGAGCAGCCAAATGGTTCATCGTAGTTCATATCGGCGGTGTTCTTAGTGGTATACAAATTGATACTACATTACAAAATTGTGCGTACTTATGCAAAGGGAACTTTCGATGTAGACTGCAGAAAACTCAAATTCGGAGATAAAAATGCAAGCTGTAGTGATCGAACAATTTGGCGCGGCAAGCGTGATGAAGCTGGTAGAGCAACCGACACCTACCCCGGCAGATGATGAAGTGCTGGTAAGGGTAAAAGCGGCGTCGGTGAACCCTGTTGATATACAAACCAGAAGGGGAGATTACAAAAGTATTGTTGCTTTACCCGCAAGGCTGGGCGTTGATTGTGCCGGCATCATTGAGAAAGTTGGCAAAGATGTGCATGACTTGCAGGTTGGCGATGAGGTGTTTTATGTGCCCAGATTACTGGAAAATGAGGGCAGCTATGCAACACACCACTTTGAGAAAGCCGCTATAGTTGCCAAAAAACCTGCCACCCTTTCTTTTGAGCAAGCGGCTACACTGCCTTTAGCCGCTGGCACCGCATGGGAGTGTTTAGTGGAGCGGGGCCGCCTGAAAAAAGGCGATAAAGTGCTTATTCATGGGGGGGCAGGTGGCGTAGGTGTGTATGCAATTCAGATTGCGAAGTTTTTCGGCGCGCATGTGGTAACTACAGCCAGTCTGCATAACAAAGATTTTGTCGAAATGCTGGGGGCAGATGTTAATTACGACTATCGCAGTGAGTCGTTGTACGAAGACCTGCAGCAGGATTACAGCTCTGGTTTTGACATTGTCTTGGACACTGTTGGTCAAAAGACAATAGAAAACAGTCTTGTATTGTTGGCAACCTCAGGGCGGTTGGTATCCATTGTCGATATGGCTGTGCCGCAAAATCTGATTGCCGGCTGGTTAGCCAATGCCGAGATCCATTTTGTGTTTACAACCCAATCAGCGAAAAGGCTTACTGAGATCGCAAAAGTGGTGGATGCCGGTGGTATTAAGCCAATCGTCGAGCGGGTGATGAAGTTAACTGACATAGTGGCAGCGCATGAACTTATAGAAATCGGAAACCGAAAAGGCAAGATTGCAATCTCGGTAGACTAGCGACTGGTTGGCGGTAAAGAAAGCTTACTGGCGCAGGTATATCGTGCGAAATGGCCGTAGCATAGCTGCCGTCAAGCGAGCGAAAACTGCCAGGCTTCTGTAAGCAGCTGCTCAATGTGTTTAAGCTCAGCCAGGCTGGCAATTTTCGCCACATGAGTCACTTGTTTGCCGTCAGCAACAATCTTAATAAACGCCGGGTTATCGATCCGGCGGCCAAGATGTATCGCCACCCGCACCGCGTCTTGCATAATCGACAGATCGACGAAAATGCGGCGGCTGCGAAACAACACATAGCGGTCGCGGGCCACGGTTTCTACTTTGCCAAGGTTATTAATAAAGTTTTCTAGTGCCCGGTAAACCTCAATAACCGCTGGCGGCCTGTCGCGCAGCACATCCGCATTATTGCCGGTGCCACAAGCATGGCGCTGATTTTTGCGGCTGAATTCGCGCACACATTTCGGGCATTGCCACATTTCCGGGGGCATTCACACCTCTGATGCAAGGCTTTAGGTAATTCGAGTTTAGCGTAAGAAATTAACCAGCTGCGGCCCTTTTCCGGCACGTTTACATCGCATTTTAATGAATTGCTATATTCCCAGCCAGGCAGCACAATGCTTTAGCTAACCCACCACTAAACTCAAACATAAAAGGACAGGATTATGACTCTGCATATTGACCTTATTCCGGTACTCTCCATCGTAGCCGGCATTCTGATACTGATCCGGCCGAAGATCCTAAACTACGTTGTGGCTATTTATCTGATCGCCGTAGGCGTAATCCAGATTTTTGGTTTGCAAATCTGATTAACTGGGGCAGATTAAAATTAAATCTATAAAGAGACTGATTTTAATTTTGTTCTGCCCACAGAGGTCTGTTCACACAAAGCCTTGAGGTGCTTGAACATAGCTTAACCAATATCAGAATAAATCCAGCCCGGGTATTGCTGCTGTTTCAGGATGCAGGCAGTGGTGCAAGAATATTGCCAGCCCGGCATCACCGGTCCATAAGGTAAATCGTCCCTGCCCATAGCGTAAACGGTCTCTTTGGCATTGTGCAATGGCATGCATAGCGAACTTTTTTGCTCTTTCAAGCCAAAGCGGGTTTCCCCACCGGTGATATAAGTACAAAAACGCATAACCATTGCCTGCGGTACCGTGGCAGATATTAGAACCTTTTACCAAAGGCCCTGCTAGCCACACCAGCTCACCGGTTTTTTCCAATAGCTGATCAAGCTGTTTAGATTCCTCAGAATCGACTTTCGGTGTTCTGGCCATTGCCGTAACAATGCCTGCCGCGCCGTGACACCATTGCACCAGCAGTTTTTCAATATTGGGTTTAGTGCACAGCGGCCAATTAGCTAAATCAGTGTCTTGCTTTGCTGAGATATTGAGTGTGGCAATAGTACGTTTCATTACCAATTCAACGTACCCATCTGGCAATAAGTCAGCGCCTTGCAACAGGACGTTGGCGTTGCCGGCGACACCATGACAAGCGCCGTAGTAATGCCGCTTCGGTCCAAACACCTGGCTTTGCCACAGCCACTCGCCGGTATCTGTATCTTGGTGCCAGTTGTCCATCAGTGACTTGGCGCCTTGAACGTACATACTGCGCCAGCGGTTGTCAGCCGTTTTACGATAAAGCGCCAACGCAGCATGCATCATGCCGGTTTGTCCGGACGTTATTTCGTACAGTGGCAGCGCTATAGTGGCTTCCATACAGCGCACAACGCGCTGGGCCAGTTGCTGATCTTCCGGTTGCGCTAATATTGCCGGCATTAGTATGCCAAGCTCGCCAATTTGTAAGCCGGGTTCAACAGCGACATCAGGTTCTTTAAGGAAAGATTGGTAAACGGTTTCAATGAAGCCGGATAAATCCCTGGCGTTATAGCCGTAGCGCCGCAGAATTTGCAGCGCGTGAATAGTCCCAGCGGCACCGGCGTAGGAGGCCCACTTTGGCCCCGGTCGGGGGTAGCTTTCTGCATCAAGCGAATGCGTAGGCCAGCAAGCTTCAGGTAACAATGCTTGCTCAATATCGGCAATAATGGCGGCAATTTCTGCCTGAGCCGTAGCTTCACACCATAGGTTATTGGTAAGCGGTTCATGGCGGCTGGTATCAAATAACGGCAGTAACATCGGCGTGATCACTTTTATCAAAACTGCAGGCAAGCTAGCGTATTAGTCAATGAAACACAAAGCTAAGTAACATTAACAAAGCTGATGTGAGGCAGTGGTATACCAAGATAGCCACCGAATACGCTCAGTAAGAAGGTAAGCGGCGCTAATCCGCAATGCTTTTGGTTGATGCCTAACGCTGCCAGCAACGGCCGGAGTGAATTGGCTGTTTTTTTTGCGGGTTTATGCAAAAAAGAAGACAATTTACGGAGGTCCGCTTGACTGGCCTTGTTAGGCCTTACTATGTCGTTCACCAAGCAAATTTTCGCAATCGCACAGTTTGTCCAAAATCCCACTTCTCAGAAGAAACGAAATCAGAAGTGAAACTGGAACACCGCTAAAAATTAGGGCATCTAACACAGAGTCCATTATCATTTCTTTAACGCCATTAAAACTTAGTAAAAGCGAAGCGCCATCCGCACCTAACGACATTTTCTGTTTATGTTCACAATATCGCCTGCAAAGGTCATCAATACCATTGCTTCCGGCCTCTTTTAGTTTAAACAGTATGTTCTCGATTTTTTCTCTAAAATTAAATGAATTAGAGGCGATTTCCCCAGTGACCCAATCTTTTATCGCATCGACTGAAAATTCTTCATCAATTAACTCCTCAGGCAACTCACCAATGGATAACAACCATTCCTTAAGTTCTAAATAGGCCATATATTCAAGCCAACGCTGCAAGGGGCCGCGAATTTCCCGTGAATCTAAAATTCCGACAGTCACTGCGATATTTTCTATCATCGATCTTGATATGGTTTCCATTTTCAATATTCCCCGACTAAATTTGGAATGATGATCTTTGTACGATTTATAGGCCTAACGCTTCAAGAACCGATGCAGCTTGCTGCATCCGCGTTTCTTGACTTGTTAGCTGCTGTTTCAAAATTTGCTACACGGTAGAAAAAAGCCACATACAGCAAAGATAATTCTCTTTGAGCTTTGTAAATGGGTTCCACGTGTTCAATACCCGAAGAATTGCCAGATAAATCAAATAAAGACAACGCTTCTGTAATCTTAATGTCAAGTTTAACTGCAAGCTCATAGCATTTGTGATCCTGCAAGTATTGGCAAATTGCAATAGCCTCTGCCAGTACAATCTTTCGACACTCAACTGAAAACGATACAAAATCTTCAACAAAATATTTTATTAAGTCATCTTGAATTTCTGAGCTTATTTTTTTATTAGAAACTAAACCACAATACACATGAATAATAGTTTCGAATTTCGCGTATAAAGGACTGTAAATCTCCTGCAGCTTTAATGTGGCTGCACTTTTAGATTTAAGTTTCTCCATTGAAATAAGAGACTTTTGTTGAAGTTTAACAATCTCAAGGTCTTTTTCTTTCGTAATCTCAGCTAGGCGCTTTGATTGAATAAATGCAAATAACATACCAGCCACTGCAACAAAATATGGTCCAATAGCCTTTACTAGCTCTATAAGATTTATGGATTGCTCGGTATTAGACATGAAACCTCCATGAGCAGCTAACAATATTATTAGAAGGAAAAATCCCTGCTTTCACCGCGGGATTCTCCCTTATATCCTGATTTTACATCCTGCTAAACTAGCCAACATTTTTCGCTAAATCAACCACATCTTGCTCCGTGCTTAATAAGCGCCTGCGTGAGAGCGGGGTTTAAGCTTCCGATTAACTTATTAACAAAAATAGCGCTGCTTTACAGTAGGTTATACAGTGCTTAAGTACTGTGTTTCCGCTAAAAAGATGGAGTGTTGAGAAGCCCCAACGGCTTTCGCCGCTGTGGGTGTGTTGAAGGTTAACGGATATCCAGCACCAAGGTACCGCGTGCTGGCACGGTAAGTTGTTTATCCAGCGTTATGCGTTTACCGGTTATGACTTCTGTGGCGGTTTTACCACGTGGCAGTACTTCATTAAAGCGGGCTAAGTCCAGTGTTACCGGCTGGTGTTGTTTATTCATTACCACCATTACCGTTTGCTTGTTGTTATAACGGAAGTAGGTATAAGTGCCGTTATCCGGTGCGAAGTGCATTAGCTTGCCGCTGTGAATAGCGCTGGCGGTTTTACGCCAGTTCAGCAGGGTTTTCACCAGCTGCTGGGCGCTTTTTTGCGTGCTGTTTAGGCCTTTGCCGCTAAAAGCATTAACCTTGTCGTTAGCCCAGCCGCCCGGGAAGTCGGCGCGTACTTTGCCGTCGTCGCGTACTTTGGGGCTGGTCATGGCGATTTCAGTGCCGTAAAACAGTTGCGGTATACCGCGCATGGTCAGCAGGTAGCTGATGGCCATACGGTATAAAGCCATATCTTCGTTAAGCAGCGAAAAAATCCGCGCGGTGTCGTGGTTGCCTTCAAAAGTCACCAGATTAAACGGCTCGGCGTAAATATGGTCATTGCTGAGCATCTCGTACAGGCCAATCCAGCCGCCGTTCCAGCTTTCATCATCGGTCAGGGCTTTTAACATGGCATCGTACAGCGGGAAATCCAGCATCGCCGGGGTGTGCGATACATAGCCATCTTTATTTTGCTTACCACGCTGCCAGTACGCCACGATAAGCGGATTCGGGCTCCACTCTTCGCCGACGATATTAAAATCGGGGTACTCCAGCATCAGGCGCCGCGCCCATTCGCTTAAAAACTGCTTGTCGGCGTAGCTGTAAGTGTCTTCGCGGATGCCGGCCAAATTGGCGTACTCCACCCACCAGATACTGTTCTGGATCAGGTAAGTCGCCAGCAGCGGATGGCGCTGGTTTAAATCCGGCATGCTGTCGACAAACCAGCCGTCGGTAAACTGCGCGCTATCAACGATGCTGGCGTACGGGTCTTGCACCGTGCTGCGGTTATGGTTAGTGCCAATAAAGGCGGTGCCGGTTAAAAAGCTTTGGTTGTTCAGCCAGTTGCTATCGGGCAGGTCTTTCAGCCACCAGTGTTCGTTACCAATATGGTTCAGAATAATATCCTGAATCACCTTAATGCCCCGGGCGTTGGCGGCAGCAACAAAGTCGCGGTATTGGCTGTTAGTGCCAAAGCGCGCGTCGATATTGTACAAGTCCGTTGCGGCATAGCCGTGGTAGGAATAAGCGCTTTGGTTATTTTCCGTCAGTGGCGTGGGCCAAATGGCAGTAAAACCCATATCCGCGATATAGGGCAGGGCGTTTTGCATACCGGTTAAGTCGCCACCGTGGCGGCCATTTGGATCCTGGCGGTTCACCTTGTCCGGCATGCCTGGCATATTGTCATTGGCCGGGTTGCCATTAGCAAAACGGTCTGGCGTGAGCAGGTAAATTACATCGGCCGGGTTAAAGCCCTGGCGGCCGGCAGAGGTTTCACGGCGCTGCAGCAGCGGGTAATTATGGCTCAGCACCGTTTCGCCGTTCAGGCTAAACTGCAGCGCGATATCGCCCGGCTTAACCTTGGCGTCCAATGTCAGATTTACAAACAGATAGTTTGGGTTAGCGCTGCGCTCAACACCGGTTACGCTGACGCCGTCGTAATTAAGCGCCGGGGTTAATTTGGCAATATCTTTGCCGTAAACCATTAATTGTAACTGTGGATGCTGCATACCGGCCCACCAGTTGGCCGGCTCCAGCCGTTCGATTTGAAAAACTTGTGCCTGCAGCTGACTGCTGAGCAGGCAGCCGGCGCTAATTGCCAGTAAGGTTTTAGCGTACATAGTTTATAGCGCCTTAAAACGAATGGCGGCGCCGCCACTGCCGGCCAGCGGCAGGGCCAGGCTGTCGCTGGCGGTTACGCTTTGCTGCTCTATTTGCATCTGGTACGGCTTGGTGCGCCAGTCGGCGTCTGTGCCATCGCGGTATATTTGCGCCGTATAACGCTTACCGGCCGGTAAAAAGTCCAGTTTTACGCTTAGCGTGCGCGCTTGCTCATCAGTCAGTGCGCCTAAGTACCAGTCTTCGCTGTGTTTATCCTGGCGGGCAAATACAACAAAATCGCCGACTTCGCCTTGCAGCGCTTTGCTTTGCGCCCAGTCGGTGGGTACGTCTTTAATAAACTGAAAGGCTTTGGGGTGGGCGTCGTAATGTTCGGGTAAATCGGCCACCATCTGAATGGGGCTATACAGCACCACATACAGCGCCAGCTCTTTGGCCAGGGTTGACTGCACGCGGTTTTCCGCGTCCAGGCCGTTATAGGCCAGATTAAAGATGCCCGGCGTGTAGTCCATCGGGCCGGATAACATGCGGGTAAACGGCAGCATAGCCGTATGCTCCGGCGGGTTAGGCGGCGAGCCCCAGGCGTTATATTCCTGGCCACGGGCGCCTTCGCGGCTAATCCAGTTCGGGTAGGTACGGCGCAGGCCGGTATCTTTAATCGGCTCATGGGTATTAATACTGAGCTGCCGTTTCGCCGCTTCTGTCACCGAATGCAGATAGTGGTTTACCATCAGCTGGCCGTCGTGCCACTCTTTGCGCTCTATACCGTGCTCATCAATGCGGGTGGCCTGGCCGCCATCGGCGACATAGCCGGTTTTAATCTGGCTGACGCCGTGTTTGGCATAAAGGTCATAGGCATCGGCCATTTGCGCTTCGTAATTGCTGATATGGCCCGAGGTTTCATGGTGGCCAATCAGTTTTACGCCTTTTTCTTTGCCGTAGGCGCTGATAGCCGCTAAATCGAAGTCGGGGTAGGGCGTGGTAAAGTTAAACACCGCGCCATTTAAAAACCACTCGCCGTCCCAGCCGGTATTCCAGCCTTCTACCAACACGCCGTCAAAGCCGTTTTGGGCGGCAAAGTCGATATAGGCTTTAGTGTTAGCCGTAGTGGCACCGTGCTTGGGCCCACTGCCCCAGCTTTGCGTTGCCAGATGCATTCCCCACCAGATACCGGCGTATTTACCCGGTTTTACCCAGGACACATCACCGAGTTGATTCGGCTCGTTTAAATTTAAAATCAGATCAGAATTGAGCAGGCCAACGGCATTGTTGGCTATCTGAATAGTGCGCCACGGCGTGGTAAAGCTGCCGGCCGTTTTTACCCGGATGCCGTCAGACCAGGGAGTGAGATCGCTTTTTAATACGCCATCGCGCTGCTGATCCAGCACCATGGCAGCAAAATCAACCAGCGCTGCCTCATGAATACTCAGGTGTACGCCGCCCGGCAGTTTAAAAGTAAAAGGCGTATGGGCGCGGTCAACTTCGTTTAGTGCTGTGGTACGGTACAGCATTTCATAGCGGTTCCAGCCGCGGCCAGTGATCCACCAGGCGGTGCTTTGCTTAGCGTCGCTAATACGAAATTCGGTCAGCTCGTCGATAATATCCAGCTTAGCCACACCTTGCTGCGGTACTTCGTAGCGAAAGCCGAGGCCGTCATTAAACAGCTTAAAGCGCAGCGTAAAAGGCGCTTTGCGCTTTGGGTGCTGCAGTGTTACGGTGAGTTCATTGTGCTGATCAACGACAGTTTCGCGCTCGCCCCATGGCTGCTGCCAGCTCTGGTTTACGCTGCTGCGGCTATGCTGGCTGATTTTATAGCCGCTGCCGATGGCCGGTAGCTGTAAAAAGCGAAAGCCCAGTGCGGATGGGGCGATAACCTGCTTACCGTGAAACTGCACCTGATAGGTCAGCGCCGTGTCGTCCAGCGTCAGTACGATATTGCCATCTGGCGAGCTGACATTCAGGCTGGCGGCAGACAGCGCCAATGAGCACAAAGACAAGCCGCTAAGCAATAACAGCTGATAACGCCGCAGGTTGGACATAGACATAAACAGATCCACTGACTTTTTTGGTGCTCTAACCCTAGAGCATTGCACCACGATGCAGCAAGGCAGATGCCTGAAATGCATACGTATTCAGCCACAGCCAGGACCAGTGCCGGTAGCTGTCAACTTTGTAAGGCAGTAATTTGCTGCTGTAAAAAGCGCTGCTCCGGTGCCTGTTTGCACAGGCTTAGCGCTTGTTGATAGGCACGCAGTGCGTCGCTGCTGCGGCCAAGCTGGCGCAGTAAGTCGGCTTTGGCGGCATACAATAAATGATACTGGCTAAGCTCGCCCTGTTGCTCCAGTTCGCTAATCAGCGCCAGGCCGGCGGCCGGGCCGTCACGCATGGCAATGGCCACGGCGCGGTTAAGCGCCACAACCGGCGACGGGTCGGCTTGCTGCAATAAATTATACAGGCCGCTGATTTCCTGCCAGTCGGTATCTGCCGCCGTCGCCGCTTCGCTATGGATGGCGGCAATGGCGGCTTGTAAAGTATAAGGGCCGATACGCCGCGTGCGCAGCGCCCATTGCACTAACTCACTGCCCTCACGTATTTCATCCTGTTGCCATAAGCTGCGGTCCTGCTGTGGCAGCAACACCAGCTTACCCTGTGTTGAGATGCGCGCAGCGCGTCTGGCATGTTGCAGCAGCATTAACGCCAGCAGGCCGGCGGTTTCGGCATCGGGCAGCAGTTGCAGCATCAGGCGGCCCAGCCGGATGGCTTCGTCACTTAAACTGATATCCAGCAGTTGCTCGCCCATCGAGGCGGAATAGCCTTCATTAAACAGCAGATAAATCACCTGTAACACGTTATCCAGCCGCTGCGGCAGCTCAGCCGCTGGCGGTACTTCATAGGGGATACGCGCATCGCGGATTTTGCCTTTGGCGCGTACTATGCGCTGCGCCATCGTGGTGGGGCTGGTTAAAAAAGCCCGGGCAATTTGCTCGGTGGTCAGGCCGCAGACTTCACGCAGTGTTAGTGCCAATTGCGCATCGGCGGCTAATCCCGGGTGGCAGCAGGTAAAGATTAACCGCAGTTGGTCATCGCTTATCGGCTCGGCGTCCGGGGCTTCTTCTGCGCTTAGCTGCGCCAGTGTTTCATCCGGCAAATGGGTTAAGCGCGCCGTTTTACGCAGCTGATCTATGGCTTTAAAGCGCCCGGCTGATACCAGCCAGGCCGTGGGGTTGGCCGGTATGCCATCTGTTGGCCATTGTTGCAGCGCGGCATGAAAGGCTTCGTGCAGCGCTTCTTCGGCTAAGTCAAAATCACCCAGCAGGCGGATCAGCGTCGCCAGTACCTTGCGTGACTCCTGCTGGTATAGCTTGCTCAGCCTGGCCCGGAACTGGCCACTGTGCGCGGGGTTGACCGGCATTGGTGCTTAAACGCCAGGCTCAGACATCAAGCTGGCGCACCGGTCGCACTTCGACCGAGCCGACCCGCGCCGCCGGTATGCCGCTGGCAATCTGGATCGCTTCGTTTAAGTCGTGCGCCTCTACCAGATAAAAGCCGGCCAGTTGCTCTTTGGTTTCAGCAAAGGGGCCGTCGGTAATGCTGACTTTACCGCTACGCACGCGGATGGTGGTGGCGGTGCTGACCGGTTGCAGTGCTTCAGCGGCCAGCATGCGGCCACTGTCCTGTACCTTTTCGGCATAGGCCTGGCACTCGCTGTCATGCGGGCTGTCGGGCAGGCTATGCAGCGTTTGCTCGTCGCTGTATACCAAACACAGATATTTCATCGTTGTGCTCCTTAAGGCGCTAAGTTTGACAGCATAGCACCGCTTTCCATATCAAATGGCATCGAGTAGTGCTCGTGTACTATTTTCCAGCCATCGCTGCCATGTTGCCAACACTGGGTGGCGCGCATCCAGCAGCTTTGCATTTCACCTTTGTCATTGGTGCCGCCGCAGTGAGTCAGGCTATGGCTAAACGCCAGTTGTTCGTTAGCCTGTACTTTCAGTTGATGCAGTTCAAACATCGATTCGCCGCTGCAAAATTCCATGCAGCGTTGCCAATGCTCGCGGTAGTCGGCTTTGCCTTTAAATTGCAACTGCGCTATCGCATCAAAAGCGACAATGTCGTTATGGTACAGCGTCATAATTTTGCTGACATCTTTGGCGCGTACAGCATTGGCCCAATTGGCAAGCAGATCGGTAATTTGTTGTACTTGTTGGCTGTGATTCATGATGTTGCTCCTGTTTTACCTTCAAAGGTATTACTGGTCGTTACAGCAACAATGAAATCGACAACCGCCGGCAGTTTTTACAAACTTTTTTTCGGCGGCAGGGCAACATTGGCAAAAATAAGCCCGGCTACCAGCGCCATTAAAATCAAGAAGGTTTGCTGGCCAACGCGGTCGGACACGACAAAATCCTGGCCGGAGATCAGCGAATTTAAGCCGATATAGGTTTTACTGCCCGGCACCAGCACAATAAGGCCATGCATGGCGACAATAACCGCCGGTGCATTCGCCAGCCGGGTAAACAGGTTGCTGTAGATGCCGACGGCAAAAGCCCCTAAAAAGGCGCCCATGGTGGCATCAAACAACGCAGCGCCGCTAATGCTGACGCCATAGGCAATAAAGCCGGCGGCCAGCGACCACAGCGTATACTTGCCACGGCTTTTAAACAGCACTATCAGCGAGCTGACTAAAATACCCACGGCTAACCAGGCAAAGTGGTGCGAGATTGGCGGCGGCTTAACAAAATCGACCACGCCAAACAGCGCAAAGCCGATGGCGATACCCAGCAGTGCGCCAAAGTACAACTTAAACAGCAGCATTAGCGCATCCATAATACGGGCATTACCCGATACCAGATGCCGTGCCGCCAGTTCGGCAAAGCCGATGGTGAGCGCTAAGCCCGGGATAAAAGAAATGATGGCCGATAGCACGGCCAGGCGGATATTAATACCGGGGTCGATATAGCTGCTGATGGCACAGGCGCCGATACCGGCCGCCAGCGCCACTAACGGCTCCAGCATATTGGCAATCCGCGGCGAGTGCGCGGCCCAGAGCATAAACAAATACACCAGTAAGGATAATAACGACGACCACAGCACATCATTCCAACTGGTCGCCATTAACATGGCAAAAGCGCCGCCGGAGGCCATCATCGCCACGGCGGTGGCCAGTTTACTGTATGAGCTGGGGCGCATATCGATGGCGTCGAGCAACGCATCGGCTTCATTAATGCTAACTTTGCCCTGCAACACCTGATCGACCAGCTCGTCGGTACGTGACAGCGCACCTAAATCCAGATCGCCCGGGTTAACCCTGGAAGCATGGGTGTACTCCTGCTCGTGGCCATCGGTCCACAGCACAAAGGTCATCGAAGTCGGCGAGATAATAAAGGAGCCTTTTAGCCCCAGGTGGGTAGTCAGCTCGGTTAAATGCGCTTCCAGCCGGTAGGCCGGGGTGCCGTACTTATGCAGCATCTTGCCCAGTTTGACGACAAACTTACGTTTATGATTAAAATCAGCTGTGTACACAAGCGACATCCATCAGGTGGGTAACTTGTTCATTGTAATGCAAAAGCGCGCTGATACCACCAGCAGCACCAGTTATTTCCTGCCGCAGAACAGTCTGAATATCCGCTAGTGTCAGGACGACTTTAAATGTTGCAGATTAAAAATCTGAGTCCAATAACACAGCTAAAAGAGCAATCTGATAATAAACAGTTTCCAATGCCTGTTTGGACCAATAGAATAAACGACATACAACTGTGTTTTTCATGCGGTGCCATGGGGATAACGTGAGTGAACTAATTCTTTACACTACTGAAGATGGCCAGAGCAAGATCCAGCTACGGGCGGATAATGGCACGGTATGGCTGACTCAGTTGGAAATGGCGGAGTTGTTTCTAACCAGCAAACAGAATATCGCCAAACACTTCAAAGCTATCTTTGCTGATGGAGAGTTAATCCAGGATGCAGTTGTCAACCAATGGTTGACAACTGCCAGCGATGGCAAGAAATACCGCGTAACGCATTACAATCTCGATGCCATTCTGGCTGTAGGCTACCGGGTGCGTTCGCCGCGTGGTGTGCAGTTCCGCCGTTGGGCCAGTACGGTACTGAGTGAATATCTGCACAAAGGTTTTGTCATGGATGACGAGCGGCTGAAAAATCCGGATGGCCGCCCGGATTACTTCGATGAGATGCTCGCGCGTATCCGCGACATTCGCGCCTCGGAAAAGCGCTTTTACCAGAAAGTGCGCGAGCTATTCTCCCTTAGCAGCGATTACGATAAAACCGACAAAAGTACCCAGCAGTTTTTCGCCACTGTACAGAATTTACTGTTATATGCGGTAACACAGCAAACTGCCGCCGAGCTGATTTGCGCCCGTGCTAACCCAGATGACAGCCACTTTGGTTTACTCAGCTGGAAAGGTGATAAGGTACGTAAACAGGATATTTTGATCGCCAAGAATTACCTGAGCGAAGATGAAATAGATACGCTGAACCGGCTGGTGGTTATTTTCCTCGAAACCGCTGAGCTTAGAGCGAAAAGCCGTATTGAAACCCGTATGGCATTCTGGCAGCAACGTGTGGGTGAAATTATTAGCAGTAATGGCTTTCCATTATTGGCAGATGCTGGCGTTATCAGCCATGCCAAAATGGAACAACTTACTCAGCAGCGTTATGCTGATTTTGACCAGCGCCGCAAAGCAAAAGAAGCTATTGCGGCCGACCTTACAGACGAGGCCGCACTTAAAACGCTGGAAGATAAACTGAAACGCCGACCAAAGCGATAAATCTGAGCTATCACCGGTGTGAACCGGTGGTAGTTGGGTATATTGTTACCTGATTTGCAGCTGTGTTTTATCTTCCTGCCAGTTAATTTTTACATGCAGCTGCTTAGCGGCCTTGTCGTACCAGGCCACATTTTGCATACGGTTAAAGCGTGTTTGCTGCGGCACCAACTGAATATAACGGCCATCGACACTGATATGCCTGGGTGTTGCGCTTTGGTTATGCACTACCAGGGTTAACTCGCGGCTCTCCGGCCTACCTGCATAGTTGCCGCTGCGGCGCAGTTCAAATTTCTGTTCGCCATCCTGCTGCAGATAATAGAAGTTCAGCAGCTCAAACTCACCTTTGTCTATCGCATCCGGGGTTTTACCATCGTCTTCATACATCTCGCTTTTGGCGCAGTCCACGCTGCTATCGGCGTAGTAATGCAACGTCAGCTTTTTGCTGCTGTAATCGCGGGTGCTTTGCACCAGTTCAGCCATTGGCACAAAGCTGCCGGCTTTTACCAGCACAGGTATGGTATTCAGCGTTACCGGCACCTCAACGTTGGCAGTACCTTGGTAACGTTTGCCGCTGAAATAATCAAACCAGACGCCGCCAGGCAGCTGCACCGGCCATGACGTGACACCGGGTTCGGTTACCGGCGCAACTAAAAAGGCATCGCCCCAGAAGTAACTGTTTTTCTCATCGATTAGCGCCGTATTATTCTGATCAGCAAAAAACAGTGGCCGCATTAATGGCATGCCGGTTACGCTGTTTTGATACGCCAGCGTATAGTTATACGGCAGCAACTGATAACGTAAATTCAGCCAGGGCCGCAAGGTTTCAATGGTGTGCTTATCATGAAATACCAGTTCCGGCGCGATATGTTCCTGGGCATGCGGCCGGTACACCGGCTGGAACACACCGTACTGCAGCCAGCGGATATACAGCTCTTTATCAAATTGCTCGCCACCGGCAAAGCCGCCTAAATCTGAGTGAATATAACCAAAACCAAACAGGCCCATGCTCAGCGCCAGCTCTACCTGCGGTTTTAAGCCACCCCAGCTGCGCTCGACATCACCGGTCCAGGGCACCATGCCAAAGCGCTGGCTGCCGGGTGCGCCTGCGCGCATCATAATAAAGGGTCTTTGCTCAGGGAAATCGCGGCGCATGCCGCTGTACACCATATCAGCCCATTGATGGCCGTAAGCATTGTGCACTTCGTTGGCCATGCCGATGGCATGCACGGTATCGTCCGGGTGCACTTCCGGTTCGCCTAAATCGCCCCAGACACCGGCCACGCCTTGTTCTGCCAGCCCCTGATAAATTTGCCAGAACCAGTCTTGCGCTTTGGGATTAAACACATCAATTAAGCCGGTATTACCAAAGTAAAAATCAAAGGTTTTTGGCTTACCATCCAGCCCCGGCGCTATGGCTCCGGCTGCTACCGCTTCCTGCCAGCGCTTTGAACTGGTCAGCACAAAGGGTTCAGTAACTAAAATGGTGTTGATGCCATCGGCTTTCAAATCAGAGAGCATTTTATCCGGCTGCGGGAAGGCGTTATTATCCCAGGCCAGGTTGCCCATATGGCCTTTAATATCCGGCCCGAACCAGTATAAATCCAGCACCAGCGCATCCAGTGGCAGTTTAAGCTGGCGGAATTTTTCTACTACGGCGCGCGCTTCGGTCTCGTTACGGTAACCAAAGCGCGAGGCATAGTTGCCCAGCGTCCAGCGCGCCGGCAGAGGCTGACGGCCGGTGAGGGCAGTGTAGTTGTCTATCAGCTGCGGGTAACTATCACCTGCCACCACCACATAACTGCTGCGGCCGCCTTGTGCGCTAAACTGCATAATGTCGGGTTCGCTGTGGCCTAAGTCGGCTTCGCCTTTGGCAGAGTTATCAAATAACAACAGGTACTTATTGCTCGACATTATCGCCGGCAGGCTAAAGTACATTTGGCTCGACTCAGTGCTGTAGCCATAATGCGCTTTGTTATACAGCGGGAATTTGTGGCCGCGTCTGTCCATGCCCAACACGCGCTGGCCACCGCCGAGCAGTTTTTCATCTTTACTTAACGCAAAGCGAAAGCCATGTTGCTGTGTTTGCTGTACATAGCCTTGCTCTTCGGCCAGCAGTAAGGTGTCGTCACGATAATAGCTAAGCTGGAGCGGGGCTTTATTAATCTTTAACGTCAGGCTGGCACTGCTCAGCGTCAGGCTGTTGTCTGTTTCAGCCAGGGTTAACGCCACGGCTTCAGGCTGTTGGCTAATCGAAAACGATGGCAGCTGTTTAACGCCGTCGGCTTGGTAGAAGGCTTCTACTACATCGTTTTGGTAGAAGGTCAGGCTAAGCTTGCCCTTATCGGTTTGGATCAGCAGGCTATTGCCATCGAACTGATGGGCCTGATATTGCGCCGCTGTGCTGCAAAAAGCGCAACAGAGCGTAATTAAAGCAAACAGTAACTTCATGGTTGCAGCTCCAGAATTACCGAAGCCAGCGGTGCCAGTTTAACCACCACGCTGCCAACACCGTGTTGCACTGTCAGAGTATTGTCGTCGCCGGTTAGCTTCTCACTAAGCCGATATTGGCCATCGGCCAGCTGCCACTTATTGATCAGCTCTGCCGGTACGGTTAGGGCAAAATTAACACTGTGGTCGCTGTTAAAGTGGCTGACAATCAGCAGTTTTTGCTCTGCGCTGTAGCGGGCAAACGCCAGTTGTTGCTCGCTGTAGGCGGTGCCGGCGGCCAGATTGGCACTGTGCAATTCAGTATATTCACCCATCAGCGCTGGTGCCGTGGCGGTAAAGCTAAGCAGAGTTTTATAAAAGTTATGCAATGCCAGCTCGTCAGCAGTTAAGCCACCGCCATCAAACTTGCCGGCGTTCATCCATTTCTGGTGCTGCGGCACCCCCCAGTAATCAAAAATAGTGGTGCGGCTGGCTTTACCAAAGCCGGCGTCGCCGGCACCCGGCTCGCCAACATCCTGGCCAAAATACAGCATAGTAGGTGAGGTGCTGATGGTGGCAGACACCACCATTGCCGGCATGCCTTTGCGCGCGTCGCCGGCAAATTCAGGGGCGGCAATACGCTGCTCGTCGTGGTTTTCTAAAAAGTGCAACATATGGTGCTCAATGTCGGCCATGCGCTGTTGGGTTTCAACCAAGGCAGAAGTAGGGCCCTTGCCCTGCATCACCAGTTTTAAGCTGTCGTAAAACTCGACCTTGTCGTACAGGTAGTCCATTTTGCCAAGCTTAATATAGTCGCGGTACAAATGCGGCTGATACACCTCGGCCAGCAAAAAGGCGTTGGGGTTGCTGTGTTTAATATGGGCGTTTAAATAGCTCCAGAATTCTACCGGCACCATTTCGGCCATATCGTAGCGAAAGCCATCGACGCCTTTGGCCAGCCAGTATTGGGTAATATCGCGGAATTTGTGCCAGGAGTCGGGCACATCTTTGCCCTGCCAGAAAGCGTAATGCGCTGGCCAGTCTTTGTCGGCGTAATCATCTGGTAGCTGGTCAAAGTCGTAGCTGCCGTCCGGCTTTACGCCATAGTTAATTTTTACCGTTTCGTACCAATCATCAAATGCCGGCTGAGCTGCGCGGGCGCCATTGCCGGTCCACTTGGCCGGATATTCAGCAAAATGGCCGTCGGCCAGCGGGTGAGCATCACCGCCCAACACTTTATAGCTATCGGGAAACGCCGGTACGCTAAAAGCACTACCGGGTACATAGTAAAAGTTATTGTCGCGCTGATATTCCACACCGGTTTTATCGTTGGCGCCAAAATCAGTAACACTGCCCGGGTTGGTGAGCGACTGGTACGAGCGTGCCACATGGTTGGGCACTATATCAATCAGCACTTTCATATCATGCTGATGGGTGCGGGCAATTAAGGCTTCAAATTCGGCCAGCCGCTTGGCCGGATCTGTGGCTAAGTCGGGGTTAACGTTGTAATAATCTTTTACCGCATAAGGCGAGCCGGCGCGGCCTTTAATCACGTCCGGATCGTCATTGCTGATGCCGTAAGCGCTGTAGTCACGTACCAGGGCGTGGTGTGGTACACCGGTATACCAGATATGGCTGACGCCCATGGCTTTAATGGCGCTAAGTGCTTGTGGCGTAAAATCGGCAAACTTACCGACGCCATTTTCTTCCGCGGTGCCCCACGGCTTGTTAGTATTGTTTTGATTGCCAAATAAACGGGTAAATACCTGATACACCACTATTTTGTTATCGGCTTTAGTGTTGCTTGCGACTGATGGTTGTGTGTCGGCTGACATAACCGGCTCCGGTGCTTTGCTGCAGGCCAGCAACACTGCGCTGGCAACGCTTAGCATCAGTATTAAGGTTTTTTTACACATAAATCTACCCTGTCTATTTTTTCTTGTCGCTTAAAGTAACCGGGATTATTAACGCCGGCCTGGCTTTTTTTGGTGCATACGTATGCAGCAACGTCGCTTTTGCTATACACGACTAAGGTCGCAGCCGGCTTTATTTCCTTATGATTTACACTATGCTGTAACGGAATCAACTTGTTATCGCTATTTTGCGGAGCCTGCCTATGTTCAATTTTACGCTGAAAAACAAAATGCTGCTGCTGGCGGTATTGCCGATGGTGACGGTAGTGCTGGCGCTGATGTTGCTGATTTACAGCCAGATGCGCGCCATGGGCGAAGAAGAAGTGGTGCAGTTTCGCGCTGATATGATGGCAGAGAAGCAAAATGCACTGCAGCACCATGTGGCCATTGCGGTAACAGCTGTGGCGCCCTATTTCGGCAGTGGTGCACCCTCCGCAGAGCAACTGGATGCTGCGAAAGCGGTGATCCGCGCGATGAAGTTCAGCGATGACGGCTATATGTTTGTTTACGATATGGACGGTGTGAACATAGTGCACGGTTCTAATGCGGCGCTGGAAGGGCGCAATTTAATGAGCCTGCAGGACCCGAATGGTATTTATTTGATCCGCGAGTTAATTGACGCCGGCAAAAAAGGTGGTGGCTTTGTTACTTATATGTGGGACGAGAAAACCCGCGGCGGCTTAACGCCTAAGCTGGGTTATGCCGCACCGATGTATAACAACCGCTGGGTGTTAGGCTCGGGCTTTTATATTGATGATATTGACCGCCGGGTAGCAGAGCAGGAAGCACAGATTAGCGAGCGTATCCGCGATACGCTGTTGCTGATTATCGGCGGTGCTGTAGTGCTGTTGGTGTTGGTGGTATTGCTGGCATTATTTGTGGCAAATTTGGTGGTGTCACCACTGCAAAAAGCCTCGGCGGCGCTGATTAACATTGGTCAGGGCGAGGGGGATTTAACCCAGCGGCTGCAGATAGAAACGGCCGATGAAGTAGGTGAAGTAGCGCGCGGCTTTAATGAGTTTGCGCAAAAAATTCAGCAACTGGTTAGCGAAGTAAAACAAGCGGTGCTGGCGCTGAGCCATTCGGCCAGTACCATGCAGCAAATTGTGCACTTAACTGACCAGGATGCCGGCACGCAAAAGGCCGAAACTACCCAGGTTGCTGCAGCGGTGTATCAAATGTCGACGGCAGTGCAGGAAGTGGCCAGCAGCGCCGGCTTAGCCGCCGGTGCCGCCCAGGACGCCGATAAAGAAGCGGTAGGTGGCCAGCATAGTGTGTCGCTTACCATCAGCTCGATTAACAAGCTGGCCGAAGATGTAAACCGTGCCGGCGATGCCATTGAGAAGCTGGGTGCTAACGCCGACCAGATTGGCTCGGTGGTAAATGTAATTCGCGGTATTGCCGAGCAAACCAACCTGCTGGCGTTAAACGCGGCGATAGAGGCGGCACGGGCCGGTGAGCAAGGCCGCGGCTTTGCCGTTGTCGCCGACGAAGTACGCACCCTGGCTACCCGTACCCAGCAAAGCACCAATGAAATTCAGCAGATGATAGATGTGTTCCAACAGGGCACCAAAGATGCGGTATTGGTAATGCAGCGCGGCAAGGAGCAGTCGGTGCAAACCGTGGCTCAGGCTGATAAAGCCAGCGAATCACTGCAAACCATTACCAAGTCGGTTAGCACCATTACCCAGATGAATATTCAGATTGCCACCGCAGCAGAGCAACAAACTGCTGTGGCGGCAGATATCAGCCGCAGTATTCATGAAATTGCCCAGTTGGCCGATCAGGCGGCAAATAACGCCTCTGAACTGGCCAAATCGACTGATGAGCTGGGCAGCATAGAACAGCGGTTAAGTGCTCTGGTACAGCGCTTTCGCGTTTAAGCCGGCGTAGCCGTGCTGGTTGCCGCCGGCAGTGCCGGTAGCGGCCGGCGCACAAACCAGCGCCCCAGATGCCAGAGTAACCACAGCGATAACAGCGGAAAGATCAGCGTTTGCAAACTGTACACTACAATCAGTTGGATCAGCTTTTCTACCATGTTGTCGGAGAAGCTTTTAACCGCGGCAAACATATCATTCGCCTGCGCTGCCATCTGGCGTAACCAACTGAATGAGCCTTCATCGGCACTTTGCAGCGGCTGATCCACCCGTTGCAGCGCCGCCGTTTCACCACTCAGTGCGGCCTCGGCGGCAATACGTTGTGGCTCTAATACCCAGTCTGACAGTTCGGCCACGCCAAAAGCCGCCAGTGGCACACCAATACGGATCACCAGCAGCAGGGCAATAAAAATGCGTAGCAGCCAGGTGCAGCTGGTACGCCAGCCGGCAGGCCCCAGTAACAGCAATACAGCAGACAGTAAAATACCGCCGCCAAATAGCGGCAAGGCGGCTAACTTGCCAAACTCAAGTAAAAACAGCTGCAGGCCGATGGATGTCATCGCCAAGACCATTAAATCGGAGTAACGCACCGCCATATCCTGCAGCGGCTTTAAAAACTGGCCGGGTTTAACACTGGCAACACCGACGCCGACTTCGGCTTCTGATACAAAGGCAATGCCACGGTCAATTAAGCGCGCAGTAGCAAAAGAAGCGCTGCTCAGCACCAGGCTGCGCTGCAGCGCGGCAGTGGCCCGGTCATCCAGTGGTGCAAGTAGCGGGTTCACCAGCCGTTGCTGCAGCAGGCCGCTGTAAATGCCGGCCGCCAGCACTAACAGACACAGCAATAACGCCACGCTGCGCTGTGCAGTACTGAGTTTGCTTAAAGATTTACTGAGTGAGTTCATGGCGGCCTCCGGTTAACAGCATGGCGGGCTCAGGCTTACGCCAGTATTAACCATTTCACCATGCAGTGAAAGCGGTGCGGCAAAAGTAAAGGCGCCCGCAGGCGCCTTAGTGCTGATTAAAAGGCGTAACTGACGCCAAGCATAATATTATCAGCTTTATTCCCTTCCAGATGATAGCGGGTAAATGTCGTACGCAGTGTCAGATGCTGGTCCAGCGCATAACCGGCGCCAAGCGCCCAATAGATGTCGGTATCGCTGGCTTTATAGCTGATAAGGTTATCGCCGGCTGTGCTGCGGGTTTCGCTGTTCCAGGCAAACACCCCGGTTTGTACCGTTGCTGACCAACCGGCATGCTGCCATACGTGGTAAGCCAAGCCGCTGCGCACACCTTTGGCCAGCATAGGGCCTATGTCTGATATGCTGCGGTGGAATGCTTGCGGAGTGAGTGTTTCGCCACGCATACTGACACTGGCATCACCTAAATCCACGTAATGCGCCTGTATTGCCAGCCGCGGCGTGAAGTAGTAACTCAGGCCCAGCGCCCAGCTTCTGCCGCTGTTGTCGTATTGCAGTAACTCGGCTTCCGCCGGCAGTTGGCTGCGGATCTCGCCGGTTGACTGTTTCGTCGTGCTTTTGCCGAAAAACGCATCAACAGACCAGTTAGCGCTGGCACTACAGCTCAGCGTTGCCACTAACATCAATAACGCTTTCAGCAGTACCCGACGTTGGCGCAGCAGTGCCAGACAGGCCAGCAATAGTAGCGGCCAGCCATTAGCAGCACCACCGGACGATTTATTTACCACTGTTATCACCTCATATGCAGTAACACTGATGAGCACTTCGCCGTTAACACTGCCGCCACGGTTATCGCTGACGGTAAAGCTGACGGTATCTGTGCCGGAGAACCCCTGCTGCGGCGTATAACCCAGGGTTTGCGCTGCAGTGATTGTTACCGTGCCATGTTGCGCGCTGGCGCTGCTGATAACAAGCGCATCGCCATCCGGATCGCTGGCATTGGCCAGTACATCAATATCGATTGCCGTTTGGTCATTGGTGTCGGCTGTGGCATTGGTTACCAGCGGCGCTCTGTTGTAATACACTGCCACGCTCACCGTGGCACCGGCGCTACCGTTATTGCCATCGTTAATGCCATAACTAAGGGTGTCAGTGCCGACAAAATCCTGCGCCGGGGTGTATAGCAACGTCAGGCCATCATCACTGATGCTAACACTGCCAAATGCGGCAGAGGCCTGGTTAATGCTCAGCGTATCACCATCTGCATCGGTGTCATTTTGCAGTACGTCCAGGGTATGGCTTTGGTTCCACTGTACCTGGTAGCTGTCGTCGGTTGCTACAGGCAGCTGGTTACCATTGAGGATAACGGCCACACCGCCCGGGTCAACAATAGTGCTGTTGGCCAGGCCGTCGGCGTCGTTAGCACCGCCATCTTCTATCAGTAACTGTACACACCAGTGGCCGGCGGTTAAGCCGTTTTGCCAGCTGTTGTCGCCAGGCGGAGGACAGAAACCCGGCTCGCCGGCAGCGCTGAACAACTGATTGCGCTCGTTTTGCACAAAGTTGCTCCAGCCATTGGCTTGAGTAAATTTACGGTACACCGCATTTTGCGGCACCGGCTGACGCTGCGGCAATACCAGACGATAACCGGCACCGGCAACAGGCAGGCTATGCAGCATAAAGTCGAAGCTGCCGCCGATATTAGCGGCCAGCATATCCGGCTCCAGAGCTTGTTGGTCTGCCGTTGTCAGCTGAATACCACCGGAGTTGCTCAGTGCTGCTGTTGTGCCTTTGCGCAGGCAGATACCGGGCTCGCCTTCAGCGACAAATTGCACAACGTTAGCCAGTTGTTCCGGAATGACGTTGCAGTCAAAGCCCGGATCCAGATAGTCAGGAATACCATTGCTGTTACTGTCACCGAAGCCTTCAACATTGTCAGCTATCAGGTTGTTATTGCTGTCGCTATCATCCAGCAGCGGCAAGCTGTCCTGCACCAGCAGGTAAATTTCGGCGGTGCTGCTCAGCGGCTCAACGGCATCATCAGTGGCTGTCAGCGCAATACGATAGACGCCGCTGGCCAGGCCTGCAGGGTCAAACACAAACTGCATCGCATCACCCGAGATATTGCTCAGCGCCGCATCAGCTTGCCATTGCAGACCGGCACTGTCACCCGGATTCGGATCGCTGACCTGCGCGGTAATGCTTGCTACGCCACCGGCTTTACTTAGTGTCAGGCGGTTTTCGCCCTGTTGCTGTGCATTCAGTACTACCACTGGAGCCAGGTTAGCTTCTGTAACGCTGATGGTAGTACTGGCGTTGGCTCCAAGGTTCAGGCCGGTATCCAGAGTAATCACAATATCTTTTTCTGCCACGCTGCTTAAATCAGCGAACAGGTTAAAGCTGAAGCTGGCGCGCAGCCCGGAGCTAATTTGTACCGAGCCTGCTGCCAGATCATGCTCGGTCAGGGCATCGGCAGAGCCGCTGACCGTGTAAGCCACCTCCAGCGGGTAAACCGGTGCCTGGCCATTCAGTATCACCTCTACTGTAACTGTGCTGTTGTTAATCACGGTTTGCGGTTTGCTTAACGACACTAACGGGTTTACCTGCAGTAACTGAGTCACAGTGCTGCTCTGGCCGCTGGCATCGGTTGCCCGCCAGTACAGTTCGTGGCTGCCGGCGGCAAACATTGGCAAGCCGTTAACCAGCGATACGGCCAGCCGGTTACCGTTAACATCAACTGCGGTCGCCACGCCGACATCGACCTTGGTAAATAAGCCGCTGGCATTGATGATCAAATCATCCGGTGCGGTAATAACCGGTGCATCCGGGTTACTGCCTGCAATTTGCAGTGTTACCTGCGCCATATCGCTTAGCTCGCCATCGCTGATGTTATAGCTGAAAGAGGTGGTACCACTGAAATTGTCCGGGGCAGTAAACAGCAGTTTATTATTCTGCACACTAACCAGACCAATACCGGCTTTAGCCGCTGTAATAGTCAGGCTGTCGTCGTCCGGGTCGGTATCGTTAGCGGCTACATCCAGCAGATAGGTATGGTTGGCGCTAAACGGTAGTTCAATATTGTCATCTACCGCTACCGGCGCGGCATTAACGTTAATAACTTCCAGGTTAAACGCATCCAGGCTGGCGGTAAATTCGCCATCAGACACACTGATCACAATACCGCTGGTAGTACCTACATGTTCTTTCGCCGGGGTGCCGGTTAACGCGCCGCTGGCAGAATCAAAACTTGCCCAGGTTGGTTTATTGGTAATGCTAAAGGTCAGGGTGTCGTCGTCGGGATCAGACACCGTTGGCTCAAAGTTGTAGCTTTCGTCCTGATTAACCGTGATAGCAGGTGTGCCGCTTATTTCCGGTGCCTCATTTACTGCGCTGACTTCGATGTTAAATGCATTCAGACTGGCGCTAAGTACACCATCACTAACACTGATAACAATACCTGTCGTTGTCCCGACATCATCCCGTGTTGGCGTACCACTTAATGCGCCGGTCGTTGTGTTAAAGCTGGCCCAGGCTGGTTTGTTGCTAATGCTAAATGTCAGACTGTCGTTTTCAGCATCAGTGGTAACCGGTGTAAACAAATATGCGTTGCCACGAGATACCTGAGTAGGTGGTATACCGCTAATCTCTGGTGCACTGTTTAATGTAATACTGTTGGACGCCGCAGAAGCTGCGCTGACGCCTGCTGAGTTGGTAGCAGTTACTGTGAAGGTGTAGGCCTTACCACCAGACAAACCTGTAACGGTTATTGGGGATCCGTTACCTGATACCGACAGATTATCCGGGCTGGACGTAACCTTATAGGAGCTGATAGCGCTACCACCTTTAAAAGCCGGAGCACTGAACGTTACGCTGGCTGCTGTGCCTGACACTGCAGTAGCTGAACCGATAGTTGGAGCGCCCGGCACAACAGCGGCAACGTTAAAACTGCGGTTAACCTGCGGTGCAGCAAGATAAGCGGCATTCCCCGCCTGGTCTGCATTAATCGAACAGCTACCGGTAGCGACAAAAGTTAAGGCGCCGCCGGAAGTTATAGTGCACACCCCTGTAGTCGATGAGGTAAAGCTTACCGTCAAGCCGGAGTTCGACGTCGCTGTCAGCGTTGGATTGGTACCAAAATTCTGCGCGCCGGGGTTAGCAAAGGTAATGATCTGAGCTGCCGCCGGTGTAGTAGCGTTAGATGCTGCCGAGGCAACACCGGTGCCGGCACTGTTAGTTGCCGTAACGCTAAAGGTATAAGCCGTGCCGTTAGTTAAACCGTTAACGACTACCGGCGAGCCGGCACCAACGCCGGTAAGGCCACCGGGGTTGGACGTAACCGTATAACCGGTAATATTAACGCCGCCATTACTCGCCGGGGCGGTAAAGGCAATGCTTGCAGCAGTATCAGCTGCAGTGGCAACAACAGCCGTAGGTGCACCGGGCACTACCGGGTTAACAATAAAGGTCCGGCTTACCTGAGGAGCGGGCAAGTAGCTACCATTACCGGCTTGATCGGCATTGATTGTACAGGTACCCGTGGTCACAAACGTCAGTGCGCCTGCCGCGGTTATAGTACAAACCGCTGGTGTTGAAGAGGTAAATACCGGTGTTAAACCGGAGTCGGTCGTTGCTGTCAGGGTTGGTGTAGTACCAAAGTTCTGCGCCCCCGGGTTGGCAAAGGTAATAGTTTGGATAGCAGCCGGCGTTATTGAGTTGGAGGCTGCCGATGCAGGGCCGGTGCCTGCAACGTTGTTTGCCGTTACGGTAAAAGTATAGGCCTGGCCATTGGTTAAACCGGCCACCACAATCGGGGATGACGCACCGAGTATCGGCGCAACATCTGCTGGGTTTACCGTTACTGTATAACCGGTAATCGCCGCGCCGCCGATATTCACCGGGGCCACAAAGGCAACACTGGCCTGGGTATCACCGGCGATTGCAGTCCCTATGGTTGGTGCATTGGGCACTACCGGGTTAACGGTGAAAGAGCGGCTCACTTGTAACGCAGGCAGGAAGGAGGAATCACCCGCTTGGTCCGCATTGATCGTACAAGTACCCGCCGCAACAAATGTTAGTGTACCACCGCTGGTGATGTTACAAACGCCGGTTGTCGATGAAGTGAACGTCACCGTATAGCCAGCTCCGGCAGATGAAGTGGCTGTAAGCGTTGGCGTAGTATTAAAGTTCTGCGCTCCGGGATTATTAAAGGTAATGGTTTGCGTGCCTTTGGGGATCACAGCATTAGATGGCGCTGAAGCAACGCTATTGCCTTTAATATTGGTCGCTGTCACGGTAAAGCTGTAGGAGGTACCGTTATCCAGGCCGTTTACGCTAATGGTGCAAGCTGCAGGGCCGGCACAGTTACCTGAGGCGCCGCCGGGGCTGGCAGTAGCGGTATAAGTGGTAATGGCCGAGCCGCCGTTATTGCCAGGAGCAGTAAAGGTTACACTGGCCTGGGTATTACCTGCAGTGGCTGTGCCTATGGTTGGGGCGTCGGGTACCGTTATACCATCCACCAGCACAGATGCTGTACTGCCGACACTGTTCAGTGTCAGATTCATATTATTGCCGGAACCGTCTTGCAGCGTAGCGTTATTGGCGTCAATCACGCCGGCGACAGCAATACCGTTAGCATCAAAGTCACCGGGCTGGGCGGTATAACGGAAGGTTAACCAGGGCGAAGCTGAACCGGAGATGTAGCTGGCGTAGCGCGTGCTGGCGCCAACCGTCAGTGCAATGCGCGGTGTGCCGCCATTAGTGTCGACAACAACATCACTGACAGCAGCAATATTAACCACAAAATCCAGGTTTTGCCCTGCAATATAGGTGGCATTGGCCGGCACACTAACGCTACCGACGACAGGGGCGGCATTATCCACAGCAGCATTGCTGGTATCGGCCCGGGTTGCGCTGTTACCGGCGTTATCGGTAGCGGTAACCGACACATTGCGGCCACCGGCTTCTATCGCACCGGCAACGACAGTGTAAGTAGCTGTCCAGGTGCCGGCGCTGTTGCTGGCGGCAACTGTACCGCCACCAAACTGACTGAAATTAACAGTCACGCCACTAATGGTATCGCTATTATTATCTCCGCCTGCGGTATTGTTCCAGCTGGCGGTGACAGTGTCGCCGACAATATAAGTTCCGCCAGAGCCGGTGCCGCCGGAAATACTGATCCGTGCATCAGTTACTGTTGGGGCTATGTTGTCGACAGTAGCATTTGTAGTGTCAGCAGCGGTGGTGGGGCCGTCTGCATTGCTGGCGGTGACGCTGATATTACGATTGGTAGTATCAATGGCGCCTGCCGTAATGGTATAGGTTGCGGTCCAGCTGCCGGCGCTATTAGTGGCAACCACTGCAGCACCGCCGCCAAACTGGGAAAAATCTGTCGTAACACCGGTAATGCCGGCGTTATTATCGCCGCCGCCGGTATTGTTCCACGTTACGCTGATGGTATCGCCAATTTTATAAGCACCACCGGTACCTGTTGCACCGGAAATGCTGATGTTGCCATCGGTGACGACGGGAAATGGGGCGTAGTTGGTGTCGGTAGTGCCACCGCCTGTGGTGTGTATCTGCGAGGTCGACACGCCGGCAGCGCCGTTTGAGCTGCTGCCATCGTTTGTTAAGCCAATACCACCGGCTGCACCAATATTGCCCGTTGCCAATGACGTGTTCGTAGCGGTGTCTATCTGAACGGTGCCTCCGGCATTCCAGATGGCACCAATACCAGATCCCGCATCGCCGCCATTACCACTGATACCACTAGTACCACCGCCACCGCCACCACCGCCAGCGCCGACGTTATTGGTGATACTGCTACTTGTGACGGTGAGCAAACCAGTGTTGTAGATGCCGCCCGTCGCATTGCCGGCCCGACCGCCTCCAAATGAGTAGCCACCGCCGCCGCCGCCGCCACCGATGCTAATCGAACCATTGCTGGCGGTGCCGCCATTGCCGCCATTGGTGTAACTGTTTCCGTAGGTTGCGCCCGTACCGCCGCTAGATGTGCCGCCACGCCCGACCAGGTTACCAAAGCCAGCACCGTCGCCCCCCGCGCCTGCCGAGGCCGAACCTGCCGTATGTGTCGGGTTAGTGCCGCCGGCACCGCCAAAAGTCGTGCCGAAACCACCACCGCCACCACCAGCACCGCCTCCACCTCCCGCGCCACCGCCACCACCACCGCCGCCAGCTGCTTTACCTGCGGTGATGGTAGAGTTAGTAATTATGAGCGTCCCGGTATTGCGGATATTGGCACCCAATGCATCGCCACCAGCAAGTCCGACACCGTTGCCCGGGGTATTACCACCGTTGCCGGTCAAGAAACCGTTGCTAATTGTCAGGCCACTGATAGCGACTTCTGAGCCTGCACCCGATGATGCAACATCCAGTACCCGCGTAAGGTTATTGCCGTTGAGCGTAAAGCCGCCGCCGACAATTGACATAGTCTTGCCATCGGTGACATTGATTGAAATGGCGTCAGCTGCTGAAGCGAAGCTGATATTACCGGTTAAAGTGATCACGTCGTCGAGGCCATCGGTGTTACCAGTGGCAATAGCGGCTTTAAGTTGTGCAACTGAGTTAACACTGGTTGTTACCAAGGTGTGATTGTAATTATCCAGTCGGTTTGCCAGCAACGCCCGGCCACTGTCAATCTTACCGGTGGTAATCTCCAGATCCCAGTTCCCGCCAGCAGTATTCCCCCCTGTTTTGTCATCAGATGCTGCAATATCGGCACCGGTTAACTGCGACAGTTGCGCCAGAAATGCAGCCCCTTTTGCGCCATTGGCAACATCACAACCATAGAGTTTGATATCGCCATTCTCTGTCAACGCAGCGCCTATAGACTGTAACTGGTTGCTGTACTGACTGATATTTTCCACTGACAGCGGCTCATTGCCCAGCAGCAGCGAACCTTTATCACCATGTGAAATGATATGAATGGCGGCTATATTGCGGCGCTGTTTTACATAGTTTGCTAGCTGCGCCACACCATTGCTGTCGGCGTCTATAAAGATAACTTCAGTACCTGGCTTTATAGCCTTGAGGATAGTACTGATGTCCGGTACTCGTGAATCAATAAACACCAGCTCCGGGCCTGTATAACCTGCTTCGATAAACGCTGCGGCTTGCGTGTTGTCTGAAATGCCGGAAAGTGGCAGAGCGAGTGCCACCTGCACTGAACTGGCCAGCAACGTTGTAACAAACAGCGTTTTGCATAGCGGCTTTGTAACAGTTGTAACGGGGGGTTGAACTGGCATAGTGCTTTCCTGCAAAGTTATGGCTGTTTAATTCGGATTACATTGGCTTGGCTGCTGGTATCTTGATCCCAGAAATTCATTGCAGCGTAACGGTCAAATAAATCGGGAGGTAATATGGTTTGTCGGGATGCAACCGCAACCTGGCTGCGGATCCGGTGTAGGCCAGATAAACCAAGATTTTGGTCAAATTCGGGAGTGTCAAAAGCAACATCGTCAAAACGGTGCTCGAACCAGGGCTCACCGATGAACTGATAAACTAACCTCAGCACTTTTTCCGGCGCCTCGGTTAGCAGCTGATAGTCAACCAGCAATACAGAGCTGGCGTATGGGCTGTAATATGCCTCTTTCAGTGCTGTCCAGGCAAAACCCACCATGCGATTAGACATTGCCAGCGTGTCTGTGCGGCTATATACCGTATTGCGCTCAGCCTCATCATTAAACAGTCGGCTGTTTTCAAAAGGGTCTGCACTATAAAGTCGTTCTAAACTGTCCATGATCCAAGCGACATTGCGCACGCAAGCAATGACTTTGCTTTGGGGAAATAACTTTTGCAGTAATGGTAAGCGCGCGCACCACAATCGGTTGGTGTCGAATATAACCTGCTTATCCTGCTGTTCGGTGTAATAGCTGGAAAACAGTCCTTGCAACAATGATTGGCGTTGTGCTGTGGAAACCAAAGATGCGTGTTCACTGCCGGCACTGAATTGCTGCAGCATACTCGTCAGTAATGGCGCTACCGGGCTGGAAATGCTAGCGTAAAATGCTGGGTTCTGTCGCAAAATTGCTGACAGCAGGGTAGACCCTGAGCGCGGCAAACCGGAAATAAAATGAAACTGTTGCGGCATCAGAAAAGCGCATCATTGTAGTTATTTTAGGCAATTCTGGGCTAAGAAAGCATTAGCTGCAAGTAATATATTCAGTTTGCGTTAAGTTAAAAAGCGCTGGCTGGTGTGAGAGAGCGCTGCGTTGCTTATTTAAGCAATATTAATGCTGTACCCGTTACTGTAAGCGCAGCCCCCAGCCAGGCGCCGGCAGCCGGGCTGCGTTTATACACCAACCATAACAGCGGCAATACCAGCACCGGGCTAACCGATGACAGTATCGCTACCATACCGGCATCGCCGTGTTTTAATGCCTGCAATATTAATGTCATGCCCAGTACCATCGACAGCGCGGCATTGGCCAGCACCAGCAGGAATACCTCCTTATTCAGCGGTAAATAAGCGCGGGCGATTTTAAACCCCAGCATAAAGATCAGTTGGTGCAGCACAAAAGCGGTGCTCATGCGTACGGCGCTGGCAGCAACAGCATCAATATTAGTTTCCATCAGCGGCTTTAGCATTAGCGTCGCTACTGCCTGACACAGCGCGGCCAGTAAACCCAAGACAACGCCGCTTTTCAACTGGCTTTGATTGGCTTCCCAGGCGTGCAGCTCGGTTTTGCGTTTACCGAAAAATATCGCTGTCATTACACCGCTGACTAATAAACTGCTGCCGATCAGCGTCCAGCCCCACTGGGTTTCGCCGAGGAAAATATACGCCAACACCACAGAAAACAGCGCATGAGTAGCAAACAGCACCCCGGCACGGCGCGGGCCGAGGCGGTTCATTGCGGCAAACAGTGCGGTGTCGCCGATAAAGATGCCGATAACGCCGGACAGCACCAGCAAACCCAGACTATCAACAGCCAATGTTACCCAGCCGCCGCTAACAGCAGCTATCAGCCATAACATTAGCGCAGCACATAACATGCGCCAGCGGGTAAAGGCAAAAGCGCCCAGATGGGTAGAGGCGGTGGCCGACATCAGGCTGCCGACGGCCCAACAGGCGGCGGCTAATAAGGCAAGGTATTCGTATGACAAAGAGGCGGTTACCGGCAATGACGTTGGCGGCATTATACGTCAGCCGCCGACGGTAGAAGAGATTATTCCGCTATACCTTAGCGCTTTTTTGGTATCCAGGCCCAGGTCATGTTGGCGTTTACCGGCTCAATGCCGGCGCTGTCGGTAATGGTTACCGCTACCGTTACTTCGCCTTTGTCCTCGTTATGCATGGCGGTGATTTGCTCGTCGGTTAGCGTGGCCACCGCAGTTAAGTCACCGGTTGAGCGCTTGATATAGTCAATTTGCATTTGTTTCAGCAGCGGCAGCTTGCTGTCAGGCAGGTGAATGCCAACTAAAAAGCCGGTGGCCGATTCGGCCAGTAAGCCGGTGGCGGCGGCGTGCACTGAACCGATATGATTTTGCGCCTTCTTGCGGTTTTTCAGCCGTAGCACTGAGCGTGCGCCTTTTAGCTCTAATACTTCTACCCCGGCGGTGCCGGCAAATTTAATCACCCGGCCAAATACCGTGCTTAGGGCAAAGGCCTGCAACGATTTTGGCAGTTGATAGCACTTAGTAACAATGCGCTGTAGTTTATTCGGTTTATGTTGGCTCATTGTGGTCTGACCTGTTGTGGCTTTTGCGCACTATGCCAACTGGCAGGCACAAATGCAAGTGGCCTAACACCACAGCTGGCTAACCGGCGTGTTTGGGCTAAAGCGTGCTGCCAATTGGGCGCGAAATAACTCGGCACAGGCCAGCGCATCGGTGGCGGCATGGTGCGGCCGGTAGGGCGGTAAGCCATAGCGTAAGCGGCTGTCTGCCAGGCGGATGGATAACTGCTGTTTACCACGCAGCTGCTGCCACAGGCTCAGCGCTTTGCGCCGGTGTAAGCGTGCTTCCAGCTCCATAGTATCAATCAGCGGAAAGTACACACCTTGCCCTAACCTGGCTTTAACCGCGGCATGCAAAAACGGCCGTTCAATACCGCGGTAATGCACTATCACCACTTTGCCGGCCAGCTGTTGCAGTAGTTCGGGCAATACCGCGCTGAGATCCGGCGCCTGGGCAATATCTGAATGGGTAATACGGTGCAGCGTAACCGAGTCATCGCTAAGGGCAAAGCGCGGCTTTAGCAGCCATTGCCTGGCGCGGGAGGCATAAATTTGGCTTAAGTCCATTGGCAATAAACCAATGCTGACAATGCCGCTGCTGGCAGGGTCCAGCCCGGTGGTTTCAATATCCAGCGCCAGCAAAGGCACCTCGCGAATAGGCGTGTCGGCGGCCACCATGCCGGCCTGATAAAACTGTTGCAGCAGCGCATGTTGGCTGCTTTGGGCCTGCTGTTGATAGTATTGCCGCCAGTTGCTGATGGCCGGATCAGATTGCCGGCCGGCGGGGCGTTGTAGTTCGGAAGGGCCCAGATACAGCATAGTCAGGCGCGCAGATGAAATTTAAGGAATTTTTGTGCGTTGCTTAACACCGAAAAGGCTTCTTTTAAGTGCTTGCGTTCAAACTCGGATAAGCGCTCCGGCACCACGTTGTTGTCCGGCGTTTCACCGGCCTGCAAGGCCAGCGCCTGTTGGCGGATACGGGTCATGGCAATCACTTCATAAGCGTCACGCAAATCTTCACCGCGGCCGTTGGGCAGTACTTTAGCAGCGATAATATCGCGCAGGCGTCCAAACGAGTTAACTGCTGTGGAGCCAATGGCCAGTGCATGCACGCGGATTAGATCCGCCATTGGTGCGGTGCCGCGGCGTTTAATATTCAGGCTGTTGTTTTGCCGGCCGTCGTTTTCCATCACAAAGTCTTTAAAAAAGCCCAGCGGCGGCGTGCGCTGCAGCGCGTTGCGTGTCATACAGGCGAGAAACTGTGGCCGGGCCCGGGCTTTTGCCGCGATCAACTGATTTAACTCATCGCCCCAGCGGGTTTCACCCCAGACCGCATCTAAATCGAAAAAGATATTGGCGTGCAGCAAACGTTCGGCATCGGGCTTTTCTATCCAGTCGGTAAAATATTGCTGCCATACCCGTAGCGGCTGACGCCACTGTGGGTTAGTGGCCATAATATTGCCGCTGCAATAGCTGTAACCGCAAGCGGCCAGGCCATCACAGACAAAAGTCGCCAGTTGCTGAAAATAGCCATCGTGCTGTGCCGGATCAAAGCTATTGTCCAGCACCAGGGCGTTGTCCTGATCGGTAACAATCAGCTGCTCGTCGCGCGCCATTGACCCCAGCGCTAAAAAGCAGTAGGGCACCGGCGGCGGGCCAAGCTGCTGCTCGGCCAGCTCCAGCAACCGTTGTTTAAAACTGCGACCAATGGCGGCCATGGCGCTGCCAATCATATGCGAGTTGGCGTCTTCATTTACCATCCGCACAAAGCAGGCTTTAACATCTTTGCCCAGGGCGCTAAGCTCGTCCAGCGAGTGCTGGCGGAAAATACTGCTGACGACAAACAGGCTGTTTTGTGACTCGTAACGGATAATATCCGACAGCGCCAGCACGCCCACCGGCCGCGCCTGCTGCAGCACCGGCAGATGATGCACATTGTGGCGCAGCATCAGCATCATGGCTTCAAACAGATACTGGTGTTGGTCAATGGTCACCAAATTGGTGGACATAATGTCACTGACACAGGTTTCTGACTTCAGCCCGGGCGCCACCAAACGTGAGCGGATATCACGGTCGGTAATAATGCCGGCCAGTGTACCTGGTTCAGCACCCGGTTCTGCAGCGGGTTCAGCAGCTTGCTCAGCGCCGTTATCGTGCAGGATCAGCAAGCAGGACACGCCATGTTCTGTCATGGTTTGCGCCGCTTGCCAGACACTGGCGCTGCTGGCCAGGCATACCGGCTCGCGTTGCAGCAGGGTGCTGATTTTTGCGCTGAGCAAATCGGCTTCGGCTTGTTTCGCTGCCTTGGTGGATTTACGCCGCTCGGTATCGCCGACTTCTACGTAATCGGCGAAAAACTCATTGCTGTCAAACAGCTGCTGAAATACCTGGTCGGGAATAAAGTAAATTAACGTATCTTCCAGTGCGGTCGCCGGAAAGCGCACCTTGCCGCCGCGCAGCAGGCCTTGTTCAGCAAAAATACCGCCTTCGCTTAAACGGTTATATAAATCACCGTTGCGACGAAAGGTTTCTACCGCGCCGCTGCGGATCAAATGCAGCGCCTGCAGCGGCTCGTTATAGCGCAGTATCTCGCTGCCAGCCTGAAAGTAGCCAACATTAATACTCTGCGCCAACAGCAGTTGCTGCTCCGGCGGCAATTCCTGAAACGGCGAATGCCGCTGCAGAAACTGCAATATTTCAATTTGCTCTATTTCCATCGTGTCTGCTGTTCTACCTGCTTATATGCCACGGCGTCAGGCTCTGGGTTCAGACAACAGGCCTTTTACCACCGCCACACAGGCGGCCAGTAATACCAGTGTAAACGGAAAGCCGGTAGACACCGCCATCGCCTGCAAGGCCACCAGGCCACCGCCTAAAATCAATGCTATCGCCACCAGGCCTTCAAAGGTGCACCAGAATACCCGCTGTGGCGTAGGGGCATTCACTTTACCGCCGGCCGCTATGGTATCAATAACCAGCGAGCCGGAGTCAGACGAGGTAACAAAAAACACCACTACCAGAATAATGGCAATAAAGGAGCTGATTTGCGCCAGCGGCAATACGTCTAACATGGCAAACAGCTGCAGCGGCAGCTCGGCGCCGGCTGCCACTTCGTAACCTTGTTGCACCACCTGGCTGATAGCGGTGCCGCCAAATACTGTCATCCATAATACACAGGCCAGTGACGGGATAAGTAATACCGAAATTAAAAACTCGCGTACGGTACGGCCGCGCGATACCCGGGCGATAAACATGCCGACAAAAGGCGACCAGCTGATCCACCAGGCCCAGTAAAAGGCGGTCCAGCCCTGCGAGAAATTAACATCTTCGCGGCCAAGCGGGTTGGCCAGCGCCGGTAAATGTTGCAAATAAGCGCCCAGGTTGGCAACAAAGCCGCTGGCGATGGCTAATGTTGGCCCGACAATAATAACAAACAGCAGCAGTAATGCTGCCAGCAGCATATTAATTTCAGACAGGCGTTTTACCCCGGCTTCCAGCCCGGCCAATACCGATACCAGGGCGATGGCGGTAATGCCGATAACCAGCAGGATTTGTGTGGTGCTGCCCTGCGGCCAGTCAAACAGATAATGCAAACCGGCACCGGCTTGTGACGCGCCCAGCCCCAGCGACGTGGCTAAACCAAACAGGGTGGCAAATACGGCCAGAATATCAATAATGTGGCCCGGCCAACCCCAGATACGCTCGCCCAGTAGCGGGTAAAACACCGAGCGGATGGTGAGCGGCAAACCTTTATTAAAAGAAAACAGCGCTAAACCCAGCGCTAAAATGGCATATATGGCCCAGGGGTGCAGTGCCCAGTGATAAATAGTGGCCGCCATACCCAAGCGCTCTGCGGCTAAGGCATCACCGGCAGCACCGGCCAGCGGCGCCCAGTCGGTGCGCACACCGTCGGTTACGCTAACGCCGCCGTAGGCGCTGCTAAAGTGCGATAGCGGTTCTGATACGCCGTAAAACATCAGGCCAATGCCCATACCGGCGGCAAACAGCATCGAGAACCAACCGGCGTAGCCAAAATCCGGCGTGGCTTCGGTACCGCCCAGGCGTACCTTGCCCAGCGGCGACACTATTAAACCTAAACACAGCAACACAAAAATATTGGCGGCGGAAATAAAAAACCAATCCAGATTGCTGGTAAGCCAGCCGCGCATGCTGCTGAATACCGGTTCGGCCTGTTGCTGAAAGCTGATGGTCAGTACGACAAACAGCACCACTACGATGGCAGAAATTAAAAACACTCTGTTATGAATGTCGAGGCCAAAAGGGCCGACTTTTACCAGGATATTGTCCTGGCCTATCTGGTAATCGGTATCTATCGGGTTAACTTTGCCGTCCGGGATCATCGGATCTTTATAATCTGTCATGCTGTTGTCCTTGTTTTGTCTGCAAAGCCGCAGCCTTTGTTAAAAGTAGTAGCCGATATTAATGTTGAAGCGGCGCTCGGTTTCATTGCTGTCACCGGCCGCACTGCCACCAACGAAGGGCTGATTTCTGGCATGCACTAAATCAAAATAGGTAAACAGGCCGCCGGCAGCAACGGAAAAGCCGGTGACATTCATCATAGTATCGCGGCTGTTATCAGATTTGTCGTACACCAGGCCGTAGTTGTTATAAAACTGCAGCCCGGTAACCGGGCCCCATTCAATCGGCAGGCTGTAAGCCAGATTCACGGTGCTGGTTTTGGCTTTGGCGGCAATGCTGTCGTAAAAGGCATAGGCGCCGACCGCCATACGCTCAACATCGTCGATGTTGTAATGGTATTCGCCGTGTTGCAGTTGCAGGTTCCAGCGCTGGTAATGGCTGTTTAAATGCAACGCCCAGGCATTGTAACTGCCGGCGCGCGAGCTGCCGTCATGTAAGCCGCCAGCGAGGGCGGATACGCCCAGCTCAGTGGTAAAGTCGCTGCTGTGCTCTAACTGATAGGCAAAACGGCCGGAGAAAGTATTGTACTCGCCCAGTGGCTGCGCAGGATCGTCATAAATGCCGTCATCGCCCTGGCGGTAGCCGACGATGTCGTAGGAATAACGATCAGCACGGCTACTGACATAGCCCTCAACACCACCCAGTTCGTCGTTCTTAAAAAAGCCTAAGTCCAGCTGCCAGTTATCGGCCAGTTGGCGCTTAAACATAATGCCGAGGTCGTGATCATCTTCCAACCCCAGGTAATAGTTAGTGCTGAAAAAATAGTTATGCGAATTATACGGCCAATTACCAAAAGGTACCTGAGTAATACCGGCCTGCACCTGCCAGTCTTCCGTTAGTTGGTAACCGACATAGGCATACTTAACCGCGGTCATATAATCGAAAAAGCGGATCTCGGCGTTTAGCAGCACATCACCAATGCTGCCGTTTAAATTCAGCCGGAAGATATCAAAAGCAAAGTCGCCGCCGCGGTTTTTATTGCCGTCGCTGTACGAGGTATGGCTGTAATTGGTACGGATAGCACCGCCGAGCTTTATGCCGTCTGTTTTCTCCGTACTGTCGTCAGTGGCTTCTACCTGCTGCTGTGCCAGCAATGCAGCGGCTTTTTCGCCGGCCGCTTCCTGTTCTGCCAGCCGTTGCTCCAGCGCAGCAATTTGCGCCTTCAGCGCCGCCAGTTGTTGTTTAATGTCGTCGGTTTCAGTGGCATGGGCAGAAAAATGGCATAGCCCAACGGCAGCGATCAGACTGATACTGCGAAGTGAGAACATAGTAAATCCTTATTTTGTATCAGATTTAAAGCAGAAGGGCTTTAAAGGATAGCGCAATCTGGCGCTAAGGCCAAATTAAGCGGCCAACAGAACGTTGGCCGGGGCAGGACAAAAACGCTACAGGCTAAAAAATACCGGAGGATAAATAGCGGTCACCGCGGTCGCAAATAATCGCCACGATCACGGCATTATCATATTGCTCAGCCAGTTGGATTGCCGCATGTACGGCGCCGCCGGAGCTGACACCGGCAAAGATACCTTCTTCGCGCGCTAAGCGGCGCATGGCGTTTAATGCATCCTGCTGGCTGATATCAATGATCTGATCGACGCGGCTTCTATCAAAAAAGCCCGGCAGATAAGCCTCGGGCCAGCGGCGGATACCGGGAATGCTGGCGCCTTCGGCCGGTTGCAGGCCAATAATTTGGATCGCCGGGTTTTGCTCTTTCAGGTAACGCGACACCCCCATAATAGTGCCGGTGGTGCCCATACTGGATACGAAGTGGGTAACTTGTTGCCGGCTTTGCTGCCAAATTTCCGGCCCGGTACTGGCATAATGTGCCGCCGGGTTATCCGGGTTGTTAAACTGGTCCAGCACTATGCCTTTGCCTTGCGCCTGCATCTGCAGGGCTAAATCACGCGCGCCTTCCATGCCTTGCTCTTTGGTTACCAGTATCAGCTCGGCGCCATAAGCGCGCATGCTGCTTTTACGCTCTTCGGTAGCGTTATCCGGCATAATCAGGGTCATGGCATAGCCTTTAATCGCAGCTGCCATTGCCAAGGCAATACCGGTGTTGCCGCTGGTGGCTTCAATAATGCGGTCACCGGGTTTAATCGTGCCGCGCTGTTCAGCCTGCACTATCATATTCAGCGCCGGCCGGTCTTTTACCGAACCGGCCGGGTTATCACCTTCCAGCTTGAGCAATACGGTGCTCTGGGTATGCGCCGCCATGCGCTGTAGCTTTACCAGCCGGGTGTTGCCAACAGAATGTTCAATAGTCGGGAAAGTCATAGCCAGCACCATGCATTAAGAAGCGAAAACTGCTGCCAGTGTAGCGCAAAGCCACTTAGCTGTTAATGCTTAAGCGCTGGGTTGACAGTCTGGACCTATGTAATAAAGTAAAGCGTCCAGCTACTGGAATGAGAGGTGAATTATGTATCCGTCTGTGAAAACAGTAGCGCCGCTGGATAATTATCTGTTGGCAGTGAGCTTTGATAACGGCGAAAAAGGCATTTTGGATATGAAACCCTATTTGGATTTCGGCGTATTTAAGCGGTTGCAAGATGTCGAAGCATTTAACCGGGTTCGGGTTTCATTTGACACCATAGAGTGGGACGCCGGAGTAGATCTTGCCCCTGAGTTTGTTTACAGCAAAAGCCAATGTTCAACAGCTGAAAAAGTGACGACAGTTACCGCTTAGAAACACTGTTAGTGGATTAAGGTTTAGATTTTCTATGATTTAAACAATAAACATATCTTAGTTACACTGCATCTAGGTTGGTTGAGACTAGATCTGCCCTCTACGCTTCTTGACCAAATTCATTTTTTAGGTAAATGTAACGCAAGTTTGAAATTAGCTAGCTTTACTCGGCGGCGGTTAAGCGGTTCAGGCAAGTTGTAACAATTGGATCTGACCCTCGAGATTTATAAAGGGAAGTGAATGCGCAAGAATCCATGGATGGAAAATTCAATTAAAAATCTCATACCACTTAGCGCTGCTAATGATTTTAAAGAAGCGTTGAAGGAATGGGAGTTTACTGGTGAAGTAATAGATCATCAAATCGCAGATGAAACCTGTGAGCTTTGCGAGCATGAGGAACTTCGGTATCATTTTGAAATAATAAATTATTTGAAATTGAATCATTTATGGGTCGGGTCTTCATGTATTCTAAGATTTCAAGAAATTGTTGTTTATGATGAATCTGGAATGCAACTTACCGATGCGCGCACACGTAAGCGAGAACTTGATAGGGCATTAAAGGATAAGCAAGTAGACATTGCTTTACAACCATTAAGGATACTATGGAAAATTGATAGGGAATACAGAAAATATATTGAGATGAGCGTTTCCCACTTTAAATCAAAAGGTGCTTTTACTCCTCAAAATTTAGTCGTTCTTTGCGAGAAAATGCATAAAAATGATATCAAGTATCAACCGTCCATGTTTCCTGTTTACCTACGAACTAGAGAATGCAAAGCATATCTTAGAACGTTAAAAGATGACCAGCTTAACTATGTTTTACAGTGCATGTCTTCTCAGCAGAGAGAAAGGTTTGCAGTGTAATAAACATAACACATATGAGCCTTCCCGGAGTCAATAGGTAAAACCGCTCTTCTGGCCGCGTTAGCGGCCAGTCTGTTTGTCCATCAGCAAGATAGACTGCTACATCTGCCATCATGGTTGCCGGGCGATAGCCTGCAACAAACGCATATCGGGGGCACCCTTACCTCATACTCCAAATAAGGGGCCGAAGATAATAATCGTCATATCTCTGCAAGGTGCCGAAATGCATAGTATTAACCTAGCTGGCTTTTAACTTTTCCCTTAAAAAAATTCCTTTAGCATCAAGTATACCAAAAATTAAGCGAACCAGGCCGTTCAACAGGCGTTTAGCCGTCACTGGACAAAGTGCCGGATAAAACGCTAAGTTGTTAGCCTAATATTGGAAAATTTAGTAATACGGTAGTGGTAAATGACACAAAAATCAGATGAAGTTGTTAGTAAAAGTACATTTCGCGCAAGTATTGCCGCGAGCATTGTTGCATCGATAATCTTTATTTCTTTGATACAGCCAGTGATGACATATTTTTGGAACGCTATTTCCTCTACAGGCAATGAGTATATTAATTACTATGTTGATCTTATGTACGAAAATGCAGCGTTAGGTGAAAGGAACTGGGTTGTTGTTACTGTTGTGATTTTAGGCATTTATTTGCCTTTTGTCCTGTTGCTTGGAAAGGGATTAGGGCAGTTCACAGCAAGGAAGATAGATAAGTCTATTCAAAGCTCAGATGATGACGTTGCGAAGAAAGACAAGGTTAACGGTCTATTGTTTAAGTTAAGGATTCTTCGTTGGTTATTGGTTATTGTTGGTTTGAGTTTAGCTACCATAATGGCTTCTTATATTTATACAGATCTCCAATTAAACGCATCATTTAATCAACGTCTTACAGTGTTAGCACCTAAGCTATCAAAAGCTGAATATCTTCAATACAGAGCAGATTGGGCATCAATGGCATCTAAGCAGGACTATAAGTTGCTAGAAAAAAGGCTACATAATCAAGCTCAAATTTTAGAAGTTCAGTTGCCATCACCGTTGTTAAAAGATTAGGCTAACAAAGCATTTAAGAGTGATTCCCAACGCTTGGCATTTTCAGTTCAACGTTGGGTTTAGTGTTTACGGCGCAATGGTTTAGTGCCGTGGAAGCGTTGCTCACATCTTAATGCGGCGTTAGGCCGCATAGGCACGAGGTTGAAGTACCATGGGAAAGATTAAATCGGGTCCAATCATCACATTCAGCAAGAGCAGTCGTAAAGGTGTTGTGGATATCGCTACGCCCGAGGATCTCTATGCAAAGCTAGAGCGCACCCTGCACAGGCGTGCAGCGTATGGCGATGACCAATTCGATTGGGTCTTTGATTTCAGCATCACCGCCTGGCATATGGTCGACTGGCTTGCTTCTCGGAACGGGCCTGCGGATCGAAAGATGCTGAGGACATTGCAGGAGCAATGCAGGGCAGATTCGGCAGAACTCGCGGTTTGCGAACAAATTGCGAATGGTGCAAAACACAAGACACTTGATAACCCGTTGTTGGCTCCCTTTGATCTTGTCTCTCACCTTTACTATTCAGGCGGCCATGTTGGGTGTGGCTATGTCACGGCCGTAGAGGACCATGAGGACCCCCCTGAATTCTCGGCTCCTGGTGCATCGGACTGGGTCGTCACACCAGCAGTGAACGTGATAGACCGAAGTGGCAAGGACTGGGATGTTCTCTTGCTATTCTTGGCCGTTCTGTATTACTGGAGGAAGAAGCTTGGTGTCCCCCCTGTACATCCAGAGGGGACTTATCTTGCAGTGTTCAGGACATCTGAAGACGTAGTTGTTGGCGCGGTCTAACCAGTCGCTCGAGCCGACTCGCATTGGCAGGCCGCCGCTCGCGGCTCAGCTTCAACGTTAACGCCCACTGTTGGTCGCAACTTCCGCTAGTGTTTACACCGCTAGTACTACTAACTTAGCCGCAGCAAATTATCACAGATTACCGCGGCAGCGATGCCGACATTCAGTGATTCTGCCTCGCCAAAGGCCGGGATGGTGATTTTGCGGTTAATTACGCCTTCTAACTCTGCGCTGATACCATTGGCCTCATTACCCAGCACGATAAAGCCACCTTGCTGTGTAAGTTGTAGCTGATGCACTGATTCACCGCCAAGATAGGCGCCGTACACCGGCAATATGCTGTGTGCCAGCAGCGGCTGCAGCGCCTGGTAATGCAGTTGCACCCGTAAAAACGAGCCTTTGGCGGCGGCTATTACCTTGGGGTTGTAGCAGTCTGCAGTATCCGGCGAGCAGACAATATGCTTGATGCCGTACCAGTCGGCAATACGGATAATGGTGCCCAGATTACCCGGGTCGTTGATCTGATCCAGCACCAGCACAAAACCGTGGCTATGTGGTACAAAATCGCTCTGCACTGGCATTTTTACTACTGCCAACGCCGCGTCATTGCTGGCAAAGGTGCCTACCTTTACCAGCTCATCAGCGCTGCATTGTTGCACCAGCGCTGCCGTTTTTACCTGCTGCGGATATTGCTGCAAGAACTTTTCTGTCGCGAACACCGCGTCGACCTGCCAGCCGGAGGCCAGTAGTTCTAATACGGCTTTTTCGCCTTCAACAAAAAACAGCTGCTCGGCTTTGCGGTATTTTTTTTGCTGCAAGGAGCGGATTAACTTGCTCCACTTTTGGCTGATCATTTAGTGAATACCTGCTTACCGTTAACCCAGGTTTGCTCTACCTCTGTCTGCCACAGCTGCTGTGGCGGGATGTTATAAATATCGCGATCTATCAGAATAAAATCGGCCCAGCTACCCGGCGCCAGCGTGCCCATGCTGGTTTCCTGAAAGGCGCCATAGGCGGCGTCTACGGTAAAAGAGCGCAGTGCTTCGGTTAAACTGAGTTTTTGCTCCGGCAACCAGCCGCCAACCGGTTGGTTATCCTGGCTTTGCCGCGTAACCGAGGCATGAATACCGTGAAAGGCGTTGGCCAGTTCGACCGGAAAGTCGGAGCCGCCAACAATAATGCTGCCCTGGTCGATAAAGCTGCGCCAGGCATAGGCACCACGCAGCCGTGCTACGCCCAAGCGATCGCCGGCCATGTTTTTATCTGAGGTGGCATGCACCGCCTGCATCGCCGGCAACACATGCAGTTTGGCAAAGCGCGGAATGTCTTTCGGTGACACAATTTGCGCATGCTCAATCCGGTGCCGGCTGGCGGCGCGTTTATCTTCCGGCACCAGCTGTTCAAAGCGGTCCAACGCTAAACGGTTGGCTAAATCGCCGATGGCATGCACATTGGTTTGAAAACCGGCATCTATCGTCATTTGCATTATTTGCGTTAACTGGTCTGGCTGGGTTACCAGTAAGCCTTTTTGCGATGGCTGATCGCTGTAGGGCTCAATTAAAGCTGCACCACGGCTGCCAAGCGCCCCGTCACCGTAGATTTTCACCGAACGGATATCGAGAAAATCTGTTGGGTCGTCAATAATGCCGGCTGCCAGCCACTGCGGCAGTTGCGGGTCGCGCGCCGATAACATCGGATAGATACGCAGCGGCAGTTTTTGCTCTGCCGCCAGTTGCTGAAACAGCTTAACGGTGGCGGTATCTACGCCGGCGTCATGTACGCTGGTAATGCCCAGTGCCAGTAAGTGGGAAAAGGCTACGTTTAACGCCCGCAGTGTGTCGTTTTTATCCGGCTCGGGTATATGTTGTTCTACCAGCGCCATGGCGTTGTCTATCAACACCCCGGTCGGGTTGCCTTTGCTGTCGCGGATGATCTCGCCGCCCGGCGGGTCTATGCTGTCTTTGGTAATGCCAGCCAGCGCCAGCGCTTTGCTGTTAGCCCAGCCGGCATGCGCATCTATCCGCTCCAGATAAACCGGTTTGTCGCTGATGGCCTCATCGAGTAAGGCGGTGGTAGGGAACTGCTTAGTAGGCCACAATACCTGGTTCCAGCCGCGGCCGATAATCCAGGGCGCGTCTTTATTGGCGGCAGCAAACTGCGCTACCCGTGCGACTGCATCCTGCTCACTGTTGCTGCCGCGCAGTTCTGCCACGGCTAAGTATTGCCCCAGCCCCAATACATGGCCATGGCCGTCAATTAAACCCGGTAGCAGGGTTTTACCGTTGCCGCTCAGCTGTTTAGCCTGTGGATACTGCTTTAGCAGTGCTGCATCACCACGCGCTAATACTTTGCCGCTGGCATCATCAAATACCAGCACGCTGAACTGCTGCAGCTGGCGTGCTGAATCGAAGCCGTAACCTTTAATATCTGACAGTACCACCGGCGCGGCACTGAGATTGCCGGTAACAAGGCCGGTAGTAAATAACGCACAAGCTAAGCTGGCAAAGCGCAACATAAGGTATTGTCCCTGTTTGGTTTTGCTGGCAACTATAGCAATAAAACCGCGCCGGCGGAATCCGGCGCGGTGGTTCAGTCGGTGTGCTGCTGTGTTGCCTGTTCTATACGCTCGCGCGTATCGGGGTGGGAGCTGAGGTATTTTAACAAGCTGGCGGACGTGTCATCGCTATCGCCGTGTTCGCTCAGCAATGCCGACATGGCGTCGGCAAAAGCAGACGGTGACTTACCCAAAGCTTTCAGTTGCTGCAGCGCAAATTGATCGGCTTCGCGTTCCATATCACGCGAAAAAGCACTTTGCAGCAGCACAGAACCCGAACCCAGCACCAGCTCAGCAATGCCTTCCGGGTCGCCAAACAAAATACCAAACACCAAAGCCGCGCCCAGTGACTGTGCGACTAAACGCACACTGTGCTGGCCTTCAACATGGCCGATCTCATGCAACAACACCGCCAGCAATGCATCCGGTTTGTCGTGCAGTAGTTTCACCAGGCCGTCGGTTACTACCACAGTGCCGTCGGGCAGGGCAAAAGCATTGGCACCGAAAAAGTCTGACTTATACAGATACAACTTATAGTTGCTCTGTTGCAGTGGTAGCTGCTGCAATGCCATTTGCCAGTGGTACTGCACAGTGGCTTGCTGTGGTGCCGCTAACTCTGTAGGCTGCAGCACAGTTTGTTGCAAACTGTAAAAAGTTTGCTGGCCCATTTGGCGTTTTACGCTGTCAGGCACCAGGGGTACGGCAGCACCGGCCGCCATCGGCATGGCATAGACAATAATCCACCACAGCAACAGCGGCGATAAAAACACCGCGGCAAGCATCGCCAGCTTGTGGCTTTCCAGCCAGGCGGCCAGTTTGGCTTTGGCACTAAGCTGTGGCCAGCGAAAACTGCGGTCATCCGGCACAAACACCGCACCATCACGCAGCTGCAGCTCTACTGCTAACCCCGGCAGCACAGTGCCGAAACGATAGTCGTCGACACCGGCCTGACACAGGCTGCTGTTATCCGCCGCACTGACGATGCTCAGCCTGCCGTTGGCACTGATGGTTGCCAGCGCAGCATACAAGCTGCTGCTGGCGGCATGCTGAAATTGCCCGGCAATCCGGTGGCTGGCGTGCATCAGGCTAAAGACACGTCGATATCAAATAGGCCGGCTGCTTCTTCGCCAAAGGCGCTGCTGCTCTGTTGTGCCTGATCAACCAGGGAGTCGGCTTGCGGATACACCGCTACGGTAGTAACGCCGGCAAAATAGCTGGCTTTACGGATCCTGGCCCACGGATACGCCAGGCCCAGCGTACAGATGATAGCCAGTAAGTTGGTGATGGTTAACCATAAAAACGGCATAACCCGGGCTTCAGATTTAAATTGTACAATCTGTGGCAATTCAGTGCGTTCGAATAAATGGTTGCGGATCATGGTTTGATAAATTGCACCGCTTAGTGTCAGCATTAAAAAGTACATAACGAAAATCAAAAAGCCGGTGACACCGAGCACACCATCTAAGCTACTTTGGGTACCGAAGGCTGTTGCGCCAATCACCAGCGCGGAGATAATACTGAAAGCGATACCGACACATATCACGGCGGCTATTGCCACCAGGGCAGCGATATAATAGTTGCCGGTTTCAGTGTTGGCCTGAAATTGCTTACCGCCATAGCTGATATTGCCGTAAACAAACTGGTCTATACGTTTTAACACCCAAGGCATGGCCAGATACAGCGTAAAAACTGCCAGCACCGGCAGCAACACAAAATGTTTAAAGGCACCGGCATAGTCACCGTTAAAAGCAAACCGCACATTGCGGTAGCTGGTCATACGCATATTGAATTTTAAACTTTGTACAATTAACCACGGCGAGGCGATTAAAAAAGCCAGTGCCAACACAACCGCAAATATTGGCGATACAGCGGATAACACAAAAAACAAAGCAAAGATAATTACCGCAATAATGCGGCCTTTTAAAATTTGTATCGGGCTGGCCAGGTAACGGAATGATTGGTTTTCTATGCTGGTGTGGCCATAAAAATACTGATTGGTGCGTACTTTAGCCCAGGCACTGTAGATACCCAAGGTAACAATGCTGAGTAACAGATTGACGATCCAAATACCAAAAAATTCACCGGCCTGACCGCTGAAGGCTACGTTACTGATGCGCGCCTGGTTGGGCTGCGGCGTGGTGGTGCCGAAGGTGTTTTCCATAGAACTGCTTCCCTTTTGTTGCTGCTGTGTAAAATAAAAGCGGCATTATAGCTGGCAACAATATGTAGTTGGCAATAGTTTTATTTATTATTTAACAAGATAGTGGCGCAATTGAATTGTCAATTGCGCCACGGCTTAGTTTATTGCTTAGGGCTGAGCTTCGTAGCCGCTGATATCACCAATCCCGGCCGGCAATAAGCCTTTTAACATATCGGGCGTGTAGGCTCCGGCGTCAGTCCATACTACCCAGTCGATATCACCGACGTAACTGCTGCCACCGGCATCGCCGATTTGCAGGTAATTGTCTGTGTTGTTACTGGCCGGGCGCATAGTAACGCCGTCCAGTTGCAGTAACGGCGTATTATTGCCTTCAACATACAGCGCCACGTTGCCGGTGGTGGGTGAGGTTAGCGCTACCGTAAAGTGATACACGCGGAACTGGCTCATATCCAGCGGGTCCGGCTCGTTGCCTTTGCCGGCGGTAATGGATGAGCCGTTGTTGGCATTTTCCAGTTGGACGCCGGAATTATTACCGTCATTGCGATACACAATTTTTAACCGGCTGCTGGCGCCGGTAGCGGCACTATCGCCCAGCGCAATTTCGGTTTCCAACACGCGGTTGCCACCGGCATTACCGGTAATACCCATCAGCAGGGTAAAAGATTTCGGATAAACACCATCAGCGGCAGCGACATTGTCCAATTTGGCTCTGCTACGGTCGGCGCCATTGGCGCTGCTGTCAAAGGTTACCGTACCATCGCCGTTAGCACTGAACCGGTTAGGCTCATCGACACCGCCACTTTGTTGTGGCAGAAATGCAGTTTGGCTGCCATCAGGCAGGGTAATGGCATTGGCGGCGAATGGCTGCAGGCTGCCGTCATAAGTACCCCAGTCTACGCTTAACGGCGGCTCTACCGGGTCAACCGGCACCGGCTCCGGCCCGGGATCGACCGGCTCCGGCGGCTGCGGTGCCGGGCATAAACCGGCACTGGGCGGCGTGTCTATTACGCCGACACCGGCATACGCCAACACTGTGGCCTTGACATTGTACACCGGTAACAAGCTGGCGCTGTAATCATAGGGCGGCTGCAGTTCGCCGGTAGAGCGGCCGTCTTCACTGGCAATTACGCCGTCGGCCGGGCTGTCCTGCCAACTGATATTGTCAAAGATATTGTCAATCAGCTGCCAATAACCTATCTCCTGGCTGTACATCGACATCACCGGATTCTTCATATCAGCAAAGTGGTTGTGCTCAATGCGGATCAGGGCCCCCATCCGCGAGTTAATGCCGCTTTCTAACGCGCCGTCGTAAAAATTATTGTAGATATGGCCTTTACCAAAGCGAAATAGTGGCAAGCGTGAATTGACGTTATACCAGTGGTTGTGGTGGTAAGTTAACGTGCGGTCGAAATTGTCGCTGTCGGACGAACCCACCAGCGAGGTTTTCCAGCTGTGGTGGAACTTGTTAAATGAAATGGTAATAAACTGCGCATCGCCTTTGGCGTCTACCAGGCCATCGTAATAATCTTTTACCTGATCTTCAGTCAGCGCCGGGTCATCAACGGTGAGGCTGTTATAAATTTCGTTGTGATCAATCCAGATATTGCGTACCGGGCCTTCCATACTGATGCCGTCGCCCGGCGCGCCCTGGTTGGCGCGCACATGATGAATACGCAGGTTACGGATAATGATATTTTCGGCGCGCACTATATTAAAGCCGATACCGGCCATTTCGCCCTGGGTACCCAGACCGATAATGGAAATATCCGACACATCCTTAATATCTATCCGCGTATCTTTGGCATTTTGCAGTGTAATACTACCGTTAACCCAGATGGTTAGGGGCCGGTTTGGGTCTTTATTTTTAATCGCATTAATCATTTCTTCGCCGGTACAAACGGTTACTTCAACCTTGTTATCCCCGCTGCCGCCGGTGGTGCCGCCGTTCTCAGCGGCATAACCGTAAACAGTATCCAGATCGGTTAAGGTGATAACACCGGTGTCAGGCCGCGGGATTTCAGTGCCTGTATCGGGCACTGCCGGCGGCTCATTATCGCTGTCGTTGCAGCCAAGCAACAAGCTGCTGCTTACCAATACGGCAAGAAGTGTTTTATTAGCTATCATATCGCTACCCTTTATCCGGGGTGCATGAACTGCCCGTACAGCGGGATCGGAAAGTGTAAGACACCCTGTTGATTTAAATTGTTATTTTTATAGTGCAGCGGAATATTGTAGTTTTGTCTACCGGTGGCATTTTTTGTGCGCACTGTGGCGGACATTATTGCTGCGCTATCAGTTATCGCTGACAGGCAGCAGTTTGTACAAGCTATACGCAGAAAAGTGATGCAGTTTCAGCTGAAATGTTCGTATTTGAACCAAAATACGTCAGGCTGCTACAGTAATGTGGCCTAAGCCACATTACCACCCTGACATAAGCGGGCCGGGTCCAGCAGTTGTTCCAGTTCGCTGCGGCTGTAGCTGGTGTGTTCCAGCGCAACATCCAGCACCGGTCTTTGTTGTTTATAGGCTTGCTTGGCTATTTCCGCAGCTTTGGCATAGCCTATCAGTGGGTTAAGCGCGGTAACCAGGATCGGATTTCGCGCCAGCGCTTTGCTGATATTATCTTCCAGCACAGTAAAACCACTGATGGTCCGGTCCGCCAGCGCGGTGCAACCATTGGCCAGCAGGCTGATGCTTTGCAACAAATTGTAAGCAATAAGCGGCAGCATTACATTTAGCTCAAAGTTACCGGACTGGCCGGCCAGCGTAATGGTAGTGTCGTTGCCAATCACCTGAGCCGACAACATGGCCACGGCTTCCGGGATCACCGGATTAACTTTACCCGGCATAATGGACGAGCCGGGTTGTAATGCCGGCAGCGCAATTTCGCCAAGGCCGGCCAGTGGGCCGGAATTCATCCAGCGTAAATCGTTGCTGATTTTCATCAAACTGACGGCCAGGGTTTTCAACGCACCCGAAGTGGCAACCGCGCTGTCCTGTGAGCCGATGGCGCTGAAAAAGTTGTCCGCCGGACGAAATGCCAGCCCGGTATCGTCGCTCAGTTGGCGGCAAAAGGCCGCGGCAAAGCGCGGGTCGGCATTAATGCCGCTGCCAACAGCGGTGCCGCCCTGCGCCAAAGCTTGTAATTGTTGCAGCTGTTGCTGTATGCCGTGTTCAGCCTGCGCCAGTTGCGCCTGCCAGCCACCCAGTACCTGGCTGAAATTTACCGGCATGGCATCCATTAAATGAGTGCGGCCGGTTTTTACAATATGGCCAATCTGTTGGCTTTTGCCTACCAGCACCGCTTGCAGATGCTGCAATGCCGGGATCAGCTGCTGTGTAATGGCCTGCACCGCGCTGACATGAATGGCGCAGGGTATTGTATCGTTGCTGCTTTGGCCGAGGTTAACATGATCATTCGGGCTAACAGCCAGGCCTGCTTGCTGCCCGGCCAGGGTGGCCAGCACTTCATTGACATTCATATTACTGCTGGTGGCGGAGCCGGTTTGAAATACGTCTACCGGGTACTGTTGCATGTTGGTGTCAGCCAGTTGTGCCTTAGCGGCATTAACTATTGCGCCGGCAATTTTGCTGTCGAGTAAGCCCAACTGCTGATTTACTGTGGCAGCGGCCTGTTTGATCTGCAATAAGGCGCGGATAAAGCCGACGGGTAAGGTCAGGCCGCTAAGCTGAAAATTCTGCACCGCGCGTTGGGTTTGTGCCTGGTACAGCGCGTTGAGCGGTACCTGCAGTTCGCCCATACTGTCGTACTCAGTTCTGGTTTTCATAGCCACTCCTTTAAGGTTGCTGTATCACACTGCTATTAGTTGTACTTGCTTTAGTGCGGTGTTGCCAGTTTAGTGTTGCGATAAACCTGTTGTCCTGCAAGGTGAAACTCTGTGCAGATGCGCTGTGGCGCGGCGTGATAAATAGACTTTTACGCTAAATCCCGGTATAAATACCGGCTTAACAACTGACAAGCTGATTTTTTGTACCCGCCCATGTTGCAAAGGCATTACGTCTTCTATGCTTAATTAACTGCCTTTGGATATCAACAACTTAATCTGTAAGCCAGGCGGTGCAGAATAGGCTGGCAGTAAGAATAATTTTAATAAGGATGCGCGACAGCTATGACACTTTTGTGGATTTTACTTCTGCCGCTGCTGGGGGCTTTGGTACCGGTAATCACTGCTAAGTGGAACCGCAGTGCCTGCGCCCTTGCTACTGCTATACCTCCGGCGTTCGCGCTGATGTTGCTGCTGTATCATGCCGAAACCATCCTGGCCGGCGAAAGCCTGCGCTTCTTTTGGCAATGGGTGCCGCTACTGGGCTTAGATGTCGTTATCCGCCTTGATGGTCTGGCGTTTTTATTCAGCCTGCTGATTTTAGGTATCGGCCTGTTAATTATTCTGTATGCCCGTTATTACCTGTCTGAGCGCGATTCGATGCCGCGTTTTTATGCTTATCTGATGCTGTTTATGACAGCGATGCTGGGTATAGTACTGTCCGGCAATTTGCTGCAATTGTGGCTGTTTTGGGAGCTGACCAGTATCAGCTCGTTTTTACTGATCAGCTTCTGGTGGCACAAAGCCGAAGCCCGCCGCGGCGCACGCATGGCATTAACGGTAACCGGAGCCGGCGGTTTAGCCTTGTTAGCCGCGTTTTTACTGATTGGCGAAGTCGTTGGCAGCTACGATTTGGAAGTGGTGCTGGCCAGCACCGATATTATTCAGCAGCACAGTTGGTATCCGTTGTTGCTGGTGCTGTTTTTACTGGGATGTTTTACCAAATCGGCGCAGTTTCCGTTTCACTTCTGGCTACCCAACGCCATGGCCGCGCCTACGCCGGTAAGTGCTTACTTACACTCTGCTACTATGGTAAAGGCCGGTATCTTTTTGCTGGCGCGGTTTTATCCGGCCTTATCCGGCACGGAATTGTGGTTTATTTTGGTCAGCTTAACCGGGCTGGCTACCTTGTTAATCGGCGCTTATCTGGCGTTGTTTAAGCATGATTTAAAAGGCTTATTGGCGTATTCCACCATCAGTCATTTGGGGTTAATTACGCTGCTGTTTGGCATGGGCAGCGACCTTGCTGCAGTAGCGGGGGTGTTTCATATTATTAACCACGCTACCTTTAAAGCGTCGCTGTTTATGGCCGCCGGTATTATTGATCATGAGTCCGGCTCGCGCGATATGCGTAAACTGAATGGTTTATGGCAATTTATGCCGATAACCGCCACCCTGGCAATGGTGGCTGCCGCAGCGATGGCAGGGGTGCCGCTGTTAAACGGCTTTTTGTCGAAAGAAATGTTTTTTGCCGAAACCCTGCACCAGCATTTGCTGGGGTCTTTATCCTGGGTGATCCCGGTGTTAGCAACGGTAGCAGCAGTGTTCTCGGTAGCCTATTCGATGCGCTTTATCCACGACGTGTTTTTCAACGGCCAACCCAAAGGTCTGACGAAAACACCGCACGAGCCGCCACGTTATATGCGGGTACCGGTAGAAGTGCTGGTAGCCTTGTGTATTTTAGTCGGTATTTTCCCGGGTTATATCGTCGGCGATTTGCTGCATGCAGCATCTGCAGCTGTGTTAGCCGGTGAGGTGCCACAGTACAGTTTATCTATCTGGCATGGCATTAATTTACCGCTGATGATGAGTGTGCTGGCGTTAGCCGGCGGCACGTTAATTTACGTTAACCGTAAACATTTATTCGATTTTCAGAATTCGTTACCTGATTTTGACGCACTGAACAGTTTTGAGAGCAGTATTAAGAAGTTTGCCGCCAGCTGCAACCGGCTGTATGACTGGCTGGATAACGGTTCCTTGCAGCGCTATATGACCTTTTTGCTATTTGCATTTGTAGTATTAGCCGGCATGCCGTTGCTGAGTTTAGATACGCTGTGGGGCGGACGGCAGGAGCTGGCAGTAGATGCCGTTAATGCAGCCGGTGCGGTAATGTTGCTGCTGGCAGCCTTTGCCACGGTTATTTGGCACCGCAAACGTGTAGTGGCCTTATTGATGATTTCTGTTGTTGGTTTAATGGTGTCTATCGCCTTTACCCGCTTTTCGGCACCGGATCTGGCGTTAACTCAGCTGTCGGTAGAAGTGGTGACCATTATTCTGCTGATGCTGGCGCTGTTCTTTTTACCGCACAAAACGCCGAAACAGTCGGAAGCCTCCAGGGTGGTGCGTGATATCAGTATTGCCAGTATGGTTGGGGTAATTGTCGGCAGCTTAAGTTATGCCCTGATGACGCGGCCGTTCAGCACCATTTCTGACTTCTTTATTACTAACGCCAAAACCGGTGGTGGCGGTACTAATGTGGTTAACGTTATCCTCGTCGATTTCCGTGGTTTTGATACTCTGGGTGAAATTACGGTATTGGGCATAGCGTCGTTAGGTATCTTCAAATTACTGACACGGATCCCGCTGTTTAAGCCCAGCAGTGACGGTGATGGCCGGCCCTGGGCCATTGAGCGCCATTCGCTGTTATTGTCTACCGTGTCACAAAGCTTGTTACCGCTGGCGATTATGGTGTCTGTGTATATCTTCTTCCGCGGCCATAACTTGCCTGGCGGCGGTTTTATTGCCGGTTTAGTTACTGCCGTAGCCATTATTCTGCAGTATATCGCCCAGGGGGTAGATTGGGTAAAAGCGCGAATGAATGTGGAGTATCAACGCGTGGTGGCGGTGGGGCTGTTGATTGCCCTGGGCACCGGCGTAGCCAGCTGGTTGTTTAACCGACCGTTTTTGACCTCCTGGTTCGATTACTTTGATATTCCGCTATTGGGCAAGATTGAATTGGCCAGTGCGATAGCGTTTGATTTGGGCGTGTATGTCACTGTAGTAGGCTCTACGCTGCTGATTCTGGCCAGTTTAGGCAAGATGACCACCAGCCACCGGCCTGTGCATAAGGATACGATCTGATGGAAACCTTATTTGCCTGTTGTATCGGTTTTTTAACCGCCTGTGGTGTGTTTTTAATGCTGCGTGGCCGCACTTTCCCGGTGGTATTGGGCCTGACCATGCTGTCGTACGCGGTTAACCTGTTTATTTTTTCTTCCGGTCGGCTGACGTTACGTGGTGCTGCCGTACTGGGCACTGCTGAGCAATATGCCGACCCCTTACCCCAGGCATTGGTGTTAACCGCCATAGTGATAGGTTTTGCCATGACCGCTTTCCTGGTAATTCTTGCTATCCGTGCCAGGGCCGATTTAGGTAATGATCATGTGGACGGTAAATTACCGGATGCAGCCAATATGAAGAAGGAAAGTCGTTAATGTGGCATTTGATTACGGCGCCGGTATTGTTGCCGATGCTGACAGCATTACTGATTATGTTGCCGCCAATTCATTATTCCCCTATGCGCCGGCGCTGGCTCAGCATGGTTTCTGCAGCAATCCAGCTGGTATTGGCGGTAATGTTATTATTGCAGGTACAGCAACAGGGCTTGCTGCACTACGCGGTCGGCAACTGGCAGGCTCCCTTTGGTATTATTCTGGTGGCGGATACCCTGTCAGTGGTGATGGTGTGTTTAACGTCATTTCTGGCATTAGGCGCTATTTGCTACGGCAGTGCCGGTGAAGATGAAAAGGGCTCTTTTTTTCACCCGTTGTTTCAGTTTCAGATCATGGGGATTAACGGTGCCTTTTTAACCGGCGATTTATTTAACCTGTTTGTATTCTTTGAAGTACTGCTGATTGCCTCTTATGCCTTGCTGATCCATGCCGGTGGCAAAAACAAAACCAAAGCTGCGGTGCACTATGTGGTGCTGAACCTGACCGGTTCAGCTATTTTTCTGATTTCGCTGGCAGTGTTGTACGGCACTTTGGGTACACTGAATATTGCCGATATGGCGTTGAAAGTTGCCGCCTTGCCAGCCGAAGATATGATGCTGGTAAAAGCCGGCGGCCTGATGCTGATGATTGTGTTTGCACTAAAAGCTGCCGTATTGCCGTTGCAGTTTTGGCTGCCTGCTACCTATTCTTCTGCCTCTGCGCCAGTGGCCGCGCTGTTTGCCGTGATGACAAAAATTGGCGTTTACGCTTTGCTGCGGGTGTACAGCACAATATTTGGTCCCGACGCCGGTGAATTAAGCGGCATCGCTGCCGACTGGCTGTTGCCGGCCGGGCTGGCCACTATTGCATTGGGCGCTGTTGGCGTGATGGCCAGCCAGGATTTTCGCAAGTTGGTGGCTAACCTGGTGCTGGTGTCGGTCGGTACCCTGGTTAGTTTAGTCGCGCTGCAAACAGAGCTGTCAGCCGCCGCCGCCCTGTATTATACCGTGCACTCTACGTTAGTTACTGCCGCACTGTTTTTGTTGGCCGATCTTATCGCTAATCAGCGTGGCAAGGCCGCAGATCGGCTGGTGTCGGGTCGGCGGGTGATCCAGCCGGTGCTGTTGGGTTTTATGTTTGTGCTGGCCGCATTAACGGTCGCCGGTTTACCACCGTTTTCCGGTTTTATTGGTAAGCTGATGCTGTTGCAAGCAGCAACAGAACCAACCAACCGGCTGTTATTGTGGAGTTTTGTGCTGGTAAGCAGCTTGCTGGTGATTATTGGTTTATCCCGTGCCGGCAGCACCTTATTCTGGCGTATCAGCGGCAGTGATGCTGCCGGAGAAAAAGCGGCGCCGCTTCAGGTGTTTTCGGTTTGCTGGCTGCTGCTGGCCAGCCCTTTGCTGGTGATCTTTGCCGGGCCTTTGACCGAATTATCACACCAGGCCGCGGCGCAGTTATATGATACCAGCGCGACTATTGAGATTATTTTGGGGCAGTCTGTTTCTCAGGGAGAAACGCCATGAGGTTTAAACCTAAATACCGTTGGTTGCCAACACCTTACCGCAGTATGTTGCTGCTTATCGTGTGGCTATTGTTAAACCAAAGCGTTGAAGCGGTACATGTGTTTTTCGGCATTATCCTCGCTTTGTTGATCCCGATGCTGACATTGCGTTTTCGTGATCCGCAGCCACTGATTGAACGGCCGCTATTGGCTTTACGCTACATACTGCGGGTATTCGCTGACATTATTACCGCCAACGCTCAGGTTGCGGTGTTAATTCTCGGGCCGAAACGGCGGTTAAATCCGGCATTTGTGCGCGTGCCGCTGGATCTGCAGCACGAGTTACCCATCACTATCCTGGCCAGCACGGTATCAATGACGCCGGGTACTGTCAGCGCAGAAATTTATCCCAGTGCCGAATTGCTGGTGCCGGGTGAGCCGTTGCCGCAACGTTGGTTGCTTATTCATGTGCTTAACATGGGTGATGAGGCGGAACTGATTGCCTCGATTAAACAGCGCTATGAGGCACCGTTGAAGGAGATTTTCCAATGCTAGATAACGTTATCATGCTGGTGTTCGCGATGATCAGTGTGGCCTTGTTGTTAAACCTGTGGCGTTTGCTGCGTGGCCCCAGCCTGCCGGATCGCATACTGGCGCTGGATACCATGTACATTAACAGCATAGCGCTGATTATCCTGTACGGCTTATTAATGGGCTCTCCGCTGTACTTTGAAGCGGCCTTGCTGATAGCCATGCTGGGTTTTGTCAGCACAGTGGCGGTGTGCAAATTCCTGCTACGCGGCGATATCATTGAATAGGAGCAACTGATGCAACATTGGATGGAATGGGCGGTAGCGTTTTTTCTGTTGTTAGGTGGCAGCTTTGTGCTGATTGGTTCTATTGGCCTGAGCAGAATGCCGGACTTCTTTATGCGGCTGCATGGCCCAACCAAGGCCACGACCTTAGGCATGGGCGGTATCTTATTGGGCTCTATTTTCTTTTTCAGTATTTCCGGTGATGTCAGTGTGCACGAATTGTTGATCACTATTTTTCTGTTGATCACCGCACCTATCAGTGCGCATATGTTGATTAAAACAGCGCTGCATCACAAGCTGAAAGCGATAGAGAAAACTGCTGGTTTGGAGAATATTCACCCGGCACAACAAAAACAACACGACCGGCAACCAAAACCCTAGCCGTTAGCTTTCGTCAAAACCGTTTTTGATCAGATCAACCACAGCGCTGAGTGCCCGCTCAGCGTCTTCCCCCTCAGCGCATACCTGCAGGGTTTTGCCTTTGCTGCTGGCCAGCATTAATAACGCCAGCACGCTGCTGGCATCAGCGGTTTTTTCTTCCTGCATCAGTTCAATCCGCGCCGTAAACTGCTGACACAGCTGGGCCAGTTTGGTAGCTGCTCTGGCGTGCAAGCCCAATGGATTAACAATGGTGACAGTTTCACTGAGTTTAGGCATGATCAAGCCTTATTATGATGTCTGACCAATTCGCGGTGACGCAGCTGTACATCATCGCGTGAACTGCGATAGCTTTCAGCCAGACTTTCAACCATGTAGACAGAGCGGTGCTGACCGCCGGTGCAACCGATGGCAATGGTCAGATAGCTGCGGTTATTACGCTCCAGGTGCGGTAGCCAGGTGCTGATAAAACTGTTGATTTGCCAAATATACTTCGCTACTACCGGCTGTGCTGCCAGGTAATCTTTTACCGGCTGATCCAGCCCGGTCAGTGGTTTTAAGTCCGGCTCCCAGTGCGGGTTGGGCAAAAAGCGTGCATCAAAGACAAAGTCGGCGTCTTTGGGAATGCCGTATTTAAAGCCAAAAGATTCAAACAAAATAACCAGCCGGCCGGTTTTTTGCCCGAGGATACGCTCGCGTAATTGCTCCGCTAACTGATGTACGTTCAAATCCGTGGTGTCGATATACAGATCAGCTCGGCTGGAGATCGGATCCAGCAGCTGTTGTTCACGCGATATGGCTTCATCCAGCGACATAGCTTGATGCGACAGTGGATGCAGCCGGCGCGTTTCACTAAAGCGTTTAATCAGGCTGGCATGGTCGGCATCCAGATACAGGATGGTTAAATCCAGTTTACGTGGCAGATAAGATAAAATGTCCGCCAGTTCGTCCGGGTCTTGTGGCAGGTTGCGCACGTCAATACTGACGGCGACACGCTCATATTGCCCCATCACAGTGGTCGCAAGGGTAGGCAGCAGGTTTACCGGGATATTGTCGACACAGTAGTAGCCAAGGTCTTCCATCACACGCAGTGCAACAGACTTGCCTGAGCCGGAGCGACCACTGACTACCAGCAGCTTCATTTTGCCGGTTCCATTGCGCTGTATTCCACTAACAGCTGATACAACTGCTGGTTAGTATCGGCATGGCGGATTTTTTTTGTCAGCTCTTTTTGGCTGAGTAACCGCGCTATGCCGGCCAGGGTGCTCAGATGCGCCTGGCACTGATCTTCCGGGATTAAAATGGCACAGAAGATATCCACAGGCTGATTGTCAATGGCATCAAACGGAATGGCTTCTTTACTTACTACAAACACCAGCATTGGCTGTGTTACGCATTTTAGCTTGCCATGCGGAATGGCAATACCACCACCTATGCCGGTTGAGCCGAGCTTTTCACGTGTCATCAGCGCTTCAAGAATACTGTATTCTGTCATATCCGGCAGTTGCTGGTGCGCCAGCTCAGCGATATATTCCAGAATGCGCTTTTTGCTGTTAAAAAGAACTGCACTTTTAGTGCAGTTCTCGGCAAGCATAGAGGTTAAATTCATCATCATCTAATCAGTGTCGGGCTATTTTCTCTTTATGCTTAATGACCTGGCGATCTAACTTGTCTATCAGCTGGTCAATTGCAGCATACATGTTCTCATTTTCAGATACGGCAAACACTTCGCCACCGTTCAGGTGCAGCTTGGCTTCAGCGATCTGCTTCAATTTTTCCACGTTTAGGATCACATGTACATTGTTTATATGATCAAAATGCCGTTCCAGTTTAGCGAACTTGTTGTCTACGTATTCTTTTAAGGCAGAAGTGATTTCAACATGACGACCGGTTAGATTGATTTGCATAGACATATTCCTTCTTTAGGCTTATTTACAGCAAGGTCTTGCGTTGATTTGACGGCGGAATAAACAAAGACTCGCGATACTTGGCAATGGTGCGCCGCGCAACGTTAATGCCTTGTTCCAGCAGAATGTCAGCCATTTTGCTGTCACTCAACGGTTTAGCCGGGTTCTCCGCCGCCACTAATTTCTTAATAAAAGCCCGGATAGCAGTGGAGGAACACTCACCGCCGCTCTCCGTACTAACATGACTGGAAAAGAAGAACTTAAGTTCAAAAATACCTCGTGGTGTATGCATATACTTGTGTGTGGTAACACGGGAAATGGTGGACTCGTGCATGCCTACCATTTCAGCCACATCATTCAGTACCATGGGTTTCATGGCTTCCTCACCGTGTTCAAAAAAGGCCTGTTGCTGCTGCACTATGCAGTTAGCCACCTTTAACAAGGTTTCGTTACGGCTTTCCAGACTTTTTAAAAACCATTTCGCTTCCTGCAAATGTGAGCGGATAAACTGGCTGTCAGAGCTGTTTTTTGCCGTGCGGGACATAGCGGCATACTGCTGGTTTATCCGTACCTTTGGCATGGCGTCGGGGTTAAGTTCTACCTGCCAGCGGCCCTTTACTTTTTGCACGCTGACATCCGGAATTACATACTGTTGCTCTTCACGGATAACATCGGCACCGGGTCTAGGGTTAAGGCTGTGGATCAGCCGCATCACTTCTTTTAACTCATCCTCTTTGAGTCTAGTCACTCGCATCAAAGAACGAAAGTCACGATTAGCTAAAAATTCAGTATGCTCACTGATCATGTTGCGGGCTTCAGCCAGAAACGGCGTGTCGGGGTCAAACTGGCGTAGTTGCACCAACAGGCACTCTTGTACCGAACGGGCGCCGACACCTACCGGGTCAAACAACTGAATACGTTTAATAACGGCTTCTACTTCGTCGGCTTCAATATCGTCGACGCCAAGTGATTCAAGAATCTCTTCGCAGCTGATGGTTAACAGGCCGTTTTCGTCGATGGCTTCGATGATGATTTCTGCGATGGCGCGGTCGGTGTCAGAGAAAGGGGTAAGTTGCATTTGCCAGCGCAGGTAATCCTGCAGGCTTTCACTGGTTTCGCCCTGATACACATGGTCCTCATCACCACTGTTGTTACCGGCGCTGACCGGGGCGGCACTGACTAAGTCGTCCCAGTTATTATCCAGCGGTAAATCTTCCTGAATATTTTGTTCGGTCATCGACTCGCTGCTGTCCGGCTCTGCCGGCTCGTAGCTGTCATCAGGGTTATGGTCGACGTCAGTACCGTTGTCAGCTTGTTGTTGTGGTTCCTTGGGGGCGGTGTCAAAGCTATCGTACTCGTCTTCTGCTTCCAATAACGGATTAGCATCAAGAGCTTCCTGAATTTCCTGCTGCAACTCAATCGTCGACAGTTGTAACAGGCGGATAGCCTGTTGTAACTGCGGCGTCATGGTTAGTTGCTGTCCTAAGCGAAGTTGCAAAGAGGGCTTCATCTACTTCTACCGTTCTCCTGAATGACACGCTGGCATTATTTTTTGCTAACTATAGCCTGAATTGCTCACCCAGGTATACATCGCGTACCTTTTGATTCGACAGTACTTCCTGCGGCGGGCCCGACGCAATCAACTCGCCGTGGCTGACAATATAAGCGATTTCACACACATCCAGCGTTTCACGCACATTGTGGTCGGTAATTAACACGCCGATACCGCGTTGACACAGATGCTGAATAATTTTTTTAATATCGAGCACTGAAATCGGATCGACGCCGGCGAAGGGCTCATCCAACAGAATAAATGCCGGGTTGGCGGCCAGGGCTCTGGCTATTTCTACGCGGCGGCGTTCGCCGCCGGACAAACTCATGCCAAGGCTGTTTTTAATATGGCCGATATGGAATTCTTCCAGCAAATCGTCTGCCACTTCTTCGCGTTTGGCTGGCGTTAAGTCTTTGCGGGTTTGTAAAATAGCCAGCAGGTTGTCATGCACAGTAAGCTTGCGGAAAATAGAGCTTTCCTGCGGCAGATAGCCAATGCCTTGTCTGGCTCTGGCATGGATAGGATCAAAGGTAATATCTTTGTCATTCAGGCTTATCGTGCCTTTGTCAGAGGGAACCAGGCCGACAATCATATAAAAGGTAGTGGTTTTACCGGCACCGTTAGGCCCAAGTAAGCCGACAATTTGCCCGGCATTTACCTCAAGGCTGACATCTTTAACAACCTGCCTGCCTTTGTAGCTTTTGGCCAGATGCGACGCAACTAACTTCATGGATTATTTTTTTCCTCTGGCGTAAAGATAGTGGTAACGCGTTTGGATTCATTGCTTTCGGCGCTAAGCTCCTGCTTCTCTACGTTATACCTTATTGTCGAGGCCTTTACTACGCTGCCACTTTGCGCCAGTTCGGCATCGCCGGTTAATGTCAGCATCCGGCTGGCAGGCTCGTAGCGTATTTCGTTGGCCTTGGCGGTGACCGGTTGGCCGTCTGCCAATAACTGCGAGTAGCTGACCGGACTGCCGGTGGCGATATAAACTTCTTTGCCCTTGCCGGCGCTGGCATTAATTTCCAGTTGGTCGGCTTTCATCTGCAACGAGCCCTGAGTAACCACTACGTTATTGCGATAGGTCAGCACGTTTTCTTTTAGCGACGCCAGGTTATCGGCATCTATCTGTATTTGCTGGCTGTAGTCGGGCTGTTGTGCCATGACCACGCTGCTGCTCAGCAGCAACAGAGCGGAGATTATTTTATTGCTCATTTTGATATACCGTTTGCTGGTGTTGTAACAGCTGCAAGCTGCCGTTGGTCAAATCAGCCCGCAGGCCACTGCCGTTGATATAGAAACCTTTGCCCTGAATGAATACCGGCGCATCGTTTTGCAAGGTATTGCTTGGAAACAACATCTCCAATGTTTCTGTGTCTATGCGCTCAATCAGCTCGTTCGGCATCAGGCTTAAGATACTGACCTGTTGCTCCAGAATCACTCTGTCTTGATTAAACCAAATGGCCTGACGGCTACTGGCTTTCCAGCCGGGCTGGTGTTCGTCGTTGTAAAGGGTATACACCGGGTTTTCGAATCGGGTGAAGCCGAGTAATTCGAAATGTTCCAACCGGTCGGCGCTGACAGTGTCGGCCAGGTAGCCTTGTGCATCATACAAACGGCGGGTCACCTTTTGCGCCACATAATCCGGCAACAGTTCCTGGTCGGTTTGTAGCGCATCATTGTCATCTGCTGGTTCAAACCAGAGATAAGCGGCGGTTCCTGCCAGCAGAAAGACAATAAAAACAAAAAACTTTCTCATGAGCTGCTGCCATCAAATAAGCCGAAACGGTTTTGGCTGATCAGCAATAAATCACACAGCTCGCGCACCGCACCATAGCCGCCGGGCAAGCTGGTAATATAATCAGCTTGTTGCAACAGGTAAGGGTGGGCATCTTTTACCGCCACCGCTAAGCCACACTGCTGCATTACAGACCAATCTGCCAGATCATCGCCGATATAGGCAATTTGTGCCGGTGTAAGTTGCAATTTCTGCTGTAAATCGGCAAAAGCAGCCAGTTTATTTTCCTGGCCCTGGTAAATGTACGGCACTGTAAGCGATGTCATGCGTTGTTGTACTATGGCAGAATTGCGGCCGGTGATAACCGCAACTTCTACACCGGCCTGGCGCAAGGCCTTAATGCCGTAGCCATCGCGGGTATGAAAGGCTTTCAGTTCTTCACCGTTATTACCAAGATAAATCCGGCCATCGGAGAATACGCCGTCGACATCGCAAATCAGTAACTTAACGGCGGCGGCTTTAGCGTTGATTTGCTCACTGACAGGCTGATATAAGCTATTAAATAATGTCATCTTACAGCACTCCGGCCCGCAGTAAGTCATGCATATTCATGGCGCCAACCGGTTTGCCGCTGTCGTCCAGGATAATCAAACCGTTTATTTTCTTCTGCTGCATAATTTGCAACGCTTCTGCTGCCAACATTTGCGGCTGCGCAGTAATACAGCGGCGGGTCATCACATCGGCAATCAGGTTGGTATGGATATCATAGCGCTGATCGAGAATACGGCGTAAATCGCCGTCGGTAAAGATACCGGCTAAGGCGCCTGCATGGTCGACGATTGCCGTCATGCCAAGACCTTTTTTTGAAATCTCCAGTAACGCATCTTTAATGGTGGCCGTTTCGGGCACTAGCGGCACTTCAGCGCCACGGTGCATGACATCTTCCAGCCGCAATAACAGCTTGCGGCCAAGGCTGCCGCCGGGATGCGACAGCGCAAAATCATCGGCAGAAAAGCCGCGGGCATCCAGCAGCGCTACCGCCAGGGCATCACCCATTGCCAGGGTGGCGGTGGTGCTGGCAGTCGGCGCCAGGCCCAGCGGGCAGGCTTCCTGTTCTACTTTAACGCACAGATGAGCATCGGCCAGCTTCGCCAGCGTTGATGCCGGATTGCCGGTCATGGCAATCAGTTTAATCCCCAAACGTTTAATTACCGGAATAATCGTCAGCACTTCCGGCGTTTCACCGGAGTTGGAAATGGCAATCACCACATCCTCTGCCGACAACATACCTAAATCGCCATGGCTGGCTTCGCCCGGATGAACAAAAAAAGCCGGTGTGCCGGTGGATGCCAGGGTTGCTGCAATTTTGTTGGCGATATGGCCGGATTTCCCCATGCCGGAGACTATGGTTTTACCTTTACTGTCGAAAATAAGCTGGCAGGCCAGGTTAAAGTCGCTATCCAAATACTGCTGCAACTGTGCTACAGCTTCAGCTTCGATGCGTATTACCTCGGCAGCGCGGATACGAAAATCAGTTGTCATATCACTCTCAGTTCAAGAAGCGGTCAGGGCATTAAATAGCAGGTACTGATAACCGACAAAGCCACATAGCAGTATTGCGCCTTCCGCACGGTTAATCCGTCTGATTTTACCCAACCGCAGTGACATCAGCAGCATTATTACGGTGGCGGCTATCATGACATAGCTGTCGCGGCTGCCGGCCATAGGATCTAAACCTGCAGGGCCTATAACAGCGCCAAGCCCCAATACCGCCAGAATATTAAAAATATTCGAACCGATAATATTGCCCAAAGCTAAATCATCTTCACCTTTAAGTATACCGATAATACTGGCGGCCAACTCCGGCAAGCTGGTGCCTATGGCGATAATGGTTAAACCAATCACTAAATCGCTGAGGCCTGCGTAAGTGGCGATGGTTACGGCGCCATGGATTAATAATTGTGAGCTGGCCAACAATAACACCAGGCCAATACCGAGCCAAACCATCGCCCTTAACGCTGAGATTTGTGCCGGCATTTCCGCATTAAGTTCAGCAATTAGCGGATCATCCGGTGTGGCATGTTTACCCCAATAAACCAGCAATGCCAGAAAAGCAACAAAGGCCGTTAATAACAGAATGCCTTCAAAGCGCGTTAGCGCGTTGTCGGAAATAAAGTAGTAGCCCAGCAGGGTGCACAACAGCAGCAACGGATACTCGCGCTTTAGCGTTAACGATGAGACTGCAATCGGTTTTAATAACGCAGCGGCACCAATAACCAGCAAGATATTAGTGATATTTGAACCGAGCGCATTACCGACAGACGTATCTAAGCGTCCTTGCCAGGCCGCGCTGGCAGATACCAGCATTTCAGGCGCCGACGAGCCCATGGCAACGATAGTCAGGCCGATAATCATCGGTGATATACCGGCGGTGCGGGCGATAGAGGACGCGCCGAACACAAAGCGATCAGCGCTCCAAATCAGTAACACCAGCCCGACAACGACAAAAATAATGGCGAGTAGCAAAGGTGACAATATGTATTTCCCTGTTCTGTGTAAGTCTTGTGTAAGGTATCGCGTGGTATTTTCCTGCTTATCGGTGCGAATTGCAAAAAAAGCTGTAGTTTCCGGCTAATATCGATTTTTCGCACAGTTTGTTACGATTTTTTGTAACGACTTTAGTGCTGGATCCGTTTACAATAATCCAACGTAAACCTCAGTATAATTGAAAACATACACTAATGTATGTATATTGCATTTTATACCTACCAGGGCACAACAGCACTGACAGCGGCGGAGAGCATTTAAGGTGTCAGATATACTAATCGATATTCAACAACTGACGTTTAGTCGCGGTGAGCGGGTGATCTACCGTGACCTGAATATGCAGTTTGTCCGCGGCAAAGTAACTGCCATTATGGGCCCGAGCGGCATTGGCAAAACCACCTTACTGCGCTTAATTGGCGGACAATTAAAGCCGGATAGCGGCCATATCTTGTTTGCCGGCGAGGATATTCCTAAGCTGTCGCGCAGTGCACTTTATGCTGCCCGTCAGCGAATGAGTATGCTGTTCCAAAGTGGCGCACTGTTTACCGATATGACGGTTTTTGACAATGTAGCTTTTCCTATTCGTGAGCATACCCGGTTATCGGAATCACTTATCCGCCTGATTGTTTTAATGAAGTTGGAAGCCGTGGGGCTGCGTGGCGCACGTGATTTAATGCCGGCAGAATTATCCGGCGGTATGGCAAGACGGGCGGCCTTAGCGCGGGCTATCGCCCTGGACCCGGAACTGATCATGTATGACGAACCTTTTGCCGGTCAGGATCCGATCTCGATGGGGGTGATAGTGCGACTGATCCGGTCCTTGAATAATGCGTTGAATTTAACGTCGGTGGTGGTGTCTCATGACGTCACCGAAGTGATGAGTATTGCCGATTACGTCTATGTGGTGGCGGAACAAACGGTTATTGGTCATGGTACGCCGGAGCAACTACGGGCTCATCCTTCGCCATTAGTGCAGCAGTTTTTGAAAGGCGAGGCGGACGGAGCCGTACCGTTTCACTATAAAGCGGCACCTTATGAGCAGGAATTAATGGAGTTGGTCGGGTGATTGCAGATAAGTTACAACAACTCGGCGCGGGTACCATCAACAATGTCCGCGGTTTTGGCCGCGCCGGCATTATGCTGTTTGGTGCCTTGCTGGGTAAACCGGATATACGCAAAGGTTTCCCGCTGCTGATAAAGCAGCTGTATGTAATAGGGGTGCTGTCGTTACTGATTATCCTGGTGTCCGGCTTGTTTATCGGCATGGTACTGGCCTTACAGGGCTACACCGTATTGGTAAAGTTTGGCGCTGAACAAATGTTAGGCCCTTTGGTGGCATTAAGTTTGTTGCGTGAATTGGGCCCGGTGGTGACCGCCTTGCTGTTTGCCGGTCGTGCCGGCAGTGCTATTACAGCAGAAATTGGCCTGATGAAAGCAACAGAGCAGTTATCCGGTATGGAGATGATGGCTGTTGACCCGTTACGGCGTATTATTGCCCCCAGATTCTGGGCCGGTGTTATCAGCATGCCATTATTAGCGCTGATTTTTACAGCGGTGGGCATTTTGGGTGGTCATCTGGTTGGCGTCGACTGGTTAGGTGTTGATGGTGGCGGTTACTGGTCTGCAATGCAAGCCAATGTCGATTTGTACCAGGATGTGATGAACGGTGTGATTAAAAGTGTAGTGTTTGCTTTGATCGTGATGTGGATTGCCCTGCACAAAGGTTACGATGCTGTTCCCACTTCGGAAGGGATCAGCCAGGCAACAACACAAACGGTTGTTACTACGTCGCTGGCCGTGTTGGCTTTTGACTTTATTTTAACTGCATTAATGTTTGGTGGATAACATGACCACGCGGAAAATTGAAATATTAGTAGGTGGCTTTATTGTGTTGGCGATAGCGGCGTTTTTAATGCTGTCGTTGCAGGTGGCAAGTTCCGGTGTTGCCGGCACAGGACAAAGTTATCGCCTGCATGCCAAATTTGAAAATATCGGCGGTTTAAAAGTGCGCTCACCGGTGAAAGTCGGTGGTGTGGTAGTGGGGCGTGTCGCGGCAATTGAGCTTGATACCACCTATTACCGGCCGGTGGTAACGCTGGAAATCAACAACAGTTACAGCAACTTTCCTGAAACCAGCACTCTGGCAATTTTAACCTCAGGCTTACTGGGGGAGCAGTATTTGGGATTACAACCGGGTTTTCTTGATGAAACTGTTGAGATCCTGGCTGACGGTGACTATATCGAAGATACCAAGTCAGCTTTAGTGCTGGAAGAGTTGATTGGTCAATTTTTATTTAACCGCGGGAATTAATATGAAACTTTATGCATTGATACTGGCCGGCAGCTTAACCTTGCTGAGCCTGGCAGCAACCGGGGTTCGCTCTGAAACTCAGACGTATACCGATCCATATAAAATGATGGAAGTGCTGGCCGACAATACCTTTAGCCGGATTGCCAAAGATCAGAGCAAAATTGAAGCAGACCCGGAAGTGTTGCGGCTTATCGTTAATGAAGAGTTGGTACCCTATATCGACAGCCGCTATGCTGCTCTGCGGGTAATAGGTAACAGTGCCGATCTAAGAAATACGCCGCGTGAAGACCTGCTGGCTTTCGTCGATGCGTTTCAAAACTATATGGTGGCTACTTATGCCGGGGTATTTACTCAGTATCGTGATCAGAAAGTAATGATCGAACCGGCACGTGCTATTGATAACCAAAAGATTATCAGCATTAAAACCAGGGTAATAGACCCGGGTAAGCCGGATATTAATATTGAATTCAAATTACGTCGTGGCAAGGATGCGGATACCTGGTTGGTGTTTGACATGGTCGCCGAAGGTATTTCATTGCTGGACAGCAAAAGAGCGGAGTTGAGTAACCTTATCCGCCAGCAAGGCCTGAAAAGCGTCACCGTACTGCTGACAGAGAAAGCACAGGCGCCTATCACCCGGCCGGAGGAAAAGTGACATTAAAGATCGCGCAGCAAGCTGACGCTTTACATTTTACCGGTGTATTAAATCGTGATACGTTAATGCTGTATTCACCCTTTACGCAGTTAAATAAGCTGTCCGGCAACGTAAAGTTTGACTTTAACACGTTGGATAATATTGATACCGCCGGGTTAGCCTGGTTACTGCAGCAGCTGTCCGAAGCTAAACGGCTGGGCATCACGATTACGTTATGTAATGTGCCGCAACAGCTGCTATCATTGGCCGACGTGACGGCGGTACGATCTCTATTGCCAATTATTGATTAAGGTTTAGCTTTGGACACCAAGCAAATTGAGCAGTTGCTACAACAACAATTGCAACTGGCCGAGGTGATTGTCAGTGCGGAAGGCTCTCATTATGCCGTAACGGCAGTGGGTACCTGCTTCGCTGATATCAGCCGGGTAAAACAACAACAAATGATTTATGCGCCTTTAATGGCAGCCATTGCTGACGGCTCTATTCATGCGGTCAGCATCAAGACCTTTACGCCGGAGCAGTGGCGTAGAGAAAAACTTCTTAACCCTCCGATGTAGTAATTTATGCAGCAATTTCTTGTTACAGGTGGTCAGGCTTTACACGGTGATGTGATTATCTCCGGTGCCAAAAACGCCGCTTTGCCTATCCTTTTTGCCAGCTTATTATCAGAAAAACCCACTACGATAACCAATGTGCCTAAACTAAAAGACATTGAAACGACGGTGAAGTTGTTACAGTTGTTTGGTGCCGATGTCAGTTTTGCTGACAACGTAGTGCAGGTTGATGCCGGTAAAGTTCACAATCAGTTTGCACCTTATGAACTGGTAAAAACGATGCGTGCCTCTATTTTGGCACTGGGGCCTTTGCTCAGTCGTTTTGGCAGCGCTGAAGTGTCTTTACCTGGCGGCTGTGCTATTGGTGCCCGCCCGGTTAATCTGCATATTGACGGCTTGCGCAAGATGGGCGCCGAGATTGTGGTGGAAAACGGCTACATTAAAGCCCACGCCAGCCGGTTAAAAGGTGCGCATATCATTATGGATATGGTCAGCGTTACCGGCACAGAAAACCTGATGATGGCCGCGGTATTGGCCGATGGTATTACTACCATTGATAATGCCGCCCGCGAGCCGGAAGTGGTTGACCTGGCGGTATACCTTAATACCATGGGCGCGAAAATTTCCGGTGCCGGTACCGACTCTATTGTCATTGAAGGTGTAAGTGCCTTGCGGGGCGGTGAACACAGGGTGTTGCCGGATCGCATTGAAACCGGTACTTTTCTGGTGGCGGCGGCGGTGTCCGGCGGTGATGTTACCTGCCGCAGTACCGACCCGGCCGAGCTGGAAGTTGTGCTGGATAAGTTGCGTGAGGCCGGCGCTGAGATCACGACCGGTACGGACTGGATCCGCGCCAATATGACCGGGCGGCTATTGCGGGCAGTGAATGTTAAAACAGTACCACACCCTGGCTTCCCCACTGATATGCAAGCGCAGTTTACCGTGCTGAATGTTGTAGCCGACGGTGTTGGCATGGTTACAGAGACGATCTTTGAGAATCGTTTTATGCATGTGCCTGAATTACAGCGCATGGGGGCAAAAATTAGCCTGGAAGGTAATACTGCGGTATGCCAACATACCGCCAAACTGATGGCGGCTCAGGTGATGGCCACCGATTTACGCGCCTCTGCCAGCTTAGTTATTGCCGGTTTGGTTGCATCAGGTACCACAGTCGTGGATCGGATCTATCATATTGACCGTGGTTATGAGCAGATAGAGCACAAGCTCAGGCAACTCGGTGCCAATATTGAACGTGTTAACGCGGCTTCTTAGCCGCGTTTTTTATCGGCGCAACTCACGGGTTATAGCATTGATGGTGAGTTGCTGACCACTGCGGTCTACCGTTAGTGCCAGACTGGTATTGGGCTCGGTTTCAGCAATCATGTTCAGCGCTTGCTGCACAGTATCAAACTGCCGTCCGTCTATTGCCTGGATAATGTCGCCTATTTGCAAGCCCGCCTCGGCCGCCGGGCCGTTGGCGTTTACTGCCGTAATACTCAGGCCGTATAACCTTTGCCCGGAGGAAATCAGCTTGTCGCCGGCGGCGTTTACTACCGCATCACCGGATACACCTAAATTACTACGGGTAACCTTGCCGTGTTTAATCAGTTTTTGCATCACATTCAGGGCCAGCCGATACGGAATGGCAAAGAAAATACCCTGAATATCCTGACTCTCCAATTGAAACGCTGCGGCATTAATGCCAACCAGGGTACCATTACTGTTCACCAAAGCGCCACCGGAATTGCCACGGTTAATGGCGGCATCCATCCGCATAAAATCGATATAGCCACGCGAGCTTAAACCGGTATTGCCATTGGCGCTGATAATGCCTTGGGTAATAGTTTGGCCCAGATTCAACGGGTTCCCTATCGCCAGCACAACATCGCCTACCTGAGGGTCAAGTTCGGCATCTTGCGGTATCACCGGCAAATTGTCCGCCTGTACATATAGTACGGCCAAGTCTGTCAGCTCGTCCTGGCCAATTAATACCGCTTCTAACCAGCGGCCGTCCTGCAGGGCAATTTCGATATGGTCTGCGCCATACACCACATGATAGTTGGTCAGGATATAACCCTGTGCACTCATGACTACGCCGGAGCCAAGCTCTTGCCGCTCTATAGTGCGGGGTCGTAAAGAACGTGGATCAACCAGGGTGCTGCGGGTATAAACATTGACCACCGCCGATGCTGCACGGCGCACTGCTTTAGCGTAGCTGACAACCGTTTCTTCTCTACCGGCATCGTTGTTGCCGAATAATGGGGTCGACAGATAGTTAAAAGATGGGAAAAACAACATCAGCACAAAGGCCAGCGCCAGCCCGTAGGCTATGCTTTTAAGCAAAAAAAACAAAAATTTAGCCACGGAGTCGGTGTTGTCTGTAAAATTCAGGTAGTGCTAGCATAGCATTAATATCGTTTAAGCAGTAGCCGTTGGCTACTGCTTAAACCTTTGCTATCAGCGAATTAACACATAAAGGTTAGTGTTGCCACGTTGGATATTTAATGCGGCTACACCGCTGCGGTTTTCCAGAGCTTTACGCAGCTCTGCCAGATTAACCACACGCTGCCGGTTTACACCGACAATGACATCATCCACCAGCAAGCCGATCTGCGCAGCAGCAGAGTTGTTGCTTACCGCATCCACTTTTACCCCACCGTCAGTATTTGACAGTTCGGCGCCGTCCAGCATTGGATGCATTTGATTTGCCGCTACCTGGCCGGAGGATAACTCCTGCAACTTAACCGTTACGCTGCGCTCTTTGCCGTCGCGTAAAATACCCAGCTTGGCGTCACGGCCCGCACCCAAGGTGCCAACTTTGGCACGTAGCTCCAAAAAGGAGTTAATCTTATTGCCATTCATGCTGATAATAACGTCGCCGGATTTCAAACCTGCCTCTGCGGCTGCGCTGTCGGGTAGCACCTCGTTAACAAAGGCGCCACGACTTACACTTAAGTTCATCGCTTCGGTTAGTTCGGCATTTACGTCCCCACCACGGATGCCTAAGCTGCCGCGACGAATTTCGCCATATTCCACAATTTGGTCGACCAGGTTTTTCATCATATTGGCCGGGATGGCAAAACCAATACCGATATTGCCACCGTTTGGCCCGAGAATCGCGGTGTTTATACCGATTAACTCGCCGCGCAAGTTCACCAGGGCACCACCGGAGTTGCCGCTGTTAATGGCTGCATCGGTTTGGATAAAATCTTCCAGCCCCTCAATACCCAGACCGCCGCGGCCCAACGCACTGATAATGCCGGAGGTAACGGTTTGCTCCAGGCCAAAAGGATTACCAATGGCAACGGCAAAATCGCCCACCCGTGTTTTGTCAGAGTCTGCCAGGGGAATTTGTACCAGATTTTTCGCTTCAATTTGTAACAGAGCAATGTCACTTTCCGGATCGGCGCCGAGTTTTTTCGCCTTAAAAGTACGGCCGTCTTTTAAGCGGACTTCAATATCGTTGGCATCCTCAATTACGTGATTATTGGTAACGATATAGCCTTTATCAGCATCTATCACTACGCCGGAGCCCAGACCTTTGAAAGGGCGCTCTTCGCGGTATTCGTTCGGGCCGCGTTGGCCAAAGAAATAACGGAAGGCTTCAGGTAAGCGTTGGCGTACTTCGCGGCTGCCTTCTACCGAGATGTGCACTACTGCCGGAGTAGCTTGCTCCAGCATTGGCGCCAGGGTGGGTATTTCCTGCTCAGATGAGAAAAACGGTATTCTGGCATCCGCGGGAGTGGCTGTTGTCAACAACAGGCTGGCTGTAACGGCGGCGCCAAGCAATGACAATTTCTTATTCATAGCGTAATAGTCTCCTTCAATGATCTGCGACTAAGAACGTGTAGCAATAAAAAAAGTTCAGCTGACAGTGCTGTACATATGTAACAAATTATTCGCCCGGTTTGCTGTGCTTACGCTCTTTAATCAGGCCGCTGGCTTCACCGGAGTAATCGCGCGGCTGCTGTTCGGCGTTTGAGTAAACGCGGCGCTTTTCATCAATTTGATTTAACGATTGGCGGATATAAGCTGCGGTGTCGCCTGACAGATAATTTATGTCCTGCCGCACCGATTCTGTTGGCCGCTCTACCAGTTGCATCTTTGAGTCAGCAATATGCCTTGCAATGCGGGAATAGTTATCTTGCAGTTGAGTCATTAGCTGATTGGTGGTTTCCAGGTGGCTGGATACATCCTGCCTGTATTGCGCCAACTGAGCCTGACTTTCTTCCAGTTCCAGCTGTAATTTATGCTGATTAAGCTGCTTTAATGTAATTAAACGCGCGATAACGGCGCCGATAACTAAGCCAGCGCCAAGCCAGGCTGCGGCGTACATATAGTCCATAATAACTCCTGCGGGGTAATATCTTCCAATAGTGTAACCTAACTTCTTATCCACAGTGGTAAGGCATGTTACTATTATCTCTCATATTTAGGGCTTATCAGCGCAGCTTTCAAGTAAGACTCAGATGACACCACTAGAAAAATACCGCCAGGACTTAACGCGTGACGATTTTCAGCATGACGCCGCGCAGGAATTCGCTGTTGTCCAACTGCAACGTTTATATGATGATTTCGTCATTCAAAAGCCTGCCTCTGTTTCGCTGTGGCAACGGCTGCGCGGCAAAACAGCAGTTCAGCCACCAATACAGGGTTTGTATTTTTGGGGGGGAGTTGGCCGCGGTAAAACCTACCTGGTTGATACCTTTTATGAGTGTCTGCCCGGCACACGCAAATTGCGCATTCACTTTCACCGCTTTATGCATCGCGTGCATGAAGAGCTTAAACTACTAAAAGGTGTTAGTGATCCGCTGGAGAAGGTGGCGGATAAGTTTAAGCAGGAAACCGATATTCTGTGCTTTGACGAGTTTTTTGTTTCTGACATTACCGACGCGATGATCCTCGGCACCCTGATGCAAGCTTTATTTGCCCGCGGTATTACCCTTGTGGCTACGTCAAACATCGAGCCGGATGGTTTGTACCGTAACGGTTTGCAGCGCGCCCGCTTTTTACCGGCCATCGAGCTGATTAAGCAACATACGCAAACGGTTAATGTTGACAGCGGCATAGACTACCGGTTGCGTACGCTGGAAAAGGCGGAAATATATCATTATCCGTTGGATGCACAGGCCGAGACGAACTTGTTGCAGTATTTCACCGCCTTGTCGGTTGAACCGCGCCAACAGCAGGCAGAGATAGAAGTTGCCAATCGAAAATTACACGCCAGGCACGAGGCTGACGGCATTGTTTGGTTTGATTTTTCTGAGCTGTGTGAAACCGCGCGCAGCCAATATGATTATATGGAATTAAGCCGCTGTTACCATACGGTGTTGTTGTCCGGGGTAAAAATCATGGGGCGGCAAAATGACGACGTAGCGCGGCGTTTTATTGCCCTGGTAGATGAGTTCTATGAGCGCCACGTTAAGCTGATTATTTCCGCACAAACTGCGCTGGAACAACTGTATAGCGATGGCATTTTAAACTTTGAGTTTAAACGCTGTATCAGCCGGTTGCAGGAAATGCAGTCGCGCGATTATCTGGCTAAAGCACACTTACCTTAACTTTTTTGCCAATTCAGTGGAATTTTTTAGACAAGGTGCTGATTTTTGCAATTGGTTAATATATAATCCGCGCCCGGCCTACGTTACAGCCTAATACTGCCGTTAGCCCGGTAGTTTTTGTACTCGAAGGGGTACGCTAACGACACAAGCTGCATCAGCCCTGCACTGTGTCAGGTGTAACTAAGTTATTTTTGGATAGATAAATGAAAACTTTTACTGCTAAGCCAGAAAGCGTAACCCGCGACTGGTTCGTTGTTGATGCGACAGGTAAAACACTGGGCCGTATCGCAACAGAAATCGCTGCCCGTTTACGTGGTAAGCACAAGCCAGAGTACACTCCACACGTTGATACCGGTGATTACATCATCGTGGTAAATGCGGAAAAAGTGGCGGTTACCGGCAACAAAGCACAGAACAAAATGTATTATTCTCACACTGGCTTCCCTGGTGGTATCAAGGAAATCAGCTTCGAGAAATTGATCGCGAAGAAACCAGAAATGGTTCTGGAACTTGCTATTAAAGGCATGTTACCAAAAGGTCCACTGGGCCGCGCTATGTTCCGTAAGTTGAAAGTTTACGCCGGCGCCGAGCATCAGCATGCTGCTCAGCAACCGCAAGTATTAGATATTTAATCGGAGCATAACATGGCACAGAATCAATATTACGGAACTGGTCGTCGTAAAAGCTCAACGGCCCGCGTTTTCATCAAAGCCGGTTCAGGTAACATCGTTGTTAATCAGCGCGCGTTAACTGAATACTTCGGTCGTGAAACAGCTTGTATGATTGTTAAACAACCATTAGAGCTGGTTGGTATGGTTGAGAAATTCGACCTGTACATCACTGTTAAAGGTGGTGGTATCAGCGGTCAGGCCGGTGCTATCCGTCACGGTATTACCCGTGCACTGATGGAATTCGACGAGTCACTGCGTCCGGCACTGCGTAAAGCAGGCTTCGTTACCCGTGACGCGCGTCAGGTTGAACGTAAGAAAGTGGGTCTGCGTAAAGCACGTAAACGTCCACAGTACTCAAAACGTTAAGCGTTTTTCAAGTACAAAGCCCGGCACCTCGTTGCCGGGTTTTTTTTGCCTGTATTTTACCGTCGGCAGCAGCGGCAAACCGGCTGCGAAACTTTGCCGTATAACGCAAAAGGCTAAGATAATACTGATTCAGTTTGCCTTAATCCTTGTGTAAAGCAGGGCTTTTCATTATGATCGGCGTTATTTTTTCGATTTATAATAATTGCTGAAATTCAGCCGCTTAAATTCTGTTTAAGCGTTAACGTGGAGATGAGTGGATGAGCAATGCGCCTGTAGATCATGGTCGCCGCCGCTTCCTTACCATTGCAACCTCAGTTGTAGGGGGCGTGGGTGCTGTCGGAGCTGCTGTGCCTTTTGTCGCGTCCTGGATGCCAAGTGAAAAGGCAAAACAGGCTGGGGCAGCGGTCAGTGCGGACATCAGTAAGCTTGAGCCGGGGCAACTTATCCGGGTTGAGTGGCGTGGCAAGCCGGTTTGGATCGTAAAGCGGCCTCAGGCTATGCTGGACGAGCTGGCCACGCACGAAGACAAGCTGCGTGACCCTGCATCTGAAGTTGAACAACAACCTGCTTACGCACAAAATCGTCATCGCTCGAAAAAGCCGGAGATTTTTGTTGCTGTAGGTATTTGTACTCACCTCGGTTGTTCTCCTACCTATATCGCGAATGATTTTGCCGCCCAGGTTGAAGGTGTCAGTTCAGGCTTTTTCTGCCCTTGCCACGGTTCTAAGTTTGATATGGCCGGCCGTGTGTTCCAAAGTGTACCGGCGCCATCTAACCTGCAGATCCCTCCGTATATGTTTATCGACGACAATACCATTGTGATTGGTGAAGATGAGGGGACTGTCTGATGTTTAAAAATCTGATGAGCTGGATTGAATACCGCTTGCCATTCATGGATAAAATGAATCTCCATGTAATGCAGTACCCGGCACCGAAAAATTTTAACTTCTGGTACTTCTTTGGCTCGCTGGCCATGTTGGTACTGGTAAACCAGATCCTTACCGGTATCTGGTTGACGATGAACTACGAACCTTCAGCCGACGGCGCTTTTGCTTCTGTTGAATACATTATGCGCGATGTTGATTACGGCTGGTTACTGCGGTATATGCACTCTACCGGTGCTTCTGCCTTCTTCGTTGTGGTTTACCTGCATATGCTGCGTGGCATGATGTATGGCTCTTACCAGAAACCACGTGAGCTGCTGTGGATTTTTGGTATGTTGATTTTCCTCGTGCTGATGGCTGAAGCTTTTATGGGCTACTTGCTGCCATGGGGCCAGATGTCGTTCTGGGGGGCACAGGTTATTATTTCTATCTTCGGCGTTATTCCCGGCATTGGTGAAGACTTAACGCTGTGGATCCGTGGTGACTATGTTATTTCCGGCGCTACGCTAAACCGTTTCTTTGCGTTGCATGTTATTGCCCTGCCGCTGGTGCTGGTTATTCTGGTATTCCTGCATATTATGGCGCTGCACGAAGTAGGGTCAAATAACCCTGACGGTATCGACATTAAGAAAGACAATGACGGTTCTGTTGTGCAGACTGAAGCGGATAAGAAATTCACTTTCCATCAATACTTTACCCGTGGCGGAAAGAAAGTAATTGTTGATGCAATCCCGTTCCACCCGTACTACACGGTAAAAGACTTAGTCGGCGTGGCAGGCTTCCTGCTTATTTTTGCCTGGGTAATTTTCTTCCTGCCGGAAGGTGGTGGTTACTTCCTTGAGCCACCGAACTTTGAAGCAGCTAACCCGTTGAAGACGCCTGCACACATTGCACCGGTCTGGTATTTCACGCCGTTCTACGCCATTTTACGTGCTGTACCTGACCAGTTGTTTGGCGCCATTTTTATGTTCCTGGCTATCATAGCACTGGCATTATTACCGTGGATTGATCGCGGCTCAGTGCGTTCTATGCGTTACCGCAGTGGTTTGCATACAGCTAACCTGATCAACTTCTGCATCAGCTTTGTAGCTTTAGGTGTATTGGGTGTGCTGCCTGCTGAGGGTATCTATACTTTATTAGCGCAGATATTCTCGTTTACATACTTTGGCTTCTTTATTTTGTTGTGGTTCTACAGCAAGAATGAAAAAACAAAACCATTACCAGTAAGGTTAACCTGATGATGAAGAACCTATTTTCAGTAATTGCTTTAGTGGCGTCGTCATGGGCAATGGCTGCCGGCCCTGCTGTTCATCTGGACAAGGCGCCTATCGATTTGACAGACAAAGCCTCATTGCAACATGGTGCTAAGTTGTTCCAGAATTATTGTTTGGGCTGCCACCAAATGCAGTACCAGCGTTATTCCCGTACCTTCCGCGATTTAGATATCCCGGAAGATGTCGGCATGGAAAACCTGATGTTTACCGGTGAAAAAGTGGGTGATCATATTAAAAACAATATGGCAACCAAGGATGCCGAAAAGTGGTTTGGTGCAGCGCCGCCGGATTTAACCAACGTGGCGCGCGTACGTGGCCCGGACTGGTTGTACACTTATTTACGCAGTTTTTATGCTGATCCGTCACGGCCGTTTGGGGTAAATAACGACGTATTCCCAATGGTAGGTATGCCGCATGTACTGCAGGAACTGCAAGGCATGCCATACAAAGCCTACGAGACGCGTTTGGTGGATGGTGAGTCAAAGCAGGTTTATGTTGGCATTAAAACCGACGGTACCGGTGAGCTGAGTACAGAAGAATATGATCGAGCTGTAGCAGATCTGGTAAACTATCTGGAATACGTTGGTGAGCCGACCAAACTGGAATCACGTGAGCTTGGTACCAAGGTTATAGTGTTCCTGCTGATTTTCTTTGTGCTGGCATACTTGCTGAAAAAAGAATATTGGAAAGATGTACATTAACTAGTTATTTCAACTAGATATGTTTACAGGGGCCTTAGCGCCCCTTTGCCGTTTTTTATTTTACCGGAGGAAGACATGGCGATCACTGCCAACAAACGCCCTGTGATGACATTGTTCTCAGCTGCTGATGACATGTTCAGCCATCAGGTACGTATAGTACTGGCTGAAAAAGGCGTAACTGTCGATATTCTTCAGGTCGCACAAGATAATTTGCCGGAGGACCTGTACGAAGTAAACCCGTATGGCAGCCTGCCAACTTTGCTTGATCGTGAACTGGCGTTGTATCAAGCCAATATTATTATGGAGTACCTGGACGAGCGTTTTCCGCACCCGCCGCTGATGCCGGTATATCCGGTAGCACGTGGCCAGGCGCGCCTGATGATGTACCGCATAGAGAAAGATTGGTACCGTCAGGCTGCTGCCATTCTCAATGGTGATGAAAACGCTGCCACGGCACGGCAGGAGCTGCGGGAAGGCTTACTGTCTATTGCACCATTGTTTAACGAAACGCCGTTTTTTATGAGCGAAGAGTTTGGCTTGGTTGACTGCTATATGGCAGCCTTGCTGTGGCGTTTGCCGTTATTGGGCATTGAGCTGAACGGCCCTGGTAGCAAAGAGCTGAAAAATTATATGACACGTATTTTTGAACGTGATGCGTTTCAGGCTTCATTAAGTGACGTGGAGCGTGAGATCCGCAGAGGAATGAAGTTTTAATGAAGATGACGCCAAACCGCCCGTATTTGCTACGGGCGTTTTACGAGTGGATTGTCGATAATAATGGCACGCCTTATCTGGTGGTAGACGCAACAGCCAGCGATGTAAAGGTGCCCACCCAGTTTGTACAGAATGGCCAGATAGTGCTGAATACTGCACCCTCTGCGGTAGGTAACCTGCAACTGGGTAATGATGCGGTAACCTTTAATGCCCGCTTCGGTGGTAAACCCTTTGCGCTGTACATTCCGGTAACGGCAGTGTTAGCGATTTATGCCCGTGAAAACGGCGCCGGCACAGTGTTTACGCTGGAAGAAGAAGAAGACGAAGCAGAAATCTTCAGTGATAGTCTGGATGATGAACCTGTACCGCCGGAACCACCTAAGCCAAAAAGAGCGTCACACTTAAAGGTTGTGAAGTAACAAAGTCATGAAGTAACAAAGTGGCGCTAGCGGCTGATCTCTGCCTTTGCTGTGGCAACTTGCCAAAATGCCTGAATAAGCGGTTCGTGCAGCCGCTTATTCAGCATACAAACCCCCAAGTCAAACGGCTCAAAGCGGTAATTCAGCTCCAATGCCCTGACGCGGTCTTTCACCGGGCTGTTTACTACCACTGCATCAGCTACCAGAGCAACACCGGTACCCAAGGCTACCATCGATACCATGGCTTCATGGCCATCCACCTTAGCGACAACCAGTGGTGTTATTGCCATATCGGCCAGCCAGCGGTCAAAGCGGCTGCGGGCCGGGCCATGTTCCGGCATAATCAGCGGTACCTTGTGCCACTGAACCGGATCTTGTTGCAATAAATCGTTCACTTTACAGGGAATAGTAGGGGCTATCAGCATCACCGGCAGGCTGGCAATGCTTTTGAACGCCAGGTTGGCCGGCAGATGAGCCGGGTGCGCTGCCAGCGCAATATCGGCTTCATCCAGCCGCACTTTCTCTATCGCCGAAGCGGCATCGCCGGTGGTCAGTTTTATTTCAGCTTTCGGACACAGTAAACGAAACCGATCCAGAATTGCCGGTAAATGGCTGTAACTGGCAGTAACGGTACAAAATAAGCGGATTTCGCCGGTTAATTCGGCGCTGGCCAGCTGCAAATCTACTTGTAGCTGATGCCATTCATCCAACCAGGTACGGACGAACCGTTGAAAACGCTGCCCGGCGGATGTGAGCCGAACAGAGCGTTTGTCACGGAAAAACAGCTCAGTGCCCAATTCTTCTTCCAGCCGTTGAATTACCCGTGTCAGCGTAGGCGGGCTGACATACATTTGTTCGCTGGTTTTACTGAAATTTAAACTGCTGGCCAAATGCTGAAACAATTGAGCACTACGGATATCCATACAAAAGCCTTTATTTCAAAATATGAAATACAGACTTCAGAATATATCACTTCACGCAACGAAAAACAGCAACTAGTATTAGCTCATTAAAGCAGACAGCCAGTGCTGCTTATGCTCACCAACAGGTTAGAGCGGTTACAACGAATTTAGAGAAGTATCATGACAAACTATTTTAATACGCTGAATTTACGTCAGCAGTTAGGCCAGTTGGCGCAGTGCCGCTTTATGGATAAGGCTGAATTCGCCAACGGTTGTGAGCTGTTAAAAGGTTGGAATATCGTTATTGTTGGCTGTGGTGCCCAAGGCTTAAACCAGGGCCTGAACATGCGTGACTCCGGGTTAAATATCAGCTACGCGCTGCGTGCAGAAGCGATTGCCGAAAAACGCGCGTCGTTTCAAAAAGCCAGCAGTAACAGTTTTACGGTTGGTACCTATGAAGAGTTAATTCCGACGGCAGATTTAGTATTAAATCTGACGCCTGATAAACAGCATAGCAGTGTGGTTGATGCTGTTATGCCGCTGATGAAGCAGGGCGCTACCCTGGCTTACTCACACGGTTTTAATATTGTTGAAGAAGGGAAGCAAATCCGGCCTGACATCACGGTAGTGATGGTGGCACCTAAGTGCCCGGGTACCGAAGTACGTGAAGAATATAAAAGAGGATTTGGGGTACCGACATTGATCGCGGTACACCCGGAAAATGATCCCAAAGGACAAGGCTTAGACATTGCCAAAGCATATGCATCGGCAACGGGGGGAGATAGGGCTGGTGTGCTGCAGTCGTCTTTCGTGGCGGAGGTAAAATCCGACCTGATGGGCGAGCAAACTATCCTGTGTGGCATGTTACAAACCGGCGCCATTTTAGCATTTGATAAAATGGTCGCCGATGGAGTGGAGCCAGGTTATGCCGCCAAACTAATCCAGTACGGCTGGGAAACCGTGACCGAAGCGTTAAAACATGGTGGTATCACCAATATGATGGACCGCTTGAGTAATCCGGCGAAAATCAAAGCTTTTGACTTGGCTGAACAGTTGAAAACCACACTGCGGCCTTTGTTTGAAAAGCATATGGACGATATTATCAGTGGCGAGTTTTCCCGCACCATGATGACAGACTGGGCGAACGACGATAAAAATTTGCTGACCTGGCGTGAGCAAACCCGCAGCAGTGGCTTTGAGCAAGCACCGGTGTCGGACGAGAAAATTGCTGAACAAGATTATTTTGACCGCGGTTTATTGTTAGTTGCCATGGTTAAAGCCGGCGTAGAGTTGGCATTTGAAACCATGGTCGATGCCGGCATAGTAGCGGAGTCAGCATACTACGAGTCGCTACATGAGACGCCGTTAATCGCCAATACCATAGCGCGTAAACGCTTGTATGAAATGAATGTGGTGATATCAGATACCGCTGAATACGGTAACTATCTGTTTGCCCATGCGGCGGTGCCATTACTGAAAGATATGGTTAATAGCTTAAGTAGTGAGTACATCGGTAAAGGCATCAGCGGCAGTAATGGCGTGGATAACCTGAAACTGATAGCGGTGAACGAGGCTATCCGCCAGCATCCGGTAGAGACGGTAGGTAAAAAATTACGTGGTTATATGACAGCGATGAAACGCATAGTGGAGTCAAATCAGTAACCGGAAGAATGACGTGGTTAAAGGTGTACGGCAAGCCAAAAGCGGCTGTGCTACCTGACCAATAATGATGTTATACGTGGACCTTGGTTGTTTTGCCCTGCTATGCAGGGCTTTTTTTTCGCGTTAAGCTAAGGTTTCTGAAACAGGAGCATGGCAAGATGAAAACGATAGCCCTGGTTGCACATGACGGCAAGAAACAGGCTCTACTGCAATGGGTGGCGGCGCATAAAGCGTTCTTTGCTGATAAGCAGTTGGTAGCAACCGGTACTACCGGTAAGTTAGTTGCAGCTGCGCTACAGCAGGATGTAGTGTGTCTGGCCAGTGGCCCTTTGGGTGGCGATCAACAAATTGGCGCTATGATAGCTGAGCAAAAAATTGACTGGCTGGTGTTTTTTTGGGATCCGCTGTCATCGCAGCCGCATGACCCGGATGTAAAAGCATTGATCCGTTTAGCGGTGGTGTGGAATATACCGGTGGCGTGTAATCAGGCTACAGCAGACTTTATTATCCATTCCAGTCTGTATCAGCAGGATTATCAGCGTGAAGTGCCGGATTTTTCGGTGTACCAAAAGCGGCTGGACAAACAGTAACGCTCTGGTAGCTGTACCAGGTTGCCCGTGCTAAGTGAAGATAATGAATGAAGATTAACTTACAGCGGTTGTTGCGGTATGGAGGAAGAAGGTAGGCCGCATACTGCGCGGCCACCTAAGGTCCTGTTTCGTCATCCTGTCGATACTGTCCTTAGCATATCATCCCTGGCTCCGTCCCGGAGTGTTCCTGAGGCATCCTGCCTGATCCTGTCATCCTTAAACATTATCATCCTGATAATGTGCTCTCATCCTGAGAGTGTCCTGTATCTTCCGTGCAATTCTCAGCGCCTGTGAAGAATCTGAAAAAAGGCCTGCTCGTCCTGAGCGTGTCCTGTTATTCATCCTTGTGCTATCCTAGCCAGACACTGCGTCCTGCAGTTACACCCTGTCATCCTGTCAGGGGGTCGATCCGTTGACGAGTTAAGTATGAACTCTGCAGCGCGATTTAAGCATGGCTTTTGAGAAAAAAGCACAGTGTAATATTATTGTAAAACATGATAACTATGCCATTTAACGATATTTATCATTAACTTATAAGTGTTTCTTGTTGTGAGTTTCCGGGGTAAATAGCGTTTAAGCTCACTCATTTGTGAGATATATCTCACAACAAAGCCTGCCGTTAGGGTGCGATATGTCGCAGCCGGGCTGAAAACCTGTGGTTACAAAAGGAATATTATGGCCAGAGAGCAACTGGGTGTTTGTGCTGAAGCGAATTTACATGGCAGTTATTTACTATTTAATGCATTAGAGGGGCATGAACGGGTGCTGCGGCACAAGCTGGCCCGTTTGCCGCAATTATTTGACCGGCTTGCTGAACATTTTTCTGAAGCAATGCTCACAGGGGTGGTCGCTATTGGCAGTAGTTTTTGGGATCTGCTGTATCCTGATGCCAGGCCGGCCGGCCTTACTGCTTTTCCGGATTTGAGCACTGAAGATATCGATTTGGCGCCGGTGCCTTTGGATATACTGATCCAAATTCGTTCAGACCGGTTAGACGTCAACATCATTGCCAGCCTGCAGGTACAGCAGATGTTGCAAGGTCATGTTGAATTACAAGACCAGTTACAGGGTTTCCGTTATCTGGATGGCCGGAACCTGAGCGGCTTTGTTGATGCACCTTATAATCCAAAAGGCCGTGCCAAGCGGCAGGCGGCTTTGGTGGATGCGGCGCAGCAACCGGTATTTGCCGCCGGCAGCTATGTCTATCTGCAACGTTTGGCTTTTGATGCTGTAGCCTGGCAACAACTGGCTGTGTCTGAGCAGGAAGAAATCATGGGCTACGACAAAGTCAGTGGCAAAAGATTAGCCGGCGCGATGCTGTTGCCTGACAGTCATATTACATTGATGCTGCCGGATCCGGACAGCTCATCGCGGGTACTGCAACAGAATATGCCGTTTTGTCTGCTACCACAGCAGGGGCTGATACAGCTGAGTTTCGCCGCAGATACGGCTGCGTTGCAGCAGCAACTAACGAACAGGCTTGGTCTGGCAACACAGGGGAGGGGCTACGATCTGTTGTTAAACTACTGCCGCATTGAGCTGAGTGCGGCTTTCTTTGCACCTTCAATCAGCTTTTTGGAGTTGTCTGCCAAAGTATAACGCGCTCTTCCGGTTATACTTTTTCGAACAGTTCGGTGACTTTCCTCAGTGTGAAGTCGATGTTTTTCACACTCTTTGGCGCAATAAAGATAGTGTCGTCACCGGCAATAGTGCCGAGCACGCCTTCAGCTTTGCCTACGGAATCCAACAAACGGGCAATTAACTGGGCAGCACCCGGGCTGGTACGGATAATAATCATCACATCATTGTGTTCTATATCCAGCACCAGCTGACGCAGCGGACTTTTGGTGGTAGGTACACCCAATTCTGGTGGTAAGGTATACACCATCTCTTGTTTGGCATTGCGGGTGCGTACGGCGCCATATTTGCTCAACATGCGGGACACTTTTGACTGGCTGATATTATCAAAGCCATCATTTTTAAGTGCTTCAACAATTTCGCCCTGAGAACCAAAGCTTTCAGTTTTCAACAGCGCCTTAAACGCCTGGATCAGTGCTTCTTGTTTCGCTTGCTTAGTCATACCACGCTCTTACCTGTTGTTTATTGCTGCTATCTTAGCAAAGTTCGTTGTCCGGTACACTTTGTGAAGTAAAGTACACTAAAATTCGCTAAAATGCTTAGACTTTAGGCTTAAGCTATTTGTATTTTCAACGCGGTTTCAGTATTGTTGGCGCGTTTTCATTCAACCGTTATCAAGGGAGATAATTATGAAAGTTGCCGTATTAGGTGCCGCCGGTGGTATTGGCCAGGCATTATCGTTATTGCTGAAATTAGACTTACCAGCAGGCACAGATTTAGCGTTATATGATTTGGCGCCGGTAACACCGGGTGTTGCGGTTGATTTAAGCCATATCCCTACTGCTGTTAAAGTAACAGGTTACGGTAAAGAAGACTTACACACTGCACTCTCTGGTGCAGACATTGTGATGATCCCTGCCGGTATGCCACGCAAGCCTGGCATGGACCGTTCAGATTTATTCAACATTAATGCCGGTGTGGTAAAAACCTTAGCTGAAGCTATTGTGCAACAGTGCCCGAAAGCGTTGGTGGGTATTATCACTAACCCGGTAAATACCACTGTGGCTATTGCTGCTGATGTATTCAAAAAGGCCGGTACTTATGATCCGCGTCGTTTGTTCGGTGTAACTACGCTGGATGTGATTCGTGCAGAAACCTTCGTTGGTGAATTAAAAGGTAAAAACCCGACTGAAATCACAGTACCTGTTATCGGTGGCCACAGCGGTACTACTATTCTGCCGTTATTGTCACAAGTTACCGGTGTAAGTTTCTCTGATGATGAAGTGGCATCTTTGACACACCGTATTCAGAATGCCGGTACCGAAGTGGTTGAAGCCAAAGCCGGTGGTGGGTCTGCAACATTGTCTATGGGCCAGGCTGCTGCGCGTTTCTGTATTTCCTTAATTAAGGGTTTGCAGGGCGAGAAAGTAACTGAATATGCCTATGTCGAAGGTAACGGCGAATATGCCCGCTTCTTCGCTCAGCCAATTACACTGGGTAAAAATGGCGTAGAGGCATTACTGCCAATCGGTACTTTAAGTGCTTATGAGCAAAAAGCCATGAATGATATGCTCGGCACGTTAAAAGCCGATATCACCTTAGGCGAAGAGTTTGTAAAGAATAACTAAGTTGTTCTGCAAATAAAAAAGGCGCTAAGGCGCCTTTTTTATTTGCAGCCGGAAAAACTTTAGTGGCTGCGCGATACTGCAATATCGGCCAGCGCCAGTAATGCTTGTTTGTAGTCTGATTCGGGAACGGCGGCAAGAGCCTGTCGGGCTTTTTCTGCTTCGGCCTCTGCCAATTGCCGGGTATAGCTAAAGGCGTTGGTTTCATGCAATGCAGCCATAATAGCGTCAAGCTGCGCCATGCCATTGCCTTCTTCTATCGCTTCACGGATCAGTGCTTGTTGCGCAGCAGTGCCGTGTTTCAGCGCATGAATTAATGGCAGTGTGGGTTTACCCTCAGCCAGATCATCGCCAATATTTTTGCCCAGCTCAGTGGCATCAGCCTGATAATCCAGTACATCGTCGATCAGCTGAAAAGCAGTGCCTAAATGCATACCGTACAGCTTCATGCTGTTCACTACAGCTTCAGGTTGCTGCGCAATAATAGCGGCTAATTGAGTTGCGGCTTCGAACAATTTGGCGGTTTTACAGTAAATCACCTGCATATAGCTTTGTTCGGTGGTGTCAGCGTCATTGACGTTCATCAACTGTAATACTTCGCCTTCGGCGATAATATTAGTGGCGTCAGCCAGAATATGCATAATGCGCATGTCGTTCAGCGATACCATCATCTGGAATGAGCGGCTGTATAAAAAGTCGCCTACCAATACACTGGCTTGGTTGCCAAACACTGCATTGGCCGTTTGTTTACCGCGGCGCAGTGTTGATTCATCAACCACATCATCGTGTAACAGCGTTGAGGTGTGAATAAACTCTATAATAGCGGCAACGGTAACATGAGCATTGCCCTGATAACCTAATGCCCTGGCGGCCAACACCGCCAACAGAGGGCGTAAACGTTTGCCGCCACTGTTAACTATGTAGATACCCAATTGATTAATCAGGGCCACGTCAGAGTTTAGCTGCGAAAAAATATGCTGATTAACAGCGGCCATATCCTCAGAGGATAGCTGCTGGATCTGTTCGAGCGTCATGAAAAACAACTGCTTAAACCTTAGAATGGCGATAATTCTACACTATCGGCGAGGCAGTCCCAAAGCAAAACCGGATCCTTTTATGGCATCAATGATCTTTTTTATATTACTACTTGCGGGGGTAGGGGAAATTGCGTACAATTCGCGCCCTGTGAATTGAATTAACACGCCCCTTAAAACAAGCGATGGCGTGCTTTGTACGGAGTTAACTATGTACGCGGTTTTCCAAAGTGGTGGCAAACAGCACCGTGTGACGGAAGGTCAAACTCTACGTCTAGAAAAACTAGACTTAGAAACCGGCGCAACAATCGAATTTACACCGTTGATGGTCGCTAATGGCGAAGATATCAGTATCGGTGCACCTTTAGTTGAAGGTGGTAAAGTAGTAGCGGAAGTGGTCACTCATGGCCGTGGCGATAAGCTTAAAATCGTTAAATTCCGTCGTCGTAAGCATTCACGTAAACAGATGGGCCACCGCCAGTGGTTCACTGAAGTGAAAATTACCAGCATCAGCGCGTAACAGGAGTATCGACACATGGCAAGTAAGAAAGGTGTAGGTAGCACTCGTAACGGTCGCGATTCAGAAGCTAAACGCTTAGGTGTTAAGCGCTTTGGTGGCGAGTCAGTTTTAGCTGGTAGCATCATCGTGCGTCAGCGTGGTACTAAATTCCACCCTGGCACCAACGTTGGTATCGGTAAAGACCATACTTTATTCGCTTTAACTGAAGGTAAAGTGAAATTTGAAGTTAAAGGTGAGCACAATCGTAGTTTTGTGAGCATCGTCAGCGAATAAGCTGTAAAACTTTAAACAAACCCCGCCTTGTGCGGGGTTTTTTATTAAACATTCTGCCTGATACAACCTAACAGGCATTTTGTGCACAGCGTGCAACAAGCTAAGTTATACTTATATGCCAGCCGTTTGCTGGTAGTTATTTAATATGGTTAATCAGGACGCACCCGATGAAGTTTGTAGATGAAGCGATAATACGGGTTGAAGCCGGCAACGGCGGCAACGGCATTATCAGTTTTTTACGTGAAAAGTTTATATCAAAGGGTGGCCCGAATGGCGGCGACGGCGGCGATGGTGGCGATGTCTATCTGGTTGCCGATGAAAACCTGAATACGCTGGTAGATTATCAGTTTGAAAAGTTTCACCGCGCAGAGCCCGGTGAAAAAGGTGGCAGTGTAAACTGTACCGGTAAACGCGGTAAGGACCTGGAGTTACGTGTGCCGGTCGGCACCCGCGCTATAGACGTTGATACCGACGAGGCGCTGGGCGATTTAACCCGTGCTGGCCAACGATTACGCGTTGCAAAAGGTGGTTGGCATGGTTTGGGTAATGCCCGCTTTGCTACCAGTACTAACCGTGCGCCACGCAAAAAAACCAACGGTACGCCGGGTGAAATCCGTAATTTACGCCTGGAGCTGCTGTTGCTGGCTGATGTGGGTTTGTTAGGTCTGCCAAATGCCGGTAAATCTACCTTGATCCGCGCAGTATCTGCTGCACGGCCGAAAGTGGCCGATTATCCGTTTACCACCCTGGTGCCGAATTTGGGCGTAGTGCGGGTTGAATCGCACCGCTCTTTTGTTATTGCCGATATTCCGGGCTTGATTGAAGGTGCTGCCGATGGCGCTGGCTTGGGCATCCAGTTTTTGAAGCATCTGGAGCGTTGTCGCTTATTATTGCACGTAGTTGATGTGTTGCCGGCAGATGGCTCAGACCCTGCGGAAAACGCCGTTACCATAGTGCAGGAACTGGCAAAGTACAGTAAGAAGCTGGCCGGTAAACCCCGTTGGTTGGTGTTTAACAAACTTGATCTGGTGATGGACGATGAGCTGGACGATGTTATTGCTCAGGTTACGGCCGCACTGGAATGGGATGGCCCGGTTTTCAAAATTGCTGCCGCCAGCCGTACCAACACTGAGCGTTTAGCGGCTGATATCCTTAATTATATTGAGTTACTACCGGCGGATAAGCCGGCAGAACAAGCCGCTGATCCGGTAAACTTTAAATGGGATGACAGCCCTGTTGATGCGCAGCATGTGATTGATGAAGATGACGATGATGACGACTTCGATGACGATGATTATGATGTGGAAGTGATTTATCAGCGCTAAGGTACGTTAATGATTATATCTATGGTGGCAGCTATGGCTGCCAACAGAGTAATAGGCAAAGATAACCGTATGCCGTGGCATTTGCCCGCCGACTTAAAGCATTTTAAACAAGTTACCTTAGGTAAGCCGGTAATTATGGGGCGTAAGACTTTTCAGTCTATCGGTCGTGTGTTACCGGGCCGGCGTAATATTGTGATCAGCCGCAGTCCTCCGGCTGATGCGCAAGGCGCTGAGTGGGTTACGGGATTAGAGCAAGCGTTGAACTTGCTGCAAGGTCAGGCGGAAGTTATGGTTATTGGTGGTGCGCAAATTTATCAGCAATGTTTGCCGCTGGCACAGCGCTTGTATCTAACCGAGATAGCGCTGGAGACGGAAGGGGATACTTGTTTTCCTGACTACCAGCCGTTCGGCCCCTGGCGCCTGGTTGATGAGTCAAACCATAACGCAGATTCAGTAAATCCATACGCCTGTCGCTTTGTAACATTGGAGCGTCAAAGTACGATTTAGGCCATATTTGCACCTGTCAGCACATGTTGTTAAGATGATTCAGGTTATATACAGCGAGGAGTAGTAAATGAGATTATTGCCAACTTTGTTTTGTACGGCAGCAGTGACGTTGTCATTACTGGTAGCGCCTGCTGCGGTAGCCGATGATCAGTTAGCTGCTTCTATGTGTGACTACGTAGCCGCGGACGATAAGAACCGCTTGCGTAAGGTATTAAGTGACTATCGCCTGCGCTTACGTAACATCTATGATGGTGTGATATGTAACGGCCAGAGCTTGATCCGGCATTCTTTTACCAGCAATGCGGCAGATGTCGGTGAGTTTATTGCTAAGCAGCTACCAGGCTCAGCTATTGCCGACTCCGGTGATATTGCCTGGGCTGAAGCGAACGGCTTTGCGGCATCACCGCTATTGGCCGTGTTGAAAGAGCGGGCCGGAAGTTAAAACTTCATTAAATAAAAAAACCGCCTGAGGGCGGTTTTTTTTATTGCTGTTGCTCTGCTTACACTTTGAATTGTTCGACTGATACACGCAGCTCTTCAGCTAAACGCGCCACTTCGTGGCTCGATTCAGAAGTCTGCTCGGCACCGGAGGCAGTTTCTTCGGCAATAGACACGATTGACTCCAACAACTTGCTGATTTCGTGTGATACCTGATTCTGCTCTTTTGCAGCGTCAGAGATTTGCTCACTCATATCGTGTGCCAGATGCACCGCGTGGGTGATGGAGTCCAGTGCTTTGGTGGCTACTTCGGTTTTCTCAACACAGTTTTCAGCTTGCTTGCGGCCTTTGTTCATGGCTTCTACCGCAGCTTGGGCGCCGCTTTGCAGCACCTGAATCATCGCCTGTATTTCTTGGGTAGAGGCCTGAGTTTTACTGGCCAATGAACGTACTTCGTCAGCTACCACGGCGAAACCGCGCCCCTGCTCGCCGGCACGAGCCGCTTCAATGGCGGCATTTAATGCCAGCAGATTGGTTTGCTCGGCTATACCGCGAATAACGTCGAGGATGCTGCCGATAGATGCGCTGTCTTTATGCAATTTGTTGATCACGGTAGAAGCTTGCTCAACATCTTGTGACAACTGCACGATGATGGCTTTGTTTTCCAGAGAAATGCCTTTAACCCGCTCTGCTTCATTGTCAGCATTCTTAATTTCTGCCACCGCATCGTTTGAACTTTGCAGTACCACTTGTGCTGTGCTGCTCATCTCTGTGGTAGCAGTTGCTGCCTGGGTCACTTGTGACTTCTGCTCACGTATAGCTTGGGTAGTCTGCACGGTAATGGCTGAGGTCTGCTCTGAGGCTGCAGCCAACTGCGTAGAGCGGGAAATGATGCCCTGAATCAGTTGCTGCAGGTTAGCTATAACCTTGTTGCAGTTACGCGCCAATTCGCCAAACTCGTCTTTAGCGCTGTCATCCAGTTTCTGCGTCATATCACCAGAGGCAACTACTCCAAGAATTTGGTTCACTTTGGCCAGCGGTATGGAGATGCTACGCACTGTTACTGTAGCGATAACCACAGACAGCAATATTGACCCCAGCACTACAACAAAAATCAGCGTTATGGCGTTGGACACTTGTGAAACGGAGTCCTGCTGAATCTGCTCTGCAGCGGCGCTGGCCTGGCTTAACAACCGCTGTAAACTGGACATTGCGTTGGCGGTTTGTTCTTCTGCGGCGGCTAAAGAAGCTGTAGCTTCTGCGGTGCGTTGCAGCCGTTGTAGTTTTAAGCCCGGAATGCTGTTGCTGCCTTCCAGTAAGTTGTTTATTTCATTTACTTTTTCTTCCAAGTCTGCCACCAGGTTAACCTGGCCGTTGGTTTCTGAACGGATAGTGGCAAACTGCTCATTCAAATCTTTCAGACGAAAGGCAATTTCGTTGCTGATAGTGTTAGCGGTAGTATCAGAGGTAGTACGGTTTAAATCCACCACATTGCTGATTAAGGTATTAATGCCGGTTTCTATACTGGTGGCAGCCTGATAAGAGCGGGGGAAACGCCGCTGTACGTCACGTACGTCAGTAAAATCAAGAATAAGCGACGCCATATCATCTGCATTCATTTCCAGATCTGACAATTTGCTGTCAATGGTGTCACGTAAGCTGAGATTGCTTTCCAACTGACTGAATAATTTGGCAGTAACCGGAGTAAAGTCAGTGTAAGCCTGGGCTACAGTATCTGCGGCAGACTTTAATGTCGGCTCGCCTTGTACTGCTGTTGTCAGTGTGTTTGCAGCCTTCTGATAACCTTGCTGCTGCTCAGAGAATTGTTGTTTCAAGGTTGCCACTTCGCTCAAGGTGGTGGCATAAAATGCTTGTAAGCTAAGCTTACTCATCGAAACGAATTCGCTTTGCATTAAAGCACTGTTTTCCAGTGCCGGAATGGACACCTGATTTACTTCGGCGGTCGAGGCACTGATATTGTTCAGGCTGACATAGGAAGCCACACCTATGATAAGCAGGAGCAGTGAAATAATACCGAACCCACCGATCACCCGCAATGCAACGGTTAACTTCATAATAACTCCCGATTTTTTTGCTTGATGTTCACCTTAACGTAAGATGAATAACTTCTCAAGTCTGGCCAAAGCGTGCAATTATACAGCGATTACTACAGGCCTGCCACACTATAACGTTGTTGTGTTTCTATGCAGTAAGCAGTCAGTGCATTACCCCAGACACAGCCGGTATCTAACGCATGAATATCTGCTACAGGACTATAGCCGTTTAATGCCGCCCAATGGCCAAAAAACAGCTCAGGATGCGGTTTATTACGCCAGAATTCATACCAGGGCACCAGCGCAGTCTGATAGCGCGGATGACCTTTTTCTTTCAATTCCAAAGTACCATCTTCGCGGCAAAAACGCATCCGGGTACAACTGTTAACAGTAAAACGCCAACGTTGTTCTGCGCTAAGGCCGGCGGCAAAAGAATCGGGCTGATTACCATACATAACGCCAAGCAAAGTCTGCGGGTCATCCCGTAACAGCTGCTGTACTTCGTTGGTTAATGTTATGGCGTCATTAAGTGACCACTGTGGTGCCAGGCCTGCATGTACCAGCAGGTAACGCTGATCAGGGCTGATATAAAGCAGCGGCAGGTGGCGAAGCCATTGCACCAGTTCGTCTAATTGCGGGCTATCCAGCAGCGGTTGTAACAAATCTTTGGCTTTAACGCTGTTAAAGCCATAGTAACAAGCAATAAAATGCAGATCATGATTACCCAGCACACATACGGCGTTATCCCCAAGGCTTTTTACAAATTGCAGACATTGTAATGACTGCGGCCCCCGGGCAATTAAATCGCCGCAGAACCAAAGCTTGTCCTGTGTCGGGTCGTAACTGATGCGTTGTAACAGGCGTTGCAACACATCATAGCAGCCCTGCAAATCGCCTATTACGTAAGTTGCCATCAGTTAAGAATGTTGGGCATGGCCAAACGAAACAACGGAATAGCTGCATGAAAACGCTCTTGCTGTGAGGTTTCCATTTCATAGTGGCCCTGCATGTTGCCAACCGGCGTTTCCAATACAGCACCACTGGTGTAACGATAGCTGCTTCCGGGCGCCAGCTGAGGTTGCTCGCCGACGACGCCTTCGCCTTCTACTTCGGTTTGTTTGCCATTAGCGTCGGTGATCAGCCAATAGCGGCGTAACAAACGCACAGCCTCACTGCTATGATTGCGAATCGTAATACTGTAGGCAAACACATAGCGTTCGGCAGCAGGGTCTGACTGCGCCGCAATATAAAAGGTTTCTACTTCAACCGGTACGTTGTAATGCGAACTCATAGCTGTGACTCTTTTTGCTCCAGCCACTGTGCAATGCGGACAAAATCATCCACTGACAGTTGTTCCGGACGCTGGCCGGGATCCAACCCCAATTGCAGCAAGTCTTCTGCGGTAGCAATATTACTAAAGCAATTGCGCAGCGTTTTACGGCGCTGATTAAAGGCCTCAAGGCAAACCCGGTTCAGGCTTTCGGCCGACACTAATGCTCTGGCTGATACCGCTTTAGGTATTAACCGTACCACTGCCGACTCGACTTTAGGTGCCGGCTTAAATGCGCCCGGCCCCACTTCAACCACCGGCATCGCTGTGCAATAGTACTGCGTCATAACACTTAAACGACCAAAGGCTTTGCTGCCATGCACAGCAGTCATGCGTTGTACCACTTCTTTTTGTAGCATGAAATGCATATTTTCAATTAAATCAGCATATTGAAAAAGATGAAACAGCAGCGGCGTTGAAATGTTATACGGCAGATTACCAAAGACTTTCAGTTTTTTCGTGCTGCTGCTCAGGCTGGTGAAGTCAAACTTCATCGCATCCGCCTGATGAATGGTGAGCTTCTCCGCCAGTTGCGGATGTTGCTGCAAACGCTCCGCCAGATCTCTGTCCAGCTCTATCACCGTTAAATGGCCGGCGGCTTCGGCGACCGGTTCTGTCAGAGCGCCTAAACCCGGGCCAATTTCTACGAGGATATCGTCTGGTTTGGGAGCAATGGCTTTAACAATACGGCCGATTACCTGAGGATCGTGCAGGAAGTTCTGGCCAAAGCGTTTGCGGGCGCGGTGGCCCTGGTGTACGTTATCAGTCATTAAGAGTCGTCGTTTTAGTGGCCAAACTAATGGCTTGGTTAACGGCATGGAACAGGCTGCCGGCATCAGCTTTGCCGGTGCCGGCTAAATCCAGCGCTGTGCCGTGATCGACCGAGGTACGGATCAGCGGCAAGCCCAAACTGATGTTGACCGAACGGCCAAACCCCATGTGTTTGAGCACCGGCAATCCCTGGTCATGGTACATTGCCAACACCGCATCGGCGTCATTCAGATACTTAGGCTGAAACAGCGTGTCGGCCGGTAAGGGGCCAACCAGTGTCATGCCCTGAGCACGCAACTCGTTCAGCGCAGGAATGATAATATCCAGCTCTTCGCGGCCAAGGTGGCCGTCTTCGCCGGCATGCGGGTTTAAGCCGCAAACGTAAATTTTCGGCCGCGCAATAGCAAATTTTTGCTGTAAATCCTGATGCAGGATACTGATAACTTTCAGCAGGCGCTCACGGGTAATGGCTTTAGCCACATAAGCCAGCGGAATATGCGTGGTGGCCAGGGCGACCCGCAGGCCTTCTGTTGCCAGCATCATCACTACATAAGGCGTATTAGACTGCAGGGCAAAAAACTCGGTGTGGCCGCTAAACGGAATACCGGCCTGATTAATAATGCCTTTATGCACAGGACCGGTAACAATGGCGGCAAAGTCACCACTCATCGACTTCTCGCCAGCGAAGCGCAGCGTGTCTATCACGTACTGACCGTTAGCTGCATTTAATTGACCGGTAACAACCGGCTCTGCCAGCTCAAAGTCTACCAGCGTCAGGGTGCCGGCGCGCTGCGCCACTGCCGGCGCTGTTGGGTCGTAAGGCAGTAAGCGTAACGGCAAATTAAGTTGAGCGGCGCGGTCGGTTAATAGTGCTGCGTTGGCGCACACCACCAGCTCAACCGGCCATTCCTGTTGCGCCATGGCGATAACCAGATCGGGCCCTATGCCTGCCGGTTCGCCGGGAGTAATACCAAGGCGCAGTGTCATCAGTCTTCTGCCATCACTTCAATATAGGCTTCGGTACGCAGCTCACGCAGAAAGTTGTTGGCTTCCTCGTTATAGCGGCGGTTAAATATCATGCGGTAAACCTGTTCACGTTTTTTATCTGCAGTGGCATCCACGGTGCGCTTGTCCAATACCTGGGCAATATGCCAGCCGTGTTCGGTACGAAACGGCTCGCTGATTTCATTTGGCTGCAAACGATTAAGGGTATCTCTGAACGCCGGTACAAAGACTGCAGGCTCACTCCAGCCTAAATCGCCGCCGTTCAGCTTTGAACCCGGGTCTTCAGAGTGTTGTTTAGCCAGTTCAGCGAAATCAGCTTCGCCGGCTCTGAGTTTGGTAACGAACTCTGCCAGCATACTGCGGGCGCGTTCTTCACTGAGAATAATCGACGGCTTGATCAGAATATGGCGTGATTTAACTTCGTTGATATCGGCCACGTTTTCACCGCGGATATCAAAGATAGTTAAAATATGAAAGCCGGCACCGGAACGTAATGGGCCAATCATATCGGTTTTTTTACGGCCGCGAATGGCTTCGGAGAACAGCGTTGGCATTTCATTAATATTCATCCAACCTAAATCACCGCCTTCCAGCGCATTGGAGCCGGAAGAAGAGGCAATAGCGATGCGCTTAAAGTCACTGCCGTCGCGCAGTAATTCCATTACTTTATCCGCACGTTCTTTCGCGGCATTGATGTCGTCTGTTGTTGCCTGGCTTGGGATCGCAATTAAAATATGGCCCAGATTGTATTGTTCGTTGCTGGCGCCTTGCTCTTCCATAAGCTTGAGCACGCTGTCAACTTCTTGCGGGCTGATATAAACCCTGCGTTGTACGTTGGCGCGTACCACTTCGCCGGTAATCATTTCTTCACGCAGCCGTTCGCGAAAGCGCTCGTAGTCGCCTTCTTCTGCTACCACTTGCTGACGGAACGCTTCCAGCGACAGATTTTCGTCTTGCGAAATATTGCGGATGGTATCATCCAACTGGGCGTCACTGATTTGCATACCCATGCGCTGCGCCAGTTGCAGCTGCAAACTGGTAAGAATAAGACGTTCAACAGCTTGAGTGCGTAAGGCTGCATCTGAAGGTAAGGTTTGCTGCTGTGCGGCAGCGTTACGTTTAACCCGGTTAACAACATCGTCAACATCGCTCTGCAACACCACGCTGTTATCAACAACGGCAGCCACCCTGTCAATTTCGCGTTCAGCCGCAGCGCCTTGTACACTGACGCAACATAAAAGTGCGGTCGCGATAATTTGAGATAACTTCATAAATTCCTGCATTAATTAGTAAGTAAATACGGCCGTCGATAGGTAAAGATACCGTTGGACAGCATATCAGACACGCCAAAACCGGCGCTGTCGCCAAAGCCTTTAAGCACAAACTGCAGGCCTATGCTGTTGTCCAGCTGGCTTGCTCCGGTAACATTATCTATCGGCAATTCAAGATCAGTCAGCAACTGGCGTTTGGCCACCAAACGCACAGCCCAACAGCAAGACTGATACTGCACACCGAAGCTGGCATCTATCATACGATTATTTGTCACATCACGATAGTAAGCACCAACCAGCTGCCAGTTGTCTGCCACCGGCACCGTGCCGAGCACGCCCAGTTGTTGGATCTGCAGACCTGAGACTGCGCGGCTGTATCTATGGTTCAACTGAAAGATGCTTTTGTCGCTGGCGCGGTAATCCAATGAGGCATTGCTTTTTATTACCTGCTCGCTGTCGATATCATATTGTAAAGCGCTGCTGAAGTACCATTTGCGATACCAGTGCCAGATCAACTCGGCCGCCAGCATAGACTCTGCAGAGCTTAAATCGTCCGGTTCATCCGGTTGGATGGTGGGGTCAGCCAGAAAGAAAATTTGCCCGAGGCTAAAGCGAAACAGCTCGTTATCTACGTTATCGTAAAAGCGTGTCGTCCAGCCCACAGTAAGCTGATTGGCTTCGTTGATGCGATCCAGCCCGGAATAACGGTTAATACGGAACAGACCGTAATAGTCATCCTGCAACCTGGTAGTGTCATACAGCCCGATAGCAGTTTGATCACGATACGGAATATACAAATATTGAATTTGCGGCTCAAAAGTCTGCAAGCCACTTTCGCCAAACCAGTCGTATTCCCGCTCCAGGTTTAACTTCGAATGCAGGCGGATTTTTGGCACTGTGCGGCTGGCAGTTGACGTTAGTACGCTGCTGTCATCGCCAAGGCTTTGTTGATAATAGGTGTAGAGTAAACTGGCTTGTGCCGTCAGCTCCAGTGCCGGTGTAATAAAAGGGATTTCAATGCCGGGTTCAATATGAATGCGGTCGGCGTCTGTAACATTGGCGCTGTCGTTGCGAAAATGAGCATATTGCGCCTGCCAGGAAAAATTGACACCCGGTAGCAGAGTCAGCGGTTTGGCAGAGGCAAGGCTTAATTCCGGTAAGGCACTGTAAGCCTTGTCATAATTACCCAGAATTTCAAAGCCTTGAACTCTCAGATGTGAGTTAACCTGCTCGCCGTAATAGCTTACTGTTGCTTCGCGCAGCAGCTGAGTATCACTTTGGTTGCTGTAGTCTGAGCCTAATTCACTCAGATAGGCATCATCACTGATATCGGTAAAGTCGATAGTGGCGCGCACTTCAGAAGTAAAATCGGTTAAATGACTCAGGTGGCTTAGGTAGCGGCTGCCGAAATTATCCGCTTTATCATTGTCTGAGTGCAGGTATTCCAGCTGCAAATTACCCTGATGCTGTTCGCTCAGATAACGGAACTGCGATTTAAGTTGGCTGCCGCGTTTACTCATATAACGTGGCGTCAGGGTTAAGTCGTAATTTTCTGCCAGGTTTAAGTAATAGGGCTGCTCAATATCGAGGCCTGATTTCTGCGAGCTGCCAAACTTCGGTAGCAATAAGCCGCTGCGGCGTTGGTCATTCACCGGAAAAGTCAGATAGGGTAGATAAAACACCGGAATGTCTTTAATTTTAAACACCGCATGACGGGCTTCGCCCCAGCCTTCATCGGCTTCGATATTAATTTCGCTGGCATGCAGCGCCCAACTATTATCTGCTGTCGGACAGGTGGTAAACAGTGCATTGCTCAGCACGACTTGTTGTTTGGACGCTGCCAGCTCGTCGGCATAACCGCGCCCGGCCTGCAGCCGGAATTGATAACTTGCGTCGTCCAGACTGGCGCTGTTTTGCTGCAAATCGGCACTGAAGCGGCTGGCGCTGACCTGCAAAGTATCATTAAAATAATCTATGCCGCCATCTGCATCCATGCTTTGCTTAGCGCTGCTGAAATTTGCTCTGGGCGCCAATAACAAGGTATCGCGGTAACCAATTTGCACATTGCCACTAAACGCCGCTTGCTGGTTATCGCTCAGGTTAACCTGATCTGAGGTAATACGAATAGTCGGATCATCCGCATCCAGGCTGTCGAGTGTGGCTGGTAAAGGGCTGGGCAGATAGCACATTGCTGCAGCGTGATCTTGTGCAAGAGCCGGGGGGCAGGCAGCCACAATCAGAAAAAAACATACTACAGCTAACCCATGCTTCATGCAGCTACTCTTGCCTTACTTTAGGTTGAAGATCGTTATACAAACAGCAGATTGGCTATGATAAATCAATTTTAGAAATCCTGCTAATCCGATATAGTGCAGCCAGTATGACAATAGACGGGTTTTGGCAGAGTTGGTTCAGGTTTTGCCAACAGCGTAAGGGTAAGATTGTGTGGGGTAAAATTCTCGGCGCGTTATTTGGTTTGGCATTACTTAAAGTGCCGGGGTTAATTATTGGTGTATTAATCGGCCACTGGTTCGATCGTGCCTTTAAACAGCAGTTTGAGATGAATGGCGGCTTTAGCGGACTCTTCACCGACAGCATTGATGAGCAAGGCTTATTCCGCTATACCACCTTTGCCACTATGGGCCATATTGCCAAAGCTACCGGGGTGGTGACATCAGCGCATATTCAGCAGGCTACGCAGTATATGGCGCAGCTTGGTTTAAGCGCCAACCAACAAAAGGAAGCCCAGGCCGCTTTTCGGGACGGGAAAGCGATTAATTTCCCATTGCGTGTGCAGTTGCAGCGTTTCTACCAGACGTACCGGCGGCGCAAAGATGTGCTGCAGCTATTTCTTGAGATTCAGTTGAGTATTGCCTGTGTTAACGGCCAAATGACAAATGCCCAATACGGTTTGCTGCAGCAGGTAGCCGGTTATTTAAATTTCAGTGCAGTACAGCTGGATATGTTACTGCAAGCATATCAGGCACAAAACCGCTTCTCAGGCCGCAGCCATAGCGGCAACCAGGCAGATAACCTGGCTGACGCCTATAAGTCGTTGGGTGTCAGCGCCGCGGTTAGCGACCCTGAGCTGAAAAAAGCTTACCGTAAACTGATGTCGCAGCATCACCCTGATAAACTGATGGCGCAAGGGGTGCCGGCTGAAATGTTGGAACTGGCCAAGCGGCGCACTCAGGATATTCAGGCCGCCTACGAGTTAATTAAACAGCGGCGCAGCCGCAGTTAGTGGTTTATAGCCCGACCGAAGTTAACCAACCGTAGATTTCCTGCACTACCCATTGTTGCACATCAGTGTTGTAGCCGGAGCCACTGAGGTAGCGCTGGCGATACACCGGCTTCATATGTTTATTCACCAATTGCCGGCGCAAGCGCAGCTGGCTGAGTACCTGATTATTGTCCTGCTGATGACTGATATCTAACGTTGGCACCTGATGCGTGGCAAGCGCTTTGGCGATCTGGCGGTTAAGCGCAGTATCGCTCAGATAAGCACCCAACATAATAAAAGCCGCCGGTTCAGTTAACTGTTGTGACGCGTACAGCTGGTTTAACAGCGCTGCGCTGCTGCCTTGCGCAATAATAATCGTCACGCCCGGGTTTTGTTGCGCCAATTGTTGTGCCGCGTTAAGCCGCGTAATTAATTGCTGTTGATAGTCTGCCAGTACGTCGTCTGCGGCGATATCCTCCGGCATAGCTGGTGGCATCATGGCCAGGGTGTGCCAGCCGTAGTCGTTCAGTTGTTGGCGCAAGGTATCAATATGCTTCGGACTGGCGGCATGTTCACTGCCATCCGGCAGTAAAATGGCAGTGCCTTTGGTATAACTGGTCATGGCTTCGCGGCGCAGTAACAAAAAACTCTGTTGTTGCAGCGGCACTTCTACCAACTCATCGGCGGTAATCTGCCGGGTTAGATCAGCAACAAAGGCTTGTTCAGCAGATAATGACACCGCTGTGCTGTGAAATGATACCAGCAGCAGGCTGTGAGATAACAAACAAAGATAAAACAGGTGCCGCATAGCCGGTGCTCATTACGCAATGATAACCGGCTATCGGCATATAGCAGCGAAACTTTAGTGTGTCTGCGCAGTTAAGGTGCCGGGCAGTACATATTTATCAAAGGTGTACAGTACCTGCGATTTGTAATCGAACTTGATATAGCCGGGCTGCTGTTGTAACACTGTTACTGTTGCCGCTGCCGGCAGGATAAAGCAGTACTTAGTGGCTTTAAATTCAACCAAAGCACGGGCCATTTCCTGCAGTTGCTCATTAGCCGCCAGCCGGGCTACCTCTGCTTCAGCATTACACACATGCGAGTTAGCGCTTAATGATACGGTTGGTGCCGTTTGTGCTGTGGTGGTAAAGGCTGCGGTAAAACCGGCGATACACAATACACTCAGCGGGCGAAAAAATTTAGGCATAACAAACTCCTGAACCCTGCATGCCGTTGCGCGCTCCTTGTAGCGGCGTAGCGGGTAATATTAACAGACAAGCAGTACAACCGGTGGCAGTAACATTGCGCACCGGACCGACATGCTAGCACAGCTTTTTTATCCCGCGCAGAGAGTTTTCACTGCTGGTTTCACGAAAATAAAAAAGCCGCTGATATACAGCGGCTTTTTTTTGCATAAACTTTAATCAGCGTAAAACAGGTTCTTTAATTTTTGCGGTAACTTTGGCTTCTATACGCTGGTTAGCCGCATGAGCCTCAGAGGTATTACCTTCAACCCGTGGTCGGGTAACACCATAGCCAACAGCACTGATGCGTGAAGGGTCGACATCGAAGTTGTTCTTCAGAATGTCAGCCACTGCATTAGCACGGCGCTCAGATAAGCGCATGTTGTACGCCGGGTTACCGGTATTTGAGGCATGACCTTCAATCATTACCGTAGACTCGGTAAAGCGCTGCATAAAGGCGCCCAGATTGTCTACATCAGCGCGTTGCTCTGCACCGACTACGGCAGAATCGAACGGGAAGCGTACTTCAATATCAATATCACCAACCGCGGCCATTTTCTCAACATACACAGTACAGCCTGATGCATCTACTTTGTGCACAGCCGGGGTGCCGGCACATTTATCCATATTGTCCGGTACGCCATCACTGTCGGCATCTGCCACTGCAACAGGTGCCGGTGCTACAGGTTCCGCCCTTACGGGTGCCGGCGCAGGTGCCGGAGTTGGCGCTGCTTTGGCTGCGGCAGTACCAAACAGGTAGGTCATACCCAGTTTAATGCCGGCATCACCGTAGCTTTCATCAATGCCCTGATAGCGGTTGGCTTCAGCAAATAAAGCAAAGTTCTGATTAAAGAAATGTTTGTAACCCAAGCCCAGATTGAATGCGGTAGTACTTTGCCCTGCATCCATGCGTTTTAAACCACCTACCAAATAAACAGATGGCATAGCCCCTAAATGATAAAGTGCATCAATACCGTAGCGGTTGCCATTAACATCTGAACCATCCAGTAGCGATTGCATTTCCATCCGGGCATATTCTGCACGCAGTGCCCAGTTCTCTGTCAGGTAATAACCTAATTCAACACCGTAGCCCCAATCTTTCTCCATGTAATCCCAGGCAGCAGATTCTGTTTTATCAGTATCCGGCATGTAATACTCACCAAACAGTGAACCGAATACGCGTTCTTTCAAGTCAGCGGCAGTTACTGCATCAGCAAACACATTAGCACTTAATAAAGGCAGGGTTGCAGCAACAGCTAAAAACGTTTTGTTAAGTTTCATCCATATCTCCTTAGGGTGACCCGACAACATAACTGCCACATTATTTTGTGCGGCATGTTAAATTGCGACATTTAAAATGTAGTACATTTGATAGCGTTAATAACATTATTTAATAATGATACAGCGGCCAGATGAACCTTAGGTTAATAAGAAAGCAGATTTTTATAATCAGAACGGGCAGGTTGAAATAAATTCCATCCGGCTGTTATCAGATGGATGTTGCAAACTGAGTTTTTCGGCATGCAGCTGTAAGCGGTTGGCCGTCTGCAGGGCAGGGAGATCAGCGTAAAACTTATCGCCGAGAATAGCGTGCCCCAGCCACTGCAGGTGCACTCTGAGCTGATGCGAACGGCCGGTAACCGGCGTCAGCCTGACACGGCTGCTGCCGCTGTCACGGCTTAACACCTGATAATGCGTCAGAGAGGGCTTGCCGTATTCGTAGCAGACTTTTTGCTTGGGCCGGTTGGGCCAGTCGCAAATCAGCGGCAAATCGATACTGCCGCAATCTGCAGCGATATGGCCGCTGACCCTGGCAATATAATGCTTTTCTGTTTCGCGCTGCTGAAACTGGCGGTTAAGCTCGCGCTGGCTGTCAGCGCTCAGAGCCATCACCACCACCCCGGAAGTAGCCATATCCAGCCGATGCACCAGGCGTATGCCGGGCCAAACCAGCCTGGCGCGGTATTCCAGGCTGTCTTTGTGCTCCGGCGCTTTGCCAGGTACAGTCAGCAAGCCGCTGGGCTTGTTAAACACCACCAGAGCTTCATCCTGATACAGGATATCCAGATAGGGCGACAGCGGTGGTGTGTATTGCAGCAGCATTATCAGTCGTGGCTCACAACTATCAGGCGGATAGCATCCAGCTTTAGTCTGGCTTTACTGATGTATTCTGCCAGCTGCCGCTGTTGTTGTGTCAGCGCGTCTATTTCATCCTGACGCACCGACGGGTTGTATAAGCGTAGTGCGGTTAAACGTTGTTGTTGCTCGTCCAGTGTGCTTGCTGCGCGCTGCTGCGCCGCCTGCAAAATAGCCGCTAACTGGCTTTCGGCGAAGCTTGTCGCTTTGGCAATTAACGGATGAATGGTAGTTTGCAAAGCGCCGGCCAGTTTGCTGCCGGTTTGCCGGCCAACCGGTTTAAGTTGCTTGTTTAACTGTTCAAAGCTGACTTTAGCCGACAGGTTATTGGCACTTTTATCCAGTAGCAACCTGATTGGCGTTGCCGGTAAATAGCGGTGTATTTGCAGTGCTGAGGGCGCGCTGGCTTCTACAATAAAGTTAAATTCCAGCAAGTAGCTGCCAACCGGCAATGCTTTATTTGCCAGTATGGCTACCGAGCTGCTGCCGTGCGGCTCGGTGGTCAGTATGTCCAGGGTGCCGCGTACCATAGGGTGGTCCCAGCTCAGCAGTTGTATGTCTTCTTCGGCCAGCGCGGTGGCGCGATCAAAGGTAACGGTAACGGCATCATCCTGTAAGCCAGGGTAGCTGCTGCACTGCATATGCTCTGACGGTGACAGAATAATACTGGTGTCGCTGCGATCCTCCTGATTAATGCCCAGCATATCCCAGGCTTTAAACATCAGCATAGGTAGTGCGGTGTCGTTATCCTGCTCTGCCAGCTGCGCTGCTAATTGTTTTGCCGCTGTGCCGCCGCCGGAGTTAATTTCCAGCAACTGATCACGACCCTGCTCTAATTGCTGTTTTAACTGTTGGTTCAGCTCGCGGCTTTGACTAATCAGTTGCTGCAGTGCAGCCTGATCAACACTTTGCTGAGCTAACAATGGCAGCAACTGAGGTGCGAAGCGCTCAAATACATTGCGGCCGGTTTGGCAGGTGTGCTCTAAGGCATCCAGGCCCTGCTGATACCACTGCAGCAGCACTTGTTGGGCATGATCGGCAAAATGCGGCAGGTGAAGTTGAATATCGGCCTGTTGGCCGATACGATCTAACCGGCCGATGCGTTGTTCCAGTAAATCCGGGTTCAACGGTAAATCAAACAGCACCAGATGATGAGCAAACTGGAAATTACGCCCTTCGCTGCCGATTTCAGAACACAACAGCAACTGCGCGCTGTACTCTTCCTGGGCAAAGTAGGCGGCGGCTTTATCGCGCTCCAGAATACTCATGCCCTCATGGAATACTGCTGCGCGGATACCTTCGCGCACCCGTACGGCCTCTTCCAGCGCAATGGCGGTTTCGGCACGGGCGCAAATCAATAAGAACTTTTCCTGCTTGTGGTTTTTCAGCAGGCTGAGTAAGTGCTCCACCCTGGGGTCAAACTGCCACCAGTTGCTTTGCGCATCAAGTTGCTGAAACACCTGCTCCGGAAACAGGTTAGCGCTGATGCGTTGCTGCTCTGTCAGTGCCGGGTTCAGACTGAAATGCACTTTCAGCGCATTATGGTATTGCTCCGGCAGCGGCAACGGAGTGATATGCGCATGGCGCTTGGGAAAGCCTTTTACGCCGGCGCGGCTGTTACGGAATAAAATGCGGCCGGTGCCGTGGCGGTCCAGCAATTGTGCCAGCACATGTTGCCGGGCTTGCGCCAGCGCGTCAGAGTCAGCTTGCTCGTTGCACAGTAAGGCCAGCTCAGCACTGAGATCTGTTTCGCGCAGCGCCTGTTGCAGTGCTGCCGCTTCAGTATTGGTGAGGCAGCGTTGCTGCAACAGAGGTTTGGCAATGGCAGCAATATGTTGATAGCCTTGCTCTTCTTGTAAAAAGGCGTCGTAGCTGTGAAACCTAGCCGGGTCGAGCAGTTTTAATCTGGCAAAGTGGCTCTCGTGGCCCAGTTGATCCGGTGTGGCGGTAAGCAGAATTACGCCGGCAGTATTGGCGGCCAGCTCGCTTACCCGCTGATATTCTTCGCTGGGTGCTTGTTCGCTCCACTGCAAATGATGGGCTTCGTCCACCACCAGTAAATCCCATTGGCTTTGCACTGCCATTTGCTGCCAGCGTGGCTGGTTCTTTAAAAAGGCTAAGCTGCATAGTACCAATTGTTCAGTGTCGAACGGATTGTCGCTGTCCAGCAGTGACTGCTCACAGCGCTCCTGATCAAAAACGGCAAAGTGCAGGTTAAAGCGGCGCAGCATTTCCACCAACCATTGGTGCTGTAATGATTCAGGTACCACTATTAGTACCCGGCTGGCCAGGCCACTGATCAGCTGCTGGTGAATAATAAAGCCGGCTTCAATGGTTTTACCCAGGCCGACTTCATCGGCCAGCAATACGCGCGGTGCATAGCGCTGCGCCACTTCGTTGGCAATGTGCAACTGGTGCGGAATTAAACTGACACGGGGGCCGGATAAACCGCGCAGCGGGTTTTGTTGCTGTTGATGCAAATGTTGCCACGCCTGGTAGCGCAGGGTGAACCAGTCAAAGCGGTCAATCTGGCCGGCAAACAGCCGGTCTTGTGGCTGGTTAAAGCTGATAAAGTGGTCGAGGAAGGTTTCACGCAGTTCAACATAGCTTTCATCATCCAACCGCGTGCCGCAGTACAGTAAAATGCCATGTTGTTCTTTTACCGCGCTTACCAGCAACTTAAAACCATCGGCGCTGTCAATTTCATCACCAACATTAAACTGCACCCGGGTTAACGGCGCTTCGGCCTGGGCATACAGCCGGGTTTCTCCGCTGGCCGGAAACAGTAAGGTTAAATGCCGGCCTTCCAGCGCGACTATAGTGCCTAAACCTAAATCGGATTCGGTATCACTGATCCAACGTTGTCCCGGAGCAAACTTCATCTTGTACCCTATCAGCTAAAATGGGGCGCTATGGTACCAGGGAACAGGCGGTACTGCACCTTGAATTAGTCACAAATATAACCTTATTGCGTGTCATAAGTTTGCCACACAGGCCTGGCACAGTGGTTAGTACCTGAGCTTGTTGTAAATTTTAGTTAATGGCTGAGCAAAGTGTGACAGTTGCACTATGCTTATTTTATGACACCGGTAAGCGGCCGGTGTCAGGCGAAGAGGAGCCCCGTATGGCGCGAAGAAAAAGCAAAGAAAAGAAAATTTACGTTCTCGACACCAACATCCTGCTGCACGAACCTTTTGCCTTCCTTAACTTCCAAGAACATGACGTTGTTATCCCGATGACGGTATTGGAAGAACTTGATCATATCAAAGATCGCAACAAAGACGTCAGCCGTGACGCCCGTGTTGCCATTCGTGCGTTGGAAGATGTGTTAAAAGATGCCTCTCCGGATCAGATGCTGCAAGGTGTGTCAATGCCGCGTCAGGATGAGCAGAAGCAGGGCGGGCATTTGTTTATCGTTAACGACCACCACATTACGGATGAAATACCGGGCCTGCCCGGAGGTGAAAACGATCATCTGATCATCAATACAGCCTTGTATCTGCAGCGGGAAAAAAGCCCGACTAAAGTGATCCTGGTCACCAAAGATATTAATATGCGGCTTAAAGCCAAAGGTGCCGGGTTAAAACTGGTAGAGGACTACCGCACCGATCAGCTGATAGACGACGTACGCTTTTTATATAAAGGCTACTACAAATTTCCCGGCGACTTCTGGAGCCAGGTGGGAGAGTGCCGCAGTGAAAACGCAGGCCGTGAAACCTATCATTATGTTAACCGCAGCGTACTGCCCAATGCCTATATTAACGAATATCTGATTGATGAAGTGGAGGGCTTTGCCGGCAAGGTGGTGGCCATTACCGACAAAGAAATCCGCATTCTCGATTTTGGCTATGAGCGCTTAATGCACCGCCATGCCTGGGGTATTCATCCGAAAAATATTTATCAGGCTATGGCAATGCAAGCCTTGCTGGATCCGCAAATGGATTTGGTGATCCTGACCGGCCCGGCCGGTTGTGGTAAAACCTTGATTGCGCTGGCGGCAGCGTTGGAGCTGGTGATAGAAAAAGGCATGTACGATAAGGTAATTGTTACCCGCAATACGCCGGAAATTGCCGAGTCCATCGGCTTTTTGCCAGGCACCGAAGAAGAGAAAATGGCGCCCTGGTTAGCTGCCATTACCGATTCACTGGAAGTGTTGCATAAAACCGATGAGCATCCGCATGCCAGCGTCAATTACATTATGGAAAAGGCCAATATTCAGTTTAAGTCGGTTAACTTTATGCGTGGGCGCAGCATTCAAAATGCCATTGTTATCCTGGATGAATGTCAAAACTTAAGTGCGGCACAGCTGAAAACCATCATTACCCGTTGTGGTGAAGGCACCAAGCTGATTTGTTCCGGTAATCTATCACAAATTGACAGCAACTATTTAACAGCTGTAACATCGGGTTTGACTTATATCGTCGAGCGGTTTAAGAACTTTGAAGGCAGTACCACCATCAACCTGAACGGTGTGGTGCGAAGCCGGTTAGCCTCTTTTGCCGAAGCGAATTTATAAGCTGTAGCAATACCGCCAAAGCCTGGTTGACTAATGCGGTAAATCAGCCAGGCTTTATGCTGTTCTTTTCCCGTACCCGTCCATATGGACATGCAAAGGAGTTGCATGCACAACCCATCCTATACTGAATACCGCAGAACCGGTCTGCTTGGGCTGATACTGGTGATATTACTGTCAACCTTTGCCGCAACCTTGCATTACCTGCGTAGTGTTGATGACAAAGTGGTGCAAACCAGAGCCAGGCTGGCTGCTGTCAGCACGCAATTGGACAGTCAGTTTGCGCCTGTACTGGCGTACAGCGAAGCGGTTATCAGAGCAGCGCAGCTTAAACTGGACGTGCCGGCGCTGGATACAGCAGACAGCATACTGCTGCTGGATTTAGACACTGAGCAAACGCAACAGCTGGCGCTGAGCTCAGATGACAACACGCTAACGGCAGAGCTGCAAATGTTGATGCGCCTACAGCCATACTTCGACATGGCCTCTGAAGCCTTACCCTCAGTTGTCGGTGTCTATTATTTATCAGAGCGCGGCTTTGCTTACAACGGCCAACCAAAATGGTCAGACTATATCGCCGATCATCTGTTGCAGTGGTATAAAAGTACGGCTAAAGAGCACGACTATGACCGCGGTATGGCATTTTATGCGGAGTTTATGCCACAACAAGCCGCGGTACTATTACCCTTGTATTCGGGTGAGCGCAGGTTGGGCAGTTTCCTGTTTGCTTTAACGCTGGAGCCAATGCTGGCGCCGATGTATAAGCAACATACCGATATCGACTTTATATTGCTGGACCAGGCCGGTAACCTTATCAGCCACTCCACAGCACAGCCGCCGCAAAGTACTACCGAGCATATGTTGCAAATACAACGGCTGAATACCATGCCCTGGTCATTGGCTTTGCTGGAGCAAAAAACCAGCTTATTTGCCGCCGGGCTAAAAGATTTCCTGTGGCATTGGTGCAGTTATGCCTTGTTGCTTGGCATCTTGTTATTAGCATTACAATATCGTTTTCGCCGTCGCACTTTGTCAGCCGTGCATCGGCTGACGGTACATTTAGAACGGCTGGCAAGCGGCCAATCGCATGGTGTACGCCATGTACCAAACGGCTGGCAGGATATTTTTGACCATATCTGTCAGTTGCAGCAAAAAGATAAACCCTCAGAGTAGGCGGTAAGAAAACTGATTGTTGCGGCTGTACAGTTGGTACTGCAGGCTGATGGTGCCGGGCAGCAGTTGTGCCGGCCCTGTCGGGTCTACCAGCAGATACTCGCGGCCTTCAATGGTCACTGTCATATCGTCCGCTTTTGCCGGCAATTGCACGGCCAGCATGGCATGTTGCGGCAGGTAAATCATCGCCAGCTTAACATCCGGCAATAACATGCGCAGCAGTGCCGCCAGCAATACGGCTTTGCTGTCGCAGTCACCGCGGTTTTCCTGCAGCATTTTCAGTGGCGGGCTAAAACTGGTGCCGGCGGCCTCGCTGCGGTCTGATAAATCCTGATAGGGTATTTGCTGTAACCAACTGCTGATATAAGCCAGTGAGTCACGGCTGGGGGTATTGGCCAATTTGGCGTGTAACGCCTGCGCCAGCGGCAATAAATCCGTTAAACTATCCGCCATCAAACGCTGATGATCAGGAATAATATATTGCTCCCCAAACAGCATAGTGTGACGGTAATAGTAGTCACGTTGTAAATAAAAGTCGGTGCGTTGTGCAGTGAGTTGCTGCAGCTCTGTGCTGAGCTTTTGCTGCAACTCTGTATCGGTAGTACGGATTTGGTAGCGCAAGCCGCTGTGTTGTGGCAAGCGCTTTAACCGGACATTAGGATACTGTGCAGCATGAGCCCGCAAATCCTGCCATAAATATTGCTGCAGTAACGCCGGTTGAAAACTGCGAAAGCTGCGAAAGTGTCCGGCCAGGGTGGCATTGCTGATAGCAAACTGCAGTTGCTGTGGCTGGCCGTTAAAATCAAATTGATAATTAAACTGCTGCTGTTGCGATTGTTGCGTTGTACTAAAGCGCAGTGGCGTAGCCGGTAATGCCGGCGTGCTCAACATAACGCCCAGTATAAGGCCCAGCAATCTCAGTGGTTTCATCGGGTTCCGGTAACATAACGGCGTTGCCATAACACTAAGCATAATGCCAGTAACAGTAAGATACCAGTGCTGCCGCCCGATACCTCCACCGTAGTGCTGCTGTCGATATAGCTGTCACGACCGTAATCTTCCAGCGGCAACAGATCCAGATTAATATCATCGAAGCCGGAGATCTCGGCCAGCAGGTAGCCGGTGGCCGCATCAAACAAACGGATGGTCAGCAGGTACTCATCTACCGCAAAGCGGTTTTCCAGTATGGTATCTATCGCCAGCCAGTCGTCAGCGCTGTCGCGGTACAGCTCAAACACGCTACTGGTATAAAAAATCCGTTCGCCACCGTAAGTGGGCAGCAGGCTGAACTCAGCAAACACCTGTTGATAGCGCTCTGAGGTGTCGGCATCCAGTTCCACTTCCAGCCGGTGGTAGTAACCATTATTGTTCAAATCACCGCTGAGAAATACCTCCACACTGTGAAACCAAACATGGCTTTGGTAACCCTGCACACTGACCGTTTGTGGCTTGTGGCTTTTCAGGCCGGCGGCCGCGTTGTTACCATGCCGCTCGGTAGTGCGGCTTTCTGCCGCCTGCGCCGGCAACGTAGCCAGTAATAAAGTGCAGCTAAGGGCCCAGATAATAATATTTTTCATAACGATATCTCCGTTTGCTTTGTTACTATTACAGGCTGTCGGCATGAATTTTGGCTGAACCCCAACGTAAAGGATGTGTAAAGCAATGAAGGTAGTACGCACTTTAGTGGCAGCAGGCGGCGATAATGCCATTGATTTGCTTAGCAAACATGTACCGGAGCTGTCCAAAGGCCGGCTAAAAGATGCGATGAGCAAAGGCGCGGTGTTACTAAGTGGCAAGCCGCAAAAGCGCTTGCGCCGCGCGCAAACAGCGCTGCAGGCCGGGCAGCAACTGCAGTTGCATTACGACGACGATTTGCTGCAGCGCCAATGTGCCGACGCCGTGCTGATCAGCGATCAACAGCAGTACAGTGTCTGGTTTAAACCCGCCGGTATGTTGTCGCAGGGTAACGAGTGGGGCGATCATCTGTCGTTAATGCGCTTTGCAGAGCAGCACTTTGCCGCTAAGCGCCAGGTGTTTTTACTGCACCGGCTGGACCGTGAAGCCAGTGGCCTGGTACTGCTGGCGCATACTAAAACTGCAGCAGCCGCGCTGAGTAAACTGATTGCTGAGCACAAGATCAGTAAGCAGTACCATATCCGCGTCAAAGGCCAGCTGAGTGACAGTTTATTACAGCAGGGCGACATTGGCTTACCGTTGGATGGCAAGCCTTGCCTGACGCGGTTCAATTTGTTGCAGTATGATGCAGAGCAGCAGCAAAGCTGGCTGAGTATTGCGCTAATTACCGGTCGTAAACATCAGATCCGCCGCCACTTTGAAGCCGCAGGGCACCCGGTAATGGGCGATCCGCAATATGGCAAAGGCAATAAAGACGCTGCCGGATTAGCGCTGCAGGCCGTTAGTTTAACGTTTACCTGTCCGCTGCAGCGTAAAGCTGTCAGCTTCAATTTGCCGCCATCCTTGCTGTTGTTCAGTGGCATGGCTTAATGGTTGACCGGCAAGCCGGCAGCTCTTAGCTCAGGTTGTCGCCGACAGTTGCCGGCAACTGCTCGTTATTGCAGCTGAGGCTAATGCTGCCAAGCCGGATCGCATTAAGTAAATCCTGCCGTACCATGCTACTGCGCCACTCACAGGCGCCTGGCTGCCCGCTGTTCAACAACAATAAGTGGCAGTTATCAATGGCATCTTGTTTTGCGGCCAGTGACCAGCATAGCCACAGTGCCTCACGTAGCGCACTGAGCTCTGATACCTGCCAGGGTTTGTCCAACAGCTCTGGTAAGGTTAAACGTAAACTTACCAGTTGCTGCAAAGCGGCCGTTTGCGGCAGCTGTTGCTGAAACTGTTGCGCCAGCTGTTGTTGCAGCACGGCGCCTTCTACCGCCGTAGTATTCACGGCCAGCCAAATCACGTCGTCCAGCAGGCAACTGGCCAGTATGTCGTCGGCCGGCAACTGCTGCAGAAAGCTGTGTGTGGCCAGGTGCAGCCGTTGTTCACCAAACTGCAGCTTCAGCTGTTTGCTGTCGGCGGCCGAAAACGCCATTAATGTCAGGTTTGCTTTGGCACTGTGTTGTTGCAAGCGCTGGCAAAAAGAATTCCAACCAGGCGAAAGCAGAGGCCGCACGGTGCCGGCCGGTTTGCGGCGGTACAGCAGTGCAGCGCCAAGGCTGAGACTCAGCAATAGCAGCGCCGCTTGTAACCACTTGATAGTGGCGCCCTGCTGTTGATTCAGCTGCTGTTGTTGCTGCATTTCGGTTTGATGTTGCGCGGCGGTAGCAACCTGCATCAGGCCGTTATTGATCATGTCCAGCTGTACTTTATTTTGTTCGGTAAACTGCTCAAAACGCAGGTTACCGGCCAGTTGCATATGGTGGTAACCTTGCTGCCAGTCACCGCGCTGCACCGCCAGTTGCGCCGCCAATTCGTTATAGCGAAACTTAAGGTAGGCCGCTGCCTGCTCCATCTGCGGTGTGATCTCGTGCAGCAGCTCTGCTGCGCGGGCAAATTGTTGTTGCTTGAATAACAATCCGGCCAGCGCGATGCTGCTTTCCTGCAGATAGGTTTGAATATTTTGCTGGCGAAACAACTGCAGCGCATCACTGAAGTACTGCCGCGCCTGCTCTGGTTGTTGTTGCAATTCAGCCAACCGGCCCAGGCCCTGCAGCGCAATGCCCACACGCAACAAATCATCCTGTTGCCGTGCCAGCGTTAGCGCTTCCTGTAAAAAACTGTCGGCCAGTGCGGCGGTGCTGCTATCTTCCAGGTAAGTTTCACCGATATAAATCAGCGTATAGGTATAGCTGGAGTGACGTTGTAGCTGATGATAACGCTGTTTTGCCTGCAGCAGGTGCTGCAAAGCCTGGTCATGGTCTTCAATTTTACGGTAGGCCATGCCAAGGCGCAGATGGATCGATGCCAGAGCTTCTTCATCCTGCAGGGCGGTAGCCAATATCAGCGCCTGATTTAAATGCTGGTAAGCCTGGCTGTAGGCATTATTTTGCAGCGTTAAGCGCCCCAGCGTAATGCGGGCTTTAAGTTCAGCCGCCGGTTGTTGGGTTTTTTCTGCCAATTGCAGGCTACGCTCGGCATAAGGAATAGCCTGTGGTATATCGCCCAGTTGATTGTACGCCTGAGCAAAGTTTTGCAGTACGTCACTGTACAGGTCGCGGCTGTGCATATCTTCTGCGTGTTGTATTAACTGACTGGCTTGTTCCAACTGAGTAATGGCAATAACGGTATCGCGATACAGAATGCCGTAGATTTGTGCTTTTAACAGGTAGGCCTGTGCCTGCAAATAGCTGTCTTGCGTTAACGTCAGCGCCCGGCCGGCGGCATCCATAGCGACATCTTTATTGCGCAGGCGCAACTGGGCTTTGGTTAACACCAACCAGTCTTCAGCGCTCAGCGTATCAGCCGGCTGCGACAGCAACAGGTTGCTGATCTGCTCGGCATGGGTGGACGCATATTCCAGCCGCTGCGCTAAAGGCTCTGCGGCTAAACTGCAGGGTAATAACAACAGCGCAATGATAAGACGCAGCAGCATAGTGGCAACAGTCAGGTGTTTTGCCGCAGTGTAGCCGGTATTGGGTAACACGGCTACACCTTATGCTGCGGCTGGCCGCTGAGAAAGGCCTGCACATTTACGGCCAATTGCAGCACCATCCGCCGGCGCGCTTCAGCACTGGCCCAAGCCATATGCGGCGTAATAATCAGGTTTGGTAGTGCCGTGTTGCACAAGAGGTCATCCGGCGCCGGCGGTTCCTGCTCCAGCACATCCAGTGCGGCGCCGCCCAATTGGCCGGTTTGTAACGCCGTTAGCAAGGCCGCTGCATCAATCAGGCCACCACGGGCGGTATTAAGCAGCAAAGCGCCGCGTTTTACGCCGGCAAAGGTCCCGGTGTTAAACAAATGCCGTGTGCTGTCAGTTAGCGGGCAGTGCAAGGAGATGACATCGGCCATGGCTAACGCAGCAGTAAAAGCGACGCGTCCCGGCCGGCACTCTGTTGCACCCGGTTGCTCGGCAATAATCACCTGCATACCAAAAGCGGCTGCCAGTTTAGCGCTGGCTTTACCCAGGGCACCATAACCGATAACCACAAAGCATTTGCCGGCCAGCTCGGTTACCGGGTAATCCAATAAACAAAAATGCGGGCTGCGTTGCCATTCGCCACGCTGCACAGCTTGTTGATACTGCTGCACTTTGTTGGTTAGCTGCAACAGCAGGGCAAACACATGCTGCGGCACTGCAGTGTCGGCATAACCCCGGACGTTGCATACGGTAATGCCAAGTGCTGCGGCGGCCTCCAGGTCAACATTGTTCACGCCGGTAGCAGCGACACAAATCAGTTTCAGCGCCGGCAGTTGCTGCAATATGGCCGCGCTGAGTTCGACTTTATTCACTATCGCGATAGTGGCGTGTTGCAGCCTGGGCAGGATCTGCTCTTTTCCGGTATGCGGATAACACACCAACTGCAGGTCAGGCTGTTGCAGGGCAGATAAATCAGCATCGCCCAGGGTAGCGGCGTCAAGAAAAACCATGGTGTGCATTATTTCGTTCCGTAGCAAGTTCTGTATCTAAATAAGGTGCAAAAGCAATGTCTTGCCGCGTTATACCAGCGCCTTGGCGCCTCGTAAACCATTGCACGAATAATTCATGCTAAAGTCGCATAGTCTGCGCTTTGAATGTTGCAGCCCAATGGTTTATTTCAGGAGTTTTCCTATGTTTCCAGCGCGTTTCCAGCCAGTGCTGTTTGCCTTTATTATGTCCGGTTTTATGGCTTTTCTGATGTCCGGCATTCTGACCTTTATTAATTTGGGCTGGTTTGATGCCTTTTTCAGTGCCTGGTTAAGAGCCTACCTGTATGCCCATTGCTGTGCCTTTCCGCTGGTGTTTATCTTTGCGCCGTTAAGCCGTAAGTTAGCCGCTAAGCTTAGCAAAGCCGCTTAAAATGGGCGTTTAGCGGCGCTTATTATTGTTAAGCCGGTGCGCCGTTAAACCAAAGCCGGAGTTGTTGTGGCAACCGTGCCAGCCAGGCATCCAGTTGCGCTGCTGTCATCGGTTTAGCGAAGTAATAACCCTGTACTTTGTCACAGCCGCAGTCTAACAGTTGTTGCAACCCGGCCTGATTTTCCAGCCCTTCAGCGGTGACCGAAAACCCCAGGCTGTGTGCCAGCTGGGTAGTTGCTTTAACAATTAATGCATCGTTGTTGTTATGCTCAATATCTTTGACAAAGGCGCGGTCTATTTTTACTTCATGCACCGGCAGCTGTTTTAAATACGCCAGTGACGACTGGCCGGTACCAAAATCATCTATCGATAGCGTAATACCCAATTTTCGCAGCCGGTGCAGTTGGGCAATAACGGTGTCGGTATCTTCCATCACCGCGCTTTCTGTGACTTCCAGCGCCAGTGCCGCCGCCGGTAACTGATGCTGTTGCAACAGCGCGGCAATATCGTCGGCCAACTGCGGGTTCAGCAGATCAAACACCGACAAGTTCACTGCCAGTTGCAGCGGAGTACCGCTTTGCCACCAATGGGCTGCCTGAGCGATAACCTGTTGTAACATCCATTGGCTGATCAGACCGATATTGCCGGAATGTTCGGCCAGTTTGATAAACTGATCCGGCGGTACCAGACCCAGTTGCGGATGTTGCCAGCGGATTAAGGCTTCGGCGCTGCTACAACCAGGCTGCTGAATATTCACTTTGGCCTGATACACCACAAAAAACTGACCATTGTGCAGTGCCACGGGTAGATCGCGGATTAACCCCAACTCGCGCTGATGGCTTTCATCCTGACCTTGTTGATAAAAGGCGATGCTCTCCGGCATTTGCCGTGCGTTTTCCAACGCAATATCCACACGGCGCAGCGCATCATTTACACTGAGCTGGCCGGCAGCAAAATTATAAATGCCGGCATACAGTTTCAGGTTTATCGCCGAGCTCTGCAGCTTATAGCTGTTAAGCAGGGGTTTTAGCAGTTGTTGTACTTGTTCGGTCAGCAACGTATGCGGGTACAACAAAACAAACTCATCGCCACCCGGCCTGGCCAACAATACCGGTGCCGGTACCAACTGTTGCAGGCGCTGTGCCAATTGCTGCAACAGTAAGTCGCCGTTGCTGAAACCCAGTACGTCATTAATGCTTTTAAACTGCTGAATATTTAGCTGCAGCAAGCTGCCGTCAAAGCTATTCAGCCATTGTTGCAATAAGCGCTCAAGAGCGGTGCGGTTATACAGGCCGGTAACGGAGTCATGCTCGGCATTAAACAGCAACTGCTGCTCACGCTGTTGAATATCCTGCTGCATAGTGCTCAGCGTCCGGCTGAGTAAGCCCACTTCATCGTTGCCACCAGGTGGGGCGGTGGCAGCAAAGCCCTGGCCGATCTGCCGGGCAAACTCGCTTAGTGCCTGCATCGGCCCGGTAATGCTGCGGGCAAAAATAAATGCTACTACCAGCGACAACGACAGGGCGGCGCCAAAGATGTAAAACAGCTGGCTGCGCAATTGCTGGTAGCTGCTGAGCCAGCGCTGATTTGATAAATGCTGCACCGCCCACAGTTGCTGTTGCTGATCCAGTGGGACAGCGACGGAGACGTAATCCTGTTGCGGGCTGCTTTGTACTGTGTCGGGCTGTGCGATAAGCGCACTGAGTAAATCGGGTAACTGCTGCTGGTGCGCAGAACTGAGTGTGGAGTTGCCGATGCGGTGCTGGCCGTCGCGAATGCCGGTAAAACTGATATCCAGCCCGGTAATGCCTTTTATCTGCTGTGCCAGCGGGCCATCAAGCGGAAAGCCCATGCCGACATGCGCAATCAGATTCGGCGCTTTTACCGGCGCCAGTACCAGCTGATAGGCTTGGCCGTTCAGGCTGACAATAGCTGCCACCGGGTTGTCACTGCCGGTGCCGGCTTGCTGAAACAGTGGGGTAATATCGCTCATATTCAGTGTCGGCGACGAGCTGGCCAGCAAAGTGCCATCCGGTGCCAGCAGCAACGTCAGACTGGCATTGATACGGTTACCATGGTTGTGCAACACCGACTCAATGGTTTCCTGTTCAGCGGTGGCCACGGCGCGGCGAAAGCCAAAATCAGCCGCCAGAATACGCACACTGTTGCTCAACTGCTCTGCACGGGTGTCCAATGCCTGGCGTAACACTTTGGCCGACACGTTCAGAATATGCTGCGCTTGCAATTCACTGTCACGTTTTAGTGTGGTTAAGGTAGCAAAGCCGGTCGCCAGCGCCAGTAAACTTAACATTAACAGCAGGATAAAAATCAGTTTGCCGCGTAACGACTTAAACCGCATAGGCTAGATACCGTATAACAACAGTGCACCGGGCAAAGAAACAGGCATAATGTGGCAGACCTTAACGGAAGATGTGGTTAACAATAGCAATAACCCGCAGCGGGCTCAAATACAATTGAATGCCGGCGGCAGAACAATGAGACGGACTGACAGTAAATGAAGACAGGGATCTTAAATACCTTGCTGGCTGCCAGCCTGGTATGCAGCGGTGTAGCGCTGGCTGACGATGTATGCCAACAGGCGCGGGCACAAAACCGCGATTGTGTGGCACTGGTACTGGGCGGTGGTGGCGCGCGTGGCGGGGCGCATCTGGGCGTAATAGAACAACTGGAACGACAGCAAATCCCCATAGACTTAGTAGTAGGCACCAGTATCGGCGCTTTTATCGGCGGCTTGTATGCCAGTGGCCACAGCGCAGAGCAAATTGCGCAGCGGCTGGAGCGCACGCCGTGGGCGGCCGGGTTTCGTGATCGCGTGTACCGCGATGAAATGCCGCTGCGGCGCAAGCAAATCAGTGACGACTTCCCGGTAAATACTGATCTTGGCGTATCAGCAGATGGCGTAAAGTTACCCAAAGGCATTTTAAATGGCCAGGCGCTGGCCGAAATTTTACACGGCACCTTTGGTATCTATGCCGATCTTAAACATTTTAATGACTTACCGGTGCCGTTTCGCGCCGTCGCCACCGATTTACTGACACAGCAGGAAGTGGTGCTGAGTAACGGCAGCCTGGTGCAGGCGGTGCAGGCGTCGATGACCATTCCTGGCGTAGTGCGGCCGCTGGAGTTAAACGGCAAGCTGCTGGTAGATGGCGGTGTGGTAAATAACCTGCCAATCAGCGTGGCACGTCAGCTCGGCGTCGACCGTATTATTGCCGTCAGTATTGACTCACCGCTGCTGCGGCGTGAGCAAATGGAATCGGCATTCAGCGTTACCGAGCAACTTACCAGCTTTTTAGTGCGCGCCGGCGTGCAGCAGCAATTGCAACTGCTAACCGACCGCGACTTATTGCTGCAGCCGGATCTGGTTGATATCAGCACGCTGGACTTTGACCGTATTAACGTTGCTGTAGCCTCTGGCCGGCAAAGCGCTATCCGTTTTGTGCAGGCGCTGGCTGATTTTAGCCAACCGCATAAAGTGTACAGCGACTGGTTTGCCAGGTTTGATCAAGCGTCCAAGCCGGCAATAGCAATAGACCGGCTGCAACTGCAAAATAATTCCCGGCTTGCTGATCAATTGTTGTTTGACCGGCTGGAGCTTAAACCCGGAGACTTTTACACTGAGCGCAGTATTCGGCGCGGTCTGCGGCAATTATACGGCCTGGATACCTTTGAACGGGTTAGCCAGCAACTTAGCGTAGAAGAAGACGGCAGCACCTTGCTTAGTGTCAAAGCGGAAGAAAAAAGCTGGGGTCCGGCTTATCTGAACTTCCGGCTGATGTTTGAAGATGATTTCCGCAATAACCATCAGTATCAACTGGCGGCAGCCTATACCCGCACCAATTTATCGCCATGGGGCGCTGAGTGGCATTCGGAATTAGCGCTGGGCAGCAATAAATACTTGTCGACAGAACTGTATTGGCCGCTGGCCAACAGCGGCCTGTATAGCAGCGCCGGTTACCGGCACCGGCGCGATGTACTGCGTTTGCAAGACGAATTACAGCTGTCGGCCGGCGAGCTGAAAAATATTGAACATGAATTGCAGCTCAGCAGCGGTTGGAATATCTCCGATCACGCCAGGTTGCAGTTGGGTTGGGTGTGGCGTGACGGCGAATACCAACTGCCGGCGGTATACGCGGCAGAGTTGTTAACATCCAGGATCGATTATCGCCGCAGCGGGCCTCAGGCCGAACTGATTTGGGATACGTTAAACAGCCGCAGTTTCCCCACCCGCGGTATCCGGTTGGCCAGTAGCTACCGCTTTTTAACCGACAAGGTATTGGGCTCAGAGTTAAACAGCACCAGCAGCAGTACCGAGTTACTCGCCGCTAAAAGCTGGCAGCAGCATACGCTACGCACCCGCTGGCGCTTTGATCACTACAAGCCTGAAGACGATACCGGTTTTGCGCTGGAGCAGTTCAGCCTGGGCGGCTTTTTGAACCTGTCCGGTTACCCGGCAGAGTCGCTGTTTGGCAGCCAAATTCAGTTTGGCAGCCTGGTGTACCTGTACCGGCTGAACGAGCAAAGCATTTCTTTTATTAATGCGCCGCTGTATTTCGGTACCTCGCTGGAGCGGGGCCGCGTGCGTAAAGATGTGTTTGGCGCTTCCGGCGGTGCTGACGCTACCGGTTGGCTGTGGGCCGGCAGTGTATTTTTGGGCTGGGATACGCCGCTGGGGCCGTTGTATTTCGGTGTTGGCATGGCCGAGCAGGGCCAGTCTGATTATTCTGATGCGGTGTACTTATCCTTTGGTAAAAACTATTAGGCCGGCATTTACATATTTGCTCACACTTTGCCGTTGGCGTGGCCGGCTTTGGCAATGATAAGCTAATGCAGAGTTAATAAGCAGGAAGCATAAATGCAGTTAATTGTTACCGCGATAAGTAAAGCCTATGCCAGTGTGCAGGCCGTGCAGCAAGTTAGTTTTCAGATTAACAGCGGCGAAATTTTTGCCTTGCTGGGGCCAAACGGCGCCGGTAAGTCGTCAATTATCCGCATGCTGGTGGGTATGACACAGCCGGACAGCGGCAGCATTATGATTAGCTATCAGGACGAGCACTTCGACCATGTGCCGCGACGTTTGCTCGGCTATTTGCCGGAAGACCGCGGTTTGTACCCGGACAAAAGCATTGAAAAAAACCTGCTGTATCTGGCGCAGCTGCATGGCTTAAGCAAAAGCAAAGCGCTGTCAGAAATGGACTACTGGCTTGATGTGTTTGACTTAACCGACCGGCGCCATGAAGACTTAAAGCAGTTATCCAAAGGCAACCAGCAAAAAGTACAGTTAATTGCGGCGGTGCTGCATCAGCCGGCGCTGGTGATTCTGGACGAGCCGTTCTCCGGGCTTGATCCGATTAATCAGGAAAAGGTGGTGCTGTTTTTAAAGCAGCTGAAAGCCAAAGGTATGACGGTTATTTTAAGCGCGCACCAAATGGCGATGGTAGAAAAACTGGCCGACCATATGTTGCTGATGGCACAAGGTAGGGCGGTGCTGGCCGGTACTTTGCAGCATATTCAACAACAAAGCCAAAGCCGGCGCCGGATGAAAATCGGCACTGTCAGTGCGGTAAGTGCCGAACAATTACAGCAACTGGATGCTGTATTAAGCGTTGAAGCACTGCAGGCGCAACATTTTTTACTCACCCTGGCCGATGATGTCAGTGTGTCAGACTGTTTAAAACAACTGCTGCTGCAGGTTGAGCTGACGCTGGTGGAAATGCAAACGCCGGATTTGCACCAACTGTATCTGGCGGCGATGGCGAAGCACAAACCGGAGGTGGCAGCATGATGTCGCGGCAAAGCTTAATCGTAGCCAAGTGGGAGTTTTTACGCTTTTTTAAGTGGAAGCAGCAGCTGATCTCTTACTTGCTGATGCTGGGGGTGATGGCCGCTGTGGCATTGTGGAGCTTTTTTACCGATGAAAGCCGGCAACAATACCGCATCGCCGTGCCGGCACAACTGGAAATCGCCAACACAGAGCAGTTTCAGTTTCAGCGGCCCGGCATCAGCTTTACTGAGCAATTGGCGCAAATGCGTAGTGACGACTCATGGCATGCTGTAATAAGTGAAGAGCAGGGCGAATTAGTGCTGCATACCCTTACCGGCAAAAAGTGGCTGGCGCAGTTAGAGACAGTATTACAGCAACATTACCGCCAACTGTCGGCGGCACAAATGGGGCTAAGCACTGCGCAGTTAAACCGGTTGGAACAACCGGTAGTGATTAACACGCGCTATCTGGATCAAAACTACAAAGGCAAAGATACGCCGGAGAAAATGATTGCGCTGGGGGCGTTAATATTACTGTTTGTTGGCTTGAGCACCGCCTTTGGCCAGGTGCTGATGAGCATTACCGGTGAGAAACAACAGCGGGTTACTGAACAATTGTACGCCATAGTCACACCGCAGCAGTGGATGGACGGCAAAGTATTGGGCCACAGTTTCAGTGCGCTCAAAGCCATGGTCACATCCGGGCTGGTGATGTTGCTGGCGTTTGCCGTGGTGAGCTTGTTTGCGAAAAAAGCTGTCGATTTAAGCTGGATTAATATCGGCGTAGTGTTGTGGCTTATTCCGTTTGCACTGCTGGGGGTGGTGCTGTGCGCCAGCTTTATGGGCGCGATAGCCGCCTCAATTGACGACCCGAATAACAGCGGCAAAAGTGCGGTGATGATGATTACCTGGTTGCCAATGGTGTTTACCTTTATGGTGATCGACAGCCCCGCCGGCTGGGGCATGACAGTGCTCAGCTTTGTGCCGTTAACCTCCTTTGCCGCCATGCCGGTGAAAATGGCGATGGTAACGGTGCCGTGGTGGCAACCGCTGTTGTCGCTGATGTTGTTGCTGGCGACGGTGTATTGGATGCGCCGCGTTGCCGGTCGGGTGTTTTTACGCGGTATGCAGATGTACGGCAAAGAGCCGTCCTGGGGCGAAATAGTGCGCTGGGCCGTCAGTAATAAAACAGAATAGTCAGTCCTGAGTCAGGGCGCGTTCTACATCAATACCGATGCTGAGCGCGCCGATATGCCGGCCGTCAGCATTTAACAGCGGCACACTCAGTTTTACCTGAAAGCGTTGGGTGGACTGGTCGTACTCCACCACATCAATAAAATAGTCATGTTGTTGCTCAAATACGCTGAGAAAAGGTGTTTCATCGCCCTGCCAATAGTCGGTGGTCATATCGCTGATAGCAACATTGGCGCCCTGGTTATCCATCAGAATCACTTCAGTAATTAACCCCGGGGTGTTGGCCTGCCAACTGCGCAGCAGCTCAGCTGTGGGCGAACTCAGCTGTGCTGCAGCCACAGCGCCGGCAGTACGCAGCTGTACCTTTTGCTGCCAAGCGGCATCACGCTGCATAATTTCCGACAAAGACAGCTGTTGCTGGTTTTGCTGTTGCACCGCGGCTATCAGCTTGCGATCCCGTGCCAGCTCGCGGGTGCTGTGCAGCAGTTGTGCCGCAATCAATTGTTGTTCCTGCTCTGCCAGCGCAAAGGGCGCCGATGCACACAAATGCACAGCGGCATTAAAACGCGGCATAAAATCCGGCTGTTGTTGTAACCGTGCCGAAGAAAAATACACCCCCAGCGGTATATAACGTAAAAACGCCTGGCGGTACTGCTGCGGCGGCAGTTTTAACCGCTGCACGGCGTGATTAAAGTCATCTAAATCTGCCAGTATTATATCAATACGGCCTATAGCCAGTAACTGCACTAACTGGGCAATATCACCCACTTCCAACTCGGGTTTATAATCGTTGGCGTTAAACCAATCGGCCTGATGGCTGCCGAGAATAGCGCCATAGCGGATCTTAGTTTGGCTGCGCAGGCCGGCATGGCGCTGATGCCAAAACCAGTACCAGTTCTCCAGAAACAGCGGCGCTGATAATTGCGCATAACCTTGCATACCTTCATTCGGAAAGGCGGTAAAATAGCCGTCAATCCGGCCCATCTTTACTTCTTGTTTAGCTCTGCGCCATGGCATCGACAGCAACTGATACGGCTGTCCGGCCTGCTGCATAATGCAATGTATTTGCTTATGATTGCTGCTTTCGGTTGTGGCGGGAATACTGGTACCAAGCAATAGCGGACTGTGCCCCGTTGTTTGAGACAATAACAACCAGCTACTGAGAAGAAGCGCGTTAAGCATAGGCGGCCATTAGCGGATAAAAGTCGGTTAGAAGTCGGCTGAAGTATAGCAGTATTAAATAATAACCAGGGCGAAGACTTGAACTTAGCCCTGTCCGACCAGACTAATGGCATAGTATCTGAATTGAGGTAGTTATGTTTTCATCATTTAAACAGCAAAGCAGTCAGTGGCAACAGCAGTTTGCCAGACGGCAAAGTGCCGGCCCGCTGCAGCGCCTGCTGGCCTGGTTGATCCTGGGGCTTATGCTGTTGGCCGGGGCGGCTATTTTGGTCTTTATGCTGCTGCTAAGCTGGATTTTAATTCCTATCCTGTTGTTTCGGCACCGCGCTAAAGTTAAAGCCTGGCAGCAACGCCAGCAGGGCGGTGCTAGCGGCGAAGCCGGCGCAGAGCAGCCACGCAGTGTGATTGAAGGCGAAGTGTTGCGGAAGCGGGAAGATTAACCCGTGTATACATAACAGAGACGACGGGCGGCAACCGGCTTGCTCTAAACCAACCGTTGAAGGCAGGGATGCCTGAATCGAGCCTATAGGGACATATTTACGGCGTGTTGGTGTGAGCAAACCGGTTGCCGCTCAAGCATAAGACCTTTATCAAGCACCACACACCGCCAGCTTGGCCTGAATATAGTCACTGTGGCGGATAAACAGTAAATCGGCAATTTTACGCAGCATGGCCTCTTCATTCGGGTCCAGCACACCGTCGGCGTAAGCCTGTTGCCATAAGCTATCCAGTAAAGCTAACCTGGCATCATAACTCAGCTGCTTTAGCTGCGCGGTAAACTCGTGCAGCGAAATAGCCTCTGTCGCCTGTTTCTCCGCTAACGCCACAACAGCGTTGGCGTCATCGTCAGATAAAGCAAACTCACGCTTTACATACTGCCGGGCTAACGCTAATTCCTCCTCTGCGCCGGCAAAATCGGCATGTGCCACCATCAACATTAACGACACGCAGGCAAGCTCAGCTTCGCTCAGTCCATAGGTGGTTTTGCCGGCCGGCGCTGTAGCTAAACCGTCGTTTACTTTATCCAACAGGGTTTTAAATAACTGAAACATCGTACTTCCTTTCTGGGTTACCGCCGTTAGAGCCGTATCGGGTGGCAAAGTTCGGTTGTTGCGGCCGCTGCTGTGCATGCTTGAAAAACCGCCATGCATGCCGCATTAAGTTCAAACCATACTATCGGCAGCATACTGTGCTTAACGCCTGAGGTGAAGCTTGGCTATCGTTATTACTCTGTTATTGGGCGCAGCGATCATCGCGCTGGTGTTACTGGCACCGTACCGGCAACGTCATAAGCGCCGGCAATTGATGGCTAAGCCGTTCCCTGCCGCCTGGCGCGATATTTTAAAACGCCGTTTGCCGTACTTTCGCGCCTTACCGGCCGATTTACAGCTGCAGCTGAAAAAGCATATGCAGGTGTTTATCGCCGAAAAGCAGTTTATCGGCTGTGATGGCTTAACGGTAACCGATGAAATGCGCGTAACCATAGCAGCCCAGGCCTGCCTGTTGCTGCTGAACCGGCCGGATTATTACTACCCGAAGCTCAAGCAAATTCTGTTGTATCCGGCCGCTTTTATTGTCAGCGGTAATCAGGCCGATGCGGCCGGCGTAATGCATGAGCAGCGCCGCGTATTGTCCGGCGAATCCTGGGGTCTGGGCAAAGTGATCTTAAGCTGGGCCGACACCCTCGACGGTGCCGCTAACCCGGGGGATGGCCGCAATGTAGTGATCCATGAATTTGCCCATCAGCTGGACCAGGAAAAAGGCATCGCCAACGGTGCGCCTTTGCTGGAGCGCAGCAGTGATTATCAACAATGGTCCGGCGTGATGGCGGCAGAGTTCAGTGCGCTGCAACACCAGGCGCAAAGTGGCGAAAGCGGCTTGTTTGATCACTATGGCGCTACTAACCCTGCCGAATTCTTTGCTGTTATCAGCGAAGTGTTTTTTGAACAGCCACAGCAATTGTCAGTGCAGCATCCACAGCTGTATCAGCAGCTAAGCCGCTTTTACCGGCTTAACCCGCTGAGCTGGTAATAAAACAGAAAAAAGTGATCTACAGCGCGCTTTGCGTCATACTCCTTAGCTTAACAAGAACAGTTCTTATTTAGTTGGGGAGCCTTATGCGTTGGCGGATAGCAGCAGCTTTATTGGGCACTATGGTAGCAATGGCGTTGCAGGCACAAGAACCGGTGCCGGTGCGGGTTGCTATGCCGCAGGAGAAAGGCTTGTCGCAACAGTTGCTGCTCAGTGGCAGCCTTACTGCACAACAAGACGCCGGCCTGTCCAGCCGCACCGCCGGCTTAGTGGCAGAGCTGTTGGTTGACGCCGGCAGCACGGTAACCAAAGGCCAGCCGCTGCTGCAACTGGACACCAGCCTGGCACAGCATGAACTGGCGCAGCGCAAGGCGGCGTTAGCGGCGGCGCAGGTACTGCAAAGCGAGCAACTACGGCTGGTTAGCGAAGCCGAACAACTGACTAAACAACAACTGTTCCCGCAAACGGAGCTGGCGCTGCGTCGCGCCGGGCTGGCACAAGCCGATGCCGCGCTGCAACAGGCACAGGCGGCGGCTGCACAGCAACAGGAAGTGCTGGCCAGGCATACCCTTACCGCGCCCTTTGCCGGCGTTATTGCCCAGCGCTACACCGATGTCGGGGAATGGATTGCGCTGGGCACTCCGGTATTGCAACTGGTTAGCTTAAGCCCGCTGCTGCTGGATGTGCAGGTGCCGCAGGAATATTTCGCCGCCTTACCCACCTTGCGCCGCATCGCGGTGCAGTCTGATTTACTGCCGGGCGAGAAGCTCAGCGCCAACCTGCTGGCCACCGTGCCGGTGGGCGACGCCGCGGCGCGCAGTTTCCTCGCCAGGCTGGCCATACAAGATAACAGCGTCACGCTGCTGCCCGGTACCTCAGCCCGCGCCACGCTGTACTTTGAACGTGATGATGCCAGCGCCTTAGTGGTGCCGCCGGATGCGTTACTGCGCCACCCGGATGGCAACTTCAGTGTCTTTGCCGTGCGCGAAGGCAAAGCCTGGCGCCACAATGTTACCCTGGGCCGCAGTAATGAGCAGGGCGTGGAAATTTTATCCGGCTTGCCAAAGCAGCAGCCGGTGGTGGTGCGCGGTAATGAAATTCTGCGTGACGGCCAACCGGTGCGGGTGCTGAGCGACGACAGCGCCGCGCGCAGCAATAAGGAGTAAGCCATGCTGGAAGCCGGTATTCGCCGCGGCACCATTCTTACCGTAGCTGTATTAATTATCTGTGTGCTGGGCATAGTGGCGGCGCTGCGCATTCCGGTGCAGATGATCCCGGATTTGGAAGTGCGTACCATCAGTGTGGTTACCGGTTGGCCGGGCGCCACGCCGCAAGATGTGGAAAAAGAAATTCTGATAGAGCAGGAGCGTTACCTGCGCACCTTGCCGAATTTAAAACGTATGGTATCGCGCGCCGGCACCGGCTCGGCAGAAATAGAACTGGAATTTCCGTTTGGTGTCGATGTTACCGAAGCTTTGATCCGCGTCAGCAATGCGCTAAGCCAGGTGCCGGCTTATCCGGAAAACGTTGACCAGCCGCGTTTATTCAGCAGTTCGTTCTCTAACAATGCCTTTATGTATTTTCGCCTGATGCCGCAAAGCGGTAATCCGCTTAAGCTGGATATGGATATGCTGCGCGATTACGCCGAAGACTATGTGCGGCCGCGTATGGAGCGGGTGCCCGGGGTGTCTGAAGTCGGCGTAAGCGGCGGTGCCGAGCGGCAAATTCAAATTCTCGTCGACCCGGCCAAACTGGCCCGGCGCGGCATTAGTCTGACGGATGTACGCGATGCTATCCGTGCCCGCAACCGCGATACTTCGGCCGGTGATATCGACAGCGGCAAACGACGTTATCTGCTGCGAATGGTCGGCCGCTTTGACCGTATCGACGAGCTGGAAAACCTGATTTTAACCCAGCAGGGCGATAGCCAGGTGCGGCTGAAAGACGTCGCCAGCCTGGTGCTGGACCATTTTGAAGTGCGCGACTTGTCGTTTGCCGATGGCGAGCGCACTTTGGGTTTATCGGTGCGGCGCGAGCCAGGCTCCAATGTTATCGACATTAAGCAGCAGATGATGCAGGTCGTGGCGCAGATGAATCAGGATATGCTGGCCGGCAACGGTCTTAAGCTGACACTGATCAGTGATGATGTGCGCTATGTTGAAGACTCTATTGCCAATGTCTGGACCAACCTGGCACTGGGCGCCATGCTGGCTACTTTAGTCATGTATCTGTTTTTGCGCTCCGGCCGCGCCACCTTAGTTGGCGTTATCGGCGTGCCCATTTGTACCATAGCGGCGTTTCTGGGCTTACTGGCATTTGGCCGTACTATTAACGTTATTTCGCTGGCCGGTATTGCCTTTGCTATCGGCATGACAGTGGATAACACCATAGTGGTGTTGGAGAGCATAGAGCAGGCGCGCCGCCGTGGTCTGGACCGCATAGAAGGCGCCATTGCCGGGGTGCGTGATGTCTGGCCGGCAGTGTTGGCCTCTACCCTGACCACTGTGCTGGTGTTTATGCCGATTTTATTTGTCGAGCAGGAAGCCGGCCAGCTGTACTCTGATATCGCCATTGCCATTGCTGCGGCCATTATTGCCTCTATGCTGGTGGCGGTATTTGTGGTGCCGGCGGCCATTGCCAAGCTGGGCTTTGGCCAAAGCGCGGCTATGCACCATCACAGTAAACAGCATGACGGCGGGCATAACGACAGCCCGGATAACCACATCACAGCTGCGCCGCCAGGTGCTATTTTGCGCCTGGTGCAGGCCATTGTCAGTAAGGGTGCTGTCCGCCGCCTTACGCTGGCGCTTACCGTGCTGTTAACCCTCGGCGCCGGCTGGTACCTGTTGCCACCGGCTGAGTATTTGCCGGAGGGCGAAGAGCCCAAAGCGTTCTCGTCGATGATAGCGCCGCCCGGCTACAATCTGTCAGAAATGGCCGCTATCGCTGAAGAAATTAAAGCTTTTTTAACGGCGCAGGTGGATGCCGACCCGGCGCTGTTTGACCGCGGCGAAACGGCAATGCCATCGCTGAAGTATTACTCGCTCAGCGTGTCAGTGGGGCGTATTCGTGTGCTGAGCGAACCCACGCGGCCGCAGGATATCAGCGCCATGATGGACGCGATGACCGCATTATTCCGCCAATACCCGGGCATGCGGGCGTTTTCGTCGCGCGGCTCTATTATCAGCAGCAATGATGGTGGCACCCGCGCCGTGGCGCTGGATATTTCCGGGCCGGATTTGGCCAATCTTTATACCACCGCCGACGCGGCTTATGTCGCTGCAGGCCAGCTGTTTGATAAACCGCAGTTAAACTCCGAGCCGGCGTCGTTATCGCTGGATCAGCCGCTGGTAGAGATCCGCCCGCGCTGGCAACGCCTGGCCGAGCTGGATTTCACTGCCGCCGACTTTGGTTTTGCCGTATCAGCACTGAGTGACGGTGCCTTTGTCGATGAGTTTTTTATCGCCGACGACAAGGTGGATATTTTTCTGTTCAGTAACGCCGGCGCACAGCAAAGCCTGGCCGGGCTGGCGCAAACGCCGGTATTAACGCCCAATGGTGCCGTATTGCCGCTCAGCAGCCTGGCAGAGCTGGCCGAAGTGGCCGACAGCGACACCCTGCGCCGCGTAGACGGCCGCCGCACTGTTACGCTGTATATTATTCCGCCGCGCTCGGTGGCACTGGAAACGGCCGTGGCCATAGTGCAGCAGCAACTGGTGCCGCAATTGCAACGCGACGGCGCAGTGGCAACGGACGTCACTCTGGATATTACCGGTGCCTCGGATCAACTGGACGAAACCCGCGCCGCGCTGGGCAGCAATTTTATTATTGCTATCGTACTGATTTATCTGTTGTTGGTGGCCATTTTCAGCCATTGGGGCTATCCGTTGTTTATTCTGGCTACGGTGCCGCTGGGGCTGGCCGGCGCCTTAGTGGGCCTGGCTGCGGTAAACGGCGTCAGCAGTGCGCTGGCGCTGGTTGGTTTGGGCGGCTTTCATCAGCCGTTTGATATGATCACCATGCTGGGGTTTTTAATTTTGCTCGGTACTGTGGTGAATAACCCGATTTTAATTGTCGACCAAAGCCGGCGTAACCTGCAAGCCGGCCATATGGCAGTATCTGATGCGGTATTGCAGGCGGTGGCCACCAGGCTGCGGCCAATACTTATGTCTACCGCTACCACCATTTTTGGCCTGGCGCCGCTGGTGTTAATTCCGGGCGAGGGTACCGAGTTGTATCGCGGCGTGGGTATTATTGTGCTCTGTGGTTTGTTGTTTGCTACCTTTATCAGTCTGACATTTTTGCCGGCGCTGCTGGTAACGGTACTTAACCGTGCTCAGGGAAAAACACATACTTAATCACTTGTGCCGCCACCAGCGCTATCATCAGCGGAATAATATAGCGGCTGAGTTTGGCGGTTTTTTCCTGGTCGCGGCTGCCGTATTTTTCCGCCAGCGTAACCAGAATAAACAGCGCGGCAAACAGCAGGGCCAAAATGATAATTAACGTTGTCATAGGGTGCTCCGTCAACAATATTGGCGCAGCTTAACCCGGTTCAACTTTAGTTTCAAAAACGCCTTGCGGCCGCTTCGCAGCAAAATAGCCGCATGCTATGCTGCGCGCAATTAACAACACTGATAAGGATAAACCCATGTTATTGGCTGTAGTCGCATTAATTGCCGGTTTGGCACTCTTGGTATGGAGCGCCGACCGTTTTGTCGATGGCGCGGCCGCAACCGCCCGTTACGCCGGTATGCCGCCGCTGTTAATCGGTATGATCATTGTTGGTTTTGGTACTTCAGCACCGGAAATGGTGGTATCGGCGATGGCCGCGGCTGATGGCAATCCGGCGCTGGCGCTGGGTAATGCCTATGGCTCTAACATTACCAATATCGCGCTTATTCTTGGCCTGGTGGCACTGCTCAGCCCGATTGCCGTGCACTCCCAGGTGCTGCGCAAAGAGCTGCCGATTTTAATGCTGGTAACCTTATTTGCCGGCTGGTTGCTGTTTGATCATCAGCTCAACAGCTTCGACGCCTGGTGTTTGCTGGGAGTGTTTTTTGCGCTAATGGCCTGGTCAATCTGGCAGGGCATGCGTAACCCACAGGATGCGCTGGCCACTGAAATGGACGAAGACCTGGCCGGTCAGCCAAAAATGACGTTAAAGCAGGCCATTATCTGGTTAGTGATCGGCCTGGTGTTGTTAATTATCGCCTCACGCATGCTGGTATACGGCGCAGTGTTTATTGCTCAGGGCCTGGGCGTCAGTGACCTGGTGATCGGCTTAACCGTAGTGGCAGTTGGTACCTCCTTGCCGGAGCTGGCATCGTCGTTAATTGCCATTAAAAAAGGCGAGCACGATATTGCGCTGGGTAACATTATCGGCTCTAACCTGTTTAATACGCTGGCGGTAGTGGGTATTGCCGCCATGATAGAGCCAATGGCAGTGGATGCCGTGGTATTAACCCGCGACTGGACGCTGATGGCCGTGCTGACCGCAGCGGTATTTGTGATGGGCTACGGCTATAAAAAGCAGGGCCGCATAAATCGCGTAGAAGGCGGCTTGTTGCTGGCAGTGTTTATCGGTTATACCGGTTATCTGATCAGCACCGTGATTGCTTAACGGCTGACGGATGCCTCAGCCACGCCCGGAGCTTGATAGCAGCTACTACCTGCAGCACTTTAACGAGCTGCTGCAGTTTGTTACGCAGCATTATCAGGGCGTGTTAAGCGCCGATAGCAGCGGCTTTATCGAATATTTTTATCAGCTTAGCCACAGCGCACAGCAACTGCTGGTGCGCATGCTGAACCGCAAAGGCAGCGTATTTGCTGATATCGAGCTTAGTTATGCTGAAATCGGCGCCACTGCGCCGTTGCTGGATGAGTTAACACAAGCCGGTTTTATCGCACCGTTAACAGAGGCTGATCTGGCCGATTTTTGGCTGCGGCTAACCAAAGACACGCTGTGGCAATTGCTGCAGCTGGCGCAAGCCGAACTGGCGCAACCTACAGGCGCAAAAAAAAGCCAAACCAAACCGCAGCTGCTGGGCGCGGCGTTAAAGCTGCCGGTTAACTGGCTGGTGCTTATTAGCAAACTGCCGCAGCGCTATGTCGCGCTGCGCCGCCAGGATGCACTGAACTATATTTATTTCCTCTATTTTGGCCGCATTGAGGCCAATTTGTCGTTATTTACCCTGCGCGATCTCGGCATCCGCCAAACCGGCCAGTTTAAGCAGCAGTTTAGCCCGCGTTTTACGGAAGCGGCGCAGGCACAGCTGGCGTATCAGCTGGCCAAAGCCAAACCGGCGATTATTGAGCTGGGCAAACAACTGAAAAAACAGTCGGATAAGGCAGAAACCTTGCTTAGCCAGTGGCTGCAGACGGTTATTGCCTGGCCGCAAACAGAAGATAACGCCTTATTGCTTAAGCGCAGCGAGCGCTGCTATCAACTGGGTAAACTGGCTGAGCAATACCAACTTAATGAGCTGGCGATCTGCTTTTATCAACACAGCAACGGCTTTCCAGCCAGTGAGCGGCTGGCCCGGCTTTACGCCCAAACAGGCGACGAGCAACGGTGCCGGCAATATCTACAACAGTTATTGGATGACCCCAGCTGCGATGAAGAATGGCTGTTTGCCGAGGATTTTTACCGGCGAAAATTTAGTCCCGGGCCCGGCGCTAAAGCTGCTAATAAACGCCGCTCGCAGCTTACGCAGCTACTGCACGACGCGCCGCTGGTGGGGGTTGACGAGCTGTATCTGGGCAAAGCCGAGCAAGGCTTAATGGCACATTATGCCGCGCAGGGTTACACCGTATTTCACACCGAGAACAACCTGTGGCTGGCGTTATTTGGCCTGTGGTTTTGGCATGAGTTGTTTGAGCATCAACACAGCAGCCTGCATAACCCGTTTGAACGCCGGCCACGTAATTTAGCTGCCGGCGGCTTTTATCAGCAGTTTGAAAGCGAGATAGAACACAAACTAAGCCAGCTGGCAGCGCCAGCTGCCGCCAGCACATTGCTTAGCGCTTTAACAGCGCATTACGGCAAAGCCAATAGTTTGTTTTACTGGCACAGCGATTTAGCTGAGCAATTGCTGCCGTTACTAAGCTTTGCGCCGAAAAAGACCGATGGCAGCAGTGCTTTGGCGGCAATACTGCGCGCCATGGCGCAGGATTTTCCCCGCCATAGTAGCGGTTACCCGGATTTACTGCTGATTAAAGAAAACCAGCTGGAGTTTATTGAAGTAAAGGCGCCGGGCGATAAAATACAACGGCATCAGTTAGCCCGGCTGTTAGCACTGAATAATGCCGGCTTTAACGCGCGGATAGAAAAACTGCAGTGGATAGCCGACCCCAACCGGCTTTACGTGGTGCTGGATGTGGAAACCACCGGCGGCAAAGCCGGCACAGATCGTGTAATCGAAATCGGCGCGGTAAAAGTGCAGGCCGGTGAGGTGTTGGATACCTTCAGCACCTTACTAAACCCGGGCCGTTATATTCCGTCCTTTATTACCCGGCTAACCGGTATCAATAGCAGTATGGTGGCTGACGCGCCCGGGTTTGCTGATATTGCCGGCCAGCTCGCCGAATTCCTGCAAGGCGCAGTCTTCGTTGCCCACAACGCCAAGTTCGATTACGGCTTTATCCGCGCCGAATTTGCCCGCTTAGAGCAGCCGTTTGATATGCCGCAGCTGTGTACTGTAGTTAATATGCGCCGTTATTACCCGGGGCTGGCATCTTACAGCCTGGGCAATCTGTGCACGGAGTTTGAGATTAAACTCACCAACCACCACCGCGCGCTGGATGATGCCACGGCTACGGTGGAGTTGTTAAAGCTGATTAATGCCAAACGGCAGCTGTTGTAGGCCATTAGCGGCAAAGTTAAAGGAGGGAGTGTGAACCCGGAGTTCTGGCAGGAAAAATGGCAAAAAAGAGAAATTGCCTTTCATCAGGCGGCGGCCAACCCTTTGCTGGTCAGTTGGTTTAATCAGCTGGCCCTCGCGCCCGGTGCTACCATTTTTCTGCCACTGTGCGGTAAAAGCCTCGATATACACTGGCTACTGGCGCAGGGTTATTCGGTCGTTGGCGCCGAGTTAAGCGAAATGGCAGTGCAAGAACTGTTCGCTGAGCTGGGGCTAACACCCAGCATTAGTAGCGTGGGTAACTTGCGACTTTATCAAGCTGACAAGCTGCAGGTGTTTGTCGGCGATATTTTTCAGTTATCAAAACACCCCCTCGGCCCAGTTGCCGCCATCTATGACCGCGCAGCGCTGGTAGCCTTACCGGACGCTATGCGACAGCGCTATGCGCAACACCTTATAACCATCAGCCAACGTGCGCCACAACTGGTTATTTGTTTTGAGTATGATCAAGCGCAGCTTGCAGGGCCGCCGTTTTCTGTTGATAGCCTGGAGATGCATAAACTCTACAGCAAGGTTTACAGCCTTAACTGCCTGGAAATACGTGAAGTACCCGGTGGGCTAAAACGAAAGTGCCAAGCTACTGAGATCGGTTGGCTGTTAACACTAATAAAGTCAGAGCAAAATTAAATTCAGGGCTGGCGTTTTATAGCTTGGCCAAGCTGTGCACCCCATTGGATAGCGCCACGGCAACGGCGGAATTGTTGAAGCTGATTAATGGCAGGTGCTGTACGCCAGAGCTTGCAACAAAATAAAACTGCTTGATTTGTATTCAATTAGCGCCATAGACTGGATGAAATTTTAGAACTTTCGGGATCTAAAACACGCAACTCGCGGGCTTTGATCCTTCGAGTAAGCTGTTAGATGCCTCAAGAGATATCTCCATGGAATACATAAACTGGATTCAGCGCGAGTGGAACAATATTGCTAACGCTCCATTTATTTACGCAGTCACTATAGTCATTGCAGTTTTTGCGACCGTGATTATAACAAAATCTATACTTGGCGGAGAAGCTGCCGCAGCCAAAGAGAGAAGTGAGTATTTAAAGCAAAAAATCACTGATCTCGAAGGAGAGAAATCAGCCCTAATGTCTAAGCTGGAGTCTTATGGTGAAGACATTATTAAGGTGAAAGAAGAACTCAGCGCCATGCCTAGAATTCATGTCAGCAGCTCAGAGCCGGAAAACTCAAAAGAAGGTGACATTTGGATTAAAACTTAAGCGACATCTAACAATGCGCTTAAATCGCTCACTTCGTTCGCTGGGATCGGCTAAAGCCGGCCCCTTAGCTTAATCGTTAGGCATAAAAGACTGTTATTGCTATGACCATATTTCTGCTAGTCATCGGGCTTTCTCTCATTTACGTAGGAGTTTTTCTCTACGAAGACGAAGAGGCATCAATGCAAAATAAGCTCGAGGAATGGTGGATACGCATAGCTGATTCATCGAAGAATCCCAAACGACACAATGTTTTCGTTTCCCAGTCAGCGGGATCGATGTTGCAGCTGTTCAATTCCGTTCTTGGGTCGAAAGCAATATCAACTCAATTAGTCTGGGTTTCTGCAATGTATAGTGCTGCGGCTAGTCACGCCGTCTATCTATACCTAAATGTAAATCTGGTATCGCTAACTTGGAACAAACTTACTCTAAATTTTGGACCAGCTGATATAGAGTTTCGAGGGCGAGCGCTTTTTACGATAGCTCTATGTATAACTTTGGGAACATTGTATTGGAGGCGTTTAACATTTCGTAGAGACAGTTGGTGGTTGATAATGATAGGTATATTAGTTCCATCTTTTGTCTTGCCTTTGGTGCCGTATACAATTACTGGTGGTTTGCGGTTAGCACTTGTATTGTTGTTTGCGACGCTTTGCGGTATGTCCTCAATAATTGTTACGCGCACTTTACTGGCGATCACATCAGAGACAGAATCAACTGTGAGGCAACTAGGTGCTCTAGCGGTAAACGCTTTATTTGTATTGCTCTTCGTAATGGCACCAGCACTCCTAATTTTCGTTCCATATGAATGGCGGCACACTTGGGTTTCTAGTGAGTTTTGGGTATTTGGCTGGGCAGATCTGGCATTTGCAAATACCATTACGGCGATACCTGCTGCGTTTTACATCACACTTTGCATTGTTCTTCTGACGCATCGATTGGTCTGGCCACTTATCGAAAGACCAATTTATGCGTTGCAAAGACTTGGGATTTTTAAGTATCGGAAAAGCATTGCTCTGAGTGGCGCTGCACTGATTGGCTGGGGTATGTTAGGCGATGTATCCGTACTGGCTGATTGGTTGCCACAACCCCTTTCAACGCTACTAAACTTGAAATAACAATTGGCAATCAATGTCCGAAAAGGGGGCGGAGACAATTAGAGGTATATCGGGCTAATTCACTATATTTCGGTGGTTGGCAAAAAATGGCGATTATTAGCTCCGTCACCTTTTTCAGCGAGTTATGTTAAGCAAGCAAGATTGAATCGCCACCACTAAACTAGACACTTCCCAGCCGTTATTGAGAACGGTTTTCATACTCCTCCAGTTATATTAAGGTAGAACGGTATCAATACGACTGTAACTGCAGTTGCTATCAAGGTGATAAGCAGAGTAATAAACGGGGGCAGATAAAAATTAAATTCCGATGAGGTATCAGATTTAATCTTTATCTGGCTCTAAGAATTAAGGAAGTGGAAATTGTCCAATATGTTAGAAACGCAGCAACTAGATTTTGAAATTAGTGAGCTGTTTGCGAGCGTAGATATTCAGCTGGCCGAGTCGATGAAGACTTCTAAGTGCCAACATACGTTAATACATTTGTATGGGTTGGTTGCTTCTTGTGAAGCAATTAAAAACGGCATCGCTGATGCATATGAATCACACAATGTTTACGTTTCTAAATCACTGTTAAGGGTTCTGGTAGAGCACTTTTTGCGCTTCAATTATCTTTTTCTCTCCTATATTCAAAACAGTTCAGATGCTACAGCTAGAGAGTTTTCTGAATTTTGTACTTTGAAAGAAGAGATGGATAGCATAAAAGCCAACAATTTTAAGAATAAAATGCTCGGTGTTGCTGAAGTAAATTTGAATAGTGCTCTTAGAGCCAAGTTTCCGCATGCAGGGGATTTATCTAACAGGAGAATTAGCAAAATCTCTGAAAAGTGGGCGTACAAGAACATCGTTGATCTCGTATCAACGTTTGATATCGACCAAGCCGCGAATATGTCCTCATTTCTTGCTGGTTTAGTTCCGCTTTATTCTGAACTATCTTCATTTGTACATGGTGGAATTAATGCCGCTAATTATGTTAGGTGCTTAACTGCAAATGACCAAGAACAAATAATAATTAGTGACGATTATCGTAGTGCCTGCAGGATTGCTGGGTTCACCAAAGTATTTTCTACCATGATTGCTGCGCAATCCAATGCTAGTTTGCTTCCTATCGTTCTGCAGTTGAATAAACTAATGGAACAGCTTAAATCTGGCGCGAGAGCAGGAGAATAGGAGAATATGGAGTCGTAGCTATTAATAGGTAATAGCTACGAGTTAGCTACTACCTTACTGCGCTGTTTCTTCTGTTAAACGCTGTTGCAGCCGCTGCTTTACTGCCTGTGAATACATCACACAGCCGTTAGCATCGGTTAAACCCGTGCTGCTTTGCAGCCGCGTGCGCATATCACTGGCCGACGGGTGGGGCGTAAGCAGTATTTGGCACTCCAGCGCCGCCAGTTTATCAAGCCCGGCGCGGTATGCTTTTAAGTAACTAAGATGCTGGCTAAAACGGTAACTGTCGCTGCTAACCGGCGATAAGCTGTCGGCATACACCAGCACCTGACACTGATGCGCTTCACAACTGGTCCACTGCCAGCTTAAGGCGCCGGGAGTATGCCCGGGCGTTGCCACCGGCAGCAGGCTTAGCTTGCCTAAGGTAACCGGTTGGCCTGCTGTAACCAGGCCATCTACCCTAACGGCCGGGAATGGCTCGTGCATACCGGCTTGCGGATCGGCAGCATCTACCACACCACTGCTTAACACCGGCGCTGCGACAGGCGATGCCAACAGCCTGGCGCCGCTAAGTTGCTGCAGCTGCGCTAAACCGGCAACATGGTCGAAGTGCTCATGGCTTTGCAGCAGCAATTTGACATCACGCAGTGAAAAGCCAAGCGTACGGATATTGGCGGCGATGACCTCTGCACCGGCTGCGGTGGCGCCATCGATCAGAATATGGCCGCTCTCACCGGTGATCAGGATAGCGCTGATGCCACAGGTACCGACATAGTAAGTGTTGCCATAAATTTGATACGGCGGCCCGGCTTTGTCCCACTTATCCCAGTCGGTACAGCTGTTAACCCAGTCACTTGCCGGTGGGGCGGGCGGCGTTACCGTTGCTGTGCTGCAACCGGCCAGCACGGCAGTAAAGCTTAATATGCTGACAAATGAAAAATAGTGAAAACGTTTAACCAGGGGCATAACCGGCGCCTTACTATGTGGCGGTGCATCGAAGATACGCCGCCGTGGCAAATTTAATGCGCCAAACATTAGCGGGCTTTAATCCGCTTTACAACCACGTGCAGGTTCGTGAAGGCAGAAATTGAATCAACAGGAGCAGTGTTATTGATTTGGCATAGAGAACGTTACCAGCGGAAATATCAATGTCACTGGCACATCGATTGGGAACAGCTTATCGCCGCCGCTGTCACTGAGACACAGACCGCTTTTATACCAGCCAGCGCTCATGAGGCAGTGGTTGTTATATTTTATTACAAACCAATCGATTTTTTTTAAACTAATCGCTTGATTAATTGATACCCTGAGGTATCATATGGTAGCTCTGGGTTTCAAGTGAGGCGCCAGGGTATCATTGATGTGTACTTGAGGAGTCTATCCATGACAACAACAAAATTAACAGCCGCAGAAAGCGAGCTGTCGTACTTAAAACACAATGCGGTTTTTTGTTTGATTTTCGGTTTGGTAATTTCCGGTGAATTTTTATACGCGTTGCTAAAATCACTTAGTGTTGCTGGCTGGGTTATATCGCTGGTGGCGTTGCTCTATGCGGTGGCGATACTGCTACTGGTGTTTACGCTATCTAAAGTTAGCCGATACAGTGGTGGCTCTACTAAAAGGGCGTTCTGGTATGGCGATTTTAACGATGAGTTTAGTGCTTTTTTAAACCACAAAGGTTACAAGTACAGTTTTTGTACCTTGTTCTTTGTGCTGGTTGCCACCTGGGTATTTGCCGGCATTGATGACTTTTCTACCTGGTTTAGTGCTGTGCCGTTAAAGCAATATGCTGCGGCGCTGACCTGTATCGGCATGTGGGCCTATGCGGTGCCGGTGTTGCTGGGGTTGAGGGCAGATTATGAATGAGGTATTGGATAATCATATTGCTAAGCTGCGCAGCAAGCGCAAGTTATCGCAGCAAGAGCTGGCCGATGCAATAGGAGTGTCCCGTAAAACCATTAGTACCGTGGAAACCGGCCGTTTTACACCTTCAGTGGTGATAGCGTTAAAGCTGGCGCAGTTTTTTGCCGTACCCGTGGAAGCAATATTTGCCTTGCTGCCGGCTGACGAATAACAGCCGGCTATTCCGTGTCTGACATCAATAATGACATGTGTACGCCAAAACGCCGCGTTTTACTCCGCCAGATAGCGTGTATCAGATCTGGTAAGCGCGTTACTGCAACCGGAATCAATAGGGCCAGTGAAATTGCTTTTTGTGTAACCTGATGCTTTGGCGCTGCCAGCTTTCTCAACCTTGAGTAGCAAAACCAATTAGTAATAAGCGGACAAGTTTAAGAGTAGGAGTGCTATGCGGTATCTGGTTTTAATCTTGTTTGTGTTGTTGTCACAGCCGCTGCCTGCTGCGCCACTGCTTAAGCATAACGCGGTAGATTTTATCGGTTGCCAGTGGCAGGTGGGTGATAGTTACAGCATGCAGACTGATGAAGTAGGTAACCTGTATTTTGCCGATGCCAGTGGCTATCAGCAGATAGAGTTTATGCAGCAGCCTTATAACCCACGCGGCGAGGAATACATAAATACGGAGTTTATGCAGGTAAAAAAGCTCAGGGTTATAAGCAAAGATAACCGTGAGATGCGCTTTTATCAGCTGACAGAGCAGATCCCGGAACGCACGGATTCGCCATTTATCACCTTTTTCGCCGTGGCCGAAGCCGCGGCAGGCCATGTGCTGTTTTTTAATCTACCCGACAGCGAAATTAGCCGGGTGTCTGCCGGCTGTTTTTAACCGGCAACAACAGGCGGGTGTTATTGCCGTGTTATATCCTATACTCTTGCCCGTGTTACAGGCGACAACCGCTTAATCTGACAAGAGAGGCTAAATGACACAACGTGAGCGCGGTTTTTTCGGTTGGGCCTGGCGTTTTGTGCTGCTACTTGCTGTGTTATTACCGCTATTGCTGCTGGTGCTGCGCTTTGTACCGCCGCCAACATCGGCCTTTATGCTGCAAAGCCCTTATCCGGTTACACAACAGTGGGTAAGCATTGATACGTTGCCGGCGCACGTGGCGCTGGCGATGGTGGCCTCAGAAGATCAGCGTTTTCCTGAGCATTTTGGTGTTGATTTTACGGCGATAAGTGATGCGCTGGATCAGGCCGATGATGGCGATGGCCTGCGTGGCGCCAGTACCATTAGCCAGCAAACGGCGAAAAACCTGCTGCTGTGGCCGGGCCGCAGCCTGATGCGCAAAGGCCTGGAGGCTGGGTTGGCTATGAGCCTGGAAGCGATTTGGGGTAAAAAACGTATTTTAGAGGTGTATTTAAATATCGCTGAGTTTGGCAAAGGCATTTACGGTGTAGAAGCGGCCAGCCGGCATTACTTTGGCAAACCGGCCAGCAGGCTAAGCCGAAACGAAGCGGCGCGACTGGCCGTGCTGCTGCCAGGCCCGCGCACGCGTGATGCCCGCAAGTTAACGCCTTACCTGCGCCAGCGGGTTGCCTGGGTGGAGCAGCAAATGCAACAACTTGGTGCCGGCTATTTACAGCCGGTGCTTCACTAACGCGGTATCAGGTACAGTAAACGGCGGGCATAGCTGATTAATCTTGCAACGGTTAGTAGTGCCTGAGAAAAACAGCATAAAAAACGGCGACCCAAGGTCGCCGTTTTTCTACTTAATCCTGCCGCTTGTATTACCGCGGAGGCAACATCATGGCCAGGATGTTTAGCGTCATGCCCTTATATGCAATCGACGGTAATGGTAACGTCGCCATCTACTGTACCGAAGCCATCAACTGGACCATCCAATGGAGCTTCATCCGTAATGCTGCAGGTGAAGCCGCCGGGCTGGGCAATGATACGGATATCAAAGATTTCGCCATCTAACATGGTGTTGGTGAACGAGCCGGTGCCGGTGGCAAAGGCTTGGTTTTCCTGCAGCCAGCGGCCATCTTCCGGGCCAAAAGCACGCATCGCAACGGTGGTGCCGTCCAGCGGTAAACCAATTACCGTCACCGATAAGGTGCGCGGCGTGGCAACCACGTCAGCGGTACAGTTTACCGTAATGGTCACGTTGCCATTAACAATACCCAGGCCATCAACAGCGCCATCTAATGGTGACTCGCCGGTGATGCTGCAGGTAAAGCCATCCGGGTCAAGAATTTTGCGGATATCAAAGGTTTCGCCATCCAGCATGGTATTGTCAAATGCCGCAGTGCCGGTAGCAAAAGCTTTGCTTTCGGTGAGCCAGCGACCATCCAGCGGGCCGGTAGCTTGCATGGCAACGCTGCTGCCGCCAGGTAAGCCGGTCACTGTTACTGACAGTGTGCGCGGAGGAACAACCACTTCCGCTTCGCAGGTTACGCTAACGCTCACGTTGCCATCGACGATACCTAAGCCATCAACTATATCGAACAGAGGCGCTTCATCAGTGATGGTACAGAAGTAACCTTCAGGTTGTGCCTGAATGCCGATAGCAAAAGGTTCACTATCCAGCAGGGTATTGCTAAAGGCGGCAGTGCCGGTAGTGAAGGTTTTATCTTCTAACTCCCAGCGGCCATCTTCCGGGCCAAAAGCACGCATTTCAACAGTGGCGCCATCGGTAAGGCCCGTTACCGTCACTGACAGTGAGCGCGGAGTTTCATTAGTGGTACAGCTAATTGGCAAGTCGACCGGGCCGCTTACTACCGGGTTAGTTGCCTCACCATTTTCATCGGTAAAGCTCACATTTAGCTCGCACACCTGGCCAACTGGCTGGGTTTGAATCGTCAGGCTGTACTCGTCTCCCTGGATAAACTCACCGGTAAAGCTAAAGGCGCCATCTTCATTAACCAGCAGCTCCTCGTCGCCCTGTTCACTGCTTAACAGCAGTTCCAATTCACCATTTAAGCCTTCTACAGTGCCGCTGATGTTGTAGGTATTAAATTCGCAGTCAACTATCAGTTCAACATCGGCAGTACCCATGGTGCCTGTTGCGGCTGACTCATCGCGTACACTACAGGTTTGGCCGGTCGGGTTAGCCAGTACCGCCACATCAAAGGCTTCGCCTTGTTGCAGCTGCGTAGTAAAGCTAAACGGGCTGCTATCTTCAGCTGCTGTGGATATACGCAGAATATCGGTGCCGTTATTACTTAATTGCAGTGAACCTTGCAGACCATAGACAGTGCCCGTCACGTCATAGCTTACCGGCGGTGCAGTGACGGTTAGGGTAAACTCTTGCGTAGCGCCGCCCGGAAGTGTCAGGGTAATATCATAAGTGCCGGCTTCAGTGGGGGAACCTACGAGGGTATTTTGTTGCACAGTAAAGGTTTTTAGCGTGCGATCTGCCTCGCTGGCCCATACCACCTGGCCAGAGCCGGTAACAGTAACGGCTGATGCAGGGCCAGCAATAATCTCACCTTCACGATACACTACTGTGCCAGATGAACTTGTATCGCTTTCACCATCAACAGCAACAAAGCGCAGGTTGCCTTGTTTCTGCTCGCCGTTGGAATAACAGCTCGTATTGGCAAAATAAGTGCCTTGATTGGCATAACCTGCCATACCCGCAGTGCAGGAGGCTTCGCTGCTTGTATACAAAGGACGGATAGCATTCGTAAGTTCGACCAGGAAATAACTAAAGTTATTAGTTGTGGCTACGTGGATAAAGCCGTAAGCATCCGTTCCCAGCGTCTGCCAGTTACGTTCACCAACAAGCTCTATAATCTTAGTTTTATCGTTGAATGAAAAGTACTTGCGGGTAATGCTGCCATCGGTCCAGTAAAGTGTGTCGTCTTTCACCGCGATAGATCGTGCATGTCCCGGAGCTTCTCTGATTACTTCCGGCTGTGGATTACTGTCAGCCAGATTAAGCTTGTGGAAAACCGTGGTTGCGTTAGCGTCCCGACCTTTATTCTCCGCGATGTAGAGCACTCTGTTGTTAATCGTCAGACCACCGAAACCCTCGAACCCTTCACTGGGGTTAAAGACAATTTGAGGCTCTTCGTTACTATCAATACGGGTTTTATAAATCCAAAAGCTGGGCAGCCCAAACGAGGAGGTGATTGCATAGAAGTAAATATCTTCACCATCGGCTGCCATATAAGGTACGACGCCTTCAAAGTTACCTACTTTAACAGGTTGTGCCGCTGCGGTTTGTAGTTCTAACCAATCTGGTGCTCCCTCAACAGTAATTTCATAATCTCGTGCTGTTTCAGGGGTTACGGTAATATTATAACGGTACTCTTGCCCTACTACTGCAGTAGTAGGCGCAGTACTGGAGAACTCAAGGGGCGTTCGGTTGCTCTTTTCAAAAATGCAGCCTGTCATCGTCATGGATAGCAACGCTACCATGATACTGCCGCTGATGTGTTTCATATCATTATCCTTTTTTCCGCGCACACTGCGCGCGCACAAATCCTCAGATTTGCGAACATCAGCGGCCTGATTAATTTTGCCTGAAAAAGCTAAACCATAATCTGAACTGAACCTGAATTAACGGCGTCTCTATAGCATGATTTAGCCGGACAATTATCGTGCAATACCCTGAATTAAAGCAAGATACGCTGTGGCAGAAAGTCTGGTTGGAGCTGATAGAATTAACCCAACTATATGACCAAAAACAACATTATTTGCCGTACGATAATGTGTTTTATCCGGCGATATCAGAGCGCTTTATATATGAGCAATGCCTGATTAACGAAATATAAACGCGCTTTTTTCCTTTTAACCAAATCCTGGTTGAGTTTAAACCCAAGTGATGTTTTGCTTATGCCGACAAGCCCTGAAGATGACGCAGGCATCTGATGGCGAGCTGTGGTTGGGCGATAAGCAGTTTGCTGCTACGCTAAGCATTGTCAGTAAACAGCAGCCGGTTGACAGTGAGCGGCAGCATGTCGAACAAAGGAGCCGGGCAATATGAGCAGCTATACATTAATCAGCACAGTGGCAATCGGCCTGTTGTTAAGCGTAAGCGCAGCCTGTGCTGACAGTCGCGCGGCAGAGAGTGCTGCACCTGCAAGCTATCGCCACGCCGGCGAGAGCATAGGCACAGTACGCCAGGTTTATGATGGCAAGCTGTACCCGGATATTCAGGTGAATACCTTTCGCAATATCGACCGGCTGTTCCCCACCCGCACGGTAGCGCGTGGCAAAACAGTAAGTACTTTGCCGCTGAGCAAGCAGCCATTGCTGGAGTTCACTTATCAGGTTGATGGCAAGACGTATGATTTATACGACGTGCTGTCGATGAACCGTGTCAGCGGTCTGCTGATTATTCAAAACGGTGAAATTTTATTTGAGAAATACCTGCTGGGGAATGACCGGGATACGCGCTGGATGTCGATGTCGGTGGTTAAATCGATCACCGCGACCTTAATTGGCGCTGCGATACACGACGGCCATATCAGCAGTATTGATGACCCTATTGTGAACTATCTGCCGCGTTTTAACGGCACAGCTTATGATGGCGTAACGGTTAAACACCTGCTGCAAATGAGTTCCGGCGTGGCCTGGAATGAAACCTATACCGACCCGACATCAGACCGGCGGCGCATGCTGGAAGCGCAACTAAGCCAAAAGCCCAGCGCCATTCTGGATCTGATGGCAGCGCTGCCGCGCGCCGCTAAGCCCGGCACAGTGTGGAACTACAGTACCGGCGAAACCCAGCTGGCCGGCGCTTTGGTGCAAGCGGCTAGCGGCAAGCCGGTGGCGCAGTATTTGTCAGAGAAAATCTGGTCGAAGCTGGGCATGGAAGCCGACGCCAGCTGGTGGCTGCAATCGCCCGATGGTCTGGAAATCGGCGGCAGCGGTTTGTCAGCCACTCTGCGGGATTATGGCCGGCTGGGTTTGTTTTGGCTGAATGACGGCGTGATTACCGTAGACGGCAAGCCGCAGCGGGCATTGCCACAAGGCTGGATGCAGGCCGCCGCCAGCCGACAGGTTATCGGCGGCAAGACAGTTGATTACGGCTATATGCTCTGGCCGATGCACGGCAACAGTTATGCGGCAGAGGGCATTTTTGGCCAGTACGTGTTTGTCGATCCGGATGCAAAGCTGGTAGTAGCGATGTGGAGCGCACAAGCCAAACCGCTTAACCGTGCCGGGCTGGATGAATATAGTTTCCTTGAAGCACTTTCCAATTATTTTCAGTAGGTTAGCTTTGCACTTGCTGTAATGTGGCGACTCACTATACTTTTTGTTTTAAACAAAAAGATGCTGAAAAATGATAAAAACGTTAACAATGTTGCTACTGGTGGCCTGCTGCCAGCTTGCGGCTGCCAGCAAACCTGAACTGTTACTGGCTGAAGTGTATAACGGCACTATCGCGGTGCAGCAGTATTGGGTAAGCGAAAAGCTCGATGGTGTGCGCGCTTACTGGGATGGTAAACAGCTGATCTCGCGCGGTGGCAATGTTATTGCGGCACCAGCGTGGTTTGTGGCGGATTTCCCCGGCCAAAAACTGGATGGCGAGTTGTGGCTGGGCCGTAATAAGTTTGCTGAAACCTTAAGTATTGTCACTAAACATCAGCCGGTTGATAGCGAATGGCAGCAGATCCGCTATTACATTTTCGAGCTGCCGCAAGCTGAGGGCAGTTTTACCGCTCGCGTTAATGCTATGCAAGCCCTGGTTCAGCAACACAACAGCCGCTATTTAACCCTGGTGCCGCAGTTTCGTCTGGCGGATAAGGCTGCACTGCAGGCCAAACTTAGCGAGCTGGAACAGGCCGGCGCTGAGGGGTTAATGCTGCACCATCAGGATGCGTTATATAAAACCGGCAGAAGTGCTGATTTGCTGAAGCTAAAAAGCTATCAGGATACTGAAGCCGAAGTTGTCGGTTACCGGCCGGGTAAGGGTAAATATCAGGGTATGGTGGGGGCTTTAGTGGTTAAAACGCCGCAAGGTAAAGAGTTTGCCATTGGCAGTGGTTTAACCGATGAGCTGCGCCGCACACCGCCACAAATTGGTGCTGTGGTGACTTACCGCTATAACGGCCTGACCAAACACGGCTTACCGCGTTTTGCGCGGTTTTTGCGCGTGCGGCAAGAGTTTTAAAACGACGTTAACTTAACCCGGCCCGGCTGCTGATGTGCAAAACTTGAACTTGACGACAAACTTTGCCAAACTGCGCCGGTTTTACCCTTCTGTTGAAGTGAGGACGACCTCACCGCTCTATCTCTATCGGGGACGGCCCCTGGATAAGATGGGGTGTGTCTGTGTACTGGTTTATTTTAATTATTGCCGGCGTGCTGGAAGCCGGTTGGCTGATTGGCATTGAGAAGTCCGCTGCGTTCAGCAAAATTCCGTATGTGATCTTCGCCGTACTGTGTATGACCAGCAGCCTGGTGCTGTTTGGTATATCACTGAAACAGATACCGGCCAGCCATGCCTATTTAGTTTGGCTGGCGGTGGGTGTGTTGTCTATTAGCGTTATTAAGTATTACTTTTTCGGCCAGAGCATCAGCGCCACGCAGCTGTTGTGCTTCGGGCTTATTGTGGCCGGAGTAGTGGGGCTGAAACTAACAGCTTAACTGACGACAAAGCCAGCCGAAAAACAAAACTGCGACATATGTCGCAGTTTTTGCTTGACTTAGCTGTGACATATGTCGCACTCTAGGCGTATTGATTTGTAGCTTACAGCAACCTTATGCAACAACCTACTGCGCCGGAACTGGAAATTCTTAAGTTACTTTGGTTAAAGCAACCGCTGACAGCGCGCGAGCTGCATGACGAGCTGGCACCTATGCTGGGCTGGGGCTATTCCTCTACCCGCAAAACCCTGGAACGCATGGGCGCTAAAGGTTTTATCGTCTGTGACAGCCAGGGCAATAAAAACCGTTATCGCGCCTTGCTGGACAAAATGCCGACGCTGGCCGCTTATGTGCAGGATTTTGCCAACCGGGTGTTTGAAATAAAAGGCCCGGTACCGGTGGCGATGTTTGCCAACAGCAAATTGATCAATGCCAGTGAAATAGCCGATTTAGAAAAGTTGCTGCAGCAGTTAGCCGGGCCAGAGCCGAAGCTACTGCAAGGCAAGGGCGACTAAGATGGCGCAGCAACTGCTGATATCGCTGCTACTTTGCAGTGTCTGGGCCGGGCTACTGTGGCTGGCCTGTAAGGTATTACTGAAGAAAATTCCGGGCTTACAGCAATGGCCAATGTTTTACTGGTGTGTGCTGGGCTTATGTTTTTTGCCGTTACTGCCACTACCACAGCTGGGCCAGCACTGGACTATTCCGTCTGCTTTGCTACAAGATACCGTCTATTCAATGCAAACCCTGGCCGCACAACCGGCACACCCCAACCTTAGCCGGCCGCCAGCGGTTAGGGCGCTGTTTTGGCGCATACTAATGGGGTTGGTATTATTGATCAGCCTGTGGCAGTTGTGGCGGGTGCTGCAGCAATGGCAGCGGTTACAACAGCTGATAACGCTGACCGAGCCACTAAACGCGGCAACCTTGTTAAGCCCGACGCAGTTGGCAGCGGTACCACAAAATATTGAGATCCGCCAAACTCAGGCGGCTATCTCGCCTTTTATTGCAGGCTGGAGCCGCCTGGTATTGGTGCTGCCAGCCTATATCTGGCAACTGTCTGCGCAGCAACGTCAACTCTTGGTAGCGCATGAACTGGTGCACCTGCACAGGCGCGATCCGCAGCAATTATTAATAATGCGCATTCTGGTCGCCTTTTTTTGGTTTAGCCCGGCGCTGCGGCAAATAGAGCAAGCGTTTATCCGCAGTATTGAACTGGCGGTTGATCAAGCGGTGTTAGCAAAACAACCGGAGCTGGCGGCCCTTTATGGTCAGACATTACTGAGCAGTTTAAAGCTGAGCCAGGCCGGACATTTATCCGCGTTAACAGCAGGATTTATTCACGACAATGCCGACACGAACTTTTACCGGCAACGTTTGCTGCAGTTATTTCAACCGGCACCGCGGCTGTCTGGCGGGCAAAGATGGCGTATCAGCATAGTGTTTGCCGGCGCCGTGTTTTCGCTGCAGCTGAGCAGCTCTGCGCTCAGCTACAGCGAGCCACCGCAACAATGGCTGTTGCCTGTTGGCAAGCAGCCGGTAACGTCTTTTTATGCGGAAAAACATCCGTTCCGGCAAAACCGGCCGCATCAGGGCGTGGATTTTGGTGCTGCAACGGGGGCAACTATTACCGCAAGCCAAAAGGGCAAAGTGTTAATTGCCGATGATAGCAGCCTGAACAGGCGATATGGCAAAGTGGTGTTAATTGACCATGGCCATGGCTATCAAACGCTTTATGCCCATCTGAATGATTTTCATATTATTGCCGGCCAGACTGTGCAAGCCGGCGAGCCAATCGGAACCGTGGGCACCACAGGCCGGGTAACCGGGCCGCACCTGCATTTTGAAATACTGCTAAATGGCCGGCAACAAAACCCGGCGGTTTACTTGCAACTGGAATAGCGCAGGCGGCCTTTTTCTGCGGTGAGCAACACAAGTCGATTAAACCATTATTAAACCAGGATGGAACACTACCCCATGGCCATAACTGTACCGCAGATTGCTGCGAGTCTTCCTCTGATGCACCGCCGCGCGATGTTACTACTTTTGCTGCTGTCTGGCGTTATTGTGTTGTGGCCTGGCCCGCGACATAACACCACACCGGCCTCTGCCGTAGTATTGCCCATTTTGATAACAGAAGGGTGGCAGCAGGCAGAGAACGTAAAGCACCAGATACAACAATTGCAGCACGTACTTGTGGCAGGGCTGAAAGTGCAACCCCAAGATGACCGGGTACGGCATTATGCCATCGGGCAGGGCGATAGCTTAAGCGGCATTTTTTCCAGCCAGGGTTTTAGCCAGCAACAAATGCAGCAGGTGATGGCTGCCGACCAATCGTTATTGGCGCTGGATGTGCTGCGCCCGGGCCATCGGCTGACATTTCAACTGGATGATCTGCAGCAGCTGCAAGCGATGGAGCTGTTTGTGCATGCCGGCAACCGGGTGCTGTATCAACGTGATGACGATGGTGAGTTTAGTTATCAGGAGCTGCTGAATGCCGGTGAGTGGCACAGTAGCATCGTAGCTGGCGTTATCAATGGCAGCTTTTATGCTTCAGCAAAACAGGCCGGCCTCAGCGATGCCGAAATTGCCACGGTGCATCAGTTGTTTCAGGATCGACTTAATTTTTCCCGCGATATCCGGGCTGGTGCCCGTTTTCAGGTAGTGCGCAGTGACAATTATGTCGGGGCTGAAGCCACCGGCCAAAGCCGCATTGACGGCGTGCGGCTGTTTAACCAGCGGCAACAGCTGAGTGCATTTTTGCATGACAACGGCCAGTATTATGATGCCAATGGCGAAAGTTTAGAACGTGCTTTTATGCGGCTGCCATTAGCCCGTAAGTTTCGCATCAGTGATCGTTTTAACCCGCGCCGCTTGCACCCGGTTAGCGGCAGGGTGCAGCCACACAATGGCACCGACTTCGCTACCCCTACCGGCACAGCGGTACTGGCTGCAGCTGAAGGTACGGTGATCCGGGTGGAAAAGCATCCGTTTGCCGGGCGCTACATTGAAATTCAGCACCATGGCCAATACAAAACCCGCTATTTGCACCTGAGTAACAGTCTGGTGCGTAAAGGCCAGCGGGTAGAGCGTGGCCAGCGTATCGCGTTGTCAGGCGCCAGCGGCCGTGTTACCGGCGCGCACCTACACTATGAGTTGCACATCAACAACCGGCCGGTAAACCCGATGACGGCCGACATTCCGCTGGCCGAGCCGATCCCGGATAACAGCCGCGCGGCTTTTTTTGAGAGCGTCAGTTTTATGATCAAACAAATGGATGAAGAAACCTTGCTGGCGCAGCTGCACTAAATATGCAGCGCCCGGCTATTGGCCCCACTTCATTTCGCCCATGATCACTTTGGCGCTTAAAGCTAAAATGCTGTCGCCACCGATCGCCGGATAAGAGGCTTTCATTTTGGCAATAAGCTCTGCCGAGTCAGCTGAAGCGGCCGCAGCGGCTTCAAAGTCGCGGATATATTGGCGGGTAAAGTCTACTGCTTGCATGGTTAACGGCTTATCGCCCGGCATATGTCCCGGGATCACCGTGTCCGGCTGCAGTTTTGCTATCACATCTAAGGTTTGATACCAGTTCTGCCGCGACTCTGCTGTTTGGCTGTCGGCTAAAAATACATGCATATTGTCAAATATGACCACGCCACCCAGTACCGTTTTGCCCGATGGTAGCCAAACAAAACTATGCTTAGGGTCGTGACCATTCAGGCCAACGATTTTAACCTGCTCGCCGTCAACCAGTAAGGTATCGCCTTGCAATACCTCTGGCACTATCAACTGCTGCGGTGCATTGTGTTTTAGAATTGGCCCCCAATAGGCTTTTTTCGGCTCCATCGTGGCTTTAATGTATTTTTGTGTTTCAGCCGAGGCCAGCACTTTGGCAGCGGGAAATGCAGCGCTGATCACATCTAAACCAAAGTAATAGTCCGGATCACCATGGCTGATATATATGCTGGTAAGCGTTTTGCCGGATTGTTTAATCAGCTCCACTACCGATTGTGCATCGTTGCGTTGAAACTGAGCATCGACGAGGATGGCTTCAGTTTTGCCGCTGATTAACACCGAACTGACCGGAAAGATACTTTTGTCTTGTGGATTAAATACTGTGGTTTGCAAGCTGTCGCTGGCGGCATGGCTTGACACCGATACCATGGCGGCCATGGCGCCGGCCTGAACTACTTTAGCTATAAATTTCATCATTACCTCTGCGGTGTTGGGTTGGCATTACGTGATGGCGCTAAGTGTAGGTTGCAAATAACTTGCAATAAACCGTAGATCTGGCAATAGTTAGTTGCATATATCGGACATATAGAGGCTTAGGTGGACAGAATTAAAGCAGCGGAAGTCTTTGTCAGCATAGTAGAGCAGGGCAGCTTAGTGGGCGCGGCGCAGGCGCTGGATATGTCGCGCTCTATGGTGACACGTTACTTAGCGGAAATGGAAACCTGGGCCAATATGCAGTTATTGCACCGCTCTACGCGCAAGTTAACCCTAACTGCAGCCGGTGAGAAAGCCTTTATCAGTTGCCGCTCGATGCTGGATTTTGCCAAAGAGGTGGCAACGCCGATAGCAGAGAATGTGGTAGCTCAGCCAGAGGGCACTATCCGGATTGCCTGTTCGCAATTTGTTGCCGCTGATTTATTGCCAAAAAGCATTGATGCTTTTTTAGATGACTATCCTAAAGTGCGGATAGATATGCATGTCAGTAATCAGGTAACGCATTTAGTGGAAGACAGAATAGATTTGGCAATTCGTATTACTAACGAATTAGATCCGAATATTATTGCCCGCCCGTTGGGTATCTGCCGCTCGGTATTGTGTGCTACAGAAGATTATTTAAGGCGCCATGGCTACCCGGTGTACCCTGATGATTTGGCTAAACATAACTGCTTAATGTACTCTAATTTTGGCAAAAGCTTATGGCATTTTACCAAAGACGGTCAGCCGGTGCTGGCTACGGTATCGGGCAATTACAGCGCTAATGAATCGTCGTTATTACTGCAAGCGGTGTTAAAAGGACGGGGTATTTCGTTGCAGCCACGGCATACCGTACAGCCGCTTATTGATGCTAAAAAGCTGCTGCAGGTATTACCAAATTATGAGCCGGTAGCACTGGGCATTTATGCGGTATACCGTTCCCGCAAACATCAGTCGCTGGCGCTGCGCACCTTAATCGACCGGCTGGTGCCTTACTTCGAAAACTTAGCTACCTGAGCAAGCTCACTAATCAGCATTTAGATCTTTAGCTGTGAAATAAAAGCTCTGCCGGCAGGGCCCGGTGGCGCATCTTTGCGATAAACAATCTTAGTGGTTAAATACATTGCCGCTGCAGGCATATTCTGCAGCGTTAATGACACCAGCAGGCCATCGGCAAGATCTTTTTCCACCATATGCTTTGGCATATGCCCCCAGCCAAAGCCGGCTTTTAAAAACGCATGTTTAGCGCCAAGATCTGCCAGACGCCAGGTAAGCGGCGACATCACGCCAAAATTGCGTCCGCTGGACAGCGCAGTACGGTCGGTCAGAATTAACTGCACATGCCGGCTTAATTCATCTGCGCTGATATCAACCGGCTGCTGCGCCAGCGCATGGCAGGGCGATACCACAGTGACAAACTGAATATTGCTCAGCGGCTCTACGGTTAACTCATCCGGAACCAGCGGCAAAGACCCGATAATGCCCAGCCGACAGGTGCCATCTATTACCTGCTGCGTAACGCCGCCAAGCGCTTCGACATACAGCCGCAGTGGCGTATGTTCAAAATGCGCTTTGCAATAACCCACGGCTGCTGTCAGCGTAGCCATCGGAAACATTACATCCACTGCTACCGACAGCTCCGGCTCCAGGCCTTCGGCCAATGAATGTGCCCTGGCTTTTAACAGATCCATACTGTCAATTACCGCTTTGGCATCCCGCAGTAACGATTCGCCGGCACCGGTAAGTTTGGGGTAGCGGTTGCTGCGATCAAACAATATCACGCCTAACTGCAGTTCCAGGTTAGCCAGGGTATGGCTTACCACAGACTGCGCCCGCTTTATTTTGCGCCCTGCGGCAGAAAAACTGCCTTGCTCTGCGGCGGCAACAAAGGTACGAAGTTGATCCAGGGTAACGGCGTCCAGCATGTATCTAAATTCCAGATGGTTTTCATCTAATCATATAGGCTATTTTGATGTTTTTCTATCGGTTATGCTTTTGTTCATCAACTGAGACACACTAAGCGGAGAGTAAAATGACTATTGGTATTTTAGGTTCAGGAGCCCTGGGCTCTAACGTGGCACGGGCACTGGCTAACCAAGGCTTAGCGGCCATTATTGCCAACCGATCCGGGCCGGAATCCCTGGCTACATTGGTAAAAGAGTTAGGGCCCACTATCACGGCGGGTACGCTGCAGCAGGCGGCGCAAGCTGACATCGTAGTGGTGGCCGTGCCCTGGGTTGCTATTGAATCTTTGCTGGGTAGTTTGCCGGATTGGCATAACCGGATTGTGATAGACGGTACTAACCCGGTGCTGTTTCTTGACCCTGATTCAGCTGATGCCAAAGACCCAACCAACCCATTAGCGGCTTACGGTATTAAGGCGATAGATTTAGGCGGTAAATCGTCAAGCGCGGTAGTGCAAGACTTAGTGCCTGGCGCCAGAGTAGTAAAAGCGTTCAACCATTTGGATGTAACAGTGTTGTCTGAGCCTGAAGTGGCGGGTGGCAAACGTACCTTGTTTTACGCCGGTGACGATGCCGCCGCTAAAGCTGAAGTGCGCAGCCTGCTGGAAACCTGTGGTTACTTCGCGGTGGATTTGGGCTCGCTCGACAGCGGTGGCCGCTTAATGGAATTACCCTTTGGCGCTCTGGCAACCCATAACCTGATTAAAATTTAAGCCAGACCAAGTGCAGCCGGCATCAGTGCTGATGCCGGCTGCGGCAAAGCTCAGAGCTATAGCCGGAAAATACCGCTTGCGGTTACGGCGCCAGCTGGGGCCGCGGGCTGAACAGCAAGGCTTTAATTTTAGCAAAGGGGGTTAACACCAGCGCATTGCCCAGCAGCACCAGCGCAAAGCCGGCAAAGGTGTAGCCGCTCCAGACAAAGTCTTCAAACAGGGTGCTTAGCACTACTGCTACCAGCGGAAACAGCACTATGGTGTAGCTGGCTTTTTCCGGCCCCATGCCTTTTAACAAGGCAAAGTAGGTAGCAAAGGCGATAACCGAGCCAAACACGGCCAGATAAAGCAGTGAGATAATAAAGGCCGGCGAGCTGCTGAAGGTAAACGGCGTACCGCTAACCAGTACCAGTAACGTCAGGCCGATGGCGCCATACAGCATACCCCAGGCATTCACCTGGGTAATAGGTAAGCCGGCGCGGGAGTTACGTACGCTGGCCATATTGCCCAGCGAAGCGCTAAGGGCGCTACCCAGTACCAGCACTAAGCCGATTAAACTGGCGTTGGTAAAATCCAGCCCGTCCAGGTCGGGGTAAAACAGCACTACTATGCCGGCTATGCCCATTAAGGCACCAAAATAAATCCGTTTGGCCACCGGTTTGCCGAAAAACAGCCGGGTATTAACGATATTCATCAGCAGCATAGTGGTAAAGGCAATGGCGGTCATGGCGGAGGTTAAATACTGCTGCGCCTGATAAATCAGAATGTAGTTCAGCGCAAAGTTAAACAGTGCCAGCAACGCAATAAAACCATGATCTTTAGCGCTAAAGCGCATTGGCAGGCGGCGCCACCAGCAAAACAACCACATCAGTAGTGCCGATAGCGCAAAACGGTACAGTAAGGATACTTCTACAGCCACTTCACCCAGCTGAAACTCAATGGCGAACCAGGTTGAGCCCCAGATTAAAACGGTAACCAGATACAGCAGAGAGTTCTTCATGGTGGATGGCATAGTAGATGGCATAGTGGGCGCAACCGGCAGCAACAGAGGCGCCGATCATAAAGCCTTGTGCGCGGTTAAAACAGTAGCCTGAACAGAAAATTTACAGCGTCTGGCGAAACCGCGCCACATCGGCTTTCGGCGGCGCGCCAAATAAGCGGCTGTATTCGCGGCTAAACTGCGACGGGCTTTCATAGCCTACCTTATAGCTGGCGGTGGCAGCCTCTAAACCTTCGTACAACATAATACGCCGTGCTTCATTGAGCCGCAGTTGCTTTTGAAACTGCAACGGCGACATAGAAGTTACCGCTTTAAAAGCCTGAAACAGCGCTGACTCACTTAAATGTGCTACGTCAGCCAGTTCTTTGATGCGTAGCGGTTGGTTAAAACGTTGACGCAGCGTATCAATGACTTTGCCGATACGGCTGGCTTGGCTGTCAAGCAACGTAAACTCGCGTAAATGGCTGCCGGCAGGACTTAACAGCAAACGGTACAGCAGCTCGCGTTTTAACAATGGATGCAATACTGCGATATCCTGCGGCCGTTCCAGCAAGGCAAAAATACGCTGAAATACCGACAGTAAATCAAGGTCGGCGTCGCCGATACTGATGCCACGGGCAGGCACCGGTTGGCGTGGTACTTTATCGCCCAGATCAATTACCAGCTCGGTCAGTTCACGTAAATCCAGACTGATGCTGACACCCAGATAAGGCTCGTTACTGCTGGCCCTGATAATTTTACCGCTAACCGGCAGCATCACCGGTACCAGCAGATACTGCAGCGGATTGTACTGCAGCATTTCTTCGCCAAGTAATATTTGCTTGTTGCCCTGTAGTAGCAGGCAAAGTGTTGGCTCATAAAGGGTGGGCGTTGCAGATGTTGGTGCATTGCTACGATAGAGTTTTAGCCCGGGTATACAGCTTTCGTTGACACCGGTGCTGGTTAGCTTAGCAAGCAGCGGTTGCAGCATTTGCTGGCGCAGAAGTTCGCGTTCGTCTGTCATAATGGCCCCCCGGCACAATGGATAAACGCAGTATAGGCAGCCGCTGTGGCTTTGCCTATTACTGCCGCACTGCTTTAGAGGATCAGGCAATAAGTGTGGAGTTTAAGGCAGGCAGCACCGGCTTAACCGGCGCGCGGGAAAGCCAGCAGCGTCATTTCGGCCACCTGGCGCAGTTGTTCAGAGCTTGCGCCGTTATTGGCCTGAACAGCCATGCCCTGCAATACCGTACCCAGGTAACGGGCGAGGGTTTCAGCATCGGCACTGGCAGGCAAATCACCTTCCTGTTTTGCCCGCTCAAACCGGGCACAAAGTTTTTGTTCGCCTTCTACGCGGCGGTTTATCAGTGCTTCTTTTACCGTGGCGGCGGCTTCACTGCACGACAGCGCACCTTGCACTACCACGCAGCCTTGCGGGTGGCTGGTGTCGGCCATGTTCATTGCCGCGCCATGCAGCATATGCTCGGCTACCTGATAGGCGGTGGGTTTTTCCAGCGCCGGCAAAAAGAACGAGCAGGGCCGGCTCTCATACATTTCAATGGCTTTTAAAAACAACTGCTCTTTGTTACCAAAGGCAGCATACAAACTGGGTTTATTAATGCCCATGGCTTCAGTGAGATCGGATAATGATGTGCCGTCATAGCCCTTGCGCCAAAACACTTCCAACGCTTTTTCCAGCGCGGTGTCGATATCGAAAGCGCGGGGGCGGCCAACACTTGGAGTACAATTTACTGCTGACATTGTTCAGCTCCTGCATTAAAACTTGCTCATATAGTAAACAGCAAAAGACCCCTTGTCCAGTAAGGGTTATTTACCGTTGAGTACAGATATCTTGCCACTGACATCCGCTAAGACCCCCAAGCGCTTGCGATGGTTCAGTAAAGCTGTGGTCACACCGCAGCTTCGGAGTTTCAGGCAAGAATGCGCCGGTATCCGGCATTAAACCCGGTAGGGTGGCGCCGTACAATGCTGACATAGCCTGACAGTAGCCTCTGCTAGCTTAGTGAAATCGTCCGGCTTAGTGAAGTCGTCGGCACTGCAATGGTGCTGTTTCAGTCTTAGAACAAATTCTTCTGTTGTAGAATTAAATTAATTTACCGCTCGGTACAGAAATCGGTTGACAGTTTTTTGCTGTCCTATATATTTACCGGGCGGTACAGAATAAACAAGTTTTTTTTAGCAACTTTTAGTAAAAACGTGGAGAGCAGCGTCATGAGCAGGAAAAACACGGTAAGAACTTTTATGTTAGCAAGCGTAGCTGCCCTGGTGCTGGCTGCTTGCGGCAATCCGGAAGCAGCAGGCCAGGCGCAAGCGCCGGCAGCCCCTGCGGTAAGTGTGGCGCAGGTTGTCCATGAACGTATTACTGAATGGGATGAGTTTACCGGCCGCTTGCAAGCGCCGCAAACCGTCAATCTGGTGCCGCGTGTTTCCGGTTATATCGAGCAGGTGCATTTTGATGAAGGTGCGCTGGTAAACAAAGGCGATTTGCTGGTGCAAATTGACCCACGGCCGTTTGCTGCTGAAGTAGCAAGGCTGAAAGCTGAACTGCAAAGTGCGCAAAGCGCTGCTGTGCAGGCAAATAACGAATACAACCGCGCAGAAAAGCTCAGCAGTGCGCGCGCGATTTCTGCCGAAATACTGGATAGCCGTTTAGCCCGTAAGCAACAAACTGCCGCTACGGTAGCTTCAGTACAGGCAGCGCTGCAACGCGCTGAGCTGGATTTAAGCTACACCCGCATTACCGCGCCTATCAGCGGTCGCGTGTCTTATGCCCTGGTTACCGCCGGTAACTTTGTTAATGCCGGCCAAAGCCAGTTAACCAGCCTGGTATCGACCGACAAAATGTACGCCTACTTTGATGTAGATGAGCAAAGTTACCTGAAGTACGCCCGCTTGAGCGAAGCCGGCAAGCGCGCCGATACCCGTGATGCAGCGGCGAACCCGGTGTATATGGCACTGGCCGACGACAACAGCTACCCGCACGTTGGCAGTGTCGACTTTGTTGACAACCGCATTGATGCACAAACCGGCACTATCCGTATTCGCGCCAGTTTTGCCAACAGTGACAACAACCTGTTACCCGGCCTGTTTGCCCGCATCAGAATAGTGGGCAGCGATTCATACGACGGCATTTTGATTGATGAAAAAGCCATAGGTACCGATCTGAACAACAAGTTTGTGCTGCTGGTAAACAGTAATAATCAGCTGGAGTACCGTGCGGTTAAGTTGGGTGAAAAAGTAAACGGCTTACGCATTGTTACCGACGGCCTGGCGGCGAGCGACAAAATTGTCGTTAACGGCCTGCAACGCGTGATGCCGAATATGCAGATTGAACCCAAACTGGTCGATATGGCCAGTGCAGAGCAAATAGCCGGCTTACGTAAAGAGCAACAACTGCTGGATCAAACCAGCACTGCGCTGACGGCTCAGGCAGACAGCGCAGCAGCAACAGTTAACGCCGGCAAAACGCCGGGACGCGGTTAAGGAAACATTATGTTCTCACAATTTTTTATCCGGCGGCCGATATTCGCCGCTGTTATCTCACTGCTGTTTTTTATTACCGGTGCGATAGCGGTGTGGCAACTGCCGATTACTGAATACCCGGAAGTGGTGCCACCAACAGTAGTGGTTACCGCAAACTATCCGGGCGCTAACCCGAAAGTCATTGCTGAAACGGTGGCCTCGCCACTGGAGCAGGAAATCAATGGTGTGGAAGACATGTTGTATATGTCTTCTCAGGCCACTTCTGATGGTCGCATGACATTAACTGTCACTTTTGCCATTGGCACTGACGTTGACTTGGCGCAAACCCAGGTGCAAAGCCGGGTAGAGCGCGCCAAGCCACGGCTGCCGCAGGAAGTGCAACGTTTAGGCGTGGTTACCGAGAAATCATCACCGGATTTAACCATGGTGGTGCACTTAACCTCGCCGGACGAGCGTTATGACATGCTGTACCTGTCTAACTATGCCTCGCTAAACGTAAAAGACGAGCTGGCACGGATTGAAGGCGTGGGCAGTGTGCAATTATTCGGTGCCGGTGATTACAGTATGCGTATTTGGCTGGACCCGAACAAAGTGGCGGCTTTGGGGTTATCGCCGGCGCAAATTACTGCCGCCATTCGCGAGCAAAACCAGCAGGCCGCAGCCGGTAGTTTGGGCGCGCAGCCAAGCGGCGACGCTGAGTTTCAGTTATTGATCAACGTGAAAGGCCGTCTTGCCGCGGTGGAAGAGTTTGAAGATATTATTATTAAGGTGGGTGGCAACGGCGAAATCAGCCGGTTAAAAGATGTTGCCCGCGTAGAGTTGGGTGCCTCTACCTATGCGCTGCGTTCTTTATTAAACAACAAAGAAGCGGTGGCCATTCCTATTTTTCAGGCTTCCGGTTCTAACGCCATTCAAATCTCCGACAATGTACGGGCGAAAATGGCCGAATTGGCTAAAAGCTTCCCGGAGGGTTTAGCCTACGACATCGTGTACGACCCAACGGTATTTGTGCGCGGCTCTATTGAAGCGGTAGTAAAAACCCTGCTTGAAGCCGTGCTGTTAGTGGTGTTGGTGGTGGTACTGTTTTTACAAACCTGGCGCGCTTCTATTATTCCGCTGGTGGCAGTGCCGGTGTCACTGGTCGGTACTTTTGCCTTTATGCATATGCTGGGCTTTTCGCTAAACGCCTTATCACTGTTTGGTTTGGTATTGGCCATCGGTATCGTAGTGGATGACGCCATAGTGGTGGTGGAAAACGTCGAGCGCAATATCAGCGAAGGCTTATCGCCGGTTGCTGCAACGCAAAAAGCGATGAAAGAAGTCACCGGGCCTATTGTAGCTACCACTTTGGTGTTGGCTGCGGTGTTTATTCCTACCGCTTTTATGTCGGGCTTAACCGGGCAGTTTTATAAGCAGTTTGCTTTAACCATTACCATTTCTACCTTTATCTCGGCGATTAACTCGTTAACGCTGAGCCCGGCGCTGTCGGCATTGCTGTTAAAAGGCCATGGCGAGAAAAAAGACGCGCTAACCCGCGGTATGGACAAGTTATTTGGCGGCTGGTTGTTTAACCCCTTTAACCGCTTTTTTGCCCGTTTATCGCACGGTTACGGCTGGCTGGTGAAAAAGGTGATCCGCTTTGGCGCTATTGTCGGCGTAATGTACGTAGTATTGGTGGGCTTAACCGGCCTGCAGTTTGCCAGTACACCTACCGGTTATGTACCCGGCCAGGATAAGCAGTACTTAGTGGCCTTTGCGCAGTTGCCGGATGCCGCCTCACTGGAGCGCACCGAAGCGGTAATTAAGGAAATGTCGCGCATTGCGCTGGAGTATCCTGGTGTTGCTAACTCTATTGCCTTCCCGGGTCTGAGCATCAACGGTTTTACCAACAGCCCGAACTCCGGCATTGTGTTTGTTGGTTTGGATGCGTTCGATGAGCGTGATAGCGCCGAATTATCCGGTAATGCCATAGCGGCGGCGTTAAACCAGCAGTTTGCCGGTATTGAAGATGCCTTTATTGCGATTTTCCCGCCACCACCGGTGATGGGTTTAGGCACTATCGGTGGCTTCAGGTTGCAAATACAGGACCGTGCTAACCATGGCTATGAAGAGCTGTACAAGGTCACCATGCAGGTAATGCAAAAAGCCTGGGCGACGCCTGAGCTGGCCGGGGTGTTTTCCGGTTATCAGGTCAATGTGCCGCAACTGGATCTGGATATCGACCGCACCAAAGCCAAACAGCAAAGTGTGGCGCTGGATGAAGTGTTCCAAACGCTGCAGGCTTATATGGGCTCGGTGTATGTGAATGACTTTAACCAGTTTGGCCGTACCTATCAGGTGAATATGCAGGCCGACGAGCAGTTCCGCCAAACACCGGAACAAATTGCGCAGTTAAAGGTGCGTAATACTCAAGGTGAAATGATCCCGCTGGGCTCTTTTATTAACGTGACCAATACCGCAGGACCAGACCGGGTAATGCACTATAACGGCTTTACCACCGCCGAAATTAACGGTGGCCCGGCGCCTGGTTACAGCACCGGTGAAGCGCAGGCGGCGATTGAGAAAATACTGGCTGAAACCCTGCCTAACGGCATGACCTACGAGTGGACAGAGTTGACCTACCAACAAATTCTGGCCGGTAACGCCGGGATGTTTATCTACCCGTTGGTTATTCTGCTGGTGTTTATGGTGCTGGCGGCGCAGTACGAAAGCTTAAGCTTACCACTGGCGATTATTCTGATCATTCCGATGACGCTGTTATCGGCCCTGAGCGGCGTACTGATCTACGGTGGCGACAACAATATTTTCACCCAGATTGGCTTAATAGTACTGGTGGGGCTGGCAACCAAGAACGCCATCTTAATTGTCGAGTTTGCCAAAGAGCTGCAAGACCACGGTATGAGCGCGATGGAAGCCATACTGGAAGCCGGCCGCCTGCGCTTACGGCCAATACTGATGACATCTATCGCCTTTATTATGGGTGTGGTGCCAATGGTTTTCTCCAGCGGTGCCGGTGCCGAAATGCGTCAGGCCATGGGGGTGGCAGTATTCGCCGGTATGATAGGCGTGACTATCTTCGGCTTAATTTTAACCCCGCTGTTCTACTATATGCTGGCCAAACGTGGCGACGAAAAAGCCAAACAGCCTGTATCAGAACAAGCAACAGATACTGTGGAGGCCAATCATGCGTAATAGCATAAAACTGTCGGCCATTGCTGTACTGGTGGCATCATTAAGCGCCTGTGCCGTAGGGCCGGATTACCAAACGCCGGTGAAGGTAGCCGATATCAGCTTTAACAGCCCGTATCAGCAGGCAGAGCGGGCACAAAGCTGGTGGCAGGCATTTGACGACGCCGTGCTAAACCAGCTGATTAGCCGTGCCCTGGTTGAAAACCGCACTTTGGCCCAAGCCCGTGCTAACGTCGATCGCGCTTATGCGGTGTTTCGTGATGCCAATAACGACTTTTTGCCCAAAGGCACCTTAGACGCCGGTTACCAGGCCAGTGAAAACCCTACGTTATCGCCAGCCGATGATGGCGTAATAACCCGCGGTTACAGCACCGGCGCTAATTTAAGCTGGGACCTGGACTTGTTCGGTAAACTACGCCGCGCCAGTGAAGCAGCAGAGGCCCAAGCGCAGCAGGCTGATATTTTATGGCACGATGCCCAGGTGCAGCTGATAAGTCAGGTGGCCACCAGTTATGGTGAATATCGCGGTGCCCAATTGCGCTTAGTGGTGGCAGAGCAAAACCTGCAAAACCTGCAGCAAAGCCGCGCCATAGTGCTGGCACGGTTAGAGGCCGGCATGGCCTCTGAGCTGGAGCTGGCACAAATTGACGTGCAGTTGCATCAGGTGCATGCCGCTGTACCGGCTTACCGTGTCGCACTGCTCACCGCAGATGCCACTCTGTCAGCCTTACTGGCACAGCGGCCGGGCCAGTTAAAGCTGGGTGCGGTGCCGTATTTACCTGAGCTGAAACAACCAGTTGCGGTGGTAGAAGGTGAGAATTATCTGCGTTACCGAGCCGATGTGGCAAGTGCAGAGCGTATCTTAGCTGCCCGGACTGCCGATATTGGTGTAGCAACGGCAGATTTATATCCTAACCTGTCGGTACGCGGCTTTTTAGGCTTTCTCTCCGGCCCGGGCTTAACCCTGGGTGGTGAGACGCAAAGCTGGTCGGTAGCACCGGCACTGAGTTGGCAAGCGGCAGATTTAGGCTCGGTAAAAGCGCGCATTCGCCAGGCTAAAGCCAGCTCGCAAATGGCGCTGGCGCAGTTTGAGCAGCAGGTGTTTGATGCCATCAACGAGATGCAGTTATCGCTTAACAGCTACAACTTAAGCCGTGAGCAGCAACTGAGCACTGAACTGCAATGGCAGGCCAGTAACAAGGCGGTGCAAATTGCCCGCCAGCGTTACAATGCCGGTACCGGTGAGTTCCTTGACCTGCTGGACGCCGAGCGCGAACTGCTGCGCAGCCGCGATCAGTTAGCGCAACTGCAACAGCAAAGCTTTACCCGTTTAGTCGGCATTTACCGCAGCTTTGGTGGTGGTATTCAGCTGATTTAACGTTGGTTTTGTAGTAATAAAGCCGGACTTGTCCGGCTTTTTCTTATGGTCTGCTATGAGCGGATCTTACCAAGCGATCTGTTGTTGTCCCACTATGTAACAGTGACAATGTAGTTGCTGCAATCAACATTTAAGCTGTTTTATATTAAAACACTTGAACCAGAGTTCAGCTATCATCAAAAAAGTTAGAGCTGGCTTACAGCAGGTAAAATGGCGAAAAGCGTGAAACTTTGCCCACGCCAAGGACCATTGCATAAACGGCGGTTATGGTTTGTCTAGTGTTATTCTCGCCACTCAACCCGGTGTTATTGGGTGAGTGCACCGATCACTTTTTGATATAAAGCGTTATGCGCATCATCGCAGGCTTGATAACCGTTGCAATTGACCAACATCGCCACAGTCGTTTTTGTGTCCGGGATGTAGAAGTTATAAGTTGCATAACCCAGTTCCCGGCCACCATGATGGATCACCTGTTTGCCATTGATGGATTCTTTAAATAAACCATAGCTGTATGACAGGGTATCAAGACCGGTACTGACAAAGCTGGTGTCGCTCATCAATAACTGATGGATGCTGTGACTGAATTGTTTACCCTCAACAATAAATTTCAGTATGTTAGCCATATCTTTGGCGTTGCCGACCACAGGTGCATCGGCAACACCGATGTTTTGATAATATTGCCGCGTGTTCAATACAGCGTCTGCTGTGTGAAAGTAACCCGGCGCGATGGGAGCGTAACTTTTTTCCAGGCCACCGTAACTCAGACTATGCAAGCCTAAAGGTTCGAAAATTTGCTGGCGCATGGCTTGAGAGTGGTGCGTGCCAAGCACCTGATCCAACACCAGCCCGGTTAAAATATATCCGGTATTTGAATAACTCCAGCCTTGGCCGGGGGCAAAATTGGCTGGCTGATCCAAGGCAAATTGTAAGGCGAATACATCGGTTTTTATGCTATCGGGCTCTGCAACCACGGCGTCATAAAATGCACCATTGGAATCGTTTAAATAATCAAATAGACCGGCGCTGTGCTGTAACATTTGCCTGATTGTCATACTGGCAGCGTTGGCGACTCTGCTGGTCATTTCAGCAGGCAGATAGTTGCTGATAGGTTGGTCTAAATTAAGTTTTTGCTGATCCACCAGCATTGCAGCCAGCAAAGCTGTCAGCTTTTTACCGGCACTGCCATTTGGGATCCGGGCATCTATTGGCATCGGTGTTTTATCGTTGAGATCAGCCATTCCAGCCGCACCGTAAAAATAAAATTGCGGTGACTCGATATAAAGCACCACACCTGGTATTTCGCCTTCGGCTGCTGCATTGAGTAAAGCCTGATAATCAAAAGGTTCAGGAAGGAGGTCATTGTTGGTTTTATGCTCTGAACCACAACCGGCAACTGCCAGCGCTAAACTGCCAATAATCATGCCAGACAAAAGATTGTTCACTTTCATGTTGATGTCCCGTGTTGATGAAGAAGCACCCACCTTAGCGGGTAGTACCATCGCGGGCTGTATCAGCTTCTAAACGGCTGTGTCAGCTTGTATCAAACTGTGTCTTATCAATAAATCTATGATTAACTTTGGTTTTAATGATACAGATTGATACATTTTTCTATATCCTGATACGGCTAAACTTGTACTGCCTCGATAAGCTAGACGCAAATTAACAACCAGAAGAAATAGCAACATGAAACACTATTACCTAACACCTCTTTTACTATGCAGCGCAGTGAGTTTGGCGAATGAGCAAACATCCGACACATCCTGGTATGATTTTCTACAGCAGAAACGTGATGCCGGCGGCTTTTTTTCAGCCGGTATTGTGGGTCAAAATAGTCAGGGCTTGTATCGGTCTGAAGACTTCAAAGTGTGGCCAGAGTTAAAGGGCGCATATTATTTTAACAATGGTTTATTTATTGAATATCCTGGTCTATCGGACAAGTTCGACAACCAATTTGCCGTGGGTTACAACCTGGGGAGTACCGAAAATTGGGAGTTTGATGTCTTACTGTCGATGGCGCATGGTGGTTTAAACTACTCGGATGCGCAAAGCAGCTTTAAAAAAGATGCCAGCCCCTATTTGGGCGTAAGGGCCATAGGAACGATTGCCGGGTTTGATACGATGTTGGTGTATGGCACCAACAGCAACAAGATGGACTACAGCAATGGGCTGTACGGTGCGGCGTGGCTCGGTAAAAGTTGGAATATTGACAATTGGCACCTTTACAGCTCGGTGGGGGCTCAGTATCGAAACGCTGCCATGTTAGATTTCTACTATGGTGTACCGGATAACCATGCAGGCTTGCCAGCGTATGACGCAAAAGGCGGCGTTAACTTCATTTATAAGGTGGGATTTAAAAAGCCGCTCACTGAAAATTGGCTGGTTGAGGGTAACTTTAGCATGACAGACTATGCCGATAGCATCATCGATAGCCCTTATTCACAGTCTATTCTGCAGCACAATGAAAATCGCAGCGATAATGGCAGAACAGTTAGCTTATCCATTAGTTACGTTTTTTAAGGCTGACCAATGAAGATGAGCATATTATCAGGCCTGGTCATTGCACTGGCTTTAATGAACCACTCCGGCGCGGCGGCTGAACAAAGCGCGGCAGCAGGTTTTACTGTGTCACCAAAACAATGCACCACGTTAAAGCAGGGCGAGATCTGCTACCTGAATTTACAGGTGTCCTGGCAACAGGCGTCGCAGCAGAACTATTGCTTGTTCGCCAATGACCAAAAATTACACTGTTGGCATAGTGTGCAACGAGGGCAATGGCAGCAAGATTTCGCGATGCAACAGGATTTAGTGCTAACGTTGCAAACATCGGATAGGCAGGTACTGCATAGTCAAACGATAAGGTATGCTTGGATGTACAAGAAAAACAACAGTAAGGCGATGCGCTGGCGCATGTTTTGAGCTTAGGCATGATCACAATTGCATTGGTAGAAGACGATAAAGAGCTGGCCGAGTGGATTTCAGATTACCTGTTAGCGAAAAACTATCAGGTAAGCATTTACCATGATGGCCAGCAAGCGTTAAATGCGTTCAATGTTGCTTTACCGGATCTCATCATCCTTGATGGTATGTTGCCATCAATGGATGGTCTTGAGGTATGCAAACAGTTACGTATGCGCTCAGCTGTTCCTATTATCATGCTTACGGCTCGTGATGAAGAAATCGATGAAATTCTCGGCTTAGAAATGGGTGCTGATGACTATATCACCAAGCCGGTGCGCGGGCGTTTACTGGAAAGCCGTATTAAGTCACTGCTGCGCAGGACCAGGGTTTCTGCCACGTCTATGGCACCACAGCAAATTGCACTGGGGGCTTTAGAGATCTGCAAATCTGACTTATCAGTGCATTTGCACGGTGTGTCGATGAAGCTGTCGAGCAAAGAATTTGAAGTGCTTTGGCTCCTGGCCGAAAATGCCGGTCGGGTTGTCAGCCGGGAAATGTTAAGCCAACAACTGCGGGGTTTTGATTACGATGGTTTTGACCGGACTATAGACTTGCGCATCTCCAGACTGCGCAAAAAGCTGTTGGACGATGCCACTGAACCCTACAAAATAAAAACCATTTGGGGTAAAGGATATTTGTTGGCAACAGAGGTATGGCAATAATGTGGCGCTTTGTGCTTGCCCTGCTGTTGGTGGTGATTGTTGGCAGTATCGCGCTGGGGCAGCTGTTTGATGCCCTGAACCAACAACAAAACGAGCACCAACTGAGTTACGAGCAGCAACATTTGCTAAGCCAGGTCGCGCTTATTCAAAGCGCCCTCGAATCGGGTATCGAGCCTGCGCAATTGTCCGGCTGGTTTGCCTTGGCCGCAGAAGCTTCCCCGGAGCAGAACAAACTGCAATACGAGCTGCAATCATTAAAGGACTACCCGTTACCCGATGCAGTCACGACACAAATTTATGCTGATAAATCGGTATTTCTGGAATCAAAAGATGGGCTCACCGCTTATGCGCTGCTCGATGCACAAACTGTGGTACTGGTGACCCGTGCCAGCGAGCCAGTCACAGGGGTAACAGATAATCCCTGGCTACTGACTGCCGGGTTTTACAGCATTTTGCTTGGCCTGTTGCTGGTCTTTTTGACACCCTTTCTCATCCGTTTAGCGAAGCTGCGCACTGCGGCTATTGCTTTTGGCGATGGCAAGTTAGATATCCGCCTAACCGTAGGCTCTTTTTGGTATCTCAAAGAAATTGAGCAGGCATTTAACCAGATGACTGAACGGCTTGAGCGCTTGATCCAGGATAATCAGTTGTTGTCAGCAGGCTTGTCACATGAATTACGCACACCACTTGCCAGAGTGAGAATGGGGCTGGATACACTTTGCGAAACAGCAGATCCAAATTTAAGGAGCCAGTACGAAGTCCGGGTTAATCAAAACCTCAATGATATGGAGGACTTAATCAACGCTTTGCTTCATTTTTCCCGCCTGCAACATTCACTCGATAGTACGGCGAAATCCAGGATTGATTTAAAGCCGCTGGTCTTGCAACAGCTGGAAAAAGCGAATGACCCGCGTCTGGAGCTGAAGACCGGACCAGGAAATTACTGGATTTGGGGAGATGAACGTCATGTCAGCTTAGTACTGAGCAATCTGCTCACCAACGCATTAACACACTGTCGGGATAAAGTGCAGGTGACACTGTCCGATTCAACTGCCCACTTCATACTTTGTATTAATGACGATGGTGCAGGTATTTCTGCTCAAGACGCGGACAAAGTGTTTCAACCTTTTGTCAGGCTAGCCGGAACAACCACAGGCCATAAACCAGGATTCGGTATAGGCCTGGCATTGGTCGAACGCATTACCAAATGGCTGGAGGGAGACGTTAAAGTAGTCAGTTGCCAGAACCTGAAAGGCGCAAGTTTTGTGGTTAGATTTCCCCATCATCCAGAGTAAATGATAATAAACGTGGTCAGATCAAAATTAACTGATTCCGATAGCAGCTTGACCCTAATTATCAGATGCTTACCAAGCTACTGGACGGAGAATGTTACTCTTCAGCGATACTGCGCAAGCTCTTCCTGAGTTTGCATAAACTCTTGCCGGGAGCCGGGTTGTAACTCACTTAATGCTCTGGCGATATTCACCTGCATGGTGACTTGTGCGACTTCGGCTATCTCTGGCGCTATGGCTTTATTTTGCTGTTGGCTAAACCAGTTAAGCACCTTGGTTAAATGCCAGATACTGCTGCTACCGCTGTGTAGCGGGGCGGGGAAGCTTTGCGTATGGTTTAACATAAGTTTGCGCATATTTTGCCGGCTAAAGCCGAGTAGATCGGCGATATCACTTAGCCCTACCAAGTCAGGCGTAGCTTCAGTCAGTTTGGCTTGTGGAATGGCAGTTTTTACATCTTTAATGGCAGAAGTTATTGCCTTAAAAGCAGTATTAGCTTCGCGGCTGAATTGCAGCGCTATACGTCCTGGCTGGCCGATACCAATAAGGGCGTCATCACAACCGGCCTGCGCCAGTGCTGCAATGTAATTTTCAGCATTCTGATTAGCATCTGGCAAAGTAAACTTTAAGGTAAACTCATATAGTTTCATTAGGTTAATCCTCAAAGTTATGGTTTTTTAATGCAGTGCAATTGTCTACAACCCGTTTGATCTGTCTGGCATGTGTAGTTCTTATCGATCCTGGTGGGATAAATAAAGGTTGTCAAATGACAACCCTTGTTTGTAGAAAATGGAGTCGCACTTTTTGACTAAAGTTAGCTCAGACCCTTTGCTTGGCTTTTAACGACAAAATGAAGCAAAAAAAGCTGCATTTGTAGCTTATTTTGCTTCGATTTTAATAATGAAACCTACACTGCGCTATTACCAGATAGCCGTCTATATAGGTGTAAACCAAGCGGTGCTCGCGGTCTATCCGGCGTGAGTAAAAGCCGGCGAAGTCGCCTACTAAACGTTCTGGTTTACCTTTACCCTCAAGCGGTGAACGCATGGCTTCTTTTATCAGCTCATCAATACGGGCACTTAGCTTTTTGTCGTACTGCTTAAAATATTGGTAGTCATCCCATGCGTTTGCATCAAAGGCGACACCGGGTTTAGTTATTTTTTTGCTCATCTAAAAAGGATTCCTTCAACTCGAAGGCGCCGGCTTTAATGCGTGCTACCGATTCCCGCAAACGGTTTGCATTATTCGGCGTACTGAGTAAGTACAGCGTTTCCTGCATGGCGTTGTAATCTTCCTGAGAAATCATCACAACATTACCAGACCGCTGGTTTGTCACAATCGTAGGTTCGTGAGTATCCAGTACAGTATCGATAACCGCCTTAAAGTTAGCCCGTGCTTCACTAACAGTAAGAATGTTCATATTCGGTTTAGCTCCTATTTTTCAACGTACCGTTTTTTAACTATCACAACTAAAACGGAATGCAGGGATGGTACCAATGTTTGTACAATTAGACAATTTAAATGTACTAACTTAAGTACAATGTTTTGCAATATGAACAAATGCATTGTAAGACAATCAGGTGAGGGCATATTTTACTAAGAGAGTCTTTTTACGAGGCTTAACACCCACTTACCGCAGCAAAAACTTAATATGATCAAAGCGGATGAAGTGAGGCTACCGGCCAGATATGTGGCCGGTTAAGGTGTGGCTGGCTGATACAGCCAAAAGTTTCAGGCTTGATCCGGTATTTCCGGCTCTGTTAACAAGGCCAGTAATTGCAGCGATTCCTGCCAGCCGGCGTAACAAAACTCAACCGGTATCGCATCCGGTATACCGCTTTGTTCAATATGCAATTCAGTGCCGCACAGTACCGGTTTTAACCGGATGGTTACCAGCATTTGCCCCGGCAGATTCGGGTCATCAAACTGGTCGTTGTAACGGATTAGCTCGTTCGGTTTTAATTCCAGATAAGTGCCGCCAAAGCTGTGGCTGCTGCCGGTATTAAAATTGGTAAACGACATTTTATAACCGCCGCCCACCCGCGCATCCATACTGTGTACCTTGCCGGTAAAGCCATGCGGCGGGCACCATTTCGCCAACGCATCGGCATCTAAAAAGGCGCGGTATAAGCGTTCAGGTGTGGCTCTGATAACGCGGTGCAATGTTACGGTATTGCCTGACATAACAAATCTCCTGTGTTAAACGCATTAGTTTGACGTATCACAGCTTAGTCGAAGCAGCGGGGCTGGATTCGACAGGTGGGGAGAAATTTGTTTGTGGCAATATTTTGCATCTGATATAAGTGCAATTATACTTGCACTTATATGTTAAGTCGGAGGTGCTTATGGCGCAAATTACTATTTATCTGGATGACGAGCTAATCCAGCAGGTAAAACAATCTGCGGCTGAGGCGAAGGTGTCGCAAAGCCAGTGGATTGCCGATCTTATTCGTCAGCACTGCCACAACGATTGGCCGCAGGCAGTGCGTGAAATGGCGGGCACTTGGCAGGTATTTCCACAGCAAGACGAACTGCGCGCTGAGCAAGGGGAAGATACACCGCGAGAACCATTATGAAATACGCGCTTGATACGAACACCCTGATTTACTTTTTCAAAGGCATGGGCAATGTTGCGGTAAAGCTGCTGGTGCAAGCTCCTGGCGATATTTTGCTGCCAGCAGTGGTGCTATATGAGCTGGAAACCGGTATTGCCAAATCACAGGCTCCGGCTAAGCGCCGTGATCAACTGAATGAATTATTAAAAGTTATTCAGATTATTCCGTTTGAGGCCAAAGCTGCGCGCATAGCAGCTGATATACGTGCTGATTTGGAGCAACAAGGCCGTATGATAGGCCCACTGGATAACCTTATCGCTGCCAGCGCACTAGCAACAGGAGCGATACTGGTTACGCGCAATACCAGCGAGTTTTCCCGAATTTCCGGGTTGATTGTAGAGAATTGGTTTGAGTAACTCTGACATGCTAATTTTATTATATGGATGATTTTGCCTGTTTATCGAGAACTTCTTACATAGCGCTTGGAGTACTCGTTTTTCAGTATATCCGCGATAATTGAATCCTTGTCATAAGAAAAGCCATTAACCATCTTTATATAAGATATTAATCTGGGGTCATTAAATCTATAATGACCTCTCTCAATCCTTGTTATTATGCTTAGTTCATTGTTTTTCACCCAGCGTGAAAGGCAGCTTTTAACTGCACCATCTCCAATGTCGGGATCTACCGCTTGGTTCTTCATTTCTAATAGCTCCGAAATGAGAAAACCTCTAGGATGACATAATGCAGCTGCTAAAAGGACTTTCTGAGATGTTTCGGTTTGCTTCTTAATTGCATCTTCATAAGATCTCCGCAAGTTTCCTTCCGAAAACTGAGCTGCTAGCTTCAGTGCTGATGTTAGATTATCTTGGGATATTTCATTCCTTTTTTCTAAAACAGCTTCCTCTGCACACTTCAGCGCAATTAAGTGGACAAAGTGAGGATATCCGCCACTGATATCTGATATATCATCTATAACGTTGTCATCAAATCTCAATGTGGTCTTACTTTCTCCGTTCTTTATAATATTCCTAAGTTCAGTAATTCCGATTGGTTGCAGCGATATCTCATTGAGACATCTTTCTATTGATTTATGGTTATTGACTAAATCTCTCCCTGTATCACTAATACCAACAATGAGCACTTTAAAAGTAGATTCGTAGTCACTTAAGTGTTTAATGAATTCTGCTAATTTCAATTTATCTTCGTTGCTGACTAATACATCTACTTCATCAACGACTAGCAATGTACGGCTGTCTTTTAATACGTTCGCGCCCCATGATGGGGAGGAGTATTGGGACTTGAAACTGAATTTTTCGGATTTTTTTCTGTGTGATTCTATCTTTGCACCCACGAACGGCACAGATAAATTAGCTCCGCCTCCTTCGGTGTGCTCGTTGGTCGATTCAACACAACGAGAATCATAGCCGTGAGATTCCAAAATCTCTGATATCAGGCTGGTAAAAGAGTCGTTTGAGCAGCATTTCTTTATGTAAACTGTGTAATTAAAGGAGTCTGCCGCTATTTTTGAAATAATATTAGCTAAAGAGCTCTTTCCGATTCCTCTTGCGCCATATATTAATGCATGTTGTCCAGGGGTGTTGATGCTAGCGAGAATGCTTGATATCTCTACGTTACGACCAGACAACAGTTCTTTTTGGTTAACAGGAGAAAATGGTGTGAAAATCTCTCTAATTTTGGACTCAGAGATCAAAATCTCATTTCTTACCAGGGTGTCCATCCATATTCCTTGAATAGTGGTGATGTTCTGAGTTTATTTTTGTCAAATGCTCTTAGCTATCAACTCGGCCTTGAGCAATCCGCCTTTGGTTAGCAGCTTAGCTGAAAAGTTGGGGCGGCGTTTGGCTTTAAACGCATGGTAAATTTGCTTTAAACCTTCCGCTGTTAACAGCGAAATATTTACTTCGGTATCCATCTCTGCTGATTCGATAAAATCTTGAGAGAAGCTTGGCGCGATGATAAGAACCTGTGCAACACGTTTTCCCTGATTTTCACAGCGGTTTACATAGGCTTTGATTTGTCTGGAAGTAGTGGAATATTTTGCGAAGTCGCCATTTTTACAGGTCTTCGCTTCACCAATGATGATGTCGTCATCGCTGATAGAAATAATAATGTCGGCTTTATCTTTCGCTGTGTTAATTGATTTTCGCAGTTCTTCATCAATGACCAAATCAAGCTGCTCCAGAATCGTTTTGGTTGCTTCTTCAAATTTCACACCAATGTCGGCTTCGTTAATTTCAATGCCAACGGCTTTAAGAGCAAGCAGGTCGCGTTTAGCCAGTGCGTCATAATTTTCGATCAGTTTATCGTTGGCGTTGGCAAAGGCCTGCAGAATGTTGGACCTGGGATTGCCTTTTTTCGGCAATTTCAGATTGTCCCGTAACTCTTTTACTTCTTCATTGTTCAGTAGGTACAACACATCGTGAGGTGTGATACTAAGAGCCCGCAGCCGCTCCACATTAATTTCTTCGTTTTCTTCCAGCTCATATTCTTGCCTGATGCGCTGAGGCAGCGTTTCAGGAGCGCCGTTAGCATCCAGCCCCTGAAAGTTTTGCACCAGTGAGTCGAACATCTCTTTATAGCCTGTTGCGCTGATAGCATCAAATTCACGGTCGGCCGCAGTATTCAGGCTCGCCAAAATCACATCGATGCGTTCATCCAGCGTGAAGCCGATTTTGTCTGCTTCAATATCCAGATCAGCAATCAGCTGCTTTAACCGCTCTTTACGTTTGTTCTGGTTATCTGTTTCGTCGTATAAATCACGCAATAACATATCCCTTACAGCTATACCACAGTGCAGAATCGTGCTGATTTTTTCGTTCCGGCTAACACCACGGATGCGCTTGCCGTAACTTTTTAAAATGTTCGATAGTTCGGCATCAGACAGTACCCGCAAGATCCGCAGCAAGTGTTTGTCAGCCAGCTCTTTGCCCTGAATTTGATTCAGTACGGCAACCACTTCATCAGGAATGAGTACCTCTGAGGTTTTGCGGTTGATGAACAAAACACCCATATCACGTAATTCCTGCAAGCAATTATCTACAGTTTGCTTGCCGGCTTTTATCGGCTCTGACAGGTGTTCAATAGCTACCAGTTCATCGTGGGAAATTTTCAGATGGTGCGCAAGCGTATTCAGAATACTGCGTTCATCATCAGTAATATTGGCCTGACGATTAATCTTCTCGTCGTTTTTATAGGCAACGTTCAGACAATCGCGGAAAATCTTTAAACGATGGGCATGGCCATAATCCTCTGCAGGATTACTTTCGATATCCAACTGAATTTGCCGGGCGAGTGTGTCTAAAGTCTCCCATTCACGGGCATAAAGTTGCTCTATCCAAGACGTTCGGGCTATGCCGTTACCGTCACGGGTAAGGATATTGACCAGCAATGCCATTGAAGCATCACACAATGCTAATTTCTCCCGAATGGAATCTTGGTATTGTGCTGCAACAGCGTTAAGTAGTTGGGTAATTTCACTGCCCGACGCATCTTTAATCTGGCGGTTTACTTTGCTCAGTGCTTTCGAAATTATTTCATCATCAGGTGCTGCAGATGAACATAGTTTATCCAGGCAAGTGATGAATTTGGATTTTTCTATTTGGTTTAGCACGGACAAAACGTGGTTCAGCTTCATAAGACTTCCTTTTCTTGTTGTTTTGCCAAATGAAGAGCTTCTTTCAAAAGTAATTGAAGTTCTTATTGTTTATTTGGATATATCGAGTACCCAATCTAGAACATAACATGCAGATGCGCAAACTTTGACTTGGCCGATGCCGACCAAGCTATTGGGTAGAGAATGATACTTTTCAGCGATACTGCGCAAACTCTTCCTGAATTTGCATAAACTCTTGCCGGGAGGTGGGTTGCAACTCGCTTAATGCTTTGGCGATATTTAAGTAATTTTGGCGCGTGGAATGGCGATTTTAATGTCTTTAATGGCAGAGGTGATTGCCGCAAAGGCAGTATTAGCTTTGCGGCTGAATTGCAGTGCTATGCGTCCTGGCTGGCCGATACCAATAAGGGCATCATCACAGCCGGCTTGCGCCAGAGCTGCTATGGAATTTTCGGCATTCTGATTAGCATCTGGCAAAGTAAACCTTAAGGTAAACTCATACAGTTTCATTGGCTCCATTCCTAAAAGTTGTTGTTTCTTGTGCTGCGCAGTGCTCTACCACTCACTTAACTTGTACGGCAAATGCAATGAAATAGTCTAAGCGCTACATAGCCGCTGCAGCTTAGACGTATCTATTTTCTGTCTGGCATGCCACAGATCATAAGCATCTTGCATGCCCATCCAAACACGCTCGGAGCTGCCGATCACCGCTGAGAGACGAATAGCCATTTCCGGGGAAATATCAGACTTACCGCTTATCAACCTTTGCACGGTAGAGGGCGCGACGTCTAATGCTAATGCCAGCTTACGGGCACTAACATCCAGCGCTTCCATGGCTTCTTTAATCAGTGCACCCGGATGGGGCGGGTTATTGATGCTGATTACCAAGCTGCTGCGTTTAAGGTTATTCATTTATCTATACAAATAAAGCCAGATTAAATGCAGCATAGCAGGGTGACGCGGATGCGCAACGTAGCAACAAAGCCAAGAATATCGCTTGGTGTAAGCGACATACTGGCAACTGCGCTCAGTTGACTAAAAACCCTGCTCAAACCTATTGCTGGTACTGATACAACCAGCCAGAATAGCGCTACTTTGCTGTTGAGGTTGCTATGGTTAATCTGGCCCTGATGGGTGCTTTTATTCCGACATTTTTATTTGTCTCGGTAACACCAGGTATGTGTATGACACTGGCGATGACCTTGGGCATGAGCCAGGGCGTGCGGCGTACTTTTTGGATGATGTGGGGCGAAATGCTGGGGGTGGCGCTGGTAGCCGTGCTGGCAGTGGGCGGCGTGGCGGCGGTAATGCTGCAGTTTCCGGCGTTGTTTCAGGGCTTTAAGATTATTGGTGCCTGTTACCTCGGCTATATAGGCCTGCAAATGTGGCGGGCCAAAGGTAAGCTGGCGCTGCCGCAGCAGGGTGAAGTGCGGCAGTTAATGGCGCGGCGCACCTTGTTTAGTCAGGGTTTTATTACGGCGGTGTCTAACCCCAAAGGCTGGGCCTTTCATATGGCGCTGCTGCCACCCTTTATCGACATCAAGTACGCTTTTTGGCCACAGCTGTTAGTGCTGGTGGCGATTATTCTGCTGCTGGAGTTTTTATCTATGCTGCTGTACGCCAGTGGTGGTAAAGCGCTGGCGCTGTTTTTCGGCAAAGCCAACCGTGTGCAGTATTTAAACCGTATCGGTGCCAGCCTGATGTTTGGTGTAGCACTGTGGATGTTGCTGGGTTAACTCAGTAAGGGTTCAGTTGGCGCCTGCGATACTGTAAGACGGTATCACAACAGGAGCCACTGATGTCTGAAGACCCGCTTAGCCACACGGATCCGTTAGCCAGCCACCATACACCGCAAAGTTTATCTGATCGTATTGCCTTTCGTTTAACCAAAATGCTGCGCTTTTGTGCCGATACCTTCTTTGCCAAACGCTATGGCCACCGTGCCGTTATTCTGGAAACCGTGGCCGGGGTGCCGGGTATGGTGGCCGGCATGCTGCGGCATATGCGCAGTTTGCGCCGGATGGAAGACGATCATGGCTGGATTAGGGTGTTGCTGGATGAAGCCGAGAACGAGCGCATGCACCTGATGACTTTTATAGAGATTGCCAAACCGAACTGGTTTGAACGCCTGCTGATCTTATTGGCGCAAGGCCTGTTTTTTACCGGCTTTTTATTACTGTATCTGCTGTCGGCAAAAACCGCGCACCGGCTGGTGGGCTACTTTGAAGAAGAGGCGGTATACAGCTACAGCTGCTATCTGGCGGAGATAGACAGCGGTGCGATAGACAATATTGCCGCGCCGCAGGTGGCGATAGATTACTGGCAGTTAGCCGGCGACGCCAGGCTGCGTGAGGTGGTGATTGCCGTACGTGCCGATGAAGCGGGGCACCGCGATGTCAACCATGATTTTGCTAATCAGCTGGCACAGTAGCAGCATGTTTTAAGGGTTGTTTTATCTGCTTTTTACGCAATAACTTGACCTGTCCGCTGATCTCATCTAGCTTAAGTAAGCGCTTACATTTCGCTTAAACATAACAATACTGTCTGTACCTCTGCTAACAAGAATGGGTAACAAGACAGAGCCGGTAAGCGCCTCAGGACAGGATAAAACATAACGTAATGCCACAGGCGGCAATGCCTGTGACAGCGATCGCCTGCACAAGATGCCGGCGCTGCGTTCAGTCTCACCCGCAAGATTGTTTTCACACTCAGCAAGCCCGGTCGGGCGCGCTACGGTATGTGGTTAATGCTACCGGCGTTGCCTGAAAGATGAATGTGCAACCTGTGGGTTATTGCAAATGAAACATACTAACAACGTTCGGGCAGGGTTAACGCCGCGCCCATGGTTTTGTGCTCTGCTTGGCTTATGTGCTTTGGCTGTGCCGCACAGCGCATTGGCAGATGTAACCAATCCGGTGATTGGTAACCTGCTGTTTGAGGACAACTTTAACAGCTTAAATAACAATACGTGGAACCAGATAGAAGGCGACGGCTGTGCTATTGGCCTGTGTGGCTGGGGCAACCAGGAACTGCAGTGGTACAGCAGCAACAACCTTAGCATTGAAGATGTACCCGGCGAGCCGGGTAATAAAGCGCTGGTATTTAAGGCCCAAAGCGACAACGTGGGCGGCCGTGCTTTTACCTCCGGAAAAATAGACAGCCAGAGTAAGCTGGCCGTGCAGTACGGCATGATTGAAGTGCGAATGCGGGTGCCGGATTTGGCCACCGGTTTATGGCCTGCCGCCTGGATGCTGGGCACCAGTACCGCCAGCTGGCCGGCCAAAGGCGAAATTGACATGATGGAAATGGGCCATCGTGCCCAGGGCAGGGCAGATGCTGGCCATCCGGGGGCCGATATCAACAGCTATGTCGGTGCTAATGCGATTTTTTATGCTGATGCGGCCTGTGTGCCGGAAAACCCAACCTGTGCCGCCATGACAGCCTGGCAAACCGACAACGCTTATGTGGCTGCCCAACCGCTGAGTAACCGCTTTGTAACCTACCGTACTTACTGGACTGACAGGCAGCTACGTTTTACCGTGGTCGACAACGGCGTTGAGTACGATATGTACGATGCGCCGATTAGCATTACCGAAGAATCCAGCGAGCTGCAACAGCCGTTCTATCTGCTGCTGAACCTGGCGGTAGGCGGTAACTTTACCGATGCCGCGACCAATGCCCAGGTTAGCGCGCCGTTACCGGCGAAAATGTATATCGATTATATCCGTGTATATCAGCTAAACGGCATGGGCCAGGTGTTTAACGGCAACGTTAAACCGCCACAAAGCGGCGACTTTGGCGTGTTTAGCGACACCACCGCAACGACAGATCAGCTGCAGGCCGGTGTCAGTTCCGATATTTACATCTGGAACCAAAATTCGGTTACTGCCGGCAGCACAGCACCACTGGAAGGCAGCAATGTTATTGCCTGGCATTATACCAGTCCGGGGCAATGGTTTGGTGGCGGTATTCAGGCGCGGCAAGTACGCGATATGAGCAACTTTGCCGATGGCACGCTGAAGTTCAGTATCAAAATTCCGGCCAATGTCAGCTTTAAAATTGGCATTGCCGATTCCTACAGCAATGAAAACTGGCTGAATTTCCCCGCCAATGAAAACCGCTATGGCTTGGTGCGTAATGGTGATTGGGCGCAAGCGAGCATTCCTATTGCCGATTTACGCGGCGAGTTAATTGCGCTGCAAGCATTAAGCGGCATGTTTTATATCGCCAGCATTGATGGCCAGTTACCCACCAACAGCTTTGAATTTGCAATTGATGATATTGTCTGGCAAGGCGGTGGTGGCGCTGTGATAGCAGACAGCGACGCTGATGGTGTGCCTGACAACCAGGATCAATGTGCCAATACCGCGCCTGGCAGTGTAGTGGATAACAACGGCTGCCCCACCGCAGCCGGCGCTTTTGGCGTAGCGCAAACCGGGGCTGACAGTGTGCGGTTTTATGTTAACAGCGGCAGTTGGGCCGATGTGCACTACCGCGTGAATAACGGCGGCCAGATTAATGTCGCCATGCAGCAGGCAAGTGGGGTAAACAGCTACCAGGTATCGGGTTTAGCATCCGGCACTGTACTGACATACTTTTTCACCTGGTGGGATACGGCAAATGGCTATGCGGTTGATACTGCGGTGCAAACTTATACCCTGGGCGCCGCAGTGGACCCGACACCCGACCCTGATCCCACGCCGGATCCGGACCCAACGCCCGACCCGGGCCAGGACAGTGATGGCGATGGGGTCAGCGATGAGCTGGATAACTGCCCGGGTACCCCGGCCGGCACCCCGGTTAATGCTAATGGTTGCCCGCTGACGTCGGTTAATGTGGTGCCGCTGTATAACAGTGCTACGCCGCTGGAGAGTGCTATTCAGTATGATCGCGGTGATGCGCTGGTGACCCGTTTCTCTGATCGGGCCCGTGACCGGCATGCCAAAGAAAACCATTTTCAGGCTTATGATCATTACCTGACGTTTTACTGGGAAGACAGAACTGCTGCGATAGAAATTGTCGACTACGTTGCCAAAGGCGGCAGCAGTATCCGCATGAATGTGGTGACGCAAAATAAACTGCATGATACGGAAGCCGAAAACCGCTGGTGGTATATCGGTATGAATACGCTGGCCGAGTTTTGCGGTAATGGTGTAATGAACATGGTAGATAACACCCATTACTGGAAAGAAGAAAGCTATAACTGCCGTGAAGGCCGGCCGATTCAGGTTGGTGATAAGCTGGAGTTTGAAGTCAGCCAGTTTCTTGATGGATCAACCCTGCCACGTGGCCGCGCTAACTATTACGGCACCACCTTTTTGTATATTGTTGGCCAGGGCATAGTGCCGTGGGATGTTACCGACAAAGAAGTATTTCAGCCCGGGCGCTATTTGCAGCGCGATTCAGTGCCGCTGCCTGCCAGCGCGCGTTTAGGCGGTGATACTACCTTGCATGTGCAAATGACCGCCGAGCCGGACGGCCATTTTCAACAAATGGCGACTAACCTGGGTTACGACAATGGCCAGCCCTTTGTGCTGGGGCGGCGGGTACACCATAGCTCAGTGCTGGATGGTAGCCATGACGAAAACGCTGAGAACGGTAGTTTTGCCGCTATGGCAGGTCTTGCCGGCTCGCACTATATTAATGACCGCTGCTCCGGCTGCCATGTGCGCAATGGCCGTGCGCCGGTAGCGGGTATTGGCGAGCCACTGGACAAATGGGTATTTAAAGTAGGCAATGCCGAAGGTTTATCGCACGCAGAGCTGGGCCGGGTATTGCAGCCGCGTGCCAGCGGCGGCGCCGGCGGAGAGGGCATGCCCTCTATCGCCTCTTTTACTGAAGTGAATGGCCTGCGTACGCCGAACTATCAATTCAGCGGCACTGTGCCTGATACGTTCTCGGCCCGTATTGCGCCGCAGTTAAACGGTATTGGTTTGCTGGAGGCGATACCTGAAGCAGCGATACTGGCGCTGGAAGATCCGGACGATGCCAACGGCGACGGCATTTCCGGCCGTGCCCATCGGGTGATTGACCCGGTGAGCGGTGAAACCCGCTTAGGCCGTTTTGGTTATAAAGCCGCTACCGGCAGTGTAAAGCATCAGCTGGCCGCCGCCTTTAACAGCGATATGGGCGTGATGACAGCAATGCTGCCGACACCGGACTGCGGTGCTAATCAAAGCGATTGCAGTGCCGGCCCGCAGTTGCCGGAGCAGCAACTGGCCGATTTGGTGAAGTACATTTCGTTGCTGGGCGTGCGGCCACAGCGTGATTACAACCAGCCGCAGGTGCTGCAGGGGAAAGCCGTTTTTAATGCTACCGGCTGTAACGGTTGCCATATTGAGAGCTTTCAAACCAGCGAATATCACCCGCTGGCAGAGCTGCGTAATCAGACGATACGACCCTACACCGATTTACTGCTGCATGATATGGGGCCGGGGCTGGCGGATAACTTAGCCGAAGGTGAGGCTGGCGGTAGCGAATGGCGTACCGCGCCGCTATGGGGCTTAGGGCTATCTGCCTGTGTTACCGGCGGTGTAGCAGGCAACACCGGTTGGGATGCGTTTGGCCTGGATGGCCATCAATACTGCACACCGGATGCAAACTATCTGCATGACGGCCGCGCCCGCACTATTGATGAAGCGATCCGCTGGCACGGCGGTGAGGCAGAAATAAGCCGGGTGAACTACCAGAACCTGTCGGCTACAGACAAAGATGCCTTGCTGGCGTTTTTAAACAGCTTATAGCCGTAACAACCCACTTAGCTGAACGGCACTTAATAACAGTGCCGTTTTTCTTACTTTATCTAAATGATAATTGTTATTGTTTGCGCTTTATGCTAATAATGCCGGCCTTGTTTATGGGGACGAAAACGCACAGTCGTTACCTCAGTGGTGACCTGATATGGCCGTGCATTAAAGGTAAGCCGAATGAAAGCAAGATTCCGCGACAGCATGACCTGGTTACACACCTGGTCCGGGCTGGTCGTTGGCTGGGTGTTATTTGCGGTGTTTTTCACCGGCACTCTGGCATTTTTCCAGCATGAAATTAGCGCCTGGATGCAGCCTGAACTGCAGCATAAAGCCCGGTCGGAACACAGCCTGACACAGGCGCAGGCGTTTTTGCAGCAAAAAGCGCCGGACTCTGCGCGTTGGTCTGTGTCCTTACCCGATCAGCGTTCTGCGACCACCAGCATATTCTGGCGTGATGCCGCCGCCGGCGGCCGTGGTTTCCGGCGCGCTACGCTGGATGGCAACGGTGAGGAAGTGGCGCTAAGAGACAGCCGCGGTGGCAGCTTCCTGTACCGTTTTCACTTTGATTTACACTATATGCCGGTGCTCTGGGCCCGCTGGCTGGTAGGCATTTGCAGCATGTTTATGCTGGTAGCCATTATCAGCGGCGTAATTATTCATAAAAAGATTTTTAAAGACTTCTTCAGCTTTCAGCCGCGTAAAGGCGCGCGCAGCTGGCTGGATGCGCATACCATTACGGCGGTATTGGCATTGCCGTTTCATTTAATGATCACCTACACCGGCCTGGTGACGCTGATGTTTATGTATTTGTCCTGGGCCATTTCGCTTGGCTTTGGTGAGCGCAATACCCTGTTTGAAAGCTTAACCCGGCAACCGCCGGTGCAGGTTGCCAGCGGAGAACGTGCTGCTATGCTGCCGCTGCAGCAGCTGTATCAGCAGGCAAAGTCTGAGCTAGACGGTGCGCCTGTTGCTTTTGTGGCCGTGAATAACCCGGGCGATGCTGCCGCCACGGTGCAGTTTACTGAAGGCAGTACGCAGTCGCTTATTGTGCCCGGTCGCACTGTAATTTACTCCGCAGTAACCGGCGAATTGTTGCACCAGCTGCAACCGCAGTTGGCCGCCGAGCATACCAGGCGCACTATGGTGAATTTACACGCCGGCCGCTTTGCCGGGCTGCAACTGCGCTGGTTGTATTTTATCAGTGGCGTAATGGGCACGCTGATGATTGCCACCGGCTTGGTGCTATGGTCAGAAAAGCGGCTGCAAAAGCCCGGCGCTAACCACAGCATAGCGCCGGGGCAGCAATTGGTACGCTGGTTAAATGTTGGTGTTATTCTGGGCTTGCCATTGGCCGTGGCAGCCTATTTTTACGCCAACCGCTTATTACCACTGGCGCTGGAAAACCGTGCTGAGATGGAAATTCACTGCTTTTTTGCCGGCTGGGCGCTAATGCTGTTGTATCCGTTGCTACGCGGCATCAGCAACAGCTGGCGCGAGGGCGCCTTGCTGCTTGCGCTGGCGTATTTAGTGTTACCGCTGCTGAGTATACTCACGGTGCAGCGCAATATGCTCAGTTACCGCTTTCCTGCCGATACCACCTTGCTGGCGGTTGATGTGATGCTGTTATTAAGCGCCGGCGGCTTTTTTCTGCTCAGGCGTTTTACCTTGCGCCGTGCGGCGCAGGCTAAGCACGAAGGCGATACCGCAAAGGAGCTGGCATGTCGTTAATATCACACCCCAAAGTGCAATTAAGCTACCGTTTGCTGCTGGCTATTGGTGGCGGCTTTTGTCTGAGTATTCTGGCCACGGCCGCTTTGCCGGCTGCGTTAACGCTGTTGGGGGCAGATAAAGCCGGCGCTTTTGTCTGGTTTATGCTGCTGAGCTTTGTCTGGTACAGCCTGATTATTCTGTGGGTAATCAGCACCAGGCGCTTAGCCAGAACCAGCCTGATATTGCTGCTGGTAGCGGCCGGCTTATATTTAAGCCTGGTTTACACCGCGCCGCCAGCAGATGTCAGCACCAAAGCGGAGCAGAGAAGATGATGTTGCTGTGGTTATTATGTTTGGCCGGTTTTAGCCTGCTGAGCCTGGCCATGCCACGCTATCGCCGGTTGTTTGGGCTGCGTCATTTAAGCGCCCGGACAGAGCGTATCTGGCGACTAAGCGGTTTTGCCTTGTTACTGCTGTCTTTACTGCTGGTGCTGCAGCGACAGCAATTGGCTGAAGACTTAGTAACCTGGTTTGGCATTTTGACCATGGCTGCACTGTTGGTTGCAGCGGTACTGGCATACCGGCAGCGCAGTAACTGAATATGGTTAGCGCTTATCGTGCCCGCTGATATCCAACCCGGCATTGCGGCATACCCGTTGCAGTAGACTGTAGGCTTCAGTGATGGCTTGTTCGCTGGCTTTACGCTCGCTGATATCCTGGTGGGTACCGGCCATCAGCCTGGGCTGCCCTTGTTCGGTGCGGCTGATCACTTTGCCCTGGGTTAGGATCCACACCCAATGGCCGTCTTTATGCTGCATGCGGCATTCCAGCTCATAAAAGGGTATTTCGCCGTCGAAATGGCGTTGCAATAAGCGTTCAGACTGTGCTTTATCTGTCGGGTGTACCAGTTTCAGCCAGGTGTCGACACTTAACGGCAGTAAGTCATATAAATCGTAGCCCAGCATTTGGGCCCAGCGTTCATTAAAAATGGCATCGCCGGTTTGCACATTCCATTCCCAGGTTGCCAGGCGTGAGCTTTCGATAAAGCCCGTCAGGCGTTGCCGGTGCTGCTCTACCAGTTTTTTGTCACGCTGTAATTGTGCCGCTTGCCTGGCTAAGGTGCTGCGGGCAATTTCTGTTTCCGCCAACGCTGCTAAATCCTGCAACAGTGTAAGCTGCAGCGCATTTAATTCGCGGGGGATGTCATCAATAATGCACAAGGTACCCAGCGGCAAACCATCGACAGAGTGCAGCGGTACTCCGGCATACAAGCGGATAGCAGGGGCACCGGTAACTAACGGATTATCGGCAAAGCGTTGGTCGGCGCTGGCGTCCGGTATATACAGCAACTGATCATTAAATACCGCATGCGCACAAAACGACACATCGCGCGGCGTTTCTGTTGCGGTAATACCGAGGCGTGATTTAAACCATTGCCGCTTCTCATCGACCAGTGACAACAGCGAGATTTTGCAGCCAAATAACGCCTGCGCCAGCCGGGTGAAGCGGTCGAAATCTGTATCAATATCGTTGTCCAACAAACCGGAATCGATAAGTGATTGTAATCGTTCTATTTCGTTATCAGGAATAGCAGGGGTTTGCATAGAAAGTGCTCATCAAAACAGTAACGACAAGGCTTAAAGTGTAAGCCAAAGCGTTACTCACCGCTAACGCTGTTTTGCCAAATTTGGCTGCCGGTCACCTTGTACCGTGTTAGCGGCACAAGGTGATTAACGGTTGCCGGTTTAATCTTTCGGCTGTTCCGGCGGTAGGCTGGTGCTGGCTTCAGCGTCTTGCTGAGGGCTGGCGAGAGTGGCCTGATCATTGTTGACCGGCATGGCGCGCGACTGCTGGTTAATCTGGTAAATTTGCTCGGTGTTGGATAAATCCTGCTGGTTTTTAATATTGGCAATGGTTTCACGCTGAGATAAAAAGCTTTGAATATCGTCCAATATTGCCTGCATTTCTTGTGGGTTATCCTGCATTTCCAGAATATGCCGCGGGTGCTCAACGTTTTTCGCGCCGCTGTCGGCAAAGGTGCTGCTCATAATGCGCGAGCTGATGATCCACGGCGTAAGTGAGGAGCGCATCACATAGTTCTCTGACGAGGTGGAATCGTAAATACCTTTACCGGTAGTCAGTTTACTTTGGGTGTAAGTGCCTTCGCATTTTAAGTACACCAGTAACGAATCAAAATTCAGCTCGGCCCAGAAGGTGTGGCTGTAGTTTTCCAGCAGGCGGCCAAAGCTGTGGCAAATTAACCAGCTGAAAATCAGGCTTAACATAAACTGGCTTTCATTAAACAGGTTAACCACAAAGCTTTGGGTTAGCGCGTCAGTGGGCCGCGCCAGTGCAGTGTATTCACGCACCAACGCCAGTACTGTTTGGGCTTCGAACAGTAAATAAAACAGAATAAAGGGACCGATTAACAGCAGGATCTGGCCGGCAACGGTGGCCCACAAGCGCAGCTGTTTAAACAGCGCTGTGTGTTCCAGCGGCGCATAGGCCGGCTGGGTTTCAATCATCACTTCACCGCTGAAATCGCCTTTGCTTTCCGATTGCTCGTTCAGGTTAGGCGTTAATTCGCGGTATACCCGGTTGGGGATTTCCTTGTAACGGCGGTTGGCCATTACAATATTGTCGATATTAACAAACAGCTCGCGCGGGTGAATATTTTCCTGCCAGTTGGCGCGGTACTCCGATACTTTGGTTTGTGCCTGTACCTTAGCGGTGCGCTGCTTTAACAACAAAAAGATAAAGCTGCCGCTGACCGCCGCAAACAGCAGCACCAGCAGTAATTGCGGCACCACGGCAAAGCTGTGTAACTCTGAGTTTTGCAGTTCGCTGACAAAATTTTGTATATCGCGCTGTTGCAGTAAGTAATTAATGGCTAACCCCAGCAGCACCGGCGCCAGAATGGCAAAGGCCATAATTTTTGCCAGTTTCAGGTTGCCCTGGGTTTCAATGCTTTTTTCTGCCTGACGAAACACCGTACTGGCGCCGCGCCAGCTTAGTATTAAATACACCACCAGCACAAAAGAGAAAAACGGCAGCAGAATATCACCGGTGTCACCGGCCAGCCCGGTTAAACAAACAAAAGCGGTTAGCGCATAAGCTACCAGCGCAACCACCGTGGCAATTAAGGCGCCGGCAAAACGTTGCGCCAGGTTGCGCAGCGGGTACGGCAGGAAGATCAGCTTGGGTACTAAGGTATGCACTAAGCGGGAAATAAAACCGTCCGGTTCAACAAAGGTTTTATTTTTGCGGCCCATCAGCATTTCTTCCAGATCAATGCTTTTATAGTGCGGCTGTTCCAGTTTGGCGGTTTCGCGCTCAGACTTGCTATAATTCGGCGCCAGTGAGGTAGGCACACTGCGGCCGACAAAGAAGCGCAGCATTTGAAAAATACCGCTGCCCAGCGCCCGTAAACCACCGGCCAGCAACACAAAACCCACCGCGGCGTAAATCCAGGCCAGGGGTTTATCCTGCTGTACCAGGCTAACCACCTGTAGCAGCGGGTAAATACCCAGCAAGCTTACAATTAAGCCACGTATAGCCCGCAGCAAGCCTTCGGCTTTAAACGGGTTACGGATCCCTAACGACTCACTACCATAATCATACGCCATGGTGACTTCCTTTTATAAATCAGATTATTAAAAACGCAGCTATCTTGCCTGACTATAGCCGTTTTGCAATGCTCAGCCGGATAGTTTTAGCGGAAAATATGGCGGTTGGCGAATAAATTATCCGGCGGGGAAAAAGGGCGCCCAATAGCTGCAGCGCCCACCAGGAAAATGCCGGCGTAAGCTAGTTAAGAAAGGCTTCGATTTGTTGCGCAACAGCGCTTATGCCTACCACGCCGTCGAGGTGGCCCCAACTGCCCGGAATTTCGGCATACTGCGGCGCATTGCCGGCGGCTGTCATCACGGTTGCGCTGTGTTGGCTTAAGGCCGGTGGCAGCAGTAAATCGCCGCTGGCCGGTAAAAACAGTGTTTTGGCCTTTACCCGGCTAAGGGCTTGTTGCCAGTTGTCGCCCATGCCGGCGCGCCACAACTGTGAGGCCCGCACCAGATACAAAATATGGTTGGCATCCTGGTAGGTGGCGCGCGTTTGGGCATGTTGCAGCAGTTGCTGCCACGCCTGTGGCAGCGCGGTTATGCTGTGATGCAAGCTGTTATCTGTGCTCATGGCGCTGTAACGCGGATTAAAACCATCCGGATGCAACGCATCCTGGGTAATATAGGCCAGCGCTGTGCTTAATCCCTGCAGCGGTTGGCCTTTGTTGTAGTAGTTGCCGTTATGCCAGGCGGGGTCTTGCAAAATAGGGTAGGCCCAACGCTGCAGTTTCACTGCGCTGTAAGTGTCGATATAAGCACTGCCGATCACCGGGATTAAGCGCTGTACGGCATCGGGATAGCGCACCGCCCACTCAATGGCCTGAAACGAGCCCATTGACGGACCAATTACCGCATACAGTTTGCTGATGCCGAGGCTGTCGAGCAGGGCTTTTTGCAGTTCAACAAAGTCGCCGATAGTCACCACCGGAAAGCTTAAACCGTAGGGTTTGCCGGTAGCCGGGTTAACGGTAGCCGGGCCGGTGGTGATAACATTTTTATCAAACGCATTGGCATTAACCAGGGTGTCGCTGCTGAGCACATAAAACTTGTTGGTGTCGATGGCTTTGCCCGGGCCAATAATGGCATCCCAATAGCCGGGCGCAGTGTCATCTGTATGGTATTTGCCGGCAGCGTGGCTGGAGCCGGAAAAATAATGTGTGATTAAAATGACATTGGATTTATCGGCGTTAAGGGTGCCGTAGGCTTCCCAGCCAACCGCTACCTGAGCAATAGTTTGGCCGTTCTCAGTACTGAAATTATCCAGCGTAAAGCGTTGTTTTTGCACTAACATCGCCTGGGCGGCGCCGGATACGATAACGCAGCAAAGCAGGATCAGCTTGATAAACATGGTGTTACCTCCGGTTAAAACCACTGGAACAGCGCTATCGCCAATATAGTGCCGAGCACCGGCATTAACACGCTAACCACCGCTACCGGCCAATAGGCGTTCTGGTGCGTTTCACCACAAATAGCACGAATGGTGGTAACCACATAGCCATTATGCGGCAGAGAATCCAGTGCGCCGGAGGAAATGGCTACCACGCGGTGCAGCTGCTCCGGGTCGACGCCGCGGTCCAGATAATGCGGCGCAATTTCCGGTAAGGCAATAACCTGGCCGCCTGAAGCCGAGCCGGTTAAACCGGCAATGGCGCTTACTGCCACTGCGGCGCCCACCAGCTCCGGCCCGGGCAGATGGGTCATATAGTCGACCACGCTGGCAAAAGCGGGGGTCAGCTTGGCTACCGCACCAAAGCCGACCACAGCGGCAGTATTACCAATGGCTAACAGCGCGCCCAGCACGCCTTCATTGGTGGCCGCTGCAGGGTTATGCAAGAAACGGAAGTTGAGTAAATACAAGCTGATAACACCACCGGACAGTGCAATAATCAGTGCTGCCTGCTGCAGGCTGTCATGCAGTAAGAACGAGGTAACCAATACCACTAACAACGGCAGCAGGCCGGTAAGCCAGTGCGGCAAGGGTTTGTCGGTTAACACCGGATCGCTGCTGCGGGCAGCAAACTGCTCACCTTTTTTAGTGGCTGATTTAATCATCCACATCAGGGCAAAATAGCCGCCCACGGCCATAAACAGCGCCACTATGATACTAACCTGCCAACCGGCGTAAGGCGTAGTGCCTAAATACGGAATAGGGATCCAGTTTTGTATTTCCGGTGAGCCTGCTGAGGTCATGGTAAAGGTCACTGAGCCCAGCGCCAGCGTAGCCGGAATAAAGCGCCGAGGCAGGTTGGCGCCTTTAAATAAGCTGACGGCCATTGGATAAGCCGAAAACGCCACCACGAATAAACTAACGCCGCCATAGGTAAGAACAGCACAGGCCAGCACGATAGCCAGCACGGCGCGGGTATGGCCTAAGCGTTTTACAATGGCCAATGCCACTGCATCGGCGGCACCGGTATGTTCCATCAGTTTGCCGAAGATAGAGCCGAGCAAAAACATTAGAAACCAGGCGGCGACAAAGCCGGCAAAACCAGACATATAGCCATGCACAAAATCAGCTTTATCGGCCAGTTGCCAAAACGGAATGCCGTTAGTTACTGCCACCAGCAGCGCACACAGCGGTGCTGTGATAAACAGATTAAAACCGCGCATGGTCAGTACGATTAACAGACCCAGCCCAAGCAGCAACCCGAGAAGACTCAACATCTTGTTATCCTTATTCTCATTTTCGTTTAGTCTGATACAGGACAGCGGGCATCACCATAGTACTAAGGTACAGGTTAAAAATTCTGCGTTTGCGCCTACAGTAAAGCCATACCAATAAAGACAAGATGATGTGACATCAAACAGCAGGAGAGCCAAGATGGCCCATAACTATAATAGTGATACACAGCACAAGTTTAGCCGTAGCCTACTTAAACCCAGCCTTATCGCATTGGCCATCAGCAGCTGTTTTGCCGGTTCTGCGCTGGCGCAGGAACAAGCCAAAGACGCCGAAGCCGACGTAAAACTGGAACGGATTGAAGTAACCGCCCGCCGTACCATTGAAAACCTGCAGGAAGTACCGGTAGCCGTAACCTCAATTGGTGCTGCCGATCTTGCCGAGCGTGGTATTTCAACCGTAGTGGAAATTCAGCAGTTTTCGCCCAATACCACCTTGCAGCAAAGCCGTGGCACTAACTCAACGCTGACCGCCTTTATCCGTGGTGTGGGTCAGGAAGATCCGTTATGGGGTTATGAGCCGGGTGTGGGTATTTATATTGATGATGTATATGTAGCGCGGCCACAAGGCGCAGTACTGGACATCCTGAATGTCGAGCGGATAGAAGTACTGCGTGGTCCGCAAGGCACGCTGTATGGTAAAAATACTATAGGTGGCGCGGTTAAATACGTTACCAAAGAAATGAGCGGTGACACTGAGTTTGCGGTAAACCTGACAGCGGGCTCCTATAAACAGGGGGATATTAAAGCCACCGGTCAGATCCCGTTGATCGATAACCAGCTGTATCTGGGGTTTGGTTATGCCAACCTGCAACGCGATGGCTACGGTAAATTTCTGACATCAGCCCTGAGCGGTCAGGATGGTGAAAACTACAACAAAGATATGCAGGCTTTTCGTCTGACGTTGGAATACCGCCCCTCCGACGATTTATTTTTCCGGCTGAACTACGATAAAACAGATGATAAATCTAACGCCAAAGGCGGCTATCGTTTATTACCCAGCTTATTAACTGATGCGCCGGTGCCGGACAGTGTGTTTGATTCCTACACCAGTTTACCGACGTGGAATAAAGTAGAAACCGAAGGTTTAAGCCTGACGGCTAACTGGGACATTAACGATAACTGGACGTTTAAATCTATTACCTCTCAGCGCGAAAGTTACTCGCCAACCAATATCGATTTTGATAATACTTCGTTGCAAATCTTTGATGTACCGGCTATTTACGATGACGAGCAGTTTACCCAGGAATTCCAGCTAAATTACCAAACCGACGGCTTTAAAATGGTATCGGGCGCCTACTACTACACAGCAGATTCGTGCGGTGTGTTTGATGCCATATTGGGTGTACTGGGTCAGTCACTTGGCGCTCCGGGTTTAACCCGTGAAGTTGGCGGCTGCAGTAACGGCGACAGTACGGCGCTGTATGCCCAGGGTAGCTACGATATTGACGACAAATGGTCAGTTACTGCAGGTTTACGTTACACCAAAGATGAAAAAGATGCGGTGGTGCGCAACGGCTTAATTTTTGACATTGTGTATCCGGAGTCCGGCTGGGTGCCGGGCTATGTGCGGCCGGATGGCTTAACCACACCGGTGGTGCTGGATGACAGCGAAAGTTGGTCTAAAGTGACGCCAAAGCTTGGTGTTGAATATCAGCACTCAAGTGATTTAATGGTATTTGCCAGCTATAGCCAGGGCTTTAAGTCCGGTACTTTTAACCCACGTGCGACAACTCCTGAAGAGGCTGCAGATCCGGAGAATGTTGATTCATTTGAAGTGGGTATCAAGAGCGATTGGAACGACCGTTTACGTGTTAATGCCACCTTGTTTATGTTGGATCATAAAGACAGGCAGTATATTTCGATTATTCCGGATGAAAACGATGCCACTGCGTTAAACCAACGACTGGGCAACGTTGGCCGCTCGGACGCTACCGGCCTTGAACTCGAGGTAACCTGGAAAGCCAGCCGCGAACTGGAGATTTACGGTAACTTAGGTCTGATTGACGCTTCCTTTAAAGAGGTTGAAAGTCGTGATGCTGTAGGCAATGTTATTGATATTTCAGATGGTTTTACAATCACGAACACACCAGAAACCACTGCCAATATTGGCTTTAGCTACAATATGGTTTTTGACAGCGGCGATGTGATATTAAATGGTAACTACAATTATCGCAGTAGTTACGATTTGACAGAGCAAAGCAATCTGTTGACGCAGGACGGCTATGGTCTGCTGAACCTCGGTGTAACTTGGCTAAGTAATGACGGCCATTGGAGTATCGCGTTGCACGGTAAAAACCTGACCGATGAAGAGTACCTGGTGGGTAACTATGCCTTTATCGCGCCGGACCCGGCTAACCCCGGTCAGTTTATTCCGGGCCTGGGCGGCGACAATACTCTGATAGGCTATTATGGTGCGCCACGTACCGTAAGCCTGAGTGTTGGTTACCGTTTCTGATTAATAAAACACTTGCCGGGGCGCAAGCCCCGGTACATTATGGGCCAAAAGGCTCAGAACCGGATTTATGATTGCTTTAATTGCTGACGACCACCCGCTGTTTCGCGTAGCATTGTCTCAGGCCTGTGCCAATATTCTTGGCAGTGATGCCTTATTGCTGCAAGCGCAGAGTATGCAACAATTGTGGCCTTTGCTGCGCCAACACCCTGATACCAACTTTATTTTCCTCGATTTACGCATGCCCGGCAGTGATGGCTTTACCGGCCTCAGTGCCCTGCGCACCGAGTATCCCGACGTGCCGGTAATTATGGTGTCGGCTGAAGAAGACCCGGTCATTATCAAACAAGCGCTGACATTGGGCGCGGCGGCTTATATACCGAAATCGGCCCCGTTGGAGCTGTTATCGGAGGCGATCGCGGCGGTATTAAACGGTGACAGCTGGTTACCGCCGGCGCTGGAAGCTGATGTGCGTAACGCTAAGGCGTTGATTGACGACGATTTTGCCGGCCGGTTGGAGCAACTGACACCGCAGCAGTTTCGCGTATTAAAAATGATTGCCGATGGCCTGTTAAATAAGCAAATTGCTTACGAGATGAAAGTGCAGGAAACCACCATCAAGCAGCATGTGTCGGCGATCTTGCGCAAACTCAATGTGAATAACCGTACCTTAGCCGGTATTTTGTTTGAAAAACTCCGGCTGCCACAGTAGCGTTGTTGCCTGATGACGCAGGGTATGCAGCCTTAAACGTCAGGCCATTTTACATTCATCTCCCGCTTTGCCTGGTTTTTCTAATTTAACTTCAATTAAAACAGCATGTTCTAATGTTGGCTTGTACTATGCACTGCGCATGGTTGTTATATTCCCTGCATATTTAGGTGTGATGTGGGTTTCTGCTTGATAGCAAAGGAGAAGCTGGCAATGAACAACCCTTATTTAATCCGGCGCGCTGGCGCCGCCATACTCAGTCTTATGTTGTTATTCAGTACCTTAGCAATTGCTGCGCCCAAAGCTGTGTTGTCCGGGCCATCGCAAGCTGTTGCCGGTGATATGGTAACGCTTAGCGGTAAGCACTTTACTGCCGGAGCCACCTTCACGGTGAAAACGCTGGTGGGTAAGCGCAGCAGCCAGGAGGTGGTTACTGCCGGCAGTGATGGAAGTTTGTCGTATCAACTGGTTACCGGCAACGCCGGAACATACCAGCTACAGGTACGTGACAGCCGTAACAGGCTGGTCGCGACGTCAGTAGTGATGGTGCACCCGGCAGGAGGTTAGGCTATGTCATTTTATCAAGATGCCGGCCTGATTACGCTGGTGTTGACGCTATGCTGTTGTGCAGCTGTTGCTGGCGGACCAAAGCCGGAGCTGGCGTTTGTGTCAATCCGCGACGGTAATGCGCACATTTACGTTACCCGTGGCGAGCAGCAACAAGCGCTGACCAGCGGTAACTCTGTCAACACTCAGCCGGCTTGGTCTGCCGATGGCAGCACTTTGGCATTCAGTTCGGTACGTGACGGCCAGTCGGCTATTTATCTGATTGGCGCGGATGGACAAAACCTGCGCCGGCTTAACTACAGCACACTGTGGCAAACGGCACCGTCCTGGTCGCCGGATGGCACGGCCATAGCTTTTCTGGCGCGGGATAACAGCAAAGCCGGGGTTGATCTGCATATAGTGCGGTTGTCTGATGCGGCGCTTACGGTGATCGGTGGCAATGCGCTGGAAAAAGGCCCGGATGCGCCGGTCTGGTCGGCAGACGGTAAACAATTGGCTTTTTTAGGTGCTAATGACGCGGGTAAAGCCGATGTCTGGGTAGTGCAGCGTGATGGCAGCGGGCTGAAAAATATCAGCCAGCAGGTGTCAAAGCGGCATAAAGCGCACCCGGCTATTTCACCGGATGGCCGTTATGTGGTGTATGTGGCTGATATGCGCGGCCACCTGGCGCTGATCCGCACCGATTTACAAAGCGGCGAGTCAGTCAATTTAACCGCCGATACACCTGCAGCCTACGAAACACCGCGTTGGTCTGCTGATGGCCGCCGGTTGGTGTTTGCCAGCAGCCGCGACGACCCGGGGTTAACGCGGATGGATATTTTCCTGATGAATGCCGATGGTTCAGCAGTAACTAACCTGAGCCGGCACCCGCATGAGGATTTTAATCCGCATTGGGCGGCAGATGGTCAACGCATTATTTTTACCAGTTTGCGCAGCGGTACCGCACAAATTTTTGCCTACGATTTGGCGTCGCAACAGGCGATGCGGATCACTGACAACCAATCGCATGATATGGACCAGGTGCCTCAGCCTGCAGCAGTACGTGCTTTGCAAACTGCGGTATCGGTAACACAAGGAGACCTGTCGTATGAGAACTGAACCTATCAGCCCCCTTAAAAAGGGCCTGTTTTGCCAACTGATAATTGCGGCATTCTGTTGTTACAGCAATACAGCACTGGCGGCAGATAAAACCTATACCCTGGATGCGGACTTTGCGCTGGGTTTGCTCGATGGTGTGAACTACGATGCGCCCAACAGTGATCAGCTGCAGCTTAATGCTGTGGGTACGACTTTCCCGGTAGCCTGGATTGCTAACGCCGGTGAAGACACAGTGTCTAAGTTCGATACAAATTTGAATAAAGAGGTTGCGAGGTACCGCACCTGGTTTGGCCCGGCGGGGCAGGCCGGCTTTTATAATCACCTGGGCAATGCTTATGACGGTGCTGCACCTTCGCGCACTGCGGTTGATATTAATGGTAATGCCTATGTGCTGAACCGGCATTTTAGCCAGGGTGTCTCCAGCGCCGGTGTGGTGCTGAAAATTCTGGCCGAAGGTTTTATTGACCGCAATGGTAATGGCGTAATGGACACCTCGCAGGATAGCAATGATGACGGCATTATCGACAGCAGTGAAATGCTGCCGCTGGCTGACAGCAATGGCAACGGCATCATCGATGACGCTGAAATTCAGGATGAGCGTATTGCCTGGGTAAAGCGGGTACCTGACGGGGTTGCTGCACCGCTGCGGCCCACCGGTGTGCTGGGGCGTGCCATGTGTATCGGTACTGACGGCAACCTTTGGGTGGGACTGTTTAATGACAGAACCTACTACAAAATCAGCTCAGCTGATGGCGCCACCATTACCGGGCCGGTGTCGACAGCGCCCGGCGCCGGCCAGCCTAATGCCGGCTCCTGGACGCCTTATGGTTGCCTGATTGATGCCAACGGCACTTTGTGGAGCGCGTCGTTGTCAGGCATCCTCGGCAAAATTACCAACACCCAAAGTGATACCGGCCCTTATACGGTGGCGTCTTTTTCCTCCGGTTTTAACTACGGTATAGGTTTAGGTAATGGCCGTGTGTATCTGGGCAGCTCTAACCAGCAGTTTGATCCCGCTACTAATACCTATTCTGCCATTACCAATATGACGGTTGGCAGTTCCGGTATCGTAGTTGACGGCAGTGGCAATATTATTGCCGGCAGTGCCACAGTGCGTAAAGTCGCGCCGGATGGCACTTTGCAATGGCAGGCACCGCTGCAGGCCGGCGGTAGCAGCTCAGTTGGTATCCAGGTTGATGCCAATAATGACGTACTGCAAATCGGCTTTACCAGCGCCGGCCGCATTCAAAAATACCGTGGCACTGACGGCGCGCCACTCGGTGTATTCCCGGTGGGCAATATGCCTTACACCTACAGTGATGCTACCGGGCTGGTGGCGCGCAATGTTACCAACCCTACCGGTACCTGGACTGTAGTGTATGACAGTGGCAGCAGTGGTACAGCCTGGGACAATATCAACTGGAATGATCTGACACCGCCCGATACTGCAGTTCAGGTGTCGTACCGTACAGCAGAAACCGAAGCCGGTCTGGCGCTGGCGAGCTATCAGGCGACGGCTAAGGGCGATACATTGACAGGTAGTGGCCGCTTTATTCAGGTGCAAAGCCGGCTTAACGGCAATGAACAGGGTGACACGCCGGTACTGTTTGATCTGACCATTAGTGCGGTTGATGCCGGTTGTGACGTTGATGGCAATGGCGCCACCGACTCTGCAGACGTATCGCTGGTGCGTGCGGGCATAGGTCAGACTCCGTTGCCCGGCGATGTCAGGGATCAGAACGGTGATGGCAAAATCACGGTAAATGATACCCGGTTATGTGCGTTGAAATGCAGCTTACCCCGCTGCGCCATTGCACCTTAAACCGGGTTTTAACATAAATAGAAGGATACTGTTATGAGTAAGTTTCTGATGTCTGTTTTGTTGGCATTGTTATTGGCCGCTGTGCCGGCAAAAGCAGCAATGATTTACCTGTCACCGGCCCAGCAACAGGTGGCCGTGGCTGATACGCTGTCGCTGGATGTGTTTGTGTCCGGTCTGGCCGGAGAAATTGTCTCAGGTTGGGATTTGAATTTGCTGTTCGACAACAACATTTTGCAGGCGACGGATGTGTTTTTTGATCTGGCAAACTTTACTGAAGATCCGATATTGGATGCTATATATGATGCCACTATTACCGGTGGGGAAATAAGCAGTTTTCTGGTGTCGTTTCTGACCGATGCGGAGCTGGCGCTAAAACAGACCGAGCCGGTAAGGCTGTTTTCAATCAGTTTTCTGGCGCTGACCGATGGCGTTAGTTTGGTGAACTTTGGCACAGACCCGGATTTTGCGCTTAATGTAGTCGGGCGTGATGGGGTCAGTTTGGATCTGGTAGCACGTGGTGCTTGTATCGGCGTGGGGCAAGGCCAGTGTGTGGTAACAGATGTTCCGGCACCGGCAACCTTGTGGCTGTTTGCCCTGGCTGCAATGTTACCGCTGAGCCGGCGGTTCAGGCTAACAGGCAACAGCTAAGTTTAATGTGCCGGCATAGCTTACGCAGTAGCATAGTTAACGCAGCAGGCGCTGGAAGAGTTTTCTCAGCGCCGCTGGCTTTAACGGCTTCAGTAAAAAGTAATAGCCGGCGTTTAATGCGTTTTCGCGAATGTGTTCACTATGATCCGCCGAGTGAATAACCACCGGCACATTTACCGCAAAATGCGCCGCCAGCTGATTGGCTACCTCTACGCCGGTGGCGCCATTATCCAGATGATAATCAAACAGCAGTAAGTCGGGCTTTAAGCCCTGTTGCAGCGCCTGTAACGCTTCTGCCGGTTGGCCAACAGCGGTAACGTCAATCTGCCAGCTACGCAGTAACTCGGCTACGGCAGCGCGCAGTTGTGGTTCGTTATCCAACAGCAATACCTGTTTTGCCGCAAAGCTGGCGCTAATGGCGCCCGGTACCGGTGTTAGTGCCGTTGCGGCTGGCTGCTGCGCCAATGGCAGGGTAACGCTGAAGCAACTGCCTTTGCCGGCTGCAGAATGCACGGCGAGGCGATGCTGCAAAATACCGCTGATGCGTCTGGCAATAGCAAGGCCCAAGCCCAGGCCTTTTTGATCCGGCTGCGAGCCTTGTTGGAACTCTTCAAAAATACGTTGCTGGTCTTGCGCGGCAATACCGACACCGGTGTCGATAACGCAAATTTGCAGCTCTGTGCCGCGCCGTTTTACGCCTAATATTACCTTGCCGCTGTCGGTATAGCGGATGGCATTGGCCAGCAGATTTTGGATCACGCGTTTAAGCAATTTTCGGTCTGTCATTACGGCCAGTTTTACCGGCAGGTAGTGAAACGCCAGGCCTTTTTCGGCGGCCAGCGCCGCTGCATCTTTAGCAATATCATCCAGCACCATGTTTACGGCAACTGCTTGCGGTTGGGCGCTGATCACGCCTGAATCCAGCTTGGTGAGCTCGAGAATAGCTCCGAGCAACTCTTCTGCCGAGTTAAGTGAGTTGATCACATTTTGGCTCAGCTGCTTTAACGCCGGCTCGGTCTGTTTATCGCGCAGCAGGCCGGCGAATAAAGCGGCGGCATTAAACGGCTGCATTAAATCGTGGCTGGCGGCAGCAAAAAACCGGGTTTTGGCGCGGGTGCTGGCTTCAATTTCCTGCTGTGCCAGTTGCAGCTTTTCGTTTAGCTGTTGCAGAGCCTGAGTGCGTTCGGTTACGCGCTGTTCCAGTTGTTGCTGGGTGTCGATAAAGGCACTGACATCACTGTAGGTGGTAACAAAACCGCCACCGGGCAGCGGGTTGCCCTGCATTTCCAGCACACGGCCATCTTGCTGGCGACGCTGAAACTTATAGGCGCTGCCTTGCTTTAAGTAGCTGAGGCGCTTTTGGATTTCAGCTTCAATATCTTCGCTGTCTATCAGGCCGCGCTGCAGGTTAAAGCGGATTACATCCGCCACCGGTTTACCCACTTCGACCAGGCCGGGCGGATAGCTGAACATATCAATATAACGCTGGTTCCACGCAATTAAGCGCAGATCGGCATCGACTACGCTGATACCCTGGCTGATATTGTCGATAGTGGCACGCAGTAAGGCCTGGTTAAACTGAAATACCTGGCTGGCTTCGTCGACAAAGCGGGCAACAGACTCCAGCGGCAGGGCGGCATGTTTACCACTGGCGTCCATGATCAGCCGCATCGACGCGCCACCGACCACTGCAGCTAAGCTGCGTTCAGCGGCCTGCAACAGATTGGCCGGTGCCAGTTGCTGCAGCTCGTGCGGCTCTTTTAAATTGCGCTGTAGCAGGCGTCGGGCTTCTTTTTCACCGGCAAAACGCTTAACCAGCAGGTAACAGTCCTGCACCGACAAATTCAGTGGCCGGCTGTGACGACTGTTAACCTGCAACCGCAAAAAGCGGCCGCTCTCCAGCCATTCGCCGACACGGGTCGCACTTAAGCGGCTTACCAGTACCACCAACAGGCAATTCAGGCTCAGACTAACCAGGACGCCAATGCTTATGACATCGGCATTTAAACCAAACAATTGCTGCGGTGCCAGCAGGCGAAAGCCAAACGGGCCCTGGCTAAGCCAGCTGCTGCCGATTAAACCGGCCCGGCTGAGCTCGGGCAGCAGAATAATATACGCCCAGGCGAAGGCGCCACCGCATAAGCCGGCAATAGCACCCTGACGGTTAATATTGCGACTGAGTAAGCCGAGAATTAACGCCGGCGCCAGCTGCGCCACCAGCGCAAAGGCCATCAGGCCCAACTGGGCGAGACCGGTTTCGGTACCAATCCAGCGGTAATAAATATAGCCCAGTGCCATTACCGTTAGCATGGCAATACGGCGCAGAGTAGACACTTTAATATGGTTGGGTGAGTCGACCCGACGCGCCGGCGTGCGGTACACCAGTGGTGCCAGCAATTCGTTGGTGATCATAATGCCCAGTACTACGGTGGCCACTACCACCATACTGGTTGCCGCTGAAAAACCGCCCAAATAGGCCAGCAGAGCAATATCGGTGCGCTGCGCTGCCAGCGGGATTTGCAACACCACCAAATCGATATTGGCGTCAGCGCCCAGCAGCATGACACCGGCCAGCGCCAGCGGCAGGGTAAACATGCCCATCAGCAATAAATACAGCGGAAAAATCCAGCGTGCACTGCGTAAATGGCCCAGGTGCTGGTTTTCAACAAAGGTAACGTGAAACTGCCGTGGTAAACACAAGGTAGCAGCAAAGCCCAGCAACACATGCAGCCAATAAGTGTGGGCCGGCAATGCGCCCTGCTGCAGTTGTTGCACCGCCGGGTGGGTAGCGGCCAGGGTGAAAATCTGGCCGATGCCGTCATACAACCCCCAAAATACAAAGGCGCTGATGGCCAGCAATGCCAACAGTTTTACCAGTGATTCAAAAGCGATGGCGGTCATCAAGCCGGGGTTAGGCTGGTGTGCTTTAGCACTTTTACTGACAAACAGCAGCGCAAACACCGCCATCCACAAGGTAACGTACAAACTGGTATCGGTATACCAGTGTGGGTCCGGCGCACTGCTCACCAAAGTATTAATACTGGTAGACACCGCATGCAGTTGCAGCGCGATATAGGGGATCACCGACATCAGCAGAATAAGGGTGGTAATAACCGCCAGTGCGCGCGAATGGCCAAACCGGGTGGCGATAAAGTCGGCGATAGAGGTAATGCGGTAGCGGCGACAGGCGATAGCGATGCGGGCGATCAGTTTAAAGCCAAACCAAAACAGCAAAAAGGAACCGATATAGGTAGGTGGCATCCACCAGCCGTTTACCGCGGCCTGGGCAGTAACGCCGTAAAACGCCCAGGAAGTGCAGTAAATAGACAAAGCGAAACTGAACACCCAGGGCGCCAACGGGTGCTTGCTGTTAATACGTTTGCCAAAATGGCCGACACTAAACAGGATCAGCAGGTAAACAAGAGAAAGCGCAGCTATGGTGCCAAGGCCAATGCTGCTGCCGTTTAATATCATAAGCTCAGGCGCTGTCATCTGTTCGCTAAGTCGCCTGATTGTGCCTGAGTTTTCTGCATGCGGCTAGCGGGCTGTCCAACCGCCGTCCAGCACCAGGGTTTGCGCAGTCATATGCCGCGCGGCGTCAGTGCAGAGAAATGCGGTAGTAGCAGCAATTTCATCGACGCCGATAAAGGCTTTTTGCGGCATTGGTGCCAGCATAATCTGCTCTGTTACCTGCTGCTCGGTCAGGTTATGCTCTTTGGCTTGGGCAGCAATTTGCTGTTCTACCAGCGGTGTTTTCACGTAGGCCGGGCACACTGTATTAATAGTGAAGTTGATATCGGCATTTTCCAGCGCCACTACTTTACTAAAACCAAGCAAACCATGCTTGGCGGCAACATAAGCTGATTTGAACGGCGATGCCACCAGCGCATGAATAGAGCCGATATTAATAATGCGGCCAAAATTGCGTGAGCGCATACCCGGTAGCATGGCGCGGCTAAGCATGGCCGGGCCGGTCAGCATCACATTGATTAACTGCTGCCACTTTTCTGGCGGAAAATCCTCCAGCCGTGCCACATGCTGAATACCGGCATTGTTTACCAGCACATCGGCCGGATACAGCGCAGCGCAATTAGCAATGGAGGCCGCATCGGTTACATCCAGCACTATGCCGGCGGCGGTAAAGCCCTGCGCTTGCAGTTGTGCTACTTTGTCGTCAATCGCGTTTTGGTGTAAATCTGCAATCACCACCTTGTGGCCCTGTGCGGCAAAATGGCCGGCAATAGCAAAGCCTATTCCACCGCTGCCGCCGGTAATAACAACCTGCATAGTACTCATCCTGTTATTCACTGTAATAGCTATCATGCTAGAAGCGGTTGCTGTGCGCAGCAACGCTACTTTAGTGCTATAGCAGCGTAAAAGGTGACAGCAGAGCAAAATATAAAATTGGCAAAAACAAACCGATACCGGTGCAGTAACCGCAAAATCCGCTGTATCGCTTTGTATGGCCCAGTGCTTATGATAAATTCGCTTCCAGTTTACAAAATTAGTGCCGGCCACAATGCGTTTTTACTGCATTAAGTAGTACTGACCTGGTGGCTATACAACTTAATTTGATTAAAGTACCTGAAAACAGTGGTTTTCTTTGTGCAGTACGCAGCAGTATTGCCAGGTGCGCTTTGATTTTAAGGATTAACGATGTCTGCTTCTGACAATGCTTCTGTTACCGGTGACGGCAAACGCGGCTGGTTTACCCGTTTTCTTGATACCGTAGAGTGGTTGGGCAATTTATTACCTCATCCGGTAACCTTGTTTGCCATGTTTGCTGTGGCGGTGGTGTTAGGCAGCGGTATTGCTGCTTACTTTGATGTCAGTGCCATAGACCCCAGGCCGGAAGGTACGGCTGGCCGCGCCGCCGATGGTGTGATCCGTGTGGTGAATTTGGTTAGTGTCGATGGCCTGCAGCGCATCGTGTCTAACCTGGTCACTAACTTTACCAGCTTTCCGCCACTGGGCGTGGTGTTGGTGGCCTTGCTGGGTGTAAGTATTGCCGAGCATTCCGGGCTGATTTCAGCCGCTATGCGTGGCCTGGTAATGGGCTCATCAAAGCGCATGGTTACTGTGACTATTGTATTCGCCGGTATTATTTCTAACACCGCTTCGGAGCTGGGATACGTGGTATTGATCCCGATGGCGGCGGTAATCTTCCACTCGCTCGGCCGCCACCCTTTGGCAGGCCTGGCGGCGGCTTTTGCCGGCGTGTCAGGTGGTTATAGCGCTAACTTGTTTATTGGCACAGTGGATCCTTTGCTGGCAGGTTTTACCCAGTCTGCCGCTAACTTAATAGACCCTAACTATACCGTCGGGCCGGAAGCGAACTGGTTCTTTATGATCGCCAGCACGTTTTTTATTGCTGGTTTGGGGGCTTTTGTTACCGAGAAAATAGTAGAGCCCAAATTGGGCAAATACGACGCCAGTGAAGCGGCGGTTGATTTAGGCAAACCGCAGTTAGACAAACTGAGCGCAACGGAAAAGCGCGGCTTAAAAGCGGCCGGCCTGGCGTTTCTGGCGCTGGGTATTTTGCTGGCATTAAGTGTGGTGCCGGATTGGGGGCCATTACGGCATCCTGAAACCGGGTTGGTTGCCGGTTCGCCATTTTTAAAAGGTATAGTGGTATTTATTTTTATCACCTTTGCTATTCCGGGTTATATCTATGGCCGCATTGTCGGCACGATGAAAACCGACCGTGATGTGATTAATGCGATGGCAAAAAGCATCAGCTCTATGGGCTTGTATATAGTACTGGTGTTCTTTGCCGCCCAGTTTGTTGCTTTTTTTGGCTGGTCTAATTTAGGCTCAATTTTGGCGGTGAATGGAGCTACTTTGCTGCAGGATATTGGCTTAACCGGGCCGGGGTTATTTTTCTTCTTTATCGGTATGTGTGCTTTGGTCAACTTGTCGCTGGGTTCAGCTTCGGCGCAATGGGCTATTTTCGCGCCTATTTTTGTGCCTATGCTGATGATTGTGGGTTACTCGCCGGAGGTGATTCAGGCAGCTTACCGTATTGGTGACTCGGTAACTAACCTGATCACGCCGATGATGAGCTACTTTGGCTTAATTCTGGCGGTGGCAGCACGCTATAAGAAAGATTTAGGCATTGGCACGCTGATTGCCACCATGCTGCCTTATACCATGGTGTTTTTTGTGGGTTGGACCTTACTGTTTTACGTGTGGGTGTTTGTGCTGGGCTTGCCGGTAGGGCCGGGTTCACCAACTTACTATCAGTTTGGTGGTTAAGCTCTTTTAGGCCACTAAAAAACCGCACGAAAGTGCGGTTTTTTATTACTCACTGACAGCGGTAGACTCACGCACTACCAGCTCGGGAATAAATACCGGCTGCTTGTCTGACAGCGTCTTACTGGCATTCGGTTTGGTATGACGGAATAACAGCTCTGCCGCTTGTTGCGCTATGGTCACGTTAGGTTGGTGCGCGGTAGTTAGCGGCGGCCAGGTTTGACGTGAAAACGGGCTGTTTTCAAAGCCGGCTATTGCCAACTGCTGCGGAATAGCAATGTTCATTAAGCGGGCACTGAATAACGCACCGGCGGCAATTTCATCGTTACAGGCAAAAATAGCAGTGGGCTTTTTACTCAGCGCCATCAGCTGTTTTGCACCCTGCACACCGGATTCAAATGAATAGCTGCCGGGCACAATAAATTTCGGATTTGGCGCAATATTACGTTTGGCCAACGCGGCCTGGTAACCGGCTAAACGCTCACCACTGGAGCTGTGTTCTTCATCACCGCATAAAAAGGCGATGTCGCTATGGCCCAGTTCCAGCAAGTGGGTGGTTATTTTAAATGCCGCAGTAAAGTCATCCACTAACACACAGTTACTCAGTTTCGGTGAGGGTGTTGAGCCGGAAATAATCCGCACAAAATGCACGCCTATACTTTCCAGTGCTTCGGCAATATGCGGCATTTCTGAAAACGGTGGCGTCAGTACCAACCCCGCCAGCCGTGATTGCTGCACTAAATCTATTACTTCTTGCACTATGCCCGGTGATTTGGCATTAGTCGGGTGGATCAGCAGTTCATAGCCGTGTTTGCGGCAAGCATCCAGTAAACCGCGCTGCATATCAATAACATAGTAGGCATTGGGGTTGTCGTAGATATAGCCGATGCTGAAGGAGCGGTTGCTGGCCAAATTACGTGCCGCAGCATTAGGCTGATATTGCAGCTCGTTAATGGCCGCCATCACCTTGTCGCAGGTATCCTTGCGCACTGACGGCTCATTATTCATTACCCTGGACACCGTTTTAATCGATACGCCGGCGTGGCGGGCTACATCATTAATGGTAACTTTCATGGCGTTTTCCGGGCCCCCGAAAATGGCTGATATGACGATAATAGCGCGTTCTTTATTAAGTCATAGTATAAATATGACAGCGCTGGTCATTAATTAGATCAAATTGAACTAATGGATACCTCTTTTTTGACCAAACGGCAAATACTAATTACAGAAATAAACGGCTATTTATACAACCTGTGTTGCGCTGATAGTGGAAATTGCTGCTTAATAATTGATATTAAATGGTATTATTTTCTTTTTGCTGTAGGTGACAACCGCGGCCTAAGCCATTAAAACCACTTTAGCTTGTAGTAGGCTAACGGCTGTAGTTTGTAATATTCGTTTAAAATTTCGTCGAATTGGGTTTGCAAAGGCGAAATTTTTTGTGTATGTTAAATTTCAATGACAGCGTTGTCATTAAGGTGTCCGGGAAATAAGACAACAAAATTACAGAACAGGAACGGGAGAAGCATATGCAGCACAATAAAATAAATAAATGTGCCTTAGCAGTGAAACTGAGTTTGTTAGTGGGTAGTGCCGCATTAACGATGCCAGCGTTCGCTGCTGATGAAGCAGCAAAGGAACAACAAGTAGAAGTGATTCAGGTGCGCGGCATTAAAGCCTCGCAGGAAGCCTCGCTGAATGTGAAGCGCTACGCAGTGGCCACCGTGGATGCGATTACATCGGAAGATATCGGTAAGTTTCCGGATAAAAATATCGCTGAATCGTTACAGCGTATCGCCGGTGTTGCCATTAACCGCGGCTTTGTTGGTGAAGGCGCGGAAGTATCCATTCGTGGTGTTGACCCGACCCTGACCCAGGTGCAGATGAACGGCCAGTTTGTGGCATCTACCTCCTGGTTCTCTCAAGGCGCAAATAAGCGCAGTTTTAATATGGATTTGATGCCATCAGAGATGATTTCAGATCTTGAAGTATATAAATCACCGGTAGCATCGCTGGATGAGGGCGGCGTTGGCGGTACCGTAATTCTGCATACCCGCAAACCACTGGATTTGGACAGCAACACCTTGTTTGCTTCTGTTGAAGCGAACCAGAACTCTCTGGCAGATGACACCGGAGTGGGTGCTTCTGCGTTATACAGCTGGAAAAATGACGACGAAACCTTTGGTGTGCTCGGTATGATTTCAACACTGGAGCAGATTGGTCGTGGTCGTAAAGCAGAAAACTACTGGGAAGAGGGCTGGTCAGCTGCCGGTATTGCCGGTTTTGACCAAGACCGTAAGCGTGACGCTTTTGATATCACTGCACAGTTTCAGGCAACAGATCAGTTAGGCTTTACCTTACATGCGTTTCGTACCAAGTTAGATGCCTTTAACACCAACCAGAACTTTTTAGTTATTGGAGCTGATCCGGCTTTTATGACCGATACCAGTGGCCGCGTAGCACCTAACGGCTTGCCGTTAACCGGCACCGTGACGCGCGCAGCCTGGTTAGCACAGGACACTAACACCCGTAATGCTGAAATGACCAGTGATGTACTGGACTTGCGTGTCGATTATGAAGCGGCAAATTACACCTTATCGGGTGTGATCGGTAAAACCTCTGCTGACGGCGGTAACGGCGGCAATGCCAACGGTTTATGGGGTCAGCCAATCGATGGTACTAACGGCATTACGGTTGATGTCGATATGGATTTAGCCAATAGCATGTTGTTGGTGCCAAATGGCGTAAGCTTGAGTGATGCGTCGTGGCAGGATTTCCAGGGCGGCTCCCTGGCTCGCACTGAACTGGAAGACGAAGAAACCTATGCCCAGGCCGATTTAAAGCTGGATGTGGATTTCGGCGCCATTCAGAGTATTGAAACCGGTGTTAAAATTCGCTCACATGAATTCATTTACAACTCTTACGGCGCTGAATTAGGCGATCATGGCATTACCAATATCGGCCAGTTTGAAGATGGCCTGTTAGAGGATTTTGATGGCGTGATGGCAGCCGGTTCACCAACCAGCTATGTCAAAATTGATGGCAAGGCTTACTGGAATGCATTAAATAATTCGGTAACAGCCTGGAACAGACAGCTTGCCAGTTTTAGTTCAGTGACTGAAGACGTATATGCCGCCTATGTGCAGGGTAATTTTTCCGGCGATAACTACCGTGGTAATGTTGGTGTGCGCTATGTGAAAACTGAAACGGATGGCCGGGCTTACAACGGTAACCTGACCGCTATCGATTCCTTTAAGGGCGATTACAGCGATTTTCTGCCCAGTTTAAACCTGGCTATCGATCTGTCAGATGACCTGATATTGCGGATGTCGGCCGCTAAAGTGATGACCCGTGCCGGTTATAGCCAATTAGCACCGGGTTATAAAGGTTTGCCGGACACGCCACCGGAAAGCGGCCGTTTGCAGGCTTCACGGGGTAACCCGGCGATAGACCCGTTCCGTGCAACACAAATGGATATTGGTCTGGAATGGTATTACGACGAATCATCGCTGTTATCTTTCGCCGTGTTTAATAAAGATATTGCCTCTTTTATCAGCACGAAGAAAATCATTGAAGATTTAGTTGATGTACCGGTGCCGGGTGAGTATGAGGTGTCTGTACCGGACCAGGGCCGAGGCGGTAAGATTGAAGGCCTGGAGTTCCAATGGCAAACCAACTTTGGTAATGGTTTCGGTGCCTTGTTTAACTATACCTATGTTGATGCGACCGGCGAGACCGACAACGGTGAGCAAATTATTCTGCCCGGCTCATCGCGTAACCAGTTTAACGTAACCGGTTATTATGAGCATGATATGTTCTCTGCCCGTTTGGCCTATACCAACCGCAGCGAGTTCTTCGCTGAAGGTACCGCTTTGGGTAATGGCAACGATTCTTTTGATGCGCAGGATTTCCTTGATGCGTCAATTGTATTCAAAATTACCGATCAGCTGGATGTGTCATTGGAAGGTGTCAACCTGACCAATGAGATCACTTACCAGCGCCACAGCACCGGTGCGGAAACGGTGCGGGTTATTACAGAAAATGGTCGGCGTTATGCGTTAAAAGCATCTTATCGCTTCTGAGCATGACACTAAAAAGGAAGGCATTTGCCTTCCTTTTTTTCTGCTTTGTAGTAACGTAAAACAGTTTCGTTTCTAAAGGTTGCAGTATGCAAACAGAGGCAATACGTTCAGTGCTGGTGGTTGGCGGGGGTACTGCCGGCTGGCTTACTGCGGCCAATCTGGCGCAGTCGTTTAACAGCGGCGCAGCGGGGGCTGTCAGTGTAACGCTGATAGAATCGCCGGATATTCCTACTATCGGCGTGGGTGAGGGCACCTGGCCCACTATGCGGGCAACATTGCAAAAGCTTGGCATAAAAGAAGACGACTTCCTGCGCAGTTGCAACGCCACTTTTAAGCAGGGCACCAAATTTATCAACTGGCAGCACAGCGAGCTGCCGGGCAGTTATCATCATTTGTTTACCTCCGTCAGCGACCCGACGCAATTTAACCTGGCACCTTATTGGTTACAGGGCCGCGCCGGCGACAATCTGTCTTATGCCAGTGCAGTAAGCGCCCAGGGCGTGATTGCGGAGCTTGGGCTGGCGCCGAAAAAAATCACCAACAAACCCTACGAGGGTGTACTTAATTACGCTTATCACCTGGATGCCGGTAAATTTGCTGAGCTGTTAAAAAACCATGCGCAGCAAAAGCTGGGCGTGCAATTTATCAGTGCTAATGTGCTGGATGTTACGCTGGCCGCGGATGGCAGCATCGCTGCCGTGGTTACCGACACAGCGGGCACGCAGCAAGCCGATTTCTACGTGGATTGCACCGGTTTTCAAAGCCTGTTACTGGGTAAAGCGATGGGTGTGGGGTTTCGCTCCGTCGCCGACACCTTATTGGCAGATCATGCCGTAACAATCCAGGTGCCGCATCCGGCGACGGATACACCGCTCAACGCCTGTACCCACTCAACGGCACAGGCGGCAGGCTGGATTTGGGATATCGGTTTAACTAATCGTCGCGGGGTTGGCTATGTGTATAGCAGCAACCATGTATCACACGATGAAGCCGAGCAGACCTTACGGCGCTATATTGGCCCGGCTGCAGAGTCGCTCAATGCCAGAAAGCTGGCAATGCAGGTGGGGTATCGGGAAAAGTTCTGGCATAAAAACTGTGCCGCTGTGGGCTTGTCTGCCGCCTTTGTTGAACCGCTGGAAGCATCGGCAATTTTTCTGATTGAGGCCGCAGCCAATATGCTGGCCGATCAGCTGCCGGCACTGAAACAAAACCTGCCACTGGCTGAGCGTAAATTTAACAGCTCGTTTTTGTTTCGCTGGCAAAAAACTATCGACTTTATCAAGCTGCATTATGCGCTGTCCGGCCGCACAGAGCCGTTCTGGCAAGCTGCGCGGGCAAAGTCATTAATACCCGAATCACTGCAGGACTTAATGCAAAGCTGGCAAACTCAGCCGGTTAGCGCCTATGACTTTGCCCATGTGTACGAGCCGTTCCCGATGGAAAGCTACCAATATGTGTTATACGGCATGGGCTTTAAGCAGCAACTGGCCGATCCGCAGCGTTACCGGCAAGCTGAGAAAGCCGGCATGTATTTTCAGCGGGTGCAGCAGCTGACCAGACAACTGCAACAGGAGCTGCCGCCCCAGCGCGAGCTGCTGGCAAAAATTTATCAGTATGGTTTTTCTGCGCTTTAAAGGCAGATGTTAAGCGGAAATAATAATAATGACTAATATAGTTGCGCTGGACAGCCAGCAACATCAGCAGCATAAATTACGCGAAGATCCGCTGTTCCCGCATATTGCGTCGGCACATATTTTGCCATTGGAAGTTACTGAGTTTGCCGCTGCGGCAGTAAGCTTCCCGATAGTATTTGTTAAAGACAGCGCTACAGGGCAGTTTCGTGCCTGTGCCCTGACCGGTTTGCAACCCGGGCAGAATTTGTATTGGCAGCCAAGCGGCTGGCAGGCCGCTTATATACCTCTGGCGGTGCGCAATTACCCGCTGCTGGCGGTACAGCCTGAGGCGCAATCCGGCGATTATATTATTGCGGTAGATGCCGATAGCCCGCTGTTTAATCAACACAGCGGTGAGGTCCTGTTTGCCGCGGATAAGGGCACTGCTTATCTGCAACAGCGGGCCCGCTCTGCCATTGCCCTTGCGCAAAGCAGCGCTTTAACGCAGCAATTTATTGCCCGCTTGCTGGAGCTTGAGCTGTTAGTGGCCCGAACCTTAACGCTGACACCTAAAGGGGCGGAGCCTTATGATCTGACCGGCTTGTACGGCATAAATGAGCAACGGCTGGCGCAACTGACGGCAGAGCAATGGCTGTCGTTGCGCGCCAATAATGGTTTGTTGGCTGTGCATGCGGTGCTGATGTCGATGAGCCAGCTGCCGTTGTTGGTTGGTCGCTTAGCACAATAGAGGAATAAGGCTATGTTAAAACCCACTTTGGACGACATTATCATCGTCGGTGGCGGCACAGCGGGTTGGTTAACCGCGGCGATACTGGCGAAAAAGCTTAATGCCGGTACAGCCGGCAGCGTGCAAATAACAGTAATTGAATCGCCGGATATTCCGATTATCGGCGTGGGTGAAGGTACCTGGCCAACTATGCGTACGACCTTGCAGAGCGTGGGCGTGGATGAAGGCGAGTTTATGCGCGAATGCGATGCTACCTTCAAGCAGGGCGCTGAATTTGTTAACTGGCAGCACACTCCGGCTGCCGGTGAGACCCACAGCTATTTTCATCCGTTAAGTGCGGTGTTTCATTCCTCCTATGATTTTAATCTGGCACCGTATTGGCTGCAGGGCGCATCTGAACTGCCTTACGATTTAGCCGTCGCATCGCAAAGCCGTATTTGTCAGCTGGGGTTAGCGCCGAAAAAAATTACGACCCCTGCGTTTGCGGCGCTGCAAAACTATGCCTATCACTTTAATGCGGTGAAGTTCGCCGCCTTTATGAAAAAGCATTGCACCGAAAAACTGGCAGTACACTTTATTGCCGCCAATGTGCAACAAGTGCGGTTGCATCCCTGTGGCGCCATTGCTGGGGTATTGACGGACAGCCATGGCGACATTAACGGCGATTTTTTCGTTGATTGCACCGGCAGCAAAGCGTTGTTGTTAGGCGAAGCGTTAGGCGTAGGCTGGCACAGCATTAATGACGTAATTTTTAACGATACTGCGCTGGCGATGCAGGTACCTTATCCGACAGCCGACTGGCCTATTGCTACGCATACCATAGCCACAGCGCATGAAGCCGGTTGGACCTGGGATATTGGTTTGCATAACCGTCGTGGTGTCGGTTACGTTTACTCCAGCGCGCACAGCACGGATCAGCGGGCAGAGCAGATATTGCGCCAACATATCGGTGAGCAGGCAGAGGGGCTGGAGGCGCGTAAAATAAAGCTGAACCTGGGGTACCGGCAGCAGTTCTGGCAGCAAAACTGCGTGGCCATCGGTATGTCCGCCGCCTTTATCGAGCCGCTGGAAGCGTCGGCAATTTTTCTGATAGAAGCCGCGGCCAATATGCTGGCAGAGCAGTTTCCGCGCAGCCGTGCCGCGCTGGGTTTTGTTGAAAAGAAATTCAACGATACCTTTAAGCTACGCTGGGATAAAAGCATCGACTTTATCAAATTGCATTATTGTATCAGTCAGCGCCGTGACACGGCTTACTGGGTAGACAACTGTGCCGACAGTTCCATTCCAGATTCACTGCAGCAGCGTTTAGCGCACTGGCGGCTGCACCCGCCCGGTAAGTACGATTTTGACTATGCGTTTGAACCCTTTGTGCTCGACAGCTATCTGTTTGTTTTGTATGGCATGAAGTTTAATACCGACCTCAGCCATAACCTCAGCAGTTACCCGGATAAACAGCGCGCGCAACAATTGTTTGCCGAAATTGACCGCACCACAGCATTGTTGCAACAGCAATTGCCAACGCATCGTGAGTTAATCGATAAGGTGTACCGCTACGGTCTACCCAAGCTGTAACGCCGGCTGGCTTATTTACTGCCGGCCACAACAATAGCGCCTTGCTTATCGGCGACCTGATGTTCTGCTGCGGCACTGCGCTCGCCCACCAGTTTTGCACCCCAGCGCCGCAGTTGTTCAAAGCCCAATAAACAAATGCCTACCGCCAGGGTGGATAACAGCATACCGCTAAGGCCTAAACTGGCGCGTTCGGAGTGCATCGTCCAGAAAAACTGCAGCACACATAAAAATGCCACGACTAACAATGTTGGTTTACGGCCAATCAGCGCAACGATAAATACCCCCAGCGGTGCGCCCAGCGCGACAACGGGCGCGGCGGCCAGCCAGTTTTCAAATACGCCCGGCTGCATGCCGGTGGTGAGGTTTTTTACGATCACGCCAAGCACTGAAGTGAAGGCCATAATGATCACTGAAGTGGGAATGGCAATTTTTAAATCGGTGCGGCACAGCAACACCAGGGCAGTATACAGCACCATATCGATGCCAACACCGGTAACAGAGGCTACGGCAGCGCCGGATAACAAACCAATCCAGCAGCCAACTTTAAAATCCCATTTTTCGTTAAATTCGGTCATGCCGCTGTGGCCGGCAATTTCGTTAACACGATACAGATGCAAAATGCCAAAGCTGGCCCAGACTACGGCAAACACCAGTTTGATCCATAAACCCGGAATATAAGGCGCTATTAACCAAATGCCCAACGGCGTGCCAATCAAGCTGCCAAGCATGGCGCCTTTGAGCATGGCCCAGGCAATGGGCTGGCGCCGCGCCAAAATAAAGATACTGGCGCTGGTCATGCCGATGGCTTGCACCGCAAAGCTGAAATCGCGTCCCAGGGTGGCGGGGAGTTCAAACAGCAATACCAGCACCGGAAAGCCCACAGTGCCGCCGCCCATCGGCGTAGAGCCGGCGGCATAGCTGCCTATCGCCATAGCGACAGCGATTGGCCAGTGCGCTTTGGCCTCCGGCCAGTACCCTAAGCCAATAACCAGATATAACCAGACGGCATAAAAGCTCACCAGCCAGAGTAACCATACCCACAAATATTGTTTCAGTTTTTGCTGCATGTACGCGGTCTATGCCGGTTGAAATTGTTGCTTTGTTATATCGGTTTCTCTGCTGTTTTACCAGTAGCAAAGCGGCAGGCTGCGGCTATAACGTAAAAAACAATATTGCATAACAGCGCTGGTAAAACGGTGTAGTGATAAAAAACTGATGGCAGATAACCGATTAGCTAATCTGCTGCGGTTTGCACCGGTGCGGCTGTTGATCCGGCCGCCGACTTAGCGCATGATAAGGCCGCACTGCTGATGGCAATCAGGGGACACAACATCAACGCCCTCAGCACTTCTCACATTAATGACTAAAATAAAGAGCAGTTTTATGACTTCAATTCCAAAGATTGTGCCGTTAAACAAGGAACAGCACGCAGATACCAAAATTAATAATAACAACGCCTTTTCTCATATCAGCAGCGAGCATATGTTGCCGGTGGTGGTGCATGAGTTTGTGGTGGCGGGTGCTGAGTTTCCAATCGTGTTTGTTAAAAACAGCGAAAACAATACCTATCAGCCGGTGGTAATGCTGGGGTTGTCGGCCAAACAAAACCTGTTTATGCAGGATGATAAATGGCAGGCGTTATATGTGCCCCGCGCTGTGCGTAACTATCCGCTGGTGCTGGTGCAGGATAAAGCCGAAAGCGAGCGTTTGCTGGTGGCTCTGGATGAATCTTCAGAGCGTGTTGGCCAGACAGAAGGCAATGCACTGTTTAACGCCGATGGTGCTGAAAGCGAGTTTTTAACTCATCGTAAGCAACAGATGGCCGAGTACCTTGAACTGGGGCAAATTACGCGTAATTTTGTTGCCAAATTACAAGAGCTGGAGCTGATTAAAGAGCAGGTGCTGACTTTAAACGTCAACGGTGAAGAGCGCCGCATTAACGGTATTCACCTGCTGGATGAGAAAAAACTGAACGAGCTTAGCGATGAGGTTTTTGTTGAGCTGCGTAAAAATGGTTTCCTCACTGCTATCTACGCCCATCTGATGTCATTGCAACACACGCAAAAACTGGTTAAGAAAATCGCTGACGCCAGTTAAGCGTTGCAACAGGTAACAGCAAAGGCTGTTACCTGTTTTATGGTTACTACCCGCCGTTTGTTACTTCTACTGTTCTGCTGTGTACCGCCTGATGCCGGCTGCGTAACCAGAGCGGTTTAGTGTCAATTGCCAGTGGCGCCTGATAAGGCTGCCAGCTTGCCCCCTGATCGGTGCTGAACTCGGTATACAGGCCGGGCAAGGCGTTATTTACCTCAATACCTGCTGCGGTTGTTCTTGCTCCGGGTGGTGGCAGATAAAAACTGCTGCCGTTGCCGGCTAACCGCGCTAACTCAATCTGGCCAAGCCGTGTTGCAAAGCCGTACCAGTCTTGTTGTCGCTGTTGCTGAGCCTGTTGCAGGTTGTTGCTTTGCTCCCACGTGGCTTTATGCCAGGCGCGTTCGGCCAGCGCCAGCATTCTGGGGTATAGCATCTGTTCCAACTGTTCAGCGGTGCGAACCGTTTCGCTCCAAAGCTGGCCCTGGATGCCGAGAATATTTTGCGTTTGTTGCAACGCCGGCATTTCGCGGCCAACCAGTGCTTCTAAATCGGTAATGGCGGCGCCGTTTCGGGTGGTATCGGCATTGGCATACAGGTTATCCGGCATAAAGCCGAACACTTTGTCGATGCTGCTAAAGCGGGTAGCCCAGTAGTAGCCGCGCTCAAGAGGGTGGGCTTCATGCGGATGATCAAAGTACAAATGTGTGCCGGGTGACAGCACCACCTGATAACCATTATTGGCCAGCCGGTAAGCACGGTCGGCCACGCCCCATTCCCAAATGTTATCCCAGGCATTGGCAATCACTTTGTCATTGGCAAACTGAGCACGGTTAAAGGTATTTTGCTGATCGTACATTAAGCCATCTTCCCAGCCGGCCAGGTTCAGACCGCGACGATGGGTAATTTCTGCTACCCGGCTGACAAACCACGGCTTTAAATCAGCGACACCGGCTATGCCGTTGTCCGCAATAGCAAACAATTGCTGACAGGCCGGCGAGCCAAGCCAGGAGCCGGCCGCCACTTCATCACCACCCATATGGAAGGTATTGAGCCTGACCCCTGCGCTGCGGTACATCTGCTGCAGCTCGTACACCACTTTCTCTACAAAGGCATAGGTAGAGGCCAGGCAGACATTAGCCGAACTGTCGGTATAGTTTTGCACGCTAAGGTAGCGGGAGCTGTCGGCAGGGTCTGATAGCAAGTATTGCGCGGCAGCCTCCGGTTGGCCCAACGCCTGCAGGCGGTTATAGCGCGCTTGCATCGCGACTATGGCCGCCCTGGCGTGGCCGGGTAAATCAATTTCCGGAATGACTTCAATGTGCCGCGCTGCAGCATATTGCAAAATCTCAATAAAATCAGCGGTGCTGTAGTAGCCGTTGCCGGATCCGGTTTTATGCGGCCCGGTGCCAAGCTGGGTTAATAAACACTGTTGCTCGGTTAAGTCAAAGCAGCGCTGGCCGCCGATGTCGGTCAGCTCCGGTAAGCCCGGTATTTCCAGCCGCCAGCCTTCATCTTCGGTTAAATGCAGATGCAGCTTATTCAGCTTGTAGCGCGCCATATTGTCGATCAGCCGCAAGGTTACGTCTTTGCCGTGAAAATTGCGCGCCATATCATAATGCATACCGCGCCAGGGCGCGCGTGGCTGATCAAATACCTTGCCTTGTGGCAGCTGAACGCCGTTATCTGCAGGTTGCAACAACGCCAGCAACGACTGCACCGCGTAAAACGCCCCGGCATTGTCTTTACCAATCAGATGGATATGTTTGTCGTTAATCTCCAGCTGATAACCTTCTGCCGGCAGCGGCAAATTACTGTCTACCGCTAAGCGGATCTGTGGAGTGTTCTTCGCAATGATGTTGGCACTGCTTTGCAGCGTCAGACCCGCTTGCTGCAGTTGCTGCTGTAAGTACGCCGCTTCGTTGGTTAAGCGCCCGCTATAACTGATTTGCCAGCTGTTGTTCAGCGTTAGCCGGCGCTTACTGAATTTGGCCTGTAGCGGTGTGGGGATAATCCGCTGTGCGATATCCGCTTCGCTGTTATGTGCATTAAGCTTAGCGTTGTGGGCAAAACGCGTGGCGGCGGTAACAACCGGCACTAAATCGGCTGCACCGCTGTTGCGCAATTGCTGTTGCGCCGTAGTAATAGGCGTAACAAAGCGGCTGAACTGTTCGGTATCGGTATTGCCAAATACCACCGGGGTTAGCCCTGCGGCGGTAATAAAAGCGCGTGGCATAAAGTCGCTGTAACTCACCACCCAGGGCGCTGAGGTATAGCTTATACGCAGGTGCTGGCCGGGCGCCAAACCGGCAAAGTTGCTATCGGGGCTTAACCGGTGCAGGTCGCCCTGAATATGTTGCAGTATCAGGCCTTGCTGCTGTGTGGTGTCAATGCGGCGGATGGAGTGAAAGTAAATTTGCCAGTCTGACTTACCGCGTGGCAATGCCTGGCCGGAGCCGTTGTGTAAGGTAATAGCCGCGCTGAAACGCGAGGCTTCTGTTAAGTGGTTCGACAGCACACTGAACATCAGGCTGCTGTCGTTGGCAAAATCAGCCAACTGTTGTTGTGTAAATGCCGTTGCTGCCAGCGTGGGTTGACAACAGCAAGTCAACAACAGACAAAACAGTACCCGTAGTAATGGCATAACATGCTCCCCTTTGTTTTGGCCGGTGTTTGCTGCTGCAGCGCCGTGCCGGCAGTATTTGCTACTGCGTTGTGGTTTTATTCGTCAGCTTAACAGCTCAGATCTCTTGGCTAAACTGCTGATTAAAATCTTATTTATATATGTATCTGTCGCAAACCGGCAAAATGTCCGTTTGATTTTTAAACAAGACACTTGTTATTTGTCAGAATTATTATATGCTGAATTTAAAAAATGACAACGCTGTCAATTCACTTGGTTGTTGATTAAATCTACAGCGCAGAGTATTGACCACTTCGCAGTTGGCCCCGGTAGCCGGCTGCATTACTTGTGACGAGGTTATAGGGATGAAAGCAATGCTGAAGGCCGATACGCCTTTGTATTTGGGGATAGACGGCGGTGGCAGCAAATGCCGCGCTGTTATTGTATCGTCGGATCAGCAAATTTTAGGTGAAGGTTTATCCGGCCCGGCTAATCCGCTGCGCGGCATGAAAGTTGCGACCGACTCTATTTTAAACGCAACCCAACAGGCATTAAGCTGTGCCGGGCTGACATTTAACGATATGTCGCGTCTGGTGGCCGGCGCCGGCTTGGCAGGGGTGAATATACCGCAGTATTTTCAGCTGTTTTCTGATTGGCAGCACCCGTTTAAAACGCTGCACCTGACCAGCGATTTGCATATCGCTTGCATGGGCGCACATCAGGGCGGTGACGGCGCTGTCATTATTGTCGGCACCGGCTCCTGTGGTTTGGCAGAAGTGAACGGCCAGCTGATTGAAGTGGGCGGTCATGGTTTTCCTTATGGCGATAACGGCAGCGGCGCCTGGTTTGGCATGCAGTTGCTGCACAAGGTACTGCTGAGTTTGGACAAGTTGGCGCCGGACACCATGTTAACTGATTTACTGTTGCAGGAGCTGGGGGCGACGAACAGCCTGGAGCTGGTTGCGCACTTTATGCATGCTACACCAACAACTTATGCTAAGTTTGCGCCCTTAGTGTTTGTGGCCGCCGAAGCCGGTGATGAAACCGCATTGCAGCTGGTGCAGCAAGGCGCCGGTTTTATTGCAGCCATTGCCAACCGCTTGCTGAGTATTCAGCCGCCGCGGCTATCTTTTATTGGTGGCCTGGCGCACAAGTTGCTACCTTATTTACCCGCGCAAGTACAACAACAGGTTACGCCGGCACTGCAAACGCCGGAACTCGGAGCTGTTTGGTTTGCCCGTTCACGCAATCAAACGCAATCTATCGCTATGTCGTTATAGGTAGGAAGTAATGAGCAACAGTATTATGGCGCTTGAAGCCAGAGAAGCCCCGCAACGTATCGCCGAACAACTGGCAGCCAACAAGGCCATGGTAGAGCAGGTGGTGCAGCAAATTCGTCAGCGCGCACCCAAGTTTGTCTATATGGTGGGGCGAGGCTCTTCCGATCATGCCGGGGTATTTGCTAAATATTTAATTGAGATAGAGGTGGGCCTGCCGGTGGCGGCGGCGGCACCTTCTATTGCCAGCGTGTATAACAAGTCACTGCAGCTGGCTGATGCGCTGGTGCTGGTGATTTCGCAGTCCGGTCGCAGCCCGGATATTCTGGCTCAGGTAGAAATGGCCAAACGCAGCGGCGCCATGGTAGTGGCCTTGGTAAACGATACGTCATCACCCTTAGCTGAGCTGGCGCACTATACGTTACCGTTGCACGTTGGGGCAGAAAAAGCCGTGGCGGCCACCAAAAGTTATCTGGCGACTTTAAGTGCTATCTTGCAACTGGTGTCGGTGTGGTCCGGCAATCAGGCATTACAGCAGGCGGTGCAACAATTACCGCAAAGTTTAACCGCTGCTATAGCGTTGCCGCAGCAGCTTACAGCGCAGGCACTGGAGCGGGTAGCGCATCTGGTGGTGTTGGGCCGCGGCTTGGGTTATGCCATTTCACGTGAAATTGCACTGAAATTAAAAGAAGTGTGCGGCATTCATGCTGAAGCGTTTTCCAGTGCGGAGTTTTTACACGGCCCGGTTACCCTGGTAAAAAACCAGTTTGCTATTGTCGATGTCAGTATTAATGATGAGAGCATCAGCGCGCACCGTGCTCAGGTAGAAGATGTACGTAGCCGCGGCGCTGCCATAGTGCAGTTGCACCATAGTGACATAGCAGCACATCCGCGGGTGTTGCCGTTATTGTTACTGCAGCGGTTTTATCTGGATGTTGAAGTGGTGGCCCGTAGCCGTGGCATTGACCCGGATGCACCCCCTGGCCTGAATAAAGTGACGAAAACGGTATAACGCAACTAACGGTAAACAGCGAATGCAGCAGTTAAGTGTCAGCCGGTTGTTTGACGGCGAAAATTGGTTTGAGAATGTTACTGTCGCTATTAAAGACGGGATTATTCAGGCGATCACGCCGTCAGTGGGCCAGGTGCAACCCGGTACCCTGGTGCCGGGTTTTATTGATGTCCAGGTCAATGGCGGCGGCGGTGCCTTATTTAATACCGCGCCGACGCGGCAGACGCTGCGCACTATGTTGCAGGCGCATGCCCGTTTTGGCACTACCGCTATGCTGCCTACGGTGATCACCGACAGTGTAGCGGTAATGCAGCAAGCCGCCGATGTGATTGCCTTGGCTATTGCTGATGCGGAACCCGGTATTATCGGCGTGCACTTTGAGGGGCCGCATTTATCGGTGCCGAAAAAAGGCGTGCATCCGCAGCAGCATATCCGCCAACTAAGCGCGGCGGAGCTGGCAATTTACGGCCGTGCCGATCTTGGCATTAAGCTGGTAACAGTAGCGCCGGAAAACATCAGCCCGGCGCAAATCCGCCAGTTAGTGGCACTAAATGTGATTGTTTGCCTTGGCCATTCCAATGCAGATGCGGCTACAGTGCAGGCCGCGCTGGATGCCGGCGCTACCGGCTTTACCCACTTATATAATGCTATGTCGCCGCTGACATCGCGCGAGCCTGGTATGGTGGGCGTAGCGCTGGCCGACCCGCACAGTTGGTGCGGCGTGATCTTTGATGGCCACCATATGCATCCGGTTGCTGCCAAAGTGGCGCTGGCGGCTAAGGCCAAAGGCAAGTTGATGATTGTTACCGATGCCATGTCACCGGTGGGCACCGATGATCGCGAGTTTGATTTATTTGACGGCAAAGTGCAGCGCGACGGCGATAAACTAACCGATGCCGACGGTCGTTTGGCCGGCTCGGTATTGGATATGGCAGGCGCCGTGCGTTATGCCATCGATTCCCTGGGTGTTGTGCCGGAAGAAGCGCTTAGGATGGCGTCGTTGTATCCGGCACAATTTTTAGCCCGCCACGGCGCCGGGCGCATAGTGGCAGGTGCACAGGCAGATTTAGTGTTACTGGATAACGATTGGCAGGTACAGGCCAGCTGGATTAACGGCCGGCCACTATTTAACGCTTAATATAATGATAACAACAACGGGGAAGGAATATGGAAATGACAGCTGAACAGTCGCAGCGGCGCAGCAGCCTGCTGCCGATGGTAATAGTAGCGATACTGTTTTTTGTGCTGGGTTTTGCTACCTGGCTGAATGGCTCTTTAATGCCTTATCTGAAACAGATGCTGCAGCTGACACCGCTGCAGGCGTCATTGGTCATATTCTCCTTTTATATCGCAGTAACCTTTACTGCGCTGCCATCGGCCTGGCTGATCCGTAAAGTCGGCTATAAAAACGGTATGGCGCTGGGTATGGCCACCATGATGCTGGCCGGCTTGTTGTATATTCCGGCGGCCCAGACACAAACCTTTGCTTTGTTTTTACTGGCGCAGCTGGTTATCGGTACCGGCCAAACGCTGCTGCAAACAGCGGTAAATCCCTATGTGGTAAAAATTGGCCCGGAAGAAACCGCTGCCGTGCGTATCAGTATTATGGGCATTCTGAACAAAACTGCCGGTGTGGTAGCGCCGATAGTGTTTACCGCGCTGATGGCCGGTAGCTTTGTTGTTACTGCCGATGTGGCATTAACGCCGGCACAAGTTGATGAGATGGCAGCACGTTTAGTTCTGCCATATTTAGGCCTGGCGGCATTTTTGGGCTTACTGGCGCTGGCAGTGAAGTTTTCACCACTACCGGAGCTGGCCAAGGAAAGCGGTGATGAGAATAAAGCCGGACAAATCAAAGCGGTGCTGGCTAAGCCCGGCCTGGTGCTGGGCGTGCTGGCGCTGTTTGTTTATGTCGCCGTTGAAGTTATTGCCGGCGACACTATCGGTTTATTCGCACTGTCGCTGGGTGTAGAGCGCTATACCGTGATGACGTCCTACACTATGGGCTGCATGGTGCTGGGCTATGTGCTGGGTATTTTGCTGATCCCAAGGCTGTTGTCGCAACAGGCGGCATTAGCGGTATCGGCGGTACTGGGTGTGCTGCTGACACTGGCAATAGTGCTGGGCGACAGCTCATCTTATGCTATTGCCAATACCGTACTGGTGCCGTTTGGTGGCACGGCGTTGCCGGACACCCTGTTGTTTATTGCGGTGCTGGGGTTGGCTAATGCCATTGTTTGGCCAGCGGTATGGCCGTTGGCGTTGTCCGGCTTAGGTGCGTTAACCAGTATTGGCTCAGCACTGCTGATTATGGGTATCGCCGGTGGTGCTTTTGGTCCGCTGTTCTGGGGCCTGGCCAGCGGCAGTTCGCTGGGCCAACAGGGTGCTTATATTGTTATGCTGCCCTGCTATGTGTTTATTTTGTTCTATGCGCTTAAAGGCCACAAACTGACCAGCTGGAAATAATGCAAAGCGGTACACGGTTTTACGCGCTGGATGCGCTGCGCGGCCTGGCAATTGCGCTGATGATTTTGGTCAACACACCAGGCTCGTGGCAGCATGTATATAGCCCGCTATTGCATGCACCATGGGACGGTTTTACCTTTGCTGATATTGTGTTTCCGGCGTTTTTGTTTGTAGTGGGTGCGGCAATGTTTTACTCGTTGCGCCACGCCGAATTGAATATGGCAACTCTGGCGCGCATTGCCAAACGCAGTGCGCTGTTGTTCGCCATTGGCGTGTTGTTAAACTGGTTCCCGTTTACTACTGATATTGCAGAGCTGCGTATTTTCGGCGTATTGCAGCGCATTGCGTTGTGTTATGCCGTGGCGGCAGTGTTGGTGTTGCTGCTGAAAGGCCGTTACTTGCCATTCCTCGCCGGCGGCATTTTGCTGCTGTATTGGGGCTTATTGCTCGGCTTTGGCACAACAGAGCCTTACAGCCTGAGCGGTAATGCGGTATTGCAGCTGGATTTGTATCTGCTTGGCGGTGCACACCTGTATCAGGGTTTTGGTATCGCCTTTGACCCGGAAGGGCTACTCAGTTCCTTGCCGGCGGTGGTGTCGGTGCTGGCCGGTTACTCTGTGGCGGCACAGCTTAAAGTGCGCAGCGCCCAAGCCGGTGCGCTTTGGTTGCTAAACGCGGCCTTAGTGCTGCTGTTGGCTGCATGGCTGTGCAGTATGTTCTGGCCGGTAAATAAAGCGCTGTGGAGTGGCAGCTATGTGTTGTTGTCTGTTGCGATACTGCTGCTGATATTGGCGGCTCTGGTTTGGCTTTGTGATGTGCGGCAGCAGCGTACTGTGCTGCAACCACTAATAGTGTATGGCAGCAATCCGCTGTTTATTTATATTCTGGCCTGGCTATGGGCGGTGTCAGCGACGTTAATTCCTGTAGCCGGTAGCAATCTGTACCAATACAGCTTTGAGCTGCTGGCGCAGATGTTTGCGCCCAAAGCGGCTTCGTTGCTGTTTGCCTTATTGCATGTGCTGTGGTTTTGGTGGTTGTCGCTGCTGTTGTACCGGCGCAATATCATTATTAAGTTATAACACCGGACGCCACCCGGTTTAACTCTGTCCTTAGAAGCGATATTCCCATGTCACAGCCAGGCTGCCGCGTTTAATGTGTAGTTCCGGTTGTGGCGATTTATCAAATACGCGGCCCTCAACGCTGAGCAAGCCTTTGAGCAAGGGTTGGCGGTATTCCAGCCGCAGTTGCCAGTTTTTTATGTCAGATGCGGCGGCAAGGAACTCACCCCGCAATACACTCAGCGCCCAGCTGTAGCCATCAAAGGTTTGGTAGCGGTAACCGGCAGACAGCACCTGTGCGTCGCTACCATAGCCACTACCTATAACGCGGCCATAGCGACGGTAACCCTGCGGATAAATGTCACCTTCGTAAGCGCAGTTTCCGGCAGTGGCTTGCTCTTCACAGCGGATGTAACTGTCAGACCATTCCAGATTCAGCGTATGCACAGCACTGGCGCTGCCAAAAAACGTGCGCATACCATACAGTTGCAGCGGTTTGCTTAGCGTACTGCCGCCGTTATCATCAGCTAATTCGGTATAAAAGCTGAAAGGGCGGTTAAACAAGTTGGTGTGAAACGTCAGATCAATCGCAGCCAGGTTGTCGGCGTTGTCATCATCGTTTAACAGCAGCATATCAGTAACAGCACCCAAGCCGTTATCCAGGTTATCGCCACCCCATTGGCTCACACGGGACAAGCCCAGTTCCAGTTGCGGCAGCGGACGCGCGCTGAAGCGGGCGCCAAAATGTTTAATTTGCCGTGGCATACTGCTGTGTTCGCCCTGGCCGATAAAGGCTGTAAAGCTCCACGGGCCTAACCAGCTAAACAGCATGTTATCGCTGGGCTGCCAACTATGGCGGCTTAAACGTAACGAGGGAATGGGCCGTGCGTTATTGCTAATCAGTAACGCGGTTTGCTGGCCCGGGCCCCACCACAACGGTTGCTGATCCAACGCCAGTACCCAATTGCCGGCAATAAATGCCAGGTAGCTGCCGTCATACGTCAGTTCCTGCTCGTTACTGCCATCCTCAAGCTTGCGGTAGTTCAGCTGTGTTTTCGCCGCCCAGCTATCACCCAGATATTCTTTAAATACGGTAGCGCCGGCTTTATCAAAATAGCTTTCGCCAAAGCTTTGATATAGCGACGGATCCGAGCTGGCTTTGAGTTTAATACCGGCAATGTAGCCCGCCTGGTTGGTATTCAGCGCGGCGCGGACATGCGCCAGGGCAAAGCGCAATTCTTCTGTTGGTTGTTCTGCTGCTGCGGCTAAATCAACCGCGATATTTTTCCACATTAACGGGTAAGTATTTACCGGGCCGGTTAATACACCAGCGTGGGCCAGCGTTTGCAGCGACTGGCGCAGGTAGTTATCTGTGGTATCTACCCAGGGCGCCGCAGCGGCAGGCAGTGCAAGCATCAGTACACTTAATAAACAGGGTTTAAAGGTCATAGTTTTAATTTGGTTTTCAGCGCAACTTCAACATGAGCCGGCACAAAGCTGGAGACATCTCCGCCGTGGCGACACACTTCTTTGACTAAGGTGGAAGAGATAAAAGTATTTTTTTCCGACGGTGTCATAAAAATGCTGTCCAGTGCCGGGTTTAACTGGCGGTTCATGCTGGCCAGCTGGAACTCATATTCAAAATCGGCGACGGCGCGCACGCCACGAAGCAGCACCTGTGCGGACTGATCTTCAGCAAATTTAGCCAGTAACCCGGAAAAGCCGATGACGCTGACATTGCTGATACCGGCAAAGGCCTGCTGCGCCAGTGCTACCCGCTCATCCAGACTAAACAGCGGTTGTTTACTGGGGTTGGCCGCGACTGCCACAATTACCTTGTCGAACATGCGTGCAGCACGCTGCACTAAGTCAGCATGGCCATTGGTTAGCGGGTCAAAGGTGCCAGGGTAAATTGCTTTAATTTTCATTGTATTGCGAGCTTTCCTTGGCGAGAGCTAAGCCATGTCCGGCCTGCTACTGGAGTTTTTAATCAATTTGGCGTTACTATAGCAAATTAATTTCGCGAAGAATAAGCCTGTTTAGCAGATGGAAAAAAAGTTAAGAACCAAAGATAAAATTCTGCAAGCCAGCATTGAATTGTTTAATCAGGTGGGCGAGCGTCAGGTTACTACTAACCATATTGCTGCGCATCTGGGCATTAGTCCGGGTAATCTGTACTACCACTTTCGCAATAAAGAAGACATCGTACGGCAGATTTTTAAAGAATACGCTAAGTTGCTGGAAACCCGCATTAAGCCGCCGTCGGATAAAGCGGAAGCTTTGGATGCGCTGGCCTGCTATCTGGATGCGGTGTTTGAGTTGATGTGGCGCTTTCATTTCTTCTATGCCAATTTGCCGGATATTTTGGCGCGCGATCCGGCCTTGCAACAAGATTATCTGCAGGTACAACATGGTGTACTAAGCCGCGTTATTGCGGTGCTCAAAGCGCTGAAACAATCCGGCGTGATCCGCATAGACGATGAGGATATCACCGACCTGGCGCACAGCATTAAGCTGTTAGTTACCTTCTGGATCAGTTATCTGAAAACCCAGGCACCGCACAAAGAGATTGATCAGGCCAGCGTGTATCAGGGCGTGTTAAAAGTGCTGCTGTTGTTTAAACCCTATGCCACTGAACAAGCTAAACCGCGCATTACCCGGTTACAACAGCATTACGAGGCGCTGGCGCTGTAACAACGCCGGTCTTTGTAGGCTAAACTTTACAGCAGCAGGTCTGAACAGCGCTTAAGTTAACGTAAAAGCGCTGCAGCCTTGCGCTATAAGCTTTACAATGGCGCCGTTTTTCTGATCCCTCACCCCCGCAACAGGAGGCTTTATGCGCAATGGCGCTTTTCTGCAACATCTACAACAACAACTAGACGATGTGAAAGCAGAAGGTTTGTACAAAGCAGAGCGTATTATTACGTCACAACAAAGCGCCGGCGTTACCGTTGGCGGCCAACAGGTACTTAACTTTTGTGCCAATAACTACTTAGGTTTGGCCAATCACCCCGACCTGATTGCCGCTGCACAGCAGGGCTTACAAAGCCATGGTTTCGGTGTGGCGTCGGTGCGCTTTATCTGTGGCACCCAGGATATTCATAAAACACTGGAGCAAAATATCAGTGCGTTTTTAGGCACTGAAGATACCATTTTGTATTCTTCCTGCTTCGATGCCAACGGCGGCTTGTTCGAAACGATCTTAGGCGCCGAAGATGCAGTAATTTCCGATGCATTAAACCATGCTTCTATTATTGACGGTGTGCGTTTGTGTAAAGCCAAACGTTACCGTTATGCCAATAACGATATGCAGGAGCTCGAAGCGCAGCTAAAACAAGCTGATGCCGATGGCGCGCGCTTTAAGCTGATTGCCACCGACGGCGTATTCTCGATGGATGGCGTGATTGCTGATCTGAAGTCAGTTTGTGACCTGGCCGACAAATACGGCGCCATGGTAATGGTAGATGACAGCCATGCTGTAGGTTTTGTCGGCAAAAATGGCCGCGGCACCCATGAATACTGCGATGTAATGCAGCGCGTTGACATTATTACCGGCACCCTGGGCAAGGCCCTGGGTGGCGCGTCCGGTGGCTATACCTCGGGTAAAAAAGAGGTGATTGAATGGCTGCGTCAGCGTTCACGGCCGTATTTGTTTTCTAATTCTTTAGCGCCGTCAATTGTTACCGCCTCTATTAAGGTGTTGGACATGCTGGCCTCGGGCGATGCGCTGCGGGCTAAGCTTTGGGATAATGCCAACTACTTCCGCGAAAAAATGTCTGCCGCCGGCTTTACGCTGGCCGGTAAAGACCACGCCATTATTCCGGTAATGTTGGGCGATGCCAAAGTAGCGGCAGAAATGGCCAAACGTATGCTGGCCGAAGGCATTTATGTGGTGGGTTTTTCATTCCCGGTAGTGCCAAAAGGCCAGGCGCGTATTCGTACACAAATTTCAGCAGCACATACAACAGAGCAACTGGATAAAGCAATTGATGCCTTTATCCGCATTGGTAAAGACATGGGCGTGATCGCATAAGGGCGGGGCGTGAAAATGAAAGCATTAGCAAAGTTAAAAGCAGAACCGGGCATTTGGCAGACCGAAGTCGACAAGCCACAAGTGGGCCCGAATGATGTGTTAATCCGCATCAAAAAAACCGCCATTTGTGGCACCGATGTGCATATTTACAAATGGGATGAGTGGGCGCAGAACACCATTCCGCATGGCATGGTGGTAGGCCACGAATACGTGGGCGTAATAGAGGGCATGGGCTCGGAAGTACGCGGTTTCAGCATTGGTGATCGTGTATCGGGCGAAGGCCATATTACTTGCGGCCACTGCCGTAACTGCCGTGCCGGCAGGGTGCATTTATGCCGCAACACTATTGGGGTTGGGGTTAACCGCGCCGGCTCTTTTGCCGAGTATCTGGTTATTCCGGCCTACAACGCCTTTAAACTGGCGGATAATATTCCGGATAATATCGCTGCTATTTTCGACCCGTTCGGTAATGCCGTGCATACTGCTTTGTCGTTCGATTTAGTCGGTGAAGACGTGCTGATCACCGGCGCCGGCCCCATCGGCATTATGGCGGCAGCCGTGGCGCGCCATGTCGGAGCCCGCCATGTAGTGATCACCGATGTTAACCCTTACCGGCTTGAACTGGCACTGAAAATGGGTGCCACCCGCGCGGTGGATGTCAGCAAGCAAAATTTGAAAGATGTAATGAAAGAGCTGGGCATGACAGAGGGCTTTGATGTTGGTCTGGAAATGTCCGGTGTGCCGGCGGCGTTTCGCGCCATGCTGGACACGATGAACCACGGCGGCAAAATTGCCATGCTGGGTATCCCGCCTTCCGACATGGCGGTAGACTGGAACAAGGTGATTTTTAAAGGCCTGGTGATTAAAGGCATTTATGGTCGTGAGATGTTTGAAACCTGGTACAAAATGGCCAGCTTAATTCAGTCCGGGCTGGATTTAACACCCATGGTAACGCATGAGTTGCCGATGGAGCGCTTTCAGGAAGGCTTCGACATTATGTGCTCCGGCCAATCCGGCAAAGTGGTACTAAACTGGTCATAGTCAGCCAGATCAACAACAAGGCGAACTCCGGTTCGCCTTTTTTATTGTCTGCTTTTTATACAGTAATCTGTGTTGCTCGCTACAAAACAAAGACAGCATGTCTTAAGTTATTGAATAAATTTGATATTAACAATTGGATTGCTTTATGCATTGCGTAATTTGCAAGCAATTGCATATCACATAATCAATAACAAAATTAAGAGGTAATCCATGTTGAAGTCTATTCTTATCGCCCTGTCTGTACTGATGCTCAGCGCTGTCACCTTGTCACAGCCGGCACAGGCAGGCCCTATACTGACTCAGGAGTTTTTGGCCGAAGATACTAACGGCAACACTATTTCTATCGGCGCTATCAGTTTTGACACTGACGACCTTGATGAATGGTTCCCGGGCACCGGCGACTTGCTGGCGTGGGAAAGTTTCACCTTGTTCGGCTATGAAATTGATACCAGCTTTTTCTTTGTCAGCCTCGGCTTTAATCCGGATAACATTTTTGCCGGACTGGAGTATATCAACTTTGATGTTACCGATATCGACATGACCATCGCCTTTCAGGGCTTTTTCGATCTGAATAACTCAGGCCTGCCGGCTGAATACACTACTTTTGATTTCGCTACAGGCGAGTTCACAGTATTCGCTAATTTCGCACCCGGCCGCGTCTCTGCAGTATCGGCGCCGGCTACTATTTGGCTGTTGTTTGCTGCAGCCGGTGGCTTGCTATTGCGTCAGCGTCGTCATAACGCGGCTTAAATCGGGATTGTCAGTTTTCTTTGCAAAAGGCCGGGCGATATACAAACCAGACTTATGCGCAGCGTCAAAGCTACGCTGTGTTTAGCTGCGCTCCCTGCTGTTTTTGCTAAACAATTGACTGTCCAAATTTTATACAGTTGTTGCCGGTGTGTTTACCCAACAACAAAGATATTACGGCTATATACATCGCTACAGCATGAGTTGGGCGGTTCCCGTAGTTACTTCTGTTGCACAGCGAGCTATAACAATAAACGGAGACATCAGATGCAATTTAACAAATTTATGTCCAGAACAGCCTGTGCAGTAGCGCTGGCTGTTGGCGGGGTCCACGCCGATACGATGGCCAATAATTATCAGATAGAAGTTGACCGTTCTGCGCTGCAACAAGCCGGTGAAGACAGCGCTGCAGTGCCCTATATCGTGCAGGTTAAGGGTAAAAGTGGCGTGGAGAAAGCTGAGGAGTTTGGCGAATTATTGCCGGCGGCACAATCTGTCACTGTTGGCCTGAACCGCTACAATGCAGCTTCAGCACGTATGCTCAGTTACACCAATGGGTTAAAACATTTTCATCAACAGTTAGCTGCGCAAAATGGTAGCGGCAAGCTGCTTTACTCCTACACCCACACTTTTAACGGTTTCTCGGCGAAAATGACACCCGCTCAGGCCGAGGCGCTGCGTAACCATCCCAATGTAGCCGGCGTCTGGCGCGATGAAGCTCAGCAACTGACGACGTCAAATACACCGGCTTTTCTTGGTTTGACTACGGGGCCGGATGGTCTGCATGTGCAGGGTGTTAAAGGGGAAGGTGTGGTTATAGGGGTAGTAGACAGCGGCATTTGGCCGGAACACCCTAGTTTTGCTGATGATGGCTCTTACGCGCCTTTAGCCGGCTGGGCCGGTACTTGCGACAGCGGTGAAGATGCCGATTTTAGTTGTAACAATAAACTGATTGGTGCCCGCTATTATAAAGAGTCATTTGAAAGCGCATATCAGTTACAACCCGGCGAGTTTGTCTCGCCACGGGATGCCGATAACCACGGCACTCATGTGGCCTCAACTGCAGGCGGCAACGAGGGCGTAACGGCGGTATTTAACGGTACTGAAGTAGCAACCGTGTCCGGTATAGCACCGCGTGCCCGCATTGCTATGTATAAAGCCTGCTGGAACAGCAGTTACACCAACCCGCAGGGCCAGCCGGAACGTGGCTGTTTTGGCGGTGATACTATGGCGGCGATTGATCAGGCGGTAGCAGATGGCGTCGATGTAATTAACTATTCTATCAGCGGTAGCTTAACTAATATCACCACGCCGCAAGCTGCGGCAAAACTACGCGCGGCTCAGGCCGGTGTCTTTGTTGCGGTATCTGCCGGCAATAACGGGCCGACAGCAAGTACTATAGGCACGCCGGCTCCCTGGGTCACAACAGTAGCCGCGTCAACTTATAGCGGCACCAGTATTGCCAATGGTTTGGAGGTTCTGGGCGGCCCTTTACAGGGAGTATATCAGGCTGTAGAAGGTGGCACTTCCGTACCGTTGAGTGAAGTGGGCGAGATTACTGCAGATGTGGCAGTAGCATCTCCGCTTGAAGCCTGTGAGCCGCTGGATAATGCGGCTGAACTGGCTGGTAAATTTGCCCTGATACAGCGTGGTACCTGTAGCTTTGATATCAAGCTGGGTAATGCGCAAGCGGCCGGTGCAGCCGGTGTTATCGTATACAACAACTCAGCAGCAGCACCGAGCACTATGGGAGGCACAGCCAGCTTTAACATACCGTCCGTAATGACCACTCTGGCAGCCGGCAGCGCTTTTAATGCAGAGGTAACAGCAGGTGGTGTGGTGACAGTAAAACTCAGCCCGTCGGTGTTCGTTGACGATGTGGTTGAAGTGGGTAACCTGATGGCCGGTTTCTCCTCCCGCGGCCCTAACCTGAATACATTAGATATTATTAAACCGGATATTACTGCGCCCGGGGTGAAAATCCTCGCTGGTGCCTCTGCACAGACAATGTTTGGTACACCAGGTACCAGCTTTACCTACCTGCAGGGCACGTCTATGTCGAGCCCGCACATTGCCGGTATTGCGGCGCTGGTTAAAGAGGTGAACCCGGGTTGGTCTGCGGCAATGATTAAATCTGCCATTATGACTACCGCCCGACAAAACCTGACCAAAGAAAATGGTTTAACTGCTGCAGATCCGTTTGATTTTGGCGCCGGCCATGCTGTACCTAACAGTGCGGTTAATCCGGGTTTAACTTACCCTATTTCCAACTTAGAGTATTTCGCCTTCTTGTGTGGTGTCGGTGAGGCTGCCTTCGTGCAAACTGCCAGTGGTTTTTCCTGCGCCGCCTTTGTTAACGCAGGGTACAGCACTGATGCCAGCCAGTTAAACCTGCCGTCTATGGCGATTGCTGAGTTATCGGAGCAGGAAACGCTGCAACGCCGTGTGATGAATGTCAGTGGTTCTGCTTCTGTTTATACCGCCAGCATTGAAGCGCCTGCCGGTGTGAATGTGTCAGTGGTTACCAATGACGGTGGCAATACCTTGTCGGTACCGGCAAATGCTACAGTACCTTACAGCCTGATTTTTACACCAACGCAAAGCGCAGTGATGAACCAGTGGGTGTTTGGTGCTATTACCTGGTCTGATGGTGTGCACAGTGTACGTAGTCCTATTGCCGTAAAAGTAGTGCCGCCAAAATTAATTCTGGCGCCGGCTGAGGTTAATGCTTCGGTAGCCGCCAAAGGTGGCCGTGTCAGCTTCCCGGTAACAATGAACTACAGCGGTTTAACCAGCACCACTATGGCCGGGCTTACAGCGCCATTTGGTTCATCTGGTGTAGTAGCGCAAGACGCCGACAGTACTTTTGCCTTTAACGAACCAGGCTTGGGCTTCCATACTTTCCTGATACCGGAAGGTACCCGCATGGTGCGTTTCAGCTTGTATGAAGAGTTAACCGATGTACCCGGAGCAGATCTGGATATGTTTGTTTATCGTTGTATTGCTCTGTCTTGCACTGCGGTAGGTTCTTCTGCCAGAGAAGGTGGTTATGAAGAGGTAAGCTTACGTGACCCTGCGCCGGCAGCCGATGGCGCAGCCGGTGACTTCTATCTGGTGTTTGTACATGGCTATTCGTTGTTTGGCGCAGAGCAGGCCAATTACACCATGCCGGTATGGGTAGTAAACGGCAATGAAGGTAACAGCCGCGTAGCCGCCAGCATGCGGGCAATAGCCGGCCGGCCGAGCAATGTCACCTTGATCACCACCGGGCTTACCGCCAGCCCGTTCCCGTATCTTGGTGTGATGTCATTTAATGACGCCGATGGTAATGAACAGGCAACCAGCTTGCTGGAAATTATTGCTAATTAACCATCAGTAGTAAAACAAGGGCCCGGTATTTATGCCGGGCTTTTTTTCAGTGAAAACAGTGGTCTTTACCCTGTAAATAGCTGACCTATACTGAATAGGTTACTTGCAACGCCAGATAGGCAGGAACTTAGTTGTGTGCAGAGCCAAATGCTATAAGAGCAGGTTGATACGGAAACAAACTAAGCTTTGCAGCGCAGTAGTGCTGATAAGTATTACCGGCAGCGGCATGGCCTCCGATAGTGATTCAGCCGCACAATTTTCCGGTTATACGCCGGCTGTTATAGCGCTAATGGTGTTATTTTTTGTCGTAATGGCATTACTTATTTTTGTGGTGTTGCGGTTTCGGCGTATGGCAGCGGCTTTACGTGCAGAGATTGCCCGTCACGCTGACACCGAACAGCAACTGGTGCAGCGTAATCAGGAGTTGTTGCAGTTAGCAAGTACTGACTTGCTCACCGGGTTGGCTAACCGGCGCGCTATTATGCAGCAAGCGATGGTCGAGATCCGTCGTGCCAACCGGTATCAAAAAGACCTGGCGGTGCTGATGTTGGATATTGACCACTTTAAGCAAATTAATGACCAACACGGCCACGCTGCAGGCGACAAAGTATTGGCCGAATTTGCCGATGTATGCCGGCAAAGTATCCGCGATACCGATTTAGCCGGGCGCTACGGTGGCGAAGAATTCTTTATCTTACTGCCGGAGATTGATTTGAAAACGGCTATTCTGTCTGCTGAGCGTATTCGTATGACAGTGGCCGAACATGCGTTTACCTTACGTGATAACACTGTGCTGAATATTACCTGCAGCCTGGGCATTGCCATGTATCTGCCGGACCGCGATGACCTGGACAAATTGCTGCTGCGCGCTGACCAGGCCTTATATCAGGCGAAACGTCAGGGCCGTAACCGCTGTTGTGTGCAGCAATAAGCTATATTGGCTAAGTAGAGAAATAATTCCCCCACTGTCATATTACTGCAATAAAAATGCAGCAAACTGGTCGGGTACATACTTCGGATAACCGGGAACCTGATATGAAACTGAATACTTTTTCCAGCCTGTTAGTGGCGGCTACTGTCGCTTTAACCGCATCAGCAACAGCACAGGCACAAAGCCGTGACACTATCCAAATTGCCGGTTCTTCTACCGTGCTGCCGTTTTCTTCTGTAGTGGCAGAAGAATTTGGTAATAATTTTGCTCAGTTCCGCACCCCGGTAGTGGGCTCAGGCGGCTCGTCAGGCGGTCTGCGCCAGTTTTGCCAGGGCGTAGGTGCTAACACTATTGATGTGGCCAACTCGTCACGTAAAATTCGTCCGAATGAAGTTGAAGCCTGTAAAGCCAATGGCGTAAAAGAAATTATTGAAGTAAAAATCGGCTATGACGGCATTGTGTTCGCTTCACGTGTAGATGCGGCAATATTTAAACTGGAGCCGGTTCATGTGTTCCTTGCCCAGGCAGCACAAGTACCACAGAATGGCAAAATGGTTGCCAACCCTTATAGCCGTTGGAGTCAGATAGATAAAGCTTTGCCGGACCAGGAAATTTTACTGGCCATCCCGGGCTCTAATCACGGTACCCGCGAAGTTTATGAAGAAAAGGTAGTGGTACCGGGCTGCGAGACCTTGGCTGAAGTAAAAGCTTTGGATAAAGAGGCTTCACATAAATTTTGTACTGCTATGCGTACCGATGGTCGGGTAGTAGAAATTGCCGGTGATTACACTGAAACCCTGGCGCGGTTACAGGCGCAAAAAGATGCGATTGGCGTATTTGGTTTAAGCTTTTATGAAGCAAACCGCGACCGCATTAAAGTGGCAACAGTATCAGGTGTAGAGCCAAACCTGGATACGATTATTTCCGGCGAATATCCGGTATCACGTCCACTGTATATCTATGTTAAAGGCGCGCATATTGGTGTTATCCCGGGCTTGCAGGAATATGCTCAGTTCCACGTAAGTGAAGGCATGTCTGGCTTTGGCAGCGTGCTGGAAAGTGCCGGTTTAATTCCGCTGGCTGACGATGAACGTGCGGCAATTATACAGAACATCCGGCTGAAAAAGTCGCTATAATCTGTCTGCTGTTATAAAGAGAACCTGTAGCGGGTTCTCTTTTTTGCATTCTTACTGTCATAAAAATGAAATATAAGCCGCTTACACTGCGCACCTTAGTTAGTATCACGTGTAAGCCGTTTACGGAGCGACCATGAGTAACCTTTCGTTAATTGTCGTGCTGCTGATCCTGATGGCATTGGGCTACCAACTTGGTATGACCCGCAGCCGCAAAGTAGCAACAGTTAACCCCGATTTGCGCATGCATTCCAGGCCACATCATTACGGTATGATGGTTGGTTTATGGGCCGTGCTGCCGGCATTTTTTATCCTGTTGCTGTGGCTGTGGCTGGCACCGGCAGTCATTAATTCTATGATGCTGGCACAATTGCCGGCTGATGTAGCTGCTTTAGCCGCCGATGAGTTGCGGGTGGTGTCGCAGCGTATCGGTAACTTAGCCGGTAACTTCGGTGTGGTAGCCGATGCTGCTGACTGGGAACTGGCGGCGGCGGAACACTTGCGCCAGCTTAAAGCCAACAGCGCCCTAGTATTGACCGCGTTAATGGCGGTAATAGCGGCAGTGGGTATGCTGTATAGCCTGTTGCGCATTACGCCGCGTTTAAAGGCCAGGCATCAGGTAGAGCGTGTCGTCAAAGCCCTGCTGGTACTGTGCTCTACCGTTGCTATTCTGACCACCATCGGCATAGTGCTGTCGATGCTGGGCGAAACCATGAAATTCTTCAGTTATATCCCGCCTGGCGAGTTTTTCTTTGGTACCACCTGGAACCCGCGTTTCTCTACGGTAGGTGTAGGCGAGCAGGGTGATTTTGGTTTAGTGCCGTTGCTGGCCGGTACGGCAATGATCGCCGGTATCGCCATGCTGGTGGCTATTCCGCTGGGTTTAATGGTGGCTATCTATCTGGCCGAATATGCGCCGGTTAAGCTGCGTAATACCGCCAAACCGGTTATCGAAGTGTTGGCCGGTATTCCAACCATAGTGTATGGCTTCTTTGCGCTGGTCACGGTAGGGCCCTTTTTGCGCGACTTGGGTGCCGCAGTAGGGCTGGATATTAATGCTACCTCGGCGTTAACCGCCGGCGTGGTAATGGGCATTATGATTATCCCGTTTATTTCATCCTTGTCAGACGACATTATCACCCAAGTACCAAAATCGATGCGCGATGGCTCATTGGGGCTGGGCGCGACCAAGTCTGAGACTATTTTAAAAGTGGTGCTGCCGGCGGCGCTGCCGGGCATTGTCGGTGCAGTGTTACTGGCAGCCAGCCGTGCTATCGGTGAAACCATGATAGTGGTACTGGCCGCAGGTAACAGCCCGTCGCTGACCGCTAACCCGTTTGAAGCGGTATCTACTGTAACGGTAACCATAGTTAATCAGTTAACCGGCGACAACGATTTTTCCAGTCCGCAATCACTGGTGGCCTTCGCATTGGGCTTAACCCTGTTCGTTATTACCTTGCTGCTGAACGTAATAGCGCTGGTGATAGTGCGTAAATACCGTGAGCAATACGAGTAAGTTATGACCATTATTGCAGAAAACCCGATTAAAGCTGTTGCAGCGCCCAGCCAGGTGCAACAAAAGGTAATAGCGTCGCTTAACCGCCGGCACCGTAAAGAAAATCTGTTCCGCCGTTTGGGGCTGACAGCGGTACTGATCAGCCTCGGGCTGGTTGCGGTGTTGTTTATCAATATTTTCTCCAAAGGATTACCGGCATTCTGGCAGTCGGCCATTACGCTGGATATCTACTTCGATCCGCAGATCATTAAGATCCCGCCGATGCCACAGCAGCGTGACGACGAGTCTGATAACGATTTCCGTCAGCGGCATATTGAATGGCAGACCGAAATTGGCTTTGTTAACTTTAACCGGCTGATCACCGACAGCTTGCAAAAAATCCTGCCCGATGCAAACAAGCACCGGCGCGATCTGGCGCGGGTGGTGACCTCAGGCGAGCGTTTTGCACTGCGCGATATGGTGGTAGCAGATCCGTCAATTATTGGCCAAACCCGCACGCTGCACCTGCTAACGGATGCCAATATTGATGTCTGGTTAAAAGGTAATATTGATCGCAGTCTGCCGGATGGGCAACAGCAGCTCAGCCCGAAAATGCGTGAATGGGTAGATAAGCTGTCCGCCGATGGTGTTATTCAGAATCGCTTTAGCCTGGCACTGTTTATGAACCCGGATTCGCGCAGCTCACTGGCATCTGCCGGTTTAGCCGGTGCTTTTATGGGCTCTTTCTACATGATGCTGGTGGTGATTCTGCTGGCGGTACCGATGGGGGTGGCCGCGGCCATTTACCTGGAAGAATTTGCACCGCGTAATAAAATTACTGACCTGGTGGAAGTAAACATTAATAACCTGGCGGCGGTACCGTCGATAGTGTTTGGTTTGCTTGGCGCCTCTGTGTTAATTGGCTGGTTTAACCTGCCGATGTCAGCACCTATTGTCGGTGGCCTGGTGTTATCACTGATGACCTTGCCCACTGTAATTATTGCTACCCGCTCCACATTAAAGGCAATACCACCGTCTATCCGTCAGGCGGCGCTTGGGCTGGGTGCATCAAAGATGCAGGCTATTTTCCACCATGTGTTACCGCTGGCCATTCCCGGTATTTTAACCGGTGCTATTCTTGGCGTAGCCCAGGCACTGGGCGAAACTGCGCCATTGCTGTTGATCGGCATGAAGTCCTTTGTCGCGTCAATTCCGGCTTCACCGTTTGAGCAAGCCAGTGCCTTGCCGGTACAAATTTACCTGTGGCAGGGCAACGAGTTGCGCAACTTTTTTGAAGCCCGCACCTCTGCCGCCATTATCGTGTTGCTGCTGATGATGATTAGCTTAAACGGCCTGGCCATTTGGCTGCGGAAAAAATATGAGAAGCGCTGGTAACCCAAGTCGTTAATTAAACCGCGCTCAACAGATTTAATTTTAAGGTAACGGATAAACAAATGAGTAATTCAGCTCCGGTAAAAATCAGTGCTACAGATGTAAAGGTGTTTTACGGCGATAATCAGGCGCTGCATGGCATCAGCATGGATGTGTATCAGAATGAGGTTATCTCCTTTATCGGCCCGTCGGGGTGTGGTAAATCGACCTTTTTACGTTGTATGAACCGGATGAACGATACCATAGAGCATTGCCGTGTTACCGGCAGTATTTTGCTTGATGGCCGTGATATTCATGAGCCGGCACTGGACGTGGTGCAACTGCGGGCGCAGGTGGGCATGGTGTTCCAAAAACCTAACCCGTTCCCGAAATCCATTTACGAAAACATCTCTTACGGACCGAAGTTGCACGGCCTGGCAGAGCGCAAAGCCGATCTGGATGACATTGTGGAGTCCAGTCTGCGTCGCGCTGGTTTGTGGAATGAAGTAAAAGACCGGCTGGACCAACCCGGCACCGGTTTATCCGGTGGTCAGCAGCAACGTTTGTGTATTGCGCGCAGCATCGCAGTAAGCCCGGAAGTTATCCTGATGGATGAGCCTTGCTCGGCACTGGATCCCATTGCTACCTCTATTATTGAAGAGTTGATTGACGAGCTGAAGCAAAACTTCACCATCGTTATTGTCACGCACAATATGCAGCAAGCTGCCAGGGTGTCAGATCGTACTGCCTTCTTCCATCTGGGTAACCTTATCGAGATCGGCAATACTAATGATGTGTTTACTAACCCGCAGCAAAAGCGCACCGAAGACTATATTACCGGCCGCTATGGTTAAGTGTTGTTAAGCGGCGACAGGATTTAAGCGGCGACAGGATAGTGGCGAAGACTAATTCAGGAGAGCGGCATTATGCCAAATAGCAAAATCGGCGGCCATTATTCACAGGCCTATGATGAAGAATTACAGCAGGCAGTAGCGCGTTTAATGCAGATGGCAGAGCTGGCGCAGCAACAGCTGGTCGATGCGTTGACGGCTTTTACCACCGCAGATATGAAACTGGCGCAACAGGTAAAAGACTTTGACCGGCGCGTGAATAATTTCGAAGTGGATATTGACGAGCACTGCCTGGATATACTGGCACGGCGGCAACCGGCAGCCAGTGACTTACGCCTGGTACTGGCCGTATTAAAAAGTATTAACGACGTTGAGCGTATAGGCGATTTAGCCAAACGTATTGCAAAAGCCTTGTTAAAAGAAGAGCCTGACAGCCGGCCGGCGACATCACAGTTGGATGCACTGGCGCAAATGGGACAAAAAGTACTGCAGATGTTGCAGCGTGCTTTAGCGTCTTTTGAGCAAATGGACGCGGAAGCGGCGCTGGCGGTATTGCGCGAAGATAAAGCCATCGATGATGATTACGCCCGCATTTTACAACACAGCCTCAACAGCATGATGCACGATGCCCAGCAAATCAGTGTCAGTCTGCAGATTTCACAAGTTGCCAAAGCGTTGGAGCGGGTGGGTGATCACGGGCGTAATATTTGCGAACATGCTATTTTCCTCAGTTTAGGTCGCAATGTTTCCCATCTTAGCGATGAAGAATTGCAGCAGGTCGTCGATAAAAAACGCAGTTAAACAACATTTTTTGCAAAAAAAGGGGCTTTAGCCCCTTTTTTTATAGCTGAACACGGCAGATTGCCGGCTATGCTGCTAATTTAATACATACTTTTCCTCAGAAAGTTCAAATTTTGGCTGTGGTCATAAAAACATCATTTAAAAGTCATAAATATGCCATCTTGTCATTTAACTGTCATGAAATGGTCATATTATGACGCCGTCATCAACAGCTGGCCGCTGACGATAGTAGCGATGAGCCGGTAATAACTCAGGTGCAGAGTATGAAAAAAACATCAGTAGCATTAATAATGGCAGTAGCAGGCGTAGCAACAGCGCAAGCTGAGCCGGTAACACTATATGGCCAGCTGAATGTATCAGCGCAGTCCACAGATGAAGGCGAAGGCCGGTTCTCGGAGTTAAAAAGTAACAGTTCACGTTTTGGTTTAAAAGGCGATTATGCGCTGGAAGACGGTCTTACCCTGGTGTATCAGCTGGAGTGGGGCGTGGATTTGGCTGATGTCGGCGACGGTGACAACATCACTTCGCGCAATCAGTATGTCGGTCTGGCCGGTAACTTTGGTGAAATCCGTTTAGGCCGCCACGATACTGCACTGAAAGATGCACAGGGTAAAATCGATTTATTCAGTGATTACGAAGCCGACGTAAAAAACCTGTGGAAAGGCGAAGTACGCGCCAGCGATTCCATCACATACTACACGCCTACGTATAACGGTTTTGGTGTGCACTTAACCTATGTAATGGAAGATGCCGCTGACGCTGAAGATGCATACTCTGCCGCTGTATATTATGGTGATGAAAACCTGAAAAACAGTAACTTCTATGCAGCAGTAGCAGTCGATTCTGAGGTAAATGGCTACGATACGCTGCGCTTACAGGCTCTGGGTAAAGTATCAGGTATCAGGTTAGGCGCTATATTTCATCGTCAGGAAGATATTATCACCGGGCTGGAGCAAGATGGCTGGTTGGTAAGCGGTGCTTATCCACTGGGTAAAACTGAGTTAAAAGCCCAGTATCAGACGCTGGAAGATGACAATGCGATAAGTGTTGGTGCCGATTATAAAGCCGGCAAAAATACCACTTTATTTGCCTGGTACAGCAGTTTTAACCTGGATACGCCAACACCGGACCGTGACTACCTGGCGGTGGGTATCAAGCATAAGTTTTAATTGAGCATAAGTTGTAATCTGCTTTGCAATAAAAACGCCGGCTGTCAGCCGGCGTTTTGAGTTAGCAGTAACCTGCTTAGTATTTGTACGAGAAGCTTAAGCTATAGCTTTGGCCTTCGATACGTTTTTGCAGTACTTCACCTTGCTGCAGAATTTCAACATCTTCATCCAGCAGGTTTTTCAGCCCCAGTTTCACTGTCATACTTTCCAGTGGCGTATAGCTGTATGTGAAATCCAGCGAGTTAAACGGTTGCTCATAGGCATCGTCTTTGTCATTAACACCGGCAAAAGCAATGCGTTTGCCAAACACGTTGTAGGTAAAGGTAGCGTTGTGCTGGTTGTTGTCTGAGTCAAAACCCAGTTGCAGGTTAGCGACATATTTTGAGTGACCGCTTAGCCCGCGCTCAAAATTAGTCAGGTCGGCGCCCGGGAATGACTGGATTTTAATTTCTGACTCACTGACTGTCAGGTTACCGGCAACAAAGAAGTTATCAGCCAGTTGGCCAAAGTCACCACCAAACATATCCAACTGTTGCAGAAACTCAGTTTCAATACCGTACAGGTTGCCGCTTTGTGCATTGCGGAACGACATTAGCAGGTTACCGTCAGAGCCGGACAGCTCTATGGCTTCAATCGGGTTATCCAGATCTTTGTAGAACACGCCAACACTGTAGTTACTGTTGTCGTAGTACCACTCTAAGCGGGCATCAACGCTGGTAATATCGGTGCTTTTTAAGCCGGCAAAACCGGTTACTTTAAAGTCGGTAAGCGGGTCAACGTATAATACCGGGGTGACTTCACGTAAGTCCGGCCGCACCACTGTCTGGCTGTAACCAAACCGCGCTTGTAAATCATCGTTTATAAACCAGGTTAAGGATAACGCCGGATAAAAGCCGTCTTCCTGTAATACTGAGTCGATGATATTGCCGCTGATTTCGCCATCTGCGGTTAACGGCAGTGAAATTTGCTTAAAGTCTTCATAACGCACGCCTAAGTTCAGGCGGAACTTGTAATCGTAGTTCAGCTCCAGTGCGCCATAGCCGGCATCAATCATCTGTGCTGCCAGATAATCATCCGCTTGTGTAGTCACGTTGGAGATCTTAAAGCCGTTGGCTGCGTCCAGAATATTGTCGTTTGAGAAAATCTCTGAGAAGCTGCCGGATAACTGCTCAAGGCTGTAACCTACGGTGTCAAAGTTAAAACGATCGGTTTGCGCGTTACGGTTACGTTCAAAGTAGCTGTAGCCGCCGCTTAAGGTCATTTCGGCTTTACCCAGCGTCAATGGCAATTTGGCATTCCAGCTTAAGTTTTCCGTGTTGTCTTTCATATCGCCGAAGCTGTAATTTACCGCATTTTGGTTACGGCGCAGGAAAGAAGTCACGGAACCATCAGCCTGAGTTTCATTCAGGTAGCGGTATTCTACTTCGCCCGGCGCATAGCGGCGTGCTTTGGCGTCGGTATACTGCCAGTCTACGGCTAAGTCCATCAGGAACGGAAAGTTATGTTTACCACGTACCTGATTACTTAACATGGTACGTTCTTCATACAATATAGAGGTGTCGGTGTTAGAGCGATTGTTCTCGTTTATCGTCTCTATACTGTCGCCGTTTTTAATTTTAATTTCGTCTTTGGTATCGCGCAGATAAATGGTGGCCGTTTCTAAGCGGTGATCCACGCCCAGCTCTAAACCAAAGTTCAGCATGCCGGACAGTTTTACCTGATGTTCGGTACCTTTAATATCGTCATAACGGTTTAGCGGCACCAGGTTGGCACCAGACACAGAGTAATAACGTTCCTGCTCGTCGATATTCTGCGTTGAACGGTCATAACTCAGGCCGGTCATTACGCCAAATACCACGTTTTGCGCCAGTTCAAAGCGGTCGCCAAAGGACACACTGCCGTCAAAATCCGGCTTTACGCTTTTGCGGCTGATATCAATATCGCGGTTAAAGGCCGTACCCAGCTCGCGTACTATGGTATCTGCCTGCGCGAGGTTGTCGGCGTTAATGCCACCTAAAGCTTCAGCAATATTAACCGGAGTTAAAATGCCGTATTGGGCCTGAGCGGCTGCCAGGTCAGGTGAAATACCGCGTAAGCCATCATCTTTGCCGCGCCAGTCATCGCCGCCACCGGCATAATCAAAGCCGTCGTCGCTGTTCAGGCTGTTATAGCCGGTACCAACAGAGATATTAAAACTGGTTTGCAGCGGAATGGCTGCGGTGCGGATATTCACATTACCGCCACCAAAGGCTGCCGGCAGTTCCGGCGAATAGGCTTTTTGTACCACTAAGCTTTCAATAATACCGGCCGGAAACATATCCAGCGGAATAACATTACGGGTAGGGTCCGGGCTTGGTACCAGGGCGCCGTTAAGCAAGGTGCTGGAGTAGCGCTCGCCTAAACCACGCACATAAATAAACTTATCTTTTACCAGGGTTAAACCGGTTACACGGCGCAGTGCGGTGGCGGCATTGCTGTCACCGGCGCGCGAAATTTGCTCCATGCCAAGCAGTTCGGCAACATAAGGTTGCTCACGACGCTCTGCTGCGGCAGAGGCGGCTGAACTCATCAGACGGCCGGATACAGAAATACGTTCAACATCTTCTTCATTTTGTGCCGGTTGTGGCTGTGTTTCCTGCGCTACAGCGCCCAGCGACACCAGCGCGGTTGCCGTGCTAAGGGCCAGCAACACACTGCGGCCAACACGACTGAAATTAAACTTTTGCATGCTGCTCATCTGAACTTTGTCCTATCAGCTTGTACTGTTACTTCTGCGTTGCACCAAACCGCTAACTGGCGGGCTCAATGCAGTGGAATAAAAAAACACTGCCAGGCAAAACCCGGCAGTGTTTGTTGCTGTTAGTCGTCTAAACCGACGGCCCAGCCTGCAGTCCAGTCATTAGCGGCATCTACTGCACCGATAAAGTCTACTGCTTCAAAGAAATCATCTACCGCAGTCATATCTTTTGGCGCCGTTGTATCGATAGTAAAGATACCGTCCAGTACCGCGGCCTGGTTAGCGGCCAGACTGTTACCGTCTTGAGCCAGGAACCATTGCTCTGTGGTGGTGCCGTTACCCAGGTCGCCCACGGTAGGTTCGTTACAGGCAAGAACCGAATTGGTCATTTCCAAAGAGCCATCGATAGCGAAAGCTTTAGTTTCGGTTGAATCAAGCTCCAGACATTCGCCCATGCCGGCAGGGCCGGTGATAACAAAGTTATGTAGCTTGGCATTGGTACCGGCGCGCAGTATTACCCCTTCAGAGTCATCCTCACCGTCAAAGTTATTACCAATAATGGTCATATTGGCGATAGTCGGGTTAGATACCGGTGTAGCAGTCAGATTGTTGGACTGGTTATCCGCTTCAATACCGCGGTTAGATTTAGAGTCATCTGCGCCGTGTTTTACCAGCACAAATTGCAGCTTACCGCGATAGCCATCGGCCCAATCTACTGAGTCATCACCGTTCGAAGTCAGTACCACGTTTTTACAGTTAACGGCGCCACCGAACATTTCAATGCCGTCATCCACGTTCTGATGTACCTGAATATTTGAACACTGAGTACCTGAACCAACACCGGCGAAAGTAATACCGTTTAACTCGTTGTCCGGGATAACTTCAAAGCCGGCGTGTTTTACTACTACGTAGTTTAGTGTGCCACTGTTGTCTTCCCAATCGCCGCCACCGTAAGGACCGGCGTTACCTTCAGCTTCAACTAAGCAGCTGTCTAAATCGGCCTGATCAGCGCACTTAGTGCTGGGAGCTTTACCCAGTAATACCAGGCCACCCCATTGGCCGGCAGCCGTTGGTGAACCGATAACATCCTGTACAGACGTCATTACTATAGGGTTAGTGGCCGTGCCGTTGGCTTCAATTTTCGAGCCGCGGGTTACCACAAGGAAATCAGCACCTGATTTACCGAAGATGGTTACGCCAGGTTGCACGGTTAAAGTAGCAGCGGTAGTGTTATCAACACCGATACGTACACGACCATCTAATACATAGTCTGCACCGGCAGCCAGCGTGATGTTAGTGGTAATATCGCCGGTTAACTGGCAGTTTAAGCGGCCGGTTAAGCTGTTTACTTCGTTGGTGCCGGCAGGGCAAGCCGCTAAGTCATCTTCCGGGTGTATGCCAACTGTCCAGCCGACAGTCCAGTCTTCTGTGCCGTCAAAAGCGCCGATATAGTCAACGTTGTCAAACCAGGCGTCAACGTTATTGGCTACGTTATAGCCGCCGCCTAAAGCCGGCGAATTTGGTGCCGGTACATAGCCACCTAATAATGCATCACCAACGATATTGCCGGGTTGGTCGCGGAACCAGGCATCAGCGTCCAGGGTTTCCACATCATTGTCGTCGACAGAGTTTTTAAATGGTTCAGCGCAGTCGATAATGGAGTTACGGAAGATGATTTCACCGTTACCGGCATTGGTAACAGACTCATCACTGTTGATTTCAAAGCACTCACCCATACCCGCCGGGCCGGTAATGATGAAGTTGTATAATTCACCGGCGGTACCAGCGCGCAGCAACACACCTTCTGAATCGTCTTCGCCATCAAAGTTATTACCAATAATGGTCATATTGGCGATACGTGGCTTGGATACCGGCTCAGCAGTAAAGTTACCTGACTGGTTATCGGCTTCAATACCACGGTTAGCTTTAGTATCATTTGGATTGTGGCGTACTAATACATGCTGCATACGGCCGCTCCAGCCATCTGCCCAATCCAGTGAATCGTCGCGGTTGCCGGTTAATACTACATACTTGGCATCTACTGTACCGCCGAAGAATTCCACACCGTCATCCAGGTTATTATGTACCTGGATATATTCCACTTCTGTACCACGACCAACACCGGCAAAGGTAATACCGTTCAGCTCGTTATCCGGAATAACTTCAAAACCGGCATAACGCACCTGCACATATTTCAGTGCACCGCTGTCATCATCTTCATCTGCGCCGCCGTATGGGCCGGCTTCGCCTTCGGCCTGAATTTCACAGCTTTCCAGTGCAGCCTGATCACATTTGTTACTCGGTGCATTACCCAGCAATACCAGGCCACCCCATTCAGCGGTAGATTCTTCATCCGACAAACCCAGCATATCGTTAACCGATGTCATTACGATAGGTGCATTTACTGTACCCACCGCCTGGATTTTTGAACCACGGGCAACTACTAAGTAATCAGCGCCGCTTTTACCAAATACATAAGTACCAGGCTCGATAGTTAAAGTAGCGCTATCGGCGTTGTCATTACCTACAGTAACCTTGCCGCTTAATGACCAGGCGATATCGGCGGTTAAACGGGTATCGCTGGTAATGGTGCCGCTGATTTCACATACGGTTTTATCTACACCTGCAAGGCTGCTGCCTTCAGTGGCAAAGGCAGGGCAATCTGCAGTTGGTGGTGGCGTGCCGCCATTACCGTTGTCATCGCCACCAGCATTCACTACCAAGTCGCCACCACAGCCAGCCAGTGCCAGTGCTGACGCTATCGCGCTTAGTTTTAATAGTTTGCGTAAAGCCATTACCATCTCTCCATTGAGTTGTTATAGGTCGTGCGTAATAAGTTGGGTGCACCCTACAACAGGGAAATGACGCTTTTATTACACTTTTGCGGCTGTCATATTACGGTCACAGCAGCAGCTGTTAACATTGGGGTGGCAGCGCGACTGTCAAAAAAAATTCATCTAAGTGTCACGGGATACGCCACAGCTGATGTTTAAATTTTGTGAATTATGTATTTTATTTGCGTTACTTTTGCGCTGAGGCCGGATGAGCAAAGATTAACCGTGTGTTTTCATAAAAATGTCATAAACTGCAGCAATACTATGCGCAGTAGATAGTTAGAACAGTGCCGGCACAGTAGCCGGGTAACAGAGTGTGGTGGATGCTATGGCAAGAAAGATCCTGGTGGTGGAAGATGAAGCCCCGATCCGCGATATGTTGTGTTTTGTACTGGAACAAAATGGTTATCAGGCAACAACAGCTGAAGATTATGATTCGGCAATTAATGCCCTGATGGAACCCTACCCGGATTTAGTGTTACTGGATTGGATGTTGCCCGGCGGCAGCGGTATTCAGATCGCGAAAAAAATGAAACAACACGAGCTGACGCGCAATATCCCGATTATTATGATCACCGCCCGCGGTGAGGAAGAAGACAAAGTACGCGGCCTTGAAGTCGGCGCCGACGACTACGTTACCAAACCGTTTTCACCGAAAGAACTGATGGCACGTATTAAAGCGGTGATCCGCCGCGTGGCGCCAACCAGCCTGGACGAAGTAATAGAAGTGCAGGGCTTAAAGCTGGACCCGGTATCGCACCGTGTGATGGCTTCCGATCAGGCACTGGATATGGGGCCAACCGAGTTTCGTTTACTGCATTTCTTTATGACCCATCCGGAGCGGGTATACAGCCGCGAACAGTTGCTGGACCATGTATGGGGCACTAATGTGTATGTGGAAGACCGCACTGTTGATGTGCATATCCGCCGCCTGCGCAAAGCGATTTCTATTGCCGGACATGATAGATTAGTGCAAACCGTGCGGGGCTCCGGCTACCGTTTCTCTGCCAAGTAAGGTTATATACCAACGCTATGCGTCAGCTGTTATCCAAAAGGAAGGTGTACATAAAGCTCTTCCTTTTTTACTGTTTTATTGCCCTGGTTGGCTTGGTTTCCAACAGCTTGCTGCTGGCGTTGCTGATATTCACCGTGGCGCTGTTGCTGTGGCATTACCATAATTTGTTTGTTATGGACAAATGGCTGTGGCGCGACCGCAAGCTATCGCCGCCGATCAGCGAAGGTATTTGGGGCCACTTATTCGAAGGCATTTACTACCTGCAGCGGCGTGACCGGCGTAAAAGGCGTGAACTGCGCAACGTAGTACGCCGCTTTCGTGACGGTGCCGAAGCCCTGCCGGAAGCCGTTGTGGTAATGCACCGCGACTGGAGCATTATCTGGAGCAACAAGCTGGCGCAGATTCTGGCGGGTTTGCATTGGCCGGCCGATGAAGGCCAGCGGTTGGATAACCTGATCCGCCATCCGGATTTTTTACAGTATCTCAAAGCAGGTAAATTCGAGCTGCCGATAGAGCTGCCCTCACCGGTAAACGACCAGTTAACGCTGGAGTTTAATATTATGGCCTATGGTGTAGAGCAGTACCTGTTGATAGTGCGTGACATTACCCAGCTGAAGCAACTGGAGCAAATCCGTAAAGACTTTGTCGCCAACGTATCGCATGAGCTGCGAACCCCGCTTACCGTATTGCAGGGCTACCTGGAGGTGATGGATGATGAGCACCTGCCGGATAAAGCCATGTGGAAAAAAGCCCATAATGTGATGCTGGACCAAACCAAACGTATGGATGCGCTGGTGCAGCAACTGCTGACATTATCGCGTATTGAAGCCTCAGCGCGGGTGCAGTTTGACGATGAAGTAGACGTACCGGCCATGCTGGTGCAGTTGGAGCAGGAAGCCCAGGCGGTAAACCGTGACAAACAGCATCAACTGGTGTTCGACATAGATCCACAGCTGAAAGTCACCGGAGTAACGGAAGAGCTACGCAGCGCTTTTTCTAATCTGGTGATTAATGCCATTAAGTACACGCAAAACGGCGGTGATATTTATGTCAGCTGGCAGCGGCAACACTTAAAAGCGGTATTTTCGGTCAATGATAACGGCCCGGGTATAGCGCCACAGCATGTAAAACGCTTAACCGAGCGCTTCTACCGCGTTGATGAAGCCCGCGCCCGCAATACCGGCGGTACCGGCCTTGGCCTGGCGATAGTGAAGCACGTACTGTCACGTCACAACAGCCGGCTGATGATTTTCAGCGAGCCGGGCAAAGGCAGTAGTTTCTCTTTTAGCTTGCCGCCTGAGCTGGTGCATGGCAACAACGCTAATACGAAAAAAAAGCGCAATATTAAACCGGTTTAACCGCCGCCTGGCGGCAATAAAACCATTGTCACAATTTGGCCCTATAGTTATAGTCTGTACCTCAGTAAGCGATTACATAAATAAGCCATGGAATTGGCAGGGCCTGAAAACATGAGCAAAGTAGTGAAAGCGGGGTTATTGCTGTTAGCTTTAGCTGGCAGCAGCGTATGGGCTGCTGAACCGGCGCAAAGCATTAACGTAGGGATTTACTACCCGCAAGTGCCACCGTATATGTACAAGTCTGACGCGGCCAGCCCGGTGCGCGGTGTTATACCTGAACTGCTGAATCAGTTTTTTTCTGCCAATGATATTCAGGTCAATTATGTTGAAGACAACCGCCAACGTGCCGAGCTTAAGCTGTACGACGGCGAGATAGGTATGATGGTGCTGGCCGAAAAATGGAGCAAGCAGCCGGAAAAAGCACTGTATAGCAGCGCCGTAATAACTCACCGTGATTTTATCTACACTATGCAACCGCAAAAGTTGCAGGCGTTGCATGCGTTAAAAAACAGCACCATTTGTTTGCGCCGGCATTATGTTTATACCGGTCTGCAAGAGGCGCTGAACAGCGGCCGGCTATTGCGGCTGGATTCTGACAGCGAATTTGATCAAATGAATATGCTGGTAAATGGCCGCTGTGATTTTGCTTACCTGAACGAGCATGTGGCGCAGTGGCTAAAGCTGCATCAGTTTGCCGATGCTGAGTTATACCGCTCGGATTATGTGGTGGATGAAACCGGCATGACGCTGGCTTTATCATTAGAGTGGCAGCCATTACTACCTAAGTTGAATACCTTTTTACAGCAAGCGAAAGAGTCCGGCCTGACAGACAATTTGTTACAGCAACATATCAATGGTTCCGCTGCCAACCAATAAGCATGGCAGACAGTAACCGCGCGGGATAAACCGGCAGTAAAATGGCTTTGTCACCGGCCACGTTAATTCCCGGTTAACGTACGCTGCTTTATATCTGCGTTATGAAAATAAAACGCTATTTACTGCTATTACCGGCGCTGTTATTGATAGCCGGCTTTATAATGCCGGAGCGGATCAGCATGCCTGTAGCCGGCGCCGCGTCGCGTGACTGGCACCCCGATTCTTTCTGGTATGAGCCCTGGGGCAGCTCTGGTGTGCACAAAGGTATCGATATTTTCGCTCACAAGGGTACTGCCGTAATCAGCACTACAACTGGTTTAGTGTTATATCAGGGCGAAATTGCCAAAGGCGGTAAGGTAATATTAGTGCTGGGGCCGAAATGGCGGCTGCATTATTTTTCGCACCTTAGCCGCATAGCTGTCAGCAGTTTTACAGCGGTAAGGGCAGGTGAGGTTATAGGCGCAGTGGGGGACAGCGGCAATGCCAAAGGCAAGCCGCCACATTTACATTATTCTATCGTCAGGCTAATTCCGGCACCTTGGGCGATAGATAGCAGCAGCCAGGGCTATAAAAAGATGTTTTATATTGACCCCGGTAATTATCTGGCTGGTAAATAGTGGCGTTTTTGATAAGTGTGTAGTAAGACCAACAAGTCTGCAATAAGGTCAAAAAGATTCAGTTTTAATAAAGCCCTGCAATTAAGTAATATAGCCTGGTTCAACATTAGCCCTATGCTTGCTTTTGGGTGTGATCAGATAGTTATTTGGGATTTAGAGGCGCAATGGACAAGCAACTTCGTCAAGAGTGGTTGGTATCCTTACTCGGTTGGAGTGGGGTGATCATATTTTTAAGCTTGATAGATACCCTGCATGATCTGTGGGTGCCTGACAGTAATAAACTCAATAATTATCCACTGTGGGCGTTGCAGGAGTGGGGCCTGTGGTTGCTGTTTACGCCGTTGTTATTTCGGCTGTTAAGTCAGTCTGCTGCCAAACATAAGTTAAACAATCGCCGCTATCTGCAAATTTGCGCGCTGATATTTCTCAATACCATGCTGTATCAGGCACTATTTGATTTAATCGTGCTTAACGACAGTATTGCCTACAGCTTGTTGTATTTCGCTCCTGTGCATCCGGTGGTTATCTTTATCAATGTTTATATTTGGCACCGGTACGTTGCTCTGCCACCAGTACAGTTAAAACAGTCTGACGGCATTCACTGCCAAACGTTGGCTATTGAACAGCCAACAGGGACTATTCAACTGCCCTGTGAAGACATCATCCAAATTAACGCTGCCAGTAATTATGTCGAAGTCTGCACAGCTGAGCGTAGCTGGCTTAAGCGGGCCACGCTGAAAGATATCGAAACTCAGCTACCGCAGCAGATGTTTATTCGCACCCACCGCGCCCATCTGGTCAATATTCAGCATATCGCCAGTGTAAGGTTAAAATCTTCCGGCAGTGGCTTTGTCGAGCTTAAAAGTGGCCGGGTGGTTGCGCTCAGTAAGGCGCATAAGCAGGCGGTCAGGGCTCGTTTGCAAAACGCTGCATAAGCCGCATAAGCCGCATAAGCCGCACAAATAGCGGCTATGTTAACCCTGGTCCGTTTATCCCTCAGCCTGCTGATGGTTGTACAGCAGCCGGTTCATTCATCCCCGGGCCTTACCAGTCAACACTTTAGCCTTGAGTGAGCCTTAGCGATTTACTCTAATAGCGCTGTCTAATGGGAAACAGCAGAGAGTTTATGTTACGTTGTAAACGAGTAATCCCGGTTATGGTTGTTTGCCTGATGGCTGCGTTGCAGCAGGTAAGTGCCGAAACCAATACCCACTATAGCCAGACTGAGCTGGCACAAATGTCCGGCCAGTCGGTGCTGGATATTATTGAGCAAGTCGCCGGCTTTCGGTTTATTGACTCAAACAGCCAGCGCGGCCTGAGTAATGCCAGCGGTAATGTGCTGATTAATGGCTTACCTGTGCTTAACAAATCGCAATCTCTGGCAGATATGCTGGCCGGGATGCCTGTCAGTCAACTTGGTGCCATGGAAGTGTATCTGGCGGGGCACCCGTTTACAGCGGCCAGTCAGTATACTCAGGTGATCAATCTGCTGCGGCATACTGTGCAGCGCCCAATCAGCTGGCGCATAGCAGCAGGGTCTGCTTTAGGTATGCAGCAACCGCAAACCTTATCGCTACAAAGCAGCACTGGCTGGCACGGCTGGGATCATCAACTGCAAGTCAGACGCGAAAAGGATTTGCTGCAAAGCCACAGCCGGTTTTTTCACACCGGCGCGGATAATAGCCCTTACCTTAGCGGTAGCGAAGATTACAGCGACAGCACAAAAGACAGCAATCTTGCGATAACCTCTGCCAGGCCGCTGCGCAATAGTTACTTGCAGCTCAATAGCCAATGGCAGGAGCAAGGTTATCAGGAGCGCTACCGGCGAAATTGGCAGCAAAATACTGCAGTAGAAACAGAAATCATCGATAGCCGAAATAAACAGCAGCAGTTCGAGTTGGGCCTGGACTGGCAACAACAGGCAAATGACGACGATGGCTGGTTATGGCAAGTTAGCGGGCTATACCGCCGGCAGCGTTCAGACTATCACTCGCAGACAGGTACCGCAGAGCAAGATAACAATAGCACTGAGCTGTTTAGCCAGCGTAAAACACTCACTGAACAAGTAATAAAGTTCAGTAGCCAACAAGCCACGCTGTGGTGGCAGCCTGAATTGGGGTTCGAGCTTAGCCTGAACCGGCTGGACGCCAACACGCTGGTGCAGGGCATGTTAACGACCACAGTGCGGGAATACCGGGCCGAGCCTTACATAGCCAGCAAAGTACAGCTGAATGACCATTGGCAATGGTATGCTAAATTAACCGGTGAATACGCCACGCTGCAAAGTGAAACTCAGCAGTATTATCAAACGCAAAACCGTTATGTAAAGCCGTTAATTAAATTAAGCCACCAGGCTAAAAACGGCCTGCAATCGACCTTTACGCTGCAGCGTAAGGTTGAACAGCTGGACTTTGCCGACTTTATTGCCGGGCTGGATAACGATTTCGGCCGCGAGCAAGCCGGCAATGCTCAGCTAAAGCCGCAGCAAAGGCTGGAACTGAGCTATGAGTTAAATTACGGCATGAGCGCTGATTGGGCGCTCAATACACAGCTATTCTGGCATAAAATTGATGATATTCATGAGTTTGTACAGTTTGATGCAGAAGCGTGGGGCATAGCAAACGCTGGCCGGGCAAGTTACAGCGGAGCCGATATCAAGCTTAACCTGAGCAGCCACTGGTTAGTGCAGGGCAGTGAAATAACACTGCAGTACAGTTTTCGCGACGCCCGCTATGCGGATCCATTGACCGGTAACCGCGCTATTTCCTGGCTAACACCCCACAGTGGTGACATTGAGCTGAGAAAGAACGCTGACGGCTATGCTTGGGGCTTGTTGATAGATTTTGCCAATATTGAAACGGCATTTTATCCGGATGAGGTTTACCGCCAGAAAAACAACGCGACTACCGATATCTACGCCGAGTTCAGCCTGCGCCGTGGTTTGACACTGGATATAGCAATAAACAACCTGTTCGGCGTCGGCTATAAGTATCAGCGCGACGTTTTTATGCCGGATCGCAGCAATGCAGTGGCGTATCGCTATTACAGCCTGGAGCGCAGTGATCCCAGCCTGGTGATCGCACTCAGTGGTAATTTTTAGCCGTGACTTTACGCCCGGGCGACACCGCTTTAATTACTGTGTTTACGAAAACAATCATTGTGATGATCATTCACCATACCGCAGGCCTGCATATGGGCGTAAATAATGGTAGAGCCGACAAACTTAAAGCCGCGTTTTTTTAAGTCTTTACTCATCGCGTCCGACTCCGGGCTGGTAGCGCGGTAATCGCCAGGGCCGGCAATACTGTTGAACTGCGGTGCGCCCTTTACAAAGCGCCACTGATAGTTACTAAAGCTGCCAAATTCGGCCTGTATTTCCAAAAATCGGGCGGCATTATTGATGGCGGCGGCTACCTTCAACCGGTTACGGATAATGCCGGGGTTTTGCAGCAGCTCTGCCGCTTTGGCCTCATCAAACGCCGCTACCTGCACCGGGTCAAAATTGGCAAAGGCGGTGCGGTAGTTATCGCGTTTTTTCAGCACTGTGTACCAGCTAAGCCCGGCCTGAGCGGCTTCCAGGGTTAAAAACTCAAACAGCTTGTTGTCGTCATATACCGGCACGCCCCACTCGGTATCATGGTAGGCAACGTAATCCGGTTTGCTAAGGTCAACCCAGTGGCAGCGGCACGGTGTGGTCATGGTTAGCTCCTTATTGCTCAAGTGTCGGCGGCTTGGCTAAGTAATCCAGCGCTAAACCGGTTAACGCCCGCACACCGTTTACCAAAGCGTCTTCGTTAACATCAAACATGGGTGAGTGGTTTGGCGGCACTTCGCTAAGGGGTTTACCGTCGGGCGAGATACCTAGAAAGAAAAATACGCCCGGAATTTGCTGCTGGTAAAACGAGAAGTCTTCGGCGCCGGTAATCGGCTTAATCGACGCCACGCCTTTATCGCCTGCGGCCCATTGCAAGCTTGGCATTGCCCAGTTAGTTAATGCCGGGTCATTCCAGGTCACGGCGGCGAAGTTATGCACATGAAAGTCGGCCTCAGCGCCGCTGGCTTTGGCAATATGCTCACTGGTGTGCGCCATGCGGGCAATTAAATCTTCGCGCATCTCACTGTCAAAGGTGCGAATGGTACCTTCCAGCTTTACGTCATCGGGAATAATATTCCAGCGGATACCACCATGCACCTGACCAAACGACACCACAGCCGGTGCTTTGGTGACATCAATCTGCCGCGCCGGAATAAGGTTTATCGCGTTAATCAGCTGGCCGGTAACGTTAATCGGGTCTATGCCACGCCAGGGGCTGGAGCCATGCACCTGTTTACCTTTGACGGTGATCTGAAAGCTATCAGCTGCCGCCATTATACCTTCGGTTTTTACCTGCAGCTGGCCAGGCTCGCCCGGCCAAACATGCAGGCCAAAAATCGCCGACGGGGTAGGGTTGGCAAATAATCCCTCGGCCAGCATCATCTTAGCACCGCCTTCCTCACCGGCTGGCGGGCCTTCTTCGGCCGGTTGAAACACAAACATAATAGTGCCGGCAATATCGGCTTGTTGTTTAGCCAGCACTTCAGCGGCGCCCATTAGCATAGCAACATGAGCATCGTGGCCGCAGGCATGCATAACGCCGGTTTGCTGGCCGTTAAACTCGCTGACTACTTCTGAGGCAAAGGCTAAACCGGTTTGCTCGGTCACCGGCAGTGCGTCCATATCGGCACGCAGCGCCACTACCGGGCCGTCTTTACCGCCCTTTAAAATACCCACCACGCCGATATGGGCAACGCCGGTGCGTACTTCCAGGCCGAGTTTTTCCAAATGCGCCGCTACTTTGGCGGCCGTGCGTACTTCACGGTTAGACAACTCAGGGTGCTGGTGAATATCACGGCGCCAGCTGATCACCTTTGGCATTACCTGCTCAATCTGCTTGCTTAGCTGTGGCCGTTGTTCTGCCTGTGCGTTCGGCGTGTGTAACAGCGGTAATAAAGCCAAACTTAATAGGGACCAGCGCATAGTAACTCCATCATTTTTATATAGTGTTACTACCTTAAGCGCTGCGCCGGTAAAAGCCAAGGGCTGATGTTAAATCGGTAGTTTATGCGTAAATTGCTGCTGGTAAAGTGGTCTTAGCTTAGGTAATGTCGGACCAGTTGGTTTTAATTGTCGGTATCCACAAACACATGCAGCTACACATTATTGAAGGCTATATTCAGCGTATTTATCTGGTCGAAGACAAGGCCGGCTTATTGCTGTTAGATGGCTGTAGTCGCGCTGACGTGTCTACCGTAGCTGATTTTATTCAGCAGCAACTTGGCCGTTCGCTGAGCGACCTTAAGTTGGTGGTGGTGACTCATATGCACCCGGACCACGCCGGCGGTGCGCATAAACTGCGGCGCTTAACCGGTGCCCGAATTGCCTGTCACCCCAAAGCGCCGCGCTGGTACGCCGGAGTGCTTGGCCGCACCGCGCATCTTATCGATGTCAGCTTGACCTGGTGGGTAGCCAGCCGCTTGGGTAAACCTAAGCGCCATATTTGGTACAACCCGATCTTGAAACCAGACATGTTGTTGCTGGACGAACAGCAGTTGCCAACTTTTCCTGACTGGCAGGTGGTGTACACGCCGGGCCATACTGATCATGACCTGTCGTTACTGCATACCCCCACCAAGCAGCTGTATATTGCCGATTTAATTGTCTCGGTAAAAAAGCGTTTGGTACCGCCATACCCGGTGTGTCATCCCAATCAATATAAACAATCACTGAAACGGGTTAATAGCTTACAACCCAACCAACTGTATTTTGCCCATCTGCCGCCGCGTGAGGGCTGCAGCATTAATTTTGACGATATTCTGGCGCAAGCGCCTACCTTGCCAAAAAACCACTGGCATTCGATGCGCAACCGCATTGTCCATGCGCTGGGCTGGCAAACCAACGCGCACTGAGTGGCGAAATGCCAGTTTAAAACAGTGAAAAGGCTTTGCTACTTCAAACAATAAAATTGGCGAAATACGCCTGATGCACCGGATGGCAGAGTGCCTTTGGCCTAAGCTGTTGCACCTGCGCTGTAGCGTCAGCTTTGCTGTAACCCTGCTGCGTCATCAGCATGGCGGCCATTAAACCGGTGCGGCCCGAGCCGCCCTTGCAGTGAATGGCTACCGTTTTGCCCGCTTGCAGCAGGCTGAGTATGTCGGCCTTATGCGCAGCAAAGGCTTGCTCAAACGGTTGTTGTGGGGCGCAATCATCTTCTATCGGTAACTGAAACCACTGTAAGCCCAATTCGCTACAGATAGCGCCGATACTATCCACATTATTTTGTGCCAGCTCATGCTGTGGCATCAGCGTAACAATAGCAACTGCGCCGGCGCTGTTAAGTTGCTGCACACTGTCGACAAGGCTGGTGCCTTTAGTGCCGGGGCAGGGGGTGAACATTAGCTTGCCGTTGTTTAGCGGCAGAATATCAAACGGATGGCTCATTGTTTGTCCTGTCATAGTGAGTTTTACAGTTAATTCAGTTAGCTAAACCAATGCCGGGTGCGGTTGGCAAACCACACCAGCGATAGCATTACCGGCACTTCTACCAGCACGCCGACAACTGCAGCCAGGGCCGCGCCGCTGTTTAAACCAAACAACGCAATTGCTACCGCTACTGCCAGTTCAAAGAAATTTGAAGTACTGATCATACAGGCCGGGGCGGCGATATTATGCGGCAGTTTCATTGCTTTAGCGGCAGCGTAGGTAATGGCAAAAATGCCGTAGGTTTGAATAAGCAGTGGTATGGCAATCAGCAAGATAATCAGCGGTTTTGCCACTATGGTTTGCGCCTGAAAGCCAAACAGCAGCATTACTGTGGCCAGTAAGCCAATCATCGACCACGGCTTGGCCTGAGTTAAGAATTGGCCAATACGCTGTTCACTGCTGCCGTTGTTCAGCCGCTTGCGGGTGAGCACTCCTGCGATCAGCGGCAGCAGCACATACAGCAGCACCGATAACAGCAAGGTTTGCCAGGGCACGACGATATCACTGACACCCAGTAGCAAGGCGGCCAGCGGTGCAAAGGCAAAAATCATAATAATGTCGTTTACTGACACCTGCACCAGGGTGTAATTGGCATCGCCTTTGGTCAGTTGGCTCCAGACAAACACCATAGCAGTGCAGGGCGCTACGCCAAGCAGAATCATGCCGGCGATATATTCATTCGCGCTTTGCGGGTCGACGATGCCTGCAAAAAACACTTTAAAAAACAACCAACCCAGTGCCGCCATAGTAAAAGGCTTAACCAGCCAGTTCATTATCAGCGTTAGTATTAAACCTTTGGGCTTTTTGCCAACATCTTTAATGGCGGCAAAATCAATTTGCACCATCATCGGGTAAATCATTAACCAAATCAGCAGTGCTACTACCAGGTTTATCTGGCTGTACTCCAGCGCAGCGATAGCCTGAAATACTGCCGGCAGCAGGTTGCCCAGCAGCACGCCGGCGACAATACACAGCCCCACCCACACCGATAAATAACGTTCAAAAATGCCCACGCGAAGTTCCTAATGTTTTAAAGGTGTTGCCATTTAGTCCGTCGTTATTTGTATTGATTAGTCATAATGGTATAGCGGCTCCGCTACGACATTGAGCGTTGCCGTTTTATGTAAGTCATATTTTTGCTGGCGAATTAGCCAAAACTGCGCGCTGATGCCGGTACCAAGCTCCAGTTTTTTCGCCAGTAGTACCGATACCGGGCTGTGGCCGTTAACAAACAGCGATAACTGCTTACGACTGATATGTAGCTTGGCTGCAGCCTCTGCAATGCTTAGCTTATGTGGTTGCAGACAGCGCTGCGGCAGCACCTGCCCGGGGTGTTGCACAGCTAACCCGGGTTAGACACTCGCCGGGCGGTATGGGTGTTAACCCGGTACCGCATCGGTTAAGCCCGGGCAATCGAGCACAAAGGCGATTTTTTTCAGTGCCTTTTGCTCCAACAGCAAGTCGGCGGCTAACAGGCTTTGCCGTGCCAGCCAGTCGGCGTCTAAATTCAGCTGCAGTGCCTGCATATCGGCAATGACACTGAGTTGGGGCAGGAAATCATCGCGACGTTTTTGGTTTAACAGCACCGCCAGGCGCAGTAATACCAGCAGGTGGACTACCTGCGATAGCTGATACAGGTTAAAAGCCGGCATTTCTTCCAGCCGGATCTTACGCCGGTGAAAGCGCACCAGGGTGGCGATAAGCTGTTGTTGCTCTTGGTTAAAACCCGGCAGGTTGGCGTTCTGTAAAATATACGCCGAGTGTTTTTGTACCCCGGACGAGTTAATGTGCAGCCCTACTTCGTATAGCGTTGCGGCCCAGCCCAGCAGCATGGCGTCTTCGTCGGTAAGCTGCCATTTACTGCGCACCTGGCTAAACAGCAGCAACGCGGTATCGCTGACCCGGGCGGCTTGCGCCATATCGACATCATAACGGCGTTGCATACTGGCGACGCTGTGCTCGCGGATATCCAGGTGCTGCAGGCGGTCGCTCATTTCGTACAGCACGCCTTCACGCAGCGCCGCATCAATATAAATAAGTTGCTCTATTTGCAGCAGTTGAAAGGCGGCAATTAAGATCGCCAGCCCGGAGCAAATCAGCAGTTTGCGATCATCGGTTAAACCGGGTAAATCCAACTGGTAGCTGTTTTCCTGCTCTATTAAATGCTGTTTTAACGCCAGCAGGTGTTCCAGCTCCAGCGCATTGTTGCTCAGGCCCATACCGACAATAATGTCGCGGATGGTTTTTACCGTGCCGGAGGTGCCTACCGCTTGTTGCCAACCGGCGGTTTTAAAACTGCTGACGATAGGCTCCAGCTCTTGCTCGGCCTGCAAAATAGCGCGGCTGAAACGTTTGTCACTGATACGGCCCTGGCCAAAGTGCTGCAACGCATAGCTGACACAGCCCATATTGCGGCTGCTTAACCGCAGCGGCTGCAAGCCTTCGCCAATGGCGAACTCAGTGCTGCCACCGCCGATATCAATCACCAGCCGGCGGCCGGAAAAATGCTCGAAATGCGCCACACCCTGGTAAATAAAACGCGCTTCTTCCTGGCCGGAAATCACTTCTATCGGAAACGGAAACACCGCTTTAGCGCGGCGTAAAAAAGTGGCGGAGTTGCGAGCACGTCGTAGGGTGTAAGTGGCAATAACCCGCACCGATTGCGGCGCAAACGGGGTGAGGGTATCGGCAAATTGCGCCAGTACGCTAAGGCCGCGTTCTATGGCTTCTTCACTTAGCACCAGTTGTTCGTTTAAGCCTTCGGCCAGCTGCACTTTTTGTTTTTCCCGGTGCAGCAGCTGAATATCGCCATCTACTACACGGGCTATCACCATGTGAAAGGAGTTAGAGCCCAGGTCAACCGCCGCCATATAGGCTTGGTTGTCCGGGCGCTCTGGTAGGGGCAAAGTATCGTTCATTAAGTCTCGGCGTCGTTATGCAGCCCCTGCTGACGGGCGAAATAATCGTAGATCTGCTGCTGTGAGCGGATGCTGCGTTTATTGCCGCGTTTTACATAGGCGTTGCTTTGTCTGGCATCAATAATACGTGCCTTTACATTGTCCCGCCACTGAATATCCAGCGTATCTAATATTTGCTGCTTTAAACGTATATCGTAAATAGGTACGCCTACTTCAACCCGTTGGTCGATATTACGTGTCATCCAGTCGGCCGAAGACAGGTATAAATCAGTCTCGCCGCCGTTATGGAACACATACACCCGCGCGTGCTCTAAAAACCGATCCAGCACGGAAATCACTTTAATATTCTGGCTTTTGCCGGCGAGCCCGGGCACCAGCGAGCACATGCCACGCACTATAATACGAATTTTCACTCCGGCCTGGCTGGCACGGTACAGCTGGTTAACAATTTGCTGATCAACAAGGTTGTTCACCTTAAGGAAAATTTCGGCTTTGCGGCCGCTGATAGCAAAATCGGTTTCGCGCTGGATCAGCGCCATTAAACGCGGCCGGCTCCAGGTGGGGGAAACAATCAGGTGGTTAAACTGATACGGCCGGTAGCTGTATTCAATAAACTCAAACACCTGGTCAATTTCAGCGGTAATTTCCTGGTGGCAGGTAAACAGGCTCATATCGGTATAAATACGCGCGGTCTTCTCGTTAAAGTTACCGGTACCTATATGGCCGTAGTGCACTGGTTTGCCTTTTTCCATCCGGCTTATCAGGCACAACTTAGAGTGAATTTTCAGCGTGGTTAAACCAAACACCACCTGAATACCAGCCTCGGTCATTTTACGTGCCCAATTGATGTTGTTTTCTTCATCAAAGCGCGCCTTGAGCTCTACCACTACCGTGACTTTTTTGCCATTGCGCACCGCATCCAGCAAGGAATGGATCACACGGGAATGCTTGGCCACGCGGTACATGGTCATTTTAATGTGGGTAACTTTGGGGTCGAACGAGGCCTGGCGCACCCATTCGGTAAAATAACCAAAGTTATGGTACGGGTAGTACAACAATATATCGCCGGCACGAATGGCATCAAAACTGGTGGTATGTTGCTCAAAGTCGGGGCTTTTCAGCGGTGGCATGGCCGGAAATTCCAGGCTTTGATGGCCGATATTCGGAAAGCCGATAAAGTCTTTAAAGTTGCGGTAACGGCTGCCCGGGATCAGCGAGTCTACCGAGCTGGTGCCCAGTTGCTTGCTCAGTACTTTGAGCATTTGCTCCGGCATTGCCGCATCGTACACCAGCCGCACCGGTTCGGACTTTAAGCGTTGACGAATACCCTTCGACATTTTATCAATCAGGCTTTGGTCTAACGTATCACTGATATTGTATTCGGCATCGCGGGTGAGTTTCAGCGAGTAAGCCTGAATATGATCAAACTCAAAGAAGCCGGCGAATAAGTCGGCAACACAGTGCACTATCACATCGTCCAACAATAATATTTGCCGGCGGTAGTGGCCGTTTTTCTTGCGGGTATTTAGGTGCAGTGGCAGCTCAATAAAGCGCGATAACTCATTGGTAGGTACCTGCACTATGGCATATTGCGGCTTGCCGCTGCCGGTCATTTCAACCATCAGGTAGGTGGTGTTATCTTCCAGAGCTTTGGGCAGGCTGACTTCTTCGCCGGATAAAATCATCGGTGATATGTGTTTAATCACCTCATCGCGAAAGTAACTTTTTACCCAGCCGGATTGCAGCTCGCTCAGCTTAAAGTTATCGATCAGCTCGATATTGTGTTTACGCAGCTCTAACTGAATATCCAGGTAGATGGCGTTAAAGCGGGTGCCCAGTTGCAGCACCTGTTGCTGAATTTCCTGCAGCAAATCTTCAGCATCTTCCTGTTCATCAGACTGGTATTTTTTCAGTAAAATACGGCGCTTAACATCTGCTACCCGGACGCGGAAAAACTCATCCATATTATTGGAGTAAATACCGAGAAAGCGTAACCGTTCTATCGGCGGGTTGCGCTCGTCCGCAGCTTCCTGCAGCACACGGCCGTTAAAGGCCAGCCAGCTTAGTTCACGCGGGTAGGTGGGGAATTCCAGAGTAGTATCTGTATGTTGCATGGTCCAGCTCCTGACTACGACTGGGCTTACTCTATGGCATTTTTATGACAAAATAGTGAAAGCCGCGGCCGGTGCAACAAAATGCTGCTACCGGCAGCGTATTTTGCGTCAATGTTCGGTTTCTACATCCACGACGATATCGGTGGCGATTGCTTCCAGTGCTTTTATCACTTCATCGCGGCTGACACTGGCCGGCAGTTCCACCGTAGCAATAGCATTAAACAGTGGCACCCCCCAATTCGGCGCGCTTTGTTTGCTGCTTTCAAAATGCACTATATTGGTGCCTTTGTGTTTAATTACTGAGGACAGTTCACGCACTATACCCGGCCGGTCATTGCCAGTGATCACAAATTTAAGATGTTGCTGTGCATTTAAATTGCCCACTATACCGTGTTGAATTTTAATATCTAAATCAGTGATTTGTTCCAGTGCGGTAGTGAGTGCCGGCAAATCCTGTTCGGCCACTTCTACCTGCAAAATACCGGCAAAATAGCCGGCTAAATGACTTAGATTGCTGGCCATCCAGTTACCGTTATGCTCGCTGACTACAGTGGCCAGTTTCTCGACTAAACCAGCTTTATCTTTACCTATTAATGTAAGTACTAACTGCTTCATTCAATTTATTCCTGTCATACCTGAAGTAAAAGTAACAGCGGACACTACTGCCACAGCCGGCTAAAAGGTTATTAACACTATCAGAGTGTAGCTGTTGCCGAAAAGTTTTAAAATGTACCGCTAACATTAATTGTAAATTTAATAGCTTAGCAACGTGCTTTCATCAGCCAATTTGCGGGGCTCAATGGCAGCGCAACAAAAATTTAGCGCTTGTTAGTGGTCTGTCTGCTGGTGCGAAGCTTAGCTTTCTGCCTATACTTAGCCGATAACAGCAGGTGAGATCCTGATATAGCAAACCAAACGGAGCCAGCAGTGGATAAGCTCAATTTAAGCAAACATATTTCCAGTTCTTTTAATGACGAAATTAACGAAGTGCGCAATCACGTAATGGCGATGGGTGGGCTGATTGAGCAACAGCTGAATAATTCGCTGATGGCAATAGCCAATGCTGACGCTGAGCTGGCACAACTGGTTATCGACACCGACTTAAAAGTAAACGATTGGGAACTGCAAATTGACAAAGAATGCACCAGCATTATTGTCAAACGCCAACCGGCCGCCAGTGATTTGCGCTTAATTATGGCGATTATGAAAACTATCGCCGATTTAGAGCGCATTGGCGATGAAACCCGGCGTATCGCCAGGGTAGCGCTGGAATCCTTTAACAGTGAACAGCAGGATTTACTGGTGAATCTGGACAATTTAGGCCGTCATGTCGGCCAGATGCTGCACGATGTATTGGATGCTTTTGCGCGGATGGACGTGGAAACGGCGCTGTTGGTACATAAAGAAGATAAAAAGGTCGACCGTGAGTACGAGGCCATTACACGCCAGTTAATGACTTATATGATTGAAGACCCGCGTTCTATCCCGAAAGTAATGAATGTGCTGTGGTCGGCCCGTTCGCTGGAGCGGATTGGCGATCGCTGTAAGAACCTGGCGGAATATATTATTTTCTTTGTTAAAGGCAAAGTAGTGCGCCACAGCAGTGCAGAGAAGCTGGAGCAGGAAGCACGTAGCTGATTTTGTGAGGTTTTTGTTTTAGTTAACCAACGCCCTGACCAGGCTTTTGCTCAGGGCGTTTTCATTTGGCGTTCATTTTTCGTTTTTCATGTGTCGGGAATGCCGCTACAATGCGCGCCGACTGTCGTCAAACCAACTTACGGGGCCAGGCTATGCCAGCTAGTACTTTTTTATCCGTGTTTGCCAAATCACCGATTAAACCGATAGAAGAACATATTCGCAAGGTACATCAGGCCAGCGAATTGTTACTGCCGTTTTTTGATGCGGTGTATCAACAAGATTGGCAACTTGCCGCGGATGTACGCAAAAATATCGTCGCGTTGGAAAAAGAAGCCGACAAATTAAAGCGCGAAATCCGCGTTAACCTCCCGCGCGGCCTGTTTTTACCGGTCGATCGCACCGACATTTTAGAATTAGTGTCGCAGCAGGACAAAATTGCCAACAAAACCAAAGATATTACCGGCCGTGTGCTGGGCCGCGAGCTGTTGATCCCACTTGGCTTGCAGGCAGATTTTAAAACCTACGTGCAGCGTTGTATTGACGCTACCGCCCTGGCCAGCGAAGTGATTAACGAGCTGGACGAACTGCTGGAAACCGGTTTCCGTGGTCGCGAAGTTGACCTGGTGATCAAGATGGTAGAGCAGTTGGATATTATTGAAAACGATACTGACGAGATGCAGATAAAACTGCGTAAAGCCTTACGTTTGGCAGAACAAGAACTGAACCCGATAGATGTGATGTTTTTATACCGCACACTGGAGTGGGTTGGTGATTTAGCCGACGTGGCGCTGAAGGTTGGTTCACGTCTCGAAATTATGCTCGCCCGTTAATTTTAAAAGGTTTTCCTGATGGATATTATTCAATCTTACGGCTTGATTCTGATTGTTATCGCCGCCGTATTCGGTTTTATGATGGCGTATGGTGTGGGTGCTAACGATGTAGCCAATGCTATGGGTACCTCGGTTGGTTCTAAGGCACTAACCATTAAACAAGCCATTTTTATTGCAGCTATTTTTGAATTTGCCGGTGCGTACTTAGCCGGCGGTTCGGTTACCTCTACCATTCGCGGTGGTATTACCGATGCGGCGTTCTTTGTCGATGCTCCGGAGCTGATGGTGTACGGCATGATAGCGGCGTTATTAGCAGCAGCCACCTGGCTGATTGTAGCCTCGTACTTTGGCTGGCCGGTATCGACAACCCATTCTATTGTTGGCGCCATTATTGGTTTTGCTGCTGTCGGCGTGGGTATGGATGCCGTGCATTGGGAGAAAGTTGGCGGTATTGTCGGCAGTTGGATAGTGACACCGATGCTGGCCGGGGTGCTGGCTTATATGTTCTTTATGAGTGCGCAAAAGCTAATTTTTGACACTGATGCGCCGCTGGCCAATGCAAAAAAGTACGTACCGTTTTATATGGCGTTTGCTGCCTTTATGATGGCGCTGGTTACTGTGCAAAAAGGCCTGGTACATGTTGGTTTGGATATCAGCACCGCAACCGGCTATTACATTGCGTTAGCTATAGCCTTGGTGGTTGGCGCAATCGGCAAAGTGGTGATCAGTAAGTTGAAGTTTGACCCTGCCGCCGATAAGAAAATGCAGTTTAACAATGTTGAACGTATTTTCGGTGTGTTAATGATTACTACCGCCTGTTGTATGGCGTTTGCCCATGGTTCAAACGATGTGGCCAATGCTATCGGACCTTTGGCTGCGGTAGTCAGTGTTGTAACCAGCGGTGGTGAAATTGCCAGCAAGGCTGCACTGGCGTGGTGGATACTGCCGTTAGGCGGTATTGGTATCGTTATCGGTTTGGCGACCTTAGGTGCACGGGTTATTAAAACCGTAGGTACGGCCATTACGCATTTAACACCAAGCCGTGGTTTTGCTGCTGAGTTATCGGCGGCGTCTACCGTGGTTATCGCCTCTGGTGCCGGCTTGCCTATCTCTACCACGCAAACCCTGGTGGGTGCGGTATTGGGTGTTGGTTTAGCCCGCGGTATTGCCGCGCTTAATTTGGGCGTGGTGCGTAATATCTTTATCTCGTGGATTATTACCTTACCTGTAGGTGCAGGCCTGGCGATAATATTTTTCTTTATTCTCAAGGCTATTTTCAGCATCTGAGCGTGCTATATCATTAACAGCCAAAAAAAAGCCCTCTTAATGAGGGCTTTTTTATCACTTGCGTTAGTAGTTTGTAATACGGCTTACGGTTGGTATTCGCTTACCAGGGTTAAACCGCTTACTGCACGGAAGGCATACACAGACAGATGCCAAACGCCGGCTTGCGGGTTGTTAATAACACAGGTTTCGCTGTTGCCGTTTTTATTCGGCCGGCAATCGTAGCTACCGCTGGTAGGCTGGCTGCCATGTTTAATGTATAAATCGGCATCACCACGGCCACCGCTGATCTCAACGGTTAACTGTGCCATACCTTCAGGCACTTCCAGCGTATAGTGCTGCCAGGCACGGCGGGCGATATTGATATCGGTAATGGTTTCACCACCGGCATCCGGTAAATCCGGGGCGGTAAAGCTACCGGTCAGGTTCACGTCAGCAAAGTCGGTATAGCCGATTAACTTCACATAGTAAGTACCGGCTTGCACCGGGTCGATAGCGCAGCTTTCATCATTACCCGCTTCATACGGCCGGCAATCCCAGTCAGATGCGCTGGGCTCACTGCCAAACTTAACGTACATATCCGCATCACCGCTGCCGCCATTCATCACAAATGACAGGTTGCCGGCACCGGCCGGCACGGCCAGGCTGTACAGCAGTTCTTCACCACCGGTACCGGTAATGCCGGACACGGTTTCAGCGTTGGTCAGTTCAGTTGCGGTTGGCGGCGGTGGTGGCTCAGTATCATCGCCATCGCAGCCAAACTCGGCCAGATAGTCCACAGCCGCTTTGGTTTGCACCAAGCCATGGCCGTACGACGTATCGCGACCCGGCGCGCCCAAATCTTCTGCCGTTGCAGCTAAGGCACTGCGGATTTGCGCATTAGTACAAGCCGGGTAGTGGCTCCATACTAAAGCCGCGACAGCGGCAACATGAGGTGACGCCATAGAGGTACCGCTCATCAGGCCGTAGTTTGCGGCACCGGCAAATAAGCTGGCATCGCTACCCAGTTGCGTCAGCAACAGTTGGCCATCTTCCTGTGACAGGCTTACCGCAGCTATGGTGGTAGTGGGGGCGTCACCTAAAGTACCGCTGAAATTACCCGGTTCATTGTTATAAATAATGGCGCCAATGCCACCACCGGCTTCGCACGATGCCACTTTTTGGCCAAAAGCCACTTCGCCGCGTTCAATTAAACAAATTTTATCGGCTACATCAGTACAGGTTTCCAGGCCTAAACCACAACCGGCCAGCTCAGCTGTTAAATCGGCGGTGCCGGAGCCCTCCATCGGGTTTACGCTGTACGCTGTCGCGTTTACCGTTAAGGTGGCATCCAGTGCCGTGCCGGTAGGATAAGTTGAGCGCACATCTACGCCCGGGCCCGCCAGTTCTACCTGCGCATTACGCTGCGAGAAGTCGGCATGGGTTTTGGTGTCGTCTACTGCGGCAATAGAAACCACCGAATCATAAGACGCCGGGTAAGACAGTGCCGTATTACCGTCATTACCGGCAGCAGCTATCAGTAGTACGCCGGCATCATAGGCCGCTTGCATCGCATTGCTTTCAGTGATATTAGAACCTGCACCGCCTAAACTCATATTAATTACCGTAGAGCCGTTTTGCACACAGGTATCAACCGCTTGTGCCAGCGTAGAGGAGTAGCCCCAGCCATCGTCATTAAATACTTTTACAATATGCAGTTTTACGTTGCCGTTTGGCAGCACACCGACAACACCGACATCGTTATTCAATGCGGCGATAGTGCCGGCTACGTGGGTGCCGTGCGGGCCGCCGGCGTCAAACCAGTTACCGGTGCCGATGTCATTGGTACCGCTGATATTGGCGTCGTTAAAATCTTCGTGCGGTAAACCCAGGCCCGAGTCGATAACACAGACGGTTTGGTTAGAGGCAAACTCATCGCTGACCTGGTCGGCCTGCACCATAGTGTAGCCGTAAGGCACTTGTTGCATCATCGGGAAACGCGGCAAATCACGCTCAACATATTCCACATTAGGATCAGCTTTCAGTGCTTTAACCGTGGCAGGGCTAAGCTCTGCGGCAATAGCATTACGTTTGGCCAGCACATGGTGAATACGCGCGCCCTGACGGCTTAAGCGCTCACTGCTGTTTGCCAGTGCCGACAAGCTGGCATCTTTCGCCACTTTGCTGCGACTTAGCAGTGGGTCTTTATTCAGGTTACTGTCTTTATATTTAACGATGTAGCGCTGGCTGCCGGCTTGCTCTGCCGCTAAGCGCACAGCGTCTGCCGGCGCGGCCATGGCGCTGCTGACAGCAGCGGCTAAAATGCTGACACCAGCCAGCAATAATTTGTTATGTGTTCCGGACATGTTCACCCTCCAGGTGATTGTTATAGTTTTCAGATGGCATACCCGATACAACGCGGACCGCAAAACTCGCAAGCGGGAGGTCATTCAATTATGTGAAATGTACACAGCTGCACCCGCAAGTGCGGTAAGAGGGACGCAGATAAGCGGGCTTAATACAATTCAGTTATTACGCTATAACAAAAGAAATTTTTATTCAAACTTCAATTTACACAAATGCGTAGTTTAAGAGCTAACTAATTGAAATTGTATTTACTATTTATTATCAGTTGTAATTTTGGTGACAATTTGACACGCAGTGCCTGCCGCTTGCATCGCTATGCTTTCCGGCGTAGAGTTTAAGCACTTATATTGGCTGTTCAGTCTTTTTTTAATCGGAATTAGTAATGAAGCGTTTGCCCAGTATTAAACAACTACAGTATTTGCTGGCGCTGCACGAGCACCAGCATTTTGGCCGTGCCGCCGATGCCTGTTATATCGGCCAGTCTACGCTGAGTGCCGCCATTGCTAATTTAGAAGAAACCATGCAAACGCAGTTGCTGGAGCGCGATCATAAGACTTTTATCTTTACCGCACTGGGCGAAGATGTGGTGCGCCAGGCACGATACATTATTGAGCAATGTGAAGAACTGACCGAGTTTGCCAAATGCCAGGGTAAACCAATGACCGGCCCCTTTCGCTTAGGCTGCATTCCTACTATTGCGCCCTTTGTACTGTCTGAGGTGATGGCGCTGTGTCGTGAACGTTACCCCGATTTACAGCTGTTATTGCGCGAAGATACCTCAGACAATTCCCTGCATGGCCTGGCCGAAGGCCGGCTGGATATGGTGTTGTTGGCGTTGCCGTACGAAACCGGCGCCTTTCATACCGAAGTGCTGGCGCAGGATGCGTTTAAACTGGTGCTGCATAAAGACTGGCAAGACAGGGGCTTTAATAAAGACATCAGCCAGTGGCCGGACGAAAGCATCTTTTTACTGGAACGTGAGCATTGCTTAACTAACCATGCGGTAAAGGCTTGTGAGTTGGAAGACAGCCGCAAGGTTAACCCGTTTTTTGCCACCAGCCTGCATACTCTAACGCAGATGGTAAACAATAAACTGGGCGTGACTTTTATGCCGCAAATGGCTATTAACAGCGGCGTGCTGGACGGCACCGGCCTGATGGCGCAGTCGCCGGGCAGTGCCGCGGCGTACCGTGATATCGGTGTGGCGTGGCGGCCCACTTCAACCAAGGCACGCAGCTACCGGCTGATGGCCGATTTGATCACCGAAGTGTTGCAACAAAAATGCCGCTAAGGCAGTTGTTCTGCTAAAATGCCGGCTGTTTTTTTACAGCCGTGCCCTCTGGTCGGTAAAGCCAAGGAATTCAAATGCAAGTTAAAGACTTCTCATTCGAGCTGCCCGAGCAGCTTATTGCCCGTTTTCCAAAAGCCGAGCGTTCATCCAGCCGTTTACTGGCAATGGATAAACATAGTGGCGAGTTACAACACCATATCTTTAAAGACTTAGCTGACTTTTTACAGTCGGGCGACTTACTGATATTTAACAATACCAAGGTAATACCGGCGCGGTTATTCGGCCAAAAGGCCTCTGGCGGCAAAGTAGAAGTACTGGTAGAGCGCATGCTGGATGACAAGCGCTTTTTGGCGCATGTGCGCGCCAGTAAAGCGCCTAAGCCAGGCACGGTATTAGTGCTGGAAAACAGCGCCGAAGTGCGGATGAACCAGCGCCACGACGAATTGTTCGAGCTCGAAGTGCTCAGCGATGAGCCGGTGCTGGCGATGCTGGAGCGGCTGGGCCATATGCCGTTGCCGCCTTATATTGACCGGCCGGATAACGAAGAAGATAAAGCGCGCTATCAAACGGTGTATAACGAAAAGCCGGGCGCCGTGGCCGCGCCTACCGCCGGCTTACATTTTGACCAGCCGCTGCTGGATAAATTACGTAGCAAAGGCGTTGAATTTGCTTATGTTACGCTTCACGTTGGCGCCGGTACTTTTCAACCGGTGCGGGTGGATAACGTGTTAGAGCATAAGATGCACGCCGAGTATATCGAGGTGCCGCAGCAGGTTGTGGACGCCGTTGCTGCATGTAAAGCGCGCGGTAACCGCGTGGTAGCGGTGGGCACTACGTCGGTACGTTCGCTGGAATCGGCGGCGCAGCAAGGCGGCGGTAACCTGGTGGCTTATAACGGTGATACGCAGATTTTTATCTATCCTGGCTACGAATTTAAGGTGATTGATGCACTGATCACTAACTTTCATTTGCCAGAATCTACGCTGATTATGCTGGTATCGGCATTCAGTAGCCGTGAAAATGTAATGAATGCTTATAAAACGGCGATTGCTGAGCAATACCGCTTTTACTCTTACGGCGATGCGATGTTTATTCGTTAAAGTTGTGTTTGGATTAGGCCTACAGCAGGGAAATTCTTATTTCGCCGCCTTCGACAGCACGTCCCTGTGCTGTCTCAGCCTCCGCGGCATCCCTGCCGCTGCTGCATAAGAACACCCTGCTGCAGCTTCAATAGTTCGCCACGCTTTGTTCAGCTTAGCTTCTGTCACTTAAGCTGCTATAATCGGCGGCGCAAAAAAGCCGGACTGTTTTTCCGGCGTATGAGGATAGTAATGAAATTTGAATTAGATACCACAGATGGCAAGGCCCGCCGTGGCCGGCTGATTTTTGAGCGTGGCGTAGTAGAAACGCCGGCGTTTATGCCGGTTGGCACCTACGGCACGGTAAAAGGCATGACACCGGAAGAGCTGGACGCTACCGGCGCACAAATTTGCCTTGGCAACACTTTTCACTTAATGCTGCGCCCGGGCACAGAGATCATCAAAAAGCACGGTGATTTGCACGACTTTATGCATTGGCATAAGCCTATTCTGACCGACTCCGGCGGTTTTCAGGTATTCAGCCTCGGCGAGCTGCGTAAAATTACCGAGGAAGGCGTTAAATTCCGCTCACCGTTAAACGGTGAACGCATTATGTTAACGCCGGAACGCTCGATGGAAGTGCAGCGCGATCTGGGCTCGGATATCGTGATGATTTTCGACGAATGTACGCCGTACCCGGCCACGGAGCAGGAAGCGAAAAAATCGATGGAGATGTCTCTGCGCTGGGCTAAACGCAGTAAAGAGGCGCACGGCGATAACCCTGCAGCATTGTTTGGTATTATTCAGGGCGGCATGTACCCGAACCTGCGTGATGTGTCGCTTAATGGTTTGGAAGATATTGGCTTTGACGGTTATGCCATTGGTGGTTTGTCGGTAGGCGAGCCCAAAGAGGACATGATCCGCATTTTAAACCACACCACCGGTAAAATGCCAGCCCATAAACCGCGCTATTTAATGGGCGTGGGCAAGCCGGAAGATATCGTCGAAGCGGTGCGCCGTGGCATTGATATGTTTGATTGTGTGATGCCAACCCGCAATGCGCGTAATGGTCATTTGTTTGTCAGCACAGGTGTGGTAAAAATCCGCAACGCCAAATACAAAGACGATATTGGCCCGTTAGACGCAGAATGCGACTGTTACACTTGTAAAAATTATTCCCGTGCATATCTACACCATTTGGACCGTTGTAATGAAATTCAGGGTGCCAGATTAAATACCATGCACAATTTGCATCACTATCAGAAATTGATGCAAGGATTGCGCGCGGCTATTGCCGCTGGTAACCTGGAGCAGTTTGTCGAACAATTTTATGCTAAACGTGGCCTGCCGGTACCGGTATTGGACGCGGTTGATACCAATACAGAACAACATTAATCACAATTAAGGGGACACAAATGAGTTTATTTATCAGCAACGCCTATGCCGACGTAGCCAGCCAGCCAGCCCAGGGCGGCGGTTGGGATTTAATTATTATGCTGGTGGCCTTTGGTCTGATTTTCTATTTCCTGATCTACCGCCCGCAAGCCAAACGTGTAAAAGAGCACCGCAACCTGATGTCAGCGCTGGGTAAAGGCGATGAAGTATTAACCCAGGGTGGCCTGGTGGGCCGCATCAGCAAAATTGCTGACGACAAAGATTTCGTCGTTATTGCGTTGAATGACAGCACAGAAGTGACCGTGCAAAAAGCAGCGATCAGTGCTGTATTGCCAAAGGGCACGCTGAAATCTCTGTAAGCCGGAAGAAAGGATAAACAGGTGTTAAATCAAAACCCCGTTTGGCGCTACTTTGTAGTGATCGGCATGTTATTGCTGGCACTGGTGTATGCCTTGCCAAACTTATACCCGGAAGATCCGGCGCTGAATATCAGCGCCACCCGCGGCGGTACGGTAGCCGAGCAAACCCGGCTGCAGGTTGAACAAAGCTTCACCGCCGCCGGTATAGCAGCAAAATCAGTGGTGTTAGAAAACGGCCAGCTACTGGCGCGTTTTAACAGCACTGAAGATCAACTGCAGGCGCGTGAAATTGCCAGCCAGCAATTGGGCGCTAACTACATTACCGCGCTGAACCTGGCACCGGCAACGCCGGATTGGCTGGCGGCTATCGGTGCGTCACCGATGAAGCTGGGTTTGGACTTACGCGGCGGTGTGCACTTCCTGATGGCAGTGGACATGAAAGCGGCGCTGGACAAAAATCTGAACGATATGGTGCAAACCTTTCGGGCTGACTTGCGCGAGGACAAAATCCGTTACCGCAGCATTCAGGCTGACCCAGCCAGTGGCCAGGTCCAGGTATTGCTGCGCTCAGCCGACGATGTGGCGGCAACTGAAGCCGCACTGAAAAAACGCGACCGCGAGCTGGTGTTCAGCCAGGGTAGCGATGAGCTGACCCTGCTGGTCAGCATCAGCGAAATTCGCTTAAAAGAAATTCGTGAATACGCGCTGGAGCAAAACATCACCATTATCCGTAACCGGGTAAATGAAATTGGTGTCGCTGAACCCTTAGTACAACGCCAGGGCGCAGACCGTATTGTCGTGCAACTGCCTGGTGTGCAAGATACCGCTACCGCGAAAGAAATCCTCGGTGCTACCGCATCACTGGAGTTTCGTCTGGTGGATGAAGAAGGTGATTTAGCCGCTGCTTTAGAGGGCCGTGTGCCGCTGAATGCTGAGCTGTATTACACCCGTGATGGCCGCCCGGTGCTGCTGGAAAAACGCATTATGTTAACCGGCGAGCACATTACCGGCGCTAACTCGGCGTTTGATGAGTACAGCCGGCCGCAGGTGAGCATTAAGCTGGATGCCAAAGGCGGCAATATGTTATCTGCAGCTACGCGCGATGCTATTGGCCGGCGCATGGCGTCGGTGTTTATTGAATATAAACCCGGCACCGAGCTTGGCCCGGATGGCAATCCTGTGCTGATTAAGCAGCAGGAAGTGATCAACGACGCCACCATTCAGGCGCGTTTAGGCCGGGATTTCCGCATTACCGGTATCGACTCGCCGGGTGAAGCGCAAAATCTGGCTACCTTACTGCGCGCCGGTGCCTTAATTGCACCTATTCAGATTATTGAAGAGCGCACCATAGGCCCAAGCCTGGGTAAAGAAAACATTGAGCTTGGTACCACAGCTATCCTCTGGGGTATGGTGTGTGTGCTGGTCTTTATGGTGATTTACTACAAAGCCTTTGGCTTGGTGGCTAACCTGGCGTTGGTAGCCAACCTGGTGTTAATTGTCGGCGTAATGTCGATGATCCCGGGCGCAACCCTTACCTTACCCGGTATGGCCGGTATCGTCTTAACGGTAGGTATGGCGGTTGATGCCAACGTACTGATTTTCGAGCGCATCCGCGAGGAATTAGCCGACGGGCGTTCTGTGCAGCAAGCCATCCACCATGGCTACGACCGTGCTTTTGCCACTATTGCCGACTCTAACATCACTACCTTGTTAGTGGCGTTAATCCTGTTTGGTATTGGTACCGGGCCGGTAAAAGGCTTCGCGGTAACCCTGGCCATTGGTATTTTAACGTCAATATTCACCGCCGTTGTCGGTACCCGTTTATTGGTTAATTTGTTCTGGGGTGGCCGCCGCGTGCAGTCACTGCCAATATAAGGGGTATGCAATGAGAATATTTTCCTTTAGCCAGCCGCTGAATTTTATGCGGTTAAAATGGCCGGCGATAGCGCTGTCGACTTTATTAATCCTCGGCTCGCTGTTGTCCTTTGCCACCAAAGGTATTAACTGGGGGCTGGATTTTACCGGCGGTACCGTAATTGAAGTGGGTTTTGCCCAGCCGGCCAACTTACCGGCGGTACGGCAAACGTTGACAGCTGCCGGCTATGGTGATGCGGTAGTGCAGTTGTTCGGCACCAGCCGCGATGTATTAATCCGTATTCCGCTGCGCACCGACGTTGATCAATCAGCACTGGGTGACAGTGTAATAAAAGCACTTAACGCGGCAGAAACCGAGCCGGTCACCATGCGGCGTATTGAGTTCGTTGGCCCAAGCGTGGGTGAAGAGTTAAAAGAAGACGGCGGCCTGGCGATGCTGGTAGCGCTGATCGGTATTTTGCTTTACGTTACCATGCGCTTTGAGTGGCGTTTATCTGTTGGTGCTGTAACGGCATTGTTCCATGATGTTACCTTAACCATGGGCTTGTTCTCGGTACTGCAGTTAGAGTTTGATCTAACTGTGCTGGCAGCCATTTTGGCGCTGATAGGTTACTCGATTAACGACACCATAGTGGTATTTGACCGTATTCGCGAGAGCTTCCGTAAGCTGCGCGATACCAGCGTGGATGACACCATTAATGATGCTATTACCTCCACTTTGAACCGTACAGTGATCACCTCATTGACCACAGTGCTGGTGTTAGTGGTGCTGTTTTATATGGGCGGGGCGTTAATTCATGGTTTTGCTACGGCCTTGCTGTTTGGTATCGCCATCGGTACTTACTCTTCTATCTATGTCGCCAGTGCGATAGCAGAAATTCTCGGTATCAGCCGCGAAGATATGCTGCCGCCACCGCCGGTAGAAAAAGAAGGCGAAAATACCGACGCCTTGCTGTAATTACGTTGCTAAAGATGTTAAAAATGCCGGTCAGTGACCGGCATTTTTGTTTTTCGCACCGGCAAAATAAGGATCAACAGCATGAGTAAACACCACGCACCGGGTTTTATTGCCCTGGTAGAGCAGGCCAAAGCGCAAATTAAAGAAATCGGTATTACTGAGTTGCTCGAGCATAATCAGCCTTATGTGCTGCTGGATATCCGCGAGGATCATGAATGGGCCGCCGGCCATTTACCCGAGGCGATGCACCTGGGTAAAGGTATTATTGAGCGCGATATTGAGCAAACCGTAGCGGATAAAAAGCAGAAAATTGTCTTGTACTGCGGCGGCGGTTATCGTTCGGCCTTGTCGGCGCAAACGCTGCAGCTTATGGGTTATCAAAATGTGTTTAGTTTAGCTGGCGGCTATCGTGAGTGGTGTGAACGTAAGCTGCCGGTAGAGATCCCGCCTGCAAAATAACAGGAGTAATAAATGGTTAAGTTAATCAGGCTGTGCTGTGCTACGGCACTGTTTTGCAGCGCAGCGTTGCAGGCTGACACTTCAGTGTGGCAAGTCAGTAAAGGTGCACAGCAGTTATATATCGCCGGTACCGTGCATTTATTGCCACCAGAGCAGTTTCCGTTACCGGCGGAATTTGCCGCAGCTTACCGGCAAGCCGATACCCTGGTGTTTGAAACCGATGTGCGCGAGTTAGAAACCGCGCAAGGTATGCAACTGCTGATGCAACAGGCGATGTACAAAGATGGCCGCAAGCTCAGTGGTGTATTATCGGCAACAACCTATCAGCAGTTACAGCAGTATGCCAGCACTCAGGGCGTTGATTTGGCGCCGCTAAACGGTTTTAAGCCGGATTTTGTGCTGCTGACCTTAATGCAGGTTGCGTTGCAAAAAGCCGGTATGGCCGGAGAGGGCGTGGATATGTATTTCCTCAAACAAGCGCTGGCGGATAACAAGCCGTTGCTGTTTCTGGAAACCGTAGAGCAGCAACTAAGCATGCTGCTGAATATATCCGCCAATAATGAAGATGCTTTTGTGCAGCAAAATTTGCAGCAGTTATCTGAGCTTGAAGCTGAACTGACTAAAATTATTGCCGCCTGGCGCAGTGGCGACACCGACACTATGGCAGAGCTGGCAATGGCCTTTACCGATACACCGGAAGGTAAGCAGTTTTACGAAGCGTTGCTGGTGCAGCGCAATAAAAACTGGCTGCCGCAAATACAGCAGATGCTGGCCACGCCTGAAGTGGAGCTGGTATTAGTCGGGGCTTTGCATCTGGCGGGGGAGAGTAATGTGCTGCAATTGCTGCGGGAGCAAGGCTACAGTATTACGCAACTGTAGCTCTATAGTCCGGAACCCCGATGCGCAGCCGGCGAGCGGGGCCATTGCCAGGTTACAACACCCGCTGTGCTCGCCAACAGCAACTCACAAGCCATCCCTGGCTTGTTCAGACACTCTGTGGCTGTGCATCGGGGTTCTAACCTGTGCTGTCGCGGTGTGTTGTACCTGACTTAACGAGACAATGTTTCTGTCAGGTGCGGGCGAATACCTTTGAGCATGCCGGCCAGTACTTTCGGGCTGGCGGCAACAATGTTGCCACTGCGCAGTTGGTTATTGCCGCCGACAAAATCACACACCAGGCCACCGGCCTCGCGCACAATTAACTCGCCTGCAGCGATATCCCACGGCTTTAAGCCAATTTCAAAGAAACCGTCAAACCGGCCGGCAGCCACATAGGCTAAATCCAGTGCGGCAGAGCCGGTGCGGCGAATGTCCGCAGCGTCGGCCAGTAAAGACGCTAACATGGCGCTGTGTGCCGGTAAGTGAGTTTTGTTTTTAAACGGAAAACCGGTAGCCAGAATAGTGCCCTGCATATCAGGCAGGTTGGTTACACGAATACGGGTACCGTTTAACTGGGCGCCACGGCCACGGGATGCCGTAAATAGCTCGCCGCGCAGTGGATCAAAGATCACTGCCTGGTCTAATTTACCCTGATGTTTTAACGCGATAGACACCGCAAAGTGCGGAATGCCTTTTATAAAGTTGGTAGTGCCGTCCAGTGGGTCAATGATCCATTGAAACTCACTGTCGCTGTTGCCGTAATCACCATGCTCTTCACCGACAATACCGTGGGTCGGGAACGATTTTTGTAACACCTGAACAATGGCTTGTTCAGCTTCTCTGTCGACATTGGTAACAAAGTCGTTGGTGCCTTTTTGTACTTTCTGAACCATATCTAACTGGCCACAGGCACGAGCGATCACGTTACCGGCGCTGCGGGCAGCGCGAACCGCGATGTTTAACATCGGATGCATAGCAATTACCTTATTTTGAAAAGAGCTGTGTAAATTTCGGTCAAAAGAGCGGCGGACATTGTAACGGCTGGCACGTAAAAGTAAAGGTAAAACCATCGGCGCCGCGTAATTTCATCTGTTTATGTTTGCTTACAAAGCCGTATTCTGCTGTTGTAAGTTTTAGTATAAACTCCGGTTAATTATTCAGATATGATTCAGCCCCGCGCGCCTAAATTTGGAGCAGCGCAAAGCGAAGTGATATCAGCACAGAGGATACCCAAGATGAAAACCCTGTTAATCAGCTCAGTGGCCGTTGTCAGCTTAGTGTTGGGCGGTTGCGGTGCATTGCACACCGCTGTGGCCAAACGTAATTTAGATGTGCAAACCAAAATGAGCAGCTCTATTTTCCTCGACCCGGTAGAACCGGAGCAGCGCACGGTATTTGTTGATATCCGCAATACCTCCGATAAACCGGAGTTTGATTTAAAACCTCAGGTAATCCAAAGCCTGCAAGCGCGCGGCTACCAGGTTATAGACAGCCCGTCACGGGCTAATTATTGGCTGCAAGCCAACGTATTACAGGTAGGCCGCAGCAATGCGCGCGCTACCAGCGGTGCGCTGGCAGCGGGCCCTGGCATGGCAGGCGGTGCGGTATCAGGTTATGCCATTCACCGCGCTACCGGCGGTAGCTCCGGTGGTGGTGCAGCTATTGGTGCAGTAGTTGGCGGTGCGGTAGCCGGTACCGTCATTGATGCGATGGTAGAAGATGTGTACTACAGCGTAATTACCGATATTCAGATTATGGAGCGCTTTGACGGCACAGTGCGCGAAAGCTCTGAGCATCAGTTGATCCAGGGCGATAGCGGCAGTACTACCTCCAGTTATCAGCGCCAGAGCGATATGCGCAAATATCAAACCCGGGTGGTTAGCTTTGCCAACCAGGCCAATTTAAAATGGCCGGAAGCCGAGCCGGAACTGACCCAAGGTATGGTGCGGGCGCTGGCCGGTTTATTCTAAATGCGTATAGCTTTCCTGCTACTGGCGGTATGGCTGCTGTCGGCTTGCACTGCAGTGCATACCTCGGTGGCAAAACGCAACCTGGATGTACAAACGCGGATGAGCCAAACGGTGTATCTGGATCCGGTCGAGCCGGAGCAGCGCACCATTTTTCTCGATATCCGCCAAACCGCTGCAGAGTACCAATTACCATTGGGCGACGATGTGCGCAACTTTATGCTGTCACGCGGCTACCAACTGGTAGCTTCGCCTATTAACGCGCAATACTGGTTGCAGGTGAATGTACGCACCGTATTAAAAGAGCGGCCGGACAAAGTACTGGCCGATGAATACGGTATGACTGCCGAAGAAGTACAGCAACTGCTGGACCCCGGCATGGCACCACCGCCACCGCCGGAAACACCGCAGCAGCGCAATCAGCGTTATAACCGCAATGCAGCAGTGTTTGTTGATACCTCTGTTGGTACCAATATCGACGGTAAAGACATCGCCCGCGCTTTAGTGGTACTGGCCGCCTTTGCCGGCGCTGAATATATCGGTAACCAGCTGGTGCAGGATAAGTACTACACCATGCTAACCGATATTCAGATTGCCGAGCGTATTTCGCCGGATTCAGAACAAAAAGTGCAGGAATACAGCGAGCATCAGCTGTTACAAGGCGACAGTGGAGCCTTTGAGCAGTTATGGCAGCGCGATACCGATATGCGCAAGTATCAGGTAAAAGTGGTTAGCTTTGCCAATAAAGCTAACCTAAGCTGGCAAGACGCCGAACAACCGCTGCATCAGGGCCTGCTACGCTCGCTGGCGGGTATTTTTTAGCGCGGGGTTTACCCTGCGCAGGCTACCAATACTGCTCTACGGTAATATTGCCGGGCTCACGGCGCAGGTTTTTCTTTAAGCCCATACTTTCCAGCATCGCTTTGCTATCTTTAATCATCTCCGGGTTACCGCACAGCATTACCTGTGAACGGTTGGTAAGTGACTGCTTACATATCGCTTGCAGCTCGCCGCTTTGGATCAGCAGCGGCAGGCGTTTGTGCGGGGCACCGGCCATTGGCTCGCGGGTTACTATCGGCTGGTAGTGCAGTTGGCCCGGGTATTGATGCTGGTATTGCTGAATAAGCTCGCGATAGGCCAAATCGGCGATAGTGCGCACGCTGTGTACCAGCACTATATGGTTAAAACGTTGCCACAGGTTATGTGTGCCCAGCATAGCTAAATAAGGCCCGATGCCGGTGCCGCTGGACATCAGCCACAGGTTGTCGCCGTCTGGTACTTCATCCAATACAAAAAAGCCGGAAGCCGGTTGGCTTATTTCCAGCGTATCGCCCATTTTCAACTGTTGCAGCAGCGGTGACAGTTTACCGCCGGCTACAGTGCTGACTAAAAACTCCTGCTCTGCACTGCCCGGGCTGTTTACCAACGAATAGGCGCGCTGCAAGCGGCCATCCGGGGTATCCAACGCCAGCCGGACAAATTGCCCGGCAGTAAAGTCAAAGGCGGGTGTTTGCAGTTTAATGCTGAACAAATTGGCATGCCAGTGCCGGTTTTCAGTTACTGTGCCGCTAAGCCATTGCGCCATAATTAGTTTCCTTAGTCCTGCTTTGGCTAAAGTCTGGCAAAGTTGCCGCGTTATTCAAGCCATATTGTTGCAGTTGTTAATATTAAAAGGGGCTAAACTAATGTGCTACAGCATGTTATGTTGTGTAGCAAAGCAATAATTACAAGTAGCTATGAGCGACACTTTCTTCTTTGCTGACTGGCAGGTAGACCCTGCCGCCAACAGCCTGCGCCGCGGCAAACAGCTTATTCAGCTCGAACCCAAGGCCATGGATGTGCTGCTATTGCTGTGTCGCCATGGCGGTGAGGTGCTTAGCAGCGATGATATAGTGCGTCACTGCTGGCCGGATACCGATACCGGCGACAACCCGTTGCACAAAACCATTACCCAATTACGCAAGGCACTGGGCGACAGCGCCACCAACCCGGTTTACATTGAAACCATCCGTAAGCGCGGTTACCGCACTCTGGCCGAAGTTCGCTTTCCGCTGGGGCAGCAGCAAAGCGTGCAGGCACAAAGCTGGCAGCAAGGCTCGCCGTTTCCGGGCCTGCAGGCGTACGACGCGCGTTACGCCAGTGTGTTTTTTGGTCGTGGTATCCAAATAAACACCTTGCTTAGCCGTATCGCGCAACAAATTAAATATGGCCGTGATTGTTGTTTGTTGCTCGGCCCCAGCGGCAGCGGTAAATCCTCGTTAATTAACGCCGGCGTGATGCCCAACCTGATGCAGCAGGGCGGTTATAACGGCATTCAGGTATTGTCATACAGCAGTCTGGATTTGGCCGATGTGGCACCCGGCCAATTGCTTACCGATTTAGCCGGCGCCATGCTGGACTGGGAGCTGGATGATGCACCGGTATTTGCCGGTGACAGTGCGCAAAGCCTTGCGGCACTGTTGGCAATGGATCCGCAGCAGGTAATGCAGCGCTGCCTGCAGCAATTGCCGAAAAACGCGCAGCTAAAGCAGCGTTTCGCCTTGTTTGTCGACCGTTTAGAGGTGCTGTTATCATCACCGTTATTCAGCTCAGAACAGCGCACACACTTTACCCTGCTGCTGGAGCAACTGGCCACCAGCGGCGCCGTGCTGGTGCTCAGTGCCTGTCGCAATGAATTTTATCCGCTGCTGGTTGATTACCCCAGCCTGATTGCCGGCAAAGCCAAAGGCGCGCATTTTGATTTGGCCGCACCAGGCCGCAGCGATTTGCTGCAAATGATCCGCTTACCGGCGCTGGCCGCAGGGCTGGGTTTTGATACCGACCCGGATACCGCTATGCCGCTGGATGAAATGCTCTGCAGTGAAGCCGCCAGTAACCCCGATGCGCTGCCAATGTTGCAATACACACTGCAACAGCTGTATTTACAGCGCAGCAAAGATAACAAACTCTTGCTGTCGGTTTATAAAGCCCTCGGCGGCATTGAAGGTGCTATAGGTAAAAATGCCGAGCAGGCCATTAAAGGCTTAAGCAAAGCCGAGCAAGACAGCCTGCCGCGGGTGTTATCAATGCTGGTCACCCTGCGCGAGGATGAAAAAAGCATTACCAGCCGCAGCGGCCGCGTGCAGCAGTTGCAAACCGACGCCGAGCGCACCCTGGTGCAAACCATGGTAGAGCAGCGCTTGTTTGTGTCGCACCTGCAAAATGGCGAGCCGTGTTTCAGCATCGCGCACGAAGCCCTACTGCGGCGCTGGCCGCGCGCTACCGCCTGGATTAGCGAACACCATGACAGCTTAAGCGTAAAAAGCCGGCTACAGCATTTAACCCAGCGCTGGCTGGCCGAACAGCAAAACAGTGCCTACTTGCTGGCAGACGGTAAACCGCTGCAGGAAGCGCAAACCTTGCTGGGTAACAGCTTGTTTTCGCTCGAAGCCGACGAGCGGCGTTTTATTCAGGTGTCTGCCAATAAAGCGGGGCTTAAACGCTGGACGTGGCGCGCCACCATCGCCATGCTGTGCCTGCTTAGTTTTACCGCTGTAACTATGAGTATTAAAAGCTTTAACGCCGAACAGCAGGCGCAGCAAAAGCGGCTGGCAGCAGAAAATCTGCTTGGTTTTATGGTGGGCGAGTTTGCCGACAAGCTGCGCAGCATAGGCCGGATGGATTTACTCGACGGTATCAGCAATAAAGCGCTGGAGTATTTCAGTGATTTTTCATCCGCCAATGATCACTTAAGTGCAGAGGCGCGGTTAAAGCACGGCCAAACCCTGGAAGCTATGGGCGAAGTAGCTTATTCCCGCGGCAAAATGGACGAAGCCACGGCAGCCTTGCAAGCCGCCAGAACCAAGCTGCTATCGGTATTGGCCGAACAGCCGGACAATCTGGAACTGTTAAAAACCCTCGGCGCTAACGCCTTTTGGCTGGGGCAAATCCACTACGACGCCAGCAACTGGCAGGCGGTGCAGCCCGAGTTTGAGCTGTATTACCACTACAGCGAGCGCATGTATCAGATAGCACCGGACGATTTAGACGCCATTATGGAGCTATCTTACGCCACCAATTCATTAGGCTCGCTGGCAATGAAGCTGCAGCAGTTTGATTTAGCGCGGAAGAATTTTGAAGAGTCGCTGCAGTTACGACTACTGGTGCAATCAAAGCAACCCGAAAACAAACAGCTGCTTGCTGACATTGCTAATACCCGCTCCTGGCTGGCAAGTGCATCGTTAGCTGAGGGAAAAGTGCATTTAGCAATAGAGATTCATCAGAGATTACAGGCTGATCTGGTAGATACTACTATAAAGCCTGAACCTTATTTACTTGATATTTTGTCAAGCAGCTATCAAAAACTTGCGGATCTGCTTATTTACCAGGGAAAAATAAATGAAGCTCAAACTGTTTCTAATCTAGGGGAGCAAGCTTTATCACAAGCAATAGAGCAAGACCCAGAAAATAGTAGGTGGCTGAGAAACAAAAGTTTTATTGATTATCAGAAGTTTAATATCAACCCCGGTTCAACTGCAGAGCAGATTGAGCATGACCTTAGTTTATTGACTGAGGCATTAAATAAGCAAAAAAATGTGCTGTCAAACACCAATATAAAAGATATGCAGGCAAGGCTGTGGCTATCGACTGCAATACAACTACAAGAGATTGATCATTTGGCGCTTAGTAAAAAATATGCCGATTTAGCTTATGCTTCTCTCAAAGCACTTACCGAACGACATAGGCAGAATTACAATTACAGTCTCGCTCTGGCCGACACTCAGCTACTACAAGCCAAAGTTTTATTGGCAACCGATAAGCGCGGTATGGCGGTAAATCTTTGTAATCAGGTTAAAGATAATTTATCTGTGATCACCGAGAAAAATAAAGAACCACGGTTCATCATTACCTTTGCAAAGGCGCTGAATTGCTTAGGGGAGTTACAAAACTATCCTGACATTCTTGCTATGTTGCAACAAAATAACATAGCAAATTTTAAATTTTAACCCACAACTATAAGGAAATACGTTATGCCTTTAACTCAAGCTGCCAGCTTAATTCAGGTTATTGTCAATCTGGAAAATGGTGAACCGGTATTTAGTTATCAAACTACCGGGGGCCAGCCGTTGCCCAACGGTGATGTTACCGTAACGGAAGCCGGTACCATTACTTATCAACTGGTAGACAATACCGGTAAAGGCCTGCGTTTTATCGGCGTCGGTTTTGTAACGCCGTTTGACGGCATTATCGATGCTATTACCGTCAGCAGCGATGGCCAATTAGTGCAAATGCTGGATATGGACCGCAGTGCCGGCACTACTAAATTTCAGTTTGTTCTAACCAACAGTACCAATACTTTGATGGTCCTAAGCCCGGATCCAGAAGTTAAAAATGATCCTGAATAGTGCTTTAATCAGTATTTGCTGATTCTGTTCTTTTGTTCTGACAAGCCCCGAAAGGGGCTTTTTAGTCTTTTAAAATCAAGCAATTAAATCAGAAGGTTGTCGGAAGGTTATGGCAATTAGTAAAGGCTAAAGTTGGCAGCAGTTAAGCCACTTGAGCGAGATAATCTGATGAGCACATCGCAACGCAAAACCAACCTGCAACCGCTGGCATTGAATGACGACAGCTTATGGTCTGACGATAGCGATATCTCCAGCGGCATCGACCTCGGTGGTTTTATTCAGTATCTGGCCGAGGCGGTGCTGATTGTCAGCCCGGATGGTGTAATTGAATGCGCCAATGCCAAGGCGGCCTTGTTGCTGAACTGTGTTGGCCAACCGCTGATTGGCCGTAAGTGGCCGGAATTTTTAGTTAGCCGCTGCCAGCAGCAGTACGAAGGCTTGGTAAAAATGGTAGCCAAACGCATACTGTCGTTGCAGGCCGGGCCGACAGAAATGGCGCTGCGCTGTGCCGATAACGCGGTAAAGGATATTGAGCTGTCGGTATCGTTTTTACCGGACCCGGAACCGCGGCTGGTGCTGGTAATGCGTGACCTTACGCACTACAAAGCCGAATGCGAGCAGCTGCGGCTGCAGGCCTCTACCGACGTGTTAACCGGGCTGGCGAACCGGCGCGGTTTTGATGAACAGCTGCAACAGCAGTGGCAACAATGCACAGACAACCGCCGGCCGCTTAGCGTGGTAATTATTGATATCGACTTTTTTAAACAGTTTAACGACCGCTATGGCCATATTCAGGGTGATGCCTGCCTGCGTAAGGTAGCCGGTGCCATAGTGCAGGCGATGCCGGTAGACGGCAAAATGGCCGCGCGCTACGGTGGTGAAGAATTTGCGCTTATTTTACCCAATCACAATGAAATTAACGCGCTGCAGGTGGCCCGCGATGTACAGCAGGCGGTGCGGCAGTTACAGTTTACCGATGCCGGTTTACCTGCTTCGCTTAGTGTTTCGGTAAGCCAGGGCGTGGCAACAGAGATTAACGGCCAGTACCGCACCAGCATGGCGCTGTTATGCGCGGCCGATACCGCGCTGTACCGCGCCAAGTCTGACGGCCGCGACTGCATTAATACCAGCAGCTGAGGCGCCTGCAGATTGCATCGGGCCGTGTTGGCTGCGGGGTTTCAGCTTGCCAGTAATGACGCCAGCATCTTCAGGCTAAGTAATAGCAGCAAAATGCCAAACAGCCGTTTTAAGGTGGTAACCGGCAGCTTGTGTGCCAGTTTGGCACCAAGCGGCGCACAGATAAAACTGGCCACCGACATCAGCAGCACTGCGGGCAGATATACCAGGCCGACAATAAATGGCAGGTCGGCGCTGCTTTGGTTATTTAGCAGATAACCGGCGGTACCTGCTACTGAAATAGGTAACCCGACAGCAGCAGAGGTGCCAATGGCTTTTTTAATGTCGATACTGCGCCAGCTAAGGTAAGGCACGGTAAGCGAACCGCCGCCGATAGACACCAGTGCCGAGATGGCGCCAATACCGGCACCGGCCGCTGCCAGCTCGGCCTTACCGGCCTGTTTGCCGCCGGCGGTAGGGGTTTTAGCCCGCAGCATGGTAAAGGCAACATAGCCCATAAACAGCGCAAAAAAGCCTGCCAGATACAGCGAGCTGATACGTGCCGCCAGAAAAGTTGCGGCAAAGGTGCCCACTATAACGCCGGGTGCCATCGCTTTAACAATCGGCCATAGCACGCCCGAGCGGGCGTGGTGGGCACGCATGCTCGACAGTGACGTCATCACAATGGTTGCCATAGAGGTGCCAAGTGCCAGATGTACCACGGCATCGGCGGCTATACCCTGCGCCAGGAAAATGCTGGTAAGCAGCGGCACCATAATGCCGCCCCCGCCAATTCCCAGCAGGCCTGCCATCACCCCGGCAAAACTACCCAATGCTAAAAAAGCCAGTATCCACTCTATTGCCATCTTTGCTCTCCGGCTGAAACTGGCAGCAACATAACCTGTATTAATCTTGCAGGCAAAAAATTCTCAACCGGTGCAGCCTTGCTATAGCCCCAATTGCGGCAATTATTATTTCTTAGTCATAAATTTGCTTTATCGTCGCAAAAGCAGGCTAACGGCCGGTATCTTACCAAGTCTGACGGCCGCGACTGCACCAATGCCGGTAGTTAATTAACAATGCCCGGCTTAGCCGGGCATATTTTACCTCGCTGAAGGCTGAAGGCTGAAGGCTGAATGCTGAAGGGTGTTAGAGGGTGTTTTTGTAAATCTTGCCGTCCTTGATAATTAACTTCAGGCTTTGCTCCGGTGTCGCCAGCAAGTTAATATTGGCCAGCGGATCGCCGTCTACCAGCAGTAAATCGGCCAGTGCTCCTTGCTCTACTACGCCCAGCTTACCTTTATAAGGGCTGCGCGGGCCGGATAAGGCCAATAGTTGCGCATTAACACTGGTGGCCATTGTCAGTACTTCGGCCGGTGTGTACCAACGCGTCATTTTCGCCAGCTGAGCGCCCTGGCGGGTAGTAAGTTTGGCGTCGAACAGGGAGTCGGTGCCCCAGGCTGTTTTCAGTTTGTATTTTTTCGCCAGCGCGATAGCGTTTTCGGTGCCTTTGGTCATTTGCAGTTGTTTTATGCGGTTTTCCGAGCCGGCCGGGAAAGGGTTGGCATCTTCATCATCTAAAAACGGTTGAATGCTAAGCCAGGTGCCGGTTTTGGCCATCAGTTTGGCTGTGGCTTCATCGATTAATTGGCCGTGATCTATCACTTTAACACCGGCTTTAATGGCCGTTTGTATTGCCCGCGGCGTATAGGCATGTACGGTTACGTAGGTGCCCCAGTTTTCTGCGGCATCAACCGCCGCTTTAAATTCGGCCTCAGTGTATTGGGCCACATCCAACGGATCATAATTGGATGACACCCCGCCACCGGCGGCCAGTTTTATTTGCGATGCACCCAGCATCAACTGCTCACGCACCCGTTTTAATACTTCATCGGCGCCGTCGGCTATGGCCGCACCGCCAATAATTTCCGAGTAGTGCAGGTGGTCAGACGCTGCGCGCGGCAGTTCGTTTAACTGGCGGTAGTCGCCATGGCCACTGGTTTGAGAGATCATTGCACCGGAGGGCCAGATACGCGGCCCGGTAATTAAGCCTTCGTCTATACCGCGCTTAATACTAAACACCGGCCCGGCCAGGTCCCGTACACTGGTAAAGCCGCGCAGCAGCGCATTTTTGGCCTCGCGGGCAGCCACCAGGTTAACGTAACCTTCGGGCCCGTTTAATGCCACATGCAGCGGTGTTGCTGTCATCATCATATGAAAATGCGCATCTATCAGCCCGGGCATTAAGGTACGGCCACCGGCATCAATAACGCTGGTGCCGGCTTCTGCGGTAATGGTTTCTGTACTGATTTGTGCAATAAGGTTGCCGCTAAGCAGCACATTAGAGGGCGCAGACAGTTTATTGCTTTTACCATCGAAAATACGCACATCGCGGATCAGGATATTGTCTGGTGTGGTTTGTTGTGCTGCAGCGGCAAACATACTGCTGCTGAGTAATATAAGCTGGACGATTTTTTTGCTTAGCGGCTGCATGCAAGCCCTCCCGGTTTGGCTAAATTTATGCGTGACAGTGCAGACAGCAACAGTGCCGGCAGCTGTCACATATTGCAGTGTAGACGGCAAAATCGGCCGTGCCGCTATGGCATGGTATTTTTTGCAGGTTTTTTATTCGGTTGAGCTATAAAGCGGAGTGTCATAAATTTGCCTTACAGCCATGCTATAACTGCGCCCGCTATGGATAAATACTTATATTTTTTACGTCACGCCACCGCAGAAATCATCCGGCCTAATCAGCTGGATATAGACCGTTGCCTGGTGGAAAAAGGCCGGCTGCAGGCGCGCCGCGTGGCGGCTTTTATGCAGCGCCACGCTATTACGCCAACAGCGGTATTCAGCAGCCCCTATCCGCGCGCTATGCAAACCGCCGCTATAGTGGCTAAAGAAGCAGGGCTTGGTGCGGTACAGGAATTACCCTGGTTGGCATTAGGCAGCGACAGCCAGGCGGCGCTGGCACAGTTACAGCAATTGCTGGTGGATTTGCCGCAACACAGCTTGCTGGTAGGGCACGAGCCGGACTTCTCCGCATTAATCAGCCGGTTGCTTGGCAGTGAAACCGGCCTGCTTAATGTGCGCAAAGCGTCGCTAAGCTGCGTTGGTTACTGTAGCGACACTAAGCAGGCGGAACTGCAATGGTCGGTTCCTGCGCGTTTTATGTAAGCGGCAGCTGCTGTGTTGAATCCAGCTTAGCTGCAAAAAGCCGGCGTGAAGTAACCCCGGAGTGGTGATTTTTGCTCAGTAAAAAGCCGAAGTAATTTAAGTTACTCCGGCTTTTTTTACGCTGAGGTTTAGAAGTAGTAATTAACGCCAACAGACAGGTTGTTTGATTCCAGTTTAAATGAATATGAGCCGTCCCGAAGTGTTTCATCCGGTAACATTACATATTCCAGATTGACGGCAAAGTTATTAGCAAAGCGGAATTCTGCACCTATACCCAGTGCTAAGCCGCTTAGTGAGTCAGTTTCGGAAAAAGAGTAAGACGGGCCGCTTTCTTTGTATTCAAACTCAGTTTTACTGTAACCAGCCAGCGCGAATACGGAAAACTCGTCAGACAGCTGGTAGCTGGCTTTGGCTATCAGCATGGTTTGCAGATCTACACCAAATGATTCTTTGTAACCATCTTCGGTATATGACTTATCGTTAATACCGGTACCAAGGCGGGCTTCAACGGCAATGTAGTTGTTGAATTTGTAACCCGCCAGAGCTGTCAGGCTGCCAAAATCAACTGAGGCCGATAAACCACTTTCTTTTTCTTCTAATGTGGTTTTATTGTACTGGCCACCAACGTAAAAGTTTTGTACGTCAGCTTGAGCTGCAAAGGTGCCACATAAGGCTACTGCTACCAGCATTTTTTTAAACGACATAAAACATCCTATTTTATTTAATTAACTGCAAAATGCGGCTGATTTATAACTGAAACTATTTTGTTGGTAAAGTGTTTTTACTAAGTATCAATAAAGGCTTTTTATGCAGCATTATCTATTTGTTTACGGCACCCTGCGGCAGAACGCCAACCACCCCATGCACCAATTACTGGCACAACATAGCTGTTTTGTTGCTATGGCAAGTTATCAGGCCAGGCTTTATCAGGTAGATTATTATCCTGGTGCAGTGCCATCCAATAATGCGGCCGAACAGGTAGTAGGAGAGCTGTATCAGCTGACACAGCCGGATCTGCTGCTAAGCGCGCTGGATAAGTACGAAGAATGCGGCCCGGGTTTTGCGCCGCTGCAGGAGTATCGGCGTGAACTGCAAAGCGTAATACCGGAGAATGGCGACAGTGTTGTCGCCTGGGTGTATGTGTATAACCGGGACACTGATGGGCTTACACAGCTATTATCAGGGGATTTTCTTAATACAGGTATTACATAAACAAGTAAAAAAAGGCCGCAACGCGGCCTTTTTCAACTTAAGCAATAGCTTAGTGGCGCCAGCTTTTAATGTCTAAAGTGACGCACGCCGGTAAACACCATGGCCATGCCGTGCTCGTCTGCTGCGGCGATAACTTCAGCGTCGCGCATTGAGCCACCAGGCTGGATCACGGCGGTAATGCCGGCTGCGGCTGCAGCGTCGATACCATCGCGGAACGGGAAGAAGGCGTCTGAGGCCATTACTGAGCCTTTTACTTCCAGCTTCTCGTCAGCAGCTTTAATACCAGCGATTTTGGCGCTGTAGACGCGGCTCATTTGGCCGGCGCCAACACCAATCGTCATGCTGTCTTTTACGTACACAATGGCGTTGGATTTAACAAACTTAGCCACCTTCCAGCAGAACAGTAAGTCTTTCAACTCTTGTTCGGTGGGCTGGCGTTTGGTGACGACTTTTAAGTCCGCAGCCGTAACTTTGGCCTGGTCGCGGTCTTGCAGCAACATACCGCCGTTTACCTGTTTAATATCTAATGCGGTAGCAGCAGTGCTGAACTCACCACATACCAGCAGGCGCACATTCGGCTTAGTGCCAACCACTGCTACGGCAGCGTCGGTAGCGGCAGGCGCAATAATCACTTCAACAAACTGCCGGCTGACAATTTCTTTCGCCGTGGTTTCATCCAGCTCACGGTTAAAGGCAATAATGCCGCCGAAGGCCGAGGTTGGGTCGGTCTGGTAGGCGCGGTTATAGGCCGCCAGAATCGAATCACCAATGGCCACGCCGCACGGGTTGGCGTGTTTAACGATAACGCAGGCCGGCTCACTGAATTCTTTTACGCATTCCAGCGCGGCATCGGTATCGGCGATATTGTTGTATGACAACGCCTTGCCTTGTAACTGCTTAGCGGTAGATACAGAGGCTTCCGTGGCGCCATCCTGCACATAGAACGCTGCGCTTTGGTGGCTGTTTTCGCCATAGCGTAAATCTTGTTTCTTGACGAACTGGCTGTTAAAGGTGCGCGGGAACTTAGTTGCCGGCTCGCTTGGTGTATCGTAGGCCGGTAACATGGCGCCAAAGTAGTTGGCTATCATGCCATCGTATTGAGCGGTGTGTTCAAAAGCGCTGATCGCCAGGCTAAACCGCGTCGCGTGGCTGGTAGCGCCGCCGTTAGCCTGCATTTCTGCCAGTACGCTGCCGTAGTCTTTGGCATTAACAACAATGGTCACATCTTTGTGGTTTTTCGCTGCCGCGCGCACCATAGTCGGGCCGCCGATGTCGATGTTTTCAACCGCATCTTCCAGCGTACAACCTGGCTTGGCTACTGTGCTGGCAAACGGATACAGGTTTACTACCACTAAGTCGATAGGGCCGATATTGTTGGCCGCCATTACGCTTTCATCTACGCCGCGACGGGCTAAAATACCGCCGTGAATTTTCGGATGCAGGGTTTTTACCCGACCGTCCATAATTTCCGGGTGGCCGGTGTAGTCAGATACTTCTGTAACCTTAATGCCTTGTTCGGCCAACAGTTTAGCAGTACCGCCGGTAGAGAGAATATCTACCTGTTGCGCGGCCAGCGCGCGGGCGAACTCTACAATACCGGTTTTGTCTGACACACTCAGCAGTGCGCGGCGGATGGGTCTTAATGTCGTCATGCTTAGACTCTCTTGTAGCTTGCAGAAATCAGATTTTAACCTAACCAATAAAAAAGCACCCGAAGGTGCTTAGTGGCGGGGCGCTGGCCCCGCAGTGGCATTAACTCATGCCGTACTGTTTCAGCTTCTTACGCAGCGTACCGCGGTTGATGCCCATCAGGTTAGCCGCGCGGGTTTGGTTACCGCGGGTATACTTCATCACTTCTTCCAGTAACGGACGCTCTAATTCAGATAATACCAGTTCATACAAGTCGTTAACGTCCTGACCGTTTAATTGCTGCAGGTAGTTAGCCACGGCTTTTTGCGCGGCGTTACTTAAAGCTTGTGGCTTTTCCTGCGTTTGTACGTGGGCGTTAGTAATAAATGGCGAAGTAACGTTCGAATTAAACATTGCTTTTCTCTTTTACGTTAGGTTGCTGCTAGTTGATGAAAATAGTCATTTAAGGTGTCAAGCTGCTGCTTAGCACACTCAATACCATTGAATTCACTACGAAACTGTCCGAGCGTGTCATGCTCGGCTAAATACCAGCCCACATGTTTGCGGGCAATACGGGAACCGGCCAGCTCACCATAAAGTTGGTGTAAACCCTGCACATGTTCCAGCATGATCTGACGTACCTCGGCAATGCCCGGTGGCGCCAGTTTGTCGCCAGTGGCCAGGTAATGCACCACTTCGCGGAAAATCCATGGCCTTCCTTGTGCCGCGCGGCCAATCATAATGGCGTCGGCACCGGTGTAGTCCAGCACATGGCGCGCTTTTTCCGCTCCGGTAATATCGCCGTTGGCAATTACCGGGATAGAAACACTTTGTTTAATGGCGCGGATGGTGTCATATTCCGCTTCACCTTTGTACATACAGGCGCGTGTCCTGCCATGTACCGCCAGCGCCTGTATGCCGTTATCTTGCGCGATACGGGCGATCTGAATACCGTTTCTGTGCTCAGGATCCCAGCCGGTGCGGATTTTTAACGTAACCGGCACCTTAACTGCATCGACCACAGCGCGCACAATTTGTTCCACTAACTCCGGATACTGCAGCAAGGCAGAGCCGGCCAGTTTTTTGTTCACTTTTTTCGCCGGGCAACCCATGTTGATGTCGATAATATCGGCACCTATGTCAACATTGTATTGCGCTGCCTCAGCCATTTGCTGTGGGTCCGCGCCGGCAATTTGTACCGAGCGGATACCTGACTCCTGTCGGTGGCCCATGCGATTTTGTGATTTTTCGCTTTGCCATACCAACGGGTTGCTCGACAGCATTTCCGACACAGCTAAGGCTGCACCAAAACGCCGGCAGAGCTCACGAAAAGTGTGATCGGTTACTCCGGCCATCGGAGCACAAATTACCTTGTTCGCTAATTGATATGGACCTATGCGCACCACTGAATCCAAGGCTCTACCCGTAAGGGGCGCTAAGTTTACGGATTTTTTCCGGCAAAGCAAAGGCTATTATTTAAACAAAAGTGTAAATTTACCGGCCTTTGCGGTCTTGACATTCGCTAAACGGCTGAAAATTGGTGTTTTGTAAAGCTGAGACAACAGTAGTATGCGGGGTGGCGAAAATGAAAATTGTAACGCTGTTGGTTTTATGACCAGGGAAATGATGTAGTTTTGATAACAATTCTGGTAGTTCCGTTGTAAACGCAAAAGCGGTATGCCCACACCAACACGCCGTAAATACGTCCCTGTAGGCTCGACTCAGGCATCCATGCCTTCAACGGTTGGTTTAGGGCATACCGCTTTTGCTGCCAGAGTATTGAGCTTGACGCCTAAGTACCCAGCCAATCTACCTGGCCGCGTGCCTGGCGCCGTTTAATCATCAGCTCTTCTATCAGCGGCGTTAAAATCAGCTCCATTGCCAGGCCCATTTTCCCGCCCGGCACCACCAGGGTATTAACCCGCGACATAAAGGCGCCGTTAATCATTTGCAGGTAGTAGGGGAAATCCACATGCTTAATACCGCGAAAGCGGATCACTACAAAGCTCTCGTCCAGCGAGGGTATATCTTTGGCACTGAAGGGGTTGGAGGTATCTACCGTAGGCACGCGCTGAAAGTTAATATGGGTGCGCGAGAACTGCGGCGTTATATGGTTAATGTAGTCATCCATGCTGCGCACTATGCTGGCCTGCACGGCTTCACGGCTGTGACCGCGCTCGGAGGTGTCGCGGATAATTTTTTGGATCCACTCTAAGTTCACTATCGGCACCATGCCAATCAGCAAATCGACATGTTGCGCTACGTTATGCTCGTCGGTTACCGCTCCGCCGTGTAAGCCTTCATAAAATAATAAGTCGGTATTGGCGCGTAAATCCTGCCAGGGGGTAAAGGTGCCCGGTAACTGGTTATAAGGCACTGCTTCATCGAAGGTGTGCAAATAGTGGCGTATTTTGCCGCCGCCGGTTTCACCATAGCTGGCAAAGAAGTTTTCCAGTGCGCCAAAATCGTTGGCTTCGGCGCCAAAATAGCTGATATGTTTGCCGGCTTCTTTGGCTTTGCGAATCGCCACTTCCATTTCCGGCCGGCTGAAGCGGTGAAAGCAGTCACCCTCAACAAAGGCCGCATCTATGCCCAGGGTGCGGAAAATATGCTGAAACGCCGTCGAGGTGGTGCTGGTGCCGGCACCGGACGAACCGGTAATAGCAATAATCGGGTTTTTGTGTGACATGGGCGCGGCTCGCTAAGTTAACTGAACCTCACCTTAAAGCAACTGGTAAAGCAGGTGCAACTGTTTCTTCTGCTATTACAGCAGTTACAGCCGGTAAGTTATTGAATTACCTTACCGGCTGCAGTAAAACCGCGTTAAAACTGAAAGGTGGCAATCAGCGGATCATGATCCGATGAGCGGTACGGCGTTGGCGCGTATAACTGTTGCTGCTGGCTATCGTTTTTAAATTCGACATTGTAATCCAGTAATACCGGCTCATCGGCATTAATGGCCCAGTGCTGCATGTTGTGCAACTGCGCGGCCAGCGCCGGGCTTGCCAGTGCATGATCCAGTGAACCGGTGCGGCCGCGATACACATAAGAGTACTGGCTGCCGTCAGCGGCACTGAGATAGTGCCAGTTGCGCTGCTCCAGTGCCGTGACCGGATCTTCCAGCCGGTAGGCATTTAAGTCGCCCAGTATCAGCTGTTTATCTGTGCTTACACCGGTAGGTTGTGTTGCCAGCCAATCACTTAATGCTTTAGCTGAGCTAACCCGCAGTGCATTCCAGCATGCCTGGCCGTCTTGCTGATCGGCATTGGCATCAGTGATATCTTTCGGGCAACTGCCCTTGGATTTAAAATGATTAATGCTTACGGTAACCAGCTTGTTGGAAGCCAGATGGCGAAAACTTTGCGCCAGCGGCGGCCGGCTGCCCCAGTCGAACGGTTTGGCCAGTAGCATGGCCGCTTTACCTTCCACACTGACGGCAGAGGGCCGGTACAGCAAGGCTACTTTAATCGCATCTGAGCCCGGTTGCTCAGTGGTAATAATAAAGCGGTAAGGTTTAGCCGCCACTTTATTTAATGCAACAGTCAGGTTGGCCAACGCACCTTGTTGGCTGTAGCCGTTATTCTCTACCTCCAGCAAGCCAATAATATCAGCATCCATTGCAACCAGAGCACTGACAATCTTTGCTTGCTGACGGGCCAATTCAGCCGGGCTGGTAGCACCACGCCGTGTCGGAAAGGCCGGGCTTTGGCCGCTGCCGTTAAAATAGTTCAGCACATTAAAGCTGGCGATACGCAGCGCTTTGGCCGGCTTGGCTTGCGGCGCGGCAGGGCGCGGGTTCGCAGCATGAAAATGCGGCTTTTGGGTTGGCAGCAGCCGGTAGCCACGCTCATCCTGCAGCAACACGCCTTCAATCTTACTTACGGTATCGCCTACCCTCAGGGTATTCGTTGCCGTAAGCAGGGTTTCGCCAAAATGCACCGGGTCGGGGTTTTGCTGATCGCTGCCATCGTCCAGCACCAGCATATGCCGGTGTTGCTGCACTGCGCTAAGTGTGGCCGCCTCTTTACCCGGCGCCATCATCTCAGTGGTTATCAGCAGACGTTTATCGGCCAGGGTAATTTCGCCGTAGCGGCCCAGGCTGTATGTGTCGTTTACTGTTAGTGTTTGCTCAAAACGCAGCAGTGTCCCTTCCAGTCGCTCCCAGCTTTGCTCTGCCGGCAAGGGTAAACGCAGTACAACCGGTTGTACTGTTGTGGTTTCGCCACACAGCTTGATTTCGCTGACCTGAGCTAAACTGGTTAACTGATTAATTTCTGCTACTGTACCGCTAACCTGCAGCAGTTGGCCGGGCCGGTAAATCGCCGCAGCTTCGCGATCGGCGATAAACAGACCGGCCGCCGCAGCGGTACTGTCGGCTTGCGTCGCGCGCAACATAATACCGGCGGCTTGGCTACCCGGGTAAACCACGGCTGTGACCACACCTTGAGTGATGAGCTGCTGCGCAAGCAGCGGACTGCTGTCGCCGCTGCCCTGGATAGCAGCAATGCTGGTGTATTTCGCATCGCAAATAGCTGCAACCGGCTGGCTGCATAGCAAGGCGCTAAGCAGTGAAAGCGATAAATAGCTGGATTTCATCTTATTTTTTCTCGTGCGACTGTTGCTCGCGGGCGATAGCGCGATAACCAATGTCGCTGCGGCAGAACATGCCATCCCAGCTGATTTTATCTACCAGTTTGTACGCTGCCTGTTGCGAAGCAGTGACATTGGTACCCAGCGCAGTAGCACACAGCACACGGCCACCGTTCGTTACCACAGCACCATTTTTCAGCTCAGTGCCGGCATGAAATACTTTGGCTGTGCTGCTATCGGCACCATCCAGACCACTGATAACCTTGCCTTTGGCATAAGCATCCGGATAACCACCGGCCGCCAGTACCACGCCTACTGCAGCTTGCGGGGTAAATTGAATAGCTTTACCGGCAAGTTCAGTTTTAGTTGCGGCCAGGCACAGCTCAACTAAATCCGATTTCAACCGCAGCATAATCGGCTGGGTTTCCGGGTCACCAAAGCGGCAGTTAAACTCCAGTACTTTGGCGCTGCCATCCGGGGCTATCATTAAGCCGGCGTATAAAAAGCCGGTAAATAGCGTACCTTCTGCTGCCATGCCGTTCACGGTGGGGTAAATAACGTGTTGCATTACCCAGTCGTGTACTGCCGGGGTGACTACCGGTGCAGGCGAGTATGCGCCCATACCGCCGGTGTTCGGGCCTTTATCGGCGTTATCGCGCGCTTTATGGTCCTGGGATGAAGCAAACGGCAGCGCCGTGGTGCCATCAACCATCACTATAAACGAGGCTTCTTCACCGGTTAAAAACTCTTCTACCACTACGCGGCTACCGGCATCACCAAACTTATTGCCGGATAACATATCGTCAATGGCGGCAGCGGCTTCGTCCTGTGTTTGCGCAATAATTACGCCTTTGCCGGCGGCTAAGCCGTCGGCTTTAATCACTACCGGTGTGCCCAGCGTTACCGCAAAGGCTTTGGCCGGCGCAGTTTCGGTAAAGGTTTGGTAAGCCGCCGTGGGAATGTTATGCCTGGCTAAAAAGTCTTTGGCAAAGGCTTTGGAGCTTTCCAACTGGGCTGCGGCTTTAGTCGGGCCAAAAATGGCTAACCCGGCGGCGCGAAACGCATCTACCACACCTTTGGCCAACGGCGCTTCCGGGCCAACAATGGTCAGCCCGATGTTTTCTTGTTGGGCAAAGGCCAGCAGGGCCGGCACATCATCTGCCGCAATGGCGACATTGGTCAGGGTGCTTTCGCGGGCGGTGCCGGCATTGCCCGGCGCAACAAATACCTTGCTGGCCAGAGGTGACTGCGCCGCTTTCCAGGCCAGTGCATGCTCGCGGCCACCGCCGCCAATTACCAATACGTTCATTTAGCTTTCCGTTAGTTATTCTACAAAAGGTTATTTAGTACAAACTTATTTAGTTACAGGCTTGCGAAACTTCAGTGTCATACGATCGCTTTCGCCAATCGCCAGATACTTGTCTTTATCCTGCTCTTTTAAGCGCAATACCGGCGGTAAGGTCCAGACGCCACCCGGATGATCAGCGCTGTCTTTCGGGTTAGCGTTAATCTCACTTTGCGCTTCGAAGACAAAACCGGCTTGCTCTGCCAGCTTCACTGCCAGTGCTTGCGGGAAATAGCCGCTTTTTTGCCAGTCTCCGCTCATTTTATCTGCCGGTAAGCGGTGCTCTACCACACCCAGTACGCCGCCCGGTTTCAAAGCAGTATAAAAGTCTTTAAAAATCGCCAACATGCCGGCGTCACCGCCGTTGCCATACCAGTTGTGCAGGTTGCGGAAGGTTAATACCACATCAGCACTGCCGGCGGGGGCAATGGCGCCGCTGTTGCCCGGGGCAAATTCGGTTAGTTGTACACGGTTGTAAACCGGGTTAGCTGCCAGCTTTTCGACAAAGGCAGCACGGTTACGTTTCGCGTAATCTGACGAGCTGTCGGCCGGGAAATGCGCGGCATAGTAGGTGCCGTGTGCGGCCAGCAGCGGCGCCAGAATTTCGGTATACCAGCCGGCGCCCGGCGAAATTTCTACCACAGTACTGGCCGGCGTTACCTCAAAAAACTGCAGCGTAGCAACCGGATTACGGTATTTATCGCGGGCTACATTGGCCGGGCTGCGGCTTTGGTGATCTACCGCCAGTTGTAAGGCTTCAGCTTGCTGCTTATCATTGGAGCCGGCAACAGCCAGTGGGCTTAACAGAAGAGCAGACAGCGCAACAGCGAGTTTTATGGTTTTCATCTTCGTGGTTCCCTGTGGTAAAAGTGGCGCTAGTGTAGCAAAACAATGTTAAAAAAGCAGGTTGCAGCGGCGGATTAATCTGCTTTATTCAGATGGCCAGACTGCTATTTTCTCGTCAACAAATGCCGCGGGCTATGCTAGAATGCCAGCCCTTTAACGCGGGAAGCCATATGTTAGACCAGATCCGTATCATTCTTGTGGGCACAACCCATACCGGCAATATCGGTTCGGTGGCCCGCGCCATGAAAACCATGGGCTTATCAAAGCTGTATTTGGTTGCACCGAAAGAACTGCCCGATGGCCAGGCCTATGCGCTGTCTGCCGGTGCCAGCGATATTTTAGCCAATGCCAAAGTGTTCGATACATTACAGGAAGCCATCAGCGATTGCGGCCTGGTGGTGGGCAGCAGTGCCCGCTCGCGTACGTTAAGCTGGCCGATGCTGGAGCCGCGCGAATGCGGTGTTAAAGCGGTGCAGGAGGCAGCCACACAGCCGGTAGCACTGGTGTTTGGCCGCGAAAGCAGTGGCTTAAGTAACGAAGAGCTGCAGCTGTGCAATTATCACGTTTGCATAGCGGCGAACCCGGAATACAGCTCGCTGAATCTGGCGATGGCAGTGCAGATTGTGACCTACGAAGTGCGCATGGCCTGGCTGCAACAAGCGTCGCAACAGCAAGCCGCAGCGCCAACTGTTGATGAAGTGGTTTACCCGAGCAGCGAGCAAATGAGCAATTTCTATCAGCATCTGGAGCAGACACTGAACGACACCGGCTTTATTATTAAGCAACATCCCGGTGTGGTGATGACCAAACTGAAACGCTTATTTACCCGGGCACGGCCGGAAGAGGCCGAATACAATATATTGCGCGGCATTTTAACCTCAGTGCAGCGTTATGGCCGCAAGGCGCAGGGCGAGAAGGAGTAGCGCATGTTTGCCGGTATCAAAGAAGACATCAAAAGTGTGTTTGAGCGCGACCCGGCTGCACGCAGCAGCTTTGAGATATTAACCACTTACCCTGGCTTGCATGCTATTTGGTGGCATCGCGTTTGTCATAAATTGTGGCGCGGTAACTGGAAATGGCTGGCACGGTTTTTAAGCACTATAGCGCGCTGGCTGACCGGGGTGGAAATTCACCCGGGCGCAAAGATCGGCCGGCGCTTTTTTATCGACCATGGCATGGGCGTGGTGATTGGTGAAACCGCTGAAATTGGCGATGACGTAACCCTGTACCATGGCGTTACTCTGGGCGGTACCAGCTGGAACCCCGGTAAACGCCATCCTACCCTGGCCAACGGCGTGGTGATTGGTGCCGGTGCCAAGGTGCTGGGCCCCTTAATGGTGGGCGAAAATGCCCGTATTGGTTCCAATGCTGTAGTGGTAAAAGATGTGCCGGCCGGCGCTACCGTAATAGGTATTCCGGGCCGCATTGTCGCCAAAGCCGATGTTGAAGTAAGCGCACAGCGCAAGCAACTGGCGCAAAAATTTGGTTTTGATGCCTATGCAGTAGCGGCAGATAATCCCGATCCGGTGGCCAATGCCATTGGCCGTATGCTGGACCATATTCAACTGTTGGATAACAAAGTAGGCGAGTTATGCCACAGCGTAAATCAGCTCGGCGGTAATGTCTGCGAAGAAGTGCCGACAGTAAATATTGACGAGGAAGACTTTAAGTTAGCGGAAAAGCGTGCGGCAGAAGCGCGTAAACGTGACGTTGAAGCCTTTGATCCGAACATTTAAGTTGAACCTGAAACACTAATACCTGACTAATACAGTAGGTTATTAATACTTGACTAAAACAGTCGGGAATGTACAATAGCGCCAGTGTTTTCAGGGAGCAAACTATGAGATTAACCTCGAAAGGCCGCTATGCGGTAACGGCAATGTTGGATGTTGCCTTACACACAGCAACCGGGCCGGTGCCACTGGCCGATATTTCTGCGCGCCAGGGTATTTCGTTGTCGTATCTTGAACAATTGTTTGCCCGCTTACGTAAACAAGGTTTGGTTAGCAGTGTGCGCGGGCCGGGCGGCGGTTATCAGTTGGGCCGTGAGGCTGGCAGTATTTCGGTATCAGACGTGATAAGCGCGGTGGATGAGTCGGTAGACGCTACCCGTTGTCAGGGCAAATCTGACTGCCACAGCGGCACCCGCTGTTTAACTCATACTTTGTGGAGTGACTTAAGTCACCGCATTGAAGATTTTCTTACCGGCATTACGCTGGGCGAGCTGGTAAACCAGCAAGATGTACAACACCTGGCAAAGCGGCAAAACAGCCGTATTGTAAAGAATCCGGCAACTGATATTGAAGTCAGCTGCCAGCTGTAGGCAACACGGAGCAAATAATGAAGCTACCTATTTATCTGGATTACGCTGCAACTACCCCGGTCGACGCCCGGGTAGCAGAGAAAATGATGCAGTTTTTAACAATGGACGGCGAGTTTGGTAACCCGGCGTCGCGTTCGCATCGTTTTGGCTGGCAGGCAGAAGAAGCGGTAGAAATTGCCCGCAGCCAGATTGCTGAGCTGGTAAACGCCGACCCGCGTGAAATTGTATTCACCTCCGGCGCCACCGAATCCAACAACCTGGCCATTAAAGGCGCTGCCGATTTTTACCGTAAAAAAGGCAAGCACCTGATCACGGTTAAAACCGAACATAAAGCCACGCTCGATACTATGCGTCAGCTGGAGCGTGAAGGCTATGAGGTCACTTACCTTGAGCCGCAAACCGATGGTTTGGTCACTGTTGCTATGTTGCAAGCCGCTATCCGCCCCGATACCTCTGTTATCAGCGTGATGTTTGTTAACAACGAAATTGGTGTAGTGCAGGACATCGCTGCCATCGGCGAGCTGTGCCGCAGCAACGGTATTATTTTCCATGTTGATGCTGCACAAGCGGCAGGCAAAGTCGATATCGACTTACAAGCACTGAAAGTCGATTTAATGTCGTTCTCCGGCCATAAAGCTTATGGTCCTAAAGGCATTGGTGCTTTGTTTGTGCGGCGTAAACCGCGGATCCGCTTAGAAGCGCAGATGCACGGTGGCGGCCACGAGCGCGGTATGCGCTCTGGCACTTTACCAACGCACCAGATTGTCGCGATGGGCGAAGCCTTCCGTATTGCCAAGCTGGAAATGCACGACGAAATTATCCGCATTACAGCTTTGCGCGACCGCTTATTAAACGGCGTAAAAGATATTGAGCAGGTGTTTTTAAACGGCAACCGTGAACAGCGCGTGCCGCATATCACCAATATCAGCTTTAACTATGTTGAAGGTGAGTCGCTGATTATGGCGCTGAAAGACATCGCCGTATCGTCCGGTTCTGCCTGTACTTCTGCCAGCCTGGAGCCGTCTTATGTGTTGCGTGCTCTGGGGATGAGCGACGAGCTGGCGCACAGTTCTATCCGTTTCAGTATCGGCCGTTACACCACCGAAGCGCAGATTGATCACACGATTAAAATTGTGCATCAGGCAATTGAAAAACTGCGCGCTATGTCGCCGTTGTGGGACATGTACAAAGACGGCGTTGATTTAAACACTGTAGCCTGGGTTGCGCACTAAGCGCGCCGGCTGCACATTGAGGTAACTATCATGGCTTACAGTAATAAAGTAATCGACCACTACGAAAACCCGCGTAACGTTGGCTCGTTCGACAAAGACGACGCCAGTGTTGCTACCGGTATGGTAGGCGCACCGGCTTGCGGCGACGTTATGAAACTGCAAATTAAAGTGAATGCCGACGGCATTATCGAAGATGCTAAGTTTAAAACCTACGGCTGTGGCAGCGCTATTGCGTCCAGCTCGCTGGTTACCGAGTGGGTAAAAGGCAAAAGCCTGGCTGAAGCGCAGCAAATCAGCAATACCGACATCGCGCAGGAACTGGCTTTGCCACCGGTGAAAATTCACTGTTCTATTTTGGCGGAAGATGCCATTAAAGCGGCTATTGCTGATTACAAGCAAAAGCACGGGGGCTAAGCGTTATGGCTATTTCGATGACAACGGCAGCCGCCGAACGGGTGCGCAGCTTTATGCAAAACCGTGGTAAGGGTGTGGGCTTGCGGGTAGGCGTTAAAACCACCGGTTGCTCGGGCCTGGCTTATGTACTGGAGTTTGTCGATACGCTGAATGACGATGACGAGGTGTTTGAGCACGACGATTTAAAGTTGATTGTCGATGGCAAAAGCCTGGTCTATATCGACGGCACCCAGCTGGATTTTGTCAAAGAAGGCCTGAATGAAGGCTTTAAGTTTAATAATCCGAATGTAAACGGTGAATGCGGTTGTGGCGAAAGCTTTACCGTATAAACACTTAACTTAAGCACTTAATGTAACTACTAAGGGCCGGATGAATTACTTTCAGCTGTTTAACCTGCCGGCGCAGTTCGACCTCGACTTAACTGAGTTGGGGTCGCGTTATTTACAACTGCAGCGCCGTTTTCACCCCGACCAGCATGCCGCCGGTTCGGAGCGTGATCGGCTGATGGCGGTGCAACAAACGGCCAATATTAACGATGCTTACCACAGTTTAAAGCAGCCATTGCTGCGGGCAGAGCATCTGCTGGCGCTGCGCGGCTTGAAAATCAGCCACGAACAGCGCAGCTTTACCGATCCGTCGTTTTTAATGCAACAAATGGAACTGCGCGAGCAGTTAGCCGAAATTGAGCAAAGCGACGATGCCGACGCGGTAATTGACAGCATAGAGCGGCAATTGCAGCAGCAGAAAAAACAGTTACTGCAGCAGTTGTCTGCAGCACTGCAAGCGCAAACTGCTGAGCAGGATCAACAGGCAGCCGACCTGATCCGTAAACTAAAATTTTTCTTTAAGCTGCAGCAAGAGCTGGAGCTGACAGAACAGCAACTACAAGACTAAACAACACTATGCTATTACAAATCGCAGAGCCCGGACAAAGCGCTGCGCCGCATCAGCACAAGCTGGCGGCCGGTATTGACCTGGGTACCACTAATTCTCTGGTCGCCACAGTGCGTAGCGGCGAAGCCAAAACCCTGGTCAATGCACAGGGCCGCGATATGCTGCCATCGGTAGTGCGCTATACCCGCGATGCCGTTATTGTCGGTGACGCCGCTATGGCTGCGGCGGTGGAAGATGCAGATAACACCATAGTGTCGGTTAAACGCTTAATGGGCAAAGGCTACGGCGAAACGCTGGCACTAAAAGACAAGGTGCCGTACCAGCTGATAGATCAACAAGGTTTAGTGGCGATTAACACGGCTCAGGGTATTAAAAACCCGGTTGAAGTATCGGCTGAAATTCTGGCTACCCTGGCTAATACCGCCAGCGAAACCTTAGGCGGCGAGTTAAACGGCGTGGTGATCACCGTGCCGGCCTATTTTGATGATGCCCAGCGCCAGGCCACCAAAGATGCGGCTAAACTTGCCGGCTTAAATGTACTGCGCTTATTAAATGAACCTACTGCTGCGGCGCTGGCCTATGGCCTCGACTCCGGCCAGGAAGGCATTATTGCGGTATACGACCTGGGTGGCGGCACTTTTGATATCTCGATATTACGCCTGCGCCGCGGTGTGTTTGAAGTGCTGGCCACCGGCGGTGATTCTGCGCTGGGCGGCGATGATTTTGACCATGTAATTGTTGGTTATTTGCAGCAACAGACCGGTGAAGCACAGTTATCGCACCAGGCAATGCGGCAATATTTAACCACCGCACGCAGCATTAAAGAACAGTTAACTGACAGCGATACGGTAAGTTTCAGCCTGCCAACCGCCAATGGCATGCTTGACGGTACGCTGAGCAAAGCGGAGTTTGAGCAGCTGATTGGCGCCCTGGTAAAGAAAACCATTCGTGCCTGTCGTCAGGTACTGCGCGATGCCGGTTTAACCAGTGATGAAATTGTTAAAGTAGTGATGGTAGGCGGCTCTACCCGGGTGCCGCTGGTACGCCGCGAAGTGGCTGCATTTTTTGCTACTGAACCGCTTACCTCTATCGACCCGGATAAAGTGGTGGCCATAGGCGCGGCTATTCAGGCCAACGTGCTGGTAGGTAATAAAGCCGACGGCGATACGCTGCTGCTGGATGTGATCCCGCTGTCGCTTGGTCTGGAAACCATGGGCGGCTTAACGGAAAAAATTATTCCGCGTAACACGGTAATACCGGTAGCGCGGGCGCAGGAATTTACCACCTTTAAAGATGGCCAAACCGCCATGGCGCTGCATGTGGTGCAGGGCGAGCGCGAACTGGTAGACGACTGCCGCTCTCTGGCCCGGTTTGAGCTGCGTGGCATACCACCAATGCCGGCCGGTGGCGCTCATATCCGCGTCACCTTTCAGGTCGACGCCGATGGTTTGCTAAGTGTTACCGCGCAGGAGAAATCCAGCGGTGTACAGGCCAATATCCAGGTAAAACCATCATACGGTTTAAGCGATGATCAAGTTGCCACTATGCTTAAAAGCTCGATGCAGTATGCACGCCAGGATATGCAGCAACGCTTGTTACGCGAGCAGCAGGTTGAAGCTGAACGCGTACTGGAAGCGGTGTCGCAGGCGCTGAACGCTGATGCTGAATTGTTAAGCACAACCGAGCTGGCCGGGATTAAACAAGCGCTGACAGCCCTGGCTACGGTAAAACAAGGTGACGATACTGCGGCGATCAAGGCCGCGATTGAGCAAACTAACAGATTAACTGACGACTTTGCCGCCAGGCGCATGGATCTTTCGGTCCGCAGTGCGTTGAAAGGCCATAACGTGGACGAGGTATAACAGATGCCACAGATTGTATTTTTACCCCATGCTGAACTGTGCCCTGATGGCGCGGCAGTGGAAGCTAAAGCCGGCGAAACGGTATTGGATGTGGCCCTGCGCAGCGGTATTTCTATCGAGCATGCTTGTGAGAAATCCTGCGCCTGTACTACCTGCCATGTCATAGTACGCGAAGGCTTTTACTCATTAAACGAAAGTGATGAGTTAGAAGACGATATGCTGGATAAAGCCTGGGGGCTGGAAAGCGAGTCACGTTTGGGCTGTCAGGCGCGTATTGCTGATGAAGATCTGGTGGTGGAAATTCCGAAATACACCGTCAATATCGTTAGCGAAGGTCATTAACTTTTTGCTTATTTATGTCGCTGAAAAATACTAACGGCCCGGGTGGCCGTTTTTTTATGCTAATTCACTGATCCAACTTAATAAAAAGCTAATATTCACTGGAGTAAGGTGGATCTTCAGCTAAAATCACAATGACAACGATAACAGACGGGGTAATTATGTTAAAAAAATCTCTGATAGCGGTAACGCTGTCAACGCTGTTGGCAGCACCGGCTTATGCTGACCTGACCATCAACGGTTTTGCTTCGATTAAAGCCGGCATGACACTGGATAGTGACGACACACTGTATGGCTATGATGACGATCTTGATTTTAGTAATGAAAGTTTATTCGCCGTACAGGTGATGTCTGACCTGGGCGAGAAGTTATCGGTTACGGCGCAGCTGATGGGTCGCGGTAATGATGACTTTGATGTCGATTTTGAATGGGCTTTTATCAGCTATCAGCTTAGCGACGATTTGCGCATAAACGCCGGCCGCTTACGCACGCCGTTTTATAAGTACTCAGATTTTCGTGATGTCGGCTATGCCTATGATTGGCTGCGGGTGCCGCAAGGTGTGTATGGCTTAGGCTTTGACAATATTGAAGGTATATCGCTTTATCACACCACTCAGTTAGGCAATTTTGATTCCAGCTTACAGTTGGTTGCCGGTGCATACGATGGCGATGCCCGCATCAGCGGCACTGATGTTACCGCTGAGATTCAAAATATTGTCGGCTTAACCTGGGAGCTAAGTCGGGACTGGTACAGCATGCGTGCAGCCTACCTTATCGGTGAGGTCAGTGTTGGTGCCGAAGCGGTGCAACTGGAACCTGGTGTAACCTTTGGCGACTTCTTTACGGGCTTATCAGGTGCCGGTTTTGGCGCTTTGGTTAATGAAATAGATATCAATGAAGAAGACGGCGCCTTTTTTGGTCTGGGGTTTACGGCGGACAAAAATGACTGGCTGTTAGTGGCTGAGTACACCCTGGTTAAAGTGGACAACAGCTTTATTTCTGATCAGAAAAACTTCTATGTATCAGTCGGTCACCGCTTTGACAGCGTCACGCCTTATATCTCTTATGAAAAAGAAGATAATGAAGCGAAAACAGAAATTTATACACCCTACCTTGCCACTTTGCCGCCGCAGTTGTTATTGCCGGTAGTGGGCATAGTGCAAAGTCAGGCCCGTGAAGCAACGACTTATAATGTTGGTTTGCGCTATGACTTCCATCCTTCGGCTGCATTTAAAGTGCAATACAGCTCTGAAGACAATGAAATTGCGGATCTGCGTCAGGACGTGTTGGCGTTTGGCGTAGATTTAGTATTTTAAGGAGGCATTATGCGTATAGTAAAAACTGCTCTGTTATTGACAGCGTTATTGTCCGGTGCAGCTGCAGCCGACATTGCTGTTGTGGTTAATCCTGCTAATGCCAATGCGGTGTCAGCAGATGATTTAAACCGGTTGTTTTTAGGCCGTGCCAGCAGCTTTGCCGATGGCAGTAAAGCCACACCGCTAAACCTCGCCGAAGGCCAGGCCGGGCGCGACGAGTTTGACAATAAAGTGCTGAACCGTTCTGCCGCGCAGCTTAAAGCTTATTGGTCCAAGCTGGTGTTTACCGGTAAAGGCACACCACCAAAAGAATTGGCCGATGACGCGGCGGTAAAAGCCGCCATAGCGGCAGATGCTACGGCTATTGGTTATATCAGCAGCGCCAGCGTGGATGGCAGTGTCAAGGTGGTTGCCAGCTTCTAGCCACGTTACTGTCATAAAAAGCCGCGATACTCCGGTGTGATACTGCAGTTCGCGGCTTTTTTGTCAGCAAAAATAGGTTTTTTTTTGCAACTAGCGTATAATTTGCCGCCTTAAATTTTAATCATTTAGTTTAAACCAACTTAATCAGGAGCCTGTTATGGCGTTAGAACGCACTTTTTCAATTATCAAGCCGGATGCAGTAGCAAAAAACGTTATTGGCGCTATCTACAACCGTTTTGAATCTGCCGGTTTACGTATCGTAGCGGCTAAAATGCTACACTTAAGCCGTGAGCAGGCTGAAGGTTTCTACGCTGAGCACAGCGCCCGTCCGTTTTTCGGCGCTTTAGTGTCTTTTATGACCTCTGGCCCGGTAATGGTGCAGGTGTTGGAAGGTGAAGATGCAGTACGTAAACACCGTGAAATCATGGGTGCTACTAACCCGAAAGATGCTGCTGCCGGTACTTTACGTGCTGACTACGCTGCCAGCATCGATGAGAATGCGGTACACGGTTCAGACGCTGCAGCGTCTGCCGCACGTGAAATTGCTTACTTCTTCACTGAAGCCGAGTTGTGTGCCCGTACCCGTTAAGCGTTAATCGCCTGCGGTAACGGACTAAGGGGGCAGCAGCCCCCTTAGTGCATGTTGGTACAGTGTTTTATGGCTATTGTTTATTGTGGTAAGGAGCGCTCTGCAAATGACTGAGCAGCATAACAAAATTAATTTACTTGATTTAACGCGCGCGCAAATGCAGCAGTTTTTCGTCGATATGGGCGAAAAGCCGTTCCGTGCCGATCAGGTAATGAAATGGATTTACCACTTCTGTATCGATGATTTCGATAAGATGAGCAATATCAATAAAGTATTGCGGGAAAAACTAAAAGCACGCTGCGTGATTGAAGCGCCTGTAGTGGTTACGCGGCAAGACAGCACGGATGGCACCATTAAGTTTGTCATGGGCTTAAGTGGCGGCCAGGAAGTTGAAACCGTGTGGATCCCGGAAAAGGACCGCCGTACGCTGTGTGTGTCATCCCAGGTGGGTTGCGCGCTGGATTGCTCGTTCTGCTCTACTGCCCAGCAGGGCTTTAACCGTAACCTCAGCGTGGCTGAGATTATTGGTCAGGTATGGCGGGTAGCACAAATCATCGGCAGTTACGGCGATACCGGCGACAAACCGGTCACTAACGTAGTGATGATGGGCATGGGCGAGCCGCTGCTGAACCTGAACAACGTGGTGCCGGCAATGGAATTAATGCTGGAAGACTTCGGTTTTGGTTTATCCAAACGCCGCGTTACCTTAAGTACCTCCGGCGTGGTGCCGGCGCTGGATTTACTGCGTGATAAAATCGACGTCGCGCTGGCTATCTCATTACATGCACCCAACAACGAATTGCGTAACGAGCTGGTACCGGTAAACCGTAAATACCCGATGGAAGAATTTTTAGCTGCCTCAAGGCGTTATGTGGCGAACTCTAAGGCCAATGACAAGGTCACAGTAGAGTACGTGATGCTGGATGGTGTGAACGACAGTATGGAGCAGGCGCATGAATTGGCACATGCGCTGAAAGATACACCGTCGAAAATTAACCTGATCCCGTTCAACCCTTATCCGGGCTCGCCATACAAGCGTTCGAGTAACTCACGGATTGACAGATTTAACAAAGTCTTACAAGAATACGGCTTTACTGTTATTGTACGGAAAACCCGTGGTGACGATATCGATGCGGCCTGTGGGCAGTTAGTGGGCGATGTAATCGACAGAACAAAAAGGCTGATAAAAAAGCAGCAAAAAGGCCAGCCGATCGCGGTTAAAATGCTGCAGTAAATCAAGGAAGCAGGTGTGGTGAAGCATAAAGTTCTCATTGGTCTATCACTTTGTAGCGTATTGCTGTTGACGGCCTGTGTGTCAGAGCAAAGCTATAAAGGCAGCGATAAACCGGTTTCTGACCGGACCTTTGACAATATAGAGGCGGCCCGCACCCGTATTTCACTGGGGCTGAATTACCTGCGCCGCGGCGACACGTCGCAAGCGAAGTATAATTTGGAGCGCGCCCGTAGCTTTGCGCCCAACTCAGCCGAAGTGTACGGCGCCCTGGCGTACTACTACCAAAGCGTTGGCGAGAACGCTCAGGCCGAAGACTACTTTAAGCAGGCTATCTCCAAAGACAACAATTACGCCGATGCCTACAACAACTACGGCGCGTTTTTATGTCAGATAGGCCGCTATGAACAATCAGAACAATTGCTGCTTAAAGCCATCAGCCGGCCGGGCTATATCCGCGTAGCCGAAAGCTATGAGAACCTTGCCCTGTGTCAGTTGCAGCAAAACAGCTTTACTAAAGCCAAAACCTATCTGGATAACTCGCTGAGCCACAACAGCACCCGCATCACCTCGTTAACCATGGCTGCCGGTTTATCTTACGCTATGGGCGATAATCGTCAGGCCAAAAGCCAGTTAGACCGTATTCAGCGCTTAGGCCGTGTCTCGGCCCGCACCGTGCTGCTTAGCTATTTAATTGCAGAGAAGAGCGGTGACCGTGAAACCATGCGTAACGCCGAGCAACTGTTGCTGACGCTCTATACCGACACGCCGGAAACGCGGTTGCTGCTGCAGGGCAAACTGCAGGACACCGAGTTTGAACAGCTGCGTGAGCGCTACAAAGACAGCCTGATGGCAAATATCGTGTTACCAGACGACACAGTATCAGCTGAGCGGCCGACCGCACCGGTGGCCAATCCGAAATTAAAAGTCGTGAAACGTAAAAGTGCTGACGGCTCAATAGCAAATGCAGCGCAACCGCTTGCCGACAGCGCTGCGGTGCTGAGCAATACTGCCAGTGCTATCGCCGGCAGCCTGACTGTGCCGGCGCAAACGGCGGTGGTGGCCTCGGCGACCGTGCCGGCAGCCTTGCCGGTTGAAACTATAGTGGCGCAAGCTGCGGCTATACCATCTGACGACGCAACCACAACCATGGCAGCTGAAGCAGAAGCGCAAACGCAAGCCGCGCAGCGTGCAGAACCTGCTGTGGACGGTGATGCTACTGACAGTTCAGCCGCCGCAGCCGGTAACGCCGCGCTAACGGCAGAGCAAGTTGATGCGCAAGTGGCACAAGACAACACTGATGCTGCGACTGAGATGGCTGCAACAGAGCAAGTTGAGCAAGCAGCTGAATTGCCAGCAGAGCCGCTGACAGAGCAACCGACAGAACAATTAGCAGAACAACCGGCAGAACACAGCATGGCGACTGAGCCAGCCGGCACAGAAGAAGTGCTAAGCGCAACGGCAGCTGATAAACAAACAGTGGCAGGCGATAGCGCCGATGCGCCCTTTCATATAGTGCAGGCGGCCGAATCGTTATACGCAATTTCGGTGAAGCACAATATTCGCTTACAAAGCCTGATGCAGTGGAACCAGCTAACCCCGGAAGCGGTGATAAAAACCGGACAAAAAATTTGGCTGGCCGAAGTGACGCAACAAGAAGTAACGCAGCAGCAAAAACTGACGCAGCAGCAAAAAGTAGCGGCGGCCGGTTTGGAAACGCGGCCGCAGGTTAGCGCACAAAGCCCGTATCATCTGGTGGCTGCCGGTGAAACCATGTTTGGTATTTCGTATCGTTACAATGTGCGGCTGTCCAGCTTTCTCAGTTGGAACAACCTGACCGAAAACAGCACCTTAAAGGTTGGCCAGCAAGTGTACGTTGTCGACCCGGCCAGTATTGCACAATGAGTACAGAACCCGCAGCCGTCATCAGTGCGGGCCAGTTATTACGCCAGGCCCGCGAGCAACGCCAACTCAGCGTACAGCAGGTTGCAGTGCAGTTGAACTTAAAACCGTCGCAGGTGGAACAGTTAGAGCAGGATCAACTTGACGGCTCTATGTTAGAAACCTTTGCCCGCGGTTATGTACGCGCTTACGGTCGCTTATTAAAGTTACCTGAAGCTGAGCTGATGGCCGCATTCAGCCGGCAAACCGGTTGTGTCGCCAGCAGCGCCAAACCGATGCGCACTTTTTCTAATCGTGAAGCGAAGCAAGCAACAGAAAACCGTTTTATGTGGTTAACCTACGCTATTATCGGCTTGTTGCTATTGTTGTTGTTTATCTGGTGGTGGCAAACGGCGCGGCCGGTTTCTGACAGTGCGCCTGTGCCGGTTGAAACCGTGGCCATACCTGAAATAGCCGCTGCAGAAGTGGCGCCGGTGGCAACGCCGGAGCAGCTGCATGAACTGCTGGATCAGTTAATGCCATCTGCGCAGCCGGTTGCGGCTGAACCGCTGGCGGAAGCGCAATTGCTGCCGGATCAGCTGGAAATGCGTTTTAGTGCAAACTGCTGGGTCGATGTGGTGGATGCTGAAGGTAATCGCGTGGCTTACGGCACTAAACAGGCCGGTTATGTGATGCAGCTTACCGGGAAAGCGCCTTTTGTGGTTACCCTGGGTAACCCCGGTGTAGTGCAAATCAGTTACAATCAGCAACCTTTTGATATGTCAGCGTTACCGGCTGGCAGAGTGGCAAAATTTTCTATTCCTGAGTCTGAATAACCATGTTTGCAGAAAACCCTATTAAACGCCGTCAAAGTACGCAAATTCGTGTTGGTAACGTGCTGATCGGCGGTGATGCGCCGATAGCAGTGCAGTCGATGACCAACACCCGGACTACCGATGTCGCCGCTACAGTGGCGCAAATTCAGGCGATTGCCAAAGCCGGCGCTGATTTGGTGCGGGTATCGGTACCTACCATGGAAGCGGCAGAGGCCTTTAAGCTGATTAAGCAACAATCGCCGATCCCGCTGGTGGCAGATATTCATTTTGATTACCGCATTGCCTTAAAAGTGGCCGAGTACGGCGTAGATTGCCTGCGGATTAACCCGGGCAATATAGGCCGCGAAGACCGTATTCGCGCCGTGGTAGATTGCGCGCGGGACTACAATATTCCCATTCGTATCGGCGTAAATGGCGGTTCACTGGAAGCGGATATCCAGGAGAAATACCGTGAGCCAACGCCCGAAGCCTTGGTAGAGTCGGCGATGCGGCATGTCGAGATTCTTGACCGGCTGAATTTCGATCAGTTTAAAGTCAGCGTTAAAGCATCAGACGTGTTTTTAGCCGTTGGCGCTTACCGTTTGTTGGCAAAGCAAATTAAGCAGCCGCTGCACTTGGGTATTACCGAAGCCGGTGGTGCCCGTGCCGGCGCAGTCAAATCAGCGATTGGCCTGGGCATGTTACTGGCCGAAGGCATTGGCGATACGCTGCGCATATCGCTGGCTGCGGATCCGGTAGAAGAAGTCAAAGTAGCCTTTGATATTTTAAAGTCACTGCGTATTCGCTCGCGCGGCATTAACTTTATTGCCTGCCCCAGCTGTTCGCGGCAGGAATTTGATGTGATAAAAACCATGAACCAGCTGGAAGAGCGGCTGGAAGATGTGATTGAGCCATTAACGGTATCGGTAATTGGCTGTGTGGTAAACGGCCCGGGCGAAGCCCTGGTGTCCGATTTAGGCGTAGCCGGTGCCAGCAAAAAAAGTGGCTTTTACATTAACGGCCAACGGCAAAAATTGCGGCTGGACAATGATCAGGTTGCAGATCAGTTGGAGCAACAGGTACGCGACTACCTGCAACAGAAAATTGCCGTGCGCCAGCTGGATTAAGCCCGGTAACAAGCTTGGTGTTTAGCCGTGTTACGCCTATAATCGCCACTGTTTTTTAACTCAAACCGATGGAAGTTTAATTTTGTCGAAGCAAATTCAGGCCATTCGCGGCATGAACGATTGTCTGCCGCAAGATACGCCGGCCTGGCAATATGTTGAGCAGGTGCTGCGTCAAACGGTTGCCAGCTATGGCTACAGTGAGATCCGTTTCCCTATCGTGGAAATGACCGAACTGTTTAAGCGCTCTATCGGCGAAGTGACCGATATCGTTGAAAAAGAAATGTACACCTTTGCCGATCGCAACGGCGACAGTTTAACACTGCGCCCGGAAGGCACGGCTTGCTGCGTACGCGCCGGCAATGAACATGGCTTGTTATACAACCAGGAACAGCGGTTGTGGTACACAGGGCCAATGTTTCGTCATGAACGGCCGCAAAAAGGCCGCTACCGGCAATTTCATCAGTTCGGTTTGGAAGCCTTCGGTATAGCCTCGGCTGATATCGACGCTGAAGTGATCATGCTAAGTGCGCGGCTGTGGCAGCAATTGGGTTTAACGCCTTACGTTAAGCTGGAGCTGAATTCGCTGGGTTCAAGCGAAGCCCGCGCGGCATACCGCGATGCGTTAGTGGCCTATTTAGAGCAACATAAAGCGCTGCTGGATGAAGACAGCCTGCGCCGTATGTACACTAATCCGCTTAGAGTGCTGGACAGTAAAAACCCGGCGCTGGCCGATATGTTAGCTGCTGCGCCTAAACTGGCAGACTACCTGGATGAAGATTCAGCCACTCACTTTGCCCGTGTGCAGCAGCTGCTGACGCTGGCCGGTATTGAGTTCACGGTAAACCCGCGGTTGGTACGCGGGCTGGATTACTACAACAAAACCGTGTTTGAGTGGGTTACCACTGAATTGGGTTCCCAGGGCACTGTATGTGCCGGCGGCCGTTACGATGGTTTAGTGGAGCAATTAGGTGGCAAGGCTACACCGGCAGTGGGTTTTGCGCTGGGGTTAGAACGGTTGGTGTTGCTGTTGCAAACGTTAGAGTTACTGCCACAGCTGCCGGCGGTGGCAGATATTTACCTGATGGCGCTGGGTGAGCAGGCGGAACTTGCGGCACTTTCTGTTGCCGAAAGGCTGCGCAACAACTTGCCCGGGCAGCGCATTATGGTGCATTGTGGCGGCGGCAATTTAAAGAAACAAATTAAGCGCGCTGATAAATCCGGCGCGGCCATTGGCCTTATCATCGGCGAAGATGAGTTGGCACGCGGCGAAATTAGCGTGAAGTGGCTGCGGCAAGATAAGCCGCAACAAACAATTTTATTAACTGATTTGGCCGGCCTTCTGGCCTGAGCAGCATTGACGGAGTAACGCAGTGGAAATTTACAGCAGTGAAGAACAACAGGTAGAAGCCATTAAACGTTTCTGGCACGAGTACGGTAAAGCTATTCTGGCCGGTGTGGTGCTGGGTTTGGCGGCATTATATGGCTTTCGTTACTACCAGGCCGAGCAGCGCAACACCGCTGAGGCTGCATCAACCGAATTCAGCCGTTTAGTTGAGCAACGCGGCGCGGCCGGCAGTGAAGACTGGCTGGCGCAGGCGCAGGATTTTGTTGCCACCTCTGATGCCAACAATTACGCCGTTATGGCGGCTCTGCTGGCAGCCAAAGATGCTGTGACGCTGCAACAATACGACAAAGCTGCAGAACAACTGAGCTGGGTATTGGCTAACAGCAAACAACCGGCATTGCTGGCCGTAACGCAACTGCGTTTGGCGCGGTTACAGCAAGAGCAAGGCAACTTTGATGCTGCCTTAACCACGTTAGCGCAGCCGGTGCCGGATAGTTTTGTTGCTATTCAGGCTGAACTGAAAGGCGATATTTTAATGCAGGCCGACAAGTTGCCTGAAGCTAAAGCCGCTTATCAGCAGGCATTGGCTGCTGCCGGTCAGAATCAGCAGTTATTGAAAATTAAGCTGGATGAGCTGGCTCACGTCACTGCAGTATAAATAGAGGTAAGCGTGAAATTACAGTTAAAACAGGCTTTATTGTTTACTGCGGTGCTACTGGCGGGCTGTTCTTCGAAAGAACCTTTAGTACTGCCACCGGTGCAAAACAGCATAGACCCCGATGTGGTCTGGAGCAAAAGTATCGGCTCCGGCGTTGAACATTATGAGTCGCAGCTAACGCCGATTATTGTCAAAGATACGGTATACGCCGCCAGCCGTGAAGGCCTGGTCGCCGCGTTTGACCTTAACTCCGGTAAACGTAAATGGCAGTTTGATTTACGCAAACCGGCCGGCAGCTCATTTTGGCAAGGCATCAGTGATGTCTGGTCCGGTGATAACGCCCGTATTTCCGGTGGTATCAGTTTTGGCTACGACAAGCTGTATTTTGGCACCGAAAACGGCGACGTTGTGGCACTGTCGGCTGATGGCGAGCTGGTATGGCGGGTAATGGTGAAAGGCGAAGTGCTGGCAAGCCCTGCTGTGGGCGAAGGCCTGGTAGTAGTGGCAACCGGCGCCGGTACCTTAATTGCGTTACACCCGGACAGCGGCGAGCAGCGTTGGGAGTTCGAGAATGAGCAACCGGCGTTAACGCTGCGTGGTGTCAGTGAACCGGTTATTGAAGCCGGTGGCGTGATTTACGGCTCCGGTAGCGGCCATTTGGGCGTGCTGATTGCAGATCGTGGTTATCAGGCGTGGGAAGAGCCTATCGCTGTGCCGTCGGGCTCTACTGACTTATCCCGCCTGGTGGATGTCGATGCCAAACCTGTAGTACAGGGTGGCACCGTATACAGTATTGCCTATAACGGTTCGCTGATTGCCCAGGAGCTGCGTACCGGCCGGCAAATTTGGAAGCGCGATTACGCCAGTTTCCGTAATTTCGCTATAGCCGACAGCATTTTGTACGTGGTCGATTCTGAAGGCCGCATTTATGCACTGGACACTGCCAGTGGCACTGAGCGCTGGTCGCAATTTGGCCTGAACAAGCATTACCTGACCGGGCCTGCGGTATACAAAGACTACCTGGTTATTGGCGACAACAAAGGCAATTTGCATTGGGTTAACCGTGCAACCGGTGATTTTGTTGCCCGTCAGAGTATGGATGGTTCCGGTTTTTATACCGAAGCGGTAAGCAATGGCGCCTATGTGTTGGTGCAAAGCCGTAACGGTGAGCTAGTCTTATTACAAACGCCTTAAACCGGGCTTAGCGGTTGAAGTTTTTAAACAGGCCTGTACCGGGCCTGTTTTGTTATTTTTGAGGTTCACATAATGTTGCCTGTCGTTGCCCTGGTAGGGCGAGCCAATGTCGGTAAATCGACACTTTTTAACCGCTTAACCCGCACCCGTGATGCGTTGGTAGCGGACTTCCCCGGCCTGACGCGGGACCGTAAATACGGTTCGGTCAATTTTGAAGGGCTGGAATTTATTGTGGTAGATACCGGCGGTATCGACGGCAACGAGCAGGGCATTGAAGTGGAAATGGCTGAGCAATCGCTAAAAGCCATAGATGAAGCCGATGTAGTGTTGTTTATGGTCGACGCCAGAGTAGGCGCTACCGTAGGCGACGAAGCCATAGCGGCGCATATTCGCAAAGTAGAGAAAAAGGTGTTTGTTGTTGCCAACAAAACCGATGGTCTGGATGCCGATACCGCCATTGCCGACTTTTACAGTTTAGGTTTGGGTGAAGTGTATGCCATAGCCGCGGCCCATGGCCGTGGCGTGTCGGTGTTATTAAACCAGGCGTTGATCCCGCTGCTAAGCGAAGAGCAGCAAAAGCGGCTGGCCGGTGAGATTGACGAGGCCGATGGCCCGGCATTAGAAACCCTGACTGAAGAAGAAGCCGATGCCGAAGCGGCGCGGCTGCGTAGTGAACATATTAAACTGGCGATAGTCGGCCGGCCGAACGTGGGTAAGTCAACACTGACTAACCGCATCCTTGGTGAAGAGCGGGTGGTGGTGTTTGATATGCCGGGCACCACGCGCGATTCTGTTTATATTCCGATGCAGCGTAACGAGCGCGATTACACCCTTATCGACACCGCCGGTGTGCGCCGGCGCGGTAAAATCGATGATATGGTAGAGAAATTCTCAGTAGTAAAAACGCTGCAGGCGATTGAAGACGCCAACGTCGTCATTTTAGTTGTCGATGCGCGGTTGGGCATTTCCGATCAAGATTTAAGCATCCTTGGTTTTGTGCTGAACTCCGGCCGCTCGCTGGTTATAGCCGTAAACAAGTGGGATGGCTTAAACGACAGTATTAAAGATGAAGTAAAACGCGAGCTGGACCGCCGTTTAGGCTTTATTGACTTTGCCCGCTTGCATTTTATTTCGGCGTTGCACGGCTCCGGCGTGGGTAACTTATTTGAATCGGTGGAAGAAGCCTTTGATTCTGCTACCAAGCGCCACAGCACAGCGCTGTTAACCCGTATTATGAAAATGGCGCAGGAAGATCACCAGCCGCCGTTGGTGCATGGCCGTCGGGTAAAACTGAAATACGCCCATGCCGGTGGTTATAACCCGCCGCTGATTGTTATTCACGGTAACCAGGTGGATGATTTGCCGGATTCCTATAAACGTTATCTGATGAATTACTTCCGCAAAACGCTGCAAATGATGGGTACGCCGATTCGTATCGAATTCCGCGAAGGTGAAAACCCGTTTGCACCGAATAAAAAGAACACCGAAACGCCGCTGCAAAAGTACAAGCGTGAGCGCTTGATGAAAGCACGCAAAAAGATGGACCAATAAGGACCAAGCGCATGAATTTTCGTTTCCCGGTTATTGTTATCGATGAAGACTTCCGCTCGGAGAATATCTCCGGCTCCGGTATTCGCGACCTGGCCCAAGCTATCAGCAGCCATGGCTTTGAAGTAGTAGGCTACACCAGCTATGTCGATTTAAGTGCCTTTGCCCAGCAGGCCAGCCGCGCTTCCTGCTTTATTTTGTCGATAGACGATGAAGAGTTTGGTAACGGTAGTGCGGAAGAGGTGGCCAAAGCCCTGGCTGAATTGCGTACTTTTATCAAAGAAGTACGCAAGCGCAACGCCGACATTCCGATTTTCCTCTATGGTGAAACCCGCACTACGCGGCATGTACCGAACGACGTACTGCGTGAGTTGCACGGCTTTATTCATATGTTTGAAGACACGCCGGAGTTTGTTGCCAAGCATATTATCCGCGAAGCGAAAAAGTACCTCGATGCGTTAGCGCCACCGTTTTTTAATGCCTTGATGGATTACGCCTCTGACGGTTCGTACTCCTGGCACTGCCCGGGCCACTCCGGTGGCGTGGCGTTTTTAAAAAGCCCGGTCGGCCAGATGTTTCACCAGTTCTTTGGTGAAAACATGCTGCGCGCTGACGTCTGTAACGCAGTAGATGAATTAGGCCAGCTGCTGGATCACACCGGCCCGGTAGCCGAAAGCGAAGCCAACGCGGCGCGTATTTTCAGCTGTGACCATTTGTTTTTTGTCACTAACGGCACTTCTACGTCCAACAAAATGGTCTGGCACTCAGTGGTGGCACCGGGTGATATAGTAGTGGTAGACCGTAACTGCCATAAATCGATACTGCACTCGATTATTATGACCGGCGCTATCCCGGTGTTTTTAATGCCGACGCGTAACCATTACGGCATTATCGGCCCTATTCCGAAAAGCGAGTTTTCGCCTGAAGCCATTGCGAAGAAGATAGAAGCTAACCCGTTTGCCCGCAATGCCAGGAACAAAAAGCCACGCATTTTAACCATTACACAAAGTACCTACGACGGTATCTTGTATAACGTGGAAGAAATTAAGCAAGAGCTGGGGTCTACCATCGACACGCTGCATTTTGATGAAGCCTGGTTGCCGCACGCCAGCTTCCATGATTTTTACAAAAATATGCATGCCATTGGTAAAGACCGGCCGCGCTCAGAAGACACCCTGGTATTTGCCACCCAGTCTACGCATAAGCTATTGGCCGGTTTGTCACAAGCGTCGCAAATTCTGGTGCAAAACGCGCAGAACCGTAACCTGGATACGCACCGTTTTAACGAGTCGTACCTGATGCACAGCTCTACCAGCCCGCAATATGCCATTATTGCCAGCTGCGACGTAGCCGCGGCGATGATGGAAGCGCCTGGTGGCACGGCGTTGGTAGAAGAAAGCTTAATGGAAGCCATCGATTTTCGCCGTGCGATGCGCAAGGTGGATGAAGAATTTGGTGATGACGACTGGTGGTTCCGTGTTTGGGGCCCGGACGAGTTACCCGAAGAAGGCCTGGGCACACGCGATAACTGGACTTTGCACGCTAAAGACAGCTGGCATGGTTTTGGTGCGATAGAGTCGGGCTTTAATATCCTCGACCCGATTAAAGCCACCATTATTACCCCGGGTTTAAACCTGCACGGCCAGTTTGACGACCAGGGTATACCAGCGGCTATCGTTAGCAAGTACCTGGCCGAGCACGGTATTATTATCGAGAAAACCGGCCTGTATTCGTTCTTTATTATGTTTACCATCGGCATTACCAAAGGCCGCTGGAACTCTATGGTTACCGAGTTGCAGCAGTTTAAAGACGACTACGATCAAAACCAGCCAATGTGGCGCATTATGCCGGAATTCGCCAAAAAGCATCCGCGCTATGAAAAAGTCGGCCTGCGTGATTTATGTCAGCAGATTCACAATATGTACCGCAAGTTTGACGTGGCCAAAGTTACCACTGAAATGTACTTATCCACTATTGAAACTGCGATGACGCCGGCTGATGCCTGGGCCAGAATGGCACACCGCGATATTGAACGGGTATCGATTGACGAGATTGAAGGCCGCGTCACCGCCATGCTGGTAACGCCGTATCCGCCTGGCATACCGCTGATGGTACCAGGCGAGCGCTTTAATAAAATTATTATCAGTTACCTGCAATTTACCCGCGCTTTTAACGGTGCTTTCCCGGGCTTTGAAACCGACGTACACGGTTTAGTGCGCGAAATGGTAGACGGCGAGTTGAAGTACTTTATTGACGTCGTTAAAGAGTAGTGCTTAGTGGTGAGTTTTTAGTGTTGAGTTTTTAAGGCTTAGTGCTGGCAACTAAGCTCAGCGTCTGCAAGACCGGGATGGTGTTATGCCTTCCCGGTTTTTTTATGCTTAATTACTTTTCGATAAAGGCTTGTTCAATCACGTAATGGCCCATAGTGCGTGAATTGGCTTTTGCAAAGCCGCGCTGCTCCAGCATGCCCATCAGCTGCTGCAACATGGCATCGTTGCCGCATAACATAAATCTGTCGTGCTGCGGGTTAAGTGCCGGCATGCCGGTATCTGCAAGTAACTTACCACTGTCCAACAGATCGGTAATACGCCCCTGGTGTGGCACGCCGTTTCTGACATAGTCTTCCCGTGTCACTGTGGGGTAATAAATCAGCTTGTCGCGAACTTCCTCACCAAAGTAAGGGTTGTTAGGTAATACCTGTTCAATTTCATGCTGGTATGCCAGTTCCGAGCGCCAGCGCGTGCCATGCACCAGGATAATTTTCTCAAAACTCTCATAAATAAACGGGTCGCGTATTATGCTCATAAAAGGCGCAAGCCCGGTGCCGGTGCTTAATAAATACAAATGTTTACCGGGAATAAGGTAACCGGGTACCAGGGTTCCCGCAGGCCGTACCGTTAGCATAATTTGGTCGCCGGCTTTGATATTCTGTAGCCTTGATGTCAGCGCGCCGTCCGGCACCTTGATGCTGAAGAACTCAAGCTCTTCATCATAATGCGGGCTGGCAATACTGTAGGCGCGCATTAAAGGCCGGCCAGCAACCTCCAGCCCAAGCATGACAAACTGACCGCTTTCAAAGCGAAAAGACGCCTCCCGCGTAGTTTTAAAGCTAAACAGCGTGTCATTCCAGTGATGAACATCGGTGACAATGGCATTGACAATATTACGCATCACAGTCCTTACTTAATGGCCTGAGCGCAATTATGCCATAGTGCATTAGGTGATAATAGTTATCATTTGCGTAAATAATACTTGCTGCCGCCAATGCTGTTAAAGCGACAGCGCTAACAACTGCCGCTCTATAGCAAATACATGCTCGTCATGCTCATTCATAGCACGCAGTGCCTGCGCCAGTTTCAGCACGTATTCACTATTTGGGCCGCTGGGGCCACGGCTGCAGGCAATATGGGCAGCAATTTCAACATCACTGGCAGGGCCTAAATAAGCCTCGTTATCGGCACTGGCTAAATACACCACGCCTTCTGTTTCACCGGGTTCATGCAACCAATGCAGGGGCGTAAATACACGCAGGTAACCGTTTTTCTCACGATGGTCTAAATGCTCAAAGGTATCCGGTGTCACCTGATACGCCATACCAACACAGCGCGCACCGGCTGCTGCAACCAGGGTTAACACCCGGCCTGGTGCCTCCGGCGTACCACGATGATCATGCGAGCCCTGCCAAAACCGGCGCTGCCAGCCATAAATGCAGGCGGGTTTAGCGTCCAGATAGGCAAAGTCGGTTTTATAAATCAGCGAGCCATAGCCAAACAACCACACTGAATCCAGGTGGTGCAACGGCTGGCGCTGTTGATTCAGGGAAATGGTGTTGTGCGACATAACACTCAGCTTAGCCAAAAACAGCATTGTATTTTTATGCAGCGACCAGTGAAAGTCTTTATTAGACGAGGATTTCCGTATTTGTCGATATGACTAAATTTAGATGTACCTGTAAGCCCTTGTAAATAATCCAGAACCGCTGTAATGTCATAAACACTAAGTTTACAAAGACGGAAAAGCCCGTGTTTAAATACGGATTTTTCGGCCTGATAAGCGTTATGCTTAATCAGTCTTCAAGGAAGGACTTATGAAAAGGTTTATTTTCGTTTCTCTGCTGCTAATAATTTCTGGATGTACGACCACATTACCCAACAATCAGAGTTATGGGTTGGAAATGGTTTCAATCGGTGAAAAAGGCGAAACACGACATATAAAATATAACAGGACTACCGGGGAAGCTTGGTGGGCGAGCGATACTGCATGGACAAAAATAACAGATCAAGAAACCCTTCCTGAATCTAATTATCTGATCCGTATAATCTCAACAGGAGCTAGTTGGCGAGCTCTAAGAATAGATACAAAATCAGGGAAAACATGGAAAAACAGCAAAGGGAAATGGGTTCCTTTCAAAGAATGAACAACGCAAAACATAACAATTGTAGACATCGTGACTCGCTAACGCTCGCGCATGCTAAAGACATTATGTGATGAGAAATACTTCACCATCCACAATATTGCCGCGAGTCAAATCGTCTTTCGCGGTGTTAAAACAGTGTTTGAGGTACGCTGTTTTAAACGCTTCTGGCTGCGCATCTTGTGGTAACTCATCGAAGTTTAAGCTGGTTTCGAAAAAAGGTCGGCGTAGATAATTAATCATATCGTTCACTCGATAATAGCGTGCATCACTGCCAGTACTTCATTGACGATGCTTTTTGGTGCGGTTTCCACTTTTTTGGCTTGCCTTGCCACCAAATCTGCCATTCTGATGCCGTTTACCAGCACAACACCCTGAGTTGCTGTACCGCTGCCCATTAATGGCACGGCAAAGCCGCGTATGCGGGCAAAATCTGCGCCTTGGGAAATAGGTGCTATTAATGTCATGCCCAACTGATTAAAAGCTTTTTGCGTTAAGACTAAACAGGGGCGGTAATCGCCTTGTATCTCTTTGCCCGCCGTGGGATTAAGGTTCACCCGAACAATATCGCCACGCTCGAATACTGCCATTACCACTCGTTTCCAACCGGTGCTACAGCTTCCCACTCAATAAGCTCTTCCGGCATAGCAGCGTCTTGATCACATTTGGCGATAAGCTCAGCCAGCGAGTATTTCGTTTTTGCTTTGGGGGCAATAACTAAGCGGCCGTTTTCAGCCACTACGTCGGCTTTGTCATCAATATCCAGCCCCAACTGTTTAAGCAGTGGTGCTGGTATCACCACACCCTTTGAGTTACCAATTTTACGGATAATAATTTCCATACCAAAGCCCTTTGTACTAACAATGTTATTACTTTAGCAGGCCGTGCTATGACGTCAATAATTTTTATCACTCAATCAGGTCGGGCTAGAAGATATAAATAAACCCAATGCCTACTTCGGCTTCATAGTTGCTGCGGGCGATGGGGCTATTGCGCACTTCGCTACTGAAATGCTCATATAGTGCCTCGGCGAAAATTTGCCAGTTGTCGTTGATATTATGCCGGTAGTTGTAATCAAGCCCGATGGAGCGTAAGCCGCTACTTAATCTGGTTTCGTCTAAGCCCGATGCCAGCGACTGCTGTGCAGTGATGCCGAAACCTGTATTGGCATATTTACTGTCGTGAAACACCGCCACCAGATTAATTTCAGATCCGGAACCGTCGGTTTTATCGCCGAAGCGCCGGCCGACGCCAAACAAGCCAAGGTTGCCGTTGTCTCCGCTCACCAGCCGGCTTACCAACCAATAACGCCAGTCGGTGTTAAACGCCCGCCGTGCCTGCAGCACTACTTCAAAACCCTCTTCGGTGTCACCCAGCCCGTCCAGACGACCATCGTCAGAGTCGCTTTCTTCGCGGCCCTCATCAAAGCCTAATAAGGCTTCGAGTAACCAGGTGTCAGAGCGCAGGCCGCGCCAGCCCAATGCTTCACCGGCAAAGTAGAAAATGTCATTGCCGCGGCGCCATTGCACCGCGCCTGCTGGCTGTATTTCGACACCAAATTCGTCCGACCCTTCATAGGCCGTTTCATATTCAACACCCGCGCCCAGCGCGAACGCCCAGCCATCATTACCTCTGGTAAAGTCGTCTACGGAGGGCAAAGGTACCAGCGCTACTTTATCGTCTTGCGCTAATGCGGTTTGAGGGAAAAAACCAAGTATTAAAATGGCCAACAGTAAACCGGTAAAGTTTTTCATATAAAGCTTCCTGTAAGAGTCCGGATAGCAGGCACCCGGGAGTATGTTCTTCAGTTGGGCTTTACGTGTACCCTTGGTCAATAGATCTTATCGGCGCACTTTTATTACTTAAGTTCATGCAGCTTTGTCACTTGCGCATCAAAACCGCCTTCGGCCAGTTTAATGGCTACCTTATCCCCGGCTTTTAGCTGGCTGCTGGAGGTGACCACCTGCTGTTTTTCATCAAAGGTAATACTGTAGCCGCGGGCCAGTGTTGCCAGCGGGCTTACGGTATTTAGCTGGCTGCTTAACTGCGCCAGTTGCTGTTTGCTTTGCTTTAACTGCAACTGTTGGGCATTTATAAGCCGGCGCTCCAGCTGAGTAATATGCTGCGTATGCGCCAATAAGGTTTTAGCCGGCGATAGCTGGCGCAGGCTTTTATCTAAGTACTGCTGCTGTTGCTGTGCAGCCTGCACAGTCCGTTTGGCGCTGGAGCTTAAGCGCAGTTGCAGCTCGTCGAGGCGTTGTTGCTGTTGCTGCAAACGGCGTTTCGGGTGCAAGGCTAGCAGGCGCTGGCTTAAATTTAACAGCTTAGGCGCGACCTGTTGCATGCGGCTGCGCTGTGCTTGTAGCAGGCGGTTTTTTAGCTGCAGTATGCGATCTAATACATGCGACTGATCCGGTGAGACTAATTCTGCTGCCGCCGAAGGTGTTGCCGCGCGCATATCGGCAACAAAGTCGGTGAGGGCAAAGTCGATTTCATGGCCTACGGCGCTGACAATCGGAATAGGGCAGGCGGCGACGGCACGGCATAAGGCTTCATCGTTAAAACACCATAAGTCTTCTAATGAGCCACCGCCACGGCCGATAATTAATGCATCTACTTCATTGCGCCGAATCGCTGTGCTTAGCATATTCCTCAGTTGTGCCGCGGCAGTTTCGCCCTGCACCTGGGATGGGTACATAATAACTTCAATACCCGGCGCGCGGCGGTTTAGCACGGTAACAATATCGCGCACAGCAGCGCCGGTGGGCGAGGTAATCACGCCAACACGCTGCACCCGGGTGGGCAGGGCTTTTTTCCGTGCCGGGTCAAATAAGCCTTCGGCCTGTAATTGTGCTTTTAGCTGTTCAAATTGCTGTTTTAATAAACCGGCACCGGCAGTTTCAATAAATTCGGCTAACAGCTGATATTCGCCGCGTGGCTCATACACGCTGATGCGGGCGCGAATAAGCACCTGCTGGCCATTTTGCGGCCTAAAGCTGCTGTTGCGGTTGGCCATTTTAAACATGGCGCATTTTACCTGGGCGGCGCTGTCTTTTAACGAAAAGTACCAGTGGCCACTGGCGGCCGCGACAAAGTTAGACACTTCGCCCTGCAGCCACAGCGTTTGAAACTGCAGCTCCAGCGTAAGGCGTACTTCACTGTTTAACCGGGAAACGCTATAGATATCGGGGTTTTGCATAAAAAACGTACCAGCAGCTGGCCTGACAACGAAAACGCTAGAGTAACATAAAACAAAAAAAGCTTTGTGATACGCACGCAAAACCGTTAAAATTGCGCCGCAACATTCCCTATCTTTTCAGCCACAGCGAGATTGTTGCAATGCTCAGGATCAAACAAGAAGCCCTTACCTTTGACGACGTGTTATTGGTACCGGCGCACTCCAGTGTTCTACCTCATACAGCCGATTTACGCACCCGACTGACTAAAAGCATCACGCTGAATATTCCTATGGTTTCTGCGTCTATGGACACAGTAACTGAAGCCCGCTTAGCCATAGCGCTGGCACAGGAAGGTGGCTTAGGTTTTATTCATAAAAACATGACCATTGAAGAGCAGGCCGCGAACGTTCGTAAAGTTAAAAAATACGAAAGCGGTGTGGTGTCAGACCCGGTAACGGTAACGCCGGATATGAGTATCCGCGAAGTGCAGGCGTTAGCCCAGCAGTGTGGCTTCTCCGGTTTCCCGGTGGTAGATGCCAGCAATAATCTGGTGGGTATGCTGACCAGCCGCGATATGAGCTTTGAAGCTAACAATAACGAAATCGTTTCCAGCCTGATGACGCCACGCGAGCGTTTAGTCACCGTGCTGGAAACGGCGCCACGTGAAGAAGCCTTTAAAAAGATGCACCAGCACCGGATTGAAAAAGTGTTGGTGGTCGACAACGACTTTAAATTAAAAGGTTTAATTACCGTACGCGATTATTACAAAGCCGCGAGTAAGCCTAACGCCTGTAAAGACGAGTTAGGTCGCTTGCGCGTAGGTGCCGCAGTAGGCGTGGGCCCGGGCACCGACGAGCGCATTGCTGCGCTGGTAGAAGCCGGCGTCGATGTTCTGCTGATCGATACCTCACATGGCCACTCGCAAGGTGTTATTGACCGCGTTAAGCAAACCCGTGCCCAGTACCCGGAGTTACAAATTGTTGCCGGTAATGTCGCTACTGCAGCTGGCGCCAAAGCTCTGGCGGAAGCCGGTGCCAACGCGGTGAAAGTGGGCATAGGCCCTGGCTCTATTTGTACCACCCGTATTGTTACCGGTTGTGGTGTACCGCAAATTACCGCGATCTCTGAAGCGGCGATGGGCGTGGCCGGCACGGATGTCACCATTATTGCCGATGGCGGTATCCGTTTCTCCGGTGACATTGCCAAAGCCTTAGTAGCCGGTGCCAACCTGGTGATGGTCGGTTCTATGTTTGCCGGTACCGAAGAAGCACCGGGTGATGTTGAGCTGTACCAGGGCCGCTACTATAAATCTTATCGTGGTATGGGTTCACTGGGCGCTATGGCACAGCGTAACGGCTCGTCCGACCGTTATTTCCAGGGCAGCAATAATGCCGAAAAACTGGTACCGGAAGGCATTGAAGGCCGTGTAGCCTACAAAGGCCCGATGGAAAACATTATTCACCAGCAAATGGGCGGCCTGCGTAGCGCCATGGGCTTAACCGGTTGCCCAACCATTGACGAGCTGCGCACCAAGCCGGAGTTTGTCCGGGTAACTTCTGCTGGTATGGGCGAGTCGCACGTACATGATGTGCAAATCACCAAAGAAGCGCCAAACTACCGCTTAGGCTAAACTGTTTTCTGTTAATGCGGCTGGGTGATACCGGCCGCTGTACTTTCTAAAGGTCGCTATGAACAAAAACATTCATCACCACCGCATCTTAATTCTCGATTTTGGTTCGCAATATACCCAGCTGATTGCCCGCCGTGTGCGCGAAATTGGCGTCTACTGTGAGCTGTGGGCCTGGGACGTTACCGAAGCGCAAATTCGTGACTTTAACCCCACTGGTATTATTTTATCCGGCGGCCCGGAAAGCGTACATGAAGCCAACTCACCACGGGCGCCACAATATGTGTTTGAAGCCGGTGTACCGGTGCTGGGCATTTGCTACGGCATGCAAACCATGGCCGAGCAACTGGGCGGCAAGGTGCAGGGCTCGGATATGCGCGAGTTTGGTTATGCTCAGGTAGAAGTGGTAGCAGCTAACGATTTATTCGCCAAAATTGAAGACCATGTCGGCAGCAGCGGCAATGCGTTGTTAGATGTGTGGATGAGCCACGGCGATAAAGTAGTACAGGTGCCGGAAGGCTTTATTACCTGCGCCAGCACCACCACTTGCCCGCATGCCGGTATGGTAGATGAAACACGCCAGTTCTACGGCGTGCAGTTCCACCCGGAAGTCACCCACACCCGCCAGGGCCAGCGTATGCTGGAACACTTCGTGGTGGATATCTGTGGTTGCGACAAACTGTGGACACCGGCGACGATTATTGAAGATGCCATTATCCGCTTAAAGCAACAGATTGGTGATGATCAGGTTATTTTAGGCTTATCCGGCGGTGTTGACAGCTCGGTCGTGGCGATGCTGCTGCACCGTGCTATTGGCAAAAACCTGACCTGCGTATTTGTAGATAACGGCCTGCTGCGCTTAAACGAAGGCAAGCAGGTAATGGATATGTTTGGTGACCATTTCGGCCTGAACATTATCAAGGTTGAAGCCGAGCAGCGCTTCCTTGACGCCTTAGCCGGTGAAAACGAGCCGGAAGCCAAACGTAAAATTATCGGTCGCGTGTTTGTTGAAGTGTTCGACGAACAAGCGCAAAAGCTGGAAAACGCCAAGTGGCTGGCGCAGGGTACAATTTACCCGGACGTGATTGAGTCAGCCGGCTCGGCAACCGGTAAAGCACACGTGATTAAATCGCACCATAACGTGGGTGGCTTGCCGGCACATATGAAGATGGGCCTGGTAGAGCCACTGCGCGAGCTGTTTAAAGACGAAGTGCGTAAAGTGGGTTTAGAGCTGGGCCTGCCATACGACATGCTGTACCGTCACCCGTTCCCGGGCCCGGGTTTAGGGGTGCGCGTACTGGGCGAAATCAAAAAAGAGTACTGCGACATTCTGCGCCGCGCCGATGCGATCTTTATCGAAGAGCTGCACAAAGCTGAGCTGTATCATAAAGTAAGCCAGGCCTTTGCCGTCTTCCTGCCGGTAAAATCGGTAGGTGTAATGGGCGATGCGCGTAAGTACGACTGGGTAGTATCACTGCGTGCAGTAGAAACTATCGACTTTATGACCGCACACTGGGCACACCTGCCTTATGAGCTGCTGGGTAAGGTATCTAACCGTATTATCAATGAGATCAACGGCATATCCCGCGTGGTATACGATATCAGCGGTAAACCACCAGCGACGATTGAGTGGGAATAACCCCGTCCAGCTAAATAAAAAAGGCCAGCGCAATGCTGGCCTTTTTGCTATGTTAATCAGCAATAATATAGCGGTCCGGGGATTGTATATGCGTAATGTAAAACAACTTCACTTTAGTATTGTGATTAATGCGCCGGTGCAAACGGTGTGGCAGCGGATGTTGTCTGACGTTGGTTACCGTAACTGGACCTCGGCTTTTTGCGAAGGCTCGTATTTTAAAGGCAGCTGGCAGCAGGGCGAGACGATACGGTTTTTATCGCCGTCCGGCGATGGCATGGTGGCAACCATTGCTGAACACAAACCGCTGGAGCTTATCTCGATTAAACATCTGGGCTTTATTGTCGCCGGTAAAGATGATTTTAGCAGCGATAATGTTACCAGCTGGGCGCCGGCATTTGAAAATTACCGTTTTGCCAGCGTAGCCGGTGGCACTGAAGTCAGTATTGAGCAGGATATAGCGCCTGAGTATGAGCAATATATGCAGGACACCTGGCCCAAAGCACTGCAAAAACTCAAGCTGTTATCTGAGCAAGCCTGAGTCTGCTGCCGCTGCAACTTTACGGCGATATACGTTTTATATATAATTCGTATATTCAATGGCCCGGCAGCGGAGTAAAACCTTGGGTATTGTTAAAATTGCAGATGAACTGCATGAGGAAATTCGTAAAGCCAGCGGCGCTATGTCGCGTTCTATTAATGCCCAGGCCGAATTCTGGCTGAAAATGGGCATGTTGGCGGAGTTGTACCCCACGCACACTTATCAGCAACTGGTGCAGATGCTGCTGCAACAGGCAGAGTTTAAACTGGCCGGAGGCAGCGATGAGCGCCGTTCAGCTTAAAACTGCCGCCGAGTTGGCACTGCAACGTGAAGCCGGCCGCTTGCTGGCACAGGTGTTTGCCATGCTGGATAATAACATTGTAGCGGGCATGTCTACTTTACAGATCAATGAGTTGGCCGAGCGTTATATTGTCGATGAATTGCAGGCGCGGCCGGCCAGTAAAGGTCAGTATGGTTTTGCCTATGTGTTAAATACCTCGGTCAATGACGTGGTGTGTCATGGCGTGCCATCAGCCACGCAGCTGTTAAAACACGGCGATATTATCAATGTCGATATCACGTTAGAAAAACACGGCTTTATTGCCGATTCCAGCAAAATGTATGGTATAGGTGAGCTAAGCTTCCCCGCGCGCCGTTTGGTAGATGACTGCTACAGCGCACTGTGGCTGGGCATTAAAGCGGTAAAACCCGGCGCCCGCTTAGGTGATATTGGCTTTGCCATTGAGCAGTTTGCCCGCAGCAAAGGTTACAGCGTGGTGCGCGAATATTGTGGCCACGGCATAGGCCGTGAAATGCACGAAGCACCACAGGTGCTGCATTACGGCGCGGCCGGCAGCGGTATGCTGCTAAAACCCGGTATGGTATTTACCATAGAGCCGATGCTGAACCAGGGCAGTGCCAAAGTAAAAACCAAAAAAGACGGCTGGACAGTGGTAACCCGCGATAAAAAGCTTTCGGCCCAGTGGGAGCACACCATCGCCGTAACCGACAGCGGGGTAGAAGTGTTGACACTGCGGCCGGAAGAGCAAGCACTGCTTTTGGCCTGACACATCCGGTTGCAGCAATAAACATAACCGCAACAGCAAAATTGAGCATTTATTCAAACGGGTACTAATGCTAGCCTGTAAGCACTTAGCCTGACTTAATGGACTTTCTATGCGTTGCTCCGCTTTTATACTGTGTTTATTGGCTGCTCCGGCACTGGCTGCCAACCCGCCCTGGCCGGCACAGCCGGTATTAATGCTTAAGCCTGATATGCAACAGGTAGTGGCTGCAGATGCCACCCTGGAGCAACTGGCCGAAGGCTTTCGCTGGGCAGAAGGACCGGTTGCTGAGCCCGGTAGCGGCGATATTTTGTTCTCCGATGTGCCGGAGAATAAAGTCTATCGCTGGAATAAAGCACAGGGTTTAACGCTATATTTGCAGCCCTCCGGCTATAGCGGTTTGTACCCGCAGAACAACCTGCAGCAAGGCGCCAATGGCTTGATTTTTAATAGCGATAATAAGCTGGTGCTGGCGCAGCATGGCGACCGCCGCTTAGCGCTGTTTAATGGTTTCGACAATGGCGTACCGCAGTATCAGACTTTAGTCACAAAGTTTAACGGCAAGCTGTTAAACAGCCCGAACGACCTGGTACAGCACAGCAGCGGAGCTTACTACTTTACCGATCCGCCGTATGGCTTAAAAGGCGGCGATAATTCAACAGAAAAACAGCAAGGTGTAAATGGCGTATACCGGCTGACGGCGGATGGCAGCATTACGCTATTGGCAGATAACTTAACGCGGCCCAACGGCCTGGCGTTTTCACCCGACGAGCAATGGCTGTATGTGGCTAACTCCGACTCTGCCGCGGCACAGTGGTGGCGCTATGCCGTCAACGAAGATGGCAGCTTGGGCAAGGGCGGGTTGTTTTTTGATGCCACTGCCGCAACCCAAACCGCCAGCGGCTTACCCGATGGTTTAAAAGTGTTGCCATCCGGCATATTGTTGGCCACCGGGCCGGGCGGGGTTTGGGTTTTAACGCCACAGGGCGAACATTTAGGCACGATACAAACCGGTGTCGCGGCGGCCAATGTAGCGTTAAGTAGCGACAACAGCTGGCTGTATATTACCGCCAGCAGTTATTTACTGCGGATTAAACTGCGGCCTTAGCGGTTTTAGTCCGGCGCCTGAGCCACACAATTGCGGCCGTTGGATTTGGCCTGGTACAGGGATTCATCGGCACGCTGGATCAGGCTGTGCAGATCGTCTGAGCTGCGACACTGTGTTACCCCTATGCTGGCAGTACAGTTTGGTATTAACGGGTTTTCAATGGTGTGCTGCTCCAATGTCAGGCGAATGCGCTCTGCCAGAGCGTAAGCACTGCTGATACCGGTGTCGGGTAAAATAACCAGAAACTCCTCGCCACCAATGCGGCCGATAAAGTCAGTTTTTCTCATCTGTTGTTTAAAAGTTTCGGCGGCGCTTTTTAAGGCACGATCGCCGGCCTGATGGCCAAAATTGTCGTTTACCGCCTTAAAGTGATCCAGGTCCAACATCATAATACTCAGTGCGGTGCCCTGGCGCTCAGCACGGGCAATTTCCAGCCCGAGCAGACGCATAATTTCGCGCCGGTTTAACAGCTCTGTCAGCTCATCCGTGGTAGCCATTTTTTCCAGTTGTGCCGTGCGTTTTTTTACCTCAGCTTCCAGCCGCTGATTTGATGCTTCCAGTTCATGTTCAGCCCGCATCAGCTCGACAATTTTAGCCTCCATAGCACGCTTACCCGGCAAACTTATCACCTGCGGCAACAAGTACCACAGTAGTATCGCTGTCAGCATAGAGATAATGCCTGTCATCGACTTTATAATGCCGTGAATATAGTAGTAGCCATGCCAGACATTGATAATGCCGAGAATATGGGTGGCGCCGCAGAAAAAAATAAAACCGGCAAACAGCAGAAAGATCCAGTCAAAGCGCAGATCATCCCTGGCTCTGACCAGCCTTACCAGGGCTATCGGGATCAACATATAGGCGATAAATGTCAATGTATCGCCACCCACATGTAACAGCAGTAAATCGGTGCGCCATAGCAAACAATGGCCATGTGGCATAAAGTCGCCGTTCAGTAACTCATTGAAAAACGCCATTTTTTAATCCTGTTTACGGTTACAGCTGCAAATCAGCTTAGTCAACCTTGGGCAAAGGTGTTGTAAGAACCGAAACAAAGATACCGCAACTGCAGCTATTAGCGCTACAGGGCTGATACAACGCGATCAGCCCTGTTGCCTGCTGCAGCCTTAGTGGTTAAGCGGTGAAAAGCGGCGTAAGCGCGGTTTTAGCCACTGCACGACATCATCTACAACGAGGTACACCACCGGAATTACCAGCAGGCTGAGAAAGGTTGAGGTAATAAGGCCGCCAATGACCACTATCGCCATCGGCGCGCGAAAGCTCGGGTCGCCGCCCATACCTAAGGCGATAGGCAGCATGCCGGCGCCCATGGCAAGCGTGGTCATGACGATAGGTCGTGCCCGTTTGCGACAGGCATCGATAATGGCCTCCCAACGGTTTAGCTGGTGCTCACTCCTGGCAATAATGATGTAATCAATCAGCAGAATCGAGTTTTTGGTGGCGATGCCCATTAACATTATTAAGCCAATCATCGCCGGCAGCGACAGCGCAGAGTTGGTTAAAAACAGCGCCAAAAAGGCGCCAGGTACGGAGAGAATCAGCGCGGCAAGAATAGTGACCGGCTGGACAAAGTCTTTTAGCAGCAGTACCAGCACCATATAAATACAAAATACCCCGGTTAACATCGCGATAGCGAAACCGCTGGCCAGCTCGCCCATCATTTCCGCATCGCCCAGTGCGGTTTGCGACACGCCGGGCGGCAGGCTTTTCAGGCCGGGTAATGCCATAACGGCTTGTTCAACCACACCCAGCGGCAGGTTATTCAGCTCTATGTCGAAGTTGATATTGCGCATCCGGTCAAAGCGGGCGATTTCTGCCGGGCCGCTGCTTATTTCCAGGCTGGCGACATTTTCCAGCGCTACCGGGCCGCGCGCACCCGGCACCGGCAGGCGTTTAAAGGTGTCAAAATCCTCGCGGGCGATATCGCTCAGGCGCACCACTACCGGCACCTGGCGTTCACTCAGGTTAAGTTTGGCCAGGTCCTGATCATAGTCGCCGGCGGTGGCAACCCGCAGCGTATCAGCAATGGCGGAAGAGGTAACGCCAAGGTCGGCGGCACGGGCAAAGTCCGGCTTGATCAACAGCTCCGGCCGCACCAGGCTGGCGCTGGAGGTAACGGCACCGATGCCCGGAATAGCCCGTAACTCGCGTTCTACCTGCAGCGCATGTTGCTGCAATATACGGCTGTCTTCGCCGGCCAGCACCAGCATATAGTTTTCACTGGTGCCGTCCATACCCACTTTAATTCTGGCGCCCGGCAGGGTGCTTAAGGCGTCGCGTAATTGCTGTTCAATTTGTTGTTTATGCATACCTGGTCGCAGCTTGCGGTGGCTTAGAGTTAGCGTAAGTACCGCTGAGCGCACACTGGCTGCAGCGCTGCCGGCGTCCTCTGATGCGCCTGAACTACCGCTACCGATAGCGGTGTAAATTTGTGTTACCTGCGTATTTTGCAGCAGCATTTGCCGTGCCTGTTCGGCCAGGGCAACGGTATCCTGCAGCTTAGTGCCTGGCTGCAGAGTAAGCCTAACCTGGGTTTGCTGGTTATCATCTGCCGGCATAAAGGCACCGGGCAGTGCCATCGCCAGCATAATGCCGCCGGCAAAAAATATCGTAGCAGCGCCCAGGGTCAGGCTTTTGTGCTGTAAACACCAGGTGACCAGATTCAGGTAGTAGCGGATCCAACCCGGTTCCGGTTTAACCGGCTGCTTATGCTGCTTAGGTGAGCGCAGCAGGTAGGCGGCCATCATTGGCGTAAGCAGCCGGGCCACCAGCAGGGAAAACAGTACCGCTATGGCTGCTGTCCAGCCAAACTGCACAAAGAACTTGCCGATTACGCCGCTCATAAAGGCGGTGGGTAAAAATACCGCTATCAGGGTAAAGGTGGTGGCAACCACTGCAAGGCCAATTTCATCGGCAGCTTCCATGGCCGCCTGAAACGGCGTTTTGCCCATCAGCAGATGGCGCTCGATGTTTTCTATTTCAACGATAGCATCATCTACCAGCACGCCAATTACCAGCGAAAGCGACAGCAGCGTAACGGTATTGAGCGAAAAGCCCATCAGATGGATCACCAAAAAGGTGGGAATGATCGACAGTGGCAGTGCCACTGCAGAAATAAAGGTGGCCCGCCAGTCGCGCAGAAACAGAAACACCACTAATACTGCCAGCAGGGCGCCTTCATACAATAGCTGCATGGAACCGGCATAGTTCTCCGCTACCGGGTCAATCAGGTTAAATACTTCAGTTATGCTGATATCCGGCTGCTGTACTTGCAGCTGTTGCAGCGCGGCACGCACCCCATCTGCTACTTCAAGTTCGCCGTAACCTATAGCGCGGGTTATCTCAAAACCCACCACCGGCTCGCCATTCAGAAAAGCGGCAGAACGCTGCTCTGCCACAGTGTCTGAAACGCTGGCTATCTGATCCAGCCGGATGCGGCGGCCATCCGTTAAGGTGATATCCATAGCGGCGAATTCCTCTGCCGACTGCACTGTAGCGATGGTTCTCACCGATTGTTCCATGCCACCAAAATGGGCACGGCCGCCCGCCGCTTCTTGCTGCACCAGCCGTAACTGACGGGAGATGCCGGCGGCAGTGGTATTGAATGCCAATAGGGCGGCAAAATCCAACTCAACGCGGATTTCGCGGTTAACGCCGCCCACGCGGGCTACCGCACCTACGCCTTTCACTGCCAGCAGGGCTTTGCTGATATCGTTGTCGACAAACCACGACAAGGCTTCGTTATCCATTTGGGCTGAGCTGAGGCTGTAGGTCAGAATGGGCGAGCCGGACAATTCCTGTTTTTTTATCACCGGATCGCGCAAGTCTGCCGGTAGATCAGCCCGAATGCGAGCTACCGCATCGCGCACATCATCAACGGCTTGTTGTATTGAGCGCTCTAAACGAAACTCAACCGAAATGCTGGCTTCGCCATCGGTCAGGTTACTGTAAATGTGCTTAACGCCTTGCACAGTGGCCAGTGAGCTTTCTATCTTACGCACTACATCGGTTTCAAGCTGGGAAGGCGAAGCGCCAGGTAAGGACAAACTAACGGTAACAGTGGGTAATTCCACATCAGGCAGATCCTGGATTTTCATCGCGCGAAAACTGCTAAGGCCGGCAAAGGTCAGCAGAATAAACAGCAGGATAGCCGGCGTAGGGTTGCGTATGGCCCAGGTTGAGATATTCAAATTCATTTTATACTCCGGCTTACATCGCGTCGTCTGACTGAGCAGCCAAAGCCGCTGGCGTCCCGGCTGGTTTGGCTGTTGTTACCGAAGGCTGCGCGCCCTGCTGGTGGGGCACAATCCGCACTAAATCACCATCGCCAAGAAAAGCGCCGCCCGTTACGACGACTTGATCCGCCGCTGTTACACCACTGCTGATTTCTACCAAATCAGCAGTGCGCCGCCCGGTGCTGACTTTGGTTTGCGTTACTCTGGCATCCTCGCCAACCTGCATCACATAGCTGAAACCATCGCGCAACAGCACGGCACTTTGCGGCAGAGTCAGTACTTCTGTTGTGCCAAGTTCAAACCGGCCACGGGCAAAACTACCGGCACGGAGGTTTTGGTCTAAAGGCAAGTCGACATACACCAGGGCATTACGGCTTTGGGTGTCTACCACCGGCGCGACCATGCGCAATGAACCGGTAATGGTTTCACCACCCACCGGTGTAACGTAAACAACCTGGCCCGGTTGCAGCTTGGGCAGATCTTGTGCTGACACCTCTGCCCGCCATTCCAGCCGGCCGCCCCTGATCAGCCGGAACAGCTGCTGGCCCGGCGGCAGCACGGCGCCAACAGTGGCGTCTCTGGCGGAAATAATGCCGTTGTCCGGTGCCAACACCCGGGTTTGCTCAAGGCGTAATTGTTGGCTGTGCAGGCTGGCTTGGGCTGACTGCAGCCGGGCCAGGGCGGTTTTTTCCGCCGTACTGTATTGCTGAATTTGTCGTGTCGACAGGGCACCGCTGGCTTGCAGCTCTGCAGCACGCTTTACGTCGTCTGTCGCTTCCGCCAGTAAGGCTTCAGCTTCAGCTACTGCGGCCTGGCTTTGCGCCAGCTCAGAGCGTACCGAGTCAGCAGCAAAGCTGGCCAGCAGCTGGCCGCGCCTGACGATATCACCAACATTAACCAGCACCTGGTCTAGCCTTAAATCATTGGTTTCATTGCCAATGCTGGCTTCCTGCCAGGCGCTGATATTGCCACTGGCCGACAAAGTCAGGGGTAATATGACCCTTTGTGGCTTGGTTAGGCTAACGGTAAGTGTGGGCTTAGCCGCTGCAACGGCAGTGTTATCTGCTGCTGCGTCAGTGCTGTCTGCAGCGACGATTATGGCGGCGGTAACGGCCACCACAAATACTGTGGCAAGCAATACAACCTGGTGAGACCTCTTCATTTTCTGCTTCCTTAATTTTACCTGGCATCAGCATTACTGTCGGTTAAATTGCCTTTCAGCAAACTTACTGAGGCAAAAACAGCAAAAAAATGTGTTGGTAAGTTTTAGGTAAGTCAGGCGATGGATGATGGCAGTTCTTTTACATCAAAATCATTTGAAAGGAACTGATCTATGCGCTCATTGATTTCAACCCCGCCTTATTTCAAAACTGTTAGGGCATATACTGAGGCGGCGTTGTTTATGCTGCTTGGCGGTTTACCTTTGACTGTTGCTGCACAGCAGCCGGATGATGATGCATCGTCATGGGGCTTGGGCGTGGCGGTTATCACCAGCCAGAAAGCCTATGCCGGTATTGACCGTGACAACAAGCTGTTGCCGATATTGTCATATGAAAATCGCTATATCCGTCTGACCGGGCCTGAGCTGGCGGTTAAATTGCCGGGTTATCAGTTTAGTGAGTCGAATAAGGTGAACTTCAGTATTATCGGCAAGTACGATTTTACCGATTACAAGCAAAGTGATGCGCCAATCCTTAATGGTATGGCAGACAGAGATGGTGGTTTCCGCGCCGGCTTTAAAGCAGAATGGCAAAACAGTATTGCGGATATCAGTGCTGAATATGTTACTGAAGTGTCAGGCGACAGTGAAGGCAGCGAAGTTAATCTTATGGTAGAGAAAACCTGGCATTTTGCTGAACACTATATGTTTACGCCCCGCATAGCGGTGAGCTGGCAGGACAAAAAACATATAGATTACTACTATGGTGTACGCAGCAACGAAGTGACCGCAGAGCGGGCGTTTTATCAGGGGGAAGCCGGAATGAATATTGAGGCAGGCGCACGTGTCGGCTATATGTTTAAGCAAAGACATATTATTTTTCTGGATGTCAGCCTGACCAGCTTAGCGACAGAAATAAAAGACAGCCCTTTGGTTGACCGCTCCACTGAAAACCGGGTATTTCTCGGTTATAGCTACAGTTTCTGATGAACCGTATCCTGCTGCTTGAAGATCATGAGCGCTTAGCCCGGTTGATATGCGAGGGGCTGGCGCCTGCCGGTATTGTCGCTGATGTGTTCAGCCGTATCGATCATGCGTTGGTGGCCTTGCAGCAAGTGCCGTATCAGGCGTTGGTGATTGACCGGGGCGTGCCGGACGGTGATGGCCTGTCGTTGTTACGGCGGATACGCGATGGCGGCAATACGGTTCCTTGCCTGGTATTGACAGCGCGCACCGCACTGAATGATCGGGTTGAAGGCCTGGATGCCGGTGCCGATGATTATCTGGCCAAACCTTTTGCTATGGAAGAAATGGTGGCGCGGGTACGGGCACTATTGCGCCGGCCGGCTGAGGTGCGCTCGCTGGAGCCGCAATGTGGCGACTTAACCTTGCGCCCGGCAGACAGCCTTATCTGCTGCGGTGATAACTGCGAGATCCTGGCGCCGGCAGAGCTGCAAATTATGTTGTTACTGGTGCGCAGATGTAATGAGTCGGTGCGTCACACTGCACTGGAGGCTGCCGGCTGGGGCTTTAGCGAAGCGGTTACGCCCAACGCACTGGATGTGGCATTGCACCGCATCCGGCGAAAGTTACAGGCCATTGGCTCGCAGCAGCGGATAGTAAATATAAGGGGTATAGGCTATGCGCTTCGGCACGATGTTTAATTTCAATAGTTTGCGACTGCAGATATTACTGTCTTATCTTGCCGGTATGATGCTGAGCATCACCTTGCTGGTGTTGGCTGCGGTTTGGGTGTTGCAAAATAATACGCTGGCCAGAATGGACCTGGCTGATGCAGCCGCCGGGATCGCAGACGATATCCGCTACAATGACGATGGCAAGCCTGTTGGCTTTGCGCCGAAGGTAGAGGACGTAACCTGGTTGTTTGAAAGTTTCCCGCGTGAAACGGCGTACCGGATCCTGGATGAAGCCGGCAACGTGGTGTTGCAGTCGGGTGGCGGTGAGTCTGTCTGGCCTGAGAGTAAAGAACTGCTCAGACTGGGGCGTGGCCGGTTTGATTTTGAGTCTGACGGCTTGACTATGCACGGAGCAACGGAGCCTGTCATGCTCAATGACAAAATCTGGTATTTGCAGCTTACCGCCAGCACAAGGTTTATGACGCTGATGCATCGCCGTATAGCCCTGCCGCTGGTGGGAACCGGTGTTACCCTGTTTAGCCTGGTGCTGCTGCTCGCTTTTGGTTTATGCGCTTACATCACGTTGCGCTACACGCTAAGGCCGCTAAAAGATATCTCCCGGTCTGCCTCCACTATTTCTCCTCATACTCTGGATGTTCGTCTGCCGGTTAAAGGCGTGCCTACCGAGCTTGCGCCGCTGGTAAACAGCTTTAATCAGGCCCTTGAACGGCTGGAGCATGGCTACCGGGTGCAGCAGGAGTTTTTGGCCACCGCCGCGCACGAATTAAAAACCCCGTTGGCGTTGATCAGCGCTCAGCTCGAATTGATGTCGCCAACAGAGCAGCGTAACTGGCTGCTGCATGATGTGCGCTATATGTCGCGCCAGGTGCAGCAGTTATTGCTGCTGGCCGAAGCCAGTGAGCAGCAGAACTACAGGTTTATAAAGCTTGACGTTACTGAGATTGCGGCCGAGGTTGTCGCTTATTTACAGCGGATGGCCGATAACCAACAAGTGAAATTGCGCCTGGAGCGGCATATAGCCAGCTTGATATTGCCGGCCGATAAAGGTGCGTTATTTACCCTGCTGAAAAACCTGCTGGAAAATGCCATTCAACATGCGCCGCCGGGCAGCACTGTGGCGGTAGATGTGTTCGCCGACTATATCAGCGTGCGCGATCACGGCCCGGGTGTAAGTGAGGCGCAATTGCCGCAGTTATTTAACCGCTTCTGGCGCGCAGAAACCAGGCGGGATAGCGGTGCCGGGCTGGGCCTGACCATTTGCCGCGAAATTGCGCTGGCGCATAGCTGGGTGTTATCAGCCCACAGAATGCAGCCGGGGTTAATGTTCCGGCTGCAGCTGGTTGCTGATAATGACGGTAATACTCCAGCCGGGTAAGCAAATTAGCGCAGCGTAACAAACTCTTCGGCGCTGGTTGGGTGCAGCGCTACGGTGTTGTCAAAGTCGGCTTTGGTGGCGCCCATTTTTATCGCTACGGCAAAGCCTTGCAGTACTTCGTCCATGCCCTCACCAATGCCGTGCAAACCGACCACTTTTTCGTCCGGGCCGGTGCACACTAACTTAAAGCGGCTAAGCGCACGATGCTCAGTAATGGCGTTGTACATGGCTGCGAAGTTAGAGCGATACACTTTGATATTAGCCGCGCCGTATTGCTCTATGGCTTCTGCTTCCGTTAAACCAATAGTGCCGATGGGTGGGTGGCTGAATACTACTGTGGGTATCAACGAGTAATCCATATGCGCGTCCGGCATGTCTTTGTTAAACAGCCGTTCGGCCAGCAGGCGGGCGGCTTTAACTGCTACCGGGGTTAGCTGGGCTTCGCCGGTAATATCGCCAACGGCATAGATGCCGCTAACATTGGTATTCTGGTATTTGTCGGTGCGGATATAACCGTCTTTATCAGTTGCCACGCCGGCAGCGGCCAAATTCAGCTTGTCGGTAGCGGGCTCACGGCCAATGGCCCAGATCAGGCAATCCACGTCAGTAAATACGCTGCCGTTATCGCAATGTACGCTTAAGCTGCCGTCACTCATTTTTTCTACTTTACTGACATTGGCCTGGGTGTGCAGCTGCAGCTTATCTTGCGCCATGCGCTCAAGCAGCATATCGGTAATATCGCTGTCAAAATTACGCAGTGGCCGATCTTTGCGTACCAGCAGGTGCGTGTCTGTGCCCAGCGCATGCAATACACCGGCGATTTCGATAGCGATATAACCGGCGCCGATTACCAGCGCTTTTTTCGGCTGGGTGGTTAGAGCAAAAAAGCCGTCGGAGTCTATACCGTGCTCTGCGCCGGGAATATCAGGCCGCGTCGGGCGGCCGCCTGTGGCGATGGTAATATGATCGGCCGTAATGCGCTCGCCGTTAACCTCAACGGTATGGGCATCAACAAAGCTGGCAAAACCGTTAATATAGGTGACCCCGTTATTGGTAAAGCCTTTTTCGTAACTGGCGTGAATGCGCTTGATATAGGCCTCGCGGTTTTTCACCAGGGTGGCCCAGCTAAAGCGGTTCTGGGTTATGTCAAAGCCGTAATCTGCGCTGTATTTCAGTGCTTCGGCAATATGGGCGCCATACCACATCACTTTTTTCGGTACGCAGCCGACATTAACGCAGGTGCCGCCCACTGCATTGGCTTCAATTACCGCGGCGCTGGCACCGCGTTGGGCCGCACGGTTGGCGCCGGCAATACCGCCGCTGCCGGCACCGATAGCAAGATAGTTAAAATGACGGGTCATAACGCAGTTCCACATTGCAGGTCAATGCACTGGTTATATGGGGTAAAGCGATGTTTTACAAGCCCGGCGTTACAGCTAAGTAAACGCCGGCCGGGGGAGTTGATTATTGCGCTGTTACAGCTTTTTCAGATCAATAGCATTGGCCAGCTTTAGCATAGTGCTTTGGGCGGCGCTGTCACCTTCCAGGCTAACCATGGCACCGCCCGGGGTAACAAACTGCAGCTCCATGCTGTCGCCGTCCAACTTTTGTACTGCCTGAATGCCCTGAATTTTGGTTAATTTACCGCCGGACATGGCAATCATTGACGGGTTGCTTAACATCATTGAAAACGCCTGCAGCATAGGTGAGTCCATCATTAGCTGCATTTCAATGCGGTGCTCATCGTTATAATAGGTGCGCGATGCGCTGATACCGCCGCCAAACATTGCAGCAGCGGCGACTTCGCTGTTGGCATCTTCGGCCTGCCAACCGGCCGGTGGTGGCGGAAACGCCTGTTTTACCTGTTCGCCTTTCTCCTGACGGATCAGCGTGCTGGCGTAATCCAGCTGGGCGATAGCTTGCGACAGCTCGCCGGCTTTGTAGTGTTTGGTGGCGGCGTCTATGGCGTCATTTATTTCGCTGTCGCTGGCGGCAAGGTTCAGGCTGGCCAGCAGCAGGGTGGCGATGGTGGTTTTTTGTAACATGCTCATATAAGTTCATTCCCTTGATTCACAAAACCGGCAAAGAGTATAGCCAGGCTTTATTTCCGCTGCCAATACCGTCAATACAGACAGTTGCGCCGGCTTTAGCATTGACAACAGCCCGGTTAGCCCCAACATTAGCCGTATTACTTATTCTGAGCAAAGGTACTTTATGTCAGCCAGCACCAATGTTTTATTATCTTTTCCGGCTTTGCCGCCGTTTTCGAAAATTACTCCTGAGCAGGTTAAACCTGCAGTAGAACAAGCCATCGCTCAGGCCCGCGATGCGGTAGAGCGTGCTGTGGCAGCAGCCGATGTCAGCTGGGACAGCCTGATAGCGCAGCCGGAGCAAGACGGTGACCGCTTGGGTAAACTGTGGTCACCGGTGTCGCATATGAACTCGGTAGTCAATACCCCGGAGCTGCGCGAAGCCTATGAAAGCTGCCTGCCGTTATTGTCAGACTTCAGCACCTGGCTGGGCCAGCATGAAGGCCTGTATCAAAAGTATCAGCAACTGGCACAAAGTGCGCAATACGGCAAGTTAACCGCGGCGCAGCAAAAGGTGATTCAAAATGCACTGCGCGATTTTAAGCTGTCGGGTATTGGTTTATCGGCGGAAAAAAAGCAGCGCTATGGTGAAATTCAAAGCCGGTTATCCGATTTAGGTTCGCAGTTTTCTAACAATACCCTGGACGCCACCCAAGCCTGGTTTAAGCATATTACCGTTGAGGCCGACTTAGCCGGTTTACCGGATGATGCCAAACTGGCCGCCGCCGAAGAGGCAAAAAGCCGCGAACTGGACGGCTGGGTATTTACGCTGGAATTCCCCAGCTACATAGCGGTGATGACCTACGCCAATAATCGTGAACTGCGTGAAGAGTTGTACAGTGCTTATTGCACCCGGGCGTCGGATCAGGGCCCAACCGCCGGTAAGTTTGATAACAGCGCCATTATTGAAGAAACCCTGGCACTGAAACACGAGCTGGCGCAACTGCTGGATTTTAACAACGCCGCAGAAGAATCGCTGGCGACTAAGATGGCACAAAGCCCGGCGCAGGTACTGGATTTTCTGCATGATTTAGCCCGCCGTGCCAAGCCGCAGGCCGGGCAGGATTTAGCTGAGCTAAGCGCTTTTGCACAAAGCGAATACGCAGTGACAGAGCTGGCCGCCTGGGATGTGACTTACTACGCCGAAAAGCTGAAACAAGCCAAATATGCCATCTCTGATGAACAGCTACGGCCGTATTTCCCGGAGCATAAAGTGGTGGCTGGGTTATTTGCTGTGCTGAATAAGTTGTTTGGCGTAACAGTGAAGCAGCGCGACGGTGTGGATGTATGGCATCCGGACGTTAAGTTTTACGATATTTTTGGCGCACAGGGCGAGCTGCGAGGCAGCTTTTACCTGGATTTATACGCACGGGCGAAAAAGCGCGGTGGTGCCTGGATGGATGACTGCCAGGGCCGGCGTATGTTGCCGGATGGCAGTGTGCAAACCCCGGTGGCTTATTTAACCTGCAACTTTAATAAACCGGTGGGCGGCAAGCCGGCGCTGTTTACCCATGATGAAGTGGTTACCTTGTTCCATGAGTTCGGCCATGGTATTCACCATATGCTGACCAAAGTTGATGCGGCAGCGGTAGCCGGCATTAACGGTGTAGCTTGGGATGCGGTAGAGCTGCCAAGCCAGTTTTTGGAAAACTGGTGCTGGCAGGCCGAAGCGCTGGCGATTATTTCCGGCCACTATGAAAGCGGCGAGCCATTGCCGCAGGATTTGCTGGATAAAATGCTGGCGGCGAAAAATTTCCAGTCGGCGATGTTTTTAGTGCGTCAGTTAGAATTCGCGCTGTTTGATTTCCGCCTGCATGCCGAGTATGACCCGGCGCTGGGCGGCCGCGTACAGCAAATGCTGGACGAGGTACGCAGCGAAGTATCGGTGATTATTCCGCCGCGCTTTAACCGGTTTCAGCATGGTTTCAGCCATATTTTTGCCGGTGGTTATGCGGCAGGCTATTACAGCTACTTGTGGGCCGAAGTGTTGTCGGCCGACGCCTTTGGCCGCTTTGAAGAAGAGGGCATTTTCAATGCCGACACCGGGCGCGATTTTTTACGCTGGATTTTAGAGCGTGGCGGTAGTGCCGAGCCGATGGAGCTGTTTAAAGGTTTCCGTGGTCGTGAGCCATCTAACGAAGCTTTGTTGCGCCATATGGGCATCGCTGGCTAAACCTGTTTGCTCAGCGCAGGCTAATAATTAATTTAAGCTTAACAATTCATTGCCAATTCAGACAGGCTCTGCCAAGCTGAACTGCAAAAGCGGAGGCTGAATATGTACAATAAAAGTGTGATGGTTATGCTGGTGGCACTAGGGTTGGCAGGGTGCCAACAAGGCCAGGCGGGTACTGATACCGGAGCTGAGCGTTTACCACCGAAAGCGGTGGTGGAGCCGATAGACCCGGTAACAGACCCGTTAGCAGCGGCAAAAGCGAGGAAACAGCAAATGGCACAGCAGGTCGATTTAAATGCTATGCGCGCCGATGTGATGGCGCTGATAGGTGATGCCAAAGCAGATAACGTGGCGCAGTGCCGTGTGGTTGGTTTTGGTAGCAAACCTTGCGGTGGTCCGGCGCGCTATATAGCGGTGTCGGTTAAAGACGGCGATGAAAATGAAATTATGGCTAAGATCGGCCAATATAATGCTGCAGCCAAAGCGGAAAACGAGCGGCTGGGTTTAATGTCGGATTGCGCGGTGGTGCCCAAGCCAACGGTGACGTTAAAAGACGGTGTCTGTACCTTGCAAGACAGCGGCAACAGTGCAACGTTTTAACCGTTAAACACAGCGCAGAGGCTGGCGTTAGTACTAAGGCAACAGTTACACTGTTGCCTTATTTTTTTGCTAAAAGGTAAGGTTAATCGTGAATACTGCTGAGCCGTTTGCGCGTATTTATCAGCGCGCCTGTGAGCGCAAAGGTGGTGCTGAAGCACTGGAAGCCCTGTTGGGGCACAGTGCTGCGCCAGAGCAAATTGCTGCTATAGCGGACAACTTACTGCTGGGCGAGCTGACAAAAAAAGTGTTTCAGTCCGGTTTTGTCTGGCGTGTAGTACGGCAAAAGTGGCCGGGCTTTTGTGAGGTGTTTTTTGATTTTAATATTGAAAAAATCCTGCTGATGAGCGATGAAATGCTTGAAGCCAAAGCACGTGATGAACGCATTATCCGCAACGCAGCTAAAGTGTTTACCATCCGCCACAATGCCATGATGATTGATGATATTGCCCGCAAACACGGCAGCTTCGCCCGCTTTATTGCCGACTGGCCCACCACGGATATTATCGGTTTATGGGCTTACCTGAAACAGTACGGTGCAAGGCTGGGCGGTAATACCGGACCCTATGCTTTAAGAGCGATAGGCAAAGACACTTTTATTCTGAGTGAGGATGTTGAAGCCTACCTGCGTTCCACCAACGTATTTGATGGCGGTGTCAGCAGTAAGCGTAGTTTAAATCAGATCCAGCAGCAGTTTACAGCGTGGCAGCAGCAATCCGGTCGCAGTTTGCAGCATATCAGCCAGATCATTGCCTTAAGCGCCGGTGAGAATTTTGTCGGAATGCAGCAGTAATGCCGCTGAATTTATTACACAGCCCTGAGCTTAATGCAGACTATGCTGCCAGCCTCTGTCAGCAGTTTGGTTTAACCTTAACCACTGAGATCAATGGCTGGCATCTGGCCTGGCTGGATGATGCGCTGGTACTGCGTCACAGTGAGTTACCTAAGCAGGGCGATATCCTGGTCGATTTTGCCGGCGGTGCCGCCAGTTACCGGCGCCAATATGGTGGTGGTAAAAGTGAAGCCATTGCCAAAGCCTGCGGCCTGAATAAAAAACGCGATCTAACCGTATTAGATGCCACTGCCGGGCTGGGTCGTGATGCCTTTGTGCTGGCCAGTCTCGGCGCCAGCGTTACCATGGTGGAACGTAACCCTGCGGTGGCCGCCTTGCTGCATGACGGTTTGCGCCGTGGCAAACAAAGCGCTGAACTTAGCTGGCTGGGCGAACGTATGCAGTTGGTGCACAGCAGTGCGCTGGATGCGTTACAGCAACAGGCTGCGGTTGATGTGGTGTATTTAGACCCGATGTTCCCGCCAAGGGATAAAACCGCACTGGTTAAAAAAGAAATGCGCGCGTTTCACGACGTAGTGGGCAGTGATACTGACGCCGATGCCTTGCTGGCGCCGGCGCTGCAGTTAGCGCAAAAACGCGTGGTGGTAAAGCGGCCCGGCTATGCAGAGTTTTTGGCGGCAACAGCACCCACTATGTCGGTGACAGGCAAGAATAACCGCTTTGATGTGTATATTAATGCAGCAATTTAATGCTATTTTGACAACAGTTTACTTTAACAGGGGAAGCAACATGATTAAAACCGGCGATAAATTGCCTGAGGTCAGTTTTTCACAATTGACCAAAGAAGGCGTAATGAACCCAACCACCAGCCAGATTTTTGCCAATAAAAAAGTGGTATTGTTTGCTGTGCCGGGCGCATTCACGCCTACCTGCTCAGCGGCGCATTTACCGGGCTATATTACCCTGGCCGATCAAATTAAAGCCAAAGGTGTGGATAGCATTGTCTGCACCGCGGTAAATGATGCTTTTGTGATGAGTGCCTGGGCTAAAAGCCAAAATGCCGAAGAAATTGTGTTTTTGGCTGACGGCGGTGCAGCGTTTCATAAAGCCATTGGCCTGACCATGGATACCGGTGACTTTGGTGGTGTACGCTCACAGCGCTACGCCATGATCGTCGAAAACGGTGTGGTAAGCCTGCTCAATGTAGAAGCACCAAAAACTTTTGAAGTCAGTAAAGCAGAAGTGATTTTAGCGGCGTTGTAATTAAAAACGCCACTTCAGCCGCGGTGGCTGAAGTGGCGGCGTGCAAAGCTGTCAGCTTGTTTGGCGCAATGCCACAATCTTCCAACCATCTGCGCGGTATTTGTCGACAATAGCGCTGCGGGTGCCACGGTGATCCTGAGTTTGATAAGTGGCCACTTTTAACCGGCCAACGGCCTTGCCGAAATCCGGCCTGCAGCACCATAAAGATTGGTCATGCTCAGGGTGCGGCGGCACTAAGGTTTTAATGCCGCCATGCTTCAACGCCATGTAAGATAAGTGAATATCTTCACCATTATCCCAAAATTCCGGCTCTTCTATCCACATATAGCGCACATAAGCTTTACGCATAAACCAGGCGTGGCCGACTAAATCTACCTCTGTTACGGCGCTGTTTTGTGCACCGTTCCAGCCGGCTTTGTTCTTGCTGGAGTAGCCACCGTCAGCAGGCAACAGCACGCCCGAGCCTCCCAGGATGCCGTCATGGCCGCTTTCAATAGTGTTTAAACAGTTTTCAAACCAGCGTGGTTGCGGCAGGATGTCATCGTCAAAAAAGGCGACATATTCAGTACGTACCAGGCTGGCCAGTGCAAAGCGGCCCCAGAATAAAAAGTTGGTGTTGGATACCACTACGCGATCAGCTAATGCCGATATATCCAGCAAGTCGTCTTCACTGCGGTTAGACCACACCCAAATTTCATCCGGCGCTATGGTTTGAGCGCGCAGTGCTTTAATTTGTTCAGCCAAATACTCTGCACGGCGGTAGGCGGTTAAGATAACCGTAATGCCACTTTTTTTGGCTGGCGCCATAGGCGGCGCATCGCGGTTAAACACTATGGTATCGGCGGGCGCTGCCAGTTTGCGTTTTACCGCCCCGGATAGTTTAACGCGCCAAAATCCCAAAACCCGGGTCGACCACCACCAGCGGATACTTTGTGCAATTGTTTTTTTACGTGCCATAACTGTCTCTGCTGTTGTTAGCGTTATTTATTAATCAGCGCTGATTTAACGCGGCGAATGGCTTTGCGGATAACCGAAATTTTACTGTCTTCTTTATAACGGCCTTTTTCAGCGTGGCGGATAAGCAACAGGTTTGGCAGCGCAACCGGGACGCCCTGAGTGCCTAATAACCAGCGCAATGCGCGGTCTTCGTAGGTTTTTGTCCAGTGATACTTCGGCTTTTGGTATACGGCTAAATCATCGCAGTAGCCGCATTGGCGGGCAACATCGCCATGAATAATCTGAATAGCCCCGGTGGCGCGGTCAAATTTGCGGGGCTTAAACTTGGTTTTATCCACTTCCAACAGCTCGGTATTATCTTTACCGGCTGAAATCATCGGATCCGCTTCGGTTAACAGCGGCGTTACCAATAAAGTATCAGGGAACAGCAGAATTTCCTGCCGGCCTTTTAACAGCTGCTGCAGCGTATCAAGGCAGCCTTCATGAAATACCATGTCGCAATCGGCAAACCAGATCCAGTCTGCAGTAGTATGTTTTGATGCATGGTTACGGCCTATAGCACGGCGCAGCAACAACGGCGTTGGTAATGCCTGAAAGTTCCACTCGACATTTGGCACACTGATGGTTTGAAAATGTTGCAGCAGTTTGGCTGTGGCCTGGTCTTCTTCTGAATAAAATACCGTAAAACGCACCTGCATATCTTTTGGCGGGTACTTTACCAGCGAGCTTAATTGATAGACAAAGAAACGGGCGTAGTTCCAGCAGTGGCTGACAATTTCCAGTTTAATATTGTCGTTTACCACGCGCAGGTTGGCTTTGTCCGGCTGGTTTTTAATAAAGGCGGTGGCCGGAAAATAACCTGAGGCAGCAAAGCGCAGTAAAAATTCTTTTACGCCATCCAGCATGGCTGGTTGCTGGTGTTCTGGTAACGCCATAGTTAAGCTCCAAGGATCAGGGGGCATTCTGCCTGAAAAAAGACAGTAATCTGACAACAAATAAAGTGGCTAGATTAGCATTTAATGTCGTTTTGAAACAGAATCTTTTGGTATCGCAGGGCTAATTTTGGCATTATGGCGGCGATTATAGCGCGCCTGATAAGGCGTAATGTTACTCATGCCTGACAGTTAACCGCAGGAACCTGTTAATGCCACAGCTGTTTGCCCGTTTTTGCTACAACGTCCTGATTTACCTCGCCATGCTGCCTGCGCTGTTGTATCTGCTGCTGCGCTCCCGCAAGGATCCGGCATACCGTGCGCGTATGGCCGAGCGTTTTGCCTTGCAGCAAGTGCCGGCTGCTGCAATGGGCGGCATAGTAGTGCATGCGGTGTCGGTAGGCGAAGTTGTCGCCGCCACACCGCTGATTAAAGCGCTGCAACAGCAGTATCCGCAGTTAACCCTTACCATAACCTGTACTACACCAACCGGCTCGGCACGTATTGTCAGCAACTTTGCCGACAGCGTGTATCACTGCTACTTACCGCTGGATACGCCAGGCGCAGTGCAACGCTTTTTACATAAACTGCAACCGCAGGCGGTTATCGTGTTGGAAACCGAATTGTGGCCAAATTTACTGCAGCAATGCCGCCGCGCTCTTATCCCCACTATCGTAGTGAATGCGCGGTTGTCGGCGCGCTCTGCCCGCGGTTACTGCCGTTATTACGCGTTCAGCCGGTTGGCGCTGGACAATATCAGTATGTTATTAGCGCAAGACAGCGCTACCGCACGGCGTTTTAAAGCGCTGGGCTGCAAGGCGCAGCTTAGCGTGTGTGGCAATTTAAAATACGATATGGCAGTGCCTGCCCACATCGATAGCCTGGTGGCGCAGTTCCGGCCGCAACTGAGCGGGCGCAAAGTGTGGGTGGCCGGCAGCACCCATGCCGGCGAAGATGAGCAGCTAATCAGCGCCTTTCAGCAGTTAAGTGCTGAGTTTCCTGACTTATTGCTGATTCTGGTACCGCGCCATCCGGAGCGTTTTGACGCCGTAGCGCAGCTGCTATCTGATACCGGCTTAAATATGCTGCGGCGTAGCGGGCAGCGCGCGGTAACGGCCGCGACTCAGGTATTGCTGGCAGACACCATGGGTGAGCTTCTGGCGTGGTATCAACTGGCGGATGTAGTGTTTATCGGTGGCAGCTTAATTGAGCGTGGCGGGCACAACCCGCTGGAAGCAATGTATTTTGCCAAACCGCTGCAAACCGGGCCGCATGTGTTTAACTTTGCCAAGGCTTACCAGTGGCTGGAGCAGGCTGGCGCAGTTAATTGGGTATCTGATACCACCACTTTGATCAGTAACACAGCACAGTTGCTGCGACAGCCACAGCAAACAGCAGAGCAGGGGGCAAAAGCGCTGGCGTTGTATCAACGTCACGGCGGGGCTTGCGCACGCATGAGCCGGGTTATCAGCGACTATTTAGCCGCTGACAGCGGTCATTTTCGTGTCCGGCAAGTGGGTAGTGTTGTGCAGTGGTATGACGCCCGGGTATTTCAGCAACCGGACGAGTTAAGCTTTAGCGCGGCGCATTGGCAACAGCAGCAGGCGGTTATCGGCCAGTCACGCGGGCGTAATATTGCCTGGTTTATCCGCCATAACGGCACGGCGTTGGTAATGCGGCATTACTATCGCGGCGGCCTGATTGGCAAGTTGGTAAAAGATAATTTTAGTTATCAAAACGTGCCCGAAAGCCGTGCCATGCAGGAGTTTAACCTGCTGCGCTATATGCGCCGCTGCGGCTTGCCGGTGCCGCAACCGTTAGCCGCGCAATACGTGCGCCGGGGGTTGTGTTACCGTGCCGATATTATGATAGCGCTGATTGCCGGCAGTCAGGATTTGGCAACTATACTGGCCAGCGGCAGCGTGCTTAGTTCATTACAGTGGCAGCAGGTAGGCCGGGTTATCGCGCGGTTTCATCAGCAGGGGGTGTATCACTCCGACTTAAATTGCCACAATATTTTGCTCGATAGTGCAGACCAGGTCTGGCTGATTGATTTTGATAAATGTGCAGTGCGGGCCCCCGGCGACTGGACGCAGCAGAATCTGGCGCGGTTACAGCGCTCACTGCAAAAAGAGCAGACTTTGCATGCTGCTTTTAGCTGGCAGCAGCAAGACTGGCAGGCACTGCTGCAAGGCTATAATCGGCAGTTTAACGATTAAAAACGGCCGTTTATCGCGGTTTTTGGCGTTTTATTCACCCTGAGTTCACTTTTAATCTCTGATTCGCCCTTGGTGTAAGTCACTTTCTTTGATATAACAGCTGTCAGTGAAAGGGGGCATCTATGCGGCTAAACAAAATAATAATAAGCTTAATGGCAGTCAGCTGTATGCTGTCTGCAGAACCGCAACAAAAAATTGCCGCAGCAAAAGCGGCTTACCAGCAGGGCGATCACGCTAAAGCCGCAGAACTGTGGCAAAGTCTGGCGCTGGACGGTAATGCTACGGCGCAGTTTGAGCTGGCAAAATTGTATTCTCTTGGGCATGGTGTTGAGCAAGATGCATTGCAGGCCGCTTATTGGCTGGAGCAAGCCGCTTCTGCCAGTACCGACTTTGCTGAATCCGCCAGGGCGCAGCGCGATATTGCCAATGGTTTAACACAGTTAAAGGCGCAACAGCAAGCCGCTGAGGTGGCAACAACCGCAGCAGTTACGGTAGCAACAGCTGCACCAACCGCTACCCCAAGTGCGCCACCACCACCTGTTGCCACCGTTACCGTTGCCGCTGCAGCAAAAGCTGCACCGGCGCAACGTGCGGTGCAAAAGGCGGCAGGACCGGAATTGCCGGTAAAAGAGCTTGCCGATGCCCGCTTTGACAGCGGTTTGCGCGCCTTTGAGCAGCAAAGTTATGCCGAAGCATTCAGTCATTGGTATCCGCTGGCAGAATCCGGCCTGGCCGATGCGCAATTTAATTTGGCGGCTATTTATGCCAATGGTTATGGTATTAATAGTGACCAGTTGGCTGCAGCGCGCTGGTTTAGCGCAGCAGCAGAGCAGGGCATGGCGCAAGCACAGTACCAGCTGGCGGTGGCGCATGCCAATGGCAAAGGTGTGGCACAGGATGATGCGTTGGCTGTGTACTGGTATCAAAAAGCTGCAGAGCAGCAATATAGCCTGGCGCAGTACAATCTGGGCTTTATGTATGCCACCGGTCGCGGCGTTACGCAAGATGAGGCCAGTGCCTTGCTCTGGTACGAGCGTGCGGCACAGCAGGGTGATGTGGATGCGCAATTTATTGTTGCCGGGCGTTATCAGGACGGGCGTGGTACCAAGGCTGATGTGAACAAAGCCATTGCCTGGTATCAGCGAGCATTGGCACAAAACCACAGCCGTGCAGCGTTCCAACTGGCGCAGCTCTATTTACAGGGGCTGGGTGTAGCGAAAAACGAAAGCCGTGCTTTTGAATTATTCAGCCGTGCTGCAGCCCAGGGCGTGGTGGAGGCTCAGCGCGAAACCGGTATCAGTTATTCGCTGGGTCGTGGTGTACGTAATAACGACGGCAAAGCCGTGGAACTGTTACAACAAGCCTGTAGTGCAGAGGATATGGCGGCGTGCTTTTATCTGGCGCAGCACGTTACCGAAGGGCGGGGTGTTAAAGCGGACGCTGCCCGCGGCATGCAGTTATTTCAGCAGGCAGCTAAAGCCGGCAATGCGGAGGCTCAATTCCGCTTGGGCCAAATGTTAAGCCAGGGTCAGGGTGTGGCGGTAAATGAAGCTGCAGCCTTTAACTGGTTTTTACAGGCGGCGAAGCAGGGCCATGCTGAAGCGCAGTATCTCAGCGGTTTACGCTTGGCCAACGGCACCGGGGTGACACAAAATGATGCTGAGGCGGTGAAGTGGTACCGCTTGGCAGCAGCGCAGGGCGTGCTGTATGCGCAATATAATCTGGGCTTTATGTACGGTGCCGGCCGCGGCGTACCGCAGGATGATGCTCAAGCGCTGATTTGGTATATCAAGGTAGCAGAGCAAGGCGATGCCGATGCGCAGTTTAACCTTGGCCTGCGCTTTGAAACCGGCCGTGGTGCACGCCAGGATGACAATCAGGCTGTAGCCTGGTATCAGAAAGCGGCAGCGCAGAACCATCAACGCGCCATAGCACACCTCGGCTATATGTACGAAAAAGGTTATGGCGTAAGTTTAGACGAGCGTAAAGCCTTTGAGCTGTATCAGCAGTCGCTGGCGGCGAAGGTACCACGGGCTTTAACCGCCTTAGGCTTGTTTTATAAAAACGGCCGCCAGGTAAAAGCCGATGATAAAAAAGCCGTGGAGCTGTTTGCTCAGGCGGCAGAGCAGGGTTACGCTAACGCGCAATATAACCTCGGCTGGATGTATGAGTATGGCCGCGGTGTCAGCAAAGATTTGGTGAAAGCGCGTGACTTATATCAGCTGGCAGCAGAGCAAAGCGAACCGTTAGCCCAGGCGCAGTTAAGTCGGTTATTGAATCCCTAGTATTCAAAAAATACTGCAGCGCAATAACAAAGGCCGGCATTATGCCGGCCTTTGGTTTATCAGACTAAGCTGATTGAGCTGTTACGGCTGATAACTGGTAGTTAACGTCAGGCCGCTTACTGCGCTGTAACCATACACTGAAATATGCCATACCGCTGCTTGCGGGTTGGCAAAGCTACAGCTTTCTGCATTACCGGATTTATACGGCCGGCAGTCATAGCTGGTGGTAGTTGGCTGGCTGCCGCGTTTAACGTACAGATCGGCATCACCGCTGCCACCGCTGGTTGCTACAGTAAGACTGCTCATGCCGGCCGGCACAGTAACGGTGTAGTGCTGCCAGGCGCGACGGGCAATGCTGATATTTGATTCTGTCAGAGTTGCGCCTTCGGCACCACCATCGCCGCCACCGGAGGCCGCAGTGTAATCTGCCAGCAAGGACACAGCGGAGTATGCGCTGTAGCCGTTAAGCATCACATGATAGGTACCGGCTTGAGCCGTAGCGAAGCTGCAGCTTTCGTTGTTGCCACCCTGGTAAGGCCGGCAATCATAACCCGAGCTGGTGGGCGCGCTGCCAAACTTAACATACATATCAGCGTCACCTGAGCCGCCGGACAGGTTAAATGTCAACTCAGTAGCACCGGCAGGCACGGTAAAGGTGTAGAAGGTATTGCTGCCCGTTGCACCAGACAGACCGGTGCTTGCTACGCCTTTTTCCAGCGCATTATCTGCCGGCGGTGGTGGCTCTTCACCGCCGTTACCGCTGCCGTCACAACCATTTTGCGCTATGTAGTCAAAGGCGGTTTTAGTGCGCACTAAACCGTAGCCATAGGAGTTATCACGGCCGGCAGTGCCTAAATCTTCAGCGGTGACCGCCAATACGTTACGGATTTGTGCATTGCTACATTGCGGATAGTGGCTCCACAGCAGGGCGGCGACACCGGCTACATGCGGTGATGCCATAGAAGTACCACTCATTAAGCCATAGTTGCTGGCGCCTGAGTTAAGGCTGGCGGTTTGGCCAAGCCGGCTCATTAATGCCTGACCAACGGCCTGGGTTACCGCCAACGCCGGAATGCTTGTGCCCGGGTTATCGCCTAAAGTACCGCCAAAATCACCGGCAGCATTGTTGTAGATAATAGCGGCTAAACCACCGCCGTCTTCACAAGACTGCACTTTTTGCACAAAGCTGACATTGCCGCGCTCAATCAGACAAATTTTATTCGCCACGCTGCTGCAGGTCGTTTCGCCCAGGCCACAGCTGGCTAAAGCGGCGTTGGCGCTGCCATCAGTTGAGTTGGTCATCGGGCTGCTGTCATAGCTGGTGCTGCCCACGCTTAACGTGGCTTCAAGACCTGTGCCTTCAGGGTAGGTCGAGCGGATATCGACGCCCGGGCCTGACAGTTCAACCTGGCTGTTACGCTGGGAAAAATCAGCCAGCTGTTTGTTTTTATCAATAGCGGCAACCGAAACCACCGCATTGTACGAGGCCGGGTAAGACATTACGGTATTGCCATCGTTACCGGCAGCAGCAATCAATAACACGCCCTGATCAAAAGCTGCCTGCATAGCGTTAGATTCTGTGGTACTTGAACCTTCGCCGCCCAAACTCATATTAATTACCGTAGCACCATTGCTGACACAGGTATTTACCGCGTTGGCCAGCGTTGAACTGTAGCCCCAGCCTTCTTCATTAAACACTTTGATAATATGCAATTTAATGTTGCCGTTTGGCATTACGCCCAGCATGCCGCTGGCGTTGTTCAGTGCGGCTATGGTGCCGGCGACATGGGTACCGTGCGGGCCGCCATTGTCATACCAGTTACCGGTGCCGGCGTTATTAGTGCCGGTAATGTTGCCGCTTAAGAAGTCCTCATGCGGTAAGTCCAGCCCCGAGTCAATAACACACACCTTCTGGTTCGAGGCAAACTGGTCGCTGACCTGATCGGCCTGCACCATGGTGTAGCCGAAGGGTACTTGCTGTGCCATCGGGTAGCGTTTGTAATCTTCTTCTATCAGTTCTACTTCGCTGTCGTTTTGCAGTTCGGCCAACTCAGCTGCATTAAGCTCGGCAGCCAGTGCCGACTGCGCCGCCAGCAATTGTTTAACCTTTGCACCGCGGCGTTCAATGCGCTGCTGGCGCCGCTCCAGGTTATAACGCCGGCGCTCGGCGGCATTAATATTAAACAAGCCCGGGCTGGCCGCATCCAACTGCTGTTGTTTGTATTTGATGATATAGCGTTTACGACCATCAGCTACGCTCTGGCTGGTTTTCAGTGTTGCCGCCAGCGGGCTGGCATAGTGGCTGGCTTGGTCGATACTGTTTTGGCTTTGTGCAGCAGCGCCGGTTGCCACCAGCAAAGTCGCCGGCAGGCACAGTAACGCCAGCTTGGTAAGTGTGAACTCAGGTTTTTTCATCTGTTTCTCTGCTTATTTATTGTTATATGTTCCCCGAAGGATGACAACTTATTGCAACCCTGCAATAACATCTGCCTTCGTTTTAACCAAACTGTAATTAAGTGTAAATCGGCGAAATGGTGACAATTGTTACAACAGGCGGCGGACAAAAATGTTGTCGGGAAAAAAGGTCTTTTTTTAAACACAGCAGAAAAGCCATACTGAGCGGCACTGCCGGCTGTAGCCGGATCTGCGATTTACCGGGCTTAGCGCTATATATCAAAAAGATATAATTTATACGCATTATTGCTATAGGCGCAGGCATAGATTGCATCCGCCGGCAGAGTCGCCGACAATAGCGGCTTTTGCGTCAGACAGGTAAACAGGCGTTATGCAGCAGTGGGATGTAATAGTAATAGGTGCCGGCGCAGCGGGCTTAATGTGCGCGATAGAAGCCGGTAAGCGTGGCCGCAAAGTACTGGTGCTGGATAACGGTAAACGCGTTGGCCGTAAAATTTTAATGTCCGGCGGTGGCCGCTGTAATTTCACTAATATCTATGCTGCGCCGGAGAATTTCCTGTCGCAAAACAAACACTTTTGTAAATCGGCGTTAAGCCGTTACACGCAGTGGGATTTTATCGCCCTGGTGCAAAAGCATGCTATTGCTTACCATGAGAAAACCCTCGGTCAGCTGTTTTGTGATGATTCCGCCAAAGATATTGTCGATATGCTGCTAAGCGAGGCTAAAGCCGCCAATGTGCAAATTGCGCTGCAGCAAAGCATTAGCGGCGTCAGCTTTGCTGACGGCCAATACACCGTTACCACGGCCGAACTTAGCCGGCAGTGCACAAGCTTAGTGGTCGCCAGTGGTGGTTTAAGCTTGCCGAATTTAGGCGCAACTGCCTTTGGCTTTCAGCTGGCCGAACAGTTTGGTTTAAAAGTGCTGCCACTGCGCGCAGCCTTAGTGCCATTAACCTGGCAACCGGCTGATAAAGCGGTATTTGAGGAAATCAGCGGTGTGTCCTTACCGGTAACGGCAGAGGCCAACGGCACGGTATTCCCGGAAGATATGCTGTTTACCCATCGCGGTTTAAGCGGGCCGGCCATACTGCAAATTTCCAGCTATTGGCAACCGGGCGATGAAGTAACAGTAAATATGGCACCGCAAACCGATGTGGCAGAGTTTCTCGCCACGCAGCAGCAGGCTCACCCGGAGCAGGAAGTCAAAACCGCGCTGGGCAAATTACTGCCGAAACGGTTGGTAGAAAAACTGCTGGAGTTAAATATCTTCACTAACCAGCCGCTAAAAGCACTAAACCCGAAAAGCATTAAACACATCGCTGACAGCCTGCACGGCTATGTATTTAAACCCAACGGCACCGAAGGCTATCGCACCGCAGAGGTGACCATCGGCGGTGTTGATACCGACTATTTATCCTCGAAAACCATGGAAGCGAAACAGCAACCCGGCTTGTATTTTATCGGCGAAGTAGTCGACGTTACCGGTTGGTTAGGCGGCTACAATTTCCAGTGGGCCTGGGCCAGCGGTTGGGTAGCGGGGCAGTATTGTTAAGGTAAGTGGTATTATGAAAAAACTCTCTAAAGTTCAACTTAAACAACAGGCCGCGGTGTTAGATGCGGTGACCAGGCTGGAGCAGCAAGCGCTGCTGGAATTGCCGGGCGCGGTGCAGTGTTGGTTTAGCCTGGAGTATGAAGCCTTTCCGGTGTCGCTGCTGGTGCGGTTGCAGTTTACTGAACAAGCTATGTTAGATGCGGCGCAGCCTCAGCTGCTAACGTGGCAAAAGCGCTTAAGCGGCTTATTGCTGAAAAAAGGTATAGTGCTGAAAGATATGCGTAAACACCTGGTATTTACCCTGAATAGCCCCGACGATTAAGCGTTAAATAGGACAAGCAAACGATGAAATACTACCTTGGCGCTTATGCCGTTTCACCCAATCACAGCGGTTGGCAGCCTGAGCTTGAAACTGCGTTTTATAACGAATTAAAAGCGCTGCCGAATATCAAAGGCCTGGAGCATCCGTTTTTAGGTGCTTTGCACCAGCATGATGACAACTGGTTTTTAGCGAATATTCAGCCGGATTGGGATTATGTGTTTACCTGTATTCCCGGCATTATGAATGCATTGGGGCAAAATCCGTTATTTGGTATTGCCTCGGATGACGAAGCCGGGCGCCAGGCTGCGCTGGATTTTATGCAGCAGGCCTGTGCTGCTATTGGCAAACTCAACGCCCATTTGGGCCGGCATGCGGTAACGGCAATTCAAATTCAAACCGCACCGGCACGGCATAAAGCGGCAGCATCTAAAGCCGCCCTTCAAGCTTCGCTTGAGACTATGTTGCAGTGGGACTGGCACGGCGCCCGGATTGTGATTGAGCACTGTGATGCTTATGTTGATAGCCACACACCGTCAAAGGGCTTTTTAGCGCTTGGCGATGAGCTTGAGGTAATAACACAGCTAAATACGCAGCTCAGCACAACGCAGCAATTAGGCATAGTGATTAACTGGGGCCGTTCGGTATTTGAAACCCGCCGTGTTGATGGGGCATTGGAGCATATTCGGGCCGTGCAGGCCGCTGGGGTGTTAAGCGGGCTGATGTTCTCCGGCGTATCTGACCAGCACAGCGAATACGGCGCCTGGCGCGACAGCCATCAGCCGCCACAGCAAAGCGCACTGGTACCACATGGTGAGCCCGGCAGTTGGATGACAGAGCAGGCCATGCATAACTGCCTGGCAGCGTGCGACTCCCCGGAGGCATTATTAGTGTTAGGAGCCAAAATTGGTATCCGGCCACTCAGCGCGTCAGTGGCGCAGCGTATCGCTACTGTCCGCGATACTCTGGCCATTTTAGATCGATACTTTGCAGCGGTATAATCAGCCGGTCGCCGTTAATCTTTATAAAATCTTTATACTGCAGCGCTAAATCTTTAGAAAAGCTTTACAACGGTGCAGGCGGGATAGCGTTAGGCTTGCGCTATCAATCTTTGCTGCAGTATATCCTGATGTCTGGTTATTCTTTTGTGCTTGGCGATACGGAAGTTGAAAACAAGCATTTCTTTTACCGCGTAATAGGTTATCTGCTGATTAGCCTGAGCCTGGCGCAGTTTGTCACTATGGCGGTAAGCTTTGCGCTGCAGGACCGGGCGTTCTGGAACTTTCTGCTGGCGGGAGCCATAACCCTCAGCGCCGGCGGCGTGCTGGTGCTGCGCTCCGGCAGTGCCGTACAGTTGAAAAAACGTTATCTGTTTTTACTCACCACTTTGTGCTGGTTATCGGTATGTCTGTTCGCTGCCTTGCCGTTTTATCTGAGTGTGCCGGGCCTTAGCGTTACCGATGCCTGGTTTGAAACTGTGTCGGCGATTACCACTACCGGCTCTACCGTGTTAAGTGGCCTGGATACCAAGCCAAGGGCCGTGCTGCTGTGGCGGGCGATACTGCAGTGGATTGGCGGCATTGGTATTATTGTCATGGCCATAGCGATACTGCCGGCGTTGAAAATCGGCGGTATGAAACTGTTTAAAACTGAAAGCTCGGATATTTCGGAGAAAATACTGCCGCGCAGCAGCAGTTTATCCAGCTCTATTTTAATGGTGTATTTGGGCATCAGCGTGGCGGCGGCTGTCAGCTATTATGCCGGTGGTATGTCGTTGTTTGATGCCATCACCCATGCCATGACATCGGCCGCCACCGGCGGTTTTGCCAATTACGATGCGTCCTTTGGCCATTTTAACGATAAACCCTGGTTACTCTGGTTCAGCAGTATCTGGATGGCGCTGGCAGCGCTGCCGTTTGTGCTGTTTGTAGGCATGGCACGCGGCGATAAATGGGCACTGCTGCGCGACCCTCAGGTAAAAGCCTTTATCGCTGTAGTGTTGGTAGCAGCTTTGCTGCTGGCCGGTTATCAGATAATACATGACGAGCGCGATTGGTTTTCGGCGCTAACCCACAGTGTGTTTAATGTGGTGTCGGTGATCACCACCTGTGGCTATGCCTCGGAGGATTACACTTTATGGGGCAGCATGGCGGTGGTGCTGTTTTTTTATCTGACCTTTAGCGGCGGTTGCTCCGGCTCAACCTCAGGCGGGCTGAAAATTTTCCGTACTCAGTTATCCGGCTATATGCTGCTGAAACAGCTGAACCTGTTAATTCACCCTAATGCGGTCTGGACGCAAAAATACGGCAATAAAAAAGTCGATGACAGCCTGCTCAGCGCTGTGCTGGCATTTGCGTTTGTGTATTTTGCTACTATAGCGGCATTGGCATTGGTGTTATCCATGTATAATCTGGATTTTGTGACCGCGTTAACCGGTGCCGCTACGGCGGTAGGTAATGTTGGCCCCGGGTTGGGCGATGTCATTGGTCCGGCCGGCAACTTTGCTTCTTTGCCTGATGGTGCAAAATGGTGGCTTACGCTGGGCATGCTGCTGGGCCGGCTGGAGATCCTGACCATGTTATTACTGTTTACGCCAATGTACTGGCGTTATTAAGGCCGCTGAACGATGAAACTGACCCACGCCAGACATTTTGCCCTGTGGCAGCTGTTGCTGCTGGCGCTGGTCGTACCGGTAGTTATTGCGCTGCTGTTGCTGCCGGCCAGAGCGCTGCTTAATACTACCGACGTTGCCATGCTGCAGTTATTGTGGGTAACCTGGGTGGCGCAACAAGCGGGCCAGCGTTGGGCAGTTATTACTACGGTTAGCAGCGTGCTGTTGCTGAACTGGTTTTTTGTCACACCTTATTACACCCTGTATATCCACCATATCGACTATCTGGTTACCTTTATTGTTATGTTGCTGCTTGGCAGTTTTATCGGCCGTTTATCGGGCCGGTTACGGATTGAGCTGGCGCGGGCAAAAAAGCATATGCGTCAGCGCCAGTTACTGGCCGGCAAAACCCGCCAGGCCAGATTCAGGGCTGAGCTGGAACACAGCCGCGCTATGCTGTTACGCTCCATTTCGCATGATTTACGCACCCCGCTGGCTACCATTATGGGCGCATCCAGCATGCTGGCCGATAGTGAACTGACATTGAGCAGCGACGAAATACGCGAGCAGGCGGCTAATATCTACCGTCAGAGCAGCTTGCTGAGCGAACATTTTGACAAGGTAATGGAGCTAAGTCGGGTGCAGCAGCCACAGCACACTTTGGCCCGTGCTGAGCTGGATGTGGCCGATGTGGTGTCGGCCGCTATCAGCCGCCGCGCACAGTTACTCAGCAATCAGCCGTTACAAATCCAGCTTAGCAGCAGTGCCCATTGCCTGGCCGACAGCACCCTGCTGGAAATTGCGCTGGCCAATATGCTGGAAAACGCCGTGCGTCATGGCGCAGCGCCGGTATCGGTAAGTTTTAATCAGGACAACGGCTACTACCATTTGCGTGTCAGCAATGCTATCGCCAGCCACAACAAGGCGCAGCGCGACAGCGGCACCGGGCTTGGCACCGCCATTTGTAAAGCCGTTATGCAGTTACACGCCGGCCAGTTCAGCCTGCACAGTAGCGATAATCAAACCATGCTGGCGCAACTGCGCTGGCCGGCAACAACCGATACCGTGGGGCAAAACGTTGGCTGAAACCATACTGGTGTTAGAAGATGATCCGGCGATGCAAAGCTTTCTCAGCACCTTGCTGAAAAGCCATCAGCATAAGGTGCTGAGCTTTACCGCCGGTTTGCCGGCCTTGCAATGTTTAGTGACTGAGCCGGCGGAGCTTATTTTGCTTGATTTGGGCCTGAGCGATATGGACGGTCAGGTCTGGCTGCAGCAGTTGCGTGGCTGGTGTGAGACCCCGGTGATCGTCATATCAGCCCGTCATAGCGAGCAGGATAAAGTGCAGGCGCTGGATAACGGCGCCAACGACTATGTAACCAAGCCGTTTAGTGCAGCCGAGCTGATGGCCCGCATTCGCGCCAATTTGCGCAAAGTTGCCAGTGCTCAGCAGGTGTTTGCTTTTGGTGAAGTACAGCTGGACCCGGTCAGCCGCACGGTGCAGCGCGCTGGCCAGCCGGTGCATCTGACCAAAACCGAATATGACATTCTGCTGTTATTGATGCGTCATGCCGACAAAGTACTGACGCATAACCAGATCCTGACTCAGGTATGGGGTAAAACCTACACTGAGCGGCCGGAGTACGTGCGGGTGCACATGGCACAACTACGGCAGAAACTGGAAGCGAACCCGGCGGCGCCGGCGTTTTTGAAAACTGAACCCGGCGTAGGCTACCGCTTAACCGTAGCCGCCACCGGGTTGTAGCCGCTTAGTTTGACGGCGTGCGGTATTTCTCAAACCAGGCCAGCATATACTCTACTTTTTCGATCATCCGGCCCGGACGGTTCGATATGCCGTGTGGTGAACCCGGAATGCGTACCATTGCCGTATCAATGCGGCGTAGTTTCAGCGCTTGATAAAACTGCTCTGATTCAGAAATCGGTGTACGGCGGTCCTGCTCACCGGTAATTAAAATGGTCGGGGTTTGCACATTGCCAACCAAGCTCAGCGGCGAGCGCTGCCAGTAATGTTCAACATTTTCCCACGGCACACCAGGGAACTGGTGAAAGGTTTGGTAAGTGTAAGAGTCGCCGGTCAGCACCTTACTTAACCAGTTAATAATCGGTTTTACCACTGCCGCCGCTTTGTAGCGGTTGGTCAGGCCAATGGCATAAGCGGTGGCAATACCGCCGGCCGAGCCGCCACCGATAAACAGGTTGTTCTCATCGATAAAGCCCAGCTGCAGCATGGCATTAACGCCGCTGTCATGGTCGGCATAGTCTTCCGGCGAGCTGTACTTATTGTGCAGTAACATGGCAAAGCGTTCACCATAAGAGGAGCTGCCGCGATGGTTATCATAAAACACCACATAACCTTCTTTGGCATAGCGCTGCATTTCGGCGCTCCACTGCGGGCCATAGGCTAAATGCGGACCACCATGAATTTCCAGCAACAGCGGGTATTTTTTTGCCGGGTCAAAATCCGGCGGTGTCATATACCAACCCTGAATTTCCTCGCCATCAAACGACGATTTGTAAATAATCTCATGCACCTGTGCCAGCTTTTTATGGCCGAGTAAATCCTCGTTCAACGCAGTAAGTACTGTGCTTTTGCCTTTTTGCACTACAGCGACATCGCTTGGGCGTTGGCTGCTGCCATGGGTATAGGCAATAACGCCATTGTCAGATACGCTGTACTGACCACTTAAATACGGCTGCGGTTGTGACACGCCGCCCAAACTGGCAGTCAGTTCAGTCAGTTTGCCTTTAGTGGTCAGCGTGCCAAGCTTACGTTGGCCGCGGTCATCGTACTGCACTACAAAGCTTGAGTTGCTCAGCCAGTTCGGGCTTTGAATACTGCGGTCAAAATCGGCAGCTATATCGCTGATAGTATTGTTGCTAAGCTGAAGTACTTTTAGCTTGCTGTTGCTGTAAGGCACCAAATCGTTGCTTTGCCATAAAAATGCCAGTTGTTTGCCATCGGGTGAAAATACCGGCGCCGATTCATCGCCGGCCATGGTAGTCAGGGCCTTCAAAGCACCGCTGGCTAAGTCTAACCGGTACAGGTTACTGTCGCGTGGCTGAAACTCCCACTCCGGGTCCAAATTAGCGGAGAACACCAGTGCCTGGCTATCCGGGGTAAAGCTTAAATCACTGCCGTAGTGAAAATCACCGGCGGTGAGTTGCCGCTCTGTACCGCCACTGACCGGCAAGACAAAAATTTGCCGGAACTGCGGTTTTAAAAAGCCCTGGCCATCGGCTTGATAGCGCACGCGATCAAGCACTATAGCCGGCTCTGACCATTTGGCACCGGCCGGCTTTTTCACCTTCTTTACCCGCTGCTTCACGTCAGCTTCGCTGGCGTCAACATTCATGGTAAACGCCAACTGCTTGCCGTTTGGTGCCCAGGTTAGGTTAGACGGGCTCTGGCGTAAATTGGATAACTGTGCGGTTTTATTTTCCGCCAGATAATGCAGGTGAATTTGCCGCGAACCACTCCTATCTGAGATAAACGCCAACTGTTGGCTGTCGGCTGACCAGCGCGGCTGGCTGTAGTTAAATTTGTCGGCAAACAACGGTAGCTGCCGGCCGGATTTTACGTCCAGCAGCCACAAGCTGGTGCGGGTGCTGTCGGTCATAATGTCGTTACTGGCACGCACATAGACAATTTTGCTGCCATCGGGTGAAATCTGCACATCGCTGGCGTATTCCAGCGCAAAAATATCTTCGGCTTCAAAATAGCTGCTGCCGGCGCTTTGCTTAACTGCGGCGCTGCGGCTAACCGGTTCTTCAGCCTGCAGTAACGGGCTGGTAAGCAGCGTGGCCAATATAACGGAGGTAAAAGTTCGCATAGTCTTCATCCGGATAAACGCTTTATAAATATTTGCGTATCAAACTACCCCGGACCCGGCATCAGAGCAAACCTAATAGCGGCAAAGAGCCGGTTTTCAGCGGCATAACGGCGCCAGGAGAAACTGAATAAAAACAATGGTTAGGTTAAAAAATGTACAGTCTTGTTAATTGCTGCCTATACTTGAACACTGAGACCTGCGCCCAAGCTTGGCGCACACGCCACAACAGCTGGTTTCTGACCGGAGGATAGGGTGATGTTAAGACGTTATTTTATCAGTGATGACCTGGACGATTTAGCTACAATTGAACAGGAGCTGGAAGCACAAGGTATAGCGACACCGCAAATACATGTGTTAAGTGAAAGTGATGCCGAAGTGGAGTTGCATCATCTGCATGAAGTTGCTCCGGTGCTGAAAAGCGATGTGGTGCATGCCACTGAAGTCGGTGCAGTTATCGGTGTCGTCGGGGCAATACTGGTTTTGGCACTGGCTTGGTTTATGGGCTGGACTAATACGGCAGCCGGTTGGATCCCGTTTATTTTTCTTGCCATAGTGGTGTTGGGGTTTTGCACCTGGGAAGGTGGCTTTATTGGTATTCAGCAACCTAATGTGAATTTTAAGCGCTTTCAGGAATTACTGCATCAGGGCAAGCATGTGTTGTTTATCGACATTGAGCCGGAGCAGGAAGTGGTAATGAAAAAGGTATTGGGTAAACATCCGCGCTTGCAAAGTGCCGGTGACGGCGAGGCGACGCCGGGCTGGGTGGTGCGCAGTCAGCAGTTTTTCCGCCGTTTTGTTAAAGCCATGCCTTAAACGGCATGGCATTGTATTAAACTGAACTCAAGCAGTACCCGTTCACTTTAAGCGTAAGGATCACCGGGTATGGCCATAATTATTGTCCTTGTGCTTCTGGTGCTGGGTTCTGTTGCCTTTCATTTTATCAGCCCCTGGTGGTTTACGCCGATTGCCTCAAACTGGCAGTCGATAGACACCACTATCAACATAACCTTCTGGGTTACCGGCTTTGTCTTTGTCGCCGTAAATTTATTCCTGGCCTATGCCGTGTTTCGTTACCGCTTTAATAAAGACCGCAGCGCCGCCTATCAGCCGGAAAATAAAAAGCTCGAAGCCTGGCTTACGCTGTTTACCACAGTAGGCATTGTCGCCATGTTAGCCCCCGGGCTTTATGTCTGGGGTCAGTTTGTTGAAGTACCGGACGATGCGACAGAGGTCGAAGCGGTAGGCCAGCAATGGCACTGGAGTTTCCGCTTGCCCGGAGAAGATGGCAAGCTGGGCGAAGTCGATCCGCGTTTAGTCAGTGAAGCCAACCCCTTTGGTATTAACCCCGCAGACCCGGCAGGCCAGGATGATATCCTGGTGCAAAGCAACGAGCTGGTATTACCGCTTGATAAGCCGGTTAAGGTGCTGCTGCGCTCTAAAGATGTGCTGCATAACTTCGCTGTGCCGCAGTTTCGGGTAAAAATGGATTTGGTGCCCGGCATGGTCACCTACCTGTGGTTTACGCCTACCCGCGAGGGCCGTTTCGACATTATGTGCGAGGAGCTGTGCGGCGTAGCGCACTTTGCCATGCGCGGCAAAGTACGGGTAACGGCTGAGGCAGAATACCAACAATGGCTGGCGGCACAACCCACCTTTGCCCAAAGCCAAAACCGCTATGCCGGTGATGCAGAGCTGGGCCGTGCTATGTATCAGGTCTGCGCAGCCTGCCATGGTGCAAACGGCGAGGGCAACAGCCAATTGAATGCCCCGGCGTTAGCCGGCCAGAGCCGCTGGTATTTAAAGCGCCAGTTGCAGCATTATCAACAGGGAATTCGCGGCAGCAACGAAGCTGATCTGTACGGTGCACAAATGGTGGCGATGGCCAATATGCTGCAGGATGAGCAAACTCAGGCCAATGTGCTGAGCTTTATTGATAGCCTGCCAGCGCCGGAAATAAAACGCGCAGATGGCGATATGCAGCGGGGCCGCGCCCTGTACCGTAATTGCGGCTATTGCCATGGCAGCAGGGCACAGGGCATTTACGCCATGAACGCGCCGGCGTTAACGGCGCTTGATGCCACTTATTTGCGCCGGCAACTGGACTACTTTAAACAAGGCGTACGCGGCAGCCACAGTGCAGATTTTTACGGTGCCCAGATGCAGCTGATGGCGCAGTCGCTGCACAGTGAGCAGGACTATGCCGCCATTATTGCTTACATCTCCTCTTTATCTAATACCGCCGGCAGTGATGCTGCCACGTTAAGGAGCGCACCATGAGCCATATTGCGGTGACCGACCAGCCGGACGAATCCAAACACCCGCACAGTTTTATTACCAGGTATATCTGGAGTCAGGACCATAAAGTGATTGCCATTCAATATGGCATTACCGCCATTTTTGTCGGCCTTATTGCCCTGCTGTTATCGGCATTGATGCGCTTGCAGCTGGGCTTTCCCGATACCTTCTCATTTATCGACCCGTCGGCCTATCTGCAATTTGTTACCATGCACGGCATGATAATGGTGATTTACCTGCTAACGGCGCTATTGCTCGGCGGCTTTGGTAACTACCTGATCCCCCTGATGATAGGTGCACGTGATATGGTGTTTCCCTATCTGAATATGCTCAGCTACTGGACCTATCTGTTGTCGGTCATTGTGCTGCTGGCCAGTTTTTTTGTGGTGGGCGGCCCCACCGGTGCCGGCTGGACACTGTATCCGCCGCAGGCCATTTTACCCGGTACGCCCGGTGCCGATGGCGGCATAGTGCTAATGCTGGTATCGCTGGCGATTTTTATCGTCGCCTTTACCATGGGCGGGCTTAATTACGTTACGACCATTTTGCAGGCCCGCACCAGAGGCATGACGTTAATGCGGATGCCGCTAACCATCTGGGGCATTTTTATCGCCACCATTTTAGGCTTGCTGGCGTTTCCGGCGTTGTTGGTCAGCGCCATTATGATGCTGCTGGATAAAGTAGCCGGCACCAGCTTTTTTATGCCGGCCTTGTTATCACTGGGCGAACAGCTGGATTACAGCGGAGGCAGCCCGATTTTATTCCAGCATTTGTTTTGGTTTTTCGGCCACCCCGAGGTGTATATCGTGGCCTTGCCGGCCTTTGGTATGGTGTCAGATGTGTTGGCCACCCATGCGCGGAAAAACATCTTTGGTTATCGCATGATGGTATGGGCCATAGTGGCAATTGGTGGCTTAAGTTTTGTGGTGTGGGCGCACCATATGTATGTCAGCGGTATGAACCCGTATTTTGGTTTCTTCTTTGCTACTACCACCTTAATTATCGCTGTGCCCACGGCATTGAAAGTGTACAACTGGGTGCTGACCTTGTGGCGCGGCAATATTCATTTAACCACCCCTATGCTGTTTGCTATCGGCTTTATTTTTACCTTTGTACACGGCGGTTTAACCGGGCTGTTTCTCGGTAATGTAGTGGTGGATTTACCGCTGTCCGACACCTACTTTGTCGTGGCGCACTTTCATATGGTCATGGGCGTATCGCCGATTATGGTGTTGTTCGCGGCCATTTATCATTGGTTTCCGAAAGTGACCGGCCGCTTTTTGCATGAAGGCTGGGGTAAATTTCACTTTTGGGCTACTTTTCTTGGCACCTATGCCGTGTATTTGCCGATGCACTACCTCGGTTTTCTTGGTGTACCGCGGCGTTACTTTGCCATGGGCGGCAGTGATTTTATCCCGGAGTCGGCACAATCGCTGAATGCCGGTATCACAGTGTCGGCCATTATTGTTGGTGTGGTGCAGCTGATTTTTATTGCTAACCTGATCTGGAGTTTACGCAAGGGTAAGCCGGCCGGCAGCAATCCGTGGCAGGCGACCACGCTGGAATGGCAAACCGAGCATACGCCGCCTGGCCACGGCAACTGGGGGAAAACGGTGCCGGTGGTGTATCGCTGGGCCTATGATTACAGCGTACCTGGTGTAAAGGCCGACTTTATTCCGCAAAACGTACCGAATGAGCAATTGCAGTATACCGATGAGCAGCTATACCGGGAGTCACAGCAATGAGCGTAATAAGCAAGCTGCGGGAAAAACCCTGGTTGGCGCACCCGGCCGGCATGGACCCGGCGTTGCAAACGACAGCGCAGCGCTGGCCACAACGTACGGCTTTACTTTTTATGTTGGCTATCAGCACTGTACTGTTTTTCCTGTTTACCATTACCTTTTTAGGCCGTACTCAGCTGCCGGACTTTCAGGCGCTGGCGGGGGAGCCGTGGCAGCCGCTGACCCGGCCGGGGCTGCTGTGGCTGAATACTCTGTGGTTGTTGCTCAGCAGTGTGGCAATGCAACTGGCGCTGTGGCAATCAAAGCGGTTACGGCAAAAGGTCAGCCCCTGGCTGGCGCTGGCTACGCTGCTGTTGCTGTTATTTTTAGCCGGGCAATGGCAACTGTGGCAGCAGTTGTTGGCACAGGGTTATGCGCTGCGCACTAACCCGGCCAACAGTTACTTTTACTTATTTACCGCCGTGCATGGTTTGCACTTGCTGGCAGGCTTGCTGGCACTGGCTAAAGTATGGTGGCAGCGCCGGGCGCCCGTGCAGTTCAGCCGCAGTTTGCAACTGTGCACCACCTATTGGCATTTTCTGTTTGTGGTATGGCTATTGTTGTTTGCGCTGTTAACCAGCTCTGCCGATACCTACAACACCCTTGCTGCTTTATGCGGCTTTTGAGGTGAGCGATGACAGCTGACAGCAACAGCAGCAGTAAAACCGCCGGCGGTTGGCCATCGGTGGTCAGTGACTGGAGTGCCGACAAAGAAGCCTTCCGCATGCCGTGGGGCAAGCTGATGATGTGGATCTTCCTGCTGGGCGACACCTTTATTTTCAGCATTTTTCTGGTTGGTTACATGAATGTGCGGATGTCGACCACTGCCGCCTGGCCCAACACCAGCGAGGTGTTTGCTTTAACGGTGGCCGGCCAGCATATTCCGTTGCTGCTGATTGCCATTATGACGTTTGTGCTGATCACCAGCAGCGGCACCATGGCAATGGCTGTGAACTATGCTTACCGCGGTGCCCGCAAAGCCACATTTTGGTTAATGGTAATTACCGCCATCTTAGGCGCATTGTTTGTGGCGATGCAGGCGTTTGAGTGGAGCAAATTAATTTCTGACGGCGTAAGGCCCTGGGGCAATCCGATGGGGGCGGCTCAGTTTGGTGCGGCGTTTTTTATGATCACCGGGTTCCATGGTCTGCATGTCAGTGCCGGGGTGATCTACCTGTTGGTAATTGCCAACCGCGTACGCAAAGGCCACTACGAGCAAAAAGGCTATGACATCGTCGAAATTACCGGTCTGTACTGGCACTTTGTCGATCTGGTGTGGGTGTTTATTTTCGCCTTTTTCTATTTATGGTGAGGTGAGTTATGACACAGAGCGTAAATCAGCAGCATCCAATCAGCCTGTATTTGAAAATATGGGGCTGGTTATTTGTGCTTAGCAGCCTGTCGTATATGGTGGATTATCTGCAACTGCAGGGGGCTTTGCGTTGGGGCCTAATTTTGCTGTTTATGCTGCTAAAGGCAGGGTTAATTATCAGCATTTTTATGCATGTGGCGTGGGAGCGGTTGGCGGTAAAGTTACTGCTGTGTTTACCGCCGCTGGCCATTCTGGTGCTGATAGGGTTAATGGCTATTGAAGCCAACTACACTTTTTTATCCCGGCTGCTGTTTTTCAGTCAACCGGGATAGTGCCGGTCTCAGGCAGTCAGGCTGTCGAAAATATGCAAAAAGGTGGGTGTTTGCTGAATGTGCAACTGCACCTTTAACCGGCGCGCTATATCCTGGGCGCTGATCACGCCGCGGATTTGGTGCGATTCGCGGTCTACCACCACACAGTGTTGCTCGCCGCTGGATTGCAGGGTATTTACCACATCTGCAATGCTACAGTGCTGCAGTTGCTGATACGCCAGCGCTTTAATGCGCTCACGCGGGCGCATTAAATCTGCCACTTTAATGTCGTCGCGGCTGTCGCCAAAGGCAACGCGGCGCATAATGGCCTGGTCTGACAATTGCTCCAGATGAATTAAACCGGCCAGTTCGCCGTCATGGTCCACCACCAGTTTAAGCTTGGCTTGCTCCTGCTGCATCATTTCCAGGGCGTCGCGGGCTGAGCTGGTGCTGCTGATCATATTCGGTTGGCTGTGTTTAAAGTCAGTGACCACACTCAGTGCCGGTGAGCTTAAGGTGGTACCGTCAAAATCGTCCGGTTGTACTAAATGATCAATGGCTTCAACAGCATATAAGGCTAATGTTTTCATCGTGTTTCCTCAGATACCGGTACGCAGAGGCCATACCGGCTAACAATAAATAATGAGTGTGAACAGCAGAGGCTGCCCGGACAAAACTTAGAGTGAGGAGATTACCGGTGGCGCACGGGCCTGCAGCGACAGCAGAACATAGCGCCACACTGAGGTGCGGCCGCCACTATAACTATTCAGGTACAGCGGCAGGTTATGTTTCAGCGCAATGCCGGGCAATGCAGGGTGCTGTTCTTCGCCGGCGTCTTGTTCAGTAGTGAACGCTGTCTGGTGCAGTAACGGGCTGATGGCCTGTAGCTGGGTTTCTGCCATTGGTGATAAGCGTTTATCGTGCACCGCAAAGGCTTGCGGCATACACAATAAGCTTAAATACAACAATATGGCAAAACTACTTAGCCAGCGCATAAAACCTCGTTACCTTATGACATAGCAGTGCATTACACACTGCGTCAAATGATAATGAGCGCTTGTTCAGCACCCCGCAAGGGGGCTGCTGCAAAAATAGTCGCTAAATGCGATTAACGGCGGGTTTTGGCCGACACTTTGCCGGTTATATACCTGCCAGCAGTGATTTAAGCAACAAGGCTACCAGCGTAAGGCTGCACAGGCCGGCCAGATACAACAGCAAAAACCATACGGCTTTGGGTAACGGGCGCTTTAGCATTAGTAACCCTCCTCGAAGTCTTCTACCTTACCGCGAAAGATATGATAGCCCCACAGCGTGTAGGCAAGGATCAACGGCACGAAAATCAGCACCCCGGGTAGCATAAAACTTAAGCTGGCATCCGGCGCTGCGGCGGCGTAAAAGCTCAGTTGGCGTGGCAGCAGGTAAGGAAATAAGCCAACCACCAGCCCGACAAAGGCCAGCAAGAACAAACTGGCCGCCAGCCAGAACGGCCGGCTTTCATGGCGGCGGTTAATATCGCTGTCGGCGGCAAACTGGCGTTGTACGCGGCCTAAGTCGCGAAATAATAAGCGCGCCGCTAACAAGGCCAACAATGGCAGTAACATCAGCGCCAGGGTATGCGCGCCGCCAAACCAACGCTGACGAATGTCCGGTTGCAGCCACAGTGTCCACAGGCTGACTAATAACATCGACAACATAACAAATAACAGCAGGCGTTGACCGTAGCGGGCTGCCTTTTGCTGAATGTCGCCACGGCTTTTCATTGTCAGATAGGTGCAGGCCAGCAAAGCATAACCGGCCATCACGGCAAGCCCGGTAAACAGGCTGAACGGCGTTAGCCACTGTAAGCTGGACAAGGCTATAGTGTCGCTGTCTACGCCCTGCACCAGCACGCCCAGCATTAAGCCCTGACAAAACGCCGCCAGGCTGGAGCCGATAGCAAAAGCCCGGTTCCACCACTGCCGTGAAGTGTTAGATTTAAAGCGATATTCAAAGGCGACACCGCGAAAAATCAAGCCAATTAACATCAGCATTATCGGCAGATACAGCAAAGAGGCAATAGATGCATAGGCTGCCGGAAAGGCGCCAAACAGAATAACGCCGCCAAACACCAGCCAGGTTTCGTTGCCATCCCACACATGCGAGATAGAGCGCATCAGATGATCATGCTCGGCATCGCTGTTAAACCAAGGATACAAAATGCCGATGCCCAAATCAAAGCCATCCAGCAGCACATACATTAAAATGGCAAAACCGAGCAGCAGAAAGTAAAACAGCGGTAAGCCTAATTGCAGTTCCATCAGTGGTGCTCCTGTACCGGTTTAATCTGTTTCGCCAGTGCTGCGGCATAGCCGGCAGCTTTTACGCCAATCAGTTGTTGTTGCAGTTGCTCCGGCGAGGGCGGGCCTTTGCGGATCAGTTTGCGCATAAAGTACAGATAAACGCCAAACAGCAGGCTGTAAGTCAGCACAAACAGCGTTAAAGAAAACAGCACCCGCTCGGCCGGCAGTGGCGACACTACCTCCATAGTACGTACCAGGCCCTGTACCAGCCACGGCTGGCGGCCTACTTCTACCACATACCAGCCGGCCAGCACGGCAATAACGCCACCAGGCGCCAGATAGCTGCAGGCAGTTAAAAACCAGCGGCTTTGATACAGGGTGCCACGCCAACGCAGGAAAGCGCCGGTTAATGCCACCAGTATCATCAGCATGCCAATGCCGACCATTACGCGGAAGGAGAAAAACACCACGGCGACATTGGGCCGCTCGTCTGCCGGCACAGCTTTTAAGCCCATCAGCTCGCCATCCGGGTCATGGGTTAGAATCAGGCTGGCCAGTTTAGGGATAGCAATTTCAAAGTGGTTTTTCTCTGCCGCTTTATCCGGAATCGCAAACAGCAGCAGTGGCGCGCCGGCTTCACGCTCCGGCCAAATGCCTTCCATCGCGGCCAGCTTAACCGGCTGATGTTCTTTCACGTTCAGGCCGTGCAAGTCGCCGACGTAGGCTTGTAGCGGCGTTAAAATCAGTGCCAGCCATAAGGTCATCGACAGCCCTTTACGCGCCATGGCTTTGTGCTCTGTATGCAACAGTTGCCAGGCACTGGTGGCCAGCACGACAAAGGTGCCGGTAATAAAGGCGGCCAATAGCATATGGCTGAAGCGGTAGGGCATGGAGGGGTTAAATATCACTTCCCACCAGCTTTTAACATGAAATACGCCGTCGACAATGACATAGCCTGCCGGGGTATGCATCCAGGAGTTTGCGGCAATAATCCAGAATGCCGATATCCAGGTGCCGACCGCCACCACCACAGTGGCAAAGAAGTGCAGTTTAGGCCCTACACGTTGCCAACCAAACAGCATAATACCGAGAAAGCCGGCTTCGAGGAAAAACGCTGTCAACACCTCGTATGCCATCAGGGGGCCGAGCACAGTGCCGGTAATACGGGAAAACTCAGAGAAGTTAGTGCCGAATTCATACGACAACACTATGCCCGATACCACCCCCATACCAAAGGTAATGGCAAATGGCTTGATCCAGAATTTGGCCAGTTGCAGATACACCGGCTTACGGGTTTTTAGCCACAAGCCTTCCCAAATGGCAATTAAGGTCGCTAGGCCAATAGTAATCGACGGAAAAATAATATGAAAACTAACGGTAAAAGCAAACTGCAAGCGCGATAACAGCGCGGCATCCAATTCCATGTCAGCGTCTCCGTTGTTGTAAATAACACCAGGCGGCGGGAGCCAGGGCTACGGCGATCATCAGGCTCAGGGCCAGTACTTCAGTTAATAACAGGCTACTGTTCATAAAGTTCTCTTTTACTGCTGTTGAAAAGCTGACTTAGCTATCTGCAGTACCCTATAGCAAGATGCTGACCAGCTTTGTTGGTTGTTTTTATGCTGTTGATTTTAAATGATTTTAATTTTTAACTTGAGCTAATTGTAAACAAGGTTTACGATTGTATTTCGCTTTAGCTGTTAACAGGGTTTACAGTGGATCTGTCGTTACTGTTTGAAATCAGCATGTTGCTAACCAGTGCTTGTGCCGTATTGCTGGCCGGTTGGTTACTGTGGCAGGGCCAGCGTCAGCGTGCTATGCCGGCGCTGGCCGGTTTTGCCGCCATGATGGCATTATGGTGTGCCGGCCATATAGCTATATTGCAACAGTGGCCAACGTTGGGTATGGCGCTGGTATTGGCTAATCCGTTGATGCCAATGTTTTTTCTGCACTTTGCCGTACAGTTTGTTGCCGACGGCAATAAGCCGGTACCGGCCTTGCTGCAACAGCGCAAATTTCTTCCCGTACTGTATGGCTTAACCGGCATCATTATTATGCTGAGCTGGGTTGCCGGCGGCGCTAAGGTGATCAGCAGTAGCGGCTTTGCGGCATTTTTTGTGTTTCAGGGCATGGGCTGGCTGAATCTGCTGTACACGGTAGCGCTGGGGGTGGCAGCACATATTGTATTGTGGCTGGGCTGGCGCGTGCACAGCGGCAATAAGCGCCGCTCTATCGTCGCCATGTTTCTCGCCGGAGGCTGGGGGTTGTTGCTCGCTACCAGCTTTGTGTTTCCGTCGCTGGGGCTGAACTGGTATCCGTACCCTATGCTGCTGTTGCCCAGCTACTTACTGCTGCTGGTGTACGGTGTGGTACGTTATCAGGTGCTGGCGATTAATGCTTTTGCTAATAAAGCGCTGCTATGGCTGGGCATGCTGTTGCTGGTGTTAGCGCTGATGGCGCTGGTCAGCGCTTTACTCGGGCAGTTGGGGATGCAAGCGTTGTCTGCGGTGCCTGCCAGTCAGCTGTGGTTGTATTCTGCGCTGTTACTGCTGTTGTCTGCGGCCTGTTATCAACCTTTGTCGTTGTTAGCCAGGCGGTTGATTTACCCCGGCGGCCAATTAAATGAAAGCCTGCTGGCGCATTGGCGCGCGCAATTGCAACAAGCGCAGAGCTGGCCTGAGTTGGCAACCCGTGCTGCAGGATTATTGTCAGGCCGCTTGCGCCGGCGCGTGAGTGTGCAACTGCCGGCCGCCGGTGATGAACGGGCAGAGCTGGATATTTTGTGCCGGCGGGATGACAGCGGTTGGCACTATCAATTACGCGGCTGGGATGATGTAACACCAGGCTACCGCTTACAGGGCGAAGTGTTTGCGGCTTTACTGCTGAGTAACTGCCGTATTCTGGAGCAGTCGTTAAAACTGGCGGATGCCGAGCGCAAACGGCTGGACCAACAACATCTGGTTGAGCTCGGCGCTTTATCAGCTGCCATGGCACATGAGCTGCGTAATCCACTGAATATTATTGCTATGGCTGCCGCTACCACGCCGGCAGAGACGCGCGCTCATATTCAGCAACAATTAAAACGCGCGGATCGTTTAATTGCGGACCTGCTCAGTTATTCCGGCCGGCTGCAATTGCAGTGCAGCCGGCTACCGCTAAAGCCGTTGCTGCAGGCGGTGATCAGCCAACAGGACTGGCACGGCGTGCAATGTCAGCTGCAGGTGGCAGATGAGCTGACGCTGTACGCCGACAGTTATCGTGTGCAACAGGTGTTGATAAACCTGATAGACAATGCGCTGGCATTTTGCCGCAACCAGCCGCAGGCGCTGATCAGCATCACCGCGCGCAGCGGCCAGGATCAGCTGTGGCTGTATGTGCATAACAATGGCCCGGCCATTCTGCCGCAGCAACAGGCCACGCTGTTTCAGCCTTTTGTCAGTAAGCGTGCCGGCGGCAGTGGCCTTGGCCTGGCCATAGTGCGGCGCATTATGCAGGCGCATGGCGGTGAGGTAAGGCACAGAACCGATCTGGGCTGGCCGGTAAGTTTTGAGCTGCAATTTAAGCATCAGATTGAACAACCGCATAAGCAACCACAGGATAACGCAGATGGCTAATGGCAAAATTTTACTGGTCGACGACGAGCCGGCGTTTCGCCAGCTGGCGCAAAGCTGGTTAAGCCAAACCGGCTATCAGGTAGAAACCGCAGCCGATCTCAGCGCAGCCCGCGCTCAGCTTAGCCGGTTTGACGCCGATTTAATTCTGCTGGATTTGTCCTTACCACCGCAATTTGATCCGCAACATACGCTGCAGGCATTGGCAGAGTTTAACAGCCGGCCGGTGATTATTCTTACCGGCCATGCCGAGCGCCAGTTAGCATTGGATGCCATAGCGCTGGGGGCGTGGGATTTTATTGCCAAGCCGGTTGATCCGGATTTACTGGCCGTAGTGATCAAGCGGGCACTGAGCAAGCATCAGTTGGACACCGAACTGCAGCAGCTGAAACAGCAGCAGCAAACCGATGCCGGCCTGCAGCGCTTAATAGGTGTGTCGCCGCCAATGGTTGCTATGCGCACTTTGATCCAACGCATTGCGCCGACCGACGTACGGGTGTTGGTTACCGGGCCGTCTGGTACCGGTAAAGAAGTGGTATCGCGTGCACTGCACGAACTTAGCCGGCGCGCGGCACAGCCCTTTGTGTCGGTGCATTGCGGTGCTATACCGGCAGAGCTGTTAGAAAGTGAGTTATTCGGCTATGTTAAAGGCGCTTTTACCGGTGCCGATAAAGACCGGCCCGGTTTACTGAAACTGGCTGACAACGGCACCTTATTTTTGGATGAAATAGGCGAAATGCCTCTGCCAATGCAGGTGAAATTATTGCGGGTGCTGCAAGAGGGGACTTATTTCCCGGTGGGCGGGCGCGAACAACATAAAATTGATGTGCGTCTGATCTCCGCCACCAATGCCAATTTACCGCAGTTGGTACAAAAAGGCCTGTTTCGCGAAGATTTATACTACCGTATCAAGGGCATTACGCTGGAAACGGTCGCACTGGCAGAGCGACGCCAGGACATACCGCTGTTACTGCAGTTTTTCCTTGAACAACTGCAGCGCCAACACCGGCAATTGCTTAAACTGGACAGCACCGCATTAAGCTGGTTTTTACAGCGCGACTGGCCGGGCAACATCCGCGAGTTGAAAAATACGTTGGAGAGTGTGGCGGCCGTGGCGCAGGGCGGCGTGATAAGCATGGCCGATATCAGCTTGCTGCATCCCGAAGCGGTTACTACGCCCTCAGTTGTCACAGAGATTGCTGCAGACTCTTTACTGCTCGATCCCGCAGTGCAACAACTGGAAATTCAGCTGATAACCCGGGCCATGCAGCAAAGCGGCGGTAACAAAACCCGCGCGGCACTGTTGTTGGGTTTATCCAGGCAAGGCTTGCTGAAAAAACTGCAGCGCTATAAGCTGACGTATCATGAGATGTAATTAAAGCGCAGTAGTATCAAGCGACTTAATGCAAAACTATAAGGGTAAAGCAATGAAAGCAGTAGGCTATCAAACCTCGTTACCGGCCACAGATCCACAGGCATTACTGGATATAGAGTTAGCGGATCCGGTGGCCACAGGGCGCGATATTCTGGTGCGGGTACAGGCCGTATCGGTTAATCCGGTGGATACCAAAGTACGCCAGCGCGCGCAGCCTGAACCGGGCCAATATAAGGTATTGGGTTGGGACGCTGCCGGTGAAGTTGTCGCCGTGGGCGAAGAGGTCACGTTGTTTAAGGCCGGTGATAAAGTATTTTATGCCGGCTCGCTAACCAGGCCGGGCAGTAACAGCGAGTTGCAACTGGTAGACGAGCGTATCGTAGCACTGATGCCGGACAACCTTAGTTACGCTGAAGCGGCGGCGTTGCCGTTAACTGCTATTACTGCCTGGGAGCTGCTGTTTGACCGGCTGGAAATACAACAAGCCAGTTTAAAGCATCCGCGCCCGGTGTTATTGGTCACCGGCGCTGCCGGTGGCGTAGGTTCGGTGCTGTTGCAGTTGGCGCGTAAGCTGACAACCGTTACGATAATAGCCACGGCCTCCAGGCCGGAAACGCGGCAATGGGTTACGGAGTTGGGTGCGCACTATGTGCTGGACCACAGTCAGCCGTTGTTACCTCAGCTCAAAGCACTGGATTTAAGCTGTGTCAGCCATGTTGCCAGCCTGACGCACACTGAGCAACATTATGCCGAACTGGTACAAATGCTGGCGCCGCAGGGCAAGCTGGCACTGATCGACGACCCGGCCGCTGGCATTGATATTATGCCGTTAAAGCAAAAGAGCATTTCGCTGCACTGGGAGTTTATGTTTACCCGCGCTATGTTCGGCACACCGGATATGAATGCGCAGCATCAACTACTGACCGATTTGGCACGGCTTATTCAGCAAGGCCAGATCAAAACCACGCTAAAGCACAGCGCCGGCAGCATTAACGCTGCCAACTTACGCAGCGCGCATCAGCTGCTGGAAAGCGGTACTGCTATTGGTAAGGTGGTACTGGAAGGCTGGAATTGATAAGTTGGAATTAACAAGCTGAAATTAACAAGCTACCGGGCAGCCCTTTGCGGCTGCCCGATATTTATCAGGCAATTTGCTGATCGTCGTTCATGCCGGAATACCAGGCTTTAAACAACACTTTTTCCAGCGCCTGTTGCAAGGCATCGTTAATGGGTAAGTGTTGCTTACCCAGTTCATAATCCAGCTCGTTTACCTGCTCTTTGGCCATAATCATCATCGGCGGCGGATCAGACTGCAGCGCTATCAGCGTATCCTGATACGCCTGCGGCCGGTCGGTTTTAATCACCTTGCACACTGATAACGAGGTTTTGCCTTGCTTGTCACGATAGCCCGCAGCGCCGAACAAGCGGCAAATAGCCGGGCGCTGCTGGTACACACTGCATTGACCCTGCTTGCCGTCAAACGACAGCTTCTGGTAAAAAAAACAGCCCTGAGGCTCTGTTAACTCTTCGAGTTGTGTCAGTGTTTGTTCTGCTTTACCTTGATCAAACAAGTGTAATGCCAGCGGCAACATTTCCAGCACCGTCGCTTCTATCGTCGGTTGCAAACAGCATTCACCGCAGCCGCTGCGGCAATTTAAGCCACGCTGTTGCTGATAAGCTGAAAACGTCGTCGCTATTTCGCCATACACAGCCTCAACACGACGCGATAGTTCACGCAGCCGTTGCATTAAAGACTCCGAACGAAATAAGTGTAAATTTGGGTTTGCCTGTTAAGGAGCGACGAGATGTCGCACCGGCATTGTACTGAGTTGGTTATTCTGTCAGCAATAGGGGCAGTAAAATATATTTTACCTCAGGTTAGCAGTGTGTTTAGCGGCATCGGCCGGGCGATAGCATAACCCTGGGCATAATCAATACCCATGATCTCCAGCGCGGCCAGTGTTTCTGCGCTCTCCACACATACGGCTATGGTTAACATACCCATGGCGCCGGCGACTTCGTGAATTGATTTAACGATAGCTTTGTCGTAATGATCGTCCAGTACATCACGCACAAAGTGGCCATCGATTTTAACGAAGTCGGCCGGGAAGTGTTTCAGGTAGCTGTAAGAGGAAAAGCCGCTGCCAAAATCATCCAGCGCAATACGACAGCCCAAAGCGCGAAAATGCTCAATAAAGGCGAGGGTGTTTTGCAGATTAACCAGAGCTGCGCTTTCGGTGATCTCAAAACAAATTTGCTGATACGGAATTTGAAAGCCGCTGAACAGTTGCTGCACGTCGTCTTTAAATGCCGGGTCCAGCAAGGAGCTGCCAGACACATTAATACTGCACAATGCCAACTGCTGCAGGTGCTCCGGATGTTGTTTTAACCAGCGGAAATAATGCCGGATCACCCAGCGGTCGATTTGCGGCATCAGGCCGTAACGATCAGCGGAACTTAAGAAACCGGCTGGTGCTATAAGGTGGTTTTCATCACCCTGCAAACGTAGTAACAGCTCGTAGTGTAAGCCGTTGCTGGTTTTGTTCAGCGCCTGCACGGACTGCTGGTGCAGCACAAATTTGTCGTCTTTTATTGCCTGACGTAGCTGTGATACCCACTGTACTTCAGCTTGGTGTTGTTGGGTATCTTTGTCATCCTCATCAAATAACTGAATACGGTTACGGCCTTTATTTTTCGCAATGCCACAAGCCGCGTCGGCTTTTTTTAACACACTGTCGGCCAGGCTATCGTCTGCGGCTATGTCAGCGATACCAATACTGGCACTGACAGGATAAATATTGTCTTGCCAGATAAAGCGGAATTCACGCATCGCATCAAGGATGCGGTAACCCAGCGCAAAGGCTTCGTTGGCATTTTTGCCAGGCAGCAGAATACCAAACTCATCACTGTCTAACCTGGCCAGTTGCCCGGCAAGGCCGGCAGTACGTTTAAACAGTTCACTGACTTGCTTAAGCAGCGCATCACCGGCGCTGTGGCTGCAACTGTTATTAATCACTTTAAACTGGTCAATGTCGATATACAGCACGGCACCTTTGTTACGGCCTGGCGTATCGCACAGCATTTGTAACTGCTGTTCAAAGTAAAAGCGGTTGTACAAAGCGGTTAAGCTGTCATGGTTGGCCAGGTAGGCCAGCTGTTCATGGGCCAGTTTTTGCCCGGTAATATCAATCACCGAGCCATGCACAAATTCCTCTTTGCCATTGTCTGAACGCGCCAACCGCACTGACATTAGCGCCCAAAACGGGCTGTTATCAGCGCGCAAGCCGCGAATTTCGAAGCTGTTCTTACTGCCCAGTTCAAGTTGGCGCAGCATATGTAGCCGCTCGCCGGGGTCTGCATAAAAACGGGCCATACCGGTACCGCTGATGGCTTGCTCTAAGGCGTTGCGATCGGGATAACCGAGAATATCCAACAAGGCTTGGTTAACATTGATTAAACGACCATCCGCGGTGGTGGTAAACATGCCTTCTACGGCATTGTGAAAAATATCATGGTACTGCTGCATCGACGCGCTGTGTTGCAGTGCAGGCTCGTTGGGCAGGCGGATATTCTGCAGATTAAAACTGGTTAAAGCCAGGCACAGCAGTACTAACGAAAATAAGATGTATAGCCAGTTAACATCAGCCCGCAAATACCCGGCCTGGTGCAGTGTCAGCAGCAAAGCGCTGCACAGCGTCAGCACACAAGCCCAGACAAAAGTGCGGGCGCGGGCATCGCCGGCCAGGCTGAAACTCAATGCCAACAAAAAATTACTGATTAATACCCAGCACAGGGCAAAAAACAGCAGATACAGCCGCAACTGGCCATCGGCAAACAGCGGGCTGAACAATAGCAGTAAGGCTGCAAAGCTGCTGATATGGCTGCAACGGCGCCACCAGTGGCTGGCATAGCTTTGCAGCGCATGGCTGGTAAACAGGTTCAAACATAGCAGAGCTGCGCCCACAGCAATATATAAAATGGCTTGGTTAACTTCCGGATATTCCGGCCACAACACCGCAAAGGCCATGCCGTTTAAAATGGCGACTACCAGCGCAAAGCTGACAAAAAAACCGGTGAAATACAGGTAATGCCTGGCTTTGCTGTGGATAAACAGCACCAAGTTATACAGGGCCAGCAACAGTAAGATGCCCTGCAATAAGCCATCCAGAATGGCGTTTTGCTGCATAGTGGCAACAAAGTGGTCGTGGCGCCATAACCGGATATCACCGGGTATCACGGCTGCATCTTGTATCTTGATATAAATATCGGTTTCTTCGTCCGGTAGCAGGGTCAGGCTTACGGCAAAACTACGGTAGGGCAGGGCGCGTTCGCTATACGGATAGCTGTTGCCGGAGCGGGTAAGCAGCTTAATATCTTTGCTTTGCTGCTGCAATTGGTACATTTCTATCTTATCTGCCAGCGGAAAGTCATATTCGAGAATGCTGTGCAACGGCCTGTTGCCGCTGTTATGTAATCTGGCAAACAGCCACACTGCCTGGTCTTCTTCAAATAGTAAACTCTGCTGCCGGGTTATCAGGCTAAAGCTGTGATGATGCACCGGGTCGGCCAATAAATCGTCCAGCGTCATGTCGGCCGGCGTGACAAAAAAGTATAGCTGGCGCAGGCTTTGCTGCCCGGTCAAAGGGCTTTGCAGGGGGTTAACTTCAGCGTGAAAGGCGTGGGCAACGCCGGTGAGTAAGCTAAGCAGCAGTATCACAATATGCATAGTGCTTCTCACGGCTACGGTGCTCCCCTGGGCGCTAAGAATGGTTGGCGGTCAGTATTGTTAATGTTTTAGCGGCGAACATTAACATAGAGCGGCTTATGGTGTCAGCAGAAAATCAAATTTTGCATGGCTTTGCGCCAGATCGGGCTTGTAGCCGTTTATATGGCTTGAGCATTCAGCAACTTAGGTTATAACTAAACGGTACAATAACAATAACGGAGATTCTATGAGACAGTGGATAGCGGGCGCCGCCCTGATGTTAACAGCTGTTGCCGCTCAGGCGGCAGATCTGCAACTGGGTAAAGCCAAGGCCGCCGTGTGCGCCGCTTGCCATGGCGCCAATGGCATTTCGATAATTCCGGATTACCCTAATCTGGCCGGGCAAAAAGTGAAATACCTGGAAAGCTCGATTAAAGCCTATCGTGACGGTGAGCGGAAAAACCCGATTATGTCGCCAATGGCGGCAGGCTTATCTGATGCTGATGTCGCAAACCTGGCCGCCTATTTTGCCAGTTTACCGGCCGGCGGCTGAGCTTCATCACTCAGGTAATCACTGATGGCGTCGATAAAATCGGCGCCGTAGCGGCTGAGTTTGGTTTGGCCCACACCGGAAATTGCCAGCAGGCTGCGGTTATCGGTAGGCAGTTGCTGGCACATTTCTATTAAGCTGGCGTCACTGAATACGACAAAAGGTGCCACGTCATCACGGGCGGCAATATGCTTACGTAGAGCTTTTAACTTAGCAAATAAGGCGCGGTCATATTGCTGCTTACTTAAGCGCTGCGGCTCGCGTTTTACGCTCTGCAACCTGGGCACCGCCAGCGACAATGCCGTCTCGCCACGCAGTACCGGCCTGGCGGCAGGTTGCAGTTTTAACACCGAGTGGGCGGTAATGTCCTGTTGCAGCAAACCAAAATGAATCAACTGCCGCAGTATGCTTAGCCAGTAGTCGTGGCTTAAGTCTTTGCCCAAGCCCCAGGTGGATAGTTTATCGTGCTGTAATTCAACAATTTTCTGATTCTGGCCACCGCGCAGTACATCAATAACATGGTGCATACCAAAGCTTTGGCCAACACGGTACACACAGGATAATGCCTTTTGCGCTAACTCGGTACCGTCAAACTGTTGCGGTGGTTGCAGGCAAATATCGCAGTTGCCGCAGCCTTGTTGCCGCGCTTCGCCAAAGTAATTCAGCAGCACCTGTCGCCGGCAAATTTGCGCTTCGGCAAAGGCTGCCATAGCCAAAAAGCGCTGCCAGGCCACTTCAGCGCGTTGCGGGTTTTCTTCGGCTTCCAGCCAGCGTTTCATCCGTGCAATATCGGCCGGGTCAAACAGCAAGATGGCTTCAGCGGCTACGCCGTCGCGGCCGGCACGGCCGGTTTCCTGATAATAGGCTTCAATGGTGCGCGGCAGTTCAAAGTGCACCACATAGCGGATATTCGATTTGTTAACGCCCATACCAAAGGCAACAGTGGCCACAATCAGCTGATAATCGTCGCGTTTAAAGGCGTCCTGCACCGCATTGCGCTGCTCGCTGCTCAGCCCGGCGTGATAGGCGGCTGCATTAAAACCGCGCTGTTTCAGCTGTTCAGTTAACTCATCAACTTTGCGCCGCGAGCTGCAATACACTATGCCACTGGCGCCGTCCTGCTGCTGTAAATAGGCGGTTAGTTGTTCTACCGGGCGAAATTTTTCCTGCACGGTGTAGCGGATATTGGGCCGGTCAAAGCTGCCAAGGTGAATATAGGGCTGCTGTAATGTCAGTTGCTGGGTTATATCCTGCCGCGTGGCGCCATCGGCGGTGGCTGTCAGTGCCATCAGCGGCACCCCGGCAAAACGCTGCTTCAACAGCGCCAATGCCATATAGTCGGGGCGAAAATCATGGCCCCACTGCGAAATACAGTGCGCTTCGTCAATGGCAAATAAGCTGACGCCGACCTCTTGTAACCGATCAAGAAAGTTGGGCTGTAACAAGCGTTCCGGTGCGACATACAGTAGTTTCAGCTCGCCGCGGCGCAACCTGGCAAACACCTGCAGCACTTCTTCGCGGCTTAAGCTGCTGTTAACAAATTCGGCGGCAATGCCGTTGGCTTTGAGTGCGTCGACCTGATCTTTCATCAGCGACATCAGCGGCGATACCACTATGGTAACCTGCGGCAACAGCAAGGCAGGTAATTGATAGCACAGCGATTTACCGCCACCGGTTGGCATCAGCACAAAACTGTCGCGTTGCTGCAGCGCCGCCTGAATGACTTCAGCCTGGCCGTCGCGAAACTCACTGTAGCCAAAGGCTTGTTTTAACAGAGGTAGTAAATCTTGTATCACGGTTTTATCACGTAGTGTGGTCAGCTGGCCCGAAACAGCCGCCATTCTAATCAGAAACGCGCCGTTCAGAAACAATAAAATGCGATTAAGCCTTGCCGGGCTGCCACTTATTTAGTTGGCTGACCGGTTTTTACCGTTCAGTGTCCTGCGCTTAGCAACAAAAGCGGCGTATAATAGTGGCTCATTTACCGGAGCCTGCCTGCATGTCGTTAAGCCGCGAACAAAAACTGGGTGGTATCTTTGCCGCCAGTGCCTACAGTTTATGGGGCGTGGCCCCGCTGTATTTTAAACAAATCGATTTTATTCCTGCCGCTGAAATTCTGATCCACCGTATTGTCTGGTCTTTTTTACTGTTGTTTATCGTGCTGCTGGCGTTAAGGCAGGGCGCCAAAGTGCTGGCAATATTGCGCCAACCGAAAATGCTGGGCTGGTTATTAGTGTCGGCGTTGTTACTGGGTGGTAACTGGGGGCTGTTTATCTGGGCGGTAAACAATAACCATATGTTGGACGCCAGCTTAGGCTACTACATTAATCCGCTGTTGAATGTGCTGCTGGGTATGCTGTTTCTCGGCGAGCGGCTGCGTAAGCTGCAGTGGGCCGCGGTCGCGCTGGCCACCAGCGGTGTGTTGCTGCAACTGATCACCTTTGGTTCTCTACCCTGGATAGCGCTGACGCTGGCAGGATCGTTCGCTATTTACGGCTTAATGCGCAAAAAGCTGGCGGTCGATGCCATCACCGGTTTGTTTTATGAATCGGTGTTGTTGCTGCCGCTGGCATTGTGGTACTGGTGGCAATTTGCCGACAGCAGTGCAGCCAATCTGCTGCAGAACAGCTGGCAGCTAAACGGTTACCTGATGGCTGCCGGCCTGGTGACTACAGTACCGCTGCTGTGCTTTATTGCCGGGGCGCGACGCTTGCAGTTATCTACTATGGGCTTTTTTCAGTATATCGGCCCCAGCTTTATGTTTGTGTTTGGTGTCTGGTTGTACCATGAACCCTTCGCGGCAGAGCGTTTTGTAACCTTTGGTTTAATTTGGTTAGCGCTGTTATTGTATACCGCAGATGCGTGGCAATTTAACCGCCGGCGCTATCTGCGCGGCGCTAAAATAGCTTAAGCTTGAAACGAACATAATAAGGGAACCCTTTAATGGAAAATACCATTGATTTAATTGCGGTTATCTGGTTTTTTGGCTTATGGATTGGTTATACATTATTTGCTAAACGCCGCGCTAAAGTGGTGAGTTGTCTGTCGTTTGAGCTGCGGCGTAAACGTAACGACTGGATGCAAAAAATGCTGCTTCGCGATAACAAAATGGCCGATGTCGGGCTTATTTCTACCTTAGAGCGCAATGTCACTTTTTTTGCTTCCAGCACCCTGTTAATTCTGGCCGGTTTACTCACGGTAATGACAGCAGCAGACAAGCTAAGCCTGATGTTGACCAACCTGGTGCCCTGGGCCAGCTATAGCGAAAGCGCGGTGCAGCTCAAGCTATTGCTGCTGAGCTTTATTTATGTGTTTGCCTTTTTCCAGTTTACCTGGTCATTGCGCCAATACGGTTTTTGCGGTGTATTAATTGGCGCGGCACCGGATGGCCGCGGCATGACATCAGACGAGCAACAGCTGTACGCCAACCGTGCTGCTAAGGTAATTGATCAGGCCGGCCATTCGTTTAACTATGGCCTGCGCTCCATTTACTTTTCATTGTCGGCGCTTACCTGGTTTATTGACCCAATCCTGTTTATGGTGGCGTCGGTGGTGGTGATGCTGGTAATGAAGCAACGCGAGTTTCACTCTAAGGTGCTAAAAGCGCTGCAGGAGTGTTAAGTATTCTTGGCCTGACAATAAAAAAAGGCAGCAATCGCTGCCCTTTTGCCATATGTGTTGCTCAGTTTTGCCGGATTTCAAAAGCACGTACCACGCGCGCTACACCATCAACGTGACGGGCAATATCTACCGCTTTGGCCGCTTCCTGATCATTTACCAGGCCCATTAAAAACACTTCGGCGTTTTCTGTTACTACCTTGATATTTAACCCGCTGACCTGCTCATCGGCCAGCAACTGGGTTTTTACTTTAGTGGATATCCAGCTGTCGCGGGTACGGGTGGTCATACCGGTATTGTTGCCTAAACGGATTTGGTTTTGCACGTCGCGCACACCGTCAATCTTGGCCACTAAGGCGCCGGCCCGCTGGCGCACTTGTTCGGTACGGGTTTGTCCGGTTAGCAGCATCACGCCGTTATAGCTGGTTACGTTAATATTGCTACCTTCGGCCGTAGCCGGGTCGTCGGCCAGTGCCCTATTGGCTTTTAACACCACGTTTTTATCATCAATTTGTGCACCCAGGGTACGGCGGTCATTGGCTGAGGTCACAGCGGTAGCGCCACCGGCGACCACCGCCGCTGCGCAGCCCTGCAGTAACGCCAGCAAGGTGCAGGCGCAGAGTAATTTTAGCGTGTTCATAGATCTCCTTGTTGTGGAAACAACGTCATATCAATCAGTTCGCACAGGCTGTGCAATAAGAAGGTGTAGCATTCAAAGATGCGTGCACGCCGGTGCGCCGGCACTTTTAATTCGACATCCTGTTGGTTCAGTAAGCCGGACAGTTCGCCGCTGCTGTCCACTGTCAGGGCAATAATTTTCATATCATTGGTTAGTGCTGCTTCGACCGCTTTTATTAACGCCGGTTCACTGCCGCTGAGTGAGATCACCAATAACACGTCGTTGTTTTGCCCCAACGCTTTAATTTGTCTGGCCAGATAATCCTGCTGGTGGTTGTGTTGCAGGCTGTTATTCTGCGGCTGTAAGGCCAGTGCCGGCAAACAAGGCCGTTCAGTTTCAAACTGGTCCAGCAGTAATTGGGCAAAATGGCTGGCCAGGGCCGCTGTAGCACCTTCGCCACAGCAGATCACTTTACCGCCGCTAACCAGGTTGTTAACGATAACAAAGGCGGCGTTTTCCAGCGGGCCGGCAAGGCTTTCACCGGTGGCGATCATGGTTTGAATATTTTCGCTGAACAGTTGGCGGATATGCTCTTGCATCACGGTTTCCTGTGTCGGTTACTACTGCGTAATCGCATTTTTTATCCATTGGTAACGGTACGGTGGCTGGCCTTCAATCGCCAGCACATCCAGCCGGCAAGCGTGATCATGCAACCGGTGTTGCTGTAAATACCAGCGGCTGCTGCGCAGTAATTTCTGCTGCTTGGCAACGGTGACTGCCGCCAGGGCACCACCAAAGGCGCTGCTGGCGTTCAACAAATACCAGGCTGGCACCATCGCGCATCACTAAATCTATTTCACCGGCTTTACACTGGTAATTCTGCTGCAGCAAGGTTAAGCCCTGCTGTTGCAGATACTCTGCAGCAAGTTGTTCATACAGCTGGCCGAGTTTATTCACAGTGTTTAGGGTTCCTGCACCGGTAACAGGCGGTTATTGCGGTAACTGGCCCAGCTGAGCCGGCGTACTATGCTGCCGTTGCTCTCCAGCCGCAACTGGCCGGTCAGGCCGGGGAACACCGTAGAAGGCAACTGTTGCTGTTGGCGCAGGCTGCCGACTAAGTTGAAGGCATCGTAGCCCATGGCAAACAGGCGTTGCAGCGTTTCGTCCTGCTCCGGAAACAGTTGCTGATAGGTGCTGCGCAACGCCACACTGTTTTGCTCACCCAGCATCCACGGCATTTCGGTAAAGGTTAAGCCGTTTAAATCGCGCAGGTCAGTGCTGTCCAGCCCGGTGCTGTGGCTGCGTGAACTGGCATATACCGGCACACGGGGCGCAGTTTGGCTAACTGAAACATCAACAAAGGGTTTAAACAACCGCGTTTGTACCGGGTCGGCAATCAGGTAAATGGCATCAATATCCAGCCGGCTATGCGGATCGGCCTCCAGCTTGGGCGACACCAGGCTGCTTAGTTGTTTTACCCGCTCACGGCTGCGGTCGGTTTCCAGTACGCGGTTAATTAAGCCTTCAAGCTCTTCTTTACTGTTAAAACGGTGCTGCTCCGGTGCGCTGTTACCCAGTTCCTGCCAGCGGGCAGCAAAGCGTTGCTGCATACGCACACTGATATTGTTGGCTGAGCTTATCACCACCGGGCGGCGGTAATTTTTCTGCTGGAACAAAGCCGCCATTTGCGCGGCTTCATCTTCCATACTCAGGGCAAAGTAAAACTGCTCCGGCTTGTGCTGATAGTTGCTGTCGCGGCTGTTTAAAAACAACGTAGGCCAGCGCCAGTCTTCCAGCCGGCTGATGGTATCAACCTGGTCCTTTAATAGGGGGCCTATAACGAAACCAGCTTGCGCCTGCTCTATCTGGCGCTGCAGTTCGTCGCTGTCCAGTTGGCTGTCGATAAACACCAGTCCGGTGGCGGAATCATTGCCGGCGGCGGCTAAAATACCGTATTGCACGGCCTGCGCATGTTGACGGAACTGGCCATTAAGCGGCAATAACACGGCAATACGCTGTGGTTGATAAGGCGTAAGGCTAAGCAGTTGTTGCACGGCGTCAGGTAGCTGCTGTGCCTGTGGCAGCATCGGGTAGCGGCGTTGCCAATCGGCAAAGGCTTGTTGCAGCGCCTGCGGCTGGCCAATGTAGCGCCGGCTTAGCAGCGCCAGATTTAACCAGGCACTGCTGATTTGGTTGGCGCCTGTCCGCAGTGTTTCTAACTGGCTGTCGCTCAGGGCAGACAGGTTTTGCCACAGCATATCGCCATGCTGCGGGTAACGCTGTTCGGCGTCGCTTTGCTGTGTCAGCTGTAACAGGTCGCGGCTGGCCGCCAGATAGCGCTGTTGTTGAGTCAGGTATTGGCTGCTAAGCCAGAGAAAATCGGTTCTGTCGCCGGGGTCTATGTCTGATAACGCCGTATTGTCGAGTAATTGCAGCAGGCTGTTTTGCTGCTCAGTGGCAAGATAAGCCTGCAGCAACACCAGTTTATTTTGCCGTTGGATCAGAGGATACGGGCTTTGTTTCAGGTTTTCGCTTATTGCCAGCGCCAGCAGGTAATCTTGCTCGGCTATCGCCTGGCGCGCGGCTTTAAGTAAATGATAATGCTGTGGCTCGGCCTGATAATTCGCCGCCAGCCGGTATAGCTGCCGTGCCGGCACGGCCGGAGTTTGCGGTTCTGTACTGTCGGTAGCGGTTGGTTGGCCGCTAAGCGGCGGTTTTACCGGGCCTTGGGCACAGCCGGCAAGCACCGTACACAGGCCGATAAATAACAGAGGCTTTAATTTGCTGGAAGTCACAATGCGCAGTACCATAGCGAGACAATGGTCTTATCTTACTGAGACTGCCGGTTAAGCTCAAACAAATAGCGTACATTAATCATCAAATGGCAAAAGAAAACGGTTTTTTATATGTAGTGGCCACCCCGATTGGTAATTTGGACGATATCAGCCAGCGTGCGATCAGCACCTTGCAGCAGGTAGATTGGATAGCAGCAGAAGACACCCGTCACACCGGGCGCTTGCTGTCGCATCTGGGTATTAACGCCAAAACCCTTGCCCTGCACGACCATAACGAGAAACAACGCGCTGCCGGCATTATTCAAAAGTGCCTGGCCGGTGAGCATGTCGCATTGGTATCCGATGCCGGTACGCCGCTGATCAGCGACCCGGGTTACAGTTTAGTGCGCCAATGCCGCGACGCCGGGGTGCGGGTTATTCCCATTCCCGGCCCTTGTGCGTTAATTACCGCCTTGTGCGCTGCAGGGTTACCGACCGACAAATTTCATTTTATCGGCTTTTTGTTACCGAAAAGCCAGCAGCGGCAAAACCAGCTATCCGACATTCCGGCCGGTGTCGGCACTATTATTTGTTATGACACTGCCAGACGGATAAAAGATACGCTACAAGATGTAGTGCAGGTGTTTGGCGCCGATCGAGAGCTGGTACTGGCCAAAGAGCTAACCAAAACCTTTGAGCATCTGGAATACGGCACAGCCGCACAGATCACCGCCTGGTTAGAGGCTGACCCGCAGCGCTGTCAGGGCGAAATGGTACTGATGATAGCGCCGACACCCAAAGCGGAAACTGAAGTAAGCGATGCTGAACTTAGCACCCTTAAATTACTGCTAACCGAGCTGCCATTGAAAAAGGCTGCCGCCTTAACAGCACAAATACATGGTGGCAAGAAAAACGCCCTGTATAAAGTGGCACTGCAATTGTCTGGTGAAAGCGAATAAAATGCGTATAATTGCGCCCGTGAGTTGGCCAAGACAATCGCTGCCTGCGCAAGCAGGGGGAGGAAAGTCCGGGCTCCACAGGGCAGGGTGCCAGGTAACGCCTGGGGGGCGTGAGCCTACGACCAGTGCAACAGAGAGCAAACCGCCGATGGCCCACGCAAGTGGGATCAGGTAAGGGTGAAAGGGTGCGGTAAGAGCGCACCGCGCGGCTGGCAACAGTTCGTGGCACGGTAAACTCCACCCGGAGCAAGATCAAATAGGCCCCCTTTGGCGCGGCCCGCGTTGGGGGCGGGTAGATTGCTTGAGGCTTAAGGCGACTTAAGTCCTAGAGGAATGATTGTCACTCTGGCAACAGAGCACAGAACCCGGCTTAACGGCCGGCTCACACCAAACACCACAAAAAACCGCAGCTGTAACAGGCTGCGGTTTTTGTTTTATAGCCCTTCATATTTACTGTTTCCGCTGTCGGAAAAATTATCAGCACTTAGCGCTTGATTTGTAAAGCTTGTTGCAAAATTGGCTAAAAAATAACTTGTCTATTTGTAATTATTTGTATATCTTGCAGCCGTTCAGCTTGCGTTAATGTAATTGCGTTTTCGTCTCAAGCTAAGACAATTAAAAGGCAAACTGTACCGAAAGGTCAGGACGCAAAGCCGCTGGTCTAATAACGTTCGTTACGAATGTTAATGATGGCAGTGGTTGCATTAGCTTAGTCACATCTGTTTGATGTCAATCATAACGGCATTTCTGCCGTTGTCTGATTATGCCTATCTATGCCGTCTGTCTTTATTCGTTGCGTGGCGCAGCCATTGCGACTTCTTCATTTTGTCTGCCATTGATGCCAAAGCGCATCGGGCGATGTTTTTTGTACGGAGAGTAATAAAGATGTTGAAAAAGAACTTAGCCCTGAGCGTAGTTTATGCGTTAACCCTGGCTGGCTTAACAGCCTGTGGTGGTGGCTCTGACAGTGGTACAGAAGCGCCGGTCGCAGTGCCAAATCCTACGCCAACACCAACACCAACACCAACACCAACACCGGAAGAAGAAGTGTTGCCTGAGTTTGCCTCGGCAACTTATATTGTTCAACAGAATGGTGAGTTGAGAGAAGTTGTTATTCTGAATAACAGTTTGCTGTACAGTTCGACAGGCTCGGTTTCGAATGCTTACGCTCGTTTTGATGATATAAGTAGCTTTGTTTCTGAAGGGCAAATTGTTGATGCAGAGGGTATTATTAAATCAGGTATCACCCCTTTTTTAGTTGATGCGACTTTCAGTGTCGATTTAAATTTTAATGACGAAGAGATTGTGAGCAGTCTGTCGAATGTCGCCATATCAAGTTCTGTACGCAACAGTTTTTCAACGGTAGCCATGGTAGCTGTGCAGAATTTAACTGACTTGTCATCGCTTAACCAGCAGTGGAAAACCAGTCATTTTTCTTCATTTGAGATTGATACCGCGCTGGTACTTAGTGCCACTGATATTAATAACTGCGATATCACCGGTACTTTGACAGAACAAGCTAACCAGGTGTTTTTAGCATCTCTGACGTACAGCGGCTGTGAGCAAGCTGGTCAATATGATGGTGCATTGTGGGCGTATGAGCTTGACGATGTTAAATATTTAAACTGGCTAGCCTTTAATGATGAGCGTCAATTCGTCACTGGCCGGATTGATAATGTAGAAAGTGCGCAGGAATATTTTGCTCTTAACGGCAATCTCAGAGCTGGGGTACATGTTAATACGTCACAAGAGATAATGCTTAATAAAGGCGACCAAATACATTTAATTAATTTATCTGCTGACAGTAGCTTTGCCTTTACGCAGAAGGCCGCTGATGACAGCACTAAGTTGGAAGCTGACGGCAAAGGGTTATATATGAGTAGATCTGCCGTTGCACAGTTTGAGTTAACTTTTTCTGCAACCGGCAATAACCTCGAGGGTGAGGTGACATTCGAAACTGACGATATCAGTAGTGATATTACAGTGAGAAATCTGCAACCTATATCTCAGAATAGAATGTTGGCATCCTTAGCCGGTACATGGAATACATTCTCTATTACGGACTCTGGCGAAGTTAGCGGAACTGTATCTGATTGCTCTGTAACTGGTCAAATTGTTGATTATCAGGCATCTGTTGCTGATATCAGTATGACATTAAGTGGTTGTGATCTCGCAGGTGATATCAATGGCATTATTGCTGCTTGGTCTCAGGATTCCGGCGAAGTGTTAGCACTGAGTTTATTTAATGAAGGCGCACAGGTACAACGAGTATCTGGCTTTATTGTAAGATAATTTTATTAACGCGTTTAAAAGCCCGGGTAGTTAACTACCCGGGCTTTTTTATACAGGCAAACCTGGCTTACATAAATTTATATTCCAGCAACAAGGTATAGGAGCGGCCGCGTGGGTCGGCTATACGGGTTTCCCAGCCTGCGCCGGCAGCAAAGTCGTTTTGGTGCGCGGTAAATGGCGGGTCTTCGTCAAACAGGTTTTTAATGCCAAAGGTAACTGTCATATCGTCAATACCGCTATAGCTTACGCTGTAGTTATAGGTGATATAGGCGTCTACTTTCGGATCCCAGCCGGCCGGCACATAACTGCCGTTGGCAACACTTACCGGCTCTTCGTCGGTATAACCGTCACGATATACCTGGGTTAAACTGTGGCTCCAGTCGCCCAGCAGGTAGCTGGCATTAAGCGTGTGTTTCCACTTTATCGGCAGGTTGTAGTAGCGCACATATTCGCCCACCAGGTTTTCGCTGTAGGGTAGTGTGTCGATGCCTTTGGTTTTAAAGGTGTCGATGTAACTGCCGTTGAGGTTAACTCTCCACGCGCCGCCGGCCAGCTCGCCGGTTAAGTTGGCGTCAATTTCAATGCCGCGGGTTAAGGTGCCGCCGGAATTAATGTAGCGACGGTCAATGGCTACTACATCACCGTCGGCATTACGCAGCCAGTTCGCGGTGAACAGATCGTAATTTTCAATCAGCACATCACGCGGTGCTGCACGGATGGTATCGGTGCGCTCAATTTCCCACCAGTCGACACTGATATTAAAGTAATCTACCGGTACCACAACAAAGCCAAGGCTTTTCTGTTCCGACTCTTCCGGATCCAGGTCTGTTTTACCACCGAAAATTTCCACCGGCTGAATAAGCTCACAACCGGCTACGTTTTCGTCGGCCACACCGCCCGGGCACGTTGCCGGGTCAGCTAAATCCAGCCCGGTATATTGTGACTCGGTTAAACCGTTGAATAGTTGATTAAACGACGGTACTTTAAAACCGGTGCTGTAAGCACCACGGAACATCAGCTCTTCTATTGGCCGGTAACTGAAAGACACTTTCGGGTTAGTAGTGCTGCCAAAACCGTCGTATTTGTCGTAACGGGCGGCGAGGGTAACATCGAGGTTATCCAACAGCGGCAGGTATACTTCGGTGAATACGGCCTTGATGTCACGGCTTACTTTGTCCAGCACGTTAGCGTTGTCAAACGGTGCCAGGAACACCGCACGCATATCGGCACGTTCGTCGCCGTTAAACTTAAACTCTTCGCGGCGTAAATCGGTACCCAGTGCCATCATAATATTGCCGCCGGGCAATTCAAATGGCAGCTCACCGGAGAAGGTGGCGTCAATTTGGGTCATGATGGATTCACCACCATACAGCTTTACACCCTGTGCTGAGGCAGCATTCAGTGCTGCCATGCCGGCGTCTGATTGGCTTTGTCCCGGTAGTAAAAACGGGTCAATCAGGCCGCTACCCAGCACTTGCTGCAGTGCATCCGTAAAGTAATAGCCATTACCCAACTCAGATTCAGATTCGCTGGAAGCGCGTGAAATGCCGACGTTGTAATCCCAGTCTGCTACCACACCTTCAAAGGCAGCCAGCAAGCGGTAAGACTTGGTCGTGGTGTCTATTTCACGGCCACCACAGGCCATGCAACGCCAACGATAAGCAATAGACTCACCGTAATTCAGTTGATCGGCACCAAAGTAACCGGCCAGCGCATCGTAAACACGGTCGTAGGATGCGCCGGTGCTTGGATACCAGGTATCCGGGCCAAAGGTTGAACTTGGCGAAATTTGGTAGGGTTCAAAGGCTTTACTGACATCAACCTGAGAGGCAACCAGCTCAAGGGTTGCCATATGATCTTCCGCCAGTTTAAAGCTGGCGCGGCCGATAAAGTCTACGCTTTCCTGCGGCTGCTGAATGCGCGCCGCGGCCGGATAATCCCAGGCACAGGCATAGCGTGATGACTCAGAGCTCCATAATTGGTGATCATAAGGCCCCATCAAATCGCCGCCGCTGGCACAACCGTCAGCACCGGGTAAGTCCAGAATGTTAACTGCAGCGATGGACTGGCCATCCAGCGGGTCAACCAGGCCGGTACCAATCAGGTTAGCGTCAGCTGCTCCGCGGTTAAAAATGGTAGCAAACGGCGTGCCGCGGGTATCGGGTGACAAGCCACGGTTTGGCTGAAAGGTATTGGAAAAATCGCGGTCTGTGCCGGCCAACAGTTCATTCTTCTTGTACGACAGAGTGCCGAACACATTCCAACCGTCTTTATTAATGTCGCCGGTACCCAGCAGCAGGTTAGTACGGTAGATATTACCGCCGCCGGCTTCGGTGTGGTCGGCAAAGGCCGAGACCTCGGCGCCGGTATAGTCGCGTTTGGTAATAAAGTTAATTACACCGCCGATAGCATCGGTGCCGTATACCGCTGAAGCGCCGTCGCGCAGCACTTCAACCCGTTCCAGCGCTGCAAACGGAATGGCATTTAAATCTACGGCGCGGCCTTTTAAGCCGTGCGTGGCCACGCGGCGGCCGTTTAATAACACCAGGGTGGCGTCGGCTCCCTGGCCGCGCAGGTTAGCGCCGGAAACGCCGTTATTGCCGCGCTGTTCCTCAGACACTATGCCGCCGTTACTGGCGAGGTTATCTGACGAGTTACCGGCAATATTCATTTGCAGCAATAACTGTTCGGCTGAGGTGATACCGGCTGCATCAATATCTGCCCGGCTAAACACTGTAATGGGTAAGTCACCTTCCAGTGCGGTACGTTTAATACTGGAACCGGTTACACGGATCCGCTCTATCTTGGCATCTGCTGCTGAGTCGTCTGCTTGCTGAGCGACGTCCTGCGCATACACTTGTGTACTCAGCCCCGCGAGGGTAAGGGCCTGAATGAGTTTATTCAACTTCATCACTATCTCTCCTGGAGTTGCGTTATTCTGTTTTTATGGCTATCCGTTACCCGGGTCTGATCGCCCGTTTTCTCTGAAAATGCAAAACGTTTATTTTCTGCACAAAATTAACATAGCAATATTTTATTTCTTTTGAAAATAATTTATGCTGAATTTTGAAAATAATTGGAATATTTCATTCCAAGACGCTATGTTGGCATACAGAGAGTGGCTGGTAACGTCGCAACAATAAGCCAGCTGAAGGAGCCGGCATGAAGAGAATAGTGTGGTTGTTATGCTGTTGCTGGCCGTTAGTGTTAGCGGCGGAAACAACAATAAAGTTTAGTTCTGATGTGCCCCTGCTGCAGGCAGAACAGATGAACCCACGGTTTTGGCAGACGAAATTAGCTGCGCCGGATCAGTTGCTGTTAACACCGGCTCAGATAGCACAGCGCAATACTGAAACCTTTAGTCTGCAAAGCGAGATGCAAAGCCTGCATAGCTTACCGGCGCAGTACAATAAGGCGGAGCTGACTGCCATTATCCAAAGCGTCAGCAAAGTAGCAACCACAGCGCGCTTTTATACTGACGGCACAGCCTTAACGCCGCAGCACTGGCAGCATTACCTTAGCTTATTGGCATTGGAGCAAGTGCAGGCAGTAAACCCGCTGCGTTTTGCGCTGGTGGTTAAACGCACGGCGTTGCGCGCCTTTCCAAGCCGCGACAGAGTAGTGAATGAGCAGGGCAACGCCGATTTGGATCGCTTTGCTGAAACAGCGCTGTTTCCCGCCGATGCGGTAGCGGTGTTACACAGCAGTGCTGACAAACAGTGGTTATTGGTACGCAGTTTTAATTATACCGGCTGGGTGCAAGCCGCTGATGTAGCTATCGGCAGCAAACAGCAGGTGCTGGCTTACACAGAGCAGCAGCCGTTTATTGTGGTTGCCGGGGCAAAGGTTTATACCGCGTTTAACCCGCAACAGGCGGCGGTGTCTGAGTTGCAACTGGATATGGGTGTGCGCTTGCCGTTACTCAGCGCCGCTGAGCTGGGCTTTAGTGTGCACGGGCAAAATCCTGTCGCCAGCCATATAGTGCAGTTACCGCTGCGCCTGGCCGATGGCAGCCTGAGCTTTAGCCCGGCACTGTTGCCGCTTAGCGCCGATGTACAGCAGGGCTATTTGCCCTTTACGCCGGGTAATATTCTGGCGCAGGCGTTTAAGTTTCTCGGCGAGCGCTACGGTTGGGGTCATGATTATAACGGCCGCGACTGTACCGGTTTTATCTCGGAGATTTTCCGCAGTTTTGGCTTGCTGATGCCGCGTAACTCGGGGCAGCAGGGCATGGGTGCTTATGGCCGCAATATCCGTTTTGGTGCTGACAGCAGCGCGGCGGATAAGCAGGCTGCATTAGCACAACTGCAAGCGGGAGATTTATTGTATTTCCCGGGCCACGTTGCTTTATACCTTGGCACAGTAAACGGCCAGCCGTTTATGATCCATGATGTTAATACGCTGCTGTATCCGCACAGCGATGGCAGCATTTACCGCGGTACTCTCAATGGTGTAGCGGTTACGCCGCTGTTGCCATTATATGCAACAGAACAACAATCCTATTTTGATGCAATGTACGCCATTAAGTCATTGCGCTAGCAGAGGTAACTATGAAAATAACCGATATTCGCCTGGGGATGTTACGGGTGCCTCTGAAAACGGCGTTTAAAACCGCGCTACGCACGGTTAGCAGCACAGAAGATGTGGTGGTGATAGTGGAAACCGACAGCGGCAATACCGGTTATGGTGCCGCGCCCGCCACGGCGGTGATCACCGGGGATATCCATGGCTCTATTATTGAAGCCATTCGTACTGTGATAAAGCCTAAGCTACTGGGCCAGGATATTGCCGATTTAAACCATATTATCCGCCTGATCCAGGGTTGTATTATGAAAAACTACAGCGCTAAGGCCGCAGTAGAAATGGCGGTGTATGATCTGTTTGCACAACTATATAAAGCGCCGCTGTATAAAATCCTCGGTGGCGGCGTGCCGAAAATCACCACGGATATTACCATCAGTGTCGACTATATCGACAAAATGGTAGCCGACTCACTCAGTGCCATCGACCGCGGCTTTGAAACCCTGAAAGTAAAGGTGGGTAAAGATATCGGCGTCGATATAGAGCGGGTAAAAGCCATTTACGCTGCGGTAGAAGGCAAGGCGCTGATCCGGCTGGATGCCAACCAGGGCTGGACGGCCAAAGAAGCGGTGTATGCGCTGCGTAAGCTGGAAGATGCCGGAGTGCGGCTGGAACTGGTAGAGCAGCCGGTAAAAGCCTATGACCTGGAAGGCTTAAAATACATTACTGAGCGCGTGCATACCCCGGTAATGGCTGACGAGAGTAGCTTTGGTCCGCGCGAGGTAATAGATCTGATTAAGATGCGTGCGGCTGACATTATTAATATTAAGCTGATGAAAACCGGTGGTATCGCCAATGCTATTAAGATTGCCGATATCTGTTCGTTCTACGATATGCAGTGCATGATTGGCTGTATGCTGGAGGGCAGTATCAGCGTAGCGGCGGCGGTACATGTGGCGGTAGCAAAATCGGATGTGATCACCAAGATTGATCTGGACGGCCCGTCGTTGTGCTTATTTGACCCGGTGACCAGCAGTGTAAGCTTTAACGATGCCGACATTACCATTGCCGATGCACCCGGGCTTGGTATTACCGCCATTGAGGGCCTTGAGATACTGGGCTGACGCTGCAGCTCAGGGCTTTTTCAACAAGCTCAGGGCTGTGAGTTTTGCTCAGGGCTGTTTTGCCTGGCTCACGGCTGTTCCAGCAAGTCCAGCAGCTTAGCGTTTTCTTCTAATTGGTGGTCGTTATTTTGCCGGCGGCACAACAGCAAATACAAAATATGACACAGGTGCTGCTGTGCCAGTTGCACTAAAATGGTATTCACCCGCACATTCTCATCGCCGCTCAGCGCAAACAGCGCCACATCGGCAGCCACACTCAGTGCATTGGTTTTATAGCTGGTCAGGCTGATAATGCGGATCTGGCGTTGTTTAGCGTACCTGGCCAGTTTTAACAGATCGGCATTCTGGCCGGATTCTGACACCAGCAACAAAATGCTGTCGATACTAAGCGTGTTGGCCAGTTGCAAGGCAATGGCCGGGTCGCTGTGCAACAGGGCCAGCTTGCCCAACTGTAATAAACGAAACTGCATATCGTGCGCGACAATACCGGATTTACCAAAGCCGGCTATCAGTACTTTATCGGCCTGTGCCAGCAAATCCGCGCTGTCTTGCAGTGCCTTTTCGCTGTTAATCTCCAAAATGCCGCGCAGATGGCTTTGCAGGCTGAATTGCAGGTGCTCGACCAGGTTAACCAAATCGTTTTGCGCCGGGCTGTGCTCGTTATTGTCACGGTTCAGTGTGGTAGCGGTGATCACCGCTTCGTTTACCGCCAGTTTTAAGTCCGGATAGCCTTTATAACCCAGCTTTTGGCAAAACTTTACCACGCTGGACTGGCTGGTGCCGACGGCATCGGCTAATTGCTGTGAGGAATAATCCCGTAGCAAATGGGCGTTATCCAGAATAAAATCTGCCAGCTTACGCTCGATAACCGACATTTGCTCCAGCATGCCGCGGATTTTCAGTAAACACACCATAAAGCCGGATCCTTGTATTGCTTAAACGAGGTGTAGGAATTTGTTATTAGTATACCAGCTCAGTATTGAATAATTTATTCTGCGTTGGCAAGTTAAGCGCAGAAAAAAGCAGCACAATCCAGGGTGCTGTACATATAAACAGGGCTATTCTCTATCGCTTTTGATCTGTCTCCACTTTTTCCCACCAAAATCGTCATCTTTGCTGCAGCGCTTATTTTTACTGAGATCGTAATCGATCGAACAGGCTGTTTTTACCTTGACAATGGCCAAAGCTGCGCCCTAAACTGTATCGTTGTGGGGATTTGTGGGTAAAAGTGGATCATTTTGCTTTATCTGCAAGCTAAAGCTTTAAAATCAGTTGCACAGGAAGCTTATGTTTCGTGGCTCATTTACGTTGACATTGGACGAGAAAGGACGGTTAGCACTACCTGCGCGCTACCGTGAATTTCTGCTGTCTGATTGTCAGGGCCATCTGATCTGCACCATTGATTTGCACGATCCCTGTTTATTGCTTTATCCGCTGGCTGAGTGGGAAGAAATAGAAGAAAAACTCAAACGCTTGTCCAGCTTAAACCCGCAGGAACGCCGCTTGCAGCGCGTGCTGTTGGGTAACGCCACCGACTGTGACATGGATAAAAGCGGCCGTATTTTACTGCCGGCTCCGCTGCGGCAACACGCCGGCCTGACTAAAGGCATCCGTCTGGTTGGTCAGTTAAATAAATTTGAAATCTGGGATGAAACTGCCTGGCATGAGCGTTTAGCGGCAGATATTGCGCTGGAACAGGCTCAGGCCGGTGATGTGGAGTTGTCAGAACGATTACAGGACTTTGCACTGTAAATGAATGCACCGGCACATATCTCCGTTCTGCTGCAAGAAGCGCTGGACGGGTTGGCAATACAGAGCGACGGTTGTTACCTCGACGGTACCTTTGGCCGTGGCGGACACAGCCGTGCCATTTTATCCTTACTTGGCCCCAAAGGCCGTTTATTTGCTATAGATCGCGACCCCACCGCGATAGCAGCTGCTGCGCCTTTGCAGGCAGACCCGCGTTTTCATATCACCCACAGCCCCTTTGCCGCCCTGGCATCTATTGCTGAACAGTTGCATATCAACGGTGCACTGGACGGTATTTTGCTTGATCTTGGTGTGTCTTCCCCACAATTGGACGACGCCGATCGAGGCTTTAGTTTTATGCGTGACGGCCCGTTGGATATGCGGATGGACCCAAGCTCGGGTATCAGTGCCGCCGACTGGCTGGCACAGGCCGATGTTGAAGACATCAGCTTTGTACTGCGCGAATACGGTGAAGAAAAATTCGCCTGGCGTATTGCCCAGGCCATAGTGGCCGCGCGTGCTGAGACAACAATTACCCGTACCGCGCAACTGGCGGCACTCATCAGTGCCAGTGTGCCGAAAAGCAATAAAGAGAAAAAGCATCCGGCGACACGCAGCTTTCAGGCGATCCGCATTTATATCAACAGTGAGCTGGAGCAAGTGAACCAGGCCTTACATGCCGCTATGCAAGTATTAAAACCCGGTGGCCGCTTAGTGGTGATCAGCTTTCATTCGCTGGAAGACCGGCTGGTTAAGCAGTTTATGCGCCGTTATTCCAAGGGCGAGCCAATACCGCGCGGCATACCGCTGACGGCAGCGCAAATGAACCAGCGCACAGAATTAAAGCTGATTGGCAAAGCCATTATGCCGTCCGAGCAGGAACTGCAGCAAAACCCCCGGGCCCGCAGTGCCGTGCTACGTATCGCCCAGAGGCAGCAGCATGAATAATATCAGCCTGCATCGTCTGATTGGCCAGGATTGGCGCCGGCAAAAGTGGCTGGCGCTTATGCTGCTGGCGTGCATGGCGTCGGCACTGACGGTGGTGCATTTTGCCCACCTGAACCGGCAGTTGACGATAGCTCAGGACGGTATGTATCAGCAGCGCGATCAATTAGATATTGAGTGGCGCAATTTGCTGTTGGAGCAACGGGCACTGGCAGAACACAGCCGGGTAGAAGATATTGCCCGTTCGCGGCTGCAAATGGTACGCCCTGCCGGTGAGCAAGATATTGCGGTGACCATCCGATGAGCCGCCAGCGTAAAGCGCCGCAAGCCAAAGCCAGAACAGTGCCGTCGGTACTGAGCTGGCGTTTTGCCTTTGTGTTGCTGACGCTGTCTGGTGTGTTTACTGCACTGGTAGTGCGGGCGGCCTGGCTGCAGGTGGTTGAACCGGAAATGTTAGTCAGCCAGGGCGATATGCGCAGCCTGCGTGTTGAAGCCGATACTGTGCTGCGCGGCATGATAGTAGACCGCCATGGTGAAGAGCTGGCCGTTAGTGTGCCGGTAGAAGCCATTTGGGCAGATCCTAAAGTCGTGATTGAACGCCATGCCGCGGCAGATGAGCGGCGCTGGCATGCACTGGCCGATATTCTGCAAATGACCCCGGCGCAGTTACTGCAAAAAGTCGGCGATAACCCGCAGCGGCGCTTTATCTATCTGCAGCGCCAGGTTAATCCGGCAGTTGTGGATTATGTGAAAAAACTGAACGTGCCCGGCATTTACTTTCGCCAGGAGTCACGCCGCTATTATCCGGCCGGTGAAGTGGCGGCGCAGTTGCTTGGTTTTACCAATGTTGATGATATCGGCGTAGAAGGCATTGAAAAGCGCTACGACGAGCTGTTAACCGGTACCGCCGGGCGCAAAGTATTCCGTAAAGATGCCAAGGGCCGTGAAATCGAAGTGATAGAGCGGGCACAGGCACAACAACCCGGCAATTTACAGCTGAGCATTGACCAACGTATTCAGTCGGTAACCTACCGTGAACTGAAAAAAGCGGTGTTATCGCACGGCGCCACCTCCGGCTCGGCCATAGTGGTAGATGTACAAACCGGCGAAGTGCTGGCGATGGTAAACAGCCCGTCATTTAACCCGAACAACCGCGGCAATGCACCGGCTTATCTGTTTCGTAACCGCGCCATTACCGACACCTTTGAGCCGGGGTCCACCATGAAACCGCTGGCGGTACTCAGTGCGTTGGAATTTGGCAGCGCCAGGCTGGATACGCAGGTCGATACTGCGCCCGGCTACATGCGCATTGGCGGCAGCTGGGTGCGCGATGCCAATAATTACAAAACTCTGGGGCTTACCGGCATTATTCAGAAGTCGAGCAATATCGGTGTCAGCAAGCTGGTGCTGGATATGCCGGTAGAACATGTTATCAGCCTGTACGGCAATATGGGCCTGGGCATTGACACCGGGCTGGGATTAAACGGCGAAAGCAGCGGCATGTTAAGCCATCGCCGGCGCTGGTCTGAACATGAAAGAGCGGCTATGTCGTTTGGCTATGGCTTGTCGGTTACTGCCGCACAGCTGGCCAGAGTGTATGCCACTATTGCCAATGGTGGTATCAGCCGGCCGCTGACGATTTTAAAAACTGACCAGCCCTATGCCGGTGAGCAGGTATTGGCAAAAGAGCATGCGCTGGCGATGCTGGAAATGATGGAAGCGAATATTCTGCCCGGTGGCACAGCGACCCGTGCTCAGGTTAAAGGCTATAGAGTTGGCGGTAAAACCGGCACCTCGCGCAAAGCTATTGCCGGCGGTTACGGCGAAGACTATGTCGCCTCTTTTGCCGGCGTAGGCCCGGTGTCAGACCCCAGGTTGGTCTGTGTAGTAGTAATTAATGAACCGGCCGGCGATTTTTATCACGGTGGTGAAATTGCCGCCCCGGTGTTCGCCAATATTATGGGCGCGACGATGCAACTGCTTAACTTGTCGCCGGACGATAAAACTCAACCCAGACTCTCAGCCGTAACGGGAGGCACTAATGCCGGTTAATGCAGCAAGCTGGTTAGCAAAGTACAGCAGCACAGTGCCGCAATGTCAGTTGCAAAGCATTCAGCTGGACAGTCGCAAAGTTAAGCAAGGCGATGTGTTTGTCGCCATTGCCGGTGTGTCGCAGCATGGCAAAGACTATATCGACCAGGCGCTTGGCAACGGGGCCGGCCTGGTGCTGACCGATGCCGGCGACTACAGCGACAGCCGTATTGTGCTGTTGCCTGAATTAGAACAAATACTGCCGGCGCTGGTGGCAGAGTTTTATCAACACCCTGCGCGGGCTTTGCAGCTTATCGGGGTTACCGGTACCAACGGCAAATCCAGTATTACGTTTTTTATCAATCAGTTGCTTGAGCAGTTGGCCGTTAAAGGCGCCGTTATCGGCACCCTGGGCTATGGCCATTATCAACAGCTGACAGCACTGCCGAATACCACACCGCATTTTGTTGATATTCAGCGCATTCTGGCCGGCTGTGTAACACAACAAGTGCAGCTGATGGCGATGGAAGTATCGTCGCATGCGCTGGTGCAGCAACGTGTAGCCGGCTTACAGTTTGATGTGGCTGTGTTTACCAATCTGACGCGTGATCACCTCGATTATCACGGCAGCATGGCTGAATACGGTGCGGCTAAAGCGCTGTTGTTCCGTGCCGGTGTAAGCCGTGCCGCGGTGATCAATGTGTCGGATGACTATGGCCGCAAACTGGCCGCACAATGCGAAATACCGGTATGGGCTTATGGCAAAGCAGAAGATTGCCATGGTTTTGCCAGATATCTGGCCTATGCCGATGTGCAGGCCACAGCTGGCGGTTATCAACTGCAGCTGAGCTCACACGCCGGCGACTACAGTCTGCATTTGCCGTTGCTGGGCGAGTTTAATATTCAAAATGTGCTGGCAGCGTTGCTGGCACTGACGGTGCAGGGCTACGACCTGACCAGTTTGGTCAATGCCTGCAACCAGTTGCACGCTGTGCCGGGCCGGATGGAGCAATTTGTGTTTGCGCAGCAATTTACTGCGGTAATTGACTACGCCCACACCCCAGATGCACTACAGCAGGCGCTGCAGTCGTTGCGTTTGCACTGTACCGCCAGGCTGTGGTGTGTATTTGGCTGCGGTGGCGATCGTGATCGCGGCAAGCGGCCGTTAATGGGCCAACTGGCAGAACTGTTTGCCGACCATGTGATTATTACCGCCGATAACCCGCGCAGTGAAGCGGTACTGGCAATTTGTGAAGAAATTGCCGCCGGCATGAGCCCGGATGCCAGCTATCAGATAGAGCCGGACCGCAAAGCGGCGATCAAACTGGCATTGGCCAGTGCTCAGCCCGGCGACATGGTGCTGATTGCCGGCAAAGGCCATGAAACCATTCAGATAATTGGCAGCGAACAGCGGCAATACGATGAGCGCGCCTATCTTCGTCAATTGGTAGCGGAGATGTCAGCATGATACCACTGAGCTGTGTTGAAATTAATGCCATGGTCAACGGCACCATGACCGGGCCGGATGTCAGCATTACGTCGGTTAGCACCGACAGCCGGGTGATCAGTGCCGGCGAGCTGTTTATTGCGCTGAAAGGTCCTAACTTTGACGGCTCGGCCTTTGTGGCAGACGTAAAAACCAAGGGCGCCGCTGCCGTAGTGGTAGAGCATCCGGTAGACACCGACATTACGCAAATTATTGTACCGGACAGCCGTTTGGCGCTGGGGCAATTGGCCGCAGCGTTAAAAGCCCGGCTGGCGCCGAAAACCATCGCCGTAACCGGCAGTGCCGGTAAAACCACAGTTAAAGAGATGATAGCGGCCATATTAAGCCGTTGCGGCAAAGTATTGTCGACCCGGGGTAACTTTAATAACGACATTGGCGTGCCGCTAACCATGCTGCGCCTGACAGAACAACATGATTTTGCCGTACTGGAATTAGGTGCTAACCACCAGGGCGAAATCGCCTACACCACGTCACTGGCAAAACCGGATGTGGCGCTTATTACCAATGTGGCCGCATCGCACCTGGAAGGCTTTGGTGACATGTACGGTGTGGCCCGTGCTAAAGGCGAGATTTTTAACGGTTTATCATCACAAGGCCTGGCCATACTGCCGGCCGACAGTGAATACCGTGATTATTGGTTACGCCGGCTGGACGACAAGCAGGTTATGCAGTTTTCTGCTACGACGCCAGCCGACTACTTTGCCGATAGCATAGTGCTGGATAACCAGGGTTGTGCCGGCTTTGAGCTGCATTGCCCGTCGGGGCATAAGTTTATTCAGCTTACGGTGCCGGGTAAGCACAACGTGGCTAATGCGCTGGTTGCTGCTGCAGCCTGTATTGCCGTGGGTGCCAGCCTGGCAGATGTGCAACTGGGGCTGGCGCAAATGCAGGCGGTTAAAGGCCGCACCAATGTCAACATGGTAACACCACAGCTGCGGCTGATTGATGACACTTACAATGCCAATGTTGAGTCGGTAAAAGCGGCAATTGATTTGCTGGCGTCGTATTCCGGCTACCGAGTGTTAATTCTCGGCGATATGGCAGAACTGGGCGCAGATGCGCGTTTATACCACGAAGAGATAGGTTTATACGCGAAAAAATCCGCTATTAATCTGTTGTTCACCCTTGGCGTGTTATCACAGAGCGCCAGTGACTTGTTCAATGGACAAGGCGCACATTTCAGTTCGCGTCAGGCATTATTACAACGCCTGATGCCGATAATATCGGAACAACAGGAAGTCACCCTGCTAGTGAAAGGTTCGCGCAGCGCGAAGATGGAGTTAGTTGTGCAGGACTTGCTCGAAAGATGTCAGCAGGAGAGTAGCCCATGCTAGTTTGGTTAGCCGAGTATTTAACCCAATACTTCAGTTTCTTTAATGTATTCAGTTATCTTACCTTCCGTTCAATTCTGGGTATTTTAACCTCATTGTTATTAAGCCTGTATCTGGGGCCGAAATTAATTGCTGCGTTACAACGTATGCAAATTGGCCAGGTGGTGCGCGGCGATGGCCCGGAGAGTCATTTCTCGAAAAAAGGCACGCCAACCATGGGTGGTTTGCTGATTTTAGGCGCTGTGCTGCTAAGCACTTTGTTGTGGGCCAATCTGGAAAACAAATACGTTTGGGTAGTGTTGTTTGTGCTGATCAGCTTCGGCTGGATTGGCTTTGTCGATGATTACCGCAAAGTGATCCGCAAAGACCCGAAAGGCTTAATTGCGCGCTGGAAATACTTCTGGCAGTCGCTGTTTGCCATCGCTACCGCGGCTTTTTTGTACTTTACCGCCGAGCGCCCGGCAGAAACCGCGCTGTTGGTACCGTTTTTTAAAGATGTGGTGCCGCAGTTGGGCTTATTGTTCCTGGCGTTAAGTTACTTTGTCATCGTGGGCACCAGCAACGCGGTAAACCTGACCGACGGCCTGGATGGCCTGGCCATAGTGCCGACCATTATGGTGGCGGCGGCTTTTGCCATTATTGCGTATGCCAGCGGCAACGTGAATTTCTCCGGTTATCTGAATATTCCTTATTTGCCGCATGCCGGTGAATTGGTGGTGGTATGTGCCGCCCTGGTGGGCGCAGGCCTGGGCTTCCTTTGGTTTAATACCTATCCGGCGCAGGTGTTTATGGGCGATGTCGGCTCGCTGGCGTTGGGTGCGGTGCTGGGTGTTATTGCCATTTTAGTGCGGCAGGAAATTGTGCTGTTTATTATGGGCGGCGTCTTTGTCATGGAAACCCTGTCGGTGATTTTGCAGGTGGGCTCTTACAAGTTGCGCGGCCAGCGTATTTTCCGCATGGCACCTATCCATCATCATTACGAATTAAAAGGCTGGCCGGAACCGCGGGTAATAGTGCGGTTTTGGATCTTATCCATCATGTTTGTGCTGGTGGGCTTAGCCACCCTGAAGTTGAGATAACTGATGCAAAGTTTAGCGAAAAAACGCATTGCTGTAGTGGGGCTGGGCCTGTCGGGTCTGGCCACAGTGCGTTTTTTACTAAGCAAAGGCATTAAGCCGGTGCTGATGGACAGCCGCAGCAAGCCGGCTGGCATAGAGCAGATTGCCGCGGAAAAAGTCGATGGTATCTATTTAGGTGAGCTCGACGCTAACCGGCTGGCGAAAATGGATATAATCGTGCTGAGCCCGGGCTTGTCGCCTACCCACCCGGCGATCCGCTTTGCGGTGGCCCAGGGCGCCATGCTGATGGGTGATGTCGAGTTGTTTGCCCGCTTTAACAGCAAGGCTGTGGTGGCCATTACAGGCTCTAACGGTAAGTCTACCGTGACCATGCTGGTAGAAGCGATGCTCAAATGCAGCGGCATTAAAGCCCTGGCGGCCGGTAATATCGGCTTGCCGGTGCTGGATGCGCTGGCACAGCCGGATATTGATGTGTTTGTGCTGGAGCTGTCGAGCTTTCAGCTGGATACCACTAACAGCCTGCACAGTGTGGCGGCTTGTATTCTGAATATCAGTGCCGATCATTTAGACCGTTATGCCGGTATGGCCGCCTATGCCGCCTCTAAGCAGCGGGTGTACCAGCATACGCAGTTAGCGGTGTTTAATCTGGATGATGCTGCTACCACGCCCGAGCAGGCAGAACATACGCTGGGCATTAAATTAGCAGACTCTGACTACGGTATTGCTGAGCACAACGGCCAGCGCTGGTTAAAAGTAGCCGGCGAGCCCTTGCTGCCGGTTAATGACATGACGCTGTTTGGCGCCCATAACGAATTTAATGCCCTGGTGGCCTGTGCTTTGGCGCTGGCAGCCGGTGCCAGCCGTGAAGGCCTGGTTAGCGCGTTGCAGCAGTTTGTGTCATTGCCACACCGCTGCAGCTTAGTGGCAGAAAAACACGCTGTGCGCTGGATTAACGACTCCAAAGCTACCAATATCGGTGCTACTTTGGCGGCCATTGCCGGCCTGCGGCCCGGTGTCAGCGGCAAGCTGATCCTGATTGCCGGTGGCGATGCTAAAGGTGCTGACGTGCGTGAGCTAAGCAGCGTACTGCAGCGCGACGTGCAGCAATTGATCACCCTGGGGCAGGATGGCCCGGCGATAGCAGCTTTAAAAGCCGGCAGTATTCAGGTGAAAAGCCTGCAAGAAGCGGTAAAGGTTGCCGCCAAACTGGCAGCACCGGGCGATATGGTGTTGTTATCGCCGGCCTGCGCCAGCCTCGATATGTTTAAAAGCTATGCCGACCGCGGCGAGCAATTCGCGGCAGCCGTGAAGGCGGAGGTGCTATGAAGCAACTGGCACTGAGCTTTTGGCAAAACCCGTTGCAGGGTTTAAATAACTGGTGGCGTGCCGATGACGGCGCCGCCTATGACAAATTGTTTTTAACCTTGCTGCTGTTAATTCTGGCGGTAGGCGTAGTGATGGTAACCAGCGCCTCAGTGCCGGTTGCCGCGCGTATTCATGACAATGAGCTGCATTTTACTATTCGCCATCTGGTGTATCTGGCGCTGGGCTTTTCTGCTGCGCTGGTGGTGCTGAATATTCCGGTGCAGTGGTGGCACAACAGCAATATGTTGCTGTTGTTCGCTGCGTTGGCGCTGCTGGTCGCGGTGTTGTTGTTTGGTCGCAACGTCAACGGCAGCACCCGCTGGTTGTCGATAGGCCCCATCGGCCTGCAGGCGGCAGAGCCGGCTAAGTTGTTCTTCTTTGTCTATCTGTCCAGCTATCTGGTGCGGCGCCATGAAGAAGTACGGGAAAACTTAAAAGGTTTTGTTAAACCCTTGCTGGTGCTGTTTGCGTTTGCCGTGCTGCTGCTAATGCAGCCGGATTTAGGCACCGTAATTGTAATGTTCGCCACGGCGGTAGCATTGCTGTTTTTAGCCGGCGCTAAGTTATGGCAGTTTTTTGCGCTGATTTTTACCGGCCTGATGGCGATAGGTGTGCTGATTGTTTACAGCGAATACCGCTGGAAACGGGTAACGGCGTTTCTTGACCCCTGGGCCGATCCGTTTGGCAGCGGCTATCAGCTTACGCAATCGCTGATGGCGTTTGGCCGCGGTGGCTGGTTTGGCCAGGGGCTGGGTAACAGCATACAAAAGCTGGAATACCTGCCTGAAGCGCACACCGATTTTATTCTGGCGGTGATCGCCGAAGAAACCGGTTTTGCCGGTGTAGCGCTGTTACTCGGGCTGATATTTCTGCTGGTGTACCGTGCGCTGTGGATTGGCCAGCGCGCATTAACAAAGAGTATGAGTTTCCATGGTTTTCTGGCCTATGCGCTGGCAATTTGGATCGGCTTTCAATCAGCGGTCAATATCGGTGTTGCCACCGGCGCCTTGCCAACCAAAGGTTTAACGTTGCCTTTTGTCAGCTCCGGCGGCAGTAGCTTAATTATTATGTTGGTTGCTGCGGCCTTATTGCTGCGCATCGACTTTGAAGTGCGCCTGAACGGCAAGCAAGCCATTAGCGGAGGCCGGCATGACTAAACCGCGCATTCTGATTATGGCCGGCGGTACCGGGGGCCATATTTTCCCGGCCAAGGCCGTGGCCAGCGCCCTGAGTGAGGCTGGTTGGCAAGTTCACTGGCTGGGCACCGCCACGCGAATGGAAGCGAGCTTAGTGCCGCAATTCGGCTGGCCGTTCCATGCCATAGATGTGGCCGGGCTGCGTGGCAAGAGCCTGTTTTCACTTATAAAAGCGCCGTGGATGCTGCTTAAGTCGGTGTGGCAGGCACGTAAAGTAATTAACACTGTGCAGCCGGATCTGGTGCTGGGTTTTGGCGGTTATGCCAGTGGCCCGGGTGGTGTAGCAGCCTGGTTAAAGCGCGTGCCGTTGCTTATTCATGAGCAAAACGCCGTTGCCGGCAGTACCAATCGCTTGCTGGCGGTGTTGGCAGAGAAAGTGCTGGTGGCTTTTCCGGCGGCTTTTGCCGGCCATGCTAAACAGCAGCTGGTAGGCAATCCGGTGCGGGCAGAGATTATTAATGTCGCAGCCCGGCATAACTATGACGGCAGCTTAAAGCTGCTGGTTGTAGGTGGCAGCCTTGGCGCAAAGGTGCTGAACGACACCTTGCCGGCAGTATTTGCCAAAGCGGCGCTACAGGGGGCGCTGCATGTGCGCCATCAAACCGGCAAGGCGGCAGAGCTGCCAACGGCGCAGGCCTATCAGGCACTGGCGTGCGACAATTTGCGGGTAGAGGTCAGTGCTTTTATTGACGATATGGCCGCGGCGTATGCCTGGGCCGATGTAGTGATTTGCCGCGCCGGCGCCTCTACTGTCAGCGAACTGGCTTGTGCCGGTGTGGCGGCAGTGTTTGTGCCGTTGCCGGGCGCCATTGACGATCACCAAAGCGCTAATGCGCGTTGGTTAACACAGCACGGCGCAGCCTTACAATTTGCCCAGCGCGATTTAAACGAACATAGCTTGTTGCCGCTGTTACAACAGTGGCTGCAAAGTAAAACAGCATTACAGCATATGGCCGCCAAAGCGCGGACCTGTGCTTTAGACCAGGCGACCGCGCAGGTAGTGGCGTTGTGTCAGCAGACAGTCGGTCAGACAGTAACAGGACAGCAGTTATGATTAGTACACCGCAACAGAAAAAACTGGCCATGCGCCGCGTAGAACGCATTCATTTCGTCGGTATCGGCGGCGCCGGCATGGGTGGTATTGCCGAGGTATTGGTAAACGAAGGTTATAACGTATCCGGCTCTGATATTGCCCCTAATGCAGTAACCGAACGCCTGATAACCCTTGGCGCCAAAGTGTGTTTTGGCCACGATGCCGCTTATATTGACGGTGCCAGTGTGGTGGTGGTGTCCAGTGCTATTAATACCGCCAACCCGGAAGTGGCCGCTGCCCGCGAATTACGTATTCCGGTAGTGCGCCGCGCTGAAATGCTTGGTGAGCTGATGCGCTTTCGCCATGGTATTGCCGTGGCCGGCACCCATGGTAAAACCACGACCACCAGCTTACTGGCGTCAATTTTTGCCGAAGCCGGCACTGACCCGACCTTTGTAATTGGCGGTTTGCTCAATTCTGCCGGCTCTAACGCCCGCCTCGGTGCCGGGCGCTATTTAATTGCTGAAGCGGATGAAAGCGATGCGTCTTTCCTGCATTTGCAGCCGCTGGCAACGGTGATCACTAATATTGAAGCCGATCATATGGACACTTACCAGGGCGACTTTGAGAAGCTCAAAGCCACCTATCTGGAGTTCTGCCATAACCTGCCGTTTTACGGCATTGCCGTGGTGTGTATTGATGACCCGGTGCTGCGCGCACTGATCCCGCAAATTGGCCGCACCGTGCTGACCTACGGTTTTAGCGAAGATGCCGATTTTGTTATCAGCGAATTTAACCAAAACGGCACCCAAAGCCGGTTTGTCATTACCGACAATACCAGTGGCGACGGCAACGGCAATCAGCGTGAAGTGGCACTGAATTTACCCGGCAAACACAATGCGTTAAATGCCACGGCGGCCTTTGCGCTGGCGCTGGACGAAGGTATCAGTGAGCAGGCGATACTGGCAGCCTTACATAAATTTGAAGGTATAGGCCGCCGCTTTCAGCAGTACGGCGAGTTTGATACCGGCAACGGTAAAGTGCTGTTGCTGGACGACTATGGCCATCACCCGACTGAGGTGGCGGTAACCATAGCCGCAGTACGTGCAGCCTGGCCGGAGCGGCGTTTGGTGATGGCGTATCAGCCGCACCGTTACAGCCGCACCCGTGACTTGTATGACGATTTCACCAGAGTGTTGTCCGGCGTAGATAAGTTACTGCTGCTTGAAGTTTATCCTGCAGGCGAAACCGCTATTGCCGGCGCCGACAGCCGTAATTTATGCCGCTCTATCCGTGCCCGTGGCAGCCTGGACCCCGTGTATATCGCCGAACCAGCTGAACTGGCACCGGCGCTGGCAGACGTGCTGCAGGATGGTGATGTGCTGTTAACCCAGGGGGCCGGTAATATTGGCGCCCTGGTAAAAAAGCTGGCCGCAATGCAGCTGAATATTGACCAATTAAAAGCCAGTGCAGGAGATAAAGCATGAGTAGTCAGGTGAATGCTTTGGCTAAAGTCGCCGTAATGTTTGGCGGTGTATCGGCCGAGCGTGAGGTATCACTGCGCTCCGGTAATGCAGTGCTCAAAGCACTGCTGGACGCCGGAGTAGACGCGGTGGCGTTTGACCCGCAGACACAGTCGCTTGCAGAGCTGGGTAATATGGGCGCGCAGCGGGTGTTTATTGTGTTGCATGGCCGCGGCGGTGAAGACGGCACTATGCAGGGCGCATTACAACAGCTGGGCTTGCCGTATACCGGCAGCGGCGTGCTGGGCTCGGCACTGGCCATGGATAAAATCCGCTGCAAGTGGCTGTTTCAGGCGCAGCAATTGCCTACTGCACCTTTTGCTGTAGTGCACAGTAACGACACCGATTTTGCCGGCTTACTGGCTACTTTAGGTGGCAAGGTGATGGTGAAGCCGGCCAATGAAGGCTCCAGTATTGGTATGAGCGCGGCCAGCACAGCAGCAGAGTTGGAGCAGGCTATTCGCGCTGCGCTGAAATACGACAGTGAAATTTTGGTAGAGCGCTGGATTGACGGGCGCGAGTTTACCGTAGCCATTTTAAATGGTCAGGTATTGCCGGTAGTGGAAATGCGCACACCACGCGCTTTTTATGACTATGAAGCCAAGTACCAGGCCAGCAGTACTGAATACTTATGCCCGGCGCCATTAAGCGCAGAGCAAACCGCAGCGATGCAAGATACGGCACTGAAAGCCTTTAACGCCGTAGGCGCATCAGGGTGGGGCCGTGTCGACATTATGCTGGACCAAAGCGGCCAACACTTTTTGCTGGAAGTGAATACCGTGCCAGGTATGACAGAAAAGTCACTGGTGCCGATGGCGGCAAAAGCTGCCGGAATGAGCTTTGGCCAGTTAGTGCTGGCCATTTTAACCCAGACAGAGGGCGGTAACTGAGTATGCAACTACGCTGGCCAACACTGCAATTTAAACAACGCCCGGCGTTTTACGCCGGTGTGGTGTTTTTTATTGTGGCGCTGCTGGCGTTGTTATGGGCAGGGCTAAAGATAGCAGATTGGGTACAGGGGCAACAAAGTGCCCCGGTACGCCAGGTGCGCTTATACGGTGATTTTCATCATATTAACGCCACGCAGCTGCATCAAACCTTACAGCAGCAGTATGTGGGTAACTTTTTTAGCGTGAATGTGGATCAGGTGCAGCAGTTCCTGTTGCAGCAACCCTGGGTGTATCAGGTGGCCGTGCGCAAACAATGGCCTGACGCCCTGGTTGTGGTTGTAACAGAACAACAGCCGGTAGCAGTGTGGAATCAGCAGCAATTACTTAATCAACAGGGTGATATTTTTGAAGCACCCTTACAGCAGCTGAAAACGGAACTGCCACAGCTAACCGGCCCGCAAGGCAGCCAGCAGGATGCCCTGACCATGTTCCGCCATATGCAGGGCTTATTGGCCCTGCATAAATTTAATGCCGTAGCGCTTGGCCTGACCGAGCGTTTTTCCTGGCAGCTAAAGCTGAGCAATGGCATAGCGTTACAGCTGGGCCGTGACGATACCTTGAAACGGCTGCAGCGCTTTATAGAGCTGTATCCGGTGATCAGTAAACATAAAGCCGACGCCGTAGCAGAAGTCGATCTGCGCTACGACACCGGCATAGCGGTGCGTTACAGCACTGAACAAAAGAGAAAAGCATGACTAAGTCGTTAGAACGGGACCTGATTGTCGGCCTGGATATAGGCACCGCACGCATTAAAGCGGTAGTAGGCGAGATCACTGCAGATGACCGGCTGAGCATTGTCGGCGTGGGCACCCACGTCTCGCGCGGCATGGACAAGGGCGGTGTTAACGATCTTAACCTGGTGGTGCAGGCGGTACAGCGCGCAATAGACGAAGCCGAGTTGATGGCCGATTGCCGCGTGTCGTCGGTTTACCTCGGTATTACCGGTAAACATATCCGTTGCCAGAACGAAAGTGGCATGGTGCCGATTAACGACACTGAAGTGACGGCAGACGATGTGGCTAATGTGATCCATGCCGCCAAATCGGTGCCTATCTCGGCTGAGCGGCGCATGTTGCATGTACTGCCGCAGGAATTCTCGGTCGATATGCAGGAAGGCATTAAAAGCCCGGTTGGTATGTCAGGGGTAAGAATGGAAGCCAGGGCGCACATTATTACCTGCGCCAATGACATGGCGAAGAACATTGAAAAGTGCGTTGAGCGCTGTGGTCTGCAAGTAGATCAGCTGATTTTTACTGCGCTGGCGTCCAGCTTTGCCGTGTTAACCGACGATGAAAAAGAGCTGGGTGTCTGTGTGGTGGATATGGGCGGCGGCACTATAGACCTGGCCATTTACACCAATGGCGCACTGCGTCATACCGCGGTTATTCCGGTGGCCGGTAATCAGGTCACCAGCGATATCGCCAAGATCTTCCGCACACCGATAAGCCACGCGGAAGAGATTAAAGTGCAGTACGCCTGTGCACTGCGCAGCATGGTAGGTAAAGAAGAAAGTATTGAAGTGCCCAGTGTCGGCGGGCGGCCGGCGCGGTCAATGTCGCGTCATACCCTGGCTGAAGTGGTTGAACCGCGTTATCAGGAATTATTTGAGCTGGTGTTGGAAGAAATCCGCAGCAGTGGTTTGGAAGAGCAAATTGCTGCCGGCGTGGTACTGACCGGCGGCACCGCTAAGATGGAAGGCGCGGTGGAATTTGCCGAAGATATTTTCCAAATGCCGGTGCGCGTAGGTGCGCCTATGCATGTCACCGGTTTAAAAGAATATGTGCAGGATCCGGCCTACGCCAGTGTGGTGGGCTTGTTACTGTACGGAAAGGATGCACGCACACAGCAGAAAAAAGCAGTTGATGTGCGCGATTCAGTAAGCAGCTTCGTCAAACGGATCAGCAGCTGGTTCAAAGGCGAATTTTAAGTTAGTAAGCGTAGAAACGGAGAGAGAGCTATGTTTGAGTTAATGGAAAACCACAGCGAAGAAGCTGTTATTAAAGTGATAGGTGTTGGTGGCGGTGGCGGTAACGCTGTCGAATATATGGTTGCCAGCAATATCGAAGGTGTAGAGTTTGTGGCGGCCAATACCGACGCCCAGGCACTGCGTAATTCATCGGCTAACATTACGCTGCAATTAGGCGCTAATGTTACCAAAGGCTTAGGTGCCGGGGCTAACCCGGAAATCGGCCGTCGTTCGGCGGAAGAAGACCGCGAAACCATCAAGAAAACCCTGCAGGGCGCGGATATGATTTTTATCGCGGCCGGCATGGGTGGTGGTACCGGTACCGGGGCAGCGCCAATCGTGGCCGAAGTGGCGCGTGAACTGGGTATTTTAACGGTAGCGGTAGTTACCAAGCCGTTCCCGTTTGAAGGCAAAAAGCGTACTGCTTATGCCGACGAAGGTATTTTGGAACTGAGCAAGCATGTTGACTCGCTGATCACTATCCCGAACGACAAGCTGTTAAAAGTACTGGGTAAAGGCACCAGCTTGCTGGACGCTTTTAAAGCGGCCAACAACGTGCTGTTAGGCGCGGTACAGGGTATTGCTGAACTGATTACCCGGCCGGGTTTGATCAACGTCGACTTTGCTGACGTACGTACCGTAATGTCAGAAATGGGTACCGCCATGATGGGCAGCGGCCGTGCCAGTGGCCCGGATCGCGCTGAAGAAGCTGCCGAGCAGGCTATTTCCAGCCCATTGCTGGAAGATATTGATTTATCCGGTGCTAAGGGTATTCTGGTTAACATTACTGCCGGGTTAGATATCAGCATTGAAGAGTTTGAAATTGTCGGTAATGCCGTCAAAGCTTTCGCTTCAGAAAATGCCACTGTAGTAGTGGGTGCTGTTATTGACCCTAATATGCACGATGAACTGCGTGTTACTGTAGTTGCTACCGGTATTGGTGCCGATCGTCGTCCGGATATCAGCCTGGTACATGGCAGAGCGCCGGTAGAACCGCAAAAGCCGTTTTACGGAACTCAGGGTGGTGCTGCGCTGCAGCCACAACATGAGACGCAAACCGTGAAGCAAGAGCAAGTTGCGCTGAGCAAGTCACAGGCACAACCAGAGAGCAAAGCGAATATCGATATTTTTGATATTCCGGCGTTTTTACGCAAACAAGCCGATTAAGTTTATACTTAGTTGGCTCTCTGGCCGGGCTTTGCGCCGTCAGCAGGGTTAAGCTGCTGTTCAGTGGAATTTGGCATAATTGCCACGTTATGCTATGCTTCGCCGCCATTTTGACATTGCTTATTAATTGAGCAGGAAGACATGATGATTAAACAACGTACCATCGGCAAAACAGTCAGCTCCATCGGAGTGGGATTGCACAAAGGCGAAAAGGTTACGCTTACTCTCCGACCTGCGCCGGACAACACGGGTATCGTGTTCCGTCGTGTTGATCTCGATCCTGTGGTCGACTTCAAAGTAGCACCTGAATTAGTAGGTGATACCGTGATGTGTACTTGTTTAATTAACGAAAATGGCGTGCGTTTATCTACCACTGAGCACCTGATGGCGGCCATCGCCGGTCTGGGTATCGACAATTTAATGATCGAAGTTGACTCAGCTGAAATTCCTATTATGGATGGCAGTGCCAATCCGTTTGTGTATTTATTGCTCGAAGCCGGCGTAGCAGAGCAGCGCCAGGCGAAAAAGTTTATCCGTATTAAGAAAACCGTGCGGGTAGAAGATGGCGATAAATGGGCCGAATTTAAGCCGCACCACGGTTTTAAAATTGATTTCGCTATTGAATTTGATCACCCGGTAATTGCTGAAACCACGCAGCATATGCAGCTGGATTTCTCCGCCGCCGGTTTTATTAAAGATATCAGCCGTGCGCGTACTTTCGGTTTTTTGCATGAAGTAGAGTACCTGCGGGCAAATAATCTGGCGCTGGGCGGCAGTTTTGATAACGCTGTAGTGCTGGACGAATACCGTGTGCTGAACCAGGACGGTTTACGCTACGAAGATGAATTTATTAAACACAAAATTCTGGATGCTATCGGCGATTTATATATGGCCGGCTACAGTATTTTGGGTGAGTTTAAAGCCTTTAAAACCGGCCATGCATTGAATAACCAATTGCTGTGTGCGGTATTGGCTAACCAGGAAAACTGGGAGTTTGTCAGCTTTGAAGATAAAGCTAAAATGCCGATTTCGTATCTGGCACCACAATTAGCCTGATTTAGTAGCAGTAACAAACAAAGAGTAGCAAACAGAGCCCGGTTTTTACCGGGTTTTGTGTTGTTGCGGTTCAGACTTTTTTACGCTCAGCGTTTTCTGCCAGCTTTAACAGCGCCTGTTTTAATGCGCCCTCGCTGCCTTGTGCTGCAGCTCTTAAGCTAAGCGCCGCTTGCTCTGATAATTGATGGCTGTTTTTTTCTGCCACCGGCACATTTAGCTTGTTAATCTGGCCGTTTGGCGAAGCTTCTATCTCAATTCCGGCTAAATCAGGCAAGATTTTTCGGCGAAAATTGTCTAGAATGGCGTCGCGCTGCATTTTTAACCGGGTTAGCCAGGGCGCCGAGGCACATAAGATCACCGCCCGGCCATCGCGGATACAGCTAACCTGACAAAAGCTGAGTTGCTCCAGTTGTAACACCTCTGCCAGCACTTTGTTTAACTGTTGCACCAGGCCTACCTGTTGCTGTTGTGACGCCAGGCTGCTGTGCGACAGCACTTTGCTGATATCCAGAGGTTTATGGGTATATCGGGCCATCGCCTTGTGCACCTGCAGCATGTGGTTTATTCGCGCAGTGTAGCAGCTTCTGCCAATACAGAGAATGTTACACCTTGAAAGCGTTAGCATCGGGCACCATATCTGGCGTAATATGCTGAGACGTTGATACTTTTTACCGGCCGGGCTTAGCACCGCCGGGGCTGCACTGCAGTTTTAACTTAACATGGTATTTGGATAATGTTTGGAAAACTTTTTACCAAATTATTTGGTAGCCGCAACGACCGCTTCTTAAAAAAATTAGAAAAACAAGTACAGCAGATCAATGCGTTAGAGGCAGAGTTCGCCGCCTTATCCGACGACCAGCTGCAACAGAAAACCGCCGAATTTAAACAGCTGCTTGCCGGCGGCAGCAGCCTGGATGACATCCTGCCACAGGCTTTTGCTACCGTGCGCGAAGCCAGTAAGCGCGTATTTGATATGCGGCACTTCGACGTCCAGTTGCTGGGCGGTATGGTATTGCACCAGGGCAAAATTTCCGAAATGCGTACCGGTGAAGGTAAAACCCTAACCGCGACCTTGCCGGCGTACTTAAATGCGCTAAGCGGTAACGGTGTGCATGTTATTACCGTAAACGATTACCTGGCACGGCGTGATGCGCAAACTAACGAGCCGCTGTTTGCCTTTTTAGGTATGACAGTGGGCGTTAATGTGCCTGGTATGGCGCACCCGGACAAACAAAAAGCCTATGCTGCCGATATTACCTACGGCACTAACAATGAGTTTGGCTTTGATTACCTGCGCGACAATATGGCGTTTTCACCGCAGGACCGCGTACAGCGCGATCAGGCCTTTGCCATTATCGATGAAGTCGATTCTATTTTAATCGACGAAGCCCGCACGCCACTGATTATCTCCGGCCCGGCAGAAGACAGCTCAGAGCTGTACAAACAAATTAACCTGCTGGTACCACAACTGGTGAAGCAGGAAAAAGAAGACGAAGAGGGCGCGCACGGCGATGGCCACTTTACCGTGGATGAAAAAGCCCGCCAGGTTTATTTAACCGAGCAAGGCCAGATCAAAGTTGAAGACATGCTGCGCGAGCACGGCATGATAGGCGAGCACGACACCCTGTTCTCTGCTGCCAATATTACCCTGTTGCACCATGTGTATGCCGCTTTACGCGCGCACCAGCTGTTTAAACGCGACGTGGACTACGTGGTAAAAGACGGCGAGATTATTATTGTTGATGAACACACCGGCCGTACCATGGAAGGCCGGCGTTGGTCTGAAGGCCTGCACCAGGCGGTAGAAGCCAAAGAAGGCGTGCGCATTCAGAACGAAAACCAGACGCTAGCCTCTATTACCTTCCAGAATTATTTCCGCCTGTACGACAAACTGTCGGGTATGACAGGTACAGCCGATACTGAAGCCTTTGAATTTCAGCAAATTTATGGCCTGGAAACTATCGTAGTGCCAACTAACCAGCCTATGGTACGTGACGATATGGCCGATCTGGTGTATTTAAACGCAGAAGATAAGTATCAGGCCATTATTGACGATATCGTCAAAACCCGTGATGCCGGCCGGCCGGTGTTGGTGGGTACCGCCTCAATTGAGAGCTCAGAGTATTTATCCGGTTTATTAAACAAAGCCAAAATTAAACATCAGGTGTTAAACGCCAAGTTCCACGCCAACGAAGCGCAAATTATTGCCCAGGCCGGCCAAAGTGGCACAGTAACCATTGCCACCAATATGGCCGGTCGTGGTACTGATATTGTGCTGGGTGGCAGCTTACAGGCGGAACTGGCCGCGCTGGGCGCTGAGGCAATTGCAGAGCAAATCGCTAAAGCAAAAGCGGATTGGCAAGTACGGCATGATGCGGTAATTACGGCTGGTGGCTTACATATTATCGGTACTGAGCGGCACGAATCGCGCCGTATTGATAACCAGCTGCGTGGCCGCTCCGGTCGTCAGGGTGATCCGGGTTCAAGCCGTTTCTATCTGTCGCTGGACGATGCCTTAATGCGTATTTTCGCCTCAGACCGTATGGCTGCGATGATGCGCCGCCTCGGCATGGAAAAAGGCGAAGCCATAGAACACCCCTGGGTGAGCCGCGCCATTGAAAACGCCCAGCGTAAAGTAGAAGCACGCAACTTTGATATTCGTAAGCAACTGCTGGAATTTGACGATGTTGCTAACGATCAACGTAAAGTGGTGTACGAGCAACGTAACGAGTTGCTGGATGCCACTGACATCAGTGAAACCATCAGCGCTATTCGCACCGATGTGATTGACGGTGTGATCAGCCAATATATTCCGCCGCAGTCGTTAGATGAAATGTGGGATGTGCCGGGTTTAGAGCAGCGTTTAAAGGCCGATTTTAACCTTGAGCTGACCATAGTGCAGTGGCTGGCGGACGATAAAAAACTGTTTGAAGAAAAGCTGCGCGAGCGCATTCAGCAGGAAGTGGAGCAAGCCTACAGCCATAAAGAGCAGATGGTTGGCCCGCAGGTGCTGCGTCAGTTTGAAAAAGCCATTATGTTGCAAAGCCTGGATACGCACTGGAAAGAGCATCTTGCGGCAATGGATCACTTGCGCCAGGGCATTAACCTGCGCGGTTATGCGCAAAAGAATCCGAAACAGGAATATAAGCGCGAAGCCTTCGAGCTGTTTTCAACCATGCTGGAAAACCTGAAAGTAGACGTGGTGGGCATATTAAGCCGCGTGCAGGTGCGGGCAGCAGAAGATGTTGAAGCGGTAGAACAGCAGCGCCGTAAAGCTGATGCGGTGCCACACGATTATCAGCATGCTGAAGCTGAGCATGTGGGTGGTGAAGTGCCGGCCGATGCGCCGCGTGGCCCTGTGTTCCGCGACCAGGACAAAATAGGCCGTAATGATGCCTGCCCTTGTGGCTCGGGCAAAAAGTACAAGCAGTGCCACGGTAAACTGGTTTAAGCACCGGTGTAGGTTAAGACAAAGTCAGCTTAGGCTGGCTTTGTCGTTTTTGGAGGTAAAATGCAGCACAAGGTTATTCATGTCGCCGTCGGCGTTATACTGCAGGGCCAGAGTATTTTACTGGCGCTACGCAGCAGCAAGCAGCATCAGGGCGGTAAATGGGAGTTTCCCGGTGGCAAAGTAGAGGCGGGTGAAACTGTGGCGCAGGCGCTTAACCGTGAGCTGCAGGAAGAGGTGGCCATTAACGTGACACAAAGCAGCGCCTTTATGCAGTTAGAGTACGCTTATCCGGAAAAAACTGTACTGCTGGACATCTGGTTGGTAACTGCTTTTGACGGCGAGCCGCATGGCCGTGAAGGCCAGCCACTGCGTTGGGTCGATATAGCAGAGCTTGGTAGTATTGAATTCCCCGATGCTAACCAGCCGATAGTGCAGCGTATTCAGCAGCAGTTTGCCGCACGCTAGTGTTGCCGGCTCTGCTGCAGTATTTTGCTAAAGGTGTTAGTGCTTAAAAAACTCATTATCCTGCGCGATAAACTCCTGCTCCAGCTCGGCTAAATATTGCTCTGACAGCGCGGCGTCTATCGGTGCTTTGTCCGGTATGCGGTGGTTCTCTGCTGCCCAGTCGCCCAAATCAATTAGTTTGCAACGTTCAGAGCAAAATGGCCGGAAGGGGGATGCAGCCGACCAGACTACCGCTTTATCGCAGGTGGGGCATTTTACGTTCATAGTTAGTCTCCGGGTTCAGCCGCACAGCAACACCGCGCAGGTTTTGCCATCTGCGGTTAATTACAGCTGTAAGTTTTATCAGTACAGGCCGTGGCCTGTTTGCCGCGTAGTTTAACCAGGGTTGCGTAAATTACCAGTATTAACAGCAGGCCAGTTTAAAGCTGATATCCTCTGCGCTGTTGCTACGGCCGCTGTCATCGCTCAATTGCATAAAGCGTATGGCATAACGGTACTTGTTGCCACTTACAGTGGGGTACACGCCGGCTTCCAGCGGATAGCGGATGCGCAGTAACTCATGTTGTTCGGTGTTGCTTTGATAAAAGCCGTTTTGTGCCACCAGCTCCTGGAACTGGCCTTTTTCGCGGCTAAAGCCCAGCACGAAACTTAAGGCCTGCTGCAATAAATTAAACTCGGCGCACCAGGCGGTAGCCATATGTTGGCGCTCTTGCAGCGGCAGGTTAAACCAGTAGTGCAGTTGTGGCACGTCAAAAAAGCAGGTGCCGCCCGGAATAGAAAAGCGCTGGCGCAGTGGAGCTAAAAACTTATCTTCTTTTAAGTTACCAACAAACTTGCCGCTGCGCAGCAAATCGCTTTGCAGCTTAACCGCCTGTTGTAATACCGGCTTTAATTTGTCATCGGATACCGAAGGGTGCTTAGCCCAGGCTACCAGTGCGGTTTCGCAGCGTTCGGTGTCTTTAATCAGATCCGGCCGCACATCGTTGCGGTCTAACACTTCGATTAAGTCGAACAGGCCGTTAAAGAAGGCTTGTTGTTGCCACTGCTCCGCCAGGGCCTTCAGCTGTTGCAGCTGAGCCAGCAAATGTTCCAGTCGCAGGTAAGTACGCAGTTTTTCGTTAAGCGGATGTTCGTAGGTAAGTTCTGTCATCGCGTTGCGGTTTCACACCCTGTTGCAACAGCTTGCCGGCTTAGTGCGCCTGTGCCAGCTGCAAATAACGTTGGTGCAGGGCGGCAACTTGCGGCGTTAAATCAGCAATACTGCTGTCGTTGGTAATAATGTCATCGGCCAGTTTCAGCCGCTCGTTACGGCTTAGCTGCGCCGCCATAATGGCTTTTATCTGTATCTCACCGGCGTTATCACGCGCGGCAGCCCGGCTTAACTGTAAGCTCTCGGGCAAATCTATCACCAGTACGCGTTGTACATACTGCTGTAGCTTATTCTCCAGCAACAACGGCGCTACTAACAGCGCGTAAGGCGATGTCAGGGCAGCTAACTGTTGCAGCAGCTGTTGGCGTATTGCCGGGTGTAATAATTGCTCCAGCCAGCTTTTATCTGCATTGTTGCTGAATATGCGTTGTCGCAAGGCGGCGCGGTCCAGTTCACCATTGCTTTGCAAAATACTGTCACCGAAATGCCGGCAAATGGCGTTAAGGCAAGCGGTGCCCGGCATTACCACCTCACGGGCAACAATGTCGGCATCAACATACTGTACGCCCAAATCTGCAAACATGGCGGTTACGGTGCTTTTACCACAACCTATGCCACCGGTAAGGCCAACAATGTAGCGCGACACCGGTTACAGGCCAAGATAACGCAGATAGCTGTTTGTTATCTGTGTGCCCCACAGCATAGCAATCCAGCCGGCCGCAGCAATATAAGGTCCAAACGGAATAGGAGTAGCTTTGCTTTTGCCCTGCACTGTTATCAGGGTTACACCAACTACAGCGCCCACCGCAGAGGATAGTAAAATAATCAGCGGCAACTGCTGCCAACCCAGTAAAGCACCGAAAATAGCCAGCAATTTAAAATCGCCGTAGCCCATACCTTCTTTGCCGGTCAGCAGTTTAAACAGCCAGTATACACTCCATAAGCTCAGGTAACCGGCAGCGGCCCCGACAATAGCCTGGGCCGGATTAACAAAGGCTGAATCAGTCAGGCTGAACAACAGCACCAGCCACAGCAATGGCAAGGTAAGCTGATCCGGTAGCAGCATTTTATCAATATCAATAAAGGTTAGCGCTATCAGGCCCCAGGTCAGCACTATCAGCAAGGCAGCCGGCCAACCAAAACCTAATTTAGCTGCTACCACGGCAGACAACACCGCAGTGAGGGTTTCAACCAGCGGATACCGCGGGCTTATCGGCGCGCTGCAGCTGCGGCATTTGCCTTTTAGCAGCAGCCAGCTCAGCAGCGGAACGTTATCGCGCGCCAACACCGGTGCATTACAAGCCGTGCAAGCCGAGCGTGGCACGGCCAGGTTAAACTTAGTTGCCGGCGCTGTATTGCTGTCGGGCTGAAAATAAGCCTGATATTCCTGCTGCCACTCGTTTTCCATCATCTTGGGCAGGCGGTAAATCAGTACATTTAAAAAGCTGCCGATAATCAGGCTTAACAATGCCGTGGCAACGATAAAAAGAGTTGGGTACGTAATAAAAAGCAAAGACACTTCGGACATAATTACCCTACTACCGAACCAAGTGAGAATATTGGTAAATACATCGCAACGATAAGGCCGCCAATAAGTACGCCAAGTACCGCCATTATTACCGGTTCCAGCAAGGCGGTTAAACCATCTACTGCGTCATCGACTTCTTGCTCGTAAATGTTGGCAACTTTAGACAACATACTGTCTAAAGATCCCGACTCTTCACCAATAGAGACCATTTGTACAACCATATCAGGGAATTGGTCAGTTTGTTTCATTGCTAAATACATTTGGTTGCCTGAGGAAACTTCCTCACGGACAAACAAAATTGCATTTTTGTATATTTCATTACCTGATGCCCCTGCAGCTGATTCCAGAGCTTCGATCAAAGGTACCCCGGCAGCGAAAGTGGTTGATAAGGTTCTGGCGTAACGCGCAACGGCAGACTTATTGAGAATGGCGCCAAGCACCGGGAGTTTCAGAAGCAGGCCATCAGCAGCGGTCCGGAATTTAAGATTGCTGGCATACAGCTTTTTAACAGTAATAAAAATGGCGATAATAGCCGCCAGCACTAACCACCAATATTCTTGCAATACCTCAGAAATGTTCATAACAAATTGGGTAAAGGCCGGTAACTCTGCACCAAAGCCTTTGAATATGTCGGCAAACTGCGGTACGACAAAGACAAGTAAAACAGAGGTAACAATAGAGGCAATTACTAAAACAGCAGTGGGATAAAACATGGCTTTTTTAATTTTTGACTTTAATGCTTCGGACTTTTCTTTATAAATAGCCAACCTGTCAAAAATTTGATCCAGGGCGCCGGACGCTTCGCCTGATTTAACCAGGTCACAATACAGCTCATCAAAGTACTTCGGGTGTTCGCGTAAGGTTTCAGATAACGGTAAACCGGCTTGCACTTTAACTGAGATTTTCTGCATCAGGCTGCGCAAACTATTGTTTTCCGAACCGTTGGCAATTAAGTCAATAGACTGCACCAGCGGTACGCCGGCACCGAGCATAGTAGCCAGCTGGCGGGTAACTATGGCAATATCCAGTGCGGTAATTTTCTTACCATCACCAAATAAGGATTTCGGCTTTTTCTTTACCCCGGATGGGGTAATGCCCTGTTGGCGCAGCAGCGCCTTTACTTCGGCGATGCTGGTGCCTTTAATTTCACCGTCGACTTTTTTACCGCGCCGGTTTACACCTTTATAAGTAAATGCTTCCAGCTCTTTTATTTTAATTTGTTGTGCCTGAGCCATAATGGTTTCCTGTTGCTGCGCTTGGGCGCAATGATAAAAATGTTATATCAGCTAACACGCAAAACTATAAATTCAACACTAAACACAGTGTTTAGCCCTTGGTTACCCGGTTTACTTCTGCCAGACTGGTTAAGCCAGCGGCTGCTTTAATTAAACCGGACTGGCGCAGGTTATTTACACCTTCTTTTTGTGCCTGGGTAGCAATATCCAGCGAGTTACCGCCCTGCATAATAATCTCGGCCATAACACCGCTTACCGGCATGACTTCGTAAATACCGACGCGGCCTTTATAGCCGTTAGTGCAATGGTCGCAGCCCACTGGTTTAAATACTTTAACCGTGGGTAGCTGTTCAGCAGTAAAGCCTTGTTTTAACAGCTCTACTTCGGGTAAATGTTCTTGTTGTTTGCAGTGACTGCATAAGCGCCGTGCCAGCCGCTGGGCAATAATCAGCGATACCGAGCTGGCCACGTTGTATGATGGCACGCCCATATTTAATAGCCGTGTTAAAGTTTCCGGCGCCGAGTTAGTGTGCAGGGTAGATAATACCAAATGGCCGGTTTGCGCCGCTTTAATGGCAATTTCGGCAGTTTCTAAATCCCGTATTTCACCCACCATTACTACGTCCGGGTCCTGGCGTAAAAACGATTTTAATGCCGAGGCAAAGGTTAAGCCGGCGCGCGGGTTAACCTGCACCTGGTTAACGCCCGGCAGGTTAATCTCTACCGGGTCTTCGGCGGTGGAAATATTGGTTTCGGTGGTATTTAAAATAGCTAAACCGGTATACAGCGATACCGTTTTACCCGAGCCGGTGGGGCCGGTAACTAAAATCATGCCTTGCGGCTGTGCTAAAGCTTGCAGATACAGTTGCTTCTGGTGTTCTTCATAGCCCAGCACGTCAATGCCGAGCATAGCGCTGTCAGAATCCAGAATACGCATTACAATTTTTTCGCCCCACAAGGTGGGCAAGGTACTGACACGAAAGTCGATGGATTTTTTTGCCGATAACTTCAGCTTAATACGACCATCTTGCGGCACGCGTTTTTCGGCGATATCGAGCCGTGACATTACTTTTAACCGTGCTGACAACCGGGTAGATAATGCCACCGGCGGGCTGGCAACTTCATGCAAAATACCGTCGATACGAAAGCGAATGCGGTAGGTTTTTTCGTACGGCTCAAAGTGTAAGTCTGATGCGCCCTTGCGGATAGCGTCCAGCAGCATTTTATTAATAAAGGCTATAATCGGCTGGTCTTCTTTATCAACCTGCACCCCGGCGCCGTCTTCGTCGTCGTCCTGGGTTATGCCCATTGAGCCTAAATCCCAGTCGCTGTTATCAAAATCGCCGCCCAGGTTGTTATCAAACAGCTTGTCAATCAGCTTATGCAGCTTATCGTATTCGACCACTACCACTTCGGCGTTTAAGCCGGTGTTAAATTCAAAGTCTTCAATGGTCTGAATATTGGTGGGGTCTACCACGGCCAGGTACATATTGCGGCCGCGTTTACCCAGCGGCAGCATATCGGTTTTGCGGATCAGCTTTTCGTTGCGTAAATCTTCCGGAACGCTGATAACGTCGTAATGTTCCAGGTCCATACTAATGGCCTGGCTAATGCCGGCGGCAGCACGAGCTAACTCTTCCGGACTGATTAGTTTTTCGTTTATCAGCAGTTCAGGCAGGTTTTTAAACTGGCTGCCCTTATCGGTAATAGCTTTAGTGGCCAGGTCGCCATTAAGAATGCCCAGCTGCACCAGGCGTTTAAATAGAGTAGAAGTGGTAGTTACGGCCATTAAGCGCAAACATCCTGATTTTGCTGATAAGACTGAAATAAAGTTAACTGATTATGCCACTTAGGGCGGTTTATTCAAGTTTAACTGAGGTATGGAATAGTTAGAATAAGATCTTACTCAATAAAAAAGCCCGCGAAGCGGGCTTTTTATAAGTAAAACTAATTAAATAACAGTACAACCACGTGGTGTAGCAGACGCCAACCAATCGCCAGTAACGGCCGCAGTGTTTATTTCACAAGTCCACACGCCGTCTGCAGGATTACGGTCTAACGTGATAACAGCACCATTTACAGATGGATTGCCGCGAACTGTGCCTGAAATAGAGTCTACTGCTAAAGCGTGCTCAATACATGCTTGAGCATTTGGTACGTTTACATCGGCTAATGCCGTAGTACCAGTTGCTGGTGTTATAGCGGTACCTTGGCTTACCAGAAACTCAAAACCAGCTTCGCCGTTCTTAATTTCTTTATAGCAAGAGGTTACTGCACCGCCTGCTGTATAAGATTGATACTGTGGAATAGCCACAGCAGCTAAGATACCGATAATCGCGATAACGATTAACAGTTCAATTAAGGTAAAACCTTGTTGTACACGTTTCATATTAGTCATTTCAACTTCTCCTGATTTTTATTTAGCCCTGTAGGCTGGGTGTTATTTTGAGCATTTTTACAAATGGCGCAAGCGAAATGTTAGTAATTCCATCGCATTTACCTAAATTACTGCTTTTTAACGCTATTTGCCTGGTAATTGAGCGGTTTTGCTGCAAGCTGTATAGTATAAAAGTACTAGTTAAGTTGCTCTAATTTTTTCTGCAATAAATCTGAATGCCGTTTATCGTTACTGAGGCGCCAACCAGCGCATTCAGTTTAGCAGGTGTTTGCGGTTTTTTTCGGCAGTTTTAGCCGGCCGGGCAACATATGGATTAAGAAAGATGCGGGGGTTAAGGCCATTGTTGGGCGGCGTGTAACACGCGCAGAACCGTAATGGCTGTGTCGGACTCTGTATACACCACAACATAATTTGCATGGGCCACCATTTCTCTGGTGCCCGGCACTCTGCCTATACGATACAGCTGAGGATGCGTTAGTAGCCTTACAGTTTTGGCTTCAATTTCGTTTTTAAGCTGCTGTGCCGCATCGGGGTTATCATCTGAGATGTAATCGACAATGGCGAGTAAATCTGCCCGTGCAGCTGTTTTCCAATTAAGCTTTAGCATGGCGTTTGCGGTCGATCAGCGCCTGAACTTCATCCATTACGGTTGTATGAGGCAAAGTTGCCGAGGTATCGTTAAGCGCTTCCTGAACCTTGGCTTTAAACCAAGTGTCGTAGGCTGGAGCGTCGGCAATAAGGCCGGGCGGCAAGCCCCCTTCTTTTGAAATTCGGGTGAGTAAAATACGCACCGCATCTGACACAGTTAAACCAGCATTAGCTAATTTGGCTGCTGCGTCGGCTTTTAACGCATCATCTACCCGTACATGTAACATTGAACTGGCCATATTGTTACCTTTTATCTTGCTAAAGATGTTAAGTATGTATCTCAATTGAGATACCGTCAACTTCTCAGGCTAGCCAGCCCACAATGCCATGCGGGCTAGAAATTGCTCACCCCAGGGCGATAGCAGCCAGCTAACTAACAAGGCGTTGCCGAGGATAACAAAGCCGAATTCTCGCCGGAACGACAGCTTGCTGCGCTTGTGCGCCAATTGGCGCTGCGCCAGGTAAGCGCCCGGCCAGCCGCCGATTAGCGCAAATAACTGCAGGCTTTGTTCTGCCAGCCGGTTGCCATGCCGGGCAATGGCGGCTTCTTTGTCGGCTTTGTACAGCCAGTAGGTAAAAATGCTGGCCTCTAAATACAGCAGCGGCAGCACATAGGGCAGTTGGCCGAATAGTAATGCCGCCAGCACGGCGATAAGAAAGGCAATACGAAACAACAACGCCAGTTGGTTGGCATAGTGAATGCTGTTGTCTGTCGGTTTGGGGCTGTGGCGAATATTGACGGCTGTGGCTGTGTTTTGGGCCGCGGTTTGGGTTGCGGTTTTGGTGCTACTCAGGCGCCAGGGCGCTGCAATGTCACGGCCGCGCTTATCTTTTGCCTGACTGAAATGCAGCTGATCGCCATTTTGCGGCCGGCCGCTAGTGCCGGTTTGATCGCGGATATGAAAAAACAGTTTTTGCTGCGTTTGCTGGCACAACACAAAGCCGAAGCCTTTGTCGTCACGCCAAAAAACTACGCTACCGGTTAATTGCATGAAGTATTCCTGCTGGCTTGTCTCGTTCCTTGAGACAGGCCCACTGTAGCAGAAGTTTAACCGCCAGACGTCAGACGAGTTGCTGTTTTGCTACTGAATATTTAGCCGCATAGATAAATCAATGGCTTGCACATGTTTGGTTAGCGCGCCGCTGGAAATATAATCGACTCCGGTGGCGGCCAGTTCGCTTAAGCGCTCGCTGGTAATATTGCCGGACACTTCCAGTTTGGCCTTGCCGTTATTGAGCGCCACCGCCTGGTTAATATCGGCCAGGCTAAAGTTGTCCAGCATAATAATGTCGGCGCCGGCGTTAAGCGCTTGTTGCAGCTCGGCCAGGTTTTCGGTTTCTACTTCTACCGGTTTGCCGGGAAAATTCTGCCGCGCTGTTGCCACGGCATTGGCAATAGAGCCGGCCGCGGCGATATGGTTTTCTTTAATTAAAAAGGCATCAAACAAGCCGATGCGGTGGTTTTTACCGCCGCCGGTTGTTACCGCGTACTTTTGCGCAAAGCGCAAGCCCGGCAGGGTTTTACGGGTATCTAACAATTTGGTGTTGCTGCCGTGTAAAAACTGCACATAGTAAGCGGTAGTGGTGGCGGTGGCGCTTAACAGCTGTAAAAAGTTAAGCGCGGTGCGCTCGCCGGTAAGCAGAATACGCGCCGGGCCGGTTAAGCGGCACAGCTGGCTGTTGGCGGCTACTTTGTCGCCGTCCTTTACCTGCCAGTTAATGCTTACCTCGTTGCCCAATTGGCGAAACACTTCATCAGCAAAGGCGGTGCCGCATACCACGCAATCTTCGCGGGTAATAATGGTTGCGCTGGCCTGTTGCGCTTGGGGAATCAAAGATGCCGTAATGTCGCCCTCTGCCAATGGCAAAAAGCCCAAGTCTTCTGCCAGAGCATTAGACACCGCGCGGATTATTTCCTGTTGCAGTAAGGTAGAAAAGTTAGTATGCATAGTATTTGCTATAGCCTTTGGTAAAACAGCCGTATGTAAAAGTTAGTTGCGCTGGATCAGCGTAAGCTGGTTGCCTTGTTGGTGGAATTCTAACTGTTTAAGCGCACTCATGCCCAATAATATCTCAGTGCCGCCCCCGCCACTGTTTAAACCGGGCACTATGCTGGCCGGAATATTATGCAGCACTATATCACCCAGCTGTAAGCGGTCGATACGGCTGCGCCAGGCATCGGCGATGCCGTTGGCGGTGTTGACTTTGATAGCCGTACCAAACGGCAGGCCGAGTTTTTCTGCCGTCGCAGCGGCAATGGCCACTGTGGTAGCGCCGGTGTCCAGCATAAAATCTACCGGTTGGTTATTTACCAGCAAGGTGCCGACATAGTGGCCGCTTTTGTTACGGATAAGCACGGTGCGGGTTTCGCCAGCGCTGCCTTGCACACTGCGCAGTTGCTGGTTCGGATTAAGCTGTTTGCTGATGGTGTCCTGAAAAAACACAAACAGCAGTGCCATTAAAATAAGCCAGGCAATGATGGCAAAGGTCTTACCATATTTGTTTGATGGTTCAGGCGCTTGCATTAACAGCCTCCGGCAGTGACAATAGCGCATAGCTTACTGACACCGCCGTACAAAGGCAAAATTTCTGATGAGCGTCGAATCTCCCGCTATGTTACTGCGGCCCAGCCCGCACTGTGATGCCCGCCCTGAGGGCGAGAGCATCAGCCTGTTGGTGATCCACAATATCAGCCTGCCGGCCGCTGAATTTGCCGCTGTGCCTGAGCAAAGCTTTGTCGACGCGCTGTTTATGGGCAGCTTAGATTGCAGCGTACATTCAACTTTTGCTGGCTTAGCCGGGCTTAGGGTGTCGGCGCACTGCGTAATTTGGCGTGACGGCCGTATTTTCAATTATGTACCTTTTGCTAAGCGCGCCTGGCATGCCGGGGTTAGCCAGTTTGCCGGCCGCGAGCGTTGCAACGATTTTTCCATTGGTATTGAGTTAGAAGGCACCGACAATTTGCCTTATACTGAGCAGCAATATCAGAGCCTTATTAAGCTGACTTATTTTTTAATGCAGCAACATCCGGCTATTACGCCACAGCGTATAGTGGGCCATTGTGATATTGCGCCCGGGCGTAAAACCGACCCCGGCATCGCGTTTGACTGGATGCGCTACCGCAGTACGATAGTAGAGTGGGATAAAAAGCGCGATAAAGGAGTTTTCTAAATGACATTAATCAGTATGCTGCTGGCGTTAATTATTGAGCGCTTAGCTGTGCGCAGCGATGCCTGGCAAGCCAGCCGCTATTGCCGTGCCTATGTGCGTTTTACCGCCGGCTCGGCATTGCACAAGTTGTCATCGCACAACTTAGGCCAATACCTGTGGTTGGCGTTGCCAGGCGGCGTGGTAATGTTGCTGCTGTGCTTGCTGAATAACCATTTGGTCAGCCTGGTGGTTAACACTCTGGTGTTGTTGGTAGCCATTGGCTGCTGGCATTACCGGCAGCTGTATAAGCAATACTTAAATGCGATGGAACGGGGCGACGAAGAAGCCGCCTTTATTACCATGCAGCAAATACGCAGTGATATGGGCAGCCAACGTGAGCAAAGCAGTTATGGCCAGTTGTTGGTGTGGTTAAACTTCCGTTATTACGCTGCTGTGGTGTTTTGGTTTTTATTGCTGGGTGCCTTTGGTGTGATTACCTATGTGCTGGTACGCCACTTACAGGAAGCAGTAGCGGAAGAGCATGCCGCCGACTATGCCGTTTGTCTGGGCGAAGATAACAAAGCTGTACACTGTACTGCGCACTGGGCGCTGTGGTTTCCGGCACGGTTGTTTGGTTTGGGTTTTGCGCTGGTGGGGCATTTCTCCCGCGCCTCTACCGCGCTGCTGGGGTACTTCCTCGATTTTACCGCCAACAACGAACAAGTGGTGGTGGATGTTGCTACCGCAGCAGAGCCGCTGCCGGCAGAGAGCTTAAATACCCTGGAAGACAGCAGCTATATGGTGCAGTTAGCCAAACGCAATATGCTGTTCTTCCTGGCCTTTACCGCCATTTTGACCTTAAGCGGCTGGTTGAGTTAACGCACAAAATCACTGTTAAGGCGCCGCTGTGGCGCCTTTTTTCTGCCTGATTTTTCACTTCACGCTGATTTCACACCGGCCATGACACCCTGGGTTGTACGTTAAACGCAACCTGAAGCAGGTGATTAAAATGAGCAAAACCGGAGTGAAGAAAATGCTGTTAACCTTAGGCGCTGTTATCACCGCACTGGCCGCCGGCTGGTATGCCTTATTTGGCTTAAAACCCTATACCGTCACGGCAAGCGATATTAGCCAGCGCTATGCTTATACGTTGTCGCAGCCGGTCGATGTAACACTGCAGCCGGATGACAACAACGGCTATCATTTCTACTACAGCAGCTTTGACGGCGCCAGGGTAAATGGCTACATGCGTTTACCCCAAACTGTTAGCGGCGCTTCACAACCGCTGCCGGTGCTGATTGGTGCCCATGCCATGGGGCGGGCTCATGTACGCTGGTGGCAGGATAGCTATAAGCAGCGGCCAACGCGGGAGAGTACCGACAAAATTACCGCCATGGCACTGGCAAAAGGCTATGCCGTGGTTACCATAGATGCCCGTAACCACGGAGAGCGGAAAGACCCGGAGCACAGTATCGTTGATATTATTAATAACCTGCATTGGTGGGGAGAGCGTGAGCCCTATGAGCAGATGCTGATAGATACAGTGCGCGACCACCGGGTGTTGCTGGATTGGCTTAGCAGCCAACCGCAATTTGATGCGACACGGATTGATATTGCAGGGTACAGTATGGGCGCTCAGGTCAGTTTACTGCTGGCGGCTGTTGACACCAGAATTAAGCGGGTTGCGGCAGTAGTGCCGCCGCATATGAGCAACCGTACCGCCATAGTCGCGCCTCTGAGCCTGCTGTCCGGCATGGCGGATAACCCGGTATTGCTGTTAAGTGCCAATGATGATGAGTACGCCAGTGAGAAGGAAAATATGCAGCTGTTTAATGCTTTACCCAATATCGATAAGCTGCACTATAAGTTTGCCGGTGGCCACTTATTGCCGGCCGGTTATGTGCAGCACTTTGAGCAATGGCTGTAATGACAACTGATAACAGGTTAACTGTGCTGGTAATTGAAGATAACCGCGCCATTCAGGCCAATATTGCCGACTACTTTACCATGCAGGGCGCTGTAGTTGATTTTGCTCTGGATGGTCGCCGGGGCGCTGAATTGGCTTTGCAGCATTATTACGATGTTATTGTGTTGGATTTAACCCTGCCCCGGTTAGATGGCCTCGATGTATGTACCTTGCTGCGCTGCAAAGCGTCGCGGCATATTCCAATCCTGATGTTAACAGCGCGCGATAGCCTGCAGCACAAGTTGGACGGTTTCAGCGCCGGCACAGATGATTACCTGGTAAAACCATTTGATTTGGCAGAGCTATGGGTCAGGGTCCGGGTGTTGGCCAGGCGTTATGTGCAGCAGCATCATCAGCTGGCGCTGGGCAATATTAGCCTTAACAGGCATCTGCATCAGGTGTGCTGCAATAGCCAACTGATAGAGCTAAAACCTATTGGTTTTCAGCTTTTGAGCATACTGTTGGAAACATACCCGCGCCCGGTGAGCCGCAGCGAGCTTTGCAGCAAAATTTGGGGCGATGAACCAACAGAGTCGGATGCGCTGCGCTCGCACTTGTACCAGCTACGCAAAATCCTGCAGCAGCATGGTGCTTCAGTTAGCATTGAAACCCAATCGGGTGTCGGCTTTGCATTAAAAGCAGAGTCTGTAACATGAAAGTGCTGTCACTGCGAAGTCGCATTCTGTTGGCCTTTATCGCTGGTTCGGCTTTGGTAGGGTTGTTGTTTGGTTTGAGTACCATTATTTTTGCTTATCATACCGAAGATCAGGTGTTTGAAACGCTGTTACAGGCTGAGGCGGCCTATGCAGAGCAGCAATTAGCAAGCGTTAGCGCGATACAGCCCCGTCTGCAGTTTGTAAGTTATTATGCTGATGTTTCAGCATTGCCGCAGCAAATCCAAGCCACGTTGCAACATGCGCCTTTGCGCAACGAATTTGCTTTAGACAGCGGGCAGCATTATCACCTGATCCGCTTGTCACAGGGCTTTTTGCTGGCGGATGTCACAGAGCAACTGGTGGTCAGGCAAATGCGGCCGCAGTTATCACTGTTTTTACTTACACTGCTGGCCATCGTGGTGCTTTGCTCTGCCGGCTTCGCTTACTTGTTGGCCAGGCGTGTGCTTAAACCCTTACATAAGTTAACGCAACTGGTCGACAGCACGGGCCTGAACCCGGACATGCCGTTAACCGGCAGCTTTGCAGATGACTTTGCGCCGGACGAAATTGGTCGTTTGGCACGGGCACTGCAAAAAGCCCGTCAGCGGGTGGCCGAATTCATCGGTCGCGAGCAGCAGTTTACTAAGGACGTATCACATGAGTTGCGCACGCCGGTTACCATCAGTCAGGGGGCGCTGACACTGTTGTGCCATACGCCGCTGACAGCGCAACAGGCGCAGTATGTTGCGCGCTTGCAACACGCGCAGCAACAGATCGCGCAGAGTATAGCGGTGCTGATGTTACTGGCGCGCGAGCAACTGCCAGCGTCACAGCGGGTGGCGCTGCTAGGCCCGGTAGAGCAAAGCATTTTGCAACAGCAGCATAAGCTGGAGGCAAAGCCGGTGCAGCTACAGCTGAATATCAGCGAGGACGCCGGTGTGGTAATAAATGACACTGTGCTGCTGATGTTACTGAATAATCTGGTGGCGAATGCGTTTGATTACACTGCCGCAGGTGTGATCAGTATTAGTTTCACCCGGAACATACTGACAATTCAGGATAGCGGCAGCGGCATAGACGCGGCGATCCGCGACCAGGCATTTGAAGCCGGTGTTAAAGGTGAGCGCAGCCAGGGTATGGGCGTAGGTTTATCTTTGGTAAAGCGGCTTTGTGACAAAGCGCAGATCCGCTATCAGCTTGAAAGTAGCGCAGCAGGCACCTGTGTCAGGCTGCAGTTCCCGCAATAGCTACCTGGTCAGACCAATTTTTTCAGCCACTGTCATGCCTGTGCATTATTGAGTTATTACTCTAACTATTTTCCGCTTTTGCCTTTGCATAGATTCTCTGCTTTATTTACTTGTTATGCAGAAACTGCTACCTTAACGCCACTAAAAATAAATTGGTAAGACCAATTTACAGTGAGCTGAAGCTAAGCTCTGCAACAGGCAAACATGGCGGCGCATGGCAGATTTTAAAATTAAACCGGCGAAACTCTCTGATCGCATAGTCGAGCAACTGGAAAACATGTTGCTCGAAGGCAGTTTTGCGCCGGGGCAAAAGCTGCCACCGGAGCGCGACCTGGCGGAAATGTTTGCCGTGTCACGGCCATCATTGCGTGAAGCGATTCAAAAGCTGGAAGCCAAAGGTTTGGTGAGCCGGCGCCAGGGCGGTGGTACTTATGTGTGCGATAACCTGGCCGTTGGCCTTACCGATCCGTTGTTTGAGCTGATTGCACGCCACCCCGAGTCACAATTTGATTTACTGGAGTTTCGCCACGCCTTAGAAGGCATTTGTGCTTATTACGCGGCACTGCGTGGCACGGCAGCAGATTTTGCGCAGATTACCGCACATTATGACGCTATATGTCAGGCACAGCAGTTGTGTGACATTGATGCAGAAGCCAAAGCGGTGGGCAGTTTTTATTTAGCTGTGGCAGAGGCGTCACATAATGTGGTTTTACTGCATTTAGTGCGCGGCTTAACGCCACTGGTGGAGCAGAATATCCGGGTTAACCTGGAAACCCTGCAGCAGAAGGAAGGCATTGTCAGCCAGCTGAACTCGCATCGGCAACGGCTGATGCAAGCGGTCATTAACGGCGAGCCGGAGAAGGCGCGCCAGGCCAGCAATGGTCATCTGGCCTTTATCGAAGAAGCCCTGTTGGATTTAGGTAAAGAGCGTTCGCGTATTGAACGTTCGTTACGTCGCACCCAACAAGGCTGATAACTCATTTAACGCACATGGGCATTTATAGCACAGGCGTGCATAACCAAAGGAAACCTCGATATGTCTGAAGTCAGTAAAGTTGACATCGACGCTCTGGAAACCAAAGAGTGGCTTGAAGCGCTGGAATCGGTTGTTCGCACTGAAGGGGTCGAGCGGGCGCAGTTCCTGCTGGAGCAGGTGTTAGAGCAAGCGCGGTTAGACGGTGTAGCCATGCCTACCGGCGTCACCACTAACTACATTAATACCATTCCTACGCAGCAAGAGCCGGCATATCCTGGCGATGTTAACCTGGAACGACGTATCCGCTCGGTGATCCGTTGGAATGCCATTATGATAGTGCTGCGCGGCTCGAAAAAAGAGCTGGATTTAGGCGGCCATATGGCGTCTTACCAGTCTTCAGCGGCGTTTTATGAAACCTGTTTTAATCACTTTTTCCGCGCCCCGAACGAGAAAGACGGTGGCGATTTAGTTTATTACCAGGGCCATATTTCGCCGGGTATTTATGCCCGTGCTTTTGTTGAAGGCCGCTTAACTGCAGAACAACTGGATAGCTTCCGCCAGGAAGTAGACGGCAAAGGCTTATCCAGCTATCCGCACCCGAAATTAATGCCGGAGTTTTGGCAGTTCCCAACCGTGTCTATGGGTTTAGGCCCGATAGCCTCAATTTATCAGGCGCGGTTTTTAAAATATTTACACGGCCGTGGTTTAAAAGACACCAGCGCACAGCGCGTATATGCCTTTTTGGGTGACGGCGAGATGGACGAGCCGGAATCACGCGGTGCGGTAAGCTTTGCTGCCCGTGAGAAGCTGGGCAACCTGTGTTACCTGATCAACTGTAACCTGCAGCGGCTGGATGGCCCGGTAATGGGTAACGGTAAAATTATTCAGGAGCTGGAAGGCTTGTTCCGCGGCGCCGGCTGGAATGTTATTAAAGTAGTGTGGGGCCGTGGTTGGGACAAACTGCTGGCCAAAGACACCACCGGTAAATTGCTGCAACTGATGAACGAAACCGTAGACGGCGATTACCAAACGTATAAAGCCAACGACGGTGCCTATGTACGTAAGCACTTCTTCGGCCGTTATCCGGAAACTGCGGCACTGGTTGCCGATATGACCGACGAAGAAATTTTCGACTTAAAACGCGGCGGCCATGAACCATCCAAACTGTATGCTGCCTTTAAAGCGGCGCAGGAATGCACCGACAAACCTACTGTTATCCTGGCCAAAACCGTAAAAGGTTACGGCATGGGTGAAGCAGCAGAGGGCAAAAATATTGCCCACCAGGTGAAGAAAATGGACCTTACGCACGTGTTGCAACTGCGTAAGCGTTTAGGCCTGGAAGATTATATCAGCGAAGAAGCGGTAGCCGACTTACCGTACATTAAGCTGCCCGAAGGCTCGCCGGAGCTGAAATACCTGCACGACCGTCGTGCGGCGTTAAACGGTTACACCCCGGTGCGTTTACCTAACTTTACCAAGCCACTGACGTTACCGGCGCTGAGCGCCTTTGACGGCCTGCTCGAAGAACAAAAGCGTGATATCTCTACCACCATGGCTTATGTGCGGGCGCTGAATATTCTGCTGAAAGACGAGCATGTCGGTAAGCAAGTAGTGCCGATTATTGCCGACGAAGCCCGCACCTTTGGTATGGAAGGCTTGTTCCGCCAAATTGGTATTTATAACCCGGGCGGCCAAACTTATACCCCGGAAGATCGCTCTGTAGTGAGCTACTACAAAGAAGATATCGGCGGCCAGGTACTGCAGGAAGGTATTAACGAACTGGGCGCTATGTCGTCCTGGGTGGCGGCGGCCACGTCGTACAGCACCAACGATTTACCGATGATCCCGTTCTACATCTACTACTCCATGTTCGGCTTCCAGCGGGTTGGCGATATGGCGTGGATGGCCGGTGATCAGCAAGCGCGCGGCTTCCTGTTAGGCGCTACCGCAGGGCGTACTACGCTAAACGGCGAAGGCTTACAGCACGAAGACGGCCACAGCCATATTCTGGCCGGCACAGTGCCAAACTGTATTTCTTACGACCCAACCTATGCCTATGAGCTGGCGGTTATTCTGCATGACGGTATTCACCGTATGTACGGCAAAGATCAAGAAAACATTTATTACTACATTACCGTAATGAACGAGAACTACCACCATCCTGCTATGCCAAAAGGCGCCGAAGAGGGTATTCGCCGCGGTATTTATAAGCTGGAAAGCTTAAACGGCGATCGCGGCAAGGTACAGCTGATGGGCTCGGGCACTATCTTAAACGAAGTGCGCAAAGCAGCAGAAATACTCAGCAAAGACTACGGCGTAGCGTCTGACGTGTACTCGGTAACCTCGTTTAACGAGTTAGCGCGTGATGGCCAGGACTGCGAGCGCTTTAATATGCTAAACCCGGATGCCAAAGCCAAAACGCCTTACATTGCTACGGTAATGAACAACGCGCCGGCAATTGCTGCGACCGACTACATGAAAAACTATGCCGACCAGGTACGGGCTTTTATTCCGGCTACGTCTTACAAGGTGCTGGGCACCGACGGTTACGGCCGTTCTGACAGCCGCGAAAACCTGCGCCGTCACTTTGAAGTGAACGCCGGTTATATCGTAGTAGCGGCACTGAGCGAGCTGGTAAAACAGGGCGAACTGAAAAAAGCGGTAGTGGCAGATGCGATTAAGAAATTCGGCATCGACGCTGGCAAAACCAACCCGCTGTACGCATAAGAGGATTGCACATGACTATTGAAATTCATGTTCCGGATATTGGTGCTGATGAAGTTGAAGTCACCGAAATCCTGGTTAAGGTTGGCGATAAGGTCGCCGCTGATCAGTCACTGCTCAGCGTAGAAGGCGACAAGGCTTCTATGGAAGTACCGGCCAATGACGCCGGCGTAGTAAAAGAAATTAAAGTAAAAGTAGGCGACAAGGTTAAAACCGGCAGCCTGATTATGACCTTTGAAGGTGAAGGCGCCGCTAAAGCAGACGCCGCACCGGCGAAAGAAGAAGCTAAAGCAGAGCCAAAAGCTGACAGCAAAACCGAAGCCAAAACTGAAAGCAAAGCAGCCGCCAGCGTGCAGGATGTAAAAGTACCGGATATCGGCGGTGATGCCGTTGAAGTTACCGAAATAATGGTGAAAGTAGGCGACACGGTAAGCGAAGATCAGTCATTGCTTAGCGTTGAAGGCGACAAAGCCAGTATGGAAGTACCGGCGCCGTTTGCCGGCAAGGTAAAAGAAATTAAAATCAGCGTTGGCGATAAGGTGTCAACCGGTAGCCTGATAATGGTGTTTGAAACCACAGGTGCGGCCGATGCTGCACCGGCAGAAGCTGAAGCAGCAAAAGCAGAAAGCAAAGCGGAAACTAAAGCTGAGGCTGCACCAGCTAAAACAGAAAGCAAAGCTGAAGCGGCACCTGCAGCCTCAGCTGCTGCAACAGCGGCCGATGGCTTTGTTGAAAACAGCGCCTATGCCCATGCCTCACCGGTTATCCGCCGTTTAGCGCGTGAGTTCGGCATTAACCTGGCCAAGGTTAACGGCACTGGCCGTAAAGGCCGCGTAGTAAAAGAAGATGTGCAAAACTACGTGAAGCAGCTGGTAAAACAAGCTGAAAGCGGTGCGGCGTCTTCAGGTTCTGGCTCAGGTAACAGCATGGGCTTTGACTTAATCGCCTGGCCAAAAGTAGATTTTGCCAAGTTCGGTGAAGTAGAAGCCAAGCCGCTGTCACGTATTCAGAAGCTGTCGGGTAACAACTTACACCGCAACTGGGTGCGTATTCCGCATGTTACCCAGTTTGATGAAGCCGATATCACCGGGCTGGAAGACTTCCGCAAAGAGCAAAACAGCTTAGCCGAGAAGAAAAAGCTCGGCGTTAAGTACACGCCGCTGGTGTTTATTATGAAAGCGGTCGCTAAAGCACTGGAAGAGTTCCCGACTTTCTGCAGCTCGTTGTCAGAAGATGGCCAAAGCCTGATCCTTAAAAAATACGTGCACTTAGGTATAGCGGTAGACACGCCAAACGGCCTGGTTGTACCGGTAGTTAAAGACGTAAACAAAAAAGGCATTATCGAGCTGTCACGCGAGTTACAGGACATCTCTGTTAAAGCGCGCGAGGGCAAGTTAACTTCTGCCGATATGCAGGGCGGCTGCTTTACCATCTCCAGCCTGGGTGGCATTGGCGGTACGGCGTTTACGCCTATTGTTAACGCACCGGAAGTGGCCATTTTGGGTGTGTCTAAATCGGACATTAAACCAAAATGGAATGGCAAAGAGTTTGAGCCTAAGCTGATGCTGCCACTGAGTGTTTCTTACGACCATAGGGTAATTGACGGCGCCCTGGCAGCACGCTTTACTGCCACCCTGGCCAGCTATCTGGCGGATATTCGTCAGATCATTATGTAATGTTTCGCTAAGAGCGAATTTTGTGTCCCGTACTGAAAAGTTACGGGACATCGCTCAGGCAGGATGTTAAAATTCTGCCACTTTTTTCGCCTGATAGCCGTACCCTACAAAGTGACGCTGTCAGAACACCGACTCAATGAAAAGGTAATACGATGAGCAACGATATCAAAACTCAGGTAGTAGTCGTGGGCGCAGGCCCTGGTGGTTATTCTGCAGCATTTCGTGCCGCAGACTTAGGTTTAGAAGTTACCCTGGTTGAAGCGCGCAGCACCTTAGGTGGCGTGTGTTTAAACGTAGGTTGTATTCCATCTAAAGCCTTATTACACGTTGCTAAGGTGATTGACGATGCCCGCGATATGGCATCACACGGCGTTACCTTTGGTGAGCCGAAAATTGATTTGGACAAAATCCGCAGCTGGAAAGACAAAGTAGTTGGCCAGCTGACTAACGGCCTGGCCGGTATGTCGAAAATGCGCAAAGTTAAGGTAGTTACCGGCTACGGTAAATTTACCGGCGCTAACACCTTACAGGTTGGCGACACCAAAATTACCTTTGAGCACGCCATTATTGCTGCCGGTTCAGAGCCGGTATCACTGCCGTTTATTCCAAAAGATGATGACCGTATTATCGATTCTACCGGTGCACTGGAATTAAAAGATATTCCGGGCGAAATGCTGGTATTAGGTGGCGGTATTATCGGCCTGGAAATGGGCACCGTATACCGTGCGCTGGGCTCTAAAGTATCAGTAGTAGAATTTGCTGATCAGTTAGTACCGGCAGCCGACGCCGACATCGTTAAAGCCTACACCAAGTACAACAAAGACAACTACAACATTATGTTGTCAACCAAAGTTGTTGGCGTAGAAGCGAAAAAAGACGGTTTATACGTTACTTTCGAAGGCAAAAACGCCCCGGAAAAAGCGGTACGTTACGACAAGATCCTGGTAGCGGTTGGCCGTAAGCCAAACGGCGCGCTGTTAGATGCTGCCAAAGCCGGTGTTAACGTAGACGAGCGCGGCTTTATCAATGTTGATAAGCAACTGCGCACCAACGTTGGCCATATCTATGCTATCGGTGATGTTATCGGCCAGCCAATGTTAGCGCACAAAGCAGTACACGAAGGCCACGTAGCGGCTGAAGTGATTGCCGGCCAGAAGCACTACTTCGACCCGCGCTGCATTCCATCAGTAGCTTACACCGACCCGGAAATGGCCTGGACCGGCGTTACCGAGAAAGAAGCTAAAGAGCAGGGCTTAAAAATTGAAACTGCTACCTTCCCGTGGGCAGCGTCAGGCCGTGCTATCGCTTCTGCCCGTACAGAAGGCTTTACCAAGCTGATTTTCGACAAAGAAACGCACCGTATTCTGGGTGGCGCTATTGTTGGTATCAACGCCGGTGAAATGCTGGGCGAAATCTGCTTAGCAGTAGAAATGGGTGCCGACGCTGAAGATATCGCGTTAACCATCCACGCGCACCCAACGTTGAACGAGTCTATTGGTTTAGCTGCCGAGATGTACGAAGGCTCAATCACCGACCTGCCAAACCCGAAAGCGAAGAAAAAGTAATTTTTCTAAGTTGAGTGTTTAGTACAAAGGCCGCAAATGCGGCCTTTGTTGTTTTTGTCAGCTTGTAATCTGCCTGCCTAAGTACCATACTACGCCTGTGCTTAATTATGTACATGATAATGTACTTTGAGGTGTTGCATGGCGTCACATGCTATTTTGGCGGAAAAGGCGGTTTCAGTATCTGAAGCCCGTAAGAATTTAAGCCAGTATTTTACTGATGAACCCGTGGCGGTGTTGTCGAATAACAAGCCTGCTGGTTATATGTTAAGCGCTGAGCTGTATGAAAAAATGCTGCGCATTATTGAAGCATCCGGCACCGTAGATCTGGGACTGTTTCGCCCGGCAGCAGCAAGGCTAAAAGAAATAAGCCGTGTCAGCGAAGAGCTGTTGTTAAACGCTGATAGCGCAAAGTTGAGTGAATTCAGTGAGTGATACGGGTTTTTACCAGCAAGGTATTAGATGAAGCACTAACGGCAGATGAGCGTGTTGCGTTAATCGCTGACTTTAAAAAGTACAAGGCAGGTAAGCTGCCCGCCTTGTTTGGTAAGGATGTGCCGTACGATCACCCGTTTAACCTCGACATTATCAAGCAAGAGCAGGTAAGGCATATTCACCTCGCGGCAAGCGGCGCTGGTTTTCCCATTTTTATTACACAGGCAAAGCGAACCAGCGATACTCACTTGGTTTACTGCCGCGGTTTCACCAACGAAAACTGCTATTTATTAATGGCCATTCTGCAACCCAACGCGCATGACTTGGCCAAGTCTAACCAATTGATGTATCAGCTTGGTCTGATGGCACAAGCGTTCCGGCAGCAGTTTTGAGACAACTTTCAATGCCTCAATCATCCAGCCAAAGACGCTGATGTGCGGCTGAGAACGGCTGCCGACCAACAAACAGTCGACCCTTGGCAGTTGAAGCGGTAGTTAGTTTTGCAAACTGAAATTTTGCACACTCAGCTCATTCTGTTGCTGTTACTGATGCATTTTTGTGGAAAGCTCTTTTTATGAACGCTAAAGACGAGGAGTTTAATGCAACGCCGCTGTCGTGCATTATAGCCAAGTCTAAGGGGGTGATGTTGTACCTTCTGCTATAGTAAAAGGCTATGCCGTTCATGATTGTATTTTCCAGTGCATGCCCTCTGTGTTTATCTGCATCTCCAATATGTGCATATGAATTGCTCTTAAAAGCCAGAGGAACCGAGCCCCCATATACTGCTTCTGCGAATGGTCCAGTAAAGTAAGGGTTACCATTAACAAAGCGAATATTGTTGTCATAGGTGGAATAATTAACGTTTTCAGTGCTGGACTGGGTATTAATATTAAGCCAACCACTGAAAGCCAAAGCGTGCCCTAGTTCGTGTATAAATACCGACATACTATCTATTTTGCCTACGGCTACAGGTTTCAATCGTTGATAAGGTTCTTCGTCCAACCACATGCCGTCCAGTGCTTTTCGATCTGTAGTGATTATAAGATCTGGTTCTGCACCGTTGGGGTCTATACCTGTTCGGATTTCAAACGCGACACCTTGTTCGTAAATTCTCTTGCCAGCTATAGTGCGTACATAATACGACCTCTTGCTATGTGCGCTGTGTCTACCCATATTGTCGTGTACAACTTGTACCAAGATCTCGATTGTTGCGCTGCCAGCCAGGTGTTGCTCCCAAGCTTTTCCTGCCGCTTTAATATTCTCAGCGTACAGTGTTTTGTTTTTTATTAATCCCTGTGGGTCCTTATAGCTAACGGTAAACGTTAAGCTTGCAGCAGTGCGATTAGATGCAAGTTCTACAGCCGGCTGCGTAGGCTTACCGTTGACGGTGCATTGCTGTTGATCGTCAGTGAAAATGTCATTTCCGTTTTTGTCTCGACACTTAATAAACTGTGACGCTGTTGATTGTGAAGTGATAAAAATAGCCAGCAATAGTGGCGAAAAAATAAGTAAAAACCGGCAGGGAAAGCTAAAGCGCATTTATTTTTTCTCTATATATTTTATGAAAGTGCGTAAATAGAGTTTTGCTTCTGACATTCGTTAAATTTTATGTTTGCCGCAAGCTGCTCGCGTTTATTATTACCTAAGTTATGGTCATCAAGCGAGCAATTGGCGATGCGTTTAAACCGTTCTTGCTTATGCGCTTGCTCCATAGCTTCTAAAATTCGGCAGTGTTGGGCTCGGGGCGATGGATTTTGGCCCTGAAAGTGAAGTGACAGCGGTGTTTTTACTCATACTGCTGGCATTCAAATACCAGCTGGCCCGTGGGATAGGGTTCAGCTTTATTGCCATAATGCAGTAGCTCCAGCCTGCTGTGATGTTTGCCTGTGCCCGGGCTGAAATAAGATGCACTAAACGCTCGTACCGGCGCAGCCGGGGCTGGAGGCTGTACCTCCAGATAAAAATCCAGAATATGCGGTATATCGGTAATATCTGTGCGGTTAACGCTAACGATAAAAGTATGGTCTTTTAAAGTGAAAAGTGGCTTGGCGGCAGGATTTGCGGCATCCAGCATTACTGTGCGTTCTTGTATGTCGTCCAGACTAAAACCGGGATAATCCAGCGGGATCAGGTTACAGTTAAGTTCCAGTTGTGTGAGGCCGGCGTTTGCAGTTGTGCTTAATAAGCCGAAAAGTGCAGTGATCAGGATTTTGGACATAAAGCAAACGCCATTATAAATTCAGAAATATCAAGCAGGATTATATTCCGGGATTAATCGCAACCAAGCTTATTCTGCTGAATAAAACTCTCAATATCAAAGTGGTTTACCTTGTCCAGGATCTGGCTTTTCGTGCCGATATGAAAGCCGCGAAAGTGGATGTTGCACTTCAGCTCTGAGCTGCTGTAAACGCCCGGGCCGCCGCCGAAAATGTAAGTATTGTTGTCCTGATACGCTTGTTCTGTATCTATGCTGGTTAACCAGCGTGCTGTTATCTCTGTCAGCTGCTCTGGCGTATCCCGGCGAAAAAAGCGCAGTTTATCGGCGGCAATGGCGCCCTCGCTCATCTTGGCTTGTGTTAACAATACGCCATTGGCCGGGATCTGATACCGGCGGGCGTCGTGTTGGTACTGCAAGGGCTCGCCGCTGGCTTGATCAAAAATAACGTAAAAGGCGCCAACATAATTTGCCGGCAGAATATAGTGCTCAGCCTCGCGCTGCTGCACCGTCTCACTGCAAGCGGTAAGTGAGTAGCATAAAAATAATGCGCTTGGGCAGCGTTTGAGCACTGCCATAATTAACGTGGTGCTGAAGAAACCGGGCATAACGCAACATCCTTGCTGTAGGTGGTAAATAATGCACTGTTTGGCATGGCTGATAGCCGTGTTGTTTCGGTTTGCTGTGTTCAGAGCCTGCAACCTGATTTACTTAAACCGCACTTGCTGCAAATGCGGATTAGCTACTGTGACTTCAAGCAGTGCTATATCCTCCAGCAGCACCAGTTCATCATTATCGTTTTGTTTGATAACCAAACATTCCTGCCGCTGGTCGTTATAGCGGGTGGTTAGCGCTGTGCCGCTAAGCACAGCACCGCTGCTTAGCGTTAGCTTTAGCGGATAATGGTACAAGCAGACAATTTCAATATAATCATGTAAGTCACATTTGAGCATTTCAGACTCCGGCAGCAGATGGTTAGCGTATTTTAGACATCAGTCTTTATTAAAGCAGTATCAGCGTTGCTGCGACTTTTGGATAAAAGCCATGATCTCAGGCTGATACTTATTACCCAAGCCGCCGTGGCCGGCGCCTTCAATTTTCAGGTGTTGATAGGCAAAAGGATACTGATGTTGTTGCAGGCGAGCCATCATCCGGTCGGACATTTCACTGGAAGGCCATACTTCATCGGCGGTGCCGGAAATAAACAGTACATCAGCCTGCATCTGCTCTACCGGAATTTTGGCTCGCTGATAGGCGCTGTGGTTCTGCATTGCCAGCTCGTAGCTGCGGCGTAAATCGCCGTGTACCAGCGTAGGCAGAACACTGCGCAAATCGATTGGTACAAACGAAACCGGTTGTTGTTGCCAGACCCAGGACGAGCTGGTGCTGTACCATTCTGAGCTGCCAAATACCGCATCGGCGCCGACCACGGAAACTACGGTACTAATATTGCTGTTGCGGCTGGCGAGCAGCAGTGCCAATTCTGCCCCTTTTGATGTACCAAGCAGCGTTATATTTTCAGCTCTTACGCCCGGTTGTGCCGCGGCGTTATCGATTGCAGCAATTATGCTGGTTAGTTCTATCCTGTCCAACCCTGCTGGTGTATCGGGTAGACCAAAATAGCCGATAGCCAGTAAGGCAAAACCGGCATCCAGATAATGCTGGCGCTGCGAAGCGCTTTTGCTGTGTGCCCAGGGTATGCCACCTTCTGAACCGCCAAATACAACGATTAATGGCGCTGGCTTATCCGGGCCTGCCTGGTCAGGCAGATAGAAATGGCTTTGTACCTTGCCCTGGTATGCTACCGGCCAAAATGTGGTGATCAGCAGTGGCAGCTGACTAAGCAGCAAGATGCTGCTTACCAGGGCCAGCAGTATAAATTTGCGCGAGCGGATAAACATCGGCATTGCCTCAGAAGCATAATTAACAGAGGCATTATTACTTAGCTGCGGCCAGTGGGAAAGGACACTTTGTCAGCAAAACTGCCTGACAACTGTCATGGCAAATATACCGGCACGGCTTTGACCTTGTAGTGCCGGCAACTGATACCTGCTTAGCAATTGCCGCTAAATAGCTCTGATGCGCAGATCCAGCTCCTGGTAATACAGCCGGGTCAGGCCTTCATAGCCGGAGTCTGTGCCGATAAATACCCAGATAGTACCATCAGCATTGCTGGTAAAGTGCAGCGGTGTGGCGCTGCTATCGGTCACGGCTTTGCTGGCAAATTTTTGGCCATCACAGCCTATATCCGCTGCGGCAATATTGCCGATCACGCGGCCCTGGGTGCCGTCCTGGCTTTGGTTGCCTTTATCGGCATTTAAGTAGTAACCGGCTTGTTTTGGCTCTGCGGCGGCGTAGCCAAACTTTAAGTAAACCGACTCACCAGGCGCACCGCCGATACCAACGCAATCTGTGCCGGCATCAGTTAAAAAGCGCACTGAAACCGACAGCTGGTAGCGGGTGGAGGGTTCCAGCCCGGTTATTTGTTTTTTGATGTACATAAACAAATCGTCGCTGCGGTTCATGCCGGCCAGATAAAAGCCTGTGCCGGAAAAGCCTGTTGGCAGTGGGCGGATACCGCTTTCAAGTTCAAAAATATCAGCGTTGTCGACGGGGTAATCAGAAAACCCCGGCTGCCACTGCTGAGCGCCATCGCGAAAATCATAATAGTGTGCCGGCAAGGTGCCGTATTCAATATCACAGCCGCTTAGCAGCAACAGGCTGCCAGCGAGCAGGGGTAGGGCGCTAATATTCATCATGCTATTCCTCAGCTATGGAGTAGCCTGGATGTTAGCGCGCCGCAAAGCTGCGAAGTGTAATTGATTGCAACCAAATTGCAGTTAAGTGTTAAGTGCTATCAGCTTTGGCTAAGGTAATGCTGTTGTTTAGCGGAGGCATTCGCCGGTTCGCGCGCCCGGCGCTTTGCTTTGGGTTGTGTTTAACTGTGGCGGCGGCTGCGGTTGTCGCGCACCAGCCACCATACCAGGTAGCCAAGGATAAGGTACGGCAATACGCTGAACAGCAGCGATATGCCAATGCCAAACAGGGTAGCTGCCACGCCAACCGCAATACCAAAGGCTGTTGCCATTAAGCCGATTAAGGTTGGAAAGCAGTAAATACCTAAGGCAACTAACAAGATAATGACGATGGTTCTGTTCATGTGCTAATCCTTTTAATGTTAAGCATGGCGTATTTCTACACTAGTTATTCATACACTGTGCCAAAATTTAAATTGATATAAATCAATTGGTTGAATTTAACCTTCGTTGTGTCACTAAACGAAAAATAAATATCCTGGTAAATTTGACCATTAGTTCGTCAGAACAGGTAACTGCGCGCATGGCTTTATCGGGGGCATTGGCCAGCTCGAATGCAGTTGTGGATAACGCTAAATAACGCATGCCAAGCGCTGCGCTACAGACTACAATTTGACGAGGCCCCCGACAGGAGTTGTGGCTATGGACAGTAGCACTGCTTATCGACATCGCAGGCAGCGCTGGATTATCCGGCACAGTTATTTTTTGCTAACCGGCTTGTTGCTGATGTTGTTTCAGTTGCATGCCCAGGTTCTGCGTGTGGTTGCGTCAGCCGAGGACTACCCACCGTTTTATTATCAGCAGGGCGAGACATTAAGCGGTTTTTCTGTTGAAGTATTACAGGCTGTAGCAACAGAGTTGCAACTGACACTACACTGGCAGCGTTTGCCCTGGAACCGAATGATGCAACATGTCGCCAGTGGTAAGGCCGACGTGATAAGCGTTTTTTATAAAAATCCGGCCAGAGCGTCACAATTCTACTTTAGTAACGAAAGCTATTATCGCGAGCCGCTGGTATTGCTATGCGCCCAACCTTGTCCGGTGCAGTATGATGGCCGGTTATCAAGCTTAGAGCAGCAAACCATCGCGGTAGTGCGCGGCTACTTCTACAGTATGGCGCTGGAGCAACTGCAGTTTAACAGGGCCGAAGTAGTAGATTCAGATACCATGCTATTTAAACAACTGCTAAACGGCCGCCTGCAGCTGGGTATTGCTTCGCTGGTCGTGGCGCAGCATACGCTGAAAACCGAGCTGGAAAACAACAAAATACAGGTGTTATATCCGGCGCTGGATTATGGCGAGATCTTTTTTGCTTTTAGCAAACAAAGCACCGTAACGCCGGCTTTTGTGGCCAAATTTGATCAAGCACTGCAGCACTATAAAGCATCGGCGGCATATGCAGCCTTATTGCAACGTTACCGACTGGATTAACTTCAGATCGCGATAATTGCTGCCGGATGAAAATTACTCCTGCTCTGCCGTTTTTAATTAGCACTTGCTGCGCGTTTAAACGTTTTCTCTTTTTGTTACGACTAACAGGTTTTAACAGAGAGAATAATAATGAAAAACCGCCTGCTAACCCTCACGTTATGCCTGCTCCTGACTTGCTTATCCAAATTTACTGCGGCAGAGGTTTTAAAACCAGATAGCCTTATTGCCCCGGAAGTCGCAATAGAAGACATAGATAAATGGCTGCAGTTTATTGAGTCAACCCATCCGGATTTGGCGTACACAGTTAAAAATCCGGCTTCGTTTTATCAAGACGTGGACAGGTTGAAATCCGGGCTGAATAAACCAATAACGCGAAGAGCGTTCTGGCTTGAATTAATGAAATTCAACAGCCGGTTTAATGATGGCCACCTGTCTGTTACGCCAAATTCCCTGGACGCGCTTGTTCGCCAAAGCATAGATGAAGGTGAAAGGGTGCTGCCTTTTCAATTTAAGATAAAAGACAACGCGCTTGTAGTGCTGTCCAGCCTCAATGGAGATGAGAGCAAACTAAAAGGCTATCAGGTGCTTAGCATAAATAGTGTGCCGGTAGCGTCAATTATGCCAGCCTTGTTACAGCTTACTCATGGCGATAGTGACACACACCGGGAAGCCATTTTATCTACCCGATTCTCAATCTATTACTGGTTGTTGTATGGCTTTGCAGATAAGTTTGTCTTAGATCTTAAGAAGGATATTTATTTAAAAGATGTTTCCATTGATGTGTCTGAACAAAAAAGTACAGATTTGTTACTGCCGGACAAGAGCTTTGCGGGCAACTTTACCGCCACTGTTCTGGATGACGATGCGGTACTGAAAATTAAGTCGTTTCGAAATTACGAAGAAAAAGAACAGTTTAAAGCTTTTTTTGATAGTTTCTTCACGTCAATTGCCGAAAAGAAAATCCGCCGTTTATACATCGATATCAGAGGAAATGGCGGCGGAGATGACACCTGGAAGCAGGCCATAATGCCCTATATAGCAAGTAAACCGTGGCGCTCAGGCTCAACGTATAAAGTAAAAATACTCAGTGGTCAGGGCAATGAAAAGCATGCTGTTGGTGATGTGGTAAACGGTGAAGTTGAAAGTTTTGAGAAGGTTAACAACGACTTGCCAAATAAGTTTAGGGGCGAGGTGGTTATCCTGGTCGATGGCTTTAGTTACTCTTCCGCCATATTGTTTATTAACGTAGTGCAGGATTTTTGCTTTGGCTCAGTAGCGGGAGACGCTATTGGTGGCAAGGTGGGACAAACCGGCGGCACGCAGCAGCTTATATTAAACAGCTCAGGGCTAAAGGCAATTAGTCCCAGATTTATTCTTAACAAGCCTAAAGGCGGTAACGGTCTGGACTTAGTAAATATTGATTTACCAGTCAACTATGACATAACAGAACCTGAAGAGTTAATTACCCAACTCAGAGAAATGGACGTCGCCGGGTTTTGTAACCAGCTATAGAAAGTGAGCTGCAAGGTCAGGTCTGATTTTTACCTGACCTTGCAGGTACAACACTCAGCAATGTCCACCTGAGTGTATCGGGCGTAACAACTAACAGCAGTTTTGCGGATTAGGGCAGGCGATCGCCTTGCCCTTGCGCTTTAATATTCCCACCAGCAGTCTTGCCACCAGTCTAAAAATTCAGCAAAGTCGATATAGCCGTTATTGTTGGTGTCGATAAGCTTAAAGCCTTCTTCAACATGACTGGCTTTGGTTTTCGGTGCCAGCGCAGTAAGCAGTTCAATAAACTCGGGTAAATCAATCCGGCCATTGCCGTCGCGGTCAAAAAAATCGAAGTTGTTTTTTATTTCTGCAATTTGTTGTTCAGACAAATTTTCTTTATTCACAGGTCTTGCCTTGTTTGTTAATGACATAGCGCTTCAGTGTACTGCGCCGGGAAATGCCTGTCTATGTTACACGCCGACTGTTGCTACGCTGAAAATGCTCCTGCTATTCAACAGTACTGCCGCCTGCTGTCATTTTTTCAACCAGATAATCGACAAAGACGCGGATCCTGGCAGGGATATTTTTGCCGCCGATAAACACCGCGTGAATGGCTTCACGGTCTTGCGGGTTATAGTCTTCCAGCAGTGCAACCAGCTGGCCGCTTGCCAGTGCCTGCTGTACGTGGAAACGGCCAACCCGGGTAATACCCATACCCTGCTGCGCCAGTTCCACCAGGGTTTCACCATTGTTGGCGATAATATTGCCGCTGACGGCCAGCATAAAGTCGTGGCCATTTTCTCTGAATGGCCAGCCGGGTTCTAAGCGGCGGAAACTGAAATCCAGGCAGTTGTGCCGGGCTAAATCGGCCGGCGTTTGCGGTACACCGGCTTTGGCCAGATACTCCGGCGAAGCCAGTATCACGCGACCGGTGTCACCGAGGCGGCGGGCATGCAGGCCGCTATCGGGTAGCTGACCGAAGCGGATAGCCACATCGACCTGGCCGGAGGCGACATCTCTGACCTGGTCGGATACATCAATTTCCAGTGTAATATCGGGATAGCGCTGCAAAAACTCTTTTAGCAGCGGCACTATCGTCAGCCGGCTGTGCGCGGTGGCAGTGGTTACTTTTATATTGCCGCTGGGGCTGCCGCGGTTGGCAATGGTCAGCTCGGTATCATCTAAATCTTTTAAAATACGCCGCGCCGCTAACGCATAAGACTCGCCTTCGGCTGTTAGTCGCAGGCTGCGGGTGCTGCGCACGATAAGCCGCACACCGAGGCGCTTTTCCAGCCGGGTCATCATACGGCTGACCGCCGATGGTGTTAGCGCCAGTTCACGCGCTGCTGCACTTAAACTGCCGGTACAGGCGACGGATAAAAAGGTGGCCATTTCGGCGGCTCTGTCAGTTTTTGTGATGCTCATTTGTAACCTGCTTATTGTTGATTCACTCATTTGTGAATTGAGCGCAAAGCTGAATGTATCGCCAGCTGGTTTTTCTGCGCTTTAAGGTTGCGTATATTCTGCGTCATCACAAATTAACGAGACTTGATATGAAAATCAATATTCCTTTGCTCGCGCTGGCGCTGGGTGCCTTTGGTATTGGCGTAACAGAGTTTTCTCCTATGGGCATGCTACCGATTATTGCCGGCGATCTGGGGGTATCTATTCCGACGGCCGGTATGCTGATCAGTGCCTATGCTTTTGGTGTGCTGCTTGGCGCACCGCTGATGACGCTGGTGTTTGCCAATATGGCCAGGCGTAACCTGCTGCTGTTATCGATGGCTATTTTTACGCTGGGTAATCTGATCTCTGCGCTGGCAGACAGCTATAACGTGCTGTTACTTGGGCGGATCATTACCTCATTTAACCATGGCGCCTTTTTTGGTGTCGGCGCTATAGTAGCGATGAACGTGGTGCCGCCGGAAAAGCGTGCCGGTGCGGTGGCGGCGATGTTTTCCGGCCTGACCATTGCCACCATCGGCGGTGTGCCGCTGGCTGCTTATATTGGTGAAGTAATTGGCTGGCGCCCGGCGTTTTTTGGCATGGCTGTTATCGGGCTTATTACTATGGCGGCGCTGCGGTTGTCGTTACCAGCGATGGTGAACGAACAAAAAGCCAATGTCCGCAATGAGCTTAGGGTGCTGGGCAAAAAGCCGGTACTGGTGGCGCTGCTGTTAACTGTTGTCAGCTCCAGCGCTATGTTCACGGTATTTACTTACATAGTGCCCATTTTGCAGGATGAAACCCAAGCCTCTACCATGTTTGTCACTGCGATGCTGGTGCTATATGGCGTTGGCCTGGCGGTAGGCAATGTGCTTGGTGGCCGTTTTGCCGACCGCTCAATGGATTTAACGCTGATTGCGTCGTTAATTGCGGTGATGTTGTTGCTGGTGATGCTGGCGTTGGTGATATCGTCGCCGCTACTGGTGGCGCCGCTGATCTTGCTGTGGGGTATTGCCAGTTTTGCCCTGGTGCCGCCGCTGCAAGCGATGGTAGTGCAGGAAGCCGCAGAAGCGCCAAGCCTGGCGTCGGCGATGAATATAGGCGCGTTTAACCTGGGTAATGCGTTAGGTGCTATGTTGGGTGCGCTGATGATTAGCGCCGGCTTTGGCCTGAACGCTGTGCCGCTGGCCGGTGCGGCCACTGCTGCGGTGGGGTTGGCCATGGTGTTGTGGTTCCGCCGCAACCGCTCAGCAAACGCGAACACAACAACGGCTAACGCCTGAGGTAAAGCCCGGTGCTGTTTTTGACACCGGGCCTGATGTTACAGTGACTGCAAAAATGCCAGCAGGGCTTCGCGATCTTCGGTGGGCAAATTAACAAAGCGGTTTTTAATTACTTCAGCTTCGCCGCCGTGCCACAAAATGGCTTCGGTTAACGTACGGGCGCGGCTGTCGTGTAAATAGCCCACAGGAGTGCCGGCCGCGACGTATTTGGTGTAGCCAATGCCCCACAGCGCCGGTGTGCGCCACATGCTGCCGCTGGCTAAGCCTTCGGCAAAGTTATCCGCCAGCTCTTCACCCATATCATGCAACAGCAGGTCGGTGTAAGGCCGGATAGTTTGGTTACGCACTTCGTCAAACGCTGAGCGGGCGCTGGTTTGCACTTCGCTGACATGGCAGGCGTTACAGCGGATGGTTTTAAATACCTGCTCACCCTGCGCAATTTTTGCCGGTTCAACATCCAGATAAGCCATTGGCGATACGCCTTTAGGGTAACCGCTGACCAGACTGCGCTGTGCCGGTACCGCTAACAGGTGCAGATATTCTGTCATTAACTGCAGCGCTTCATCCGGTAAGCCGGGTTCTGTGCCGCTGGCGGCGTCGCAGTGTGCTGCCCCGGCCAGACAATCACGGTTCGGGTAAACAGACGAGGTTACCGACATATCCAGTAAAGCGGCGTTGGCCACTTGGTGGCGCAGGCTGACTTTACCGGCTTTCCAGCCGTAGCGACCTAAACGCACGTCGCCGGTTTCAGGATCGTAAGCATAGTTGGCGGTACCCAGCACGCCATCAGCATCGGGGGTGCTGCGCACCCGGGCTAAAATGGTTTCGTCATCAATGGCTTCGAGCAGCCCCATACCAATTAATGGCTGAGCCGAGCGCACGGAGTAAACATCAGGTACCGGGCCTTCAAAGGCAATTTCCGGTTTACGCAGTTCCACTACAGTGCCATCGGCAAGTTGTACATTTTTACTGGTAAAACCGGCAACCACAGCGGCATTGCCCCAGTTTTGCACCGCTCCGGTGCTGGCAGAGCGCGCATTCATTTGCAGTGCCTGGCCGTAAACCGGGTGCGGCAGATAGTTACCGTTGGCGTCGGTGCCGGTGGCTCCGGTACGTATTGCCATGGTATCCAGCCGTTGGTTCAGCACCGTGGGGGCTACGCTGCGGCCATTGCTGATATGGCAGTTAAAGCAGGATGACTGGTTAAAGCGCGGGCCCTGCAGGTAGCGGCCATCATCATTGCGGTCATTACCATCTTCGTTATGCTCGCCGCTCCATAAGTTAGTGTGTAGCCAGCGCCGTCCTTCCATAAAGCGTTGGATATTTTGCATACCAATATTGTTGTGTGGCTGCTGAAAAATAAAGCTGGCATTGTCGGCGTAATCGTATGACACCGAGCCCAGGCCGCCTTGCAGGGTGCTGTCGGGCAGCGGCTGGTTCATTAAGCGCGGCTGCACGCCATACCAGGGGCGCAGGCCCTGGCCCATGACGTAGGTCAGCTCGTTAGTGTAATAACGAAAGGCGCCGTCATCGCCAATTGCATCCATGGCTTCACGGGTGGAAAAGAACGAGCCGGTAAACTCAATGATATCGCCTTTTTTCAGCGCTCTTGCTGCCACGTTACTGCCGTTTGGCACCAGTACGCCATCATCATTGGCAGACAGGGCTCGGTGGCCAGGGTAAGTATCAAACACCACGCTGCAGCCATCGTTGGCGCCGATAACGCCGTTAAAGCCGCTGTCGGGGCTTAACAGCACGCCATTGGCCGGCTTTTGCACCACCGGGCAGGGCGCACCGTCACTCAGATAAGTGGAGTCATCGAGTAAATCGCCCGGGCTCATCCAGCCAAAGCCGGTAACATTGGGCTCATCAAAACGGCGAACAAACGAGTGACCACCGCCTTTTTGCGCCTGCTGATAATACTGGTTAACGATAATCTTCGGTGCGCTAACGCCGGCGACATTGCTGTTATCAATAAATTCCACGCCCCAGGTGCGGTTTTTAAAGTAATTGGCAATAAAGTTTAAATGCGCGCCCGGGCCTTTGTCGGCAGGGTTGCCCTGAGCGTCGACGGTCTCGTTCAGGCCAAAACCGATTTCGTTCCATTCTTCGCCGCGCTCGCGGGCATGGCGTGAGCGGCCAACCATGCCAAACCGCGTTACCAGAGTACCGTCGGCCAGAGTAAAGCGCACGCTTTCAACCGGTTCAGCCGGAGCCGGCAGTGGCTGGCGGCCACTACCGCTTAGCGGGTAGGGTACATAGGAGGTATCCAGCACAGGCATCGAGTTGTCGCTGCCCGGGGTTTTAAACTCCACTTCAAACAAGGAATAGCCATATTGGGTGTGGCGGCTGATACCCTGCAGGCGAACATAGCGGGCATCGATATCCAGATTAAAAAACTCTTCCGTGCCGCCCTGAGCCCCGGCGATATAGCGCAGCTGATACCAGTTTTCAGCATCGTCAGAGATATAAATGGCATATTCTTCAGCGTAGGCATTTTCCCAGTGCAATTGCATATAGCCAATTGCAGTTTTGGCGCCAAAATCAAACTGTATCCAGGCGTTGTCAGCGTCGGCATTATTGCTCCAGGCGCTTTCCCAACGACTGGTTAAATCGCCATCGGCTGCTTTATCTGCGCTGTTATTGGTATTTTCATCGCCGGATGAGCTTACCGTAATGCCGGCAACAGGTTCAGAAGGGCCGCTTTTATCATAAGCCAGGCTGAGTCTGAGCGCGGCCGCTGGCGGCGGCAGAGAGGGGCCATCTGCCTTAGGCAGGGGGGATGTTTCGGCACCGGGGGCGGCTTCCAGCGCCGGCTCCGGTAAGTCCGCTCCGGGATCCGGTGTGGTAACAGGCGGTGATACCACCGGCGGCGTACCTGCTTGCGGATCTTCAGGCGCTGTAGCGCTGTCACTGCCGCCGCCACAAGCCGTTAGTGCTAACGCCAGCAATGGCAGCAGCAACCAGGTCGGTGCCGGCCTTTTTGCGGCGGATTTATTCACAGAACTCAGGTTCATAGCAATTACCCCAAATAGATACTTATAACAGCCAAGCCATTTTTTATTAAGTGACTTTTTACTAAAGTGACTTTTTATTAAGCGACGGTAAAGGGCATAACTATGAAGCAGTAACATAATGTTTTGTGTAATTAATTGTTTATCGCACAGCTGGTGTGACCTGGTGCCGCAGTTCCGGGCATGCAGTGACCGGCAAGTAATGACTGACATGTAATGACTGACATGTAATGATAAGTGCAGGCTGTACTGCTTTATTTTCATTTTCATCTTATCTGTACTGCTTTTTTTGTGCTGTACTGTGTATATTTTCTGCTGCGGGTGCGCGCTACTGTGACGGCTGAATACAAGCAAGCAGGAGTGTGCAGCATGGAATTATTTTGGACCTTAGTGTTTTTTGCCTTTGCTACCAGCATTACGCCCGGGCCGAACAATATTATGATTATGTCGTCCGGTGTTAACTACGGCGTGCAAAAAAGCCTGGCGCACCTGGCCGGTATTCAGCTGGGGTTTTTGCTGATGCTGGCAGCCGTGGGTTTAGGCGCCGGGCTGGTGTTGCAGCAACAACCGCTGCTGCACCAGCTGATTAAACTTATTGGCTCGGTATATTTGCTGTATCTGGCGTGGAAAATTGCCACGGCAGAGCCGGTGCAAATTAGCACCGGCAACAGCAAGCCGCTGAGTTTTACCCAGGCGCTGTTGTTTCAGTGGGTTAATGCCAAAGCCTGGGTAATGATCACCGGTGCCATTGCGGCTTTTACCAGCCTGCAGGGTGTGTACTGGCAGCAACTGGCGCTGATTGCGCTGGTGTTTTTACTGGTGGGGTTGCCCTGCACCGGCAGTTGGTTACTGTTTGGCGCCGGGTTAAAGCGGCTGCTAACGGCGCCGCAGCAACGGCGATGGTTTAACCGCACTATGGGCGCCTTGCTGGCGCTGTCGGTGATACCGCCGCTATGGCAGGCGCTGCAGGCTTTTTAACAGCAAAGGAGCGGATGTGAGCTTTCGTTATCAACAACTGGCCAGTGAGCTGCAGCAACAGATAGAGCAGGGCCAATATGCCTGTGGCGAGCGCTTGCCGGGTGTACGTGAGCTGGCCAAACGCCGCGCGCTGAGTGTATCTACCGTGGTGGCCGGTTACCGGCAGCTGGAAGCTGAAGGTTACCTGCAGGCAAACAGCCGCAGCGGCTACGTTGTTAAAGCGCGCTATCAACCGCCGCCGCTGAGCAGCGCACCGCTGCAGCACGCTGCCGCGCCCAGTGCAGTCAGTAGCCAGCACATGGCGCTGACGCTGTCTAAAGCTGCCGCCGACCCAGCCTATATGCGGCTGGGAGCGGCAGTGCCGGCGGCAGAGTATCTGCCACAGCACGCGCTGCAAAAGGCGCTGCAACAGGTGATAAAAGCGCAGCCGGCGCGTTTAATGTGTTACGAGGCCAGCCGCGGTGCAACCGAATTACGCCGTGAAATAGCCAGGCGCATGGCGTTGCATGGCGCCGTGGTATCGCCGCAGGATGTGATCATTACCAATGGTTGCCAGGAAGCGCTGATGCTGAGTTTAAAGGCCGTAACCCGGCCAGGCGATGTGGTAGTAATAGAGTCGCCGGCGTTTTATGGTTTGCTGCAGGCACTGGAGGCCGCCGGTTTAAAAGCCCTGGCACTGCCAACCGACGCCCAAAACGGCATTGACCCGGATGCGCTGGAGCAAGCGCTAACTCAGTGGCCGGTTAAAGCCTGTGTGCTGATCGCCAACTACAGTAATCCGCTGGGCAGCCTGATGCCGGATCAGCACAAAAAACGTATCGCCGCGCTGTTGGCTGAGCACGGCATAGCGCTGATAGAAGATGATACCTATGGTGACTTGGGTTTTAACGGGCAGCGGCCGGCCAGCTGCTTAGCGCTGGCACCGAAGCAGGATATTTTTTACTGCAGCACCTTTTCCAAAACGCTGTCGCCGGATCTGCGCCTTGGTTGGGTAATAGCACCCAAACACACGGCGAAACTGGAATACCTGAAGTTTATCAGCAATATCAGTACCGCCGCGCTGCCGCAATTAGCCGTAGCAAAGCTGCTGCAAAGCGGCCGGTTTGAGCGGCATTTACGCCAGGTGCGGCCGTTGTATCAAGCGGCGGTGCAGCGTATCAGTAGCAGTATCGGCCGGCTGTTTCCGGCAGGTACCCGCGTTAGCCAGCCGCAGGGCGGCTTTGTGCTGTGGGTTGAGCTGCCACAAGGCGTCGACGGTTATCTGCTGGCGCAGCAAGCGCTGGCGGAAAAAATCAGCATAGCGCCGGGTGCGATATTTTCACCGACGCCGCTAAGTGGCAGTGCGCGCTACAGTAACTTTATCCGCTTAAACTGTGCCGTTGCGCAAGACGCCCGGCTGGAGCGGGCACTGCAAACGCTGGCACAGTTGTGCTTACGGCAGCTAACGCCATAACAGTTTTGCCAGCACCGGTTAGTGCCCGCCGCCAAGTGATTTAATCGCCTGGATCATCGACACCATCACTTTTTGCGCGTCGCCGTACACCATCTGGGTGTTGTCTGCGTAAAACAGCGCGTTCTCCACGCCGGAGTAGCCTTTGCCCTGGCCGCGTTTTACCACGTATACCTGTTTGGCCATATCGACATTCAGCACCGGCATGCCGTAAATCGGCGAGCTTTTATTGGTACGCGCCGCCGGGTTTACTGTGTCATTGGCACCAATGACGATGGCAACGTCGGCTTCTTTAAACTCGCCGTTAATATCTTCCATATCAAAGATAATGTCGTACGGCACCCCGGCCTCGGCTAACAGCACATTCATATGGCCCGGCATACGGCCGGCGACCGGGTGAATGGCAAACTTTACCTCAACCCCGGCGTCCTGCAGCAGTTTTACCAGCTCATACAGCTTATGCTGTGCCTGGGCTACCGCCAGGCCATAACCGGGCGCAATAATCACCTTGCCGGCGTAGCGCATATTAATACCGGCGTCACCGGCATCAATCGGCTTCTGGCTGCCGGCAATATCAGCTTGATCTTCATCGCTTACGGCGCCAAAGTTAGAAAACAGTACATTGGCGACCGAGCGGTTCATCGCTTTGGCCATTAGCAGTGTCAGCAAAGAGCCGGCCGAGCCAACCACCATGCCGGCAATCATCAGCGCCGGGTTATTTAGCACATAGCCCTCAAAGCCAACCGCTAAACCGGTAAAGGCGTTGTACAAGGAGATCACCACCGGCATATCGGCGCCGCCAATCGGCATCGTCATCATGACGCCGTAAACCAGCGCCAGCGCAAAGAATGCAGCAAATACCGGCCAGGCCACCACGCCGCCGTGCCAGATAATGTAAGCGCCAATGGCCAACAGCACTAACAACAGGCTGCCATTGACCAGCTGCAGCGCGCTAAAACGTAAGGTGCCGTTAATCCGGCCATCCAGTTTGGCCCAGGCAATCAATGAGCCCGATAGCGCCATGGCGCCAATTAACCCGCCCAGCACCGCCAGACTAAGAGACACACTGCCGTGAGTTTTATAGCCAATCAACTCGATGGCAGCAATGGCCGCTGCGGCGCCGCCGCCCATACCGTTATACAGCGCCACCATTTGCGGCATTTCGGTCATCGCGACTTTTTTGCCGCTGCGCCAGGCCCAGCCAAGGCCCAGTGCCAGCGCAATCAGCGCCAGCGTCAGGTTAGTGCTAAGGTGCGGTTTGGCCGCTTCGTTGACATCCAGCGTATACAAAAAGCTGGCCAGCACAGCCAGTACCATGCCCCAACCAGCCACGACGATGCCGGAGCGGGCCGTTAGCGGTGACGACATACGTTTTAAGCCATAAATAAACAAAAAGGCGGCGATAAAATAGCTGCTGTCGATGAGTAAAGCTGCGTTCATGCCTTACTCCTTGTTGGTTTTGGTTGACGGTTTAAACATTTGTAGCATGCGCTCGGTTACCACATAACCACCGGCGGCATTGCCTGCGCCGAGCAGCACGCCGACAAAGCCGATGATTTGCTCCGGTAACGAGCTGGCGTTTAACAACGCCCACAGCGCGCCGACGACGACAATACCGTGAATAAAATTAGAGCCGGACATCAGCGGCGTGTGCAAAATAGCCGGTACACGGCCGATAATTTCAAAACCGGTAAAGGCGGCCAGCATAAAGATATACAACGCGACAAAGCCGGTTAAGATGGTGGTGGTGTAGTCCATAAGATCCCCCAATATTCTTGATTAATAAAAGTTTATTATTCTGCTGTCAGCGCAGCCTTGATCGCTGCCGGTTTGATCTCACCCTGATGCGTCAGCACGGTTTTCGCCTGTACTTCATCTTCCCAGTCCAGCTTAATGTCGCCGTCAATAATGAACTGCTGCAATAAATTCAGCAGGTTTTTGGCGTAAAGCTCCGAGGCATGCTCAGCCAGCATTGAGGGCACATTTAACGGTGCGGCTATGGTGATCTGGCCCTGCTCGATGGTTTCCCCGGGTACGCTGTATTCGCAGTTACCTCCGCCTTCGGCGGCTAAATCAATAATCACAGCGCCAAGCTTCATGCCATCGACCTGCGCCTTGCTAATCAGTTTTGGTGAGGGCCGGCCCGGTATGGCTGCCGTGGTAATGACAATATCGGCTTGTTGAATATGCCGCGTCACTACGCCGGCAATTTTGTCTTTTTCTTCCGGTGTAAGCTCGCGGGCATAGCCGCCTTCGCCGCGGGCATCTACGCCGGTATCGACAAATTTGGCACCTAACGACTCGGCCTGCTCTTTGGTTTCCGGCCTTACGTCATAGCCTTCAGTAATGGCGCCTAAACGCCGTGCGGTGGCCAGCGCCTGCAGGCCGGCTACACCTAAGCCCATCACTAAGCAACGTGCCGGCCGGATAGAGCCCACCGCCGTGGTCATCATCGGCAGAATGCGGGCAAGCTTAGTGGCGCCAAGCAGCGCGGCATAGTAACCGGCCAGCGCGGCTTGCGAGGACAGCGCATCCATCGCCTGGGCGCGGCTGATCCGCGGTACCTGCTCCATAGCAAAGCAGGTGATGTGTTTATCACATAATAAACGGGTCAGGTCGGGCTCTTTATGCGGGTAAATAAAACTGAGCAAAATAGTGCCCGGTTGCAGCAATTCAATTTGCGCCGGGGTTGGCGGTTGCACGGCCAGCACGATAGCAGCACCGGCCAGCAACTGCTGTTCGCTCTTTGCGATAGTTACGCCGGCATAAGCGTTGTCGGGCAGTTTACTGCCAAGGCCGGCGCCGCTCAGCATGCTGATACTACAACCGAGTTTGCTGAGTTTGTCGGCCACGGCCGGCACCATGGCTACGCGTTTTTCTCCCGGCCGGCTTTCCTGCAGCACGGCGACCTGTATTGACATAAAGCATTCTCCTTAAACTAACTGTTTGAGGAGTATAGTCTTTATTACAGGCTTTAGCGGATTGTCAGCAATGATGGCTAACATTTCGCCGGTGTATAAGGTGGGTTATGCTGCCGGGCTGCGCAGCGCCTGTTGCAGGGTATACAGAATATCGCTGCTTTTACGCAGCACGCGTAATTGCACAAATAAGTCGGCGGCTTGCGGGTACTGCAGTTTTAAGTAACTGAACCATTGTTTAATCCGGTTGCTGTAGTACTGGCTTTTATCACCGCACATTTCAAATTCAGAATACTGCATTAACAGTTCAAGCACCTGTGGCCACGGCATAACGGCATCAGCATCGCGAATGGTGCGGGCTAAGTTTGGCAGGGCCAGCGCGCCGCGACCGAGCATAATATCGCTGCAATCCGACTGTTGCCGGCAAAGGGCTGCATCGGTGGCATTCCAGATTTCGCCATTGGCCACCAGCGGTATACTCACTTGTTGTTTAATTTTAGCGATCCATGGCCAGTAAGCCGGCGGGCGGTAGCCGTCGCTTTTGGTGCGGGCATGCACGGTGAGCATGCTGGCGCCGGCACTGGCTATCGCAGCAGCATTCTCCAGCGTCAGTGAGGTATCATCATAACCGAGGCGGATTTTGGCACTGACCGGAAACTGCGCCGGTACGGCATCGCGTACGGCTTTTACAATACGATATAACTGGTTGGTTTCTTTTAGCAGCACAGCGCCGCCGCGGCTTTTATTTACGGTTTTGGCCGGGCAGCCAAAGTTTAAATCGACACCCGGCGAGCCCAGCTCGACCGCGCGTACGGCGTTTTCGGCCAGCCAGTGCGGGTCTTGCCCCAGCAGTTGTACCCGCACCGGCGTGCCGGCAAAGGTTTTGCCGGCGGTTAGCAGCTCAGGGCATAAACGGGTGAAAACGCGGGCTGGTAGTTTTTGGTCTACTACGCGGATAAATTCGGTAATGCATAAATCGTAACCGCCAATCCGCGTTAACATATCGCGCATCAGAGCATCGACCACGCCTTCCATCGGCGCGAGAATTATTTTCATTGTTTTTCGTTTCTGTCAGGGGTTTTGCTACGACGGCAACGCTCAGAGCAATAAATGACATTGTCCCAGTTACGTTGCCATTTTTTGCGCCAGCTGAACATTAACCCGCACACCGGACAGCGCTTTTGCGCCAGCAGCAGCTTGTTATGTGGCATGCTCAGACCGAATAAACAGTGCTGATTTGCTGGCGGTGCAGTAATTCTGCCAGCTCCGGCAGTTGCAGCGGCTCTATTTCCAGTACTTCTAGCATGGCGCTTTTGTACTGCTCCCATTCCGGGTCAAGGTTAATATCAAACAGCTGGCGACTTTCGCCGGCGAAATGTTCGGCCAGTTTTAACAGCGCAAACAGCTGCTTTTCTGTGTCGCTGTCAGACTCCAGCATTAATGCCGGGCTGTGATGGTAAGCAATAACATTACACAGTTGTGGCGTTAAGCCCCATGACTCGGCAATCAAAAAACCCAGTACTTCATGGCAAGTATGAAAGTGCTGCTCTTCAATTTCACTGTAACCCTGTTGTGCCAGTAAGCCACGTTGCATAATGTGCTCGTACTGCGTGGTTTGCTGGTGAATAAGCGCGATACCGGCGTTATGAAACAAGCCAAGGCTGTAGCAGTCATCCTGGATGTCCTGGGCAAAGTTAAAATGTTTGGCCAGTGTCATGGCAATATTGGCGGTTTGCAGCGCACTGGACCACAGCTTTAAGCTGAATTTGTCGTCACGGCCTTCAGCCAGGGTAAAACGCAGTAGTACGCTGCGTACCAGTTTCAGCACACGGTTAACACCGAGAAATTTACAGGCGTGTTCTACCGAAGTGATTTTTTGCCGCAAGCCGAAAAACGACGAATTAACCACTTTTAACGTAAAACCGGCGATGCCGATATCGAGGTTAATCAGCGCGGCAATGCGCTTAATGCTGGGCTCGGGCGAATCCAGCTGTTGTTGAATATGCTGCAGAATTTCCGGTTGCGGCGGTATGGTAAAGCCGTTTAACGCTTGTTCAATTGCCGACATATCAATGGCATGCGCCATAACGCTTTCTCCGGGATAAACTGCTGACTGCCAGGCTATAGTAAAAGCCGTCACAGTGAAATGCAAAGCTGTTTTACACAGCCGCGTTGTTATGAGTCCAGATAGGGCCGGCCAAGCATTAATTGCTGGGCTAATTGTTGCTCGGTTTGCTGCTCGGTAAGCTGCAAGTCATTAAACTGCACATCAAATTGAATAAGTTCTTCGTCATCTAAATGCTGGGCAATTAACCGGTCCGGCACCTGGCCTACCTGGCGATAAGCATTTATAGCGACCTGAGCGGCTTGTTCCATTAACAGCAAAAAGTGCCCCAGCGGAAATTGTTGGAAAATTTCGGCATCCAGATGCGCCCAACCGAGCAGATCACCGCTGATGCTCTCATCGGCATGGTCAGTAAATAACATTGATACGGCGGGGCAAGACGGGTTTTCGCCAGCCTGATATTGTTCAGCGTCCTGCTCGTTAAATACCAGCACGTAGCCAAAACCCGGGCTGCCTTCAGCATCCATCTCGTCAAATGACGTATCGTACATCAGAAACAATCGATTATCGGTCATGACGCTATTCCTGCTGAAAAAACGGGCGCTAATTCTACCTGAAATAACGGCAATGCTAAAGGGTAGCGGCTAATAATCGGCAGCTTAGCGACCATCGCCGGCGCTTTAACGACTAATAGCCTGTATTGGCTGCATTAATTATCTGCATCAGCCGGATAAGGGATTTCCAGCAACAGCGCCAATGCCAGCAGCAGGGCTTTTTCCTGTTGCACAATCAACTGATCCGCCCTTACACAGGCTTCTATGGCCTGCCATAGCTGCTGCTTAACCAACGGCGAGGCGGCCAGCAGCAGCGGTAAATGCCGGCTTAACGCGGCTAAGTCGATAGCCGGTTTGGCGGTATCTGCGCTTAACGCTAATTGCGCCAGGGCGGCCTGCCATGCTTGTTGCTGCTGCGCTGCGCTGCCGGCCACGCTGCTGATCAGTGCCAGTAACGGCAATACCTGCGCCTGCAACTGTGCCAACGGTTTAGCCGAGGTTTTGCGTACTATCTGGGTTTGGTCGTATTGCACGGCCACGCTGTGCTCAACGAACTGGCTGACCAGCCAGGGCGTAAGGCCGGCATCCGGTATCGCCTGCAGCAGTGCTTGTAACAGTTGCGCAAATTGTACAAAGCGCGCCTCGGATAAGCTTTTCAATGCCGGCATCAACCGTTGCAGCAGTTGTACCTGTTGTACTTCGTTTAGCATTGCCACAGCGTCGCACAGCTGGTCCACTTGTTGTAACAAGGCGGCAGAGCCCATTTCTTTGATCAAATGCAGCTGTTGGCTGCGTACGCTGTCGTCCTGCTGCAGTAGCAGACAACACACCAGGGCTGTTGCCGGTTCGGTTTGCCGGCTGCTGTGCAATAACAACAGTGGTAAGGCTTGCTGTAAGCGTTCGGCATTGGTCGGCTTAGCCGGTGCGGCTTCGCTGTCTGTTGTAGCTTCTGTAGCGGTTTGCGCGCTGCGCGGCGTGGGAAACTTGCCGTTCCAATGCGGTTCCAGCCGTTTAATCCGTGTTGCCAGTGGCGGGTGGGTGGCAAAAATGCTGGCCCAGCGGCTGATGGCTTCGCCAAAAAATAAATGGCTGTTTTCATCGGCGTTTTGGCTGCGGATCTGGCTGGAACTGCTGTGGCTGCCAATAGCTTTTAACGCACCGGCAATACCGCGCGGATTACGGGTAAACTGCACGGCGGAGGCATCAGCCAGAAATTCACGTTGGCGGCTGACGGCAGCTTTTATCAGATTACCGAAGAACGAGCCCATATAGCCGATGACGACTAAACCCAGAGCCAGGAATAACAGGCCGCTGGCATTTTGTTTATTATTGCGGCTGGTGCCGGCGCGGATGGCGCTGCCTCTGCTGCCTGCACGCAACATATAATAGCCAATATGGCCCAAAAATAAGATGCCGTTTAAGATCGCAATCAAACGGATGTTCATCCGCATATCGCCATTTAAAATATGGCTGAATTCATGCGCTACCACGCCTTGTAACTCATCGCGGTTTAGTTGTTCCAGGCAGCCTTGCGTTACACCTATTACCGCATCTGCCGGGCTGTAGCCGGCTGCAAAGGCATTAATGCCGCGCTCGGGTAACAAATACACCGCCGGCACCGGGGTATTGGCGGCCAGCGCCATTTCTTCTACCACGTTAAGTAAGCGTCGTTGCAGCGGCTCTTTGCTATCGGGCGATAACCGCACGCCGCCCAGTGATTCGGCAACTACCTTGCCGCCGGCTTTTAACTGCTGCCATTTTATCAACACGGCGATAGCAACAGCCGCCAGCACAGCCAGGCTTACCCAGGCAACCAGATGCCAGGGCAGGTTTTGCCAATTGCGGGGGCCGGAGAAAAAGCTGGGATCAATAAAACCCAGGCTAACCAGGGCGACGATATTGGTTAGCAGCAGTAACAGCAGTACGGCCAGGCTAAACAACGCAACCAGTACGCGGGTATTACGCCGCGCCAGGTCTTGTTGGGCAAAAAAGTTACTGCTCATATTTTGCCTTGTTAGCGATTAAAAACTGACTTTAGGTGCCGCCTGAATAGCGGCACTGTCGGCAAATTCGAGCAATTTGGCATCGGCGGCATGGCCAAAGCTGGCGGCAAAAATAACCGGCGGGAAGCTTTGCTTGTAGCTGTTATATTCGGTTACGCCATCGTTAAACGCCTGGCGGGCAAAGGCAACGCGGTTTTCGGTGCTGGTTAGCTCTTCAGATAACTGCATCATATTCTGATTGGCTTTTAAGTCCGGGTAAGCTTCCATTACCACGTTCAGCCGGCTCATTGCGCTTTGCAAGGCACCTTCTGCTCCGGCCAGGGCGCTAATAGCGCCGGCATCGCCGGGGTTGTTGGCGGCCACTTTTAAGCCGGCTAATGCGGCGTTACGGGCGTTGATCACCGCTTCTAAGGTATCACGCTCATGCGCCATATAGGCTTTGGCGGTTTCCACCAGGTTTGGGATCAGGTCATAGCGACGTTTGAGCTGTACTTCAATCTGGGCGAAGGCGTTTTGAAAGCGGTTTTTCAGTTTTACCAGATTATTGAAAATGCTGATAACCCAGAACACTATCGCAACAAGGATCGCCAGAATAATCAGGCTGGTCATGCTAACTCCGGTATTAGAGGGATAACTTTGGTTGCTATTGTTAACAATAGTTTAATCAGTGTCCAGCGTTTCTTGTCAAACTAACACTAAAGTACGGTGATTTGCGTTGTTCCGCCGGGGTGCTGTTAATTTGGCCGGGCTGCGGTATCATATTGCCGCTGAAACTAAGGGGTAAGTATGAGCGATTTTCAACACATTTCCGTTACACAAACCGCAGAGTTGCTGGCTGCCGGCAAAATTGTTATTGCCGATATCCGCGATGAACAAAGCTTTGCCACCGGCCATATAGATGGCTCTTATCATTTAACCAACGGCAGCTTAACCGGCTTTATGCAGCAATTTGAGTTTGACCAGCCGGTGGTGGTGGTGTGCTATCACGGTAACTCCAGCCAGGGCGCGGCGCAGTATTTGGCGCAACAAGGTTTTGAGCAGGTATACAGTATGGACGGCGGCGTAGAAAGCTGGCGTCAGCAGCTACCTGTAGTGAGTGGTGACAGTGCATAAATTTGCTGAGTTGAATTCGGCGCCGGCGGCACAGTTATTTGCCGGCTACTGTGTGGCGCAGGGGTTAGATGTCAGCGCTGTAGTTGTGCGCTCTGACCTGGCAGAGTTGTATGCAGCGGCTGAACAGTTGGGCCGCATTGAGCAGGAGTTTGCGCAGTTTTTGCAACAACCCGGCCATCCGCGTTATCAGGCTGCAGCCTGGCAGCTGAGCCAGCCGGTGGCAGTCAATTCGGGCCCGGCTTTTCCGCAATTTAACCCGCGTTTGTTATGGCGCCAGGCGCCGCTTACTTTGTTGCTGCTGTTGTTGTGTTTGTTGGTGTATGGATGGCAACAACTGGATTGGCGCAGCAGCAGTGGTTGGCTGCAACTGATTGATCCTACTGAGCTGTGGCGTTGGTTTACGCCGATGCTGCTGCATTTTTCACTGACGCATCTGGTGTTTAATCTGGCATGGTGGTTTTATCTCGGCAGCCGGTTTGAACAGCGGCTGGGGGCGGCTTTATTGCTTAATCTAACCTTGTCAGTAGCGCTGATTTCTAACGCGGCACAGTATTTTATGGTGAGCCCGCATTTTGGTGGTTTATCCGGCGTGGTGTATGGCCTGTTTGGCTATTTCTGGATTGCCGGCCGGCTGAATCCGGCGCAGGGGTTGCAGATAAGCCCGGGTTTAATTGGCTTTATGTTGCTGTGGCTGGTGTTAGGTTTCTTTGACGTATTGTGGGTTAGTATGGCGAATTGGGCGCATTTGGGGGGGCTGGTTGCCGGTATGGCCTGGGCCTGGTTATTGCGTAACAGGCCCGCGCGTTAATTAGCGTTAATAGTTATTACTGATACAGATATTTGGTGAACAGCAGATCCTGGATCATGGGTTCACCGGCTTCTTTTTTCATGCTTTGTTGCAGTTTGTCCAAAATAGCCAGGCGGATTTCTTCACGGCCGGTTAACGACTTAATTTTGTCTTCCGGCTGCTTGCTGAAAATGCCGATAATAATGTCGAGGATCAGCGGTTCATGATGCTCTATGGCCGGTAAGTACTGTTTGTCTTCGATCATCAGTTCAACCGTGACGCGGATATAACCTAAGCTGCGGCGGTTGCCGGAAATATAGTTGGTAACAATATCCGGGTCGAAGCCGTAATAGACAATTTCCTTCGGTTGATCTTGCGCTAATGCAGGCAGGGTGGCTAACAGCAGCAGGCTAAGCAACAGGCTTTTGATCATAAGTATCACTTTTGGTTGATAAAAAAATAGGCCAGCAAGGACACTAACCTTAGCGTTAAGCAGGGCATTTTACCAGCTAACGCTGTCAGCGGTAAGCCGTTTTCTGTGCTTATTACGGCTGAAAAAACACTGCAGAGTTGCTATGATGCCGCCAGACTTATTCAGTACAGAATGTGCTTTTGTGAATACACCGTTTATTTCTCTTGATGCTGACTGGCAGGCTGCCGGCTCGCAGCCGCTGCCGCCACAGTTGGCGCCATGGATCTTAGAACCCGCTTCGCTAACGGCGCGGTTAAAACGCCACTGCCGGCAATTTCGCGTGCAGGTACTTAACGAGCAGCGCTGCACATTACCGGCTTTTTTACAGCTTTTATTGCCGGAAACCCATACTGCACAGCTGCGTGAGGTTATTCTGTGGTGCAACGACATGCCCTGTGTTTATGCGCAAAGCTGGTTGCCACAGCGCACTATTGATGCGTTGCGGCCACTGGCTGATTTAGGCGAGCGGCCGCTGGGTGATTATATCTTTCAGCAGCCGGGCTTACAGCGCGGCATTATTGAAGCTACTCAACTGGATATAGCCTTGCCACAGTTATCAACAGCTGCACTTTGCTATGCGCGGCGTTCGGTGTTTACGCTAAACGGCTTGCCGTTGCTGGTTGCTGAAGCGTTTTTACCGGCGATGGCGTTACTGGATGAAACTCCGTTATGAGCCCGGCATTAAGCTGGCGTAACCGGTGGCATTATTTGCAGCTGATGCGGCTGGAAAAGCCGATCGGTACTTATTTATTACTGTGGCCAACCTGGTGGGCACTGTGGTTGGCAGCAGAGGGCGTGCCGCCGTTGCATTTGCTTTTGGTGTTCAGCGCAGGGGTGGTATTAATGCGCGCCGCCGGTTGTGTAATTAATGATTACGCTGACCGGCATTGGGATGGCGCAGTTGATCGCACTAAGCTGCGTCCGCTGGCCAGTGGTGCTGTTAGCGGTGCTGAAGCTTTGCAGCTATTTGTGCTGTTGTTGGCGTTGTCAGCCAGCCTGTTAGTGTTTTTAAACTGGCAAACTGTGTTGTTATCGCTGGTAGCAGTGCTGCTGGCGGCGGTGTATCCGTTTATGAAACGCTACACCCATTTACCGCAGGTGGTGTTAGGCGCGGCATTCAGTTGGGGCATGCCGATGGCCTTTATGGCGGTTCAGCTGCAACTGCCGCCGCTATTGTGGTTACTGTATCTGGCGAACCTGCTGTGGACAGTGGCGTACGATACCTACTATGCACTGGTTGACAGGCCGGATGATGTCAAAGTAGGTATTAAATCTACCGCCATTTTATTTGGCCGTTATGCTTTGCCCATTATTGCGCTGTTGCAGCTGTGTACTTTGCTGCTGCTTACTGTGGTGGGTTATTTGGCGCAGCTGCACTGGGTATATTACTTAAGCCTGTTTGGCGCCGCCGGCTGCTTTTTGTATCAATATCGCATCGCCCGTGCCAGCCATCAGGGCTGCTTCACGGCATTTTTGCATAACCACTACGTTGGCATGCTGGTATTTGCCGGCATTGCTTTAAGCTACCTGTTGCAGGGATAAATGATGATCAAACAACTTTTTGTAGTGCTGGCGCTGTTGCTGCCATTAATGGCTTGTGCTGCAGAGCAGCCGCGGGAAACCTTCAGCCTGGTGCCGTTGCAGGTGGGCGATACCCGGATTCAGGTGCAATTGGCTGATACAGCACAAAAACGTGCTCAAGGCCTGATGTTTCAGCAAAGTGCGGACCCGGGTATGTTGTTGTTATATCGTGAGCCAACGGCAATCTCTTTGTGGATGGCCAATACCGCTATGGCGTTGGATGTAGCTTATATTGGCGCGGACTGGACTATCGCCGAACTGATTACGCTGGAACCTTTCGATACTACGCCGGTGCCGTCGCAGCAGCCGGTGATTGCTGCACTGGAAATGCCACGCGGCTGGTTTGCCAAACACGGTGTAGCGGTAGGGCAAAAGGTGGCGCTGTTACCAGGCACCACCCGTTAAGCGCACTAGGTTACTGGCAAAGTACGGCGCAGCAACAGAAAATACAATACCGGCATTAGCAGCATCGACACCAGTGGCGCCGCTACCATGCCGCCCAGCATCGGCGCAGCAATGCGCTGCATCACCTCGTTGCCGGCGCCGCTGCCCAGCATAATCGGCAATAAACTGACAATAATGGTCAGCACCGTCATCGCTTTGGGCCGCACCCGCTGCACTGCGCCCTGCATAATAGCCTGCCATAGCTGCTGCTGATTTTGCGGCTTGATATCGTCGATTGCCCGCTTTAAATACAGCAGCATTACCACAGCAAACTCGGCTGCCACACCACTTAGCGCAATTAAGCCCACAGCGACGGCCACTGATAGCTGATAATCCAGCAGATACAGTAGCCACAGACTGCCACTAAGGGCAAACGGCAAGGTCACCAGCACCAGCAGTACGTCGCTAAAGCGGCGGAAGGTTAAGTACAGCAAAATCACAATTAGCAGTACGGTAAAGGGCACCAGTTGCTGCAGCCGCTGCGTTACGCGCTGCATATATTCATACTGGCCGCCAATGCTAACGCTGACCTGGGGCGGAAAATGTTGCTCTGCCAGCAACTGTTGCAGCTGTGCGATATAGGTGCCAAGCCGGGTTTCAGCGGGTAAGTCGATATATACCCAGCTGGTTAAACGGGCGTTTTCAGCGCGGATCATCACCGGGCCATTTACCACCTCCACCTTAGCCACCTGCTCCAGCAGCAAGTAAGCGCCATCGCGGCTTTGCAGCGGCAACTTGCGAATATCATCCGGATGGCTGCGGTAGTCAGGCGGGAAGCGCAGGCTGATATCGTAGCGCTCGCGGCCCTGAATACTTTGCGCTACCGGCGCGCCGCCAATGGCAAACGCCACATACTGCTGTAACTCAGTTAAGGTGATGCCATAGCGGCCCAATTGTTTTAAATCCGGGCTGATTTGCAAGTACAGGCCATCTTCAGCGCGCTCAGCAAATACCGAGCGGCTGCCCGGCAATTGCTTAATGTCAGCTTCCAGCTGCTGTGCTACCTCTGAGATAGTCGTTAAATCCGGCCCGCTGACGCGAACGCCAACAGGAGTGCGGATGCCGGTAGACAGCATATCAATGCGGGTTTTAATCGGTGGCAGCCAGGCATTGGTCAGCCCGGGCACCTGTACGGCGGCGTCGAGCTGCGCAATAATATCCTCCAGCGTAACACCGGCGCGCCACTGGCTTTGCGGTTTAAGCTTAATGCTGGTTTCCAGCATCGTCAGCGGCGCCGGATCAGTAGCAGTATTAGCGCGGCCACTTTTACCCAGCACAGTTGCTACCTCGGGCACTGTTTTTATTAAGCGGTCGGTTTGCTGCAGCAGTTTTGCTGCTGTGGCCGGGCTTAAACCGGGCAGGGTGGTGGGCATATACAACAGATCGCCTTCGGCAAAGGCCGGCATAAACTCGCTGGATAAACGCTGCCACGGCAGCAGGCTGGACGCCAGCGCCAGCACGCTTAGCAGCACCAGGATGGTCGGAAAACGCAGGCACAGTTTCAGCAGCGGGGTATACAGCGCTATCAAGACCCGGCTGAGCGGGTTGCTGTGCTCGGACGGAATTTTGCCGCGTAAAAAGTACAGCATTAACACCGGAATTAAAGTAATCGCCAGCACAGCAGCAGAGGCCATGGCAAAGGTTTTAGTGTAGGCCAGCGGGGCAAATAAGCGGCCTTCCTGCGCCTCGAGCATAAACACCGGTAAAAAGCTGACGGTGATCACCAACAGGGAGAAAAACAGCGCCGGGCCGACATCAAGGCAGGCATCGATAATGGTTTGGCGAAATTCAGTTTTATTCAGCTGCCTGCCATCGGCTCTGGCTTGCTCCAGCTTTTTATGGCCGTGCTCTACCATTACTATAGCCGCATCGACCAGGGCGCCGATGGCGATGGCGATACCGCCCAGGCTCATTACGTTGGCGTTTATGCCCAACAATTGCATCAGTAAAATACTCGCCAGCAGCGCCAACGGTAGGCTTATCACGGCAACTAAGGCTGAGCGGGCGTGCAGCAAAAATAGTAAACACACCAGCGCCACTACGGCCATTTCTTCCAGCAGCTTCTGGCTTAAATTACTGACGGTGTTTTCAATTAATTCCGAGCGGTCGTACACCGTCACCAACTCAACGCCATCGGGCAGGCCGTTTTGCAGCTCAGCCAGTTTGCGTTTTACCGCGGCTATAGTGCTAAGGGCATTTTCGCCGTGGCGCATGACAATAATGCCGCCAACCACTTCGCCGTCGCCGTTAAGCTCGGCAATGCCCCTGCGCGCTGTCGGTACTTGTTGCACGGTGCCGATATCCGCCAGGGTTAACGGATAGTCGGCGCTGTTACGCACGCCCAGTGGCACAGCTGCTAAATCCTGCAGTGACTGAATATAGTCGCCGGCTTGCACCAGCAACTCGGTTTCGGCCACTTCAATAATGCTACCGCCTTGTTGCTGGTTGTGGCTGTTAATCGCGCTGATCACTTGCGCCAGCGTAACGTTATAGGCACGCATTAAGCGTGGCTCCAGCTGCAATTGGTAAGTCAGCGCCATACCGCCAATGCTGGCCACTTCAGCCACGCCGGCGACACTTTGCAGCTCCGGCGTCAGGTAAAATTGCTGCAGGCTGCTGAGTTGCTCCAGCGACAGCTGCGCATTTTTTGCTGTCAGCGCGTACTGAAAAATCCAGCCCACGCCGCTGGCATCCGGCCCTAAGCTGGCTTTGGCGCCGGTGGGCAGACTAACGGTTTGCAGGTATTCCAATACCCGTGAACGTGCCCAGTAGGGGTCGGTGCCGTCTTCAAAAATGACATACAAGTAGCTGTCGTTTGGCATGGAGAAGCTGCGCACGGCTTTGGCTTTAGGCACGGCCAGTAAAGCAGTAGACAGCGGATAGCTCACTTGTTGCTCAATGGTTTGCGGTGTCTGGCCCGGGTAGCTGGTTTTAATGATCACCTGGACGTCGGATAAATCCGGCAGCGCATCGAGTTTCAGCCGCTGGCTGGCCTGATAGCCAAACAACGCCAGCGCCAGGGTGCTTAACAGCACCAGCAGCGAATTTTGCACTGACCAGCGGATAATGGCTTTAATCATCACTCCATCTCCTAATGCTGATGGCTGTCAGTGCTGCCTTGCGGCAACTGGCTTAAGCTGGCCTCGGCATCCAGTAAAAACTGGCCGGATACCACTACCTGCTCGCCTTCGTGCAGGCCGGATAACACCTGCACATAACCCTGAGCGCTGCTGCCGGTTTTAATTTGCCGCACACTGAAGTTATCACCATCCTGCACCACCACCCGGCTGCTATTGCCGCTTAGCAGCACTGCGTCGCGCGGTATGGCCAGCACATCTTTAAGCGGCCCGCCATACAGCCGCACCGGTAACAGCATATTGGGTTTTAGCAGCTGCTTGCTGTTATCCATGCTAAGGCGCACCTTGCTGCTGCGGCTTTGTGCATCCAATGCCGGGTAAATGTAGTCAACCTTGGTTTCAATGGCGCTAACCTGCTGTGATGGTATGTCGACTTCGGCGCTCATGCCGTTAAACAGCCAGCTTTGCTGCGCTTCGGCTACGTCGGCCAGCAGCCAGACGCGGTTCAGGCTGGTAAGCTCCATCAGGGTATCGCCGGGTTTGATATACATGCCATCGCGTACATTCAGCATGGTTACCACGCCGTCCTGGTGCGCGTACACGGTGATCTGGTATTGGCTTTGCCGGCTTTGCTGCAGCTGAGTAATGTCTTTGTCGGTCAGGCCGAGCAGACGCAGCCGGGTTTCGGCACGTTTAAGCAAACTGCTGCTGCGCTCACCGTTTTGTTTGCTAACCGATAACGCCTGCAGATAATCGTCCTGGGCGACCAGTAAATCCGGCGCATAGTAACTAAACAGCTTGTCGCCGGCCTTAACGCGTTGGCCCAAACTGCGTACATACAGCTGTTCTATCCAACCTTCAGCGCGGATATGGCTGTGGTGAATGGCATCTTCCGGGTATTGCACCTGAGCAAAGGTTTCGATAAAGCGCCACAACGTGCGCGCTGCGGCCGCTTCGGTGCGGATAGCCAATGCCTGTTGCATGGCGCCGTTTACTACTACCGCAGCGGTTGTTGGCCGGCGCTGCAGTACTAAATCCATGCCGCAGATCGGGCAGTTTCCCGCTTCATGTTGCTGAATATGCGGGTGCATCGGGCAGACATACAAGGGGTTGGCTTGCGGCAATACGCTGTGCTGCGCCGCCGGTTTATCAGCAGTTGTCAGCTGATGCTCACTGTGATCCTGAGCGGACAGGCTAAACATAGCCTGCACCACCAGCAGAGCTGGTAAATAAAACTTATGCATATAATTTTCCTGAAACAAAACCTGGTAGCGTGCTAAAGCACGGCATTAACGGTAGCGCGGTTTCAGGCGTTTATCGGTGGTGGCGGATCTTCGGCAAATAACCACTGCGGCAGGCGCACGGTTTGCTGTGCAACAGCGTTATCGGGACGGATATAGCGGAATAATTCAGTGGCCAGCAGGGCGCCGCTGGTGGCGCAATGCTTGGCACAGCAATCGCCTTTACATTGGTGTTGAGGTTGGTCGCAGCAGTCGTGTTCATTGTCTGCAACGGCAGCTTTTTTTTCGCTGTGGCATGGCATCTCTGTATCCGCATCAGCTGTTTGTTGCTGCGTTATGTCTTTGCTTGCTGCTTCATTGCTCTGCACTTGATTGTTCAGTGCTTTATGGCTGAGGGCATCGGCCAGGGTGTAAGCATGCGCAGCTTGCACCGATCCGGTCAGGCCGGATAGTGCCAACGTAAGCAATAGCAAATAACTGAATACAGTGCGCATGGCGCTAATCATAGGCGTTTTAACTTGCCGGGTCCAGCACGCCGTTAATGCTGGCATTTTTACGAAACCAGCCGGCAATGCTATAGCGGGTATCTATGGCCGGCAGCACCTGATGCGGGAAGCGCTCGCTTTCAAATAACACCAGGCTGCCGGCGGTGGGCAGAAACTTATTAATTAAATTGTCGTGTTCATCATACAGCGCCAGCTCGCCACCGGCGCTTACGCTGTTTAAATAGCTGACGGTGGTGAGTACGCGGTTAGAGCGGCCGCTAAAGGCATCGAGGTGTTTTTGGTAATAGTCACCCCGGTTATAGCGGGCAAAATGGCATTCAAAGTCGAACAAACCGAGAAAACAGCGGCGGTTAAATACCAACTGCAGCTGCGCCATCAGTGCCAGGTACTGTTGCTGGGCCGCGCTTTGGCCATCAAACCACTGCGTAGCATCACGGCGGATTTGCTGGTTTAACTGATGATCGCCAAGGCGGCCAATACCGGCCAGCGTCAGTTGTGCTTCATGTTGCGCTTCGTGCAGCAGGGCCGCATTGAGCTCGCTGCTAAGAAAGTTTGGCAGCCACACCCAGCCATGCTGATAAAAGGCGGCAATAATGGCATCGAAATTCAGCGCGTCGCTGGCTAACACAGAACCGGACATGGCAAGACTCGGTAAAAAAGTTATGGCTATTGTCGCTGAAAAGCTTACGCAGCCAAAGCGGATTTTGATAGGCTGGCAGCACCCCGCTTAACCTTGCAGATAATAATGTCCGACAGTATCTATTTTTATGAGCCGGCCAAAGGCCATGGCCTGCCGCACGACCCTTTTAATGCCCTGGTGGCGCCGCGACCAATTGGCTGGATTTCCTCACAGGATAGCGAAGGCCGGCTGAACCTGGCGCCGTACAGTTTTTTTAATGCCTTTAATTACACGCCGCCGATTATTGGCTTTGCCAGCACCAGCTACAAAGACACGGTGCGCAATATTGAACAAACCGGCGAGTTTTGCTGGAACCTGGTGACTAAACCGTTAGCGCAAGCGATGAACCAGACCAGTGCTGCTGTGGCGCCGGAAGTAGATGAGTTTGCTCTGGCCGGTTTAACTGCCAAAGCTTCCAGCCTTATTAAGGTGCCGCATGTGGCCGAAAGTCCGGTAACCTTTGAATGCAAGCTAAGCCAGATATTACAGTTAACTGCGGCTGACGGCAGTAAGATCACCACCTGGATGGTGTTTGGCGAAGTAGTAGGGGTGCATATTGCACGGCATTTGCTGGTAGACGGCATTTATGACACGGCGGCAGCACAGCCGGTACTGCGCGGCGGTGGCCCGGGCGATTACTTTGTGGCAGACGCTGCAACGCGGTTTCAAATGCACCGGCCGAAGGTTTGATATACATAGGTTTAAATCCTGGCACCTGAGTGAGAATCGGCTTGCCCTAAGCCAACCGTTGAAGGCATGGATGCTGACAAATTCGCCGGGAGCGAATTTGAACAGCTATGCTGGTCCGCAGGATGAACTTCATGGATGAAGTTCATAGTCGAGCCCCCAGGGATGGGTTCACGGCGCGTTGGCGTGGGCAAACCGGTTCGTTAGCTAACCGGCACAATCTGTGTGGTGAAATATCAGAACTGGTAGCTATTGGCTTTAGCCAGTAAATCTTTCGCCTTAATTTTCCCCGTCATGCACTGGTTAATATCGGCTTTTCTAACCACCCAGTAGTAACGGCCTTCGTTACCGCGGTTGTTCACCTGCAGCGTAACATATTCGTTATCCGGCATATCGCGCAGGCTGGCGCCGTAGTCACATAGCACTTGGCTGAATTTCTCGCCGACCGTTTTCACCATGGCTGCTGTTTGCTGCTGCTGCTCAGCTAATTGCTTAGCCCGCTGCTCTTCCAGTTGTTTGCGGCTCAGGCCGGCTTCTTTGGCTACTTCGGCCAGCTTTTCCTGCAACAGCTTGGTTTTCTGCTGTAACATCTGCAGCTCCTGCTGTTGCTCTTTATCCAGTGTTGTCAGGCTTTTATTAAATTCGATATCACGTTTTTCCCGCTCGGTATCACGCAGCTCACGCTCTATTACGCGTTGCTTTTCTGCAATGCGGTAGCTTTGCCGGTGTTGGTCGTGCATTTGCTCAGCCATTTCCTCCGCCGCTTCTGTTATTTGTTCAATATCACTGCTATCAAATTCAAACTCATATTCGCCACCCGGTAGTGGTGGTAATGGCGCTGCCGGTGCCGCCGGCATGGCGATATTTCTGAACTGAAACCTATGTCTGCTGCCGCTGCTGGCCTGAAATAATATGCCCTGGCCGCTTAAATAACTGTACTGCAGTGATGACAATCTGGCCTGCTCACTGTCTTTAAACGCGGTGTGCAAAATGGTCTGCAGGATGTCGGCATTTTTCTTCAAATTTGGGCTGACTTCCGCCGCAAGCAGCGGGCTATGACCGATAACAGCAGCACAAGCTGCAACAAGTAATGAGGTACGACGTAATGCAATCATGGTTTTACCACTCCGCTGTCAGTTGGGGTTAAGTAGTAGCTGTCGGCAGGACGGTAACCGGCCTGCATCGGTTGATAGTTTTCCTGCCAGTATTGCCAGTCGGACTGACGTTGCTGGTTCAGGTATTCCACCAGTTGCAGCATATCGCTGCGCTGGTCGCGTTTTAGCTCGTCCTGTAAGTAGTCTTTTAACAATACCAACTGCGAGCTGGTGTTTTGTTGCTGAAAATCCAGTTGCTGCGCCAACCATTGTTGCTGCTGGTGCTGATAGGCTGTCAGTGCTGTGCTGACGGCTGCTTCCACTTCAGCCTTAGGGTTGTGCCAGCTTAGTGTCAGGCTGCCATCCTGCAGGCGTAGTTGCGCCGGCGACAAGCTTACCAGCATAGCGGCGCACGATAACGCCAGGCTGACTTGCGGCCACCAGCTGCGTTTCGGTGCCGGCCGTTGCCATTGACTGGCAAACAGGGCGCTACTGTCCACCGTAGGGATGGCAGCAAACTGCGGTATAGTGGCATCAGCTTGCAGTGCCAGGGCATTTTGCAGCCGGCCATACCACAGTGGGTCATGCTGCAGCTGGCTGGCACAGTGCTCAGCGCTGATCTTACCCTCAAGCCAGTGTTCAAAAATTTGCTGATTGTTCGACATGGTCGTCCTCCAACTGCAGGCGTAATTTATCCAATGCGGCATAAAAGCGTGATTTAACGGTGTTACCGGAAATTGCCAATTGGCCGGCAATCTCGTCAAAGGTAAATTGCTGATAGAACTTCAGTTCCATCACCAGCCGTTGCTCAGGCGGTAAGGTAAGTAACTGCTTACGTACCTGTTGCTGCTGCCGGTTGTTGGCCAGTTGTTGGCTCAGTTCCGGCGCGTCGTCCGGCAGTTCTGCCAAAGCGTCGTCATTGTCGCTGTACTTACGTTTACGCAGCATGTCCATGGCACGGTAATTGGCGATGCCAAATAACCAGCTTTTAAAACTGCTGTCGCCGCGGTACTGCCCCAGGTTACGGCACAGCACCATCAGTACGTCCTGCAACAGGTCGTTAGCGTCTTCTTTTGAGCCCAGCAGGCGCAGGCCAAAGTAAAACAGCGCGCTCTGATGGCGGTTTACCAGTTGCTGCCAGGCGTGTTGGTCGCCATTTAACGCTTTGGCAATTAAGCTCTCGTCACTGCGTTTAAACACGATATTGTTATTCTCTGCTGGTTTTGTTTATAAGTCGGACCTACCGCAAATTTAGTTTGCTGCAGGCAAAGTATTTTTGCATTTTTTTGAGCTGGCCGGCGTTATCCATCGTAAGTTTGTTTAATTAAGGAGGCGTTATGCAAAAATTAGCGTTAATGGCCATTGCGGCTTTGTTGTCGGGCTGCAGTCAGTCGGTGTCGGAATACAGTAATGAGACCCCGGTGTTAAAGCTGGATCAGTTTTTTCAGGGTGAAAGCCGTGCCTGGGGCGTGTTGCATGATTGGCAGGGCAAACAAAGCGTACGCTTTACGGCCGAACTGTGCGGTAGCTGGCAGGGCAATAACGGCGACTTGTACGAGCTGTTTTATTTTAGTGACGGCCGCATTGAGCAGCGCCACTGGCAACTGCAGCAAAATGCCGATGGCAGCATCAGCGGCAGCGCCGGCGATGTAGTGGGTGAAGCCAGCGGGCAGTTGGCAGGGAACACGCTGTATTGGGAGTATACGCTGCGCATTCCGTATGATGGCGATACGCTGGATGTAAAAGTAAAAGATTGGCTGTACTTAATTGATAATGAAAACCTGCTTAACCGCACCACTTTACACAAATTTGGTTTAACGGTGGGCGAGCTGACGTTGTCTATTCAGCAGCAAAATAAAAACGCCGGCTGTGCGGCGTTACAACAAAAGATTCAGAAGTTGCTGCCGGACGCCGGTAATTGACAGCGCCGGCCGGCATTAATACCGCAGCGCTAAGACTGCGGTACCGTTTGACGGGTAGGATATTGCTGGAAAATCAGCCCAACCACATTGGCGATAGCTTGCTTGGGCTGCTCTAAGTCTTTTCTTTTCAAGGTGCCTTCAGACACGCCTTCCCAAATCAGTTGCTTCTTCGCTGCATCTACTACATCAATATTTACTGTGCCCACTTTATAATGCACGGTGTCAACGTCGTTAGTGTAGATAGGGAAGCCGGCATAGATGCCACGGCGGTAATGATAATAACCATAGTGGAAACTGGCTGATGGCATAGAGCGCACGTCGGTGCGGCTTTCTACGTTAGAATTAAAGTTAATCAGCAAATCGGCGTTGCTTTCAGCAAACTGATAACCCAGGGCGGTCATTTCTGCGCTGATAGCATCTTTAAAATGCTGGGTAACCAAAGTAGCGTAACCGGCTTTGTCGGTGGCCGGCTCCGGCATAAAACCAAAGGTTTTGTAGCTGCTGAAGTTAGTGTTTGCTGCAGCATCGCTGCGTACTTTTGGCCCGGTAGCGCAGCCGGCAATCACCAGGCTGGTAATTACGGTGCAAGCGATAATAAGACGTTTCAGGGTTTGGCTTAGCATATATATATTCCTATGGCTTAATCCGGGTAGGCGTCGCGTATGGCAACAAAGGCATCCAGATTGTTTAATAAAATATCTGCCAGCGCAGGATCAAAGTGTTGACCTCTTTCACGGCGGATAAGTTCGATAATTTCATCCAGCGGCCAGGCTTTTTTATAGCAACGGTCGCTGCCCAGGGCATCAAACACGTCGGCCAGCGCAGTTATGCGGCCGGCAATATGAATGTTATGCCCGCTTAAGCCCTGCGGATAACCTTTACCGTTCCATTTTTCGTGATGCTGCTGCGCTATGATGGCACCCATCTGCAGGATCTCGTTAGTGGAATGTTGTAAAATCTGGTAACCCAACTCTGCATGCTGCAGCATAATTGCCCACTCGTCGGCGTCATGTTTACCCGGTTTATTCAGGATATGGTCCGGAATAGCAATTTTGCCCAAATCATGCAGCGGCGACGCCAGTTTGATCACTTCGGCATCGTACTCCGCCAGGCCGGCTTTAATCGCCAGCAAATAACTGTAATTGGCCACCCGTTTTACATGGCTGCCGGTTTCCTTCGAGCGCTTCTCTACTGCTTCGCCCAGAATGTACGATAACTCACGCTGGCTGTCGCGCATCAGCTCGCGCAAACGGATATTTTCATAGGCAATAGCGATATTATGCGAGAAGTAGCTTAACAGATGATGATCGCTTTGCTCTAACTTACTGCTTTTACTCACATAGAGGAAGTTTTCATTGCCTTTATGGGTAGTAAAATAACCGATAAAGCAATCAGCGCCATGATACGACTGCTTTTGTTGCTGCACTTGCGTGATTTTTTCAATAACCTCTGCCGATAAACCTTTAACGCCACTCGGGCTGCTGCTGGCAATCACGTCCAGCGCCAAATTGTGCTGATTGGCGCTGTTAATGGCGGCGCAGCAATAAATTTGTTCCCGTTCCAACCCGAGCAAAAAGGCCACTTGCCCGAGGATCAGCGAAGCAAACTCTTTTAATGAGCTGCATTGCAAAAAGCTGGTAGTGCAGCCGATAATTTTTTCCAATCCGGCTTTGTGTTGTTCAATAATGCAAATATCGCGGTAAGAGCGCAGCCCGGCATAGAGCAGGGTTTTCAGCTTAATAGCGGTGACTTCGGTTTTGTTTTTGTAGTCGTTGATGTCGTAATCACGGATCACATGTTCTTCCGGTGCTTCGCCGGGTTGGCCGGTACGCAATACCAAACGCATGCGGCGGTTATTCAGTTGCTGGCGAATATACTTCACCAGCTCCAACCCGGCGTGCTGGGTTTCCATCACCACATCAATTATCGCCACGGCGATATCCGGTTGTTGCTGAATCATCACTTCTGCTTCGCGCGCACTGTGAGCATGCAAAAGTAACAGTGGTCGTTGCTCAAACTCAAAGTTGTTCAACACCAGTGACGTTATCTGATGGATGCTGTTGTCATCATCGACAACCAACACCAGCCAGGGCGGCGCAGTGTTTACGGCGGCACTGTCGCTACTGTCAGCGATGTCTTCATTAAACAGAAAGTCGTCGTTGCTCATATTGTCATCCGGTGCCGGCATCAACGAGGGTCAGCCGTTTTGCAGTGATTCCAGTTCTATATTTATCGCATCACACGAGATTTGGATCTCATATAAAGAATAGAGCAGACTGATTAATAAGCTAATCAGGCTGACAACGAACAACAACTGGCCAGCAATTTGCCACAACATAAATAAGCAAAACATGGCCGCGGTGCACAACACAAAGCTCAGCACACCACAGGCCTGCATAGTTTTGATCAGCACAATGCGCTTACGTAAATTGGAAATTTGCCGTTTGGCTAAATCGCGCACATTATCGCCTTCGCGTTGGTTTAGCTCGCGGATCAGCTGTGCCAGTACCAGAAAGCGGTTGGTGTAGGCTAATAACAGCAAAGAAATAGCCGGAAACAGCAGCGCGGGTGTTGTCAGGTCCATCATATTTAAGTTCCTGTAATGAGAAATTAAATGGCGGAGTTTCAATAGCGTTAGCTATCAGTGGCAAGTCATATTACACTAAATACCGGCATAGTATGTCATGGCGTAAATACGTGATAATGTGTGAGCCGGACTAACTAATCTGTTGACGTTGTAGCGATTGCAGCCCTTTGAGCGCAAGCGCTGCCGGAGTAAAGCGAGAGCTGATAATGAATGCAGTGAAAAAGAACAATAATAAAAACGAGCAGCAAGTTATTGCCGAATTAACCCAAGCGGCACAACAACAGCTGGAGGCCAGTTTGGTCGATTTTTCCAGCCAGCTGTTAACTACCCAACAGCAACAGCTACAGCTGTTTGCTGCCAAAGTGTTGGCCGATAGCCAGCAACAATGGCAGCAACGTTTAATTGAACAGGAACAAGCTTACCAAAAGCTGTTTAAAGACTGGCAGCAAACCAAGCAGCAACTGGATTTGGCTGTGCCGGTGGCCAGTGCCGATAACCAGGAACTGTCTAAATTACGCCAGCAGCATCAGTTACTGACCGACGAGTTGGCAACAACAACAGCGAAGTTAACTGCGTTACAGCAAGAATATGCGGCGGCGCAGCAACAGCATGACGCGCAGCATCAACAGTTAGAAAGGCTGCAACAGCAGTTAGCCGGTTTGCAGCAAGCCGGTACGGACAACGGCGCAGCAGAGAAAAAACTGCAGCAAGCTGAACATCAAATCAGCCAGTTGCAACAACAATTGGCCAGCACCGAAGCCGATACGCAGCAGGCAAAAGCTGCCGCGCATGAATTGAAACTGGCAGTACAGCAAAGCAAAACCGAATTAAAGCTGGCGACCGAGCAACAACAGAAACAACTGCAGCAGATCAATGACTTGCAAGCGCAGTACGAGCAGCAGTTGGAGCAGCTGCAGCAGCAACTGGCTGCCCAGGCTGACGACTTTGCCGCAGAGCGCGAACAATTAGCGGAACTGGAACATTCTCAGCAAGATAAGCTGCAGGCCATAGCCCGGTTGCAGCAGGAAGTGCAGGACAGGAAAAAAACGCAGGAATTGCAGCAACAAAAAATCCAGCAATTACAGCAAGAGGCAGCAGAGCACGCCGAACAGCTGAATGCGCAGCAACAACAGCTGGAGCAGCAATTAGCCGAAGCGCAGCTGCAGGTTAGTGAATCTCAACAACAACTGGCCGCGCTGCACGAGCAAAGCGGTGATTTGGGCTCTGATTTAACCAAATTGCAGGCCGACTACGTGAATTTGACCGAGCAGCATCAGCAGACGCAACAAAAAAGCCAGAAGCTGGAAGCTCAACTGGAACATGCACAAAACCGCCAGTTTGCTGCAGAGCAAAAGCAACAACAAGAAGCCGACAATAGCCGTGAGTTGATCCGTACCCTGCGTACCGAGTTGCAGCAGCAACAGGAAACGCATCAGGCACAAGTACAGGCGCTGGAAGAGCGGATGATGGAATTCAAACTGAAGTTTGAATATGCGCAAAAACAACTGCAGGTTACCGGCTAACGTGGAACTGCTGCACCCGGCGGATGTGCAGCAGTGGCTGCGGCTGTACCAGGCCGCAAACACTTTTGAAGCCGGGCTGGTACAGGGTTTATTGCAACAAGCGGCAGTAACAGTAAGGCTAAGCGGCGAGTATCTGGCCGGCGCCGCCGGTGAGCTGCCTCTGAACGATGTCGGTGTGCAACTTTGGGTTCCACAGCAGCAATTTACCACCGCACAACGTATAATCACTCACTATTTACAACAACTACAACATGAGCCGGCGCAGTGGCTATGCAGCTGCGGCGAACTGAACTATCAGAGTTTTGATATGTGCTGGTCATGTCTTCAGGACAAAGATGAAACAAAAAGCCAATAATTTCCAAGCCATGCGCGAGCTGAATTTCTATCAGCAGGCCGCAGTTGCGGCCACCTTGCTCGAACGCATGCTACCTAACTACCAGTTGTTTGCCGAAGTCAGCCAAACCGGCGATGCGGAGCTACCGCGGCATATTTTGACCCTGGTGTGGGAGTGGCTGACGGTTAAAAAAGCCAAAATTAATTTCGAAAAGTTATCGGAAGAGCTGGAGCTTATTACGCCGCAAGTCAGTGACTTTGATATTTTTGGCGTTTACCCGGCAGTAGATTGCGCCACCGCGCTGGATATGATGCTAAGCGGCATTGCCCAGCAAGACGCCGGCGAATTTATTAATGTGGCAAAAATTTCTCAGGCCACGGTGGCGCGCTTGATTGAACATGACAGCATTGACGATGACATTACTACCGAAGCTGAGTTGAAAAAAATTGTCCGCGAACACCCGTTGATGCAGTACGAAATGGACTGCCTGGCGGAGCTTATTGAGTTGGTGACGCCGATTAAGCAGTTTGGTCGTGAAGAACGGCAACTGCTGCAAAATTGGGTGGTTGAGCAGGGCCTGACCAACCTCGGTATGGAACTAAGCAGCGCAGAATAACAGCTGAAGCGCGGTATCAGCCGCGCTGATACAGCCGGTAAGCCAGCTGGCCGGCAATATTTTCTTTTAACAAACGCCAGCCGGCCGGTATCTCTGTCAGCGCCAATTCTTTCTCGGTTTCCAGATAAATTAACGCGTTATCCGTTAGCCAGCCGTGTTGCTGCAATGCCTGACAGCACGGTATGGCCAGGCCTTTGCGAAACGGCGGATCAATAAACACCAGGCTGTATTGCTGTGTGGCCGGGGCCGACAGCAGGCTTAAGCAGTCCTGATTAACTACCGTGGCGTTGTCGCAGCTGAGCTTTTGCAAATTCTGTTTCAGGTGTCTGGCCAAAGCGCTGTCGCGCTCCACCAGGGTGGCACCGGCGGCATAGCGAGACAGCGCCTCTATGGCCAAACTGCCACTGCCGGCAAAGCAATCCAGTACTACAGCGCCGTTGATATCATGCATTAACCAGTTAAACAGGGTTTCCTTTACGCGGTCTGTAGTGGGGCGTAAACCCTCAGCATTTAATACCGCCAGTTTACGACCGCGCCATTTACCGCTAATTACCCGCACTTCACCAGGCGCACCGCTAACAGCCGGCAGGCGTTTGCTGTTAACGCCCGGGCGTTTTACATTGCTTTTTGCTTGTTTCATCTAATCCGTTTTGCCTTTAACACAAAGGTGTTAGTATAACGGCCAAGTTTACCTTAGTTTTTATCTGCATACACTTGGGCTTATGAGCAAAAAAAATAAACTGTTTTCCTGGCTTGGCTTTGGTAAAGATGACAGCGCCGCCGACACAGCTGCACAGCAGCCGGAACCTGGCGTTGTTACACAAAGCGACGATAGCGCAGACACTGCAACTGCGGCGCCGATTGATATTGCGCCAGCTGTCAAGATTGAGGCTGTGGTTGAAGCCGCACCTGCCGCGGCCGACAACACTGACACAGCAAAGAAACCCGGTTTTTTTTCCCGTTTAAAGCAGGGCCTGGCGAAAACCAGCCAGAATTTAGGTTCCGGCCTTGCGGGCTTATTCAGTGGCCGCAAAATAGATGATGAGCTGTACGAAGAGCTGGAAACCCAGTTGTTACTGGCAGATGTTGGCGTAGATACCACGCAAAAGCTGATCCGCCAGCTGGAGCAACATGCCGACCGTAAATCACTGAAAGATTCCGGCCTGTTGTTTGAAAAGTTGCAACAGGATATGGCAACGCTGCTGAAAGATGTCGAGCAGCCGCTGCAACCGATAACGGCTGGCGGGCCTTTTGTCATTTTGATGGTGGGCGTAAATGGTGTAGGTAAAACCACTACTATCGGTAAGATGGCGCAGCAGTTTAAGCAACAGGGTAAGTCAGTAATGCTGGCCGCCGGTGATACTTTCCGCGCCGCCGCAGTAGAGCAATTGCAGGTGTGGGGCGAGCGCAATCAAATTCCGGTTATCGCTCAGCATACCGGTGCCGACAGTGCCTCGGTTATTTTTGACGCTTATCAGGCCGCCAAAGCGCGTAAGGCCGATGTGTTAATTGCCGACACCGCCGGGCGCTTACAGAATAAAGCCCATTTAATGGAAGAGCTGAAAAAAATTGTCCGCGTACTGCAGAAAATAGACCCGACTGCACCACATGAAGTGATGCTGACACTGGATGCCGGCACCGGCCAGAATGCGCTTAATCAGGCTAAGGTGTTTAATGAAGCGGTGCAGTTAACCGGAATCAGCTTAACCAAGCTGGATGGTACCGCCAAAGGCGGGGTTATTTTTGCCATTGCCGATCAATTTAAAGTACCGCTGCGCTACATTGGCGTTGGCGAAGGTATCGACGATTTGCGCGTGTTTAACAGCCAGGATTTTATCCGCGCGCTGTTTAACCGGGACCTTTAACTATGCTCGAGTTTGATCAGGTCAGTAAAAGTTACCCCGGCGGCTTTGTTGCGCTGGACCGCGTAAGCTTTAAACTGGAAAAAGGTGAAATGGCGTTTTTAACCGGCCATTCCGGCGCCGGTAAAAGTACTTTGTTAAAACTGATCAGCCTGATTGAACGCCCCAGTGTCGGCCGCGTGCTGATTAATGATGTCGATCTAAGCCGGATCAGGCGTAACCATATTCCTTATGTGCGCCGCGACGTGGGCATTATTTTCCAAAATCACCGTTTGCTGATGAACCACACCGTATTTGACAATGTAGCGCTGCCGCTGGTGATTGAAGGCTTCAGTGGTAAAGACATGGTCAAGCGGGTACATGCCGCGCTGGATAAAGTGGGCTTGCTGGACAAAGTACGTTGCCTGCCACACACCTTATCCGGTGGTGAGCAACAGCGGGTAGGTATAGCGCGTGCTGTTGTTAACAAGCCGCCGCTGTTGTTGGCAGATGAGCCGACCGGTAACCTTGACCCTGATTTATCCAAAGACATTATGCGGGTATTTGAAGCTTTTAATCAGGTGGGCGTGTCGGTACTGGTAGCGACGCACGATCTGGGCTTAGTGGCACGGATGAAGTACCGTACTTTAACGTTAAAACAAGGCAAGATGATTAACGACGGCCTGCTGCAGTATCAGGAAGACCCGCTATGAGTATTTTGTTTTCCGGCCGGGTAACCAGTGGTGCCTCAGCGCATAAAATCAGCGCGGCACGTCGTTTTGTAATGTTTTGGGTTAATCATGTGCGCCAGGCTTTATTCAGCCTTGGTGAACTGTGGCGCACACCGTCAGCGTCAATTCTGACTATTGGCGTATTAGGTGTGAGCCTGACATTGCCCGCCACTCTACACCTGCTGGTAAAGAATGTGCAGCAGGTTAGCGACAGCTTTACCCAGGCGGCGGAGATCAGCCTGTTTATTAAAGCAGACGCCAGTGCAACGCAGATCAGCAGCTTGCAGAAAATTCTGCAGGCAGATAAAGCCGTGGCGCGGGTAAGTCATATCAGCAAGCAGCAAGCGCTGGAAGAGTTTGGTCAGGTATCCGGCTTCGGTGCTGCACTGAATTATTTAACGGATAATCCGCTGCCGGATGTATTGTTGGTATTGCCAAAAAATACCGCGGCCGACAGCGCCCGGCAATTGCTGGAGCGGTTATCGAAAGAACGCATCGTGGAGTTTGGTAAGCTGGATATTGATTGGCTAACGCGGTTGGATGCGATTGTCAGCTTGCTGCGCCAGGCTGTATTAGTGATTGCAGTGTTATTACTGGGGGCGGTATTGCTGATCATCGGCAATACTATCCGCTTGTCGATTATGAACAAGAAAGATGAAATTGAAGTAATGAAGCTGGTAGGCGCCACCGACGCCTTTATTCAGCGGCCGTTTTTATACAGCGGTATTTGGTATGGTGTGTTTGGCGGCTTGCTGGCGTTTTTGATTGTTGAGGCCATGTTGTGGTGGCTGCAGGGCGCCATTGTCAGTGTTACCTCGTTATACGGTAGCGAGTTTCGCTTAATGGCGCTTAGCGTTAGTGAGTTTTTCAGCTTAATGTTACTGGCCGTAGTGCTGGGTTTAAGCGGTTCTTACCTGTCGGTACGGCGACATATCAGCGCCATTGAACCAACCGGCCCTTAATAGCGTTTAATTATTAATCCTCAGTTTTTAGAATAAGCAGATCTAAAAACTGCAGCAACTAAAATTAGCACTCTCTGTCAAAGAGTGCTAATATCGATGCACTTAGTTAAGCAAGGACACTCAAATGAGCGATACAGCAGAAATGATGTCACTACCGGTAGCGGCCAGCAGTAGCCTGGAAGCTTACACTCATGCTGTCAGTTCCATCGCCATGCTTAGCGCTGAACAAGAGCGCAGCCTGGCTGAACGCTTACACCAACATGGTGATTTAGAAGCGGCACGGCAATTAATTATGTCGCACCTGCGTTTTGTAGTGCACATAGCCCGCAGCTATTCCGGCTACGGTTTACCGGTCAGCGATTTAATTCAGGAAGGCAATATCGGCCTGATGAAGGCGGTAAAGCGCTTTGACCCTAATGTAGGTGTGCGTCTGGTATCCTTTGCTGTGCACTGGATCAAAGCAGAAATTCATGAGTATGTGCTGAAAAACTGGCGCATCGTTAAAATTGCCACTACTAAAGCGCAACGTAAATTGTTCTTTAACCTGCGTAAAGCGAAGAAACACTTAGGCTGGTTTAACCAGGAAGAAGTGAAAAACGTAGCAGAGTCGTTAGGTGTAGCTGAGCATGAAGTGCGTGAGATGGAATCACGTATGAGTAACTACGACATGCCGTTTGATGCACCGGACGATGACGACGAAGCCGCTTATACGGCGCCGGCTTATTACCTGCAGGATAAAGCCTCTGATTTAGCCCACCGCGTAGAAGAAGATCAGTGGGACAATGCTGCGGTAGACCGGTTACAGGCTGCTATGCGCACCCTGGACGACCGTAGTCAGGATATTGTGCGGGCCCGTTGGTTGGACCATAACAAGCTGACACTGCAAGAGCTGGCTGATCGCTACAGCGTGTCTGCTGAGCGTGTGCGTCAGTTAGAAAAGAATGCGATGAAAAAGCTGCAGGCGGCTATGAGCTAAGCTTGGCCCGCTGTTTAGCAGCGTTAAAAAAACCGCCGGTTGGCGGTTTTTTTATGCCTGATAGCCTGGTTATTCTTCGTCGCTGTCGGCTTCAATAATCACCGGAATAGGTTTGCCCATGCTGGTGAGGATCTGGCGTACTTCAGCCGGGATCTGATGCGGGTTGTCTTTGCGCAGGTCTTCATCGGCAGGCAGTGGCTGGCCGGTAAACGCATGCAAAAACGCTTCGCACAATAATTCGCTGTTAGTTGCATGTCGCAGGTTATTTACCTGGCGCCGGGTGCGTTCATCAGTCAGCACTTTCAATACGTTCAGCGGAATAGATACGGTGATTTTTTTTACCAGTTCTGATTTTTTACCGTGTTCCGCGTACGGGTGAATATATTCCCCATTCCACTTAGCCATATGGTTACCTTGTATTAGTCATTATGTTGTATTGCTTGCGCAAGTGGCGAAATTCTATCGTGTTATGCCGCTCAGTCAAATAGTGTGCAACAAATAATCATTATAGACGGCTAAATGGTTTGACATCTGTTTTTCTATCATTATACTTTTAGACGTCTAAACATCTAAATGAGGTTTCACCATGTCAAAGCGCCATGCCGCAACTATCGCTGCCCGAGCCGGTATTGCCCAGGACACGGCTTTTTCAGCGGTTACACCACCGTTGTATTTAACCTCAACCTACGAACTAACCGCCTTTAAGCAACCGGGCCAGTATGATTACTCACGCTCGAACAACCCGACACGGGATTTATTAGCTGAAACCCTGGCCGAGTTAGAAGGCGGGGTAAAGGCTATTGTTACCAGCACCGGTATGTCAGCGTGTTTACTGGCGCTGCAATTATTAACACCCGACGATACCTTGGTGATCCCGCACGATTGTTATGGCGGCAGCTACCGTTTATTTACTAACTTAGCGCAGCGTAAAAATGCCTTTAAGTTGTTAGTGGTGAATTTCCAGCAACCGGACTGCGCAGAGCGGATCAGTGCTGCAAGGCCAAAAATGATCTGGCTGGAAACGCCGTCTAACCCGTTATTACAAATTACCGATGTGCGTGCAGTGTGCCTGTTAGCGAAGAAACTGCGGGCACTGGTAGTAGTTGATAACACCTTTTTATCACCGGTACTGCAACAGCCGCTGGCATTGGGTGCCGATATCGTGGTGCATTCCACTACTAAATATATTAATGGCCACAGCGACATTGTTGGTGGTGTGTTGGTGTGTAACAGCCAGCAACTGGGTGATGAGTTAAAATGGTGGGCCAACTGCCTGGGTATTACCGGCGCGCCCTTTGACAGCTATATGACGCTGCGGGGGCTGCGCACGTTAGAGCCGCGCATTCGTCTGCAGCAGGATAATGCTGCGCGGGTAGTCGATTTTCTGGCCAAACAACCGCTGGTAGCGAAAGTCTATTACCCGGGCTTGCCGCAGCATCCGGGCCATGCCATTGCTGCGGCGCAGCAAAGCGGTTTTGGTGCCATGTGCAGTTTTGACTTAGCCGCAGATGCCGCCTTGTTGCCGGTATTTTTCTCTGCACTGCGTTTATTTACCCTGGCGCAGTCGCTGGGTGGTATTGAAAGCCTGATTTGCCACCCGGGTAGCATGACCCATGCCTCGATGGATGCGCAGGCGCAGCAAACCGCTGGTATAGGCCCGACGCTAATCCGCTTATCGGTAGGGATTGAACACAGCGATGATTTACTGGCAGATTTACAGCAGGCCTTTAATGCAGTGGCGCAGGCCAGCCAACAGGCTGCTAACGCCGGCATAGCCGGTGGCTCTGTAAAGCTAGAGCCTGAACAACAACAGCAGTTTCGGTTAAATCCGGCACTTAGCGCTTTTTGGTAATTAATTATGCACGTTCAAGTAAAAGCACAGCACAGCGCGGCAACGCAGGTTCATAAATTTGGCGGCAGCAGCTTAGCCGGTGCAGAGCGTTTTGCCGCTGTGGCCGATATTCTGCTGCAGCAAGACCGGCAGCAAGCGCTGTGGGTAGTGGTGTCGGCGCCGGGTGATACCACTGATGCCTTACTGGCCATTATAACTGCGGCAGAAGATGCCGCTGCGCGTGATGCGGCCCTGAACGCGCTGCAAGCAGAGCTGACGGCGCTGGTACAACAGACATTAGCGGCAGAGGCTGCGGCGATGGTAACCGGACAATTGCTGCAATGGTTGGCCGCGGTACCGGCTGCGCTGGCAAAACAGCAGCCAAATGATGTGCTGGCAATTGGTGAGCGCTTATCGGCCCTGTTATTAAGTGAACTGCTGAAACAGCGTGGGTTCAACGCTGCAGCACTGGATGCGCGCGATTTTCTGCACTTAAAACAGCATCAGCCGGATTGGCTGCAATCGGCCACATTGCTGGCAGAACTGACACTGCCTGATACCGTGCATGTGGTTACCGGCTATATCGCCCGCGATGAAAAAGGCCGCAGCATTACGCTGGGCCGTAACGGTAGTGACTATTCTGCTACTTTATTAGGCGCGCTGGTAAATGCTGCTGAAGTTACTATCTGGACCGATGTAAAAGCCATTTACAGCGCAGACCCGCGCAAAGTTAAAACAGCCGTGCCGTACCAGCAGGTAAGCTGGCAGCAAGCTTGTCAGCTGGCGCAGCTGGGTAACCCGGTACTGCATGCCCGTACCTTATCACCGTTAACAGGCACGGCAACGGCGTTGCGGGTGCGCAGCAGCTATCAGCCGCAACACGCCGGTTGTCACGTGGTACAGCAAGGCAGTATTCTGCAGGAAAGTACTCAGCAAGACGTTGCGCAACAGGGCTTTATCACCGAACTGGATAACGTTACCTTATTGACGCTGCATCAGGATATCGCTGTCAGTGCAGCGCAGCTGGCGCTGGAATTGCAACAGCCGGTTATTGCGCTACCGCAGCAAGGCGATAATCTGTGTTGGTTATTGCCGGCGGTATGCGCTGAGCAGGCGCTGGATTACCTGGCCGGGTTAAATATTCATGCGGTGTGGGATACACAGCGCTATTACGCGCTGGCTTGGTTAAAAGCAGAACATTCTGCGCATACTGAACCGGCAGAGCAACTGTTGCAGCAGCATGGCGTACTACACCGTTACGAAAGTGCACAGCAGCTGATCTGGTTATTGGCGAAGCCGCTGCCGGCACAGGCGCTGGAGCAATTGCATCAATACTTAATTCAGCCTGCGCCGCTGTTGCAGTTGCCGGTACAGTCAATAGTGCAGCCGGAGTTACAGATAGTTGTCGCCGGTACCGGCAATGTTGGCGCTGAGTTTCTCGCCATGTTGGCAGCGCAGCAGCAACGTTTTGTCGCTAAGCTTAAATTGAATTTGGCCGGGGTGTTGAACTCACGCCGTGCGGCGCTGAAGGACAGCATAACCATTACTGACTGGCAAACAGCACTGGCCGCCGGCGATAGCTGGGACGCAGAGCAATTAAGCGCTTATGTACAGGCGTTGCCGGCGCCCAAAGTGCTGGTAGATATTACCCCCAGTCGTGACTTCGCACAGTTGTATCCGGCGCTGATTGCCGCCGGCTGCGATATTATCAGTGCCAATAAGCAGGGCGTTACCCTGCCTGGTGCAGAGTATCGGCAGATCAAGCAAGCATTGGTACAGCATCAGCGGCAATGGCTGAGTAACACCACCTGCGGTGCCGGCATTCCGGTGCAGCGCACTTTGCAGGAATTATTAGACGCCGGAGATAGGATCACTGCAATTAGTGGTATTTTTTCCGGTACCCTGTCGTGGTTATTATGTAAGTATGATGGCAGCAAGCCGTTTTCAGATTTTGTGCTGGAAGCGCAGCAGGCCGGCTTAACCGAGCCGGACCCGCGTGATGATTTATCCGGCAAAGACGTACAGCGCAAACTACTGGTGCTGGCTCGTGAACTGGGCATTGCGCTGGAGCTGGACGATATTGAGCTGCAGCCTTTGCTACCAGCAGGGCTGGAGCAGGGCAGTTGGCAGCAATTCTGGCCACAACGTGCGCAGTTGGACAACGCTATAGCCGTATTGTTTGCCAAAGCTCAGGCTGAGGGCAAGGTGCTGCGGTATGTCGCCAGTTTAGAACTTGCGCACAACAAGCCGGTGGCTAAAGTGGCACTTGAAGCCGTATCAGCTGAGCATGCGCTGGCCGCCATTGCGCCTTGCGACAATGTGTTTGTGATCCAATCTGCCTGGTATGACAGTAACCCGCTGGTGTTAAAAGGCCCCGGTGCAGGTAAGGTGGTGACAGCCGGCGGCCTGCACGCCGATCTGGCGCAACTGATTAATCAATTTATTGGTCCGGCCACAACGCCGGCGCCACTGACGTAACAGAAAGAGAGTCGTTATGGCATTTGCAAATGCACAATATTTAGAAGCAATAAATCGCAACCTGCAGGATGTTGCCGGCAAGGTTAACGTCAGTTTTGAGTTTTTTCCGCCAAAAACGCCGCAGATGGAACAAACACTGTGGCAGTCGATTGAACGGCTGGCGCCGCTGGCGCCATCTTTTGTCTCTGTTACCTACGGCGCTAACTCCGGCGAGCGTGACCGCACGCACGATATTATCAAGTCGATTAAACAACGCACCGGGCTGGTTGCTGCGCCGCATTTAACCTGTGTCGATGCCACTAAGGACGACTTAATTGCCATCGCCAAAGATTATTGGCAAAACGGTATTCGCCATATAGTGGCGCTGCGCGGTGATTTACCGCCGGGTAGTACCGCAAAGCCGGATTTGTACGCCGCAGATTTAGTTGAAATACTGCGCTCTGTCGCTGATTTTGATATCTCAGTAGCGGCCTATCCGGAAGTGCACCCGGAGGCGCCTAATGCTCAGTTTGATTTACTGAATTTAAAACGTAAAGTAGACGCCGGTGCATCGCGTGCTATTACGCAGTTTTTCTTTGATATCGAAAAATTTCTGCGTTATCGCGACCGTTGTGCCGCTATTGGCATTGATGTCGATATTGTTCCCGGCATTTTACCGGTAACCAATTTCCAGCAACTGAAAAAGTTCGCTGACCTGACTAACGTAGCGGTGCCACATTGGATGCATAAAGCCTATGACGGCCTGGATAACGATGCCACTACGCGTAATCTGGTGGCAGCGAATATTGCCATGGAAATGGTCAAAGTATTAAGCCGTGAAGGCGTCGATCATTTTCACTTTTATACTCTTAACCGCAGTGAGCTGAGCTATGCAATTTGCCACTTGCTTGGTGTTAGACCGCAAGTTGCTCAATAAAGCCATAAGCCATTTGCCAGGTGTCAGACCGCAAGTTGCTCAATAAAGCTATAAGCCATTTACCAGGCGTCAGGCTGCATATAGCGCAATAAAGCCAAACGCCCGCTTTATGCGGGCGAGATTATTCCCGCCTGTCGGTATCAAATGTCACACAATTTCGTTTATAGTCTGATTGGCTGTTGCCGTAAATTGCGGTAAGCTGCTGGAAAAAATTTGCATTAGCAAATGCTGAAGGACTAGGGGCGTGCTGAGATGTCAGAAGTAACCGCCGCGGCTAAGGTAATGGCCCGAACTATACAATTTTTTCTGCGGCAGCAGCGATTGTTGCTGCTATTGGCTGCGATTTGCGGCAATATTTTTTTCGTTTATAGCAGCGCCGCCGCACCGGCTCGCTTAGCCGATTATTTCCAGGAAAACTGGACCACCCGTGACGGTTTGCCGCACAACACCATCAACAGTATTAATCAAAGCACTGATGGCTATTTATGGATAGCCACCTGGGAAGGTGCTGCGCGCTTTAACGGCCGTGAATTTGACATGTTCGGCCGTGGCGAACTTACCGGGCTGCCGGACTCCGGTATCCGTACCCTGACCAAAGATCGCAACGGTAATTTGCTGCTGGCCGGCTCCCGTGGCGGTTTAAGCCGTCGCTCGGCCGACGGCTGGCACAGTTGGCCGGCGTTTTATGTGCTGATCAATGCTGTTAGCCAAAGCAGCAATGATAGTTTGTGGCTGGGTACTGAAGGCCAGGGGCTATTTCAGCAAACCGCGGATGGGCGCAGAACGCAATACAGAGTTGCTGATGGTTTAGCCAGCGACGTGATCCACAGCTTGCTGACAGACAGCCATGATCGCTTATGGATTGGCTCCGGTAGGGGTTTAGCATGGCTGGATACTACGGCGGCAGAGGCCCGGTTTGTACCGGTCAGCGGCTTACCGGCAGTGCCGGTGTTTGTGCTGAAACAGTATGGTGACAGTGTTTTAATTGGTACTGAGCGCGGTCTGTATATTTGGCACCAGGGCACAGTAGAACTGTTTAATGCCGGTTTGGCAGATATGCCGGTATCAACCTTACTGATCCAGGACAAACAACTGTGGATCGGCACCACAGATCGCGGTTTGTTGCGTTACAGCGAGTGGGGGCTGGAAACCCTGAGTATGGCCGGTGGTTTGCCGAACAACCGTATTTTGTCGTTATATCTTGACCGGGAAAACAGTGTTTGGGTTGGCACTAACGGCGGCTTATTCCGCCTGCGGGATGCGCCTTTTGTTACCTATACCGCTGAAAATGGCCTGGTTGGCGACTATGTGCGTGCTGTAATGCCGCACTCTGACGGTTCAGTTTGGATAGGCACCAGTCAGGGGATCAGTCGTTACTCTGCCACCGGCATTGAGCATATCAATCTGGCTGAGGCCAGCCGTGGCCAATCGGTGTTGAGCCTGGCAGAGGCGGCAGACGGCTCTGTTTGGATTGGCACTTATTCTGACGGTGCGCTGCAGTGGCGTGATGGCCGCGTGGTGCGCCAATACGACAGAACCTCAGGTTTATTGGCGAACGAAATTCGCGCCATTTTACCGGATGCCAGCGGCGGCTTGTGGTTAGGCAGCGGCCAGGGATTGAATTACCTCTCTGCACAAGGCGATTTACAAAACTTCGGCACAGCAGAGGGCTTACCGGCACCTTTTGTGATGGCATTGTATCTGCACAAAGATGGCCGGCTGTTTATCGGCACCGGTGGCGGCGTGGCCATACGCCACCCTGACGGCAAGATTACGGCTGTGGCTCTGCCGGCGTTGGACGGCGCTGAATACGCCTTTGGTTTTACGCCTGATCCCCTGAAGGATATATTGTGGATGGCCACAGATCGCGGTTTGGTGGCGTATGATCTCAACAACGGCAGCTTACAAATGTTGGGGCGTAATGTCGGTTTGCCGCTTGATAAGGTGTTTCAGGCAGTAGTAGATCGGCAACACAACCTTTGGCTGAGCAGTAACCGCGGTATTTTGCGCTTTGAACGCAGCCAGCTTGACGAGATACTGGCGGCCAAGCGCAGCGAGCTGGATTATGAACTGTTTGGTGAAGGCGATGGTATGCAAAGTGCCCAGGCTAACGGCGGTTCAATGCCGGCCGCTGCGATGGCTGCCGATGGCGGCCTTTGGTTTGCCACATCAAAAGGCGCCAGTACGGTACAACCCACAACATTAAAGCGTTTTGCCGCCAATATACCGCCGGTGGTAATAGAAGCGCTGCAGGTTAATGGTGTAACCATGGCTCTGGAGCAAGGGCTGCGGCTGGCTGCCGGTGCCAACCGCCTGGAGCTGCAGTTCGCCGGGCTGGGCTATATTATGCCGCAACGTATTCAGTACCGCACCAAACTACACGGCTTTGACGCCGACTGGGTTGAACGCGGCAGTAATAACAGTGCGGAGTACACTAACCTGCCACCGGGACAGTATCAGTTCAGTGTGCGTGCATCTTATCCGCAGGGTGAATGGAGTGCGCAACAGGCCAACTTTAGCTTTGTTATTGCACCGTATTTTTGGCAACGACCCGGTTTCTGGTTGATTTTTGCCGGTGCCGGCTTGTTATTGGCTGGTATTATGCTGCGTTGGCGCCTTAACACCTTGCGCCGGCGTGAACAGCTACTGCGCTGGCAGGTGGCAGAGAAGACCGTTGAACTACAACAGCAGGCTGATCATTTGCGCGCCGTTGATAAAGAACGCTCCGAACTGCTGGAGCAAATAAAGCGCCAGGCACAGGATTTTGCGTTGCAGGCCAGGTTGGACGCCTTAACCGGTTTGGCTAACCGCAGGGCTTTTGATGAGTCGCTGGCGCGTGAGTGCGCCAGAGCCAGGCGCACTCAATTGCCGCTGTGCCTGGTGTTGCTGGACATTGATCACTTTAAGCTGGTTAATGATACTTTTAGCCACAGCATTGGCGATGAGGTGCTGAAGTTAGTCGCCGATACCATTTGCCGCCATTGCCGTGAAGAAGACACCGTAGCACGCTGGGGCGGCGAAGAGTTTGCCGTGTTGCTACCCAATACCTCTGTATATGCGGCGGAGGATATTTGTCAGCGGATCCGGCTGGCGATCATGCAGACAGATTACAGTACTCTTGCCGCTGACTTGCATATTACCGTCAGTATGGGCATTGCCGGCTTTGCCGGTGAAACGCAGCACGATAAACTGTTGTCACGCTCAGACAGCGCGTTGTACCGCGCCAAGCAAAGTGGCCGCAACCGGATCGATATTGCGGTATAGCCGCTGACGGCTAATTTTTTATTGTATAAAAATTCACTTAAATAGAATAATAATTCTTGAAACTGCATGGCAGCCGTTCTACACTAGCGGCTGTTTCGTGCTATACCTATACGTTATTTACTGTTCGAGAGCCGTATCCGATGTTATCAACTGACAAATCTTCTTCTTTAGTACGCAGCATTGTATTAGGTGCTGCCGGTTACAGCGGTGCTGAGCTGGCGGTAATTGTAGCGCGTAACCCTTATTTTGAGTTAGTGGGCGCCTATGCGTCGGCCGGCCGGGCGGCAGAGCCGTTTTCTTCTTTGTATCCGCGTTATAAACAGCAACTGGATATACTGGTGCAGCCGTGGACAGATGAGCTGGCTGCAGGCTTAAACGGCAAGATTGATGTGGCTTTTTTAGCCCTGCCGCATGAAGCCAGCGAGGCGGTAACGCCGTTGCTGTTAGCACAGGGCATAGATGTAGTGGATTTATCCGGCGCCTTTCGGTTAAAGCAGCCGCAGTTGTATCCGCAGTATTATGGTTATGAACACCAGCATCCTGAACTGTTAGAAGAAGCGGTGTACTCGTTAATGGAATGGCAGAGCACGCCATTGCCACGGTTAATCTCGGTACCCGGCTGTTATCCAACCGCCTGTACTTTAGCGCTGTTGCCGCTGATCAAAGCCGGTTTGGTGGCTGATAACTGCATTCCGGTGATCAACGCCACCAGCGGTGTATCCGGTGCCGGCCGAAAAGCGGCACTGAGCACGTCATTTTGTGAAGTAGGCTTAAATGCCTATGGCTTTTTTAAACACCGCCACCGGCCGGAAATAGAGCAGAATTTAGGTCGAAAAGTAGTGTTTACGCCGCATCTGGGTAATTTTAAACGCGGCATTCTGGCCACCAGTGTGGTCACGCTAAAAGCAGGCGTTACGCCAGAGCAGGTAACTGCCGCCTTCACTAACGCCTATAACGGTAAGCCGCTAGTGCGTTTAGTCGCGCATTCGCCCAATGTGGCTGATGTTGCCGGTACGCCGTATTGCGATATTCACTGGCAGCAGGATGGCGAGCAGTTAGTAGTGGTGTCGGCCATTGATAACTTACTAAAAGGTGCGGCAGCCCAGGCTATGCAAGCGGCTAACGTGCGTTTTGCTAAGCCGGAAACCGCCGGTTTATTTGCTGGGGTGAGCCATGAATAATACCCCTCTGGTACTGAAAATGGGTGGCCGCCTGTTGCAGGACGACAACGCACTGGATGCCTTGCTGGCTGTGTGTGCCGAATTAAAACAGCAGTATCCGCTGGTACTGGTGCATGGTGGTGGTGATCAGGTGGATCAGTGGCTGGCCAAATTTGGTTTTCACACTGAAAAGCTGGATGGCCAGCGTATTTCACCAGCGGAGCAAATGCAGGTGATCGCCGGTGCCTTAGCCGGCGCAGTAAATGCGCATATGGTGGCGCGTTCGGCACTGCAGGGCTTAAAACCGGTCGGTTTAACGTTGTCTGCCGGTAACAGCTGTCGGTTTGAATTAAATACTAGACTGGGTGCAGTCGGCGTGGCTAAGCCGCAAGACGGCACTTTACTGCAAAACTTGTTGGCAGGCGGTTTTACACCGGTATTCAGCTCAATTGGCCACGGCGAGCAAGGGCAGTTGTTAAATGTAAATGCCGATCTAGCTGCTGCGGCGATTTGCCAACTGGTACAGGGGCAACTGGTGTTGCTGACCGACGTACCGGGTATTTTAGATGGCGAAGGTAAGCTTATCAGTGAGCTTAACTCCAGCCAAGCCGCAGCATTGGTCACACAGGGCGTGATTAAAGGCGGCATGAAAGTAAAACTGGATGCCGCTTTAGACACTGCTCAGGCGCTGCGACGAAGTATTACCGTCGCGGGCTGGCAACACCCGCAAGATTTGTTAAATCTGATGCGACAGCAAGCAGTAGGCACGCGCATCGTCTGTTAGTCCCTTAAACAAGGATGCCGCACTGGCGGCAGGTCGATCGAAAATGAGTAAACTGAACCAACTATTGAGTCTGGCTGAATTAAGCCCGGCTACGCTTAACGATTTGCTGAATTTAGCCCTGCAGGTAAAACAGCAACCGCAGAAATACACTCAGGCGCTGGCGGGTAAAAGCATAGCGCTGATTTTTGAAAAGCCCTCGCTGCGTACCCGCGTTAGTTTTGATGTCGGTATTTATAAGCTCGGAGGCCACAGTGTTTATCTGGATCAGCAAAACGGCGCTATGGGCAAACGCGAAACCGTCGCCGATTTTGGCCGTAACCTGGCTTGCTGGACCGACGCCATAGTGGCACGGGTATTCTCGCAGCAAACATTAGAGCAGCTGGCGCAGGCCAGCCATAAACCGGTGATTAATGCGCTGAGTGATTTATATCACCCTTGCCAGGCACTGGCCGATTTACTGGCGCTAAAAGAGCGTTTTGGCGATTTAAGCAAGGTGCATCTGGCTTATGTCGGTGATGGTAATAACGTTTGTCACTCGCTGATGATAGGCGCTGCGCTTAGCGGTATGAAGATGACCGTGGTAACGCCACAGGGTTTTTCGCCGGATTCCCAGGTGCTGCTGAATGTGCAGAAAATTGCCGCCAACACCGGCGCCGTGTTGGAGTTGAGCCCGCATTTATCCGCCGCAGCGGGAGCTGATGCTATCTATACTGATACCTGGCTGTCGATGGGCGATAAAGCCGATCCTGAACTTATTGAACGGGTGTTTAAGCCGTATCAGATTAACACCGCCGTGATGCAGCGGCTGGCGGTAAAGTATTTTATGCACTGTTTACCGGCGCACCGCGAGCACGAAGTTACCAGCGAGGTACTCGACAGCGAGGCGTCACTTGTTTTACTGCAGGCGGAAAACCGCATGCATGCCCAGAATGCCGTATTAATCAGTTTATTTGCGTGAGGACACTATGAGTATTAAAAAAGTCGTTTTAGCCTATTCCGGCGGTCTGGACACTTCGGCTATCGTGCCATGGTTAAAAGACAACTATAACTGCGAAGTTATCGCCTTTGTCGCCAACGTTGGCCAGGGCGATGAGGAGCTGGCCGGTGTTGAGCAAAAAGCCATTAACTCCGGTGCCAGTTCTTGCCATATCGTAGATTTACGCGAAGAGCTGGTTAAAGAAGTGATTTACCCGACGCTAAAAACCGGCGCTGTCTATGAAGGCCAATATCTGCTGGGTACTTCTATGGCGCGACCGGTAATTGCCCGTGCTCAGGTAAAGCTGGCGCTGGAGCTGGGCGCCGATGCACTGTGCCATGGCTGTACCGGTAAAGGTAATGACCAGGTGCGCTTTGAAGGCGCCTTTGCTGCGTTGGCACCGCAATTAACCGTTATTGCACCATGGCGCGAGTGGCAATTTAACTCCCGCCAGTCACTGCTTAACTACTTAGCTGAGAAAAAGGTACCGACTACAGCCTCTGCCACCAAAATTTACAGCCGCGATGCCAACTTATGGCATATCTCGCATGAAGGTGGTGAGCTGGAAAACCCCTGGTGTGAACCGTCAGACCAGGTATGGATGTGGACCAAGTCACCAGAGCAGGCACCGGATCATGCTGCCTATGTTGAGCTGAGCTTTGATAAAGGCGAGCTGAGCAAAATTAACGGCCATGCCGTTGCCCCGGTGGCAGCGATTGAGTTATTAAACGAAATTGGCTCTGAGCACGGTATTGGCCGTATTGATATCGTCGAGAACCGTTTAGTCGGTATGAAATCGCGCGGCTGTTATGAAACTCCGGGCGGCACCATTTTAATGGCAGCGTTAAAAGGCCTGGAAGCGCTGGTATATGACAGAACCTCACTGAAATACCGTGAAGAAGTCGGCCAGGAATTTGCCCAACTGGTATATGACGGCCGTTGGTTTACGCCGTTAAAAGATGCGTTGTTAGCGGCTGCCACTTCGCTGGCCGAACAGCTAACCGGTGATGTGGTGATCAAGCTGTATAAAGGTAATGTTACCGTGGCCAAACGCCGCTCGCCTAACTCACTGTACTCTGAAGCTTTTGCTACCTTCGAGGGCGATGAAGTGTACAACCAGAAAGATGCCGCCGGTTTTATCCGCTTGTACAGCTTGGCCAGCCGCATCCGTGCGCTGCACCAGCAACAAAAGGGTTAATTATTATGGCGATGTGGGGCGGACGGTTTCAGGAAGCTACCCTGGCGGAGTTTCGCGATTTTAACGACTCGCTAAGCTTTGACTATTTGTTGGCGCAGCAGGATATTCAGGCCTCGCGCGCCTGGGCGCAGCAATTGGCGCAGGCCGGTATTATCAGCAGCGATGAAGCGGCGCAGCTCGATGCCGGGCTGGCCGATTTAGCGGTGGCGATAGATGCTGATGCTAAGCTGCCGCTGCAAACCAGTGAAGAAGATATTCATAGCTGGGTAGAAGCGCAGCTTACGGCTAAATTGGGTGCCGTGGCGAAAAAGCTGCACACCGGCCGCAGCCGCAATGATTTAGTAGCAACTGACTTGCGTTTGTGGAGCAAGGCGAATGCACAAAGTGTGCGTCAGTCATTATTGGGCGCAATAGCGGCCTTACTGACCTTTGCTGAGCGGGCTGGTACTGCGGTAATGCCCGGTTTTACCCACTTACAGCGGGCACAGCCGGTATTGGTGGCGCACTGGGCACTGGCTTATGTGGAGATGTTTAAACGCGATGTCAGCCGCTTAGACGATGCGCTAACACGGATGGATGTGTGTCCGCTCGGATGCGGCGCTTTAGCCGGCACCGGTGTCGCAGTTGACCGTGAACAATTGGCGCAGCGGCTGGGTTTTAGCAGTGCTGCACTAAATAGCCTGGATGCGGTGTCAGATCGGGATTACGTAGTGGAGCTATCTGCCGCTGCCAGTATCTGTATGACGCACTTATCACGTTTATCTGAAGATGTGATTTTCTTCTGCTCCGGCGAAGCGGGCTTTTTCAAACTGGGCGATGCGATAAGCTCCGGCTCATCGTTAATGCCGCAAAAGAAAAACCCCGATGTGTTTGAGTTACTGCGCGGTAAAACCGGCCGTGTGCTGGGCCATTTGGTCGCCATTTTACATGTACTGAAAGGCTTGCCGCTGGCGTACAACAAAGATATGCAGGAAGACAAGCAGGGCTTTTTTGACCTGATGGCAACCTGGCAGCAATCTTTGCTGGTATTGGCCACTGTATTGCCGCACTTAAGTGTCAACGAGGCGCAGTGCCGCCAGGCGGCAGAGCTGGGCTACAGCAACGCTACTGATTTAGCGGATTATCTGGTTAGCAAAGGTATGCCGTTTCGTGATGCACACGAAGTCGTAGGTGAGCTGGTAGTGCATGCGGCCAAACAACAATTGGCATTGGAAGCTTTGCCACTGGCTGAGCTTACGCAATTCAGCACATTAATTGCTGAAGATGTGTATCCGGCGCTGCAACTGGAAGCCGGGTTACAAAAACGCGCTGCCCTGGGTGGTACAGCACCACAGCAGGTGCTCGCGGCCCTGGCACAGGCGAAGCAATGGTTTGACGCTGTTTGATGCATAACAGCCTGCAGCTATAGGCTGCAGGCTGTGTTTTATGCCCGATTAGAAAAGATAGCGGTTAAAAACGTCAGGCCGTTAGAAACGCTACGCAGTTAAAAACGCTACGCAGTTAAAAACGATAGTTCAGGCCAACGGTCATCAGCGACACGTCAGACTTAAACAGGCCATCCTCTTCGTCTTCCAGCTCAGGCAGAATAGTGTAATCTGCTACTAAGCTCAGCCGCTCAGTCAGGTTAAAAGCTGCACCGGCACCGTAAATCAGGCCTTTTTCGGTGCTGGTTTCAGACCCTGTCAGGCCCGGAATATCATAGCTAAGGGCATAGCGGGTTTCGCCGTAACCGCCGGTAGCGAATATAGAAAAACGTTCACCCAGCGGAATACTGCCGCGTGCCATTAACGCCATATGGCGGTCAATTTCAAACTTTGCTGAATCGTTACCGTCAAAAATCTGTTCATCTTCTATACCTTCGGCATAGCGCGCTTCCAGCGCGAAGAATGGGCTCAGCTGGTAACCGGCGCTGACACCGGCTACGCCGAATTTCAGATCCGCATCGGCAATATCAGATTCCAGCTCTACTTTATGCTGTCCGTAGTGCCCGCCAAGATAAAAACCGCTGTCCTGCGTTTGTGCATAACCCGCCGCGGTAAAAAAACTACCTGCAAGAACGACGGTAGGGATTAGCTTAAACATAGTGACTCCTCATGTGAGTTTGCGAAAATCACTAACAGGTATAACAGGGGCTTAATGAATCTGAAGTTAACGAAATATTAAAATGTATAAAACAAAAAACCGCCCCGGGGCGGTTTTTTTACTTTGCAGACTGCATTATTGCCGTGCGTTTCTGATGGCGGCGATGAGTTCAAGCACATCACTGTTGGTTAAAACTTCATCAATGTTATGTGTCAGCTTTCGTCTCCAGTTCGGGTACTCGGTGCTGGTGCCGGGAATATTCACCGGGGTGGCCATCAGCAACAAATCTTCCAACTGGAATGCCAGTAGCTTAGCCGGCTGCCGTGCGGTAAATAAGTGGCTGGCGCGCACTAACTGTGCGTAGTCGCCGTCGCTCAGGTGCAAGCGCTCTGCCATCAGCTGCTTTTCATCGGCGCGCAGGTGATACAGGCTGTCAGCAACCTGTGGGTTGGGGAATAAATCCAACTTATGCCGCAGGGCTAAGTCGTGCTCTTGCCAGTAACCCACCAGGGTGGGCATATCGTGAGTACTGACTGTCGCCAGCGCCAGTTCCGGGTAGGTTTGCGCTGCATGATCGTAACTGCCGGCTTTTTGCTCCAGCATAAATACGCGGTACGACAACACCTGGTATTGCGCCATTAAATGGCTGATCTCTACCGGCACCGTGCCTAAGTCTTCACCGATAACCACACAGCTGTTGCGCTGGCTTTCCAGTGCCAGAATGGCAAATAAATCAGCCGCCGGAAAACGGATATAAGCGCCAGCCGTGGCATCAGCTCCGATAGGGCAACACCATAGTCGCAGCAGCGCCATCACATGGTCCAGCCGCAGAGCGCCGGCATAGCGCATATTGGCCTGGATCAACTCAATAAAAGGCCGGTAGGCTTTTTGCCGTAATGTTTGCGGGTTATAGGCTAACAAGCCCCAGTTTTGGCCTTTGGGCGCCATAATATCGGCCGGAGCACCTACGCTTAGATCCAGCAGATAATCTTCCGGCGCGCCCCAGCTCTCTGCACTGCTGCGGCTGGTACCCACGGCAACATCGCAGTATAAACCAATGGCCATGCCGTGTTGCTGGCACAGGCGTTTTACATCGGCTAATTGCAACTGCGCCTGCCATTGCAGGTATAACTGCAGCTGTATTGCATCGGCATGTTCGCAGGAAAATTCGGCTACGGCTGCGCCGTTGGGGTCGCGCAGTTCAGGTGGGAAGTTCTGCCAGGCGGCCATGCTCCAGTCTTGCGCAAATAACTGACCCTGCAGTACCTGGTGCAGCGCCAACTGGCGCAAACTGGTACCGGCTTGCTGCACAAAGCGATTAAACTCGGCTGCCCGGGGGGTGTTTTTTGCCAGCTGTTGCTGTTTAAATTGGGCAAACAGTAAGGATGCAATCTCCTTTTTAACAGCGGCAACGCCAATATAGTCTACATCTGTGGTGGCGCGCAGCTGCTGTAAGCGTTGCTGAAAACTTTCACTGTTAACCTGTTGCTGCGCCGCGGCGCACTGTTGATACTCTTCAGTATGTTCCAGCGCGACATATTCGGTATTCAGCCATAAGCGACTGTTCGGGCTGTAGGGGCTGCAATCCTGCGGCAGCTCCGGGTAGAGCGCATGCAAAGGGTTTAAGCCTATAAAATCAACACCTTGCTTAGCAAGGGGCGCAACCATTTGTTGCAGATCGATAAAGTCACCGATGCCCCAGTTACGTGCTGACTTTACTGCATACAGCTGAATGGCCGGACCAAAGGTTTTATGCAAAACAGCTTTGTCGTGCAGTTGAAAACAACGCTGCGGCGTAATGATCAGCTGCTGCTGATAGTGCGCTGTGCCACTACTCAGGGTTAGCTGATGATAGCCCAACGGCAGGCTCAGTTCTAAGGTCAGTTCTGCTGCTAATACCTCGCCTTTAGCTGTGCTGTGGCGCTCGCTGATATCTTTCGCCGCTATGGTCAGGTTACCGCTGAATTGTTGCTGCTCTTCGGTAACAATGTGCCACTGCCAGTCACTTTCAGCCTCAGCTTGCAGCTGCTGCAAGCGCAGCCGCAGCGGCTCGCCCTGCCGGCACACATTAACCGGTGCGATAACGTCCAGCCAGGGTTGCTCTGTCAGCTCAGCAATGTGTTGCTGTATGCTGTGCTCAGAGGATAAGTCGAAACCCATGGCCGACAATATGGCTTGCTGCTTGTCCAGGCTGATATGTTCAGTATGGCCCTGAGCATGCACGTAGCTGTCTTGCAGACCCGCCAGCGCGGCGAGTTGCTTAATTAATTCCATAATTCACCTGTAACAGCGCTTTGTGCGCGGGAAAATGATGTGTTCTGGTTGCCGGTGGCAACTTGCGTTGGCGAAATGCGCCGGGAGAACAGCCTTGCCAGCACTTAAACGCTTTTTGAAAACTACTTTGTTCTTCAAAACCCAATTGATAAGCAATTTGCTGCAAGCTCAGGCTGTCGTCGTGTAAGTACTGCTGTGCCAGCTGGTGTCTGCATTCGGTTACCAGACAGCGGAAACTGCAGCCGCTCTGTTGCAGTAGGCGTTGCAATGTTCTGCTGCTCATGTGCAACAACCGGGCCGCGTCAGATAACCGAGGTGCTTGAGGCAGCCTGCTGCAGATATAGCTGCGCAACGTGGTTGCGACCTGCAGCCCCGTGTGGTTGTTGAGTTGGCTTCGCTTAACAGCGGCGTCTGGCCTGGTGCTTATATTTGTCATAGTGTGCTCCGGCACGGCAGCAAAGCAAGATCCATACGTTTGCTACCGGCTGCCATATACTGGTGCAAGCATAAATCAGCCTTGTGCAATTATTAAACCTGTTGCATACGTATGCATTGAAAATATCGCTAAAACTGCCCCTGTCTCTTCTCTCCACTCTGCTATAACTAAGCGGTATAGCTAAGAAAATAAGGCGCTTCAGATGAAAGCGCATTTTTGCACTGCGTTAGTGCATTAAATTGAAACAATGCGCTGCTTTTGTGCGATTTAGCAATTATGAATACGTATTCATGTTGAGCTGTTGACCTAATAAGTTTAATAAATAGCCTTAGACAAAAGTCTGGTTGTACTGATACGGCTGCGCTTACAGCCAACAGACAACACAAACAACACACCGGGGATGAAGGACATGACAAAATTTAAACTCAGTATGCTGACACTGGCGCTGGCTGCAGCCGGTTCCGGTTCCGTGGCGTATGCGCAAACAGCAGAGCAGGCCAAGGCTGATGAACAAATTGAAGTGATTTCGGTAACAGGTTATCGCGGCAGTCTGCAAAAAGCGCAGGCGATTAAAATGAGTGAAAACTCTATCGTAGAAGTGCTGTCGGCCGAAGACATCGGTAAGCTGCCGGACACCAGCGTGGCAGAATCACTGGCGCGTTTACCGGGCTTAGCCGGCGAGCGTCGTAACGGCCGCACCAGCGGTTTATCGGTACGTGGTTTTAATGAAAACTATGTCGGCACTTCATTAAATGGCCGCGAACTGCTGGGCATGGGTGATAACCGCGGCGTGGAATACGATCTGTACCCGTCTGAAATTGTGTCTACCGCTTTAGTTTACAAAACTCCGGATGCCAGCCTGATGGCACAAGGCATTGGTGGTACTGTTGATTTGCAAACGGTAAAGCCGCTGTCAGCGGAGCGCACCATTGCCTTCAACGGCAGCTATGAGAAAAATGATCAGGACTCCGGCAATCCGGATTTTGATAACACCGGCCACCGTTTGTCATTTAACTACATTGATAAATTCCTTGATGACCGGCTGGGTGTTGCCCTGGTTGTGGCATCGCTGGAAACACCGCGTCAGGAACAGCAGTTCCGTGGTTGGGGTTATGCCGGGGTAAATTTAGGCCTGAATGATGAAGGCCAGTTGCAAAACCCACGTCGCGCGACTGATGAGGTCGACGTACCGGAAGGCACCGTTGTATTAGGTGGCCACGATTCCTTTACCCGTTCCGCGATGCTGGAGCGCGATTCAGTTGCTCTGGTACTGGAATATGTGGTTAATGACCGGTTGACTGCTACCTTCGATGCGCTGTATATCGATTTTAATGAGCAGGACGCCCGCCGTGGTCTGGAAGAGGGCGGTGCTGAGTGGGGTACCGGCGCTTATACTATTACCGGCGTAGAAAATGGCCTGGTTACCTCCGGCTATTACGACGGTTTTTATTCTGTAGTGCGCAACGATGTGCGCGAGCAGGATTCTGAGCTGAAAACCTTTGGCCTGAACCTGGAGTACCAGATTAACGATAACTGGACAGGGCAGTTGGATATTTCCAGCGGCAAAGTAACCAAGTCTATTACTGATATTGAAAGCTATTCCGGGGTTGGCCGTGCAACCTCTGAGGGCCGCCCTATAACTGCCCGCTCCTGGGTTATGACACCTGATGGCGCTTTTTACTCTGATCACCCGACTATCGCACCGGTAGATTTAACCGACCCAAGCCTGATTCGTTTAGCCGGACCACAAGCCTGGGGTGGCTCATTGGCACCTATTGACGCTTTTCAGGATGTAAACGGTTTTGGCCCAACGACTGCGCAGGATGGTTTTGTTAATAACCCGGATTTTGAAGAAACGCTGGACTCAGTGCGCCTGCAAACCAATGGTTATGTGGAATGGGGTATCTTTAATGAACTGGAGTTGGGCGTAGTATATAAAGAGCGCTCTAAAACCAAGATTAATAATGGCGCTTTCTTAACAGCAAACGACTGGCCTGACGCAGGCCCTATCCCCAATGTGCTGGGGGTGGCAGATTTAAGCTTTATCGGTATTAACGGTGTATTGGCCTATGACGCCCTTGGTCTGTACCGAAGTGGCTTTTACACTGAGACCAATGCGGCGTTGCTGGAAAACGGCCGCTACGGTGATACTTACAATATTGAAGAAAAGCTGACTACCTTGTACGGTATGCTGGATATCAGTACTGAGATTGGCAATATTGCCGTAAGTGGTAATGTCGGCGTGCAAATTGTGCGTGCCGATCAGCAAGGCCAGGGCTTTAGCGCTACGACTAACTCGCGTGGCTTTACCGAGGCTGTGCCTGTATCTGCCGGCACAGATTATACCGATGTATTGCCCAGCCTGAACCTGAGCTTTGAAGTTGCCGATCGGCAGTACGTACGTACCGGTTTATCTAAAGTGATGAGCCGGCCGCGGATGGACGATATGCGACCAAACTCGCAGGTAACCTTTGCCTTTAATGACACCAATATAATCTCAACTGATCCACTAAATAGTGCTTGGGGCGGTAATGGCGGTAATACTGAACTGAAACCTTTGGAAGCAGATCAGTTTGACTTGTCATATGAAAACTACTTCCATGATAATGGCTTCTTTGCGGCGAGCTTCTTTTTTAAAGATCTGAAAAACTGGCATCGCAATGACACCTTAATCGTAGATTTTTCAGATAATTATATTCCCGGATTCCATCAAACCAGCCCTGATCCGATTACTGGTGAAGTGAGAGAGCCTGGTACCTTTTTGGGTCGTTTAGATGTGCGTCAGGATGGGCTAACCGGCTTTGTGCGTGGTTACGAATTCCAGGCCAGTGTGCCGTTCGATATTATCCATGAAGCCTTAGATGGCTTTGGTATTGTTGCCAGTGCCACCTTTATGGATGGCAAACTGGATGACGGTGGCCGGGTGCCTGGTTTGTCTGAGGAGATTTATACTCTGACAGCTTACTATGAGTACAAGGGCTTTGAATTCCGTATCTCCGGCACTAAACGCGATGAGTTCCAGACTGAAGAGCGTGGTATCAGTTTGAGTTTGGTGCCGGTGAGCCGTCAGGGTACAGAGCTGTGGGATGCGCAAATTGGTTATGACTTCAGCGAGTCGGGCATCGACGCACTGGATGGTTTACGTGTTACATTGCAGGCACAAAACCTGACAGACGAGAAAGACATCAGCAACAGTGGTGATGATACCCGTCAGGTTGTAACCTATCAGAGCTTTGGCCGTAACTATATGCTAGGGTTGAACTATAAGTTCTAAGCTTGGCAGCCTTAGCGGTAAAGTGATTTACCGCTAAATATGTTATCGACAGCCCAACCAAGCTTTGCCTGGTTGGGCTGTTTTGTTCTGAAAGGTGCAACTATGCAGACTGTGCGTAAAGTCGTCATTTTAGGTGGTGGTACCTCAGGTTGGATTGCTGCCGCTTTGCTGAAAAAAGTGCTGGGTAACGTCGTCGATATCCAATTGGTTGAATCTGAGGACATCGGTACAGTGGGTGTTGGCGAAGCGACCATTCCGCCAATCCGTTTATTAAATAACGTGCTGGGTATTAACGAGGCGGAGTTTTTACGCGAAACCAAAGCCACGATTAAACTGGCGATTAAATTCGAAAACTGGCGGGTGCAGGGTGAAAGCTATTTTCATACCTTTGGCGCACCGGGTAAAAGCCTGGCATTCTGCCATTTCCATCATCTTTGGCGCCGGGCGCAGCAGTTGGGCGATACCACTTCGCTGTGGCAATACGACTTAAACTATCTGTGTGCTGAGGCCGGTAAATTTGCCGGCATTAACAGTAAAGATCCGGTACTGGAGTTACCCTACGCTTATCATTTTGATGCCGGGTTGTACGCGCGTTTTTTGCGCAAGTTTAGCGAGCAAATGGGCGTAGTTCGCCATGAAGGTAAAGTTGGCAGCGTAACCCAGCATGGCAATGGTGATATTCAACATCTGGTGTTAGAAGATGGCCGGGTACTGGCAGGTGATTTATTTATCGATTGTTCCGGTTTTCGCGGCCTGCTTATTCAGCAGAAATTGAATACCGGCTATGAAGACTGGAGCCATTGGTTACCCTGTGACAGAGCTGTGGCTGTGCCATCAGAGCGTTTTGAGCACACGCTACCTTATACCCGCTCAATTGCTCATAGCAGTGGCTGGCAGTGGCGTATACCGCTGCAGCACCGCAATGGTAACGGCATGGTATACAGCAGTGCGCATTATACTGAGCAGCAGGCAGCGGATATTTTGTTGGCAAACCTGGACAGTAAAGCCCTGGCGGAGCCTAAATTTATTCAGTTTAAAACCGGCCGGCGGCGCAAGCAGTGGCACCGCAACGTGGTATCAGTAGGTTTGTCGAGTGGCTTTTTGGAACCGCTGGAGTCAACCAGTATTCACCTGATCCAATCGGCCGTGGTGCGCTTACTGCAATTGTTTCCGCACCAGGGGGTTACCGCAGAGCTGGTAAATGAATACAACCGCCAGTCGCAGATCGAGTTTGAGCAGGTGCGCGACTTTATCATTCTGCATTATCATGTGAACGAGCGAACCGACAGTACGTTTTGGCGTGATGTACGGCAGATGGATATTCCGGCGACGCTGGCACGGAAAATTGAACTGTTTGCACAAAATGGCAGCTTATTCCGTGAGCAGAATGATTTGTTTCTGGAAAGCTCCTGGCTGCAGGTTATGTTAGGGCAGGGCATAGTACCAAAAGACTACCACCCGCTGGCGAACAGTTTCTCTGAAACTCAGTTAAAGCAGATGTTGCAAAGCATGCTGGCGATAAAACGCGATCCGTTGGCAAAATTACCGTCGCATGACGAGTTTTTGCGGAAAGTATGCGGTCAATAAAAACCTTTCGCTAATTTTGCCGCTGCGGCGCGTTGTTCCACAGGTTCTGGTGTTCACTCTGGCTGAAAAATTGCTCCGGATGCCAGCAACGCGGAATAAAGCGCCGTAGCTGGCCGGGCTCAAAATCGGCGCTCAGGCTGGCCAGAATATCCTGTAGCCGCTGCTGCGGCATAATGGCCAACCGGTCGCGTGCCGGCCGGAAATACAGGTTATGCGCTACGCTGATGCAACTGTTATGGCCACCACGACGGTACTGCAGATTACGGCTGACAATGCGGCACAGCGGCTCTTCTGCTTTGGCCGGATATAACTGATTAACTACAGCTAACTCGTACTTTTCCGCCAGGCTTAAATCGTTTTGCGCCGGAATAAATACCACACCGAAGCCTTGCGGAAATACTCCGGTAATCTTTAGTAAATGCCCGACAAATTGCGCATTTAACTCACCGCGTTTTACCGCGTCTTTCAGTACTAACGTGGCTTTAGGCAGTGCTTCGTAGGCAAAGCGCTGCCGGCCCGGCAATACAATAGAGCTGTATACCTGTGGCACTTTTAACAAGCTGCCCAGCGCACTGGCCGGGTCGTCAGTTGCCGCCAGCAAGCGTTCGGTAAAATCGAGCCGCTGTTGCTGTTGCGCCATATCCTGCTGTTGTTCCAGCTTGTTGTTGCTACGAAAACGCACAACGGCTAAGGCTTGGGCAAAAAAGTGCTGCCGTGCTTTAGCGCTAAGCTGCAGCAATTGCTGACGCTCATCCGCTTGCAACGGCCGGTGCGGATTAAGGTTGCCATTGCTGCCGGCCAATACCGCCAGAGCTTTGGGATGCAGCATACCCACATCCAGCAACAGCACTGCTATAACCATCGGCAATTGCACGTTTAAGCGGTACGGACAATCCGGGTCTTTTGTATCGCGCCGGGCATAGTGTTGTTGTATCCAGGGATCATTAAGCAGCTGTTGTTGCAGCATATGCTGCAATAAACGCAGCGATAACGTAGCGCGGTACAGGGCTTTGTAGCCAAACTGTACCTCGCGCCAGCGCCGCGGTGAGTCGGGTACGGTGAGCTGCAAGGTGCCGAGTAATCTGGCGGAGCGGTTCAGCGTTTCGGCTTCTGTTTGCCCTTCCGTTAGCAGCAGAATTTTTTCGGCCACAAAGGCCAGCTCGGCCATGGCTGCCGGCGGGGTAACGCTGCTGTGCGTGGCGCGGAAAAAGTCTGCCGCGATACTCACCAGCGACAACGCCGAAGCGGGCGTACTCAGGCTGTTAAGTACGCGTTTCAATTCGCGCATAAATACGCTGTCGGCGGTGCTGATACTGGCCTGGTTACGCAATGCTGATCCTTTAGTCCAAATGCGGCGCCTGGTCTGAAGTACGGCGCTGTAGAGGTTTACAATAGCGCAATGCGTTAACCGGATAAAGTACGGCTGTGGCTTTGCACCGCTAAAGTGCGCATTTTCCCGCTTTGCGCTGCTTTGGCGCAGCTGAATACGTATTCATATTGCGCCCTGCCCCAATTAGGTTAATAAATAAACTGCTTAAAAAGCAGGCTGCACCTCTCATGCTGCTGCATGGAACGCGCAACCACAACAATAAAAACATACGGGGATACAGGAGCATGAATAAGTTTAAGCTTAGTCTGCTCACGCTTGCTATGGCAGGGGTGGGTAGTCTGGCATGGTCTGCTGTTGCACAAACAGCACAGCAGACGCCACAACCAGCAAATCAACAAACCTCAACCGACAGCACAGTAGCTGCAGCGGCTTTGGATAGTGTGGAAGTGATTCAGGTGCGCGGCTTTGCCAGCAGCCTGTTCCGCTCACTGGATGCCAAGCGCTTTGGTGATACGGTATCAGAAACCATTTCGGCAGATGATTTGGGCGCGCTGCCTGATGTATCGATGGCCGATGCTTTAACGCGCTTGCCGGGTATTTCGGCGGTGCGTACCGGTGGTCAGGCGGCAGAGATTAATATCCGCGGTATGTCCGGTGGTTTTGTCTTTTCAACTTTAAACGGCCGTGAACAGGTGTCTACCAGCGGCAAACGCAATATTGAGTTTGACCAATATCCGTCTGAATTAATTAACTCTGCCGCCGTGTATAAATCGCCGAAGGCGTCGCTGATAGAAGGCGGTGTTGCCGGTACGGTAGAGCTGCAAACCGCCAGCCCGCTGCGCAACGAAAAACAGCATACCTTTACCGTTAATGCCCGCGGCATGTACAACGACCGCGCTGACGAAGTGCCGGATGGCGTCGATTTTGGCCATCGCTTCAGCTTGTCGTATCAGGGCAAGTTTTTAAATGACACTCTTGGTTTTGCTGCCGGTTATGCCCGCTTGTATCAGCCCAGCGTGGCGACACAATTTGTTGGCCTGGCCTATAACGGCGAGAAAGACATCAATGATGATGGTGTGAACGAATATATCAGCGAGGGTTTTGAGCTGCAGCACAAAGGCGGTGAAGAAACCCGTGACGGCTATATGGCTGCGCTGGAGTGGACGCCCCATGATGCTTTTACCTTAAAAGCCGATGCGTTCTTATCTAAATTTGATAAAGAAGCCTTTGCCCGTGGCTTACGGGTAAAATTTGGCGGCCCGACCGCTGCATTAGGTAACGCGGAGCTTAACGGTAGCTCGGTGATTGGCGGCACCTTTAACCGCACTACCACCAGCTTTACCCGGGTAGAAATTGTTAATGATGACAACCGCGATTACGACGAGGTACGCAGCTTTGGCATTAATGCCGATTGGGATGTCAGCGACAGTGTAAACCTGAGTTTTGACGTATCGCATTCCGGCGCCAAAAGTAACTTCCGTAACGGCCTGCTATGGGCGCTGGTAGCGGAAGATGCCACTGCAGAAACGCCGGTGCTGGATACCAATGTGTCCATCTCTTATCAGCTGAATAACCTGAACCTGCCGGGCGTAGGCTTTAACCAGGCTGCAGCATTTTCTGATATCGATAAGGTGATGGTGAGCAAATACGGTATTTACCCTTATGTTAACGAAGATGAAGTAAACGCTGTGCGCTTAGATGCGACCTGGATGTTGGATTTGCCCGTGGTTGCTTCACTGGAGGCTGGCGTACGTTACTCAGAGCGCAGCTACAAAAATGACCGCTCTATCTTTGAATATGGCAGTGATGGCGCTTTTCTTAATTCACAGCCGCCGCTGCGCCTGACGGCAGATATGACAGAAGTAGTGAATTTTCAGGGTGATTTTGCTGCCTACCCGGCCTATTTGTCGGTTGATCTGAATAAAGCGTTAGCGGCATGGTTTCCTGAAGGTATACCGCAGCCGGTACAAACCTGGGGCACCGGTAACCCGGATCTGGTGGAAGAGCAACTGGCGCAGAGCGGACCGAATACCAGTTGGTCAGTGCTGGAAAGCGGCGAAGTGTATGAAGATGTGCTGGCCGGCTATGTGATGGCGAACCTGGATACGGACGTTTTTGGTATTCCGCTAAGCGGTAATATCGGCGTACGTGTGGTGCAAACCGACCAAAGTGCTACTAACCTTGCCGATGTCAACGGCGACCCGCTGCGCGGTGCGCAAAATATTACCGATGATGCCGGCCTGGTTAATACCCGCTATGCGCCCGGCGTGCTGGGTGAGAAATACACCGATTTGCTGCCGCAGCTGAACCTGAACTTCGGCATTACCGACAACTCGCAAATCCGTTTTGCCGCGGCAAAAGTGATGTCGCGGCCACCGATTAACCGGTTGGCGTCTAATACCTCTATTAGCATCAGTGACGACGGTGAAATCAGCGGTAACAGTTCCAACAGCCCGTTCTTACGGCCGTTTGAAGCGACGCAGTACGATTTATCCTATGAGTACTATCTGCCGTCCGGCGCTATTGCTTTTGCGTTGTTTTACAAAGACATTAAGTCTTTTGTAAATGATTTTACCATTCAGCAATTTGACTTTGCCGGCGCCGGCTATGATGTACCGCTTGAAGTAATAGACGAAGACGGTATTCCGCGAGCCACCTTTAACGGTGCTTTTTCTACCGCGGTAAATAACGGTGAGGGCGGCTATATCCGCGGTGCCGAACTGGCTTTTACCAAGGTGTTTGATACCTTGCCTGAAATGTGGTCCGGCTTGGGTGTGCAGGGTAGTTATTCCTATACCGAAAGTGAAGTCAGCCTGATTAATGACTTAGGCGGCGCAGCCACTGAGACCAGCTTTGAAGGCCTGTCGCAAGATGTGTTTACCGGCACGGTATTCTGGAATTATCGCGGCTTTGATGCCCGCGTCAGTGCGCGCTACCGCTCGCCGTTTGTCTCGTCCCAGGTAGGTATTGACGAGCAAATAACCAACTTTGACAGTGAAACCGTAATCGACATGCAAACCTCGTATGACGTTAACGACCATTTCAAGCTGTTGTTTCAGGTAAACAACCTGACAGATGAACCCACTAAGAGCTATTTCGGTGACAAGGCGCAAACCGGCACGATCCAATTTTTTGGCCGCCAGTTCTACCTTGGCGCGGTGTACACCTTTTAACCGGATTTTGGAGCAACAAAGCAATGTCTACTATTAAAAAAATGCTGCAGCTCAGTTCATTGTTGCTGGCAGCCAATATGCTGGCAGCCTGTGGTGGTGCCGATAATACTGCGCCTGGCGAAGAGCTGTTAAGCTGCGATGTACCGCTGATCCCCGATGCCAGCGGCACCAGCTGTATTGATCCGCCGCCGATATTCTGCCCGGCGCCGCAAGTGCCCACTGCCAATAATGAAAGCTGTGAAATAGGTGAAAATCCGAATGCGCCGGCGCCGGTGGTGATGGCTGGTGCTAACGAAGCTGTGCTGTTTTATAAACGGCCGCAGGATGGGGTGTATGACGGTTACCGCTTACATACCTGGAACAATGAAACCTGTGATGCCTATGCCCCATCATCAGTTGCACCGGGCTGGGAAAACGGTTTGGTGCATAACGGTATTGACCCTAACTACGGTGCTTACTGGATTTTACAGTTAAAACCCGGCTATGCCGGAACGCCAGGCGCCTGCGGCAACTTTATTGTGCACATTGGTACCGATGATGCCGGTAAAGATCCCGGCACTGATATGCAAATGCCGTTATCCCAGGATCACCCGGATTTTGCGCGGATGAACTGGATTTTCTCCGGTGTTACCGGCGTGTTTGAATTTCCTATCGAGTCACTGGGAGTAAGTATTCAGGGCGCTGCCGCACATTGGCTGGACCAGAATACCTTTATTTGGAATAGCGGCATTGGCGCAGCAACGCCGGTTAAGTTGTACTTTGATGCCAACGCTGCTTTAGCCATTGGCCGTGACGGTAGCCTGAGCGGTGACAGCATAGAGCTGCTGCCGGTTGAGTTGACAGAGCAGCAAAAGGCGTTGGTGCCGCATCTGGCCGACAAACCGGCCTTTAGTGCCAACTTTACTGCCGATGAAGCCAAGGCCATGGTGAAAAACCAACTGGCGCTGGCAGCATTTGGCACCGACAATGCTTTACTCAGTGCAACCTGGGTGCAGGCAGCCAAAGTATTAGATGACTTGTACACTAAAGGCGATGCTGACGCCGATGAAGCCAGCTTGGGTGTAAGTTACGAAGACGGTGCTGTCAGCGCTGCAGTATGGGCGCCAACAGCCCGTGATGTGCAGCTTAAAGTGTATGACAGCGGCCGTAACCTCACTGCTACCCATGCGATGAGCCTTGATACAGCCAGCGGAATTTGGCGTTACAGTGGCAGTGATGCGCTGGACCGCCAATTTTATCGTTATGAAGTGACGGTATATCACCCGCTGACGCGCAAAGTTGAAACCATCGAAGCGACAGATCCCTATTCGGTTAGCGTGGCGATTAACGGCCGCTACAGCCAGTTTGTTAATCTGGCAGATGCTGACCTGGCACCGGAAGGCTGGAGCGAGCGCACTATTCCTACCGTCGCTAAACCGGAAGATATCGTGATCTATGAAGGCCATGTGCGGGATTTCTCTATCCGTGACCAAAGTGTCAGTGCCGCTAACCGTGGCAAATATCTGGCCTTTACCGAAACTGACTCATTACCGGTTAAGCACTTAGCCTCACTGGCAGAGCATGGTTTAACGCATTTTCATTTATTGCCGCTTAATGATCAGGCCAATATTAATGAAAATGCCGCCAGCCGGATTGAGCTCAGCGATACAGTAGGCAAACTTTGTGGGTTAAAAGCCGATGCGCCGGTGTGTGGCAATACCGATGAAAACGCTACCTTGCTATCGGTGCTGGAAGGCTATTCTGCCTTTGGCGAGAAAGCACAAGAGCTGGTGCAGGCCATTCGCAGCATAGATGGTTTTAACTGGGGTTATGACCCGCAGCACTTTATTGCCCCGGAAGGCAGCTATGCCTCCAACCCGGACGGCGTGGCACGCATTAAAGAAGTGCGGGCAATGAACAAAGCACTGAACGATATTGGCCTGCGTACTGTGCTGGACGTGGTGTACAACCACACCAGTGCATCCGGGCTGAGTACCACGTCAGTGTTTGATAAAATTGTGCCGGGGTATTATCACCGTTATAACGAAACTAGCGGTGCCATTGAGCGTTCCACCTGCTGTGAAAACACCGCGACTGAGCATCGCATGTTTGAAAAGTTTATGCAGGATTCTATGGTGATTCTGGCACGGGATTTTGGCTTTAACGATTTCCGCTTTGATGTGATGGGCCACCACCCGAAAGATAGCATTTTGGCTACCCGTGACGTGGTGCGCAGTGTAACCCCTGATGTGTACTTCTACGGTGAAGGCTGGAACTTTGAAGAAGTGGCCAACAACCGCTTATTTGTGCAAGCCAAACAACAGGACATGGCAGGCTCGGGTGTAGGTACCTTTAATGACAGGCTGCGTGATGAAGTACGGGGCGCCGCGCTGTTTAGCGGTAAGGCAACTGAAGATAACCTGCGTAAACAGGATATTATCCGCATTGGCCTGGCTGGCACCTTAAAAGACTATGTGCTGGAAAGTTATCAGGGTATTGCCGGCCCGGCATCCAGTTATACCTGGAACGGTCAGGCGGCAGGTTATGCCGAAAAACCAGCTGATATTATTAACTACGTATCCAAGCACGATAACGAAACATTGTGGGACAAACTGCAATATGGTTTAGACAGCAGCATGACTAATGCCGAGCGGGTGCGGGTACAAAATATCGCCATTGCCATTCCGTTAATGAGCCAGGGCATACCATTTTTACAAATGGGCGGCGATTTCCTACGCTCTAAATCGATGGATCGCGATAGCTACGACGCGGGCGATTGGTTTAACTTTGTCGACTTTACTATGCAAAGCAACAACTTCGGTGTGGGTTTGCCATTGGCAGAGAAGAACCAAGATAACTGGGAAGCCATAGCTGGCATTTTGCTGGATCCCAATGCCAAGCCTGAACCGGAGCAAATTAGTTTTGCCAGCGCAGTGTTTAAAGAGTTTTTAAGCATCCGCGCCGGCAGCCCATTGTTCCGTTTAGCCACAGCGCAGGACGTTATCGATCGCGTTGGTTTTCATAATACCGGCCAAAGCCAGACGCAGGGCTTAATTGTAATGAGCATTGATGACGGTACTGGCTTAACCGATCTTGATCCGCTGCATGATGCCCTGGTGGTCGTAATTAACGGCACAGCGCAAGAGCAAAGCCATACTATTCCTACTGCAGCCGGCTTTGATTTACACCCGCTGCAACAGGCGTCGGTAGATACCAACGTCAGTACCGCGGCTTTTGCCGCCGGTGTTGATGAAGGCAGCTTTACCGTGCCGGCTTACAGTATGGCGGTGTTTGTTAAAGCCCAGGGTGCCACGCAGGGAGCGGGCCTGGCAGCAGACGCCACCAGCGGTGCGCCGGATATCCCGCCATATGAAGCCAGCACTATTTATGTAAAAGGCGACATGAATGGCTGGAGTGCAGCAGATGCTATGACCTATGACGGCGAAGGCGTTTACTCACTGGTACTGGATTTGGCTGCCGGCAGTTATAACTTTAAAGTAGCGGACTTTGACTGGAATCCGCTGGTATTTGGCGCTGGTGCAGACGGCAACAGCGTGACCCTTGGTGCGGCAAAAACGCTGGCTAATCCCGGCGACAATCTTAATGTCGTGATCCCGAACACGGCAACCTATGTGTTTACGCTGGATGCCAATAATAAAGATGCGCCGGTGTTAACAGTGCAGGAGCTGCCGCCTTATGGTGTGGGCACTACGGTGTATCTGAAAGGCGAGATGAACACGCCGACGTGGTCAAATGACGACCCTATGACCTATATTGGCGGCAATGTGTACAGTGTTGATGTTGCACTTGCAGTAAACAACTACCAGTTTAAGTTTGCTGATGCCAACTGGACTACTGTGAACTATGGTGCGCAAGACGGTGCTTTTGTTCTGGGGCAGGGTAAAACACTTGAAGCTGACGGTGGCAACTTGTCGCTGAATGTCACCGAAGTGGGCACTTACCGCTTTAGCGTAGATGCCACAGACTCTGAAGCACCGGTGATGACCATCACTAAACTATAACCCGTTTTACCTCCGGCTGCGGCCGGATCTTCCTGGTGTTTAGCCGCAGCTTGCTGCGGCTTTTTTCATCTTTGTTGGTGCTCAGCGCGTTTTTGCTGTAAGCTGCGCGCCCCTCCGTTTGGGAGGCCACTGCAGCTGCGGCAGTTTTGTTTCGCAGCATTACCTGCGGGATATCGCATGCAATTTACTGATTTAAACTTGTCGGCTGCGCTGCTTAAAGCCATTGCTGACAAAGGCTATACCACTCCTTCTCCTATTCAGCTGCAGGCTATTCCTGCGGTGCTGGGCGGCCGCGACTTAATGGCCGCTGCTCAAACCGGTACCGGCAAAACAGCCGGCTTTACCTTGCCTTTGCTGCAATTACTGACTGACGGCGCTAAAGTACAACCAAACCAGGTGCGGGCACTTATTTTAACGCCAACGCGCGAGCTGGCGGCCCAAGTGGCTGAAAGCGTAGCGGTGTACGGTAAATACCTGCCGCTGAAAAGCGCCGTGGTATTTGGCGGCGTAAAAATTAACCCACAGATGATGGCACTGCGTCGTGGTGTGGATATCTTAGTGGCGACGCCTGGCCGCCTGCTGGATTTATACCAACAAAATGCGGTGCGCTTTACCCAACTGGAAGTGTTGGTATTGGATGAAGCTGACCGCATGTTGGACATGGGCTTTATTAACGACATTAAAAAAGTGCTGGCGCTGTTGCCGAAAAAACGCCAGAACCTGCTGTTTTCTGCCACCTTCTCTGATGATATTCGCAGACTGGCCAAAGGCCTGGTAAACGATCCGCTGGAAGTGTCGGTCAGCCCGGCCAACACCACGGCCGAGCGGGTAGAGCAGGTGATTTATCCGGTGGATAAAAACCGCAAAGCTGCGCTGGTAACCAAACTGATTAACGACAATAACTGGCAACAAGTACTTATTTTTACCAAAACCAAGCATATGGCAAACAAGCTAAGCCTGCATTTGGAAACTGCCGGGATTAAGGCGGCGCCTATTCATGGCAATAAAAGCCAGAATGCCCGCACCAAAGCCCTGGCTGATTTTAAAAAGGGTGAGATCCGCGCTCTGGTGGCTACCGACATCGCGGCCCGGGGCCTGGACATTGATCAACTGCCACAGGTGGTGAATTATGAGCTGCCCAATGTTGCGGAAGATTATGTGCACCGTATCGGCCGCACCGGCCGCGCCGGTGCCGCCGGCCACGCCGTATCGCTGGTATGCGCCGATGAAAGCAAAGAGTTAGCCGGCATTGAACGTTTGATTAAGCAAGAGCTGACGCGTCAGGTGTTGGCAGGTTTTGAACCGGTAAATGTGTTGCCCGGGTCTAAGTTAAATACTAAGCCTTATAAACCAAAGAAACCTAAAGCGGCGCGGCCGGAACATCGTGATGGTCAGCGCCCGCCACAGCAGCGTTCAGCGGCTAAACCTGCGCGTTAAGCTCGATGTGGTTTAAGCAAAAAGGCAGGATCTAAGCTGCTCTGCTAGAATGATATTTCCAAATGATGCCTGCTATTTTGCCGGCATTAAGCCGGAGATAAACAAAACTGTGAACAGCACACAAATAGCCTTAGTGTTTCTACCCGGTGTTTGCCTGCGATGAAATGGCTGTTACTGCTTTGCCAACTGCTGCTGTTGCCGCTTGAAGCGACGACTGTGGTGGTGCACAGCTCAGTGCCGGCCAATAGCCTTAGCCAAAGCCAGCTGCGGAATATTTTTACCCTGCGCCAGACGCAGTGGCCGGATGGCAGCCCGGTGAAAATCATAGTGCTAAACGATAACTCCCCGATACATCAGCGCTTTTGCCGCGAACAGCTGCGGCTGTTTCCTTATCAGTTAAACAGTATTTGGGATAAGCGTAGCTTTTCCGGCACCGGCCGCCGGCCGCAACAGGTAGACAATATCGCTGCTATGCTGGCGCTACTGCGCACTGAGCCCGGCGCCATCGGCTATGTGGAGCAGTATACTGCTGAGCCGGCCATAAAGGAGGTGCGCATTGAATAAGCAGCTACTTTGTACCCTGGCTTTAACCTGGTTTATGTTATTCAGCACAGCCGTAGCGGCGGACGACTTTGTTTGGCAGGGTTTTGCTGCCCAGGGGCTGATCCGCGCTGCCGACAGCAGTTATGTTAATAACAGCGGCAAAACCTCAGCGGCATTAACAGAGCTGGGGCTGAACGGCCGCTATCGTTTGGCACCTGACTGGCATCTGGCCGGCCAGGTGGTGTACCTCGATGGTGGCAATCGTTATCCGCAAGGGGGCAGGCTGGATTATCTGTTTTTGGATTGGGCGCTGTATAATGCGGCTGATTGGCAAGCGAATATGTACTTTGGCCGCTTTAAAAATCAGCACTGGTTATATTCCGAGACCCGGGACGTACCTTTTACGAGGCCGTCGATTATTTTACCGCAGTCGGTATATTTCGATAGTTTTCGCGATATTGCTGTCGGCACTGACGGTGTGGCGCTGCAAGTACGTAATTCGGGCAACTATGGTGATCTGACCTTCAACTGGAGTTTCGGTACAGTGCCGGTGTCGCGCGAGCAAAGCAGGCAGCTGCTGGGACAGCAAACCCGGGGTGACACCCGGATGAATCATGATCACAAAGCCAGTTTGTATTGGCAATCCCTGCAGAGCAGGTTTAGTTACGGTATCGTTATCCAGGAAGCGACCTTTGATTACAGGCGTGGTAGTACGGAATTACTCAGTAATGCCAGCTTTACTTCACAGCGGGTGATGCTGACTGCACGTTATCAGAGCCAGTACTGGCAACTAAGCGCTGAGCTACAGCAAGAGGTTGTTACGACAGAGGGATTTTTCCTGCCGCAATTTACACGTAAGCAGTTTGGTCAAGGCGGCTACGTTATGTTGCAGTACTATTGGTCGGCAGATCTGAGGTTGTTTACCACTATTGATTATGCCGTTATCGACAAAGATGATCGCCATGGTAAAAAGCTGCAGCAAATGACCGGAGGCGCCATCCCTTCGTACTTCGGCTATCAACATACCTTGAATGTTGGCAGCAGTATTGATTTGAACCAAAGTTGGCGGCTTAATGCGGAGGTGCATTGGGTAAAGGGCGCAGGGCGACTTGCCCCGGTCATTCAACCTGATGTTGCCCGTAACAATAGCGAGTACTGGCAGGTATTTGCTCTGCAGCTGATGTACCGGTTCTGATGATGCCGCGCTATCTGAGTTTATCCTGGAAAATTCTGCTGCTAATGCTCAGCATGTTGCTGCTGTTATTGCTGTGGTTCACCGGGCTGTCGTTATTGCATATGAATGAACAATTCAACCGGCAACAAGCCCAGCGTAAAGCCCAGGGCCAACAGTACTTTGAATTTTATAATCAGTCTTCTGCGCAGCAGTTGCTGACCTGGCTGCAAACGCACGTTGAACTGCAACAATTACATCTGGCGGACGATTTTGATCAGTTTGCTACTGGTTTAGCCACGCAACTGGAGCCTTTGCAGCAAAACTTTGCTGTGCGTCAGCTCAGTTTGTTTGGCCCGCAGCAGCAACTGTTGTATCGCAGCAACGCGGCCTTACCCGGCAACAGCAATGATATAGTGGCACGCACCCTGGCTGAGCATAGTCCGCAGACGCTGATAAGCTGCGACGTACAATGCGATAAACTGCTGACATTGCCGCTACTGGACCGCCATGGCGAAGTGGCGGTGTTACTGGCCACTACCGATATGACAGAGGTGCTGTTTAACCTGCATCAGGCACTGGGCGTTGAGGTGGCCATTTTACGTGACAGCACCGACAACAACGGCCTGCAACGTTTTACCTTGCTGCAGGCGTCAGACCATCAGCTGTTGCAACAGCTTTATCAAGTGCTGCCGGCACAGTTTGATATGGCGCAGGCGCGCCGCGACGGCCTGGTGTTAACGCTGCAACAGCACAGTTATTATCTGCATTTTATTACACTGGACCCGGCCGGCAACGGCTCTCATTTACTGTTGATGCTCGAAGATGTCAGCGCAGCGGTAACAGAAAACCGGCGCTATCAACGTCGTATTATCGCAGTGGCAGGGGGCTGTTTTCTGGCGTTGTTATTACTTATTACTCTGGTTACACGGCGTATCAGCCGGCGTATTTTGCAGTTGGCAAGAGCGTTGCCGCTGCTGGCGCAGCGCCGTTATGCCGCGTTTAGACAACAAAGCACCTTACAGCCGGGGTTATTGCAAGATGAACTGACAACCTTCGCTGACTCGGTGTTGACACTGAGTCATGAACTGGAAACTCTTGACCAGCAACTGCAGGAAAATACCACCAATTTGCAGAAAATGGCTATGTTTGACCAACTTACCGGGCTTGCTAATCGTAATATGCTGCAATATCAGCTTAATCTGGCATTGGCGGGGTTACAGCACCAGCCCGGCTATGTTGGCTTATTGTTTCTGGATCTGGATAATTTTAAAGACATCAATAACAGCCGCAGCCATGCGGTGGGGGATTTGTTACTTATTGAAACGGCACAACGCTTAAAAAGTCTGGCACAGCCGTCTGATGTAGTGTGTCGTTTTGGCGGCGATGAATTCGCCATAGTACTTATGCATATAAGTACACCAGAGCAAGCAGAGCAATTAGCAGCCAGAGTGTTAGCACTGTTTGATACCGGCTTTACGCCGGAACAAGGCATGGTGTCGCTAAGTGCCAGCATTGGCGTGGCCTGCAGCGCAGATGCCGGTTTTGCCGCAGAGGAGCTAATCCGCCGTGCAGATTTGGCTATGTATCAGGCGAAACATAACGGCCGCAATCGTTGCTTTGTGTTTGCTGAGCAGATGTCCTCCGATTTAGCCAACCGCATGCAACTGGAGGCAGAATTACGCCAGGCCTTGGCACAGCAGCAATTCAGCTTAAGTTTGCAACCACAGGTTAACTTAACCACAGGCATGCTCTGTGGCTTTGAGGCCTTACTACGCTGGCAGCATCCGCAGCGCGGTATGGTGGCGCCGGATGAATTTATCAGCGTGTTGGAGCAAGCGCAGTTGATGCCGGAAGTAGGTTACTGGGTATTTGAGCGGAGTTGTCAGCACTGCGTAGCGTTAAAAGAGCTGGGGCTGCCGCAGGTGGTGATAGCGGTTAACCTGTCGGCAGATCAGTTTCTCGACCGTAATCTGCCGGACAACTTTGCCGCCATTTTACAAAAGTATGCGCTCAGTGCCGGCCACTTTGAACTGGAACTGACAGAAAGCACCCTGGTGAGCCATGTCAGTGAAACACTGGATGTAATGCATCGCTTAAAAGCACAGGGTTTTGCCTTTGCTATTGATGATTTTGGCACCGGTTATTCGTCGCTGAATTATCTGAAACAGATGCCGGTAAGTACTATCAAGATCGACCGTAGTTTTGTCATGGGTATGCTGGATAACCCGGCAGATCATCAGATAGTGGCATCAACCATTGCCATGGTGCATAAACTGGGGTTGAAAGTGGTGGCCGAAGGGGTCGAGTCGCTGGCGCATTTACAACTTTTGCAGCAACACAGCTGTGATTTCGCTCAGGGCTATTATTTATCACGGCCACTGCCGGAAGCGCAGCTGGCGGATTTTGTGACTCACCAGGTGTTACAGCAGCAGTGGCCGGCGTCGTTATTGCCCTGACGCCGGCTGCTGCTTAAACGCCGCGCAAACTAGCTGCCTATCACACCGCCGTCATCTTTAGTAATCACAACCGTTGCCGAGCGTGGCCGGCTGTTGCCGCCGTCCGGCCAGTGGCTGGTGAACTCAGCCGGAGTTGAGCGATCTCCCGGATGTTGGATATTAACAAACAAGGTTTTCATATCCGGTGTAGCGCTGATGCCGGTTACTTCGCAATCGGTTGGGCCTACTAAGAAGCGTTTCATCTGCCGGGTTACCGGATCGGCTACCAACATCTGATTATTACCAAAAGGGCCTTCGCCTTGCTGTGAGCCGCTCATATCGGTTTGGATCCACAGCAGGCCGTTTTTATCAAACCATAAACCATCCGGGCTGGCCAGATGGTTGTCTGCCGTCAGCACCAGCTCAGTGTCAGGGGTTTCGGTTCCGACATCACCGGCCAGCAGGAAGATATCCCAATCAAAAGCGGTAGCGGACTGTGTTTCGCGCTCGTGCCAGCGGATAATATGCCCGGTCGTATTTGCGGCGCGCGGATTGGCAGCATCCGTTTGCTGCTCTGTACGGCGGCTGTTGTTGGTCAGGGTAAAATACACCTCGCCTGTGTCAGGGTGTACAGCGCCCCACTCGGGCCGATCCATTTTGGTGGCACCGGCAACGTCGGCAGCTAAGCGGGTATTTAGCAGCACATCGGCCTGGTCAGTGAAAGTGACGCCGGCGGTGGCGGCTTTGGCGGCAAAATCAGTATTGTTAATATCCAATGCTAACCAATCACCGCTGCCATCTTCGTTAAAACGTGCCACATACAAGGTGCCTTCGTTCAACAAATGGCCACCGGCAGTGTTTTTGTTATAAGGAGCAGCAGAAACGAACTTATAAATATACTCAAAGGTGGAGTCGTCACCGGAGTACAGCACCACCGGCTTGCCTTCTTCCAATTTGCCAAAAATAATGCCTTCATGGCCAAAGCGGCCCAGCGCGGTGCGTTTTTGCGGCACACTATCCGGGTTAAACGGGTCTATTTCTACTATCCAGCCAAAGGTATTGGGTTCGTTGCGATAATCTTCTGTAGCAGATGCACCGGTACTGCCAGCGTTAAAGCGCTGATACACATCGGCTGCAGGCGCAGCTGTTTCCCAGAAATAACGACCATTGGACGACGATACACCATACCTGCTGTGCTCACGTGGTTGTTCTGCATCGGCGTTAACAAAGTAACCTGCCCAGTTCTCTTCACAGGTTAAATAAGTGCCCCAGGGCGTAAAGCCATTACCACAGTTATTTAATGTACCGCGGGTGCGACTGCCATCCGGGCTGTATTTGGTGATCACTTTGCTGCTGCCGCGCACCGGGCCGCTTAGCTCCATTGGGGTAGCGCCGGTAATGCGGCGGTTAAACGGGCTGTTGTTAACCAATGCCCAACTGCCGTCGGTCTGCTGTTGAATGTGTGCCACAGTAACGCCGTGGGCGGCGACCTCTTTACGCACCTGGTCGGCAATACGCGGTACTGTATCTATGCCATTGGGATGGATCAGATTATGGTCGATATATTCATGGTTAAATACCAGTAAGCCTTCTGTTGAGCTGTCGCCGGCACTGCGGGTATCTATCGGGAAAAAATGCATGCCGTCGTGGTGCATGCCTACTTGTTGCTCTTGCTCAGCACCGCTATTGGTAGCATCGGCTAAAAAGGGCGGGTAGGTGCCGGCTAACGGTGTACCCCAGGGTAAAAATGCTGTTGCAGTATAACCGGCCGGCACCTGGATAGCATCGGCTCTGCCGGCGGCCACAGCAGTAAAACCTAATAGCGGCGCCGTGTTTACCGGCGGCACTACCGGTACAGGGTCGCCGTCACTACTGCTGCAAGCAGCAAGTGATCCGCCGATAATCGCCGCTACAGCTGCGCCGACGCTGCCTTTAAGGAAGCGACGCCGTGCCATCCGGCCTTCGACTATTGCTGCAAAAGTGGGATTCAGCGAGAAATTGCTTTGCGGGTCAACACCCGAGTTATCGATACTGACGTTGGTTTTACTGTCTGACATTATTATTGCTCCGGGATAAAGCGGATTATTAGGCCGCTACATTTAACCCGTGCTTAATGTCAAATTGGTTACAAAAAAATAGCATTTTTATGATGCTGCAGTCTGTTCAGTGCTGTGGAGCGCTATTTCTCTGTGGGCAGCAGGCTTTTACCTCTGGTATAGTGAGTGCTTTGTGTAGCGAGGGAGCGGGAACAAATGCAGTGGCAGGTATTGACCTTTAATGAATTAGACACTTATACGCTGTACGGCTTATTGCAACTGCGGGTAGATGTGTTTGTGGTGGAGCAAAATTGCCCGTATCCGGAACTGGATGACAAAGACCTGCATGCACAAACCCGCCACATTATTCTCAAAAAAGGCGATAAAGTTATTGCTTACTCACGCGTACTGGCTCCGGGCGTAAGCTTTGAAGGCTTTCCGGGCGTTGGTCGGGTTTGTGTATCGCAAACAGCACGGCGTTTGGGATTAGGCCAGGTGTTAGTGGAAAAAACCCTCAGCGTAGCAGCAGAGCTGTGGCCGGATACCGATATTCATATTTCTGCCCAATGCTATCTGCAGCAGTTTTATCAGGATTTGGGTTTTAAAGCGGCCAGCGAACCCTATCTGGAAGACGACATTCCGCATTTGAAGATGATAAAACCGGTGCAGTAACAAAAAGCCCGCTTAGCGGGCTTTTTGTTAAAACAGTTCTACTTCTTCTTCTTCGCTGCGTTTTTTATCGCTGCTTTTGTCAAAACTGATTTGCTGAATATCGGTGCCGGCATATTGTGTTGGTTCTGTGCCCGGTACGAAGTACTCAAAAGCACTGTTGTGGTCATTATTGCGGCTTAACAAACCGCTCTTCAAATCGATACGTACAGATGCCAAACCAACCGGCGGTGGTATTTGTTGTTCTGCTACCCCCTCCAGTACAGTTTGCATATAGCTTAACCAGGCCGGCAGGGCGGTGCGGGCACCTGACTCTGCTCCTGCGCTTTGCTGCTGCCCCATATTAGCGTGCCATTGCGCTCTGCCAAGGCTGCGGTTAGAGTCGTCAAAACCGACCCAAACTGTTACGGCTAACTCCGGAGTGAAACCGGAAAACCAGGTATCCTTAGAGTCATTAGTAGTACCTGTCTTGGCTGAAATATCACGTCGCTTCAAACTTTGCACACGCCATGCTGTGCCGTTCCAGCCGGTACCCCGTTGCCAATCACCTCCGCCCCAAACACTGCTTTTCAGCGCATCGGCAATCAGGAAGCTATTCTGCTCAGAGATAACCCGATCTGCTATCTCTGCAGTCTTCTGCTCTGCAGCAATATCCGCCGTCTGGCTGGCGGCTGCATCGGTTTCCAGAGTATTAAACAAATCGTTCAGTAAGGCTTCGTTATCGGTAGCGGCTTCAGCTTCAGCTTTTGGTTCTTCTAAGCAATCGTTGCAGGCAATGGCCGGCTGATGCTGGTAAAGCTCAGTGCCATCTTCATCAAGAATTTTGTCTATTACATAAGGCTTAACCAGATAGCCACCATTAGCAAATGCGGCATAACCGGTAACCAGCTCCAGTGGAGTCAGGGAAGCAGAGCCCAGCGATAAGGTTTCATTGCGTGGTAAGTCTGATGCGGCGAAACCAAATTGCTGCAAATGCCGGATAGTATTATCTACACCAACACCACGAAGCAAGCGCACTGACACCACATTTTTAGATTTCGCCAGCGCTTCTCTGATACGGATAGGGCCATCGTATACGGCAGGTGAGTTTTTCGGTCGCCAGGCAATACCGGCATTATCATCCCATTGATGAATAGGAGCATCATTCATTATAGAGGCAAGGGTGTAGCCGTGCTCCAATGCGGCCGAATATATAAATGGCTTAATATTGGACCCTACCTGACGCTTTGCCTGAGTGGCGCGATTAAACTGGCTTTGACTGAAACTGTAACCACCAACTAAAGATCGCACAGCACCATTGTGCGGGTCTATAGCTACGATAGCACTGCTGGGTATTGGCACCTGACTTAAGCGCCACTGTTGTTCAGATTCTCTTACCAGAATATGCATGCCCGGCGCTAAAATAGCGTAAGCCGTTTTAGGCGCAACTCCCTGACGCTCATCTGTAATAAAACTTCTGGCCCATTTCAGGCCATCCCATTCAAGCGTTACTTTCTGGCCGCCAGCCAACATAACATCAGCGCTTTGTGTGCTCACTGCAGTAACGACAGCAGGGTGCAGATCTTCTATGCCGGATTGTTGGTCCAGATAAGCTTTGATATCTGCTTCGCTAAGCGCGTCTGTTTCTTTATAGGTTGGTTCAGCATCTGCTGCTTCAGTAAGCTCTGCCGGCCACAATTGTGCAACAGGACCACGGTAACCGTGGCGCTCGTCATAATTGTACAGATTTTGTTGCAGCGCAATTTTAGCGGCTGCCTGCTGTTTACTTTGAATAGTGGTAAAAACTTGCAGCCCCGCGGAATAGGCTGTTTCTTCACCAAACCTGGCGACCATTTCCTGGCGCACCATTTCAGCAATATAAGGTGCAGAGGCGGTGATTTGGGCACCATGTAAACGGCTGGTAATTGGCGCCGCTATGGCTTGTTGGTAAGTGGCTTTGTCGATAACATCGGTATCCAACATCCGGCCTAATACAATATTACGCCTGGCCCTGGCGTTTGTAGCTGATCGCACGGGGTTTAATGTTGACGGCGCTTTGGGTAAGCCGGCAATAATGGCTATCTCGTCGACCGTCAGCTCATGTACGGTTTTACCAAAGTACACCTGGGCAGCTGCACCAACGCCGAATGAACGTTGCCCCAACTCTATTTTATTCAGATACAGTTCGAGGATCTGATCTTTAGTTAACAGTTGCTCGATATGGATAGCGAGAAATATTTCTTTGATTTTGCGAACAATTTTCTTCTCACGGCTTAAAAAGAAGTTACGCGCTAACTGTTGAGTAATGGTGCTGGCGCCCTGGCTGAAATCACCTGAAGAGGCTACTACTGTTACCGCGCGGAAAATGCCGATAATATCTATACCGGGATGTTCGTAAAACCTTGTATCTTCAACGGCCAAAAATGCTTGTACTAATAAAGGAGGCATTTCTTCCAGTTTAAGTGGAATACGGCGTTTTTCTCCAAATTGCGAGATCAGCTCGCCATCAGCTGTAAACACCTGCATTGGTGTCTGCAACCTGACGTCTGATAAGGTGGTGACGTCCGGAAGATCATCTTCGAGGTAGAAGTAGATCCCTGCGATCGTGAGAACACCAAGCAGGATCATGCCCAGACTGAGAATTAAAAGTTTTTTAACCCAAGACACTGAATAGCCCCAATTTTTACTCCCAATTCTGTTACAACGCTGCTAGTATATATTTATTAGCTTTAGATTAAACGCTTTTTCTTGCCAAAAATTAGCGACTGAGCTAACAATGAGACAATAATCATAACTATAAATTGGCCGCAGGAAGCTATGATAAATCGCCTGTTCAGTAAACAAACACCGATGATGGTGGGGATTGATGTCGGTGCCCACTCCGTCAAAGCTGTGTTGTTAAGTCAACACAACGGCGTGTGTAAAGTAGAAGCATTTGCCGTTGAGCCCATGATAAAAGGTGCTATGGCTGATCGAGAGATCCAGGATATAGAAGCCGTGGGAAATGTATTGAGTAAGATCCGTAAAAAGATCCCCCGCTCAGTTAAATTTGCCGCTACTGCTGTATCCGGATCCACAGTGATCAGTAAAGTGATCTTTATGGATGTGTCCTTAACTGATGCTGAACTTGAAAGTCAGATAGAAGTTGAGGCAGATACCCTTATCCCTTACCCGTTGAACGAGGTCAGTCTTGACTTCGAAAAACTCGATGTCAACGAATCAGATCCTTCTAAGGTTAATGTGCTGCTTAGTGCGGCTCGAACCGAGAGTATTGAAGCCCGCGTTGCTGCGTTAGATAATGGCGGCTTTGCTGCCAAGGTAGTCGACATAGAGAGTTATGCGCTAAGTCGGGCTGCTGAGCTGTGTTTAAAGCAATTGCCGGATGACGCTGCAAAAAAAGTGGTGGCTATGGTCGATATCGGCGCCACTATGACGCTGCTCAGTATTATCGAAAATGGCAAAACGCTGTATACCAGAGACCAGGTTTTTGGTGGAGATCAATATACCCGCAGCATTTTGTCCTATTACAATAAGAGTTATGAAGAGGCCGAGCTGGCTAAGGTAGCGGGTGATTTACCTCCCAACTACACTTTTGAAGTGTTGGCACCGTTTCAGACTATGTTGTTACAACAAGTGCGTCGCGGTATACAGATGTATCTGACCAGCAGCGGCAAAGACGCCGTGGACTATCTGATTATCTCCGGCGGTACCGCACTGATCGATGGCATTGATAAATTGCTGATCGATGAACTTGGTATTCATGCCGTAGTCGCCAATCCGTTTAAATCGATGGAAGTTGCGACATCTGTCGATCGTGAACAGCTGAACCGGCATGCTTCGCAATTAATGGTTGCCAGTGGTTTGGCGTTAAGGAGCTTTTCGTCATGGCATATATAAATCTGTTGCCGTGGCGCGATGCAGCGCGAAAAGAGCGGCAGAAACAATATCTTACTGTATTAACGGCGACTGCGATGTTTAGTTTTCTCATCGTGTTCCTGGTGAATATGGTGTATAGCGCACGCATTGATGGTCAGACGCAGCGAAATCGATTTTTAGAAAATGAAATCAAAGTGCTGGATCAGCGCATAGCTGAAATCCGCAACCTTAATGACACCAAAAAGAGCTTACAGCAGAGGATGTCACTGATTGCCCAACTGCAAGGCAGCCGTAATTTGGGAACACAAATTATGGATGAGATTGCCAGCGCGGTACCGGCCGGTGTTTATCTGACGCAGTTGGAAAAGAAAGGTACGTCATTGCTGCTTATAGGTAAAAGTGAGTCGAATAATCGCTTATCTAATATGTTGCGTGAGGCCGAAGACTCCGATTTATTGTCTGAACCTTATCTGGAGTTTATCGAAGCCGGTAAAGATTCGATCAGTCTGCTGAGCAACTTCAAAATGCATTTGACAGTTAAAGGCTACGAAGATGTGCAAAGCAGTGATGCTCCGGCAAGCGGAAAGCCTGGTAATGGAGGTGCTAAATGAGCATGAACATTAACCTTTCCGAAATAGATATTAATGATCTTGATTTTGAGAATATGGGCTCTTGGCCTGTTGCGGCGAAGATAATTTTTGCTGTTATTCTGGCTGTGCTGGTGTCAGTGCTAAGCTATTTCTTACTGGTTGACAGCAAGATTGATGAGTTAGCTGCAGCACAGAATAATGAAGTGCAGCTACGTCAGGTGTACCGGACTAAGTATGCCGCAGCGGTTAATCTTGATCTGTACAAACAGCAAATGCTTGAAATGGAACAAACTTTTTCATTCTTGCTAAAACAGTTACCCACTACTCATGAGACGCCGGGTCTGCTGGATGACATTACCTATGTTGGTACCACCAGTGGTTTGACTTTCATCCGGATTAACTGGGAACCGGAAATCGAGAAGGAATTTTACACCGAACTGCCAATTAAGATTGAAGTGATTGGTGATTACCATCAATTTGGTAATTTTGTCAGTGAAGTAGCTAAGTTGCCGCGTATTGTCAGCTTACACGACTTTTCTATTCAAACAGAGCAAGATGAACGTCTGCGCTTTAATGTAGTGGCGAAAACTTACCGTTATAAGGAGGTTCAGCCATGATAAAGCGTTTATCTGTAATGGCATTGACCTTGTTGCTGAGCGGTTGTTTCGATGATTTAAGCGATGTGCAAAACCATATTGCTGAAGTAAAAGCGAATACCCGTGCCAGGGTGGAGCCGCTGCCGGAAGTGCAGGAGTTTGTGCATATAGCGTATCGCTCTCAGGATGCCCGTAGCCCTTTTTCTGCGCCCAGACCGGAAGCAATTCAGGATAAGTTTTTGCAGGTGCAGGATTGTCTGCACCCGGATCCGCGCCGCAGAAAAGAGCCATTGGAAAAATATGCGCTGGATAACTTAAAGATGCGCGGTACTTTGGGCGATATAGGTAATATCTGGGCCTTAATTGAAGCGTCTGATAAAACTTTGCACAAAGTGACGTTGAGCAACCATGTCGGGTTGTTTCATGGCCGCGTAATAAATGTTGAGCCGACTCATATAGAGTTGCTGGAGCTTATTCCCGATGGTGCCGGTTGCTGGAAAGAACGGACGACCATGTTGCAGATGGCCGATGCGTCATCAGTAGCAAGTAATTGACAGGTATGCGAGTAAATCATGGATAAAATAATCAAAACAATGTCTGGCACAATCCAGCGCACGTTACTGTGCATTGCAGCCTTTACGCTACTTTCACTACCGGCGGCCGCAGTGCCGTTGTTATATGATGTTCGGTATAACCCTTTATTAACCGGCGAGACGGAAATAGAGTTCATTTTCGATGAAGAATTGTATGCTGATCCGAGCATTCAGGTATTTAATGAGCCGGCACGGATCGAGTTGTTTTTCGACGAATCTGATTACGAAGAAAAGCTTAAAGAAGTGCTGATAGATAAAGCCGGGGTTAAACGCGTTACTTCAGAGTTCGTCGATGATGGTTTCAGGACAGTAATTTACCTGGATTACCTGAAAATATACCGTACGCGGGTAAAGGGTAATGTATTTTATATTCACATTTCCGATAACCCGACCGCTGATCAGATTGGCCAGGCTGCCGACGTTAAGCCAACCTACATTAACCGTGTAAATGCGATAGATTTCCGTCGTGGTGATAAGGGTGAAGGTCGGGTACTAATTTTCCTGCGCGATAATACTGCAGCAGTCGATGTGGCTGAGCGGCTGGGTAAACTCGAAGTTGAATTTCACAACACCGACATTTTGGAAGAATTGTTGTATCAACTGGATGTGGTCGATTTCGGCACTATTGTTAAAGGCATTGAAACCTTTAAAGATGGCTCTTCTACTCGCTTAGTCATTGATACAACGGCAGAGTTTACCTTCACTTATCAGCAAATTGATAATATTTTCACCCTGAATGTGGAACGCGATACCACTAACCGCAGCATTTTGGGTGGTGGTAAAGAGTATAAGGGCCGGGCTATATCACTTAATTTCCAGGATATTGCTGTGCGCACAGTGTTACAGATTATTGCTGATTATAACGGCTTTAACCTGGTAACCAGTGACTCTGTTACCGGTAATATTACCTTACGTTTGGACGGTACACCGTGGGACCAGGCGTTGGACATAGTGCTAAGGGTTAAAGGCCTGGATAAGCGCATGGAAGGCAATATTTTAATGGTTGCGCCGACCGATGAATTAGCGGCTCGTGAAGCCCGTGAATTGGAAGCCAAACAAACGGTAGCTGATTTGGAGCCGTTGTATTCAGATTTTCTGTCGATCAACTATGCCAAAGCAGCTGATATTGCCGGTTTGTTGAGTAACAAAGACGCCACTCTGCTGTCATCTCGTGGCTCAGTAAATGTTGATGACCGTACTAACACTATCTTGATTAAAGATACAGCGGTAAATATTGAAAGCGTACGTAAATTGATTGAACGCTTAGATGTGCCGGTGCGGCAGGTACTTATTGAATCACGCATGGTTACTGTACGTGATAGTGTTACTGATGAGTTAGGCATTCGCTGGGGCTTTAGTGATCAGCAAAGCAGTAGCAGCTCTAATCAGGGCACTTCCGGTTCTGCTGGTGGCGCCAATACCATTGCCAATGGCACTATCCCTTCATTGGACGATCGCTGGAACGTTAATTTACCGGCCAGTAATCCGGCTGGTAGCATTGCTTTTCATATTGCCCGCCTGGCAGATGGCACTTTACTGGATTTAGAGTTGTCAGCGTTAGAGCAGGAAAATAAAGGTGAGATTATTGCCAGCCCGCGTATTACCACGGCGAATCAAAAAGAAGCCCGTATAGAGCAGGGGGTCGAGATCCCTTATGTGCAGGCAGCCTCCAGCGGTGCTACTACAGTTGAATTCAAAAAAGCGGTATTAAGCCTGACCGTGACGCCGCAAATTACACCGGATAACAAGATTATTCTTGACCTTGTTATTACGCAAAATACACGGGGTGAAACGGTACAAACGCCAACCGGGCCGGCAACGGCTATTGATACGCAACAAATACAAACTCAGGTATTGGTTGATAACGGCGAGACCATAGTATTGGGCGGTATTTATCAACAGCAAATCTTGTCTACAGTAAGCAAGGTGCCGCTGTTTGGTGATATTCCTTATCTGGGAGTGTTGTTCAGAACACACCGTGATATTAACGAAAAGAACGAGCTGTTAATTTTCGTTACACCTAAAATTATCACTGACGGCCTGTAATCTGTTTTCGGTACCGTTACAGACACTACTGTAGCGGTACCGCGTTTGAGAATTAGCTTGCCAACAAAAGGCTATTCCTGACATAATTCAGCGCTTCAAATTTTCGTGGGAGCCTTTTGGTCCTTGAATTCAACTTTTCACTGAGTTAGCTGATTAGTAATACGACTTATGGCAGAAAAACGTAATATCTTCCTCGTTGGCCCTATGGGTGCTGGAAAAAGCACAATTGGACGTCACTTAGCAGACATGCTTCATCTGGAATTCTACGATTCAGATCAGGAAATCGAACGCCGCACCGGTGCCGATATTGCTTGGGTATTTGATCTGGAAGGTGAAGAAGGCTTCAGAGTGCGTGAAGAGAATGTCATTCAGGATCTGACAGAGTTGCAGGGTATCGTACTGGCTACCGGTGGTGGTTCAGTGCTGAGCAAAGAAACCCGTAACCGTTTATCGGCACGCGGTATCGTAGTGTATCTGGAAACGCCTATCGAAAAACAGGTAGCCCGTACCCAGCGCGATAAACGCCGGCCCTTGTTGCAAACAGAAGAAGCACCAAAAGAGGTGTTGGAAAGATTGGCTGAAGAACGCAACCCACTGTATGCTGAAATTGCGGACTTTACCGTGCGCACCGATGAACAAAGCGCACGTGCTGTGGCCAGTCAAATTATCGACCAATTGGGTTTCTAGTCTATATCTATCGGAGAGCTGCTGATGCAAAAAGTTGAGGTACAACTTGGCGAACGCAGCTACAGTATCACCATCGCTGACAGCTTTGCCGGTATTGATGCCGGCATAGCAGCCAGTAAGCAAGTTGTCATCATCTCCAATCCCACTGTCGCGGCCTTGTATTTGCCTCAAGTGCAGGCATTATTCCCTGATGCAGCTGCGCAGCATTTTTTATTACCGGACGGTGAAGCTTTTAAAACGCTCAGCTCTTTTGAACAAGTGCTGGGCTTTTTGCTGGAACAACGCATGTCGCGCGATCTGTTGCTGGTCGCGCTGGGTGGCGGTGTTATCGGTGACTTAACCGGCTTTGTGGCAGCATGCTATCAACGTGGTGTCGACTTTTTGCAAATTCCCACTACCTTGCTATCTCAGGTTGATTCCTCTGTTGGCGGTAAAACCGCTGTCAATCACCCTTTAGGTAAGAATATGATCGGCGCTTTTAAGCAGCCGGTGCAGGTACTAATAAATACCACAGTATTAGCCAGTTTACCGCCGCGTGAGTTTGCCGCAGGCATGGCTGAAGTGATTAAATATGCGCTGATCAGTGACGCTGGGTTCTTCCGTTGGTTGCAGCAACACCATGCGCAAATCCAGCAACAGGACACGGCTATCCTGGCTGAAATGATTGGCCATTGTTGTCGGATGAAAGCGGACATTGTCAGCCGTGATGAAACAGAGCAAGGCGAGCGGGCTTTATTAAACCTGGGTCATACCTTTGGTCACGCCATTGAGGCCTGGCTCGGCTACGGTGAATGGTTGCATGGCGAAGCCGTTGCTGCAGGTATGGTGATGGCATCTGAGCTTGCAGCAAGCCGCGGTTGGTTAACGCCGGCAGAGGTGGTAAAGATACGTGATTTGCTGGCAGCATTCAGCTTACCTGTAGCAGCACCGGAAAGTATGCATATCAACGACTTTATACCCTACATGAAAACGGATAAAAAAGTGAAGCAAGGCACAATGCGGTTTGTATTACCAACTGCATTTTGCCAAACAGCAGTAGTTGACGATGTAACTGAAGCAGAACTGACAGAGGTGTTTGGCCATGGATACAACTGAACTGCAGGCAAAACTGGCATCCTTAAGCCACCTGACGCCGTCACAACATGAATGGTTGGAGCGCCTGTTGTTTCAATTGGCGTTTAACGATAGCAAACAGATCCAGGCTACCGGAGCGGTAGGCGCGGGTAAATCTACTTTAGCGATGGCAGTGGCTGAGCTGTTTTCCGGTCAATATAATGTGGCAATGCTAAATCCGCCACTTGATGAAGCTAAAGCGCAGCAACAGCTGATGCAGCAGTGGTTCGGCGCTGTTTGGCAAGCTGATAGCTCGCTGGCAGAACAGGTGAATGCGCAACCGTCGACGTTGCCGCTGCTGTTGATTATTGATGATGCAGAGCATTTTTCTAACTCTTTTTTACAGCAGCTCGAAGCACTGCCTTGTGTGCTGTTTTGTTTTTCCGTGCAGAAGGTTGCAGACAATGGCCTGGTGCTAACTTTAGGCCAAATTACTACGGCAGATGCAGAGTATTTGCTGCAGCATGAAAATCTTAACAGTATAGAGCTGGCGGCACGTCTGGCGTCAGCTGACGGCAACTTGCATCTGTTGCTGCAAAGCGCAGACAGCGGCAGCGCGGCAGAGGCGTCGCAGCAGCCACAGACAGGTTTTCGCCTATCTACTATGCAGTTAGCTTCCGGTGCTGCAGCACTGGTGTTCATTGCAGTGTTAGCCTTTGTGCTATGGCCGGAGCCGGAGAAGAAAGTCGTGCGGATACCTGTAGTACCCGCAGCGGTAATGCCGGCCTCCGAACCGGAAGAGTTGCTGCCCGCTGAGCCAATAGTAAGCGAAGAACCTGTGACAGAAGCTGATATAGCCGAAACGACGCCGCAACTCATGCCAACAGTACCAGATGAGATTGTTGTCGCTGAAATCGATGATGCGACGTCCGCAATAACGGACGACAACCAGGCTACTGTTGTAGTTGAACCCGCCGACGTTGAGACAGAGCCACAGGTGGCAGTAGATTACTTGTTTGACGAAGTGCAGTTGCTGGCAGCAGATAAACAGCAGGTGGCATTGCAATTAGCGGTATTATCGAGCGATGCAGCATTGCAGCGCTTTAAGTCAGCTTACCCGCAGCTGATGACATTAACTTATCAGCGTAGCTGGCAGGGTAAGATGCAGTTGGTGCTGCTGTTGGCACCTTTTACTAACGCCACCGAAGCTAAAGCTGAACGTGACCAGCTACCTGAAGCATTACAGGCTACCGGGCCTTTTGTTAAAACCATGCAAGCGGTGCAGGCGGAAATAAAAGCGCAGCAGCGTAATCAGCAAAGCGCCGGCATGGAATAGCGGGTAATGCAGGTAGCCAAGCGCAAAAGCCGTGCCTTTTTGAAGTGGGCCGGTGGTAAATACAATTTGGTTGACGCCATATGCCGTCATTTGCCGCACAGCGAGCTGTTGATCGAACCTTTCGTCGGTGCAGGATCGGTTTTCTTAAACACTGACTTTCCCCGCTATCAGTTGAATGATATCAATGCAGACTTAATCAGCCTGTATCAGCTAATCAAAACGCAGCCGGAGCGCTTTATCGCCGATGCCCGTGATTTGTTTACCCCATTAACGAACCAGCGCGATTGTTATCTGAATTTTCGCCAACAGTTTAATCAAAGTACAGATGTCTACGAGCGGTCACAGTTATTTTTGTATTTAAACCGCCACGGTTACAACGGCTTGTGCCGTTATAATTTATCCGGCAAATTTAACGTACCCTTTGGTAGTTATAAGAAGCCGTACTTTCCTGCAGCAGAATTATATTTCTTTGCAGAAAAAGCCCAGCGTGCTGAATTCAGCTGTACCGGCTATCAGCAGGTGATACAAAGTGCGGGTGCTGGTGCCGTAATATACTGCGATCCACCTTATGTGCCACTGAGTAAAACCGCCAGTTTTACCGGCTATGCCCGTGAGGGCTTTGATCTGGACGATCAGGCGCAGTTGGCTATTTTGGCTGAGCAGGCGCAGCAACGCGGTATCGCGGTGGTGATCAGTAACCATGATACAACCTGGACGCGGAAAATTTACCAGCCGGCGGTATTACACAGTTTGCAGGTGGGGCGCTCTATTAGTCAGAAGGGTGCCACTCGTGGCAAGGTGGCAGAGCTTTTTGCGGTATACCGGCCTAAGACAGTACCCATGACACCACAAGTAATAGTGTTACCACAAAAAGCAGGGTAAAAATGACCCCGGTAATAATGTAAGGTAACGGGCTGCCTGCAGCAAAATCCTGTTGGCGTTGTTGCTCAGATTGCACGCCGGCGAAAGCACCGAGTACTGCCTTAATAACCTGCAATATCCCCGGCTTTTTTCTCAGCGAAGGCTGATCTTCTTTATTATTGTTATGCGGCATCAGGGTTTTTGTGCTGGACTAAGTCTGCTTAACAGCTCCAGCAAGTCAACAAAATGGAATTGTGTCGAACGGCTTTTACCCCTGAACCAGCTTAACCAGCTTTGCTCTGTGGCTTTATAGCAATCTTCAATCGCAGAAGGTGTTGATAGCGACTGACATTGCGGATTCGTCGTGATGGATGGCAGTGAAATACAAACGGCTGCTGCAAAAAATGCGGCTGAAATAAACGCTGCTTTATAATAACTGGTAAATTTCATGTTAAATCCGTTTGTTTGTTAAAACGGTTCGATAATAAAACATTGGCGTTGTCGATACAAGCTGATTATTTATTCACCGCTTGCTAAGTTTGATGTTTATGAAAACTACCGACACTGTTAGCGCCGGTAGGTTATTCAATATCAGAAACTTTTTGAAATGGAGAAAATAACCCGGCTGTCTGCAAGGTAGGAACCATCAACGTCAGTATCAACATAGGCTAAGCTTAGACCTGCGCCCATTACTTCGGTGCTGACACCAACACTCCAGTCCAGATAGCTGGCACTGCTGTCATCATACTCATTTTGGCCCACATGCAAGTCCAGGCTCAGGTTTTCCATCAAGGCGTAGCTGTAGTTGGCATAAAGATAAAAGAAATCGCCACTGTTTAGGTAGTAATCATCGCTATAGGCTAAACCGAAGGTCAGGTCTTTATATGATAAAGAGCCATAAATTTCCCAGAAATTTGAGCCGGGGATGGCGGTATTTGGATAGCCGTAGCGCATAATGCCGACGTCGGTTGACCAATCGTCATTAATGGCGCCACTCCAACCTAACATTACATCCAGCTCTAAGGTACCTTCGGTCAGAAAATCAACGTTTGAACCCCAAACCGAAACATAAAAACCTGACTCGTCAGTGAGTGATAGCCCGCCTTGCAAGGCAGGTGCTTCTTCGGTTTGTGAAACACCTCTGAACGCATAGTCTGAGGCGAAAGTAATATCTCCGCTCAGTTCTACTGCGCTGGCAGTAAAGCTGCCGGCCGATAATCCAAGTAACATCATGCTTGTTGCTAACGTCGTCATTTTCGTTGCTGTTTTCATTTTATTTGCCCTTTTCTCTGTTCCCTCACTTTTAGGTTCCAAGATATATGCCATTTAGTTTTATTGTTTAAATTCATGTGGATAAGTAAGTCTGGTTTTAACTTATGTAACAGCTTGTGCTAAGTTGGTGCGCTACTGCTCGTTTTATGGGCGTTAATGCGCTGCGGCATAACAGTGCATTTTTATGTCAAATTCAGTAAAGTTCGCACACTGTGCTCAAACGGAAATCTGCTATGCAACCCTATTTAATTGCGCCTTCTATTTTGTCTGCTGATTTTGCCCGGCTGGGAGACGATGTGGCAGCAGTATTAAAAGCTGGTGCCGATGTGGTGCACTTTGATGTGATGGATAATCATTATGTGCCAAACCTGACTATGGGGCCTATGGTGTGTCAGGCACTGAGGAGCTACGGCATTACCGCGCCGATAGATGTGCATTTGATGGTAGAGCCGGTCGACTCCCTGGTGCCGCAGTTTGCGCAGGCTGGTGCCAGCATTATTACCTTTCATCCGGAAGCATCACGGCATATTGACCGCACCTTGCAGTTAATTAGAAGCCACGGTTGTCAGGCCGGCTTAGTATTTAACCCTGCGACACCATTGAGTTATCTGGACTACGTGCTGGACAAAGTTGACGTTATTTTACTGATGTCCGTTAATCCTGGCTTTGGCGGGCAAAAATTTATCCCCGCTACCCTGGATAAGCTGGCGGCAGCACGCAACATTATCGACGCCAGCGGTTTGCCCATCCGGTTGGAAATTGATGGTGGCGTCAGTGCAGATAATATTGCGGACATCGCTGCTGCCGGTGCAGATATGTTTGTTGCCGGTTCGGCGATATTTAATGCGCCGGAATATAAGCCGGTAATTGATAAGATGCGGCAACAGCTGGCAAAAGTGGCGCGTTAAGCGGCTTTTTTACTGTTGCAATGTGCTGATATGGTTATAATGCTGCTCTTCAAACCGGTTTGCACCGGCCTGTCATTAACAATACAGCCTTTAAAGTGGATACAACTATGAGCAATAAGCCAATTGTGCTAAGTGGTGCACAGCCGTCCGGACAACTTACCATAGGTAATTATCTGGGGGCGCTACGCCAATGGGACAAAATGCAGGATGACTATGATTGCTTATATTGTATCGTTGACTTGCATGCTATTACCGTGCGCCAGGAACCTGCAGCACTGCGTAGTGCCTCGCTGGACAGCCTGGCGTTGTATCTTGCCTGTGGTATAGATCCAAAGCGCTCTGCGGTGTTTATGCAATCGCACGTGCCGGAGCACAGCCAACTGGCTTGGGTGCTGAACTGCTATACCCAGTTTGGCGAGCTTAGCCGTATGACACAGTTTAAAGATAAATCAGAGCGCCATACGCATAATGTTAACGCCGGCTTGTTTACTTACCCGGTACTGATGGCAGCAGATATTTTATTGTATCAGGCTAATCAAATTCCGGTGGGGCATGATCAAAAGCAACATCTGGAATTGGCCCGTGATGTAGCCACACGCTTTAATGCGCTGCACGGCGACATTTTTACTGTGCCGGAACCTTTTATTCCGCCGGTAGCAGCACGGGTAATGAGCTTGCAAGACCCAACGAAGAAGATGTCTAAGTCGGATGAAAACCCGTGGAACTTCGTCGGGTTACTCGAAGATCCAAAGATGATTAGCAAGAAGTTTAAAAAAGCGATGACCGACTCTGAAGATCCGCCACGGGTGCGTTTTGATCTGGACGCCAAACCGGGCGTGGCCAACCTGCTGAGTATTTTAAGTGGTGTAACCGGCAAAACCATCGCCGCGCTGGAAGCGGAGTACGAAGGTAAAATGTACGGTCATTTAAAAGGCGATGTTGCCGATGCGGTAATTGCCTTGCTGGAGCCGGTACAAAAAACCTTTACCGAGTTACGCGCCGATCAAACTACCTTAACCACAGTAATGCGTGCCGGGGCAGAACAAGCCCGCCAACGCGCTACATTAACCTTGCAACGGGTCCATGAAGCCGTGGGTTTTGTTGCCCCCTGATACTGCCGGTCAATAAACACCGATGTTACTGTTAATTGATAACTACGACTCTTTCACCTGGAACCTGATGCAGTATTTTGCTGCATTAGGCCAGCAAGTTATTGTGCGGCGTAATGACGATATCAGTGTGGCGCAAATAGCGGCATTGGCACCGCAATATCTGGTCATTTCACCCGGGCCGAAAACACCCGATGATGCCGGCGTATCGTTAAACGCTATTGAGCAATTTGCCGGCAAAATACCCATTTTGGGTGTCTGCCTCGGCCACCAGGCCATTGCTCAGGTATTTGGTGCTAAAGTATTACGCGCCCGCCGGGTTATGCACGGTAAAAATTCTTTGATCCGTCATAATAACCGTTCGGTATTTTGCGGCCTGGCAGACCCGTTAGATGTGACCCGTTATCACTCTCTGGTAGTGGAGCGCGGCTCTTTGCCTTCAGAGCTGATAGAAACCGCCTGGACAACAGATACTGAAGGTCTGCCCGATGAAATTATGGGGTTTATGCACTGCAATCTGGCGTTGCACGGGGTGCAGTTTCATCCGGAAGCTATCTTAAGCCAACAGGGTAAACAGTTGCTGGCCAATTTTTTGCAGCTTAAGGTTTAATCCCCGGCGTAACTTGACTCAGCGCCCGCAGCGCTGCAGTATTGGCTGTTAGCAACTGCTAATGTAAATGGAATAATGCAATAGTGAGCAGCCCTTTAACTTCTGCACCGCAAGAGCTGGTGCAACGTTTCTTCGATCAGTTAGTTGGCGTTAATCCGGATGCTAAGCGGCTGGGCTATCAGATCCGCGCCGGAGTACAAAATCCTGAACGTAAGTTGCTGGAAGTAGAAGCCAAAGCGCAACAACTGCGCGCTGCCGGGGCCCAGGCTAAAGCCCAATTTACGGAATTTGCTCAGGCGCACCTGCATGATGAGGTGGCTGATGAACTGGTGCGCCGGCTGCACAATATCGAACAGGTGATGGCGTCGGTGTTTGACGCCGGTGCGGGCTTTTATGCGTTGCTTGATCAGCTAAGCGCCAAAGCGGTAACAGTAAATAAGCTGGACCCGCTGATCTCAAGGGTGCCCTGGCTGGTAGAAGATTTATTGCGACTGGTGAATCAGCCGCAGTACCGCAACCGCAGCACGTCCGGCGCTATGGTAAAAGATATCAAGACCGCACTGCGTTTTATCGGTGTGGAGAGCTTACAGCAAATTCTGCCGGTATATGCCATGCGCCGTATGTTGCCGCATTCGACCGATCCATTTACGGCACTGAAAACCCGGTTATGGGACTATTCACTGGCCGTGGCGATAGCGGCAAAGCGCCTGGCAGAACACAGTGCAGAGCACCCTTATAATGCCTTTTGTGTCGGCTTATTCCATACCCTCGGCCATGCCGTTGTCACGCGCAATTATCTGCGTACTTATCAGCAGGTACGGCAAGCTCAGCTGCTACAAGCAAGAGAAAGTCGCGATACGCAGTTAACCGATGCGCTGGACAAGCTGGAACCCGATGCCAGCTTCTTGTGTGAAAGCATGCATGAATTTGCTGCCGTACTCAGCGCCGATATTACCTCGCGCTGGCAGTTACAAGGCTTACCCTTGTGCCAAACGCTGGACCAGCTGGCAGAAGGCGTAGGCTTTGCCGGCTGCAGCCCCCTGGCCAAATTGGTGCAACAGGCGCAAACCTATGTGCAGTGGCAAGAGCTGCAACGGCGCCAACTGATCTCAGATACGGAAGCAAAAGCCTGGCTTAATGCCGTGCAGCTAAACGCAGAAAGCATTAATTTGCTGGCAAATACCAATTTAAAACGTCTTGGTATAGAAAACTGAGAAAAAAATCGCGCCATAAACATGCAGTTTGCGAGGTGGCGCTATTGATTGGGGCAGCAGTATGTCATCGCCCGTGGCGGCGTCTGGTTAGAAAAACCTCATCACGCCCGGCTTTTCTGCATAGTTGCGTACTTATTCATTTCGCGTGCAAATCTATCTGTAGCCCTTGTTTTTTCTGGCTTTGCGCCATGTTCGGGTGCAAGACAACCGTAGTTAAATCTGTAATAATGCCACGGTGCTCACTAAATAACGGGCAGTTCTGTCTATCTGTAAGATGAGACCGGGCTGCACCCTGAACTATAAGAGGAACTGAATATGACTGCTCAGCCGCAGGTAAACCGCGCTCTGTTTGATGAAGTAATGGTACCTAACTACGCACCTGCCGGGATTATCCCGGTGCAAGGTAAAGGTTCACGCGTATGGGACCAGCAGGGCCGCGAATATGTCGATTTTGCCGGCGGTATTGCTGTAAGTAGCCTCGGGCATTGTCATCCTGCACTGGTGAATGCAGTAAAAACACAAGCAGAGAAAATCTGGCATTTAAGTAATGTGATGACCAACGAGCCGGCACTGCGGCTGGCGAAAAAACTGGTTGATGCCACCTTTGCCGACAAAGTGTATTTTGCCAATTCCGGCGCAGAAGCCAATGAAGCAGCATTCAAGTTAGCGCGGCGTTGGGCATTGGATAAATTTGGAGCACAAAAAGATCAGATTATCTCTTTTGGTAAGAGTTTCCACGGCCGCACTTTCTTCACTGTCACGGTAGGTGGCCAGGCCGCATATTCAGACGGTTTTGGCCCTAAGCCGGGCGCGGTATTGCATGCAGAGTTTAATAACCTCGACAGCGTTAAAGCACTGATTTCGGACAACACCTGTGCCGTGGTGCTGGAACCGATTCAGGGTGAAGGCGGTATTATTCCGGCGACCGGCGAATTTTTGCAGGGTGTACGTGATTTATGTAACAAACACAATGCTTTGTTGATTATGGACGAGGTACAAACCGGGGTGGGCCGCACCGGTAAGCTGTATGCATATATGCACAGCGGGGTAACACCGGATATTTTGACCACGGCGAAATCTTTAGGTGGCGGTTTCCCTATTGGCGCCATGTTAACCACGGCAGACATTGCGGCGCACCTCAAAGTAGGCACGCATGGCAGCACTTATGGCGGCAATCCGCTGGCCTGTGCCGTAGCTGAAGCGGTATTGGATACTGTTAATCAGCCGCAAGTAATGCAACAGGTGCTGAGTAATGAGCAACTGTTTCGCCGTGAACTGGCGGCAATCAATGAACAGTACCAGGTATTCAGTGAAGTGCGTGGCCAGGGTATGTTATTAGGCGCGGTGCTGAACGAGCAATACAAAGGCCGCTCGCGCGACTTTTTTCTGGCTGCCGCCGAACATGGTGTGATGGCGCTGGTGGCAGGGCCGGATGTAGTACGTTTTGCACCGTCCTTAGTAATTACGCCGGAAGATATTGTTGAAGGTATGCAGCGCTTTGCGCTGGCGGTAAAGCAGGTAGTAAACAGCTGATACCGGAAATTAAGCAGCGTTAAGACTGCAGAATATGAAGCTAAGGGGCCACTGGCCCCGAAAACTATAAAGCAAAAGTGGAGTAAGCGACGATGATGGTGATTCGCCCTATCCGTGCGGATGATTACCCGGCGCTGTATGATATAGCGGTGGAATCAGGCCATGGTTTTACCTCCTTGCCGGTGAATGATGAGTTACTGATGCGCAAGATCAGCCGCTCTGAGCAGTCTTTCAGTAAGCCGGTAAATCAACCAGGCGATGAAGGCTATCTGTTTGTACTGGAAGACACCGTTAGCGGTGAAGTCTGTGGTACCAGTGCGCTGGAGGCCGCGGTTGGCCTGGATGATGCTTTTTATCATTATCATTTGGGCAAGGTAGTGCATAGCTCGCGCTCACTTGGCGTGTATAAAACGGTAGATATATTGACGCTGTGTAACGATTACACCGGTGTCAGTGAGCTGTGTACGCTGTTTTTACGTGAAAGCCGGCGTGAGAAAAACAACGGCCGTTTGTTGTCGAAAATGCGCTTTTTGTTTATGGCCGAATTTCCGCAGCGTTTTGCTGAGCGGGTCATTGCCGAAATGCGCGGTATCTCGAACGATGATGGCAGCTCGCCATTCTGGCAGTGGCTACAGGAGCATTTTTTCTCGCTGGATTTCCCCACCGCTGATTACCTTACCGGCATCGGCCAGAAGGTATTTATTGCTGAGTTAATGCCGAAGTATCCGATTTACGTCAGCTTACTGAGCAAACAAGCCCAGGCGGTGATTGGTAAAGTACACGATAAAACCAAACCGGCGCTGGCGTTGCTGCAGTCGGAGGGTTTTTCTAACCGGGGCTATGTCGATATTTTTGACGCAGGGCCAACGGTAGAGGCGCGGGTAGAGCATATCCGCTCAGTGCGCAACAGCCGGCGCTTACAAGTGGTGATTGGTAGCGTAAGCGGTGGCCTGCCGCATTTAATTTGTAATACTAAGGTGGCCGATTTTCGTGCCACCTGGCTGGCGCTGAATGTCAGCGAACAAAGCGAACAACTCACCTTACCGGCAGATGTTGCGGCAGCGCTGCAAGTTAGTGCCGGTGATTGGGTAAGAGTTACCCGCATATAATCAGGGGAATATAATGGAACACGCAGAACACTATATAAACGGCAATTGGGTTAATGGCGCAGGTAAGGCGTTTCAATCGTTAGACCCGGCGAAGAATAAACTGATTTGGCAAGGCCGTGCCGCCAGCGCAGAACAGGTTGACGCTGCGGTGCAAAGTGCGCGTAAAGCCCAGTATGATTGGGCCGGTTTAAGCTTTGAGCAGCGTGTTGAGGTGGTAAAAAAGTTTGCTGAGCTGCTCAGTAGCAATAAAGAAGCGCTGGCGCTTTCTATTGCTGAAGAAACCGGTAAAGCGCTGTGGGAAGCCCGCACAGAAGTGGCGGCGATGACCGGCAAAATTGATATTTCGGTGCGAGCGTACCAGGAGCGTACCGGCAGCAAAGAAAACCCGATGCCACAAGGCCGTGCTTTTATCCGCCACAAACCGCATGGTGTTGTGGCGGTATTCGGGCCTTATAATTTCCCCGGCCATTTACCAAATGGCCACATAGTGCCGGCGTTACTGGCCGGTAATGCCGTGGTGTTTAAACCGTCGGAACTGACGCCCAAGGTGGCAGAAGATACAGTGAAACTGTGGCAGCAGGCCGGTTTGCCCTCTGGCGTGCTGAGTTTGTTGCAAGGTGAGGTTGATACCGGTAAAGCCATAGCGGCACATGAGGGTATTGACGGCATTTTCTTTACCGGCAGCTCGCGCACCGGCCACTATCTGCATCAGCAATTCGCCGGCCGGCCGGATAAAATTCTGGCATTGGAAATGGGCGGTAATAACCCGCTTATCGTGCAGGACGTAAGCAATATTGATGCAACTGTACATGATATTGTGCAATCGGCGTTTATTTCTGCCGGCCAGCGCTGCACCTGTGCCCGCAAGTTATTTTTACCTGCCGGCGCTCAGGGCGATGCTATTTTAAGCCGCCTGTTGGAGGTTAGCCGCAATATTCAGGTAGGCCTGTATGATGCTGCCGAGCAGCCGTTTATGGGCTCGATGATTTCTGTCGCGGCCGCCAAAGGCATGTTAGCGGTGCAGCAGCAGCTGGTAGACTTAGGCGGCGAAGTGCTGCTGCAGATGCGCCACCTTGATGAGAACACGGCATTGGTTACACCCGGCATAGTGGAGTGCAGCAAGGTCGCTAACTTCCCGGACGACGAGCATTTTGGCCCGCTGTTAAAAGTGTTCCGCTTTACCGACTTTGATCAGGCCATTGATGCGGCTAACGCTACGCAGTTTGGCTTATCAGCCGGCTTGCTCAGCGACAGTGCTGAGTTATATCAACACTTTTTCCGCCGCATTCGTGCCGGTATCGTTAACTGGAACCGGCCGATTACCGGTGCCAGCTCTGCCGCACCTTTTGGCGGCATAGGCTCAAGCGGTAACCACCGGGCCAGTGCTTACTACGCTGCTGATTACTGTGCTTATCCGGTGGCATCAGTAGAACTGGAGCAGGTAGTGATGCCGGAACAACTGTCACCCGGCTTAAGTTTTTAAGCAGGGTTAAAATAAATATGATCGGGGCTTAGGCCCCGATTTGTTTTCTGCAGGAATTTTTGCTTAAATAACTATAACTTATTGTAATCTCATTTCTCACAGTCAGGTGTAAAACAGCCCATGGTCACAGATAAACCCGGATACGAGCATTTGATCCAGTTTCTGACAGAGCATTTGTCGCTGTTTGAGCAAACCGGCACCGGAGATGCGGATAAAACCATAGGTGAATTGCTGGAAGAGTCTATTGCCGAGCAGATTATCACGCTTTGTACCCAGCACACTGAACTGGAAGTAAATCACCGCAGTATGATTATTCGCGAAGTGGACGGCATTATGTATGACTTCCAGGAAGTGCTGTCCAGCGTACTGAATAAAAAAGCCACCCGCCAACAAGCCGAACTTATCAACGAAATTTCGCTGCTAATCAAAAACCTGTTCGACACCGCTGTAGCTGATCTGATGGATTAAGCCGGCGTCGGCTGCGAATTTGCTAGATACCTGCGCTGCTTTTACGTAGAATAGCCGCCTTATTTTTCGGCGGGAGATACCGATGCAAGCCAGCGTAAAATGGCACCACGATAATACCTTTGTCGGCACCTCTGGCAGTGGCCATGCTGTGGTATTTGACGGTAACAAAGACGATAGCGTAGCACCGAGCCCGATGGAAATGGTATTGATGGCCGCAGGTGCCTGCTCATCGGTTGATGTGGTCAGCATTTTAAAAAAATCCCGTCAGCAGGTGCTGGGCTGCGAAGTGAAGCTCAGTGGCGAGCGCGCTGAAACTGTGCCGAAAGTTTTTACCAAATTGCACCTGCATTTTGAAGTAACCGGCATCAATCTGAGCGAAAAACAAGTAGAGCGGGCGGTGCAGCTGTCAGCGGATAAGTATTGTTCAGTGTCCATAATGCTGTCTGGCAGCGTTACCATCACGCATTCTTTTAGCCTGAAGCCGGCGGATATTACTCCGGTAGCAGAATAATTGTAGTAATGAAGTCATAACCGGTAATCGGTTTTAAGCGGAGACGATGTTTAGTGGTTAAGCCTTTTGAAAAATTGAAACTACATGGGTTCAATAACCTGACGAAAAGCCTGAGTTTCAGTCTTTATGACATTTGTTATGCCAAAACTGAGCAGCACCGGCAGGAATATATTGAATATATCGACGAGCAGTATAACGCTGACCGTTTAACCGACATTCTGACTGAAGTAACCGATATTATCGGTGCCAACATTCTTAATGTGGCGCGACAGGATTACGACCCTCAGGGGGCCAGCGTTACTATTTTAGTCAGTGAAGAGCCGGTGTTGGTTGATCCTGACAACTCAGAAAACCCGGGACCACGGCCGGATGCCGTAGTAGCGCACCTGGATAAAAGCCATATTTGCGTACATACCTATCCGGAAATTCACCCGCATGATGGCATCTGTACTTTCCGTGCCGATATCGAGGTTTCTACCTGCGGTATTATATCGCCACTGAAAGCACTGAACTTCCTGATCCACAGCTTTGAATCTGACATTGTTACTATCGACTACCGTGTGCGTGGTTTTACCCGTGATGTCAGCGGCACCAAGCATTATATCGATCACCCTATCAGCTCTATTCAGAACTTTATGGACGAAGACACCAAGCGTGCCTTTCAGATGATTGACGTTAACGTGTATCAGGAAAACCTGTTTCACACCAAAATGATGCTAAAAGAAGCTGATTTGAATAACTACCTGTTTGGTATGGGCAAAGATTCAATGACGCCGGAAGAGCAAAAAACAATCAGCAAGAAAGTGTTCCGCGAAATGCGCGAAATTTTCTACGGCCGCAACCTGCCGGATATGAAGTAACTAATGACCATGCTTATCGACCATAAGTTTTCCATCGCCCCTATGCTGGATTGGACAGATAAGCATTGTCGCTATTTTCACCGCCTGCTGAGTCAGCATGCCGTGCTGTACACCGAAATGGTCACCACCGGCGCTATTATTCATGGCAGCGGTGATTATTTAGCTTTTAATGCAGAAGAGCATCCGCTGGTATTGCAACTGGGCGGCTCTAACCCGGCTGATATGGCGCATTGTGCCAAACTGGCAGAGCAGCGTGGTTATGATGCGGTGAATATTAATGTTGGCTGCCCGTCTGACAGGGTGCAAAACGGTATGTTTGGTGCCTGCCTGATGGCGCAGCCGCAGTTAGTAGCCGATTGCATCAAAGCCATGCAGGATGTGGTCAGCATACCGGTGACGGTGAAAACCCGAATTGGCATTGACGACTCTGATGATTATCAGTTTTTGCAGGACTTTGTCGCGACCGTAGCCGATGCCGGCTGCCAACAGCTGATTATTCATGCCCGTAAAGCCTGGCTTAAAGGCTTAAGCCCGAAAGAAAACCGTGAAGTGCCGCCACTGAATTATGCCCGGGTGTACCAGTTAAAGCGTGAATTTCAGCAGCTTAATATCAGCATTAACGGCGGCATTAAAACGCTGCAGCAGGCGCGTGAGCAACTGCAGTATCTGGACGGTGTGATGGTAGGGCGCGAAGCCTACAGCAACCCTATGCTGCTCAGCGATGTAGATGCGCTGATTTACGCTAAAACCGGTAACGGTCTTACGCCACAGCAGGTGGTGTTGGCTATGCTGCCTTATATCGAGCGGCAAATGCAGCAGGGCGCGCGCTTTTGGCATATTGCGCGGCATATGTTGGGGCTGTTTCAGGGCATGCCGGGGGCCAGACAATGGCGGCGGTTATTGAGTGAACGTGGCCATTTCGCCGACGCTAAGCCGGAATTATTACTGCAGGCACTGGCTAAAGTTACTGCGTTAGCGGATTTAACCAGCTGAGTAGTTAATTTCACTATTTTTTAGTTTTCTGTTAAAGGCGGGCAATGATCAAATTGGCCGCCTTTTTTATTTGTTGTTATAAATCATTATCTTGAATCTTGTTACTAACCTGGCACAGCACTTGAAACACTGAGGGTGTAGTACAGACTAACCACTTTCAAGGACAGGATAATGAACACACTGACTGCTTTAACCTTTACCGCTTGTGTCACCGCCGGCCTGTATAGCACTGTCGCCGGCGCAGATGAATTGACAGAACAAGTACGTGCTGCCGTGCCGTCGTCGCAGACAGAATTGCGTGTTACTACCGCACAACAAGCACAGTTGGCAATGCATAAAACCGTGATTGAACTGCTGGCGCGCCACAGTGCACAGCAAGATGCTCAGGCACTGCAGTTGGCTTATCAGGCGCCGCATAGCATCCGCGGCGAGGCGGAGTGAACCATGCTGTTATCACCCGGTTGGTTGTTAATTATTTACCTGAGTCCGGTGCTGAGCATTATCCCTGTGATGTTGCTATGGCTCAGCATGGCACCGGTTGCCGCCTTGTGGCAAAAAGTACGTTTGCCGGTGTAACAGGAGGCAATATGGATTGGGTAAGTATTGAATTGTTAAGCTTTGCGGTATTCGCCATGCCGGCACTACTGGCACGACGGGCAAACATGTACAGATCAGACAGCGAAGGAGTAATAAATAATGGCAGCATATGATACAGATCGTTGGTATTGCGCCCGTGCTTATCGCAAAGTGGCGGGCGTTTGCGCCGGGTTTGCCGGTTATTATCAACAGCCGCGTTGGTTAATACGTTTGTTGGCAGTTATTCTGTTATTGATGTTTCCGCTGGCAACTATTGTGGCTTATCTGGTGGCGGCGGCAGTGCTGCCTGATCGTTAGACCACGGCGGATACGCATTTTGCCTCAGGTTACCGGCTGTTAACTACGCTAAACTGGTGTAAGATAAGCCCGTGACTTACAAGGAGAAACAAAATGCGATTGTTAAGTACCGCGTTGTTGCTGTTGAGTATGAATGTATTGGCCGACAGCGGCGCAGCTGTCAGTGTAACGAATGAACAAATCCGCCAGCCAATGCCCGGACGCACTGTCACCGCAGGCTATCTGACCCTGCATAATCAATCAGCACAGGCTATTATTCTTAAGGGAGCCAGCAGTCCGGCCTTTGCCCGCACTGAGCTGCATCAGCACAGCCACAAAGATGGCATGATGCGGATGGAACAAGTAGAGCAAATCACAGTAGATGCCGGGGAGAGCGTTGAGTTTGCCCCGGGCGGTTTGCATTTGATGTTTTTTGAACCAACGGCAGCGCTGGAACTGGATCAAGCCGTGCCCTTATCTTTGCAGTTTGCTGACGGGCAACAACTAACGCTGACATTGCCGGTAGTGGCAATGCCGAAGCGCTGAGGAAAGATAATGTTAAATGCGAAAGTTGTCAGCGCCGCAGTAGCGGCGCTACTGGTTATTATGTACCTGACCGGCTGGTGGGTTAGCCGTGAACCGGCGCTGCTGGTGGACGAGATTCAACAAAGCCATCAACAACTGGGTGAGCGGGCGATAGTGGGCTACAGTACCACCACCGCGCTTATCCGTGTCAGTGAAACCCTGCTGGATAAAAGCGGTGGTTATCTTGCCAATGACATTATGCCGCCCTTTGTGCTGCTGGATAATATGCCGGCGTGGGAGCTGGGTGTGCTGGAAATGTCGCGTGATTTAGCCTTGGCGCTGCGCAAGGATTTAAGCCGCTCGCAATCGCAGTCAACTGAAAATCAGTTTCTTAAAGTCGCTCAGCCAATGTTTAACATTGATCATCGCAGTTGGGCAATTCCCGCGGCGGAATCAGAGTATCGCAAAGCGATAGCACAGTTATATCAGTATCGGGCAGAGTTAATGGACCCGGCTAAACCGGACAGCCAGTTTTATGCCCGTGCCGATAACCTGCGTGATTGGTTAAAAGCCGTAGAGAAACGGCTTGGCAGTTATTCCCAGCGTTTAAGTGCCAGTGTGGGCCAGGACAGGTTAAATACTGATTTAGCCGGTGACTCCGGTGCACGGCAATCAACCTCTTCTCCGGGCCAAAAGATGGTTAAAACCAGTTGGTGGAAAATAGACGATGAATTTTATGAAGCCCGCGGTGCAGCCTGGGCATTACTGCACTTTCTTAAAGCTGTAGAAACAGATTTTGCCGAAGTACTGCAACGTAAAAATGCTATGGTCAGTTTGCGACAAATTATTCGTGAGCTGGAAGCCACGCAACAGGCGGTGTGGAGCCCGATGATACTCAACGGCAGCGGTTTTGGGTTAATGGCTAACCATAGTTTGGTGATGGCCAATTACATTTCCAGAGCAAATGCGGCGCTTATAGATTTATCAGAACTACTAACACAAGGGTAAGAGAAAGCATGAAAAAAACAGTATTAATGCTGTCGCTCAGTGGCGTTTTATTAACCGGTACCGCTCAGGCTGATACCTTGCTGGGTTTATATATGGGCGCCGATGGCTGGCGCACATCAACGGATGGTAGTTTTGCCGGTAACGACCAGCAGCAAAGCTTTAATTTTACTGACAAAACGCAAACATCTTATTATGTGGCGTTAGAGCATCCACTGCCGTTGGTGCCGAATATTCGTTTGCAACATAACCAACTGGAGTCTGCCGGTATTACCGGTTTAACGGCTGATCTGAGTTTTGCCGGTGAGAGTTTCACGGTAGATACTGAAGTGCGAAACCAGGTAGATCTGACCAACACCGACTATGTGCTGTACTATGAGATTCTCGACAATGATCTGGTGAGCCTCGATCTTGGTGTTAACGGTAAGCATATTAACGGCACTGTTGCTGTAGCTGAAACTGCTGCTAACGGCATGGCGGCGTCGCAGCGTGTATCGCAGATTATTCCGATGGCATATGCTTCTGCTATTGTCGGTTTGCCGTTAACAGGCCTGGATGTATTTGCCCAGGGCAGCCTGATTTCCTACGATGGCAGCCGTCTTTATGATATGCAGGCTGGAGTAGCTTATGCGGTGCTGGATAATCTGGCGGTCGATTTACGTGTTAAAGTAGGCTACCGTGCGGTTAATTTGCGGCTGGACGATATTGATGATTTATATGCCGATATCGATTTTAAAGGCGTGTTTGCCGGTATAGAACTGCATTTTTGATCTGAAACACAGCGGTGCGCTAAGCTGCACCGCTGTCTGTTGCCTTCCTCTTCTCTTCGCTTGTGACTGTTATCAAATCGTTTTATAGTTATTGCACATATATGCAGCCCGGACTCCAACTTTGGTAAATTATTTCAAACAGTTAACCTTGCCATGGTTGATTGCGGTAGCTGCGATGGCGTTGGCAACGGGCCTGTGGTATCACTTTGAGACGCAAGGGCAACAGCGGGTGCAGATCCAGCAGTTTTCTGCCACCTTGCAATTGAGCGTAGGGGCTTTTGTTAATAATAAAGACCAGGAACTGCTCAGGGCACAGCTAAACCATATTCGTTACGCCAGTGCGATACCACTGCATACTGTTGCAGTGTACAACCAGTCCGGCAGGTTGCTTGCGGCCACAGATTCCCCCCCTGTATTGCAGCATTTCAAGGCGGCATTGCCGGTACGCAGTTTTTCGCTGCAGCAAGTTGAGCATCAGCTGTTAGCGCTGCAACCTTTGACACAGTTTGCCGCGCTGAATGATGGCGCATTGCGCCAACCGGACGCAGACAACAACTACTATTTGCTGCTGCTGTTTACACCGCAGACGCCTTACAGTGTTTGGTTAATTCCGGTAGCCATTGTTGGCATTATCGGTTGGATAATGTTGATGTTGATTCAGGGAACTTTGTCTCAGGCTGCGCAGCGCCTGCATACCGATATCAGCTTGTTGGTACACAAACTCAGCCAGTTAAAACAAGGCCAGTTGAATGCCCGGGTTGATGAAGAGCTGGTAGCAGAATTACTACCGCTGAAACAATCCGTTAATGACCTTGCTGCCCATCAGGCCGGGTTGCAGAGCAGCACTCAGCAACAGTTAAAGCAGCAGCAACAGCTGGCGACACAAGCTCAGGCTATGGCGGCGCAATTACAACAGCAAAATAGCGCATGGCAACTTGAAGCGCAGACACAAAGCCGCACGCAGCAGCGCCGGTTGATCAGCCTGCAACAGTTGCAACAGCAGTCCGGCGAACTGACAGAAGATGAGTTTAGCCGCGCACTGTCCGGCCAACTTACCCTGATGCAACTTGAGCTTAATGGCGAAAGTGCGCCGGCAACACCAATATTACTGACAGATTTTGTTGCCGCGCAGATACAGGATTGCCGGCAGTTGCTGACAAGCCGCGGCATAGAGCTGCAGTTGATAGAGGGCAGCAGTAATGCCGGCAGCCAGGTCCGGTTACCGTTGTTACCCTTATCGGCTCTATTGCAGGCGATGGTGCAGCTGGGCAGCCGCAGCGAAGCCTGTTCAGAGCTTACGTTGGCCGTGCGTGTTGTACAGCAGGCATCCGGCCCGCTGTTACAACTGAGTGTAACCAACAACGGCGAGGGCATATCGGCCAGGGTAAGACAACTGCTCAGCAGTAACGATATACAAACATTACAGTGGCACGAAAGTGATATTGGCATCTTAATTACACTGAAAAAACAACTGGGCGGGCAATTGTCGGTGCAATCGCTCGACGGTTTGGGCAGCACCGTAGCGTTCAATGTACCCTTAGCTGAGTTGACAGTGGTCAGTTACGCTAAGTTGCAACATGTGCTGCTGTTTGACGCCAACGCAGTGCTGCAGGCGGAGCGGACACAAGGTTTATCGGCTGTGGCGGCTAATGTCGCCGCTTGCAGCGACCTGTCTGAACTAACTCTGAAAAGCACGCAGTATGCCTATGAGCTGGTATTGCTGTTTTTACCAGAACCAGGCGAGCTTGCCGCCTGGCAGCAGCTGACAACTATGCTGGCCGGCCGTAGCAGGGTATTGTGTTACTGCGCTGTAGCCCATGTTGCTGTTTGGCGCGAAGCATTAAATATCGCCGTAGAGACCACACCTTTTTGTCTGGCAGCATTAAAAGCTATCAAAGATGACGCAGCGCCCCGGTCATATCCGCATTTACTGGTAGTAGACGATAACCCGACCAACCTGGCCTATATCCGTGTGTTGATGAAAACACAACCGGTGCAGCTGAGCACTGTCAGCTGTGGCGCAGAAGCGTTAAAGCTGTGCCGCAGTGAACGTTTTGATGTGGTGCTGCTGGATATCCAGTTGCCGGATATTAAGGGCACAGAAGTGGCCATGCAACTGCGGCAACTGGCTGGTTACCAGCAGATCCCTATCCTCGCATTTACTGCGCATGCGTTGGAAGATGAAGTAGCGGCCTACTTACAGGCCGGGATGAATGACGTTATTTTTAAACCGCTGGAACCGGCCAAGCTGCAGCAAGTGCTGAGCTGGTGTTCATCAGTGCGTAAAACTGATGATCTCAGCTAACAGCTGCCTTAGCGCCTGTAAATACTGCTGGTTTGGTTGGCTTGTTAACAGCGGTAGTAATTCGGCGCCGCTTGCGGTGTATTTATAGTACTGCAGCACCACATCTTTACTGGTAATAGTGCCGTTAATACTCAACTGCTGATATTGCCAGCTCAGGGCTTGCCCGGCAGGTAGCTCTCCGCTTTCTATCTCAGAATTGTGCAGTAAGCCAATATCCATCAGGCTGAGTATTTGCGGATAGGATAAACCAAACTGATTCAGATTCATCACCGCTTTACTGCGGCCGGTAAGCAAGCGCCACAGCGACGGTTTGCGGATATAGCCAAAATAAATCCGTGCACTGGGGTCTTGTCTGGTACGGCAGCTTAAATTGGCGGCCTGCTGTAAAGCCAGCGCTTCTTTGTAGCTCATACGTTGTAAGGTGTGCAGAGTTTTTAGCGAGAATTTGCCCGGGCTGGCAATTTCACCAGCCAGAATTTTCGCCCAAAGTTGCTGCATGCTTTTATTGGAAATCTCCAGCACCAGTTGGCAAAATTGCTGAAACCAGTCCGGGTCGACATCAAGGTTGGATACCTGCTCAGGACAATAGTCCAGTGCCAGCGTCATAATACTTTCCAGGTTATGCTGTTGCCGCTCGCGCTGCATTTGCAAGCGGCGCTCGGCACGTTGCGCCAGGCTTAGTCCTGCTGTCGAGGCGGCAGCGCCGGAGCGGGCAGCCAGATGCTGGTGTTTGTCGTTAAAGTGGCCCTGGTCCGCGGCAACGCTGCTGTCCGGCGCGGCATCGGCTACATTCATGGCGGTACCAAGCTGTGTTTTGGCCAGTTGCCGCAGACGTTGCTGACCACTTAGCGCATTAATTTTTGCCATTGCCCTGTACTGTATGTCACTGAATATTGCTTATCCTCGCATCTCACTAATTCGGCAGCAAGTAAGGTGTTACTTTTGGTGCAAAATAAAATCAGTGATAACTTACTCTTATGCAAATTAACCATGTATATTTAAACGGAATCATTAAATAAGGCTGAATGATGGTATCGAAAGAAACAGATGAGGATTTTCTGTTTTTAGCAGAAGACGAACCTGAAATAGCAGGGCCGGAGCAAACACTGGGTGAGTGGCATCTGTTAATCGTCGACGATGACGAAGAAATCCACACCGTGACTAAACTGGCGTTAAGTGATTTGACCGTGCTGGGCAAGCATCTGGTATTTCATCATGCTTATTCCGGCAAGGCCGCCGTACAATTTTTGCGCCAACATCCGTACACTGCCCTGGTGTTGCTGGATGTGGTAATGGAATCTGACGATGCCGGTTTAAAAGTGGTGCAGCAAATTCGTGAAGAGCTGGGTATGGACGAGATACGCATTGTATTGCGTACCGGACAACCGGGCTATGCACCTGAAGAAAGCGTCATTAAAGAATATGACATCAATGACTACAAGACCAAAACTGAATTAACCCGCAGTAAATTGGTTACCTCTATTATCGCCTCGCTGCGTTCTTATCAGCAAATCCGCACTATTAACCAAAGCCGTCGCGGTTTGCAGAAAATTATTAATGCCGGCGCTAATTTGCTCGAGCAACATTCGCTGCATGAGTTCTCCGAAGGCGTAGTGACGCAAATCTCGTCTTTAATCGGCTTACATGCTGAGGGCGTGTTGTGCGCACAGATAGAAGATGACGGCAGCGCCAGTGATAATATCTATGTGCTGGGCGCGGCCGGACACTATGCGCCTTACATAAAATGTCAGCTCGACCGGCTGGATAATCCGCGTATTGTGGCTCAGATCACTAAGTGTCTGCGCACTCGCCAGCACCTGTTTACCGATTTAGATACCGTACTGTACCTGGGCAACGACACCCACAGTGCGGCGGTGTATATCGAAACTAACCGGCCCATTGAAGAGCTGGATCGCCAGTTGATAGAAGTATTTCTCAGCAATATCTCTATAGGCTATGAAAACGTTACTTTATTTCAACAGCTTAAACATGCTGCCTATATAGACCCGTTAACCAAGACACCCAACCGCAACGAATTTATTCAGATTTTGCAGGATACCAAGCGCTATGAAGCGGCCGGTAATGTTGCTGTGCTGATAGATATCGATCATTTTTCTGACGTGAATGATGGCTTGGGCCAGGATGTTGGCAACGAGCTGCTGATAGCCGTCACCTTCAGGCTGATTGAGCATTTTGGCGTGTCTTGTCAATTGGGCCGTATCGGTGCAGACGTGTTTGGGCTAGTGGGGCCGCATACGGAGTTAACGCCGGAGCGGTTACAAGCGGCGTTTAGTGAGCCGTTTCATGCTTCAGAGCACGCATTGCAAGTTAATGCTACTTTTGGCTTTTGCCGCCTGACAGATACCTCAGAGCAAGGCCTGACGATATTAAAGCATGTGTATATTGCGTTGAATAAAGCTAAAAAACATTTGGGACAGAACTTCCAGTATTATCAGGCCGAGATGGAAGATGAAATGGCAGAGCGGCTGGCGATGCTGCGTATGCTACGACAAGATTTTGCCAACGACAAATTACAGCTGTGGTATCAGCCGCAGGTGTCGCTACAAGGCATGCAGGTTGTTGGCATGGAAGCGCTGTTGCGCTGGCCGCAGGGGCAGGGCCAGTTTGTATCACCGGCGGTATTTATTCCGCTGGCGGAATACTCCGGTTTGATTGTTGAAATTGGTGATTGGGTGTTGGCGCAGGCATGTTTGCAAATTAAACAACTGGCTAAACAAGGCTTTGACGGCTTGCGTATCGCGGTTAACGTGTCGATGCCGCAATTTCGCAATGCTGGTTTTGTGCAGTCGGTTATCGACTGTGTTAACCATTATCAAATTAATCCGCAGTTGCTCGAGCTGGAAATCACTGAATCGGTGGTAATGGACGAACCCAAAATCGTCATCGAAGCGCTGCAAAAGCTGAAAAGCTTTGGTATCAAAGTCGCGATTGATGATTTTGGTATCGGTTTTTCGTCACTAAGTTATTTACAACAGCTGCCGCTGGATCGGATTAAAGTGGACAGAGCCTTTATCCGTGATATTGATAAGGCGGCCGGTGAAGTGATTGCCGAGACCATTATCAGCCTGGGTAAACGCTTAAACCTGTCTACCATTGCCGAAGGGGTTGAAACCAAAGCGCAGGAGCAGGCCGTGTTGGCAATGGGCTGTGATGAGGTACAAGGCTTTATGTACGCCAAGCCTATGCCACCAACAGAGCTGTTGCTGTTCTTGCAACAGCAGAAAAAATAAAAAAACTGCCGTCAGGCAGTTTTTTTATTTCACAGAAACCGCGTTAATCTACTGTGGCGCTGATATGGCGGGTGCAGTATAGCCGGCCGCCACAACATCATGATTTTGCGGTAACAATTCAGAAATGCCTACTAATAACACGCCCTGTTTTTGCAGCTTAGGCAATTGCTGGCGTAAAAAGCGGTAGGTTTCCGGATAAGGGTGGGCAATGGCAATGGCGGTTTGCCGCTTGCGCGCAATACGCAGCAGTAAATCAAACTGTTTACCAATAGCCGTTTCAGTTTGCTCGTTATCCAAAAACACGTGCCGGCTCAGGTTGGTTACACCAAACTGACGCGCATATTTACCGGCCTTACTGCGTGACGTGGTCAGGCTGTCAACAAAGAACAGCTGCCGTTTACTCAGGTATTCCATGGTCCAGGCCATCGGCAGTTCCTGCTCGGTGTAAAAACTGCCCATATGATTATTAATACCAATAGCGTAAGGAATATCGGCCAGCGCGGCTTGCAGGGTTTGCTGTACCTGCTGTTTGGTCATGTTTGCCGTCAGGGCGCCGGGACCTAATGCCTTGCCGTTACTAGCCTCCATCGGCATATGCAGCATGACATCTTTTTGTTGCTGAAAAGCCTGCCGCGCTGCACGCTGGCCATAAGGCGTGTGTGGTAACACCGCATAGGTAAGCGGGAAAGGTAAATCGACCAACTGCAGGTCCGCTTTTTGATAGCCAATATCGTCGATAATAATGGCAATACGCACGTCGGGAACGGCGGATTGCAGCCGGACACTAAACATAACAATTAACAGAATTAAGACTAGTCGCACGTTATTATTATTCTCTTTTTGCGCAGGGTGCACGGCACCGCAGTATGGTAAAAAGTATATGCGTATCTTTGCTGCATTACATCAAAATTCTTATGGCCGGGTTTGACTTAGCCATTGCAGCGGATTAACTGCTTCCCCCTTGTCACGGATCTCAAAATACAGCCCTGCCGCGGCCTGGCCACCGCTCATACCCGCCAGCGCGATGGTCTCTCCGGCGTTAATCCGCGCGCCGGGTTGTTTTAATAAATTTTGATTATGGCCGTATAAACTCATAAAGCCGGCGCCATGGTCCAGTACAATGACCCAACCATAGCCTTTGAGCCAGTCGGCATAGATCACCTGGCCATCAGCAATCGCTTTTACCGCCTGGCCCTCACTGGTTTGGATCAAAATGCCGCGGGAGGAAATACCGCCCTGGCGATCTTCGCCAAAACGTTGCAACAAACTGCCGCGCAGTGGCCAGGTCAGCTGGCCTTTTTGCCGGCTAAGCCCTGCCAGTTCACGGGCTTGCTCTGCTAACTTACGCAGTTCGTTCAGAGTGGTTTGTAAACTGGATTCATTCTGCCGCAGGTAATCCAGCTGTTTGCCCTGTTGTTGCAGCATGGCTTGCAGCCTGGCGACAGCTTGCTGCTGTGACGTTTTCGCCAGGGCTGATTTTTGCTGCTGTTGTTGCAGCGTGCTGAGGGTATCGGCCAGCTGTTGTTGCTTCTGTGCCAATTCAGTTTGCACTTGCTGCAACTGCATAATGGTGCTGTTTAGCTCGGTCAGTTGCTTTAATCTGGCTTCGTTAAAATAGCGATAGTAACTGAGTACCCGCTCCAGTTTGCCGGCATCTTGTTGGTTTAACAGCATTTTACTGTAATCGTGCTGGCCCAGGCTGTAGGCACTTTTTATTTGTGTTGCCAACAGCTTTTGCTGGCTTTGCAGTTTTTGTTCCAGCTCTGTTTGTTGCAGCGCCAGTTGTTGGCTGCGGTTGGCTAACTCCTGGCGTTGCTGTTCGGTCTGGCGCAAGGCGGCTGAGGCTTCAGCCAGCGCACGATCAGACTGCTGCAGTTTCTGTTCAGCTTGATCCAGTTGTTGTTGTTGCTGTTTTACCTGGCGTTCAGTCAACTGGATTTGTTGTTTCAGCTCAGCCAGCTCTTGCTCTTGCTGCTGTTGCGCTGCTATCGGAGCGCAGCACAGCAACAGCAGCCAGTAAGGTTGCTTCAGTAGCCGTTTCAGTTTGTGCAGTAGCATTTACTTCGGCTGCATCAGAATTTTTCCGCTCATTTCTGCCGGCACCGGCATCCCCATCAGCGACAGCATGGTGGGGGCGATGTCGCTCAAAATACCGCCTTCGGTAACATTTGCCGGCCGGCCAACGTAGATCAGCGGTACCGGGCCACTGGTGTGGGCGGTATGTGCCTGGCCTGAGTCGGTATCAAGCATCATCTCTGCATTACCATGGTCGGCAGTGATCAGGCACTCGCCGCCCACTTCGTGCAAGGCTTCCACCACACGGCCAATACAACTATCTACCGCTTCTACTGCCTTAATAGCCGCGGACAATACACCGGTATGGCCTACCATGTCGCCATTGGGGTAGTTGCAGATAATAACGTCAAACTCGCCGCTGTGGATGGCGCCGACCAGTTTATCGGTCAGCTCAGTTGAGCTCATTTCCGGTTGCAAGTCGTAAGTTGCCACTTTGGGTGAATCAACCAAAATGCGCTGCTCGCCTTTGAACAGCTCTTCTCTGCCACCGCTGAAAAAGAAGGTAACATGGGCGTACTTTTCGGTTTCAGAAATACGCAGCTGAGTTTTGTCGTGTTTTGCCAGCCATTCTCCCAGCACATTATTTAAGCTCTCCGGCGGGTAAGCGCAGGGGGCGTTAATATCGGCGGCATACTCAGTCAACATAATAAAACTGCCGAGCTTAGGCCGGTATACGCGGGCAAAGCCGTCAAAGTCATCATTAATAAAAGCGCGGCTGAATTGACGGGCGCGGTCGGCACGAAAATTCATAAAAATCAGTGCATCGCCGTCCTGCATTTTAACCGGCTGGCCTTGTGCGGTTAAAATTGCGGTAGCCTTAACAAACTCGTCGTTTTCATCTCTGCTGTAGGCCTGTTCCAGCGCCTGCAGCGCATTATCCGCCTGATAGGCGGCTTTGCCGGTGGTGAGTAAATCGTACGCTTGCTGCACACGGTCCCAGCGTTTATCGCGGTCCATAGCAAAGTAGCGGCCGATAACCGAGGCAATTTGTCCGCTGCCGGTTTTATCAAAATGCGCCTGAATTTTTTGCAGCGATGCTTTAGCGCTGCGAGGCGGGGTATCGCGGCCATCTAAAAAGGCATGCAGGTAAATCGGGCCGGCGCCTTGCTGCTCGGCCAGTTTAATCATGGCTAACAGGTGATCTTCATGGCTGTGCACGCCACCAGGTGATAGCAGGCCCATAATATGCACGGCTTTGTTTTGCTGTTTGGCGGCAGTGACGGCTTGTGTTAACACCGGATTAGTAAAGAAATCGCCATCGCTAATGGCTTTGGTAATGCGGGTAAAATCCTGATAAACCACCCGACCTGAGCCCAAATTAACATGGCCTACTTCGGAGTTGCCCATTTGGCCATCAGGTAAGCCGACATCCAGGCCTGAGCCGGAAATCAGCGTATGCGGACAGCTTTGCCACAGTTTATCCATAACCGGTGTATTGGCCTGAGCAATAGCATTATTGTTGGTGTCTTCGCGATAGCCCCAGCCATCCAAAATTAATAATACTAAAGGTTTTTTGCGCGCGGCCATAAATACTCCGTTGTTAAGCAGGAAGCTAAAAAGACGAGTGGCTATATTACCGAAATTTGTGCAATTCTCCAGCTCTGTAATTGCAGCGGCAGGCCGACAGGGCTGCTTTCTGTTTTTAAACTGAGTATACTCAGCGCTGATTATTATTTTGTACAAGCAGAGTGAATATGCAGCAGTATATCGAATTTGTAACCAATCATCCGATCCTAAGTGCAGTGTGGGTAGTGTTATTTGTCTTGTTAGTGGCAAGTTGGCTGAAATCGCTGTTCTCTGCGGTAAAGCAGGTTACACCAACCGAGCTGACTTTACAGGTGAATCGTCAGAACGCTACGGTAGTGGATATTCGTACAGAAGCGGATTTTGCCAAAGGCCATATTACCGGTGCACGGCATTTAGCGTTGGCGGAGATTGAAAAACAGCAGCTGGCAGGGCTTGAAAAGCAAAAAGCTGAACCCATTATCTTGGTATGTCAGGCTGGCATGACGGCACAAAAAGCCGCGGCCAGTTTGTTAAAACAAGGCTTCACTACCGTGTCTGTGCTGCAAGGCGGCATGGGTAGTTGGACCGGAGCCAGTTTACCGCTGGTGAAATCGAAGAGGTAATGATGTCGCAAGTCACTATTTACACCAAAGCCTATTGTCCTTATTGTGTTCGCGCTAAGTACGTGTTGGACAACAAGCAGGTGAGCTATCAGGAGATACGCATTGACGAACAACCTGAACTGCGTCCGCAGATGATAGAACTTGCCGGTGGCAGAACCACAGTACCGCAAATTTTTATTGCCGGCCGTCATATTGGTGGTTGCGACGATATGTTGGCGCTGGATGCCAGTGGCCAGCTCGATACGTTATTAAATTCATAATTAAAATACAGTAGGAATTATCATGGCCGAACAACAAGCAAACGGCGTTGCAACTGAGCAGCAGGGTTTACAGTTTTCTATTCAACGTATTTTCGTAAAAGATATTTCTTTCGAAGCGCCTAATGCGCCGGCCATCTTCCGTAAAGAATGGAAACCGGAAGTTAAACTGGATTTGGATACCCGCAGTGAAAAGCTGGAAGACAATGTTTATCAGGTGATCCTGTCGCTGACAGTTACGACCACTGTAGAAGGCGAAACGGCGTTTTTATGTGAAGTGCAGCAAGCCGGTATTTTCTCTATTGGCCAGTTAGAAGATGCGCAAATGGCGCATATGCTGGCGTCATTTTGCCCTAACATGCTGTTTCCCTACGCCCGCGAAGCGGTGTCTAACCTGGTAAACCGTGGTACTTTCCCACAATTGAACCTGGCACCGGTTAACTTTGATGCCTTGTTTGCCCAATACCTGCAGAAGCGTCAGGCTGAAGTGCAGGATACCAGAGCAGACGCTTAAATAATGCAAGCTTCAGCTATTGCTGTAATAGGGGCGGGGTCTTATGGCACCGCTCTGGCTATTTGTCTGGCGCGTAACGGTAATTCCATCAGTTTATGGGGCCGTAACAGCGATGACATTGCGTTAATGGCGCAACAACGCTTAAACCAAAAATATCTGCCGGATATCCGTTTGCCTGATTCTTTGCAGGTTACTGATAACCTGGCAGATGCCGCAGGCAGCAGCCGCGACATTCTGCTGGTGGTACCAAGCCATGCCTTTGCGCAAACGCTGCAACAAATTAAACCTTTTTTGCAGCCCAATGCCCGTGTGGCCTGGGCCACTAAAGGTCTGGAGCCTGAAACCGGTCGGTTATTGCAGGACGTAGCGCGCGACATTTTGGGTGAGGCTGTGTCATTGGCGGTATTCTCGGGGCCAACCTTTGCCAAAGAGATGGCACTGGGCATGCCGACGGCCATTTCGTTGTCTTCTACTGACCCGGAGTTTATTACTGAGCTGTCAGACTTATTGCATTGTGCAAAAAGTTTCCGCGTGTATACCAATCCTGATTTTATCGGCGTGCAACTGGGTGGCGCCGTAAAAAACGTTATTGCTATCGGCGCCGGTATGGCAGACGGTATCGGTTTTGGTGCCAATGCCCGTACCGCGTTAATTACGCGTGGTTTAACAGAAATGTGCCGCTTGGGTTGTGCGTTGGGAGCAAAAAAAGACACCTTTATGGGTATGGCCGGGTTGGGCGATTTAGTTTTAACCTGCACTGACAACCAGTCACGTAACCGCCGTTTCGGGTTGTTGCTGGGCCAGGGCAAAGCAGTTGATGATGCGATGCAGAGCATTGGTCAGGTGGTTGAAGGCTATCGCAATGCGAAAGAGGTATTCAACCTGGCGCAGCGTGTCGGGGTTGAAATGCCGATCACTGAGCAAATTTATCAGGTGCTGTACCAGGGTAAAGACGTTAAGTTAGCAGCGCTGGATTTATTAGGCCGTGAAAAACGCGACGAAGTAAGTTAACCCGGGTTAACTTACTTCTTTGCGCACCAGCTTATTTTCTTTGGCCAATAACGCCGGGATTTCAGCAGCCGGCAGGGCCTTGCTGAACAAGTGCCCCTGCAAAATATCACAGCCCATCACATGCAGCAGATAAGCCTGCATCTCATTTTCAATACCGGTCGCAATAACATCCAGTTGTAAATAAGACGCCAGTCTGATCAGGCTGGCGGTGATATTGCGCTGCTGTTCGTTATGTTCCATATCTTTAATAAAGCCGGGCGCAATTTTAATACTGTGCAGCGGGTATTGACGCAGCACCGACAGTGAAGACACGCCCTGGCCGAAATTGTCCAGCGTTAAATGAAAACCAAGAGTTGTTAACTGCTTCAAAGTATTATGGATATTGGTGTCAGGCTGCAAAAAAATATCTTCGTGCAATTCCAGTTCAAACTGCTCTGCAGATAGGCCGGTTACGGATAACTGGTTACTGAGTGTGGCGACAAAATCGGCCTGACGAAAGCTCTGGCTGGCAATATTTAATGAAATACGGCCGCGATTAATGCCGGTTTGTTGCCAGTATTGTAATTGCTCACAACATTTTCTGAATGTCAGCCGGTCCAGCGCTATCAGTAAGCCGGTTTCATCAGCAACATTGAGAAAAGATGCCGGTGACAACACGCCGCGTTTCGGGCTGTGCCAGCGCAATAATGCCTCGTAGCCAACCACACGGTTGCTGCCGATGCTCAGCCTCGGCTGATAGTGCACATCAAACTCGCCCTGCAACAGCGCTTTTTGCAACTCGGTTTCTAAACTCTGATACTCCGGTGCCCGTTGCTGTACCCGGGTATTAGCAAACAGCAGCGCATCGCTGCCCAGTTTTGCCGCCCCGGTTAAGGCCCGCTCTGCTTCGGCCAGCAGGGCTGCCGGGGTGTGGCCATCAAGCGGATACAAGCTGATGCCGATCAGGGTTTGTAACGATGCCTTCGCAGCCGGCTCACCTAATTCAGCGGTTAAACCCAGTAGTTTATGTGCCAGCCGGTTCAGGCTTATTTCTACCTGACCGTCACACAGTTGCGGTGGCAACAGCACGGCTAAGGTATCCTGGCTGTAGCGCGCAGCAACACAGCCTTGAGGAATTTGTTGCAGCAATGTACCGCTGATTTTACCTATCACATTTTGCAGCAGTATATGTTGTTGGTTATCTGCAGCCAGCAGTTGGTTAAATTTAATTAACAGCAGCGCGCATTGCGGCTGCTTGCTGTTGCAACTACTAAGCAGGGTTTGCAGATAATCTTCCAATAACAATGGGCTGAGCAAACCGGTTTCAGCATCATGCATAATACGGTGCGTCAGTTCCTGCTGTTGTTGTTTCAAGCGGCTGATATTGCGGCCCACCAACAAATAACAAGCCGGCGGCTGTGTTGTGGCGGTGACAGACAGCGATAAAGCGATTCTGGGGCGGTGCTCACCGGCATCCAGCCAGGCTTCACCTTGCCAGTTACTGAGCTGGTTAGCATCCTGCAGCAACAGCTGTTCACCGTGAGCATTCTGATACAGTGCCAGCGGTGCTGATGGCGCTCTGTGTTTGTCAGGCAATAAAGCGCTGAAAGCCGGGTTGAGATAGCCCGGACTGAGATCCTCGGTAACAATGGCAATAAGATCGTCAGATTGCTGTAAAAAACCCTGTAACACACTGTGTTTGGCTAAGATGTCGTTATGGCGTCGTCGCAGCTTGCTGTTATATAACGTCAGCACTACGATTAGCAGCAGTAATACAGCTATGGCTATGCCATTTTGCCAACCTGTACCGGCTTGATTAGCAAAAGCCGGCATGGCGGGGAGCAGAGCAGACAAAAGCAGCCAACAATGCAGCGGCATAGTCTTAACATCCTTGTTATCGATTTAAACGCCATTAAATATAGCTGTAGTCTGTTTGGATATGCAAATGCAATAGCAGCCTATTTACGGCCGTGCGCCGCTATAACCGAGTTGGCGCCATGATTCGTATACAAAAACAGCCACCGCATTAGACAAATTCATTGAGCGGCTGTTGGCCGTCATTGGAATGCGCAACCAGTGCTGCGCCGGCATTTGTTGCAGTACTTCTGCCGGCAAACCGCGGCTTTCCGGGCCGAAAACCAGCGCATCGTTGGTCTGATACTGAACCTCACTGTGCTGGCGCTGACCTTTAGTGGTGCAGGCAAATATCCGTGGCGGTGCCACAGTGTTCACAAAATGGGCAAAATCCGCGTGGCGTTGCACTTGAGCAAATTCATGGTAATCCAGCCCTGCGCGTTTAATGCGTTTGTCATCCCAGGCAAAACCCAGTGGCTCAATCAGGTGCAACCGGTAACCGGTATTAGCGCAAAGTCGGATAATATTGCCGGTGTTGGGCGGAATTTCCGGTTCAAACAATACAATGTGCAACATGATAAACTCCAGAGTAACAAGGTGCGCAGTGTAACAAATTCAGTCGTGTACCGGCAGCGCTGCCAGAAAACTATTGATGGCGTTAATAGCCTGCTGCCTGAGCTCATCCGTTTCCATAAAAATTTCATGTCTTGCGCCGGCTAACCTGAGCTGTTGATGCAGTACCGTGTCAGGCAGTTGCCGGTACCACTGATTCTGCGCATGGTTGCTGACTACCTTATCTGCACCGGCCTGTAACAGCAGCACCGGGGTATGCCATTGTGCGGCGCTTTGCTGTAATTGCCGCATAGCTGAAATGGCCGCGCTAACCCATTGTGTGGTAACGCCTCCCAACTGAGCTTGCGGCAGTTCGCGATAGCGTTGCAGCAGCCACTGATAGCGCTCTGCACAGCTGGTTAAAGGGTTGTTGTTGAAGTCTTTTTCGCGATAATCACTTTGGCCGGGGAAGTACCACGGCTGTTTTGTCAGCGCGCGGTTTACTGCACCAAAAGCCAGCGCAATGGATTCTGCCAGCCGCGCCGGCACCAACCCGGTATAAATGCCCAGCATGGGTGAGGCTAAGATAGCGGCACAAAACGGATGCGTGTGCTGCTGCAGATAGCCGGCCAGAATAGCACAGCCCATCGAATGCCCCAGTGCTATATAGCGCTGGTGGCCGGACGGTATAACCACGTGCTCTACAAATTGCGCTAAATCGTGTTGATATAACGAAAAGTCGGCGACGTAACCTTTATGCGGGTTGCACAGTTCGCGTTGCGACAGGCCCTGGCCCCGATGGTCCAGCAGAAATACGCTGTAGCCGGCCTGTACCAGTTCAAAGCACAGCTCGGCGTATTTCACCGCCATTTCCATCCGGCCACTGCTGATCAGTACCGCATGTTTAGCGCCCGGCACCTGGTAGCAGTAGTAACTCAGTTGTAGCTGGTCATGAGTTGTCAGCACGGCACAGGTCATTTGCTGCCAAAAAGGCTGTAACTGTGTTTGCCAGCGTTCGCTCAGCTGTGCTGCCGTGCCCAAAGGTTGTACTGGTGCAAATTCAACAGTGTTGCTTGCCACCGCGCGGCTCCGTCTTGCTTAATCAAAGCCGCAGTTTAACGGTAACCGCAGCCTGATACAAAGTCCGCCGTCATTTCGTGTCTCTGCGCTGACGGTACCTTTATGCTGGCGCACTATCTGTGCCACTATAGCCAGGCCCAGCCCGGTGCCGCCGGTGTTGGCATTACGGCTGTTTGATACGCGGTAAAACGGTTCAAACACGGCTTCCAGTTGCTCTGCGGCTATGCCCGGGCCTTGATCACAAATGGTTAATTGCAACTGATGCTGTTGTTGCTGCAAGGTGCAGTTGATGTCGCTGTGCGCCGGACCATATTTAATGGCATTGCGCAGAATATTCTCTATCGCCCTGGCCAGTAAGCGGCTGTCGGCGATAATTTCTGTCACATCCGGAGCTGTCAGTTGAATAGTTTGCTGTTTGGCGTCGGCTTCTACTTTATTAACATCGATGATATCGGCCAGCAGTTCGCTCAGGTCAAAGCGCTGCAGTTGCAACTGATATTGGCCGGCATCGAGTTTGCTGAACGTCAGCAGCTCATCAAGCATGGCATCCAGCCGGTCCAGTTCCTGTTTTAACCGCGGTAATTGCTCCATGCTTTGCTGGCGCTCAGTCAGGCCAAGCGCCAGTTGCGCTCTGGCCAGCGGCGAGCGAAGCTCATGTGATATATCGCGCAGCAGCCGTTGCTGATTGGTCAGCAGGGCGCTGATACGCTCGGCCATAGTATTAAAGCTGTGGCCAAGCCGGCCTAATTCGTCTTTGCGTTTTATCAGGCCGCTGACTCTGCTGTTTAATTTACCATCGGCAAATTCCAGATTGCGCAGCAGTAGTTCACGTAACGGCCGCGAAATAGACAACGCCAGAATTAAACTGGCGACAGCAGAAATAAGCAGGGTGAACAGCAATAACACGTGTTGCGGTATTTCGCTTAAGCGCCACCATGGCTGGGGCGGGCGTTGGCGTTTTTGATACAGCGCCAGGTTCTCCTCGCCCAGTTGCAGTAAAAACGGCCCTGCCAGCGAGGTATTGTTGTGCTTTAGCCAGCGCGGCCGCGATAGCTGAGATAATTCCGTCAACCAGTTCTGATCAAAATCCCGCGGTAATAAACCGGGAGTTAACACGCTATTGCTGTCTGCGTTGATTACCAGCCAGCGGTTAGGCCGGTGTTGTTGTATCCTGGCAATCAGTTCACTGCTGTTACGACTGTCAGCAAACGGCTGTATTTGTTTTTGCAATTGTTGGGCAATATTGTGCGGCAGCCGGCGGATTTCAGTTTGTTCAACTAAAGCGCGCGACAGCGCCAGGGTGCCAAATACCGCCGTTAACAGCACCAGCCAGAACCAGAGAAAGATGCGCCCGGCCAGATAGTGAAATGGGTTTAAGTGCTTTAACCAGCTCATGGCTGCCCCTGTAAAAACAGATAGCCACTGCCACGCAGAGTTTGAATTTTTTCATCAGAGCTAAACTGGCCCACCTTTTTACGGATATTACTGATATGCATATCCAGGCTGCGGTCGTACATTTGCAGGCGTTTACCCAGAACCTCACGGCTAAGCTCGTCTTTACTGACTACTTCACCGGCATGGCGCATCAGCACTTCCAATAACTGAAATTCGGTCGCGGTTAACGCCACGGCTTGTCCGTTGCAGCTGAGTTGACGGTTGTGCGGGTTCAGTACCAGGCCATTAATGCTCAGCACAGTGTTTTGCCCGGGTGATGGTGCTTTGGTTAACTCTACGCGGCGCAAAATAGCTTTGATGCGGGCCACCAGCTCGCGCGGGTTAAACGGTTTAGCGAGGTAATCATCTGCGCCTAACTCTAAACCGACGATACGATCGACATCATCGCCGCGAGCCGTCAGCATCAGCACCGGACAATATTGACCGGTGCGCAGCGCTTTTAATACCGACAGACCATCCATACCCGGCAGCATCACATCCAGCAGAATAAGCTGATAATTGCCGCTTTGTGCCAGCTCCAGCCCCTGGTTGCCATTGTGGGCGGCACTGAACTGAAAACCGTCCAGCGCCAGATATTCAGCCACTAATTCGCACAGGCCGGTGTCGTCATCAATCATCAAAATTGCAGGCATAACCACTCCTTCTTTGTGTAGAGTTTACCCAATGTCAGCAGGCTGCAATATACCTTTACAGAATCTTTACCCTGAGTTTGCGCTGCTTTGCATTGGCTGTTTTATGCTTAGCCTGTCTTAATAAAGGAGTGTATCCGATGAAAGTATCAAAACTGATTTTTGCTTTAGGCTTACTTACTGCCGCCAGCCTGCCCGGTATTGCTGTAGCCCATGAACACAAAGCGGCAGGCTATGAACACGGCCGCCATATGCAGCATGCTCCTATGAAGCGCATGTTGGCCGGACTGGAACTGACTGATAGCCAGCGGGAACAGATCAAGCAACTGATGCAGCAACACCGTAGCGAACAAAAAGCTACCAGGGCTGGCAACACTGAGCGTCAGCAAATGCGTGATTTACTGGCTGCAGATACCTTTGATGAAGTAGCTGCACGTCAACTGATAGCAAAGCAGCAACAACAAGCAGCAGACAAACGTCTGGCGGCGATGAAATTACAACATCAGGTATTACAGCTGCTGACCGATGAACAACGTCAACAGCTCAATGAAAAACGGCAGAAATGGCAGCAAAAAAAGCAGCAGCGCAGCAATTCCTGAAATATTTACGTTGAGCACAACACAGTAGGCGTTTCTTACAGCAAACAGCAGGCCGGTGCGTTTTAACGCCCGGCCTTGCTATTTATTCTATATCCAGCTCTTTTAGTTTACGCGTTAGCGTATTACGCCCCCAGCCCAGGCGTTTAGCTGCTTCTTGCTTATGGCCGTGGGTGAACTGCAGTGCTTGTTGCAGCACTGTACGTTCAAATTCCGGCCCGGCTTCGGCCAGAATGTTCTCTTCGCCGGCATTCAGTTTATGGCTTATCCAGCCGGCCAGTAATTCCTGCCAGCTACCGTTGCTGCCGTTAATGTTAACCACCGGTGCTTTAGCGGGTGTGGTGAGCTCCGGTGGTAAGTCGGCAACCACTATATGTTTGCCGCTGGCCATTACGGTAAGCCAGCGACAGGTGTTTTCCAGCTGGCGTACGTTGCCGGGCCAATCCAACTGGCTTAAAAACTGTTCCGCTTCTTTGGTCAGGGTTTTGGCTTCGACATTCAGCTCTTTTGCCGCTTGCAGTAAGAAATGCTGCGCCAGTTTGGCAATGTCTTGCTTACGTTCGCGTAGCTGCGGTAAATGCACGCGGATCACATTCAGCCGGTGAAATAAGTCTTCGCGAAACTTGCCTTCGCTGACCAGTTGTTCCAGATTCTGGTGCGTGGCGGCAATAATACGCACATCCACACCAATGGCCTGATGGCCGCCAACACGATAAAACTGGCCATCGGCCAGTACGCGCAGCAAGCGGGTTTGCACGTCCAGCGGCATATCGCCGATTTCATCGAGAAACAAGGTGCCGCCGTCGGCTTGCTCAAAACGGCCTTTACGCAGATTATTGGCGCCGGTAAAAGCGCCTTTTTCATGGCCAAACAGCTCTGACTCAATCAAATCTTTCGGGATAGCAGCCATATTCAGCGCAATAAACGGCTGCTCGACACGCGGGCTGTGCTTATGCAAGGCGCGGGCAACCAGTTCTTTACCGGTACCGGATTGGCCATTAATTAACACGCTGATACTGGAACGGGCAAGGCGGCCGATAGCACGGAATACTTCCTGCATCGCAGGCGCTTCACCGATAATTTCCGGTGATAACGCCGGTGCAGCTGCTTTGTGTTTGGGCTGGCGCGCTTTAGCGTGCTCCAGCGCCCGGCTAATCAGCGCTACAGCGTCGTTTACGTCGAAGGGCTTGGGTAAATACTCAAAGGCGCCGCGCTTAAAGGCATTAACCGCGCTGTCTAAATCTGAATGTGCTGTCATGATGATCACCGGCAGCTCCGGTGCCAGTTCTTGCAGCCGGGTGAGTAACGCCATGCCATCAGTACCCGGCATACGGATATCCGATACCACTACCGCAGGCTGATCATACTCCAGCCGCTGCAACATTAAATCGGCAGAGGCATAGCTTTCACATAAAATATCCGCCCGTGCCAGGGCTTTTTCCAGCACCCAACGGATAGAATTGTCGTCATCAATAATCCACACAGTATGACTCATTAGTTCAATCCTCAGTGTCTGCAATTGGCAGGTATAGGGTAAATTCGGTATGGCCCGGCCAACTGTCGCAATCAATCCAGCCACCGTGTTGGTGGATCAGCGTTTGGCCGATAGATAAGCCCAACCCGGTGCCGCCGGCTTTACCGCTGACCATAGGGTAAAACAGGGTGTCTTTAATATCGTTCGGGATGCCCGGGCCGTTGTCGATCACGCGGATCAGGGCCACCAGTTTGTAGCGTTTGCCGTGCAGTGTGTGTTGGTGCAGTACTCGGCTTTGCAGGCAAATAGCCGGTTGCGGCGTATGTTCCAGAGCTTGCTGCGCATTACGGACAATGTTCAGTAATGCCTGTTCGAGCAACTCAGGGTCAAAAGCGAAATCCGGTATGCTGGGATCGTAGTCGCGGCTGAATTGCACCTGGCCCGGGTTATCCATCAGGGCTAACTGGCGCACTTGCTCTATCATCTGATGCAGGTTGCTCTGGACACGCTGTGCCGGACGATAGGGCCCGAGCAACCGGTCGACCAGGTTTCGTAACCTGTCGGCCTGAGCGATAATCAGTTGAGTGTATTCTTTTAACTCATCGGATAAGGTTTCTTCCAGCAATTGCGCCGCGCCACGCAGTCCGCCGAGAGGATTTTTTATTTCATGTGCCAGGCCGCGGATCAGCTCACGCGCGGCCAGGTGTTGGTGCTGTTGCAGGCTTTCCAGGCTGATTTTGCGTTGCTGGTCAACATGGCGGATTTCCAGTAGCAGGTGGCCGGCCGGGTTTTCACTGATGGTAACGGAGATATCCAGCAGCAAATGGCGACCATCGGCCAGCACCGCCTGTACATCACTGACACCAAAACCCTGTTTACTGCTCAGTGCGCTGGAAAAATGTTGGCTGCTGATATCGATGTGTTGAAACAGCTCAGGGAAATATTGCGCAGATAAACGTTTTTCACCCAACCCCAGTACTGCACAGCAGGCGGTATTAAAGTAACGAATGGTTAAATCCGCATCCAACAGCATTATTGCTGTGGTCAACTGCTCAGTAATGTGTGCGTATAGCTGTTCTGTCGGTATTGTTATATCAGTCACTGTTTCACCCTTTGCACCAAATTGGTGCGCTAAGTTGACAGTGTAATTCAGTTCAGACTGAATTGCATAGCATACGCACTAATTTGGTGATATTGCCGAGGCTCTATGTAAATAGAAGGTCGTTACAGGACTTGTTGCAATAAGCTTGCCGTTTTGATCAAAAAGTTCCATCTGCAGTTTATGTTCGCCACGTTCTACGTCACGCAGAATAAATACCGCATTGTTTTGTGGTTCTACTCTTGCCTGGCCATCAATTAATAAACGCACGCGAAGGCCACGTTGAAACATCGGACTGATTTTGCCGGAAACATATACCGAGCCGGTATTATCGCGCACTGTACCCTGATCTTCAGGTTGGACTATTTCTACGGTAAAGGGATCAACCGGCGGCGCTTTACGTGCCGGCAGGGTGGGATCTGTTGCTTCCATAATATTGGCACGGCTGGATAAATTCAGCTCTTCAGCGCCAGGCTGCGGGCTGTCAGAAAATACCAGCACGCCATTGGCGTCACGGGTAACAAAGACTTTTTTACTGTCCTGCGCCATTATCGGCATAGCAGCAAACAATAATATTAAAATAAACAATACTTTATTCATTGGTTAGCTGAGATCCATTTTATATTTATTATTGTTGTTCCATCGCGCTACTCTAGCTTGCTTTGTGTTATTTTTCTACAAAAAAAAAGCTCACCGAAGTGAGCTTTTTTATCAGCCTACGGCGTTAAACGCTGTAATACAGTTCAAATTCCAGCGGATGAACGGCAACGGCCACTTTGCGGGCTTCAGCGCGTTTAATGTCGATATAGGCATCGATCATCGCATCAGACATTACGCCGCCTTTAGTAAAGATAGCGCGATTTTTATCCAGCTCGTTCAGGGCTTCTTCCAGTGAGGTTGAAACCTGTGGAATGTTAGCTGCTTCTTCGGCCGGTAAGTCGTACAAGTCTTTATCCATAGCATCGCCGGGGTGGATCTTGTTCTGGATACCGTCCAGACCAGCCATCAACTGAGCTACAAAAGCCAGGTATGGGTTAGCTGCCGGATCCGGGAAGCGGCATTCAATACGACGGGCTTTGGCGCTCGGTACCAATGGAATACGGATAGACGCTGAGCGGTTTCGCGCAGAGTAAGCCAGCATTACCGGTGCTTCAAAGTGTGGTACTAAACGCTTGTACGAGTTAGTCGACGGGTTGGTAAAGGCGTTAATGGCCTTAGCATGTTTAATAATACCGCCGATGTAATACAAGGCTGTTTCAGACAGACCGGCATATTTATCACCGGCAAACAGGTTTACGCCGTCTTTTGCCAGAGATTGGTGACAGTGCATACCTGAACCATTATCACCTACCAAAGGCTTCGGCATAAAGGTTACGGTTTTACCGTACAGGTGTGCGACGTTATGAATAACATACTTAAGTTGCTGCACTTCATCAGCTTTCTTGGTTAAGCTATTGAATTTAGTTGCAATCTCGTTCTGGCCGGCAGTGGCAACTTCATGGTGGTGCGCTTCAACGGTTTGACCCATCTCTTCCAGCACCATACACATGGCGCTACGGATATCGTGGCCTGAATCTACCGGTGGTAACGGAAAGTAACCACCTTTTACGCCAGGGCGGTGACCTTTGTTGCCATCTTCATAGCTGGTGCCTGAGTTCCATGCCGCTTCAGTAGAGTTAATTTTAAAGAAAGATCCTGACATCGTGGTTTCAAAACGAATGTCGTCAAACATAAAGAATTCCGGCTCAGGGCCAAACAGCACAGTGTCGGCAATACCGGTAGATTTCAAATACTCTTCGGCGCGTTTAGCGATAGAGCGCGGGTCACGGTCGTAGCCCTGCATGGTGCTTGGCTCGATAACGTCACAGGTAATGTTTAACGTGGTTTCTTCAAAAAACGGATCCAGTACCGCTGTAGAAGCGTCCGGCATCAGGATCATGTCTGAGTCGTTAATACCTTTCCAGCCGGTAATAGAAGAGCCGTCAAACATCTTACCGTCCTCGAAAAAATCTGCGGTAATTTGGTTAACAGGAACAGTCACATGCTGCTCTTTACCTTTGGTGTCGGTAAAACGTAAATCTACAAACTTCACTTCATTTTCTTTAATTAAACTCAGTACAGATGATGCAGACATGCATTCCTCCAATTAATCTGTTTTGAACTGATTTAGCGGTGTTGCGCCATTAAATGCCAGATATATGCCAATCATCTAAGTGTTTGAATATAAATTATATTTATTGCCACGGTGCGCCATGCTGCAATTATGTTGCACCATTGTGGTGCTGCAGCGCTTTATTCTGGTGCGCGACAGGCAGGGGTAAGTGTAGCTGTATATTGCCCCGCTGATAAAAAAAATCGCCGAAACCGCAGTTGCTGTTTTTCTTTCCGGGTAAAAACAGAGTAGAATATGCGCCCTTTAGTTTCAGTTAGTTTTGCCTGGTGGTCATTACGGTCATCTAGTGCCACAGAGGATATATTTACATGAGCGTTACCGCGACCTACTTAGAAAAGCTGCGCAATGTTGCCATTATTGCGCACGTTGACCATGGTAAAACCACTTTGGTTGACAAACTGCTGCAGCAGTCTGGCACCTTCGACGCCCGCGCCAAATTACAGGAGCGCGTAATGGATTCGAATGCGCAGGAATCTGAGCGCGGTATAACTATCCTGGCAAAAAACACTTCGGTGCGCTGGAATGGTTACCACATTAACATCCTGGATACGCCGGGCCACGCCGACTTCGGTGGTGAAGTAGAGCGCGTACTGTCAATGGCCGATTCAGTATTACTGTTAGTTGATGCCGTTGACGGCCCGATGCCGCAAACCCGTTTTGTAACGCAAAAAGCCTTCTCGCACGGTTTAAAGCCGATTGTTGTTGTGAACAAAATTGACCGTCCGGGCGCACGTCCGGATTGGGTTATCGACCAGGTATTTGACCTGTTTGATAACTTAGGTGCCACTGACGAGCAGTTAGATTTCCCTATCGTGTACGCCTCGGCATTAAACGGCTGGGCAACACTGGACTACAACGAGCCAAAAACGGATATCACTGATCTGTTTGAAGCCATTGTAAAACACGTAGCACCGCCGTCAGTTGAGCTGGACGGCGAAACCCAGCTACAGGTATCACAGCTGGACTATTCCAGCTACCTGGGTATTATCGGTATCGGCCGGATTAAACGCGGCAGTTTAAAATCGAACCAGCAGGTTACCATCGTGGGTGCTGACGGCAGCAAACGTAACGGTAAAGTAGGCCAGGTATTCGGTTACTTAGGCCTGGAGCGCGTTGAAACGGCAGAAGCGAATGCCGGTGATATCGTGGCTTTTACCGGTTTGGGTGAGCTGAAAATCTCTGACACTATTTGTGCCACCACTAAAGTAGAGGCGTTGCCTGCACTGCAGGTCGATGAACCTACTGTTACCATGACATTCCAGGTAAATACCTCACCTTTCGCCGGTAAAGAAGGTAAGTTTGTTACCTCGCGTCAGATTTTAGAACGTTTAACCAACGAGCTGAAACACAACGTAGCCCTGCGGGTTGAAGAAACCGAAGATGGTGATAAGTTCAAAGTATCCGGCCGTGGTGAATTGCACCTTGGTGTACTAATTGAAAATATGCGTCGCGAAGGTTTCGAATTAGCCGTATCACGCCCTGAAGTAATCATGAAAGTGGTAGACGGCGCGAAAATGGAACCGATGGAAAACGTCACTATCGACTGTGAAGAGCAGAACCAGGGCTCTATCATGGAACGTATGGGCGAGCGTAAAGCTGAAATGACCAATATGCAGCCAGACGGTAAAGGCCGTATCCGGATGGACTTCCTGATGCCAAGCCGCGGTTTGATTGGTTTCCGTACCGAGTTTATGACCATTACCTCAGGTACCGGTTTGATGTACCACAGCTTTGACCACTACGGTGCGCACAAAGGTGGCACTATCGGTCAGCGCACCAACGGTGTAATGATTTCCAACGCCATGGGTAAAGCGGCCGGTTATGCTATTTTCTCCTTACAGGAACGTGGCCGGATGTTTATCAGCCATGCGGAAGAAGTGTACGAAGGTCAGGTTATCGGTATTCACAGCCGTAGCAATGACTTAACAGTTAACTGTTTGAAAGGTAAACAGTTAACCAACGTACGTGCTTCCGGTACTGATGAAGCCATCAACCTGGTACCGCCAATCCGTTACACCCTGGAGCAGGCATTAGAATTTATTGACGACGACGAGCTGGTAGAAGTAACACCTAAGTCTATCCGTATCCGTAAGCGTCACCTGACAGAAAACGATCGTAAACGCGCCAGCCGCGGTTAATTCCGTTTAGCGAGCTAACAAAAGCCGGCATTGATGCCGGCTTTTTTGTTAGTTTAAAACCCCATCTTCTATAGAAGATGGGGTTTTTCTGACAATACGGGAGTTGAACTACCGGCATCAGTAGCTATTTAATTGACTCAGTATATTGGCATAATCACTACCCTTTATCCGGCTGCGGTGCTGATCTTGCCAAGTGTTGTACAATGCTTGCGCTTGATTGGCAGCAAAATACTCACCATATAAAGCGAAATCAAAGCGCTTGCTGCGGTTGGAAAGTGAATCGGTTACGGTGTAAGCGCAGTTACGGCGAAATGAAGGTGTGACCTCGAAGTTATAGTCGTTCTCCCAGCCTGACGGTAGTTGCTCCTGTTTGGTTTGCTTGTCAGAATGAATTATTATTCCGCTACAATCGCCTGTCGGCCCGGTCAGAGTTATTGAGCGAGAGATTTTACTGTCTGCTGCAGAACCAAGCTGAGATAATTTAGTGGCAAGCGAGCGTGAAATTGTCCTTGCATACGCTTCAGAATATCTGTTCTTCAATACGTTTTCTGTCATCACCGACATGGTTAGCGCTGCAACTAAGCCGTAGCTGTTAGTCAAATAGAAACTGGTTGGATTATACTCAGTGTCAAATGCATGATGCAGCCGTAGGCTATTGACGTCATTTGACAACAAGGTAAGAAGCAGCAAATCCTCAACATCGTTATTAAGAATTTCGTGATAGTCATTTAGATTGGCCGATACTGTGTTGAATGCTGCGCGGAATTGCGCCACGTCAGAGCGTAAAATTGCGTCACGCACTATTGCTTGTATCTGAGCTAACGAGTCTTCATGTAACATAACAATGCTGGGACCAGCGGAACCGCCAGAGCCAAATAGCGCCTTTTTAATAAACGACTTCGCTTTTGATATTAAAGCACTTTTTGCTTCGGCCAGTATGAAAGCACCTACGGCTTGGATCACAGCAGGTTGTATCTGCTGAGTTTGTTCTGCTAAGGTCGTATTTTTTTGAGTTTGCAGTACTGTTGATTGATCTGCGTTCGTAAGAAAGCTAGCGGATAAAAACGTGGTGGCAATAGCTATTTTTTTTAATTTAAACATTGGGATCCCTAAATCATTTGTTCAGTTGTTAGTAAAGTTGTTTCGCCTAAAGAGGCGCTGAATACGTTATAGAAAATTCGACTCTATAAAATTATTTAAATGTGATTAAAATGTGATTAAAGTGTGATTTTTTGTTTCGACGCAATGCTCCGGTTACTGATGACTCACTGAGGAGATGCTGATTAGAGGACAGATTGTGTGGCAATCACGCCGTTACGTTATACAGGTAGGAATGAATGAATAAATTAAGCTGGTCAAACCGTCTGTCCATTGCTTTGCGTTTTATAAAACTCTATATCCAGCGTTGTCAGCAGGATCAAATTGGCATGATTGGCGGTTATCTGGCTTATATCTCGCTATTGTCTGTGGTGCCTTTGATCGCAGTAATGTTTTCCATGTTGAGTGCTTTTCCGATGTTTGGAGAATTTCGTCAGGCCATTGAAGCTTTTGTTTACGCCAATGTTATCCCTTCACGTGGCGAAGAAATTCAAACCTACATTAACCAGTTTATCGGCAATACCGGTGGCATGACGGCAATAGGCATCACGGCACTGGTGGTTGTTGCCTTGCTGCTTATTCATAATATTGATAAAACGCTGAATAAAATCTGGCGGGTAAGCAAAAGGCCAAGGCCGGTTATCTCATTTTCTATCTACTGGATGATTTTGACCTTAGGGCCCATTTTGTTTGGCTCATCCATCGCGGTAACATCTTATCTTATCAGGCTAACCCGCTTTGCTGAAGGTTACACTCCGGGGTTGTCTACCTTGCTGTTGGGTGTGGTGCCGTATCTGATGTCGTTACTGGCATTTTTTCTGTTGTATCTGGTGGTGCCGAATATCAAAGTCCGCAGCCGGCACGCTTTTTTTGGTGCCTTGCTGGCGATGATATTGTTTGAATTATCCAAACGCGGTTTTGCGCTTTACGTAACACATTTCCCGGCCTACGACACCATCTATGGTGCGCTGGCATTAGTGCCTATTGTTTTTGTCTGGGTGTACCTGTGCTGGCTGGTGGTGTTGTTGGGCGCTGAGCTTACCGCTTTGTTGCAGCAAATTGCCGCCGATACAGAAAAGGCCGACAGTGATGATCCTGATCAAAACAACCCGGATGATGAATCAGAGGTAGTAGTGTAGATGAAGGCACTTATTCAACGTGTTAGTGCAGCTGCAGTATGGGTTGAAGGCAATACTATAGCGCAGATTGATCATGGTTTACTGGTATTGCTTGGCGTTGAGGCCGGTGACGATGCGGCAACTACAACCAGGCTGGCGCATAAAGTTTGCCATTACCGCGTGTTTTCTGATGCTGACGGTAAGATGAATTTAAACGTACAGCAGGCCGGTGGCAGCGTGTTGGTGGTATCGCAGTTCACCCTGGCAGCAGATACCAACTCGGGCTTAAGGCCCAGCTTTACACCCGCAGCAGTGCCTGACAAAGCCGACCAGCACTACCTGGCCTTTGTGGCATATTGCCGCTCACTTGGCTTGAACACTGTTACCGGGCAATTTGGCGCCGATATGCAAGTTAGCCTGACTAACGATGGCCCCGTGACTTTTTTACTGCAGAACTGATTTTTCAAAACTGCACAGCTGATTTTCCGGAGTAGTACCTATGCGGCATTGGCAATTACGCTCACCTCAAACGCCAGAAGAATGGCAAGGTTATTATCAGCTACGCTGGCAAGTACTGCGTGCTCCCTGGCAACAGCCGCCCGGGTCGGAGCGCGACGAGCTCGAAGCTCAGGCTTATCATCTGATGTTGATGACAGCTGAAGGTAAGATTGCTGCTGTCGGTCGCTTACATCAGTTAGAGCAGGGCGGTGCCCAGATACGCTATATGGCGGTAGCCGAAGAGTATCAGGGTAAAGGGGCCGGCAGTAAAGTGTTAGCGGCGCTGGAGATGCAGGCGGTGCAATGGGGCTGTAGTTATATCAGCTTAAATGCCCGTGATACGGCACTGCAGTTCTACCAACGCCAGGGCTATCTGCAAGCCGGCGCTGCCCCACAGTTGTATGGTATTGCGCATGTTGTGATGCAAAAACGCATCCGGCTGGCAGGTACCGCGCAGCAGCATCAGTTGTGGTGCAAACAGCTGGCAGACACCTGGCAACGTACGATACCGCTAAGTCAGTATATGCAGCTTGCCATCAGCAACTTTGACGGCAACGAACTATGTTGTGAAGCACCGCTGGCGCCGAATATTAACCTGCACCAGACCATGTTTGCCGGCAGCATTTATGCGCTGGCGACCTTAACCGGTTGGGGCATGCTGTATTTACAACTTCAGGCGCTGGGATTGCATGGTGATCAGGTATTGGCGGACGCGAGTATTAATTATCGTAAGCCGGTTGCGGCAGAGCCGCAGGCGCGCTGTGCATTACAGCATTGTAGTGGGGCATTAACCGCATTAGCTGAGGGGCGCAAAGTGGTACAGCAAATCAAAGTACAGATTTTTTCTGCCGGCGAGCTGGCGGCAGAGTTTAATGGTCGTTACGCGGTGCTGCCGGCACACAGGGGAGCGCGATGAAAATTGTTATTGTCGGCTGTGGCTGGTTAGGGCAACAACTGGCAGCCGTGCTTAGCAGTACCGGGTATCAGGTATATGCCAGCCGACGCTCTGCAGCCGCATTAGCAGATTTACCGCCCGGTGTAACAGGTATAACGCTGGATCTGAACCAGGCCGTGGTTACCGATGCGGCGCTAAACAGCATTTTCCATGCTGCTGTTGTTATCTGTGCTATTGCGCCGGGCCGTCAGCAGCCGGGCAACAATTACGTGCAATCACTGCAGCGGTTAAACGCAGTGATGCAACAAGCTGGCAGCCGGGCCTTGCTGCATTTTAGCTCCAGCGGTATTTATCAGGGTCTGGATGGTGATGCGGATGAAACTGCGGAACTGCAATTGCAGCACCCCAGGGTACAGTTACTGGCCGGCGGTGAACAAGCATTGCAGCAATTCGGCTGTTGTATCACATTGCGTCTGGCGGGCTTAATGGGGCCGGGCCGCCACCCCGGACGTTTTGTCGCCGGTAAAACTTTGCCGGACCCCGATGCGCCGGTTAATATGCTGCACAGCAATGATATAGTCGCGGCAGTGCAAAGTATATTAGCGCAGCCGGCGTTCAGCCCCGCTATTTATAACCTGTGTTGCCCCGAGCCTGTATCCAGACGGATTTTCTATCAGCAGGCAGCGGTGCTGGCTGGCAGTGAGGTAGAGTTTGCATTACACACCGACACTCAGCGGCGGGTTAATCCACAGCGTTTTATTGCGCAATACGGTTTTCACTATCGTTATCAATCAGCTTGTGACGCTTTAACAGACTGATATTGCTGATATAAACAGCAGACAATGTTTTTATAATGCATTTATCAGCTTCCTGTTAAGAAAAATTCCGGCGCTGCGCTGATACTGAACGCTCAACAAAAGGGCGTTGAGGTCGTTATGAAAAATAAATGGTTGCTTGTTTCTTCTGTCAGTACCGCACTGGGAATTGTTGCGGGCACTGTGTACCTGTTCTTCGCTGAGCATTCTTTGCTGCAAAGCAACAACAGTTGGGTGCTGTCGGCATTCTGGTCTGCTTTTATGCTGTGGAGCTTTGTGCTGATGTTCGTTGTCGCACTTTTGTTTAATGTGTTGGCTTTTTTGGAACTGGATGAACAGCACAAGCTATTTGGTCTGGCATTGCCACTGCGGGCGTTTCTGTCTTCAGCTGACAAAAAGCAGCAGTTCTTGCAAGACGCAGAGCACTTTTTGCAGCGCTTAGGTAAATTGTCTCATTCCCCAAGAGTCAGCCCGGAATACCGCTGCTTACAAGCTGAGCAGGAGAAGCTGGTTTATTTGCAGCAAGACGACCAGGCAGTAGACATTAATCAGATCAGAGCTTTGTTTCAGCAGATGCTGGCAGCAGATTTCAGCAGTGGCATTATTGTCAGCTATGCCGGTTTCAGTAGCCAGGCGTGGATCTTTGCCCGCGAAGCCAATATTGAATTACTGGACGCCAGAAGTTTAAAGAAACAGCAAAAGTTACAGCGCCAACAACAATTTGCTATGGTTTAATGTCGATATCATCTTTTCATCGGGTTTTTTGTTGCTATTTTGGCACTATGGATAGCGAAAGGAATCAACAAAAAACACTGGGATGAGAAAATACTTCCTGCTGGCTGGACTTTGTCCAGCCTTTTTCTTTGCTATAACTTAAGTGACAAGTGACAAGTGACAAGTGACATGCATCAAAAGTATCAAAATATTGCTCAGGAAACTTTAAAGGCGCTGGCGGCTTTTGTCAGCCCGGCAGCGAGGGTAGATACGCCATCACTATGCTGCAAGGTACGCTGGGCTTTTTCGCTGCTAACCTGAGCAACTTCGATCATCTGTTGCATATTGCTGTTGATATCATTACCCAGCTTCAGCTGCGTTTCTGTTGCTGCATTAACGCGGTTGCTGATATCCCGGGTTTGCGCCAACGCCTGGTTAACCAAGCTTAAGGAAGCAACCAGATCCAGTGTTTGTGCTACACAGCTATCGGCATCAGCTTTGCCGTCGGTAATGGCAGCGACAGCTTGCTTACTTTGCAGCTGCAGTGTTTCTATCATTTGGCGTATTTCATCCGTGGCCTGTTGGGTGCGTCCGGCTAAAGAGCGCACTTCATCAGCTACTACTGCAAAGCCACGGCCTTGCTCACCGGCGCGGGCTGCTTCTATTGCAGCATTAAGTGCCAGTAAATTGGTTTGCTCGGCAATACCGCGAATGGTGGCCAGTATGCCACCAATGTTATTTGCTTCGTCATTTACTCTGCTCATCACCGCACTGGTTTCGGTCAGCTGGCCGGCTAACCGCGTGATCAGCTGTTTGTTTTTACCGGCAATAGCATCTATTTGCGTGCCTTGTTCCAAAGCTCGCTGCATAGCGCGGGTACTTTCGGTCGATTGCATGGCAATATCACGGGTACTGTCGGCTAATTGCCGCGTCACGTCATTCACCAGCTCTATTTGTTGCTGTTGGTGTTGCAGCGAGTCATTAATTTCGCCAACTTCATACGCGGATTGTTTGGCATTACCATTTAACTCCCCGGCATTATGCTGAATATTCACAATCAGTGCGCTTAAAGCGTTGGTCAGACTGTTTACTTTGGCGGCCAGGGCGCCAAATTCGTCCTGGTTGCTAATTATGAGTTTGCGGCTTAAATCACCTTTGGCTATATCGCCTAATACCTTGTTAATGCCGGCCAGCGGACGCAACATGGCATTAATGGTTAAGTATGCGGCTGCCACTGCCAGTATGATCAACACCAACATCAGGCTAAGGGTTCGGGTGTTGCCGGAGCTGACCGCATCAGATACTTTCTGTTGCAAGGCATTAAACTGTGCATCGGCTGCCGCAAGGAGCTGGTCCAGCGCCGAAATAACCTGTTCTACACTGCGCTCAGACAGGCTGAGTTGGTTGCGGCCTTGTTGTTGCGCAGCAACCTGTTGCAGTTTCAGGCTGGCCAGGCTTTCGCTGGCCTGTAATTGTGTGGTGAGATCGGCTAATTGTGCGGTGACATCTTGCCATAAGCCGCCGGTATCGCGGTTGGCTACCAGATTGGCCATATAGTCGATATTGACCTGCATATCGCTTAAGGCAAAACCAATATTCTCCTGTCCGGCTTCTGCTGCGGCCTGCTCAGTATAATTGCTTACCTCTTTTAAGGTATTCAGCAACCCCAGCAACTGGCCGTCAATACGGTTAGCTGTGCCGGCAATTAACTCCATTTGCTGCTCGCTGCCGGGCAGCTCCAGATAAGAAATATCCAGCAAATTGGCGCCAATATTATCGATAGCCTGCTCCAACTGCGAAAATTCAGCCAGCACGCGGTGCTGCAAAGCATTGCTTTGCAGTCTGGCATTAAACATGCTGCTGACAGCCGCGGCATATTGCTGATAGCGGTTGTCGGTATCGCTGAGAGTTTGGCTAAAGGTCTGGCTGCCGGCGGTAAGAGTGGCTAAGGTAGCCAGTTGCTGACGTAAAGTTTGGCTGCCGGTATTAAATTGCTGCTGATAGCTGCTTATATCGTCGTCAGTTTCTGCGGTATAACCCAGCGCTGATAGCTTGGCCAGTTTTAATAACTGAATTTGTGCAGCGTTACTGTGTTGCTGCACCGGCACGGCCAGTTGATTAACCTGATCTCCGGACTGGCTGATAGCCGAGAAGCTGAATAACGCCGAGCCACTGGACAACAACAGTAATATAGCTATAAAGCCAAAACCAATAATGACTTTATGCGCAACTTTTAATTTGATCACTGAGCTGAACTCCGCACTGTCGCTGAGCCTTAACCATAGACAGCAGCTGCTTGATAAACAAGCTGAAGTTAACAAAGAAAGCGGTACTGGTCCAGCCAGTAAAGAGGTACATGAACGAAAAGAGGGCGGCAGCACCAAAATGGTGCTGCCGTATAACTCAGAAGCTACATAACAGGTTTTGCGGTAACAGCGCGTTTAACTGACGCTGGCGCAGTAAGTTGGCGCTTTGTTCAATATCCGGCGCAAAGTAGCGGTCTTCACCGTAAAAACTTACCTGTTCGCGCAGGTAGTGTTTGGCTTGCTCGATAGCCGGGGTCGATTTTAGCGGAGCGCGAAAATCCAGGCCCTGGGCTGCAGCCAGATATTCTACTGCTAATACGCCAACGGTATTTTCCGCCATATCAGCTAAACGCCGTGCCGCAAAGGTGGCCATGGACACATGGTCTTCCTGGTTAGCCGAAGTTGGCAGGCTGTCTACCGAAGCGGGATGCGCCAGGCTTTTGTTTTCCGAGGCCAGCGCCGCTGCGGTTACCTGGGCAATCATAAAGCCGCTGTTTACGCCACCGTTGGGTACTAAGAACGCCGGTAACTTACTTAACGTCGCGTCAATTAACAGCGCCATGCGCCGCTCAGATATAGCGCCGATTTCGGCAATCGCCAGCGCCAGGTTATCTGCCGCCATCGCCACCGGTTCGGCATGAAAGTTACCGCCGGACAAAATGTCGTTGTCATCGGCAAACACCAGCGGGTTGTCGGTAACACCGTTAGCTTCCACAGCCAATACTTCTGCCGCCTGGCGGATCTGCGTTAAACAGGCGCCCATTACCTGCGGTTGGCAGCGCAGGCTGTAGGGGTCCTGTACTTTCTCGCAGTTATGATGCGCTTCGCCGATTTCTGAGGTAGTGCCCAGCAGGTGGCGGTATATAGCGGCGGCATCGATTTGACCACGCTGGCCACGGGCCTGGTGAATGCGGTCGTCAAACGGTGAGCGGCTACCCATGGCAGCTTCTACGCTCATGGCACCAATTACTGTGCCTGCGGCAAATAAGTCTTCTGCTTTAAATAAGCCTTCCAGTGCCAGCGCGGTAGATGCCTGGGTACCGTTAAGCAGCGCTAAGCCTTCTTTGGCTGCTAAGGTTACCGGCTCAAGACCGGCAAAACCCAGGCCTTCACGTGCATCATAAATTTGGCCTTTATAGCTGACTTCGCCTTCGCCAATCAGCGGCAACACCATATGTGACAGCGGCGCTAAATCGCCGGATGCACCTACGGAGCCTTTTTTCGGAATGCAGGGGTAAACTTCGGCGTTCACCAGTTTAATCAGCGCTTCAATCACCGACAGGCGAATACCGGAAAAGCCGCGGGCGAGGGAGTTAATTTTCAGCACCATTAATAGGCGGACTGTGCTGTCATCCATAATGTCGCCAAAGCCGGCAGCATGGGATAACACGATAGAGCGTTGCAGTAATTCCAACTCTTCGTTTTTGATCCGCGTATTGGCCAGCAAGCCAAAACCGGTATTAATGCCATACACCACACGGTTTTGTTTAATAATATCGGCGACACAAGCAGCGGATTTTTCAATACCGGCTATGGCAGAGTTGTCGAGGCTCAGTTCAACCGGACCTTGCTGTACCTGGCGTAATTGCGCCAGTGTCAGGGTGCCCGGCACTAAATTCAGTTTAAAACTCATGTTGTTACTCCGTTACCATTGGCAGGTCTAAACCCTGTTCAGTCGCACAATTAACCGCAATATCATAACCGGCATCAGCATGGCGCATAACGCCGGTGCCGGGGTCGTTCCATAATACGCGGCCAAGACGCGCGGCTGCTGCGTCGGTGCCATCGGCCACTATTACCACGCCGCTGTGCTGGCTGTAGCCCATACCTACGCCACCACCATGATGCAGTGATACCCAGGTAGCGCCACCGGCAGTATTAAGCAGGGCATTTAGCAACGGCCAGTCTGATACGGCGTCAGAGCCATCGAGCATGGCTTCGGTTTCGCGGTTCGGGCTGGCAACCGAGCCGGAGTCCAGATGATCGCGCCCAATCACGACCGGTGCGCTCAGCTCGCCGTTTTTTACCATCTCGTTAAAAGCCAGTGCGATGCGGGCACGGTCTTTTAAACCAATCCAGCAAATGCGTGCCGGTAAGCCCTGAAACTGAATGCGCTCACGCGCCATATCCAGCCAGTTATGCAGGTGCGGGTTATCCGGAATCAGCTCTTTAACTTTGGCATCGGTTTTATAAATATCTTCGGCATTGCCCGACAAAGCGACCCAGCGAAACGGCCCTATGCCTTCGCAAAACAGCGGCCGGATATAAGCTGGCACGAAGCCCGGGAAATCAAAGGCATTGGCCACGCCTTCGTCTTTGGCCATCTGGCGGATATTGTTGCCGTAATCGGTGGCGACAGCGCCACGTTGCTGCATAGTTAAGATTGCCTGCACCTGTAATGCCATCGACTGTTTGGCGGCTTTAACCACACCTGCTTCGTTGGTTTTACGTTGCTCAGCAGCCTGTTCCATGCTCCAGCCTTGTGGCAGGTAGCCATTTAACGGGTCGTGGGCGGAGGTTTGGTCGGTCACTACATCCGGTGTAATGCCGCGAGCGACTAATTCAGCAAACACATCTGCCGCATTGGCCAGCAAGCCAATTGACGTTGGTTTGCCTTCTGCTTTAGCTGCTGCCAGCATCGCCAGAGCTTCATCCAGTGAACGGGCCTTTTTGTCCAGATAACGGGTTTTTAAGCGGAAATCGATCCGGCTTTCATCTACTTCACAGGCCAGCATATGAAAACCGGCCATAGTCGCCGCCAATGGCTGGGCGCCGCCCATGCCACCCAAGCCACCGGTTAACACCCATTTGCCGGCTGCCTGGCCATCAAAGTGTTGTTTGGCAATAGCGACAAAGGTTTCATAGGTGCCCTGCACTATGCCCTGGGTGCCGATGTAGATCCACGAACCGGCTGTCATCTGGCCATACATCATCAGGCCTTTGCGATCCAGTTCGTTGAAGTGTTGCCAGTTGGCCCAGGCCGGCACCAGGTTAGAGTTAGCAATCAATACCCGCGGCGCGTCGGGATGGGTCGGGAATACGCCAACCGGCTTACCGCTTTGTACCAACAGCGTTTGGTTATCTTCCAGCCGGTTTAACACTTCAACTATTTTGTCATAGCACTGCCAGTTGCGTGCCGCACGGCCAATACCGCCGTATACCACTAAGGCTTGCGGGTGCTCGGCCACTTCCGGGTCGAGGTTATTCATTAACATGCGTTTGGCGGCTTCGGTCTGCCAGCTTTTAGCGGTGATCTTGCTGCCGCGATCAGCGCGGATCACCCGGCTGTTATCAATACGTGGGTCTGTCATCAGATAGTCTCTCTGCTGCTGGGTAAGGAAAAGTTCAGATGGCCGCCTAAACGGTAGCGGCTACCCGGTGAAGTTAAATACGCCAGGCTGACCGCGCCTTCACGGCTAAAGGTGCGGCGGGTCAAACGCAGGCAGGGTTCGGCTTTTTTCAGCACTAAATGCTTACAGGTAAAATCGTCCGGCCAAATGGCCTCAACTGTGTGTTCGGCTTCAGTCAGCGGTGCAATAAAGCTTAAATACTGGTGTGGTGTTTGCTGGTTAAAGTCTTGTTTTACGTAGTCCGGCACCAGTTGCGGGCTTACGTAACGCGCCTCCAACTGCAGTGGCTGGTTGTTCTCTAAATGCACTATCAGGGAAAAATACACCGGCTCATTGCGCTTTAATCCCAGCGCGGCGGCAATAATGGTCGGGCAGGGCAGTTCGGTCAGCTGCAATAAACGTGCACTGTAGGCATGGCCACGGCTGTTTATCTCGTCAGCAATATTGCGGATCTCCAGTAACGATGACTGCGATTTAAGCGCCGCAACAAAGCTACCAACGCCCTGGGTGCGATACAAAATGCCTTGTTCGGTCAGCTCCTGCAGTGCGCGCCGTGCCGTCATCCGGCTGACACTAAACTGTGCCGCCAACTCATTTTCCGATGGCACACGGCTGTGCTCCGGCCAGGCGGCAATTTCTATCTGGCTGAGCATGTACTCTTTAATTTCGGCAAATTTGGCAACCGCCATAACACCTCCGCTTATGCTGCATTAAAAAATAAGCTAATTTGGTTGTATATACAAGTTGTTGGTGTAAAATTATTTTAAAACCACTTACAGGATGCCCTTATGCAGCAGTTTGATGCTATCTGGATTAACGCCAATATCGCCACCATGACTGACAACGGCGGCGCCTATGGCAGCATAGAAAACGGTGTCCTGGCCGTTAAAGATGGTGTAATTGCTTTTGTCGGCAGTAAAGCGGATTTGCCGCCATTTGATGCCCTGGCTACCCCGCTGTATGACGCCAAAGGCCAGTGGCTGCTGCCGGGTTTTATTGATTGCCATACGCATTTGGTATACGCCGGTAACCGCGCCAATGAGTTTGAAATGCGCTTAAACGGCGCCAGTTATCAGGATATTGCTGCAGCCGGCGGTGGTATTAAAGCTACGGTAGCGGCGACGCGCGCGGCCAGCCACGAAGACTTATTTGTGCTGGCCAAAGACCGGCTTAACACCTTGCTGGAACAAGGCGTCACCACGGTAGAAATAAAATCCGGTTATGGCCTCGATTTAGCCAGCGAGCAAAAAATCCTTGAAGTCGCCGCTGAGCTGGATAAGCACCATCCGGCCAGCGTAAAAAAAACCTTTTTAGGCGCCCATGCTTTGCCGGCCGAATTTAGCAATAATGCTGATGGCTATATTGAGGCCGTGTGCCAGATGCTGCCGCAGTTGCACGCACTTGGGCTGGTCGACGCCGTGGACGTATTTTGCGAGGGCATAGGTTTTAGCCTTGAACAAACACGCAAGGTGTTTACGGTGGCGCAAACGTTGGGGTTACCGGTTAAGGCCCATGCCGAGCAATTGTCTAACTTGGGTGGCAGCGCATTAGTGGCAGAGTTTGGCGGTTTGTCGGCTGATCACATCGAGTTTTTGGATGAAGCCGGGGTGGCCACCATGGCCAAAGCCGGCAGCGTTGCGGTACTGCTACCGGGCGCATTTTACTTTTTGCGCGAAACTCAGCTGCCGCCGATTGCACTGCTACGTCAATACGGCGTGCCGATGGCGGTGGCCACCGATTTAAACCCCGGCACCTCGCCGCTGTGCTCCTTACCGTTAATGTTGAATATGGCCTGCACGCTGTTTCGTTTAACGCCGGAAGAAGCTTTGCTGGGGGTAACCCGGCATGCTGCCGCCGCACTTGGCTTGTCAGATCGCGGTACTCTGGCGGTAGGGCAGCGGGCCGACTTTGGCTGTTATGCCATAAGCCGCCCGGCAGAGTTATGCTACCAATTTGGTGTAAATTCACTTAAACAGCTGATTATTAATGGTAAAGAGGTTAGCTACCGCCGTTAAGCCGCTTTACATCGGGTTATTTTAGATTAAGCTGATAACATAAATTACGCTGGAGTCTCGCTGTGCATTATCGGCTGCTTAGTTTAACCCTGTTCAGTTTTCCGCTGGCTGCACAAACAGAGTCTTCTGCTGTGTCGGTTATCAGCTTGCTCAGTGGCTTGTTACTGTTGAGCTTTATTTATCTGTTTAAGCTGAAATTTGATTTACATAAACTGCGGAAAAGCCGCCAGACAAAGAAAGCCGGCCCGTTGGGGTTCTATTCGCTGCATGACGATATCAGCGGTTTGCCAAATAAATTCTTTCTGCAACAACAGTTGGAACAGCTGTTGCTGCGGGCGCCGGAACAGCAATATTCGTTGCTGCTGATTAAAATAAGCCGCTTTGAACACATTAACCAGTTGCTGGGGCACAGTAACAGTAATCTGGTATTGGCGCAGATAGCGCAGCGTATTAATGATCAACTGAAACCTGCAGAGCAGGCGCTGACCTTTGAGTTTCGCCAGCAAGATCCTATCCGGCTGTGCCATTTAGGCGGGGTAGATTTTGCTGTTTGGCTCGACAGTAGCGATAAGCCGCACATGGCGGAGTATTTGGCCGACAATCTGGAAAAAAATGTGCCGGAAGCCATGATAGTACATGGTTGTGCAGTGGACTATCGCTTAGTGTGCGGCATTGCGCACTACCCTGAGCATGGCGGCCAATTAAGCGAACTGCTGGAGCGCGCTTATCTGGCGCAGCAGCATCACAGCGTGCTGCAGGGGAAAAGCCAGGTATTTACTGCTGACATGCTGCACTACACCAGTGACCGGTTGGCGCTGATGGCCGGATTACGTCAGGCGATCACTGACGGCCAACTAACGTTATATGTACAGCCGCAAATTGATATGCAAAGCCGCCAGGTGTTAGCCGGTGAGGTGTATCTGCGCTGGCGTCATCCGACGAAAGGCTTACTGACACCCGATGTGTTTTTGGCGCTGGCAGAAGAGATGGGCGTGATATATTCGCTAACCCAGTGGGTACTAAATGAAGCCGTTGCTATGATTGCGACGCTGAATAAGGCACAGCTTGATTGCAAAATTGCGGTTAATATTTCCAGTAAAGATTTGCTGCATGACGAATTAATTGACAGCCTGGAACAGCTGTTCGAAAAATATAAGGTTAAACCACAGCAAATGATGCTGGAGCTGAAAGAAAGTGCGCTGGTGGCTAATCCGGAAAAAGCCATGAGTATGATGCAACGTTTGCACCGGCTTGGCGTGGAATTAGCGTTGGACGATTTTGGCACCGGGTTTTCGTCGCTGGCTTATTTACGGCAACTGCCCATTCAGCATGTAAAGGTAGATTGTTCTTTTATCAACGAGTTGCACAAGTCTGATATGCATTCGGCCATTACCGGCGCCATTATAGATATGGCGCGCAACCTCAGCTTAGGGGTTATTGCCGAAGGGGTGGAAGAGGTAGAGGTAGAGCAAAAACTACTGCGGATGGGCTGTAGCCGTGGCCAGGGCTTTTTGTATTCGCGCCCCTTTGAGTTAAGCGGCTTTGCTGTCTGGCTAAAACAGTGGCAACAAAATGAAACTACAACGCCGTAGCCTGATCCTGCTTGCCTTGCACAAAGGCATAAACCAGCGCGGCTAATACCTGGCCGGCTTCATTGCTACCGGCAGCCAAACCCGCCGGGTGCTGTGCCGGTGCGGCTTCGGCCAAATGCAGATAGCGGCTGCGCGGTAACTTCGCTAACTGATAAACAAACTGCTCAGCTGCTTGCACGCTGACACCGCAATTGGTAAAAGCACTGACCGGCATCAGGCTGATACTGTCGGTATCCAGTTCAATACCAATATCGCCCTGGCCTTGCACCACAAAGTCGATGCACTGCTCTAACGCTTGTTGATAACTTAGCTCCTGCCGCACAAAAATACGCTGATAGCTGCAATATTCTGCACCGGCTTGTTGCAGCTGAGCCAGGGTGGCAGCCGAATTTTTTAATTCATGTAAGCCCAGCACAAAATAATGCTGCAGGTAGCCGGCGTGCTGTGCATAGCTAAAACCATTACCGCTGTGGCGGCCTTCTAACGGGCGAAAATCGGAATGAGGGTCCAGGTTGGCACTATTGGCGCTGTGGCCGCTTACTGTTGCCAGGGCTTTAAGCAGCGGGTAGCTGTTATTGTGGCCACCGCCTATTACCACCGGCAATAAACCAGCGGCAAAAATGGCCTCTGCCACCGCGCTAACGCGGCTGTCTAAAGTCTCAACCAGTTGCCTGAGCTGGTGCACATCAGCGTTTTGCGCGCTTTGCTGCAGATCGTCACACAGGATATTGCCGAGCAACAGCATGTCCGCGGCGCGGATAAAACTATTGCTTTGCAGGTTGAGGAATTTCGTTAAGAACGCCTGCCAAGCGGCATCAGCACCGGGTTGGCCCAAATTGGCTCTGGGGCCGATATCTTCCGGTATGCCCAGTAATACAAAACGGCAACCGGCGGCTTTGGCCTGCGCCAACTGCTCCGCTAAATTAAGCTGTGGTTGTGCCAGCTGTATGGCTTCGCCAAGCCGGGTTTCGCCGCTACGGTTGCTGCAGTAGCGGCTAAGTTGCTGTTGATTAATCAGGTTTAGCATAACAAGGTTGCAGCTTATTCGATATCCAGCGCATCCGGCGACATAATAATACCGGTGCTGTCGGCATACAGGTGGTCGCCTGGTAAAAAGGTTACACCGGCAAAGTTTACCGGTACTTCGGTTTCGCCAAAGCCCTTATCGTCGGCGCCAACCGGAATAGCATTAACGGCGTGGATACCAATATCGAAGTCTTCCAACAGATCCAGGTCCCGCACGCTGCCATAGCAGACAATGCCTTCCCAGCCGTTAGCGGCAGCAACAGAGGCTAACTCGGCATCAATAATGGCACGGCGCGCCGAGCCGCCGGCGTCAATCAGCAGAACCTTGCCAACGCCCGGGTCCGCTAACATTTGTCTTACTAAACCGTTATCTTCAAAGCATTTAACGGTGTGGATCTGGCCGCCAAAAGAGCGGCGGCCACCGTAGCTGGCAAACAGCGGTTCAACCACATCGACTAAATCGGCGTATAGATCACATAATTCAGATGTGTTGTATTCCATGGTGCGCTCCGGCAGTGTAGGGATCTGCCTCACAGTATAGCGCTGACCTGCCTAAGCTCAAACTATTATTATTATTGGCTTTTCATACATTTCTGTTGGTGAGCTTATTGTCGCTGCAACAGATTATTTGCTAAGGTGTTCATCTGATACTCAACAGGTAACTGCTGTGGCGCCTGAATTATTTGCCAGAATGGCTATTTACATCACCCAACTGGGGGTGGCATTGCTTCTTAGCTATTTGTTGTGGAATTTCAGCCGTATATATCAACAAGCCTATATCAGATCCTGGTTTCTGGCGTTGCTGGCTTTTGCTGTCTACCAGCTTGGCGCGATAATACATGGTGCAGGTAACAGCAATGCGTTGTTCGACGCACTACTTTACTTCGTTGTTATCTGCAGCAGCTATGTGTTTGCGGTGTTTTTGTTGCGCGGCATGTTGCAGACCCGTGACAGCAGCAAGCAGGTGTTGTCGCAGCTGTCCGGAGCACAGCTATTACTGATAATAAGTAGCCTGGCTTTGCTTTGTGTGTTGCCTTTTGCCCTGACCGATACGCTGAGCGATTGGCAACTGTATTTTCGTGTATCCATCCGCTTGCTGTTGATGGGTATAATCATACTCAGTGCAGCCGTGGGCTTGTTGCCACGTATCGAGCATTCTTTAGGGCAAAAGCTGGCAGTGGCAAGCATGACACTATGGGGTCTGCTGTATATCAGTTTTGCCTTGTGGCAACTGTTTGCAGAACAGAACGTGCCGGCTTTGACATGGGTTTTGGTGTACAAATGCACAGAACTGTTTTTGCTATGTTGCTTAGGGCTGGCGTTGCTTATCTGGTTGCAGGAACATGAGCGTAATACCAATTTGCAACTTACCGAAAAGACCCGCTACCTGAACCATTACGACCAGTTAACCGGTGCGCTGAACCGTGATGCTTTATTAGTAAGGCTGGAAGAGGCTTTAGCCCAACAACCCGCCCCGATCTATTTGTTGATGCTGGGGCTGGACAAATTTAAAACCGTTAATGAATCTGTTGGTTTAAAGCAAGGTGATTTAATACTGCGCCAGCTTAACCTGCGTTTTGACAACAGTATTTTAAAACCAGCTCTGATTGCACGCACCGGTGGTGATATTTTTGCCCTGGTGCTCAACGATATCAGCAATGACATTCAGTTGCAGTTCGCGCTGCGTCATTTACAGCAACTGGTTGAAAAACCTTTTATGCTGGAAAACGGGCAGCTGAAACTGAGTTGTACTATTGGTCTGGCCTGCTCACCGCAAGATGGCAAGACTGCAGACAGTTTGCTGCAAAAAGCCAATATTGCTTTTCATCAGGCCAAACGTATACAGCAAAAGTGTTTGGCGTATCAAACCGGTATGGAAGATGAATCAGCGCGTTTAATCAGTTGGGAAAGTGAGCTGCTGGCCGGCATGCAGAACGATGAATTTGTGCTGTATTTTCAGCCGCAGCTGAATGTTCGTGACAACAAATTGGATGCATTCGAGGTGCTGGTGCGTTGGCAGCACCCCGGTCGCGGCTTTTTAATGCCGGGCCAGTTTTTACCTTTTGTCGAGCAACTGGGGTTAAGCCGGCAACTGGATTTTTGGATCCTGCACAAAGCCGTGGCGACACTGAGCCGCTGGAAGCAGCAGCAGTTACAGATCCCTTTTGCAGTGAATATGTCATCGTTACATTTTCAGCAAGATGGCTTAAAACAAAAAATCCGCCAGTTGTTGCAGCAATATCAGGTATCACCGGAGCTGCTGGAACTGGAGATCACCGAAAATACTGCCATGCATGATATGGAAAAAGGCTCGAATCACGTGATGGAGCTGCAGCAAATGGGCATTCGGGTATCCATTGACGATTTTGGTACCGGCTATTCTTCGTTGGCATATTTGCGCCGTATGCCGATAGACAAGATTAAAATTGACCGCAGTTTTGTTATGGATATGGCCGGCAATGATTCTGACATGATGATCGTTAAAACCATGATTAAACTGGCGCATGGCTTGGGCAAGCGTATTTTAGCAGAAGGTGTGGAGACTGCTGTGCAGTTACAGTTGTTGAAAAATATGTCGTGTGATGCCGTGCAGGGCTACTATATTGCCAAGCCGTTATCTGAGGCCGATGCGTTGGCGTTTTACCAGCGTCAATTGTCATTGTAGCGTCACAAAGCGGGGTTACGCTGTGTTGAGTCAGAGCAGATGACGAGGCACAACCATGCTACTGAAACGTCTGGAACAATGGGACCACAGCTTTTTTTGCCGGCTGTTCAGCCGTAGTACGTCGCGGCAGATGTTTATCAGCAGTTATTGGTTATCAAAAACTGCTGACGGCCCGCTCTATTTGGTGCTGGCCGTGCTGTTGGTCTGCTTTGAGGTGCTGGCTGCCGCCGATTTCACTTTGCTGCTGCTGGCTGCTTTCGCCGTGGAATTACCGCTGTATCTGATGCTGAAAAACAGCATCAAACGGGCACGGCCGGCAGATACGCTTACCGCTTTTATTTGTGCGCATATTACCCCGTCGGACCGCTTTAGTTTACCCTCCGGCCATACGGCTGGCGCCTTTGTCGTTGCTACCGCTGTTGCGTTGTACTTTCCGCTGTTTTTCCCTTTGGCGTTGTGTTGGGCAGTTTGCATTGGCATGTCACGCATAATGTTGGGGGTACATTTCCCGCTCGATGTCATAGCTGGTGCGGCATTGGGGACGGCTAGTTGCCTGGTTGCCTATTCCTTGTTCAACTAAACGTTTATCCGTGAAAAACAGCAGCTTTTTTCTCATGCCGGGCTATTCTCAAAGAAACTGTTAACAATTACCGGTGGTAGAAAAATGAGTCAGTTGCGACGATTGTCGATAAAACAACGTTTGTTTATAAATGGCGGTGCCTTGGTTGTGGCGATGGCCATTATGTTGTTTATTCTGTTTTATCAGGGCGGGCAACTGACCAGCCTGGCCCGAACCCAGCAGTTGGTTGAGCAAATCAGCACCGATGTACTGATGTTCCGCCGTCACGAAAAAGACTTTGTTATGCGCACCGAGCTGCGCTATCAGCAGCGGCTGAATGACCATTACCAACAAATGCAGCAACGCGCGACAGAGCTTGATGCGTTATTGCTGCAACATGGTATTGCGCGAGAACCACTGCAAACTTTTCTTGAGCTGACGGCCAGCTATCAGCAAACCTTTAATCAGTTGGTCAGTGCACAACAGCGGCTGGGCTTAACGCCTGAGGCGGGCTTAATGGGTGAGCTGCGCCAAACGGTGCAACAGTTGGAAGAGCGCTTTGAGCAATTAAACCGCGACGATCTGACGGTATTAGTGCTGCAGTTGCGCCGTGCTGAGAAAGATTTTTTGCTGCGTAAAGATTTGGCTTACAGCGAGCGTTTTGCCGGCATCTATACCCGGTTATCGCAGAGCCTGGCGGCAGACCCGGCCAGTAAAACGCTGGCCGATAGCTACAATCAACGTTTTATGGCTTTGGTTCAGGCTACGCAGCAAATTGGTTTGAGTGAAACCGAAGGCGCCACCGGTGAAATGCGCGCCGCTATTCACAGCACAGAAACCAGCCTGAAGCAGCTGTCTGAACAAACCGGTTTGGCGATCGTTGCTGCCGTCAGTGCAACTGAACGTTTGGCCATTGGCGTTTTTGTGCTGGTGCTGGCGGTGGTGTTACTGTTAGTCGGGTTAACCAGCCGCAGTATTCTGCGTCCGGTAATGGAGGTGTGTGCAGCTATAGGGCTGATCCGCGCCAATAATGATTTTCGCATGCGGGTGGCGGTAGACGGTAAAGATGAAATGACCACTTTGGCGACAGACTTCAACGCCATGCTGGGTGATTTCCAGGATTTAATTAAAACGGTAAATCAGGCGCTGGAAATGCTTGATACCGCCACTAACGAGCTGGCCCGTTCCACTGCTGATACCAGCCGCGGTATGCAGCAACAGCAAAATGAAACCGATATGGTAGCCACGGCCGTAACTGAAATGGGCGCTACTATCAATGAAATTGCCAGTAACACCGAGACTACGGCAGCAAAAGCCGAAGCGACCAATCAGAACGCACAAAGTGGCCGTGCTGAAGTGCAACAAACCGTACAGCGTATCAATGCGCTGTCAGAACGATTGCAAAATGCCACTAATGTTGTTTCTGAGTTGGAAAAAGACAGCAAAACTATCGGCTCAGTGCTGGATGTGATCCGCGGTATTGCTGAACAAACTAACTTGCTGGCGTTAAATGCTGCCATTGAAGCCGCGCGTGCCGGCGAGCAGGGTCGTGGTTTTGCTGTTGTAGCCGATGAAGTACGTAACCTGGCGATGCGTACCCAGGAGTCAACGCGGCAAATAGAAAGCATAGTAGGGGGCTTACAGGGCCGCACCAGCGAAATAGTGCAGGTTATTCAAGGTTGTCGTCAACAGGGTGCCGAAAGTGCAGAGCAAGCCAATGTGGCGATGCAACTGCTGACCGAAATTACTCAGGATGTTACCAATATTATGGATATGACCACGCAAATAGCGGCCGCCATTGAAGAGCAAAGCCATGTTGCGGCTGAAGTGAATAAAAACGTGGTGATTATCCGCGACTTGTCGGATGAAACTTACGGCCATGCCAAACACAATGCGGCGATAAGTGAAGAGGTCGCGCAGCAAGCTGCTCGTTTACATCAATCGGTCGACCGTTTTCAAGCCTGAGCTTTTTAGCGACGCACGCTAACCGGAATTAACGCTTCCCGGTTAGCGTTGGCATTGGCCAGTTGCTGTAAATAATCCTGCCACAAATTGCTTTGTTGCTGTGCCAGCTGGTGTAAATAGGGCCAACTATAAATGCCGCTGTCGTGGCCATCGTCAAACACCAGCTTTACCGCATAATGGCCAACCGGTTGCAGTTTGCTGATGCTAACCTGCTTTTTATTGCTCACCAGCTTCGGCTTACCGTGGCCACGCACCTCGGCCGAGGGCGAGAACACGCGCAAAAACTCTGCACTAAAACCCGCCACCGTGCCATCGCTGAACTTGACGTCCAGCATTCGGCTGAGGCGGTGGTAATGCAGGCTGCTCACTTGCAGTTGATTAGCTTGTACGCTGTGCTCTGAGTTGGTCATGGTTACAGAATAAACCGGCTTAAGTCATCATCTTTAACCAGCGCGCCCAGGTGTTTTTCTACATAGGCAGCGTCAACCGCAATATGTTCACCGGCGTGATCTGCCGCATCGTAGGAAATCTCCTCCAACAGCCGCTCCATTACGGTATACAGCCGGCGGGCACCAATGTTCTCGGTGGTTTCATTTACCTGCCAGGCCGCGGCGGCCAGGCTTTTAATACCTTCGGCATCAAAACTAAGCTTAACGCCTTCGGTCGCCAGCATCGCAATAGACTGCTCGGTGAGTGAGGCTTTGGGCTCGGTTAAAATACGTTCAAAATCGGCAGCGCTCAGGGCTTCGAGCTCAACACGAATAGGTAAACGGCCCTGCAGCTCTGGTACTAAATCGGACGGTTTACTCATTTGAAAGGCGCCGGATGCGATAAACAGGATATGGTCGGTTTTTACCATGCCATGCTTGGTGTTGACGGTGCAGCCTTCTATCAGCGGCAGCAGATCACGTTGCACGCCTTCGCGTGAGACATCCGGGCCACTGGTTTCACCGCGCTTACAAATTTTGTCAATTTCATCCAGAAACACTATGCCGTTTTGCTCTACTGCGTCTAATGCCTGCGCTTTCAGCTCTTCCGGATTCACCAGTTTAGCGGCTTCTTCTTCTATCAACTGCTTCAAGGCATCTTTAATCTTAAGCTTACGCTTTTTCTTTTTCTCACTGCCCAGGCTTTGGAACATGCTTTGCAGCTGAGACGTCATTTCTTCCATGCCAGGCGGTGCCATAATTTCCACACCGATATTCGGCTGAGCTAAATCCAGTTCAATTTCTTTGTCATCCAACTGGCCTTCACGCAGCTTTTTCCGAAACACCTGCCGCGTGCTGCTGTCGGTTGCCGGCTTGTTATCCGTTTCGCCCCAAGCCTCGCGCGCCGGTGGCAGCAATACATCTAAAATGCGTTCTTCGGCAGCTTCTTCTGCACGAAAACGGTTTTTCTCAATCGCCTGTTCGCGGAACATTTTTACCGCGCTGTCGGTAAGGTCGCGGATAATGCTCTCTACTTCTTTACCGACATAGCCCACTTCAGTGAACTTAGTCGCTTCAACTTTGATAAAGGGCGCGTTGGCCAGTTTGGCTAAACGCCGGGCAATTTCGGTTTTACCCACCCCGGTCGGGCCTATCATCAGAATATTTTTCGGCGTAACTTCCTGGCGCAGCGACGGCTCCAGTTGCATACGACGCCAGCGGTTACGCAGCGCAATGGCCACCGCGCGTTTGGCTTTATTCTGGCCGATAATGTGGCGGTCCAGCTCGTGAACGATTTCTCTTGGCGTCATGTCAGACATAATTTACCTGCCTATAATTCTTCAATGGTCTGATGCTGATTGGTGTACACACAGATATCACCGGCGATGGTCAGACTTTTCTCCACGATATCGCGGGCACTCAGTTCTGTATTGTGCAGCAGTGCGGTAGCCGCAGCCTGGGCGTAAGGGCCGCCGCTGCCAATAGCTATCAGATCATGCTCGGGCTGTATCACATCACCGTTGCCGGTAATGATCAGTGAGGTATTGGCATCGGCCACGGCCAGCAGGGCTTCGAGCTTGCGCAGCATACGGTCGGTACGCCAGTCTTTGGCTAACTCAACCGCTGCACGCATCAAATGGCCCTGATGCTGTTCTAATTTGGCTTCAAAACGCTCAAATAAGGTGAAAGCGTCAGCGGTGCCGCCGGCAAAACCGGCAATCACTTTGTTGTTGTACAAACGGCGGACTTTGCGGGCGTTGCCCTTCATTACGGTATTGCCAAGTGAGACCTGGCCATCACCGCCGATGGCGACATGGCCATCGCGGCGAACAGAAACTATAGTGGTCATAAATTGCCCTGTGGCGTAATTAACTCAGGGCTTAAGTGTGGCTGCGCCGCGGTTATTTCAAGACCAGTTCCAGATTTGGCAGGTATTAATATTTTGTTGCCGTAACCGGTTACGATCGGCCGTGGCCTGGCGTTTTGACTCGTAAGGCCCTAACACTACACGATACCAGACACCGCGCTCACCGTCGGTGCGGCGTACTTCAGAGGTAAAACCGGCAAAAGCAATTTGCGCTTTCATGGTTTCGGCTTGCTGTTGTTCACGGAATGAACCGCATTGCATTTGGTACGGACCGCTGCTTTGCTGTTGCTCTGCTACCTCAACCTTCACCTCTTTATTTTCCAACTCTTTGATATATTGGTACGGCTCTTCGGTTGGCTTGGCCGGTAGCTCATCTTTCTTCACGGTTTTGGCCGGCGGCTTTGCCGTTGGCGTAGAGACGGCAGGTTGTTGATTTAAAAACCATAAAAAATACACAAAGCCGCTGATCAGCACAAAGGTGACAATTAACAACAACCAGGGTTTACCCGGTGCCTGAGCGGCTGCTTTGGCGCTGCTACGGGCAGGCCTGCGATTAGCAGCATTGGCTTTGGGCCTGGCGGCTTTAACATAGTCTTTTTGTGGCATAAGGTGTTGTGGTTACTCTTACTACGCGGTGTGGCGCTATTCTACCAGGTTAGACAGAAAAAGAAACATAACCGCACTATTGCAGACAGTATTGCCGGCAGTGCTTAGCCGGCACTGGTTTAAGTTAAGTCGGTTGGGTCAACGTCCAGCTGCCATTTAACTTTGCGGCTAAGCGGCCATTGCGCAATAAGCTGTAATACTGCATCCAGAGCATGGTGCAGCGCCGGCCTGGCCGGGCTGTACAGTTGCAGTTGCCAGCGAAACTTACCGGCGCGCCGCTCCAGCGGTGCGGGTATCGGGCCCAACAACTGCAGTGATGCAAACTGCCGGGCAGCGTCAGCCAACTGCTGCAGCCACTGTTGGCAAAGCTCAGATTGATGCGCTTCTACACTGAATAACGCCAGGTGTTGAAACGGCGGCAACCGTGTTTGTTCACGTTCCTGCAGTGCACTGCGGGCAAAAGAGGCGTAACCATTTTGAATAATGTCCTGCAACAAGGCGTGTTCCGGGTAATGGGTTTGCAGCAATACGGTACCACCGCTGCTGCCCCGGCCTGCGCGGCCGGCAACTTGGGTCAGCAACTGCGCCAGTTGCTCCGGTGCGCGAAAATCACTGCTGTACAGTGCACCGTCGACATCGACAATCACTACCAGGCTGACATTGGGAAAGTGATGGCCCTTAGCCAGCATTTGCGTGCCGACAATTAAGCGGGCGCCATGTTGATGAATATCATCCAGCGCCTGATGTAAAGCGCCCTTGCGCCTGGTGCTGTCGCGGTCCAGTCGGGTAATGGCGGTGTCGGCAAACAGCTGCTGCAGGTTTTCTTCTAATTGTTCTGTGCCCTGGCCCAGTGGTTTTAGCTGTGTACTACCACAGCCACCGCATTGGCGCGGCACGGCTTTGCTGGCACCACAATGATGACATACCAACTGGCGGCTTTGTTTATGGTAGGTGGTAAAGGCACTGCAGCGGTGGCATTCGGTTAACCAGCCGCATTCCTGGCAACTGAGTGCGGGTGCAAAACCGCGGCGGTTTAAAAACAGCATTACCTGTAAGCCCAGCGCCAATTGCTGCTTAATTTGCGCCAATGTCTGGCTGGCCAGACCAAATTGCAGCACCTGCTGTTTTAAGTCGACCAGCTCAAATTTGGGCAGCGCTTGTCCGGCGGCGCGGTCCGGCAGTGGCAGGTGAATAAAGCGCTTATTCAGCGCATTGTGCAGACTTTCCAGGCTGGGTGTGGCAGAGCCGAGCAAAATAGGGCAGTGCTGCAAGGCTGCACGTTTAATGGCTAAATCGCGCGCATGGTAACGAAAGCCGTCTTGCTGTTTCAGCGATTGATCATGCTCTTCGTCAATAATAATCAGGCCGAGGCGCCAAAACGGCAGAAACAGCGCCGAGCGGGTGCCGATAATAATGGCCGCTGCACCGCTACCGGCCTGTAACCAGCAATGTAAGCGCTCGCTATCGGTTAACGCTGAGTGCCAACAGAGTACCGGCACATCAAAACGTGCCTGAAACCGTGCCAGGGTTTGTGGCGTTAAGCCAATTTCCGGCACGATCAGCAATACCTGCTGCTGTGTCTGCAGCAACTTGGCAATACTTTGCAGGTACACTTCGGTTTTACCTGAGCCGGTCACGCCTTCAAGCAATAAACGCTCAAAACGGCCACAGGCTTGATCCACTGCGGTAACAGCCAGCGCCTGAGCGGCAGTAAGTTTTAAGCCGTCAGCGACCTTGGTTGGCGCCGTGTAGGGCGTTGGCGGCACAATAACTTCTTCAGCCAGCTGTTTGTCCAGCAGTTGCTTTAAAGTAGCGCGGCTGTGTTGTTGCAACAGTACCGACTCGGTCAGTTGATGCAGCTGCAATGCCTGCCACAACGCTTGTTGTTTGGCGGCGCGTTTTAACGCTGTTGGTTCAAGTTGCTCTCCGGCGGCGGTCAGACGGTAAGCTTTGGGCTGGTAGTCAGTCAGATCACGACCTTCACGCAGCAAGGCGGGCAAGGCGCTGATGAGAACCTCACCCAGCGGGTGGTGGTAGTATTCGGCGGCAAAACTTAACAGGCGACACAGTAACGGTGGCAGTACCGGGGTGTTATCCAACAGTTTGAGTACAGCTTTTAATTTAGCGCCGTTAAACTGGTCTTGCGGCGCAACCTGCCAGATAATCCCTACCAGTTTGCGGTTACCAAAAGGTACCAGCACACGACAGCCCACCTGAGGTTGCTGCTCAGTGGCGACAAGGTAGTCAAAATGTTGTCTTAGCGGCACCGGCAGGGCCACACGTACTACAATCACAGCAAGTTCCCGTTATAACGCAGCATTCAAGTGTAAGGACCGGCCGCTGAAATGCCAAGTAAAACAAAATTTATCCCGGGACGCTTTGAAGCTGTTGCAACTTAGCCGGCTATCTATTAAGCTACGCGCCCTTAATTAACTGTAATTACGTATGGTGTCTGGCAACAATTTGACCGGATAGCGATACGGCCCTAACGAGGTAACCCATGAAGCCAGGCATTCACCCGGAATACAAAGAAATTACTGCTACCTGTACTTGCGGTAATTCATTCAAAACAAAATCTGCACTGTGTAAAGACATCCACCTGGACGTTTGCTCAGCTTGCCACCCGTTCTATACCGGTAAGCAAAAAGTGTTAGACGTAGGCGGCCGTGTAGATCGCTTCAAAAAACGTTTCTCTGTACTGGGCAACCGTTAATCGGTATTGCTACAGCGAAACTGAAAAAAGCACCTGCGGGTGCTTTTTTTCTGCCTGTTACTTAGTGCTGGTGCTTTTTTAAGCAAATAGTCGGTATTAGTAAAAAAAATAGTTTTAAATCCTGTATTTAGCCTTTATGCACGACAATATCACCAAAGCTGGATGGCTATACGCCTGTAGTTTCAGTGCGTTAGCTGGCAGGACTATTTTGGGCTGCGTCATAATAAACCACTAAGTGTGCGTATTTATCTGCATGCTTTTGCAGTGATGTGCAGATGGTTATGCATACTGCCGGTAATATTTTCCACTATTGGAACAGACAGAGTTTGGCAGGGGTTGGCGCTGTCGGCGGAACTTGCTATAACAATGTCCGGTTACGACTAAAGTGGTATAGCAGCCAACAGCTATTTACGCTGGTACGATCAGACTGATTGCGGTTCTCTTCCTTTGAGCAGCTCCGTAGAATATGCCACCTTCAGGTTTAACCGCATAACAATAACATTGCGCCCGACCCTACAACACAAACGGCAGGATAAAACAGATGTCAGATTTCAGAGAACAAGCGCTGCGTTACCACGCAGAACCCAAGCCCGGCAAAATCAGTATTGAAATCAGTAAGCCGGCCGAAACCGTGACAGATCTGGCATTGGCTTACAGCCCGGGTGTGGCAGAGCCGGTACGTGAAATAGCTGCTGATATCGACAACGTGTACAAGTACACCGCCAAAGGCAATTTGGTGGCGGTGATTACCAACGGTACCGCGATTTTAGGCTTAGGCAATTTGGGCCCTATGGCGTCCAAGCCGGTGATGGAAGGTAAAGCGCTGTTGTTCAAACGCTTTGCTAATCTGGATTCGATTGATATTGAAGTGTCGCATCGTACTACGGAAGAATTTATCAATACCGTTGCCAATATCGCTGATACCTTCGGTGGTATTAATCTGGAAGATATCAAAGCGCCTGAGTGCTTTGAGATTGAAAAAGAGTTGATTAAGCGCTGCAAAATCCCGGTATTTCATGATGATCAGCATGGTACAGCCATTGTTACCGCTGCCGGGATGCTCAATGCGCTGGAGATTCAGGGCAAAGATATTAAAAGCGCCATTATCGTCTGTATGGGCGCCGGTGCGGCGGCCATTGCCTGCATGGAGCTGTTAATAAAATGCGGCGCCCAGCGTGAGCATATTTATATGCTGGATACCAAAGGCGTGATCCACACGCGGCGTAATGACTTAAACCAATACAAGCTACTGTTTGCCAATAATACTGATAAACGCACGCTGGAAGATGCCTTAACCGGTGCCGATGTATTTGTTGGTGTATCCGGCCCCGATGTATTGCCACCGGAAGCGCTGAAACTGATGGCGGCTAAGCCGGTTATTTTTGCCTGCTCTAATCCGGATCCGGAAATTAAACCTGCGTTGGCGCATGCGATGCGTGACGATATTATTATGGCGACCGGCCGTTCTGATTACCCGAACCAGGTTAATAACGTGCTGTGTTTCCCGTTTATTTTCCGCGGCGCGCTGGATGTGCGCGCCAGTGTGATTAACGATGAAATGAAGCTGGCGGCAGTAAATGCAATTCGTAGTATTGCTAAAGAGCCGGTACCGCAGGAAGTATTAACGGCAGCAAAAGTGACGGAGCTGAGTTTTGGCAAAACTTATATTATCCCTAAGCCAATGGACCCACGCTTATTACCGCGGGTGGCCAAAGCCGTAGCCGAAGCGGCCGTTGCGTCCGGCGTGGCACGGCTGGAGTTGCCGGATAATTATTACTGTTAAACGCAATAGGTTAGCCCAACGCAGAAAAAAGCCGGTTTGTTTTAAACCGGCTTTTTTGTATTAGCACCAATGCACTCCGCCCCTCTGTTGAGTGAGTAAAATAGTTTAATGACGTTAATTATGTATATTTATTGTGATGCCTTAGTATTTATCCTCTTTAATGCCAGCTTTTGCGGTGCTTAAGGCATCTCGCCGTGGGGGGGGGGCATCTTGGAGAACAACGGGCGCGTAAGTGCCATTTTAATTCAAAGTATGCAAGTTTGTTAAGTGGGGAATCTTTGCTTTATAACTAAATTGTTTTTGAGTGATGACATATTTCTTGATAAGAAGTTGTGATCTTAAGTGGCCAATTTGTTTTAAATTTGATTAATATGATAGCTGGATTGAAATTAATATGTTGACGTAGAGGTTTGGTAGTGTAAATTTTACACAGTGTTTAAATTACCAATAGATAATAGCTATGTTTAGGATTGTTGTATTTTTCATTTTTTTTTCTAGCTGGAATGCTTTTTCAAGAGCGCCGGTTGTTGCGCCAAATGTACCAACGAAGCCAACCGTAAAGCTAACTGGATTGAAGGCGACAGTTACTTGGCCTACTATTCCAACTGTATTGTATTATCACTTACAACCAATTAAAAACGGTGTGGTTCTGCCGTTGGTGCTTTCAGATTCACCGCAAATCTTCAACGTTGCTCCTGGCGCTAGTTATCAATTTAAAGTGAACGCCTGTGTTGGTATTTACTTAGGCAATAGTCTCGCTGAAACTTCAGAGATGTTTGCCGCCGAAAGTAGCGATGATTCATCTATGCATGCGATTCAGCCGGCTGCTCCGGATGACTTGTTAATGCGCTGCTCTGCGTTGTCTGAAGCCAGCACTGCGCTTTATGTACCTATTATTCCGGCAATACCTAATATACCGTCTGTAAGTGTTGCAACAAATAGGGCCAATATTAGCTGGCCAGTCGTTACATCATCAAGTTCTTACAAAGTGTCGATTCTGAACTTGAGTTCGTCAATTTATGAAGAGTACCAAGCAGCTTCAAATAGTTATGCCCAAACGCTAACTTATGGCAGCTCTTACCAGGTTAGGATTGCGGCATGCAGTTCCTCCGGTTGTTCTGCATATTCCGTATCTAAAGCGTTCAGTATTCCACCAACATCGACTGCACTTAATATAGGTGTTTCAGCAGGTACATCTATGACAGTGAATTGGAATGCTGTAGCAGGTGCGACGTCATACAAGCTGCAGCAAAAAGTCAATGGAACCTGGCAGACAGAAAAAGATATCGGCACAGTAACCAGTAAAGGTTTTACCGGTAATTCAGGGAGTCATTATAGCTACAGAGTGAGAGCATGTAATGCCGGAGGTTGCTCAGGGTATTCAACAGAAAAGGGTGTAACTTTGATCCCCGCAGCACCTGTTGCCAGTCTGTCCACTTCAGGTATATCGATGACGGTCGGTTGGTTGGCTATAGCAGGTGCGACGTCCTACAAGCTGCAGCAGAAAGTCAATGGAACCTGGCAGACAGAAAAAGACATCGGCACAGTAACCAGTAAAGGTTTTACCGGTAGTTCAGGCAGTCATTATAGCTACAGAGTGAGAGCATGTAATGCCGGAGGTTGCTCAGGGTATTCAACAGAAAAGGGTGTAACTTTGATCCCTGCAGCACCTGTTGCCAGTTTATCCACTTCAGGCATGTCGATGACGGTCAGTTGGTTGGCTATAGCAGGTGCTACGTCATACAAGCTACAACAAAAAGTCAATGGAACCTGGCAGACAGAAAAAGACATTGGCACAGCAACCAGTAAAGGTTTCACCGGTAGTTCAGGCAGTCATTATAGCTACAGAATAAGGGCATGTAATGCCGGAGGTTGCTCAGGGTATTCAACAGAAAAGGGCGTAACTTTTATCCCCGCAGTACCTGATGCCAGTTTATCCACTTCAGGCATGTCGATGACGGTCAGTTGGTTGGCTATAGCAGGTGCTACGTCCTACAAGCTACAACAAAAAGTCAATGGAACCTGGCAGACAGAAAAAGACATTGGCACAGTAACCAGTAAAGGTTTCACCGGTAGTTCAGGCAGTCATTATAGCTACAGAGTGAGAGCATGTAATGCCGGTGGGTGTTCTGTGCACTCAGCTGTACTGACTAAAGAGTTAAAATTAGTTACTTATCTGCATACTGACTTACTGGGTTCAGTGATTGCAGAATCAGATAGCAACGGAAGCATTATAAAAAAAACAGATTATAAGCCGTTTGGTGACAGCGAGGTCCAGCAATGATTATTAGTATTGCTCAGAATTATAAAAAAGGTTATGTAAGATTGAATAAAGCAATAGTATTAATAGTATTGTTATTTTCCATCTCAGGTGGCTACGCACATGAAGATAATTTAATTGGGCCAGATGATCTTTCGGTACAGCAAAATTATGATGTGATGGCTTTACCTCCTCCTGGCGACGGAGGGGGCTCAACTAATTTTGATGCTTTTACCTCAGAAGAGCTGTACGCATTATCGGCTGATAACTTTGGTATGTTGGATCACTCTTTAATGGGTGACCAACATAGTTTGTATAGCGGGGAACTTTCTTTCTCTCAAACCGATGTTTCCCTTCCAACTAATCTGGAACTACCGATTAACATTACCCGGGGAAAGCAAAAGGACGTGATGGGGACCTATCGTATATTCGGTGATTGGTATTTAGATATTCCACGTCTTTATGGCCCAATGCTGGGTAACTTTCAGGTAGGTCCTGATCGATGCTCCACAGTTTGGTTCACCGGCCGGTATATCGCGGGTATTCAAGCTCATGAGAGCAGCAACGGCCCGTTACTCGGCGGTGTACAAGCATCAGAAGTACTGATGGAACATGATGGAAGTTTACCCGCTCCTGCGAATACACTTTTCATAAATAAGGATAATTGGGTTGTTACATGCAGTAATAATATTTACAAAGCTATTTCACCTGACGGGCTGATTTATACTTTTGGTGAGCTTGTTTTTAAGTTGGGTGAGGGGGCACCAACCAACATTATTAGTCAAGCATGGAGTGATGTCATGCTGATGGTTACCCGTATTGAAGATCGTTTTGGTAAAAGCATTATATTTAATTATCAGAATGGGTTTATTCAGTCTATTCAGAGCAGTGATAGTGCTGCTGTTACGTTTGGTTATAACACAGAGAATAAAGTTTCCAGTGTTATGGTAAACGACAGGCTGTGGACCTACCATTATTCAGATAAAAAGCTGGTCAAAGTTATCAGACCGGATAATTCCAAGTGGGAGTACGACTTAGATAGTTTATACCCCCAATTATCAGGTAGTGAAACTATCGGGTCCGGTACCGTTTACCATCCTTATGGGGCTGTGGGGGTTTTTACGGTTGAGGCAACAATTCATGGTCGTTCACGTGTCTCAACGATTAAAAATAGCGGAACAGGGCATTATTCTTTTAAACCAAATGTAATGTACCCATCTTTGGTCAGTAAAACTATTTCTGGCCCTAATTTGCCAACAATGAGTTGGAACTACACTTATTCCGAGAATGCTGGGGGGTATCAGGGGACTGCGGTATCTGACACCAAATACGTTGCAGTAGTAAATCCTGAGGCAGTGGAGACCACTTATACTTTCCAACGTAGCTTTGACTGGGAGGAAGGTCAAATAAAAAAGATAGTTGTAAAGGATCGGAGTGGAGTTCTTCAAACGCAGAATAACAGTTGGACTGGTGGTAGCAGAATTGGCAGGACCTTGGCTGATAGTTACTCGGATACAAACAAAGATACGCATAGAGTCAATTTAACCACAAAAACAATTATACGTGATGCAGACAGTTTTGTATCAACATTCTCTGATTTCGATCTCTGGGGATTGCCAGGGACAGTAAATGAAACAACAAATTTTAGCTCCAAAAAACGCATTATAAAGAATACTTATTTTCATGACTTGGCTCATTGGCTGATCGGTTTCCCTGCCGAAAAAAGTATTTCAACGGATGGCGCTGTTTTTTCTTCATTAAATAAAACGGCTTACTATGCTACGGAACATCAATACAAATCATTACCATCTGCTATGTATGAATATGGTCTATTAAGAAAAACTTACTCAAACTACTATATGTCTGGTATCAGTGCAGGTCTGCCAAACAAAGTTTTATTCTCTGATGGCAGGGGGTATTTAACCTTTGGCGCATACAAGCGTGGAACTCCCTCTTCGTTAACTCGACCTGCCTCCTTAGGTAGTGGCAGCGACACAGCATATTTGAGTGTTGACGATAATGGCTGGATTGAGAAAATTACTGATTATGCAGGAAACATTACCAGCTATGGCTATAATTCATTAGGTTGGAGAACATCTGTCAATCCACAAGATACAAAGTGGAGCGATACAACAACGAGTTATGTTTTTAATGGTGAAAGTTTAACTCTCACAGTTTCCCGAGGCGATTATAGGAATATTAAAACGCTGGATGGTTATCTAAGACCAATATTAGTTCAAGAATATGATACCAAGGATATCGATACGTCCCGCTATCAACGTATTGGGTATGATAGCGATAATCGTACAGTTTTCAGCAGTTTCCCAGCCAACTCTCCGATAGCAGATCAGGGTATTGAAACTGAGTATGATGGGATAGGCCGGCCTCTAATCCTGCGTAACACAACAAACAACAGTGTGACTAGCTACAGACATTTATATAACAATCGCGTGCGTGAAACAAACCCAAGAGGACATGTTACTGACACGACATATCTGAGCTACGGCTCTCCTGATGAGCGTTGGCCTGTAAGAATTGAAGCGCCACATAATTTTACTACGTCAATAAACTATAACATTTTTGGAAGCACTACGAGTGTATCTCAGGGGGGGATAATAGAGCATCGGGTCTACAATAGTTATCAGCAATTGTGCAAAGTGATTAGGCCAGATGTAGGGAATGTTGCTTACAGCTATAACAGTTTCGGTCAGTTAAGTTGGGAGGCTAAGGGAAGCTCTGTTGATAGTGTTGTAACAGCATGCAGTGACAGTGTTGCGGCGTCGGATAAAACAACATTTAGCTATGATAATCGTGGAAGCATACGTAATGTGGCTTTTGCTGACGGTAGTGCGGATAAAACCTATAACTATGACAAGCAGGGTAACCTTACTACACTGGCGGCAGGTTCAGCTGTATGGGACTACACCTACAACAGCGCTAACCTGATGGAAACAGAAATCCTTACATTGGATAATATCAGCTGGCTAATCGATCTTGAGTACAATACATTGGGGCAAGTTAGTAGTGTAGTTTATCCGTCAGGAAACAGCGTTAGCTATGCTCCGAATGCGCTGGGCCAGCCGACCCGCGCAGGTGACTATGCTATCTCTGCTAGCTACTACCCTAATGGCCAGTTAAAAGGCTTCACCTATGGTAATGGCTTAAGCTTCAGCCAACTACTGGACAGTCAGCAAAGGCCGGAATATCAAACGGTAAAACGCAGTAGTAGCAATGTGCTGAATCATCGCTACCAGTATGACAACAACCACAATATCGATACGATAAGCGACCTTATCACGCCGGCGAAAAACATCAGCCTGACTTACGATGACTTAGACCGGCTAGACACGGCAACAGGCTTTTGGGGCAGTGGTAGTTTTGATTATGACAGTGTAGGTAATATTACCCAAAAGACCCTGGGTAACCAGAGCCTGACATATGCCTACAATACCAGTAACCGTTTAACCGGAATTAGTGGCGCAGTGAGCAGAACTTTCGCTTATGATAGTCGCGGTAATGTGACCAACAACGGTCAGCGTGCTTTTAGCTTTAACCTGGCTAATCAGCTGATTACCTCAGGAACTAACAGCTACCAGTACGACGGTTATAACCGCAGAGTTAAAAAGGTCAGTAACGGCAAAACCCAGTACAGCCTGTACAATGCTGCAGGTCAGTTATTGATGACCGATGGCGATAAAGGCCTGACGGAATACATTTACCTGGGTAATAAGCTTATTGCCAAAGAAAGCGCGGTGCCGACCAGTGAAGATACTCCGGGCTATACCGGGCATCTGGAAGATGATGACCTGCAGTTAACCTATATGCAGCAGCGTTATTATGACCCACTTATCGGTCGGTTTTACAGCAATGATCCGGTAGGCTTTACCGCCAGCAACCCGATGATGTTTAACCGGTATGCGTATGCCAATAATAATCCGTATAAGTATATTGATCCGGATGGGAGAAAGCCTGGGGACGCATTTCCGAATCCACGACAGGCTGCCCATGATTGGGGGAAGACATACAATGGTGATTCAATTAAACAGAATAAAGAACTTGGGTCTACAATTTATCAGTATATTAATCCAGAGGGTGATAATCAATATTCTTATAATGAGCCAGCCATAGGAACTTCAACCGGCGTAAATCCAAATACTAAGCTTGAACAAGGCCAAACAGCTGTTTCGAAAATACACTCACACGCCTCATATGATAATAATAAATACAGCAACACGTTAAGTAAGACAGACATCGACAATCATAAATCTGCAGGGGACGAATTTGTAACAATGCCTAATGGTTCTCTGGTTGGACATGATAAAAAGACACACGAAGTAATTGCTACAGACCTGCCTAGCGATCCATTGGATCCAGGAAGGCTTAATGAAATTGACCCATGAGGTGTATATGAAAATAGTTTTTCCCAGTGCGATTATATTTCTAGTTCTTGCATTTTTTGTTAGTGGCAATGAAGGGGAAAGGATACCCCATGATTCATATTACGGTGAATATTTATTAGGTGAGGAAGTTCACGCTATGCATGTTGCATTCAACGATTATGCTAAAGTGACGGGCTTTCACCCATTGAAAAATGAAATGCTATACGGACTATTTAAATTCAAAGTTATCTCTAGTGAAAGTGTTTTTCTAGTTGTTATAGTTAGAGATATGGACTCTTCTTTTCAGAAGGAAGACTCTTTTATCTATGGCAGTGGTGGTGAGTTTAAGGTTAGTAAAGATAATTTTTCAGTGATAGATTACGTGATATATAAATAAGATCACCGAGTAGTACTTTGGAAAATTTTTTTCCTGAATAAATTGGTTCAGGTTTTGTTAGTTGTGTTTTAGCGCCAATAATAAGTGTACTCCTTAATCGGGGTCATTTTTCTATCCATAATAGGCAAAACCACCAGCAGGCCGGGCAGCGTATTCCGGTTTGCTGGTGCAATCCAAAACAGCAGGCTTGGCAACTTGGTGCAGCGCCAGCAACTGCTGGCACTGGTTAAATTGATCGCTTCTGCTGTTTTTGACTGACCACGCTGCTATTTTGCATTAATCAGTTAAAACGAAAAGAAAGCCAGCAACTTGAACATTACTGGCTTTCGAGACGGTGTAAAGTATCAAACACGAAACAAACGGGTGATGTTTTCCAGGTTCTGCGCCAGAGATGCCAGTTCACTACTGGCTTTGGCAATATTGCCGGCACTTTCTGAGCTGTGCTCGGTGTTGGTAAAAATCTCGTCAACATGGTGCACTATATTGCCGGCCATTTTCTGTTGCTCATCGGTAGCATCGGCAATTTGTTGGTTCATCAAACGAATTTGCGCAATGCTCTTGGTGATCAGCTGCAGTGCATCGCCGGCCTGATTAGCCGATTGCACGCTATGATCGGCCTGGGTGGTACTTTGTTGCATTTTTTGCACCGCCGAGCGCGCCGCACTTTGCAACTGTTCAATGGTGCGTTGAATTTCTTCAGTCGATTTTTGCGTGCGTGATGCCAGGGTGCGTACTTCGTCGGCTACCACGGCAAAGCCACGGCCCTGCTCACCGGCACGGGCGGCTTCAATAGCGGCATTCAGTGCCAACAGGTTGGTTTGCTCCGCGATACCTTTGATAACGGTTAGTACAGTGCCTACCTGGTTGGCGTCTTTTTCCAATTGGGTAATTACAGCTGAAGCTTCCTGCACATTGCCGGCTAACTGCTGAATATTTTGCACGGTAGAAATTACAGTTTGCTGGCCTTGTCCGGCGGCATCGCTGGATTGGTTAGCTGCGGTCGCGGCTTCGTTAGCGCTGTGTACTTCAGCTTCTACGCTGGCATTCATATCAGCGACGGCACTTTTTGCCTGATTAGCTGCCTGGCGTTGTACGGCAATGGTTTTATTGGTATCGTCGGTCAGCTCACGTAAGTCTTTTGCCAGCGCCGATAACGGAATAGCAGTGTTGACGATATCCTTAACCACATGCTGCAGCTTTTGCATAAAAGTATTAAACCAATAGGCTAAATCACCCAGTTCATCTTTGCTGTTGGTATTAATACGCACCGTTAAGTCGCCGTCTTCTTTAGCAAGGTCCTGCAAGGAGCGGATCATGCTGCCAAGGCTGTTCTGAATGCCTCTGGCGACCGGGTAGGCGGTACCAAACAGCACTAAAGTGGTGATTAAGCCCATAATAATGCCAACAGTGATTAACGTGCCGGCCTGCTCACTGGCATCATCTATAGCGCTGGTAAATGCTTGCAGCCTGGTGTCGCGAAATTGACCCAATAAGCGCGCGGTATTGTCGTAATCGGCATTCATTTTTTCTGAGCGCTGCGCCAGGGTGCTGAAATCGGCGGTATTGTTAATCATTTCTTGCGACACTTTATATGCCACCTGATAATAAGCGTTATAGCTTTGTAAAATGCTCTGCACATCAGAAGCGTAGTCGCGGTTTAACCGGCTGATTTTATCCAAATCTTGTGTCAGCTGAGTGCTGAATGCGGCAGCACCGGTCAGGGCTTCTTCATCACCGGTGGTGACCGCGCTGGCCAGCGAATCCTTTACCCGCTCCAGTAGCACTAAAGAGCTTTGCGCTGACTGTAATACCGGAAATTGCACATCGCGGGTTTGCTCCAGGGTATTAACGTTGTTTAGTGCAGTGTTACTGGCCAGTACCAGATAGATCATAAAACTGATAGTGCCGATAAGCGGAATTAAGTAGATTTTTTTGGCAATAGAAAGACGTCTTAGTACATCCATATCGCAGGCCCCTGTGCTCTGAAGTGTCTGGTAATATTAGAATTGGTTTATGCGCAGTATAGAGCTTTATTTAAGCAAATGCTTGTCGTTGTTTGATTTGGCGCATTAGTAGCGAATAAAAAGCCCGAACAGAGTCGGGCTTAAAAAACAGGCGGGGCGGTTATTTTTTTGCCCGTTCAAACGAGGTCATAATTTCCGCTTTGGCCGCAGCAGCATCGCCCCAGCCGTTTACTTTAACCCACTTGCCGGCTTCTAATTCTTTATAACGCTCAAAGAAGTGCTGAATTTGTTTTTTCAGTAGTTCATCAACGTCGTTGATATCTTTAATATGGTCGTACAGCTTGGTCAGTTTGCTTACCGGTACGGCGATCACTTTGGCATCTTCGCCGGCTTCGTCTGACATAAACAGTACACCCACAGGGCGGCATTTAATCACCGCGCCCGGTACCAGTGGGTAAGGCGTAGGTACCAGTACGTCTACCGGGTCACCGTCCAGTGATAAAGTTTGGTTTACAAAGCCGTAGTTACACGGGTAAAACATCGGTGTTGACATAAAACGGTCTACCCAAACGGTACCGGTATCTTTGTCTACTTCGTATTTGATTGGGTCGGCATTGGCCGGAATTTCAATAATAACGTTAATTTCTTCTGGCAGGTTCTTACCTGCTGCAACATCGCTTAAGCTCATGGCCTGGTCCTTAAATGATAAAAAGCTTGGTTAAAAGTGGCGCTTATTATAGCGCCGGCAATAAAAATGGCTATCGCTGATGATAGGCAACGCAGCTTTCTACTTCATGTTTCGAGCCGAGTATTACTGCTACACGTTGGTGAATATCAGTGGGCACTATGTCCATAATGCGCTCATAACCGGTAGAGCTTACACCACCGGCTTGTTCTACCAGAAAACTCATCGGGTTGGCTTCATACATTAGTCGTAGTTTATCCGGCTTGTTGGCATCTTTGCTATCACGCGGGTACGCAAAAATACCGCCGCGGCATAATACGCGGTGCACATCACCTACCATAGCGGCTATCCAACGCATATTGTAATTTTTGCCGCGAGGGCCTTCTTTGCCTTTAAGCAGATCAGCAATATAGGTTTGCATGGCCGGCTGCCAGTAGCGTTGGTTCGACATATTAATGGCAAACTCAGCGGTGTATTTCGGAATGGCCGCTTGCTCTTCGGTAAGCAGGAAACCGCCGTAGGTTTTATCTAAAGTGTACAGCCTGGTGCCTTTGCCGGTGGTTAATGCCAGCATGGTAGAAGGGCCATACAACACATAGCCTGCGGCCAGTTGAGCACTGCCGGGTTGTAAAAACTGAGCGGCATCGTCGGCGGCTTTATCGGTTTGCGCCGGTAAAATGGAAAAAATGGTGCCGATTAAACTGTTGATGTCAGTATTGGATGATCCATCCAGCGGATCGAAGGTAACCAGATACTTACCGTCCGGGTTGCCGGCAACGGTGTCGTCTTCTTCTTCTGAGCTTATCGCCTTAACTACGCCGGTTTCCAGAATGACTTCTTTTAGCAACTCATTGGCAATAATATCGAGTTTTTTTTGTGTTTCCCCTTGAATATTCTCACCCAGGGTAGAACCTAATACCCCGGCCAGTTCGCCCTGACTGACGCGAAAAGATATTTCCCGGCAGGCGGCCAGAATAGTTTTAAGCAGTGAAATCAGGTCGCTGTCGACTCCGTCCTGTTGCAATACTGGCGAGATGCGGCGCATGCTGGTGGTTCCTTTTCAGTAATTATTTTTGCTAATGCGATAGAGGCTGGCGTATTTTAAAGAATTTCTGCGCAAATTGCAGGTGTTACTGCGTTGCTGTTGCTATTTGCTACAATGGCGCAGGCTAATTTTCAGGACAACTTATGCATATTCATATTCTCGGTATCTGTGGCACCTTTATGGGCGGCATTGCTGCTATTGCTAAAGCGCTGGGCCACAAAGTAACCGGCGCCGATGCGAATGTCTACCCGCCAATGAGCACGCAACTGGAGCAATTGGGTATCGAATTAACCCAAGGCTGGGACCCGCAGCAGTTAGAGCCGGCGCCGGACTTAATCATTATCGGTAACGCCTTATCCCGCGGTAACCCGGCAGTAGAATATGTACTGAACACCAATTTGCGTTATACCTCAGGCCCGCAGTGGCTGGCAGAGCAGGCGTTGTTTGACCGCTGGGTGCTGGCAGTGTCCGGTACCCATGGTAAAACCACCACCAGCACTATGCTGGCATGGATTTTAGAGTGCGCCGGTTTAGCACCGGGGTTTTTAATTGGCGGTATTCCACAGAATTTTGATTGCTCGGCCCGGCTTGGCGAGTCGCCGTTTTTTGTGATAGAGGCCGACGAGTACGACACCGCCTTTTTTGATAAAAGATCCAAATTTGTACACTACCGGCCGCGCACCCTGGTAATCAATAACCTGGAATATGATCACGCCGATATCTTCCCGGATTTAGCCGCTATTCAGCGTCAGTTTCATCATTTGCTGCGCATGGTGCCGGCCAATGGTTTAGTGCTGGCGCCGGAAGATACGCCGGCGGTTAAACAAACGCTGGATATGGGCTGCTGGAGTGAGCGGCAAAGCTACGGCACCGACTGGCGTGCCGAACTGATCAGCAAAGATGGCAGTCACTTTGCCTTGTACTATCAGGATAAGTTGCTTGGTGAGCTGAACTGGCAACTCAGCGGCCAGCATAATGTGGATAACGCTGTGATGGCCATCGCCGCGGCGCGCCATGCCGGGGTGCCTGTTGACGTAGCGCTGGAGGCATTAACGCGCTTTATCGCACCGAAACGGCGGATGGAGTTAAAAGCCGATGTGGCAGGGGTTAAGGTGTATGACGACTTTGCCCACCATCCTACCGCTATCAGCACCACCTTGCAGGGTATCCGCAATAAACCGGGCCAAAGCCGGGTGCTGGCCGTACTGGAGCCACGCTCTAATACCATGCGCATGGGCGTGCATCAGGCGGCACTGCCGTTGTCGCTGGCACTGGCCGACCTGGTGTTTTTGTACGAGCCTGCCAATGCCAACTGGTCGTTGGATGCCTTAACCCGCGCCTTAGCACCTAAAGCGACCTTGTCACATGATATTGCTGCGCTGGTAGAGCTGTTGAGTGACCAGGCAGAACCCGGCGACAGCATTGTGATTATGAGTAATGGCGGTTTTGGCGGCATTCACGACAAGCTGATAAGCGCATTAAAACGCAAACGGGAACATTGATGTGGGCATGCAGATGACAACTACAAAAGAGATCACGTTGGCCTTTAGCGGCGCTTCGGGCGCGCCTTATGGCTGGCGCTTACTTGAGTTATTGCTGGCGCAGGGCATTAAGGTGCATTTGCTGGTATCAAGTGCAGCGCGGGTAGTATTTGCTACCGAGCACGATATTAAACTGCCGGCGGCACCGGACAAATGCACTGACATGTTGCTGGCGCATTTTGGCTGTAATGCCGCGCTGCTTAAAGTGTATGGCAAAGATGACTGGTTCTCACCGGTAGCGTCCGGCTCGGCTGCGCCAAAACAGATGGTAATTTGTCCCTGTTCAACCGGTACCGTATCGGCCATTGCTACCGGGGCCAGTGACAACTTAATAGAGCGTGCCGCGGATGTGGTGATTAAAGAAGGCGGCCAGTTGATTTTAGTACCGCGCGAAAGTCCGCTCAGCGCTATTCATTTGGAAAACCTGCTGAAGCTGGCCCGTCTTGGCGTAACGATTATGCCGGCGGCGCCGGGTTTTTATCATCAGCCGAGACAGATCAGTGATTTAGTCGATTTTATGGTGGCGCGCATTTTAGATCATCTGAAGCTGCCGCATCAGTTGCTCAATCGTTGGGGTTACAGTGGTAACGCAGTAAAAACAGGAGAACAACCTTGAGTTTAGCGTTAGATATTAAAGGTCTGCATAAGGTGTATAAAAGCGGTACCGTGGCATTGAGCGGTATCGATTTGCAGGTAAAGCAGGGTGATTTCTTCGCGCTGTTGGGCCCGAACGGCGCCGGAAAAAGTACCACTATCGGCATTGTCAGCTCGCTGGTAAATAAGTCGCAAGGCAGCGTTAAGGTATTTGATTACGATATTGATACCCAACTTGAAGCGGCAAAAAGCCAACTTGGTTTAGTGCCGCAGGAGTTTAACTTTAACCAGTTTGAAACCGTGCTGCAGATAGTGGTAAACCAGGCCGGTTACTATGGTGTGCCGAAAAAAACGGCGCTTGAGCGCGCAGAAAAATACTTAGGTCAGCTAGGGCTGTGGGATAAACGTACTGCGCGGGCCCGTGAATTATCCGGCGGTATGAAGCGGCGTTTAATGATAGCCCGTGCTTTAATGCATGAGCCCAAACTGCTGATCCTCGATGAGCCGACAGCTGGGGTCGATATTGAACTGCGCCGCTCGATGTGGGAGTTTTTACGCAAAATTAACCAGCAGGGCGTCACTATTATTCTCACCACCCATTACCTGGAAGAAGCCGAAAGCCTGTGTCGCAATATCGCCATTATCGACAAAGGGCTGATTATTGAAAACACCAACATGAAGACGCTGTTAGCCAAGCTGACCGTAGAAACTTTTGTGCTGGATTTAGCCACAGAGCCGGCGTCGGTTAAGTTAGAAGGGGTTAGCTGGCGCGTGTTGGATGGCCACAGTATTGAAGTGGATGTGGAAAAGGCGCAGGGCTTAAATGCGATTTTCGCTCAGCTTAGCGCGCAGGATATTAAGGTGTTATCAATGCGTAATAAAGCCAACCGGCTGGAAGAACTGTTTGTCTCCTTAGTGGAAAATGGCCGTGGAGGTGCAAAATGAGCCGGGCCAATTATCTGGTAGCATTAAAAAGCATTTGGGATAAAGAAACCAACCGCTTTTTGCGGATTTGGGTGCAAACTCTGGTACCGCCGGCTATTACCATGACACTGTATTTTGTTATTTTCGGCAGCTTAATCGGCTCACGCATCGGCGATATGGGCGGCTTCAGCTATATGGAGTTTATTGTGCCCGGGCTGATTATGATGTCGGTGATCACCAACTCTTACGCTAACGTGGCCTCGTCATTTTTCAGTGCTAAGTTTCAGCGCAATGTGGAAGAGCTGTTAGTCGCGCCGGTGCCTAATTACATTATTGTGCTGGGTTTTGTTGGTGGCGGCATGGCGCGCGGCATGTTGGTGGGGCTGATTGTGACTATTTTGTCGCTGTTTTTTGTCACTATTCAAATTCATAATCCGCTGGTGATTATTGTTACCGTTACACTAACGTCGATGCTGTTCTCCCTTGGCGGTCTGATCAACGCTGTGTATGCAAAAACCTTTGACGATATCAGCATAATTCCAACCTTTGTACTTACGCCACTGACGTATTTGGGCGGTGTGTTTTATTCGTTAACGCTATTGCCGGGCTTTTGGCAGCATGTGGCTGCGCTAAACCCGGTGGTGTATATGGTTAATGCCTTTCGCTACGGCTTCCTTGGTATTACCGATGTTAGCCTGTGGTTGGCATTAGCTGTGGTGTTGGGCTTTATTGTCGTGCTGTTTAGCTATGCTATGTATCTGATCAGTCGTGGTATTGGCTTACGTAGCTAAGCTCACCACTTTTTTGCAGACATTTTTCGGCGCTTGCAGTAAAGTGAGCGCCATTTTCCGGCCGTTTTAGTAACCGCTGAAACCGTATGCAGAGTAGCAAGCGCATGACAGAATCCAGTAAACGCCAGGCAACCGCTTCTGAAGAAGCTTTATGGCGCATTTTCACGGTGCCGGAAGCGCCAGACTCAACGCTGAGCATTATTGAGCAAAACCTGTCACAGAACCTGGCCGGCTTTTTGCGTGAAAGTATAGTCGCGGTAGAAAAACCGCTGTGGCAAATTGAGCGCGATTTTCAGGCGCATCATATTCCGCAGATGCCGAATTTTGTCTCAGATTACGCCGAAAGCCTGATGCAAAAACTGGTGGCGCATTCGGTGCATACCGCCGCGCCGAGTTTTATCGGCCATATGACGTCTGCTTTGCCGTATTTTGTGTTATCACTGTCAAAAATGATGGTGGGGCTAAACCAAAACCTGGTAAAAATTGAAACCTCCAAAGCCTTTACGCCGATGGAGCGCCAGGTGCTGGGCATGATGCACCATCTGGTATATGGCGAGGGCGATGGCTTCTATAAAAAATGGATGCACAGTGCCAACCATTCGCTGGGCGCTTTTTGCTCCGGCGGTACCATTGCCAATATTACTGCGCTGTGGATAGCACGTAACCGTCTGTTAAAAGCCGACGGCGACTTTAAAGGCATCGCCCGTGAAGGCCTGTTTAAAGCGATGAAACACTACGGCTATGAAGGCCTGGCCATACTGGTATCTGAGCGCGGCCATTACTCTTTGGGTAAAGCCGCCGATGTATTGGGTATTGGCCGCGAATCGCTGATTTCGATAAAAACTGACGCTGACAATAAAATTGACACCGCTGCGTTGGCAGAAAAAATGGCGGAGCTTAGCGCTGCCAATATTCGCGTGCTGGCTATCGTGGGCGTGGCCGGTACTACTGAAACCGGTAATGTTGACCCCTTGCATCAGTTGGCCGATTTAGCTGAGCAGTATCAGTGCCATTTTCATGTTGATGCCGCCTGGGGTGGGGCGACGTTGTTATCCAACAAGTACCGCCATCTGCTGGCCGGCATAGAGCGCGCCGATTCGGTTACCATAGATGCGCACAAACAAATGTATGTGCCGATGGGCGCGGGCATGGTGGTGTTTAAGCACCCATCTGCCGCCCACGCGATTGAGCACCACGCCGAGTATATCCTGCGTAAAGGCTCGAAAGACTTAGGCAGCCAGACACTGGAAGGCTCGCGCCCGGGTATGGCGATGCTGGTGCATGCTTGTTTACAGGTCATTGGCCGTGACGGCTATGAGATTTTAATTAACCGCAGCCTGGAAAAAGCGCGTTATTTTGCTACCTTAATTGCGCACAATATTGATTTTGAACTGATCACCGAGCCGGAGTTGTGTCTGCTAACCTACCGCTACGTACCGGCACAGGTGCAAAAAGCCATGGCTGGCGCCAATCCGGAGCAACTGCAGCGCTTTAACGAGTTGCTAAACGGTCTGACCAAGTTTATTCAGAAACGTCAGCGTGAAGAGGGGAAATCCTTCGTCTCGCGTACGCGGTTAACCCCGGCCAAATATCAGCGCCAGGAAACTATAGTGTTCCGTGTGGTATTAGCTAACCCGCTTACCACCGAGCAAATTTTGCATGATGTGCTGGTAGAGCAGGATCAGCTGGCGCAGTTGGATAAAGAGTTTTACCCCAAGCTGCTGCATCTGGCCAAAGAGCTGGCGGCCTGATACTTCCGGTTTGTTCTGCGCGGCATGACAGGCTATTATCAGGCATTACCTTTACGGCAACGGACTGATTTTATGCGCTATGCTTTGTTCTTACTCCCTTTGGTGCTCAGCCTTACGGCCTGCCAGAGCGCTTATTATTCGGCGCTGGAAAAGGTTGGCGTACATAAGCGCGATATTCTGGTTGAGCGGGTAGAAGAAGCGCAGCAGTCACAAGAAGAGGCGCAACAGCAGTTTAAATCGGCGCTGGAGCAGTTTAGCAGCCTGATTAAATTTGATGGCGGTGACTTGCAGCGTGTGTATGAAGCCACCGACAGTGAGTATCAGGCCTGCAGTGCCGCAGCTGAAGAGGTGAGTAAGCGCATTAACAGTATTGAGGCGGTCGCCGATGCGCTGTTTGACGAATGGCAGGATGAGCTGGACCAGTACAGTAGTGCCAAGCTGAAACAAGACAGCGCCGGTAAGTTAGCCAATACAAAAAAACAATACAACAGCCTGCTGAAAACCATGCGCCGCGCCGAGCAAAGTATGCAACCGGTGTTGTCATCACTTAAAGATAATACGTTGTATTTGAAGCATAACTTAAATGCTAAGGCCATAGGCGCGCTACAGGGCGAGTTTAACTCAGTGCAGCGTGATATTAACCGGCTGATAGCTGAGATGAATAGCGCTATCGCCCAGTCTGAGCAATTTGTCGCTACGCTAAAACAATAACGAAAGTCAGTAACAGAGGGGCAACTTATGGCAGGTCAGGGTTCCGGCGGTAATGTTATCGCTGCACTATGTAATGTATTTATTCCCGGTTTAGGCCAGTTGGTACAGGGCCGTATCTTAGCCGCTATCATGTTTTTTGTGGTCTGCGCCGTGGGTTATGCCCTTTTCTGGCTGGTGATCCCGGCTATTATCGCTGCGATAGCACATCTGTGGGCGATTATTGATGCGGCAAAATTTAAGCCTTACGCCTAAACTGCTACCACTAAAACCAGTGCCAGCAGGCTAAGTAGTAATGCCAGGCCATAACATAGCAGTTTACTGGCTTGGCTAAAGCCGAATTTCAAATCGTGTAAGCCATGGTGTATGCGGTGCGCAGCATGAAACAGCGGCAAACAGATCACTGCAGCGGCAAAGGCTAAGCCGGTTACGCCGTAGCCGCTTTGCAACAATGTCAGTATTTTATCGTGTTGCAGCCAGGCGGAATTAAGCAGCCCCAGCGGCCACAAAAGCCCCAGTGCCAGTATTAAGCCCGGCAGAAATACCGCAAAGCATACACCACCGGCGCTAAACAGTGCCCACCAGATAGGTTCATCTGAGCGTTTCGGGCTGCTCATAACCAGCCACCAAACAGCAATAGCAAACCCGCTGCAACCAGCAGTGTTGCCAACCATTGGCCACTGATCATCAGCCAGGCCGGTGCCAGCGGCATAACCCGCGGGAACAAAGCAAAAAAGGTTTTGGCATGAAACAAGCTGGCAGCAAAGGCCAATAGATTCAGCGCTATTACCCAGCCTTGTTGCATAAAAAGCTGAAAACTCTGCCAGTGTGCGGCGCCTTGTGTTAAGCAATACAAGCCATATAGCAAACAACCGAGAAAAAACAGCAGCGGCAGCACTGTGGCTTCGCGTAGCATATACAGCCGGTAATAGTTATGTTTCAGCCACCAGCTGCGGCCAAGCTTGGGCTGATAAGGTTTACGCGCAGAAACGGGTGTGCTCATCGCCGTGCTCCTTAGGGTTTAAACATACTGATAATAAAATCTTTCGCCGATTCCACCTTGGCCTGATTCACGGCCGCCGCCGGGTCGAGCTGTTTGGGGCAAACATCCGAGCAAAAGCCAACGAAGGTGCAGCCCCAGGCGCCGTTCTTAGCGTTTAATTGTGGCATACGGGCGGCTTTGCCGTTGTCGCGGCTATCCAGGTTATAGCGCTGTGCCAGCGTAATAGCTGCCGGGCCCAAAAACTCCGGGTTTAAGCCAAACTGCGGGCAGGCCGAATAGCACAGGCCGCAATTAATGCAGTTAGAAAATTGCTGATACTTTGCCAGCTGCGCCGGCGTTTGTTTATGCGGCTGTGTGCCGCTGTAGTCATTAATCAGATAGGGTTTGACCGCCGATAAATGCGCCAAAAACTGTGTCATATCGACAATCAAATCTTTTTCTACCGCAAAGTGTGCCAGCGGTTCGATCAGTATCTCAGCGTGGTAATCACGCAAAAAGGTTTTGCAACCCAGTTTGGGTATGCCGTTAACCATGATACCGCAGGAGCCGCAAATGGCCATCCGGCACGACCAGCGCAAGCCCAGTGTCGGGTCCAGCTGTTGCTGCACATACAGCAGCGCATCCAGCACGGAGGTGGTGTGCTCGCCCTGTACCGTAAAACGCTGCTGCCGCGGTTCGTTGTCGTGCTCCGGGTCATAGCGCTGCAGCAACAGTTGATATTCGCTCATGCTTTGGCTCCCTTTGTGTTGCCGGCACCACTATCGGCTGCACCATCAGTCGTACCATAGCTGCGCTGTGCCGGTGGCAGGCTGCTGATCTGCACGGCTTGCCAGCTAAGTTGTGGTAACGCATTAGCCTGATAATGCGCCAGAGAATGACAGAGAAACTGTGCGTCGTTACGCTGTGTCATACCGCTGTCCAGCCGCTGATGCGCGCCGCGTGACTCGGTGCGGGCCATAGCAGCCGTGCAAATGGCCTGCGCGACATCCAAGCCAAAGCCTAATTCCAGATATTGCAGCAGCTCAGAGTTAAACACCTTGCTGTGGTCGGTGACTTTAAGCTGCTGATAACGCTGCTGCAGCGCTTGCAACTGTTGCTGACAGTGTGCCAGGCCTTCGCCTGTGCGGTAAATACCGCAGCCTTGCTCCATTGTCAGTGTCATATCCCGGCGTAGTTTTGCCACTGAATCAGTAGCATTGGTGCCAAAACGGCGGTTAAGCCAGCGCTGTGACATTTCGCTTTGTACACTAAGTGCTTTGCTGTCAGCTGCCGGGCATTGGCTGGCATAGTGTGCCGCCTGCTCGCCGGCGACGCGGCCAAATACCAGCAGTTCTGATAACGAATTAGAGCCCAGCCGGTTTGCACCATGCAAGCCGACCGAGGCGCATTCGCCCACGGCATATAAACCCGGTAGTGTGGTTTGGCAGTTAATGTCGGTAGCAATGCCGCCCATGGTGTAATGCACCGCCGGGCGAATAGGAATAGCCGCCTGCGCCGGGTCAATATCGACATAGGCTGTGGCCAGCTCGCAGATAAACGGCAGCCGCTGCTGTAAATGCGTGCGGCTTAAGTGGCGCAAATCCAGATACACCACGGCATGGCCGTTGTAGTCACCACAGCGGCCGGCTTGCTGCTCGTGCCAGAATGCCTGCGATAATTTGTCGCGCGGGCCTAGTTCCATCTGTTTGTTTTCAGGCTGGCCTAACGGCGTTTCGGGGCCTAAGCCATAGTCCTGCAAATAACGGTAGCCCTGGTTATTCAGCAGCACGGCACCTTCGCCGCGGCAGGCCTCGGTAATTAAAATACCGGAGCCCGGCAGACCGGTAGGGTGATATTGCACAAACTCCATATCACGCAGCGCCACGCTGTGGCGGTAGGCCAGCGCCATACCATCACCGGTAACAATGCCGCCGTTGGTATTGTAATGAAATACGCGGCCGGCACCGCCGGTGGCCAAAATGACGCTTTTGGCCTGAATTTGTATCAGCTCACCGCTGTTTAGTGCCAGCGCTAACACCCCCACCACCTGTTCGCCGACACGCAGTAAATCCAGCACAAAATATTCATCCAGCCGCTTAATAGCCGGGTATTTCAGGCTGGTTTGAAACAAAGTGTGCAAAATATGAAAGCCGGTTTTATCGGCGGCAAACCAGGTGCGCTCGGTTTTCATACCACCAAAACGGCGTACGGCAACGCTGCCATCTTGCAGGCGGCTCCAGGGGCAACCCCAGTGTTCCAGTTGCACCAGTTCCTGGTAGGCGTGCTTGACGAAAAACTCCACCACCGGCTGATCGGCCAGCCAATCAGCGCCGCTAACAGTATCCTGAAAATGCGCCGCAGCGCTGTCGCTGTTCAGGGTTACGGCGGCGGCGCCTCCTTCGGCGGCCACAGTATGTGAGCGCATTGGGTACACTTTGGACAACAAGCAAATGTTTAACTGCGGTGCGGCTTCGGCGGCGGCAATAGCAGCGCGTAAACCGGCGCCACCGCCGCCAACCACAATAATATCTGTTTGCAGTATTTGCATCAAAGTGCCTTATGGCTAATACCGGCCCAAATCAGCCCTGCCAGTAACAGCAGCGGATAAAGGTGGCACAGCAGTACATTCAGGCCCAGGTAGGGCGTCAGTTGTGTCGGCTTATCGGCGTAGCGGAACAGGCCCGGCAGCAGCTTTATCAGTAGTGGCAGGCTGAGCAGTGCTAACAGGCACTGCCGGGGCAAAATGCCAGCGGCCACCGCGGCTAACAACAGCAGGTAGCTGAGTAACAGCAGCAGGGTGTAAACGCCGGCACTGCGTCGCCGGCCGATAACGATAGGTAAGTGGCGCCGGCCCACGCGGCGGTCTGCGTCGGCATCCGGAAACTGGTTTAACAGCAGCAGATTGCTGACCAGCAACAGCATAATAACCGCCAGCACCAGGGCGCTGGCGCTAATGCTGCCGGTCAGTACCCAGTAAGCGCCTAATGTCATAAAAACACCAAAACCGAGACCCGGAGCCAGCAGGCACAGCAGTGGCCAGCGGTTAACATACTGTGTGTATGCATAAATCAGCAGCACGCCGGGAATGCCAAGCACTAAGGGTTGCCAGTGCAATTGGTAGCTAAGGTACAGGCCGCCGCCAATGGTCAGCATCAGGCTGACGATAGCGAGGGTTAAGGCCGCCGTGCTGGCCGCCGGATAGCGTACAAGGGTGCCACTGCCGCCGCTGAAAGGCGTACGCTCAGTGAGAAAATCCAGCCCCGATTTAAAGTCGAAGTATTCATTAAAGGCATTTACGCTAAGATGAGCGCATAATCCTACCGCTGTTACCAGTGTGAGAGTGCCCGGATGTAAAACATTGCCGGCTTGCCAACTGGCAGCAGCTGCCAGCGCAATACACACCAGAGTAAGACTGAGAAAGTTTATCCGGGCGACGCCGCAAAGTTGTTTCAGCAAAACAGTTATCCTTTAAACATCTTTGTTACAGAGTATAGCCATCAGTGCGGTTATAACTTGATCTGTGACATTTTTTCTGTCTTGATGTTGTAAATTTTTAATCAATGATTGTGGCCGGTATAACTTAGCTGCAGCGTGTTTAATCAACCAACGGAATGCATTATGACAACGGCGCAAAGTATTATTATGCTGATTTTACTGGTCACTATAGGCATGTTCTTATGGGGCCGTTGGCGCCATGATATGGTGGCTCTCGGCGCTATGCTGGCGTGTGTGTTTACCGGGCTGATTGACGCGCAAAGTGCTTTTAATGGCTTTGGTCATCCGGCGGTGATAACAGTTGCCTGCGTGTTGGTATTAAGCCGGGCGTTGCAAAGTTCGGGCGCCGTGGATGTGTTAACGCGGTTAGTATTGCCGGCGAAAGCAGGGCCTACTTTGAGTATTGCTGCTTTAACTGTGCTGGCGGCGCTATTGTCGGGCTTTATGAACAACGTTGGTGCTTTGGCTTTGCTGATGCCGGTGGCTATTCAACTGGCAAACAGGTTGCAGCTGGCGCCCGGTCAGGTATTGATGCCACTGGCGTTTGCGTCAATTCTTGGCGGTACCATGACATTAATCGGCACTCCGCCCAACTTAATTATTTCCGGTATTCGCGCCTCTGAGGGCATGGGCGGCTTTAATATGTTTGATTTTACCGCTGTTGGTGCGGCCATTACCGCAGTTGGCCTGGTATTTATTGTTGTTGTGGGTTGGCGTTTGGTGCCAAAACGCAAACAAGCCGGCACAGAAGGCTTTGAAACCGGTGCTTATATTACTGAAGTCCGTATCCCTGAAGGCACTAAAGCCGATGGTATGAAACTGCGTGAAGTAGAAGCGGTGTTGGACGAGGCCGATGCGCAGGTTGTCGGGCTGATCCGTAATGACGTGCGGGTAACGGCGCCCAGCTCGGGCCGTTATTTACGCGGCCTGGATATTTTGATCATTGAAGCCGAAGCTGAAGCGCTGACAAAAGTGCTGTCAGAGTTGGGCCTGGAGCTGGCGCACGCGAAAGAAAAACGTGAGCCAATGGCCGAAGATGAAACGGAGCAAGCGGATACAGACAGCGCGCCAAGTTCTGCAGCAGATGAGCTGGGACAACCGGTAGAACAAAGTATAGAAAAAGTGCCGGAAAAAGAGCGCAAGCCCGACGAGATTGTGTTGCTGGAACTGGCCGTTTTACCGTCATCCAGCCTGCTTAACCGCTCTGCAGCCGATATGTTATTACGTACCCGCTATAGTATTAATTTACTGGCGGTGTCGCGCCATGGTCAGCGCTCGATGGCACGGTTACGCTCTTTACGGCTGCGAGCGGGTGATTTGCTGCTGATGCAGGGCGCACCTGATGTATTACAGGATTTTGCTAATAACACCGGCTGCGTGCCGCTGGCTGAGCGTGAGCTGCGCATTCCGAATAAACGTAATGCTTTAATTTCTGCAGTAATTATGCTGCTGGCTGTTGCGTTAGCTGCAACAGGAATATTGCCCGCCGCAGTCTCTTTTGCCGCCGGGGTACTGGCCACCATGGCGCTGCGCACCTTGCCCTGGCGTCTGGTATATGACGCCATAGACTGGCCGGTAATAGTGCTGCTGGCGTGTTTGTTACCCGTAGCCGGCGCTATGCAAAGTACCGGTGCGGCCGGCCTGATTGCAGGGGTGTTGCTTAATACTCTGGCTCAGGGCAATGCCATAGTGGGGCTGGCGGTTATTCTGATCAGCACGCTAATTCTGACCGATTTAATGAATAACGCGGCAACCGCAGCTGTTATGGCGCCGATTGCGTTGGGCGCTGCCAATCAGCTTGGTGTTAACCCTGATACCTTTTTAATGGCGGTAGCGGTGGGGGCATCCTGTGCGTTTTTAACGCCTATAGGTCACCAAAATAATACCTTGATCCTTGGGCCGGGTGGTTTTCGTTTTACTGATTATTGGCGCATGGGCTTACCACTAGATGTCTTAGTGGTTGCAGTAAGTCTGCCGGTATTACTGCTGGTATGGCCGCTATGACGCTGGATATTGCCCTGGTATTATTAATACTGGCCGCGGCATTGCTGCTGTTTGTTACCGGCTGGTTGCGGATGGATGTAGTTGCTTTGCTGGTGTTGTGTGCGCTGGCCTTACTGGGGTTGGTATCGCCGGCAGAGGCAGTCAGTGGTTTCAGTAACCCTGCGGTAATCACGGTTTGGGCGATGTTTATTATGAGTGAGGGCTTAACCCGCGTTGGTATTGCCGACGGTATTGGCCGACAAGTTATTCGCTTATCCGGTAGTAGTGAAACCAGGATGATCATCGTCATTATGCTGGTTGCCGGTTTGTTGTCGGCCTTTATGAGCAATATAGGTGTGGTTGCCTTGCTACTGCCGGTGACGGTAGAAGCAGCCAGACGCTGTGGTATATCACCGGCGAAAGTGCTGATGCCAATGGCCTTTGGCGCCATGCTCGGTGGTTTAATAACTTTAATTGGTACACCGACCAATTTACTGGTGCATATTGCGCTGGAAGAAAGCGACCGCAGCGGCTTTAAGTTATTTGATTTTGCCCTGATAGGCTTGCCGATTTTATTAGCCGGCACCTTGTTTGTCGCCTTTATCGGCCGTCATTTGTTACCGGATACAGACCCCGATCGGGCTGGCCTTGCCGGCAGCAAAAACCTCAGCGATCAGTACAGTCTGCAGGAGCGTATCTTTGCGCTGCGTTTACCTGATGATTCTCTACTGGCCGGACACACACTGGAAGAGTCCGGCTTAATTAATACTGTCGGTCTGATGGTTATTGCCCTGACAAGGGGTAATGAAACCTTTACCCTGCCATCGCGGCATACCGTGCTTAAAGCCGGCGATATTGTGTTGGCGCAGGGTAAATTCAGCCGCTTTGAACGGCTGCGCAGTTGGAACTCGTTAACCATAGAGCGCGAAGCACCAATGCTGCATGAGAAGTTGCTGGCAGCCAGTGGCTTGGCTGAGCTGGAAGTGGCGCCTGACAGCGCGCTGGTGGGCGAAGTATTGCAGCATCACCGCTTTCGGGAGCACTACCAGGTGAATGTGCTGGCGGTAAAACGTGCAGGCCAACCATTACGTACGCGGCTGGCCGATTTATCGCTGGCCGCCGGCGATAAAATTCTGGTGCAGGGCAGCAAGAGTGCACTGGACGCCATGCACAAGCAAGCGGCATTCAACACAGTACAATTGCTGAGCCCTGATGACGTAATACAGCAGTACAACCTGGAAGAGCGCTTATTTGTGTTGGGTTTACCGGAGGACAGCCCGCTGGTTGACAGCACCTTTGCGGATAACCGGCTGGGTGACGCTTTTGATTTTCGTTTACTTGGGCTGTTTCGCCAGGGCGAAATTATTCAGCAGTTTCACTCGGACGACAAGCTGCAAGCCGGCGATTTGCTGCTGATCCAGGGGCGGGAGGAAGACCTGGATATTCTGCGCGGCTTTAAACAGCTGGAACGGCTGGACGATATGTCACCTTATCTGGATTTACTGGCCAAAGGTAAACTGGAGCTGGTAGAAGCCACCTTGCACCCGCGCAGCAAATACATTGGCAAGAGTGTTAATGCGCTGCAACTTGATAAACGTTACAAAGTGGAAGTGGCAGCCATTTGGCGCGAAGGCCGTGCGTATCGCTCGGCGCTGGGCAGCATGTTATTGCAGGCGGGGGACGCGCTGTTAATCGTAGGGCCGCGCCCGCGGCTGGCAATGCTGACCGAAAGCGAGCATCTGATTGTATTAAACCCGGTACAGGTAAAACCGGTAGACGCCCGGAAAGCCCCGCTGGCTGCCGGGCTGATATTGTTAATGGTAGCACTGACTATAGCCGGCATATTACCGGTTGATCTGGCGGCCATTTTGGCGGCAACCTTAATGGTGGCCAGCCGTTGTTTGAGCATGGAGCAGGCCTATGCTGCCATCGACTGGCGCTCAATTTTCCTGATCGCCGGTATGTTGCCGTTGGGGTTGGCGATGCAGCACTCCGGCACCGCTGCCTGGTTGGCAGATGGAGTGCAGTCAAGTTTAGGCCAATACGGTCCTGTTGCTGTAATGGCGGGTTTATATCTGGTTACGGCACTGGGCACTCTGGTGGTGCCCACCGTGGCACTGGTGCTGATTATGGCGCCAATTGGTTTAATGCTCAGCAGTGCGCTGGGAATTAACGGCCAAAGCGCAATGATGATAGTGGCGGTAGCGGCGACCAGCCTGGCCAGCCCGGTATCGCATGCCGCTAATACGCTGGTAATGGGGCCGGGGGGCTATCGCTTTGTGGATTATTTAAAAGTGGGTGGGCCGCTTAGCTTGCTATTGTTTGTTATTACCATGGCATTGTTACCGCTGCTTTGGCCGTTAAACCCGGCTTAAACAGCGGCCGGGCAACAGCCGGTAACTCAGACTTCCAGATTATCAATCAATCGGGTGCTGCCGAGCCAGGCGGCAGCCAAAATCACTTTAGGCTGCTGTGCGGTGCTGGCCAGCGTCAGATCGGTTTGGTCAGAGATATCAATATAATCCGGCGTAAAGCCTGCGGCACTAAGCTGCTGTTTAGTGTGCTGCTCTAAGCTGCGGTAATCATGGTTACCCGCCAGAATTTGTGCACGCAGTTGCTGCAACAGCTGATACAGCTTCGGGGCTGTTACTAACTGCTGCGGCGTTAAATAACCATTACGTGAGCTTAGCGCCAGGCCATTGGCGGCACGCTCTGTCTCCACACCGACAATGTCAATGGGTAAGGATAAATCGGTCACCATCTGGCGGATAATAGCCAGTTGCTGATAATCCTTTTGGCCGAAGCAGGCTATATCCGGCTGCACCAGGTTAAACAGCTTACAAACAATAGTCGACACGCCACGGAAATGGCCGGCGCGGCTGGCACCGCAATGTAAATCGCCCAGCAACGGCACTTCGACGAAGGTTTGTACGTCGAGGCCACGCGGGTACATCATATCTGGCGTAGGGGTAAATACTGCATCGGCGCCATGGGCGGTTAGCCCAGCACAATCGGCATCCAACGTACGTGGGTAGCTGTCGAGGTCTTCGTTTTTGCCAAACTGCATCGGGTTAACAAAGATGCTGACAATAACGCGATCGGCACGGCTTTTGGCAACATCCACCAGTTTTAAGTGGCCGTTATGCAGGTTGCCCATGGTGGGCACAAAGGCAATACGTTCGCCGTTTTGCCGCCACGCACTTATTTGCGCCCGCAAGGCTTGAACAGAATTAATGATCTTCATCGGGCTTAAAAACTGTGCTCGTTGGCAGGGAAGGTCTGGCTTTTTACTTCGCTGACATAAGCAGCAATTGCGCTTCTTATTTCACCGGTTTGGGCCAGATAGTTTTTGGAAAATTTCGGAATATAGCCACTGCTGATGCCAAGTAAATCATGCATCACCAGTACCTGACCGTCGGTAACATTGCCGGCACCAATACCGATAACCGGGATGTTTAGCGCTTCAGTAATGCGCTTGGCTAAGGCGGTGGGAATGCATTCTAACACCAGCAATTGCGCACCGGCCTGTTGCAGCGCTTTGGCCTGGGCTACCATGGCATCGGCGGCGGCATCGGTTTTACCCTGTACTTTGTAGCCACCAAAGATATGCACCGACTGCGGTGTTAAACCTAAATGGCCGCATACCGGCACGCCGCGTTCGGTTAAGGCTTTTACGGTGGGCAGTAAAAAGTCGCCGCCTTCAAGTTTCACCATATTGGCGCCGGCCTGCATCAGCGGCACTACATTTTGCAGCGTTTGCTCTAAGGTGCCGTAGCTCATAAACGGCATATCGGCAATAACAAAGGCATCCGGTGCACCGGCGCGCACGGCGCGGGTATGGTAGGCAATATCATTTACGGTAACCGGCAGGGTATCGCCGTGGCCTTGCAGCACCATACCTAAGGAATCGCCAATCAACAGTACGTCGACGCCTTGTTCGGCAAATAATTTAGCGAAGCTGGCATCATAGGCCGTCAGCATGGTGATTTTGTCACTTTGCTGCTTCATTTTCTGTAATACGGCAGTGGTGATCTTAGCCATAATCTTCTCATCCGACCATTAACGCAGGACGCGCAAGATCGCACAAAGTGCGATTAGCTGCAACTGCTGTGAAGTTTTTGCAGGCCGTTAAGCGGCACCTGCGCCAGTAAAGAGGATAATACAGTACCGTCCGGCAGGCTAAGTTGCGGGGCAATGTCATGCAGCGGATACAGCACAAATTCGCGTACGCGCAGGCCGTAATGCGGCACGGTTAAGCGCTCAGTAGCAATAACCTGGTCGCCATACAGCAGAATGTCTAAATCCAGCGTGCGCGGCCCCCAACGCTCAGCTTTGCGCTTACGGCCCTGCTGTTGTTCTATCTGCTGCAGGGCATCCAGTAACTGCTCTGCACCTAACGTGGTGTCGATAGCGGCTACGGCATTAACGTAATCGGGCTGATCTTGCGGCCCCATAGGTTTAGAGCCGTAAAAGCCGGACACCGTCACCAGCTTGCTGTGGGCTAACTGCTTAAGTGCCTGCACGGCTTGCTGCAGCTGCTCTACCGGCTCGTCCAGGTTAGCACCTAAACCAATGTAACAGCGTAGCGGCGCCATTATTCTGCCGTGGGTTTACGTTTATAGCTGCGCCGGCGACGCGGGCCTTTGTCGATGCCTTCTTTGCCCAGCTGGTTGATCAGCTGCAAGCGATCGGTTTCATCGGCAAACTGGAACCTTTCCCACCACAGCGCCAGCTCAACTAAGCTGCCGCCTTCGGCTTCAGCGCGCAGTTGCAAAAAGTCAAAAGCACCACGAAACTTAGGCTGTTCCAGCAATTTAAACGCACGGCGGCCGGCGCGTTTGGTTAAACGGCTTTGCAGCGCCCAAATATCCCGCATCGACAGTGTAAAACGTTTAGGGATAGCGATAGTACGTTGGATATCGTCCAGCACTTCGGTCATGGCGATATTCATCGCATCAATTTCGCTCAAGCCGTCGGTCACCAGAGTTTGGCTACGCAGTTCTACCGGGTACCATAACAGGGCCGCGAAAATAAAGGCCGGTGTTACCGGTTTATCGGCGTCAACCCGCTCATCGGTGTTTTGCAGCGCTTTAGTGGCTAACTGAAACGCCTTGCCTTCCGGCTCTTGCTTTAACAGTTTGTCCAGTTGCGGCAGCAGTTGCTTCAACACCCGGGTGTCGCGCATCAGCATAAAGTTATCAAAGGCTTTGCCGGCCAGCAGCAGTTTAACCAGTTCGTCAAATAAACGCGGTGGCGGAATGTTTTTCAGCATGACTGCCAGCTGCGGGATAGGTGCCGCCGTGGCCGGCGCTATCTGCATATTTAACTTGGTGGCAAAACGGATGGCGCGCAAAATACGTACCGGATCTTCGCGATAGCGCGTGTCCGGGTCGCCAATCAGTTCGATTTTACGCTCTGCAATCGCCTGAATACCATTGGCAAAATCGTACACAGAGAAGTCACTGACCGAGTAATACAGCGCGTTAATGGTAAAGTCGCGCCGCTCGGCGTCTTCTTCAATAGTGCCATACACGTTATCGCGCAGAATTTGGCCATGATCGCTTAAACTGGCGGTTTTCAGCTTAGGTGCTGTGTCGGCTTCATCATCCGTGCCGCTGTGGTGGCCACGAAAGGTTGCTACCTCTATCACTTCACGGCCAAATACTACGTGCGCGAGGCGAAAACGGCGGCCAATCAGCCGGCAGTTACGAAACACCTGTTTTACCTGCTCGGGTTTGGCGTTGGTGACTACGTCAAAATCTTTTGGTTTGATACCGAGCAGTAAATCGCGGATACAGCCGCCAACCAAATAGGCGTCAAAGCCGGCATCTTTTAAGCGGTACAACACCTTCAGCGCGTTCGGGCTGATATCTTTACGCGAAATAGCGTGCTGATCGCGGCTTAAACGCTGCACTTGTGGTAACAGGCTGGCGCCAGGGGCAAGGCGTGGCGCCTGTGCTGCTTTGCCGCTGATTTTGCTTTTAGGGTTGCCTGCCTTAGGGGCTTTGGCCTTAGTGCCAAAGGTGCGGCGACAAAAATCTAACACTCGCGAAATAATGATAATTCTCCTGACAAATACAGCCCTGGCTGCATTCTAAAACAGCCCTGAGCTGTATTCTGAGACAGCCTTGAGCTGTATTCTGAGACAGCCTTGAGCTGCATTTTTAAAAAACCGGCTAATAATACCGCAGCCGAAGCAAAAAAAGAATTAAACCGCGCCGGCTTAACGAAATTCTGTGCTGCTTATTTCCATTTGCCGCGGCACTCTACTCAATTGCCAGCACGCAGTGGCCCAGCTTAACTGCTCTGCCACCGCGGCGTGTTTTAATTCAAGCGGTGGCGGGTGGCCAAGAAAACACAGCACTTTATACATAACCTCTGCAACCGGCCATTGGCTGATGGCTGCAGCATGGTTTTGTTTGCTGAGCTTAAACCCCGGCTGCAGCACCGCCAACGGTAAGTGGCCATAGCGCGGCACCGGTGCGCCAAGCAAGCTACACAAGGCTTGTTGCCGCGGTGTCATCGGCAGTAAATCAGCACCGCGGATCACTTCGGTTATCCCCTGGTCGATATCATCCACCACCACTACCAGCTGATAAGCAAATAAGCCATCACGGCGTTTTATAATGTAATCTTCCTGCGCCAGCGGCGTGCTTATCTGCTGAGCGCCAAATACCAGATCGCTAAACTGCGTATTGACGTTATTGCTGCGCAGGCGCCAGGCCAGGTTATCCGCAGTTAGCTGCAATGCGCCGCAGCGGTTGTCGTAAGTGCCACCCATAGCACTGATTTGCTTACGGCTACACTGGCAGGCGTAAATCAGCTGCTGCTGTTGCAACTGACTGAACATGTCGCGGTAGCGCGCCAAACGTTGGCTTTGATACAGCACCACGCCATCCCACTGCAAGCCAAATTGTTCCAGCGTGCGCAGAATAGCGCTATCCATATCCGGTAGCATACGCGGCGTGTCGATATCTTCCATCCGCACCAGCCACTGGCCATGCTGACTTTTTGCCTGCAGATAGCTGCCAACTGCAGCAATAAGGGAGCCGAAATGAAGCGGGCCGGATGGCGAGGGCGCAAACCGGCCGATATAAGCGGGGGGAACAATTGACATCTTAGCGGGCATCTTAGCCGCCCAGTTGCTTTTCCTTAATCTCTGCTAAGGTTTTGCAATCGATACACATGTCTGCCGTAGGACGGGCTTCCAGGCGCTTAATACCAATTTCAATACCGCAGGTATCACAGTAACCAAAGTCTTCGTCTTCGATTTTCTGCAAGGTTTTCTCAATTTTTTTCAGCAACTTACGCTCACGATCACGGGCACGCAGTTCTAAGCTGAATTCTTCTTCCTGGGCGGCACGATCTACCGGATCCGGGAAGTTAGCGGCTTCATCCGCCATATGGTTTTTGGTGCGGTCAACTTCTTCGCGCAACTGCTGACGCCAGGCGTCAAGAATGCGGCGGAAATGTTCCAGTTGCTTCGGGTTCATATACTCTTCCCCGACCGCTTCCTGGTATGGCGCTACACCTGCAAGGGCCAGTAAGCCCAGCGTTTTGGTAGTCTTACCCTCTGGCATAATCATCTCCTGTATAATGCCTGGCAAAAAATATGGCGGCTATAGATAGCAGAATATTGCCGGCATCGCAATCAGATTTAAAAAGACGCGGCAGTATACAGACTGCACAGCAAGCCGTCATCTTATTTAATTCGCTGTATTTGGCTCTGCAGTTTAGCGTAGCAAAATGACAAAATAACGCGGTGAGCTTTTGCGCGCAAAGCCTTGTGATACACTCAATAGCACAGCATACCACTTAGCAACAGCACTGATTAAAAGGGTTAAACATGGCAGACGTTGTGCAAATTCAGCTTCAAACAGCAAGCGCCGCAACCAAATGGGGCAAAGCAGCACTTACGCCCACTGCGACTGGCTTTCAAATTCATCTTAATGCCGCTGATGCACAACGCAGTGTGCAAAAAGCTGCCCGCAGTTTAGACGGCTTAGGCCTGACACAGCTGCAGTTAAGCGGTGATAACTGGACTTCAGAGCTGCAGTGGGCGTTTTATCAGGGCTTTTGCAGCGCGAAAAAGCAAACCGGCGTGCAGTTTTGCGGCGACACGGCCAGCATTACGCAACTGGAGCAACTGGCACAATGTTTCAGCTGGGCTAAGCAACTGATCAACCAAACCCCGGATGAACTATACCCCGAACAACTGGCCAAACAAGCTGCCGCTTTTATTAACAGTGTGGCAGCAGCAGGTACGGTCAGCAGCCATATATTGCTGGACGAACAACTGCTGGCGCAGGGCTGGCATGGCCTGCACGCGGTAGGGCGTGGCAGTGCACGTAAGCCGGCCATGTTGGTGCTGGACTACAACCCAACCGGTAATGCTGCAGCACCGGTGAGTGCGGCACTGGTAGGAAAGGGCATTACCTTTGACAGTGGTGGTTACTCGATTAAAGCCACCGAAAGCATGCTGGCGATGAAGTGCGATATGGGCGGTGCTGCTACGGTAACGGCCGCGCTGGCGCTGGCAATATTGCAGGGGCTGGATAAGCGCGTTCAGCTGATTTTGTGCTGCGCGGAAAACCTGATCAGCAGCAATGCCTATAAGCTGGGCGATATCATTACCTACAAAAACGGTACCACGGTTGAGATTGTTAATACCGACGCCGAAGGCCGCTTAGTGCTGGCCGATGGCTTGATGCGCGCCGCAGAAAGCGGTGCCGGGCTGATTATCGATGCCGCGACCTTAACCGGCGCCGCTATGACGGCGGTAGGCGGCGAATACAATGCGCTGTTTGCGCTGGATAAAGTGCTGGCACAAAAAGCCCTGGCTTACGCGGAGCAAGTGCAGGAGCCTACCTGGCAATTACCGCTGGAGCTATGGCATCAACAGCAGTGTCCGTCAGCTTATGCCGATACCGCCAACAGCCGGCCGGTAAAAGGCGGTGGCGCTGGCGGTGCCAGTAACGCTGCCGGATTTTTAAGCCGTTTTGTGCCTAACGATGGCAAGGGCTGGTTGCACTTTGATTTAGCTGCCGCCTTTAATAACAGTAATAACGCCTATTGGGCTGCCGGTGCTACCGGTCAGGGTATTCGTACTATCAGCGCTACTTTGCTTGGTGAAGTTTAAGCATTAAACAAGGTTGGGGCCGCAGACATAAACAAGGTAAACTGCGGCACATTAACCATTATTGTTGGCTGGTGTAGTGTTACCTGTAGCTGAAATTGTTCCGCAGTTGCTGTCGTTGTTGCAGCAACATAATAAAGTAATTTTGTCGGCGCCGCCCGGTGCCGGCAAATCAACTTATCTGCCACTCTATTTATTACAGTACCCGGATTTTGCCGGCAAAAAACTGTTAATGCTGGAACCGCGCCGGCTGGCGGCAAAAAGTATTGCGGCCTATCTGGCGGCGCAACTGGGTGAAGCTGTCGGCGAAACTGTAGGTTATCAAATTCGTCAGGAGCAAAAGCACTGCAGTAACACCCGTCTGCTTATTGTTACCGAAGGCATCCTAACCCGTAAATTGCAGCAAGACCCTGAGCTGAGTACAGTGGATTTGCTGCTGTTTGATGAATTTCACGAGCGCTCACTGCATGCGGATTTAGCCCTGGCGCTATGTCTGGAAGTGCAGCAACTGCGGCCACAACTGCAATTGCTGATCATGTCTGCCACCCTGGATATGGCGCAGTTAGCCACAAGGCTGGATGCGCCGGTACTGGCCAGTGAAGGTCGCAGTTATCCGGTAACGGTAGAATATGCTCTGCCGGGCAGCCAGCCGCTGGCGCAGCAAATTGCTGCTTTAGTGCAGCAGGCGCTGAGTAGACATGACGGCAATATTCTGGTGTTTTTACCCGGCCAGGCGGAAATTAACCAAAGTGCCCAGCTGCTGCAGCAACAGGGGGTAGCAGCTAATGTGCAGCTACATCGTTTGCTGGGCAGCCTGACACTGGCACAGCAACAAGCTGCTATTGCGCCGCCGCCGGCCGGCATGCGCAAAGTGGTACTGTCGACTAATCTGGCCGAAACCAGTTTAACCATCGACGGTATCAGCGTGGTGATCGACAGCGGTCTGTGCCGGCAAAGCCGGTTTAATCCACGCCAGGGCTTAAGCGTGCTGGAAACTGCCGCTATCAGCCAGGCATCGGCTATTCAACGCGCCGGCCGCGCCGGCCGGTTATTACCAGGCCATTGTTACCGGCTGGATACGGCAGAAAAATGGCAGCGCAGGGCACGATTTGAAGCGCCGGAGATTGAGATCAGTGATTTAACCGCATTGAGGCTTGAGGTTGCTGCCTGGGGTTGTCAGGTGGATGATTTACACTGGCTAACACCGCCACCGGCCGCAGCTTTAGCGGTGGCAGAGCAATTGCTGCAGCAACTGGGGTTTATTGACAACCGCGGTGTGATTACGGCCACGGGGCGGCTGGCGCATAAACTGGGCACAGAGCCCAGACTGGCGGCCATGCTGTTACATGCGCAGCAACTGGCGCAGCAGGGGCACCGGCATGCACCGGCGCTGGCATGCGTGCTGGCGGCATTGTTGGAGGATACGCGGGTGCTGCAGGGCGATCTTTACAGCCTGCTTGGCCGCGTGAAGCAAACATTGCCACAGCAGTGGCAGCAGGCGCAAAGTTTCGCCCGTTTGCTTGGTTGTCAGCTGGCAGAATCGCTGCCGCTGGAATTAGCACCGGTACTGGCACTGCGGGCTTTCCCGGATCGTTTAGCCAAACGCCGTGGCCAGGGCTATCAGTTAGCCAACGGCATTGGCGCCGTATTGCAGGAGGGCCACAGCTTAACCGGACAAGCCTGGTTGGTGGTGCTGCATATGCAGCAGTTTGGCCGCGATAACCGCATTTACCATGCGCTTAGCATCAGCAGCGATGCCATAGTGGCAGACTGGCAGGCAGAGCTTGGCTGGCACACGCAGACCTTGTGGGATGATAAAAACGGCCGCTTTTTTACCGAGCAACAGCTGAGCTTCGGCCAGTGCCTGCTTGATGCCAAGCCGGCACCGTTGCAACTGACAGCTGAACAAAAGCAACAAGCGTGGCAAGCTTATATCCTCAATAAAGGCTTAAGCTGCCTGAATTGGAGCGACGCTGCGTTGCAGTTACGGGCCAGAGTAGCGCTATTGCAGCAGCATCAGCCTGATGCCGGCTGGCCGGATTTTTCCGACGACGCCTTGTTAAACACCTTGCCGGACTGGCTTGGTGCTTATTTAGCGCCGCTGAGTAAAAGTGCGGCCCTGGCGCAGTTACCGTTGTATGACGCCTTGCTGCAATGTTTAAGTTATCAGCAGCAACAGCAGTTAAATCAGCTGTTACCCACGCATTGGCAGGCACCCACCGGCTCACGGCTTAGTATTGATTATCTGGCCGACGGCGGGCCGGCGCTTTCAGTGCGGGTTCAGGAAATGTATGGTCAGATGAGTTCGCCAACCTTATTGCAGGGTAAAGTTAATATTACTATTGCCTTGCTGTCACCGTCACGGCAGCCACTGCAGGTGACACAGAATTTAGCCAGTTTCTGGCAAAATGCCTGGCAAGAGGTAAGAAAAGAAATGCGCGGGCGTTACCCGAAACATTATTGGCCGGAAGATCCGGCTCAAGCGATGCCAACAACAAAAACGAAAAAGGCGATGCTTAAATGAGCAGAAAACAAGCGGCGCCGACCAAACGCGCTAAACCCGCTGCGGCCGGGCGGCCCTCATTACGCGATAGGCTGAAGCGCAGCGCGCTATTCTCAGGTAAACTTGCGCTATTGTTGCTGTTAATACTGACGTTTTACCTGGTCTACCTCGATAGCAAAATCAGCAAAAAATTCAGTGGCCAAAAATGGCAGGTGCCGGCGCAAATTTATGCCCGCAGTGTCGAATTGGTGCCGGGTAAAGTGATCACGCAGCAGCAGTTGATAGCACAGTTAGATGCGCTGCAATATCAGCGCAACCCGGCGCTGAATGCGCCAGGCCAGTACAGCGTGTCACGCAATCATGTCAGCATTTATCGCCGGCCTTTTACCTACGTTGATGGCTATGAAGCGCCGCTGTTGTTCAGTGTCGAGTTTAACCGCAGTGGTATTAACCGTATTACACAACGCCAGCAACAGGACGCGGTGAATTTTGCCAGGCTGGAGCCGCAGCTGATTGAACATCTGGTGGCTGCGCAGCAGGAAGACCGTGAGTTAGTGCGCCTGGAGCAGGTGCCGGAATTATTTAAAGACACCTTGTTGCTGGTAGAAGACCGCGAGTTTTATCACCACCATGGCGTATCGCCACTATCGGTGCTGCGGGCATTGTGGGTTAATTTTACCGCCGGTAAAACTGTGCAGGGCGGCTCTACACTTACGCAGCAACTGGCAAAAAACATGTACCTCAGCAGTGATCGCACTTTATGGCGTAAAGCCAATGAAGCCTTAATAGCACTGGTGCTGGATTATCGCTTTAACAAGGATCAAATTCTCGAGGCGTACATTAATGAAGTCTTTGTCGGGCAGAATTATGCCAATGCGGTACATGGCTTTGGCCTGGGCGCCAGGTTTTACTTTGGTAAACCGCTAACCGAGTTACAGCCGGCAGAATATGCGCTGATGATAGGCTTGTTAAAAGGCCCGTCGTATTTTGACCCGCGCCGTAACCCGCAACGGGCACAGCAGCGCCGGGATGTTGTGTTGCGATTAATGTTTGAGCAGCATTTATTAAACCGGCAGCAGTATGAGCACGCCGTGCAGCAGTCTGTATCAGTTGTACCACGCGGCCAGTACCTTAACTCCGGTTATGCCGGCTATCTGGATGCGGTAAAAAAGGAACTGCGCCAGGTCAGCATCAGCCCGGAATACCGTGACCAGGGCATTAAAGTGTTTACCTATCTCGATACCCAAGCACAGCGTGCAGCAGAGCAGGCATTACACATGCAATTAGCGCCGCTGGACGGTGAGCTGCAGGCAGCGATGATAGTGGCAAACTATCAACAGGCAGAAATTATTGCCATGGTAGGCAGCAAAGATGGCGTACAGGGCGGATTTAACCGCGCTATTGATGCCAGGCGGCAAATTGGCAGTATTATCAAGCCGGTAATTTATCTGGAAGCCTTAGCGCAGCGTGGCCGTTATACCCTGGCCAGCCGGCTGGAAGATAACCCTATACGGCTGCGCAGCAATGACCAGGACTGGCAACCGCAGAATTTCGACAAGCAATACCGCGGCAATGTCAGCCTGATAGATGCGCTGGCCGATTCGTTGAATATCCCAACCGTGAGGCTGGGTTTGCAGTTAGGCTTGCCGGCAATAAATGACGGGCTGCGCAAATTGGGCTTGAACCGCAAAGTGAAGTTGCACCCGGCTGCCTTGCTCGGTGCAATTGAGCTAAGCCCGTTGGAAGTGAGCCAGCTATATCAAACCCTGGCCAATAACGGCAGGCACCAGCAGCTAACCACTTTATATGCCGTGACCGACAGTAACGGGCATGTGTTGCATATGCGCGATCATCAACTGACACAACGCTACAATAATGAAGAAATATATTTGTTGCAGTATGCCTTAATGCAGGCGGTAAAAACCGGTACAGCTAAAATGCTGAATCGTCAATTTCCGGGCGTGAGCCTGGCGGGTAAAACCGGCACCTCCAGTGATTATCGTGACAGCTGGTTTAGCGGTTTTGATCAGGAAACGCTGACAACTGTATGGTTAGGCCGTGATGACAACAAAACTATTGGCCTGACCGGGGCCACCGGTGCTTTGGGAGTGTTTAGCCGTTACTACAGCCTGCAGCCGCCGGATTCATTGATCCGCGCTATGCCTGAACAAGTAAGTTTACAGGCATTTTCGCTTAGCACCGGTTATGCAGAAGCACAAAATTGTCTTAACATATTGTTATTACCTGCGATTTCAGTTGAAATGCCTGTAATGACCCAATGCACAGAAGAATAACAGCGATTGTCTGACGTTATGGCGCTAAAACCCGACAGCCCGTTACAGGTAGGAGACTGGCAATATTTACCCGAGCAGGACAAACTGGTGCAGTTTGACCCTGAGGGTAAGATTATTGCCACGGCTGACCTGGATAACTTGTCACAAAAAGTGGCAAATTATTTTATTGTGCATGCCGGTAAGCTGGTTACCAAAGACGAGTTACTGCTGGACGTATGGGGCATTCGTGATGTGTCGGATGGTCGCGTAACCCGGGTTATCCGCGTATTGCGTGTAGCACTGGGTGATGACACCCGCGAACCGCGCTATATCGAAACCATTCCCAAACGCGGCTATCGCTTTATTGCGCCGGTGTCGGCGATAGTGCCGCAAGCGTCACAAGACGCTGATGAACCGGCAGTTAGCATTACTGCAGCACAGGTAAAAAAACGCAGCAATAAACCCTGGTTGCTTGTCAGCGCTATTGTTGCATTGCTGGTAATGTTGCTGAGCTGGTGGTTCTCAGCTACCGATAAAGTTGAATCAGACATCAAGGCAACAGTACCTATGTTGCGGTATACACCCGTCACTTCTCTGGATGGTTTAGAGTTCTATCACAATATTTCTGTGGATGAGCGATATCTGGTATACAGCTACGCCAGCCCTGAAGACGAAAATGTCACTGTGTTGATGTTACAAGATTTGCAGGAACATAAAAGAGCGCAACTCACAGAGCCTTCATTCAGTAGTTTTGGTGCCGCATTTAGCCCCGATGGTAACCGGATTGCTTATCACCGGATGTACCCTGATGGTGGCTGCGAGATAAGATTGATGCATTTGGATTTAAGCAACTTTTACGCTGCCAGTGACGAAACGTTGGTGAAGTGCGGGGATAATTCAGTCTCGTCGCGTATCAGCTGGTCACCAGATGGGAATTATATTGCTTACCCTTCTATGAGTGAGCAAAAGCAAATGGTCATTATGCTGAAGCCCATCAATGGTGGCGCATCTGAACAGTTAACAGTACCACCGCCAAGTAGTTTTGGCGATTATGCTGCCAGATTCTCGCGTAAGGGCGACCAGTTGGTGTTTTTACGTGATGCTGCAGGCTCTGCCCAAATATGGGTGCTTGATATGTCAAGCCGTGCTATCAATATGTTGGTAAAGGTAACAGATGTACTTCCCGGTAATGTTGATTGGGATTTGGAAGATAAAGCAATTATTTATCCTTCGGCACCAACGGCCTTGAGCAAAATAGATGTTGCTACGGCTAAATCCAGCATAATTGCGTATACCGATTTCAATGCGCTGGAAGTACAAATGAGCAGCCGTGGCGCTATTGTAGCGACAGTCGGTAACTTTGCTCATGTAAATATTAGAAAAGTACCTAACCTGATAACCGGGAGCAGCTTTGCGCAGGAGACAGTGTTCAGTTCTAACCGAAATGAAACACTGGCGGAAGCTAATCCCATAATTACCGGGCCTACGGCAGTAGTTTCACGCCGCTCAGGTTTACCGCAAGTCTGGCTGTTCTATGCAGATGGTAATCAAAAACAGATTACTCACTTTGACAAAAATGAGCGCTTTCGCAGTTTGGTATTCTCTCCCGATGGTCACTCTCTGGTTGCTCAAATTAACAATGAAATTTGGCTATTGTCGGAAAATGAAATGCCGAAAATGCTATCCAGTGCCAGTGATAACCTTATCAGTTCACCCGGCTGGAGTAGTGATGGTAAGTCAATTTTTTATGCAGAATCTAAAAATGGTCGCTGGCATATAATGAGTCACGATTTGAGCGGCGATTTGTTAGAGCCGAAAGTATTTGCTGAGGGCAGAGAGCTCTATATTGAGAGCTATGATAAAAATTACAGTGTTTGGCGTGATGCTGTCAGCAAAAAATTTTACATCAGCTGGAATGAAGAGAGCAGAGTGGAGGAAATACCGATAGTACTGCCAGAAGATCAACTGTGGCTAAAAGTTCAGGCGAAAGAGCGGGGTATCTATTTCACCTATTTGATAGACAGTATTCAATATAAACTGAAGTTTTATAGTTTTGACGATAAGAAAGTAACGGATGCGGTGTCAGTAGACTATTTGTATCATAGTCGGTTCAGCGTCTCTGCTGATGAGCGCTTTGTATATATATTAGAAGCCGTGCGGGGCGATTTCGACATAGCTAAAATTGAGCTTCAGTAGAGAATTTATCCAAAATTTATATTAAATTCATCGAGCTAGATTAGTTGTTTTACTTCTAATGTTGGATGCGAAGGCAATCAACATTAAAAGGTAGAACCATGAAAGCAACTAAATTTGCGTTAGCCATTTTCTCAATCTCTGTACTGTCTGCTCCTGTGACTCTGGTTTTAAACTCGCAGGACGCCTCTTCGGATGAAGTTATTGCATGCGGTTGGTTCCCGGCGTGCGGAGATCCTGATATATACAGCCCTGCTTTAGAGCCAAAAGACGCTACCAGAGATGTACGCAGCGTTAAGGAAGAAAAATCAGCCTGATTTTTGTGCTTGATACAGCAACACTAAACATTTCTTATAGTTAGGGTATAATCCGACCCGACAGTCAATTGTCGGGCGGACCTTAATGTCAAATCTGGACCCTGTGGTACAAATTGGAGACTGGTATTATCAGGTGATCTACGGTCAGCTGTGGCCGGTTGATACTACTGCACAGGCTGAATCCATGATCCGCCTGGAACCCAGGTTACACAGTTTACTGAATTACTTTTTACTGCATCCCAATATTTTACTGGCAAAAGATACCTTGATTGAGAAAGTCTGGCCGGCCGATGAAGGCACAGATGCCGCAGTAATGCGCGCTGTGGGGGCGCTGCGCAAGGTATTGGGCGACGATGTTCGGGCACCGGTTTATATTGAGACGGCTTCAAAAAAAGGTTACCGCTGGTTAGCCGCTATTGTGCCGGTGACATTACAGGACATCAGTTTAGCTGTCGCAGACAGTGCAGATACACTGACTGAGCTTACCGATGCAGCAGCTGTTAGTTTTGCCGGCAAACCACGTAAAGCCTGGCGCTTTATTGTTGCCACGGCGGCAGTATTAATTCTCGGTGGTGCCAGCCTGGCATATGTTTTGGCTACCTACACCGCTGCCCCATTGATTAAACTGCCGGATACGATTACACCAATCAGTGCATTAAGCGGGCAGGAGTATTGGCCGGTACTGTATCCCGATCACTCTCATGTGTTGTACCAACATAAACCGATAGACAGTAATAAGCTGAATTGGAGCGTGCAGAATCTGACTGATCTGCGCATAGAACATTTAACACAAAAGTACCGTAACCTGTCACAGGCACTGTGGCTGGACGCACAGCATATTGTGTTCCGGGCCGACAGCAGCACAAGCAGCTGCTATTTCTACCGTCAGCGATTGCTGCCTGCTATTGAGCTACCTGAGCCGCTATGGTCTTGTCAGCAGGTTGTTTCTCAGGGCGCAGTGCTGTGGCAAGACAGCTTGCTGTGGCTTGACAGAGATGCGCAAACACAGCAGTTGCAGTTGATGCAAGGCCGCCCGGGGCAGACCGCAGAGCGGTTGTTGACACTGCCGGGGAGCTGGCGCTATATATCACAGTTATTGCTGCGTGATGACAAGCTGTATTTACTGGCCGAAGAAACCATGAATCATTCTGCCTTGCTGCAACTGCAGCTACCCGATGGCCGGATGGAGGTGTTAGCGCGTTTCCCTTATATTGTTACGCAATTTAGTTGGTGGGATAACAAGCAGTTACTGTTGTCTGCCGCACAGCAAGAGCTACTGATTTTTGAGCTGAAATCACACAATACACAGAGTTTAGGCCGGCTAACGCGCGATCTGATACAGGCATCGCGTTACCCTGGTCAGGTATTAGCCACCCAGTTTTTGGATTACACTACCGATATTTTGCGCGCAGTCAGAGACACAAATAGCGGAGGCATCCGGCTATTGCCCTGGCATATGAGCAACCGTAACGAGCGCTTGCCGGTGTTCAGTGATAATGGCGCTGCGGCTTATGTGTCTGAGCGGGCAGGGCACGGTCAAATCTGGTTAACCGAAGGGCGCGACAGCCGCCAACTGACTCAGCTGACAGAGCGGCAACAAATACAACAATTGTTTTGGCATCAGCAACAGTTACTGGTGTTGCTTAATACGGTACTGTACAGGATTGATCTGGATTCAGGTCATTTAATATCTTATCTGCCGATGCCTGACACCGCCATAGGGCGCTATGCCAGCTGCGATAATGTGCTGTACTGGACCACTTTGACCGACAGCGGTTGGCAGTTAATGGCTGAAAACAGCAGCGTAGCGCTGGCGGACAATGTAACTGATGTGCGTTGCGGTCCGCAGCACGCCCTGGTGCTGCAGTTTGCCGACTCAACTGCGCTGGCGTTAATGACACCGGACCACCAGTTACATCTTTTACCGGTGCAAATTGATTGGCGCAGCACAGGTGCAGAGCAATGGTTTAGTGATAGCAGTGGTATTTATTGGCTGGGAGATAACCATACCATTTTTCGCTTTGATTGGTTATCGCAGCAAACTACACCGTTGTTAAACACAGGACAGGAAGTGCCGGTGGCTATATACAGTGATGGCAGCGGGCCAGGTTATATCGTACGGCAGCGGCCGTACGATACCGATATTGTCTGGTTACGAAACCGCCGTTAAAGCTGTTTAAAGCTATGCTCTGCGGCGGCAATAGTTTGCGCCAGGTCATCATCACTGTGCGCCAGCGATAAAAAGCCGGCTTCATAAGCAGATGGCGCCAGATAAATACCTTGTTGCAGCATCAGGTGGAAGAAGCGTTTAAAGGCGTCGGTGTCACACTGTGTTGCCTGGGAGAAGTTGGTAACAGTTGCTTCTTTGGTAAAGAAGAAACCAAACATGCCGCCCACCTGATTGGTTGCCAGTGGTACGCCATTTCTATCAGCAACCGCTTTTAAATTGCTGATCAGAAACGCTGTTTTTTCAGTTAGCGCCTGGTATACACCGGGTTTGCTGATTTCTGTCAATGCGGCTAAACCGGCCGCCATGGCAATAGGGTTACCGGATAAGGTACCGGCCTGATACACCGGCCCCAACGGCGCTATATGCTGCATAATCTCGCGTTTGCCACCAAAGGCGCCTACCGGCATGCCGCCACCGATAATTTTACCTAAAGTCGTTAAATCCGGTTTCACGTTATACACCGCCTGAGCCCCGCCCAGTGCGACACGAAAGCCGGTCATAACTTCATCAAAAATTAATACTGCACCGTACTGATCACACAGCTGACGTAAGCCTTGTAAAAAGCCCGGAGCCGGTGGAATACAGTTCATATTGCCGGCGACCGGCTCCACAATAATACAGGCGATATCGCTGCCGTGCTCTGCAAACAGCTGCGTTAGCTGCGGCAGGTTGTTAAATTCGCTGGTAAGTGTGTATTTGGCAAAATCGGCCGGTACGCCTGGCGAATTCGGTACGCCCAGGGTTAAAGCGCCTGAGCCGGCTTTTACCAGCAACGAGTCGGCATGGCCGTGATAGCAGCCTTCAAATTTAACAATAGTATTACGCCCGGTGTAGCCACGCGCTAAGCGAATAGCACTCATGGTGGCTTCAGTGCCGGAGCTTACCATCCGTACCATTTCCATTGACGGTACCAGTTTGCTCACCAATTCGGCCATAGTCACTTCAGCCGGGCAGGGCGCGCCAAAACTTAAACCTTTGGCGGCGGCCTCAATTACCGCATTGCGGATCGCCGGATGGTTGTGGCCCAACAACATCGGGCCCCAGGAGCCGATATAGTCAATGTAGCGCTTGCCATCAACGTCAAACAGATAAGCGCCGTCGGCACGATCGATAAACACCGGAGTACCACCCACGCTTTTAAAAGCGCGCACGGGGGAATTTACACCGCCGGGAATAGTGTGCTGGGCACGTTGGAACAGTTCTGCAGATAAAGACATAAATCAGTTTCCGATAATTAAGAAGAATCAGCCGGCGGCCATGTTAACCGCTGTGCTTATTGCTGTACCAGGGCACGGCGCATTCATAGTTGGTAATAATGTTGTCTACACCCAGGGTTAAGGCAAACAGCGCCATGCGCACCAGAATACCGTTGTCGGCCTGGCGGAAAATGGCCAGGTTTGGGTTAAGGTTTAAATCGTTATCCAACTCGTTGGCTTCTACCCGTGAGTCACGCGGCAGCGGGTGCATAATCACGGTGTTGGATTTACAGTAGCGGGTATAAATTTCCTGGTTTAAGCGAAATTTACCGCGATATAAGTTGGCCTCGGCTTTCGACGGGAAACGCTCTTCCTGGATCCGCGTTTGGTAGACAATATCAGCGTTCAGGTTGCCTTCCAGCACATCAGTAATAGTCACCTGATGACCGGTATTTTCTATGGCGCTGACAATTTCGTCCGGCATCGCCAGTTCTTTAGGCGCAATCAGCGTAAAGCGCAGGTTCTTATACAGCTTTAACAACTTAGATAATGAATGCACAGTACGGCCGAACTTTAAATCCCCCACCATAGCGATATGCATACCATCAATACTCTGACCGGAGGAGGCCAGCTCGCGCTCTATGGTAAACAAATCCAGCAGAGCCTGGGTTGGGTGTTCGTTGGCACCGTCACCGCCGTTTAGCACAGGTACACGGCTGCCTAAGGCAAATTCGGCTACCGAACCGGCCTGCGGATGGCGCATAGCGATAACATCGCTGTAGCTGCTGATCACGCGGGCGGTATCAAACAGCGATTCACCTTTCGATAACGCTGACGATTCCATACCGGTAGTTTCACGCACTTCACCGCCGAGTAAGTTAAACGCGCAGCCGAAACTGACCCGGGTACGGGTGCTGGGTTCAAAAAACAGGTTACCTAATATAGCGCCTTCCAGCACTTTGGTACGTTTTTGCCGGCTGGCATAAGGCTGCATCTTACGGGCAATATCAAAAACATGTTGAATGGTGTCGCGATCAAACTGGCTTACCGAGAGGATGTGTTCGCCTTTAAAGCTCATAATCAGTGCTCTTTTCGCTGAGAATTAACCCGGGCCGGATCCGGCCCGGAACCGGCAATAAACGGCAGCATTATACGCGAAAACGGCCGCCAAAAGCGAATGCGGCGCTATAGTGGTTTCAGATATGCCAGCAATACTACCGCCAATAAAATCAGTACCGGCATTTCATTAAAAATGCGGTAAAAACGTGGGCTGCGCCGGTTACGGTTGTGTTTAAAATCCGCTAACAGTTTAAAGCAGTACGCATGGTAAACATACAGCAGCAATACCAGCACTAACTTGTAATGTAACCAGCTGCTGGCTTTAAACCAGGCAGCGCCGTAGCTGTAAATCAGCAATACACCAAACAGCAGCGTTAACACAGCGAAAGGCGTAACGAAGTACAGCAAACGCCGTTCCATCACTTTAAACTCAGCATCGCAGTCTGGGCTTTTAGTTGATGCATGATAGACAAATAGCCGCGGCAGATAAAAAATGCCGGCAAACCAAGCCACCATAAAAAACACATGTAAGGCTTTGTATACAAGAATGCTTGTCATAATAAGTTGTTCTGCTTTACTAATAAACTGCGTACCTGGTCCCAACGGATAATGCCTATCAGCTGCGCCGGCTCTTCTTCGCGGTAAATATACACCGCGCCTTCACGCTTATCTTCCAAAATGGCGAATACCTCTGCCATGGTGGCCTGATGGTTCAGTCCCTGCAGCGGTAAATATTGTACCGCACTGGCACCGGTCATCGATAACTGCACATCGTAACTTGCCAGCACATACTCATTGCCGGTATCGTTGTGACGTTGCACCAACAACTGTTGTGGCGGTTCCAGTTTATCCAGTGCTTGCAGTACCTGCTGCTCGTCCGGATTATCCAGCAATTGATACTGGTTATCCAGCAATGCCAGCACGCCTACTTTTTGCAATACATCATCGGCGGGGGACAGCTTGTACGGCATTTGCAGGAAGTCGAGCTGCAGCAAGAAAATCGACTTATTATTGAAAAACTGTACCCCGGTGATATAAGCCGTGGTGATCACCAGCATCGCCGGCACGATAATGCCCGGGTTATGCGCCAGCTCCATCACCGCCACTAATGCCGCCAACGGAGCATGCATGGTGGCGGCCATTAAACCGGCCATACCCAATACGGCATAGGTGCCGGCTATGCTGTTATCGCCGATAATGGCTGACGGTATAATGGCCAGTAAAGTACCCAGCACTATGCCGATACCAAAGACCGGGCCTATTACGCCGCCCGGCACACCCAAACCCAAAGCGAATAATGTCAGTAACATCTTACCGATAAAGATCGTCAGCAGCAGGGCGACATCGTTCGGTGCATTCACCGCATAAAAGATGGCACCGGTTTCCGCCCCCATCGCATGCGGGATCAAGTAACCTACTGCCGCAGTAACCACACCGGCCAGGCTTAAGCGCAGTAATAGCGGCCAGTTTTTAAACAGCCTGATTAAGCGCATCATATTTTTGTTAAACACAAAGGCAATGGCGCCAAATACGATACCGCACAGCACCAGATAGGGCAGGTGCCAACCGCTGATGGCAACGATATTCAGCAGGGCTAACTCTTTATCACTGCCAAATACGCTTTGTGTGACCAAAGCCCCGACCACAGAGGACAGCATAATAGGAATAAACACATGCACACGGTATTCCCGCAGTACCACTTCCATCACAAAAATAACTGCCGCCAGCGGCGTATTAAATGATGCAGAAATACCGGCGGCAATACCGCAACCGGCCAGAATACGGATACTGTTGTAGGGCAGTTTAAGGTACTTGCCTAAGGTACTGGCACCATAGGCGCCCAAATGCACAGAGGGGCCTTCACGGCCAACAGAGAAACCGCTGGCCAACGCCAGAATGCCGCCGAAAAACTGGTTAATAGTATTGCGGGTAGGCATCATGCCGTATTTCAGCTTAATGCGATGGATCACAAAAGGAATACCCAGCCGGTAATGTTTATAGCCGGTAATCCAGGCTAGCAGGCCGATAAGCACGGCGCCGCCCAATGGTAACATCCAGCGGATATCGGCACTGACAGTGGAAAAGTCGTCGCTACGAACCAGAAAAATACTTTGGATACCGACAATAGCAAGACGAAACAGAATAATCAAAATGGCCGCGGCAAGGCCACCCAGCATGCCCAGGATGCATAGCTGCAGTGAGGTTTGTGGCAGCGCCAAACGACGTTGCAAAGACGGAAGCCATTTCTGCCAGCGCTGCATAAGCCATAGTACCTGTAATAATTAACTAAGAGTTTAACATAAGTTGCTGACTATTCAGCTTAATTGTAATAAGTCATAACTATTAAGCGTCAAAGACGGCTAATACTTGAATAAAACAGTCAGGTATTAGATAATTTGCGCCTTAGTTAAACCTGCGGAGTTATTATGTCAGAACCAGCTGTACCAATTGAATTTACTGAAGCCGCAGCAAAAAAAGTGGCGTTACTGGTGAGTGAAGAAGAAAACCCTGAGTTGAAACTGCGGGTTTATATCACCGGTGGCGGTTGTTCCGGTTTTCAGTATGGCTTCACCTTTGATGAAAAAGTTAATGACGGTGATTTTGTGGTAGAGAAGCAAGGTGTGTCGATGGTAGTAGACCCAATGAGCCTGCAGTATCTGATGGGCGGCGTGGTCGATTACACTGAAGGCTTACAGGGTAGTCGCTTTATTGTGCAAAACCCGAATGCCACTACCACTTGTGGCTGCGGTTCATCATTTTCTGTTTAAATTCATGTGCTTTTTGTAAATATAAAAATACATGAAAGCCTTTACACCGCTGCGTAAATCCTGCTGCTGTGCTCTGTTTAACGCTGAGTCAGCAGCATAATTCCCCATAAGCTCAGTGCAATTGCCACATTAAAGCCAATGATATAAGCAAAGCCTTTACGGCCTTGTTTCAAACTCCAGCCATGCTGTTGTAAGTACCAATACCAGGCTCCACACATCACTAAGGGCGCTAAGAACAGTAATTTAATCATTTTTCTCTCATCGGTTTGGTCGTCGTCACCGTAGTGGTACAGCGGACAAATTTTATCGCCGGGCCGGCTACTAAAATCAAGTGTAAAGTCTGATTACAGATTTTAACGCTTGTAGCTGTACGCTCGTCGCATCCTGTGGTTTAATTAACCGTTTTTTATTGCTTATTGCGCTGGCAATAAGGTTTGGAATTTTTGCAGGAAGTATTTTTACATAATAAAAGCGTAACACGCTGGGAGAAGAAAAAAACATGAAAGGTACAAAAAGCGTTATTTCTGATGAAAATAAGCGTCTGTGTGTCTGGCTGAAGCGTCAGCGCCAGGAAAAAGGGCATACCATGCGAAGTCTGTCAGAAATTTTAGGGACACCGCATTCATTTATCGGCAAAGTTGAAAACCAGGAGCGCCGGTTGGACGTGATTGAATACGTTCGCTATTGCCAGGCTCTGGATGTTGACCCCACGGAAGGGTTAAAGCAGGTTTTGTCAGCCTGACTGATAACAAAACGCCGCTAATCAGCGGCGTTTTGTTTTATCGGCTTGTACTTTGCCAGCGCTATTATCAGCAGCAGTGCCGGCAGCCCCAGTAGAGCTGTCATAACAAAAAACGGCCCGTAGCCCATTTGCTCTACCCAATGGCCGGAAAAGCCCCCGGTAAACTTAGGCAGCAACAACATCAATGAGCTGAACATGGCGTACTGCGTTGCGGTAAAAGCCAGATTAACTAAGGAAGACAAATAAGCAATAAAGGCGCTGGTAGCGATACCGGCACTGAGGTTATCGGCAGAAATAATTAAGGTTAACCAAGCAAGGTCATAGCCAATCTGACTTAACGCGGCAAACAGCAGGTTTGTTATTGCGCTGAGTAAAGCACCGATAAACAAAATCCGTACTGTGCCAAAGCGGTTAATTAACACACCACCCAGGGCCGCGCCTATCAGCGTCATTATCACGCCATAAATTTTTGATACACTCGCCACTTCTTCCTTGCTATAACCCATATCAACGTAAAAGGCGTTGGCCATGACGCCCATTACGATATCGGTAAGACGATAACAAGCGATCAACGCCAGAATAAGCAAAGCATGCCATTTATACCGGCTGAAAAAATCGATAAAAGGCGCTACTACTGCCTGGCGTAACCAGGCGGCAAAGCGTTGCAATACAGAGCCCTGTGTTGCGTAGTGTTGCTGCAAATTACTCAACGGCTCCTTGCTGAGTAAGGTTGTTAGTATGCCTGGTAACATACACAGTGCCATGACCAGATACGCCCGCTGCCAGCCGGTCAAATCATAGCCTTCAGCGCCGGAAAACAGCGCAGCTAACCAGAGTGTACCGGCAGAGGCCAATATCATCGCCAGGCGATAACCGGTTAAATAGGCGGCAGCCAATACTGCCTGCAGATGCTCTGGTGCGCTTTCAATACGAAAGGCATCAACATTAATATCCTGGGTGGCTGATGCAAAGGCCAGCAGTACCGCAAAAGCGGCCATCAGCGCCAGCTCCTGCTGTGGGTCCATGCCGGCCATACACAGCACTGCCAGCATAACCGCCAGTTGTGATACCAGTAACCAACTGCGGCGCCGGCCCAGCTTGTGATGTAAAAAAGGGATTTGCAGATGATCCGCCAATGGCGACCACAACCATTTTATCGCATACGCCAGCGCGACCCAGCTAAAATAGCCGATGTCAGCGCGCGACACGCCGGCTTCGCGCAACCAGAACGACAACACACCAAATACCAGCATAAGTGGCAATCCGCTGGAAAAACCGAGCACAAAAATAGCTAACACCCGGCGTTGGCAGTAAATGTTCAGGCTTTTCAGCCAGGCAAGGTAATGAGGCAAAACGACACCCGAAAACAGCGGTAAGTTGCTGTAGCTTACCTGTCAGTGGGTTTGGGTCAAGTGTTTATGGCCGCACGCCAACACAGTTCGGTGGCGCTACGCCGTGGCCTTTAAGGTAACAGATGCAATCCTGGATATTTCTGCGTAACAGCTTGTCTTCGCGTAAGGTGCAGTCCGGCCAAAACTCCAGTTGATGAATTAAATGCCAGAACACGCGTTCGCGGGGGCTGTAGGGTAGTTGCAGTCCGCTGCTCAGCTGTGCCCACTCTTCCAGAGTGTCCCAGACAAACAGATGCAGCTCACTGTGTGGTAAGCGGCCACGGAAATAACGGGAGATATAAAAAACCAACTGCTGTGATTTTTGTTCGATAAATGTGTCTGCCATAACCTGACTTAACAGCACCTTTGAGTTAACACTGTTAAGCCAAGTATAGCGGGTTTTACTGCTCTGGCAGCAGCAGTACGGTTTTTATCAGCACTTGTTCTACCGGCACATTAGGCCAGCCTAATTCAACCGAAGTATCTGTTTGAATTGCGCGAATTTTTTCAATAACCTCTTCGCCGGCGCTAATATGGCCAAATACGGTATAACCCCAACGCCGGCCCGGATCCAGGCTGGGGTTATCCTGCAGATTAAAATAAAACTGGCTGGTGGCACTATGCGGGTCGTTTAAGCGTGCCATGGCAATAGTGCCAAACTGGTTTTTTAAGCCGTTACCTGATTCATTAAACACCGGTTTTAACTCTTCAATCGGTTTATAGCCGGCATCATAGCCGCCACCTTGCAGCACAAATTCCGGTTCCAGCCGGTGAAACACGGTATTGTTATAGCGCTTATGTTTTACGTAGCTAAGAAAGTTATTCACGCTAAGCGGAGCACGGCTGCGGTCCAACTCTACCTCAATGTCGCCATGCGAGGTTACAATCCGTACTTTAGGAAACAGATTGTTTGGTTGTAAAAATTGCCCGGCATGCGCCGCAGCAACATTCAGCAGTAAGATTAATCCGTACAGATAATAGCGCATCTTACCCCCGTAAAGCCTGGTGCCAGCTGTTGTCCTGTAACAGCTGGGTTATCACTTGCTCGGTCAGTACACGTAGTTCGCGTTCAACAGCGGCAATATCCATCTTAAACGGCGCTGTAAAGCTGCTGTCACCGGAATAGGTTTTGCTGAAACTACCTTGCGGATGCTGTACCTGAATGGTTAACGCAACCTGGTTTGTTACCGTATGCTCCAGTGTGCGTTGGTTGACCAGGGCTTGTAACTGAGCAATTTTAACCGTTACCTGCACGTCGCTACCGGCGTCCAGATTAGCGCCTTGCTCTTGCAGAGCTTGCGCCAGGTTCTGTTGCAGCTGGCCGGTGAGGTCATTGCTGGTAGCAATTTGCTCAACCTTGTCACCATCTTGAATACGCAGGGTGTAGGCTAAACCGCGCTCATCACTGACAGTAAAGGCAAAGCGGCTTTGTTGCAATTGGTTGGACTGCGGCGCAAATACTTGCGGCGCCAAAATAAAGCCTGGCCTCGTGCTGCTGCAACCGGCCAACAACACCAGTGCCAGCATAGCTAAATAGCGCATGATTAACTCCTTTTGATAGCTTCTAAAATAACAAACTTAGGATCTGCTGCCAGTTGGCGGCAATTGCCGAACAAGCGTTGTAAGCTGTCGGCATAGCCAAGATGGCGGTTAGCGACAATACGCAGATGGCCGCCTTGTTTTAATACTCGCTTGGCGTCACTAAACATCTGGCTGGCAATATGTCCGGTTACTGCGTGCTGTTGATGAAACGGTGGGTTACACAATACATAATCAGCACTTTTATCAGCTTGCTGGCTCAGGCAATCATCAACAATAAAGCAGCACTGTGCCAGTTTATCCGGTAAATTTTCGCTGATGGTTTGTCTGGCCGATTCAACTGCCATGTAAGATTCATCGCAAAACAGCATAGTTATGGCGGTGTCTTTGCTTAGCAGGGGTAAACCCAGTACGCCATTGCCACAGCCCAGATCAATCACGGTTTGCTCTGCGCTCAGCGTTGGCAAATGCTGTAGAAAGAAACGTGCACCCTGGTCCAGTTTTTCCCGCGAAAACACATTAGCATGGTTTACTACATTATAACTGCTCTGCTCCAGTGACCAGCGCAGCGGGAAACTGTTCTGCGTCTGTTGCTGCAGCGCGGCGTTATAGGTGCAACTTATCAGCCGGCACTTTTTTACTGCTAATGACGCGCTGGCCGGACCTAATGTTTGCTCAAACAACGCCAGCACATTGCGGTTAATATCTTTAGCTTTGGCACTGGCCAAAATAATACTGTCTGGTGTCACTACGCCGGCCAGTTGCTGCAAAATATACTGCAGATAGCTGTGATTATTCGGCAGTTTCAGCAGTACAATGTCCGGTGCCAGCGGATAAGGTGCCAGGCTGGACTGCTGTTGCAGTGTGGTTAAATCCAGCCCATTTTGCCGGCGGTTATATACTGTGCCTTGTTGTGCCAGCAGTGAGTCGTTAATCTGCACTTGGGCATATTGCGCTAAAGCGCAGGACAAAGCACCAAAGCTGTCATTGATTATCAGTAGCTTAGGTTCACGTTTATGCTGCTGGCTAAACTGTGTGGCCGCTTCCTGCGTATGCTGAAGCAACAATTCGTCAGCGGCATCCCAGGCTTGCAAACTGCTGTTAGGTTGATTAAGCGGCCAGCGGTATAATTGCAAACTGCCATGAGCGTAAGTAAAAGTGGTATTCATAGTGGCACGGATAGTGAAATAAGATGAGCATTTTGACACGACAGTGGCATAGCGACAACCGGCAAAGCGACACTCGTCAAAGCAACGCGCAGCAGTTCAACCTGCCGGATGCAACGGTAATGTTGTGGCCGGACTGGCTTGACCGGCAACAAGGCGGTGATTTACAGCAGCAATTACAGCAACAACTGAATTGGTCACAAGACAGTATTATGATGTTTGGCAAAGCGGTTACTATTCCGCGGCTTCAGGTATGGATGGGCGATGCGCATTGCAGCTACCGCTATTCCGGTACTACTTTTATGCCGCAGCCCTGGCAGCCGCAGGTGCAACTGTTAGCACAACAGCTCAGCGCCTTTTTGCAGTTACCGTTTAACTGCGTGTTGCTCAACTGGTACCAAAACGGCGTTCAACATATGGGCTGGCATGCTGACAACGAGCCCGAGCTGGGGCCGGATCCTTATATTGCGTCGCTGAGTTTGGGCGCAACCCGGCGTTTTGAGCTGAAACACCGCCGTCAGGCCTGGCAGCTGGCACTGGATTTAACCCCCGGCAGCCTGCTGTTGATGGCGGATGGTTGCCAACAACACTGGCTGCACCGGCTACCGAAACAAAGCCGGGTAACGGACAGCCGGGTAAATTTGACGTTTCGTTATATCAACAGCGCGGGTTAGACAAAATTATTTTTTGTAAGCCGCCCAGCCCGTTAGCCGGTGTTATTTTTCTTGACACGAAAAGCCGCTGGCAACTTCATTGGCGACAACTAGAGTTAATTGAAGGAATAAATAAGGATAAAGGCTATGTTGATTCATACCGCTATTGAACAGAAGTTACTTAGTGCATTTGATCCTGTGTTCCTTGATGTGGTAAACGAAAGCCATCTGCACAATGTGCCACAAGGCTCAGAGTCGCATTTTAAGGTGGTCATTGTTACACCGCAATTTGATGGCATGCGCTTATTACAGCGTCATCGCGCCGTTAATGCTGTAGTCGCAGAGGAACTGGCAGAAAAAATTCACGCCCTGGCGTTACATACTTACACGCCGTCAGAGTGGTATGAATACTATGCCGAAAAGCCACCGACGTCACCACGCTGCTATGGAGGCAGTAAAACCGACAAAACTGAAAAGGCGTCCGTGTGACGCTTTTTTTCTGTGTACTGCGGTTAAATAAACAAAAACGGCTGATCAGACCTGTTTTCTGCGGTAAAGTTTTACACTAGCGTCAATTTTGTCGAGACAACAGCAGGAGCTGTCATGGTTATTCAACCGAAAATTCGTGGTTTTATCTGTACTAACGCTCATCCTGTCGGCTGTGCCGAACATGTAAAAGAACAAATTGACTATGTCAAAAACGCCGGCCCGGTGGCTGATGGTCCGAAGAATGTATTGGTGATTGGTGCCTCTACCGGTTACGGCCTGGCGTCACGTATTACCGCCGCTTTTGGCTCCGGTGCTAAAACCTTAGGTATTTTCTTTGAAAAAGAACCGACAGAGAGTAAAACCGCGTCGGCCGGCTGGTATAACACTGCGGCGTTTGAACAAGCTGCCAATGCCGCCGGTTTATGGAACAAACATATTAACGGTGATGCCTTTACTGATGAGTTAAAAACACAAGCCATTGATATTATCCGCAGCGAAATGGGTAAAATTGATTTAGTGGTATACAGCTTGGCAGCGCCGCGGCGTAAAGACCCGGTGAGTGGTGAAATATTCAGTTCAGTACTGAAACCTATCGGCCAGTCTTACACCGCCAGAACGCTGAACACCAGCAAGCGGGAAATTGAAGAAGTGTCGGTAGAGCCGGCCAACGATGATGAAATTCATCAAACCGTAAAAGTAATGGGCGGTGAAGATTGGGAGCGCTGGTTAAGCCAGTTAAATGCTGCCGGCGTGTTAGCCGATAACTGCCAAACCGTGGCATACACTTATATCGGTAAAGAGTTAACCTGGCCTATCTACGGCAAAGCCACTATCGGTAAAGCCAAAGAAGACCTGGACCGTGCTGCCGCGGCCATTACTGCGCAACTGGCTGATAAAAAAGGCAAAGCTTATGTGGCGTCATTAAAAGCGTTGGTGACTCAGGCCAGTTCCGCTATTCCTATTATGCCGTTGTATATCTCTTTGTTATATCGCGTGATGAAAGAAGAAGGCACGCATGAGGGCTGTATTGAACAAATTAACGGTTTGTTCCGTCAGGGCTTATACAGCAACACGCCCATTCTGGATGACGCCGGCCGTTTACGCATGGACGGTAAAGAGCTGAGTGCGCATATTCAACAAGCGGTAAAAGAGCTGTGGGGTCAGGTCACCACTGACACTATTGATACCCTGACCGACTACAAAGGCTACCATAATGAGTTTTTACGCTTGTTTGGTTTTGGCTATGCACATGTAGACTATGATGCTGATGTTTCACCTTTGGTGCCTTTGGCTAATATTGCACCGTAAAATTGCAAAGCCGCCATCTGGCGGCTTTTGTTTAGGCGGTATTCGCAAATTAGCTAAAGTTGACTAAAATTTGCAGCAATATGCCAATTGCGTCGCTTAGTTAGCCGGTAAGCTAAAGTGCAGTATTCATCGGCTGGTTTGCCGGAAAATTTGTGCAATAGCATAGATAGGCGGCTGTATTAATGCTAGAATCCGCGACTTTAATACGTGTATCCGGTGTAAAAATAAACAGGCATTGTTCTGATAATAACCACCTGATGCGCTGCGCGCTGCGTAGCTGAAAAACCAGGCCCTGTTTCTTCCCAAAATAGTAGTGCAAGTACGTATGATAAAACTCAAAAAAGGCTTGGACATTCCCCTCGCGGGCAGTCCTAAACAAGAGATCAGTGCGGGCAATACCATTAACACTGTCGCTGTATTAGGCGAAGAGTTTATTGGTATGCGTCCGACTATGTCAGTTGAAGTTGGCGATACGGTAAAAAAAGGTCAGGTGCTTTTCGAAGATAAGAAAACACCCGGCGTTAAATTTACTGCACCACTGGCCGGAACTGTAAAAGAAATCAACCGTGGCGCCAAACGGGTATTGCAATCTGTAGTGATTGAAGCTGCAGGCAGCGATGCGGTGCAATTTAACAAATATGCTGCTGATCAGCTGGCCGGTTTAAGCCGTGAACAAGTGACGCAGAATTTGGTTGATTCCGGCTTATGGGTTGCGCTGCGCACCCGTCCTTTCAGCCAGACGCCGGCTATTGACAGTACACCACGCGCTATTTTCGTCAATGCCATGGATACTAACCCATTGGCAGTCGACCCTGCGGTCGTGATTGCCGCTGACAGCGACGCCTTTACTCAGGGTTTAACGGTATTAGCGACGTTAACCGACGGTAAACTGTACCTGAGCAAAAAAGCCGGTGCAGCTGTGCCTGCTATCAGCAAAGCGGAAGTGGCGGAATTTGACGGCCCGCATCCGGCTGGCCTGGTAGGAACTCATATTCACCTGCTGGACCCTGTCAGCGCGAAGAAGGTGGTATGGCATATCGGTTATCAGGACGTTATTGCCATTGGTAAGCTATTTACTACCGGTGAATTACACAGTGAGCGTGTAATTGCGCTGGCCGGCCCGGCAGTGAAGAACCCACGTTTAGTCAAAACGGTATTGGGTGCTTCTACCAGCGAGCTGACAGCCGGTGAACTGAGCGACGGTAAAAACCGTACTATTTCAGGTTCAGTGTTGTCCGGTTCTACTGCGCATGGCGTGCATGGTTATATTGGCCGTTTTCACACTCAGGTGTCTGTATTGGCTGAAGGCTACGACAAAGAGTTCCTCGGCTGGATTGCTCCGGGAAGCACTAAGTTCTCGGTAACCCGTGCGTACTTATCGCATCTGAGCCCGAAACGTCTGTTCAATATGACCACCACCACCAACGGCTCTGCCCGTGCCATGGTTCCTATCGGCAACTACGAGCGCGTAATGCCGCTGGATATTCTGCCTACGCTGTTGTTGCGTGACATTGTGTCCGGTGACACTGACGGTGCTATGTCTTTGGGGTGTTTGGAGTTAGATGAAGAAGATTTGGCGCTGTGTACCTTTGTCTGTCCGGGCAAGTACGACTATGGCACCATTTTGCGTAACTGCCTGACTACCATTCAGAAGGAAGGCTAATCATGAGTTTGAAGCATTTTTTAGAGCGCATTGAGCCGTCGTTTGAAAAAGGCGGTAAGTATGAGAAGTGGTATGCGCTGTATGAAGCCGTTGCCACTGTGCTGTACACCCCTGGTCTTGTAACTAAAAACGGTACTCACGTGCGTGACAGTATCGATTTAAAGCGGATCATGATTTTTGTTTGGTTGGCATTATTCCCGGCTTTGTTCTTCGGTATGTACAATATTGGCCATCAGGCGGTTGTTGCGCTGCAGGCCGGTTTTGGCACGCCTGATACCTGGCAGGTCGCTATTTATCACCTGCTTGGTGGCGAGCTGACTGCTGAGTCCGGTTGGGGCAGTAAAATGTGGTATGGCGCCGTCTGGTTCCTGCCTATTTATGCCGTTACCTTTATTGTTGGTGGCTTCTGGGAAGTGTTATTTGCTTCAGTGCGTAAGCATGAAGTTAATGAAGGCTTCTTTGTCAGCTCAATTTTGTTTGCATTAATTCTGCCAGCCACTATTCCGCTGTGGCAGGTTGCCTTAGGTATTACCTTCGGCGTGGTAATTGCTAAAGAAGTATTTGGCGGTACCGGTCGTAATTTCTTAAACCCGGCACTGGCTGGTCGTGCTTTCCTGTTCTTTGCTTATCCGGCGCAAATTTCCGGTGATGCGGTATGGACAGTTGCAGATGGTTATTCCGGCGCAACCTGGTTAAGCAAAGCGGCCGCCGGCGAACTGGACTACAGCTGGGCAGCAAGTTCACAGCAATGGTTGGATGCATTCTATGGTTTTATTCCGGGCTCTGTTGGTGAAACCTCTGTATTAGCGCTGTTAATTGGCGGTTTAGCCCTGATTTACTTCCGTATTGCCTCCTGGCGCATTGTGTCCGGTGTGATGGTAGGTATGGTGCTGTCTGCTTATCTGTTTAACACTATTGGTTCAGAGTCTAACGCCATGTTTGCCATGCCGTGGCACTGGCACCTGGTGCTGGGTGGTTTTGCTATCGGTATGTTCTTTATGGCAACTGACCCGGTGTCTGCCTCCTTTACCGATAAGGGTAAATGGGCATACGGTATTCTGATTGGCTTTATGGTGGTAATGATCCGTGTCGTTAACCCGGCATACCCTGAAGGTATGATGTTAGCCATACTGTTTGCGAACCTGTTCGCACCATTATTCGATTTCTTCGTGGCTCAGGCCAATATCAAGCGGAGGCTGGCACGTAATGTCTAGTAATAACGATAGCATCAGCAAAACGCTGATCGTAGTCATCTCTTTATGTTTAGTCTGTGCAGTTATCGTGTCTACTGCAGCCGTACAGTTACGGCCGCAGCAGACAGCAAACAAGCTGTTGGACTCACAGAAAAACGTGTTGGCAGTAACTGGCTTATTGTCCGGCAGCGATATTCAACAGCTGTACAGCAAGCACATAGAAGAGCGCTTTGTCGATCTGGATACCGGCAGCTTTGTTGAAAAGCCGGCAAACTATGATTACCGCAAGTTTATGAAAGACCCACAGGAAAGCGTGCGCTTATCCGGTGAGGAAGACTTAGCCTCGATTAAAAGCCGTGCCAATATTGCCCCGATATATCTGGCCTATAACAACGGCATAGAGTCTGGTGAGCTGTCGGCGATAGTGCTGCCAATTCATGGCTATGGTTTATGGTCAACCATGCATGCGTTTTTAGCGCTGGGTGCTGATGGCACTACTATTAAAGGTCTGAATTACTACGAGCAGGGCGAAACGGCCGGCTTAGGTGGTGAAGTGCAAAATCCGAAATGGGTAGAGCAATTCGAAGGCAAGAAGTTGCTGGACCAATCCGGCGCACCGGCTATTAAAGTGGTTAAGCCCGGCAATGCCAGTGCTGACTCTGCCTTTGAAGTAGACGGCCTGTCTGGTGCTACCTTAACCAGTAACGGCGTGCAGTACACTTTCGATTTCTGGGCTGGTGCTAAGGGTTTTGCCCCATTCCTGGCTAAAGTTCGCGACGGAGCATTAAACAATGGCTAACGCAAAAGAAATTAAAACGGTTCTGTTTGGCCCGGTATTTGCCAACAACCCTATCGCGTTGCAGGTACTGGGTATCTGCTCTGCGTTAGCGGTAACCACTAAGATGGATAAAGCCCTGGTTATGTGTATTGCACTAACTTTGGTTACGGCTTTTTCTAACTTTTTTATCTCGTTAATCCGCAATCACATTCCATCCAGTGTGCGTATTATCGTGCAAATGACCATTATTGCTTCTTTGGTAATAGTGGTAGACCAATTGCTGAAAGCCTTTGCCTACGATGTGGCCAAGGAGCTGTCAGTGTTTGTTGGTCTGATTATTACCAACTGTATCGTAATGGGCCGTGCTGAAGCCTTTGCAATGAAAAGTGCGCCTGGCATCAGCTTCCTTGATGGTATCGGTAATGGCTTAGGTTATAGCGCAGTGTTAATGACTGTTGCCTTTATCCGTGAGTTGGGTGGTTCAGGCACCTTGTTTGGTGTTGAAATTATGCCACTGGTAAAAGACGGTGGCTGGTATCAGCCAATGGGCTTGCTGTTAATGCCGCCAAGTGCCTTTATCATTATTGCCGGCCTGATTTGGTTGCTGCGTACTTTCCGTACCGAGCAGGTTGAGAAGGCATAAGGAGCTGTAAATGGAACACTATATAAGCTTATTTGTTCGCGCAGTGTTTATTGAAAACCTGGCGCTGACCTTCTTCCTCGGTATGTGTACTTTTATCGCTGTATCGAAAAAAATTACTACGGCATTTGGTTTGGGTGTCGCGGTTACTGTAGTACTGGCCATTTCTGTACCGGTAAATAACCTGGTTTTCCAAAATTTGTTAGCGCCTGGCGCGCTGGCTTGGGCAGGTTTCCCTGATGCAGATTTAAGCTTTCTTGGCTTTTTGACCTATATCGGTGTTATCGCTGCTTTAGTACAAATTCTGGAGATGATTTTAGATAAATTTTTCCCGGCGCTGTACAACGCCTTAGGTATCTTTCTGCCGTTAATCACGGTGAACTGCGCTATTTTCGGTGCCGTGGCCTTTATGGTTGAGCGTGATTACAACTTCGGCGAAAGCGTAGTGTTTGGTTTGGGCAGTGGTATTGGCTGGATGTTGGCAATTACCTTGCTGGCAGGTATTCGTGAGAAGCTGAAATACGCAGATATTCCACATGGTTTACGTGGTCTGGGTATTACCTTCTTAATGGTTGGCTTAATGGGGTTAGGCTTTATGTCTTTCTCCGGCGTTTCACTGTAAAGGGGTAAAGGCACAGAAGATGGAAAATTTAGACATATTTCTTGGCGTTGGCATGTTTACCCTGATGGTTCTGGCATTAGTGGTAATTATTCTGGTAGCTAAGTCGAAACTGGTGGCATCGGGTGAGATCACCATCAGTATTAATGGTGATCCGGACAAGGCTATTAAAACAAAGGCCGGTGGCAAACTGCTGAGCGCTTTGGCAGATAAAGGTATTTTCTTATCGTCTGCTTGCGGTGGCGGTGGTTCTTGTGGTCAGTGCCGGGTGCACGTGAAATCAGGTGGTGGTGAGATCCTGCCAACTGAGCTGGGCCACATTACCAAAGGTGAAGCGCGCGAAGGTTGCCGTTTGTCTTGTCAGGTTAACGTAAAATCCGATATGGAAATTGAAGTTGAAGAGGAAATCTTCGGCATCAAAAAATGGGACTGTACTGTTATCTCTAATGATAACAAAGCGACCTTTATCAAAGAGTTAAAATTGCAGATCCCAGATGGCGAGTCTGTGCCGTTCCGTGCCGGTGGTTATATTCAGATTGAAGCCCCGGCGCACCACGTCAAATACAAGGATTTTGAAATCCCTGAACAGTTCCGTGGTGACTGGGAGCGTTTTAAATTCTTCAGTCTGGAGTCAAAAGTAGACGAGGAAACTATCCGCGCTTACTCAATGGCGAACTATCCGTCGGAAGAAGGCATTATTATGCTCAACGTGCGTATTGCTACGCCGCCGCCAAATAACCTGACACTGCCTTGCGGCAAGATGTCTTCGTTTATCTGGAGCCTGAAAGAAGGCGATAAAGTGACTATTTCCGGGCCGTTTGGTGAGTTCTTTGCCAAAGAAACCGAAGCTGAAATGGTGTTTATCGGTGGTGGTGCCGGTATGGCACCAATGCGGTCACACATTTTTGACCAGCTGCGCCGGTTAAAATCGAAGCGTAAAATTACCTTCTGGTATGGCGCCCGCTCTAAGCGCGAAATGTTCTATGTTGAAGATTTCGACATGCTGGCAGCAGAAAACGACAACTTTGAGTGGCATGTTGCGTTGTCTGATCCGCAACCGGAAGATAACTGGACGGGCTACACTGGTTTTATTCATAACGTAATTTATGAAAACTACCTGAAAAACCACAAAGCACCTGAAGACTGTGAGTTTTACATGTGCGGTCCGCCAATGATGAACAAAGCGGTTATCAATATGCTCAAAGACCTGGGCGTAGAAGATGACAACATTCTGTTAGACGACTTCGGCGGCTAACAGTTAAAGTAAACCGGCAGGGGCACCGTAACAGGTTGCCCCTTCTGCTATCAGGAACTCTTATGTCTGGTGTTTCTTTGCTGAAAAACTGGCTGGCTCTTATCGGGCTGGCCATTTTAGTTTCTTGCAGCCCTGCCAAACCGGTAACTGAACAATATCAGTTAAACGGCAATACCATGGGCACTTACTATGTGGTTAAGTTTTACAGCGACACAGAGGTAGACAGTGCGCAGTTACAGCAACAAATTGATGCTGAGCTGGAACTGGTTAATGACTTAATGTCGACCTACCGGCCACAGTCGGAGCTGATGCGCTTTAACCGTCACACGGATGGCAGTGCCTTCCCGCTGTCAAGCCAAACGCGCACTGTGGTAGCCGAAGCGCTGCGTATTGCGCAGCAGACGCAAGGCGTGCTGGATGTTACCGTAGGGCCACTGGTTGAGCTGTGGGGCTTTGGAGCCCGTGGCCGTATAGAGCATGTACCGGAAGATGCGATAATAGCGCAAACCCGCGCCGTGGTAGGCTATAACAAGCTGACCCTGAATACAGCAGGTTTAAGCAAAGCGGAGCCGGCGTTGGCGGTAGATTTATCACCAATTGCCAAAGGTTTTGGCGTCGACCAGGTTGCGGCCTTGCTGGAGCAAAACGGTATCGATAATTATCTGGTTGAGATAGGCGGTGAAATGCGGTTGAAGGGCACTAAACCTGAACAACAGCCGTGGAAAATTGCGATTGAAAAACCGGTAACCACCGAACGTGCCGTGCAGCGTATTCTGGTGCCGGGTAATATGGGTGTTGCTACCTCGGGTGACTACCGCAACTATTTTGAAGAAGACGGTGTACGCTACTCGCATTTACTTGATCCGCGCACGGGTAAGCCGATCAATAACCGTACGGTATCGGTAACAGTGTTGCACCCGTCGTGCATGACAGCAGATGGCTATGCTACCGCATTGAACGTTATGAACGAGAAGGAAGCGCTGGCATTTGCTGAGCAACATGCTATTGCTGTATTGCTGGTGGTGAAAACAGATGACGGCTTTACTGAGCTGACATCGTCTGCTTTTAAGCCTTACTTAACCGAATAACGGAGCTTATATGACGATTTTCTTGTTCACCTTCGGTTTGTTTTTACTGGTTGTCGTTGCTATGGCTATCGGCTACCTGGTGCAGCGTAAAACGATTGCCGGCAGCTGCGGTGGCTTAGGCGAAATTGGTATCGAAAAAGCCTGTGATTGCGATAAACCCTGTGAAAAACGGCAAAAACGGCTGGATAAAGAGAAGTTCTGGCAGCAGAATAAAATTATCTGACCGTTATACCTTAAGCATAATAATTAAAGCCGGCCTGATGCCGGCTTTTCTACTTTATCAGACGGTATTGGAATGGGGTTTATCAGCTACGCTGTGTTATGTTTGCTAACATGTAAGCTGCAACATACTACCGTCGGCGTCTGGATATTGGCGCTGGTATTTCTGGCCAAATTTATCTGGGGATAACACTCAATGAAACTTAGCTTAACCACTATGCTGGCGTTGCTGCTGGCAGCTGCGCCGTTACAGGCAGACCGCTTTAAAGATGTGCAGGTAGAGGAAACTAAACTGGCAGACAACCTGTATATGCTGTCTGGTGCCGGAGGCAATATGGCCGGCCTGATGGCTGGCGATAAGGTGCTGTTGGTTGATGCACAGTATGCTGAAATGGCAGACAAAATAAAAGCAAAGCTCAAGCAGTTAAGCAACAATACGGCGTTAACTACGCTGGTAAATACGCATTTACACGGCGATCACGTTGGCGGCAACAGCGCACTGGCAGCAGATATCGATATTATTGCCCACAACAAGGTGCTCAGCCGTTTATCGCAAGATGCAAAATTTCCGCGTAATGGCTTACCCAAAACCACTTTCAGTGAGCAACTTAGCTTACATTTGAACGGCCAAACCGTAAGGTTGGACTATATGCCGCCAAGCCATACCGATGGTGATATTGTGGTCTGGTTTGAGCAGGCCAATGCAGTGCATTTCGGCGACTTACTGTTTGAGGGTCGTTTCCCGTTTATTGATGTCAGTAATGGTGGCTCGGTGAAAGGCTATATCGATAACACCCGGACCTTGATTGGTATGTTGAACGCTCAGACTAAAGTGATCCCTGGCCATGGCCAACTGACGGACAAAGCCGGTGTGCAGCGCTCACTAGATATGATGGAAGCAACCCTGGCCATAGTGCAGGGTTATAAAGCCGCCGGCATGACGGAGCTGCAGGCTGTAGAGCAAGGCCTGGGCGAGCAATGGCAGAGTTGGCACTGGAATTTTATCACTGAAGAGCGCTGGATTAAGACGCTGTATCATGCGGATATAAACTAGTTCTTGTCGCCCGTCCGGATGCTGGTTATGCTGTAGTGATGATAAATATGCAGAGCCGGCAAGGCTTTACTCCGGAGTCAGGGCAAGGATGAGGTTACGCGAAACTCTGGTGGCCTATATGTTGCCATTGCTGGTGCTACCGGTAATGGCATTCGGCTATCTGGCCTACGAATTCAGCAAACAACATTTGCAGAAGAAAGCCTATTATGAGGTGGAGCAAGCCTTATATCAGCAACAATTACAGTTAACGACATTTTTGCAGCAGCAACAAACCCGGCTGGCGATGCTGGCCCAAAGCCCCTTGCTCCAACAACATATTCAACAGTCGCAACCGGACGTGCTTAGCGCACTGGAGCAGCAATTTAGCCGCTTTATGCAGGCAGACAGCAGCATCCGCAGCTTAAAGTTGCTTACCCTGAACGGCGATTATGAAACACAACTGCCGCCGGTTGCCGATTATTCCGGCGTGCCTAACCGCTTTCGCAATGAATATTTTTCCTCGTTACAGGCTCAGGTGGATGAAGCGGGCTATTTCCTCGCTGAAGACACCGTCAGCAGCACCTTACAGCTGTTTTTTGCACATAAGCTGTACTCCAGCTCCGTCACCGAGTCACGCCGGCTATGGGGTTACCTGGTGGTTATGGTAAACCCGGATTTGTTTGCTCAGGTAGTCAGTTACCGTCATACACCCAACAGTGTCACTTTACTGATCAGCAAGGCGGCCACGGTTACCTACGCCGATAATATGGCCTTGATTGGCAGTGCTTTTGCGCCGACTAATTTTCGTGCCATTCAGCAAAGTATCGATGCCGACCGCTTCTCAACAGAATTGTTATTAGGGCAAAGCCGCTTATTGCTGGGAAAAAGCTTACCCGGTGCCTATCAGTTACTTTATGGTATTGATAAAGCGGAATTATTACGTCAGCAACGGCTGCTGTCTCTGGTATTGGTATTGCTAACGTTATTGGTGTGCCTGATCTTACCCCTGCTGGTGTATTGGTTGTTGATCCGCAATGTCTTTGAGCCGATTAAACAGCTTACTGCGGCTAAAACGGCAGTAGGGCGGGGCGATTTGTCTACTCTGCTGGAAGTGAAAAAGCAGGATGAACTGGGCGATATGTTTGCTGCTTTTAATGTCATGGTGCGACAACTGCGGGTGTATCGCGAACGGGAACGGGCTTATAAGCAGCAATTGGAAGACAAGGTGCTACGCCGTACTCAGGATTTGGCCAGGGCCAATGACGATTTAGCTGCAGCAAACCAGGAGTTGATCCTGGCGCGGGAAGCGGCAGAGCAGGCAAACCGCTTAAAAAGCGTGTTTCTGGCCAATATGAGCCATGAGATCCGCACGCCGTTAACAGCGATCATCGGCTTTTCCGAGCAGGCACAAAGCGAGCATGATAATGAAAAACTGCAAAACTACTTACAGCGGGTGTTAAAAAGCGGTGATCATCTACTGGGTTTAATCAATGACATTCTCGACCTGTCTAAAATAGAAGCCGAAAAGCTGGAGCTTAATTACGAAGCCTTTAACTGTCTGGCGTTAATTGACGATGTATTCCAATTAACCCGTAGCCAGGCTGAAGCCAAAGGCCTGCAATGTACCTTAGAGCTGCAATTTCCGCTGCCGCTGCAACTATACAATGACGCTTTGCGTTTTCGTCAGGTACTGCTGAACCTAACCAGCAACTCGGTCAAGTTTACTAAGAAAGGCAAGATAGTGATCAGCGTAGTCTACGATGTGCTGCGTCAGCAATTAACCATCAAAGTGAAAGACAGTGGTATAGGCATGACAGCGGAAGAGCTCAGCCGGATTTTTCAACCTTTTGTGCAGGCGGACGCCACTGTCACCCGGCATTTTGGCGGCACCGGGCTGGGGCTCTGTATATCAAAGAAATTGATGCAACAGATGGACGGCGATATCCAGGTAGAAAGTGTAAAGGGCATCGGCAGTTGTTTTGAGCTGCATTTTAACTGTGCTGCGCAGCAACCTGAATTGGTTGACAGCTTTAGTAAAGAGCCTGGCCCGGCCTGTACCGATGAAGCCGAAACCCCGGCGCAGCAATTACATATTTTGGTGGCTGAGGATAACCCGGATAATCAACTGCTGCTGAAATTGATGCTGGCAAAAGCCAACGCGACCTGTGTATTGGTTGATAACGGCCATAAAGCGGTTGAACGCGCCCTGGCAGAAGACTTCGACTTGATTTTTATGGATATGCAAATGCCGCTGATGGGCGGAGAAGAGGCCACGCGTTTAATTCGCCACGCCGGTATCGAGACGCCGGTTATCGCGGTTACCGCTAATGTGATGACGGAAGACCTGGAGCGTTATAAAAGCGCCGGCTGCCAAAGTTTGCTGCCAAAACCGGTAATGCAGAGCGATTTACTTAATATCTTAAGCAAATATGGCGCTAAGACATCTTTAACGGCTGTGGAATTATTAGAACAGCAGTTAGCACAAGATCCGCAAATGCAGGCACTGAAGCAGCAGTTTACTGCCCAGTTGCCGGCCTTGTGCAGTGAGTTGCAAGGTTATTATGATGCCACGCAATGGCGCGAGCTGGCATTTGCCGCGCACAGTTTAAAAGGTAGTGCCGGCAGTATGGGCTATCCTGAACTGACCACGCTGGCCGGTGAACTGGAGCGTTGTGCTAACAATGAACAAAGCCTGGTCTGTGCTGAGTTGTTGTTAAAAATACAGACTATAGTGCAGCACAGTGTTGACGCCTCAGCGCGCGTTAAATAATTAACAGCATCGGGAAGGAGATTTATGTCTGCACAACAGCAGTTAATTCAAATTTTGGAGCAGAAAATACAGCAAGATAAGCTGCTGTTACCAACCTTACCTGACGTAGCGTTAAAAGTACGGCAACGCTCGGCAGAAGCCGATATCAGCTTGCTGGATATGGCAGATGTGATAGCACAAGACCCGGCGTTGGCCGCCAGGATGATCAAGGTAGCAAACAGTGCCTTTATGGGCCGCTCTATTAAAGTGAATACATTGAATCAGGCAGTTACCCGTATAGGCCTGAGCCAAATTCGTAATATTGCCATTGCCATGGCGTTGGAGCAGGTGTTTGTCTCCAAACATAAGCAGGTGCAACAACAGTTAGATGCTTTGTGGCAAAGCAGTGTGCAGGTAGCAAGTGTAGCTGCATCGTGTTTGGCGTATTACAACAGCCGCGAGGCGCGCAGTGGCCTGAACAAAGACGTTATGACCCTGGTTGCCCTGGTGCATAATATCGGTGCCTTGCCGGTTATTGCCGAGGCAGAGCGGGAACAGGCCCTGTTAGGTGACCCGCGCTTTTTATACCAATTGGCAACCAAGCTGTCGACAGAAGTCAGCATGCGGATTTTGTATGCGTGGGGCTTTGCCGACGAATTTTATCAGGCAGCACTGCAATGGAAAAAGCTGCAACCGGATAAACCGGGGCCGGGTTATACCGATTTTATCCGTCTGGCGGTAATTGCCAGAGATGGCTATGCCGATAAAGAACTGCAACAACGGCTGCTGCAGTATTATGTGGCGATGAAAATGGTGCCGCAGGACGATTTTATGCAGCATCCTGAAATACAAACGGTATATCAGGATGTGCGGACTATCTTCAGCTAAAAATTACTCAGCTTCAGTTAGTTGCTGACTGATGCTGAGTAACGCCAGATTGAGTGCGGATGCCATCAGCAGTAAATCAGCGTCGAGCCTGGCGGTTAAATCTTCCCAACCCAGCTCGTCGTTTTGCCCGGTCAGCAGATCATGAAATTTCAGCCGCTTAAGAGCGCCGTCATCAGTGATTTGCAGTGACAGACCTTCGGCTTGTTCCAGGCCAATACTGGTAACCAGTTTATCCTGCAGGTGGCTTTGCACTTCATCGGCCGTAAGCAGGTGATTGCTGAATTTCACTTTAGCGCCTTCTTCATCCGGCGCTTTGAGCTCAGCATCACTACCTTGTACAAAACCTTGCGGCAGCGCTTTGTTTTGCAGCCATAGCTGCAAATTGGCATTCAGCTTATGGTTGTCCAGCCAGGGTAAGGCCGGTAACGAACCTAACGCTTTGCGCAGCAGGGCCAGCACATCTTCCGCTTTACCGGCACTGCCGCTGTTAATCACTAACCACTGGTTTTCCGGGTCATAGTAGCCCTGAGTTAATGAGGAACGGCTGAAGGCTCTGGGCAAAAGGCTCAGTTGCAGCTCTTCTTTCAGGCTTTGTTTTTCTTTGCGGCTTAACGGCCGGCCTTTTTCCAGCTCCATCGCTTCTACTTTGGGCTGCATTTCTTCGTTGATCACTGCAGCCGGCAGAATTTTTTCCTGGCGTTTAACGGCAAAAAACTGCAAATGCCCACAGGCATGGCAATACTGCTTAATACTGGGGTGTAGCGGAAAGCTGAAGCCGGTTTTTACCGCTTCCTGGGCGCTTAACGGGGTAAACTTGAATTCAGCCAGGGCTTGTTCCCAAGCCGCAACATCGGTGCTCAGGGGGGCGCTGAGCTTATAAACGCGAACATTTTTAAACCACATAATTCACTCAAATCGAAAAAAACCGACCGGCAGTATAGCGTGGATCAGGCCGGAATTTTCAGATTTTTTGGAAAGCAAATATGATAATGCAGGCCCTTGCCCGGCTCGCTGCTGACGGTAATACTACCGCCCAGCGTCTGGCGCACCAGATTATAGGTAATATGCGTACCCAAACCGCTGCCGCCTTGATCGCGCTTAGTGGTAAAAAACGGATGGAACAGTTTTTCTAATTGCTCCGGAGTCAGCCCTTTACCATTGTCACTGTATTTGATGTCAACATTGTCATCTTCATCTAATACAGTAATCCGGATCTGACCCTCCTCAATATCTTCAAAGGCGTGAATTAACGAGTTCATCAGTAGGTTAGTGAAGATTTGTGATATCGCCCCGGCCGGACAGTTCAGCATAATGTTATCCGGGCAATTTACTTCAATTTGATGGCGGGTTTTCTTGAAATTGGGCTGTAGTGAGCGGATCACTTCGTGCAGGTAGTCTGCCAGGTTAATAGTGCGAACCGCTTCGCTGGTTTGGTCAACCGCAATTTGTTTAAAGCTGGCAATAAGCTCAGATGCGCGAATTAAATTGGACTGTAACAGCTCGGCGCCCTGGGTCGCCTCTTCAATAAAATGCTCCAGATTTTTTGGCGACAAGGTTTTATCTTTATAGGCTTGCGCCAGGGTGTTTATTTTCTCAGCAAGGAAGCTGGTGGCGGTAACACCAATACCTACCGGGGTATTTACTTCATGCGTAATGCCGGCGACCAGACCGCCAAGAGCGGCCATTTTCTCTGACTGTACCAGCCGGTCTTGTGCTTGTTTTAGATCATCAACAATTTTTTCCAGCTCGGTTTGTTTACTGCGCAGTGCATCTTCAGTGTGACGGCGGCGCTCTATTTCTTCACGCAAGCTTTGCTGTTTTACTTCTAACTCTTGCTTTTGTTGTTGTAAGTCCATCATGGCCTGGCTTAAACCGGACGTTTTACGCGCCACTTCCTGCTCCAGCATCAGGTTTTGCTGGTCCAGTTTTTCATTCGACAACATCAGCTGCTTTTGCGTGGTTTCCAACTGAGTTTTATAATCCTGCACCCGGCTGATCAAGCGGTTAAAGGCATCCGCCATTACACTGAGCTCTGAGGTGTCGTCATGCTGAATTTCTACTTTGGCGCCGTCGAGTTGATCCAGCTCCAGGTCTTCAATTTGCTGGGTTAGTTCTGTCAGCGGCAGGGTAAGTTGTTTACGAAAGGCCAATAAAAACAGAATGATCAGAAAGGTGGTTTTTAGCATGGCATTACCGACCAGGAAGTAAATGCCCACTTTTATCCGGTCTATTACCACGGCGCGGCTGGAAAACAGCGTGACATCACCGACCTGGGTGGCGCGGCCGGAAAACTCAAAAATCAGCGGAAAGGTGTAACCGAAAATGCCGGACTGCTGTTCTGTCAGGCGTACGCCTTCGCGCACCAGTTGGGTACTGAAACGTTCCTGAATATTAAGGTAACGGCCCAGCTGGGTAATAACAGCGCCGCTGTCGTCACGCACGATAATACCCTCGATGGCCGGGATCGCCAGCAAACCATCGGCAATAATCAGCGCTTGCTGGGTATTTAATTCCCAAATGGCACGTGTCAGGCTGCCGGAAAAGGTTTGCTGCAGCGTTTCCAGCTCGCCATTAATATGGTTTTTGGTATTAAAGTATTCCGCAACAATTTGTCCCAACGTTACCACGAAGGTCAGAATAAAATACACTGACAAAACTTTGGTTAACAGCTTACGGGATAAGCTTTTGTGCTGCATGAAGTAACCTTGTGTGACGAGATGATTTTTGCTTATCACACTACCATAACCAATAACCGGCAGTTTGCAAATAGCCTGAGCGGATCTGAGCTATTTATAGCGCAGATATTGCTTTATAGTGGCACTCTGTATATATTTTTTAACCAGTTTTTGCCGATAAATCACAACAATAATATAGGCTGCTGTAAATGGCGTTAACCGTTCTAATTTGCGACGACTCTATGCTGGCGCGTAATCAGTTAAAAAAATCCCTTCCGGTTGATTTTGATGCCGACATTGTAACCGCCGGTAATGGGTTGGAAGCGTTGGCTATTTTGCGTACGCAGGATATAGGTCTGGTGTTTCTGGACTTAACCATGCCTGAGCTTGATGGCGTTGGCGTGCTTGAGGCTGTTAAAGCAGAAGCCATGGACTGTTTGGTTATTGTGGTATCAGCCGATATTCAGCCGGAAATGCAAAAAAGAGTAATGGAGCTCGGTGCGCTGGCATTTGTCCGTAAGCCCGCCAGCGCAGAAAAACTGGCTGAAGTAATGCACAAGTATGGGCTTATATGACGCCGCTGCAATTCACGGAAGAACAACGCGATTGCTTGCAAGAACTGGTCAACGTCGCGATGGGGCTTGCCAGCGACAAGCTTGCCCGTTATTTAGATACATTGGTACATTTGCAGGTACCTGCTATTGAACTGGTAGACACCCTTCAGCTGCCGCAACACGTAAATCAACGTTATGGTGAGCAAAGCACAACCTTGGTCAGCTTAGGTTTTTTTGGCGATCAGGGGCTGCGTGGGGAAGCTATTATGCTTTATCAACTGGAAAATGTCGGTGTGATTGCCCAATTACTTGGTTACAGCGACGATGACAGTTCAGAAGCTGAAATGCTGACCGATATCAGTTCTGTACTAACTACGACTTCTCTCAACGGTTTGGCCGAGCAACTGGAAAACAGTTTTTCGTACGCTGCACCACGGATTTTATCAAGCCGGGATCAACATTTCAGCCGCAAGCTGACCGAAACGGCAAGTCAATGGCAATTGGCATTGATGGTTGATATCCGCTATCAACTAACAGACTACAGTTTTAACTGCGATATGATGATGCTGATCCCCGGTGAGGCTGTGCTTCGCCTCAGGCAGATGTTAGATAAAATACTGGCCGGATTCTGATGCAGCTGAGCGGTGTATTTGAGCCCTTGCTGGCGCAGTTAAATAGTGGCGTTGTTGTTCTGGATAGCCAGTATAGGGTGGTGTTTTTCAATCAGTTTATTGCCAGGCGCGCCAACGTAATATTGACGGCAGTACAGGGGCAATCTTTGTTTGATGTATTTGACGATTTACCCAAAGCCTGGTTGCAACGAAAGCTGGACAGCGTGCGGGAATTACAAGTACCGTCATTCAGTAACTGGGAACAACGCCAGTATATTTTTAAGTTACCGCATTTACGCCCGCTAAGCACCGGCAGTGATTATATGGCGCAAAATTGCAGCATTATGCCGCTGACTGCGCCAGGTGGTAATGCCAGCTATCTGTGTATTTTAATTGAAGATGCCACAGATGCATTTTTTTACCAGCAACAGTTACAAAGCAGTATGTTGCAGTTAGAGCTTGCCAACCGTACTGATGGTTTGACCGGCATCTATAATCGTCGTTATTGGCAACAGCAGTTGCAGCAGGAGCTATTACGGGCGACCCGCTACCAACATCCGCTGTCTTTATTGTTGTTTGACCTGGACAAGTTTAAACAACTCAATGATACCTACGGCCATCAGGGCGGGGACGCCGTTCTGACTGCAGTGGCACAGTCTATCAGTGCCTTATTGCGTGACACTGATATATTTGGTCGCTATGGCGGTGAGGAGTTCGGTGTAATATTGCCTGAAACAACGCTCAGTGGAGCTTTGATGGTAGCAAACCGCATTTGTTCGACGATCGCAGAAAAAACGATAAATTATAATCAGCAAGACATCGCATTAACACTCAGTATCGGTGTATCAAGCTTTGAGCAGCAAAGCGCAGATGAAATGATCCAACAAGCTGATATCGCCCTATACAATGCAAAGCGACAGGGGCGCAATTGTGTGCGGACTTATGTCGCGGAAGGTTATCTGCAAAAGGTAAAATGATGCTGCGGCACACTTTGTCGTTGACAGACGTCTGAAAGTCTGTGCATAGTGAATGCGATGAAAATAAAAACGACTGTACTCACCACCATTATTATTACCACCAACCCTTCGGGGTAGGAGGTCGGCGGTGTGTTGTCTTAAAAAAGACCCGTGACCTCAAATGTCACGGGTCTTTTTTTTGGCTCTGTTATTTCAGAGCCACTAAAAAACCAACAAAGAGTCGCGATAACTGACCACTACAGTAATTAATGCGCAAGGAGTTTTAACATGAGGGTGCTCAAATTTGGCGGTTCGTCGCTGGCGTCAGTTGACCGTTTTGCCGGGGTTGCACAAATAGTGCAACAACTGACTACCACTGACCGTATCTGTCTGGTGTTGTCGGCGCCGCAGGGGGTGACCAACACCCTGGTTGAGCTGACCGATTTAGCTTATCTGGGATCCGATTTCAGTGCGCTGCTTAAGCAACTGGCTGACCGCTATCAGGCGCTGGCATCTGAAGCAGCGCAGTTGTTTCCCTCAGCAGAGCTGGCTGGTTTGCAGCGGGTAGCACAGGCGCAGCTGACACAGTTACAGGCACAACTTACCGGTATTCAGCTGTTGCGGCATTGTCCGGACCATATAAAAGCGCAGATCCTGGGCCTGGGTGAGCAATTCAGTGTGGCGCTGATGACGGCGCTGCTAAATGCCAAACAGTTACAGACCGTGGCGCTGGACGCCATCAGCCTGGTAAAAAGCAGTGGCGACTATTTAAATGCCAGCGCCGATATTGCCGCCTCAGAGCAGACCTTACAACAGGCTATTGCCGGCCAGAGCGCTCAGGTATATGTGATTGCCGGTTTTGTTTCCAGCAATGCTCAGGGCGAAACCTGCTTGCTCGGCCGTAATGGCTCTGATTATTCCGGCGCTATTGTCGCCGCCAGTATCCGTGCTGCGGCCTGCGAGATTTGGACCGATGTCGATGGCGTATACAGCGCTGATCCGCGCCAGGTCAAAAACGCCAAACTGATTGATAAACTGTCGTATGACGAGGCCATGGAGTTGTCATATTTTGGCGCCAAGGTACTGCACCCGAAAACTATAGGCCCGCTGGCACGTTACAATATTCCCTGTTATATCAAAAACACGCTTAACCCGGCGGCGCCAGGCACCTGTATTGATAACAACGGTGAGGGCGATGCGCTGGTAAAAGGGATTTCCAGTCTCGAGCATCTGGCGCTGATCACGGTATCCGGCCCGGGCTTAAAAGGCGTAGTGGGGATGGCCAGTCGCGTATTTGCTTCTATGGCAAGGGCACAGATTTCGGTCAGTTTAATTACCCAGTCATCGTCTGAATTCAGCATCAGCTTCTGTGTACCACAGTTGCATTTAGCAGCAGCAAAAAAAGCGCTGCAGCAGGAGTTTGAACTGGAGCTGCAAACCGGCTTATTGCGCGAGCTGAGCATTTTATCTGACATGGCAATCGTCAGCCTGGTGGGTGATGGTATGCGACAGCACCGTGGTGTAGCCGCCAAGTTTTTTGCCTCCTTAGCCCAGGCGCGGGTCAATGTGGTGGCCATCGCTCAGGATAGCAGCGAGCGCTCTATTTCTGCGGTTATCGAGCAGGCCGCCTGTAAAAATGCGGTGAAGGTATGTCATGAAAATTTCTTCAGCCATATCCCCAGCATTGATGTGTTTTTGGTTGGCTGCGGTGTAGTGGGCAGTGAACTGCTGGCACAAATTCAGCGCCAACAGGCTTTTTTACACAGCCGCCAGGTGAAGCTGAATGTCTACGGTATTGCCAACAGCTCGGCGACCTTATTACAGAACGACGGCATCGACTTAGCAAACTGGCAGTCACAACTGGCACAGGCAAAAGCGCCGTTTTCCGTGGAGTTGCTCAGCCAATTTGCGCAGCAACAGCACCTGACTAACCCGGTACTGGTTGACTGCACCAGCTCAGAGCAGGTAGCTGCGCAGTATGCTGATTTTCTCGCGGCCGGCTTCCATGTTGTGACGCCGAACAAAAAAGCCAACACAGCTTCCTTTGCCTATTACCAGCAATTGCGGCAACTGGCACAGCAAAACCGGCGGCGTTTTCTGTATGAGACTACCGTGGGTGCCGGTTTACCGGTGATTGATACCTTGCAGGGCTTGCTCAATGCCGGTGACGAGCTGCTGGCCTTTGAAGGTATTTTATCCGGCTCTTTATCTTATATGTTTGGCGAGTTGGAGCAGGGTGTCGCCTTATCGGATGTAACGAAAAAGGCCAAAGCACTGGGCTTTACCGAGCCTGACCCGCGTGATGATTTATCCGGCATGGATGTGGCGAGAAAATTATTAATTCTGGCCCGTGAAGCTGGCATGACGCTGGAGCTCAGTGATGTAGAAGTGGAGTCGGTGCTACCGCTTGACTTTGCTGCCGGCGCAACGGTGGATGAGTTTATCGCGCAATTGCCGCAGTTAGATGCGGCCTTTGCCAAACGCATTGCCTCAGCGAAAGCCGAAGGCAAGGTACTGCGCTATATCGGCGAAATTGTTGATGGTAAGTGTAAGGTTGCGATAAAGGCACTGGATGCGGAACATCCGCTGGCGAAGGTGAAAGACGGTGAAAACGCGCTGGCTATCCACACCCGCTATTATCAGCCGATCCCGTTTGTGCTGCGCGGTTATGGTGCCGGTGCCGCGGTAACCTCTGCCGGGGTATTCAGCGATATTATGCGCACCCTTGGCTGGCAACAACAGGTGTAGTAACGATGCAGAAAACTTCTGAATTAGTCCGTGCGGATCACCTGAAACGTTATTATGCCCCGGCTTCAACCGGCAATTTCTCGGTTGGCTTTGATTTGCTCGGTGCGGCCTTTGAGCCGCTAAGCGGTGAATTATTTGGCGACGTGCTGGATATTGTTGCTGAACAAGCAGAGCTTAGCCTGGATATTGTCGGCCGCTATGTGCATCAGTTGCCGCAAAACACCGATGACAACCTGGTGCTGAGTTGCTTCTACGCCTTTGAACAAAAAGTGGGCCGCACGCTGCCGCGCTTAGCCCTGCGGCTGCATAAAAATTTGCCGGTGGGCAGTGGTCTGGGTTCCAGCGCTTGTTCTATAGTGGTGGCCTGCTACGCCTTTAACGATTACTTTGGTCAGCCGTTAGCGCAAGCTGAATTGCTGCAGCTGATGGCGCAAGCCGAAGGTGGCGTTAGTGGCAGTGTGCATTATGACAATGTAGCGCCTTCGTACTTTGGCGGTTTGCAACTGATGTTGCCGCAAAGTGCAGCCATTTGCCGCAGCTTGCCGTGGTTTGCGCATTGGCGTGTGGTACTAAGCTACCCCGGCACTGTGCTGTCGACTAAAGCTGCCCGCGCCGTATTGCCGCAGCAATTGAGCCTGGCGCACAGCATTGCTTTTGCCGGTATGTTAAGCCGCTTTGTCAGTGCCATGTATGCGCAGGATGAAGACGATGCTGCTGCGGCCTTGCAGGATTTGGTGGCCGAACCGGCGCGCACGCCGTTACTGCCGGAGTTGCCAGCGCTCAGAGCTGCACTGGCAGAGCTGGGCATTTTGCATCTGGGCATCTCCGGTGCCGGCCCAACGTTATTTGCCTTATGTCGTGATGATGCGCAGGCGCAGCTTGCCGCTGATTATTTATCACGGCATTATGAAAAGAATCAGGACGCGACCACACAAATTTGTCGCTTGTCATTAGCCGGCGCCCGGGCGCTGTAGGAATTACACATGTTGTTAACCAATATTAAAGTGCCTGCTGAGCAGGTGGATTTTTTACAGGCAGTACGTCAGGGCCTGGGCCGCGACCAGGGTTTATTTTTTCCCACCAGCTGGCCAAAACCGGATATCGCAGCGCTGCTGAATATGTCGCTGGTGGAGCGCAGCAGTGCCATTTTACAAGCGCTGATTGGCGATGAGCTAAGCGCGGCAGAGCTAAGTGCGATGGTCAGTAACGCCTTTACCTTCCCTGCACCGCTGGTGCCGGTGGCGGATGATGTGGCTTGCCTGGAGTTGTTTCATGGCCCGACGCTGGCCTTTAAAGACTTCGGCGGCCGTTTTATGGCTCAAGCCCTGGCTAAAGCGCAGGCCGGTAAAAAAACCACCATTGTTACTGCCACCTCGGGTGATACCGGGGCAGCTGTAGCGCATGCGTTTTATCGCCAGCCCGGTGTGCAGGTGGTTATTTTATTCCCGAAGGGCAAGATAAGCCCGTTGCAGGAAAAGCTGTTTACCACCTTAGGTGAAAATATCACTACTCTGGCGGTAGACGGTGACTTTGACCAGTGTCAGGCTCTGGTAAAACAGGTATTTGATCATAAAGCACTGGTGGATAAGCTCAGCATTAATTCGGCCAACTCCATTAATATCAGCCGTTTGTTTGCGCAAATTTGCTACTACTTTGAAGCTGTGGCGCAAGTGCCGGCAAATAAGCGTGACCAACTGGTGATTGCGGTACCCAGTGGTAACTTTGGTAATTTAACCGCCGGCTTAATTGCTAAGGCACTGGGCCTGCCAATTAAACGGATGGTAGCAGCCACTAATGCTAATGATACCGTGCCGCGCTATTGGCGCAGCGGCGACTGGCAGCCCAAAACCACAGTTGCCACCTTATCGAATGCGATGGATGTGGCTGCGCCGAATAACTGGCCGCGGGTTGAAGCCTTGCTGGCACAGGGCGTGATCAGCCGTGATGATATTGAAGCGGTGATGGTAGATGAAGATGATACGGTGCTTGGCGTGCGTCAGCTGTCACAACTGGGTTATTTAAGTGAGCCGCATGCAGCCGTGGCTTACAGAGCGTTAAAGCGCAGCCTGCAGCATGGCGAGTACGGTATTTTCCTTGGCACGGCACATCCGGCCAAGTTTAAAGAGCAGGTAGAAAACATTCTCGGTACACCGATTGCGCTGCCCGAAGCCTTAGCGCGCTGCGCAGCCGAACAGGGGCTAAGCAAAGATATTCCGGCCGACTTTGCCGTGCTGCAGCAGGAATTGCTGAAACTGGAGCAAGCCTGATGCCGTGGCAGCAGTTATTAGGGCAGGAGAAAACCGAGCCGTATTTTCTTGCTACGCTGGAGCAGGTGAAACAAGCGCGGCTGGCAGGCCAGGTTATCTACCCGCCGGAAGCGGACGTGTTTAACGCTTTTAAGCTGACGGAGTTAGACAACCTTAAGGTGGTGATCCTGGGGCAAGACCCTTACCACGGACCGAATCAGGCGCATGGTTTGGCGTTTTCAGTTCGCCCCGGGGTGCGCACGCCACCGTCACTGCAAAATATGTATAAAGAGCTGGCACTGGAATATGCTGACTTTCAGATCCCGGCGCACGGCTGTCTGGAGGCCTGGGCAAAGCAGGGCGTGTTGCTGCTTAATACGGTGCTTACCGTGGTAGCAACGCAGGCCAACTCGCACCGGCATTTGGGCTGGGAGCAGTTTACCGATAAGGTGATTGCACAAATCAGCGCACAGTGTCAGGGCATCGTATTTTTGCTTTGGGGTTCGCATGCGCAGAAAAAGGGCCGCCTGATAGACCGGCAACGCCATTTTGTGCTGGAAGCACCGCATCCGTCACCGCTGTCGGCACATCGTGGTTTTCTCGGTTGTGGCCACTTTAAACAGGCAAACGAGCTATTGGTTAAGCAGGGTAAAACCCCGATTAACTGGCAGTTGTAGCGGATAGCAGAAGCAAAAAACGCCCGCTGTTGCCAGCGGGCGTTTTGTTACAATTCGATATCGGCCAGTTCCGGTTCAATGGTCCAGTCGATGTCGCTCAGCTCCTTTTTCAGGCGCTGGCGCTCTTTCAACTGTTCTATTTCGCGCCATTTACGCTTTACCGCACGAGGTTTGGCGGCAGGGCGTTCCAACATATTCAGTAAGTCTTCGAAGCTTTCCATAGTTTGGCCTCTCTGATAGTTGTTGTCTGTTAATTGTTGTTATTTTCAACAAAGGATTTACCACAATTTGCCTGAAAATAAAACAACTAAGTGACAAGACTATGACAGGTCGGAGCTTTTTACTGATTTTTTTGCTGCAAAAACGCCTTAATTAATGCCTGAGTAGAGCTGTCCAGCCGGCTGGCATCGTGGCCTGTTAATGCCTGATAAATCGGGCCGGACAGCTGTTTACCTAACTCAACGCCCCATTGATCAAACGAATTTAAGCCCCACAGCACACCCTGACAAAATACTTTATGCTCATATAACGCAATTAAGGCGCCAACGTAGTAGGGTGACAACTCCGGCAGCAGCAATGTATTGCTCGGCTTGTTGCCCGGCGACACTTTATGCGGTGCCAGTGCAGCAGCTTGCTCTGCTGTCATACCGGCAGCCAGACATTCGTCGGTGGCCTCCTGTAATGTTTTGCCTTGCATTAACGCCTGGGTTTGCGCAAAGCAGTGCGCAGCTAAGCGCTGATGATGATCCGCCAGGCTATGCGCCGGTTTAACTGGCAGAATAAAATCAGCCGGTACCGCTAACGCACTTTGGTGCAACAACTGATGATAAGCATGCTGGCCATTGGTACCGGCATCGCCCCAAATTACCGGTGCGGTGGCATCGGTTAACGGCGCACCGTTAATATCAACACTCTTGCCGTTAGACTCCATATCCAACTGCTGCACATAAGAGGGCAGCAGGCGCAGATAATGGCTGTATGGCAATAAGGCCTGCGCCTGACAGCCAAAGCCGTTGATATACCAGATGCCGAGTAACGCCAGCGTCAGCGGCATATTTTCTGCTTGCGGTGCAGTAATAAAATGCTGATCCATCGCTTCGGCGCCTTTGAGCAACTGCGCAAAATGGCTGTTACCAATCATCAGCGCCACCGGCAAGCCAATGGCTGACCACAGCGAATAGCGGCCGCCAACCCAGTCCCACATCGGCAGGATATTTTGCTCCACTATGCCAAATTCCGCCGCGGCTTTAATATTGGATGAGGTAGCCCAAAAATGTCGTGCAATGGCTTTGGCATCGGCACCGTGGTCGGTGAACCATTGGCGCACTGCCAGTGCGTTTTGTTTGGTTTCTTCGGTGCCGAACGATTTAGAGGCGACAAACACCAGGGTGGTGGCCGGGTCGAGATTTTTCACCACATCGGATACTACAGCACCGTCAATATTACCGGCAAAGTGCAGTTTGACCGGGCTGCAGTGATAAGGCGTTAAGGCCTCAACCGCCATTTGCGGCCCCAACAGCGAACCGCCGATGCCAACCCAGATTAAGTCAGTAATGGCTTTACCGCTGTAGCCGGTATATTCGCCCTGATGCAGCTGGCTGACCAGCGCTGTCATTCTGTTGCGGCAAGCAGTAATAGCTGCGCCGATATCTTCGCCGTCCAGCGTCAAGCCGCTGACATCGGTTTTACGCAGCATCATATGCCAAACGCTGCGCTGTTCAGTGTTGTTAATTTTGTCGCCGGCCAGCATCGCCTGCAATACCGGCTGAATATTGCTGTCAGCCGCCAGTTGTTGCAGAGCTTGCCAGCTTTGCTCATTAATCAGGTTTTTCGAGTAGTCCAGCGTTATGCCGCAGGCGGCAGTGCGAAAGCGGCTGGCCCTGTCCGGATCGGCAGAAAAGGCCTGACGTAATGAACCTTGTTGTGCAGCCAGCGCTTTCAGCGCCGGCCATGGTGAAGCTGGCATACTCTACTCCCCTGTAAAATAATGATTAAAGTGCTTGTTGGATCAGTTGTTCCAGTTTGCGCTGATCAATGGCAAATTTACGGATACCTTCGGCCAGTTTTTCGGTGGCCATGGCATCTTCGTTAAGTGCCCAGCGGAACTGGCTTTGTGTCAGTTGAGCCGGTGCTGCATCGCTGGCGCCGCTGTCGGTTAAATGCACAGTCAGCTCACCCTGCATCTGGCTCAGCTCTGCTAACAGGGCAGGGCTGATGGTTAAACGGTCGCAGCCGGCCAGGGCTAATACCTCGCCGGTGTTGCGGAAGCTGGCGCCCATTACCACGGTTTTAAAACCATGTTGCTTATAGAAGCGGTAAATTTCGCGCACTGACACTACGCCCGGATCCGTTTCGCTGCTGTAATCCTGGCCGGTGCTGGCTTTGTACCAATCCAGAATACGGCCGACGAACGGCGAAATTAAATACACACCTGCTTCCGCACAGGCCCGGGCCTGGGCCATATGGAATAGCAAGGTAAGATTGCACTGAATGCCTTGTTGCTCCAGCTGGCGCGCCGCCTGAATGCCTTCCCAGGTCGAGGCGATTTTGATCAGAATACGCTCAGTACCTATGCCGTTTTCCTGATACAGTGCAACCAGTTGTTGCGCTTTGGCGATAGTGGCATTGGTGTCGAAAGATAAGCGGGCGTCAACTTCAGTTGATACGCGGCCGGGCACCAGTTTGCTGATGGCGGTACCCACATCCACGGCAAATTTATCGCAGGCCAGTTCAAGTTGGGCCGCGGCAGTGGTCGCTTTAGCTTTAGCATAAGCAACAGCCGCATCCAGCATAGGCTTGGCAAAATCGAGCTGGCTGGCATTTAGCAACAAGCTGGGGTTGGTGGTGGCATCGACCGGACGGAATTGTTCAATGGCGGTCAGATCGCCGCTGTCTACCACAACGGTAGTGACGGCTTTAAGTTGGCTTAGTAAGTTGCTCATATAGTTTTATTACCGTATTTTTGATCACATTCTAGTGATGTAGCGAATAATTAGCAATTAATGTAGGAATATTACAACAAAACCAGTGTATCGTTGGGAAATAACAACAATAGCGTTGCATGGCACAAAGTAAGTTACTATATTGCCTGTTTTTATCAGGTTATAAGACCTGTAACTTGTAATCAGTGTAAATTAGCACAGGGTCTCGATGATCTTTCAAGCCAGCTTTTATAAAAGTAAGAAACTTCTGTTGATCGAGGACTGCGAACCGGTTCGGGCGTCGATCAAGGGTATGCTACAGCAGATAGGTTTCGTTGATATTACTGCTGTCGCTGATGCGGTTCAAGCCTTGTCGCCCGCTAAACGCCACGCTTACGACTTTATTTTGGCTGATTTTAACCTCGGTGATGGTAAAGATGCACTGCAATTGTTTGCCGAGTTGTCAGCGCTGGATGCCATTAAACCCGGCTGTTGTTTTGTCGTAATAAGCGCAGAGCCGCAGCGCTTACCGGTAATGGGCTTGTTGCAGGGCACGCCGGATCATTTTGTGTTAAAGCCGTTCTCCTATCTGGAATTGGAAAAGCGTTTGGCTAAAGCCTGGCAAAGCCGTGTGGCGTTAAGAAAGGTGTACCAGGCGATGCCGGCCGGCGATTTAACCGCTGTGCATACAGAGCTGGACGATGTAATTAAAAATGCCCCCGCCTATACCTTACTGGCGCTGCGGTTAAAAGGTGAAGTGCTGTTGGCGCAGCGTGAATACAATGCCGCAGCGCAGCTGTATAACAAAATTCAGCAACAGCGTGACTTTAGCTGGACCAGGCTGGGCGCGGCTATTGCGATGGTGAAATTGCAGCAATGGCCCGAAGCAGAGCAACTGCTGCTGACACTGACAGAGGCCGACGATGTACGTCCTGAAGCGCTGGATTGGCTAAGCCGGTTGTATTTATTGCAAGGCGCTTTGCCACAGGCGCTGGAGCAGCTAACTGAACTGGTAAAATTACAGCCTACTAATATCAGCGCACAAATGGCCATCGCCACGGTATTACAGCTGAGTGAGCAGCCGGACGATGCATCGCGTTACTGGCAGAAGCTGATCCAGCAATTTCGTTTTTCCGGTTTTGACCGTGCCGATTATTATTTTGAACTCACCCGGTTACTGTTAGCACAAGCCACTCAGGCTGAATTGCCGGGCTTTAGCGCTGCGGTAAAAAAATGCAGTGAAGCGTTGGCCAGTATGCCGCAGAAGTTGTTGACGGATGATACCGAAGCAGAAGTGTTAGCACTGCGGGCCAGAGTGAGTTTGTTGCAAGGCCATATAGCCGATGCCAAACAGCTGACCGATGAACTGCAGATTAAAGAAGACACTGCAGCAGCCAATGTTGGTACCTTAGTGGATAAAACGCGTTTGATGTTTGCGCTGGGTGAATTGAAACAGGCCGAGCGCTATTTAACGCAACTGCGGGAAATATCGACTGAACAAGATGATCTGTACAGCTGTTGCCAGCGTTTATCTGCCAGCCGCGCATTACAGCAAGACAGTAAGCTGCGCTCAGATATCCGTGATTGGAACCAGGCCGGTATGGCTGCGGCACAAAGCGGCGATGTAAAGGCTGCACTGTTGAAGTTACGCCAGGCTTTTCTGTCTATGCCGTGTAATGCCGGGTTAGCGCTGAACTTACTGCAAACTTTAACGCAGCTGCCGGCGCACCGTGGCTTGCAAGCGCTGGCAAAAGCTGTGTTGGCTGCATTGGAGCAAAGCGCTTTAACCAGTAGCAATCAACAACGCCTGGAGCAGCTGTTAACACAACTGCCGCCGCTATATACCGAGTAGCCGAAACTATATCGGAGAGCCCGGGCGTTGCAGTACCCCGAATAACAGAGTGAATTAAATTATGTTGTTGCTTGTTTCCCCCGCCAAAGATTTGGACTACCAGCCTTTACAGCGCAGTATCACATCAACACAACCGGCTATGTTGGCACAAAGCCGGCAGTTAGCCGGGATTTGTAAAACGCTGACGCCGGCCGATTTATCATCACTGATGCATATCAGTGACAAGCTGGCTGGGTTAAATGCGGCCAGATTTGCGCAGTGGCAGTTACCTTTTACTGAGCAAAACGCCAAGGCGGCGTTATTTGCCTTTAACGGTGATGTGTATCAGGGCCTGGACGCGGCCAGTTTAACGGACGACGATATCAGCTTTGCCCAGCAGCATCTGCGCATTCTAAGCGGCTTGTATGGTGTGCTGCGGCCGCTGGATTTAATGCAACCTTACCGGCTGGAAATGGGCACTAAGCTGGCAAACCCGAATGGTAAAGACTTATATGCCTTTTGGCAGGACAGCATTACTGCCACGTTAAACCAGCAACTGCAGGATTTACACATTGATGTGGTGGTTAACCTGGCGTCGCAGGAATACTTTAAGGCAGTAAAACCCAAGCTGCTGCAGGGCCGTTTAATTACCCCGGTGTTTAAAGACTTTAAAAATGGCCAATATAAAATTATCAGCTTCTTTGCCAAAAAGGCCCGCGGTTTAATGGCGCGCTATATTATCCAGCAGCGTTTAACCGCTGCAGAGCAGTTGCAACACTTTGATCTGGCGGGCTATAGCTACAGCGCTGAACACTCAACGGCAAATGCACCGGTATTTTTACGCCACAGCACAGAATAGTTTTTATCTATGGAACCAGCCGGTTCTGCTGATTGATTCAACATTACGTTCAGCCGTTTTTTTGTTACAATGCCGCTCTTTGCCGGTAGCGGCTTTGCAGTGGTATAACAGATGAAATTTCCCGGCCTGCGTAAAATCAAACATTATTTTCCGGTATCCCAGCCTAAACCTCAGCTGCCCAGCTTCGAAGTACGGCCGGAGCTGGATACCTACATCGTTGGCCTGGATCAAACCATTGTTGATGTGGTCGCCAGCGTTAGTGATGATTTCCTGCAAAAGTATAATATCCGCAAAGGCTTATCCAATTTGGTTGAGCATGGCAAAGCCAATTTAATTTATCAGGAATTGGTGGCGCAGCAGGCGATATCGGATCATTTTGCCGGCGGCACTATCGGCAATACCATCCACAATTATTCCGTATTGGCCGATGATAAATCAGTGTTGCTGGGCGTAATGTCAGCCAATATTGCGCTGGGTTCACCGGCGTATCACTATGTTTGCCATACCAGCTCCAAAGTGGATATGAACCATTTGCAGGGCGTGGCCGGTGATATTGGCCGCGGTATTACCATGATAACGCCGGACGGCGAGCGTACTTTTGTTATCGACCCCAGCGATATGGATGAGCTAAGCCCGGACTATATTCCTACTGACATTATTGCTGGTGCCGCGGCTTTTGTGGTCAGTGCTTACCCGCTGCGCGCCACAGATCAGCCTATTCAGCAGGCTATGTTAAAAGCGCTGCAAGATGCCAAAGCGCATAATGTGCCGGTGGTAATGAGCCTGGGGACGCGGCATTTGGTAGAAGAGAACCGCGAGCAAATTCTCAGTACCATTAAAGACTACGTTAACGTGCTGGCGATGAATGAACTGGAAGCCGAAGCCTTAACCGGCTTTGCCGATCCGCTCAAGGCGGCTGAGGCGATATTGGATCATACCGATATGGTGCTGATCACCGCCGGGCCGGAAGGCTTGTATCTGTGTGGCCATACCGACGATAACGTAAAACGTGAGAGTACTAACCCGATAAAATCTGCCAGCCTGGCCGATTTTAACCAATTTGAATTCAGCCGGCCTATGCTGCACGCCTGCTGTCAGCAACCGCTGAAAGTGTATTCGCATATCGACCCGTATTTAGGCGGCCCGGAGCGGATTAAAAACACTAACGGTGCCGGTGATGGCGCGCTGTCGGCTATTCTGCATGATATGGCGGCGAATCATTTCCACAAGCAGGTGCAGCCGTTATCCGGCAAGCATGAGCAGCCGTATTTAGCCTATTCGTCGTTTGCGCAAATTTGTAAGTACGCTAACCGGGTTAGCTATGAAATTCTGGTACAAAATGCACCGCGTTTATCCAAGGGCTTACCTGAGCGGGAAGACAGCCTGGAAGAGGCTTACTGGGAAAGATAATAAAACGGCCCCGCGAAGCGGGGCCGTTTTATTTAGCTTTGAAACACGCTTTCCAGCAACCGGAATGTACCGGCGTCGGCATCCAGCTCAACGCGGCCACCTACCGGCACAATAAACTGCTGCTTTATATGGCCAATCATGGCGCCACGGTAGGCCGGTATATTCAGCGGCTTGATATGATCGTCAAAAATCTGGTCCATCGTCAGCCAGCCATAACCACCGCTGGGGCGACAGGCAGTGCATTCACCGAAAATAAAGCCGGCAATTTTATCCAGCGCCCCCATCAGCTTTAAGGTGCTGAGCATGCGATCAATGCGATAAGGCGCTTCTTCCACATCTTCCAAAAATAAGATTTTACCGCTGAAATCCGGCAGGTAAGGTGAGCCGGCCAAAGCGGTAAACACGGTTAAGTTACCGCCAATCAGCTCGCCCTGTACCTTACCGCCGTTAATGGTTACGGTGCGGTTTTGCCGTGCAACCAGCTCGTCTTTGGCGTCCAGCACATTTTGGTAGTGCATTAATTCGCGGTCGAAAAACAGCCGTTGAAACTGATCAGCATTAAAGCTGTTCCAACTGCCGGTGCCGTTCGGGCCATGGAAGCTGACTAAGCCGGTTTGGGCATGAATAGCATTGTGCAGTGCGGTAATATCGGAATAACCCAGTAAAACCTTGGGGTTGTTGCGGATTAGCTTATAGTCCAGTAATGGCAGCAGGCGGGCCGCGCCGGAGCCCCCGCGCAGGCAAATAATGGCTTTTACTTCTTTGTCAGCAAACATGGCGTTAATGTCGGCGGCGCGCTCAGCGTCGGTGCCGGCTAAATGGCCGCGGCGTGCCGCCAGATTTTTACCGGTTTTTACTTTAAAACCGAGCGCCTGCATCACTTCCTGCGCTATTTGCAAGTCCAGCATATCATCGGTGGCTTTAGATGGGCTTACCAGCGCTACCGTATCGCCTTTGTTCAGCGGCAGCGGCAACAGACGTTTATTGCCGGCAGATGGCGCGGCCATTACGCTGCTGCAGCCGGCCAGTGGTAACAAGGCGGCAGCCAGAGTGCAGTTTTTTATAAATTGGCGTTTATCCATAGCTTAACCCACCATGCTAAATAATTTATTCAGCATATCAATAGCAGCTTTACTAAAAAATTCCAACAGGGTGGGGCAAAAATGCGATAACCGCCAACTTTTTACGGCCGGCGGCTAGCTGCAGGCTGGCTTACTTTTTCGGCTTTTTCGCGGCTTTTTTCGCCGCAGCTTTGGTTGGCTTCTTCTTTTTCACCGGTACTTTGGCTTCTTTATTTTTCGGCCGCAGCGCTTCTATTACACGGCGTTTCAGTTTTTGTTCTACATAGCGCTCTACTTTGGCCAAAATGCCCATATCGTGCGCTTCAATCAGTGATATCGCCGTGCCTTTTTTACCGGCGCGGCCGGTACGGCCAATGCGGTGCAGGTACACGTCTGCACTGCGTGGCATATCAAAGTTAATCACATGGCTGATATCGTCAATGTCCAGACCACGGGCGGCGATATCAGTGGCCAGTAAAATGTTCACGCGGCCGGAGCTGAAACGTTCAACTGCCTGCATGCGTTTATCCTGTGGCATTTCACCCTGTAACCAGCCGCAGCGCAGGCCGGCGGTTTCCAACTGGCCGGTTAAACTGGCAAGGCGTTCGCGGGTTTTAATAAACACGATGGTTTTCGTCACATCCGGCTGTTTCAACAGATGAATAAGCAACGCCAACTTATGTTGGGCATCATCGGCTAAATGCACCCATTGCAGAATTTTGGCGTTTTCTTTGCGCGACGGTATGGCTTCCACCCGCTCGGGTTCTTTTAAGGCGCGCTCAGCAAAACGCTCCAGGTTGTTGCCTTCGAGCGTGGCGGAGAACAAAAAGGTTTGCCGGCGGCGGCGTGCTTCCAGCACTATGCGATTCATCTCGCCAACAAAGCCCATATCCAACATGCGGTCGGCTTCATCCAGAATCAGCAGCTCTACTTCATCGGCCTGAAAGCTTTCTTCATCCAGATATTCGGTTAAGCGGCCTGGCGTAGCGATAAGAATATCGTTGTTTTTTTCCAGCGTGTCTTTGTGGCTGCCATAGTTAATGCCACCGGTAATCACGCCAACATTTAGGCCGGTATATTGGCTGAAATGCTTAAATTCATCATACACCTGGTACGCCAGTTCGCGGGTGGGGGTCATTACCAGCACCCTGGCAAAGCCGGGATCTTTACGGCCGAAATCAAGCAGGTACTGAATAGCAGGCAAAACAAAGGCGAGGGTTTTACCGGTGCCGGTTGGCGCGCTGGCCAATAAGTCTTTGCCTTCCAGCGCCAATGGGATCGCCATTTCCTGGATCAGGGTCGGCAGCTCGAAACCGCGTTCACTGATGGCACGGTTAATGTCATCGTCCAGTTGAAAATCTGCGAATGTTGTCATTTTGTCCTCAGCATAATTGCCTGCCCGGTGACAGTGCGCCTGCTTCGCCGTAAACTGGCGGCCGGAGGTGCTGATGTCAGCCGGTTTTCAATGTAAAAAATTCTATGTTGCTCATGATCAGTGCGCGATGAAAGTCGGCACTGACGGTTTATTGCTTGGTGCTTTTGCACCGCTACCACCACCAGGTGGCGATATTCTCGATATTGGTGCCGGCTCCGGCCTGATCAGCCTGATGTTAGCGCAGCGTACCGCCGGTGCCAATGCAATAGACGCGATAGAGCTGGACCCCGCTGCGGCAGAACAAGCTGCTACAAATGTGGCAAACAGCCCGTGGCCAAACGCGATACGGCTGATAAAGGGCGACATTCTAACCTATAGCAGTGGCAAACGTTACCGCTTAATTGTATCTAACCCGCCGTTTTTTCAACAATCGTTACTATCGCCGGATCAGCGGCGCACTCAGGCGCGCCACACCGACAGCTTGCCCTTTGCTGCTCTGCTGCAAAAAGCCGCGCAGTTGTTGCATGATGATGGTAGCTTTGCGCTGGTTTTGCCACTGACTGAGGCGGAGCAACTGTTGCAACTGGCACTAAGCCATGGTTGGTATCTGGCGCAGTGCTGTAAGGTCCGCAGTAAAGCGGATAAACCGGCACAGAGGCTGTTGTTGTGCTTAAGCCGGCAATATACAGATACTGAGCGCAGCAGCCTGTTAGTGCAGCAGGCAGACGGTAGCTACAGCAGCCAATACCGCGCGTTGTTAAAGGATTTTTATCTGAAGTTTTAGCTCGGTTTATTTACAGCAGGCCGGCTATTTCCTGCAAAATCTGGTTTACCCAGTCATTTAGGCGCGCATCGGTTAAGTTGTACTGGTTTTCATCATCCAGTGCCAGGCCATAAAACAGTTCGCCATCCGCAGTTAAGGCTTTGGAGGCAATAAAATCGTAGCCGGCAGTGGGCCAAAAACCAATGCGGCGCGGGTTTTGTGGTGCTATAGCGTCATGCAGCATGCCCACAGCATCAATAAACCATTCGGCGTAGCCCAGTTGGTCGCCCATGCCGTAAATGGCGACAATTTTATTGCTTAAATTTACGCTGCTGATGTCATCCCAGTGCGCTTCCCAGTCTTCCTGGATTTCGCCGAAATCCCAGGTGGATAAGCCAAGAATAAGAATATCGTAATCCGCCATGGTGCTCAGCGGTACCTGCTTAATGTTATGTAACTCAACAGTGTCAGCGCCAATTAAGGCCTGAATTTTCTCTGCTACTATTTCGGTGTAACAGGTGGTTGAGCCATAAAATAAGCCAATTTTCATCGCGGTCTCACTACAACAGGGGGCAATAATAAAGCCGCAGTGTAGCAGAATCGCGGATGCAGCAAAATCCCGGCTTTGCGCCGGGGCAGCCATGCGCTACCATAGCCTGAGATTTCAGAGTAGGCAGCGATGACAACAACGGCAGTACAACCTGATGCAACAGATTTGCAGCTGATCAGTCAGTTTCTTGATCAACTGTGGCTGGATAAAGGTGTGAGTGAGCATACACTTAGCGCCTATGGCACAGATTTAAAGCAATTTGCCGCTTTTGCCGCCGCGCAACAACAGCATTTGCTCAGTGCCGACAGCCAGCTGTTAAATCGCTACCTGGCGCAGCGTTATGACAAGCAATACAGCCCGCGCAGCACCTCGCGTGCGCTTAGCAGCCTGCGGCGCTTTTATGCCGGCATGCATCAGGCCGGCAAAATCGCCGACAACCCGCTGGCGCAATTACTTAACCCGAAAATCGGCCGCAGCTTGCCAAAAAGTTTATCTGAGCAGGATGTTGAGGCGCTGCTAAACGCACCGGATTTAACCGATCTTATTCAGTTTCGCGACAAAGCCATGCTGGAGCTGCTGTACGCCAGTGGCTTACGGGTATCCGAGTTAGTTGGCTTGTCAATGCAACAACTTAACCTGCAACACGGTCTGGTAAGAATAACCGGCAAAGGCGAAAAAGAGCGGCTGGTGCCAATGGGCGAGGAAGCAGCGCATTGGTTGCTGCGCTACTTACGCGAAGCCCGGGTGCAGTTACTCGGCGGGCAGATGCTGGATGTGGTGTTTCCCAGCTTGCGCGCGCAGCAAATGACGCGGCAAACCTTCTGGCACCGTATTAAGTTTTATGCCAAAGTAGCGCACATTCAGGCAGAGTTGTCGCCGCATACACTGAGGCATGCTTTTGCCACCCATTTATTGAACCATGGCGCCGATTTGCGGGTAGTACAAATGTTGCTGGGCCACAGTGATTTGTCTACCACACAAATTTATACCCATGTCGCGCAGGCGCGGTTACAAAGCCTGCATCAGCAACATCATCCGCGCCCTTAGGCGCCGTAACAGGAAATTGTATGAACAAGTTTGTATTAGCGTTTTGTAGCCTCGGATTTATTGCCTCTGCCAGTGCGCAGGTAAAGGCGCCGGATGCCGATTATGCTCAGGTGCGGCAACAATTCAGCTCGCTGAATTTAACCGTTAAGGCGGTAGCGGAATCGCCGATGGAAGGCTTGCTGCAGGTGTTTACTGATAAAGGCCTGTTTTTCACCTCGGAAGACGGCCGGTATTTTATTGAAGGTAATATTTACGATTTAACCAACAAGGTGTTGGTGAATGACGAGCAGATGCGGCCTTATATTCAGCAACAGCTTGACGTGCAAAAAAGCGGCGTAATTGAATACAAAGCGGCCAACGAAAAGTACGTGATCAATGTATTTACCGACCCGACCTGTGGTTACTGCCGTAAATTACATAATGAAATGAAAGACTATAACAACGCCGGTATTACCGTGCGCTATATGGCGTTTCCGCGCGGTGGTTTAGGCTCGGAAACCTATCTGCAAATGCAGCATATCTGGTGCAGCAAAGACAGCCGCAGCGCGATGGACAAAGCCAAAGACGGCGCTGATGTGAAACCGGCAATGTGTAATAACCCGGTAAAAGCCCAGTATGAACTGGGACAATCTTTTGGCATCAGTGGCACCCCGGCCATTATTTTACCCGGCGGCCGCTTAATTCCGGGTTACCAGCCGGCCAAGGCATTATTGGCACAACTGCAGGCGGGATCTTAACCGCTTATGTCTGCTATCAGCCGCACTATTCAGCGCCGGGTTTTGCCCGGCGTTTTACCATCGTTGCCTGATGCAATGCATCCGGTGTTGCAAAGCTTATATGCCAGCCGTGGTATTACGCATGCTAATGAGCTGGAGCGCGGTGCCGCCGGCTTACTGCCTTTTAGTGCATTAAAAGGCATTGAACAAGCCGTTAGTTTGCTGATTGACGCGCTGCAGCAACAGCAACATCTGGTGATCGTAGGTGACTTTGATGCCGACGGCGCTACCAGCACAGCGGTACTGATGAGCGGGCTACGGGCTTTGGGCTTTAAGTTTGTTGATTATCTGGTGCCCAACCGCTTTGAATACGGTTACGGCTTAACGCCACCGATGGCGGAACTCGCCGTGGCGCAGGGCGCGGAGCTTATTGTTACCGTTGATAACGGTATTTCGGCTATTGATGGTGTGGCACTGGCGAAAAAAGCCGGCGTTAAGGTGCTGGTTACGGATCATCACCTGGCCGGCAATGAACTGCCGGATGCCGATGCGATAGTTAATCCAAATCAGCCTGGCTGTACTTTTCCCAGCAAAGCCCTGGCTGGAGTGGGTGTAGCCTTCTACTTATTGCTGGCGCTGCGCGCCAAATTACGTGAGCAAGATTATTTTACCCAGCGCCAGCTGGCTGAACCCAATTTAGCCGAGCTGCTGGATTTAGTCGCGCTGGGCACAGTAGCCGATGTGGTGCCGCTGGATAGCAACAACCGCATTTTAGTGCATCAGGGCTTAATGCGAATTCGCAGTGGCAAATGCCGGCCGGGCATTCAGGCGCTGATTGACGTCGCCAACCGCACCGCGGCGAAACTGACCGCCGGCGACTTTGGCTTTGCCCTGGCACCAAGGTTAAACGCGGCAGGCCGGTTGGACGATATGTCGCTGGGAATAAGCTGTTTGTTGGCACCACAGTTGGGCCTGGCACGGCAGTATGCTGCTGAGCTGGACAGCCTGAATGTAGAGCGCCGCGCTATAGAGCAAAGTATGCAACTGGAGGCGCAGGCGTTTTTAAGCCAATTGTCGTTTGACGGCAACGCGCTGCCGGAATGTCTGTGTTTATACCGGCACGACTGGCATCAGGGCGTTATTGGTATTCTGGCCGGACGGATAAAAGAGCAGTTTAACCGCCCAACCATAGTGTTTGCCCAGGGTGACGACGGTGAGCTGAAAGGTTCGGCCCGTTCTATTGCCGGCTTACATATCCGCGACTTGCTGGAGGAAATTTCCAGCCAATACCCGGGTTTAATTAAAAAGTTCGGTGGTCATGCCATGGCGGCCGGTTTAACCATCAGCGCCGAGCGGCTGGACACCTTTAAGTTGGCACTGAGTTTAACGGCAAAAAAACATTTAACGCCGGAGCAGCTTACCGCCGTGATCTACAGTGACGGCGAATTGCCGTCGGACTGCTTTGATATTGGCTTTGCGCAGTTGCTGCAAAGTGCCGGCCCCTGGGGCCAGGCGTTTCCAGAGCCGGTATTTGACGGTGAATTTAGCCTGATCAGCCAAAAAATGCTGGCCGATCGCCACTTAAAAATGATGTTGCAAACCGCGGACGGCAAGTTGGTAGATGCGATTTGGTTTAACGCTGACAACAAAACCTGGCCGGACGTTAATGTACAAAAAGTGCAGTTGGCCTATCAGCTGGATATTAACGAATACCGCGACAAGCAAAGTTTGCAGTTAATTGTGCGCTATATGAGCGCCGTTTAACCAGCTAAAGCAAAAGCCTTGCCGTAACCCCCGCGCCCTGCTAAACCTTAAGCTGTATATAAGGACATTTCTCAGGGCGTAGTAATGGACTCCACTTCAGCTGCAATGCAAACCTCTGCTGCTTCCGCTGCGCGGCAGGGGCCGCAATTGCTCGCACTTCAAGCCAAAATACTGGCCTCGCCGTTGCTGTTTTCCAGTGACACCCGCCAGGCCTGGCAATTTCTTACCAAACAAATCAGTAAGGCGCTGTACGCTGACCGCGTCAGTGTCTGGCTGTTTAGCCAAAGCGATGTGTTGCAGTGCATCGACTTATACCAGTACCACCTGAACAGTCACAGCTGCGGCGTCTGTTTGCAGCGCAGTCACTATCCGAAATATTTCAGCGCCTTACAGCAACATGCCCTGATCGCGGCGTCGGATGCGGCCAGCCATCCTGCGACGGCAGAATTTAAAGATGGTTATTTGCAAGGTGCCGGTATCCACTCAATGTTAGATGCTGTTATTCAGTCTGAACAAGGGCTTGGCGGTGTGATCTGTGTCGAGCAGGTTAGCGGCCAGCGCAGCTGGTCAGTGGATGAGCAGCATTTTATCGCCGCCATGGCGTCGATGGCCAGTACGGTGCATACCTTTAGCCGGCATTTGCAGTTGCAGCACGAATATCAGTTGGTGCTGGAACGCCAGGACATGGCCAGCCGTAATGCCCGTATCGGTTTTTGGGAGGCTAATGTCAGCAATGGCGAGCTGTGGTGGTCGCCGATGGTGTATGACATCTTTGGCGTTGACCCGGCGCAGTTCTCTCCCAGCGTTGGAGTGTTTTATCAGTTAGTGCATCCGGACGATATCGTTTTGGTGCAACAAAGTGAAACCCGTGCCATGCAAAGTGGTGAGCACAATGTAGTGCATCGTATAGTGCTGCCCGATGGCAGCATGCGCTGGGTACATGAAGTGGCAAAGTGGACTACGCCGCAGGGCAGCGAGCCCGCACGGCTGATTGGCTCAGTACAGGATATTACCCAACAGCAGCAAACCAGTGGCGAACTGCAGCAATTCTTTTTACTGTCACGCGATATTCTCTGTATTGCTAACCAGCAGAGTTATTTTGAACGGGTTAACACAGCTTTTAGTCGCGTAACCGGGTATAGCGAGGCTGAATTGTTAAGCCGGCCTTTTACCGACTTTATCCATCCGGACGATCTAATCAGTACCGATGTCGAAGTGGCAGAACAACAACAAGGCAGAGTAACGTCCGGCTTTTGTAACCGCTACCGGCATAAAGATGGCCATTATGTCACCTTGCAGTGGTCTTCTGTGCTCGACCCTGTCACCGGCAAATTATATGCCTCGGCGCAGGATATTACTGAGCGTTTACAACTTGAGCGGATAAAAAATGAGTTTGTCTCAACGGTAAGCCATGAGCTGCGTACACCTTTAACCTCAATTAACGGCGCTTTGGCATTGGTAAGCTCCGGCTGTGTTGGTGAGCTGCCCACAGCAGCTGCGGAGTTGTTACAGCTGGCTAATAGTAACTGCCAGCGTCTTACCAGCTTAATTAATGATTTGCTCGACATCGAAAAGCTCTCTGCCGGTATGATGCAAATTGTACTGCAACCGCAAGCCGTGTTGACGCTGGTGCAACAAAGCGTGGCCGACAACAGCCAATACGGCCGTGACAGGAATATTCAGCTACAACTGCAAAACACGGCTTGTGATGAGCAACTGTTAATTAATGTCGACAGTCTGCGTTTTGCTCAGGTTATGGCTAATTTACTATCCAATGCGATTAAGTTTTCACCCGATGCCGCCACCGTAGTGGTAAAGATTGAGCAGCAACAGCAGCAGGTGCGGATCAGCGTTACCGATACCGGGCCGGGCATAGCCGATGCTTTTAAAGACGCGATTTTTCAGCGCTTTTCGCAGGCTGACAGCAGCGATACGCGGCAAAAAGGCGGTACCGGGCTTGGGCTGGCATTATCAAAACAACTGACAGAATCGATGCACGGCAGTATTGGTTTTAGCTCCACCTTTGGCGCCGGCGCCTGCTTTTATGTTGATTTTCCGCTTTGGTCAGGTAAAGCGGTTGCAGATGCCTGAGGCAAACTAAACCAGAACAGGCTACCGCCATCTTCTAACGCCCGGTAGCCTACCTCGCCACTCAAACGGGTGATGATGCGTTTTACGATAGATAAACCTAAACCATGGCCATCGGCACTTTGCGGCGAGAAGCGCTGGAAAGTACTGAAAAGGCCCGCTTGCTGTTGTGCACTGAGCGCCCTGCCGTTGTCGCGGATCCAGAATATCACCATAGCATCCGGCGCAATGTCGGCGCCCAGCTGTATAACCGGCGGCCGGCCGCCGTATTTAATCGCATTAGACAGATAGTTTACCCACACTTCTTCTACCCATTGTGGATAACCGCTTGCTGTCGGCCAGTTGGCAGCTACTTCGATAGTAGCCTGATGCTGACGGGCAAAATCATCCAGGCGCTGCTGTGCGTTATTGACCAACAGTGCCATATCCAGCGGCTGCAGCGCCACATTTTGTTGTTCGCGCATGCTGGCCAATAACAGCAGGGCGTTGATAATGTCATTCATTTTACGTGAGGTATGATCAATGGTGGTCAGGGCGGCGTGTTTTTGCTCCTCTGACAGCTCGATAAAAGTAGCATTGAGCAAGCGACTCATACCTGTCAGGCTGGTTAACGGGTGTTTTAAGTCATGTGCTACGGTATGGGCATAAGCGTCGAGCTCTTCATTTTGTTTGGCTAACTCGGCCGATTGTTGCTGCAATAAGCTGTTTTTAAGCTGTAAATCCGTGGTGCGTAGTGCTACCTGCTGCTCTAACTGAGCAGTGTTGTTGTTCAGTTGCAGCTCTATTTCATTACGTCTGGCCAGTTCATGTTTAATGCGCTGCTGCAGCCGGTTAATGGCGTCAACCACCTGGTCCAGCTCGTCTTGCCGCGCTGGTCGTTGTAATTGCAAAGGTTGCTCCAGCCGGTTCAAGTCTAAATGGCTGGCAAACTGTGCCATTGCACGCAGGTGGCGGCTGACCGCAAAGCGAAAAATCAGCAGCATCAGCACTGCGCTGAGCAACAAGGCGCTGACCGTCACCAGCGCTATATTGCGGCTTTGTTGCCATAAATGCTGCTGAATGCCGTCTGCCATTAATTCTACCTGCAAGGTGCCGACCGGATGCTGCTCACCGTCAATCTGATAGTGCACCGGGTAGTGCTTACTCATCAAGGCGTCGCTGAATTGCGGATGTTGCCGGCTAAGCTGCTGTTGCAGCTCATCTGTCAGGCTAACTGCGCCGACATGTTCTAAACGTGTAATGCCATCGAGTAAGGTATTAATACGATGTATATCCACTTCCCACAGGCCGGCGGCCAGGCTTGGCAGGTAGCTTTTTTCAATATTGTCAAACTGCTGTTGTGCGGTAGCAATTTCATAGCGATAGACACTGTAGCTCAACGCGGCTGTCAGCAAGACCGATAGCAACAAGGCCGCCAGTACCATAGTGATAACTACCCTGGTAGCCAGATGATGGCGCAGTGGTTGAGAGGGTAAGCTATAGGGCATTAGTATCCAAGCTCCGGGTTAAACCACAGACTGTTGTCCTGTAACGGCGTATCCGGATGCAAAAACGGATTATTAAGCCGGATAACGCGGCGTTCAGTTAGCTCAGCCTGTGCAATCGCATCGGCAAAATGTTGCAGAAATAACTGCTGCATGCTGCCGTCATGCATTGCTAAGCGCAGGCCTTGTTCAATCGCCTGTGCCAGTTGCGGCCGGTTAGGGTTAACAAAATAGTACAGTGGTGCCGGATAATACAGCGCCAGGTTATCTGCAATAGCTAAGCTGTCGCCGGCTTTTGTTTGCAATTCAGACTGTATTTCGCTGAGCGACCTGGGGAAATAATCGACCCGACCCAGCTGTAGCATGGCAAACATGCCGTGATAATAGGTACTTGGTGTGACATTAAACTGGTTATGTTGCAGTATCGGCAGGTCCGGCCAATCGTGGCCCTGCACCGCGCGTAGCGGCTGTAATTGCTCAGCTGTGCTAATGCCGGCAAATTGGGCCCTGTCTTGCTGGCGGATCAGCAGCAAACGCCAGCCCAATAAACCACGGTCTATCGGGATCCGCACCGGCAGCAGATTCTCTTCACGTTCGGCTGAGGCAAAAGTCCATACCACATCCATGTCGTTACCGCTTTCCAACTGCCGTAAAGTACGCCACTGCGCCTGGTCACGTTTACTTGGCACCGGCAGATAATGGCTGCCGGACTTTTCCAGTGCCAAATGCAGTAAGGCTATCGGATAATGGCCGCGCGGGTCGTCCAGCATGGTGGCCGGCCAGGAGTAGATCATCGGCTCGGCTATGCAGCGCAGTGCGCTAAGCAGCATTATGAATAACAGATACTTCTGCACGGTGAGGTAAGAGAGCAAGATACAGATCCCCTGCAGGGCTTTGTCACACAGCATAGCGGCTTAACTCTGTTACGGGCAAGTTAACTGCGGCAGATTTTGGCGGAATTTAAGCCGCCGGAAAAATCCGCAACAGATGGCTGCACTGCCAGCGATAAATTTGCTACAATCCACGCCTGTTTTTTTTCCGCTATTCAAGGTTACCGAGCACAGCATGTTTGAAGTTAATCCGGTGTACAACAGCATTAAAGATCTTACTGAACGCACGAATGTGCTTCGGGGGTATCTTTGACTACGATGGCAAAAAAGAACGCTTAGAAGAAGTCTCGCGCGAGCTGGAAGATTCAGCTATCTGGAATACGCCGGATAAAGCCCAGGCGCTGGGTAAAGAGCGTTCAGCACTGGAGCAGGTGGTAGGCACCATCGACAAGCTCGACCGTGGTCTGGAAGACGTGGCCGGCCTGGTAGAGCTGGCAGTAGAAGCTGACGACGAAGAAACCTTTGAAGAAGCGAAAACCGAGCTGGCCGATTTAGACAAACAGCTGAGCCTGCTGGAATTTCGCCGTATGTTCTCCGGCAAAAATGATCAGAACCATTGCTATCTGGATATACAATCCGGCTCCGGCGGTACTGAAGCCCAGGACTGGGCCAGCATTTTAATGCGTATGTACCTGCGCTGGGGTGAAGATAAAGGCTTTAAACCCGAGTTGTACGAAGTGACCGACGGTGATGTGGCCGGCATTAAAGGTTGTACCATTAAATTTACCGGCGAATACGCCTACGGCTGGCTGCGCACCGAAACCGGCGTACACCGCCTGGTACGTAAAAGTCCGTTCGACAGTGGTAACCGCCGCCATACTTCGTTTGCCTCGGTGTTTGTCTCGCCGGAGATTGATGATGATATCGAAATTGATATCAATCCGGCCGATTTACGTATCGATACCTACCGCGCCTCGGGTGCCGGTGGTCAGCACGTTAACCGTACCGACTCCGCTGTGCGTATTACTCACTTACCCACTAACATCGTGGTGCAGTGTCAGAACGATCGCTCGCAGCATAAAAACCGCGACAACGCCTACAAGCAATTGCGCGCCAAGCTGTATGAATTTGAGCTGCAAAAGCAAAATGCCGAGAAACAAGCGCTGGAAGATACCAAGTCGGATATCGGCTGGGGTAGCCAGATCCGCTCTTACGTGCTGGATGATTCGCGCATTAAAGACTTACGTACCGGTATCGAAACCCGCAACACCCAATCGGTGTTAGACGGCGATCTGGACAAATTTATTGAAGCTAGCTTAAAAGCCGGGCTGTAATGTTTACTTTAACTTTTTCTCTCAATCAGGAAACGCACTATGTCTGACCAACAGCAACCACAAGAAGAAATTCAAGACGTAAATAAACTGATTGCTGAGCGAAAACACAAGCTAGCCGGTCTGCGTGCAGACGGCTTTATGTTCCCGAACGATTTTCGCCGTGACAGCATATCCTCAGACGTGATTGCCAAGTACGACCACTTAACTAAAGAAGAGCTGGAAGCGCAAAAGATTACCGTAAGCTTAGGCGGCCGTATTATGACGCGCCGTATTATGGGTAAAGCCAGCTTTACCACTATTGCTGATATGGGCGGCAAAATTCAGCTGTATGTGGCGCGCGACAGCCTGGCTGAGGGTGTGTACAACGACCAGTTTAAAAAGTGGGATTTAGGCGACATTATCGGTGCTACCGGCCATTTGTTTAAAACCCAAACCGGCGAGCTTACGGTATGGTTAAGCGATATCCGCCTGCTAACCAAAGCCCTGCGGCCGTTGCCGGATAAATTCCACGGCTTAACCGATAACGAAGCGCGTTACCGCCAGCGTTATCTGGACCTTATCTCCAACGAGCAATCGCGTAAAACCTTTTTAGTGCGCAGCAAAACCGTGGCTTATATCCGTCGCTTTTTTAACGACGAAGGCTTCTTAGAAGTTGAAACGCCGATGCTGCAGGCCATTCCCGGCGGTGCTTCGGCGCGGCCGTTTGAAACGCACCATAATGCGCTGGATATGCAAATGTTTTTGCGTATCGCGCCCGAGCTGTATTTAAAGCGCTTGGTAGTTGGCGGCTTTGAAAAAGTGTTTGAGTTAAATCGTAACTTCCGTAACGAAGGCGTATCAACGCGCCACAACCCGGAATTTACCATGCTGGAATTCTACTGGGCTTACGCCGATTACAACGACCTGATGGATTTAACCGAAAAGTTATTCCGTGGCCTGGCGGAACACGTGCTGGGCAGCACTGAAGTGCCATACCAGGGCGAAGTGTTCGACTTTGGCAAGCCGTTTGCGCGCATGTCGGTTACCGAGTCTATTTTGCACTACAACCCGACTGTGACTAAAGAGCAGTTAGCAACACGTGAGTCGGTAGCAGAGCTGGCCAAGAGCCTGGGTATTGAAGTTAAAGCCAACTATGGCCATGGCCGTATTCTAATGGAAGTGTTTGACGAGCTGGTAGAAACCAAGCTGCGCCACCCAACCTTTATTACTGAATACCCGGCTGAAGTGTCACCGCTGGCGCGCCGTAATGACCATAACCCGGAAATTACCGACCGTTTCGAGTTCTTTATCGGTGGCCGCGAGCTGGGTAACGGCTTTAGCGAGTTAAACGATGCTGAAGACCAGGCCGAGCGTTTCCGCCATCAGGTAGCACAAAAAGACGCCGGTGATGACGAAGCCATGTTCTACGACGAAGACTTCGTTACCGCGCTGGAGCACGGTTTACCACCAACAGCAGGCCAGGGTATCGGCATCGACCGCCTGGTAATGTTACTGGCCGACGCCGCCTCTATCCGCGACGTTATCCTGTTTCCGCATATGCGTATTCATCACGAGAAGTAAGCTTATTTACTGACGTGAAAAGCCAGACCTTGTGTCTGGCTTTTTTGTTTTTAGCGCTGAACGCCGCCAGCTCAAGAGTTTCAATCCTGTAGTTTGCAGCAGCATAATTTTATACAAGATAAAAATGCTTGATTTACATTCATCTGGCGCCATAGACTGGAGCTAATTTTGCAACTTGCGGGATCTGCAACACGCAACTCGCGGGTTCTGATCCTTTGAATAAGCTGGTAGGCAATGAAAACATCGTTCAAGTTATAGAGAATTGATATGGAATTTATACAGAAGAAAAAATCGAATAAACATACATTCACACTGCATGATGATTATTTCAATTTTGCTTATGAAGATAAGTCTGGCTCCGGAGATACTGACTTCGACTATGCGGATTTTCCTCAAAAGTCGTCAGTTCAGATTGAGCAGAATGAATGGCTGAGAAATGTTGGCTATCTTTGGATAGCACTAGGTGTATTTCAGCTCGGTTATGCTATTTATACTGAGGCATCCTTGTCCGGAAAGGGGTTCTGGATCTTCATTGGCGCTGTATGTGCAATTTGGGCATATTTCTCAAAGGTCAAGTACACGGTTTTTCGTTCTGAACGCGGTAATATATTTATAATTCAAGACAAAAATCATGACGAAATAATTAAGCAACTAAATATCAGAAAGAAATCACAGCTCTTGAAATGGTATGGCGATGTAAATCCAGACAACGAGCTTAAAAACGAAATAAAAAAATTCAATTGGCTTGTGGACCAGGGTGTACTAACAAAGGAAGAGTCTGAGAAAAAAATAGCTCAGGCGGAACTCCTGAAAAAAGACAACTTTGAGCTTCCGGGCGAGAGGTTGAACTAATGCCTAACAAAGTACTGCTAGGTACAAACTTACGCTACGCTTCGCTTTGCCTAAGAGCACTGCGTTATGTGCGCATATATCAACGTCGTGTTAGTAACTGAAATATAAAAGGATGTATCTTGAAGAAGCTCGTATTGGTTTTATCGTTTATCTCAGGTTCGTTAATTGCCCAGGAAAGCACTTTTGACAGTCAATATTCTGTTGGTGTTGGTATGGGAGCTGCTTACAGTGGATTAGGCGCAAATTTCGCTCTTTTATCGAAGACCGACATGAAGTATGTCTCAGTCGGCTGTGTTGAATATAGTTCAAGATATGGCTCAACTTGCGGCTTCGGAGTCGGCTGGATAGTAACTGATCTATTTGATTCTGATTCAAATAAGCATGGCCTTGGTGTCTATGCAACCAAAGCAGGGCATGAGGTTTACGCGACTACGGAAAACTTTAATATTAAAGAAAATGAATATTATGGTGCCGGCGTTAGTTATACCTACTTTATGAATGGTATTGATAAACCCGGCTTTAATTTTGGCATCTCCGCTCATGCAACAAATGCCAAATATGATGAAAAAATTAATGGTTTTTTACAGGTTGGCTATCAGTTTTAATGCATAACATGTATGAGCCTTCCCGGAGTCAATAGGTAAAACCGCTTTTCTGGCCGCGTTAGCGGCCAGTTGATTGTCCATCAGCAATATCGTTACCAAGCGACTAATCTGGCAGTGCCGCTAATACTTTACCCACCAGCTGGTTTAGCTCGTCACCATTGCCAATCCAGCGTGTGACTATTAACAAGTCATTTTGCTGATCGATATAAATCACATTACGACCAGCGCCCTGAAAGGTGACTGCGCTCTCGGGGGCATTGGGCAAGGCTTTACGGCCCGGGTTTAAAAACCAGTTGGCAAAGCCGTATTCGGCATTGGCGCTACCGCCGGTGCGCGCTAGCGCTATCCAGTCTTTGCTCACCAGTTGCTGGTCCTCCCATTGGCCATCACGCAAAAACAGATAACCAAAGCGGGCTAAATCCCAGGCGTTGATAAAAATGCCGCCGCCCCAGTGGCCACCGCCTGATACCGACTGCACCTGCTGGCCGTCGAGCTCAACCCAGCTATTATCATAGCCGTACCAGCGCCAGGTAGAGGAGGCGCCTATCGGCTGCATAATCTGTTGGTTTAACACCTCGGGCAGCGGTTTGCGCCAGACATACAAGGTGGATAGTGCCAGTAGGTTTATCCGCACATCGTTGTATTTGTAATGCGTGCCCGGTGTACGTAATGGCCGCTTGGGCCAGTCGGCCGGGGTTTTACCCTCGGGCCTGTCGGCCCAGTCGGGTTTACCCCACAGCGTGCCTTGCCAGTCACTGGTTTGCCGTAGCAAATGCTCCCAGCGGATTTTGCTGTTGTGCTCCCCTTCATAAAGCGCAGTGCCATGTGGCATATAAGGGCCAACCTTATCCTGCAGGTTGGCAATCAGGCCCTGTTGCCAGGCTAAACCGGTGACGGTAGTTAAAAAGGTTTTCGCGATACTGTGCGTCATATCCACGCTGTCGACCTCGCCCCAGCGGGCGATCAGCTTACCTTTATAAATAATCAGGCCATTGGCTGCGGCACGCACGCCCATTGGGCCAATGATCTGATCATAGGGCTCTCTGGCGCCAAAGGTAGTGGCCTGCACTATGGCTTGATCTTTTGCCGCCGGGTTTTCGCTGGCGATGGCATAGTCAACGGCCGCGGCCAGCTTGCCGGCATCCACCCCCAGCGCTTGCGGCGATGCCGCTGCCCAGTCGCCACGAGGCGGGTAGTAGGTTTGCGCCGAAAGCGGCAGCGCCAACAGCGCCAGTAATAAGGTAAAAGTACAACGCACAGTAAGCTCCTGTTTGATAACACTGCAACAGCCATAGTGGCTCCGCATTAATTTTCGCTGTTTACTGTAAGCCACGGATTGCTGTAAGCCGGGTTGGTAATAAACTGCTCGTCACTCAGGCTGTGTAAAAACGCCAGCAGTGCCTGTTTTTCTGCAGCTGTTAAATCAAAACCGCGCACAAAACCACTTTTGCCCGGGTGCTGCCGGCCATCGCTGGTTTCGCCGTTTAGCGTGCTGACTAAACCGCCGGCGGCATAAAAATCAATCACCTCGGCTAATGTCGCCAGGCTGCCATCGTGCATATAGGGCGCGCTGTAAGCGACATTTCTCAGCGTCGGCGCGCGAAAGCGGCCATCGTCTGCCGGGTTTAAGCTTAGCTCGCTTAAACCGGTATCGTGCTGCGGATAGCCTTTGCCGGCTAAATCTGCCCGGCTGACATAATACAAGCCGGTGTTATGAAATGGCCGCCGGTCCAGCGGCTGGCGCTGGTGGCTGGTAGCCTGGGTAAAGTTAAAGCCACCATGGCAGTGGTGGCATTCCAGTTTTTCTGAGAAAAACAAATTCAGCCCGAGTAATTCTTGTTCGGTTAGCGCGCTGTCGTCCTGCTGATAGGCGTAGCGGTCAAAACGCGAGTTAACCGACAATAAGCTGCGGCTAAAGCTGGCCAGGGCGTCAATAACACGGCGAAAATCCGCCCGGCTGTCGCCAAAGGCGGCACTAAACAGTTCGGGGTAGGGCGCACGCTTTAAACGGGCTAAAATCTGCTGTTCGTGGCCGCCGGCGCCAAGCTCTATCGGGTTGTCGCCAAACAGTGGCATAAGCAATTGGCTTTCAATATGCGTCAGGCCATCGTGCGCCCAGGTCAAAGTGTTGTTATAAGCGATATTGACCAGCGCTGAGGCATTACGCCGGTGCGATTGACCTGTGCTGCCGACCGACACTTTCAGTGGCTGGGCAAAGGCATATTGCTGCTGATGGCAACCGGCACAGCTTTGCTGCTGATTGGCAGACAAGGCTGTGTCATAAAACAGATGCCTGCCCAGTTCTACCTTGGCCGCGCTCATCGGGTTATCGGCCGGCACTATCGGCAGTGGAAAGCCCTCAGGCAACGGCCACTGATAGGCCGGCTCTGGCTTGCTGCAGCCGGCCAGCATAACCAGCAGCAACAGTATGGCGCACCTCATTGCATACTCCAGCCCTGCGGCAGGGCACCTATACCCAGCCGGGGTAGCAGGGTTTGGCAACTTAAGCGGTTAGGATCTGACATACAATGGTTGTCGGCGCTGAGGTTTACCCCGGCCAGTATCGGCGCTAAATCCAGTATCAGTTGCTGTCCGGGTAGATAATCCAGGTTTATAGTTACGCGGTTAGGCTTGTTACAATCTGCTTCCGGTGCGCGCATCGGGCTGGCCGAGCGGCAACCGGTCGCGCCCAGATGCAATGACCACTGCTGAGCCGGCTGTGCAGTGCTGTGTATGTCCAGCCGCAAATATTTATAACCCTGCTGCCAGCTCCAGAACATATCGCTTTGATTCAGCGGTGCCGCCGCGCGCAGCGGATCCTGATGATTTAACACTGCGGGTACACCAAGTGTAAAACTCAGCTGACCGGCAGCAAGTGGCGTAGCGAACTGTAGCTGCCAATTATCGGCACCATCACATACGGTGCCCAGCAGGGCAATATCAGCTTGCTGATGCAGCGCCGCTGTATCCAGCAGCAGTGGCCTGTTGTTCAGCCGGAAATTGCTGACATAGAGCTGAAATTGCTGCAGCTGCCATACTCTTCCTGCCTGGCTGATAGCCTTGTCTGTAAGGCTAACGGCTTCGTCTGTCAGGCTAAAGACGCTGTCACAGCTCAACGGCTTATCGTTGACACGCAATTGCAACGTTAAGGTTGATGTGCTGCCGGGTGCCGGATTACAGCCGGTCAATATCCACCACAGCAAAAGCAGGCTTGCTCGTAACATGAATATACACTTGCATAGTAAATACATTAAGACTAACAATACCGTAGTTTGCAAAACCGGTCGACGGACAAGGTAGCCATAATGCTTAAACAGTTTACCGTTTCTGGCTTAACGCTGGTTCTACTCGCCTTACCCCTACCGGTGTTGGCCCATGCTGAACATGACAAAGCCCGTTTTGTTGCCACAGACGGCAAAGATGTTGGCCGTTGTGAGCAGCCACTGCGGCCTTGCCAAACTATTGGCTATGCCGTTAAACAGGCTAATAAAGGCGATAAGGTGTTGGTCGCCGCCGGCCATTACCAGCTGACTGACGAAGAACAGCTGTTTTACCTCAGTAGTGAAATTGTGCCGGTGCTGGGTGGTTACAGCCGGTTTGATCATTATCAGCTACAGGCACCAACGTTAAACCGCACCACACTCAGTGGTGTGCCCTCACAGTTACAGGCGACACTGGAGCCGCGTGGCTTTTTCAGCCTGCGCGATGGCAAGGCCCGCTTGTCGGTGGGTTTACAGCAACGGTTGGTACAACATCAGAGCCTGAGTCAATCACAGCCGGCCCGGTCTTGCGTTGACGGCAAAGCCGGCAACTTTAGCTGCAGCAATATCGATTTAGTGGCACATATGGCATTGGCTGATTTTAGCTTGCAGCCGTCGTCAGCCAGCGATATCTGGGGTCATGTCGATTTAAACAGCGGTACAGAATATGCGCTTATCGGCTTGCGCAACGGCACTGCTGTGGTTAGCCTGGCCGATCCGCAAAACCCGGTTGAAGTGGGCAGCATAGCGGGCAGTAGCACCACCTGGCGTGATATTAAGGTGTACCAGTATTTTGATACGGCGCTGCGGCGCTGGCAGGCCTATGCTTATGTGTCGTCTGAGGGCAACGATGGTATTCAGATTATTGATTTAACTCGGCTTCCCAACGCCGTATCGCTGGCCACGACCTACAGCGGCGTAATATCAAGCCATAATATATTTATCAGCGGGGTTGATTACAGCAGCAACAGTCAGAACAGTACTGCGGCACCGTTATTGCACCTGGCCGGACAAAATACCCAGCGCGGCGCAGTAGCGGCGTTATCGTTGGCTAACCCGACGGCACTAAGCCCGGTGTGGCAGCAAAACGCTGCGCTGGCGGGGGATTACAGCCACGATGTGGCGATGATGCAAATAGCCGATGCGCGGGCAATAAGTGACTGTCAGTTCAGTCCCTGTCAGGTGTTGTTTGATTTTAATGAGCAGGATATCCGCTTGTGGGATGCCTCTGTGGCCAACGCCCCGGCTAAACTTTCGCAATTTAGTTATGATCAGGCCAGCTATGTGCATTCGGGCTGGAGCAGCGAAGATAACCGCTATTTATTTGTCCACGATGAGCTGGATGAAAGCAGCTTTAGTTTTAATACCACGCTGCGGATCTATGCGTTGGACGATTTACGTAACCCTGTGCTGCAACCGGTGTGGCGTGGGCCTACCGCAGCGATAGATCACAATGGCTTTGTCCGCGGCAATCGCTACTATATGTCAACCTATCAGCGTGGCTTAACAGTACTGGATATCAGTAACCCGGCGGCGCCGGTTGAAGCCGGTTTTTTTGATACCTTTTTACCGTCCGACGGTGCGGCCTTTAACGGCATGTGGGGCACCTATCCTTACTTACCCTCGGGGCTGATCCTCGGTAGCGATATTAATTCCGGCCTGTATATTCTGGCCGACAGCAGCAAAACTGTCGCCGCCGGCTCGCTGTCATTTACCAGCGATGCCGTAAGCGTTGCCCCCGGCGCGGTTGCGCAAGTTATAGTGCAGCGCCCGCAAGGCAGTGGTGCCGTCAGCGTGGCCTATCAAACGTTTTCCGGCAGTGCGGTGCAGGGCGTTGACTATGAACCGGCAACGGGCCGCTTAAGTTGGGGCGCTGCGGACAACAGCGACAAAACCCTTACGCTAACCACGCTGGACAGCGGTGACGCAGGGCGGCGCACTTTGTTTGTCAGGCTATATGATGTACAAGGCGGTGCTACACTGGCCACCCCCGCGATGATAACTGTCGCCTTTGGTACCGAGCCGGCGCGGCCGGGTAGCCTTAGTCTGGTGCAAACCAGCGTCCAGGCGGTCGAAGGCAGCAGTGTGCAATTAGATGTACAGCGCCTTGGCGGCAGTGACGGTGCAATTGCCATCGACTATATATTGCAAAGCGGCAGCGCCACTGTGGGTGACGATGTAGTTGATAACCGCGGCCGGTTAAGCTGGGCTGACGGCGACAGCAGCGAGAAAACTATTACGCTGGCGCTGATTGATGACAGCCTGGAAGAGGAAGATGAAAGCTTTAGCCTGCAGTTAGTCAGTGTTGATGGCAGTGAGCCCGGGGTTAATAGCAGTGCACAGCTAACCATCCTGGACGATGAGCGCAATACTGCGCCGGTGGTGAGCGCCGGTGAAGACCGTCAGGTAAATGCCGGCCAAAGCGTGACGCTGACGGCGATCGCAGAGGATGCAGAAAACGACAGCATTGTTTATCAATGGCTGCAGCTTAGTGGTGCTGCTGTCAGCCTGCAAAATGCCAGCAGTGCCAGCGTATCTTTTGTGGCGCCGGCCGGTAGCGCCAGCCTGGTGTTGCAGGTAACTGCCACTGACAGTCGTGACGCCGGCAGCAGCGACGACGTAGCGGTAGCAGTAGTATCTGTGCCGCCAGCGAATAACAATGCCGGTAGCTCAGGTGGTGGCAGTAGTTCAGCCTTTGCTCTGCTGTTGCTGGCCCTGCTATGGCGGTGCCGCGTTAAGTTGAATCGCCAATATGAGCCGCGCGCCGCTCCGGCATGTACCCTGTAAAGGTTACTGAGCACGGGTAACTTCTACAGCCTGTAGTGCTGGTTTCAGTGCATAAGCAGGGTGTTAATTATAATAAGTATCTGTTTTAACTATTTTATTCTATACTGGTATGGCCATTGCATTAACCTTATTGGCATATGGCAGCATTTTGCTGCTTTCCTCGTGTTAACCAAGGAGACATATTATGGCTACTTCACAAAGTGCAACTAATCAAGCTAACAGCGCAGCCAACGGCGGGTTAAATTCGCCGGTAACAGCGAAAGCCAGTGAAGCTGCGCATCATGCCGTTGATGCCATGGCGGTAAAAGCCGCAGCAGCAGAAGATACACTGCGCAAAACCGCAGCCAGCTCGCAGGAAACCCTGGCGCATAAGCAGGAAGAAATTAAACAGCAACTGCAAAGTACCTACAGCAAAAGCCGTGAATTTGCCGCACAAAACCCTCTGGCAGCAGCCGGTATTGCCTTTGCTGCCGGTATTCTGGTCAGCAGCTTATTGCGTCGCCGTTAAGGCTGCTGTATGCAGAATAGGGAAGAAGCTGAAGCTACTGCTGAGCCACAATCAGCTCAGCAGCAAGCTACCGCAAAAAAGCCGATGGCAGAGCAAGCGCTGGACCAGCTGTCAGAGTTGGCAGCGCTAAGCTGGTCTGTGTCTGAGCATTACGCTGAACAGCTTAAACTTACCGGACAAACTGCTAAAGCAGAATGGCAACTCACCGGCCGCAGCTTAACCATAGCCGCAGCCCTGGTGGTAAGTTTTGGTGCCGGGCTTATTTTGCTCTGGGGCAGTATTTTGCTGCTATTGGGCTATTTGCTGTTTCAGGCAACCGGCTCGGTGGTTATCTCTGCAGTAGCCATACTGCTATTACAGTCGGCACTGCTGCTGTGGTGCTGGCGCAGTTTGGGCCATGTGTTGTCACAGGTTGGCTTTAGTGAAACCTGGCAGCAGTTATGCCGCGTGCTGTTTGCCAAAGAGTCGCCAGCTGAACAACAGAATCACGGAGACAATCATGCTGATAGATAAATTGTTGTACCAGCAACGGCTGCAAGTAGCACAATTGGCAGAGCAGGGACGGCAGCGGCAAAAACTTTTACAGGCAGAAACCTGGCTGTTACGCCAGCGTGCCGGCGCTTTTATCGGCTCTGCGCCTGGTTTAATGCTCAGCTTCAGCGCCGGTGTGGTGTTTCAAATGCGGCATAACACTACGGTAAAAACCCTGCGTACTATGGTTGGGCTGCGCTGGTTAAGGTGGGTGTTTTAACCGGCGTTTAACCCTGTTGTTGTGGCGCGTTTAGCGCCGCTCCTCCGTTTCACTCTCATAGTTAGTCTGCATCCTTCCTATTGCGATCGTTATTATTATTACCTTCTGCTTGTCTAAATATATGAAATTAATCAGTTTATTTTATACGCATATTTATCTTTGCAGATAACTTGCTTTTATACTGTGCGGCGCCTAGTATATTGCTATGTGTCACACAGTATGCGGTGCACAGTATAGGAAGCAAAGGTTATGACAACTGCACAACTGGATAAAATGCGTTTGGAGCTGCGCCGTGGCGTGCTGGTATTGGCCGTGTTGGCTTCGCTAAAGCAAGCGCATTACGGCTATTCACTGCGCAAACAACTGCAAGAAGGTGGCATCGATATCGACGAAGGTACCCTGTACCCGTTGATCCGGCGTTTAGCCGAGCAAGGTTTGCTCGACAGTGAATGGCGACAGGGCGAAGGCCGTGAGCGGCGCTATTACCAACTGTCGCAGTTGGGGGCGGAGCTGTTGACGCAGTTAACAGACGAGTGGCAACAATTAAACGCAGCGCTTGGCAGCTTGCTGGGTAGCGCAACTGAGGAGAACAGCTGATGGACTTAGTGCAACGTTATATAGCGGCGGTACAACGCGAATTACCCCAGACAAAACGTGACGAAATTGGCCGCGAGTTAAACGCCAATATTATGGATCAACTGGATATGTTGTCTGAGCAACGAGGTGAATTGGCTGAGGCTGATATTGCCGCAGTGTTAAAACAGATGGGCCACCCGCGCACGGTAGCGCAACAGTTTGTGCCGCCGCAGCCGCTGATTAGCCCTGGCTACATGTCGCTGTATAAAAGCACCTTGTTTATGGTGCTGGGTATTTTGTTTTTACTACAGGTGGTAGACAGCACCTCTGCATGGCTTAGCAGCCAGATGAGCTTTTTGCTTTATATGAAAAGCTTAGCCAGCGGCTTTATGCAGGATGTGCTGTTAGGGTTTACCAGCATCACGCTGGCATTTTGGCTGATGTCGCGGTTTGAGCCCGGGCAGAGCAGTCAGTGCGAGCAAAGCTGGCAGCCGGAGCAATTGCCAAAAGCCGGCCCGCACTGGCAGCATATATCACTGCAGGATATCTTTACCGACCTGGCAACCTATGTATTTTTACTGATCGTAATCTGGTTCCCGCTATGGCTGTCGCCGGAGCAGTTGGCTAACAGCCGGTTTTTATTCACCGACAGCGCACATCAGATATTAAAATGGGCCAGTCCGCTGGCATTGCTTGGTATTGCCAACAGCTTATGGCAGTTAAAGCAGCGCTTTTGGAGCCGTAGCATGTTACTGAGTAATATCGTGTTAAATGCCGCTTTTGTTGCAGTAATATTGTTACTGGTCGCCAGCGACCCGCTGCTGAAACTTGAGACTGAGGCATGGCAGGGCGTATTGCAGTTAGAGCAACTGGAAAGGGCAGCCGTTACCGGCCTGGTAATTACCGCCATGTTCCCGCTGTGGGAAGTAGTGCGTGACATATTGCGGTTGCGTAAATTAGCCTGATGTTTTGAAGATGGCCGCCTGCCGGCGGCCTCTGGAGCGGGTGGCGGGAATCGAACCCGTGTCTAAAGCTTGGGAAGCTTTCGTTCTGCCATTGAACTACACCCGCAGTTTGCAACCGCGCAGATAAGAGCCGCTAAAGTAAAGCTCGCCTTAATGTCTGTCAATGGCTTGCTGAAGTTAAATAGGGGTATTCAAAGTAGATGCGTTTGATTCCCAGTACACTATTTTCCACAGCGAACGCCGTAACGTGGCGCATCTGAATGACGATAAACTGCAGCAGGTTGTTAAGAAAAAACAAGATTAATCAGTGTTTTGGTTACTCTGCTAACAAGGGGCTGTGGCCCCTTTTTGTTGTCAATTTTAAGCCACCTTATATGGAAGTGGCTTTTTACTTGAAACGATAGCTTCCATGTCGCTGTGTGACACGAAAAATGCCTTCGTGTTGTCCGGCCCGGGGGGAGCGCTTATTGTATTGATTGCCAATTCATCAGAATTTAACCAGAAATCCTCTTTTTTTACCGTTCGTCACTTTTGCTCAATCTTATTTCAATAACTCTCTACTATTAATTGCAAGTCAAGACGGCTTGGCTTTTAAAACTTTTAATTACATATCAGGAATTTAAAAAATGAAACTGGAAAACACAGTAGCACTAAACACTGAATTTGGCATCGCGGGCACATCACAATTACAAGTAGTTGGTGGCCCAATCTGCGTTGGCATCATGGTTGTTTTAATTCTTAATTAATTCACTTAAATAAAAGGAATCAAAAAATGAAACTAGAAAATACAGTAGCACTAAACACTGAATTTGGCATCGCGGGCACATCACAATTGCAAGTAGTTGGTGGCCCAATCTGCGTCGGCATCATGGTTGTTTTAATTCTTAACTAATTCACTTAAATAAAAGGAATAAAAAATGAAACTGGAAAACACAGTAGCACTAAACACCGAATTTGGCATCGCGGGCACATCACAATTGCAAGTAGTTGGTGGCCCAATCTGCGTCGGCATCATGGTTGTTTTAATTCTTAACTAATTCACTTAAATAAAAGGAATCAAAAAATGAAACTAGAAAACACAGTAGCACTAAACACTGAATTTGGCATCGCGGGCACATCACAATTACAAGTAGTTGGTGGCCCAATCTGCGTCGGTATTATGGTTGTTTTAATTCTTAACTAACCCACTCAAATAAGTGAATAAGGAAAGTTAGTATGAAAATTGACCATGTTGCAGAGTTGACAACCAGTATCGGTATCGCGGGATCTTCACAACTTCAAGTAGTTGGCGGCCTGCAGTGTATCAGTGTATTTGTCGGTCATTTACTCTAATCACCGCCGCGTATCCGTTGCCGTAAGTTACGAAAATAAGCTGTGTGGATGTCTCGGCCTGCCGGGACAATTCCACCCTCCTTACGGCGGTCGCAACATAGAGTCTACTATTGATTAAAAAAGCGTTACCGGAGCAAATAATGAAAAAGAACGATCAAATAGAAGCTTTTCTGGCGTCGCCAGAAACGCGTCAAAAAACGATTAAGAATATTGAATTGAGTCGCAAGAAGAATCTACAACTTACGATTGTTAAGGAGTTACAAACACTCTTTGGCGATAACCCTTTGCCTAAGCCAGAGTTGGTAGGGCAGATTATTAAAGAAAACGCACAGGAAGCTATTGATCTAATCATTGACGATACGATTAGGTTCCAGAAAAACGACCATTTTTACGTTTATCCAATTGGTGGGCACTCAACTGCGTTCGCACAACGTATTGTATTGTCCAATAGCGACTATTTCGATTTAAGTATCGATGTTATCGACGCGGGCCTTTTGAATCGCTACAAAGCGCAGAGTAAAGCTAATCTCAGTCAGCGTGGCATCCAATTTTATGGCCGGCAAACCATTACCTACTTTATCACTGCTGGCGGTTTAAAAGTGTCGTGCTGGGAACATCAAGTTGCGCAGGATAATTTTATTAACCAGTCGTGTAAGCAAGTGGGGCTAGATGGCGTAAAAGACGGAGAGCTGCGTTTCAACCCCTGCAATCACACAATGATGTATGAACAGGCGCAGACCAATGTCGTTGCTGTCACCTTGGAGTATAAAGCCAATAAACGTCCGTTTAGTTTAATGTTTTCAGCGCAAGATCATATGCTTAAGTTCCAGAATCCATCGGATGAATTAGATTCAAGAGTTCAGCTAAGTATGCTGCTTCTGAAAAAAATGGATTCACACGCGGCATTACCCGTAATGAAAAAGTTTCTGAGCCACAGCAAACATTTTGTGCGCTGGTATGCAATGCAACAAATTCTCGGCATTGATGCCATGCAAGTCCTTGATGAATTACACGAAATGGCGAAGAGCGACCCCCATTCAGAGGTCAAACTCGCAGCACAACAAACTATTGCAATGATCGAACAAAAGGAGCTTGCTCATGCCTGTTAATATTAATCTGGACCATATCACTGAATCTATTGAATTAGACGAATGCTACGAAGGCTTGCTGGATAGTAAATTTAATCCTTATGATCAGGATAGCTTTCAAACAGTGGCTCCCTTGCTCAAGAAACTGAACAACAACAGAACGTTTTTGGCAGATGTTCTGATTAACGAATTGGAAGAGCATTGTGCCAGTCAAACGTTGACAAACCGCTATACTCCTCAAGTTATCATGCTAAAGGGCGCACAAAAAGACGTGAGTTTTTTTATGCGAGCGAATATATGGTTACCTAAAAACGACCCTTTGTTGCGCGCATCAGGAGAAAAATCGTTTTTTTATCGGGTACCACATGATCATAATTTCAATTTTTTGACCACCGGCTATATTGGCTCAGGCTATCACAGTGATTACTACGAATATGAATACGATAAAGTCATTGGTTACCCCGGCGAACAAGCAAATTTAAGATTTGTTGAACACAAGCAGTTGGGTGAGGGGCAAGTGATGTTATATCGCGCCTATAAAGATGTACATAACCAACTCCCGGCTGACGACTTGTCGGTCACGCTGAATATTATGCCGACAATGATGTTTGCACATTTGCGTCCTCAATACATCTTTAACGAACAGTGTTCACAGGTCGAACGCACGACGGTTACAACCAATGGTTCCATTGAGCCTGTGCTCTATTTGATAGCACAAAGCGGCAGTGAAAGAGGGAGAGAGTTTGTCGAGCATATTGCCCAACGCTCGGTGATTGAAGAGGACAGATTCAGAGCTATAAAAGCACTGACCTCTGTGAAGGTCACAGACAGCGATAGAGTCGATGTTCTGGAAAAATTCGGCTTGGCTTCATCTTCAAAAATGGTACGCGAAATGACTAAAGGTCATCAAGCAGCACTTGGCTACGCATAGGAGAAATACAATGTCATTGTTAACCGGAAACTCAGGATTGTTATTGTTTTTAGTCCCCGCATTTATCGCGCTTTACTTTTTGCCCACGATACTTGCATTTGTACTAAACCGTAAACACAAAATGCAAATACTCATCGCTAATGTCCCTGCAGGTGTGTCTTGGATCATGTGGTTTGCAATTCTGGCCTGGGCATTCACAGGCAAAGATAAGCCTACGGAGGCTTAATTAACGCACTAAACGAACATCAAGCTTTGCTCCTAAAAGCCTCTTTACCTACGGCAATGGGTATCGGGGCTTTTCTTATTCCAGCCGTTCGTCACGCTTTTTTGCCGAAATTCACTTTTTAGTCCCTGATATTGCTCTGACTTGATAGGCTTAGCCCGACCTTTAACCTCAACAGGATTCTATTATGTCAACTACAACTTCAAACTTAGGAATGGCATTTGTCGACGCAATAGTAGCGCCGAACTCGCTGTTTAAAACCTATCAACATATGAGTCGTTATGGGCACTTTGTCCTCTTGGGCGTGCTGTTAGCTGCGGTATTGAGTCAGTACTTTTTTTTCTCAAATATGAGCGACCAACACTTGCTCAATCAGCAGCTCGCGCAGGTCTCAGACCTGACTAAAAGCGAGTTGGTGGTAGTGAAAGATGCGATGGAAAAAAGCCTTCCCTATACCGGTATTTTTGTTGGTGGTATGCAAGCGGCGAGCATTTTGCTGCAGATATTGCTGATCAGTGCGTTCGTGTTGGTTGTTGCCAAAATGCGGCCGCAATCAGCGGTATCGTCTTTTAAAGATACAACCGCATTAGTGAGTTGGTGTTATATGCCCGTGGTCGCAAATGCCCTTGGTTTGGTATTGCTTGCTTTCACGGCGTCCTCACCCGACCTGCCTCTTTCTGTAGCGAGTTATGGATCTTTGAATGAGCTGGTGCTCCACCTGGACAACAATCACCCTCTGTCCGGATGGGCACAATCTCTCACTATATTCGACCTGTGGGTAGTGGCATTGCTGGCAGTCGGCTTTAAAAATAAGCTGGCGCTTACTGGTAAAAATGCTTTCGTAATGGCGTTGGCTCCCTTTGCCATTGTCTATGGCGTCTGGTTTTTGATTGCCTAAAGGTGATTCATTGAGGAGCAAAGCAATGAAAAAATTTATATCACTTATCGCTATTGTCGCTTGTGTCAGTTTCTTTGCGCTATCGAAAACTTCTTCCTCGCCTGTCGAAGATGTGGTGTTTAGTCTCTATACAGTGCAAGAACAGGCTGTAGATGACAGCATACTTGCATCAGGCACTTTCACCTTTGCTAATAAGATAGCGCTTCGCTCTGAGGTCATTGGCAAGGTGACAAGATTGTATGTGAAAGAAGGCGACATGATTTCAAAAGGGGACATGCTGCTTGAGTTGGATAAAACCGCATTTATTACTGATGTTGAACAAGCCCAAGCCTCGGTCAATATTCAAGTGGCGGAGATAAAAAAACTTCAAGAACTTAAAAACGAGGCAATTCGAAAAAGCGCGCAAATGGAAGCACTGTCGGTTCGCCAAATCATTGATACAGATACTCTGGCAAAAAGTCATAGTGATGTTCGTATTGCCGAAATTGATTTGGAGTCGGCAACGCATCGGCTATCTCAGTTAAAAGCTGTACTTGCACAGCGTGAAGATGCATTGAGCAAAGCGGTATTTGTCGCACCGATCGATGGCTTAGTACTTAATGTCGATATCAAAGAAGGTGAGACAGTTATTGCCGGAACAACCAATATTGTGGGTAGCGCTTTGCTCACCCTTGCAGATGTCAGCACTTATGTAGCGCAGATCCGTGTCGATGAAGCGGATCTCGGCAACGTATCGATTGGGCAACGTGTCGACGTGTTTTCAGCGGCGATGCCGACAACACCCCTGATGGGTGAAATTGCATCTGTCAGCACCATGGCAAAGCAGCAAAGCACCAATCAGGGCCTGTTTTATAAAGTCCAGGTAAAGCTAAATTCTGCTGAATATCTTTTCCCGGGGATGAGCTGTCGTGCAGAAGTCGTAGTCAATAAACATGAGCACGCGCTTTCAGTTCCTATCGCCGCGATCCAAAAGTCAAATGGTGAACATTTTGTATGGGTTACCAATGATAATAAAGTCGAAAAGCGTACAGTGCGATTAGGTTTGTCTTCTGATATCGAGCAGGTCATTACTGCTGGCTTACAAAAAAATGAAACGGTGTTAACTGGTCCAAGCAGGGGGCTGGAGCAACTCAAGCACGGAGCCAGTGTTTTGGTTCAGGGTGGGTAACTTTATGACTCAGCAACCTTTACTCGAATTACGCGGTATCACCAAGTCTTATTCTATGGGAGAACAAAAGTTCTTAGCGCTCAAAGGTATTGACCTGACTATTATGCCGAATGAGTTTATCGCAATAACAGGGCCGTCAGGCTCAGGTAAGTCAACATTGATGAATATACTTGGATGCCTGGCCAAAGCGGATTCAGGCAGTTATCGTTTAGCAGGAAACCTTATTGCAGATGCCGATGAAGATGCATTGGCAGGATATAGAAATCAATCCATAGGGTTTATTTTTCAAAGCTTTAACTTATTTCCTAAACTGACGGTACTGGACAATGTTATTTATCCATTGCGTTTTCAACGGGGGCGGGCAGCGCACAGGAAAAGCCGGGCAATTAAAGCGCTCAAAGATGTTGGCTTGGCAGACAAATTAGCTAATTTACCGAACCAGCTATCCGGTGGTCAAAGGCAGCGGGTTGCCATAGCTCGTGCATTGGTTACAAATCCCGATATTTTGCTGGGTGATGAGCCAACGGGAAACCTGGATAGCAAAACAAGTGCAGAAATTATGGCGTTGTTTCGTGATCTGCATGCAAATGGTCAAACCATCATTTTGGTTACCCATGAACAGGAAATTGCAGAGCAATGTCAGCGAGAGTTGAGGTTAGTGGATGGACAAATCGTCAAGGATGAAACGAAAAATACCGCTGAGCAACACGCACTTGGAGTAGCGTCATGAAAAAATTTGCGCATGGAATTTATGAAGGTGGGGTATCAGCGATACAGTCAATATTCGCACACAGTTTTCGTAGTGCACTTACTACACTAGGCATTATTATTGGTGTCAGTGCGGTTATCGCCGTTGTGTCTATTATGGAAGGGCTTGGTGCGACAGTAGGTAAACAATTGCAAGACTTAGGTTCAGAAATGGTCACGCTTAAAGCACATACCAGCACTGAAAAAGAGATGCTTGGCATGACCAGTAAGATATCTTATGAAGATTACCTCTATCTAAAAAATAAAACCGACAATGTTCAATACATGGCGGCAAAAGTGAAAGCGTTTTCGCTTGGGTCCGATATTCAATTTGCCCAGAAGTCTATTACGACACAAATTATTGGTACAGAGAGTGAATACAAAAACGTCGTCAACGTTTACCCTGCATCTGGCCGTTTTCTGACTGAGACTGACGATCTTAAACGACGCCGGGTGGTGTTTCTGGGTAGCTCACTTGTAGAAAAGCTCGGCCTTAAAGCTGACCCGGTGGGCGAGTTTGTGACTTTGTATGGCGAGTGGTTTCGGGTTATTGGCGTGGCCGAAGAGAAAGGCTCATTATTTGGTTTTGATCAGGACAATTACGTGATTGCACCGCTGAGCACTATCGAGTCTATCAGTGGCCAACGAGGTAACTTAGGCGTCGATATTGTGTTTGTTCCTGATGTAAATGTTGCGCAATCTGCAGTTATAGAGCAAATGACCCAATTAATGCGCTATAAATATAAAATAAATGATCCTGCAGATGATTTTTTTGAGTTTGAAACTGCGGAAAAGACACGCAAACAATTTAGCGATATCACTGATTCAATTACCTTTGTCGCGGCAGGTGTGGTTGGAATAAGCTTATTAGTTGGCGGAATTGGCATAATGAACATCATGTTGGTTTCGGTAACAGAGCGCACAAGAGAGATAGGTATAGCAAAAGCATTAGGGGCAACCTCGACTATTATTCTCATTCAATTTTTGGTCGAAGCCTGCGTTTTGGCATTGTTTGGCGGCGGTGTGGGTATTGTAGTTGGTTATATTTTTGCATTGTTTATTCTGATGGTAATGCCTGTAGCTGCTGCCGTCTTAGTACCATTGTGGGCGATATGGTTGGCACTTGGGTTTAGTTTCACCATAGGTGTGGTATTTGGCATTATGCCCGCGATCAAAGCTTCCCGTCTTGACCCAATAGATGCATTACGGTATGACTAATAAAAAAATAGAAACGGAACTTTTTATGCGTTTTTTTCGGGAAATATTGGTCACCAGCAAAGCCTATCGCTTCACTATGCTCGCTATGTTTGTCGGACATTTTATTTTTACCTGGTCGGTCATGCATTCATTATTCGATTCATCACAAAACATAACCGAGCATCTGATTGTTCGCGGGTTTCTCGAAGCGTTGCTGTTAGTCCTAATATGTCATTGTTTGGTCAGGCCCTATTTGCGGCTCAACATGCTCGCCATTTCAATGACCAGCCAAATGATAGCCAGAGCCTTCGTTTATCTGATTTTTGTTTCGGTAATTTACTTCTTAATTTCCTACTCTCTTGGAAAAACTGACGTCCTTAGCGCCACTGATATCAGTCGTATTAATATTCAAAACCAATCCGGATTTGTCGCAGGAGAGAGCAATTTATGGTTGACCGCTATTTTGGGGATCGGTGGAAGTTTTATCACGTTAACGACCTGGAGTATGCTTTATCTCATTTTTAAATATCAAATAAATAAGAGAGAGCTGCAAGAAGAAATGAATAGTATTCAAATTCAACAACTCACAAGCCAGCTCTCACCACATTTTTTGTTTAACACACTAAACAGTATCCGTGCATTGATCTTTGCTGATCAAGAACGGGCGTCAAACGCAATAACCTTACTCGCTGATTTGCTTAGGTCTCAGATGCAGACGCAGTTGCAATCCCAAACAACCTTTAAGTCTGACTGGGCGACAACAAAAAACTATTTGAATATTGAGCTAATTCGGTTTGAAGATCGAATGACAGTAGATACTGATTTCGATGATGAAATATTGAATCAACCACTGCCAACACTGACCCTGTTGACCCTTACAGAAAATGCCATAAAACATGGTATTTCACCGAGCAGCAAGCTTGGTTTTATCAAGATAAGCGCAAAGAAAATTTCCACCACGCAATGGCAAATTATACTGACTAACTCAGTATACAATGACTTAAAACAGCACGGCACACAGATCGGGTTGCGCAACGTGAGAAAAAGATTTATCTTACTATTTGGTAACAACTTCACTTTCAGTACTGCGCTGGAAAATCAAACCTACACAGTGAAAATGGAACTTCCTTATGTTGAGAGTATTATTGGTTGATGATGAAAAGTTAGCGCTTATGGAAATGCAGCGACTACTGAAAAACATCCCTGATGTCGAGGTGGTCGGACAAGCTATAAATGGCAAAGAAGCGTTAACTCTTATCGAATCGACCTCACCTCACTTGGTGTTACTCGACATTCGTATGCCTGAAATGACGGGGCTGGAATTTGCTGAAAAAGTGCCATCCCATATTCACTTTGTATTTTGTACGGCCTACAGTGAACATACCTTCGAAGCGTTTGCTCTAAATGCGGCGGGCTATCTAATGAAGCCGATCGAACCGACGCGCCTGGCGGCGGTTGTGCAAAAAGTGAAGTTGATGGTTGATGAAGATGTGAGCGCTGAAGCCCTTGTTGAAGACGCTTGTCTTCCTGATTCTCACGGGTTGCTGCTTAAATCTGGACAAGAGTACCAAATTATCAAAATTCGAGACATTGACCGTGTCGAGTCAGTGGGAAATCACGTTGCAATTTATGCACTAAACAAAAAGCTCTACCTTCACGTCTCGTTGTCTAAAATTGAGAAAAAACTGAATCCACATGATTTTATTAAGGCTAGTCGTAGTGATATCGTGCGGTTGAGTAGCATAAAAACACTGGAAGATGGCATGGCTACTGGCACGCTAAGTGTCATACTGAACACCGGTCACGAAATAGAAATAAGTCGACGCCAAGCGCACAGTCTGCGTAAATCATTTAGTTTAGACATTAAATAAGTACACCCGGAGTAAAGCATATAAATTTGACAGTCTGTGTTTTATTTGAGCCACTTTATTAACTAACCTGAACTCAGTAAGCAGTGCAATTCAACACCGTTCTCGCTTCTCCTGCCTACCTGCGCTAGACTTTCTGCTGAGTAAGAAAGCCCCTGTAGTTTTTACACCTGTTACAAACCCTTTAGTTGTTCTGTTAAGCGGTCTATCTCAATGTCTATTGCCCTAACATCGGTGTCGTACTGCGCAGCTACGGCGGCCATTTCTTCCGACAGGCTTTCGTTCCTGACTGAGCCGGCGAGGTTATTAGCGGAGTAACGTTTTGACTCTTTCAGCTGCGCCATTTTGTTATTGCGCTCTGTCAGTTTGTTGGCTTTATCAGACTGCAGCCGGTTGATGTTGATACGCATATCACGCTTTTTTACCGACTCGCTTAATCTGTCCATGGTTGCCGCCGCTTCTCCGGCTGCGCTGTTATTCTGCGGCAGCATGGCTGCGGTTTCTTCTCTTGCGTAATCCGTTACCTGCACATCTTCGCTGCAGGGGATTTGACTGTAGGTGATTACACCCTTTACTTCACATTTATACACGTTTGCTGATGCGAAGAGCGGAAGCAACAGTGGCAGAGTTAATAACGTTTTCATTTGAATACCTTTACATTCCTGTTACGGGTAATAATAGATAATCAGGGACAAAATTGCATCCTGAAATTGTTGTTTTGCACTAAAGCAGATACGTTATACTCGGGACAACTGAATATTACAGGGCTGAAGGCTGATATGCGTTTTATGCTAAGTGCGTTGCTTGCGTTTGTATTGCTACCTGCGGTGGCAATGGCCACGCCACAATTCAGCCAGTCTGAATGTCAGAAGTTAAATGCCCAGCGGCTTGAGGTGCGCAGGCAGTTGCGTCAACCTTACAATGGTGAACATGGCCAGCAGTTGCAGGCGCGACTAAAAGAGCTGGAACAATTACTGAAACAGCATTGCCGCCGGCCGGTTAAAGATCCACCTGCAGTTCCTGCTTCGGTTCCTGTTCCGGCACCGGTTCAATCGGTTCAGTAGGCTCAACCGGCTCTTGCAGCGGCTCAGCTGCAGCAGGGGTTACGGTAAAGCGGGCCAGGCCGATAAGCTGTTCTGATTCTGTTACCACTTTTACCTGCCATTTGCCCACGGCGTTGGCCGGGAAGTTTTGTTTGCGGCTCCAGGCGCGATAGCCACTGGCGCGGCCGCCGCTGATATCCAGCTTTATCCGGTCTACCTCTTTGCCGTTGTGCAACCAGACATGAAAAATTTGTTCGTGTAAGCCGCGCGGTGCCTTTACGGCAGTAAAGCTGAATAAGCCCAAATGATGCAAGGCGCTTTCATCCAGTTGGTGAATGCTGCGGCCGGGTTTGCGTTGTTCGTAATCGACATCGTGCGACAGTGTTATGGCGTTAAGGCGCAGCGCAGCCGGCGGCACCCAACTGCGCAGTTGCCATAAGCCGGCGCTGAGCGCACTGAGCAACAATAACAGCAGCGGTACCCGCCACCAGCGGCCACCGGGCAGCAAGGCCCCAAGTGCCGGCAGGCTTAACAGCGAGGCCATAGCCAGCGCGGCAGCCAGGCTTTGGCTGGTAGTAAGCTGCAGCAATACCGGCAAGATAATTGACAGCACCACAAATAAGGTAAAGGCATGAAACACCACAAACAGCGTGCGCTGTGGGGCCAGCTTTCTGAAGTACAACGGGTCAACCACGGACACCAGCGCGCAAAGGATCAGCAGCGCGGTAAAAATGGCCTGGCCATGGTACCAACTGGTAACGGCCAGAAAAAACGGTAAGGCAAAAAACAGGCTTTCCTGATGCACCATTTGCAGCACGAAACGCAGCAGGTTAGGTGATAAGGCAATACCAAAACGCTGTTCTACCCGCTCGCGCAGCCAGTTATCCAGCAGCAACCATAGCCAGCTGAGCAGTAAAAACACGGCTATCAGTTGTGCCAATGCGGCTTTGCGCTCTACCAAAATATAACTGGCCACACCGCTGGCAAAGGCCACCAACGCCAGCAAGCCTGGCCAGCGCTGCATAAATTCAATGGTTTTGTGCATCAGGTTTACAGGCGATATCATGGCGGCAACGGCTCCATACTGCCCGCAGGAGGGGCGTAAGTACAACTCAGCTTATGCGTCGTAGCATAAGCTGTTTTGCGTGGCTATTACAGCACTGATTAGGCTGGCGGGGTAATTGGCCCGCCGTTACCTGCGCCGCTGCAGCAAATGTTACGGCTGGTTAATTAAGCCTCTGTCGGCCATTAACTGCGCGATTTCGGCCACACTGGCCGGGTCGTCGATGGTAGAGGGTATGCTGTATTGCGCCGCATCGGCTATTTGCCGCAGCAACTTGCGTAAGATTTTACCGGAGCGGGTTTTTGGCAAACGCTTAACAATAATAGCTTTTTTAAAGCAGGCCAGGGCGCCTATTTCTTCACGCACCATGGCTACCAGTTCGGCTTCCAGAATAGTTTCATCCACCGTGATACCGTTTTTAATCAGCAGCAGCGCCAGCGGTTGCTGGCCCTTAATAGGCTCGTGAATGCCAATAACACAGCATTCTGCTACCGCCGGATGGTTGGCAACAATTTGCTCCATTTCGCCGGTGGATAACCGGTGCCCGGCCACGTTAATTACATCATCAGTGCGGCCCATAACAAACAAATAACCGTCGTCATCAATGTAGCCGCCATCGCCACTGGCGTAGTAGCCGTCAAAAGTTTCCAGGTAACCGGCAACAAAGCGCTCATCGTTGCCCCAGATGGTGGTTAGGCAGCCAGGCGGCAGTGGCAGTTTAAGCGCAATATAGCCCTGTTCATTGGTGCGCAGCACCTTGCCGCTGTCATTGAGAATGTGCACATTAAAACCGGGCACCGGTACGGTTGACGAGCCGGGTTTGGCATTCATTAACTCAAGCCCGGCCGGGTTGGCAGCAATGGGCCAGCCGGTTTCGGTTTGCCACCAGTGATCAATCACCGGTTTACCCAGCTTTTGGTGCACCCACTGATAAGTAGCCGGGTCCAGCCGTTCTCCGGCGACAAAAATGGCACGCAGCGCCGATAAATCATACTGCTGCAATGCGGCATCCGGGTCTTCTTTGCGAATAGCACGAAACGCAGTGGGCGCGGCAAACAAAATATTCACTTTATATTGTGCGCAGACCCGCCAAAACGCGCCGGCGTCGGGTGTAAATACCGGTTTGCCTTCGTACAATACGCTGGTGCAGCCGGCAATAAGCGGGCCGTACACTATGTAAGAGTGGCCCACTACCCAACCAACGTCCGATGCGGCCCAAAATACATCACCCGGTTTGGCGTTATACACTGCCTGCATGCTGTAATTCAGCGCTACGGCATGGCCGCCGTTATCCCGCACCACACCCTTGGGTTTGCCGGTGGTACCGGAGGTATAAAGGATATACAGCGGATCGGTAGCTTTTACCGGCACACAACCGGCCGGTTCAGCTTTGCTGACCGCTTGCTGCCAGTCCAGATCGCGGCCGCTTTGCATGCTGGCCAGCAACTGTGGCCGCTGATAAATAACGCAGTAATCCGGTTTATGTTGCGCTTTAACTATGGCGTCATCCAGCAGCGGCTTGTAGGCAATAAGCTTGCTGATCTCAATACCGCAAGATGCGCTTACCACCACCTTGGGTTGGGCGTCATCAATACGCAGTGCCAGCTCGTGCGCGGAAAAGCCGCCAAATACCACCGAATGCACCGCTCCCAAACGCGCCACCGCCAGCATGGCAATGGCGGCCTGCGGGATCATCGGCATATAAATCACTACTCTGTCACCCTTGCCAACGCCCAGTGCTTTCAGTACGCCGGCAAATTGCGCCACAGCATCGCGCAGCTCGCGGTAGGTAAAGCGCTGTTGGCTGTTGCTTACCGGGGAGTCGTAAATCAGTGCGGTTTGCTCACCGCGACCCTGTTCTATGTGGCTATCCAGTGCCAGATAGGCGGTGTTCAGTACACCGTCGCTAAACCAGTGGTAATGGTGCTTATCTTGTTGCTGCAATATCTGATGTGGCGTTTTATACCAGTTCAGTTTGGCGGCCTGCTGCTGCCAGAACAGCTCAGGGGTGGCAGTGGCCCGCTGATGTTCTGCCTGATAAGGGCTGTGAGACGTCGTTGTCATGCTGGCATCCTCGCGTCGGTAAGTGTTTACGACAATGGCCTTACTGTAGCTAAAATTTGCAGTTAGCGAACTTAGACTTAAGGCTAAGCCGGTAAACTTGTATCAGCGCGCAGCTTATGGTCTGATCGCGGTATTAGCGCAGCAACTTACAGCGACAGCATGGCAATTCAGATTTCAAGCAACGTGATCCTTAATGACAACGAACTGGAATGGCAGTTTATCCGCTCCAGCGGTGCCGGTGGCCAGCATGTAAATAAGGTGTCTACTGCCGCCCAGCTGATTTTTGATATTAATGCGTCCAGCTTGCCGCAGTTTTATAAAGATAAGCTGTTGGCAAAATCAGACCATCGCATCACGCAAAGCGGCAAAATTATTATTAAATGCCAGCAAAGCCGCAGCCAGGAGATGAACCGCGAGCAGGCATTGGCGCAGTTTATTGAGCTGGTGCAGTCAGCCGCCAGGGTGGCAAAAAAGCGGGTTGCCACCAAAGCAACGTATGGCAGCCAACAGCGGAGGCTGGAACATAAAAAACAGCGCGGTGCTACTAAAGCATTACGCCAGGGGAAACCACAGATCTAGTGAGCAGAACGGTGATGGGGTTTATGCACGAACCGGTTTGCCCACGCAAACGCGCCGTGAATACTTCCCTGTAGGCTCGATTCAGGCATCCATGCCTTCAACGGTTCGCTTAGGGCAAACCGGTTCTCACTCCGGCGGCAATGGTCGTCTTTATTACAGTGCCCGTGCGCGGATGCTTTTACCTTTAATCTTGCCCTGTTGGATCAGCTGCAGTGCCAGCTTTACCGCGCTGCGTTTTACCGCAATAAAACTCCAGATATCGTGCAGCTGAATTTTACCTAAGTCATCATTGCTTAGCTGCTTGCTGGCGGTGAGGGCGCCAACAATATCACCGGCACGGATCTTATGCTTTTTACCACCATCCAGTTGCAGGGTAGCCATTAACGGCTTAGCCGGTTTTAATGTGGCGATGTCCACTGCCGGCAGTTCAGCGGCATCAATTTTAATGCCTAAACCATCTTCCAGCGGAATTAGCTTACCGGCATCACTGGCGGTAAATAAGCTCAGCGCAATACCGCTTTGGCCGGCACGACCGGTGCGGCCAATACGGTGGGTGTGGGTGTCGGCATCGTGCGCCAGCTGGTAGTTAAATACCGCATCAACACTGCTGATATCCAGGCCGCGGGCAGCGACGTCGGTCGCCACTAAAATACAGGCGCTGCCGTTGGCAAACTGTACCAGGGTTTGGTCACGATCTTTTTGTTCCATATCACCGTGCAGCGCCAGTACGCTAAAGCCGAAGCTGTGCAGTGCATCGGCTACGTCCTGGGTTTCGCGCTTGGTATTACAAAATACCATACTGCTCTGGCCCTGATAGTTAAGCAGCAATAGCCGCAGAGCGTCTAAGCGGGCGTGGTTGTCGCTGACCTGAAAGAACTGCTGCTGTATGCTGCTGGTGTTGTGCTGCTCTGCCACCGTTACCTGCACCGGATCTTTTAACAAGCGCTCGCTTAGCTTAGCGATGGCAGTGGGGTAGGTAGCGCTGAATAAAAGTGTCTGCCGGGCGGTCGGCGCTTTGGCTATTACGGCGTCTAAATCAGCTTGAAAGCCCATCTCCAGCATACGGTCGGCTTCGTCCAGTACTAAGGTTGTTAAATCGTCCAGCCGCAAACGGTCTTTATCTAAATGGTCAATAACCCGGCCCGGCGTGCCGACAATAATATGCGCGCCATGCTCCAGCGAGCCGATTTGCGGGCCAATGGGCACACCGCCGCACAGGGTCAGAATTTTAATATTGTGAATACTGCGCGCCAGTTTACGCAGTTCGGCTGCAACCTGATCGGCCAACTCGCGCGTGGGGCACAATACCAGGGTTTGTACGCGAAAATACTTTACATCTAATTTGGCCAGCAAGCCCAAGCCAAAGGCGGCAGTTTTGCCGGAGCCGGTTTTGGCCTGGCCGATAACATCTTTGCCGGCCAAAATAGCCGGCAGGGCCTGCGCCTGAATGGCTGTCATGGCGTTGTAGCCTAAATCGTTCAGGTTACTGACTAAAGCATCGGGTAAATTCAGGCTGGAAAACGAGGTGTTGCTCATGCTGCTGCTCCGCAAAAGATAAAACTGCGGGCCTTGGCCTGCAAAAGGGGCGGCATTGTAGCAGAACGGCGCGGCTTTGCATTAGTCTGATGGTGAAAAAAGCAGCTAAGCATGATGTAAGCTCCCGCTGCCACCGGTTTGTTCACGCTAACACGCCGTGAACCCTTCCATGGGGGCTCGATTCAGGCATCCATGCCTTCAACGGTTAGCTTAGAACAAACCGATTCTGCTCTGTTCCGATATAACCTGCGACATGCCTAAGAAATCATTGCTTTGGCATTAAATCCAGCAGGGCGATAACGGTGGCTTCCACGCCTTTGATCACAGCTGGCTCCGGGCTTATTTTAAACAACGGGCTGTGATGGCTGGGTACCGCCGGGCCACCGGCTTTCTCGGCTGCAAAAGCTTCTGCCGGGGTGCCGCCTACAGCAAAGTAGGTACTGGGGATATAGGGCTTAGTGGTAAAAAACGGGAAGTCTTCCGCGCCCATACCCAGGCGCTTGTAGTTCTCATCAAACACCGGCTGGCCCATATTGGCGGCCCAGGCCTTTTTCAGCCGTTGTGTCAGCGGAATATCATTCACTGTCGGTGGGGTAGGTTCATCGGTAATGCGCACTTCAGGTAATTTATCTTCCGGCAAACCGGCAGCGCGGCCAAGGTTTTCTGCTACCCGCTTAATAGCCGCGATTAAATATTCCCGCGTTTCCCAACTGTCGTTACGCACGGTAAGCTGTAAATGGGCTTTATCGGAAATAATATTGTGCTTGGTGCCGCTGTGAAAGGCGCCAACGGTGATCAGCGCCGGCTCTTTCGGTGCGATTTCGCGGCTGACAATAGTTTGTAGCGCCATGACAATTTGTGCGCCCAGCACTATAGGGTCTTTACCGCGGTGCGGGCTGGCACCATGGGCACCAACGCCATGCACAATAATATCGACGCTGTCGACGCCGGAGTAGGGCGAGCCTTCTACCGCGACAATTTTGCCGGCTTCAATTTCGGATGACACATGAAACGCCAGCGCATAGTCCGGCTGACCAAAGCGGCCCCAGATATTATCTGCCATCATGCCTTTAGCGCCGCCGACGCGCTCTTCGGCCGGCTGGCCCACCAGCATCAGGGTGCCGGACCACTTATCTTTCATCGCCGCCATGCGCCGCGCAGTACCCACCAAACTGGTAATGTGTACATCGTGGCCACAGGCATGCATTACATGCACGTCGTTACCATCCCAGTCGGTTTGTTTAGCTTTAGAGGCATAAGCCAGGCCGGATTTTTCCTCTACCGGCAGGCCGTCCATATCGGCGCGCATCATTACCAGCGGGCCGGGGCCGTTTTTCAGCATCGCCACTACCCCGGTTTTGCCTACACCTTCGGTAACGTCAAAGCCGGCGGCGCGCAGCTCTTTGGCCAGCCGTTTCGCGGTTTGGGTTTCCATATGTGACAATTCAGGGTTTTGGTGAAAATGCTTAAATAACGGTGCTAAATGCTGTTGGTAATCTTGCTGGATCGCGCTGGTTAAATCGGCAGCGGCCAAAGCAGTAAAACTGCTCAGGCTGAGTAAGCTAGCCAGAAGGTTTTTTTCATTGTTATGCTGCCATCAGGTTGCTGTGGAAAGTTTAAGCTAACCTGATACGGTAGAAAAAACCAGCCTTTGCGCCCGGTTGCACGGGCGGCAGGTTAACCGGTTTTGCCGGCTTCGGCTTTATTTTCCAGTGTTTTGGCCGGTTGTTCTTTGTCTTCTTTTGGCAGGCTGACAACATGCTCAGACGAGGTAGGCAGGGTTTTACCCAGGAAGCTACCGCCACGTTCTATGCTTAAGTCGTCACAGTGAATAATGCCGTGCGCCTTGCCTTGCGGCAAAATTTCCACGTTGTTAGCGTAACATTCACCGTCAAACAAGCCGTTAATAATGACTTTGTCGGCGGTGACTTCGCCTTTAATGCGGCCGGACGCACTGATGATCAGTGTTTTGTCGCTGACAATTTTGCCTTCAACGTAACCATCGACCTGCATATCGCAGCTTAGTCGGAGGTTGCCGTTAATTGAGCATCCTTGTGCGATGACAGTTGTAACTGTGTGCTTGCTTTGGTTTCCAGCATGCTTACTAAAGAGTGCCATTTAATGCTCCTTTCCTTTTCAAACACCAGATCGAAGTTAGTCGCATCCCAATCCATAAAACTTTGCGGATTAAGTGCCCGATCAAGGAAATGTACTTCGTAGTGTAAATGTGGTGCGGTTGATAAACCGGTATTGCCTGAGGTGGCAATTAATTCGCCTTTATGCACAAAGTGGCCACTTTTTACCTTGAACTCATCCAAATGCGCATACAGGGTAGAAAAACCAAAGGCATGGCGGATCTTGAGTAAATTGCCGTAACCGGCTTTGCTTGGCCGTATTACTTCAATAACACCGTCGGCCGGGGCATAAATGGGCGTGCCGCGGTTAGCTGATAAATCAACGCCTTTGTGATGCTGTTGTTTACCGACAATTGGGTGGCTACGCAAACCAAACCTGGACGAACGGCGGCTGAAGTCCAGCGGCGAGCCATTTGGTACCAGCTGTAACATGGCCTGGCGGGCAGACGAGTTCACCGAAGCGGTATCAAGACGGTTTTCTAAGTTTTGCGGGTATTGTTGCTCCAGCCCCAGCGCCAGCTCTATTTCGCCAACGCGGTTAATCACCTGCAGCATTTCATCTTGTTTAACGCCCAGCTCTTGTTCCAGTTGCAGTTTGCTGCTGGTCAGGCCGGCAATTTCGGCGCGCAGGCTGTTAGCGTGCTGTGATAACTGTGAGCGTTCATGCTGGCTTTTCTCTACGCTGCGCAGCAAATAGTCGATAACTGCAGCGGTGATTAACAGGCCAAACAGCGTTAACCACATAGCGATCACGGCGTTACGCTTAAACAGCTTACTGACATTAAAATGGCGGGTACCATTGATTGTCGAGACGGAAATGATAATACGATCTTTCATTCGGGCCGGGTACGCTCAATGGTTGGCAATTAAATAAGAGGGTAAAAATAGGGGGCTTTGGTGCTGGTGTCAAGAATTTACTGCCACTGCTAACAGGGTGTTACCACCTGGCAAAGTGATCTTCGGCCAGCCCGGGCACTTGATCCAAAATCAGTTTTTCACCATTTTGCAGCAGTATGCTGCCGGAAAAAAAGCCACAGTACTGGCGAAAATTACTGGCTAATATACCCAGATTCAGCCGCTCGCGCCGGCATTGTTGCGGTGTAAATTGCAAACAAACCTGTTGATCGGTACTGCTGAATTGCCAGGGTTGTGTTGGTTGTTGCCGGTTTAAGCCAATGCTGACCGGTGGTAATAATTGCAGGCGGCCATCCAGCCACAGGCAATTTTCCGTGGCGCCGGTTTCGTTTACACCGTTGGCCAGATTCAGGCCAAAACGGCCCTGTGGCAAGGTTGCGCTAATGCTGCCCCAGCGCCAACTGGTTTCGCGGCGCATATAGCCGGCGGAGAAATCATACCCGGCCAGCGCCGTGCTTAAATCCAGCGCAGTACCGCGGTAATGCAGTTCACCACTAAGGGCTAAAGCATTATGTTTTTGGGTATAGGTCCAACCGTTGTAACCGGTGGGGGTGCACAGGGCTATAGGTTGGGCATTTTCGCCGCCATGCAGCATCAGGTTGCCGCTTAGCAATTCACCTTGCAGTGTTAACTGCCAGTTGTAGCCTTTTGGTGTCAGGCAAATATGTTGTTTTCCGTTTATCCGCGCGCTGCCGGCCACCGGGGTGTTGCTCATCTGTACGCCGAGGCTGAACGGTTTTAGCAGGCTGATTTCATCCAGCTGCTGTGTACTGCGCTGGTAGAAGTAGCAAAAAGCACTGGCGGCATAGCGGATATCGGCTATTGCTACACCTATTTGCCAGTCGGCATGGCTGATACTGACAAACTGAAACTGTTTATAGTGCAGATATTTCGCCAGCGCAGAGGCGGGCCTATCCATCACGTTGTAATAGGTAAACTGTGCCAGGTTCAGCCGGGTGACCGGGCTGGCAAAATAGCCAAAGCGTGGCAAGCCATCGGTGCCAAGCAGGTTGTTTTCGGGTGGTGCAGATAGCATCAGGCGGAATAAGGCCGGCCTGTGCAGGCCGGCACTTGTTCACAACAGATTAATGGCCGGCATGGCCGTCAATGCCATGCACATGGCCGTGCGCCAGCTCTTCTTCGGTGGCGTCGCGTACCAGGATAACTTCAACATCAAAGCTAAGATCAATACCGGACAACGGGTGGTTACCATCTACCACCACTTCTTCCTCTGTTACTTCCAGCACGATAACGGACTGCTCGCGGCCATCAGGGCCGGCCGCGCGAAAGCGCATACCTACGGCTACATCCATGCCTTCAAACATCGATTTTGGTACAGCCTGTGTCAGCGCATCATGGCGCTCGCCATAGGCTTCGGCGGCAGCAATATCGGCTTTAAATTTATCGCCGCTGCTTTTACCGGCTAAGGCTTGTTCTAAACCCGGAATTAATGAACCGTGGCCAAATAAGAAGACTAAAGGCTCGCCGCCCACCGAAGTATCCAGTTCGTTACCTTGTTGGTCGGTAACGGTGTAGTGCATGGCGACAACTTTGTCCTGAGAAATGGTCATGAAAACCTCTTTAATTAATCGAATAAGGTAACGGCAATAAGCTAAGTGCCGGTGCACTGTCGCTGCTAAGCCGTAACGAGTCTGCCGGTGTTGTGTCGTTGGGTAATACAGCAATTAACCATAAGTGGTTATTAATATTCACTGCATTGACAACCTGGCCGCTCCGGCGCCAGTTCTCACCTAATTGTACTTCTATATCAGTTCCGGCGGCGGGTAATTCGTCTGTCTGCGCCGTCAGAATATAAGCTGCTCTTTTGTTGCCACCGCGGTATTTCAACCTGGCGACCGTTTCCTGGCCGATATAACAGCCCTTGGTAAAGCTGATGGCATCGAGCGCTTGTAAGTTAAGCATTTGTGGCACAAAGGCGCCAATTAATGTCTGCTCCAGATAACTGAAACCGTGTTGAATATGTTGTGCCAACCATAGCGTGGGCGCGGCAAACGGCAATTTTTGCTGCATTAATTGCTGCGCATCCGGTTGCGCCATTAGTAACATAAAATGGTCGCTGGCTAAACCAAGCAGCATAGCATGGGGCTGGCGGCTTACTGCACCCGGCATGGGCAAACTGAAACCCAGTTGGCTAATCAATTGTGCACAGTTGTTGCCACCGATACCAAACACCGCATAGCGCTGCTGGCCGGGGGTAAAACTGACTTTGGAGAACACACCAAACTTTTTCCACTGCTCAGCCGAGGCGTTTAACTCGTCGCGAAAGGCCAACACAACCAACTGTTCGCCATCACTGACTAAATGAAACTGCGACCACATTTTACCTTTGGCATCACAATGGGCACCACGCAAAAAGTTATCTGTGCCCAGCAGGTCCAGATCGCAGGTGGTTTGGCCCTGCAGATATTTACGGTTGTCAGCTCCGCTGACTAACAAGGTTTCAAATGCCGGCAGGGGGGCAATAAAAGCGCCCTGAACCTGAGTGGATAATTGCGCGTATTGTTCTGCGGTTAACCAGGATGTATGCATAATAAGGTAGTGTGTCGCTGCGCTGACCATGAATGTTGCTATCATTGGGGGAAAGCGGCAAAAGCTCAACCCCGCAGGCAGAAATTTGTTAGAATCAGCGCTAAATCGAGCCGGAGTAACCGGTAAATTAAGGTAACTATGACAGAATTAATGATAAAACCGCGCTTACGCTGGGCCTGCCGGCGTGGCATGTTAGAGCTGGATATATTGCTGGCGCCCTTTGTTGAACAAGGCTACGACGCACTTAGCCTGCAGCAGAAGCAGGATTTTGAACGTTTGCTGGCATGTGACGATCCGGATTTATTCTCCTGGTTTATGGGCCATGCCAAATCTGCCGACCCGGCGTTGCAGGCGCTGGTACAGCTGATTCTGGACCGTGTCCGCGTATAATATTGCGCTTAAGCCGTCGCGCTGTTGCCAACAAGGTTTAGTGGCTTTTGCGCTTATGCCGGCATTCGTGTTGGCACTCACGCCGCTGCCAATGCTGTGGTGGGCAGGTGTTGTGCCCTTGCTGGCGGGGTTTTATTGGCTGTGTTATGGCCAGTGGCAAGCATTGCAGCACAGTGCTGCCCTTGCACTGCAGGCAGACGGACAGTTGCGCTGGTTTGGTACAGCGCTGCCGCCCGGTAAGCTGAGCGATGCCGGCTTAATCAGTCAGCATGCTATTCGCTTATGTTGGCGTGCTGAAGCCGATAAACGCCATTATCAGCGCTGGATTTTTGCTGACCAATGCCCCGAAGCTGATTTCAGGGCTCTGGCACGGGTAATTAATCAGCGTAACTGGCAATCTGCAGCGGCTGATACCACTACCCCTCCCGGCGCCTGACGCGGCCTAAGGCGTAAGCACTGTTGGGGTGCTGTCCGGCGCTGATTCGGGATAATCCAGGTTATAATGCAGGCCGCGGCTTTCTTTACGCTGCATGGCACAGCGGATAATCAGCTCAGACACCTGCACCAGATTACGCAACTCCAGCAAATGGTGGCTGACACGGAAATGACTGTAATATTCGTGAATTTCGCGCTGCAGTAACTCCACGCGGTGCAGCGCACGCTCCAGCCGTTTATTGGTGCGCACTATGCCAACGTAATCCCACATAAACAGCCGCAATTCGTGCCAGTTATGCGTAATAACCACTTCCTCGTCTGAGTCACTGACACGGCTGTCATCCCACGGCGGTAACAACGGCAGCTCACTGGCCGGATCCAGCTGCGCCAAAATATGTTTGGCAGCGGCCTGAGCAAACACCACACACTCCAGCAGAGAATTACTGGCCATACGGTTGGCGCCATGTAAGCCGGTATAAGCGACTTCGCCTATTGCATATAAGTTGCTGATATCGGTTTGGCCGTTCATATTGGTCATTACGCCGCCACAGGTATAGTGGGCGGCCGGCACCACCGGAATGGGCTGGCGGGTAATATCAATGCCGACACTTAAACATTTGGCATAAATAGTCGGGAAGTGCTCAATAATAAAGTCTTTTGCCTTGTGGCTGATATCCAGATAAACGCAGTTGGCACCCAGGCGCTTCATTTCATAATCGATAGCCCGGGCGACAATGTCGCGCGGCGCTAATTCGGCGCGCTCGTCAAAATCCGGCATAAAACGGCTGCCGTCCGGCCGCTTTAAATAAGCACCTTCACCGCGCATGGCTTCGGTTATCAGGAAATTCGGCGCGTCCGGATGGTACAAACTGGTAGGGTGAAACTGGTTAAATTCCATATTGGCAACGCGGCAGCCTGCGCGCCAGGCCATGGCAATGCCGTCACCGCTGGCAACATCCGGGTTGCTGGTATACAGATACACCTTACTGGCACCACCGGTAGCCAGCGCCACAAAGCGGGCGCGCACCAGCTCTACTTTGGCGGCATCTTTATTCCAGACATAGGCGCCGTAGCAATGCTTGGGATCTTTGCCGATTTTGCGGCCGTTGATTAAATCTATCGCGTTGTAGTTTTCCAACAAGCGGATATTCGGGTGCGCTTTTACTTTATCGACCAGGGTAATTTGTACCGCCTGACCAGTGGCGTCGGCGGCATGTAAAATGCGTCTGTGGCTGTGGCCGCCTTCGCGGGTCAGGTGATACTTAAGGCTGCCGTCTTCATCTTTGTATTGATCAAAGGGTACGCCCTGGGCAATCAGCCATTCCATCGCGGTTTTGGCATTACCGGCAGTAAACTGCACGGCGGCTTCTTCACACAAGCCGGCGCCGGCAATCAGCGTATCGTCAACATGCGAGGCAATACTGTCGCTTTCATCGAACACCGCAGCAATGCCGCCCTGAGCATACAGGGTCGAACCTTCGCGCAGCGGGCCTTTACTTAACACCAGCACCTTGGCGCTGTCGGCCAATTGCAATGCCAGCGACAAGCCTGCGGCACCACTGCCAATAATTAAAACGTCACAGAGATATTCTTTTGCTTGCGTCATGCGATACACTTGCCGTCAGTCAATGTCCGGCTATTGTAGCTTTTTTGCCACATTTAGCAGAACTATTTCTGGCAGTTACGGTCATACCAGCACGCTAGACCAGCGCCAGTTAGCATAACGATTAGTATTACAGGGGATTAGCTCGAACATGAGCGAGCAAGAATTGGACTGGCAGATTGTCCAGCGTGTACAACAAGGCGATAAAGCGGCGTTTAATGTATTGGTGCGAAAATATCAGCACCGTATCGCGAACTTAATTTCCCGTTATGTCTCTAACCACGGAGACGTAGCCGATGTGGCGCAGGAAGCCTTTATTAAAGCGTATCGGGCTATTCCCGGTTTTCGCGGCGAAAGTGCATTTTATACCTGGCTGTATCGGATAGCGGTAAACAGTGCAAAAAACTATCTGGTTGCCAATGGCCGTAAACCGCCGGCTACAGATGTTGATGCTGAAGACGCGGAATATTTTGACGGCAGCGATGCGTTAAAAGAACAGGATTCACCGGAAAGGCTATTGTTATCCGATGAAATCCGTAACGTGGTGTTCAGCACCATTGAAAAATTACCGGACGAGCTGCGCACTGCTATTACGCTGCGTGAACTCGAAGGGTTAAGTTATGAAGAAATTGCGGACGTAATGGCCTGCCCAATCGGCACCGTCAGAAGCCGTATTTTCAGAGCGCGTGAAGCAATTGATTTGCAGCTTAAGCCATTAATAAGCTAGCAATCAGGGCACAAACCAGTAATTTAAGACAGGAAACATTATGTCGTCAGAACATCAGGATTGGCTCTCTGCTGCCAGTGACAACCAGCAACTGAGCGCGCAACAGCTCGACAGTTTGCTGCAAGATACTGAGCTGCAACACAAGCTTGAACGATACCATACGATTGGTGCTGTGCTGCGTCGTGAGCCGCAAAGCGCGCTGAGTGTAAATTTTGCTGATGATTTTGCTGCGAAACTGGCGGATGAACCGCAGTATCGCTTACAGAGCAACCGTGGTTTAGTGCGCCGGATTAAATCTGGTTTAAGCTACGCGGCTAACGGCCGTTGGCTGCAACCGGTAGCGCAAGGTGCTGTCGCAGCCGGTGTAGCGTTAATGGCGGTGTTTGGTATGCAGCAATATCAGCAGTCGCCACAACAAGATAATTTGTCGCCGCTGCCGCTGTTACAAACTCAGCCGGTGGCCGGTTTTGCTACCCCGGTAAGTTTAAGCCAGACTACAGTGGAAGATCGCTTTGCCGAGCAAGAGCAACAAGCCATGCTGGAACAGCAAAAGCGCTTGCAAGCCTTGCTTAATGCCCACCGCCAGCAAGTGCGGGTGATGGAGCAGGCGCAGCAAGCCAGCAACGACACTAAAGACAGCGGAACAGCAAACGACGGGCAATAATGATGCGATTCTCTGGCTTATGCAGTGCCATTGTACTGGTAGTAGTGTCAGGCGTGGCGCAAGCCGCGCAAGAGGGTTGGGCGCTGTTTGACAAAGTGCAACACGCCGTTAAGCAGTATAATTTCGATACTTCCTTTGTGGTACTAAAAGGCGGTAACGCCGATACCTATCGCTGGATCCACGGTGTTAAAGACCAGCAGGAAATAGAACATTTAATTCCGCTTGATACCAACGGCGTGGATATTCTGCGCCGTAATGCCCTGGTGTATTACCTGCTAACCGACAAACCGGCTTTTGTTACTCACGGTAACAGTATTCCGGAGTTGCCGGCCTTATTGTTTGAAGATAAAGCCACCATTACGCAATTGTATAATGCCGTTGCCGGCAGTAGCTCAGTGATGTCCGGCCGCAGTGCACAATTATTGCGCTTAACGGCAAAAGAGGGCGGGCGTTATCATTACTGGCTGTGGTTGGATGCTGAAACCGGTTTTCCGCTGCGTATCGATACCTTATCGGCACAGCAAAATGCGCTGGAGCGCTGGCTGGTTACCCATATGCAAATTTCTGCAGAATTTCCGGAAACTCTGCAAGCAGTGTTAGTGGCGGAGTTGCCTGAGCCGGCAACGGTTACTGCTCAGACTGTACCTGTATCGGCACATAAACTTACCTGGCTGCCACAAGGTTACCACCAGGTAGAGGAACCGGCAGAATTCCCGCAACTGGCTGACAGCCTGCTGAGTTATTGGTTGCTGAGTGATGGCTTGCATCAGGTTTCGGTATTTGTGCAAGACAGCAACCGTCTGCCAACCCAGGCCTTTCGTGATGGCGCTACCACTATTTATGTGCAGACAGAAGAGCAACTGGAGATCACCGTTATCGGCCCGGTAAGTATTGAAACGGCGCGTCAGCTGGCCGCGGCGGTGCGCTGATGGTAGAGGAAATTGCGACTGTGGTCAGTGTTGATAGCGGCGGCGTGTGGTTAAGCACCACGCCGGTAGCCAGTTGCAATGCCTGTAATGTCAGTGATGATTGCGGTACCGGCATTGTGGCTAAAACTATGACACCACGACAACAGCGCTTTTTTGTTGCCACCTCACTGGCATTGTTGCCCGGTGAGCAGGTAAAAATTGGTATGCAGGAACATAACCTTATTATGGCGGCGGTTATGGTGTATTTGCTGCCGTTATTGTTGCTGTTAGCCAGCGCTGTGCTGGCCGGTTTGGCAGGTTTAGCCGAAGGCTGGGTAATACTTGCTGCCCTGGCCGGTGTAACCGCAGGCTTTCTGTTGGCACGCCGCTATGGCCGCTTGCAGCAAAGCACAGAGCACATCAGTATCCTTGAAGTGCTGCCACAGCTTGGGCTGCAACGCCTCATCTAAACGCTTTGACTTAAACCCGGCCTGCCGGCAATCCCCGCGTTGCGATGAATAACACATAGCAAGCTGACGTGGGATAGAGTACAATTCGCGCTAATTTATCGGAATAACCCGCGTTAGCGCAGGAGGTTGTGGCTTAGCAGCTATAAGTTTTCAACCTTGCGTTACGCCTACAGTTTTGCGGACAACATGCCTAAACTTAATCACATCAGAAACTTTTCTATCATTGCCCATATCGACCATGGTAAATCAACGCTGTCTGATCGCTTAATCCAGTATTGTGGTGGTTTATCTGATCGTGAAATGCAGCAACAGGTGCTGGACTCGATGGATCTCGAGCGTGAGCGCGGTATTACCATTAAAGCGCAAAGTGTAACGCTGTATTATCCGGCTGACGACGGCAATACCTACCAGCTGAACTTTATCGACACCCCTGGCCACGTTGACTTTACCTATGAAGTAAGCCGTTCACTGGCCGCCTGTGAAGGTGCACTGTTAGTGGTGGACGCCGGCCAGGGCGTAGAAGCGCAAACCGTAGCAAACTGCTATACCGCACTGGAAATGAATTTAGAAGTACTGCCGGTACTGAACAAAATTGACCTGCCGCAGGCCGAACCGGACCGTGTAGCAGAAGAAATAGAAGACATCATCGGCATTGAAGCCATAGGTGCAGTGCAGTGCTCGGCCAAAACCGGGCTGGGCATTAAAGATGTGCTGGAAACCATTGTGAAGAAAATCCCGCCACCGGAAGGTGAGCCGGAACAACCGACCCAGGCACTGATAATCGATTCATGGTTCGATGCCTATCAGGGCGTGGTATCACTGGTGCGGGTAAAACACGGCAGCATTAAAGCCAAAGACAAAATTAAAGTTATGTCGACCGGCCAGAGCTACGAAGTAGACAAAGTGGGCGTATTCAGCCCCAAAGCCACTAATACCGGCGAGTTAAAAACCGGCGAAGTAGGCTTTGTGATCGCCGGTATTAAAGAAATTAAAGGCGCGCCGGTAGGCGATACGTTAACACTGGCAAAAAACAGTGCGGAAAAACCGCTACCGGGCTTTAAACGTATTAAACCGCAGGTATATGCCGGGGTGTTCCCGGTGTCCAGTGACGATTACGAAGATTTCCGTGATGCACTGGCCAAACTAAGCCTGAATGATTCATCGTTGTTTTATGAACCGGAAAACTCCGGCGCCCTGGGTTTTGGTTTCCGTATCGGTTTCCTTGGCATGCTACACATGGAAATTATTCAGGAACGCCTGGAGCGTGAGTACGACCTGGATTTGATCACCACTGCACCGACAGTAGTGTATGAAGTGCTGAAGAAAAACGGTGAAACCGTGATGGTAGACAATCCCAGTGCCTTACCTGCGGTAAATGATATTGACGAAATTCGTGAGCCTATTGTTGAAGCGCATATCCTGGTGCCGCAAGAATATTTGGGTAACGTTATTACCCTGTGTATTGAAAAGCGCGGTGTGCAGGTAAACATGAGCTATCACGGCCGTCAGGTTGCGGTGGTGTATGAGCTGCCAATGGCCGAAGTTGTAATGGACTTTTTCGATCGGTTAAAGTCAACCAGCCGCGGTTATGCCTCACTGGATTACAGCTTCAAGCGCTTTCAAACCTCGAATATGCAGCGGGTAGATATTTTGATTAACGGTGAGCGCGTTGATGCGTTGGCCATTATCAGCCATATCGATTTTGCTCAGGGCCGCGGCCGGCAGCTGGCAGAAAAACTAAAAGAGCTGATCCCGCGGCAGATGTTCGATATAGCCATTCAGGCGGCTATCGGCAACCACGTGATTGCCCGTACCACCATTAAGCAGATGCGTAAAAACGTACTGGCAAAATGTTATGGCGGTGATATCAGCCGGAAGAAAAAACTGCTGCAAAAGCAGAAAGATGGTAAAAAACGGATGAAGCAGGTAGGTAATGTGGAAGTACCACAGGAAGCCTTCCTTGCCATTCTGAAAGTCGGTAAATAATTAAGGGATCTTCATGGCAGGTTACTTTGCAATTTTTCTGGTGCTGCTGACACTTGCCAGCGGTTTGGTGTGGTTACTGGATGCGTTGGTGTTAGCGCCAAAACGGCAACAACGCTTGGTGCTGGCGCAAACCTCCGCCGGTGGCGACTTACCTGCTAATGTGGGTGAAGAGCTGGTTAAAGAGCCGCAACTGGTAGAAACGGCAAAGTCGATTTTCCCGGTGATAGCGCTGATCACTATCTTCCGCTCCTTTATTTATGAGCCGTTTCAAATTCCGTCCGGTTCAATGATGCCTACCTTGCTGGTGGGCGATTTTATCCTGGTCGAGAAGTTCTCCTACGACGTTAAAGACCCGGTATGGCGCAAAACGCTGTACAGCAACAATAAACCGCAGCGCGGTGATGTGGCGGTGTTTAAATATCCTGAGCAGCCCACGGTAGACTACATTAAACGTGTTATCGGCTTGCCGGGCGACCGGATTATTTACCGCAATAAACAGCTGTTTATTGAAAAAGCCTGTGACGGTGGCGATGCTGCCAGCTGTGGCAAACTGGAAATGGTGGCGCTGCAGTTGCAAAACGAAGGTGAGTTTTATCAGGACCAGTATCCGCAGCGGCGTTATACCGAACAGTTAGGCGAAGTATCGCACGATATTTTGCAAACTCCGGCGCGGCGCGAACATACCGAGTTTTTCTTTAAACAACGCGGCACCGCCATTGATGAGTTTGTTGTGCCGGACGGTCACTATTTTGTGCTGGGTGATAACCGCGATAACAGCCGTGATGGTCGCTTTTGGGGCTTTGTGCCGGAGCACAACATGGTAGGCAAAGCGGTGTTTATCTGGATGAGCTTTGAATTTAATGAGGATCCAAACAGCTGGTTACCCGGCTGGATCCCAACCGGAGTGCGCTTTGACCGCCTTGGTGCTATTCACTAAGCCGGCACAGCGTTCACCGTTAAGAGACAGACATGCAAAAATCGTTAAAACCGCTGCAAGCCCGATTGGGCTATCAGTTTCAACAAGAGGCGCTGCTGGAGCAAGCCGTTACCCATCGCAGTTGTAAAGGCCAGCACAATGAACGGCTGGAGTTTCTCGGCGATGCGGTGCTCAGCTTAGTTATCGCTGAAACCCTGTACGAACACTTCCCTAAAGCGCGCGAAGGCGATCTAACCCGGATGCGGGCGGCACTGGTAAAGGGCGTAACCCTGGCTGAAATTGCCCAGGAGCTGCAGTTATCTGAGCACCTGCGGTTGGGCCCGGGTGAGCTGAAAAGCGGCGGCTTTCGCCGTGAGTCTATTTTAGCCGACGCGGTAGAAGCCATTTTAGGTGCTATTTATCTGGATGCCGGTATGGCGGCGTGCAAAGAGCGCATTCTGCTGTGGTTTGGCTCCCGGCTGAATACCATTATGCCCGGCGAGCAGAAAGACTCAAAAACCCTGTTGCAGGAATACCTGCAGGGGCTACGCTTAGCCTTGCCGGTATATGACGTTATCGCCACTGTGGGCGAAGCGCATCAGCAAACCTTTACCGTGCGTTGTACTATCGCCGGCATGACACCTTTTACCGCCACCGGCAGTTCACGCCGCAAGGCAGAGCAGGACGCCGCTCATATGGCGCTGGAAAAAATTAAGCATGACAAGTAACGACACAACACCGACCTATGCTGCCTTAGTGGCGATAGTGGGCCGGCCCAACGTGGGTAAATCAACCTTACTGAATAAGCTGGTAGGGCAGAAGGTAAGCATCACCTCGAAAAAGCCGCAAACCACCCGCCACCGCATTGTTGGTATCGACACCCGTGACAATTATCAAACAGTGTATGTCGACACGCCGGGCTTACATATTGAAGAAAAGCGCGCCATTAACCGGTTGATGAACAAAGCTGCGGCCAGCTCGATTCTGGACGTGGAGTTTGTGTTGTTTGTGGTGGAAGGCACCCGCTGGACCGATGACGACCAAATGGTGTTGAACCGGTTAATAGCGTCAAAGAAGCCGGTAATATTGGTGGTGAACAAGGTTGATTTATACCGCGATAAAGACACCTTGCTGCCGCATTTACAATGGCTTGGCAGCCAACTGAATTTTATTGATGTGGTGCCGTTGTCTGCGGAAACCGGCGACAACGTGGAAGCGCTGCGCACTGTAGTGCAAAAGCATTTACCACCGTGCGAGTTTTTCTTTCCCGATGATTATGTTACCGACCGCTCAATGCGCTTTATGGCTGCAGAAATTGTGCGGGAAAAGTTAATGCGCTTTTTAGGTGACGAGTTACCGTACTCGGTAACAGTAGAGATTGAGCGCTTTAAGTGGGAAGAGAAACACTACCACATAGCGGCGCTGGTGCTGGTAGAGCGCGAAAGCCAAAAGCGCATGGTTATCGGCAATAAAGGCGAGCGGATAAAAACCATTGCTACCGAGGCACGTATTGATATGGCCTCTATGCTGGAGCAGCCGGTATTTTTGCAGGTTTGGGTTAAGGTTAAATCGGGCTGGGCTGACGATGAGCGCGCGCTGCGCAGTTTAGGCTACGGCGACGATTAAGGCGGCCTATGCACGCTGAGCTATGGCCCGGGTTTATTTTGCACAGCCGTCAGTTGGGTGAAGACAAGCTGATTTTGCAGCTGTTACTGCCTGAGCTGGGCCGGTTATCGGCGGTGGTACGTAAACGCCAGGGCAAACAACGTTTGGCGCTGCAGCCGTTTCAGCAGTTTAGCTTACAGTTAACCGGGCGGAATGAGCTTAAAACGGTAAAAAGTATTGATGAAGCGGCACCGGCCTTTATGTTCAGTGGCAAGGTGCTGTACAGCGGCATGTATTTAAATGAGCTGGTATGCCGCTTATGGCCGGATAATCTGGCAGCAGAGCAGTTATTTGCCGTATATCTGCATAGCCTGCAGCAGCTAAGCCTGGTGCAGCAGGGCAGCGCAGAGCTGGAACCGTGTTTACGCGAGTTTGAATTTGCGCTGTTAACTGAGCTCGGCCAGCCGATAGACTGGCAGCACGATGCGCTTGGCAATGCTATCAGCAGCAACAGCTGCTATCAGTGGCAAACCGAATTGGGCTTTGTACCTGCTGTAAAAGGTTACAGTGGCGAGCAGCTGTTACATATCGGGCTGGGTCAGTGGCACAATGCCGACGTCAGGCGCTGCGCCAAGCAACTGAGCCGCCAACTGCTGGCACCTTTGCTGGGCAGTAAACCTTTAGCCAGCCGCGCGTTATTTGCAGCAGAATAATATTTAATTTTGTCATCCGGAGTCAGGCATGCACAACCCTATTTTTCTTGGCGTTAATATTGATCACGTAGCAACGTTGCGCCAGGCGCGCGGCACTTATTACCCGGAGCCGGTGCATGCCGCCTTGTTGGCTGAACAAGCCGGAGCCGACGGTATTACCGTGCATTTGCGCGAAGACCGCCGCCATATTATTGATCGCGATGTGTTTGTGCTGCGCCAAACCATTGCTACCAGGCTGAATTTTGAAATGGCGGTTACCGATGAAATGCTGGCCATCGCCACTGAGCTAAAACCGCATTTTGCCTGTTTTGTGCCGGAAAAACGCCAGGAGTTAACCACCGAAGGCGGCTTGGAAGTAGCGGGGCAACTCAGCCGTATTACCGATGCGGTAACGCAAATGCGTCAGCAGAATATTTTGGTATCACTGTTTATTGATGCCGACAAGCGCCAGATTGAAGCCGCCGCCAAAGCCGGTGCGCCCTATATTGAAATTCATACCGGTAAGTACGCTGAAAGTACCGACAGCGCTGAACAAGCAGCTGAGTTAAAGCGGATCAGTGATGCTGCCGCTTTTGCTGCGTCGCTGGGCTTAATTGTTAATGCCGGCCATGGTTTGCATTATCACAATGTGCAACCAATAGCCGCCATACCACAGATGTACGAGCTGAATATCGGCCATGCCATCGTGGCACGTGCTGTGTTCAGCGGCCTGGACGCCGCCGTGCGTGAGATGAAGCGTTTAATGGTAGAGGCGCGCCGCTAAATGGCCATTGTAGGTCTTGGTACCGATATTGTTGAAATTGCCCGCATAGAGCAAAGCCTGGCGCGCAGCCCTGGCCTGGTTAAGCGGGTGCTTACGTTAGCTGAGCAAACGATTTATCAAGACCATGCGGAGAAACAGCCGGCGATAGCCGCGCGTTATTTTGCCAAACGTTTTGCCGCCAAAGAAGCGGCGGCCAAAGCGCTGGGCACCGGCATCGGCCGCGGCGTATCCTTTCAACATATCAGTGTCAGCAACAATGCTGTGGGGGCACCACAACTGGCACTGAGCGATTATGCTGCCGAGTTGGCCTCAAGCCTGGGGGTGAACCATATTTGGTTATCGATCAGCGACGAGCAGGCCTATGCTGCCGCTACGGTAATTCTCGAGCGGCAATAGCCGCCGCCTGGCAAGCTGGTTACCATTTCGGCCAATGCTGGCTTTCCTGCCATAGCGCCTGTAATACATCATCCAGCTCCAGCAATTCCGGCTCCAGCTCTGCCGGTGTTTTACCTTGCTTAAGTTGGGTTTCCAGCAGTTCCGCCAGATTTTTCAGTGCCGGCACCCCGGTATAGCAGCAGGCACCGTGCAACTTATGGATTTGTTGCAGCAGCTGCTCGTGATCATGCGTCACCAGCGCCTGTTGAATAGCGGCGCGGGTTGAGGTAATACCCGCCACCAGCATTTGCAGCATGTCGGTCATCAGGCTGCATTTACCGCCGGCTCTTTCCATTGCCAGGGCCCAATCTACCAGTTTGCTGGCCGGCCAGTTATTGGCCAGGCCCTGCAACTTGGTGGCCGGGCAAAACTCCTGCAAGCTACAGTGCAGCATGCTTTCATCCAGCGGTTTACTTAAAAACTCATTAAAGCCCAGCGTTAACAGCCTGGCGCGCTCGCCGTCCACGGCATGAGCAGTAACGGCAATCACCGGCGTGTGCTCGTTCAGCGAGCTTTGCCGGATGCGTTGGCAGGCGGTTACGCCGTCCATCACCGGCATATTAATGTCCATAAAAATAATGTCATAGGCGTGCTGGGTGGCTTTGTGCCAGGCTTCCGCACCGTCGCGGGCCGAATCTATATGTTCAACGTACTCGGCCAGTAAGGTATTTATCAGCTTCAGGTTAGCGTCGTTGTCATCTACCGTCAGTACCTTCAGGCTGGCATTTTTCGGCGTGCTGTTGTGCTCAACTACCTGCTGTTGCTGTACATAGGGTTGTGCCAGCGTCATCGCCAGTTTACGCAAATGCGGCGGCTTGGACAGGCAGGCATCAGCACCGGAGCTGAGCAAGGTTTCGCGCAAGTGCGGCGATAGGGTATTCACCAACAGGCAAGTGTGGTGGCACTGCTGCTTTACCTGGCGAATTAACGCGGTAACCTGATTAACCTGGTTAATGGCGATAGTGCGGCCAATCAGGCCGATGTCGTAATGTTGTTGGTGTGCCAGCGCTTGTTGTAACTGGCCTTTGGTGGCGCAGGCGGTAACCTGCATGCCCCAGCTGTGCAACAAGCTTAGCGTAGCCTCACGTGAGTGTTGCTGTGGCTCAAAGTACAGAATTTGCTTGTTTTCCAACAACTCCAGCGGCAGGCTGTCGGCAACAGATAGCTGATGGCGCTGACATCTGATGGTAAACCAGAAGGTGGAGCCTTCGGACGGCTTGCTTTCAAAGCCAATATTGCCACCCATCGCCTGCACCAAACGCTGTGAAATCATCAAACCCAGTCCGGAGCCGGACTGATGGCTGCGCTGTTCGTTAGTGCTAAAGCCCTGAAACAGCACATGCTGCTGCTCTTCACTGATGCCGCGGCCGGTATCCTGTACCGAGCAGTGCAGGATCAGCTGATCTTCGTTCAGTAAGCTGGCCGATACGCGGATAACAATGCTGCCGTGATCGGTAAACTTAATCGCATTGCCGGCAATATTCATCAGTACCTGGGCAAAACGTGCCGGGTCGGCTATTAAATCGTCCGGGCAGCCCGGTTCCACCATTAACACCAGCTCCAGATGCTTATCAAAGGCATTGGCGGCCAACAGTTCGGTGGCGTCGTTTAATAAGTCGCGCAGCGAAAACGGCTCGGGGTTGATCGATAAGCGGCCTTCTTCCAACCGGGAGAAATCCAGCACGTCATTGACCAGATGCAACAGGCTGTTGGCCGATTTTTGAATAGTGGTTAAGTAATCATGCTGGCTGCTGGACAGCCGTGTTTTCAGCAGTTGCCGCGTAAAACCAATCACGCCGTTCAGTGGTGTGCGCAGCTCGTGACTCATTTTAGCGAGGAACTCCGATTTCTGCCGGTTTTCTTCCAGCGCTTTGCGCCTGGCAAAATCGAGTTGAATATTGTGTACTTCCAGCTGCTCCATGCTTTGCTGCAGATCACTGGTAACCTGTTCAATTTGCTGTTGTACTTCCTGATCATGATGCGCCAGGTGCTCACCCAGCCGGTTTAAATCCTGTTGTAACAGTGCCAGCTCGCGCACTATACCCGGCACACCGGCTGTTGGTGTCTGGCCGTTTAACAACTGCTGCAACTGGTGTTGCATAGCGCGCAGCGGCCGGTGCAGCCGGCGCAGCAAATACAGCGTGGGTACTATTACGGCCAGCAGGCACAGCAACACCAGTAGGGCAATGTGCAGCAGCAGGGTTTGCTGTTGCAGGCGCAGCTGCGCTTTGGGTAATTGCAATACCAGGTAGCCACTGCTGCCGGTCATGCTGCCGTCAGCCTGCGCCAGACTGCTAAGCAATGGTTGATAGACTACGGCGGTATAGCTGCCGGCAACAACTAAACCGGTAGCAGGTAAGCTGCCGGGATCCGGCAGCGATAAACTGCTGGAAAACTGCTGCGGGTTGCTGCTCAGCACTGCCTCGTTTTGTGCGTTAAACAGCGTAATGTTGCTCAGCAAGGGGGAATTTAACCGGTGTGTACTGTCGACGAGTTGCTGCAGCGCCGCGTGATTTTGCCGGCTGAGTAAGTCTTCGGCACTTATAGCCAAAGGCAGGGCAATATGGCGTGCCCGCTCGGTTAAAGAAAGTGCTAACTCCTGATAGCGAACATAGCTAAAATAGCCGGCGCAGAATACACTTACCAGCAGCGCCGGTAGCAGGCTGCACAGTAATAACCAGGAACGCAAACCAATTTTCGTCATTGATACAGGCAAAGAAGTGATAATTGTTGTGCTGATAATGACATATCAGGCCGCACTTGCCTATAACCCGATAGAGAACCCATGCTTAACCTTTATAAAGCCAAACCGAAAACCAGCTTAACCGGTAAAACACTGACATTTAGCATTGATAGCAGTGACTACGAAGTGCATGGCATCAGCAAACATGAGCAAAAAATTGCTTTTATCAGTGGTGCACTACCGGGCGAAAGGGTGCAGGCAAAGGTTGCGGAAGATAAAGCAGGTTACCTCAAAGCGCTAAGCACTAAGGTGTTGCAAGCCTCAGCATTGCGCATTGCACCGCCTTGTCAGTATGCGGCGCAATGTGGTGGTTGTCAGTTACAGCATATCAGCGCAGCTAACCAGCGCGAGTTAAAGCAGCAGGGCATTGATAAGCTGATTTGTCATCAAACCGGTTTAACGTCTTTGCCGTGGCAGCCGATGCTAACAGCAGCCGGCAGTGGTTATCGCCGCCGTGCACGGATTGGCATCTGGTATGATAAAAAGCAGCGCCGGTTTAGTGTTGGCTTCAGGCAGCATGCCGATAAACAGATTGTTGCTGTTGACAGCTGCATGGTGTTATCGCCGCTGTTAGCACCGGTATTTGCGGCATTAAACCAAGCCTTGCCGCAATTAAAAGATGCCACAGCGGTAACCCATGCCGAAGTGTTAGAGGCCGGCGGTACCGCCTTTGTTATAGTGCGGCATGTTAAACCGCTGACACAAGCTGAGCAGCAGGGCTTTGTTGCCGCCTGGCCTGAAGCAATATGGCTGGGCGAAGCGACGGCCGGCGAGTTTAGTTACTGGAATACTACAATAACACCGCAGTACCGGCTGGCAGAGCAACAGCTGACGTTGCAATTTTCGCCGGACGATTTTATTCAGGTAAATGCCGCTATAAACCAGCAGATGGTGACGCAGGCATTGGACTGGCTGCAGCCTGGCAGTAATGACACTGTGCTGGATTTATACGCCGGCATCGGCAATTTTAGCCTGGCGCTGGCGCAGCGCGCCAAAACAGTGCATGCACTGGAAGGCGTGGCTAAAATGGTGCAACAACTGGCAACCAATGCTAAGTTAAACGGTCTTAGCAACGTGGAAGCCTGGCAGGCCGATTTACATCTGGCGTGGCCAAAAGCGCGCTGGAATAAAGCAGAATATACCAAGGTGCTGTTGGATCCGGCCCGCGCCGGCGCGCAGGGGGCGGTAGAGCAAATTGTAAAGCTAAAACCGGCACAGATATTGTACGTGTCGTGCAATGCGGCCACCTTCGCCCGTGATGCCAAAGTATTGCTGCAAAGCGGCTATAGCTTGGAAAAGATCTGTGGTGTTGATATGTTTGCCCACACCAGTCATCTGGAATTAATGGCGTTGTTCAGCCGGTAGTAAAAAGAGGGAACAGCACATGGTAAGGGTTCGCCAGTCGCACAGCACTGATTACAACAGTGGTGAAACGCTGGAATGGTTATGCTCACTGGGGCTGACAGAGAAAAAGATCAGCAGCTTAATGGCCGCAGCAGAGTGGCTGAAACAGCATCAGCTGGTAGAGCCGGAGCCTGCAGTGCGCACCGGTTGGGAAATGGTCGAAATTCTGGCCGACCTGCGCATGGACAGCGACTCATTGCTGGCCGCGCTGTTTTTTCCACAACTTGAAGCCGGGTTACTCAGCCTGGAACAGTTAGAACCGGCATTTCCGGCCAATGTGCTGGTGATGTTGCGTGCTGTGCAGCAAATGGAAGCTATCCGCACTATTCCTACCGGGCCAAATCAAAGTGTTAACCCGCAGCAGGCCGACAATCTGCGGCGTATGCTACTGGCGATGGTAGAAGATGTGCGCGCTGTGGTAATTAAACTGGCAGCACAAATTTGTTACCTGCGTGAAGTGAAAAACGCCGACGAAGAAACCCGGGTACTGGCCGCCAAAGAAACCAATGCCATTTTTGCCCCGCTGGCAAACCGGCTCGGTATCGGCCAGCTGAAATGGGAGCTGGAAGACTTAGCCTTTCGTTACCTGCACCCGCAACTGTATAAGCAAATTGCCGGTTTGCTCGAAGAGCGCCGGCTGGACCGTGAGCAGTATATGCAGGATTTTGTCGCCTCAGTGCGGCAGAAAATGGCAGATGCCAATTTGGCGGTAGAAGTGTACGGCCGGCCAAAGCATATCTTCAGTATCTGGAAAAAAATGCAGAAAAAACAGCTGGCATTTGATCAGCTGTACGATATCCGCGCGGTGCGCATTATTACCGAGCGGGTGCAGGATTGTTATGGTGCCTTAGGTATAGTGCACACCGGCTGGCGCCATTTGCCGAAAGAATTTGATGACTATATCGCCACGCCAAAGCAAAACGGCTACCAGTCTATTCATACCGTGGTGTTGGGGCCGCAGGGCCGGCCTGTGGAGATACAGATCCGCACGCGGCAGATGCATGAAGACTCGGAGCTTGGTGTGGCGGCACACTGGCGCTACAAAGAAGGTGCAGTAAACGCCAAAGATGGCGCCAACGATGAAAAAATCGGCTGGCTGCGTAAGTTACTGCAATGGCAGGAAGATGTGGTCGACAGCAGTGATTTAGCCGAAGAGCTGCGCAACCAGGTGATTGAAGACCGTGTTTACGTCTTTACCCCCAAAGGCGATATTGTTGATTTACCGATGGGCTCCACGCCGCTGGATTTTGCTTATTATGTGCATTCTAATGTCGGTCATCGTTGTATCGGTGCCAAGGTGTCCGGCCGTATTGTGCCCTTTACCTACCAGATGAAAACCGGCGATCAGGTTGAGATTTTGACCGGCCGCGAACCTAACCCCAGCCGTGATTGGCTAAACCCGCATTTGGGTTACTTAAAATCCAGCCGCGCCCGTTCAAAAGTGCAGTATTGGTTTCGCCTGCAAGACCGCGATAAAAACCTGGCTGCCGGCAAAGAGCTGCTTGATACCGAACTGACACGGCTGAACCTGGTGATGGAATATCCGGCTAAGGTACTGACGCGGTTTAACGTTAACAGTATGGACGAGCTGCTGGTGGGCATTGGCGGCGGTGAAATTAAAGTCACCCAAGTGGTGCATTTTATTCAAAGCCAGTATGTAAAAGATGAACCGGAAATTGACCCGCGTTTAATTACCAAACCGTTGCCCTCTACCAAAGCGAAAAGCGATGTTGTGGTGCAGGGCGTGGGTAACCTGCTGACCCATATGGCTGGTTGCTGCCATCCGCTGCCGGGCGATGCCATTATCGGCTACATTACCCAGGGCCGTGGTATTGCTATTCACCGTGATGACTGCGACCAGTTTAAAACCCTGCAGGACAGCCACCCCGAGCGGGTGGTAGATGCCACCTGGGGCGATAAATACGCCTCCGGTTACGAGGTAGATATCCGTATTATTGCGCACGATCGCAACGGCTTATTGCGGGACATCACCAGCATTTTGGCCAACGAAAAAGCCAACGTTACCAAGATGAGCAGCAGCTCGGATATTAAAGCGCAAACCGCGGTAATTAATATGACGATGGAGCTGTATAACCTCGACTCGCTTAATAAGTTATTAAGCAAAATCAGCCAGATAGATGATGTGGTTGAAGCCAAGCGCTTCCATCATTAATCCGTAACAGTTAAAATATAAAGGATTAGCGTGTCAGATAATATAACCCGACTGCTGGGCATTATGAGCCGCTTGCGCGACCCGCAAAGCGGCTGCCCGTGGGATTTAAAACAAAGTTACGCCACTATAGTACCGTATACTCTGGAAGAGGCATATGAAGTAGCCGACGCCATAGCGCGTGAGAGCTTTGACGAGTTAAAAGATGAACTGGGCGATTTACTGTTTCAGGTGGTGTTTTACGCCCAAATCGCCAAAGAAGAAGGCCGCTTTGAATTTGATGATTGCGTCGCGGCGATTTGCGACAAACTGGAGCGGCGCCATCCGCACGTTTTTTCTGACAAAGCTGTTGGTAGTATTAGCGTCGTGGATGCCCTCAATACCGATACGGTACTGCAAAACTGGGAAGCACTAAAAAGTAACGAGCGTAAAGATAACGGCCAGCACAGTGTGTTGGATAATGTTCCGCAGGCAATGCCGGCATTAAGCCGCGCTTACAAGCTGCAAAAACGCTGTGCTAATGTCGGTTTTGACTGGCCCAATGTTGAAGGCTGCTGGGATAAAGTAAAAGAAGAAATCCTCGAAGTAGAGCAAACCCAAGCCGGTAGTGAAGAATTGGCCGAAGAGCTGGGCGATTTAATGTTCGCCCTGGTTAACGTGGTGCGTAAACATAAGCTGGACCCGGAAGCGGTGCTGCGCGCCGCCAACAGTAAATTCGAACGCCGCTTTCGCGCTGTTGAGCACGCTCTTGCAGAGCAGGGCAAAAGCCCGCAGCAATCTAACTTAGATGAAATGGAAGCGCTGTGGCAGCAGGTAAAGAAAAAAGCATAATAAAAGGGCGCAGCTGATAGCCTGGTGCTGCGCCCCTATTTAGTTAAACGTTAACTTACTTCGTCCGGCTGAACAAATTCGGCGTTGGTCGTCCGGACATGTTTATCGCGTAACTTACCCACTACCGAGCTTAGCTTACGCTGCATTTTGTCAGCGGCGCCGGTTATCGCCTGGCCAACAGTGGCGGCATGCTCGGTTATGGCAACCGGATCTAAGCCTTCAAAGCGGGCTTCCAACAGGCAGCGTTTGTCATTGCCATCGTTTTTCTGCTGGCCATTTTCGTCACTTAAATGCACTTCAACCCGGGTTAGATGATCGGCAAAACGGCTAAGTTTAGTTTGCAGTGTATCGCGGATAAATTCAGCTAAGCGCTCGTCTGACGGGATATGACGGTCTGTATGAACTTGAATTTGCATAGGCTACTCCTGTGGTTGACTCTGTGGCGGGATACATAACTTACAGACCCCGCCGGTGTCGAATGGTTTCCATCTGCTACTACTTATCTGGAGACTGTGAGCGTTACACTCAAGGGGATGGATTAAAAACTTTTTTACTAAATCACATTAGCCAGCAGCTTTACGTTGAGTGGCGATGCGCGCTTTGCTATACTTTCCTCCCGTCCTGATACCAATTCTTGAACAACCGTTGTACCCCAGTGTTTACGCACCGGGCGCTTGGTGTTTTTCTGTTTTGGTATTCATCTATTGATTAACATTGTCTCAGGGGTCTCATGACTACAAGATATATCTTTGTGACGGGTGGTGTGGTTTCCTCCTTAGGTAAAGGCATTGCTGCAGCATCACTGGCAGCTATTTTGGAAGCGCGTGGTCTGAAGGTCACCATCCTCAAACTTGACCCCTACATTAACGTTGACCCGGGCACCATGAGCCCTATTCAACACGGCGAAGTGTTTGTTACCGAAGACGGCGCTGAAACCGATCTTGATCTTGGCCACTATGAGCGCTTTATCCGCACCAAGATGACCAAGCGCAATAACTTTACTCAGGGCCGTATTTACGCCGACGTATTGCGCCGTGAGCGCCGTGGCGATTACCTGGGCGCCACTATTCAGGTTATTCCGCACATTACCAACGAAATTAAAAGCCGCGTAGTCGCCGGTGCTGAAGGCTACGATATTGCTATCGTTGAAATTGGCGGTACTGTTGGTGATATTGAATCGCTGCCGTTTTTAGAAGCCATTCGCCAGTTAGGCACCGAAGTGGGCCGCGAGCGCACGCTGTATATGCACCTGACGCTGGTGCCGTATTTAGGCACTGCCGGTGAGATTAAAACCAAGCCAACCCAGCATTCGGTAAAAGAGCTGCGTTCTATCGGCATTCAGCCGGATATTCTGGTGTGCCGCTCTGACCGTGCAATTCCATCCAACGAGCGCGCTAAAATAGCGCTGTTTACCAATGTGGAAGAAAAAGCGGTTATTTCGTTAAAAGACGTCTCCAGTATTTACCAAATTCCGGCGCTGTTAAAATCACAAGGCCTGGACGATTTAGTCTGCCGCCGTTTTTACATTGAAGCGCCGGAAGCCGACCTGGTTGAGTGGGAGCAGGTGCTGTACCAGGAGTCGAACCCAACCGGCGAAATAACCATTGGTATGGTGGGCAAGTACGTTGAATTGCCGGATGCGTATAAATCGGTAAATGAAGCGCTGGGTCATGCCGGACTGAAAAACCGTGTTAGCGTGCATATTAAATATATCGACTCACAAGATGTTGAGAGCAAAGGCGTTGGCATTTTAGCCGGGTTGGACGGTATTTTAGTGCCGGGCGGTTTTGGCGAGCGCGGCGTTGAAGGCAAAATTCTGGCGGCGCAGTATGCCCGCGAGCATAAAGTGCCGTACCTGGGTATCTGTTTAGGTATGCAGGTGGCGCTGATTGAATTTGCCCGTAACGTCGTGGGTATGAGCCATGCGCATTCCACCGAATTTAACAAAGATACACCTTACCCGGTAGTGGGTTTAATTACCGAATGGCGCGATGCCGACGGCTCAGTGGAAACCCGTTCAGACAAGTCTGATTTGGGCGGCACTATGCGCCTTGGCAGCCAAAACTGTAACCTTGTTGCTAATACCAAAGCCCGTGAAATTTATGCCAAAGCGGTTATTCAGGAGCGGCACCGTCACCGCTATGAAGTGAATAACAACTTACGGCCGCAATTAGAAGAGGCAGGATTAGTGGTGTCGGGCTTGTCGGCTGACAACCAACTGGTAGAGATGATAGAAATACCGTCGCATCCGTTCTTTGTTGCCGGGCAATTTCACCCGGAATTCAACTCGACACCGCGTGATGGTCATCCGCTGTTTCAGGCCTTTGTCGCCGCGGCGTATAAAGTGCAGAAGCAGCAACGCGTATAACTTGTGCTAAGCCGTGTCACCTCACACGGCTTTTTCGTTTTAACAGGGAAACTTAACATGTCTGAAATCGTAAAAATTATCGCCCGCGAAATTATGGATTCACGCGGCAACCCAACAGTAGAAGCTGATGTGTACTTAGCCAGCGGTGCCATGGGCCGTGGTTGCGCCCCGTCCGGTGCCTCTACCGGTTCGCGCGAAGCGTTAGAACTGCGCGACGGCGATAAAAGCCGTTACTTAGGTAAGGGCGTGACTAAAGCAGTAGCCAATATCGACGGCGCGATTCAGGCGGCGTTAAAAGGCAAAAACGCTTACAACCAGGCGCAAATCGATCAGATCATGATCGATTTAGACGGCACTGAAACCAAAAGTAAGCTCGGCGCCAATGCTATTCTGGCGGTGTCATTAGCGGTAGCACGTGCAGCTGCTGCGGATAAAAAAATCCCGTTATACCAGCACATTGCCGATTTAAACGGCACCTCCGGTGTATACAGCATGCCGGTGCCGATGATGAACATTATCAACGGTGGTGAGCACGCTGATAACAACGTGGATATTCAGGAGTTTATGGTGCAGCCGGTAGGCGCCAAAACCTTCGCCGAAGCACTGCGCATGGGCGCCGAGATTTTCCATAGCCTGAAAAAAGAGCTGCAAAAGCGCGGTTTAAATACGGCTGTCGGTGATGAAGGCGGTTTTGCACCGGATCTCAAGTCAAACGAAGAAGCGCTGTCGGTTATCGTTGAGGCAGTAAAAGCTGCTGGCTACGAGATGAATAAAGACATCACCTTAGCGCTGGACTGTGCGGCCTCTGAGTTTTACAAAGACGGCAAATACGTATTAAGCGGTGAGAACAAAAGCTTTGATTCTTATGGCTTTAACGACTATTTAGCCGGTTTAAGCCAGCGTTATCCTATCGTCTCCATCGAAGATGGTTTGGATGAGAGCGACTGGGATGGCTGGAAAGACTTAACCAACAAAATCGGCAGCAAGGTGCAGCTGGTAGGTGATGATTTATTTGTTACCAACACCAAAATTTTAACCCGCGGTATTGAGCAGGGCATTGGTAACTCTATCCTGATCAAGTTTAACCAGATTGGTTCGTTAACCGAAACTCTGGCTGCGATTAAAATGGCCAAAGATGCCGGTTTCACCGCGGTTATTTCACATCGCAGTGGCGAAACCGAAGATGCCTTTATTGCCGACTTAGCCGTAGGCACCGCCGCCGGCCAGATTAAAACCGGCTCACTGTGCCGCTCTGACCGCGTATCTAAATACAACCAGTTACTGCGTATCGAACAAGAGCTGGGCAGCAAAGCGCCATACAAAGGCCGCAGCGAAATTAAAGGCCAGTAATTAGCGTTAGTCACCGCTGACTATCGCCTTATTAACAGGCAAAGCAGCAAAGCCACCGCAAGGTGGCTTTTTTATTACTGAAATGTCAGCGCTTTCACATCTGTAGCTATGTCATATTTTAGTCACACAATGGCTTTACGATAACGCTCTGTCAGGATGGCTGCTGTTATTACTCTGGATAGGACTTTATTAACCTGCATTTAAATGAGTGGCTGTCTTGGGATTAAGTGATTTTCATCGTACCGAGCTTGAGCGTATCCTGGCGCATAAACTGCTTACTCCGCTGTTTCAACCCTTAGTTGCCCTCAGTGACGGCAGTGTCTGGGGCTATGAAGCGCTGATCCGCGGGCCGTCCGACAGTGCGCTGCACTCGCCGATACTGCTGTTTAAAACTGCTCAGGCGTTTGACTTACTTGAAGAGCTGGAGTTGCTGTGCCGGCAAATAAGCATCAATGCTTTTGCTGCTGCCAAGGTAGATGGCTTGCTGTTTCTTAACGTCAATCCGTTGCTGCTGCTAACCTCTGACCATCCCTCCGGCCTGACCAAGAAATATATTCAGCAAGCCGGACTGGAGCCGGATCGCATCGTTATTGAGCTGTCTGAACAGTTTCAGGTAGAAGATACCGGGTTGTTTATCAGTGCGGTAAAGCATTACCGTGACTTCGGCTTTAAAATTGCTATCGACGATTTAGGCAGTGGTTTTTCCGGGCTCAGGCTATGGTCGGAGTTACAACCGGATATCGTCAAAATAGATCGCTATTTTATCGATCAGCTGCATCTGGACCCGATAAAAAAAGCCTTTGTAAAAAACATTATTGAGCTGGCGAAAAATACCCAGTCGGTTATTGTGGCCGAGGGTATTGAAACCAGCGAAGAGCTGATCACCTGCAAAGAATTAGGTGCTGATTTTGGCCAGGGTTATTTGTTGGGCCGGCCGGATGTCAGATTAAAATACGATGCATTGCAGTTGGCGCAATTGCTGCGCACGGATGATAAAGGCCTGGCGCTGAATGATGCGCTGGAGCCGGTGATCAGCCGCACAGCCGCCGTGCCGGACAATACCCCGGCGCAGCAAGTGGCCGACTTGTTCCGTTACGATAAAAACCTGCCCTGTGTCGCTGTGGTAAATCGCGACAATGTACCGGTGGGGATTGTCAGTCGCAGCATGATTAACGAGCGCTTCTCGCATCAGTTTGGCCGTGCCTTGTATGAGAAAAAACCGGTTAAGCATTGTATGGAGCAGGCGCCGCTAATCGTTGATCGGCAATTGTCGCTTGATAAAGTCAGTGCCATTCTCAGTGCCGAAACAGATGAAGACGCCGGCTTATTTTTTATTGTTACCGATAATGCTAAATATTACGGTATTGGCTCGGTGCGCAAAGTGTTGAAACAGATCAGCGAGAATAAAATTCAGCTGGCGCGCTATGCGAACCCGTTAACATTGCTGCCTGGCAATGTGCCGATTAATACCCGCATTGACCAACTGCTGAAGCACAATTTGGCCTTTACTGTGGCTTATATCGATATTGATAACTTTAAGCCCTATAACGATCAGTACGGTTACAGCAAAGGCGATTTAGTGATAGAGCTGCTGGCGCAGATCATTCAGTCGGCCGTGGATCCGACGCAGGACTTTGTCGGCCATATTGGCGGCGACGATTTTATTGTGTTGTTTGCTGCCGACATGCCGCTTGCGGTGGCAGAACGCATCGTGGCTGAATTTGATCAGCGCGTAAGGCACTACTACCTGGAGCAGCATCTGCTGGATAAGGGTTTTAGCGCAAAAGACCGGCTGGGGGCTGAATCTTTCTACCCGCTGCTGAGTATCTCTATCGGCCTGGCGCGACCGGATCCGGCGCTGTGCACCAGCCACCATGATGTGTCTGCGCTGGCCTCAGCGGCCAAACAACAAGCCAAGAAACAACAGGGCTCTGCCATTTTTGTTAATAAAAGGCGCTCGCCGGATATGACGCAGGATACAACATTGTCGGAGCATGCCGTTTCAGCTAAGGCTGATTTGGCTTAAGTGATTTTGCAGGTGCAGATAATGCGCTTTAAAATAATCAATTTTATTCAGCTCACCAAAAGCAAAGTGCGGCTCCAGCCGTCCCTGCCATGCAATAAACTGTTCCAGCGCATAGACTAACTCTGCTTGCGCCACGCTGTTGGGTACCTCTTTTACCAACCCCGGGGCGCCGGGAATGGCTTCATCCAATGGGTGATCCATACTGCCTTTGGCAACAAAGGTGTTAAAGGCAGCTTTGCCGGCCGTTAGCTGAAACAACGCCGGTTTAGCCTGCGGATAGCCGGTCATCGAATAGCGGATGCTTTGCGCACAGTGCTGAAAAATTTCGCTGACATTCCAGTTACCGCTGCTGCTGAGCCGGTCTGCCGGTAAGGCTTTTATCTCGCGCAGCATTTGCCCTAAAGGGTAGTGCCGTAAAGTGGCAATACTTTTAACCCCCAATACCAACACTACAGGTGTGCAAAGCGCACCAATGATAAACTGTCTGCGATTCATTATAAGCCCGCTGTTTGTCCTTGCCGTTATATTTGCTACTTTAGCAGTTAAACGTCGCTCTTAGTTGAGTTTTGCACTTTTATCAAGCTAATCAAAGAAATAATTGCCGAAAAAACCGGCATATGTTAGATTCGTGCAACTTTTATGACACAGGGATGTAGGGCTAAATGCAAGGGAATGTGTTACTGACAGACGCAGAGCGCGGCTTTTTTGCCGAGCTGTTTGACGACAATATTCAGGTTGCCCCTGCGGGGCAGGATGGCCTGAACCATATGATTTCAGTTACCACTGAAGTACCGCAGTTAATTGCCTCGTTATTGGGCAAAGCCACCTTTACCTTATTAGCCGAAGTGGGTAACTACAAACTGTGGTTTCCGCTGGAAATGTCATTGGACGAATTTGGCCAACCTAATCCGGTGCTGGGCATTCCGGAAGTACTGGAATACTGTGGTGCCGAGCGCAGCTGGCGGTTGCAGGCCGAGCCTGAATTACGCCTTGGCGATAAACAATACGCCGGTAAAGTACAGGTGTTGTCGTTGTCCAGCAGCGGTATGGCGTTGCAACCCGACAGCCTGCACACGGCAGAACAACTGATGCAAGCCAATGAATTAACGCTGTGCCTGCCCGATGGCCAACTGTTGCGGCTGGGTATTGAACCGGTGCGGCGCGAGAATAATATCCTCGCAACCCGCATCAGCGCCTGTAAACAAAACCGTGATACCTTGCGCCGTTACCTGTTTCAGAGCCACCGCCAGCGTCATCCGACGTTGTATCAGGGCTTAAGCTAAAAAACGCCAGCTAAACCAGGGGTTTCGCTTTGCAAACGCGCGCTGATTGGCTAACATCTGGCCATGATTGATGCAAGCCGTAACCAACCCCATTTCTGGCAAGTGTCCGGAGAGAATCAAACTTATACCGAGCTGTGTAATGCTTTGTATGAGCGTGAGCTGCTGCGTCTGTCGCGGTTAAGCACCGAGCAACTGTTACGCCTGCCAAATCGCCTGGCCAGTTTACCGTTTTATATCCGCCGTGCGGCGGCAAATATTTTGCAGCAGCGCAGCGAGCTGCAACTGGACAGCCTGAATGCGTCCTGGTATCACCAGCAGGCTGCGGTTTGCCCGGCTCGCAAGCAACAAGCCGATCCGATAGAAGCGTTTTATCGCAAGCATGCCAAACCGGGCCTGATTGTGCCGGTATATATTACGCTGCTGAGCCATGAGCAAATTGTGCTCGACAGTGTCGACGAGGTAGATGTTACCGGCATGCGCTTGCATTGTAATGAACATGGCTGGTTTGCATTTGCCGGTACGCCGTTAGCACAGCAAAACAGCGACAAATTTTTGCTCAAACCGGCCAAAGCCATCCTTACCGCCGCCTGTTGCGGCCATCAGTGGTTAAATGGCAACAGAACACCGCCACGGCTGCTTAGTCTGCGTGAGCTGTTGTTGGCCAGCCGGCTGAATTGGCAGAATTTTGCTAAACCTTTACCGGCCTTATTGCCCTGATGCCGTTATTCCTGCTTTGCAATCAGCCTTTCAGGCTTCATAATAACCGCATTGTATTTAACGAAGCTGCGTTATGCGAATACTTACTGTACTGCTGGTCGTAGTGCTCGGCTTGCTGCAATACCGTTTATGGTTTGGCGAGCACAGCATTGCTGATTATTTTCGCCAGCAAGAAGAACTGAATATACAGGCGGCCAGTAACCTCGAGCTGGAAAAGCGCAACCGCTTATTAAGAGCTGATGTGAAAGATTTACAACAAGGTATTGAAGCTATTGAAGAGCGGGCCCGCAACGAACTGGGGCTGATTAAACAAGACGAGGTGTTTTTCCGCCTGTTTAGTCAACATGCTGCGACAGGCCAAACCAATGACTGAACACACCTCTGTCGCTATCGCGGCGGTAATGCCGGCGGCCGGTATCGGCAAACGGATGCGCTCTGATGTGCCGAAACAATACCTGCAATTGCATGGCAAAACCATTTTAGAACACAGTGTCGCCAGATTGCAGGCCGTGCCTGCGGTTAGTCAAATCTGGTTAGCCTTGGCCGCCGATGATCCTTATTTTGCCGACACGGCGTTGGCACACAGCAATATTATTCGCGTAAAAGGCGGTGCAGAGCGCATGCATTCAGTGCTTAATGCGCTGCAGTTTATCGATGAGCATCAGTATCCGTGGGTGCTGGTGCATGATGCCGCCAGACCGCTGGTGCGCAGCAGCGATATAGAACACTTGATCCAGCGCTGTCTGGCGGTAGAGCAGGGCGGTATTTTAGCCTGCCGCGTGCGTGACACCATGAAACGTGGCGAACTGCAGGTAAGCGAAACTGTTAGCCGTGAGCATTTATGGCACGCTCTGACCCCGCAATTTTTCCCCACCGCCTTGCTACGCGCAGCACTTAAAGATGCTATTACGGCCGGTGTGCATGTTACCGATGAGGCATCGGCGATGGAATGGGCCGGCCACAATGTGCTGCTGGTGGAAGGGCACAGCGACAATATCAAAATTACCCAGCCGGCAGATTTAGCTCTGGCGGCGTTTTATCTGGAGCAAATTGTTTAATGAACATGCGTATTGGCCATGGTTTTGATGTGCACGCTTTTGGCGGTGCAGGCCCGGTAACCCTGGGTGGCGTAAAAATTGATTATGCACAGGGCCTTGTTGCGCACTCCGACGGCGATGTGGTGCTGCATGCTTTATCCGACGCCCTGTTAGGTGCGTTAGCGCTGGGCGATATAGGCCATCATTTCCCCGACACCGACGCCGCTTTTAAAGGTATCGACAGTCGGATTTTATTGCGTAAGGTGTTTGCTGAGGTATCTGCTGCCGGGTATAAAATCGGCAATCTGGATATCACTGTGATGGCGCAGGCACCGAAAATGGCACCGCATATTGCCGCTATGCGCCGTTGTATTGCCGCTGATTTGGCCTGTGAGCTGTCGCAGGTAAATGTGAAAGCTACCACCACAGAAAAGCTGGGCTTTGTCGGGCGCAAAGAAGGTATAGCAGCAGAAGCCGTGGTGCTGCTGGTTGGTGTATGACGGCCATGCAACCGTTGCAATATCTGTATGGCGAACCGGCAGCAACAGGGCTTTTGCGCCAGCAGGCAGACGATTTTATTGTTGAAGAGCAGCTTAATTTCAGCCCGAGCGGTGCCGGTGAGCATATTCTGCTGTATATCGAAAAGACCGGCCAAAACACCCAATATGTGGCAAAACAATTGGCAGAACTAACCGGCTTGCGTGCACGGGACATCAGTTACGCCGGGCTGAAGGACCGCCATGCCGTAACGCGGCAGTGGTTTTGTTTTAAATGGCCGATAAAACAGGAGCTGGACTGGCAAAGCTGGCAGCTTGAGGGCTGCACGATACTGCAGATGCTGCGGCATTATCGTAAGCTGCGTTTAGGCGCACTTAAAGCCAACTGCTTTAACATTCGCTTACGCCAGGTATCAGACTGTGCAGAACTGCTGCAGCGCGCAGAGCAGCTGCACTGTGGCGTGCCTAATTACTACGGTGAACAACGCTTTGGCATTAACGGCGGCAATTTAGCTCTGGCAGAGCAATTGTTTAACGGCCACAGCATTACCGATCGCAAGTTACGCGGTTTGGCGCTGTCGGCGGCGCGTTCGTTTTTATTTAACTGCCAGCTCAGCGCCAGAATCGGCGCCGGGCGGTTTAATACCGTGCTCGATGGCGACGTATTGCAACTGGATGGCAGCGGGTCGGTATTTCGCGCGCCGCAAGCAGATGCCACCTTGCAGCAACGCCTGGCAGAGCACGATGTTCACCTTACGGCAGCTTTGCCCGGCATTGGCGAGCCGATGGTAAGCGGGCCGGCGGCAGAGCAAGAACAGGCAGCGCTAGCCGCTTATCCGCTATTGCTGCAGGGCTTACAGGATTACCGGCTTAAAGCCGAGCGGCGCGCCATGCGGCTGGTGCCGCAACAGTTACAACTGCAACAGGATGGCAATGATATTGTTATAAGCTTTGCCTTGCCGGCCGGCTGTTTTGCCACCAGCGTACTGCGTGAATTACTGCAGTACCGCGATTGTGGCCGCAAGACGACAGAAATGGAGTAACAGATGCGGATTTTACTAAGCAATGATGATGGTGTGCACGCCAAAGGCATGCAGGTGTTGCAACAGGCATTGAGCCAGTTTGCGGATGTCACTACAGTAGGGCCGGATCGCAACTGCAGTGGTGCCAGCAATTCGTTAACCCTGATTAACCCGCTGCGGGTGCAGCATATGGAAAATGGCTTTTATTCGGTTAACGGCACGCCAACCGATTGCGTGCATCTGGCGATCAGTCAGTTATTGGATTTCACCCCCGATTTAGTAGTGGCCGGTATTAACCATGGTGCTAACTTAGGTGACGATGTATTGTATTCCGGTACCGTTGCTGCTGCCACCGAAGGCCGCCATTTAGGCTTGCCGGCCATTGCCGTCAGCCTGGCCGGACGGGATGAAGAGCATTTTGCCACGGCGGCCTTTGTTACAGCCCAGGTGATTAAACAATTGAAATCGCACCCGCTGCCGGCCGACCAAATTTTAAATATCAATGTACCGGCGGTCAGTATTGAACAGTTAAAAGGTATTCAGGTGACACGGCTTGGCCGGCGGCATAAAGCCGAAACCATGACCAGTGCCACCGATCCCTGGGGGCGGACTATATACTGGTACGGCTCGTTGGGGCCGGAGCTGGATGCCGGCGAAGGCACAGATTTTCACGCTATAGCCAATGGCTATGCATCGATAACGCCGCTGCAAATTGATATGTCTGCTTATAAAAGCATGGACAGATTAAAACAATGGTTAGAGGGGATCAGGTTGTAATATGGCAGTCGCGACATCACGCAGCGCCGCGGTACTGGCGCAAAAACTTCAAAGCGACGGCATTACTAATGCACAGGTATTAGCCGCTATAGCCCATACACCACGCCATGTGTTTGTTGAGGCGGTGCTGGCACACAAAGCCTACGAGAATACTGCTTTGCCGATTGGTCAGGGCCAGACGATTTCGCAACCTTATATTGTTGCCCGCATGACAGAGTTGCTGTTACAAGACAAAGCGCCGGGTAAGGTATTGGAAATCGGCACCGGCTCCGGCTATCAAACTGCGATTTTGGCGCGGCTGTTTTGCCATGTCTGCAGTGTTGAGCGCATTAAAGCGTTGCAGTTTCAGGCTAAGCGCCGCTTGCAGCAATTAGACTTACACAATGTTTCGATGAAACACGGCGACGGCTGGCAGGGTTGGCCCAGCAAAGCACCGTTTGACAGCATTATAGTTACCGCGGCGCCAACGGAAGTGCCGGTGGCACTGCTGCAGCAACTGACTGATGGTGGCCGTTTAGTGATCCCCGTGGGTTTGCATGACCAGGTGCTGCGGGTGTATCAACGCAACGGTGACGAAATCAGCAGCAAAGATATTGAAGCGGTGCGTTTTGTGCCGCTGGTTCCCGGCGAATTAGCCTGATTTAAGGATAGCGCATGCAGTATATACAATGGATGATAAAAGGCCTGGCTATGGGCGCGGCCGATGTGGTACCCGGTGTATCCGGCGGTACTCTGGCCTTTATTTTGGGTATTTATGAGCGCTTACTGGCTGCGATCAGTAGTTGCAACCTGCAGGCCTTAGGCTTATTGCGTCGGGGCCGTTTTAAGGCGCTGTGGCAACATATCGACGGCACTTTCCTGCTGTGTTTATTCAGCGGCATCTTACTGAGTATTTTCTCGCTGGCCGGAGTGATCAGCTATTTACTGCAACACCGGCCTATTCCGCTGTGGGCTTTATTTACCGCGCTTATTCTTACTGCGTTACCGCACCTGTGCCGTAGCCTGCGCTGGAACACCGTGCGGTTGCTACTTTGTTTGTGCGGCATAGTGTTTGCGGTAATGGTTGGTATGTTAACACCAAGAGAGCTGCAGCCGGCCAGTTGGATGTTCTTTATCGCCGGGGCTGTGGCTATTTGCGCCATGATCCTGCCCGGTATTTCCGGCAGTTTTATTTTACTGATGTCGGGTATGTACGCGCCGGTATTGTTGGCGGTTACCGAGTTGCAGCTGGGCGTGTTGGCATTATTTATGTTGGGTTGCATTATAGGTTTACTGGGCTTTTCCCGTGTGCTTAACTGGCTGCTGCAACATTATCACGACGCCAGTCTGGCGCTGCTGATTGGCATCGTGATAGGCGCACTGTATCGCATCTGGCCATGGCAACTGGAGCAGCAGCTTTATTTGCCGTGGCAGTATGCCGCCAAAGCCGGCCAGGCAGATATCACAGCGGCACTGCTTAGCGCCGCCGCCGGTGTCATTATTATGGTGTTGCTACTGAATTTGGAAAAGTGGCTTAACCCGGCTGTGGATGGCCGCAAGCAGACAGCAGACTAAAAAGGAGTCGGGTATTCGTTGTTCTTACCACCGCAATCTGCAGCTGATATTACGTCGCCGCGCCAAATTGGCCGGCAAGGCGGCGCTGTTGCTGTTGTTTCTTGCGGTGGCAGGCTGCTCTTCCGGCTCCGGTCCGGCACCGGTTACTACGCTGGAACTGCGGGAGAACTTTTACCAGCAGCGTAACCGCGGCACCTTAAACAGCAGCAGCTATACAGTGCAGCGCGGCGATACCCTGTATTCTATTGCGTTCCGGGCCGGTAAAGATGTGCGCGAGCTGGCCGGTATTAATGGCATTGCCAATCCTTATACTATTTACCCCGGCCAGGTCATTCGCTTCTCTGGTAAGGCGAAACCGGTAGCGCGCAAGCCGGCAAAACCGGCAGTAGTGGCAAAACAAAATACAAATAAGAACAATTCAAGCCAAGCAAAATCAAATAGTTCGGTAAAACCGGCTAAACCTGTTGCACCAAAAAATCAAAAGGGTTATGTTCAAACCACGCCTGCAAAAAATAACAAAACCGCGCACTCTACCCTAAATAGGGACTTGGTGCAATGGCAGTGGCCGGTTAAAGGTAAAATAATTTCCGGCTTCTCCCATCAGCAACAAGGTAATAAGGGTATAGACGTAGCCGGGCGGGAAGGCGACAGAGTTAATGCTGCTGCCAGTGGTCAGGTGGTGTACGCCGGTAACGCGTTAAGGGGCTACGGCAATTTAATTATTATTAAACACAATGATGATTACTTAAGTGCTTACGCACATAACCGTAAGTTACTGGTAGCAGAGAAACAAATGGTAACTGCAGGACAGCAAGTTGCCGAGTTGGGTAGTACCGATGCAACAGATCCACGTTTGCATTTTGAGATCCGGTTTCGCGGCAGTTCGGTCGACCCACTGAAATACTTACCAAAATAATAAGATCGACAACATAAGTAATATCAGGAATGGATGCGATACGCCTTAGCTGGCCCCTGACCCTGTAGACGTGGGAGAAAGGATATGGGACAAAAAAGTAGTGATGATGAAGTTTTAGAGTTTAAAGACGACGAGCTGAACGAAGATGCGATGCTCGATGACGACGCGGAGCCGGATGCCGCCGCACTCGTTACAGAAGAAAGCAGTAGTGATGACGTGTTTGCCCGCGATGACAGCCAGAAAACTATGGATGCCACGCAAATTTATCTGGGCGAAATAGGTTTTTCTCCTTTACTGTCGGCAGAAGAAGAAGTGTATTTTTCCAGGCTGGCGTTAAAAGGTGATCAAGCCGCGCGCAAACGCATGATCGAAAGTAACTTACGTTTAGTGGTAAAAATTGCCAGACGCTATATTAACCGCGGTTTGGCGCTGCTCGACCTGATAGAAGAGGGCAACCTTGGTCTTATCCGTGCGGTAGAGAAATTTGACCCCGAGCGCGGTTTCCGTTTCTCAACCTATGCTACCTGGTGGATCCGTCAAACCATAGAACGGGCCATCATGAACCAAACCCGCACTATTCGTTTACCCATTCATGTGGTTAAAGAACTGAATATTTACTTGCGCGCCGCGCGTGAGTTATCACAAAAGCTGGACCACGAACCGACACCGGAAGAAATTGCCAGCGCGCTGGACAGGCCGGTAGAAGAAGTGCGTAAAATGCTGAAGTTAAATGAGAAAATAACCTCAGTAGATACACCGGTGGCTGGTGCGTCGGAAAAACAGTTGCTGGATGTTATTGCCGACGAAAAAGAGCTGGGGCCGGAAACCGAACTGCAGGACGAAGATATTCGTCAGCATTTGGTGGTATGGCTTAATGAGCTGAACCCAAAACAGCGCGAGGTATTGGCGCGGCGGTTTGGTTTGCTGGGATATGAACCGTCAACATTAGAAGATGTCGGCCATGAAATTGGTTTAACCCGCGAACGGGTGCGGCAAATTCAGGTAGAAGCGCTGCGACGCTTACGGGAAATTGTTACCCATCAGGGTTTGAATATCGAAACCCTGTTCCAGGATTAAGCTCTGCTTACTACAAACAAGGCGCTCTCAGGCGCCTTGTTGTTTTTGCAGCCACTGCACCAGCAAATTACCGGCAGCAGCAATATGCCGCGTCAGTAGCTCGCTGGCCAGATAAGTATTGCCACTGCGTAATAAACTAAGCAGTTCGGCATGTTCCGCCGCACTGGTATCGGCATAGGCCAGTGCTTGTTCCTGGTAGCCCAGATAGCGCGATACCTGCTGGTGTAACTGATCCAGTAAGCGCAACAAGTGCGGTTTGGCGCAGCTTTGATACAAGATGCGGTGAAACTGCCAGTTCAACTCGCCGCGCTGATACGGTGCCAACTGTGTATTAGCCGCGATATAGGCCAGCAAGTCTTCAGCCTGGCCCAATTGGCTGAAGCTGAGGTTGGCCGCAGCCAGGGTTAACGCCAGCGGTTCCAGCTGTAAACGCAACATGCACAGCTCTTCTGCTTCAGTGGCGCTAAAGCCCGGTACCTGCATACCGGCTTTACCATGTGCTGCTAACCAGCCTTCGCTCATCAGTGCGTGCTGCGCATCGCGCACCACGATGCGGCTGACAGCATAGTGCTGCGCCAGTTGCTGTTGCGTCAACACTTGGCCCGGAGCCCAATGCTGCAGCTGAATATCCTGTTTTAGTTGTTGATACAGTTGCTGTTTTTTTAGCATCAGCGGCTCCGGCGCAGGCCGTTAACCAGTAGTAAGGTTAAGCCGCCGGCAATAATGCCCCAAAATGCCGCGGCGATACCAAAAAAGCTGATACCCGACGCGGTAACCAGTAAGGTCACGACCGCAGCTTCCCGATGTTCGCCCTCAGCGGTAGCTACTGCCAGATTCGCCCCTATGGTGCCCAGCAGTGCCAGCCCGGCCAGCGCGGCAATCATCTCTTTGGGAAAAGCGGCAAATAAGGCTACAACGGTGGCACCGGCAAGGCCTGCCAGCAGGTAAAACACGCCGGCGGCAATGCCGGCAATATAGCGCTTATCTTTATCCGGGTGCGCTTCAGCGCCGGTGCAAATGGCCGCGGTAATGGCAGCAAGGTTAATCGAGAATGCGCCCCAGGGCGCTAACAACAGAGTAGATAAGGCGGTGCTGCTGATCAATGGCGACACCGGTGTTTGGTAACCACTGGTGCGGATAACCGCGACGCCCGGGATATTTTGTGATGCCATGGTAACCAGCAGCAGCGGCAGGCCAACACCGAGCAGGGCGCTGAGTGACCAATGCGGTGTTACCCAAACCGGCGTGGTCAGGCTTAACGTAACAGCGGCGTAGTCAAACTGGCCTTGCAGCACTACGGTGACTAAGCCGCTGAGTAATACCCATAAAATGGCATAGCGCGGCATAAAGCGTTTGGCCAGCAAGTAGCTGATGCACATCAGGCCAACTAACAATAACTGGCTTTGTAGTGAGGTAAAAATACTTAAACCAAATTGCAGTAAAATGCCGGCTAACATGGCGCTGGCCAGCGGCAGCGGAATAAGCCGTGTTAATTTATCAAACCAGCCGCTGATACCAATAACAACGCCCAGTGCGGCCGTAAAAATAAACACGCCCACGGCCTCGTTAATGGTTAATCCCTGCAGGCTGGTGGCCAGCAGCGCAGCGCCAGGGGTAGACCAGGCGGTAATAACCGGTGCCTTGTAATACCAGGACAGACCAATACAGGTAGCGGCCATACCGATACCCAGTGCCAGCAACCAGGACGCCATGATGTCCTGAGTGGCGCCAGCCGCCGCTGCCGCTTGCAATACAATCGCCACTGAACTGGCAAAGCCTACCAGCACGGCGACAAAACCGGCGACGACCGCCGACAGGCTGAGATCTTTAATCCACATAAACTAACTCAAACTAAAAAAGTATACCTAATTTAAAATGTATACATTTTTTGTCAAGTAATTACAGTGAAAGGGATGCAGATTAGTGTTGCGGCCCGAACCGGTTTGTCCACGCTGACACGCCGTAAATACATCCCTGTAGGCTCGATTCGGCCATCCTGGCCTGCAACGGTCAGCTTAGAACAAGCCGATTCTGGTTAGAGTGCCCATCGGAGTTATAGCTGTTGCTTTAGCTGATATAACAACTCCAGTGCCTGGCGGGCGGTTAAATCATCCGGGTTAATCGTACGCAGCTGATCCACCACCGGGTGTTCTTCGTGCAACAAACTCAGTTGTGGTTGTATGGTTGCTGCAGCTTTCAGCGGCGCTGTACTGCTGTGCTGCTCCAGTTCGGTTAATTTATGCCGTGCGCGCTGAATTACCGCTTTAGGCACACCTGCCAGCTGGGCTACCTGCAAGCCGAAACTTTTGCTGGCGGCGCCGTCCTGCACGTGGTGCATAAACACTATATCATCACCATGCTCTACCGCATCCAGGTGCACATTGGCTAAGCCTGGCAGCTGCTCCGCCAGCTCGGTCAGCTCAAAGTAATGGGTAGCAAACAGGGTTAAGGCCTTAATTTTTCCGGCCAAATAGTCGGCACAGGCCCACGCCAGGCTTAAGCCGTCATAGGTGCTGGTACCGCGGCCTATTTCGTCCATCAGCACTAAGCTATGCTCAGTGGCATGGTGCAAAATAGTGGCGGTTTCGGTCATTTCTACCATAAAAGTAGAGCGGCCGGAGGCCAGATCATCTGAGGCGCCGATACGGGTAAAAATGCGGTCTATCGGGCCTATTTGCGCTTTTGCCGCCGGCACAAAACAGCCGATACAGGCCATTAGAGTGATCAGTGCAGTTTGGCGCATATAGGTCGATTTACCGCCCATATTCGGCCCGGTAATCATCAGCATGCGGCGCTGGCTGTTTAATGTCAGCGGGTTGGCAATAAACGGCTCGGTTAATACCTGCTCTACCACCGGGTGGCGCGCTTGCTCCAGCACTATGCCGGTTTGGCTGCTCAGCTGTGGCCGGCAGTAGTTCAGGCTGTCGGCGCGTTCGCTAAAGGTGCACAGCACATCCAGTTCGGCCAGTACCAGCGACAGTTGCTGCAGTGGTGCCAGGAAGGGCGCGGTCAGCTCAAATAATTGCTCGTACAGCTGTTTTTCCAGCGCTAAGGCTTTGCTTTGGCTGCCCAGTACCTTGTCTTCGTATTCCTTTAACTCCGGAATAATATAACGCTCGTTGTTTTTCAGCGTCTGGCGTCGTACATACTCCGGCGGTACTTTGGTATCGGCACTGCGGCCGGTTTCAATGTAATAGCCATGAATACGGTTAAAGCCCACTTTAAGCGAGGCGATGCCGGTGCGCTCGCGTTCGCGCAGTTCTAACTGTTCTAAATAATCGGTGGCACCGGTTGCCAGCGCACGCCAGTGATCCAGCTCTGTGTTGTAGCCCGGCGCAATAACGCCGCCATCACGAATTAATACCGGCGGCGCTTCTACGATGGCTTGCTCCAGCAACTGGCATAGCTGTGGCAGCGGTTGGGCGGCCTGGCCGATTTGCTTTAGCAAGGCGCTGTTAAACGGTGCCAGTTGCGGCGCTAACAGTGGCAACTGCTGCAGGGCCTGACGCAGCCGGGCAAAATCACGTGGCCTGGCACTGCGCAGCGCCAGCCGCGCTATTACCCGCTCTATATCGCCGATGTGTTTTAACAGCGGCTGCAGTTGTTCATATTCTGTGGCCAGCTCTGTTACCGCATCCAGCCTGGCATTGATCTGGTTTTGATCGCGCAGCGGTGCATGGATCCAGCGTTTTAATAAGCGCGAGCCCATGGCGGTTTGGCTGCGATCGAGCACCGCGGCCAGGGTATGCTCATAGTTACCGGCCAGGTTTTGCGTCAGCTCCAGGTTACGCCGTGTTGCTGCGTCCAGTACGATATTGTCCTGCGAGCGCTCCAGTGCCACGGCGCGGATATGCGGCAGGGCAGTGCGCTGGGTGTCTTTAACATACTGCATCACACAACCGGCCGCCATTAACGCTACCGGCGCATCGTCAACGCCAAAACTGAGTAAGTCTTTAGTACCGAATTGCCGACATAACAAACGCTTAGCGGTAGCCAGCTCAAACTCCCACACCGGGCGGCGGCGTGCGCCTTTGCGCTTTTCCACTAAATAGCTGTCGGCAAAATCTTCCGGGTAGAGTAATTCTGCCGGGTTCAGCCGCTGCAGCAGCGCGGCTAAGTCGTCGACATTATCAACCTGATTCAGCAAAAAACGGCCGCTGCTAAGATCCAGCTGCGCCAAACCATACTGGCCGCGCAGCACACTGATGGCGCAGAGCAAATTGTCCTGGCGCTCATTTAACAAGGCTTCATCGGTAACAGTGCCGGGGGTAACAATACGTACCACCTTGCGTTCGACCGGGCCCTTGCTGGTGGCCGGGTCGCCAATTTGTTCGCAAATTGCGGCAGACTCACCCAGTTGCACCAGCCGGGCTAAATAGCCCTCTACGGCATGGTAGGGTACGCCGGCCATCGGTATAGGTGTGCCGGCGCTTTGGCCGCGTTTGGTCAGCGAGATATCCAGCAAGGCAGAGGCCCGTTTGGCATCGTCGTAAAATAACTCGTAAAAGTCGCCCATACGGTAAAACAGCAGGATGTCGGGGTGCTGACTTTTTAAACCCAAATATTGCTGCATCATTGGGGTATGAGAAGACAAGTCTTTGATTATATTCATACAGATGTTCTTATCCGCAGCTGTTAGCGATGATAAAGCCACGAATTATAACAGAAGTTTGTCAGTGCGGGGGATCGTCATACACAAGCCGTAACTATTTATAAAAGTTTGAGTTATGGTAGTATGGCTACGATTATTTTAGTAAACCTAAACTGATTACGCGTCGAGCGCTGGGCTCGCCCACTGGGCGATAAAGTCTGCGATTCTCTCTTCGATACGACTCTCGACGGTGCGCAGTCGCAGGATGGAAATACCGCTTTTCGTCAGAATACCGCTCTTCAAGGCGTCCCGCGCCGCCTGATCCGGCTGCTCGTGGGAGCCTCCATCGACTTCGATCACCCCCAGCGGGGTCTTGCCCACCTTGAAATAGATCACGAAATCGCAACTGGCACGTGCCATGAAGGCCCGCTCGCGTTGCGTCAAATCCGGGTTACTCGGTGATGCGATCTGATCCAGTTTGATCTGGTCGTGACACATCAACGCCTGACACGACGGATCGGACAGCGCCTCGCGTAGCAGTTGCGCTGCGATCTGCTCGGATTTGTAGCGTGAATCCTTGGATCGCAAGCGGTCGTTCAAGCGTGCCAGAGATTGGTCGTATTCGCGGTACAGCAGGTCGAAGGCCGATACGACGGGTGCACGCACAACCTGATCATCCTGCGCATAATACGCGACGTAGCGCATCAAGGCCGCAATGTGACCGTTGTTTCCGGTGAACACCTCGTCGCCCGTCACCAGAATGAAACGGTGCTTCGCCCGGGACACCGCCACGTTGATCATGCGCGGGTCATCGACGAAATCCAGGCGCTTGCGCTCCTGGTTGTAGTGTTTCTTGTCCAGCACGGTAGAAAAAACGATCTCGTCGCACTCCCGCCCTTGGAACTTATGCACGGTGTCCTTAACGAAATTCGCTGGCAGGTGCGTACCGGAGAGGTTGACCTGTGCCCGGAACGGCGCGATGAAACCACGGCCTTCGCCATCCAGCCCGACAGCCTCGCCCTCGTCGTCGAGCAGCTTGAGCAGGGAATCAAGCTCCCGCAAGTTAGTGTTTTGCCGAGCATGGTTGCCCTTTGCGGTCACTACCAGGCGCAGCGGGGCTTCGCCCTTGTCCTCGGTCATGGGCACCAGCGCGTTGTCGTAGAACTGCTGGTTGCAGAACTGAATGATTCTGGGATGGCAGCGGTAATGCTCTTTCAGCAGGGTTCTGGGCAGCGCCTCCTCGAACACGCCGATGCACGAATCGAGCAGGCTGTAGCGCTCGCAATCGTAGGCGTCGGCGGGCGCCTGCAGGCCCAGCGCCACTGGAATGTGTGCCAACTGGCGGTTGTCGCCGACGACGATAAGATTCTTTGCGCAGCCTAGCGCCAGAATGCCCGGCACGATGTCCTGCAACGAGGCCTCGTCGATGATCGCGTAGTCGAGAATCGCCCCCGGCGCAATCGAATTGACAATGGAGTGGGTGCCGCTGCCCAGGATCGGAAAACGCTGCACGAAGGCATCGAACTGCTTGCGGTAGGTTTTGGCATCGAAGCTGTACGATGGCCGCGCCTTACGTTGTAGATGCTGCTTCAGATGGCGCATCGATGCCGTCTTCAATGCCTCTAGCAAGACCTCGAAATTTCCGCGCGCCAGCGATTCGCGGCATGCCAGCAGCTCAGCCTCTTTCTCTTGCAACGCTTTGTCGTAGTAGTGCATCTGCAGGGCACGAAAGACGGACAGGCGCGCATCCCCGTGAACGAAAGGCCTGGCGCGAAAAATTCTGAAGCTGAACAGCAGCTCTATGCGATCTTTAAGGCGAATGCGCTGCTCGCCGAGATGGGCAAGGTAGGCCATCAGGTCCGTGGTCTTGTGCGGCGACAGTCCGTACTTGTCCAGCGAGGCTGCGGCCGGTATGCCGCTGTCTGCCTGCCACTGCTGCAGGTGGCGTCGCTCAATAGTGAGCTCATCGAGCTCGACCTGCAGTTGCGCCGCCCGATTGTGATCGTGCAAGAGCTGCTTCAAGCGGGCCAGCAGGGCCTGAATTTCATCCAGAGTCGGTGCAGGCTCGGGTTCGCTCGATGGCCAGGGTGGCAGGGCGGCGAAGAAATCCTTACGGTTGTCCTGGTTACCGAGTTTGGCGATCAGGTGGCCCAGGCTGCATTTCTCCAGCTTCTCGTAGACGTTGTCCACCGCCGTATTGTTGTTGGATAGCACCGCCACCGTCTGCCCGCGCAGCAGAATATTGGCGAGGATGTTGAGGATGGTTTGGGTCTTGCCGGTTCCCGGCGGCCCTTCGATCACACTGACCTGCGCGCTGAAGGCCTGCTCGACCGCCGCAAGCTGGCTCTCGTTCACCCCGAATGGATAGATCAAGCCTTTGCCCGCTGCCAGCGCTCCATTCCGTGCCGTGCAATAGGCATGCAAGGCGGTGTCAGCACTAGCAGGTAGTTTTTCCAGTTGGTGCACCACATTGGCGGCGATCTCACGGTCACTCTTCGACACCGCGCGATCCTGCCGGGCATTCGCCACGGCCGTGAAATAGTGGAAGACTGGCGCGTCCTTCATCGCCGTCGGCGCGGCAAAGCCGATACCTTCCATTTTGTAGACGTAGGGCTTGTCGGCGTCTGGATAGTGCACGACGGCATATCGCTCGCCGTAGATCGTCGCTTTGGCAATGGGCGTGACGATCGTGCTGCCGGGCTTGGTCAGCAACATCTCGCCCAACTCGCGGGTGGGTGAAACACGGCAGTCGCCAAGCGGGCGCGTGTAGGTTTTCTTGGAGGGGTAATAGCAGGTCAGTTGCAGGGCTTTATACTTGTCGTTCCAGTAAATCGCCCAGTCGCTGATCTTCGCGGTCTTGTCCTCCCCACCCACCTGAATCGAAACCATACATCCCTTATTCTTTCGCGAAAATTAATTTTGACCTGATAATCATCTAGCCTAAGTGGCCTTAGACGGCCTCCGAGTAAATAGCTATTTTTTGATTGACGTCAAAAAAACTATGTACAAGAAGGCCGTCGGAAATTGTATGTCGAGATTGACCTTCATTCCAATAATTCCGTGTTAGTTATTATTGATGAAAACGATAAGGTCATTTATTCCAAACGTTTACCGAACGATACACAGGCTACTTCCTTACCTGTATAGGCGGTAACGTGAGGATAGTCTGAAAAATTAGAGGTTGGGTATTATATGCCGAAGGTTATTCTCATTTGCTACGCAGCAGGGGTATGTGCGCTTAAGGCTTGCTCCGTTTTCTGGTCTGACGGCATAATAGCGTTTTGAATTCCCTGTTGGATAAAATATGACGGTCGCAGCAGACAGCCTGCAGCTGGCGACAGAATTAGGCCAGCTATTATTACGGAAAAAGTGGACTATCACCACTGCTGAATCCTGCACCGGCGGCGGCATTGCTTATTGCTTAACCGCCGTGCCCGGCAGCTCTGCTTATGTAGACCGTGGTTTTATTACCTACAGCAATAAAGCCAAACAACAGCTGCTGGCTGTGCGCAGCGCTACCTTACTGCAATTTGGCGCAGTAAGTGAAGAGACTGTGCGTGAAATGGCCGAAGGTGCCGCCAAAGCCGCCAATGCCGATATGGCCATTGCCGTGTCCGGCATTGCCGGGCCGGATGGCGGTTCAGTCTATAAGCCGGTAGGCACGGTATGCTTTGGTTTTTGCATTAACGGCCAGGTTGCCAGCAGCCGCTTGGTATTGGCCGGTGATCGTCAGCAGGTACGCCAGCAGGCCATCGATTACGCCCTGAAACAAAGCATTGAGCTGTTGACAGCTTTAGCAAACTAGACTACTGTACGAGCATACAGTGTTAATTGTCCGGCAAGCCCGGCTCAACCATGGATATAAAAATGGACGACAACAAACAAAAAGCGCTCACCGCCGCCTTAGGTCAAATTGAACGTCAGTTCGGTAAAGGTTCTATTATGCGTTTGGGCGACAGCACAGCGCTTGATATCGCTGCTGTATCTACCGGCTCTTTAGGCCTGGATATCGCGCTGGGTATCGGCGGTTTACCTTATGGCCGTATCGTCGAAATTTATGGCCCGGAGTCGTCCGGTAAAACCACCTTAACGTTGCAGGTTATTGCCGAAGCACAAAAGGCCGGTAAAACCTGTGCTTTTATCGATGCCGAGCACGCGCTGGATCCGGTATACGCGAAAAAGCTGGGTGTTAAGGTAGAAGACCTGCTGGTGTCGCAGCCGGATACCGGTGAGCAGGCGCTGGAAATTTGTGACATGTTAGTACGCTCTGCCGCTGTAGATGTCGTAGTCGTCGACTCGGTCGCCGCGTTAACGCCAAAAGCGGAAATTGAAGGCGACATGGGCGACAGCCACATGGGCTTGCAAGCCCGGTTAATGTCACAGGCTCTGCGTAAGCTAACCGGTAATATTAAGCGTTCTAATACCTTATGTATTTTTATCAACCAGATCCGGATGAAAATCGGTGTAATGTTTGGTAACCCGGAAACCACCACCGGTGGTAACGCGCTGAAATTCTATGCCTCAGTGCGCTTAGATATCCGCCGCATCGGTTCGGTAAAAGACGGTGATGAAATTACCGGTAACGAAACCCGCGTTAAAGTGGTGAAAAACAAAGTGGCGCCGCCGTTTAAACAAGCCGAGTTTATTATTCAGTACGGTGCCGGCATTAACAAGTTAGGCGAACTGATCGATTTAGGCGTAGCCCAGGGCTTGGTAGATAAAGCCGGCGCCTGGTACGCTTATCAGGGCAATAAAATTGGTCAGGGTAAAGCCAATGCGATGAAGTTCCTTGCCGATAACCAACCGGTAGCCGACGAAATTGAGAAAGAGTTGCGCGCCCGCTTGTTGTTAAAGCCGGGTGAAAAACCGATCGAAGAAAGCATACCAGAGGCATTTGAAGCCGACTTATAAGGCCTGTTCATCTGTCGTTAATAAAGCCAGCTTATGCTGGCTTTTTTTGTGATAAATTTTAACTTGCTCTGCTGTCAATGCAGCGATAAGCTGTTGACTTCGCCATTTTGTTTGGCGTGAAAACGTAAACAAGCAGTAAACGGTAGCCGGTGTCGGAATAATGATAATAATAACAAGGCTATGCCTGATTGCAGTCTGTGTTGTACTGGTGGCCTGTAAAGCCGATATCAGCGTGCAGGACGAACCGACAGATCCTGTGGTGCAGGAAATTGCGCTGGCTTTTGTTGAACGCCCACTGCTGATTAACGAAGATGAAGCTTATCAAACCAACCTGACTGACCCTGCTGCCTTTAACCCGGGCGCCCGCTTACTGCTAAAACAAAATGCCTTTGCCCAATCTGTTGAAACAGACCTTACCGCCGGCCTGTTTGCCGAAGGTGCGTTATATGACGTCAAAGACCTCAGTGCGTCGCCCGATGGCTTAACCTTAGTGTTTGCCTTACGGGCACCGGCACTGGAAAACGTTGCTGAAGAGCTGCAACCGAAATGGGATTTGTGGCGCTATGATGTACAAAGTAAAACTGTCAGCCCACTGATTGCCGATGCCCAATTAGCGCAGCGCGGCCATGATATCAGCCCGGCATTCTTACCGGATGGCCGTATTATTTTCAGCTCTACCCGCCAGACCACCGCACGGCAAATTCTACTGGACGAATTTAAACCGCAATACACGGCGTTGGATGAAAATTTAAACGCCCCGGCATTTAACCTGCACCTAATGAATGCCGACGGTAGCGGCATTGAACAACTAAGCTTTAACCTGAGCCACGACCTGTATCCGGTGGTGCTGGACGATGGCCATATTTTGTATAGTCGCTGGGACAACCAGAGCGATCGTTCAATGTTTAACTGGTACCAGATGCAGCCGGACGGCAGTGAAAACCAGTTAGTTTATGGCTGGCATTCACATGAAACCGGTGCTGAACAGTCTGAAGTTGAATTTGTTAAAGCCGTACTACTGGAAGACGGTAGCGTAAGTACTGCGTTGGCTTCTACTGCCGCGCCTTATTACAACAGCTGGCCACAGCAGGTTGCGCTGGCGCTGGCCAGTGACAATGAGCAGGCTCTGTTTGGCGAAACGCTGAACTTGCCGGCGCAAACGCCACTGTTTCCGTGGGCTTTTGATAACACTGAACGCACCGAACCGGCCGGCGCCGTGCACAGCTATGCGCCGTTAAAAGATGGCAGCGGCCGTTTTTTAGTCAGTTGGTCACCGTGTCGCGTGTTGGTTGAAGAGGTAGCGTTCAGCTGTGCTCAGTTAGACGATGTCAGTGAATTGGAGCTGGCTGCACCTTTGTACGGCTTATGGTTATTTGATACCGAAAAACAAACTCAGGTACCGGTGCGGCCGGGTACAGAAGGCTTGCTGCTGGCCGAACCTGTGGTGCTGCAAGCTTACAGCGCCGGGGCGTTTTTACCACAGAACCCGTTACTGGATGCAGAACTGGCCGCCGAAAATGCTGCGGTGCTGGATATTCGCAGCGTGTATGATTTTGCCGGTACTGCCAGCGTTAATATTGCCCAGCTGGCCGACCCGATGCAAAGCACGGCGGATGAGCGCCCGGCGCGGTTTTTACGCCTGGTGCGCGGCGTGCCGATGCCACCGGAAGAGGTGCTGGATGTACCCAATTCCGCCTTTGGTGTCAGCCGTCGCCAACTGATGCGCGAAATTCTCGGCAGCGTGGCAATAGAGCCGGATGGCTCGGTACAGGTTAAGGTACCGGCCAATGTGCCGTTTAATTTGGCGTTGTTAAATGCACAGGGCCAGGCTATTTCGCCGCTGCATCAGCAGTGGATCACATTAAGGCCGGGCGAAACACGCAGTTGCAATGGTTGCCATAGCGCACAAAGCACAGCACCGCATGGCCGCTTAAGCGGCGAAGCGCCAACGGCGAACGCCGGCCTTGCCAGTGATGGCACCTTTGCCAATACCAACCCGCAAATTATCGCTCAGGCCGGTGAAACTATGGCACAAGCTGCCGCGCGGTTAAACGGTCTGCCTGAGCTAAACGAAGCCCTGGTTTATCTGGATATCTGGACTGATCCTGCACTGCGCGCTGCAGATGCGCCTTTAACGGTCAGCCTGCAGGATTTAGCCACACCGCTGCCGGCCGGGGTGGCTTGCTTTAGCCAATGGCTGGCCAGTTGCCGCTTACGTATTGATTATCCTGAGCATATTCAACCCTTATGGCAGTTAGACCGGCGCCGTTTTGACCCCGATAGCAATGAATTGCTGGCCGATAACACCTGTGTCAGCTGCCACAGCCGCACCGATGCTAATGGCAACGGCCGCGTGCCGCTGGCGCAATTAGAGCTCGATAATGAGCCGTCTGATTTGGAAGCAGAGCACTATCGCAGTTACCGTGAACTGGTAAGCGTGGATAACGAACAGGAGTTAGTGGGCGGTGTATTGGTAGACCGGCTGGTTCAGGCCACCGATGCCGACGGTAACCTGCTGTTTTTAACCGATGAAAACGGCGATTTAATCCTCGATGATAGCGGTAACCCAATTCCGGTGATGGTTACGGTGAATGTTGCGCCCGCCCTTCGTGTAGGCAATGCGCTGGGCAGTACGGCGTTTTTTAATCTGTTTGGCGCCGGCGGTTCGCACCAAGGCTATTTATCGGCGGCAGAGTTGAAGCTGGTAGCAGAGTGGCTGGATATTGGTGCCCAGTACTACAACTCGCCCTTTGCTATCCCGGAGCAATAGATGATCAGATTTTTACTGCTCTGCATCAGCCTATTCAGCTTAGCTACTGTGGCAGAGCCGGTTGATGTCAGCGTAAGCGGCGATTTTGTTAATTTGCACTCCGGTGCCGGCCGTGGTTATCCGATAGTGCAGGTAGCCATTAAGGGCGAGCGTTTAACGCTGCTGATCCAACGGCATGACTGGGTGCAGGTAGAGTTTAAGCAACAACAATACTGGCTGGCACGCGCCGACCTGACACAGGTTATTACCACGCAACAGCAGCGGTTTGATTTGTCTGACGACAGAATGGCGGCTTTTGAGGCGCGCACCCTGGAAGCCGGCATACAGTTTGGTGATTTTAACGGCAGCAGCATGTATCAAGTGTCGTTGGCGTATCTGTTCAGCCCTTATCTGCAAACCGAGCTCTCTGTCGGCCAGGCCAATGGCGACCAGGCAGATAATTTAGCGGCAGAGCTGAGCCTGTATTTAAGCCCGTGGCCGCATTGGCGCTTGTCACCTTACTTTGGTATTGGTGGCGGCGTATTGCGCACCACGCCGCGTACGGTGTTGGTGCAAACCCCGGATCGCAACAATAGTCTGGCCAGTGCCGAGTTTGGCCTGCGCTATTACCTGAGCCGTAATTTTATCGCCCGCGCGGCATACCGGCGCAGTGTTATCGTCACTGACCGTAACGACAATGAAGAGATTGACACATGGAAACTTGGTTTCAGCGTATTTTTCTAGCTCTGTCTTTAACCTCTGCCGCAGCCATAGCGCAGCAGGTTGAACCGGACATCACGCCTGAGGTGGTGAGCGAAGATCTGCTCGACAGTGAAAACTGGTTGCTTGGCGCCCGCGTTGGTGTGCTGAGTATTGAGGATTTCGGCAGTAGTGCCCTGGCTGCGCTGGCGCTTAGTTATCATATTAACGAGGACTTTTACCTTAGCGCCGAATATGCACAGGCTAAAGCCGGACGCACCTCGTTTGAAGAGTTAAGCGGCGCGGCACCGTTACTGACCGACAGCGAGCGGGAATGGCGTTATTACGGCGCCCATTTGGGCTATATGGTATTGCCGGGTGAAGCTTTTTTAAGCGAAAACTACGCCTTGAACAGCGGACTGTCGCTGTTTATTGGTGGGGGAAATGTCGATTTTGCCGGCGATAAAGTATTTGCGCTGCAACTGGGCAGTCAGTTTCGCTTATATGCCACCGATTGGCTGGCACTGGAGCTGACGTTCAGCGATTACATTTTCGAAACCACCATTCTGGCACGCAGTAAAACCACGCATAACCTCAGCCTGGCTTTGGGTGTGGCGGTATATTTTTAGCGATGCAAACAGCAGAGGCAGTAATGAAAAAAACGATACAACAACTGGCGCTGGTACTGGCCTGTAGCTTAGCAGTAACGGCGCAGGGTGCTACGGCACCGGATTTCACGTTAAAAGCTTTGGACGGTAATAACCTGCGGCTGGCGGAGCAGCGCGGCGACATTATGCTGATTAACTTCTGGGCCAGCTGGTGCGGCCCTTGTATTCAGGAAATGCCGGCGCTGGATAAACTGGCACAAAAGTATCAGATGATGGGCGTGCAGGTATGGGGCGTTAACGTGGAAAACGACAGCTCAGCCGCCAAAGCCTATCTGAGTAAGGTGCAGGTGGCGTTTCCGATTTTGTTTGATATCGACAACAGCGTATCCAAAGACTACCGCGTTGAAGCGATGCCCACTACGGTGATCCTGGATAAGGACGGCAAGGTCCGCACTGTGCATCGCGGCTATAAGCCGGGTTATGAGAAGAAGTATGAAGATGATATTAAAACACTGCTGCGTGAATAGCGTCGTGAATAAGCCGGTATCGGCTTTTATGCGCCTGCTGTTACCGGCGGCATTAGTGTTGCTCAGTGGTTGCAGCAGTATTCAGCCTTGGGTAAAGCCCTATGAGCGCGACAAATTGGCCGATCCAATTATGGCGTTTGGCCGCCATCCGGTAGCGCTGCAACATGTGGCCCATGTGCAGGACTCACGTGAAGCGGCTAAAGGTGCTAACGGCAGCGGGGGCGGTGGTTGTGGCTGTAATTAGAGTCATTGCCGCAGCCTTGTTGCTGCTAAGCGGCGCCCTGGTTCAGGCAGCGGTATTGCCCGAAGACAGGGCTGATCTGATGTACCACGGCTATCAGGGCGGCGGCGTGTCTATTGACGGCCCTGCTGTGATGCTGCGCAAAAAAGCCGGCCAGTCGGTGTCGTTATCAGCCTATTACTACATCGACACTGTCTCCGGTGCCTCCATCGACGTAGAAGCCACCGCCTCGGCCTACACCGAAACCCGGCATGAAAAGCGTTTGGGTGTCGATTATCTGGCCGGCAACAGCATTTTAAGTCTGAACTATGCGCAAAGTGATGAAGACGATTACAACGCTAAGTCGGTGTCATTCGGCATCGCACACGATACTTTTGGTGGTATGACGACGCTGAGCCTTGAAGCCGGGCTGGGCGATGACACTGTGGGTCGCAACGGTGATGAAAGCTTCAGTGCCGATGTAAAGCGGTTTAATTACAAGTTTGGCTGGACTCAGGTGCTGAGCAGCCGCTGGATAGCGGCGCTGAATATGCAGGTCGACTTAGACGAAGGCTTTTTAAATAACCCCTATCGCAGTGTGCGCTATCGTGATGCCACTGAAGCCCTCGGCTATGGTTATCAACGTGAGGTGTATCCGGACACCCGTAACGGCTTTGCCGTGTCGTTGGTGAATAAAGTGTATCTGCCGTACCGCGCTGCACTAAGCCTGAACCTGCGGCATTACCAGGACAGCTGGGACATCCGCGCCTTTGATGCGGAAGTGGAATATGTGCATCCGCTGACAGATCAGTGGACGCTGGAGGCCAAACTGCGCTGGTACAGCCAGGGCCAGGCAGAGTTTTACCGTGATTTATTCGATTTTGCCAATCAGCAAAACTTTATGGCGCGCGATAAAGAGTTAAGCGAATTTGACAACCTGACCTTAGGCCTGGGCGCCGGTTACCGCCTGCCGGTGTGGGATTTCTGGCCCGGGGCGAAGCCCGAGCTGAACCTGCAGTGGGATCATATTCGCTTTAACTATAAAAATTTCCGCAATGTCACCATCACTGACGCCGGCGCCGGGCTTGAACCCCTGTATAGCCTGGACGCCAATGTGTTGCGGGCGTTTTTCAGCATTTACTTTTAACGGGACACACCAATGAGAACGCTGATACTAAGTGGATTGTTATGCTTAAGCGCTTTAGCCAGTGCCGATACGGCACCGGTTAGCTCGCAGTTAGAGCAGTTGAAGCAGCAGGTGATCCAGTTAAACCGTGAACTGTTTTTGCTCGAAGAAGAACTGCTGTTTCCGCCGGAAACCCAGCTGGCGGTATTTTTGTCGCTCGACAGCGGCCAGTTTTTTCAAATTGACAGTGTAGAGCTGATCCTGAATGACAAACCGGTCGGTGCTTTTCTTTACACCACACAACAGCGTGAAGCCCTGCAACGCGGCGCTATTCAGCCGTTATATAAAGGCAATGTCAAAGCCGGTGAACATAATCTTACCGCGGTTTTTGTTGGCAAAGGCCCGGATAACCGCGATTACCGCCGTGCGGTAAATTACCGCTTTGCCAAAGCAGACGATGCCGTGTTGCTGGAGCTGCAGGTGAAGGATCGCAGCAGCGACTATCAACCCGACTTTATTGTGCAGCCATGGTCCAACGACTGATTTGCCCGCTGTTGTATCTGCTGGCGCTGCACGCAACGCCGGCATTTGCGCAGGCGGCCATCAACGATAAGCAGCAGTTGCTCACAGAGAAACACTACCGCCAGGCGGCGTGGGCGTTTTATCAACAGCAACCGGCGCAAGCACTGGAAGCCTTGCAGTTGGCTCCTCAGCAGGATCAGCGCACTCAGTTGCTTGAAGCCGGGTTGTATCTGCAATTGCAGATGCCACAGCACGCCGCTGAGGTGCTGGCACGGCTGTTAGCCGCTGACAGTGAGGGCGACAACGCCCTGCCGGCGGCGCTGCGCAACATTGCCTTGTTGCAATTTGCCCGTTATCAGTTGGAGTCAGGGGATAAAGCCGCGGCGCGGCAATATTTAGCCCAAGTGAAGATTACCGCCGACGGTGCCTGGTTGGGCCAGCAGCAGTTGCTGAGCCAGCTGATCAGCTGGCCGGATATCGAGATACCGGCGCAACCGGATTTTGTCTCGTTGGCACAGCAGCCGGAAATGCCCTATATCATCAGTAATCAGGCGTTAGTGCTGGCCAAACAACAGCCGGAAATAGCATTGCAGTGGCTCAGCCGGTTGCAACAGCAGTTGGCGGTAGATGCGCCGCAAGGGTTCTGGCAACTGTTATTCAGTGGCCAGTGGCCGCTGCAGTCACAGCCGCAGGGTTTTGTTTACCCACAAGAAGAGCAGCAGGCGCTGGACGACTATGTACAATTGACACAAGCACAGTTACTGATCGAACAGCAGGATCTGGCCGGTGCCGATCGCATTTTGGCTAACTTCGGCGCTGACAGTGTGCTCAGCAGCAGCGCCTTACAACTGTACAGCCATATTTTGACTGAGCAGCGGCATATTCCCGCCTTACTGGCCGTGTTACAGCAGCAAATTAAACAACAACCGTTCAGCCTCACCGCCTGGCAAGCTGCCACCCGTATTGGTGAGCAGTTGGAGCGCTCATTGCAGCCACGCGATGCCCTGGCCGCTTACCACTGGGCGCAGCAGTACTACCAGCAACAAACGCAATTGATTAACCAACAAGCTACGCCGCTGCAGGTAAACCAACTGCAACAAGGCTTGTCGCAATGGCAAACACTGCAACTGAGCAATGACAATAACCTGCACCGCTTACAGCAGGATGCACTGGCGTTGCAACAGCAACTGAATGCGGCGCCACAGCGGCAACAGCGGCTGCTGCAGTTACAAGAGATAACCGCCTATAAACTGACGCAACAGCAGCAATTGCTGACGGGGCAGCTGCCGCTGTTAGTGGCCCGCAAGCAGCAACTGAGCCAGCGCTATACCCAACTGCAGCAACAGATAAATGAGGCTGCCACAGCACCGATGGCATTAGCGTTGTGGCAGGGCGAGCCTTATCAGCAACTTAGCCGGTTGGAGCGCTCAGAGCAACGCTTGCAACAGCTGGAGCAAAGCGGCCAACCGACAGCGGCATACCGGCAACGCCTGCAACGGCTGCGCGGTTTGCTGCAATGGCAGTACAGCGACAGTACAGCGCAGCGGCGCTGGCAATTCCAACGGGCGCAGCAACAGTTAGCCACCCAGCTCAGTGCGTTGGAGCAGCAGTTGGCGGCTTTGCAACAACGCGGCGGTAAGGCGGCAAGGCTGCAGCAATTACAACAACGGTTGGCACAGTTAACGCAACAGCAGCAACAGCTTAATCTGGCGCTGTTAAGCCAGCAACAACAGCTGTTGGCGCAGTTAAATCAGCAGTTGCAGCAAATACGCCGGCAACAATTGGCGCAGTTAACGCAGTTACAACGGCACAATAAAGAATCCATGGCACGGGTAATGGAGCGGGTATTACTGATGGCTGATGCCAATGCTGACGGAGGCCAGCCATGAAGCGCCGCGCACTGCAACCGCCACACAGCATGTTGCTACTGTGCTGCAGTGTGCTGCTGTTTGGTTGCAGCAACACCGATAGCGCAGCAAAACGGCAACGGCTGGCGGATTTACCGGCGTTTGACCGCAGCATTTTGCAGCAGGATGTGGCGGTAACCGAACAACAGCTGGATAGTTTATATCAGCAAATTCTGGCGCTGCAGCCTGAGCCGCAAACGCGGCAAAAGATTTTATACCGCTTGTCGCAAATGCACACTAATCAGCTGGAGCGTTCAGAGCTACCACCGGACGCTGAGCAAGCGGCCTTGCAGCAACTGGTAAGCCGCTACCGGCAATTGCTGCATGACTACCCGCAGGACCCGAACAACGAGCTGATCCGTTACCAACTGGCCCGCAGTTACGACTTGCTCGGCCAGCAGCAAGCGTGCCTCGAGCAGCTGAATATATTGCTGCAGCACTATCCCGACTCCGTGTTTGCCGCTGAAGCCTGGTTTCGCAAGGCCGACATTCATTTCAGTCGTGGCGACTATGACGCGGCACTGCCGGCCTTTTTGGCGGTGCTAAACGGCTCTGATGCTGCATTGGCACAGCATGGCCGCTATATGGCCGGTTGGAGCTATTTTAAGCTGCAACAGTTTGAGCAAGCCGATGAGCAGTTTTTGCAGGTGCTGGATCAAAGCTACAGTGAATTGCTGCTAACCGAGCAGCAACAGCCACAGCAGAGCCTGCGCGAAGAAGTGCTGCGTACCTTAAGCATTTCGTTAAGCTATCAGCAGCAGGGCGAAAGCCTGCAGGCGTTATTAAAGCGCGTGCGCTATCAGCGTGGTGAGCGGCCACTGACGCTGCTGGCTGAGCTGTATCAGGGCCTGGCAGAGTTTTTGGCGTCGAAAGACTTAGTTGCCGCCAGCCTTGATACCTACCGGTTGTTTATCGCCGATTATCCGCAGAATCTGACTGCAGCCCGGTTTCAGCTGCATATTATTCAGCATTATTTAGCCCATGCCGATGCAGAGCAGGCATTGACTGCGCAGCAGCGTTATATCGGCTTATTTGGCCCGCAGTCTGAATTTTGGCGCCGCGCCGGACGCGAAGAGTTAGCAGAAGTGCAGCCGCAGTTGCTGCAGTATCTGGATTACTTTGCCCGTAAACAGTACGCCGCTGCCGGTGCCATGCCGGCAGATACCGCAGCGGCAGCCTTTGCGGCAGTGAGCGATTTATGGCTGCAAATGCTGGCCGTGCTGCAGGAGCCGTTGCTGCAGCAGGCCACAGCGCCAGGCTACTCCGTGGCCGATATCCGTTATTTGCTGGCAGAATCTTACGCCGGCGCAGCGATGACAGAGCAAGCGCTGACACTGTATACCGAACTGGGTTATGGCCCGGCGTTAACCGATGCCAGCTTGTTTACTGCACAAGATGCGGCTTATAAAGCCCTGCTGCTTAGCGAAGAGCTGGCCGGTTCCGACGAGGCCGGCGCGCTGCGGCTATGGCGGCAGCAAAGCGATTTTGTCGCAACGCACAGCAGCCATCCGGCGGCGCAGCAAGTGGCACTGCAACAGTTGCAGCAGCGCTACAGCGAGCAGGATTATTATGGCGTGTTAACCCACAGCAACAGCGTTATACAGTGGCCACAGGCCGCGCAAAGCCGCCCGGAGCTGGTACAGGAAGCACAGTTTTTACACAGCCAAAGCGAGCTGGCACTGCAACAATATGCGGCAGCAGAGCACAGCATCAGTATGTTATTAACGCAGCAACTGGTTGAAACGCGACGCAGCTTGCTGACGGAGCAATTAGCTTCGGCGATTTATCAGCAGGCACAACAAGCGGATGCGCCGGTTGAGGCCGTACAGGGCCATTTGCAGCGGCTGCTGACATTGCTACCGGACTCGGCGTATCACGAAGCGGCCGCCTATCAGCAAATCAGCTTGTTGCTTAGCGCTAAAAGCTGGGCCGCAGCCATACCATTGCTAAGCGCCTTTATTCAGCGTTATCCGCAAACAGAGCGCGGCATAGTCGCCAAAGCCCAATTGCTTGACAGTTATGAACAGTCAGAGCAATGGGACAAAGCGGCCGGCGAGCTGACTAAACTTGCTGCCACGACGACGGAGCCTGAGCAGCAGCGCGAAGCCTTGTATCTGGCAGCGCAGTATTACCAGCGCAGCGGTGATACTGTCAAAGCACTGGATAGCTGGCGCAGTTATGCCAACCGTTACCCGCAGCCGCATCTGTTGGCGCAAGAAGCGCGCTATCAACTGGTACAGCTGTATCAAACACAGCAGGACCTGTACCGGCAAAATTTCTGGCGCGACAAAATCGCCGCTTTTGAGCAGCAATTTGCCGACGAAGGCAATGAACGCACGCAGCAACTGGCAGCACAGGCGCTGCTGGAGCTGGGCCGGCATGAAAGCGGCTTGTTTGCTGCGGTGCGGCTGGCGCATCCGCTGGCGCAAAGCCTGAAGAAAAAACGTTTACATATGGCTGATGCCATTAAACGCTATGAGCAAAGTATGCAGTACGGCATTGCCGGTTTACTCAGTGAAGCCCAGTTTCGCGTGGCTGAACTGTATCAGCAGATGGCCAAAGCGCTGCTCGATTCTGACCGCCCCAAGGGTTTAGACGAGCTGGCGTTGGAAGAATACGAGCTGCTGCTGGAAGAGCAGGCCTATCCGTTTGAAGAGCAGGCCATTGCCATTTATCAGCAGAACACCCGCTTAACCCAACAACAGCTATGGGATGACTGGATTAAGCAAAGCTTTACGCGGTTGGCGGTATTGTTGCCGGCCAAGTTTAATAAGACCGAAGCCTATGCCGGGGTAGCCGATGACGCGAATTAAGTTCAGCTTGGCGGTGGTAGTGTTGTGGCTTAGCGGTTGCAGCTTGCCAACTGTGCCGCCAACACCGGTACTGCAGCCGGCAGCTCAGCAGGCAACCGGCGAGGCGCAAATACCGCAGCAGCCGGTATTAAGTGCGGCGCAGCAACAGCAGTTTGAGCAGGCAAAACAGCAGCTCAGTAGCGGTGAATTCGCGGCGGCTACTGCCATATTGCAACCGTTAGCGGTGCAGTTGCCCAAGCTGCCGGGCATTCGCTATAACCTGGCGCTCAGCCAATGGCAGGGCGGTGATATCGCTGCAGCACAGCATAGCTTAACGCAGTTGCTGGCCGGCGCACCGCAGTACAGCGATGGGCATAATTTATCCGGTGTCTTAGCCCGACAGCAGGGCAATTTTCGCCAGGCTGAGCGCCATTTTCAGCGCGCTTTACAAGCGGACGCTAAGTACGCCGTCGCGCATAAAAATCTCGCTTTTTTGTACGAGCTGTACTTAGGTGAGCCATTGCAGGCGCATTATCATTATCAGCAATACTATGCCTTGACGCAGGACGACCAGGCCAAAATGTGGCTGGCATTGCTGGAGCAGGAACTGGATCAGTTGCCGGCGCAGGCAGCGAAGGAGCCGGATGATGAATAAACCGTTATTAGTGTCAGCTTTGTTACTGCTCAGCAGCGGATTGTGCGCGCAGCAGCGGGAACAAACCGTGCAACTGGAGAGCACCATCAGCGGCAATCAGGAGCAGCCGAAAACCATTTATGTGCTGCCATGGCAAAGCCCGGTCAGCCTGATCCGCATTCCGGGCCAGCCGTTACAGCTGCAAACCCCGACAGTGTCGCCACTGGATCGCAGTCAGTTTTTACGTTTTATCGCGGTGCAGCAAAGCACCACGACGTTACCAATAACACAATCAGTTAACTCAAAAGAGCAATAAGAGGATGTTTTTCATGGACTTTTTAAACGGCATAGTTCGGTTTTTACAGGAAGGCGGTGTGTTTATTTACCCCATCGCGTTTATCCTGGTGCTTGGCATAGTGATTGCCGTTGAACGCTGGTGGTTTTTACGCAGCGTGTATGGGGTAAACCAACGCGCCATGGCGCAGGTGCACAGCGCAGTGGGCCAGGCCGACACGGCGCGTATTCTGCAGCTGGCGGCCAATAGTGCCGCGCCGTTACTGACGATGTTGGCCAGCGGCGTAAACCGGCTGCGTTCGTCGTCACGGCGTGAAGATATGGAATATGCCATGGAAGAAGTGGTGCTGGAATACAGCCTGCGGCTGCAAAAACGTACGCCGTTTTTAGCCACTTTAGCTAACGTGGCGACTTTGCTCGGCTTGCTGGGCACTATTATGGGCCTGATTGCGGCGTTCTCGGCAGTAGCCAACGCCGACCCGTCGGAAAAAGCCAGCTTGCTGTCATCAAGTATTTCGGTCGCGATGAACACCACCGCCTTTGGTTTGATCACCGCTATTCCGCTGGTCTTTGTTCATGCCTTACTGCAGGGTAAAACGGCCAGTATTATTGATACCATGGAAATGGTCGGCATTAAGCTGATGAACAGTATTGCCAAACAAACTGATGGTGGCGCGGATGATAAAAAGGCGTAAAGCACCCCTTGCCGATGCCGAGCTTGATATCACGTCCTTTATGAACCTGATGATCGTGCTGGTACCGGTATTGCTGCTCAGCCTGGTGTTCGCGCAAATTCGCGTGCTGAATATTCAGCTGCCGCCGTTAAGCGAACAGCAATTGCAGCAAGAACAACAACAACCGCAGCAACTGGAGTTGGAAATTCATGCCAACCGCTTGCGGCTGAATTATCCGGCCGGCGAGCCGCTGCGGGTATTTGAGCTGACAGAGCAGGGCAAGCTGGATTTTGCCGCACTAAGCCTGTATCTGCAGGACTTGAAGCTGACATTTCAGCAACAGCAGATTGAAAAACAGGACATCAGCATTCTGGCACCGGACGAGCTGGATTACCAAACGTTGGTTACCGCTATGGATACCGTGCGTTCATTTAAAGCCGTAGTGGCGGCGCAGGTGGTGGATGCCGAACTGTTCCCGCAAATTTCGCTTGGTCAGTTGCCATCAGCGGAGGGTACAGAATGAAGATGTCATTTCGTGCCAAACGGCTGGAGCGGCAAAACCAGCGCCTGGCGCAGGGCAGTAAACTGAACCTGGTGGCACTGATGGATATTTTTACCATCCTGGTGTTCTTTTTAATGGTGAACCAGTCTGAAGTTAAAGTGTTGCAAAGCAACAAAGATATCAGCTTACCGCGCTCGGTGTCGGAGCAGCTACCCGGCGAGAAAGTGATGTTAACCATTACCGCCAACGGCATACTAGTGCAAGGCAAACCGGTATGGCAGGGCGACTGGCAGCAAGACAGTAACCTGTGGTTAGCCGATCTTACCGCCGCGCTGACAACAGAACTGAATTATCTGTCCGGCCGCGCCGGGCCCTTGCCTGAAGCACAACAGCAAAATGGCCGTGCCCTTACCATACTGGGCGATGCCGCCACGCCGTATGCGCTGCTGCGGCAATTGATGGCGATCTGCGCGGCCACCGAGTATCGCGATTTATCGCTGGCAGTAGAGACCATGCCGGCGGCGACTGTGGCGGAGGCACCATGACAACGCTGACCATGGCTACCTTTGAAACGCAGCAGTTTGAAGATAAACGTTTTTACCGTCTGTTATGGCTGGGTTTTCTGTTATGGCTGCTGTTTGCTGTACTCATACCGGCCCTGACCGTGCCGGAACGTAGCCGCCAGCTGCAGGAACAATTGCCGCCGCAGTTAGCGCGGGTGATGCTGGAAGAGCGCAAAGCACCGCCACCGCCTGAACCCGAGCCGGTGCCTGAACAGGTAGTTGAGCCGGTGAAGCCGGAACCGGCAACTGAGCCGGTAGAGGCAACACCGGAGCAGGTTAAACCTGATCCGCAACAGGCACGCCAGCAAGCCGAGCAAGCCGGCCTAATGGCAATGCGCGATGATTTGGCGGCGCTGCGGCAAAGCTTTCAGTTAAATAACAGCGCGCCGCAGGTAAAAAGCCGCGGCGAGCAGCAAGCCACACAGGTAGAGCGTAAGTTGCTGCGCAACGAAGCCGCCAAAAGCTTTGCCAGTGCTGAAGCTGCCGCCGTGGCCGGTGATATTGCCCGTTCTGAATTGGCCGATATCGGCAGTACTCGTTTAGCTGAAACAGAGCTCAAGGGCTTATCTGCCAACGCGCCGGCGCAGCAACAAAACCGCAGCGCAGCCGATAGCAGCGGTGGTCCGCAGGGGCGTTCAGAGGCGACTATCCGTCGTGTACTGGAGGCGAATAAAAGCAGTTTATATACGCTGTACAGCCGGGCGCTGCGTGCCAATCCGTTGCTGAAGGGCAAAGTGGTATTTGAGTTAGTGATCCGTCCGGACGGCAGTTTGGCCGAAGTCAACATAGTGCAAAGTGAGCTGAACGACAGCAAGCTGGAGCGGCAATTAACGCTACGCTTACGCTCAGTCAATTTTGGTGCCGAGGCAGTAGCCTTAACCCGTTCGCAGTGGACGGTGGAGTTTTTACCGGGCTGATAACAGCCGGAGGTGATAAAAATGCGTTATTTACCTTATGCCACTTTGCTGGCGCTTGGCAGCCTGCTGCTGTTTGGCGCCACCGCACAGGCCGGCTCGTTAGAGCAGGCCAAGCGGCTGCACGACCGTATCGCCGGCGTACCGGCCGATGCGGCAACCCTAAGTCAGATGCAAACGCTGATTGATAACGGCAATGCCACGGCAGCGGCAGAGCTGGCAATGCAGCACCCGGATTTTTACCGCACTACATTAAAGTTGTTTGCCGCTGCGGCCACTAACCGCGACCAGGATGTGTTTGAGCCGCTGAATGACTACAGCGCAACGGTAATTGGCCTGGTACGGGATGACGTCGATTTTCGCCAGTTATTGCAAACCGATATTTTGTATGTCGGTGCTGACAGCCTCGGCTTACCGCCTTATAACAGTAACGACAATGAACATTATCTGGCACTGGAGCGCCAGGCGGTAGATTTAGCTCAGCATTTAGAGCCCAGGGCGCAAAGCACACTAAACGGTATTCCAGCTGATGCCGCCGCCGGGATTATGACCAGCCGCGCCGCCGCCAAAGCGTTTTTTTATCTGGGTACCAACCGGGCCATGTTCCGTTTTACGCTGATGAATCAGCTGTGTACGGATTTAGAGCCGCTGCAGGATATTACCCGGCCAACCGACCGCATTCGCCAGGATGTCAGCCGCAGCCCGGGCGGCGACAGCCGTATTTTTAATAACCGCTGTGTTGGCTGTCATGCCGGCATGGACCCGCTGGCGCAGGCGTTTGCCTATTACGACTATCAGTTTACTGATGAAGACGGCAGTAACGGCCGGATTTTTTATCAGCAAAGCGGCACGCAAAACGACATAACGCAAAGCCGCGTGCAACCGAAATACCATATTAATGCCGGCAGTTTCCCCTATGGTTTTCGCACCCCGGATGACAGCTGGAGCAACTACTGGCGTGAAGGCCAAAACCAGTCTTTGGGCTGGGATAACAGTTTACCGGGCAGTGGTAACGGCGCCAAAAGCCTCGGCGAAGAGCTGGCTAACAGCACGGCCTTTGCCCAATGTCAGGTTAAAAAAGTGTTCCGCACCGTATGTTTGCGTGAGCCGCAAAGCCTGGCTGATGTGAATACCCTGCACAGTATTACCGACACTTTCCGCACCGGTGGTTATCTGCTGAAGCAGGTATTTGCTGACACTGCTACTTATTGTATGGGAGATTAGTGATGAAGTTATTTTTACTCCCTATGCTGGCGCTGAGCCTGGTATTGGCCGGTTGTGGCGGTGCAGAGGTAGAACAAAATCCGCCGCCACCGGTTCAGGAAGACAACACCAACTACACTGGGCCTGCACCGCAAACTGATGATATTCAGCTGTTTAAACTCACCTTGTGGGACAACATTGCCAGTGCAAACCGCTGTGGTGCCTGCCATGTGCAAAGCAATACCGCGCCTTATTTTGCCCGTAATGACGATATTAATCAGGCTTATGCTGCCGCCGTACCGCTGGTTAACCTGGCCGACCCGGCGCAGTCGTTATTAGTAACCAAGTTGGCCGGCGGACATAACTGTTGGCTGGCCAGCGATACAGCCTGTGCCGATACCATGGCGCAGTGGCTGCGCAACTGGGCCAACAGCAGCGATACCGAAAGCGCCACGGTAGCATTAGTGGCACCGCCGGTGCGTGAACCCGGCAGCAGCAAGGTGCTGCCACAAGACCCGGCACTATTTAGCAACAGCGTGTATCCGCTGTTACGCCAGTATTGTGTCAATTGCCATGCGCCCGATGCGCCGCAAACACAGTCGCCGTTTTTTGCCGACAGCGACCTGGCGGCGGCCTATGAAGCCAGCCGTAAGCTGATTAACCTTGATAATCCGCAATTATCGCGCTTTGTTGCCAGGCTTGGTGGTGAGTTTCATAACTGCTGGTCCAACTGTGATGATGATGCGGCCGACATGCTGGCCGCTATCAGACAAATAGCCGACAACGTTGAGCTGAGCGCGCTTGACCCTGCGCTGGTGCCGTCTAAAGCACTGCGGTTGGAAGATGGTATTGTTGCCTCCAGTGGCGGGCGTTTTGAAGCCAACCAGATTGCCTTTTACCAGTTTAAAACCGGCGAGGGCGTTATTGCTTATGATACTTCCGGCGTAGAGCCGGCAGCGAATTTAAGCCTGCAGGGTGATATCAGCTGGGTAACCGGCTGGGGCCTGCAAATTAACAGTGGCCGGGCGCAGGCCAGTACGCAAAACAGTGCCAAGTTGGCGCAGTTGATCAGTGCCACCGGCGAGATGAGTATCGAAGCCTGGGTAGTGCCGGCCAATGTGGTACAGGAAGGCCCTGCGGCTATTGTCAGCTACGCCGGTAGCAGCAGTGAGCGTAATTTTACGCTGGGACAAAGCCAGTATAACTACGACTTTTTACTGCGCTCAGACAGTGCCGATTTTGCCGGCTTACCGGCCCTGAGTACCGCGGATGCGGATGAAGTGTTGCAAGCTACGTTACAGCATGTAGTGCTGACGCAGGACCCGGTAAACGGCAAGCGTATCTATGTTAATGGTCAGGACACCGGCGTGCGCCAGCCGGCTGATGCTATCCGCAACTGGGACAGCAGCTATGCGCTGATTGTTGGTAACGAGGCCAACGGTAACCGGCAGTGGCAGGGCACAGTGCGGCTGCTGGCGGTGCATAATAAGGCGCTGAGTGCGGCACAAATTCAGCAGAATTATGAGATTGGCGTCGGTCAGAAGTTCTACCTGCTGTTTGGTGTCGGCGAGCTGATTAACCTGGCCGACAGCTATATCGTGTTTGAAGTAGCGCAGTTTGACAGCTATTCCTACCTGTTTAATGCACCTTATCTGGTGAATCTGGAGGGGCGCAGCTTGCCGCAAGACCTGCTGATAAGCGGTATGGCACTGGGTATGAACGGTAAAGAAGTGGTTACCGGTCAGGCCTGGTTAAAACAGCAGTTTAGCCTGGCTGGCGGTACTGCGTTAACAGAGGGGGCGGTGTTGTCGACGCAGGGCACTATTATCGGCACTGAGCTGGGCGCCGGCGCGGACGAGTTTTTCTTATCCTTCGGCCGTATTGGTGAATTTGAAAACGTGCGCAGCGGTATCAGTGTGCCGGTGCAGCAAATTATTGCCACCGGTGATGAAAGCAGTGATATCGGCTTGCGTACCTTTGCTGAAATTCATGCCGGCATGAGTGCATTAACCGGGGTGGCGCAGCAACAAAGTGCGGTGTCTGCGGTATATCAAACCATCCAGCGCCAGTTACCGGCTGCCGATAATATCGACACCTTTGTCTCGGCGCAGCAAATGGGCATTACCCAGTTGGCGATTGCCTATTGCAATGCAGCGATAAGCGATAACAACATCCGCCAGAGCTGGTTCCCTGCGGTGGATTTCAGTACCGGCCCGGCAACTACCTATAGCCTGGCTAACCGGCCGTTGTTTATGCAGCCGTTGCTGGATCAGCTAATGCCGTTGTCGCCGCAAACGTCGGCGCTGCGCGCTGATGTCGAGACGGAGCTTGACGCGCTGATTACGCGGTTAAGTAACTGTGGCGGGGCCTGCAGCGCCGACCGCAGTACAACCATTGCCAAAGCGGCCTGTACTGCGGTACTGGCCAGTGCTGAACTGCTGGTGCAGTAGGAGAAAAGTTATGAAACGTAAAACACCTTTGCACCCGGACAGCCCGCTGTTTCACGCCTGCCACAGCAAGCCGGTAAGCCGGCGTGATTTTATCGCCTGCGGTATGGGCTATGGTGCAGCAGTGCTGACCAGCGGCTCGGTATTTGGCCTGTTTGCTAATCCCAACAAAGCCTATGCCCAGTTGTCGCCGGATCTGGAAGCGTTAAAGCAGCTGTGCGGTATTAATGTGCAGGGCGCCGGTAAAATTCCGTTCATTTGCTTTGATTTAGCCGGTGGCGCCAATATTGCCGGCTCCAATGTGCTGGTGGGCGGTGCCGGTGGTCAACTGGACTTTTTATCGGTGCAGGGTTATAGCAAGCTGGGTTTACCGGCCGATATGGTGCCGACCGCGGTAAATGCCGCCAATCCGGCCGGTGGCTTTGTTAACGATCAGTTGGGGTTGGCGTTTCACAGCGACTCGCAAATGCTGGCCGGTATTTTAGAGCGCACCACTATGGCCACCCAGGCCATGACTAACGGCGCTGTATTGCCGTCGCGGTCAGAAAACGATACCGGCAATAACCCGCATAACCCGATGTATGCCATTGCCAAAGCTGGTGCCAGCGGCTCGTTAATGCCGCTGATTGGTTCCCGTAACTCTGACTCCGGCGCTAATTCCATGATGCCAATGGAGTTTTATAATGCTGAGCTTAGGCCCACCAAAATTGACCGGCCATCTGATGTCACCGGTTTGGTGGATGTGGGCGATTTATTCAGTTTATTAAATCAGAATGATGCGGTGGCGGTAATGGAATCGGTGCAGCGCATCAGCGACAGCAAACTGGGCCGCGTGAATACCAATATCAGCCGTGATGCGGTAATTAAAGAGCTGATCCGCTGCGGCTACGTGAAAAGTGCCGATCTGGCAGATCGCTTCGGCAACCCTGCGACACTGGACCCGGCCGCAGATCCGGATATTGTCGGTGCGGCCGGCATTTTCACTGCGGACGAATTTAATGCCGACGCTGAGTTTCGTAAAACCGCATCGGTAATGAAGCTGGTAGTAAACGGCTTTGCCGGTGCCGGCTCCATCACCATTGGTGGCTATGACTACCATACCGGCGAGCGCGGTACCGGTGAGCTGCGTGATTTACGCGCCGGCCGCTGTATTGGCGCCTGTCTGGAGTATGCTGCGCGGATGAACCAGCCGCTGATGATATACGTATACAGCGACGGCTCGGTGGCCAGTAACGGCCGTATTGATGACTCGGAATTTGGCCGCGGTAAAGGCGAGTGGACCGGCGATAATTCCTCCACTGCAGCCTCTTTTATGTTGGTGTACAGCCCGAACGGCAGGCCGTCTTTACTCGGTGGCACGCCGGCAGAACAAGCACGGCATCAACAAATTGGTTTTATGCGACCGGATGCCTCAGTCGAAACCGGCTCGTCTATCGCGGCCAATAATGTCAACTTACTGGTGCAAACCGTAATGCTGAATTATCTGGCCTTACACGGTGAGCAAGGCCGGCTTAGCGAAGTGGCGCCGTTTCATGGTTTGGGTAATGCCGCCAGCGTTGACAGGTTAACGGCCTTTGCGCCGATAATTTAGCGGCAGAGCCTTAATTGGGCGTATATAGTGTAAACAGTTGTTTCGCTGTAGCGGAGGCCTTATGAAATACAGCGTAGTGTGGTTACTTTGCCTGCTAAGCAGTTTTCCCGGTTACAGTTGTAACTTACGGATGGGCATAGAAACCAGCTTTCCGCCTTATATAGTGCAGCAGGGTGACAGTTGGCGTGGCTTAAATGTCGAGCTGCTGCAACTGCTGGTGCAGGATATAGGTTGTGAGCTGGAGTTTATTCACAGCCCCTGGCTGCGCTCATTAAAGCTGATAGAGCAGGGCGAACTGGATGTACTCAGCCACCTAACCTACAACACCGAACGCAGTGCTCAATTTGCCTTTATCGGCCCGCACCAGTTAGAAAGCATTTATCTGGTAGGTTCCGCTGAGGCCTTTGCCGGGTTGACTGACATCAGCCAATTAAGACGCCAGGGTAGCACAGGCATTATTGCACTGCTAAACGGTGCCTATTACGGCGATGAGCTGGACAGCATTTTAAATGACGCCAACAACCGCTCATTATTTGTGTTTATCCGCGGTAACGAAGATAAGCTGGCGCTGTTACTCAACGGCCGCGTGCATGGCTTGCTGGAGGATATTACCGCGTTTCATTACTGGAAGCAGGCTGCAACCTTGCCGGCAGAGCAATATCAGCCGCTGTTTAAAGTGTATGAAAGCCTGGTGTATTTCGGTTTTAACCGCAAAACCCTGACCGCTGCGCAATTGCAACAGCTGGCCGCTGCCTGGTACAAACGTTATCAGGATGGCAGCCTGCAGCGTATTGTGGCCAGGTATCAGCTGGCCGATTACCGCTTCAGCCTGCCACAGCCAGGTTCTCTTCTACCTCAAGCGGCAGCGCCGGACTGACAACGCAGTGGTTTAATCGACAAGCGCATCAGGGAGCAGCCGCGCCGGGTCCAGCTGATATTTGCGGTAAATCGCAGCCAGTTCACCGTTGTGATACAGCTTATGCCAGGCAGCCGTTAACTGCTGAATTTGCTGCTCTGACAACGCCGTTTTACTCAGGCCGAAGTACACCGGGCTTTCATATACCAATAACAGTGGCTGGTATTTTTCCGCCATCGGATAGCTGTGCTGCTGCCAGTAATGCAGCACCGACAAGTCTTCTAAAATGGCATTAACACGGCCGGCCCGCAGCAACGCCAGCTTATCCTGAATGCTGCTGATACTGACCAACTGGCGCGCCAGCGCCGGGTGTTGGCTTAACTTGCTGAATTCCTCACCGTAGTAAGCACCGTGCAGGCTGGCGATAGAGCCCAAATCTTTATCTTGCGTCAGCTGTTGCAGGTTATTCAGCGCCGGCAGTACAGCGGGATCGCCAATTAGGTAAATGGCTTCAATATGATGCGGGCCGATAAAGGCAAAGTGCTCTTTACGCTGCGGGCTGACGGATAAATGGCTCAGCACGTCCAGCTCACCGCTTTCGCTTTGCTGCAGTGAGCGCAGCCAGGGGCTGTTAATAAAACTGAGCTGGCAATTTACCTCGCTGGCCAACCGTTGTAACAGCTCAACACTTAAGCCGCCCCATTGGCCGTCGCGTTGAATTAAATGCGGCGGAAAATCGGTTTCTGCTGCCATCCGTAATGTACATTGCTCTGCTGCTATGGTTGGAAATAGCAGCTGCAACAGCAGCATTAGCAACAGCCAGCTGCGGCATAATAAAGACATCATAGTATTCAATATCCGGCTGGTTTAAATTTCCTGTTACTGAATGTAGCTGAACGGCGGCATTAATGCATGCGTTAAATGCCGGCGCTGTTATTGTGTCAGACCACTGGAGAAGTGCATATTGCGGTTGGCATCAATAAAGATAGCGTCGTAGCCGTCAATACGTTCAATCAGCTCCATGCCTTGTTGCAGGCCCAACACAAACAACGTAGTGGATAAAGCATCAGTTTTGCTGGTATCAGCGCCGGTTACCGTAACACTGAGTAAGCCGGTGGCACTGACGCCGGTTTTCGGATCGATAATGTGGTGATAGCGCACACCATCTTCAATAAAATAACGCTCATAGTCGCCTGAAGTGCTTATCGCACTGTCCTGCAACGGCAGTTGAGCGGCATATTTATCGTCCTGACGCGGGTGTTTTATTGCCACCAACCAGGGCTTGCCGCGTTTATCGCCCAGCAGGCGGCTATCGCCGCCGGCGGTTAATTGGGCATGCTTAATGCCCTGTTGTGCCAGCAGGGCGATACCACGCTCAACCGCATAGCCTTTGGCTATGCCGCCTAAATCAATTTTCACCCCAGGCTGGCTGTAGCGCACTTTATTATCCGCCAGTAACTCAATACTTTGATAATTCACGTATTGCCGGGCTTGGCGCAACTGAGCGGCATCAGGTTTTTTGCGCGCACGGTAATCATAGTAAAAGCCTACCGAGGCAAAGGTAATATCAAAGGCGCCGTTACTCAAAGCCGAAATCTGTTTAGCCTGTTGCAATAACTGATAAAACTCACTGCACACTGTTACCGGGGCTGTGGCGGCATTGCGGTTTAACAGGCTAAGCTCGCTGCTTTCAATATACGGGCTCATTAACTGATTTATCCGCTCAAACTCGGCCTGCACATCCAGTATCAATTGCCTGGCTTTGGCCTTGTCTTCGCTCCAGAATTCGATATAGGCACGGGTACCCAGGGTGTCAAAGGCTTCACGTTGCCATTGCGCCTGGGCCGGCGCTAACAACATTAAGCCGGCCGGCACAGCATATAACATCAGTTGCAACAGAGAAAAAACAACGCGCATTAAGTATTCCGATAGCGTAAACAACAGTGTGGCTATTGTTGCAGAGCCGGCAGTTTTACTCAATGCTGCCGTTAGCTTTGACGCTTTGGTCGGCTGTTTTATTTCGATGATGGTGGATTTTATTTGATAAATTTCCGATATGTTTGCATTGTTGCGATCAAACACTATCTTTAAATGCGTTGGGCAATACCTCCTCGTATAAATAATCAGTTGTTTGTTTTTGTTATTTGTTTTTACTGCCGTTGGAGACTAAGGGCATAGCCCGGGTTCTTAATAAAGTACCTTACAGTAGTCGTTACCCTGAATTATCGTTCACAGCCATGATGGCTGTGTGGTGTTCGTTTGGCAGGAAGAAAAAGTAATATGATAGCAAAGACGTTGTCGCAACTGGCGCTGCAGCTTAATCGCTTCTTACGACATAATTTTAAACTGGACGAAGATATTGTACTGGTGTCGAACTTAAATGAGGCCGACGGCAGTGCCTGCACCCGGGTAAACAATAAATTAGCCTTGTTTCTGGTTGGCGTGGAAAAAGAAACTGCCTCGCGCAGTAAAATGCCGCTGCTTGACGCCGGTTTTGCCCGCAGCAGCAACAGTGCACCACCATTGCACCTGAATTTATATTTAATGCTGGCGGCCAATTTTAACGGTGCCAATTACAGTGATGCGTTAACACTGTTGTCAGCTTGTATCAGTTTTTTTCAGCGCAACCCGTTATTTACACAGCAAAATTTACCTGAGCTGGACCCTGCGATTGAACGCCTGGCACTGGATGTGGAAAACCTCAGCATTCAGGATGCCGGCAGCCTGTGGGGTATGCTCAGCGGTAAGTATCTCCCCTCAGTGTTGTACAAGGTACGCATGGTCAGTTTTGACGGTGCAGATATCTACAGCCAAAGCAGCTTAGTGCATAAACCTGCCAGTGAAATTGGTAACCAACCATGAGCTACCTGACGCTTTGCAGCATCACCTTGCGGCATCAGTATTTCAGCGACGGCCTGTTACAGCAGGGCCGCCTGGTTATCGCCACAGAATCGGCCGCCGCGCTGCATAACGCTCAGTTCGTGTTTAAACCTACCAAACAAGGTGGCCTGTTGCTGCTGGATACTGCCCGGCGCGACATCGCCGCGGCATGTTGCGACCCGCTGTTAACCCTGCATATGCTCTGGTACAGCACAGATCCGCAGTTTGGCAGTTACAGCGCGCCCGCAGTACCGGCAAACCGGTTGTTGTATTGCAATAATCGTGATTTGCAACCGGAGGCGGCGGGCCGGTTACATGCAGCGGCCACGTTAGGCAGTGCTGAGCTGACAGAGCTTAGTGCGCCTGAGCTTGCCGGTTTATCACAGCTTAAACGCCTGCCGTTACCGGCGCTGGTGCTGACGCTTGATATCAAGCGTGCGGCAATTGAACACCTTACGCCGGATAACGCAGCAGCGTACTCGGTGCAATTTGGTTGCCGCCACAGTATTTGGCGTTATTACCTCTGTGGCAGCAGCTTTGCGTCGCCGCTGACTATCGCCGATATGGCGCAGCAACAGCAGTTTGTGCAGCGGGCAGATATTACGCTGGCAAACGGCCGCCGCGCTAAGGTGTTTGAGTCCGGCCAGCCGTTAATGTTGGCACAGTTCAGCCCTTACCGGTTTGCGCTGGTGAGCCGCACAGATAATACGGAAAAGATTCTGATCAAACGGCTGCCGGTGGCGGCTGCCGGGCAGTTCGACAGAGCGGTAGTAAACGGAGTAGAGAGCAACGTGTCGGAAATTTACCTTAACTATTAACCTGAAAGGATCCAATCATGGGGCAGATGAAAACGCCTGGCGTTTATATCGTAGAAAAAAATGCCTTTCCCAATTCAGTAGTGGAAGTGGCTACGGCAGTGCCGGCGTTTATCGGTTATACCGAAAAAGCGCTGAACGGCAATAAATCGCTGACTAATCAGCCAATGCGTATCAGTTCAATGTCAGAGTTTCACAATTACTTTGGCTTTGCACCCACGCCAATGTTTGGCTTGGCCGAAGCTGCAGCGCCGGATGACAACACCTTCAGTGTTGGCGGCAAATCGTATCAGTTTAGCCATGACAGCGGCAAAAATCTGCTGTATTACGCCATGATGCTGTTCTATCAAAATGGCGGTGGCCCCTGCTATATAGTGTCGGTTGGCAGCTATGGCGATGACGTTGAAGGCGCCAAATTAATGGCCGGTATCGACCAACTGATTAAAGAGCAGGAACCGACCATGTTGGTGATACCCGAAGCGGTATTGCTGACAGAAGACGACTGTATTGCGGTGCAGCAGGCCGCGCTGGCGCACTGTGGCGGCAAGATGCGTAACCGCGTGGCGATTTTAGATGTGTGGCAGGGCTATAAACCACGCCAGCATCCGGACGGCGATTGCATCGACAATTTTCGCGGCAAACTGGGCATTAATTATCTGGATTTTGCCACCGCCTATTATCCATGGCTGAACACCAGCATAGTGCAGGAACGCGATCTGAGTTATCAGAATCTGGCCCCTGCTGAGCTGTTGCAGCAACTGCTGAAACAAGAGCGCAACCTGCCGGATGAGCTGCCGAAACTGCCTGATACGGCCACGGCCGCCGATAAAGCCGCGCAACTGAAACTGCAGCAGCAACTGGACGCAATAGCTGAGGTCAGTGCCGATTGGAGCAAACTTGAAAGCGCTGAGCGCGTGGCCAAGCAAATGCTGTTACACAAAAGCTTAAAAGCCATCAGCCCGCTATATAGCCAGTTGATCAGCCAAATGCGCGCTATGTTGAATTTACTGCCACCGGCAGCGGCGATGGCAGGTATTTATACCATGGTGGATAACACTAAGGGCGTGTGGAAAGCACCGGCCAATGTCAGCTTAAGTGCTGTGGTATCCCCTGCTGTAAATATCAGCCACGATGAGCAGGAAGATTTAAACGTCAGTACTCAGGGTAAATCGGTCAATGCTATCCGCACCTTTATCGGCGAGGGTACCCTGGTGTGGGGCGCCCGTACCCTGGACGGTAACAGCCTGGATTGGCGTTATATCAGTGTGCGCCGCACCATGATTATGCTGGAAGAATCAATCCGGCTTGGTACTAAAGCCTATGTGTTTGAAAACAACACCGCCAGCACCTGGGTCACCGTTAAAAGCATGATCCGTAACTTCCTTACCGGTATTTGGAAACGCGGCGGCCTGGCCGGTGCGTCGCCGGAAGATGCATTCAGTGTCAGTGTTGGCCTGGGTGAAACCATGACATCGGAAGATATTCTCGAAGGTATTTTACGCGTTACGGTCATGGTAGCGCTGATCCGCCCGGCCGAGTTTATTGAAATCACCTTCCAGCAGCAAATGCAGAAGTCCTGATTAACCGGCTGATTAACCGAATAGCGAGTAATTGATAATGAACATGCTTATTAAGGAGCTTAACAATGGCTGATGACGGTTCAACCCAATCCACTTCGGTATGGCCCTTACCGAAGTTTTATTTCCAGGTGAAATGGGACTCTGAAGTAATGTCGTTTCAGGAAGTATCCGGCCTGGATATTGAGGCACAAATTATTGAATATCGCGCCGGTGATAACCCGGTGTTTTCTGCTACCAAGATGCCGGGGCTGAAAAAGTCCGGCAACGTAACGATGAAAAAAGGCGTGTATAAATCGGATAACAAATTCTGGGCCTGGTTTAGCCAGATCAAGATGAACACGATAAAGCGCCTGCCAATTACCATCAGTTTGCTGGATGAAGCCGGTGGCACCACTATGGTGTGGACCTTAACCAACGCCTGGCCCACCAAAATCACCGGCACCGATCTGAAGTCAGACGGCAATGAGGTGGCAATAGAAACCATCGAAATTGTGCATGAAGGTATCACCATTGATAACCCGTAGCAGGTAACAGCGCATGAGTGAGTTGGCAGCTTCAGACTATCCGTTAACGGCGTTTTATTTTCGCGTTAAGTTTGCCGCTACCGGCGGCAATGCCGACACCGCTTTTCAGGAGGTGTCTGGCATTGGCGTGCAGCTGGATACCGAAGATGTGGTGGAAGGGGGGGAAAACCGCTTTGTGCATAAGTTACCCAAAGCGGTGAAACACGGCAACCTGGTGTTAAAGCGTGGTATAGCGTCGAACAATTCAGCGCTGGTGCAATGGTGTATCAAGGTGTTTGAACAAGGAGTGGATATCAGTATTACCCCGATGACCATTATGGTGGAACTGCTGGACAGCAAGGGGCAACCGGCGCGCAGCTGGTCTTTTGTTAATGCGTACCCGGTTAGCTGGCAGGTTGAGGGGTTTAATGCCGGCAAAAATGAAGTGGCGATAGAAAAGCTGGAGTTCAGTTACCAATATGTGAACAAGGAGCGCTGAGATTATGCCCATTGAAGTTACCCGGCTAATTGTAAAAGCTACCCTGCTCGAGCCGCAGGCCGATACCGCCCCACCGCCTGCTGTAGCGGCAGAAGATATCCGGCAACTAAAGGAAGACATTTTGCAGGAATGCCAACGGCTGGTGCAGCAAGCGCAGTATGAGCAGAGGCAACGTTGATGAGCGGCAGCAAAACCCTGTTAAGTATCAGTTGTTGTGATCAAAACGGCCAGCCCAGCGGTGAAGGCCGGTTTCAGGCGATGATTAATCCGGCCAGCCTGAACCATCAGCTGGGTATCAGCTATAACACCGACAACAGCAGCATTTTACCGGTAGGCAAATCGGCGGTTGAAAGTAAGCTAAGCCAGTATCAACAGGAAAAACTCAGCTTTGAGTTGGTGCTGGATGGCACCGGCGCTGTGCCGCAGCTACCGCCGCAAGCCTCAGCAGGTGACGTTAGCCAACAGGTTAAACAGCTGAAAAACGTGGTGTATCACTATGTCGGCGAAAAACATGAACCCAGCATCGTTAAGCTGCAATGGGGCCAAAGTTTCAGCTTTGTTGGCCGTTTAAGCAGTATGACGGTGGATTACACCTTGTTTAAACCCGGTGGTGATCCGCTGCGGGCAAAAATTAAGCTGAACTTCGGCAGCTATATGTCAAATAAACAGGAGGCGTTAAAAGCTGATCGGCAATCACCGGATCTCACCCACCGCGTGCTGGTAAAAGCCGGCGATACCTTGCCAAACCTGTGTTACCGCATCTACCGTGACAGCAGTTACTACCTGGCGGTAGCCGAATTTAACCAACTGGACAGTGTCAGCGTTGTTGTGCCGGGCACGCAGCTGTACTTTCCGCCGTTGAGGTAAGCATGGCTAACTCTCCGTTACAGGGTGCCGACGGGCCGGTTCGTCTGACTATATTAAGTGATGGCACGGCACTGGCAGACAGTGTCAGCGTGATCAGTGTGGAGATAAGCACAGCATTAAACCGCATTCCGCAGGCGCTGTTAACTTTCAGCGACGGCGATATGCCGAATAAGGATTTTCCGCTGAGTAATCAGCCGGAACTGGCACCGGGTGCTGTGCTGGTGATCAATGCCGGCTATGGCGATACCGAGCAGCAGCTGTTTAGCGGCGTAGTGGTAAAACACAGCCTGACGGTAAAAGGAAATAATCAGGCGCAACTGCTTATTGAGTGCCGCGACAAAATTTTTGCTGCCAGCCTGGGCCGTAACAACGCGAACTTTGTCAATATGACCGACAGTGATATCTGGCAGCAACTGGCCGGTAAATACGGTGTCAGCTGCGAGGCAAAGGCCAGCGGTGAGAGCCATGCTGAGCTGGTGCAGTATTATTGTTCCGACTGGGATTTTATGCTGCTGCGCGCTGAGGTTAACGGGATGGTTGTCGCTGCCGGCGATGGCAAACTTAGCATAGCGCCGCCGGATGTGGGCAGTGCAGCAGTACTGAAAGTAACTTATGGTGATGACTTACTCAGCTTTAACGCCAGCCTTGATGCCAGCCAGCAGTTCAGTACGGTAAAAACCGTTAGTTGGGATCCGGCCAGTCAGCAGTTACAAAACAGCGAAGCGTCCACTACCCCCCTAACCGCGCAGGGCAACCTGGCAGCCGATACCCTGGCCGGGGTGGCGGCGTTAAGCGAATTCCGTTTGCAAAGCAGTGCGCCACTCAGCAGTGACAGTTTAAGCAGTTGGGCCAAAGCACAGCAGCTGAAATCGGCGCTGGCACGGATTCGCGGCGAGCTGCAATGTCAGGGCTCGGCCTTGCTAAAACCCGGCGTGTTGCTTGAGGTCGAAGGGGTAGGCGAGCGCTTTAACGGCAAGGTGTATGTCAGCGCGGTGCGGCACAGCATTGGCAAAGGCGACTGGGTGTCGCAGGTTAGTTTTGGTATGTCAGCGCAGTGGTTTGCACAAAATGCCGATATCAGCGCGCCGCCGGCCGCCGGTGTACTGCCGGGTGTCAGCGGCTTGCAAATTGGCGTAGTGATAAAACTGGATACCGACCCGGACAGCGCTTATCGCATTCAGGTAAAAGTGCCGTTGCTCGAAGCGCAGAGCGAGGGCGTGTGGGCGCGGTTGCTGAGCTTTTATGCCAGTGACGGCTTTGGTCAGTTTTGTCTGCCGGAAGTGGGCGATGAGGTGATCCTCGGCTATCTGAATAACGACCCCTGCTATCCGGTGATTTTGGGCAGTGTTTACAGCAGCAAACGCAAACCGGCCTATGAGCCGGCAGCAGAAAACAATATTAAAGCCTTTGTCAGCCGCACCGGGCTGACACTGGAATACGACGAAGAGAAAAAACAAATCAGCCTGTTTACACCGGCCGGGAATAAAGCGGTGCTGGATGACGACAGCAAAACCATCCTGCTGCAGGACCAGCACGGCAATAAGGTCGAGCTGTCTGAAAGCGGCATTTTACTCGACAGCCCGAAAGACATCAGCTTAAACGCCAAAGGTAAAATCAGCCTGCAGGCGGTCGGCAATATTGAGCTGGCGGCCAAAGCCGACTTCAGTGCCGAAGCGCTGAATATTAAGCAAGAGGCCAAAGTGGCGCTAACCGCCAAAGGCAATGCCAGCGCTGAATTATCAGCCAGCGGCCAGACTACGGTAAAAGGCGCCATGGTGTTGATTAATTAAGGAGCATCTATGTCACAGGAGAGTCTATGCCACCGGCTGCACGTTTAACCGATATGCACCAGTGCCCGATGCAAACCCCCGGTTTACCGCCGATCCCTCATGTTGGCGGGCCGGTACTGGGGCCTGGTGTACCTACGGTGTTAATTGAAAAATTACCGGCTGCGGTGTTGGGCGACAGCTGTATTTGTGTCGGCCCGCCGGACAGCATTATTAAAGGCTCGGCTACTGTAATGATTGGCGGTAAACCGGCGGCGCGGCTTGGCGACAGTTGTGCCCATGGTGGCACTGTGGTGCTGGGCGCAGCAACTGTAATCATAGGAGGCTGAATGAGTGCAGAGCAGGCTGATAATGCGTTTTTAGGCATTGGCTGGGCTTTTCCGCCGGCATTTGACAGCGGCACTTGCAGTGCGACGCTGGTAACCGATCAGCAGGACATTGAGCAAAGCCTGCGCATCTTGTTTTCAACCCATCCGGGCGAGCGGGTGATGCAGCCGGAGTACGGCTGTGCTTTACAGCGCTATGTGTTCAGCGCGCTGGATGAACATGCGCTGGCCAATATTATTGATGCCATCAGCCACGCGGTGTTGTTTTTTGAGCCACGCATCCGGCTGCTGCAGGTTACGCCAGATCTACAGCAACTGTATGACGGCGTGCTGTTGCTGCAGCTGAGTTATCAAATCCGCGGTACCAACAGCCGGCATAATATGGTGTATCCGTTTTACTTACTCGAAGGCACTGAGGTGGCACCGTAATGGCGGATTTCACACCTCGCCGGCACTGGCCGGCGCTGTTTCACAGCGACGGGACCACACAAAGCGAACAGCGCTATGCCGCGCTGCAAAGCGATTATTTTCAGCCGGATACGCTGAACTTCAACCAATTACTTAGCCTGGCGGCAGGGCTGGCGGAGAATATCCGTTTTGTCGATGCAGCCGGCGACAATCATGGCAATTGGCAGCATTTATTTGGCCACAGCGAGCCGGCAATTCTGGCGCAAATTGCTGCGCTGGAGCCCACGCGACTGCAGCAGCAATGGTTGGCATTAACGCAGCAACCGCTGGCGCGCCGGCGCCAATTTGTGTTGCAACTGCTGCAGCAATACAGTGATTGGTACCGGCAACTGTTAGCAATAGGCTCAGACAGCGCCGTGTTACTGGCCGATAAACTCTACACCAGCTGGCAAACTCAACTGGCACCGGCGATGGCGGCACTGCAGCCGCTGGCAGATACCGCCGCGGCTGACAGCGCGGCGCATAGCAACAGCTTACTGCACTGTTTACTGCACTTAGCGCCTGCGCCCGGCAGCCGGCAGATCAATCCGGCAGATGCTTTAACACACGCCTGCAGTGCTGCCTTGCAGTTGTGTCGTTATTTACAGCAGGAAACGGCCGGCCGGTTAACTGCGCTGTTAGCATCCGGTCACAACGAGCCGGCACTGGCGCTGTTGCTGGCGTTTCTGGATCTGTATCGCAATAATCAGCAGCAGTTAAATCAGCTGACAGCCAGACATCAGGCTTTTTACTACGATGATTGCTTAAAAATGCCGTGGCAGCAGGCGGCAAAGCAGCGGGTTTGGCTGAGTCTGCAATTAAGCCCGCAGACCGGCACCAGGCTATTACCGGCCAATACCCTGTTCAGTGCCGGCAAAGACAGTCAGGGCCGGGCGCTGTTGTTCAGTAACCCTAAGCCGCAGTGGCTCAGCAACGTGCAGGTACAACAGCTTTATAGCCTGAGCTTGCTGCGCAGCCAACGTATTTCGCCCGAGCATGAGCTGGGCTTTGTCAGCCGGTTATACAGTAGTACTGCATATAGCAGCCCGGCAGACCCCAGGCCGTTGTTTATCGCCGATGATGCCGCTGCCCGTATGCCGGGCTTTGCGGTCGAATCGCCGATATTACAACTCAGTGAAGGCGAGCGCAGCATTGAATTAGCGCTGACGCTAAGTGCACCTGATGATCTCGCGGCTAAACTTACCGCCTTGTTACAGCGCGCCGACTACAGCTGGCCGCAGCGACTGGAGCAGGCGTTGGCGCTGGTGTTAGCCCAGCTGTTGCCGGCTAACGCCTGCAGTGCACAGCAGCTTGGCACTGCAGCTGCAGAATTGGCACTGCAGCTGCCGGATCTGCCGGTGCTGGCGCCGGATAAGCGCTGGCTGGTGTTTTATCAACAGGTGCTGCTGCAACAGTTAGCGCGCTGCGAGCAATTAACAGAGTTTTTCCGGCTGTTTGGCATCTTGTTCAGTTATTACCTGCTGGGGCCGGAGCAATGGCTCAGTAATACACAGCGGCAACAGCTGTTGCAGCAGGCCGCACAGCTGACCTTGCAGCAGGGTAACCGGCAAAGTGTTGATTGCCTGCAGCAATTGCTCAGTGACGATCGGATGACAGTGTTTTACCGCTACTGCAGCGATATGTTTGTGCTGAGTTTGTCCACGGCGGACGGCGACACCGCGGTGGCGGAATACAGCCTGCAACCTTTAGGCGCTGAGCAATTAGGCTTGCGGCTGCATTGTCAGCTCAGCAGCAGTTTTGCCGCGGTTTGCGGTAATGAGCACGGCAGCGCCATGCTGCAATTGCGGTTAAATCCAATGGCGAAACTGTGCGGTTATTCGCTGTGCAGCCAGTTTGATGTAGTGCATTGCAAGCTGGAGGTGAGTGTACGCGGTGCGCGTAGCCTGAATCTGAGTAACCAGCAGGGGCTGCTCGACAGCAGCAAGCCGTTTTGGCCGTTTGGCCCGGTGCCGGGCGCCGGCAGTTACCTGCTGTTTAATCATGCAGACTGGCAACACAAACAATTACAGCAGCTGGAACTGGAGCTGCAGTGGGCAGAGCTGCCGCGTGCTGCCGATGGTTTCAGTGGCCATTATGCCGCTTACGGTGACAATATCAGCAACAGCAGTTTTACCGCCAGCCTGGCACTGCTGGATGCCGGCCGCTGGCAACCCGTGGCTGAAACGCGCCAGCGTAAAACAGAGTTCTGTTTGTTTTCGGCAGTACCCGGTACAGAACAACTGCAGACAGAGCAGCGGTTAAGCTTCAGTGCTGTCAGTAACTTCCGGCTTAACGCGGCCAGGGCCGGGCAGCCATTTCACAATGCCGCCAGTGAGGGCTTTTTCCGCCTCAGTTTACAACAGCCGCAAATGGCGTTTGGCCACAGCCGCTACGCCACAGCGCTTAGCAACACTTTATTGTACAACGCCCGACACAAGCGGCCGCTACCGTTACCGCAGCCGCCTTATTCGCCGCAGTTGCAACTGCTGAGTGTGAATTATCGCGCCAGAGCTGATATTTACCCTGGCCAGGATCCGCAACCCGGCAGTAAAGAGCGCTTGTTGCAGTTGTATCCGTTTGGCCGGCGCCAGGCTTATCCGGCGGCCGGGCGCGAAGCGGTGCGTATGCTGCCGTATTTTCCACATCAGGCGTATATCTGTTTTGGTTTGGCCGGCGCCGATATCAGCGGCCAGCTCAGTTTATTGTTTGATATTGAACCGGCCGCCGGCAGCAGTAATACCGTGCCGGAAAATGCGTTGCGCTGGCAGTATCTGCACAATGATCAATGGTTAGACTTTTCTGCCCCGGCGGTGCTGGCCGACAGCAGCTATGGCCTGACCTCCAGCGGTGGCGTGTTGTTGCAGTTGCCGCATAGTTTACAGCAGCAGCACCAGTTGATGCCGTCCGGCGTCGCCTGGCTGCGGCTGTGTTGCAGCGCACACAGCCGGCGCTATGGCCGGCTGAGACGGGTGCTGACCAACGTAGTGCCGGTAGAGGCTGTCAACAGCGGTGAGCAGCTCAATACTGCACAGTTGCTCAATGTCAGCCCGTTGCAGTGGCAGGCACAGGGCAAGCTGGCCGACGTGGCCGGGGTTGACTATTTGTTGCCGCTGCAACCGCAGCATAAAGCCGAAACAGCGGCGGCGCGGCAGCAGCGCATCGCAGAGCGGCTGAGCCATAAACAACGGGCCAGCACGGCGCGTGATTTTGAGCGACTGGTGTTGCAGGCATTTCCGCAGCTGGCAAAAGTAAAATGTTTCCCCAATGCGGCGCTGGAACATAATAGTTTAGCGCCCGGCCGGCTGTTATTGATTGTGGTTGCCGCGCAGCAGGGCTGTTTGCATCAGGAATGTCAACGCAGCCTGGTAAGCGGCGACTTGCTGCGGCAAATTAAGCACTATGTGGCGGCGTTGTCGTCGCCCTTTGCTGCCATCGAGGTTGCTAACCCGGGCTTTGAGCAGTTACAGGTGCGCTGTGCGGTGAAATTAGCGGCCGGGCTGCACTCCGGTGACGGCTTACAGCGTTTGCAACTGGCGCTGTCCGATTATCTGTGCCCCTGGCATCAGCAAGGGCTGGCTGCACGCTTTGGCTGGGAATTACGGCCGCAGTTACTGCAATCTTTTATTCAACAACAGCCTTATATCGACTATGTAACCGATTTTTCCTTGTTGCATATCAGCCGCTACGGCAGCCGGCAGTACCGTTTGTTCGACAGTGCGCGGCAACAGCAGGCTGAGCAGTTGGTATTGCGGCCGCTGCGGCCATGGAATTTGCTGACACCGGCGCCGCACCATGCACTGCAAACAGTAGAGCTGCGCCAGCCGGTAGCGGCCCAGCTTACCGGTGTCAGCGAGCTGGAAATCGGCCAGACCTTTATTATTCAGCAGGAAGATGGCGATGGCTAAACGCAACCGTAATACGCTGAAAAACTTCTTTCGTGACGGTGCTATGCCATCGTCACAAGAATTTTCTGATCTGATCGATTCGTCGCTAAACACGCTGGAAGACGGTTTTGATAAGTCGGATCAGTACGGCTTTGAAATCACCGTGCGTGGCAAAAATACCGAATTGCTGAGTTTTTTTCGCGACAACCTTAATCAACAACCGTTGTGGAGTGTGCGCTTTGACGAGCGCAGCAATAGCCTGCAGTTTAAACCTACCGGCGCTGCGCCGTTACTAAACCTTACCGCGCAGCAGCGGCTGGGTATTGCAACCGACACCCCGGCCAGCACCTTGCATGTGGCTGGTGTTATTACGCAGCAGGGTTGTCAGGGGTGGCAGCCTACAGGTAAGGCGCAGGTGGCGGCTGACGGCCAGTGGCACGATATCAGCGGGCCGTTGCAAGGCTGCCAGGCATTTGAGGTGATGGCCGGAACCGGCAATAAAGGCAGCGGTAAGTATGCTCTGCTCAAAGCCACAGCACTGAATACCTATAACCCCGGCGGCTGGTGGTTTAACTTTCTTAACCGTAAGAAACGCATCTGTGTGCAACAGGCCTATTATTTGTCGCGCAGCTGTAAGCTGGAACTGCGCTGGCAGGCGCTGGAGCAGGGCTATTGTCTGCAAATACGTTCGCGTACAGATCTGGGCCCCGACGTGCGGCTGAGCTATTACCTGACCCAGCTATGGTTTGACGAACAAATGAGCCGCTGCTGGCAGGCGCCGGAGCAAACGGGCAGCGGAGGCGACAATGGCTGAGCAAAGTATTAAGCGGCACCAGAGCAACGAGCCCGACCGCTTTACGCAGCTAAAACAGCAGGGATTGGCGGATATTATCCGCCTGGCCGGTAAACGCTGGACCGACTATAACCTGCATGATCCCGGTATTACCTTGCTCGAGCAGCTGTGTTTCAGCCTGACGGAACTGCAATACCGCTGCGACTTCGCCATAGCTGACTTACTAACCGGTGCCGATGGCCGCATTGATTTTGCGGCACTGGGGCTGGTATCGCCGGAACAAATTCTCAGTTGCCGGCCAACCACCACGGCAGATTACCGCCGTTATATGCTGGATTGCCTGCCGCAGCTGGCTGAGTTTTACTTGCTGCCGCAGGCCACAACCGGCTTGTACCATGCGGTAGCCGTGGCGCGCGGGGCCGATAACGATGCTGCAGCGCTGATCGCGAAGATCCGCCGTTGTTACAGTGCGCAGCGTAACCTGGGTGAGCAGCTGACCGACATCCGCCTGTTAGCGCCGTTGCCCTGCCAGCCGGTGGCAGAATTAGACATTGCTGCTGCGGCCGATCCGGTTGAACTGCTGGCTGAGTTTTACTACCGCTGCCAGCAGTTGTTGCAGCGCAGCACGGAGCGCTGCAGCTATGCTGATTTGCTGGCGCAGGGCCAGAGTTACGAGCAGTTATTCGACGGCCCGTTAACGCCGGACGGTGTATTGCTGCACAGTGCGCCGGACTATGGCCAATTACAAATCAATGACTTCTTTCAGCCGTTGCAGCAAATCGACGGCGTGGTGCAACTGAACCGGTTTTATCTGCAGTGCGAAGGCCGCGCCTGTTACGACAGCCTGCCGCTGCAGCACAACTTACCGCTGTATTGTTTGCAACCGCTGTCAGCCGGTCAGGCTCCCTCAGTGCAGCTGTTGCTGGGCAACAAGGCGATTGCTGTTGATATGGCCGCGGTGATGCAGCGCTATCAGCAAAAACTGTTTCGCCAACACAGCCGTTGGCAAACTGACCTGGCGGCACTGTGTCCTGCGCCTGAGGGGCGCTATCGCCCGGTTGGCCATTATCAGTCATTACAGGCGTTGTTGCCGCGCAACTATGGGTTACAGCGGCCACCGGCACAGAGCAGCGCCGTGCAGTTGCAATTAAAAGGCTATTTGTTGCTGTTTGAGCAGCTGCTGGCTAATTTTTTGGCTCAGTTACAACAGTTACCGGCGCTGTTTTCGCCGTTTGAAACCGGGCAAAGCTACTATTATCAGGCGCTGGACAACAGCCATATCGCCGGTATTGAAAGCCTGCAGCACGGCGCTATGGCGACAAAACTGCAACAGCTGTACAGCCGGCTGGATGATGTATTGGCACGCAAACATCGTCTGCTGGACTATTTATTGGCGCTGTATGGCGAAAGCTTGTATCAGCACAGTTTGCAGCACTTTGACTATTATCACAGCGCACACAGCGGCAGCGCCAGGCGCTTGCAGCAAAAAATCAGTTACCTGCAACAGATTGTCTGCATGACACGTGATCGCGTGGCTGCGCCGGATCATTATGCGCCGTTGTGGCGCGATGCTGTCGGTGGCTTCGTACGTAAACAGGCGCTGCTGCTGGATCTGGGCCAGATAGCACAGTCGCTGACCACGGCGGTGCTGCAACATAAGTTACGCTTAAGCCGCAGCAGCGCACAGCTGCAACTGCTGTATTTGGATGAAACCCTGGCCGATGATTTACTGCAGCCGGTGCCGGCCCTGCGTTTACCCTTTACTGCTGACAGCCCGGCGCTGCGCCGTCGTCTGAGCGGCGCCTGTTGTTTCGATGGCGATACGTTGCCGGAGCAGGTTGTGCAAAGCGGTGTGATGCTGGCCAACTACCGTATTACCCGGCACAACGGTCGTTATCAATTGCTGCTGCCGGTACCCGACAGCCGGCGTGATGAGTGGTGGCTGCTTGGCAGTTACCGGCATTATCGCGGCGCCTTGATTCTGGCCAATTGCCTGTGCCAATTTTTGTGTCATATCAGCCGAAGTTCCGAAGGTTTGCATGTTATTGAGCATCTGTTGCTGCAGCCGGAGCCGACAGATACCACAGACAGCCTGCCGCTTGAGTTTTATAACGGCCGTATTACGGTACTGTGCCCCGGCTGGACGGCCCGTTTTGCCGATCGCGGTTTTCAGCAATTGGTCAGCGAAACGCTGCAACTGAACTGTCCGGCCCATTTGAGTTGCCAGGTCATATTTATCAACTTTAAGCAGATGAACTATTTTGAGCGGCTGTTTAAATACTGGCGCACCGCTTTTAAACAACAAGGCCAAAGCAGCAATGCTGAAAGCCGCGCGCTGGCACACTATATTTACCGGTTAAGTAATGCGCAGCCGGCAGCAGCGCCGGAGGTAGCAGATGCATCAACTAACGCAGGTTGAGCTGGATTTTTGCTGCCGCTCAGAGCCGCTGGCAACCTGGTTCAGTGCCGCCGGCGAGCGGCTGTTTGTTGATGAGCTGCTGCCGGTGGCGCAGCAGGTGCTGGATGAGTTCGATACCGATGTATTACTGCAACTGGATGAAATTCAGCTGCAGCTACCGCCGCTGCAACTGCCGGCCGAGCGTTATAGGTTGCAACATTGCTTTCGTGAGGAATTGCGCCGCCAGCTGTGGTTGTTATTACCCGACGCACAGCGCCGGCAAGGCCGGACATTAACAGCAACAGAGCAACAGCAGTTAGTTGCGGCGTTACGCCGCGCCGACAGTGCAAGGTTGCAGCAAGATTGGGCATTTTACCTGCAACATGCCGCTGAGCTGGTAGCTTTACTGCGACGTTTGGCTGCCAACAGTGATCTGTGCCGCGTGCTGGCATTTGGCTTAAACGATACCATGTTGGCCGAACTGGTGTTGTTACTGGCACCGGCCGAACAGCGCTTTATTTTGCAACTGATGGCGCAGCCGCAATTATTCAGCCCGGGGCGCGTTAATATACAGCTGCAGCAGCAACCGGTGCCGCCACCGGCACTGCAACAGCGGCAACGGCATTTGTGGCAACTGAGTTTAAGCTACCTGCTGGTTGACCGTGGCAGCCGTTTTAACCGGCGTAGTTATTTACATAATTTACTGCAGCGCATGGCGGCGCACGACAATGTGTCGCTGCAAAGTCTGGTGCAGCATATGCAGCTGACTTTAGTGCAAAGCCGGCAACTGTTTGCGCGGCACAGCCCGTTGCTGTTGCAGTTAAGCGAATTACTGGCCGGTATTACTCAGGCGCCGCAACCATCCGGCCAGATTGACAGCTTCGCGGTGGTACCGGGCTACTTCAGCCGGCGTACGGCACAACCGCTTGCTGTGTTGCCGACAATAGCGATGTTGCGGCCGCTGCAGGGCTCTTTGTTACAAGCGTCGTCGCTACAAGCTGCGCCAATACAAACAACTGCACTGCAGCATCAGGCCCGGCGCTGGCGGCAATGGCAAAGCTTGTTATTGCAGGGGCAGCTAACTCTGGCGCAGCAGCGCAGCTTTAATTGGTTGCTGCAGCAACTGTTGGCGCAGCGCAGCGCACTCTGGCTGGATGCGGTGCGTCAGCAGCTGCTGGCTGCACCGTTATTGCAACGGCTGATCCAATACGCTTCAGATAATCATTTGCAGCAGCTGTTTCAACAGTTACAGCCGGCCAGTGTTGCCGGTATGCAACCCTATACGGCGTTATTGCAATGGAGCCTGGATGGCATCAGTTTACCGCTGCCGTTATACCGCCAGGCCAGATGGCAACCCCTGCTGCAATGCAGCCTGCAGCGCCAACCCCTGACATTGCCGTTGCTGTTGTGCCAACTGCAATTATGGTTAGAGGCAGAAACCGGCAGCGTTGCCAGCCGGGCGTTGTTGCAGCAGTTGGCGCAGCAATTACTGCATTACACCGGCAATACGGCTTATGCCAGACGCGAGCAATTGCTGCAGCAACTAAACCTGCAACTGGCCGCCACTGCACCGCTAGCTGTCACGCCAACCGGCGCTGGCAGCGGCAAGGCCGCAGCGCGACAAAGTACAAAGGCTGCAACATCAACCGCGGTTGCCGCTGATGTCCGCGGCCGGTTAAGCCGGGTATTGCAACTGCTGCTACAGCTGCTGACACCCGGGCAGCAGCAACGTGTGCAGGCTATTGCTGCACCGTTATTGCAGCATTTCAGCAGCGGCCGCGCTGCAGTGTCGCCCGACAGCGCTTCGAGCCCGGTTACCGTGCAGCTGTTTAGTTACAACTTGTTGCAGCAGTTAGCCCCGGCATTGGCGCCGCAGGCGATGCCGCATTTTTACCGGCAACTGGCGGGGCGCTTACGCCAACTCAGTAACACAGAACCGGCGCCGGCAGAAATCGGCATCCTGTTACAGCAGCTGACACTGCTAAGCAGCCGGGCGTTGGCTGGACAAATAACCGCGCAGACAGAGCCCGGTGCAGCAGCGTTGGCGCAATCGGCCGGTGGCTCACTGTTATCACAGGCATCTTCACCACACGGCGGGCTATCGTCATATGCCCCTTTATCACAAGATGCAGTGGCATCAGATGCTGAGGCGGCAATGCCCGGCAGCCGGTTGCAGTATCAGGCGCAGGCCGCAGCTGAAGCTATACAGCCTGCCGCCGCGCAGCAATGGTTAGCTAATGCCGGTATTGTATTGCTGGCGCCGTATCTGCCGCTGTTGTTGCAACGTCTGGGTCTGGTGTCGGCACGGCGTCTGGTCAGCACAGAGGCCGGCTGGCAAAGTTGTGCATTATTGCATTATATGGCCACAGGCCAGTGCGAACTGCCGGCAGATTACCGGCAACAATGGCCACTGCTGATGTTGCTCAGTGCCGTACAAGCGCCTTGTCCGGCCGGTTATCAGCTGCAGTTTACCCCGGAGGAGCTGGCGCTGGCCGACAGCCTGCTGGCCGGAGTGCTGACGCAGTGGCCACAACTGGCCAACAGTTCAGTAGCCACCTTGCGCGAATGTTTTTTACAACGCGGCGGCACCCTGCAGCGCAGTGGCAACGGCAGCGGTTGGCAACTGCAGGTCGATAATGGCCCCTACGACATGCTACTCGACGGCTTGCCCTGGTCGTACTCGTTAATTTGTTATCCGTGGATGCAAGGAGAGGTGTATGTCCATTGGCGCGGTTAAACCGGCTGAGCAGGTAATAACACTGCAGCTGACGGCAGGTAACGCCGGCTGCCTGCAGCAGGAACTGGACTGGTTGGCACGCTGTATTGAACTACGTTTGCACAGTTATTTTCAGCAACAGCCGTTGCTGTTGTTGCAGCAGGCGCCGCCACCGCCGTTAGCTGCCGGCAGCGGTAGTTATGCCGATTTTGTGTTGACACAACAGCTGAGTGCACCACAGCGGCTGATCCTGTTGCTGGCGCTGGCACCGCATTTACAGCCACAATTACTGGATACTTTTTTTGTCCGCAATGACAACCTGGCGCGCAGTTTTACTGAGTTTGGTGGCTGCAGCAGCAAACAGCATCAGGGCTTTTTGCCCAGTGCGCAAACCGCCGCTTTTTTGCTGGCCGGCAACGACCTGGCGGGGCGGTTGCAGGTGATACAGCTGCTGCAGAGCGAGCAGCAGTTATGCCGGAACAATATTATCTGCCTGCGCCTTGATGCGCCGGACGAGCCGTTTTTAAGCGCTCAGCTTAGCGTCAGCGCCGAGTATCTGCAGTTGTTTTACAGCGGCAGCCGGCAAAAGCCGGATTACAACAGCCATTTTCCGGCCAAACTGCTGACGACGGCGCTGAGCTGGCAGGAGCTGGTACTGCCATCAGAGGTACTGGCTGATGTAGAGCATATTATCGGTTGGTTACAGCATCAGCACACTGTAATGCAGGACTGGCAGTTAGGGCGCAGCATTAAACCCGGTTATCGTGCGCTGTTTTATGGCCCGCCCGGCACCGGCAAAACCCTTACGGCCAGCTTAATCGGCCGGCAAACCGGCGCCGATGTGTATCGTATCGATTTATCGGCGGTGGTGTCGAAGTACATTGGCGAGACGGAAAAAAATCTCGCCACGGTGTTTGATCAAGCACAAGCACGGCAGTGGATTTTATTCTTCGATGAAGCCGATGCGCTGTTTGGCAAACGCAGCCAAACCAGCAACAGCAACGACAGGTATGCCAATCAGCAAGTGTCTTACCTGTTGCAGCGGATTGAAGATTTTCCGGGTGTGGTACTGCTGGCCAGTAACCTCAAAGCCAATATTGACGAAGCCTTTGCGCGGCGTTTTCAGGCGATGGTGTATTTTCCGCTGCCCGAGGTGTCTGAACGGTTAAGGTTATGGCGGCACTTGCTGGGTAGCAAGGTGCAACTGGCAGCAGATGTTGATTTAAGCTATCTGGCGCACGAGTTTGAATTATCCGGCGGCGCTATGACCAATGTGGTGCGCTACGCCGCAGTTGCCGCCTTGCTGCGCGGTGATAAAGCCATAGCGCAGGCTGATTTGCTGCAGGGCATTAATCGCGAACGGCGCAAAGAAGGGATGATGGTATGAGGCGACAAGCGCTGATATTAACGCTGTGGCTTAGCTGTTTACCGGCCTTTGCCGGCGCTGCATTGCCAGCGACACAAGCACCCGGCTGGCAAGCACGCGAGCTGCGTGAACCGGGTTATTACCAACTGACTGCCGCCGATATCGCCGGTTTGGGCGAGCGCCAGGCGCAGTTGGCCAAACTGCTGGCATTGCAGGATATTGTTTATCCGCAGCAGTACCTGCTGGACAATGAAGTGCGCCAGCTATTGCGCCCGCTGGTGCATGACTATGAGCATTATGTCAGCCGGCTTGTCAGCCCGGCTGTTGGCGCTACTGCTGACCCCGCGGTTGGCGAACCGGCGCCGCCGCAAGGCAGCGACAGTACAACAGGCTTTGTAGTAACTGCTGCGGCGCTTACGCAGTTGCAGCAGCAACCGGCTTTTGCACTGCTAACCGAGCCGCAGCTTAAGCAGCTGCAGACACTGCAGGATGCGGTATTTCGCCAACAGACATTACTTGATACTGCACTGGATTTAGCCGGTTTTAACACTGAAGCGCCGGCGTCAGCAATGCCTTCAGCACAGCGCCGGCTGGTATATCGGTACAGTTTTAAACAAGGCAACGCCATTATGATGCCGCCGCTTAACTGGCAAGCCGCAGCCGGTTGCGGCTGTGCCCCTACCATACCGTCACAGGCGGCTTTTGTTAATTTTAGCTATGCGTTGCAGCCTTACTGGCTGAATACGCCGCAGCAACTCAATTTTGGCAGTGTGCATCGTATCGGCCTGTATGCATTCAGCATTGATGGCGCGTTAAAACTGCAGCCGCCGCCAAACTGGCGTAACCAGCGGCCCTACAATGATTTTGTTAATCAGGCGCAGGCGCACAATACTTACCTGGATATTGTCGTACGTAGCGATAACGATGCCTTGTGGCAAAACGCTGCTGCCAGCCTGGCATTGATTGACCAGATGCAGGACTTGATCACCGAGCCGCTGCGTGGCTTTTGGCTGAATAATCTGCAGCCATTAGTTACTTTTGGCCTGAGTGAGCGGCGCACTGTGGCTGATGGCATTACGTTAGATTTAGATTTGCGCAACCTGCCAGCGGAGCAGCACGGCAGTGTGATCAGCTTTATCAAAACCTTAAAGCAGCAGCTGAATAACCGGCAGCCGACCAGCAATACCGACAGCTACTTTGTTAATCTGACCGTGCCGGTATCTGCGCTGCTGCGGCAAAGCCTGGCGGCTGACGGTAAAGCGCCGGCAGCCGGGGCCGAACTGGGCTTTTATACGTTGGATAATTTGTTGGCAATAGCGCCCTATGTCAATTTAATGCTGATCCGCTTTGATGACAAAGCCCAGTTAAGTGGCAGCGCTAATACTCTGGATCTGCCACCCTTCAGCAGCCGGCTATCCGGCTTTCGTCAGGGCATGAAACAGCTGAAAACCGCCATTGATACGATGGAAAAAACGGCCGACGCCAACCGCTTACTGGAAAAAATGCTGCCGGTGTTTCATATGGCGCATTTCGCCGATGCTGACAGTTTTGCCAATGAGCTGACTTACGCGAACTGGAACTTCAGCGGTGCCGGGCTGTGGAGCTTACCGCTGAATGAAGCACAGTACGGCAAACTGAACGCGGCATTTAACCCGCAGCCCAATACTGATAATCAGTTTTATCGCGGCTATTTAACCGCCTCGGCTGCGCTGTGCGATGTCATTTGCCCGCATCGCTGGCAAGCGCGCTTGTTGTTGTTCAGTGTGGTAGGGCTGTTGGCGCTGTACGCTGCAATATCGTTAGTGATGTTTGAATTAAGAGTGCTGTATCAGCAGCGCCTTTTTATTAACTTTCTGTTGTTACAACCATTTTTATTACTGCTGATACTGTGGTGTGACCCGTTCTGGCATCCGTATCAGGAACTGGTGCTGGTGCTGGCGCTGATCATTACGCTGGCGCTGCAGTGGTATTTCCGCCAGCAGCAACGCCGGCGCGAACATTATCCGTAGCCTGTAGCAATAAGGTCTACACTTTAGTTTCAACGCTCAGCACCACTAAACTTCTGTCGCGGTTTTGACAGCAAAAGAGGACCGTTAAGATGAAATTTGCTCAGGGTCGTACCAGAGAGTCACAACGCCATACGCAGCAGGTACAGGCTGGCGTGGCAAGTAGCGCACTGCAACAAAGCCTGTTACAACAGCAGCAGGCGCAGCAGCTTAGCGCTATTAAGCACAGCCCGCAGCAGTTGCTGCAGCGCAAACTGCTGCAAGGCGCAGTAAGCCAGCAAATGAGCGTGGAAGAAGAGCCGCTGCAGGGCAAGTTTGCAGTAGTGCAACAAGCAGCGCTGGAGGAGGAGGAACCACTGCAAGGCAAGTTTGCTGTAGTGCAACAGGCGGCGTTAGAGGAGGAAGAGCCGCTGCAAGGTAAGTTTGCAGTAGTGCAACAAGCAGCGTTGGACGAAGAAGAGCCCATGCAGGGAAAGTTTGAGCCTGCCGCCGTTACTCAGCGCCAGGCAGAAGCCAGCAGCAACAACACCGGCATGCCGGATCAGCTGAAAAGCGGCATCGAGAGTTTATCCGGCTATGCGATGGATGATGTCAAAGTGCATTACAACTCCGCCAAACCGGCCCAAATGCAGGCGCATGCTTATGCACAGGGCTCCGATATCCATATAGCCCCGGGCCAGGAACAACATCTACCACATGAAGCCTGGCACGTAGTGCAGCAAAAGCAGGGCAGGGTAAAAGCCACTACCCAGCTAAAAGGCGAAGCGATTAATGACGATCCGGGTTTAGAACATGAAGCCGATGTGATGGGGGCTAAGGCGTTGAGTTCTGCTGCAAAATCAGCAACGATGCCACAACTTAAGGCTATCCTGATACAACGCGCGCCTATAGCGCAAATGGCATGGATCCCAATTATTAATAATGCAGCCAGACGGCATTATAACGATGGTTGGGGTGACTTATACAACATTACCAGCGATGGTGATTTGGAAGACGAAGTGGAGCAAAATGGTCCGGAAGAAGATGGTCAACAGAGCATTGATCTGGGGAGTTATGCGCATGCCGATGAGCATTTGGTAAGACCTTGTTATGTTTTATTTAGAAATTGGCAAGGTGATCAAGGTGATGATATGAGCACTATTTATCATTGTGGTCCGGGTAATGGCTAAGTGCTAAGTGCCAGGCTTACGTTTCGCAACATCGCTGACAGCGTACTTTTCGAATGGTAGCGCTTTAATTGTATTGGTTTGCATGAGCATTTACGGCATTGTTATAAAGGTCTATCGCATTCTTCATTTGCCCCCTTCTGGTATTTAAATTTCCGGGAGTCTGTCCATGCGCATTTGTTTCTTCTGCGATACTGATTGCGTTTTCTGCGGTTGTATAGGTATAAGTTTGCGATGCATGTCCGCCTGTGCTTACAGGACCCGTTCGCACCCCATACATTGTGGCCATGTTGGCCAGCTTCGGAGCAAATCCTCCCCAGCCTAAAGAATCTGCGTCGTCCCGATTTATTATTCTGGTAAGAATTCCTGCACGGATCTGAGCGCGCACACCTGCCAGTGAGCCTGCAACAGTAACACCCGAGTTGATGTCCCAAACCTGTTCCTCGACGTTTGAAATTAAAGTTTGAGCAACGTTAAGGCCATTCGCAATTTGGACTAGTTGATTCCATGTTTTCGCATCTGCGGCACTGAATGGCGCGCTTTCATAATGAAATAACTCGCGCTGTATAACTCCGGAAAATATTTGATGGGTATAATTAGTTTGCGGGCTACTATTCGCTATTCGCTGTAGTTTTCTCTGTGTGTTGGCTTCAGGCCGGTTACTTACAAGCTGGTATGCCGGTTTATTTTTATGTTGTTGGTGATATGTTGCATTTGCTACAACCGAATTTTTGCTGTCCGATAATTTATTCGTATAACTATTCATTGTTGCAGCTCCAATTTTATTAGGCTGTTCCTGTCGTTGCGTCATTGCTGTCTGCTTAGGCTGAACAGGCCTTAACAGGGATAATACTCAAAAATTTTTCTTAGCGTTTTAGTCACTAAAAGTAGTTGGCTATAAATGAGAAAGCAATGCGCAATGAAGATTAAGCATTACATATTAAAACAGGCTGGCGGCTATGCTTGGAAAAGATATTTAGTGTCTTTTAACTTCGCTTGTAGATGCGGTAGTACATACTCTGTCAAATAAACCTTTATATAAAGTATTTGAATTTTGTAACGAAAACAGCGACATTGTAGCTGATAACACTCGTTTGCTAATTCTTATGTTTAATTGCAATGGAATAACCCTGGTCAGAAGGAACCATGATGAAATTTAGCCTCGCTTTAACTGCTTGTTTTATGTTGTTAGCCCCGTTGAGCTATGCCAGCGCAGATGAAACTGTTGTGCCACAGGATGAGGCGGCGCAGCAGCAAGCCGAATATGAGCAATGGGCCGGGCAAATTCTGGCATCATTGCAGAAACAGCAGGGCAAAATTGCGCTGCCCGGAACCGGTGCCACCCTGACCATTCCTGATGAATTTTATTTTTTGTCCGCCAAAGATGCTGAAACAGTGTTGGTTGATGTGTGGGGCAATCCGCCTGGACAAAATGTGCTGGGAATGATTTTCCCGGCTAATGTGACACCGTTTGAAGCGGAGTCGTGGGCGGTTACGGTGGAATATGAACAAGACGGCTATGTATCTGATGAGGATGCGGCAGAGATTGATTATCAGGAAATGCTGCAGCAAATGAAACAGGATACGGCGGACGCAAGTAAAGAGCGGGTGAAACAAGGTTATGAACCTATCTCGCTGGTTGGTTGGGCCGCCACACCGTTTTATGATCAGGCGGCGCATAAGCTGCACTGGGCTAAAGAGATCCGGTTTGGCGACAATGAAGTTAATACCCTGAATTACAATATTCGCGTGCTGGGGCGCAAAGGCGTATTGGTACTGAACTTTATCGCCGGTATGGAACAATTGCCGGAAATTAACCAGAATCTGGATACAGTGCTGGCGCTGGCAGCGTTTGATGCCGGGGCAACTTATACGGATTTCAATCCGGAGCTGGACCAGGTTGCGGCTTATGGTATAGGTGCTTTAGTGGCCGGTAAGGTGCTGGCAAAAACCGGTTTTCTGGCGCTGGCGTTGGTGTTTTTAAAGAAGTTTGGTGTCTTTATTTTGCTTGGTCTTGGGGTATTGCTGCGTAAATTGTTTGCTAAGAAGCCATCGCCAACCACACCAGATTGAGGCTTAGCTGTGACTTTGTAAATGATAAAGCCCGGCTGCTGCGCCGGGCTTTTAATTACAAGCATTTATCGCTCAGTGTTTTTTGCCGCTTCGCACTGACTATTTCCAATATTCAATAATTTGCGTCACTTTATCATGACGAAATTCAAATACCGCCAGATGGTGTTTCACTACGCCTTTATGCACTTCCTGTCGTTCTACGGCGATAGCGTTATAGCCCGGCATTTGCGCAACAATGCGATAGCGTGGTTCGGTTTTATCGTATTTGCCCATGTCTAACAATCGTACCGTATTGGCATACAGCTTTTCTTTACTGTAGTTGCCGCCATAGACATCGTGGCGGTAAACAAAGTCATCAGTATAGTGCGCAAACAGTTTATCAACATCAGCGCGGCTGGAGCCTTGCAGCATCACCTGATTTTGTAACGTGGTAATCTCTGTCACTTTTGCCTTTAATTCATCAGCAGATAACACCGGTAGCTCCGAGGCATTGGCGCTGGCCAGCAGCAGGCATAAAGCGCTAACTAATGCTTTCATAAAATCCTCCTTGTTGTTTAAACCAGTAGAACGTATTGCTGCGACTGGCATTGTCGGGCTGGTATCAGCGGCCGGGTATTTGGGATAAAGGTGCTTTGTGGCGTCGTTAAAATAACGCCCAATAACAGAAAAAGAGGTAGGAGCTAATAATCACTATCTATTACACAGGTCACTGAAATATAATAGATTAGCTAAAGTTAACTTAAATTGTCTCCGACTCCTTTTTCCGACCCCTTTTTCACTTTGCCGGGATAGGGGCCGGCTTATTGTCAGATGCCGCAAGCTGTGCCGAAGGTTTTATATAGTCTTTCTTTGCCGCCCGCTTGCAGGCTCAGGTCAACATGCCGATCATCCGACTCGCTGTACTCTGTGAAATTGAACTGGCTTATTATCGTCAGCGTGGCGCTGATATTGTCTGCTGCATAGCGGGTGCCGGAATTATCAATATCGCTTTGCTGCAATGTATGCAAACTGCCGGCAATCTTGATATAGAGCACTTGATCTATTTCCACGGCGATGGGAGAGGTTTTAGTCATGGCTTGATAATGTTCATCCGCCGGCAGTAAAACACAGCGATAGTTTTCATTACCGCCGCTACTGCGGTATTCCGCCACTGCTTCACGGTAGCTGATGGGTTCAAGCTCAATGGCAGTGCAACCCGCCCAATAACCACAGCACAAGATAGATATCAGTACCTGGCTGACAACAGGGTTACCGGCAGGCGCTGGTTTACCGCTCATAACGCTGCGTACCGGATGTGTGCAAAAAAACGCATAACGAACACTCTGTAAATAAAGTGCTGCTATTGTTACAGAGCGGACCGCTTTGCTCAATAACTGATTTTAAGGCAACAAGCTGATGCGGCTTAACCGCTAAAACAGCACCTCTCGTTCAACAAATCATCCACCAGCGTAGAGGCGCCAGCGGCAACATCAATAATGGCAGCAGTTTTTGCCACACCGCTGTCGCGGATGAGCTTTAGTGACTGCTTTGCATGCGGCTGAAACCAGCTGATTTCAGTTGCGTCTTTTGTGTTATAGACTTTTTCTCAATGATCTTTAGCGTGCATGGCGCTTGCTCCCTGATATGTGTTTGTTGCAGGCTATCTCCTGGCAATCATGATGACAGATGAAGCAGGCTGTCTTGCTGATGGACAAACAGACTGGCCGCTAACGCGGCCAGAAGAGCGGTTTTACCTATTGACTCCGGGAAGGCTCATATGTGTTAGTTTTATTCCGGCTTAACATACAAGAAATAGAACACAAATAAGCACTTAATCAAATGATTCAGTTTGTGCATCTCTCTATAAGCCAACAATATTTTCCGGCTAAAATCTAGAAAATACATTTCTTCGGATTTCTCCTGCTTGATACCTTCTTTCCTAGGAAAGTAGGTTAGCTTTTGACTTACATCATCGTATTCCGCTTTGAAATGAGCAATTGAATTTCGCAACTGGTTGTCAGCCACTTCTTTCGATATTGAATGCCAGGGATTATCCAAAAGATCAAGTTTTTGACCGAATGCCACATCGGCATATTGATTCAATGATTTAGGCACCTTCATATTCCCTATGGGTGCAAAAGAATTATGATCACCTCTTTTCTCCAAGTTATTAACAGCTGCGATCAAAACAAGCTGTCGAGATAATACCTCGGATATGTCTTTATATAGGTCTTTTATTTCTTCAAAATCATGCGAAGACACTCGATAAGCCATTCTTGAATTTTCATATGTATTGTCAAAGTCAAGAAAAAGAGCGGGCCTTAATATAAGCTCAAAGTCTAATATCTTAGGGTATAACTGCAAGCAATCATCTTGTAGGTTTTTCAAGAAACCAGAATCGACTAGCTCCACAAGTAGTTTTTCGAATTCTGTTCTTTTATTTTCAGCGAACCATATGATCTTTTGCGTATAGCCTTCAACAGTTTCAAGATTCTTTGTTGGCTCATTGAATGGAGAAAAACATCTTTCAAGAAGGTGGTATAACGCGTAGTTTTGATCAATTTTCTTTTTGCAGTTGATGTCAGCTTCTAAGAAAGACAAAATCCTTTTACGATATAGCTTGTCCTTATCATTTCGATATAGCTTAATTATCTTTTTTATTTCTGGTGCTCTTTCAGAAATCTCATTCATCGTATTCACGCGAAAAGCATGAATTTGCATATTTTCATGACCACACCTTCGCGATGCCATCATGAAGGGGGTCATACCCATTACATACTTACCAAAAGAAACAGGAAAGTCCAAGTGCAAGTCAACAAATGCAGTTTCGGAGTCGAAAGGTCCTTTTGCTTCTATTTGGCTTGCCCCCTTAATGGTTATTCCTTGGCCTATGTTTACGTTAATATCTATTGGCGATAGGCACTCTTCGCAGACAAATCGCAAGGGCTGAACCCTTCGGTTAGACATCCCGACCCTACAATTTGTGACCGTATTACAATCATTACAAACTAGTGACATATTGATATTCATCGACGTGTATCCTTACTACCGAAAACTAATGCCCGCATTTTCGGCTGGTTTGGAGCGCAGCGGACGACCAGTCCGACAAAATGCGCTGGTTAGCTTTACCTACGACCAGAGCCCGGCATCCTACTTGACCTAGAAGGGGAAGGAGTTGGTGGATCTGGAGTTACCTCAGGTGTCAGGTCTAATCCTAATTCCTGCCCTAACTCTGCAAGGCTAATACACTTTACGATCTGGTTTTTACTATTAATTCCTGCAACTAAACCATATGATTCAAAACCTAAGCCTCCACCTGACCCATCACTAGCTTTTTTGAATGAAGTAAAGTCTTTCACATATGCAAAAAACTCTTCTCCTCCCAACCCAGAAGCTAGCATTGCCTCGACACTATTTGTAGGTTTTCTAGAAAAGTAAGTGGTAGCTGACACTCCAAAATTTGGTTTCTCACTATTTTCATCTTCAAAAATTGCGCCATATACTAAAAAATGGTGTGAGTCATTATCTTGAAAGCGTTCCTTGGCTTTTGCAAAGTCACTGAACTTACCCTCTTCACTTTTTAGGCTATCGACATTATTTTTAAACTCAATCAGTACCCACTTGTTGTCTTTGGCAAAAATTGAGTCTCCAGCCTTTTCTTCATTGCCGTCCAATGGAGCTATAACCATCGAATCCCCAATACAGTTACGAATAAAAAAGTATTCAACCGTTTTTTCCCACCACTTCAAACTCATCTGTATTCCTTTTTCAAATTGGCAAACGCAAAACTTGATGTAAAGCTAACGCTAATTCGGCGGGTCGACCTGTAGTTAAACACGGGTCAACCCGTCTTTGTAAATTTAATGTATAGAACACTACACCGCTTATTCATTATTTACAACAACTTATAGGTACAGCTAATAGCTGTGCTGGCGACAAATACGGGTTAACCCGTCTAATAAAGCACAGGTAGCTATTAGCAGCGTATTGGTTATAAACACAGCGATTAAATTTGCGGTTATATGGGTACAAAGCTGCAGCCATTAAAACAACGCCCAGTAGCTGATAACCACCATCGCCAGCAGCAGGCTGGGCCAGTAGATTAGCTTTGGCAGCATAAAATCGTGCATCACCAATTTGCGCTGCACATTCACCGGGGCGTTAAAGATAAAGCTGCACAGCACCACTAAAATCATCGCGATATACAGCAGCAGATAAAAATACTCGATATAAACAATACTCTGCGCCGGAAACTTAGTGCGGGTATTAACGTGCGATAAAATCACCACAAAAAACAACGCCGAAATAGTGCCGATAACCGACATGATGGAAAAACCATTAAACGCCAGGGTGCTGCGCTTACGGCTTATCGTCATTAACACGGCAAACAAAAGAGCGGCGACGGTTAGCATTGGAATAAGGTTCACCACAAAGGCATTAACAAACTTGCGCTTGAGTACCACGTTAAAATGCAGTTCCGGGTTGAGTTCGGTGGTGGCGGTTTGGTAACCAAAGTTGGTGTGGTAGGTGGCAGTTTTAAAATCGAAAAAGGTTTCGTCTATTAGCCAGTCGCCCAGCACGATATCACTATCCAAGCCAAAATAGCTTTTTATACCGGTATCGGGATAGGCGGCAAGATCCGGAATTAATGTGCTGTAACCATCAAAGTCATTAGACAAAATGCGCAGCCACACCGTTTGATGATCCAGTGGGTATTTACTGTAATCAAACGGCTGGCGCACTGTGGTTTCAAAAATCCAACCGTGCAGGGTTTCATTGCCCTGCACATGCTCGTATTTTTTCCGCAGTTCGTTGGCGCCCTCTACCGCTTCAGGAAAGTAAAAGCCGGCTTTGGCCTGCAGCGGGCAATCTGGTGCTATCGGTACTTTTTGCCAGATATAACCGCTGATATGCACATCATTAGCCGAATGAAAATTCAGTGATTGCAGATATACGCCGGTAGCCACCTGAGCACATTCCGGCACGCTGTCTTTACCGGCCAGCGCTAATTTGGCTTTCAGATTGTCCCGCGCCATGCTGATGGTTAACAGCTGGTGTTCGGTCGGCGTGAAGGCTTTATCAGCCAGATACCACATAGTGGCCACCGCTATAATGCCCAGTATGGAACTGACAGCACTTAACAACAGGTAAAAACGGAAATTCCGTATCAGGCGGGAGCTGGTTTTCTCTGGCATATCAATATGGTGTCGTTGTTTAAGTGCCTGCTAAGCCTAGCCGTTGCGGATAAAATTGCCAGCAAGCTTGTATGATTAAGCTGACAACAGCGATTTATTATTTAGCCATCTAAACGTATGGATGTTGACTTTGCGGTGCATTTTACGCAAAGTAGCGACTATGTCAGTTAACCGGGTGTGGCTATGCCTATTAAAGTGATCGATCAGTTGCCGGCGGTAGAAGCGCTGTCGGCAGAAAATGTGTTTGTAATGACCGAAAGCCGGGCGCAGTCGCAGGATATCCGGCCGCTGAAAATTGCTATCTTAAACCTGATGCCAAATAAAATTGCCACTGAAATTCAGCTGCTGCGCTTGCTGGCCAACAGCCCGCTGCAGGTGGATGTTGATTTGCTGCGCATTGACGATCATGTCAGTAAAAACACACCGCCAAGCCATTTAAACTGCTTTTACCGTTATTTCTCTGAAGTACAACAGCAAAAGTACGATGGTTTAATTATTACCGGCGCGCCGCTGGGGTTAGTGGACTATGAAGACGTGACTTACTGGGCGCAGTTTAGCGATATTCTGCGCTGGGCCGATAACAATGTTACCTCTACCTTATTTTTATGCTGGGCAGCCCATGCGGCCTTGTATCAGTATTATGGTTTACAGCGCGAAATCCGCGGTGAAAAACTCTCCGGTGTGTACTGGCAGCAGGTAAGCCAGCCACTGTGCCCGTTGGTGCGCGGTTTTGACGATGAGTTTCTCGTGCCGCACTCGCGCTATGCCCAAGTGCCGAAGCAAAAATACCAGCAGCACGATGACTTACATATCCTGGCCGAAGCCGATGTGACCGGCGCTTATTTGCTGCAAAACAGCAGTGGCAGCCGGGTGTTTGTTACCGGCCACCCGGAGTATGATTTAACCACGTTGGATGAAGAATATCAGCGCGATGTCGCTGCCGGCGTGGCGGCCAAATTGCCGGAAAATTATTACCGCCGGAATGACCCCTTGCAGGGGCCGCAAAAGCTGTGGCAAAGTCACGCCTTTTTACTGTTTAGCAACTGGCTGAACTATTATGTCTACCAGGCCACGCCGTTTGAGCTAAGCCAGATTGGTCGTAACACCTGAGTCACTGATTATTAAAACGAGCATTTTATGACTGCAAGACTGACGCCTGATCATTTTCGCGAACTGCTTTCCAAGCGTATTTTTATTCTCGATGGCGCCATGGGCACCATGATCCAGCAGCACCGCCTGGAAGAGGCCGATTACCGCGGTAGCGAGTTTGCCAACTGGCCCTGCGATGTTAAAGGCAATAACGATTTACTGGTGCTAAGCCAGCCGGATCTGATTGCCGATATTCACCGCCAGTACCTGCTGGCCGGCGCCGATATTGTCGAAACCAACAGCTTTAATGCCACGACTATTGCGATGGCCGATTATCAGATGGAAGGCTTATCGGCGCGGATTAACCGTGAGGCCGCCGCACTGGCGCGTAAAGTTTGCGATGAAGTCACTGCGCTTGAACCGCATAAACCGCGCTTTGTAGCCGGAGTGCTGGGGCCAACTAACCGCACGGCGTCGATATCACCGGATGTGAATGACCCGGGCTTTCGCAATGTTAGCTTTGATGAGTTGGTAGAAGCTTATATCGAGTCGACCCATGCGCTAATCGAAGGCGGCGCCGACATTATTATGCTGGAAACTATCTTTGATACCTTAAATGCTAAAGCAGCGGCTTTTGCCGTGATGAAAGTATTTGATGAAGTGGGCTTTAAATTACCGGTGATGATCTCCGGCACCATTACCGATGCCTCGGGCCGTACTTTGTCCGGCCAGACCACTGAAGCCTTTTACCATAGCCTGGCCCATGTTGAGCCGGTATGTTTTGGCCTTAATTGCGCTTTGGGGCCGGATTTATTGCGGCCTTATGTCGAGACGCTGTCCGGTGTGTCAGAAGCTTATGTGTCGGTGCACCCCAATGCCGGTTTACCGAATGAATTTGGCGAATATGATTTAGGCGCCACTGAAATGGCCGCTGAAATTAGTGATTGGGCCAAACAGGGCTTTCTCAATATTGTTGGTGGCTGCTGCGGCACTACGCCGGAGCATATTAAAGCCATCGCCGATGCGGTTAAAGATGCACCGGCCCGCCAACCGAAAGCAGCCAGCCATAGTTTTCATTTAGCCGGCCTTGAAGCCTTTTCTCTGGAGTGGTAATGCGACAACAGGCCCGATTTATCAACGTTGGCGAGCGGACTAACGTTACCGGCTCAGCCAGATTTAAAAAGCTGATTTTAAACGGCGACTATGAGGCGGCGCTTGATGTAGCGCGCCAGCAGGTAGAGAGCGGCGCGCAAATTATTGATATCAATATGGATGAGGCCATGCTCGACAGCAAGGCCGCCATGGTGCGTTACCTGCAGCTGCTGGCCTCAGAGCCGGATATATCGCGGGTGCCGATTATGGTCGACTCGTCGAAATGGGAAGTCATCGAAGCGGCGTTAAAATGCATTCAGGGCAAGGCTGTTGTTAACTCCATTTCACTAAAAGAAGGCGAGGTGCCATTTTTACACCAGGCACGTTTATTACGCCGCTATGGTGCTGCAGTAGTGGTAATGGCGTTTGACGAGCAAGGTCAGGCCGATACCAAAGCACGCAAGGTCGAAATTTGCCAGCGCGCTTATAAAATCCTCACTGAGCAAATTGGCTTTCCGCCAGAAGACATTATTTTTGACCCGAATATCTTTGCTGTCGCCACCGGCATTGAAGAGCATAACAACTACGCGGTCGATTTTATTGAAGCCACCCGCGAAATAAAACGCTTGTGCCCGTATGCGAAAATCTCCGGTGGTGTCTCCAATGTGTCGTTCTCGTTTCGCGGCAACGATGCCGTGCGTGAAGCTATCCACTCAGTATTTTTATACCACGCCATTGGCGCCGGTATGGATATGGGTATTGTTAACGCCGGTCAGCTTACCGTGTATGACGATATCCCTGAGCTGCTAAAAGAGCGGGTAGAGGACGTGATCCTCAACCGCCGCGATGATGCCACCGAGCGCCTGCTGGAAATTGCAGCGCAGTTTAAAGGCGATGGCAGCGTAGCGGAGAAAATAGATGATGCCTGGCGCAGCTTGCCGGTGAATAAACGGCTGGAGCATGCCTTAGTTAAAGGCATTACCGATTTTATCGAGATCGACACTGAAGAAGCACGCCAACAAGCGGAGAAACCGCTGCATGTGATTGAAGGGCCCTTGATGGACGGCATGAACGTGGTAGGCGACTTGTTCGGTGAGGGCAAGATGTTTCTGCCGCAGGTGGTGAAATCGGCCCGGGTAATGAAAAAGGCTGTGGCCTATTTGCAGCCCTACATTGAGCTGGAAAAAGAAGGCGGCCGGGCTCAGGGCAAGGTGCTGCTGGCCACGGTAAAAGGTGACGTGCATGATATCGGCAAAAACATCGTCGGCGTGGTGCTGCAGTGCAATAACTTTGAAGTAATAGATTTGGGCGTCATGGTGCCGTGCGCTGAGCTGCTACGCGTAGCCAAAGAGCGCGATGTCGATGTGATAGGTTTATCCGGCTTGATTACGCCATCGTTGGATGAAATGGTGCATGTCGCCAAAGAGATGACGCGTTTGGGCTTTACTCAGCCGCTGTTAATTGGTGGTGCTACCACCTCTAAAGCTCATACTGCGGTAAAAATAGAGCCGAATTATGCCAACGGCGTGGTGTATGTGCCCAATGCGTCGCGCAGTGTGTCGGTGGTGCAGTCGTTAATTACGCCGGATAGCAAAGCTGATTATTTAGCGCGGATTAAACAGGAATATGTGGTGGCGCGTGAGCAACATGCCCGTTCGCGCCCCGGCGAAAAGCTGCTTAGTTTAGCTGAGGCTAAAGCGAATAAATTCCAGCTTGATTTAAGCAAAGTGGCGCCGGCACCCAGGCAGCCCGGGGTGCAGTTATGGCCGGATGTTGATTTAAATATTTTACGCGACTATATCGACTGGACACCGTTCTTTTTAACCTGGCAGTTATCCGGCAAATACCCGGCGATTTTAAACCATGCCGAAGTGGGCATAGAAGCGCGTAAGCTGTTTAAAGATGCCAATGCGATGCTCGATAGCATGATTAACGGCGGCCATGTTAAAGGCAAAGCGGTGTTTGGTTTATTCCCTGCCAACAGTGATGGCGAAGATATCGTGGTGTATACCGACGAGACGCGCAGCGTGGAAAAAGCCCGTTTATACAACCTGCGTCAGCAACTGCAACTGCGTAACAATGCACCCAATTGCAGCCTGGCTGATTTTATTGCGCCGGTTGATAGCGGCATCAAAGATTATATCGGTGGTTTTGCCGTTAGCACCGGTTTTGGCGCTGATGAGTTCGCCGCTAAGTTTGCTGCTGAACACGATGATTACAACAGTATTATGGTTAAAGCCTTAGCTGATCGCTTAGCCGAAGCCTTAGCCGAATACCTGCACTTAAAAGTGCGGCGTGAGTATTGGGGCTATGCCGCCGATGAAACGCTTGATAACGAGCAGCTGATACGTGAGTTGTATCAGGGCATCCGCCCGGCGCCGGGGTATCCTGCCTGCCCCGAGCACACCGAAAAAGGCACACTATGGCAACTGCTGGATGTCGAAGCGCAAACCGGCATCGTGCTAACCGAAAGCTACGCCATGTGGCCGGGCGCGGCGGTAAGTGGCTGGTATTTCGGTCACCCGGACAGCAAATATTTTGCCGTCAGCAAAATTGACGTTGATCAGCTTAACGAATACGCGACGAAAAAAGGCTGGAGCCCTGAGCAGGCGCAAAGCTGGTTAGCACCTAACCTGCGTTAGTGGCAGCTTGGTCGCGGCCTGTGTTAAGTGTTTGTTATCACTCAGGCTATTGCTGTTCCTGCATTAGCAAATAGCTTGCATTAGTCCGCTGCTGTCGGGTAAAACCGTCTACACTAAATAAAAGTGTGGCGGGAGTATCTGATGGCCAGATGGCTTGTATTTTGTATCAGCTTATTATGCTGCGCCCAAGCGTTGTCAGCACCGCTTAATGTATTGGTGGGGCAAAATAAGCCGCCCTATATCCGGCTGGAAGCGGTAAGCGGTTACGAAATAGAATTACTGCGTGAAGTAATACGCCGCATGGGACACGAAGCAGTATTTATTTTTGTGCCTAACGCCCGCATCCGGCCGTTGCTGGAAAGTGGTAATGGCGATATTGCCAGCTTGCAGCCTGATTTAGCCGATGAAACCGGCCTGTTTTTCTCGCAACCTTATATACGTTACCAAAACGTGGTGGTTACCCGCAGCAGCGATGAACTCACGGTGCAGCATCCGGCCGACCTGGCAGCTAAAACGGTGATCGCCTTTCAGGGGGCCGCTAAGGTGTTAGGCGCGGATTACACTGATGCAATCAGATTAAACAGCCAATATAGCGAAACGGTGGATCAGCGGGCCCAGGTCGATATGTTATTCAGTGAGCGGGTGCAGGCAATAGTGCTGGATCGCAATATTTTTACCTTCCATCAGCAAAACAACACGGCACCGGCTGCGGTGACCATGCATGAATTATTTGGCTCCACCTTATACCGTGCGGCATTTCGCGACCCGGTGTTGCAACGCGCCTTTGACCGTGCCCTGCTCAGCGTGGTGCTGGATAACTGGTATCAGCAGTTGCAGCTAAAATACTTTATGCAGTTAAATCAGCAGTTACCGAATAAGTTCTATTGTGAATAACTGCGGCCTGAAGGCCGGGTGCGGTTAACTCTGTAACCACTGGCTGATACAACGGGCCAGCACCGCACTGTCTATCGGCTTGCTGACTAAATCATTCATTCCGGCGGCAATACAGCGCTGGCGTACCTCGTCAGAGTGATGCGCTGTCATGGCGATAACCGGGATCCGTTCACAACCGGGTAATTGGCGTAAACGGCTTGTGGTGTCGTAGCCATTTAGCCCCGGCATTTCAATATCCATCAGAATAAGCGCTACCGGCTGCTGTGCCAGCAATTGCAGCGCCTGGTTGCCATCTGCTGCGCTAAGCACTTCATAGCCCAGCTTTTGCAAAATAATTTGCGCCAGCGCCTGATTAAAATAGTTATCTTCAACCAGTAATACGCTGCTTTGTTCTGCTGTGCCGCTTTCAGGTTGTACTTGAGCGGCTGCCGGCTGTTGCACTGGCGCTGCAGCGATATCCGCGGCTTCACAGTGCGCAAAACGGGCGCTGAAACTAAAGGTGCTGCCGATGCCACGCTGGCTGCTAACCTGCATTTCGCCGCCCATTAAGGTCACCAGCCGGCGGCAGATGGTAAGGCCAAGCCCGGTGCCGCCAAACTTGCGGCTGATGGAGCTGTCGGCCTGGTTAAAGGCGGTAAACAGCTGCTGTTGTTGTTGCTCAGTGATACCAATGCCGGTATCGCTGATAGCAAAGCTTAACTGATGCACCCCCGCAGCCGGTGCCGGCAGGGCAGTAACGCGCAGGGTTATTTCGCCGCTGTCGGTAAATTTCACCGCGTTGCTCAGCAGGTTAATTAATACCTGGCTCAGGCGCAGCTCATCGCCCAGCAGATATTGCGGCAACCCGGCGTCTTGTTGCAGCCTGAACTGCAGTTGCTTTTCGGCCAGCTGTGCACTAAACATATCGACCACACGGTCGATGCTGGTAGTCAGCGCGAAGGGCGCTTGTTCCAGCGTAAGTTTGCCGGCTTCAATTTTGGAAAAATCCAGCACGTCATTAATAATGCTCAATAAAATACGACCTGACGCGCGGATCTTGTCCAAATAACTTTGCTGTGTAGCAAAGTCATCATTGTGTTGCGCCAGTTCGGCAAAGCCCAGCACGGCATTGAGCGGAGTGCGCAGCTCATGGCTCATATTGGCCAGAAACTCACTTTTAGCGACAGTGGCAGCTTCAGCGGCTTGTTTGGCCTGTTGTAACTGGGCCATGGTGTGCTGTAAGTGCGCGGTGCGCTGTTCAATCATAATGGTAAGTTGTTGTTTTTCTTTTAACAGATGCCTGGTTCGCCATTTCAACAATAAATACAGCAGCAACAGGGTCAGCAGAATATAACTGAGCCAGGCGGCAGTACCGGCATACCACGGATGGGCAATATGGATATTCAGTGCGGCAGATAGCTGTGAGTCGCCCTGATGATCGCGGCTGCGCACCATAAACTGATAGTCACCGCCGGGCAGGTTGGTGTAATCACGATACAGCTCGTTACTCCAGCCAGACCAGGTTTTATCATGTCCCTGCAGCTTTACCTGAAATTGTGGCAAAAATAAGTGGCTGAAATTGGGGCTGGCATAATCAAACCGCAGAGCTGTGCTGCCGGCATCAAGTTGCAGCCGTTGCGGCACAGTGCCACCGTTATAAAATATCTCGCCATCTAAGGTTCGCAGTTGCCGCACCAGCGGCAGCTTCGGTGGTAAATTGCTGTGCTCGTCAATGGCAAAGCGGAAGATCCCTTCGGCGCCGCCAAACCAAACCACATTTTGTTTATCGATTAACAGCGTATCCAGCGGAATGTCCTGCAGTGGCTGCAGCGCCGATGCCTGCCAGCGGTAATGGCCGTTAGCATCGGCAAACAACACCCCGGCCTGACGGCTGCCGCTGTCGTTATCCCAGGTTAGCAACCACAGATTATTGTGCTGATCTGTCTGCGGGTAACGCACCCAGGGCTGGGTGCCGCTGAAGGCTTGTGCCAGTTGCGGATCCAGCGTGAATTGCTGCACGGCAGCATCAAAACGGAAAAAGCCGTTTACGCTGGCCAACAGCAGTTGTTGTTTGTACCAGTGTACTGAATTACGGTTGTTGCTGGGTAAGCCGTCGGCCTTGCTAAAGTGTTTTACTGCCAGTGGCACTGAATTGCCCCCTTGCCACTGCGCCGGCAGGCTAAGGCGGTATACACCATGGGCCAGGCTGCCAAGCCAAAGCTCGCCGTCGGCGGTTTCCAAAATACTGTTCAGATTACCGCTGACTCCCGGCACGCGGCCTTCGTCCAGCCATTGGCCTTGCTCATAGCGCATACTGGCCAGGCCGTCCTGCAAGCCGATAAAAATGCGCTGCGGGTTTTGCACTGACTGATACAGCACTTTACTGGCCAACTCAGAGGGGCGCACCAGGCTTATTTGCTGCCCTTGCATAGCATAAACGCCGCTGCTGTTGGCGATCAGCAGTTGTTGCTCAAAGCTGATAAAATCCCAGGTTTGTTTTTGCACCGCGGTTATGGCTTCAAAACGGTTTTGTAAGTTTTTACGAAATAACCCCAGGCTGGTACCGGCGTACAGGCTGTCCTGATGCTGGTACAGTGCCAGCACATTGCCATGCAGGCCATTGGCGTTATTGTAGTAAGAGATAGCGGCTGATAAGTCTATCCGGCTTAAACCATGATCCAGCGCCAGCCACAGGCCCTGTTGATGATCCTGATACAGGGCACGGATATTTTGATCGACCAGGCCGTACTGTTTGGTAATATGGCTTTTTAGTTTGCCCTCAGCACTGAGAATATACAAACCGTCCTGAGTAGTACCCAGGGCAAAGTCACCATTATTTAAGCGCAGCGCACTGTACAGCAGAGCCCGTGGCAAGGCGTCATCAATATCGGTATGCCAGCGCTCGCTGCCTTTGCTGTTAAGCAAAAACAATTCGCCCTCGCGGCTACCGGCGAGCAAGGTAGTCGCATCAAACACTTCCAACATAAATACGCTGGTGTCGGCGAAACGCTCAGACCCCGGCAGCAGGGTAAAATCGCCTTGTTTCAGCTCCAGTAAGCCGGTGCCTTCTTCACGTACTATAAGACGGCCCTGCAACCAAAATGCCTTCAGAAAAGCACTGTTGGTAGTCCAGACTTTGACTTGCTCTGCGGTGATCAGAAATACATAGTCGCGGCTGATAAAGTAAGCGCCATCGGCAGTGGCAAAGGTTTGACGTACGTCCTGAAAGTTGCGGTACTCCGGTGCAATGCGCTGCAGCAAAGAAACATAGCGGCTGCCGGCCGGATTTTGCGTGTCAATATAGCCCAGCTCACCTTTTGAGCCGACATAAATGCGGCCGTCATCGGCCAACGCCATGGAGCGAACCACGGCTTTATTGCTGGTTGGGATCATGCGCCAGCGGGCGCCGTCGTATTCTAAAATGCCAACATTATTACCGACATACAGCAGGCCGCGCTGATCCTGAAGTACCGCCCAGTTCTGCGTGCCGCCGTTGTAATCTTTCGGTTTAAAATTGCTCAGCAGCGGCGTGCCATACTGGCCTTGAGCAAAAACCGCAGGGCAGCACAACAGCAGCAGTATAACCAGACTGATAATGCCTGCATGTGTCCGGCTTGTTACCATGCTCACCCCCTGTTCGCATAGTTTTGCATAGTGGTGCTGCGATAAAGCCGGCAAATACCCGGGCCGGCAGTAGTGTTATTTGCGCAGCACTTTATCCAGGTAGCCCATAGCGAAGGCCGACAACACAAAGGTGATATGTATCAGCAGGTACCACATAATTTTGTCATTGGCGATGCTTTCAGTATTCATAAACACCTTTAACAGGTGAATAGACGAGATAGCCACAATAGAGGCTGCCACTTTGTTTTTTAATGAACCGGAGTCGAGTTTACCTAACCAGCTTAATTTATCGTCGTTGCCTTCCAGATCCAGCCTGGAAACGAAATTTTCGTAGCCGGAAAACATCACCATCACAATCAAACCACCGACTAAGGCGATATCGATCAGTGACAGTACCACCAATATCAGCTCGACTTCTTTCATGCTGAGGATAATGGGCATGATATGGAACACTTCCTGAAAGAACTTAATACCCAGCGCCAGTAACGCCAGGCTAAGACCCAGGTAAATAGGCGCCATGATCCAGCGCGAAGAGTACATCAGTTTTTCCAGAAAATTTTCCATTGCTACACCTGTATTATCCAATCGCTGTATTATGCGGTCATCGGCCAAGACGTCAAGCGTCCGGCTGGTTTTTATCTGTTATCCGGGTTGGCTAACCAGTGAGGAGTGAACCGGTAATTACCGCATATTTTTGCGTTTTACCGCAAGCATACTGGTGAGGGCAGGCTAATGTGATAGCGTCTGCGCGATATGATACTACAGTGTTTCTATATGAGAAAAATACATCGCTGTCTGGCTGTGATGCTAACGCTTTGCAGTGGTGCAGTGCAGGCTGATGAAGGCCTGTGGCAACCACAGCAGTTGCCGCAAATACTGACGGCGGATGCCGTGTCGTCGTTACTGCCTGGCCAGGTGGCCGCGTTACAGCAATCGGTTAATGCTATGGCGCAAGTCGGCGACTGCAGTGCGGCCTTTGTGTCTGCTAACGGTTTGCTGCTAACCAGCTATCATTGTCTGGCGCAAAAGTTGGATTCATTGCAGTCTGCTATGCCGGCCAGCGGTTTTACCGCGTTAACCCCGGAAACTGAATTACCGCTTACCGGGCTGCGCATTGCCATGATGCGGCAACAACAAGATGTGACCGTACTGCTCAACCGTCAGTTAAGCCAGCCACTCAGCCCGCAACAGCGCAGTGAAAAACTGCAGCAGCTTAGCCGGCAGCTGGTCAGCGAATGTCAGCGCCAAAGCGGTTATCGCTGCGAGCTGAAAAGCTTTCATGATGGTATGACTTTTTATCTGTTGCAGTATCAGGACCTGGACAGTGTACGTTTAGTGCATGTGCCGCAAAGGGTTGCTGATGGCCGCAGTTGGGCATGGCCGCGTTACAGTGCCAACTACGTGCTGTTGCGCGCTTATCAGCGTAATGACGAGGAAGTTATACCTTATCGTTCGGCTTTTTTAACGGTGTCGGCACGTGGCGTAGCAGAAAATGACGCTGTAATAGTGGCCGGTTTTCCGCAAAACGGCCAGCGCTATCAGAATGCGGAGCAAGTGCGTTTCCAATTTGAACAGCTGTTACCGGCAGCAGTCGGTTATCTGCAACAAACCATAGAGCTGATTGAGCAGTTGGCGCCGCCAGGCAGCAACAATGCTCAGCGCTATGCCGCTATGCTGCAACAACTTAAACAAAGCGAACAACAGCAACAGGTCATGCTGCAGCAGTACCGCGACAGCAATTTGCTGGCACAAAAACAGCAAACAGAGCGCCAGCTTATTGATTGGATTAACGGCAGCCCGGTGCGCCAGCAGCTGTATGCGCCGGCACTAAGCCGTTTTGCCTTGCTGCAACAGCAAAATCACAACATGCAACTGCGTGACCAGGTGCTGGATTATCTGCAATATGCCCGGTTGCCGGCGTTAGCCAAGCAGCTATACAGCCATGCGCTGGCGCGTGAAGCCACAGAGGATGAAGAGATGCTGCAGCAGCAAGCGCAGCAAATACGCCGGCAGATACAGTTATTGGATACACAATTTGACGCCAGGCTGGATATGGAGCTGGCGCTACATTTTTTGCGGCAATATTCACTGTTACCGGCCGGGCAGCGTTTGCCGGCGCTGGATCATTATTTTGCTCTGGCTGATGGCTTTAACCGCGAAATAGTACGGCATAAATTAGCGGCGATCTATCGCGGCACCAGGCTAACAGATGCCGATACGCGCTTGCACTGGTTAACGCAGCGCCCGCAGCAGTTTGTGCAAAGCCAGGACAGCTTAATTAACTTTGCCGTGGCAATGCACGATACCGCTACGCAATTGGCCGCACAGCGCCGGCAACTTAATGCAGAGCTGGATGCGGCCAAAGCCGGCATGATGGAAGTGTTGCTGGCGTTTGACGAAGCGCGCGGTAAAGCCAGTTACGCCGAAGCTAACGGCTCGTTGCGCTTTAGCCTCGGCCATGTGCGCGGCTATCAGCCGATGGATGCGGTTTGGCATCAGCCATTTAGCAGCCTGCGTGGCTTAAATACGCCGGATAAACCAGTTGTAGCACCGGAGCAAGCCGGGTTAGCGGTGAATTTTCTCAGCACCGCCGACAGCTGTGCCGGCTACACGGCGGCACCTACTTTGAATGCGCGGGCAGAGTTGGTTGGTGTGATGTTTGCCGGCGTAAAAGAAAATGTGCTGGCAGACTGGCACTACGATGCAGCGCAGAGCCGTTCTGTGCATGTCGACAGCCGTTTTATTGTCTGGCAATTGCAGCAATCGGACGCCGGCAAAACCCTGCTGGGGGAAATGCAGCTGCGTTATTGAATAAAACTGCCGGTAGCCGGCAGTTTTACTTTCCTCTCTCTTAATTTCAGTCGATTTGCAGTATTATAGCCGCAGACAGTTTAACGGCTGTGTTGTGGTTACTAATGGTGGAGAGCAAGTGGACAAGCAGTTCCGGGTAAAACTTATTGTACGTCGTGCAGCCGCCCTGGCCTCTTTGGGCTGGTTAAAGCAAAGCTGGCATATCTTTCTGCAGGCGCCTTTGGTGTGGGTATTGATGTTTATCAGCCTCGGCGCTATTGCCCTGTTTAGCCAACTGCACCCGTTTACCGCGGTGATTGGTATTTTGCTGAATCCGTTTTTAACGGCAGGGGTGTATAAAAGCGTGGTGGCGGTACAACAAAAGCAGAGCATCAGCTATAGCGATTTATTTAAACCACTGCAGGAAATTGGCTGCAGAGCCATTTTTATGCGCATAGCGGCGCTGAATATGCTGGCTTCTATTCCGCTAAGCAGTCTGGCGATGACGCTGTTAGAACAACACCAGGCAGAGCAGCCGGTAAGCGCCGGGTTGGTACTGTTGTTTGTGGCCGGTTATATCCTTGGCTGGATGGTTTTTGCTTATGCTGTGGCCATCGCATATTTTTTACGTGAGCGCAGTATCGTGGCTATTATGCAGGCCAGCTTTATTGCCTGCTGGCGCAATATAACGCCGTTGGTGGTATTTGGCCTCTTGAGTCTGCTGCTGATAATGCTTACCATGCCAACCATGTTTATCGGCTTGTTATTAGTGGTGCCACTGCTGAATATCGCGTTTTTCTTATCTTTTAATGAGTTCTTTGCGTTGCAGGTTAAACCCACTGATGAAGCGGTGCTGGAAGTATAGCCTTGGCTGAGCTGGCAGATTTAAAACGCATGGCCATTAATTGGCTGAGCCGACGCGACTACAGCGAAGCCCAGCTAAGCCAGCGCTTAAGCCGCCAGGGCGGTGAAGCAGGGGATATTACTAAGGTAATAGCCTGGTGTAAGGCAGAGAACTACCTGGATCAGCAGCGTTTTATCAGTATGTTGGTGCGTAGCCGGGTGAATAAAGGTTATGGCCCGGGCTACATAGTGCAGGAATGCCGGCAGCAAAATATCAGCCGTGAACAGGTGCTGCAATGCGCGGCAGAGCTGGAAATAGATTGGTTTGCGCTGGCGCAGCAGCTGTATCAGAAAAAATACGGTCAAAGTGTAGTAACCGAATATAAAGACAAGTTTAAACGCATGGCGTATATGCAGCGCCGTGGTTTTAGTAACGAACAAATTCAATTTGCCATTAATCAAACAGAGTAACACTCAAGCGGACAGGATTTTTCCATGACTATGACATCGGCCGGTATCAGGCGCGCCTTTTTAGATTATTTTGCCAGCAAACAGCACCAGGTAGTAGCCAGCAGCTCGCTGATCCCGGGCAACGATGCCACCTTATTGTTTACCAATGCCGGTATGGTGCAGTTTAAAGACGTATTTCTCGGCCAGGATCCGCGCAGCTATAACCGTGCCGTATCTGCCCAGCGTTGTGTGCGCGCCGGTGGTAAACATAATGACCTGGAAAATGTCGGCTATACCGCGCGTCACCATACCTTTTTTGAAATGCTGGGTAACTTCAGCTTCGGCGATTACTTTAAACAAGAAGCCATCGCCTATGCATGGGAGTTCTTAACCGTTGTGGTTAAGTTACCGAAAGAAAAACTGTGGGTAACGGTATATGAAACCGACGATGAAGCCTACAACATCTGGTTAAACGACGTCGGTGTGCCGGCAGAGCGGATTATCCGTATCGGCGACAATAAGGGCGCGCCTTATGCGTCGGATAACTTCTGGGCCATGGGTGATACCGGGCCATGCGGCCCTTGTACCGAGATTTTCTATGATCACGGTGAGCATATCTGGGGCGGCCCACCGGGTTCGCCGGAAGAAGACGGCGATCGCTATATCGAGATCTGGAACATCGTGTTTATGCAGTTTAACCGCCACAGTGACGGCCGGATGGAACAGCTGCCCAAGCCCAGTGTTGATACCGGTATGGGGCTGGAGCGGATTGCCGCTATTTTGCAGCACGTACACAGTAACTATGAAATTGATACCTTTGTCGCGCTGATTAAAGCGGCGGCAGAGGTAACCGGTGCCAGAGACTTAACTGATAAGTCGTTACGCGTAGTGGCCGACCATATCCGCAGTTGTGCCTTTTTAATAGTCGATGGGGTGCAGCCCTCCAACGAAGGCCGTGGCTATGTACTGCGCCGTATAGTGCGCCGTGCTGTGCGCCACGGTAATAAGCTGGGCGCTAAAGGTGCATTTTTCTATCAGTTGGTAGCGGCCTTGGTGGCGCAGATGGGGGAAGCTTACCCGGAGCTGGCAGCAAAACAAGCGGTAGTGGAAAAAGTACTGAAACTGGAAGAAGAGCAGTTCGGCAAAACGCTGGAGCGTGGTCTGACGATACTGGAAGATGCTCTGGCTGGCTTAACCGGTACCGAGCTGCCGGGTGAGCTGGTATTTAAGCTTTATGACACTTACGGTTTCCCGGTTGATTTAACCAATGATGTGGCGCGTGAGCGTAACCTGAGCATTGATCAGGCCGGTTTTGATGCCGCTATGGCAGAACAGCGAAAGCGCGCGCAGCAGGCGTCTAACTTTGGTGCCGATTACAATGCGGCACTAACTTCAAGCCAGCAAACCACCTTTACCGGCTATGAGCAGGAGTTTGGCAATGCGCAGGTGGTAGAAATACTGCGTGATGGCCAGGCAGTCAACAGCCTCAGCGATGGCGACCAGGCGCTGGTTATTCTGGATAGCACGCCGTTTTATGCTGAGTCCGGCGGCCAAATGGGCGACAGCGGCAGCTTAACCCTGGCTAACGGCGCGGTGTTTACCGTACAAGACACTATTAAGCTGGCCAAAGCTTTCGCACACAAAGGCCAGGTAAGCGGCGCTTTAACCGTGGGCGACAAAGTGGATGCACAGATAGACAGTGCACGCCGCGCTGCTATTAAGCAAAACCATTCTGCTACGCACTTATTACACGCCGCGCTGCGTAAAGTATTGGGTGAACATGTAACGCAAAAAGGCTCGCTGGTTGGCCCTGAGCGGCTGCGGTTTGACTTTAGCCATTTTGAAGCTGTAAAAGCAGAAGAGTTGCGCACTATTGAACAGCTGGTTAACGAACAAATTCAGCAGAATCATCCGTTACAAACCCGGTTAATGCCGATTGACGAGGCAAAAGCGGCCGGTGCTATGGCGCTGTTTGGCGAAAAGTATGATGACGAAGTGCGTGTGCTGAGCATGGGCGACTTCTCCATTGAACTGTGCGGCGGCACCCATGTCAGTCGTACCGGCGACATTGGTTTGTGCAAAATTGTATCTGAAAACGGCATCGCCTCCGGTGTGCGCCGGATTGAAGCAGTTAGCGGTGCCGGCGCCATCAGCTACATTCAGCAGCTGGAGCAACAGGCGCAAAGCGTTGCCAGCGCACTGAAAGGCGATATGTTCAGTATTGCCGAGCGCGTGCAACAAGCGCAGGAACGCAGCAAGCAACTGGAAAAAGACATTGAGCAGTTAAAAGCTAAACTGGCCAGCCAGGCCGGTGCTTCGCTATCCGAGCAAGCCGAGCAAATTGCCGGTGCAACGGTGTTAATCAGCCAACTGCCGGCAACCGAGCCTAAAGCGCTGCGTACTATGCTTGATGAGCTGAAAAACAAACTCAGCAGCGGTGTTATTTTGCTGGCTACGGTAAATGATGACAAAATCAGCCTGATAGCCGGGGTGACTGCCGATTTAACCGGCAAGGTACATGCCGGGCAGTTGGTGGGCTGGGCGGCAGAGAAATTAGGTGGTAAGGGCGGCGGCCGGCCGGATATGGCCCAGGCTGGCGGTACTGATGTTGCGGCATTAACGGCAGTATTGGCGCAAGCTAAAACCCTGGTAAGTCAAAAATTGAGCTAAACTGCTTCCAATTGCCAGGGAGGGGCAGCGTTGTCCCTCCGGGCTGATCGGGCCAATTAGCCGTAGCGTAATCAACAAAAGCGGTTATTTGCCGTACAGTACAGTATGAATGTCGATTATTTGCTGCCGGCGTGCAGCAGATTGCTACAATGCCGGCGTTTAGGCACAATTTTGTTGTGCTTAAACGCCAATTATTTAAACGCCCGGCTTTTCATCAGCTGCGCAGCTGAGTTATGATACGGCGCTTTAGTGTATACACCGGTGTAACTTGCGCTGGGTAACAGGGATAAAGGAGCAAACGAATGCTAATTCTTACTCGTCGTGTTGGTGAGACACTGATGATCGGTGACGAAGTTACCGTAACGGTATTGGGTGTGAAAGGCAACCAGGTACGTATTGGTGTTAATGCACCAAAAGAAGTATCGGTACACCGTGAAGAGATTTATATGCGTATTCAGGCCGAGAAAGGTTCACCGGATACAACTTACGGCGAAGACGACTAATTCTCGCGTTACCCGCGTGGCTTGCTGATGAATTCTGCTGATTTTGTACGTTTTGTGACTTAATCGCGCTGAATTGCTTAAAAGGTCGGCAAACGCACTTTTCAGTTCCAAAAATTGTTTGACTTATTTTCCTGAGACATTAATATACACGCCGCAACACAGAGCGGAGAAATGGCCGAGTGGCTGAAGGCGCACCCCTGCTAAGGGTGTATAGGGGAAACTCTATCGAGGGTTCGAATCCCTCTTTCTCCGCCATTTTTTGTCAGACCGGACGCATAGCTCAGCTGGATAGAGTACTCGGCTACGAACCGAGCGGTCGGAGGTTCGAATCCTCCTGCGTCCACCATCTGATTTGGGCAAGCATCATGCACTGTGCTTTAAAATAATTGTGCTAAAATTTGCTTCACCATGGACGCATAGCTCAGCTGGATAGAGTACTCGGCTACGAACCGAGCGGTCGGAGGTTCGAATCCTCCTGCGTCCACCATATACGAAGAACCCGCTACGGTTAACGCCTTAGCGGGTTTTTTCATTGTAACGCTGCATATAACCTGACGCAGGCGGGTAAACAGCTTGAGCAAATAAAAAGGGCGCTGTGTAGCGCCCTTTGTGTAAAGCTGCAGGCTTAGAAACCTAAACTAACAGTAAAGCTTACAGTGCGGCCGGCACCCAGTAGGTAAGCGCCTTCCTGACCGCCGCTGATATAACTTTTATCTGTCAGATTATTTAGTGTCAGCGCCAGATCCACTTGATTAAACATCGCAGCAGCGGCCAGGTTGTACTGATAACCCAGGTAAGCATTCACGATGGTATGCGCGGGGATCGGATCGCGGTTCCACTGAATAACACCATCAATTTCGTCGCTTCCGGCGGCGCCATAATATTCTGCGGTGTATTTACCATTAATACCGGCGCGGTAGTTGCCGTCATTGTAATTCAGCGCCATGCTCAGCATTTGCTCCGGTATTGCCGCTACTTTATCGCCGGCCCGATAACCGTTAATAGTTTCACTGTATTCAGCACTATTAAGTGTTAGTGCTGATGTGAATGACCAGTGCTGAGTAAAGCGCCAGTCAAGGTTGGCTTCAATGCCGCGTGATGTCACGCCACCAACGTTAACAAAGGTGCCGTCCAGCTCGGCTAAATAATCCGGCAGATCGTCAATTTCTTCATAGGCCAGTAGCGTAATACGGTTATTAAAGCTGACGTCATAATAAGTAGCAGACCAGTTGATCGAGTCACCAAAGTAGCGCAGGCCAAAATCGATATTGTCGGCTGTTTCTGCCTCCAACTCGTTAAAGTCCTGGCCCACAGTGTTTAAGATAGTATCCGGTATGGCTTTAAAGTTTTCCGCGAAGCCGGCAAATAATTCCAGTTTGTCTGTCAGGCGGTACACCACACCAATGCCCGGTAATAAATCTGAGTCACTGTTCAGTTTACCGTTATTGCTGCTGTCGAAATTATCAGTGCGTTCAATGTCAATAAGGTACTGCTGCAAGCCCAGAGTAAGCTGCAGGTCGCCAAAACTGATCGTATCCTGCAGATAGTACTTCACCACACTTTGGTCGTAGTCATCGTCAAATTGCACCCAGTATGGTGTGTTATCAAAGTAATGATATACCTGTGGATCCAGCACTTTGTGCCAGTCGCGGCTTTGATTGCGGTCTTGCTGCTCCAGCCACAGGCCGGCGCGCAGAAGGTTGTTGCCCAATGTCCAGCGTAAATTGGCCGTAGTGCCGTAACGTTGTTTTTCATAATGGGTATGGCGATAAGACGATACCCGGGTTGCGCCGGTGGTATCAGCATCGGTATCTAAAATCGGCTGGCCGTTTGCATCAACATAGTTATAAGTAATACGCTGAGCGCCATTGCCTTTGCTGATTAAATTACCCCCGGTATCGGTGGCATACACCTGGTAAGGCGGCAGCCAATCGCCGCGGCCATTTTGTAAATGCAGGTATGGCGTGACATCCATGTCGACGCTGTCACTTAAATCAAACTCGGTTTTTACGTACGCCAGCATATTTTCGCGCAGTGTTGACCAGGCTTCAGCGAAGTTCTGATCAATATCCGGGTTGCCGGTCCAGGCACTGGTAAGGCCGTCCCAGTGAGGGTTTTGTTTAAACTGCGCCAGCGAGCGGTAATCGTAGTTATCTTCGTGCGCATCGTTATAGGAAATGCGAGCGGTAATGCGGGCACGTTCCAGCTCAGTGATACTTTTTGCCTCAACGTGGAAACGGTTAGCGTAGCCATTACTGCCGCTGCCAATCCAGCGACTATTGTAGCTGTCAGACAGGCTGAAATAGGCTGTAGTATTATTGAACACTTCGCCTGTATCAAAGCGCGCATAGTAACGCCGCGCATTATGGCTGCCGTTGCTGTAGCCAAAGCGGCCGCCTTTCTCCATTGCCGGATTAGCTGAGATAAAATTCAGTGTGCCGCCCAGTGCATCCAACGATGCTGATGCGATATCCGAAGAGCCCTGGCCTACTTCAACATAACGGGTGTTTTCCGCATCCAGATAGCGGTTGGCTTTACTGCCACCGGCATAGGCTGAGCCGCCGTTGGGTACGCCGTCTATAGTTATACCCAGTTGCTGATCGGCGCGGTCAATTACAAAGCCGCGCATGCTGATGGTTGTGGTGTAATCGTCGCTGCCAAAGGCATCGCCCTGGCCAACGTTAACTCCGGGCAGGTTATTCACCAGATCCAGTACGTTACTGATAGGGGCCTGAAACTGCGCCATATTGGCATCAGTGCTATTGTTGGCATAGCTGACGCGTTTACCAACGACAGACAGTACTTCAACGTCGCTTTCTGCAGCTGCGACAGTAACGTTTTCTTCTGCTTGCGCTGCACTGCTAAGCAGAGTGGCGATGGCCAGTGTAAGGCTATTTAACCTGAGATTGTGCACAATGAGTCTCCCGAACAGATGTTGTGATCTTGTTGTTATGGTCGGACGAGTCGCCGACGGCGAGCCATTGTGGAGAACTAATGTTTAAATTTCGTGACTTTAAAATGTATTTACTGTGTGATTAAGGTGTTGTTTTTATGACATTATGCTGGCTACAGCGACAGTTTTCATTTGTTTGTCATAATATTTGGCCAGGCTGTGGCAAAACACAGGAGTTGTTATGAAGCCACTATTTTTATGTTTAGCCCTGGTGCTGGCGGGGTGCCAGTCGACCGCTAATCCTGACTTGCCGCTCAGTGCTTCACCGGGGCCAAGGCCGTTATATCTAATCGGAGCCTTGCCCGAAGGTGACTTAAAGCAGCAACTGCAGGCGTGTAAAAATCAGCCGCTGTACCGGCATGAATTTTCCATCGGCCATCGCGGGGCTCCGCTGATGTTTGCTGAGCACAGCCGGCAGTCGTATCAGGCGGCAGCGGATATGGGCGCCGGCATAGTGGAATGTGATGTAGCCTTTACGGCCGATCAGCAACTGGTTTGCCGTCATGCCCAATGTGATTTGCACCAAACCACCGACATTTTGCTGCGCCCTGAGCTGGCAGCAAAATGTAGCCAGCCTTTTAGCCCGGCAGAAGCCGCAACCGGTAAAGCCGCCACTGCACTGTGCTGCACCAGTGATATCACTGCAGCGGAATTCAGCGGACTCTGTGCCAAAATGGATGGCGTAAATACGCAGGCGCAAAATGTTGCCGGCTATGTACAGGGTACGCCCGGTTGGCGCACAGATTTGTATAGCCAATGCGCTACGCCGGTGACGCATAAAGAGTCGGTGGCACTGTTTAAACAGTTGGGTGTGAAGATGACACCCGAGCTGAAACAGCCGGAAGTAGCTATGCCGTTTAACGGCCACTACAGTCAGCAGCGGTATGCGCAGCAACTGGTTGATGAGTATAAAGCGGCCGGTGTCGCGCCCTCACAAGTGTATCTGCAGTCGTTCAACTGGCAGGATATTGTGTATTGGCTGAAGCATGAGCCGGAATTCGCGCGCCAGGCGGTGTGGTTGGATGGCCGCTACGAGCAACCGCAGTTTGACCCGATGCAAAGTAGCAGTTGGCAACCCTCGATGGCACAGCTTAAAGCCAGTGGGCTGAATATTATTGCTCCGCCGCTGTGGGTGCTGGTAACAGAGCATAATGGCAAGATAGTGCCGTCGGCGTACGCCATAGCAGCAAAAGCGGCCGGGTTGGAGATTATTGCCTGGAGCCTGGAGCGCTCTGCGCCGCTGGCACAGGGCAAGGACTGGTACTATCAATCTTTGCCGACGTTGGCAAAGCATGACGGTGTTGTTTTGCAGTTACTTGATGTGCTGGCACGGGATGTCGGGGTTAAAGCGGTATTCTCCGATTGGCCGGGTACTACCACGTTTTATGCAAATTGTCTGTTAGGCAACAGCAGTTTTTAAGCGTTAAAAATCCGCTGCTTGCATCGCTAAGTTACTGTGATTGTGCTATAAATTGTCATTGTAACGGCACGATTTTACTCAGGCTAAGTTCAGCTTTGCTCTGCTACAACCGTGCTTCCGGCTCAACACAGGTAAGCCTGCACCGTGACTGCATCTGCAATACCCGCCACATCAGCTTTGCCATCAACCGCAGCGGACTCCGGGCCGGCGGAGCTGACGTTATGCCGGCATTGTGATCTGGTGCAACAATTGCCGTCTATTGTACCCGGTGAAGAGGCCTGCTGCAGCCGCTGTGGTCATCATTTAGATGCCAGACACCACCAACCGGTGTTGCGACCTGTGCTGTATGCCGGTAGCGCATTATTTATGTTGCTGTTGGCCAATCTGTTTCCGTTTGTCAGTATGTTTGCTGCCGGCAACAGCAACGAAATGAATTTCTTTGACACCTCTTCAGTGCTCTTTACAGAACATCATCAATGGTTGGCGGTGCTAATTTGGTTGTTTATTCAGGCAGTACCGGCGGCCTGTATGTGTGCCATCTTGTATCTGAAGCTGGGCATGCTGTACGCACTGCCGGCCCGCACCTGGGTAGCACGGGTGCTGTACATGCTGAAACCCTGGAGCATGGTCGATATCTTTTTGATGGGGCTGATCATCAGCTTTGTGAAGCTGGTAGCCGATGCTGATATTTCATTGGGGCCGAGTTTCTGGGCTTTTTGTCTGTTTTGTTTACTGCATTTACGTGCCTTCCAGGTAATAGATCGGCGTGAACTGTGGTCGAAAATTGCGCCTTGTCCGACGCCGCAGGTTGCCGCTCATGCCGGCAAAACCGGGCTGCAGCAAAATTTAAAGCTGTGCCAGGTGTGTACCGCCATTATCCCGATTACCCAAACGCATTGCAGCCGTTGCCATACTAAGGTGCGGTTGCGCCAGCGCAGCAGCGTGCAAAACACCATGGCATTGTTAATCGCGGCGACCTTGCTGTATATACCGGCGAATTTAATGCCGATAATGCGTACTGTGTCTTTTGGTGAAACCATTGATTCTACTATTATCAGTGGTCTGGTACTGATGTGGCAGGATGGCGCTTATCCGGTGGCGATTATTATTTTGATCGCCAGTGTCATAGTGCCGGTGGTGAAAATACTGATTATGTTTTGGTTATGCTATTTAACCACTTTGCCGCTCAGCCAACGCCGGCAGTATTCAACCCAGATATACCGCTGGGTAGATTGGGTTGGCCGCTGGTCGATGGTGGATGTATTGGTGGTTGCTATTATGGCGGCCCTGGTACGGTTTGACTTATTAATGAGTGTATATCCCGGGGCCGGGGCTTTAGTGTTTGCTACAGTGGTGATATTAACCATGCTGGCCGCACTGAGTTTTGATCCCAGACTTTTATGGGATCCGATACCGGAACAAACAGGGAGCTCGTCTTGACGCAACAACAAACCAGCGCGCAGGTCCGCCGTATCCGGCAGTGGTCGCCCATTTGGGTGGTGCCGATTGCTGCGGTGCTTATCGGGCTTTGGATGCTGTACAACCATTACCAGCAGCAGGGCGCTATGCTCACTTTATTAACGGCGAACGCCGAAGGCATTGTGGCCGGCAAAACCCAGATAAAAAGCCGCAGTGTCGATGTTGGTCAGGTGATCTCGGTTGAATTGAGTGATGATTTAACCCAGGTAATTATTAAAGCGCGGATGAAACCGGCTATTACTCCGTTGCTTAATGCCGACTCGCAGTTTTGGGTGGTTAAGCCGCAAATTGGCCGTGGCGGCGTTACCGGGTTAAATACGCTGCTGTCCGGTGTTTATATTGAGCTTCAGCCCGGTGATTCTGCACAGCAGCAACTGGAACACGCACTGCTGGATGCACCACCGATAGCGCCGGCAGATGCACCCGGCGTGCGTATTATGCTTAGCACCGCAGATAGCGGCGGTTTGGCGGCCGGTGATCCGGTGCTGTACCGCGGCTATGAGGTAGGTACCGTTGAGCTGAGCGAATTTGATCTCAGCACCCGCCGCACACAGTATCAGCTGTATATCCGCGAGCCGTTTGATGTACTGATTTCAGAAAATGTCAGATTTTGGCGCAGCAGTGGTTTCTCGTTTGATATCTCCGCAGAAGGGTTGCAGGTAGATGTCGGCTCTGCCACTACGCTGCTTAGCGGGGGCGTCAGTTTTGATCTGATGCAGGGCTGGCCGGCCGGCAACGCAGTAAAAGACGGTACTGAGTTTCAGCTGTTCCCGAATAAACAAAGTATTCAGGAAGGGTTGTACAGTGAATTTGTCGAATACCTGCTGTTTTTTGATGAATCGGTGCGTGGCTTAAAAGCCGGCGCGCCGGTGGAATACCGCGGCGTGCGGGTGGGTACAGTGGCCAGTGTGCCGTTTTTCTTTGCCATTGATAAACCGTTTGAAGTGTCGTTGCAGCAGGGCATACCGGTGTTGATCCGTATTGAAGCCGGCCGCTTGTACGAAAACCTCAGTTTGTCACAGTTACGCGAAGAGCTGAAAAAAGCCATCAACGGTGGTATGCATGCGGCATTAAAAACCGGCAACCTGCTTACCGGAGCGCTGTATATTGACCTGGATATTAACCCCGACGTCGTTGTTGATGCGGAACAACAAGTTTTGCAACAACAGCAACTGGCGTTAAGCCAAAGCGCAGGCTATCCGATGTTGCCCACAGAGCGCAGTGGCCTGAGCAATATCGAGCAAAAAGTGTTGATGGCACTGGATAAAATTAACAACCTGCCGGTTGAGCAGTTGCTGGTACAAAGCGAAAAAACCCTGCAAAGCACCGATGCGCTGATGCGAAATGCTGAGCGTATGGTGGCGCAGCTCGAAGCTTTAGTGGCTAATCCGCAGGTGCAGCAGTTGCCGGCGCAGTTGCAACAAAGCCTGCTGGAACTACAACGTATGTTGGCAGGGGTAAGCCCGGGATCTGCTGCTTATGACAAACTGAACGGCAATTTACAGACGCTGGACCAAGTGTTGCGCGAGCTGCAGCCGGTATTGCAAACCTTAAACCAACAAAGTAACGCGTTGATATTTGCTGCTGATGCACCCACAGATCCTCAACCGAAGAGAGCAAAACAATGAGAACAATTCCGCTACTGTTGCTGCTATTGCTTAGTGCCTGCAGTAGTCAACCCGATATCAGTTACTATCAATTGCCGGCAGTAGTCGCCGGTAACGCCGGCGAAAACGCCAAACCGCTGTATATTGAACCGGTGCAGGTTGCCGGTTACTTAAATGGCCGCGGTTTGGTGTTGCAGGTATCGGATGTGGAACTGGTGACGGCACGGCAGCATTTGTGGGCAGAAGCGCTGGATCAGCAACTGCAGCGCCAGTTACGCGATCTGTTGGCATTGGAGGCTGCTGGTTTCAGCCCGGTACTGCAGGCCGGTGCAGACACGCCGCGGCTAACCGTGCAGTTGGCCCGTTTCCATGGTCAGCCCGATGGCTATGCGGTGATCGGTGGCCGTTTTGCCATCAGTAGTCAACCCGGATCACAGGCGTTTACTTTGCGGGTGCCGTTAGCCAATGACGGCTATCCTGCATTGGTAACGGCATTGGCCGAAGGCTTGCAACAACTTAGTACGATGATCAGTTTACAGCTGCAGCAAGCTGGCTGAGCAGCATTTTCTGCGCTGAATAACATACCGCCTGCAGTCATCATTATTTCAGATGGCTAGACATTCGAATGTCTTTACGTGTAATGTAGAGACGATATGCAAATTGTTAGCATAAATACCAACTATCACGCAGTTTTATTTAAGTCAGGCCGGTTGTTCTGCGCATAATGCAGGCTGTCTGAGAAAAAACCGGCCAACACTGTGGCGGTGCACTATTCTGACAAAGCGCCGTTTCGGGTAGGGTAACAATAAGGAGAAAACGCTATGGTCGCAGAATTAATGCTGGAAGCTGCCAATCTGATGTTGATTGGTATGGCTGCAGTCTTTGCGTTTTTATTACTACTGGTGTTGCTAATGCAACTGCTAAGCAGCGTAATGCAGCGCTACTTTCCGGTTAAACCGGCAGAAAAACCGGCTATATCCGATACCTCAGCCAAAGGCCTGAACCCCGCTGTACTGGCTGCCATTACCACGGCTGTGCACCAGTATCGCCAACAACAATAAGAGGAAACCGGCATGAGCAAGCCATTACTGTTAACCGAGTTAGTTTTGCGCGATGCGCACCAGTCTTTACTGGCCACGCGGTTGCGGCTGGACGATATGTTACCCATAGCCGCTAAGCTGGATAAAGTGGGTTACTGGTCAATGGAATCCTGGGGTGGGGCAACCTTTGATGCCTGCATCCGTTATTTAGGCGAAGATCCCTGGCATCGCATCCGCGAGCTGAAAAAAGCCATGCCGAACACCAAACAGCAAATGCTGCTGCGTGGGCAGAATTTATTGGGTTACCGCCATTATGCTGATGATGTGGTGACAGCTTTTGTCGAGCGCGCGCATGAAAACGGCGTTGATGTGTTCCGCATTTTTGATGCGATGAATGATATCCGTAACCTGCAAACTGCAGTACAGGCAGCTATCAGAGTGGGCGCTCACGCTCAGGGCACTATTTCTTATACTGTCAGCCCGGTGCATACCATTGATATGTGGGTAGATATGGCGCGCCAGCTCGAAGATATGGGCTGCCATTCTATTTGTATTAAAGATATGGCCGGTTTGCTTAAGCCCTATGTTTGTGAAGAGCTGGTTACCCGCATTAAAGAAGCCACCAAAATTCCGTTGGCGATGCAGTGCCACGCCACTACCGGGTTAAGTACCGCCACTTACCAGAAAGCCATCGACGCCGGCATTGATATGCTCGACAGCGCGATTTCGTCAATGAGCATGACCTATGGCCATAGTGCTACTGAGACTATGGTGGCGATTACCGAAGGTACAGAGCGTGACACTGGCTTAAATTTAGAATTGCTGGCCGATATTGCGGCTTACTTTCGCGACGTGCGGAAAAAATACGCGCAGTTTGAAGGCTCTTTAAAGGGCGTGGATGCACGCATTTTGTTGGCACAGGTGCCGGGCGGTATGCTCACCAACATGGAGAGCCAGCTTAAAGAGCAGGGCGCACTGGATAAATTGGATGCGGTATTAAAAGAAATACCGCATGTACGCGAAGATCTCGGCTTTTTGCCGCTGGTAACACCTACCTCGCAAATTGTCGGCACCCAGGCGGTATTAAACGTACTTACCGGCGAGCGCTACAAAAGCATCACCAAAGAAACTGCCGGGGTATTAAAAGGCGAGTACGGCGCGACGCCGGCCCCAATGAATGTAGAATTGCAGACACGGGTCCTGGCAGGAGCTCAGGCTATTACCTGTCGTCCGGCCGATTTGCTCGAGCCTGAACTGGATAAACTGCAGCAGGAGTTAACCAGTCTGGCTAAAACCGAAGATATCCGCCTGGCTGATAAACCAATTGATGATGTGCTGACGTACGCCTTGTTCCCGCAGGTAGGGTTAAAGTTCCTGAAAAACCGTGATAACCCGGCGGCATTTGAACCAGCGCCGGAAGAAAACAGTAGTGAAGATAAAAAAGCCTCGTCGGCTAAAGCCCGGCCGATACAAAGCGGCCCGGCCAGTTACAGCGTGCGGGTCGATGGCAAGGTGTTCGAAGTGGAAGTTGCACCGACAGGCGAGCTGAGCTCGGTTAAACCTGTGGTATCAGAAAATATCCCCGGCAGTGCTTCTGTTACCGGTAGCGGCACCTTAAATGCGCCGTTGGCCGGCAATATCTGGAAAATAGTAACTAAGACCGGCGCTGAAGTGAAACGCGGCGATGTGGTGATTATTATGGAAGCGATGAAAATGGAAACGGAAATACGCGCTGTGTCTGACGGCACTGTAGTTAATATCCACGTGGCTGCCGGTGACGCGGTAAGCACCGGTGATGTGTTGATCAGTTTTGACTAACCCGGGCGCTGAGGAATTTTCATGGACGCAGTAGCAACTTTAATCGCCTCTACCGGGCTGGTGAACTTCAGTGCCGGCCAGGTTGTGATGATGTTGGTCGGTTTCTTATTATTGTATCTGGCGATAGCGCGCGGTTTTGAGCCGCTGTTGCTGCTGCCAATTGGCTTTGGTGCCATTTTAACCAATATTCCGCTGGCCGGTATGGGGGAACCAGGCGGTTTACTGTATATGATTTATGAAGTGGGTATTGGCACCGGTATCTTTCCGTTGCTGATTTTTATGGGGGTAGGCGCCATGACCGACTTCGGCGCGCTTATCGCTAACCCACGTATGTTGTTTCTGGGCGCCGCGGCACAGTTTGGTATTTTTGCTACCTTATTAGGCGCTGTAGCACTAAATGCAGTACCGGGGCTTAGCTTTACCATGAAAGAAGCGTCAGCCATTGCCATTATCGGCGGGGCAGATGGCCCAACGGCCATATTCCTCGCGTCAAAACTTGCACCGGATTTACTCGGGGCTATAGCGGTTGCGGCTTATTCTTATATGGCACTGGTACCCATTATTCAGCCGCCTATTATGCGCGCACTTACTACCAAGGCTGAGCGCAATATCCAAATGGTACAACTGCGCGTAGTCAGCAAAAAAGAGAAAATTATTTTCCCCTTGCTGGTGTTACTGCTGACAATATTGCTGTTACCTACGGCCGCGCCGCTAATTGGTATGTTCTGTTTGGGTAACCTGATGCGTGAGTCGGGCGTGGTAGAGCGGTTAAATAAAACGGCGCAGAATGAGCTGATTAATATCGTCACCATCTTTCTTGGCTTAGCCGTAGGTTCAAAACTTAGCGCCGATAAGTTTCTAACTATGCAAACTCTGGGGATTTTAGTGCTGGGGGCGGTGGCTTTTGCTATTGGTACTGCATCGGGTGTATTGATGGCCAAGGTGATGGCGAAGTTCTCCAAACAGCCGATTAACCCGCTGATTGGTGCTGCCGGTGTGTCGGCTGTGCCCATGGCCGCACGGGTGGTTAATAAGGTGGGTTTAGAAGCCAACCCGCATAACTTCCTGCTGATGCATGCTATGGGACCCAATGTGGCCGGCGTAATAGGCTCAGCTGTCGCAGCAGGTATTCTGCTGGCGCTGGTAGGTTAGCGTTCTGCTGCAACAAAAAAGCCACCGCAAGGTGGCTTTTTTATGCTCAAACTAACCGTTTTATACTAACGAACCATATTATTGTTACGGCTGTTACGGCTGTTACGGCGCTGCGGTAGCGCTACCCGTTGTTTTGGCTAACAATACCCGCTCTTTAGTCATCAGCTGAGCAATAATGGGGGCTGCTTGTTGGCTGAACAAGCGTTTTTCTTCGCCCTGCAGTGGTGTCGCCTGAGGTAACTTCACGGTTCTCGGGTTGCGGTGTACGCCTGAGACTAAAAACTCATAGTGCAGGTGGGCACCGGTAACGCGGCCGGTACGGCCTAATTTGCCGATGGCCTGGCCCTGGCGCACTTTGTCACCCTTGGCTACCTGACGCTTGGACAAATGCAGGTACTTGGTTACGATGTTATTCGCATGCTGAATAAACACATAATGGCCGTTAAGGTTGTTGTAGGCTGAAGCAATAACGCGACCATCGCCTGCGGCCATAATGGGCGTGCCCACCGGTGCGACATAATCTACGCCATTGTGCGCGCGTACGGTTTTTAACACCGGATGCAAGCGGCGTGGGTTAAAGTTGGAGCTGACATACTGAAAACTCACCGGGGCGCGTAAAAACGCCTGGCGCATGCTGGCTCCGTCGGGCTTGTAATAGTTGCCGTCGGTATGGCGCACGGCCTGATACAAATGGCCCTGGTTCTGAAATTGCGCGGCAACGATATTACCGTTGCTGATAAATTCGCCATCAACGTACTGAGTTTCATATAACACGCTGAAACTGTCACCGCCGCGAATATCCAAACCAAAGTCGATATCCCAGCCAAAAATACCGGCCAGATTCATAATTTGTGCTTCGCTTAAGCCTGCTTCAATGCCCGCGCTCCAGAAGTTACTGCGAATTTCGGCACTGGCAAACTGGCTGCGCAGCTCTACTTCTTTTTTCAGCTCTTCAGCAACAAAGCTGCCTTCGCTGTTGCGGCTTATTCTTAAGGTGGTTAAGTGGTTCAGGGCATAACGTAATTCTTGCAGTTCGCCGGCGGCATCTAAGCCAAATTCCAGTTGCTCGCCCGGAAATAACCGCGTAAGGGTTTTTACCGGCTGGCCCAATGCTAACAGTTCCAGCATAACCTGTTGGCTAACATTGGCTTTTTTAAACAAGGCAGATAGGGCATCGCCTTTTTGTACCTGCAACGTCGACCAATTTAATGAGGCATCTTCTTCCGGCAGGGCCGGCAATTCAGCAATGGCTTGCTCCTGTGCTAAGTCTTCTGCGCTTTGCGGAATGTCTAAGCTGTAGCGTTTGCCAATTTCAAAGCCTGTGCTTTTATTGCCTTTGGATGCGGCTGCCTGCTCTGATGGCAGCAGCAATACGACAGATAAAAACACCGTGGTAGCTACGATAAGCACACGGTGTTGTTTCGGGATTTTGGTGACTAATTGACGCATAATACCAGTCTGAATTCAACAAATGCACAAAAACCGAGCATATACGGTTTTTTTGCCTGACACCAGACTTTTGTGCGTTTCGCCCGGGCTGAACATGCTATAGAATGCGGTTTGTTTGCGCAATCAGGTGAAAAATCAGGAGAGTAAAATGGCGAATTGGGAGCTGGCTTTAGCTGAATTAAAACGCGGCTGCGAAGAAATTCTGCTCGAAGAAGAGCTTATTGCCAAGTTAAAACAAGGCAAGCCGCTAAAAATAAAGGCTGGCTTTGACCCGACAGCACCGGATTTACACCTGGGCCATACGGTACTGATTAATAAATTACGCAGCTTTCAGCAGCTTGGCCATGAGGTGATTTTCCTGATTGGCGATTTTACCGGCATGATTGGCGACCCCAGCGGCAAAAACGTGACCCGCAAGCCACTGAGTCGCGAAGATGTACTGGCCAATGCCGAAACTTATAAAGAGCAGGTATTTAAGATACTTGACCCGGCCAAAACCCGGGTGGCGTTTAACTCAGAATGGATGGGTGAGCTCGGCGCTGCCGGTATGATTAAACTGGCTTCACGCCAAACCGTAGCGCGCATGCTGGAGCGTGACGATTTTAAAAAGCGCTATGCCAATAACCAGTCAATTGCTATTCACGAGTTTTTATATCCGCTGGTACAGGGCTGGGATTCTGTTGCGCTTGAAGCCGACGTTGAGATGGGCGGTACCGATCAGCGCTTTAACCTGCTGATGGGCCGTGAGCTGCAAAAAGATGAAGGTCAGCGCCCGCAAACGGTCATGATGGTGCCGCTGCTCGAAGGCTTGGATGGCGTGCAGAAGATGTCAAAATCGCTGGGTAATTACGTAGGTATTACCGATGCGCCAAATGATATGTTCGGTAAAATTATGTCGATTTCTGACGAGTTGATGTGGCGCTACTACGATTTGTTGAGCTTTAAGCCGATTGCAGAAATCAGTGCGTTAAAGCAGCAAGTTGCCGCCGGAGCTAACCCGCGTGATATCAAAATTTTACTGGCAAAAGAAATTATTGCCCGCTTCCATGATGAGGCCGCAGCAGAGGCAGCGCATCAGGATTTTACCCAACGCTTTAGCAAAAACGCATTGCCGGATGATATTGCTGAGGTTACGGTAACCGGTGATGGTGGCGCTATGCCAATTGCAAATTTATTAAAAGAAGCCGGGCTGGTGGACAGCACGTCAGAAGCGATCCGCATGATTAAGCAAGGTGCGGTAAAGCTGAACGGCGAAACGAAAATAGAAGACAGTAAACTGGACGTGGCCAAAGGCAGCACACAGATTTATCAGGTAGGTAAGCGTAAGTTCGCCAAAATAACCTTAATTTAATTATACTTAGCGCAACACCTCTGCCGGTGTTGCGCATCTCTTTTATCGCCCCTCTCACCGTTTAAGCCTCGTACCGCTGTGCTGATGAACTACACTGTAGTTTACTAAAGCCATTAATACGAGGTATGTATGACCACGTCCAACCCCTATGCCGACAACCTTACGGTGGCTAAACAGCAGTATGGTATTTTTAGCCTGAACAAGGCGGCTGCCAGCTTTGGTGATATCAGCCGCTTACCATTTTCGCTAAAGGTATTATTGGAAAACTTGCTGCGTAACCTGGATGGCGATACGGTAACCGATGCTGATATTCAGGCACTGGTCGACTGGCAAAAAACCGGCAGCTCGGAGCGCGAAATTGCTTTTCGTCCGGCGCGGGTATTAATGCAGGATTTTACCGGCGTGCCGGCAGTAGTTGATTTAGCGGCTATGCGCGCTACGGTAGCTGGGCTGGGTGAGGACCCGGATAAGGTAAATCCGTTATCACCGGTTGATTTAGTGATTGACCACTCGGTTATGGTCGACCGTTATGCTACAGAGCAGGCGTTTACACAAAACGTCGATATTGAAATGCAACGTAACCATGAGCGCTATGCCTTTTTGCGCTGGGGCGCTAAGGCGTTTGCCAATTTTCGTGTAGTGCCGCCCGGCACCGGTATTTGCCATCAGGTGAACCTGGAATATTTAGGCCAAAGCGTATGGGCAGAGCAAACTGACGATGGCATGCTGGCGTATCCGGATACGCTGGTGGGTACCGACTCCCATACCACCATGATTAATGCGCTGGGCATTTTAGGCTGGGGTGTCGGCGGTATTGAAGCTGAAGCCGCGATGCTGGGCCAGCCGGTGTCGATGATTATCCCTGAAGTGGTAGGCTTTGAATTTACCGGCGCCTTGCAAGCCGGCATCACCGCCACAGATTTAGTGCTGACGGTAACGCAAATACTGCGCAAGCATGGTGTAGTGGGTAAGTTTGTTGAGTTTTTCGGCGATGGCCTTGACCAGTTATCACTGGCGGATCGCGCTACCATTGCCAATATGGCGCCGGAGTATGGCGCGACCTGCGGCTTCTTTCCTGTCGATCAGATAACGCTGGATTATATGCAACTTACCGGGCGTGACGATGCCGTTATTGCCAGGGTTAAAGCTTATTGCCAGGCACAGGGCTTATGGCGGCAAAAAGGCGCTACGCCGATATTCACCGATACACTGCATCTGGATTTAAACACTGTGGTTGCCTCTCTGGCCGGGCCGAAGCGGCCGCAAGATAAGGTGACGTTAAGCACTCTGAAGCAGCACTGTAACGACACTATGGTGCTTGAGCCACAGGTGAGTAAAGCGCGCGACGCCGAAATGGTCAATGAAGGGGCAGCACAAGCAGAAGAGCAGCCGCACGAGCGCAGTTTTGAGTTGGATGGCCAGAGGGTACAATTGAATAACCATGCTGTGGTCATTGCAGCCATTACATCTTGTACCAATACCTCTAACCCCAGTGTGTTGATGGCGGCCGGCTTACTGGCAAAAAATGCCGTGGCCAAAGGCCTGAAACGCCAGCCTTGGGTAAAAAGTTCATTGGCGCCCGGTTCCAAGGTGGTGACCCGTTACCTGCAACAAGCCGGGTTGATGCAACCGCTGGAGCAACTGGGTTTTCATCTGGTGGGCTATGGCTGTACTACTTGTATCGGTAATTCCGGCCCGCTGGCAAAGCCGATAGAAAATGCTATCAGCAGTGCCGATCTGAATGTATCTGCTGTGTTATCGGGTAACCGCAATTTTGAAGGCCGTATTCATCCGCTGATTAAATCAAACTGGTTAGCATCGCCGCCGCTGGTAGTCGCTTTTGCCCTGGCCGGCACCATCAATATTGATTTAAGCAACCAACCATTGGGGCAGGACCAGGATGGTAAAGATGTGTACTTAAAAGATATCTGGCCTGATAGTAAAACCGTGGCTGCTGCTGTGGCTAAAGTTAACAGCAGTATGTTCAGCAAAGAATACGCGCAGGTGTTTGATGGTGATGAAAGCTGGCAAGCCATAGAGGTGCCGCAGGCAAAAACCTATGCCTGGCCGGAGTCGACTTATATTCGCCAGCCGGATTTTTTCCGCGGCTTAACCCGTCAACCCAAACCTGTCGCCGATATAGTCGGTGCCCGTTTGCTGGCAGTGCTGGGAGACTCTGTTACGACGGATCATATTTCACCGGCCGGTTCAATTAAGCAAAGCAGCCCCGCCGGCCAGTATTTACTCGATCATGGTATCGATAAAGCCGATTTTAACTCTTACGGCTCACGCCGCGGTAACCATGAAGTGATGGTGCGCGGTACTTTTGCCAATGTGCGTATTCGCAACGAAATGCTGCCCGGCAGTGAAGGTGGCGTAACAAAGCATTATCCGTCCGGTGAAACCTTGTCTATTTTTGATGCCGCTATGCGCTATCAGCAGCAGGAACTGCCGCTGATAGTTGTTGCCGGCAAAGAATATGGTACCGGTTCATCGCGCGACTGGGCAGCCAAGGGCACGCTGATGTTGGGCGTGCGGGCAGTACTGGCTGAATCTTTTGAACGTATTCACCGCTCTAACTTAATTGGTATGGGTGTGTTGCCATTGCAATTTGTGCCGGGTACAGACAGGAAAACGCTGCAGTTAACCGGAGAAGAGAGCTTTACGCTGCGGGGTCTTAATGATTTGAAACCACGGCAAAAGTTGCAGCTGATTATTACCTACGCCGATGGCGCCAAACAGGAGGTAGATGTGCATTGCCGTATAGATACCGGTAACGAGTTGGCGTACTACCAACACGGCGGTATTTTGCAGTATGTGCTGCGACGAATGATAGGCGAGGCGTAAAAATACAAAACGCGCCTGTTAAAGGCGCGTTTTAACGCTATTGCTCTGACGCCGGCGGTAGCAGGCCGGATTTTATATGCAGGTCGCGCTGCGGATACGGTATGGTGACACCCGCCTGTTTAAACGCGCGCCATATGGCGACATTGATATCCGATTTAACGGTATCTGCGCCGTATTCCGGGTCGGCTATCCACACCCGCAGTTCCAGTTCAATGCCATTGTCAGCAAAGTTTTTCAGCATTACCGTTGGTTCAGGTGACGTTAGCACGCGTTTGGACTTATTGGCACATTGCAGCATCAATGCCATCGCTTGTTCCGGGTCATCTTCGTAGCTTACCTGCACGGCAATTTTTACCCGCACATTGCGGTCTTCATAGCTCCAGTTAATTACTTCGGAAGTGATCAGGTTTTCGTTCGGGATCAGGGTGTCGACGCCCTCCCGGTTACGCACCACCACATAACGTGCTTTAAGTTCGTGCACCCAGCCAAAGTTTTCACCCACTGAAATAACGTCGCCGGGTTTAACACTGCGATCCAGCACCAGAATAAAGCCGCTGATAAAATTCGAGGCAATACGCTGCAAGCCGAAACCCAGGCCAACGCCAAGCGCTCCGCCAAATACCGCCAGCGAGCTGAGGTTAATGCCCACCGCATTCAGCGCAACTAAAAACGCTATGGTGATCAGCAAAAATTTACTGAACTTGCTAAAGCCCACCTGCATGCTGGGACTAATATGTTTAGTCTTCTTCATTTGCTGGTTTAGCAGCTCGGCCAACCACAGTGCCAACGTAAACGCCAGAATAATGACCAGGGTCAGCTTCACCGCACCCAGCAACGACAGCCGGCTTTCACCCAGCGTAAATGCCAGTGAGTCTGAGTCCATCAGGTTAAGCAGCGGCGTTAACCAGCCGGCCAGATGCAATACCACCAACAGCCAGATAATTACTGCTATCACCGGCTCGACGGATTTAACCAACGGGCCGTCGGAAAAGGCTTTACGCAGCCCATACAGCAGCAGACGGATCACGCCCAGCGCCAGAGCAATAGGGATAAGCAGTTGCAACAGGTTATGGCTCAGCTGATACAAGCTGAATAACCCGCTACAAATGGCCAGTAAGGCCGCCAGGCTAAAGGGCAATAAGATGCGGTGCGAGCTGCGCAGTGCGACATGGCGCAAGCCTTCACCACCGCTGTCCATCAAACGATGGCTCAGCAAGTGGTTTATGCTTGCCGCCAGTACAATACAACCGGCAATTGCTGACAGTTGGTACCACAATTCGGCTTGCTGCAGCTGCGTAATAAATTGCTGCCACCAGGTTAGGAGTTTTTCGGTCATATCCGCTATTCGGCTAAATTAAGTTATTGTTTTACCTTAGCAGAAAAGCCTGTCCGCGCCCATCGCTCTGTGCTGTCTGGTAAATGATCACAGCCATAGTTGCATTTTACAAAAAATGCGCTAAAGTGATATCAAAATAATATCACTTTAAGAGGGTTTGACAATGTTGCAGGAACGCATGATTAACAGTAAAGGTGGTTTTGGTATGATTGGCGTCTTGCTGCTATTGCAGCTGGCGGCGCTCGCAGGTATTGCTGTGTTACCCGGAGCAGTAAAGCTAATCGCCTTGTTACTGGCGATAGTAGTGTTTATTTGCTGGTTTGGCTTTTATATGGTGCATCCAAATCAGTCGGCAGTATTGCAGTTGTTTGGCCGCTATGTCGGCACTGATCTGAACAACGGCTTGCGCTGGTCAAACCCATTGTACAGCAAACAAAAGGTATCGCTCAGGGTACGTAACTTTGAAAGCAGCAAGATGAAGGTAAACGACAATGCCGGTAACCCGGTAGAGATTGCTGCTGTCGTCGTGTGGAAAGTGGTAGACAGTGCTGAAGCGGTGTTTGAAGTAGATAATTACGAAAATTTCGTCAGTATCCAAAGCGAGTCGGCTATTCGTCACCTGGCGTCCAGCTATGCTTATGACGCCGGTAACGATGAAGCTATAAGCCTGCGTAGCAGCACAGATGAAGTTACAGAGCTGCTGAAGCAGGAAATTCAGGCCCGGCTAAATAAAGCCGGGGTGCAGGTGCTTGAAGCGCGTATCAGCCATTTAGCTTATGCACCGGAAATCGCCAGCGCTATGTTGCAGCGTCAGCAGGCAGCCGCAATAGTTGCAGCGCGCCAGCAAATAGTCGAAGGCGCAGTCGGTATGGTGGAAACGGCACTGCAACGGTTGTCAGAGCGTAATGTGATAGAGCTGGATGATGAGCGTAAAGCGGCCATGGTAAGTAATTTGCTGGTGGTGTTGTGTGGTGATCATCATGTGCAGCCGGTAATTAATGCCGGCAGCTTGCACCAGTAGGAGTTGTTGTGGCAAAAAAAGCCTTTGCGTTACGTCTGGATGAAAAGATGCTCAGTGCCTTACAGCACTGGGCAGATGATGAGTTTCGCAGTATAAATGGCCAGATTGAATATCTGCTACATGAGGCGCTGAAAAAAGCCGGCCGTTTGCCTGCAGCGAAAAAAGCAGACGCAGACAGCGATGCCGGCAGTTAATCTGGTACTTAATCTGATAGTCAAAGTAACAGCTAATGCAATAACCAGGACACCAGCGGCAGCGTAAGCAGGCCGGTTAAAATACCCAGGCCAATAATGCCACTGACCAGGCGGGGCGCCAGCCCCGCCATTATGGCAATAGCACCGGCCGAGATCATCGGTGGCATCGCCGCCTGAAATATACTGATATTCACTGCTGTGCCACTGTAACCCAGGCTAAACCATAACAGCGCTGCCAATGCCGGCATTATCACCAGTTTAATACCCAGTGCGCTTAACAGGGGAGAAATTTCTGCTTTGCTAAATTTCACCGTTAAGGCGAAACCCACCGCTACCATTACCACCGGTACTAAGGTGGCGGCCAGATTATCAATCAGTTGCGTTGCCAGCGCTGGATACTCAGTACCGCGCAGCAGCAAGCCCAGCGCCAGCGCAATAAAAGAGGGAAAGGTAAGAATTTTTAGCGTGATGCCTTTCACCGTCGGTTTGGCGGCCGTGGGGCTATACAGGGCAGCAATAATGGTAACGTAAGTTGCCAGCGCAATAAAGGAGCCGACCTGGTCGTACACCACGGCGTAAGGCATAGCGCTGCTGCCAAACAAGGCTTCGGTCATTGGAAAGCCTAAAAACGAGGTATTGCCCAGTGGTAGCACTATTAATAAGGCGCCGGTAACTTCGCGTGACCAGTGCAGCAGTTTGCTTAGCAACAACACAGTAGCCACCACCGCCAGCAGCAAAAACCAGGGTGTGATGGCCGGAATAAGCAATTCTGCCGAGAACTGCAGTTGCGGTACATTTTTCAGGATAAGTGCCGGCAGCGCCACATACAGCACATACATATTCAGCGCAATGCCGCTGTTTTCCGGCATCGTGGGCAGGCGGCGTAACAGCACGCCTATCATTAAATAAGCCAGGATCAGAACAAAGTTATCCATCAAATCTCACTTTGGTTGTAGCGCTCTACCAGCGCCAGTTTGGCAGTTCTGGGTAGCTGTTTCAGTTGATATTCGGCTTTGGCTGCGCTGCTTTTATCACTCAGGCTTTGGCTGTAAACCAGGGTTAATGGCCCTTTGCCGCGTAGCGCCTTAGCACCACCGGCCAGTTCACCGCTATGCTGGCGCAGCCGGCGCTTAGGATCAGTGCTGATGCCGGTATACAGCATGCCATTGGCGGTTTGTACCATATACAAATACCAGCTGCTCACCGTGCTAACTCCGGAGCCTGCTGTTCTGCTATACTGCGCGCGTTATTCAGCTGGCTTTGGCAAAACAGGAATTTTAATGTCATTTCAATCTCTCGCCCTGGCGGCGCCTATATTACGTGTGCTGCAAGAGCAAGGCTATGATTCGGCCACCCCGGTGCAGCTGCAAAGTATACCGGTTATTTTAGCCGGTAAAGATGTGTTAGCCGGTGCGCAAACCGGTACCGGTAAAACGGCAGCCTTTACTTTACCGCTGCTGCAGCAGATGCTCAATGCGCCTAAGGTCGTAGCGCCAAATCAGGTGCGGGTGCTGGTGTTAACGCCTACCCGCGAGCTGGCGCAGCAAGTGTATGACAATGTGCGCAAGTATAGCCAGTACCTGACTACGCGTTCGGCGGTATTTTATGGCGGCGTATCGATTCGGCCGCAATATGACGAGGCAGAGCAGGGTTTGGATATCCTGGTAGCCACACCGGGCCGGCTGATTGATCACCTGCATCAGAAAACGGTGGATTTATCTGCGCTGGACGTACTGGTGCTGGATGAAGCCGATCGTATGCTGGATATGGGCTTTATTGTTGATATAAAACGCATTATGGCTAAATTGCCGGCGAAGCGGCAAACGCTGCTGTTCTCTGCTACCTATTCCAATGAAATTAAACAATTGGCAGATGAGCTGTTAAACAGCCCGCAGCTGATTGAAGTAGCGGCAACCAATGCCACTGCCGAGCGGGTAGAGCAACTGGCTTATCTGGTAGATAAGCACCGTAAGCGCGAATTGCTGTCGCATGTAATTGGTAAAAACAACTGGCCGCAGGTGCTGGTGTTTGTCCGTACCAAGCATGGCGCTGATCGCCTGGCCAAGCAACTGGCGAAAGACGGTTTAAAAAGCGCGGCTATCCATGGCGATAAAAGCCAGGGTGCCCGTACCAAAGCATTAGCCGATTTTAAAGCCGGCGCCGTGCGGATTCTGGTTGCCACTGATATTGCCGCCCGCGGTCTGGATATAAACGAGCTGCCCTATGTAGTGAATTACGATTTGCCGCAGGTGTCAGAAGACTATGTGCACCGTATCGGCCGCACCGGCCGTGCCGGTAACAGTGGTGTGGCATTAACATTGATCACACCGGAAGAGATAAAAGCGCTGCAGGACATAGAGCGGCTTATTCAGCAGGTGATTATCGCTAAAGTGCTGCCGGGCTATGAGCACGACCCTACCTTTGTTGCACCGGAGCAAGCGCAGGCGCGCCATGGTGACGGGCCGAAAAAGCCGGCAAAGAAAGGCATGCTTAAAGCTAAATTGCGCGCTAAGGCTTTAGGTAAGGCATAGAAGAGCAAAGCATAAAACGAAGCAGGCCATAGCGTCTGCTTTTTTAGGTGCATTAAATTCTCTGTGTGGACATATATTTATTATTGGTCTATATTGATAATAATTTAGTCAGGCACGAGGTTGTTATGCAGGCAGTACAGCTCGACAGACAAAGCCAACGGCAAGTCGCCGCAACAGGGCTTAAAACGGTTTTTACTATTCTGGATAAATGGCAATGCTCGCCCGAGCAAATCCAGCGTATGCTGCAAATCTCCAAAGCGGCGTATTACAAGTACCGTAATGATCCTTACTGCGCCAGCTTAACGCAGGACCAGGTAGAGCGCATAAGCTATCTGTTGAATATCCACAGCTGCTTACGGTTGCTGTTTGATAACCCGCAAAACCTGTATGGCTTTATGGCACTGCCTAACCATAACCCGTATTTTAACGGTAACAGCCCGCTGGATATTATCAGCAGCGGCCAGTTTGCTGCGCTGTACGAAACCTTTAAACATATCGATGCGCTGCGTGGTGGCATGTGGTAATAAAGGCAACTGAAAAGCCGGATGAGTTACCACAGGTTAAACTGCAACAGCAGCGTAGCTATCGCTTGATTAATTCCAAGTATCCGCCGGTATCGGTGTTTGATGATGTGGCTGATGCCGATGAGTTCGATGCCTTGTTTGAGCTACAAGCGTTAACCAACCCCAGGCTGCTGGCACAGGCAGGGAATTTAAGTTTATTGCCCCGCAGCAGCATTCCGTTTGGTATTGCCGGCTGCTCGTATGCCGTAGCGCCTTTTACTCATGTTAACCCCGCGGGCAGCCGCTTTTCTGACGGCCGCTTTGGCGTGCTGTATCTGGCTGACAGCGTGCAAACTGCTATCAGCGAGGTGGCCTATCATCAGGGCCGCTATTGGAGCAGGGTGCCCGGGCTGGCGTATGAGCGTTTTGTGTTTAAAGCTTTAAGTTGTGAGTTCAGCGATGTTAGCCTGACCGATCTAACCGGCTTAGCACCTCAACACAGCATTTATCATCCGCAAGATTACAGTGCAGCGCATGCACTGGGTATAAGTTTACGTGAGCAGGGCAGTGCCGGGGTGCAATATGGCTCGGTACGTAACAACGGGGCGCTGTGCTGGGGCTTGTTCAGCCCGCAATATGTGACACAGATGGTGCAAAGCGCGCATTATGAGATGATTTGGCAAACCGGCAGTATCAGTGCCATTAACCAGATTGTCAGCTTAAGCTAGCTACTGTATTCGCTAGCTGCGATACAGGGTTTTAATCAGGTGAAAGCCAAACTGGGTTTTTACCGGGCCCTGCACTTCTAATAGCGGGCCTTTAAATACAACATCATCAAAGGCTTTTACCATCTGGCCTTTACGGAACTCGCCTAAGTCGCCGCCTTTTTTACCCGACGGGCATTGTGAGTGCTGTTTGGCCAGTTTGCCAAAGTCCGCGCCTTTTTGCAGTTGCTGTTTTAGCTTGTCTGCTTGTTCCCGGGTTTTAACCAGTATATGTAAGGCGCAGGCTTTGGACATAGTATTGCTCGCTTAAGCTAATGGCTGTTGCTGGGTAATACAGTGAATATTACCGCCGCCAAGCAAAATCTCGCGGCCTGGCACTGTTACTACTTTATGCTGCGGATACAGGCTTTGCAGGATATCTGCGGCTACCTTATCGTTCGGATCATCAAAAGTAGGCAGTATTAAGCCGCCGTTACACAAATAAAAGTTAATGTATGAGCCGGCCAAACGGGCGTTGGCCTCGCGTGGAATGGCGCTCATGGTGGCATCTACTGTGGCGTACTCTTCGGCTTTGGCGATAATCGGTGCCGGTACCGGCAGCTTATGCACCTTTATTTTACGGCCTTTAGCATCGGTGGCTGCTTCTAAGTAATCCAAAGCCGCTTTGCTGCGGGCATATTGCGGATCGGTTTCGTCATCCGTCCAGGCCAGCACCACTTCGCCGGGTTTAACAAAACAGGCCATGTTATCAATGTGGCCATCGGTTTCATCGTTAAAAATGCCGTCTTCTAACCATAATACTTTGTCGATACCCAAATAATCGCGCATCTGTTGCTCAATTTGCTCACGGCTTAAATGCGGGTTACGGTTGCTGTTTAACAAGCACTCCTCTGTGGTTAACAGGGTACCTTCGCCATCAACGTGAATAGCGCCGCCTTCCAGCACAAAGCCGTCAGTGCGGTAGCGTGGCAGTTGCTCTATGCCCAGCACTTTGCTGGCCACCTGGTCGTCTTTATCCCACGGGAAATACAAACCGCCGTTCAAACCGCCCCAGGCGTTAAAGGTCCAGTCGATACCACGTACTTCACCCTGCGCATTGGTAACGAATGTAGGGCCGGTATCACGACACCAGGCGTCGTTGTTGGAAATCTCTACCACCCGAATAGGGAACTTCGTGCCCACGTCGGTCAGCTGCGACAAGGCATTGGCATACTGTGCCGCAGAAGCACCTACCGTTACCGGCTCAAAGCCGGCAATGGCTTTTATTACTGCAACAAAAGCTTTTTGCGCCGGTTTGGCGCCTAAACGCCAGCTGTCGGTACGCTCCGGCCACACCATCCAGGTTTGCTTATGCGCCGCCCACTCGGCAGGCATGCTAAAACCATCGGCACGTGGCGTGCTTTGTAGTGTTGTAAAGGCCACTTAGTTACCACCTTGTTTAACAGGTTGTTTAGTTTCGCCATCTTTGGTCATAACAGCGCCGTAGATATCGATACGACGGTCACGGAAGATACCCCAGGCACGGCGGGTAGCAGCAACAGCGTCTAAGTCAAAGCTATGCACCAGCACGGCTTCGTCGGTTTCATTGGCTTCCTGTACTTTGGCACCGGTTTCGTCGGCAATAAAAGAGCTGCCGTAGAAGGTAATATGGTAATCGCCTTCGGTCTCGGTTCCGATACGGTTAGAGGCAATCAGCGGCATCAGGTTAGCAGCAGCGTGGCCTTGCTGCGTGCGTTGCCAGTGATCGCGTGAGCTGATAGTCGGGTCGTGTGGCTCGCTGCCAATAGCCGTCGGGTAAAACAGCAACTCGGCGCCCATTAATGCCATGCTGCGCGCGCACTCGGGGAACCATTGATCCCAGCAAATGCCGACACCGATTTTAGCGTATTTGGTGGCGAAGACTTTAAAGCCGGTATCGCCGGGCGTGAAGTAGTACTTCTCGCTATAGCCCGGGCCATCCGGAATATGGCTTTTACGGTAAGTACCCAGGTTCTCGCCGTCAGCGTCGATAATAACCACGCTGTTGTACAGGCAGTTACCGGCGCGCTCGTAAATGCTGATTGGCAGCACTACGTTCAGCTCTTTGGCAATCTTAGTAAAGTGCGCCACGGCTTTATTCTCTGCCACTGTAGTAGCAAAGGCTAAATAATCCGGTTTTTGTTTCTGGCAGAAATAATTGCGTTCAAACAGCTCCTGCAGCAGGATGATCTGTGCACCTTTGGCTGCCGCGTCGCGTACTAAGCGCTCGCCACGGGCAATGTTTTCATCCACATTCCAGCCGCCAATCATTTGGGTTGCAGCAACGGTTACTTTACGCATCAGTTATCTCCGGCAGAGGGTAAAACCAACAGGCTAGCATCCCTTCAGATACTTGCCAAACAGGGCGCGAAAAATGCCGTATTTTTGCCCTGTCGTCAACGCTTTTTAATAAAAAAACAGCAGCGGAAAATATGACAGTGTCCGCTGCTGTAAACAGGTGAGAGACGACCTGAAAAGAGAGACGTTTATTGCAGTGCCAGCTCTGCCGCTTTTAGCAGTAATTCGCTGTCTAACCGGGTTTTGTAATTGATATGTACATAGCTGAACAGCGCCTCAGCTTGGGTATTGACGATGTACACCGCCGGTACCGGTAGCACCACTTTTTCCGTACCCTGTTCGGTGGTAATTAAGCTGCCAAGTTTGCCTTTGTAGGCTGCCGCGGTTTTGTCATCCAGATAATAGGCCAGGCCAAAGGCGCTGCTGGCGGCGAAGTTGGCATCAGACAGCAAGGTATAATTCAACTGCTGGCCGCCGGTGTCGTTTAAGCTTTTAGTGATCGACGCTACGCTATCCGGCGTGATGGCAATCAGCTGGTACCCCAGCTTGTTAAGCTGCGGTTCTATATCACGCAGTGCGGCTAATTGCGCATTACAATACGGGCACCAGCCACCGCGGTAAAACACCAGTACGCTGGGTTTTTGCTGTACCAATTGCTTAAGCGCTACAGTTTGATTATTTGCAGTAGTTAAGTTAACTGCAGGAATGGTTAAGCCGTTCAGCAGCGGTGTTACCTGCTCAGGTGAGGGAGCGATGGCCGGAGCAGCCATAAGTTTGATGCTGAACAATACCGCCAGGGTGGCCGTCAGGTAGATTTTCATTGTCTGTGTCCTTGTTGTCAGATACTGAGTCAGTCAACACAGACAGGGACAACGCGGTTTTGCTTTCAGCCTGAGATAAAAAAGCCGGTTTCCGTTTTTATCGCCGTCTGGCGTACAATGCCACTAACAGCTAAGAAGAAATACATTTATGACAAGCAAAAATACGCTGCAACAGTTTGATATCAGCATCGTTGGCGGCGGCATGGTCGGCGCGGCTATTGCTGTGGCACTCAGTCAGGCGGGGTTGCAGGTGGCGTTAATAGAAAAGCAGGCGCCGACGGAGTTTGAGCCAGATAGCGCACCGGATTTGCGCGTATCGTCGATTAATCTGGCCAGCGAAGCCTGGCTAACACAGCTTGGCGCCTGGCCAGCCTTAGAGCAAATGCGGCTATGCCCTTATCAGCGCTTACAGGCGTTTGAGCAACCACACAGTGTAGTCACATTCAATGCAGCAGATATTAAACGCAGCCATTTAGGCCATATTGTCGAGAACAACCTGTTGCAGCTGGCGCTGTGGCAGCAATTTGGCGCTAATGTGCGGCTGTTTTGCCCATCCTCAGTAACGGCGCTTAAGCAAACGGCAGATAGCGCTATAGTAACGCTCGATAGTGGCGAGCAGCTTAGCAGTAAGCTGGTGGTAGCCGCCGATGGCGGTAACTCACAACTGCGGCAGTTAGCCGGTATTGGCACTAACGGTTGGCAATATCGTCAGGCGTGTTTGGTCGCACTGGTAAATACGCCTTACCCGCAGCAGGATGTAACCTGGCAGCAATTTACGCCAACCGGGCCAAAAGCCTTTTTGCCACTGAATGGCCAGCAAGGCTCAGTGGTGTGGTATGAAGAGGCGGTTAAAGTAAAACAGTTGGCGGCACTTACTCCGGCACAGTTAACGCAGCAATTGATTAAAGCTTTCCCGCCGCAGATAGGCGAGGTAGAAGTAGTCGCCAGCTCCTGGTTCCCATTAGCACGGATGGATGCTAACCGCTATTACGCCGGTCGCGTAGTACTGGCCGGCGATGCTGCCCATACTATTAACCCGCTGGCAGGGCAGGGCGTTAACCTGGGTTTTGCTGATGCTAAACTGCTGACAGAACTGATTATCGACGCCAGACGGCACAACAGTGATATTGGCAGTGAGCAACTGCTGCAAAGCTATCAGCGTAAACGTAAGCCGGCCAATTTATTAATGATGAGCGCGATGGATGGTTTTTACCACACCTTTGGTAACGACATAACCCCGCTGCGTAAGCTACGTCAGCTGGTGCTAAACCTTGCAGCTCGTAGCACTATGTTGAAAACCTTAGTAGCGCGTTATGCCGTGGGTTCAGATTAAGGAGGTTAGAACTCTTTTGGCGCAGCCACAGAGTGTTTGAGTCCTGCCGTAGGCATAAGGACGAGTTGCTGTGGCGAGCACAAAAGAAGTTGTAACCGGCAAATTTAAGCCAAAACAACTCTAACCAAAAAGCAAAAAGCAAAAAGCAAAAAGCAAAAACCCAGCCTAAGCTGGGTTTTTCTGTTTAATGGCAGGGGCGGCTGGATTCGAACCAACGCATGGCGGGATCAAAACCCGCTGCCTTACCGCTTGGCTACGCCCCTACTGAAACTTATGTGTGATCGTCGTTTGGCAGGATGTTACGAAAACTACGTTCACTGAATTAATGGCAGGGGCGGCTGGATTCGAACCAACGCATGGCGGGATCAAAACCCGCTGCCTTACCGCTTGGCTACGCCCCTGCAAAAACTTGTGTGCAACCACTTTAAAAGTGGTGCGGAGAGAGAGACTCGAACTCTCACACCTCGCGGCGCTGGAACCTAAATCCAGTGCGTCTACCAATTCCGCCATCCCCGCATGCACAGGTAAAGTTAAGTGGTGGCTACAGCGGGAATCGAACCTGCGACCCCAGCATTATGAGTGCTGTGCTCTAACCAGCTGAGCTATGTAGCCACGCTAACTTGACCTAAGCAAGTGGCGCGTATTATCCAGAACTGCCCCTATAGCGTCAACCGTTTTTTCTGTCGATGCGAATAACTTTGGCCTGTTTGCTGTTTTTTTGCCCATGTCGCTGTAGTTTCAGACAAATATATAGTCGGTAAACAAGATTGACGCGTATCAGATGTAAATATTGCGCAGCTTTGTACTGTGGTTGTGTCTTAACGATTTATGTACTTAATAATTCGTGTATTCAAGTTAGGTAAGCTAAGTTTTATAAGTTTTTACAGCTAACTTCTAAGGAGGTGGTAATGTTTGGCGGTTTCGGAAAAAAAGCTCTACGGGCAGAGAATGAACGGTTAAAAGATGAAATAAGCATGTTGAAACAGGCCAATGCCAGTGTCAGCAAGCAGATGATATATCTGAGACTTGATGCCGGCGGTGGCATCCAATCGGTGAATGATAATTTTATCAAAGAAACACGGATAAGCGAGGCGGATGCTATAAGTCGGAATATCAAGGAGCTGGTACCTGCTGAATTACGAACAACAGAGCACTTTAACAAAATGCAAAAGGCTTTGGGGGCCGGTAATTTCTGGATTGGTGCCTGGCAGATTGCAAACCGCCAAGGGCAGCAATTTTGGATTAGGGCAGCACTTTGTCCAATCCGCGATCGAAAAAATAATATGGACCACTTTGAAGTCTTTGCTACCAACCTGACCAGAACTATTGAAACATCACAGCAGTACGAAAGTCTGATTAACGCCATGCAGCGGTCTACCGCAGTAATTGAATTTGATATGGCAGGGTATGTATTGGCGGCGAATGAACTGTTTCTGGCAGCTATGGGGTATAAACAAGACGAAATTAAGGGCAAGCACCACCGGGTTTTTTGTCCGCCGGACATTGCAAACAGTAAAGATTATGAATTGTTCTGGCAAAAATTAAGCAAAGGACAGTTTATTGCTGCACGCTTTAAGCGGATAGATCGAGCTGGCAGGGAGGTATGGCTCGAAGCCTCGTACAATCCAATAGAGGACGCAACAGGTAGGTACTACAAAGTAGTTAAGTTTGCCACAGTGATCACTGAACAAGTGGAGCAGGAGCTTGAAGTATCTACCGCTGCCCAGGTAGCGTATGAGACATCACAGGCCACTGATGACAGCGCAAAACGTGGTATTCAGGTAATGAATGATATGACGGCGATGATGAGTCAGCTTGAGTTACAGATGACAAGGGCGGTGGATAATATAAATGACTTGGCCAAACAGTCTCAGCTTATCGGTTCAATTATTCAGAGTATCAGTAGTATAGCGGACCAGACCAACTTGCTGGCGCTGAATGCTGCTATAGAAGCGGCCCGTGCCGGTGATCAAGGCAGAGGCTTTGCTGTGGTGGCTGATGAAGTGCGGCAATTAGCTTCCCGAACCAGCGCGGCGACTGTTGAAATTGTCGAGGTAGTCAGCCGTAATCAGCAGCTTTCTGGTGGAGCGGTAAGCATTATCGAAAGCGGCCAACAACAGGCAAAAGATGTCACCAATCTGGTTGGCCAGGCTAAGGTAACCATTGATGAAATCCAGGAAGCTGCACAGAAAGTTGTAGCTGCGGTGTCGCAATTTGCTAACAGGCTGGCGAAATAATGCTGGCACAGTCTTGCTGCTGTCCGAGCGGTTTTCACAAGCAATAAAAAAGCCGTTGTCGGCAAACAACGGCTTTTTTCACTCGGAAAAACCTTTAAACGTTAAAACGGAAATGCATTACATCGCCATCTTTTACAATGTAGTCTTTACCTTCTAAACGCCATTTACCGGCTTCTTTGGCACCGGCTTCGCCGTTAAATTGCACAAAGTCGTTATAGGCGACTACTTCAGCGCGGATAAAGCCTTTTTCAAAGTCGGTGTGAATAACGCCGGCCGCCTGTGGTGCGGTGGCACCTACTGCAACAGTCCAGGCGCGTACTTCTTTTACCCCGGCGGTAAAGTAGGTGTGCAGGTTAAGCAGTGAGTAACCGCCGCGGATCACGCGGTTTAAGCCCGGCTCTTCCAGGCCCATATCGGCCATAAACTCGGCTTTCTCGTCTTCGTCCAGCTCAGCAATTTCCGATTCAATAGCAGCGCATACCGGCACGACGATAGCACCTTCTTTGTCGGCAATAGCCTGTACTATGTCCAGGTAAGGGTTATTCTCAAAGCCGTCGTCCATTACGTTAGCGATATACATCGTTGGTTTAATGGTTAAGAAGTTCATATAGGCAATTAAGGCCTTTTCTTCTTTATCCAGCTCGAGCTGGCGCAGCGTATGGCCTTGCTCTAAATGCACTTTAACCTTTTCCAGCACTGCCATCTCGGCTTTGGCGTCTTTATCGCCGCCTTTAGCTTTTTTGCTGACACGGAAAATAGCGCGCTCGGCGCTGTCCATATCAGACAATACCAATTCCATATTGATGGTATCGATATCGTCAGCCGGGTCAATTTTGCCTGCGACGTGAATAATGTTCTCATCGTCAAAACAGCGTACAACATGGCCAATAGCATCTGTTTCACGGATGTTAGCCAAAAATTTATTGCCAAGGCCTTCGCCCCGCGATGCGCCTTTTACCAAACCGGCGATATCAACAAATTCCATCGTGGTAGGCAGCACGCGCTGTGGGTTAACAATTTGCGCCAGCTTATCCAGGCGCAGATCCGGTACCGGTACTACGCCGGTATTCGGTTCAATAGTACAGAACGGAAAGTTAGCCGCTTCAATGCCTGCCTTGGTTAACGCATTAAACAGGGTGGATTTGCCTACGTTAGGTAAGCCGACGATGCCACATTTGAAACCCATAATTAGTATCCTTTACGTGCTGGAAATTGCTGCGCCTGCTGCTTTAGCCGGCTTTAAAACTGTGCAGACGGTTTTGTGCTTTTACCAGGCCATCACGGGCCAGAATATCAAAACAACGCGCTGCTTCATCTATTGTTTGTTCAATCAGGTTTTGTTCACTGGCCGGGGCTTTGCCCAAAACATAACCGGTAACCTGATCTTTATGGCCCGGATGGCCAATACCTAAGCGCAGGCGATAAAAGTTTTGGTTATTACCCAAGCGGGAGATAATATCGCGCAGGCCATTATGACCGGCATGGCCACCACCGAGTTTAAATTTTGCTACACCCGGTTCCAGCGCCATTTCATCATGCGCCACCAGAATTTGCTCAGCTGTCAGCTTGTAAAACTGTGCCATAGCCAGCACGGCTTTACCGCTTAAATTCATATAGGTAGAGGGAATAAGTAACTTGAATTCTTGCCCGGCGCAGACAAACTTGCCGGTATAACCGAAAAACTTCGGCTCGTTTTTTAAGCTGACATTAAAGGCGTGGGCCAGCTGCTGAACAAACCAGACACCGGCATTGTGCCGTGTCTGGCTGTATTCCGGGCCCGGATTACCCAAGCCCACAATCAACTGAATGGCTGATTGAGTAGTGTCAGACATTACTCAGCAGTTTCAGTTTCTTCTGCATCAGCTGCTTTACCAGCTGGTTTGTTAACAGATACAACGGCTAAGTCATGGCCGGCACCTTTAGTTAACTGAACGAAAGTAACACCTTTAGGCGCTTTCAGATCAGATAAGTGCAGGGTAGTGCCTACTTCAACGTCGCTCATGTCAACTTCGATAAACTCTGGTAAGTCTTTTGGCAGACAAGAGATTTCGATTTCGTTCGCGCCATGTACTACTACGCCGCCTTTCTTGACCGGTGCATCTTCGTTTAAGAAGTGGATCGGAACAATAGTGTGCAGCTCGTGGCCGGCTTCAACGCGTTGGAAGTCAACGTGCATGATTTTTGGCTTGAACGGGTGACGTTGCATAGCTTTAACGATCGCTTTTACGTCTTCTTTACCCACTTTGATAGTCAGGATGTGAGAGTAAAACGCTTCGAAGCTTTGAGCTTTTAACAGTTTAGAATGCTCTAAAGTGATAGAAACCGGGGCTTTGCTACCACCGTAGATGATAGCTGGTACTTTGTCTTCGTGACGCAGGCGGCGGCTCGCACCTTTCCCCGCGTCAGTACGGACTTCTGCATTTAATGTAAAAATTGCATCAGACATGGTGTACTCCAAAAATTAAGGTTTCCCAAGACTCGCGACCAGTCTCAGGCTGGATGCCCTTTTCAGGGGCGCGACATATTACCACCGGGCCCGGTATTCAGCAAATAATTTACTTATTGCAGCGCGGTGCTGATAAACAGGCGCTCATCCATAGCGAGATAGGCATCAAATACCCATTTGCACTCATAAATTATGCTGTTTATTGGTTGCCGAAGTTGATAGCGCTGCAAAGTGCCAAATTCTACTAAGGTATCGAGCGCGAATTGAACTTCGGCTTCTGAAAACTGAGTTAAATTTGCAGTATGTCGGGTGGTTAAAATAGGTTGGTTGATTAATAACGACAAAATAGATGTTATTGCTGGTGTTGTGGTGCGAAGCGCAAGTGATTGCAACAGCGTTTTTTGCAACTGCTGTATCGTGCTAAGCAGCCAGGCACTGGTTTCATTGCTCCAGTTTATAGCGTCAGACCAAAACGCTAATACCTGTGTCCAGTCGCCATGCAGTATCGCTGTCGGGGTTTTGTGGTATCCGCTGTGGCAATGCCCAAGTCGGTATAAAAAAGGGCTGATATAACTCGCAGGGTGTTGAGTTTGCGCCGACAGCAAACTGTCGGTGAGTGCCCGATGCAAACGACCATTACCATCGGTAAAGGGGTGCAGTAATATCAACTGATTGCTGATTGCAATAATGTGTTCAAGACCGGGAGGCTGGTGTGTACAGATAAAATTGAGCCAGTCTTCCAGCATTGGCGGCAGATATTCTGCAGGAGGCGGCACAAAGTGCGCTTTATCCGGCGATGGACCACCAAGCCAATTTTGCACAGTTCTGATTTGGCCTTTTTGTTTATCGTTACTGTTTAGTTGCGCCTGCAGTTGGCACAGTAGCGGGAGACTTATATCAGTTTGGCTAAAGCGGGTTACTGCGTCTGTATATTGCCTGGTCTGCTGATGCACCATAGTTGCCAGGTAGTCCTCCGGCGCCAGATTTAACGAGCATAATGCCAATCTTCGCCTTGATACGGTTCGACCTTCTTTTAAACAGACGCCGCCGGCCAAATAGCGGGCGGTGAAGTCTTTGATCTTAAAATGCTGATCTATGTCAGCGGTTTTTAGTACTGGTAATGGCGAAAGCTTACTAAGGTCTATGTTATGTAAGTATGCGGGTAGTATGCATTTATACCTGGCGTTATTGAGCTGCCATGTGCGTTCAAGATACATAAAAAAATCCCTTATAAAAGAGGCAGTATCCGCTGCCTCTTTTCATTTTGACGTGGCTACAATGCGTAATTGATGTTATCGATTAGCTTAAAGCCAAACATTTGATTATTGGACTCATATCGACCACCGGAACCCCAGCCACCTTTGCCATAAACTTCAGCAGAAGAGCCCAGGCAATATTTTCCGGAACCGTTGCTAATGCTGTTGCGGACGTAATTCACCTGCCAGGCACGGTCAACTGTCACAACCAGGCCAGGGACGGACGTTGGAACATAGCTGTTACTAATGACTTTGTTGCGCGAGTAATCCGGCACGGTGTCAGCAGTAGCAAAGCACTGTTGAATAGTCGCACTTTTTTTACAGGGACCAATAGCGCAACCACCACGGGCTAAATCCAATCGACGCTCAGCCAGTGCAAATTGCTTGAATGAAATTAACTGCGGACGCTGCATACATTGCCCTTGGTTGATGCTATCGATACAAGCCGATGCCGTGGGTAATGCACATTTGTTCCATTCACCCTGGTTAGCACAATAGTTGATGCCGCGGTCTATCATATCTTTGGTGGCGCTGCATAAATGTTCCTGGCTCACATTGCCTTCAAAAAACTTCATGCCCATGGCGGCGGCAATTCTGCCAACAACGTCGAAGCCGACTTTGTCGCTGTTTAACATCCAGCAGCGCTGCTCAACTTGACTGTCTAAACGACCCCATGCGGTTAAAATGTCACGATAAACCGGATAGTTAGTAAAGACACTAAAGTGGCTGCCACCCATTGACGACGGGATTGGGTAATCACGCTCGGTTGAGGCAATAGCCACCAGATCATCATTAGTGCTATCGGCGAAGTTATTCAGTACCGTCATCAGTTCGGTAATGCTATTTAACCGTAACAAATTTGACGGCGAAGATCCGCCGGTTTGTGTGCCGATAATTTCAAAGGTGTAACCCCGGTATTCTTGTTCCAGTGCCGATTTCTCACTGGAAGAAAAATTACCATCTGCACTGTATTGATCAAGAGAGGCTTTTAACTCAAGTGTTTTGTTCTTAATTTCACTGTAAGAACTGGACACACTTTCAACGCGAATCGTAAACAATATTTTTCTACCGGTTGTTACCGTGTCAATAAAGGTATCGCCACATGCTTTACGAAACTCAAGCTTCTGACCAGAAGTCAGCAAGTTGGTGTACTGAGGGGCCATAGACAGCTCATAGGCTTGTTTGGCCTGGAACTTCTTCCGTTTATCAACGAACGACGCCACTATTACAGAGCTTTCTGTAACTTTTGATGTTTCGCTATAGAGTGATGAGCTGCCGGAGCCGCCTATAGAGAATCCACCAAAAGACAGTGAACCACCGCCGGAGCGTTTCAGCTCCAGACTGGTAGCCAAAGATTCATAGCTGTCAACTTGACGAAAACTGTATTTTTGTTCGTTAATATTTTGCACTGTATCTAACTTGTCAGCACCTGCAGAGCTCCAGCAAGTATTGCCAAATACCTCACCTTTAATAGCGTCAAAGCCGTTGCCCAACACAGACAGTGCTGTATCGGTCTCCGTTAAGGTATACACATCTGATGTTGCTGATGATTTGCCCAGATTGGCAACTTGGGGAGGTTGATAGGACTCCAGTGGCATAGTGGTAGCGCCACCGTTGTTATAAGTTGTATTTATTGCAAAATAGCCACTTTCACTCAATGCGCTGCATCCTGCACTATTACACGCTTTGACTTGGTATTTCGCGGTTTTGTCACTGCCGGCGTTATAATTAATCGAGCGGCCGGTTCCGGAATATATTTTGCTATTTGCACCGTTTTTCAGCTGTTGGTACACCTCATACCTGAAATTGCTGCCAACGCCCTGTGATGCTGCCGCCCAGTTTAATTTTACGGTTGGCGAGCCTGCAGTCCTTGATACCGCAATACGTTGTGGTTTTGCCGGTGGTGTATCTACCGGTGGCGCAACCGTGGTATCACAGCCCGTATCGTAGGGGTCACAGAATGCGGCGGAACTCCAGCCCCAACCAGATTCACTTGATGGCGCCACAGTGTTAAATTGCGCATTATCTTCATAAAATTGGGTCGTTGAATCGGAGGGAATAATAATATCTGCATAGGCTGCTAACGGAAATCCGATACAACCAAGTAGCAATAAAATCTTATTTTTTTTAATCATGTACTTCTCCACACTGAGAGTAAAGCAACGTTATAGTGAGTTTTATTCAGGCTGCATCCGGCGCAATGAGGTACTAACGCCACATAAGCTGAATGTTGTCTTTTGCTTTAACCGGTAACTGGCTAGAGCGGCAGTTAACATAGCGTTTTAAATGTTTCAGTTGTGTGATTAAAAAGATATAAAAACAAGATATTTGATGATAAATAAAAAAAGCACCGTTCAAAGTGCTTTTTTTATTTGTTGCAGAATTAATTAATCAAACATTGAAGAGATAGATTCTTCGTTACTTATGCGGCGGATACACTCGGCCAGCATTTCGCTCAAGGTTAACTGGCGTACTTTAGCTACCGCTTTCATTTCGGCGCTCAGCGGAATAGTGTCGGTGATAATCAGCTCGTCGATAACCGAATTAGCGATATTCTCTGCCGCGCCACCGGAAAATACCGGGTGGGTGGCGTAGGCAAATACGCGCTTGGCGCCTTGCTCTTTTAACGCTTCAGCGGCTTTACACAAGGTGCCGCCGGTGTCGATCATGTCATCAACAATAATACAATCGCGATCTTTCACATCACCGATAATATGCATTACCTGGGCAACGTTAGCTTTAGGCCGGCGTTTGTCGATAATGGCCAAATCAGCGTCGTTCAGCAGTTTGGCAATAGCGCGGGCCCGCACTACGCCACCGATATCCGGTGATACCACTACCGGCGAGGTAAAGCCTTTTTTGCGCATATCGTCCAGCAGCACCGGGCTTGCGAACACGTTATCTACCGGCACATCGAAGAAACCCTGAATTTGCTCGGCGTGCAAATCTACCGTTAATACGCGGTCTACGCCTACGCTGGATAAAAAGTCTGCGACTACTTTGGCGGTAATAGGCACCCGCGCAGAACGTACGCGGCGATCCTGACGGGCATAACCGAAGTACGGCATTACTGCAGTGATACGGCCGGCTGAGGCACGACGCAGGGCGTCGACCATGACAATCAGTTCCATCAGGTTATCGTTAGTCGGAGCGCAGGTAGATTGGATGATAAACACATCAGAACCACGCACATTTTCATTGATCTGGACACTAACTTCCCCATCACTGAAACGGCCGACTTCGGCATCTCCAAGTTTAATATACAGACGGCTGGCGATTTTACTTGCGAGTTCTGGTATGGCGTTACCAGCGAAAACCTTCATGTCAGGCACGGTAGGATCCTCAGGGCGGTGGTGAGTCCGGTTTATCAATTAACAGCGGCAACAACACCGCTGCGGTTACTTATTCGGTATCTGCCAACGCAGCCCACACAGGTGACTGGTTGACCCCTTTGGCAATAAAACCACGCCAGGACGGCGGTAATTGCGCAAGAGCATGCTGAGCACTGGTCTGGTCCGGGAATGCGGCGAACACACTGGCGCCAGTACCCGTCATTTGACACGGCGCGTATTCTACCAACCACTGTAAGGTTATTGCAACAATAGGGTAGAGCCGTTCTACCAAAGGCTGGCAGTCGTTATGCCACTGCGCTGTTAACACATGCTCAAAGGCTACTGTAGGGGTATCGCGAATTAAATCAGGGTGTTGGAAGATTTCCGCGGTGCTGATATGACAATCTGGTGTAACCACCAGGTAAACTTTCTCCGGCATTGGCAGCGGTAATAATTTTTCCCCGACGCCTTCGGCGAATGCGGTGTAACCACGGACAAACAGCGGTACATCAGCGCCCAGTTTCAGCCCCAGTTCTGCCAAAGTATCAAGCGGTAATCCCAGCTGCCATAACCTGTTTAACCCCAGCAAGGTAGTGGCCGCATCGGATGAACCGCCGCCTAAACCGCCGCCCATTGGCAGGCGTTTAGCCAGATAGATATCGCAGCCCTGCGTGCATTTGCTGTGCTGTTGCAGCAAACGCGCCGCACGTAAGACGAGATTTTGCTCGTTTATCAGCTGCGCGTCATTGCAATCGAGTGTGATGTCAGTGTCATCGCGTAGGCTAAAACTCAGCTCATCGCCCACGTCCAGCAGTTGAAACAAGGTTTGCAGGTTATGGTAGCCATCCGGGCGGCGCCCGGTAATATGTAAAAATAAATTCAGTTTGGCCACAGCGGGCAAGGTTAGCTTTGTCATTGCCAGCTCCGGACCACAATTTTAATTTGGCTGTCATTGCTTTGCAGCAACAAGCGTTTAGGCAGCGCCAGGCTGTCGGCAAAAAAGCTCTGATATTGCAATTGCCACACTATGCCGGTGCTGTCAGTTAAACTAAAGCCGGTAACACGGCCCTGTGCATCGCGCACTATATTGCGGCCGTTGCTGCCGGGTAAACCGCGTAACCACAGCGGCATATCCTGCAGCGGCATTGACCAGCCGGACAGCTGCAACAGTAAAGTACTGGTATCTGCTGCGCGGTAGGTTTCGCCTTTGAGCAGTATTTCGCTGCCATATTCGCTTTGGCTCAGCTCAAATAAGCTGATACCGAGAAAATTACTTAACCTGGCCTGATAATGCGCCGCATCCTGCTGCTGCCAGCGCAAATTGGCGCTGATAGAATCCTGCGGCGTTTTAATGCCCACGCTTGCTTGCAGTGAAAACTGCTGCAGGGCTTGTATTTGCTGCTCGCGCTCGTTATTGCTAAGCGGCGCTGCTGTAAGCGCCGGGCGTTGAAACAGGCTGCAACCACTGAGTAACAGGCTAAAAATAACCATCAACCAGGCACACTTAAACCGATACACCACACTAAAGTCCTTCACTGTGCTTTCTTAGCTTTTATTAAGTTGGGGCTTTTTGTACAATTCGCCCCCTGACAATTCTGATGATACAGGTGACAGCCATTTTCGCACTCGGCATTAATCATAAAACGGCACCGGTTGCCCTGCGCGAACAAGTTGCTTTTGCGCCTGAGCAGTTGCCTGAAGCCTTGCGCGAGCTGACTACCTTAACCAGTATTTCCGATGCAGTCATTTTATCTACCTGTAACCGCACTGAATTGTATTTTAACGGCAGCGCCAGCCAAGCGGAACAGGTAATTGCCTGGTTAGCACAATTTCATGCTGTGGATGGCCAGGAATTACAGCCGCATTTGTATCTGCACCAGGATAACGCCGCAACAGAGCATCTGATGCAGGTGGCTGCGGGGCTGGATTCTTTAGTGCTGGGCGAGCCGCAAATATTCGGCCAGGTTAAGCAAGCTTATAACCAGGCACGCAGTGCCGGCACCGTTAACCCGCAGTTTGAGCGTTTATTTCAAAAAACCTTTGCGGTGGCCAAACAGGTGCGTACGGAAACCGATATTGGTGCCAATGCGGTATCGGTGGCCTTTGCTGCGGTAAGCCTGGCAAAGCAAATTTTCGGTAACCTCGCCAAAGTACGGGTATTGCTGATTGGTGCCGGCGAAACCATTGAACTGGTCGCAAAGCATTTGCAAGAGCAGGGCGCCGGACAACTCACGGTTGCTAACCGCACTTATGAACGGGCTGTGCACTTAGCTGAGCAATTTTCTGCCTCCGCCATTACCTTAGCCCAGGTGCCGGTGATGCTGGCCGACGCCGATATTGTTATCAGCTCTACTGCCAGCACCTTGCCGATTGTCGGTAAAGGCATGGTAGAACAAGCGCTGAAACAGCGTAAACATAAGCCGATGTTTCTGGTCGATTTAGCCGTGCCGCGCGATATAGAGCAGCAGGTGGCTGAACTGGAGGATGCTTATCTGTATACGGTAGACGATTTACAGTCGATAGTGGCGCAAAACCTGAATAACCGCCAGCAAGCCGCTGAGCAGGCAAAACAGATGATAGCGATAGGTGCAGCTGAATTTGCTCAGTGGTTAACCCTGCAGGGCAGTGTCGACTGGCTGCGCGATTACCGCCAACGCTGTGAGCAGGTGCGCAGCGAATTATTAGCTAAGGCAGTCAATCAGTTGGCTGCCGGCCAGGATGCTGAAAAAGTACTGGCAGAATTTTCCACTAAACTGAGTAACCGGCTGATGCACAGCCCAACCAAAGCCATTCGCCAGTTAGTGCAAGACGACGAACTGAATAAACAAACCTTGATCAACACTTTGTTAGATCTGTAATCAGGCATATAAAACACCATGAAAGAATCGGTATACCGCAAGCTGGAAGGCCTGGCTGAGCGTTACGAAGAAGTGCAGGCGCTATTAAGCGACGCCTCAGTGATCAGCGATCAAACTAAATTCCGCGAGCTGTCAAAAGAATACAGCCAACTGGAAGATATCAGCAAAGCTTTTGCCGATTATCAGCAGGCGCAGCAGGATTTAGCCTCAGCTGAAGAGATGCAAAAAGACAGCGATCCGGATATGCGCGAAATGGCGCAGGAAGAATACAAAGCCGCCAAAGAACGGATTGAGCAATTGGATCAGGACTTGCAAATTTTATTGCTGCCCAAAGATCCGAACGACAATAACAGCTGTTTTATTGAAATTCGTGCCGGTGCCGGTGGTGATGAAGCGGCTATTTTTGCCGGTGACGTATTTCGCATGTACAGCCGTTTTGCCGAAAAACGCCGCTGGAAACTCGAAGTGATCAGCGCCAGCGACGGTGAGCACGGCGGTTATAAAGAAATTATTGCCGGCGTACAAGGCGAGGGCGCTTACGGTACGTTGAAATTTGAATCCGGCGGCCACCGCGTGCAGCGTGTACCTGCCACCGAATCACAAGGCCGGGTGCATACCTCGGCCTGTACCGTCGCCATTATGCCGGAAGTGCCGGAAAGCGAAGCAATAGAAATTAACCCGGCCGATTTAAAAGTAGATACGTTCCGCGCCTCCGGTGCCGGTGGTCAGCACGTTAACCGTACCGATTCTGCCATTCGCATTACCCACTTACCTACCGGCATAGTGGTGGAATGTCAGGATGAACGTTCGCAGCATAAAAACCGCGCCCGCGCTATGAGCGTGCTGCAATCGCGTATTCAGGCAGCCGAAGATGAAAAACGCCGTCTGGTGGAAGAATCTACCCGCCGCTCCTTAGTGGGCAGTGGCGATCGCTCCGAGCGCATCCGCACCTATAACTTCCCGCAGGGCCGTTTAACCGATCATCGCATCAACCTCACCATATATCGCTTAAACGAGGTAATGGAAGGCGATTTAGATCAGGTATTAGAGCCGCTGAAACACGAGCATCAGGCCGACTTGTTAGCCGCGCTGGCCGACGAGAACCGCTAAGTGTCCGCCGCCGTATCACTGGCACAGTGGCTGAAGCTTAGCCAGCAACAGCTGGCGGCGGTCAGCCCTACGGCAGATATTGAAGCCAGGTTGTGCCTGTGTCATGTGCTGAGTGTCAGTAACAGCTATCTTTACAGCTACCCTGAACGGCTACTCAGCCACGCTGAGCTGGCGGCGCTGGGCGAGCTGCTGCAACAGCGCTTACAGGGCCGGCCGCTGGCGTACTTATTTGGCCATTGGCACTTTTTTGATTTACAGCTTGAAGTGGCCCCCAGCACCTTGATCCCGCGGCCTGACACTGAGCTGTTGGTAGAGCAGGCATTAGCCTTGCCGTTACCGGCACAAGCCAGGGTGCTGGATTTAGGCACCGGCACCGGCGCTATTGCGCTGGCGCTGGCGCATAATAAGCCGCAGTGGCAGCTTACCGCGGTGGATTATATTACTGAGGCGGTGCAACTGGCCGAACGTAACCGTCAGCGGCTGCATATTCCTAATTGCACAGTGTTGCAGAGCAATTGGTTTAGCGCACTGGGCGCACAGCGCTACGATTTAATTGTCAGTAACCCGCCTTATATTGACCCGGCCGATACGCACTTAGCCAGCCTGCGCTATGAACCCATTACGGCGCTGACCTCAGAGCAACAAGGTCTGGCTGACATCACGCATATAGTGCAACAGGCACCACAGTATCTGCATGACACCGGCTGGTTGTATCTGGAGCATGGCTATGATCAGGCTGACGCGGTGCGGCAGTTGCTGCAACAGGCTGGTTTTACTCAGGTTGAATCAAAACGCGACTATGGTAATAACTGGCGCATCAGCGGCGGTTGCCTCGGCGGTTGATTTTGGCTTTTAACGGCTTTTTCTTTGACCGCGTTAACGATACAGCATATAACTTATTCATACTTTTCTAACCAGAATCAGTGCTAAGGAAAAGCGGATGAATGATGATTTTTTATTTGCGGAAGAACCGGAGCATGTCGAAACGGTATCGCATGGCAGTTGGAAGATTTTAATTGTTGATGATGAGCCGGAAGTACATGCCGTTACCAAGCTGGCGCTCAGTGATTTTACTTTTCAGAATAAAAATCTGAGTTTTTTCAGCGCCTATTCCGGCGCAGAAGCCAAAACACTGATTGAGCAACATCCCGATGCAGCTATTATGTTGCTGGATGTGGTAATGGAAACCGATGACGCCGGCTTGCTGGTGGCCAGCTATATTCGCGAACAGTTACATAACGAGCATGTGCGCATTATTTTACGCACCGGCCAACCGGGCCAGGCACCGGAGCGCCAGGTGATCATTAACTACGACATTAACGATTATAAATCGAAAACTGAACTGACGGCGCAAAAACTGTTTACCGTTATTATGTCCAGCCTGCGCTCGTACCGCGATATCTTATCATTGGAGCAAAGTCGCAAGGGGCTGGAAAAAATTATCAACGCCTCGGCCGATCTATTTTCCTCGCATTCGATGGAGCAGTTTATTGACGGCGTATTGCAGCAGCTGACCTCTATCTTAGGCTGCAATGAGGACGCTTTACTGGTCAGCTCGTCAATGGTAGCCGGTAATATCAGTGGCGAAGTGTCAGATCCACATAAACTGGTGGTATTTGCCGGCCAGGGCGAGTTTGAAAGCAAAGAGGGCAAACCGGTGCAGGATGTGCTGGCGCCTGAATTAATGGATGCTTTTGAAGTAGCGCTGCAATCGCGCGGCATAGTGTATCGCGATAACTATTTAGTGGCGTACTGTACCAGTAAATTTACCCATGGCTCATTATTGTATATCTCCGGCTTGCCTGGCGTGATTACGGAAAACCAAAAAAAGCTGATTGAGCTGTTCTCGCAAAATGTACAAATAGCCTATGAAAATGTGCAGCTGCAGCATGAAATTGAAGACACCCAGCGCGAAATTGTTTATCGCTTAAGCGAAGCAGTAGAACACCGCTCGATAGAAACCGGTAATCACGTGAAGCGGGTCGCCTTTATCTGTTATGACCTGGCCAAAGCCTATGGTTTGCCGGAAGAGGAAGCCGAGCGGCTGATGTTTGCCGCGCCCTTGCACGATGTTGGCAAGGTGGGTATTCCGGACGGTATTTTAAATAAACCAACACGGTTGCAGGCGCAGGAATGGGAGGTAATGAAAACCCATACCAGCATTGGCTATGAGATACTGAAAAACTCTAAACGCAGCATTATTCAGGCCGGCGCTGTGATAGCACAAGATCACCATGAAAAATGGGATGGCACTGGTTACCCTGCAGGTAAAAAAGGCGAAGATATTCATATCTATGGCCGTATTGCCGCCCTGGCCGATGTGTACGATGCGCTGCGTCACCGGCGTTGTTATAAATCGGCCTGGCCACTGGAGCAGGTAGTGGCCAATATTGAGTCGGAGTCCGGTAAGCAGTTTGACCCTAAATTGGTAGAAATATTTAAAAGCCGGGTCGACAAACTGGAAGCAATACTGCAAAAATACCCCGACAGCGAACAATAACCAAAGCCAGCTTACGCTGGCTGTTTTTTTAATCAGTAAGGATTAACGTTATGTATATGGCTTATAAGCATTTTCACCTGTTAATGGTGGTGTTAAGTGTCAGTTTTTTATTAGTACGCTACGCTATGAGCTTAAAGCCGGCGGCAATATTACAACGCAAATTTTTTAAAATTGCGCCGCATGTTATTGATACGTTGCTGCTGGTCAGTGCGGTGTTATTGATGATCACGCTGCAGCAGTATCCTTTTGTTCACGCCTGGCTGACAGAAAAGCTGCTGGCAGTACTGGCCTATATAGCGCTGGGCGTCATGGCGTTTAAAGGCCGTACTGCTGCCATTCGCTGGATTTGCTTTTTAGGTGCCCTGGGTTGGCTGGGTCTGGTGCTGCGGGTGGCAATAACCAAACAACCGGTGTTTCTAACCGCTTTTTGATTTGATCATGGCCGGCCCTGCGGCCGGCAACTTACTACGGAAAAACTATGACTGCGCAAATTATTCAGGTTGGCAACACCCAAGTGGCTAACCATTTACCCTTCGTGTTGTTTGGCGGCATGAATGTACTGGAATCGCGTGATTTAGCCATGCGCATTGCCGAGCATTATGTGGAAGTCACCACTAAGCTGGGTATTCCTTATGTATTTAAAGCCTCATTCGACAAGGCTAACCGCTCGTCGGTGCACTCTTACCGTGGCCCTGGCATGGAAGAAGGCTTAAGAATTTTTGAAGAAATTAAACGTACCTTTAAGGTGCCGCTGATCACCGACGTGCATGAAACGCATCAGGCGGCGCCGGTAGCTGAAGTAGTAGACGTGATCCAACTGCCGGCTTTTTTAGCGCGGCAAACCGATTTAGTCGTAGCGATGGCAAAAACCGGTGCGGTAATAAACGTGAAAAAACCGCAGTTTTTAGCACCGCATGAAATGCGCCATATCATCACTAAGTTTAAAGAGGCCGGTAATGAACAGGTGATCCTGTGCGAGCGCGGCAGCTGCTTTGGTTACAATAACCTCGTCGTAGACATGCTGGGTATGGACGAAATGAAAAACTACGGCCCGGTGATCTTTGATGCCACCCATGCATTACAAAAGCCCGGCGGCCGTGAAAGTTCGGCCGATGGCCGTCGTGCCCAGGCTGCGCAGTTGGCCCGCTCCGGTATGGCACTGGGTTTAGCCGGTTTGTTTATTGAAGCCCACCCCGAGCCTAACCTGGCCAAATGCGACGGCCCCTGTGCCTTACCATTGGCTAAGTTGGAAGATTATTTACTGCAAATGAAAGCGGTAGATGATTTAGTTAAAAGCTTTGCGCCACTGGATACGGCGGCAAATTAAACAGCAGGGCGGGACAGCAATATAGCGCTGTCCCGTTGCCGGTTTTAGTTCGCTGCCGCTGCAGCAACATCCTGAATGGTTACACGGCCTTTAATGCGATCTTCATAAGGCTGCAGCATAGCGGTAACTTTAACCGCCTGGTTGGCGCGGGCAAAGTCTGTTAAATGCTGGCCGTTACATACTACTTTTTCTACCGCGGCTTGTTTACTGATACGGTAAGCTTTTAGCGTGCTGTGTAAGCCTAACCGATCATCATCTGCAGTTTTGCTGCACACCTGCACCAAAGCCTGATGTATATAACTGCCTTTGACATAGTCATTGGCGGCTACCGGTATTGCCACACCGGCACTTGCTACAGATATTGCCAATAAAAGTGCTGTTTTCATCGTGCTGTCCTCTGTTGTTTAACATATGGCGTTTGCCATAGCCCTATTTTGGCAATACTGCTGCCTCGTTGCCGCTACGTTGGGGTAAGAGGTGGCGCCGTTGTTATCAAGTGATAAGCCGGCGCAGGGCGGGGATAAGCGGTGAGATTAATGTTGTGGCAGAGCGCTGAGTTGGCCGGCCCAATTCAGTTTGTAGCGGCGTGAGGCATTCACTTTTTTACCATTGCTAAGCTGAAATTCGTAATCATTATTATGCGGTTGCAGCTTGTGCACATGGTGCAAATTCAGCAAGGTAGAGCGGTGCACCTGGACAAACTGTTTGGGCAGGCGTTGCAGCAGTTCTTTCATGGTTTCCCGTATGATCAGGGTGTTGTTTAAAGTATGAATGCACATATAGTTGCCGGCGGCTTCAATCAGCATGATGTCAATATCGTCGAGCAGCAGGGTAGAGGCGCCGGTTTTAAACGTCAGCTTGTTAACCGGCGCCGGCACCGCTTGCGGCGCCAGTTTATCCAGCGCCGTACGGGCGTCCAGCAGCGATTGCGCCAGGCGCTGGCGCGACACCGGTTTTAGCAGATAATCAAAGGCGAAATGTTCAAACGCCGAAAAGGCAAATTGCTCATAAGCGGTAACCAGAATAAATAACGGCTTGGCCATGGCCGAGCCTTTAGCGGCTTGCTGCAAAATGTCGATACCTTTAATGCCCGGCATCTGAATATCCAGAAATACCAGGTCGATATCCGGCGCAGTCTGTAAAAACTGTAAAGTGTCATCGCCGTTATCAAAGCAGTCGATAATCTCCAGATTAGTATATAACGCCAGCTTGGCTTTTAAGTTACTGATAGCCAAAGGTTCGTCATCAGCAATAATGACTTTAAGTGCGGCTGTCATCCAGCGCCTCCGTTGCTATGCGCAGCCGGCCGTAAAAGCCGCTGGTGCTGTGGCTGAGATTTAACGCGGCAGCATTACCAAACAACAGCTGTAGCCGCTCAGAGAGATTAATTAAGTTTAGCGGTTGCTGTGTATCGGGCCAGCCGGCGCCCGCATCGGCACCTTGCTGCGCCAGGATAATTTGCAAATAGCCATCCTGCAGTTGCAGGCAGATCTGCAGGCAGATGTTACCCGCTATTTCCGCCACGCTGTATTGAATGGCATTTTCGGCCAAAGGCTGCAATAACAGAGGCGGAAAACGCAGAGTGGGCAGCTGCTGCGGTAGTTGCCAGCACAGTTGCAGTCGCTCACCAAAACGTACCTGCTGTATTGCCATATAGGCCGACAAAGCATCCAGTTCCTGCTGCAACGGAATAAACTCATCCTGTTGGTTTTTCAACGAGTGGCGCAGGTAAGTGGATAAATGCTGGATCAGCTGCTCTGCGGCCTGGCCACTGCGCTGCACTATTAACGCATTCAGTGCGTTGAGCGTATTAAACATAAAGTGCGGGTTAAGCTGATAACGCAGTACTTTTAATCTGGCCTGGCGCGCCTGCTTTGCCAACTGCTGCTGTTGCAGCACACCGGCGTAATGCAGCTGATTGGTTTTAATCAGCATAAACACCGCCAGCCAACCGGCCAGCGGCAGCAATACCAGTGAGAACGCCAGAAAATACTTCAATGGCGAGCCGGAGTCGTGCGCCATATCGGTAGCGTATTGCATGATCAGGTATTGCCGCAGCGGCACCAGTAACAGCCACAGCGGCAGCAGCGCCAGCAACAAGCGCTTAAGCTGCTGCAGTAACGGCCGCTGCTGCAGTAGTTCGTGCCGGCCCAGTAAGCCGGTAAGCAGAATGTTGATCAAAGTCAGCAGGCTATAAATGCACAAATATGGCCAGGTGGCTTCGTTCTGCAACGGCACCAGCACGGCCAGGTGGGTATATTTCACCAGCAGATAACTTAACCAGTACAGCAGATGCCAGTACCAAAAATTAACCAGCCGAAGCTGCTGCGTGCCGGCTGCTATCATGCTGTTTGCCACGGTAAGCTGATATCCACTTTAAAGCCCTGTGGGCTGGCACCGATATCCAAACGGGCGCTGTCGCCAAAGTGTTGTAACAAGCGGTTGCGGATATTATCCAGACCAACCCCGGCGCCGCTGCTGTCGGCTGATACCTGTGAACCCGGACCATCGTCGCTGATACTCAGATGCAGGCTGTTGTGCTCACGTGTGCCGCCTATGGTAATGGTGGCGCCCTGCTTACGGCTGGCGACAGCGTACTTAATGGCATTTTCTACCAACGGCTGCAGCAACAGCGCCGGAATACGCTGGCGTTTCAGTGAATCGTCAATCTGCCAGTTAACCTTTAATTTGTCGCCAAAGCGGGTTTTTTGCAGCTGCAGATAGGCATTAATCGCCGCCAGTTCATCGGCCAGTTGCACCAGACTGTCGGGTGATTTACTCAGCGAATAACGCAAAAAAGTCGCCAGCTGCTCAGACATTGTTTCGGCGTCGTCATAGCGCTGCGCCTCCAGCAGCGCACAAACAGAATTCAGTGCATTAAAGGTGAAGTGCGGGTTGAGCTGATGGCTTAGCGCCTGCAGCTCCAACTGCTGAATTTTTTGGCTTAACTCATTGGTTTGCGCCAGGCGCTGCAATTGCTGCTGGTACAGTAGCACAGTAAGATAGCAGGCGGTCCAGACGAAAAACGTCAGCACCGACGTGTCCAGATTGCCGATCAGCTTGCGGATATCGACAATCTCTCTGTCCCACAACAGCATCCACAGCGCATTCTCTGCCGGAATATACAGCGCCGCGACCAGCACTACGCCGGTCAGTAATTGCCAGTTACTGAATGCCTGCTGCACCAGACGCTGATAGGTCCACACCACCAGCGCCGCCGTTAATAACATCGCCACCAGATCGCTGGCAAGCATCATCGGCAGATAGCTCCAGTCGTACGGCTTATCGTACAGCGCTGCAGCATGCAAAGAGCTGAGCAGGCCCAGCATTAAAATGGCTAACCAGTAGTACAGGTTAAAGCGCAGTAATTTTCCCAGACTGAAAAACGGCATATCCGGCCCCACCGGTTAAACTGACTCTGAGTATAAATGACGCTACTGCTTTTGCCGATAGGGCAGGATAACCGGATGAAAATTCGGGGTAAAGCCGGCGGCAATCTTCATAAAACTGCCATTTTTGTCTGTCGCGGCCGGGTTATGCTGTCACACAAGGTTCACTAACGGAGTCGCACTGTTGTTGCCAGATAGCGATACCCTGCTGCCGGAACTGGCACAGTTGCAACAAATAATCGACCAGGCACCGCCGCAATTGCAGGTAGAACAATTGGCCGCAGTGCCGCATATGACACAGCAGTTGCCGGTTTATGCGTTGGCGCTGGGTAACCGTAGTGCAGCTGCGCCTGCGCTGCTGCTGGTTGGCGGCGTGCATGGCCTTGAGCGTATCGGCACCCAGGTGGTGCTGGCTTATCTGCAAACCCTGTTAAGCCGGCTACCGTGGGACCTGTGCCTGCAGCATACCTTGCAGCAGTGCTGTATTTACTTTATCCCGCTGGTTAACCCGGCCGGTATGGCCAATGGTTGGCGCGCTAATGGCAACAGCGTGGATTTAATGCGTAATGCGCCGGTGGAATGCACTGAGGGCGCTGCCTGGCTGGTGGGCGGGCAACGCATCAGCCGCGCTATTCCGTGGCACCGCGGTCGCAGTGACAAAATGGAAACCGAAAGCCGGGCCGTGGCAGACTTTGTCCGGCGCGAGTTATTTGCAAGACCATTTTCGCTGGTGCTGGATTGCCATTCCGGCTTTGGCACTACTGATCGGTTGTGGTTTCCTTATGCCAAAAGCCGGCGCCAACCCATAACACACCTGGCTGAGATGTACCGGCTGCGGCAATTGCTGGCACACACTTATCCGCACCAGAATTATATTTTTGAGCCGCAATCGCAGCACTACCTGTGCCACGGCGATTTATGGGATTACCTGTACGACTCAGCGTTGGCGCATAACAGCACCATGTTGCCGTTAACGCTGGAAATGGGCTCCTGGAACTGGGTGCGGAAAAACCCGTTTCAGCTGTTATCCAGCCTGGGTATGTTTCATCCGGTAAAGCCGCACCGCGTTAAACGGGTGCTGCGCAGCCATCTTATCCTGATAAACTTTTTAATTAACGCCACCATGTCTTATCAAAATTGGTTGCCGTTAGTCAATAAAGACCAATTGCATACAGAGGCGATGCGTCTGTGGTACTAGCAGCGGATATTCCGGTATTGCTGATCCGCGGTCTTACCCGCGAGCAGCGTCATTGGGGCGGCTTCAGACCGCTACTGGCGCAAACCCTGGCTAATCCGGTACTGAGCTTTGATTTTGCCGGCAGCGGTGAGCTGTATCAACAGCGCTCGCCCTGCAGCATCAGAGCCTTGCGCCAGTCGGTACGCGCGCAGTTACAACAGGCAGCTGAGTTTAACGGTAAGGTGCATTTAGTAGCGATATCGCTCGGTGCGATGCTGGCTGCCGACTGGGCGGCGCAGTATCCGGCAGAAGTGGCCTCTGTTAGCTTGATTAACAGCAGTGCCAGGCCGTTATCGCCGTTTTATCAGCGTTTACGCTGGCAGAATTACCCGCAGCTGCTGCGCAGTGTGCTTGTCAATGCAACAAAGCGCGAACAGCTTATTTTACAGCTCACCAGCGCCAGGCCGGCACAGCATACCGCTGTAGTCGCTAACTGGCAGTTATGGCAGCAGCAAAGGCCGGTAAGCAAATTAAATGCCCTGCGCCAATTATGGGCGGCCAGTCGTTTTGTGGTAACCCCCGCGCCGCAATGCCCTGCATTATTGCTTAGCAGCCTGGGTGATACCCTGGTTAGCCCGCAATGCTCGCTTGATTTAGCCCGCTACTGGCAGGCGGCACATATTCAGCACCCCTGGGCCGGGCACGATTTAGCGCTGGATGATCCCGGCTGGCTTAGCGCACAGCTGGCAGCTTTTCTTGCTAATGCCTAGCGTAATGGCAACTTGCGCTTAACTGTTAAAGTAAGCGCATTTGCAGCTTTTCGTCGCCAATTTCAATAATATCGCCGGCGTTAATTTGCCGGCGCTTGCGGGTTTCAACCTCGCCGTTTACTTTAACCAAACCGGCATCTATGGCGGCTTTCGCTTCGCCACCACTGCTGATCAAACCTTCAAATTTGAGAATTTTATACAGTTCAACCGCGGGTTTACTCAGTATTACATCACGCATGGTGTCGCCTCTTGTTGGTTATCCGGCTATAGCAGTAAAGCTCAAATGGGGTTTGCCGGCGATATAAGCGCGGCGAAATACGTCAAAGTAGGCTGCCAGGGCGTCCGCTGCTGCGCTGTCGTTTGCCAGTTTCAGTACTTCAATAGCTACCTCGGCAGTACACAACTGGTGCAGATGTGCTGCTTCGCGCAGCTGGTAAGCGGAAGCCTGCTGTGGCTGAATGCCCAGCACCGGCAAGTTAGCTAAATAAGGGCTTTTAAACATTTTCTTCGCTTCGCGCCAGGTGCCGTCCAGCATAATATACAGCGGTATTTTACCGTTTTGCACGGCGCTGAGCTCCAGCGGGCTGTTGATACAACGCTGTGCTTCAGCGTATTGTTGCGGAAATACCACTACAGGTGCATAACGCGCATCGGCCAGCAGTGCCAGCATGCTGGCATCGGGGCGGGTCCTGTCCCAAACATAGGCATGGTTGTCGGCGATAACATCGGCAATAATACGGCCGGTATTGCTGGGCTTGTAACACTCGCCGGTATACATAATAAAACAAAAGGCGCTGTTACTGCTAACCGCGGGTTTGCTGGCGCAGATGCAGTCAGTGGCCGGTAGCAGGCACTGCTCGCAGCGTTTAACTTTGCTGCCACGGGCCAAAAACACCCGGGTGGCTTTCGCCAGTTCTTGTGTGCGTAGGTTAAGCACAGAATTAATATGCGACATGCAGGTTCCAACAGCATCTGAACGGCAACGGGCGGCTATTGTAGCCGCTTTTATGCTACACTGCGCGCTGATTTTTCTGCCGGAATACACAGTGTCGATAGCCCGCCAAGCCTCTGAAATTACCCTGCCTGCTGTCAATAACGGCTGGCATACTGTGCTGCAGTTTTTATGCAGCCAGTTTCCGTTTATCAGCGAGGCTGTCTGGCGTGAGCGTATTGCTGCAGGCAAAGTGTATTGGTTTAACGGCGCGGCTATTAGCGCAGATACGCCTTTTATGCCGAGCAAGCGGCTGTGCTATTACCGTGAAGTAACAGCCGAGCCTGTGATCCCGTTTGCACACCAAATTCTGTACCGGGACCAGCATATTATTGTCGCCGATAAGCCGCATTTTTTGCCGGTTACGCCAGGCGGTGACTACGTTAATGAGTGCTTACTGGCGCGCTTACAGCGCGACACCGGCCTGAGCGACATTGCACCGCTACACCGGTTGGACCGCGATACCGCAGGCCTGGTGCTGTTTTCTGTCAATGCCCAAAGCCGGCCGGCTTATTATCAGCTGTTTAGCGAGGGCACTATCCATAAGCAATATCAGGCGGTGGCGCGGTTAACACAGCAGGCTGCCACAGCGGAGTTACCACAGCAGTGGCGTATTGCAAACCGGATTGAGAAAAGCATACCGCGCTTTATCAACGCCATAGTGGCCGGTGAGGCAAATGCGCAATCAACTATCAGCCTGGTGGCCAAAAGCGGCGAGCTCGGGTTGTTTGAGCTGACACCGCATAGCGGTAAAACCCACCAGCTGCGCTTGCATATGCTCAGTTTGGCGATGCCGATTTTGCATGATAATTATTACCCTGAACTTAAACCGAAGCAGGCACCGCAGTTTGATAAGCCGTTGCAATTGCTGGCAAAACAGTTAAGTTTTATCGATCCGCTAAGCCAAAAACAGCAGCAATTCAGCAGTAGACAGCAGCTGTCGGCCTGGCCGGGTTAATCTTTCGCATGCTGCTGTAACAGTTTATCCAGCTGATTAGCAAAGGCCTGGCGGTCGCTTTGGTTTAGCGGTGGCGGGCCGCCGGTATGTACACCGCTGCCGCGCAGTGTGTCCATAAAATCCCGCATCGTCAGCTTTTGTTTAATGGTGTCGGTGCTGTACAGCTCGCCGCGCGGGTTCAACGCATGGCCGCCTTTGGCCAGCACGTCGGCTGCCAGCGGAATATCTGCTGTAACAACTAAATCGCCGGCTTCACAGCGGCGCACTATTTCGTTGTCGGCTTCATCAAAGCCGCTGGATACGGTAATGGCCGAGATAAACTTTGATGGCGGTACGCGGATCGGCTGGTTCGCTACCAGCAGTGTGGCTATCTGTTTGCGCTCGGCGGCGCGAAAAATAATGTCTTTAATCACCACCGGGCAGGCGTCGGCGTCGACGTAAATTTTCATCGTTAAGCGCTCTCGTCGTTATAAAAATGATAGAAGCGCATGCTGTCGGGGTAGGGGAAAATATCTTCTACCACGCCATTGCGGATATTTTGTTGCTTCTGCCGCCAATAGGCTGCATCTAACAACTCGGGGTGTTTGCTAAACAGCAACTCGCGGATTTGCGGCTGCGGCGTCACAAAGGTGGCCATCTGCTCGGGGAAGACATCGCCCGGCGCGGCGCACACTGTGCCTTCAGCAAACAGCGCATCTTCGTAGTTGTCGGTTTTCGGAAAGCTTCTGAAATTCACATCCAGCATATACTGTACTTCGTCGTAGTCATAAAACACCACGCGTTTGTGCCGTGTTACACCAAAGTTTTTCAGCAGCATATCACCCGGGAAAATATTGGCGGCCAGCATCTGTTTAATCGCCTGGCCGTAGTCGTCCATAATATGGCTCTTCTCCGCCAGCGAGGCGGTTTCCAGATAGATATTCAGCGGGATCATCCGCCGTTCAATATACAGGTGTTTAATTACCACCAGCTCATCTTCAAAGCTGAGTGAATCGCCGATAACCTGCTGCAACTCTTCGAGTAATTCAGCCGAAAAACGGTTCTTCGGCAAGGCGACATAAGAGTATTCCAGCGTATCGGCCATGCGGCCAACCCGGTCATGTTTTTTTACCAGCAGGTAGCGCGCTTTTACCGTGTCGCGGCCAAATTCTTTGCTGGGAGCAAACTTGTCGCGGATCACTTTAAACACATAAGGGAAAGAGGGCAGGGTAAACACCATCATCACCATGCCGCGAATACCCGGCGCGGCAACAAATTGATCATTGCTCTTATCCAGGTGGCTTAACAGCTCGCGGTAAAATTCGGTTTTGCCCTGTTTGTGCAAGCCGATGCTGGCATACAGTTCGGCCAGAGTTTTATGCGGCAGCAGCTCGCGTAAAAAATGCACCAGCGCCGAGGGTACCTGGCTTGCCACCATAAAATAAGCGCGCGAGAAGCCGAAAATAATCGTCATCTGCTTGGCGTCGGTTACCAGGGTGTCGATATACAGGCCGGCGCCTTCGCGGTGCAGCAGCGGAATAATAAACGGCTGTTGGCCATCCGGCGTTACCGCGCGGCCAACAATATAAGCGGCTTTATTGCGGTAAAACACTGACCTTAAAATATCAAAACGAATTTGGTACACCGGATGGCGGCCGTGGCTGGACTGCGCCATAAAGCTTTTTACAATCAGGCGTATATCACGGTCGAGGTTAATAAAGGGCGTAATAAAACCAAAGCCGGAGACAATATTACGGATAGTTTGCTTTAAGCCATCCTGGGCCGGGAAGTAGCTGTCATACACCGATGCCACCGGTGCGGGTAAGTGCTGTTTGCTTAGCGTCGACTCAACAAAAATATTCTTATTGTGAAAATACTTGCGCTCAAATAATTGGCAAAACACTGAGTTATAAAAGGTTTCTGCCAGCTCTGCCTGGGGGTGAAACGCCAGAAATTCCATATAGTGCTGCTTTACCTGCTGCCACAGTGTTTCGTTTAAGCACTGTGCCGGCAACTCAGTGGCCAGATGGGCAATGGCTTCGGTAACACGCTGATCGTAAAACGAAATGCGATCTGAGCTGTCCTGCTGAAAGGCACGCCAGTCGGCCAGCTCAAAACGTTGTTTCGCTTTGGCGGTAATAGCCTGGAATAAACTGAAGTGGCGGCGAAAGCCTTTTAAGATAATTTCAGCAATTTGTTTGGCTTGACTCATAAGGCTCCTTTTTTGCTGTCTGCCGTAAGGCGCAACATGACGTTAATCTGAGAATAAATCCAGCGAAAATAATACTTTTTTTCTGCCTTGTCCTATGTTTAACCGGTAGTCAGAACAATAAGCATGAGAGGGATGAATATGAAAGCATCTGTATTATGTAGTGCAGTGACCCTGGCCATGATGCTCAGTCCGGCATGGGCTGAAGTCAAAATGTCCGGGTTTGCCACCATAGCCGGTGGCAGAGTGTTAAGCGGTGATGGTGTGGCAGAGTTTGGTTTACCGCCAACTTTTCTGGCGAATTATCCTCAGGTTGGCGTGTATGAAGAGGAGTGGTCATTTAAACCCGATAGCCGTATCGGTCTGCAGCTGTCGGCCGACCTGTTGGAGGGGTTGTCTGTTACCGGGCAAATTGTCGCGCGTGGTGCGGATGACTTTGATGCTACATTTGAATGGGCTTATATTTCCTATCAGCTTAACGATACCTGGACCATACAAGCAGGTAAAAAACGCTTACCGTTGTATTATTACTCAGACTTCTTCGATGTCGGTTTTGCCTACCTGTGGCTGCGGCCACCGGCAGATAATTACACCTGGCAGATTTTTAACTACACCGGCATAAACGCGCTGTTTAATACGCAGCTGGGCAGTTGGGATGTCAGCGGCAATATATACACCGGCCGTGAGGATGATAAAGAAAACAAACTGTTATCTCAGTTTTTCGGTACCAATCCGATCCGGGAAATTTGGAAAGATATTGTCGGTGGCGTGATCAGCTTTAACCGCGATTGGCTGGATATCCGTCTGACTTATATGACATATATTAACGAGCGTTATCGTACCGTAAATGGTGTAACCGAGCGGGTAGATTGGGATGGAGAGCTGGAGCGACGCGGCAAATTTGCCGGTATTTCGGTGAATATAGATTACAACAACCTGGTATTGCTGTCAGAGCTGAATCAACTTGATCTGGACGGCGGTAAGTTTGATACCTATATGGTGTCGTTGGGTTATCGCTTTAACACTGTCACACCCTATATCTCTTATGCGGATTTTGATAGCGACGGCGAAGTACATAACACCACCAGCGTTGGCTTTCGCTATGATTTTCATAACTCAGCTGCCTTTAAATTGCAGTACGACGATGTTGAAGATAAAGGTTTTGATGGCCTGATGGTGGCAGGTGACAGCAAGTCCGTCACCTTTGGCGTAGATCTGGTGTTTTAGGAGACGGTATGAAAAAAATATTAGTTGTCGGCAGTTTACTGCTGCCCTTAGCGGTCAACGCTGCGATTGCCGTAGTAGTGCATCCATCAAATCAAGCCAGTCTGACGCAGGAAGATTTAGTCCGGCTTTATACCGGCAAGCTAAGCGCTTTCCCTAATGGCTCTTCTGCTGTGCCGGTAAATCTGGCTGACTCGGCTGCGCTGCGTTCAGAGTTTGATCAGAAGGCGTTAGGACGCTCATCCAGCCAGGTAAAGGCATTTTGGTCAAAGCTGGTGTTTACCGGTAAAGGCACACCGCCTAAAGAAGTGTCATCAGACAATGAGGTGCTGACGCTGGTAGCCAATAACCCGAATATTATTGGCTATGTGGAGGCTGGCGCCGTTACGCCGGATGTAAAAGTGATTTTGACCATAGAGTAAATCAACCGGGCCGCTACAGCGGCCCGGTTTTATAGTGTTTAACCACTAATGGCAGTAACGGGCTGCACGCTGTCGCCATAGTCGAATACTACTGCCAGCACTAAGACTACAGCTGATGCCAGCATTAACTTTAACAGCAGTGGCGCACAAAAGCGGAACCAGTGGCCATAAGGGATACCGGCAATACCAATAATGCCCATTAATACTGCATTGGTGGGAATGATCATATTGGAGAAGCCATCACCAAACTGATACGCCAGTACCGCAACCTGGCGCGGGATCTCCAGCAAGTCGCTCAGCGGTACCATTAACGGCATAGTGACATAAGCCTGGCCACTGCCGGAGGGAATAAAAAAGTTCAGCAGGGTCTGAATAATCAGCATACCCACAGCCGCCGCTTCAGCACCAACATAAGACAACGGCAGCGACATGCCATGTACCAGCGAATGCAGAATTTGGCCATCTTCCATAATCAGAGAAATACCGCGTGCCACGCCAATCAGCATCGCTGTAGTGGTCAGCTCCATAGCGCCGTCAATAAACTTTTGCGCGGCAGTATCGGCAGAAATACGGCCAACCACTGCAGTAAACAGGCCCCAGGCAACAAAGCAGGCGCTTAGTTCATACAAGTACCAGCCATGAACCCGAATACCATAGGCTACCACCGCTATGGTGCCGACAAAGCTGGCTAAAATCAGTTTGTGGTTTAGCGCCAGCTGCGGGTAAGTGCCGGTTTGTTTGTCGCCCAGCGGGCAGGGTAAATCGGCTACCATCGAGTTGGCGGGGTTGGCCAGTACTTTTTTGGCATAGCTCCAGACATGGTGAAAGCCAATCAGCACAAAGGGAATAAAAATCGCCAACCGCAGTTCAATGCCCGACAGCACCGGCACTTCAGCAATTTGCTGGGCAATAATCACCGTAAAAGGGTTAATCGCCGATACGCCATAACCAATGCCGTAACCGGCCACTGTCATGCCCACAGCTGTCATCGCATCCAGCCGCATGGCTTTACACAGCGCAACTAAAATCAGCACAAAGGGGATATATTCACCGGCGGTGCCGATAGCGCTGGACGCCATGGCAAAACAAAATACCACCATAAAGATCAGCATATGCGGCTTTTCACCAAACCGGGTCAGCAAGCGGCCGATAAGCGCGTCAACAGTACCGGTGGCGCGGGCGATAGACAGTACGCCGCCTAAAATCATCACGAAGAAAATCACATCCTGGGCACTGGCAAAAGCGCGTGGTATGGCCGTTAACAGCTGCCATGGGCTTAAGTACTGGCGCTGTTCTACCAAAGCAAAGGTGCCGGGCACCACGGCAGAGCGGCCATTGGCCAGGGTTTGGGTTTCAAAGAAGCCTTGCGGCACTATCCAGGTGGCGATCATCGCCAGTACCATCATGCCAAACAACAAAGTAAGGGTGTGTGGCACTTTAAATCTTGCCATGGTTTAAGCTCCCTGTAGTCTCACTTAGTCTGAAAACGACGCGCTTTGCGCGATATTATGATGTTTAAAAACTGGGGGAGTCTACCCTAACAGCAGCGGCATCACAAACCCGGCGCTGGTCTGAGTATGCTAAGTAGATCAGCCGAAGCCGGCTTAAACCGGGCTTAAACCAGATTGGGTTGGCAGATAAAAAAAGCCGGGCTGTACCCGGCTTTTATGTTTTGGCTTATCGCCGGCAGCTTAGTCGTCGTCTTCCACCATCGTCATCAGTGAGGTATTACCGCCCGACGCTGTGGTGTCTATACTGATGGTTTTCTCGGTTACCAGGCGTTTAATCAGCGTATCGTAATACTCGGCGCTGATCACCGGCAAAATAGCGCCGTCGCGCTGCGCCAACTGTTGGCTGAAGTAGCCCAAGCGTGACGAGCGGGCGGCAACCACAGCACCGGCCAGATGCGGATGCGCCAAAATAGCCTGCAGCTGGTCCGGTTTCGCCACCTGAAACACCCCGGCGGCAACGCCGGTAGAGATAAACTTATCTTTAAACGCCATCGCTTCGGCATAGAACAACTCCGATGCAACGGTGATCACGGTATTACCGGCTGCCAGCGCGGTAATAATGGAAATGGCCCAGAAGTTAAACGAAGTGCTCTTGTCGGCATAGCACACCACACAACCGCGCGGCTCTATATGCAGCGTATTTGACTCGCCGGTAGGGCCCGGCAGAGTGGTGGACTTGCGCATGTATTTCTCCAGCCGGTTAAGCTGGGCGCGGGCATCGGCCAGTGTTTGGGCTAAGTCATCGGCTAACTCGTCAATAATATCGACAGTGGCTATTTTTGCCAGCAACTGCCGCACCGCCGATACACGATCGTTTAGTGGCGTGGCGCGCCAGCTTTTTTCATCGCGCAGCGAATTTGCCATCAGCTGCTGTACCTGCGTATCGGCATCCGGGTTATGGTGCAGGTTCAGCTCGTCCGGACTTAAGTTAGTCATTTGCACATTTTCCGGCGAGGCTTTCTCTTTTACCAGCCGCAGCAAATAGTTCGGCCCGCCGGCTTTAGGCCCGGTGCCGGATAAGCCACGGCCACCAAAGGGCTGGGCACCAACAATAGCGCCTATCATATTGCGGTTAATGTAGACATTACCGGCGCGTGACATTTTAGCCAGGTAGTTGCAGCGGTCTTCAATACGCGAGTGAATACCCATGGTCAGGCCATAACCGGTGGCATTAATCTGGTCGATAACCTGATCCAGCTCACTGGCTTTAAAACGGATCACATGCACGCAGGGGCCGAATACTTCGCGTTTCAGTAGTGACAAATCGCTGATTTCGTATAACCGCGGCGCAAAGAAGTAAGCGCCGTTCCCGCTGTTATCCGGAATATCACTCTGATAATGCAAGGTAGCTTTATCTTTGAGGTACTCAACGTGTTGCTGCAGGTTTTTCAGCGCTTTTTCATCAATTACCGGGCCTATATCAGTGCTAAGCCATGCCGGGTCGCCCACATGCAGCTGCTGCAATGCGCCTTTGAGCATTTCGATAATGCCATCGGCGACATCGTGCTGAATAAACAGCACCCGAAGCGCCGAGCAGCGCTGGCCGGCACTTTGAAAGCCCGAGCTGATAACATCATCTACCACTTGCTCCGGCAGAGCGGTGGAGTCGACAATCATGCAGTTTTGGCCACCGGTTTCGGCAATCAGCGGTACCTGAATATCATTACGTTCAGCCAGGGTGCGTGAGATCAGGCTGCCGGTTTCGGTTGAACCGGTAAACATTACTGCCTGAATGCGCGCATCCGGCACTATGGTTTTACCCACGTCGCTGCCACGGGCAATCACCGCTTGTACCACGTGCTCCGGTAAGCCGACGCTATGCATCAGTTCAATGGCACGCAGCGCAATCAGGCTGGTTTGCTCGGCCGGTTTGGCAATAACGCTATTGCCGGTAACAATAGCGGCGGCTACCTGACCTAAAAATATCGCCAGCGGAAAATTCCACGGGCTGATACACAGCACCACGCCGCGTGGCTCAAAGCGCTCATCTTTTGCCAGCTCTTCGGCCCGTGCGGCGTAATAGCGGCAAAAATCGACCGCTTCGCGTACTTCGTCGATACCGTCTTGCGCCACCTTGCCGGCTTCTTTAATACAAATGGCCACCAGCTCATCGTGATGGCGCTCGATAATATCGGCGACGCGGCGCAATAAGTTGGCGCGATCCGCCACCGCGGTTTGTGACCAGCTGCTAAAGGCGTTATCGGCATTGGCCAGCAGTTGCTGCATCTGCTCGCTGTTGTGCAAAGTAACGTGGCCGATAATCTCCTGCAAATTGGCCGGGTTTTTTACCGCTATAGCGCCGTCCGGCACCTGGTCCGCTTGTAGTAAGTGCCCGGCAAACCAGTTATCCAGGTTAGCTTTAAACGGCGTCAGGCTGTTAACGTCGGTTAAATCCAGGCCTTTGGAATTAGCGCGCTCGCTGCCGTATAAATCCAGCGGCAGCTTTATTTGCGTATTGTACTTGTTACGCAGGCTTTGCAGGGTTTCTACCGGGTCTGGCAGTAAGGCTTCTACCGGCTGGCTGGTATCCACTATGGCATTAACAAAGGACGAGTTAGCACCGTTTTCCAGCAGACGCCGCACTAAATAGGCCAGCAGGTTTTCATGTTCGCCCACCGGCGCATAGACGCGGCACTGGATTTTCTCACTGCTGACAATCTGATCAAATAACGACTCGCCCATGCCGTGCAGGCGCTGAAACTCAAAGCCGCTGTTATTGCCTTTGGCCACTTCTAAAATAGTGGCGGCGGTGTAGGCGTTGTGGGTAGCAAACTGCGGGTACAATACATCGCGCGCTTCCAGCAGCTTAATCGCACAGGCTTTGTAAGACACATCGGTAGAGGCTTTGCGGGTAAATACCGGATAGTGATCCAGGCCCTTTTGCTGGGTGGTTTTAATTTCGGTGTCCCAGTAAGCGCCTTTTACCAGCCGCACCATCAGTTTGCGGTTAACTTTACGGGCCAACTGTGTCAGCCATTCAATCACGAAAATAGCGCGCTTCTGATACGCCTGCACCGCCAGGCCAAAACCGGCCCAATCGCCCAGCTCGTCGTCACAGAAGATGGCTTCAATAATATCCAGTGAAATATCTAAGCGATCGGCTTCTTCGGCATCAACGGTAAAGCCGATATCATAGCTTTTGGCTACCAGTACCAGTGCTTTTAGCTTAGGCAGCAACTCGCTCATTACCCGTTCGCGGTGGCTGAACTCATAGCGCGGATGAATAGCAGATAACTTTACCGAAATGCCGGGGCTTTTTACCGGGCCGCGGCCTTTAGCGGCTTTGCCGATGGCATGAATAGCGGTTAAGTAGCTTTGGTAGTAGCGCTCTGCATCGGCCATGGTGCGGGCACCTTCGCCCAGCATATCGTAGGAGTATACGTAGCCTTTTTTCTCGGTATCAAAGGCTCGCTCGATAGCTTCGTCAATGTCGCGGCCCATCACAAACTGCTTGCCCATAATTTTCATGGCAAAGTTAACTGACTTGCGGATCACCGGCTCGCCCAAGCGGCCAAGGGTTTTTTTCAGCACGCCAAATTGCTGCGCTTTGGTTTTATCGTTGTAGTTCACCATCTTGCCGGTAACTAACAAACCCCAGGATGAGGCATTAACAAACAGCGAGTCGCTGCTGCCTAAATGCGAGCTCCAGTCGCCTTTGGCCAACTTGTCGCGAATAAGCGCTTCCTGGGTGCTTTTATCCGGCACCCTCAGCAGAGCTTCGGCCAGACACATCAGTACTACGCCTTCTTCGCTGGACAAGGAAAACTCATTTAACAGTGCATCAATGCCACCCTGGCCGTCCTGATCTTTACGAATGGTATGCACAATTTGCCGCGCCCGCTCCCAGGCCCGGCTGCGGGCTTTAACGCCCACCTCTGCCAGCGGTAACAGATGGTCAATGGCGGCATTTTCGTCAATACGGTAGTAGTTACGGATCTTTTGTCGCAGTGGGCAACGGGTGGTCAAATCAGCATCAAATAACATAAGTCAGCCTTTAGCGGGGGCGCAGTGCCGTGATAACAGTTGCGCCGGGTGAGCATTAATTACTCTGCGCATACTAAAGAAAATAGCGCAAAATAGGCTAGGGTATTTTGGCTTAAAAACCATAATTCACATGGCTTATGTGTATTTTTGCAGTATAAAGTTCTGAATATTTGCAATAGGGCCGGCTTTTGTTGCTGCATTCAGCTTTTTATCCGCAGTACCAGCGTATCGGCCAGTTTATCCTGAATGGCCTGACGGTTCGGGTCCCAGTAAATTTGCAAAAAGCCCAGTAAGCCGGTAGCAAAGCCGGCGCTGTAACCGCCCTGGCGGCCAAATGCGGCCCATAGTGATAACGGCGTGTTATCCAGTTGCACCACGCGGATACCGCAAAGCTTTTTGCCGATGGTTTGGCCATTGTTCCAGGCAATAAACAGGGTGAAATAACCAATGGCCCAGCCAAAACCAATGCCTAAATCGGCCAGAATACCCTTTACCCATTTCAATATACTGTGATCTGATTGTTGTAAACGCTGCCACCACGACGCTTTGGCAGGTTGGCTTTGCGCTACTTTTACTGCAGTGTCCGGCGTGGTTTGCAGTTGGGTCAGCACCTCGTTATAAATTGCAGTTTTGTCTGTGTCGGTAATGTCACTGGCTTCGAGCAGGCCTTCGAGCACGTCTTTTTGCTGAGCTTTTTTCAGTTGAGCCGCCTGTAACTGCGGCACAATCAGCATTAGCTGATTGCGGGCACAGGCGGTATCGCAGTTGTCCTGCGCCAGCTTTAACGCACTGCTGACAAAGATAGCACTGCCGGTAAATTGCTGTACCTGGTCTTTCGACGCCAGTGACGGCAGCCAATTATTAGTAATAAACAGCAGCAGTGCCGCACTTAGTAATAATGCCATCTGGCCGGTTTTTGCCGCCTGCCAGCGCGACCAGGCAATATAGCCCAACATTGGTAACACGAATATCAGGCTGCCGGAGGTAAGTGCGGCAATAAAAAAGCCGTCAATAAGAATAGCCACAGCGCGGCGTGCCGGTTTAGCCAGCGGCTGGCCAATCAGCTCCGGTGCCACGGCAAACACATGCGGCGTTACTACAGCTCTTATCTGGTGCTCATCCAGCTGATGGCCGCTGCTATCAACGAAAGTATCAGGTGAAACCTCTTTAATACTGGCGTTATCGTCAGGTTGCGCTGTGCTCATGGGTTTTTCTCTAACCGGTTGAATGGCATTACTTTAAACAGAGAGAAATGCTAAAGCAATGCACAATATCTGACCGGCGACAGAAGTGCTATACGCTCAGCTGCAGCTTTGTAACCAAATCCACTGCTTAGCGCCAATGCCAAGGTTGGCGGCAAAGTCCATATAGGCATCACACTGTGCTTTAGCCGGGGTTTTACTGCGTGCCAGTAACCAGGCGTAATCGGTTGATGGCCCTACCACCAAAACAATGCTGTAGTCAGCGCTGAGTTTGGCCACATTGTAACTGCCGTAGAAGGGGCCAAAAAACGATACTTTAAGTGCGCCGGTGTTGCTGTCGCCGACAAAGTAAGCCTTACCCTCTGCTTGTTGCCACTGGTTATCTTGCGCATTAAAACCACGGTTAATTACTGTTACGCCGCCATCATCGCGCAACGAGTAGTTAGCAGTTACTTCAGTTAAACCGCGCTCAAAGCGGTGATCTAACCTGGCAATTTCATGCCATTCGCCTAAATAGCGCTTAAGTTCAAACGGTGTTACCGGCGTAACGCCATCCGGCACCCCTGTGCAGCTTTGCAGGCTAAGGCAACTGCCGAGCAGCAGCGCAATACTAAGCAGAGTTTTCATAAAAATCCTTTAATTTTAAACGTTAACTGCTGATACTACGTAAAGTACGCGGTATTGTATCTGTGCACCTGCTTATATAAGCAGGTGTTTTGCCATTCAGGAGTCAGGATGCATAAACACCTGGTTATCGTCAGTGATATTTTCGGCCGCTGCGCCGGGCTAAACCGGCTGGCGCAGGATTTGGCGGCGACGTCTGCTGTGCAGATACAGCTGATTGACCCTTATCAAGGCGCGGTGCAACACTTTGCCGATGAGCAACAGGCTTATGCCGCTTACAGCACGCAGTGCGGCCATGATATTTATACCGGGCAGGTTATGCAGGCACTGCAAACAGCACCGCAGCCGTTTGCGCTTGCTATCGGTTTTAGCGCCGGTGCCAGCGCACTGTGGCGTGCTCTGGCCGATACCACAGTAACCCGGGTAAAACAGGCGGTATTGTTTTATCCGGGGCAAATACACCAGCAGTTGGCACTTGCGCCGGAAATACCGTTGGATATTATCTTTGGTCAGCATGAGCCGCATTTTGCTGTAGCAGATATCTGCGCGCAGTTGCAGCAAAAGCCGGGAGTAAGCGCCGTTACAACGCCGTATGCGCATGGCTTTATCAACCCGGCATCCAAAGCGTTTAGCGAGGCTGGTTATCAGCAGTATCTGGCTGTTTTAACCCGGTTGCTTGGTGGCCGCGCTGAGTTAACAACCTGAGTAAACACAATCAGGCATGAGGAGAAAACCTATTAAACCGAAAGAAAAGAAAACGGCCGGCTTTTACTGGTTACTAACACTGTTTATTGCTGCTGCGTGGCTGGGCTGCGCAGTTATTTTTGTTGATCTTTGCCTCAGTTTTGGCGGGGGCAACAATAGTGGTTGTGTAAGCAGCTTTGATTATCCGGATGTTATTACCGGCATTGCTATAGCCGGCGTGGTGCTGCTTATTCCTGCCTTTTGTGTTACAGGGCTGGTGGCATTAGTCACAACGTTTTTTGGCTACCGGCGCAAAGTATAGTGGCGGCCGGCATACAGAGGTGCACGGCAACAGTCAGCAAAACAAGCGGCATTTCTCAGCAAATTATGCCGTTTCAGGCACCGCTTCCAGCAGCGCTATAATAGTGCCGTTGTTGCTTAGTTTAGCTAAATCAAGCAGGTAGCCTTTTTCCAGCGCTTGCATGCTTTGGTTGCCCAGTAACTGTTTTACCCGCGGTGTTTCGCCATTCACGATGGCGGTTTTCAGTGCCGCATAGTGCATAAAACTGCGTGACTCTTGTTCAGTTTGCTCTGTTTGTTCAGCTGTCATGATTTGCACTCCATTTGGCTTAAAGCCGCCCGTTTTAACGCTATTAAAACGGGCACTATTAACTATCTCAACGGCTCAGCTTAACTACCTTCAAACGAGGTAATATCTAAGGTGACGTCGCAATTTAACAGTTTGGATATCGGGCAGGTTAGTTTGGCTTCTACCGCTGCTTTTTCAAAATCCGCACCACTCATGCCGGGCACTTTGGCAGCTAACTTTATTTCAGACTTGGTGATAGCAAAGCCATCACCTTCTTTTACCAGGGTAATTTCTACCTTAGACGCTAAGCTGCCTTTGCTAAAGCCCAGCTTGGCCAGGCCAAACGACAGCGCCATAGTAAAACACGACGCATGTGCCGCCGCGATTTGCTCTTCCGGGTTGGTACCGGGCTGGTTGTCGAAGCGGGTATTAAAGCCGTACGGCTGGTCTTTTAACGCGCCCGATTGCGTAGAAACCTGTCCCTTGCCGTCCTTGCCAAGCCCTTCATATTTTGCCGTAGCCCAATTGATAATAGCCATATGGTTCTCCTTCATTAATAACGGTTGGTGTCGATCTTGAGGATCTTGTCAGCGCTGTTAAGTACTGATGCCATGCCGGATGGCAACTTAACTGCAGCAAGAGCTGTTCCACACCGGCAAGAGCGCGCCGGCAGGGCGCCTTAACTGATTTAACCTTAGTCCGGCCCGGTAAGGTATTCACGGTAGGGGCTAAGAATTGTAAAAATTGCAGGGTTTGGCATGCCGGGCAGTAAGTTACAACAACATAAATTGCTACAAGATAAAAATGCTTGATTTACATTCAGCCAGCGCCATAGACTTGAGCTAATTTTGCAACTTGCGGGATCTAAACAACGCAACTCGCGGGTTTAGATCCTCTGAATAAGCTGTTATGTACATGGAAGTAAGGAGTTATTTTTGAGTTCTGGAGCTGTATTTTTAGTAATTGCGATTATTACTGTTGTTTGTGAAGTAGCGTTTATATATTCAAAATACAATGAAGTTAACAAATCTCTAAATGAGCAATGTAAAAACTTAACGGATAAAAAGGCTATAAGTGCGTTTAAGCGTAATCACTGGTTTAAGGCTTTTAGAATAACTTGCTTGATTTTATTTTTGCTATTGCTCCCGATTTTGTTAATCGTCTTTTATATATGGCTTCTATAATATAAAAATTAAAAGTGCACATAACAAACGCCGGTGTAAACGCGCCCGTTAGGCGCTCTGACGCGTAAAAATTTGCTCGCGTTTGAGGCGGGTTTTATGTAGCAAGGGGTACGCTCAATGAAATACCAAGTCATGCTACGTGGTGAAAATTTTGAATTGATGTGGGAAGGGGAAGTTAAAAACCTTGGCTTCTTCACGACAAGGTGGGTAAAAGCTGAGTCTATTGCAGATGCGGAGCTGAAGGCTGTCACCTTGATAAAGCAAGATGATTCTCTTAAAGCCATGATGGTAGAACAGTCTACTTTGACACCTATGATTTATCTGGAAGAGGTAGCAGTAGCAAAATGGTGGAAGCGATTGGGTGGTAAGGGTTATTCATTTTGGGAAATGCAACCGGATGCAGTTGCTACATAATAAACTTCGTCATTCGTGGCTTGTGACCCCAGCGAAGCTCACAAGTCAGCGCGTATGCGTGGGGGGATACGCATAAAATGAATACATTAAAAATGATCCTTAAAGTCATCGAAGGAATAGCAATAGCTTTGGCGCTGATTCTTGGAATTCTTTGGTATCTAAACCCGAACGGCTCGTTCGAGGCGTTGTCCTTTATGTCGTTACTGGTGGGTGTAACCATTACAGATCATATTCGAAGGTACATTGACGAAAGGAACCAGAAACAAGCGTATGAAATGCTCCTGAAAGAATTGGCTCGTCTATTTGAAGAAAAAATTAGCAGGCGAATAGAAGACTTAGACGCTGAAACTAAAGACAGAATAAAAACTTATATTTCAGGTCTATTCCCCAAAACCATAAAAGAAGCAATCTTTTTGATGATGGAAGCTAATACTGAATTGAACAATTCAAATTCTGACGACGAAAAACGCGGGCGGGAATATCCGGTAAAGTCACTCGCTGAAGCTTACGGTATTGAAAGCGGAGCTTATCAATTTGATAACATGTCCATCTATGAAGCAAAGGGAAACCGTGCTAAATCTAAGAGAAACGCATAATAAAGGTACAGGCCGGCTTTAACCGGCCTCACGCAACAAGGCTATAAATCGCTATAGCAATGGCAATAACGGAAATAATGCTGCTGCCCAGCACCAAGGTTTTATAGGTAGCAACCTGACGCTGTGCTGCTAATGTTGCCTCTTCGGCAGAGCTAATAACCTTTTGCAATTGCTCGGCAATAATATGCAATGACTGCGCATTTTTGGTTACCGCATCCTGTAACTCTGTAATTTGCTGCGCCACCACCGGGTCTGATTTGGCAACCTCAGATTTAGAGGTAAAAGCCGGAATAGCGCTGGTGGCTATTGTTGTCAGATAGGGAGCAAGAGCTTTGATAAGTGGAATAAATTGTATTGCCATAAGTTCTCCGGTTAAACGTAAACGGCTAAGCCTGCAGCCTGGTTAAACGCTAAATTCTGCTCTGTAGCCAAAATAGCCGCAATTGTTTGTTTCAGCAATCCTTTAACCTGTGCCGCTGTTGCCAGGCGCAACACAAAGCTGATAAGTGGCAGATGCTGTGCCATCAAGGCACAGCTTGTATGCAAAAATTACCTCAGGAATTACTACCCGATGCGCGATACGTTAAGACAGAAAGTTATTGAGATATGCGATAAGAAAATGCTCGCCAAAGGCGACACCGTTGGCGTGTCGTTTTACGCCTTTTTTGCTAATAAAAATGACGACCCGGCGCTGCTGATGGAAGCGGCTACCTGGTGGATCCAAACCCACCGGCTGGATCATTTTGAAAAAGCGCTGAAAATTAAGCAGATGGTGCAAGCAGGGCTTTAGCCGCCGGCAATATAATAATATCAGGTCAGAATATTGTCTTTCTTCTACACTTGTTGCTCTGCCCGGTAATTACTGCGGTTTTGCATCTGGAGTCTTGCTTGAAAACTACACTAATCTGTTTGCTGTGGTTGTTTATGCTGATGCCATTGGCAATGTTGCCTGCTAAGCCGCTTGCAGCTGAACCTACTGCAGAGTCAGTGGCTGCTGTAACAACAAAAGTGCCGCTGCGCATCCTGACTGAACCGGCCGGCCGCGGCCGGTTAACAGACAAGCATGGCAATCTTTACGGTATGTCTACGCAGCTGGTTAAGGCGATACAGCAGCAGGTAGGCGATAACACCACTATTGAGATTTTTCCCTGGGCACGCGCTTATGCCATTGCGGTAAGCAGTGCCAATGTGGCGGTGTATGACACCATCAGAACCGCAGACAGAGAAAATAAATTCAAATGGGTGGGGCCTATTAAGATCTATGCGGTAAACCTGTACGCCAAACGCGACGTTGTCGCCGACAATGCCAGCCTGGCAGATCTACTGCAAAATCATGTTGTCTGTGAAACCCGCAATACCAGTATCGTTAACGAGCTGCTGTCACTGGGTTTTGTGATAGAGCAAAACCTGATCCTAAGCCGGCAGTCCGGCGATTGCTACAATATGCTTAAACTCGGCCGCGCCGATTTAATCGCTATGCACGGCGACGTTACCGCCAAACGCATGGCTGAACTGCGCGACGCCGGGCTGGATTTACAGGCAGTTTACCCACTGCAAAACATTGAAATGTATCTGGCGTTTTCCAGGCAGGTTGATGATGCCGTAATACTTAACTGGCAGTGCGCGTTAAATAAACTGGTGCTGCAAGGCCAGTTCCGTCAGTTATATCAGGATGAATACCCGGAAGTGATGATCAGTGAAATTGAAGCCAGGGCAGAAAGGTCGCAGCAGCAACTGCTGTGCCCCTTGTAATTCTTACCACGACAGACGGGCGATTACATGCGCTTCATCAGCGAGCAGCGAAAACGACCAGCCATTGCGCTCACACAGCCGTTGCACAATACCCAGACCCAGGCCATAGCCATGAGACTCCGTCCTGGCCGGCGTGCGCCGGTCATCGGCATCACTGCTTCGCTGATTGGTGACTAACAGCTCGTGCTGTTTAATGCGAATGGTGATCGGTCCGTGCCCGTCGAGGCTGTGCTCGAACGCATTGCGCACCAGATTATTCACCGCGATAGCAAAAGCCTGCGGATGGCCGCAGACTTCAGCGGTTGCGACTTCGTCGATCTCAACAGCGACCAACTTGCGGTGCAGCAGGTAGCGTTGCTGTTCTATCGCTTTGTTCACCAGCGGCAGCACGAAAAACTGCTCGTCATACCAGCCGTCGTCGGCTTCGCGGGCCAGGCACAAGAACATTTCAATTGTGGTTTTCATGTCCAGCGTGGCGCGCCGCACCCGATCCAGCGCCTTCATATCGCTTGCTGACAGCTCGCTGTGTTCCAGCAGCTCAAGCGCGCCTGTTATCACCGTGATCGGCGTGCGCAACTCATGGCTGGCTGAATCGGTAAAGTAGCGCTCTCTGGCAATAAAGGCGCTGATCCGCTCAAGGGTTTTCTCAATGGTCTCAGCCAGCACACCCACTTCATCAGCGCCAAACCGGTCAGACCCTATGCGTTTATAGTCTTCAGCCGACAGATGTTCCAGGTCGATGGCCGCAACCACTTTGGCCAGTTGCAGGACAGGGGCGACTGCTCTGCGCATCACCACAATGCCAAGCCCGAAACCAATAACACCGAGTGTTCCCACCACAGCGCTAATAAGCAGCAGCCACCACCAGTCCTCTGATGACGCCGCCTCAATCCCGGCAACGTCGAACACCACAAAGGCACGGCGCTGTCCATTATCGGTAGCCAGCACTGCAACATGCAACTCTTTGGCTTCGAATTCGTACAATCCCTCATCGGGGTTAGTTTGTGCCCATTCCCGCAGTGATTCCGGCAGGTCAGCCGCCTCATCGTATGCGCGCAGGTTCGCCGGCATAGCGGGATAGCTTTGGGCGGCACGCTGCAGCTGATGCACCAGTACCCGGTCTTCACTTAACCTGATCGCCGCGAGGAAGGCGAAGCCCCAAAGCACGCTGAGCACAGCAACACAGATAGCAAAGGCACAGGCGACACGCTTACGTAAACTGCGGCGGTACATTACTCAGCATCCTCTGCAATCCGGTAGCCGATGCGGTGCACCGTATGGATCAACGCTTTGGCAAACGGCCTGTCGATAGCCTGGCGCAGCTTGTAAAGGTGCGAGCGCAGGGCATCGCCATCGGGGGGCTCGTCAGCCCACAATAGTGTTTCGAGCACATCACGAGCCACAACAGACGGCGATTGTTCCATCAAACGTTGCAGCAGTCTGATACCGGCCGGGGTGAGATCGATACGCCGTCCTGCGCGATGCACTTGCAGCGTGGACTTGTTCAACGTCAGATCAGCCACAGTTAACAGGTTGTCGGTTCTGCCGTGGCTACGTTTGTACAGCGCCTGCAACCTTGCATGCAGCTCTTGTAAGGCGAATGGCTTGATCAAATAGTCATCGGCTCCTGCGGCAAAGCCTTTCAGTTTATCGTCAAGCGTGTCTCTGGCCGTTAGCATAAGCACCGGCGTTGTTGTTCCTGCATCTGTGCGCAGCCTTTGGCAGAAGTTTAAGCCATCCATCCCGGGCAGCATCAGGTCCAGCACAATAACGTCAAACGAATTGCTCAACGCCAGGTGCATCGCGCTGATACCGTCATAGGCAAAATCCATCACATAGCTATGCTTTGCAAGATAGGCAGCAATGTTGGCGCAAATGTCGCGGTTGTCCTCGACAATCAACACTCTAACCGGCACCGCACCAAGCGCGTGAACCATATGCTGCTACTCCTTACCAGTTGTTACCGGGCCCGATTTACCATGCGCGATTTACCACGCATAATCCAGTCGCAGACCAATCAGCGGCTCCGCTTCGCTATCGTCCTGTACCAGCACGCCGCGGCGGTAGTCAAACTCGGTGTCGTCGCCCGACGACGCTGCCGTTACGTTGATCACATCGAGAAAGGCTGTGACATCTATCGGGCCAAAGGCGCGTCTGTAGTCAACGCGAACATTCAACAAGCCGGAACTGTCTTTGCGCCCGACATTGCGCTCTGTGATCTCTTTTGAGTAGCGCAGCGGTTGCCCGGGCCCCAATACGTCAGCGTGAATAATAAAGTTGTCATCCGGCCGGCCGGAAAGGTACTTGTAACGCCCGGCCACCTTCCAGCGGTCGCTGATCTCCCAGGTCAGGCCCAGGGTCGCCACATGCTTGCGGTTGAATTCAGCGGCTACGTCACCGCGGCCGTCTTTGCGATCGACCACGGCATCGTTGTAAGAATAGGTTGCGCTGGCGTACAGGCCTTCGAATATCGTACCGTTAACCACTATATCAACGCCATAGGAGCGGCCATCGCCAATATTGGCAAAGGTGCCGTTGGCCCGATCCAGGTCTACCACCAGGTTGTCGAGGTTTTGATAGTAGGCTTCGGTTAACACCGACCAATTGCTGTGCGGGAAATATTTAAAACCGACACTGCTGTGGATGATTTTTTCCGTCTCAAGCGTGTTTGACGCGTTAGCGGCCAGCTGTAAATACCGTGGTGACTGATGAAACAACCCGGCAGTGGCAAAATATCTCACCGTTTTACCCGGCCGCCAGTTAACGCTGAACCTGGGTGAGGCGAAGCTTTCGTCGGCAAAACCGTCGCGCTCAAGCCGCAAGCCGGTGCCAAAATCCCAGGCACCGCGCTGGAAAACCTGCTCTACGTAAGCGGCATAGCTGGTTTCTTTCTGCTTTATCGCAGAGTTAATGCTGCCTGGCTCAAGCACAATATAACGCTGCTGTGGGTCGGGTCTGAAATCGTCGTCGTCGTAGACAAAGCGGATCCAATCGCCGTCTAACACTGTGCTATAGTCCAGTTCAATTTGCGTTAGCTGAACACCGGCACTGAATACACCCCATTGATTCATTGTCTCAAAATCGCTGCGCCAGCCGATCTCCGTTTCAGCTTCAGCAATGGTAATAATGTCTTCCCGCACAGGAAAATCAGCTGCGGGTGAGCCCTCTGGTACCAGATCAGGAAAGGCTTCCCCCTCAGAGCTAATCTTGTCGCTGTTGCGGTAGTACAGCTTGTTGGTCCAGACAGCTGTTTCACCAATTAATGAGCGCAAGGTCAGGCCGTACAAGTCACTGTCTTGTTCGGCATATTGCAGCGCGGCATCTTCAAAATTAGGCGACTCAAAAACGTGCGTCACGTCGCGGCTGTAGTCCTCGTGGGTATCTATCAGCAGCACTTCCAGCGTATGGTTCTGGTTGAATGGTATTACCGACTTGACGATGATGTCCCTTAACACCGGCTCGCCAATGTCCAGCTCTTCAATGGTTTCAAACAACTTGCCAAAATCCAGCCGCCGCGCAGAAACCAGCATTGTTGCGTCATCGGTGATACCGGCAGGGCCGTCGTAACCCACTTCATAACCGGCCAGGTCGTAACGGAAACTGGCTGACGGGCCGGGATTACCATCGGCGACATCCAGTTTCAGTAGCGAAGCCGCGCGGCCACCATAAGCCGCACCCCAGCCACCGGGTGAGAAGTCGGCACCATTGATAACATTCGGCGCGAAAATCGAGAACCGGCCGCCACCACCGACATCTTCTTCTTCACCCAGGGTCGCATCAAAGTGCACCGCTTTATCAAACGGAAAGTCATCGACGAATAACAAGTTATCTCTCGGGCCACGGCCGCGTACACTAAAGCTGGCAAATTCACTGGCGGATGCCAGGCCGGGTAAACCGTCTAAGGAGAGCAGCGGATCGGCACCACCGCCGACAGCGCTTAGCAAGGTTTCTCTGTCGAGATAGGTGGAGGAACCTGACGCAAAGGTATTAGTTTGCTGTCCCCGAACCAGCACTTTCTCAATTTCCACTTCGCTGAGTTTGAATTCAACCTTGATATTTTTGCGCGTAATCACCCGCACACTTGGCTCATACACTACGGCAAACCCGCTTTTAGCCAGGTTTACCGAGTAAAGACCGGGTTCGAGCTGTTCAACGACGATACGACCTTGAGCGTCGGTTACTAAAGTTTGCGTTAAATTGCTTTGCCGTTTCGTCAGCGTGATCTGCACCTCTGCCACTGGCCGGTCAGTAAGCTGATTTTTGACGATGACAGTCAGCGCACCGGGTGCCTCTGCAGCACCGGCAAAAATGGGTAAAGCAAAAAGTGGCAAGCCAAGCAGCAGCCCCCACAATCTCAACCGTAGTCTAAACAACACTACCTTTGTTAGTTGCCTGTTCATATTGTTATTCCTCCAACTATCAGCCGTATTTATTTGATGAAACGCTGCGAGATTAGCAAAGCCATTGTGACTAAAAAGTCGCTGAAATGTGGAAGTGGTTGAATTTGTTCCGTGCTAAGCATAAAACCGGCCGGAGTAAATAAGCCGGATCGAGCATAGCAACAGCGCTTGGATAACTCAAACCAGCAGCCGGACAGTTATCCGGCCGATGATTCTTAATCAGAATTGCGTGAATAAAGTACTGGCAATGACTCTGAACCCATAGCGCCTTAATTTCTGACATCAGTTGTAACAATAACCCTATAGGCAAAAACCGCTTTTCGGTGCAGCATCTTAGCGGCAGCGGCAGCTGCTGCAGTGGCAGCGTTAAATCAGCTTATAAACAAGGACAGGTGAAACATGGGATCAGTCAGTGCCGCGGTGTCGCAGGGCTATGTGCGTTTTGCCGGCTGCTGTTATTTGTTAATTATCGGTTTAGGTTTGTATGCTGAAACACAAGTGCGTGGCAGCCTGGTTGTTGCCGGCGATGCCATAGCAACCGCAGCGCAAATTGGCGCGGCCCAGACGTTTTGGCGCAGCGGCATCGTTGCCGATCTGTGTATGCAGCTGTTGGACATCCCGATAATTGTGCTGTTTTATCTGCTGTTTAAGCCGGTTAATGCCGCGCTTAATCTAATGGCTACTGCGTTTAACCTGATGCAAACCGCGGTGCTGGTGGCCAATAAACTCTGCCTGGTGCTGCCGTTGCTGCTGTTAAGTGGCGCGGCGTATTTAAGCGCGTTTTCGCCGGAGCAGCTAAGCGCGCTGTCGTACACGGCAATACGGCTGCATAGCTATGGTTTTGCCATTGGTTTGCTATTTTTCGCGCTGGCCTGTGTTATCCGCGGCTATCTGATTATTAAATCGCAGCTATTCCCGAAAATACTGGGCCTGATGCTGGGCCTGGCCGGTGTCTGTTATCTGGTGAATACCCTGGCACTGCTACTTGCACCTGATTTTGCCGCTATGTTATTCCCATGGATCATGCTGCCGGTGTTAGTCGGGGAGTTATCGCTTAGCCTGTGGATGATAGTAAAAGGCGCAAACGTTAACGGGCCGGCACAATGAGCGCCTACCGGGTTTCACTGTGGTTGCCGCTGGTAGCCTTGCTGTTGGCAGCTATGCATCTGACGATAGAATATTTTTCAGCCGGGGTACAAAGCCATCATTTATTGAATGACGCCACGTTGCCGGCTATTTCAAACTGGTTTGAACTTATCACTTTACCGCTGCTGGGCTTAGCGCTGGCAACCTATGCGCAGCGCCAACCGGCGCATATAGCGCGCCTGGCGACAGTACCGGTCAGCTTATTGCCGGGGCTTATCGGCGCTGCCTGCTACGGTGCGGTGTTCGCCGCCAGTTTTGCACTGGGTTATATGACACTAACCACGCTGCTGTTTTTCGGTTTACTGCCCTGTGCCGTGTTGTTTCCGCTTTACCGGCTGCACTATATCAGCGGCTTTGTGGTGGCGATGACATTCACTTTCGGCGGTATTCTGCCGCTGATGATAGCTGCCGCGTTAGCGCTGCTGTCCTGGCTTAGCCGTTTTGTTATTGCAACTGTGGTAGCAGGTTGGCGTAAATACCGTATCAAGCCAGCACAACCGCTATAACGCGCGATTTAAATTCTTTGTGGTGAAAGGTTGTAAAGCAGCTTAGCGGATAGTGGGGCTAAAGCAAACGGCGCTGTTTAAAGGCAAAGATTAAACCTCAGGCTACGCCAGCCTAATCACGCATTGCGATAAACTCAGCCAACTTGCAAACTCTGGTCTGTTAACTATAGTTGACAATATTTATGGTGATAACTATAGTTCACGCATGATTGAAATTCGAACAACTGATGTCTTCAGAAAATGGTTTGACGGGCTAAAAGATCGGCGGGCAAAAGCCCGGATTCAGGCCCGAATAGATAGGGTAGAAATGGGGCATTTCGGTGATGTTGCCCCGGTTGGCGACGGTGTTAGTGAGCTGCGAATCTTTTATGGCCCTGGTTACAGGGTCTATTTCGTTCAAGCCGGTGACGTTGTTGTTATTCTGCTATCAGGCGGCGATAAAAGCACTCAGCAAGCCGATATCGTCAAGGCCAAAGAGATTGCCAAACAAGTAGAGGTGTAGGTTATGGCTATTAAAACCACGCGCTGGGACAGCGCAGAGCATTTAAAAACTGACGAAGATATTCAGCTATATCTTGAAGCCTGTATTGAAGAAGCAGGTGATGATCCGGCGTTTATCATCCATGCTTTGGGGGTGATCGCTAAAGCAAAAAATATGAGCCAGTTGGCGCGTGATACCGGCATCAGCCGCGAAGGTTTATATAAAGCCTTTTCGCCAGACGGCAACCCAACCTTTGCCACTGTAGCCAAGGTTGCTAAAGCGCTGGGGCTGCAAATTACTGTGCAAACTATCAATCAAGCCCAGCCTGGTTAGCCCAGCTTGGGCTGACGGCTATCAATATCAGCACGGGGCTTTGCCGATTTAAATACTTGACGGTGTTTAAGTTTAAGGTAACAGTGGTATAACTATCGGGACTGGGCTACTGGAGATGGCAAAAGCACGTGCTGCCCTGAGGTTTTGTGCAAAAAACCTGCTTCCTTGTCAAAATGCAAACTATGAAAATCAATAAGTTAGCGTTATGCTATCACTGTATATTACGGCGCAATATCATTCAGGTCTATTAGCTGATGCATGAGATTTCTATTTATTCCTCTCGGTTGAAAAAGGTGAAGATTGAACAGGATAAACTCCAAAAGTTAATTGATCACTGGCAGATCATCATGTCTACCTATGAGCTTTACCTGCAATATTCATTGGTTTGCTCTTCATTGGCAAACTTCAAAAAATTAATGTATGCAAGGGCAATTGATTTACATGAAATGCCGGTAGAACAGCAATTTGTTACAAGCTCTTCGTTTATTGAAGCTGAAAACTCTACTATGCATATGGTATCTTCTTTGCTCAAATTTACGGACTTACTGCCTTCTATCTACTCCAAATGTTTTCCTGAAAAACTTGATGTTTATGCTGAAACAACTACGGCTATAAGTTCTATTTATAATGAGTCGAACAGAAAGTATATGTTTTTATACGAGCTTCGGAATGCTATTGTTCATAACAAAGTGCTAATTACTGTAAGCCATGGTGGATCAAAAAAATTAATATCTCCACATTCGTGCATCCAAATAGGATATTACATAGACTTTGAAAAGTTCTGTGGTAAGCATGTCACGAAAAAACATAAACTTGCTAAGTTATTAGAAGCCAAAAATGAACTTTGCGACGAAAAAGGGCGCGTTGATCTTGCATTGATATTCACTGAAGTAATATCGGACTTATATCGAAAGCTTGTGGTGCCAATGCTCAAAGAACTTGAGCAACAGATCAATTTTTATAGTTCTGAAACTATAAAATACTTGGTTAATTCAGAGTTTATCAAAGAATCTGAACTTTCTTTACTTAATGTCGAATGTGAAAACCGATTGATTTATTCAACGTCTGTTCTTGGTCGTGTCCATGAGCTAAAGAAATCAATTTCATACCCAATTAACGGGTTATGCATTTTGATTGCGCCTTCAACTATTAAATAGCTAGCTCAGCCGCTGGCACTTTTACCCACTGAAAATGCCCACGCTGATATATCTTCGTTGACTTCGCATAAGAGCCCCCAGGGTCTTGCCTTTTGCCTTTGCTACGGAAGCGCGGGTGCTCATATCAAAGTCTTGGTATTATTATCTGCATAAACAACCTGATTTGAGGTAACACCACCCTGACCAGCGTTGACAACCTGACCGGCTTTACCGGAGCTTTTAAAAAATGCATAGCGACACCGTTAAACAGCAATTAATTGCGTTGGAACAGCTACTGGTGCAGCCCGCCACCCGGTTGTCAGCGGAACTGCTAAACCGCTATCTGGCTGATGATTTTTATGAGATTGCCGCTACCGGCCGCTGTTTTGGTAAAGTTGATGTGCTTGAGCGTCTACCAGCTGAAGCGCCGCCTGTTATTACTCAGCAAGATTTTAACTGCAGAGTCTTGGCCGATGGCCTGGCGCAGCTGACTTACCGCGCAACGATACAGCGTGCAGAAAACGAAAGCCCGAGTTACTCGATGCGAAGCTCTATCTGGCGCTTTGATGGTGAAAAATGGCAGATGGTTTTTCATCAGGGCACTGCTTGTGAGCCATTTTGAAATCGCTCTGAAAAAGTTAAAAGGGGCAGAGCAACATTAAGTAAGTTAAAGGCCTTTTAAACTAAAGTTTGTTTGCAGGAATGTTGTATTTTTGAGTGCAAATATTTAAAGTCGGAGGGTTGTAATACAAGGAGTAGCTGTTTTGGATATTAGCCCTGACTATAAAAACTACACATTAGAAGATTTATATAGTGCTGCCCGCTCAATAAATCAGGAAATGTTCCCGGAGCGAACTGCTCAAATTCATCAGTTGATAGCAGAGAAAGAAGCAGAGTTAGCTGCAAATAGCTCAGCGCAGAACGATGCGGATAATACACTGGCGACAAGAACGCACCGGTTTTGGGGTGCCATCATAGATATGGTGTTGCAAATAATATGCACAATTCCTTTCTTCTGGTTTGTCGGCTGGGAGCGGCTGCAGCAGCTTACACCTTGGTTAATGTTGGCAGGTTTAGTGTATGGCGTTGCAGTGTATTTATTGTTGCATGGTTATCTGTTGCATAAATATGGCCAAACGATTGGTAAAGCCGAGTTTGGTATGCGGATTGAAACCTTAGATGGGAAACAGGCAACATTGTCGCATGTGATGTTGTGGCGTTATCTGCCAACAATTCTGTTTTCTTATGTGCCTGCGATAGGTCAGTTTCTGGCGGGGTTAGTCAATCCGCTGTTTATCTTTGGCAAAGAAAAGCGCTGCTTGCACGATTACATTGCCAAGACCCGGGTATCCTATATCTCTAATGCTGAAAGCATGACTGAATAGAAATGAACGCCCTGCTTACAGCAGGGCTTTAGTCGCCACCAACACGCCATTATTATCCGCATACACAAACTGGCTGGGGATAAAATCTACTCCGGCAAACGTCACTGTCAGGTTGATATCACCTAAATCGCGCTTGTCGGTTTTCATTGGGTGAATACCCAGCGCCTGCACGCCAAGTGCGGTTTGGCGTATTTCGTCTATATCGCGTATACAGCCGTTGATAATAATACCCTCCCAGCCGTTTGTTGCCGCTTGCTCTGCTAGCATATCGCCCAAAAGTGCATGGCGCTTAGAGCCGCCACCGTCTACTACCAGCACCTTGCCGTTGCCCGGTGTGGCTACCAGTTGCTTTACCTTGGAGTTATCTTCAAAGCATTTAACCGTAACAATTTGCCCGCCAAAGGCGGTTTTGCCACCGTAGTTTTGAAAGATCGGCTCAGCTACACGAATGTAAGCCGCATGGGCGTCGCATAAATCGGGTAGGGTGAATGGGGGCATGGTTGGATTCCTTTGGTATCGTGGTGCGTCGGGTTTTGCGTATAGCTCGAACCGGTTTGCCCGCTTTTTGAACCTGCAACCGGAAACGATAAAGCGAGATTAGGCTTACTCTAAGCTGACCGTTGAAGCCCCGGACGGGCTGAGACGAGCCCCCAGGGATGGGTTTACGGCGTGTCAGCGTGGGTAAGCCGGTTCGAGCATTTCTCCTGGGCTGACGGCTTAATCCCGCTTTAACTGTCCGCTGCTGCAGATGGTAAAAGCATCAAGCAGAAGCGGACGTTACAACAGCTGTTTATACTTCCAAGCTTATACTTCTAAGTAATCCAGTATGCCCTCGGCGGCTTTACGGCCCTGGGCGATAGCGGTTACTACCAAATCTGAGCCTAATACCATATCGCCACCGGCGAAGATCTTATGCTCGTTGGTTTGCATAGCAAAGGTACTCTTTTCGCTGGCGATAACGCGGCCTTTAGCGTCGAGCTCAACACCCATATCCACCAGCCACTGTGGCGGGCTGGGCTGAAAGCCAAAAGCTATTACGACTGCATCGGCCGCCAATATCTGCTCGGAGCCGGCTACCGGCTGCGGGCTTCTGCGGCCTTTGGCATCGGGTGCGCCCATCTCGGTAGTTACTACCTTAACGCCGCACACCTTGCCATTGCTGTCTACTTCGATACCCAGCGGTTGTAAGTTAAACAAAAACTCCACGCCTTCCTCGCGCGCGTTTTGTACTTCTTTGCGCGAACCCGGCATATTGGCTTCGTCGCGGCGGTAGGCGCAGCTCACTTTGGTTGCGCCCTGGCGGATGGAAGTGCGTACGCAGTCCATTGCCGTGTCGCCACCGCCTAATACCACTACGGTTTTATCTTTTAAGCTGACATAGGGATGTTCAGTCTGCCAGCCCATCAGGTTATTGATATTGCCGATTAAAAACGGCAGTGCTTCATACACGCCCGGCGCTTCTTCATTGACCAGGCCGCCTTTCATTGGCGTATAGGTACCAAGCGCTAAAAACACCGCGTCATATTCGCTTAGCAGGCTGTCAAAGCTGACATCGACACCGACGTTAGTGTTTAAGCGAAACTCGATACCCATGTCAGTGAAGATTTCACGGCGCAGGCTTAGCACGCTTTTTTCCAGCTTAAACGGCGGTATGCCAAAGGTTAACAGGCCGCCGATTTCCGGATAGCGGTCGAACACCACCGGAGTTACGCCGTTACGCACCAGTACGTCGGCACAGGCCAAACCGGCCGGGCCGGCGCCGATCACCGCCACGCGGCGCTCGGTTTTTACCACCGCCGATAAATCCGGCCGCCAGCCCATTTCAAAGGCTTTATCGGTAATGTATTTTTCAATACTGCCGATGGTTACCGCGCCAAAACCTTCGTTTAGCGTACAGGCACCTTCGCAGAGGCGGTCTTGCGGGCACACGCGGCCGCATACTTCCGGCAGGCTGTTGGTTTTGTGTGCCAGTTCGGCTGCTTCAATAATTTTGCCTTCGTTGGCCAGCTTTAACCACTGCGGAATATAGTTATGCACCGGGCACTTCCATTCGCAGTAAGGGTTGCCGCAATCGAGGCAGCGATCAGCCTGGCCTTCTACCTGGGTGTTGGTCATCGGCTGATAAATTTCAACGAACTCTATAGTGCGTTCGTGGTGTGAGCGTTTTGGCGGATCAATCCGTTTTACGTCAATAAACTGGTATACATTCTGTGCCATAACTCTTCCCTACATCGCCTGAACCCGCAGCTCGGCTGACGAGCGTGCGCGGTGTCCCAGCAAGGTGTTTACATCGCTGGTTTTTGGTTTTACCAGCTTAAATTGACTTAAATAACGGTTAAAGTCGTTTAAGATCTTCTGCGCTTTTTCGCTGCCGGTTTCTTCTACGTGCTGGTGCAACAGGCTACGCAGGTGCTCCTGCAGTATCGGTGTGCTGACTTCTAACGCCTCTACCAGCTCGGGGTTTAACCGCAGCTCTAAATCGTTTTGCTCATCGAGTAAATAAGCAAAGCCGCCTGTCATACCGGCACCAAAGTTCACCCCGGTACAGCCCAGCACCACAACCACGCCGCCGGTCATATATTCGCAGCAGTTATCGCCGGTGCCTTCTACCACAGCTAAAGCGCCCGAATTTCGCACAGCAAAACGCTCGCCCACCTGGCCTGCGGCATACAGCCGGCCGCCGGTGGCGCCATACAGGCAGGTATTGCCGGCAATGGTAAAACCGTTTTTGGCAAAGCTGGCGCCTTTGGCCGGGAAAATAGCCAACTGGCCGCCGGTCATGCCTTTACCTACGTAATCATTGGCATCGCCCTGCAGCGACATATGCAGGCCACCGGCATTCCACACACCAAAGCTTTGGCCGGCGGTGCCGGTAAAGCGGATGCGGATAGGGTCGGTTGCCATGCCCTGGTTGCCGTGCTGGCGGGCAATAAAACCCGACAGCGCCGCGCCGACTGAACGGTCGGTATTGCGGATACTCAGGTTTAACCGGCCACCGCTTTTATGCAGTACCATTTGCTCGCAGCGTTTTACCAGTTCTTGGTTTAACTTGCCTTCGTCAAACGGTGTATTGTTTTGCACACAAAACAGCGCCTTGTCAGATTTCACGCCGCTGGCTTGCAATATCGGCGTTAAATCTAAGCGGGCTTGTTTTTGCGTTTCGCTGTCTTTTAGCGCCAGCAAATCGGTGCGGCCAATCAGTTGCGTTAGCTCAGTAACACCCAGCTGTGCCATCAGCTCGCGCACTTCAAAGGCCAAAAACTTAAAGTAGTTCATCACCATTTCCGGCAAGCCGGTAAAGTGATCGCGCCTAAGTGTGGCATCCTGGGTTGCCACGCCGGTGGCGCAGTTATTTAAATGGCAAATACGCAGGAACTTACAGCCCAGCGCCACCATAGGGCCGGTACCAAAGCCAAAGCTTTCGGCACCTAAAATCGCCGCTTTAATCACATCAAGCCCGGTTTTTAAACCGCCGTCTACCTGCAGCCGTACGCGGTCGCGCAGGCCGTTTTCGACTAAGGCCTGATGCACTTCAGCTAAACCTAACTCCCACGGGCTACCGGCGTATTTCACCGAAGTTAACGGGCTGGCACCGGTGCCGCCGTCGTAACCGGAGACGGTGATGAGGTCAGCATAGGCTTTGGCCACCCCGGCGGCGATGGTGCCGATGCCGGGCTCCGACACTAGTTTTACCGAGATCAGCGCCTGCGGATTCACCTGCTTTAAATCGAAGATCAGCTGGGCTAAATCTTCAATCGAGTAAATATCGTGGTGCGGCGGTGGTGATATCAGCGTTACGCCGGGCACCGAGTAGCGCAGCCGGGCAATTTCGGCGGTAACTTTTTCACCCGGTAACTGGCCACCTTCGCCGGGCTTAGCGCCCTGGGCCACTTTGATTTGAATAACTTCAGCATTCACCAGGTAATGCGGCGTTACGCCAAAGCGACCGGAGGCGACCTGCTTAATTTTCGAGTTTTTCTCGGTGCCAAAGCGGCGTGGATCTTCACCGCCTTCACCCGAGTTAGACCGCCCGCCGAGGCGGTTCATTGCTATGGCTAAGGCCTCATGCGCTTCCGGGCTTAAGGCTCCGATAGACATCGCCGCGCTGTCAAAGCGAGGGTAGAGGTTTTGCTCGCTTTCTACCTGCTCCAGCGCCACCGGCGTGCTGCCCGCCAGCTTAAATAAGTCACGCAAATGCGCCACCGGCCGCTGGTTTACAATACTGCTGTACTGCTGATAATCCTCATACTTGCCCGAGCGCACGGCTTTTTGCAGTGTTTGCACCACATCCGGGTTGTAGGCGTGGTATTCGCCATCATGTACGTATTTTAATAAGCCACCGTGGTTTAGCGGCTTACGTTTTAACCAGGCTATTTTGGCCAGTTGCTGCACGTCTTGTTCAAAGTCGCTAAAGCCAGCGCCGCCCAAACGTGAGGGGATATCAGCAAAACACAGCTGCATTACGGCTTTATCAATGCCGACGGCTTCAAACAGGTTAGAGCAGCGATAGCTGGCCACTGTTGAAATGCCCATTTTCGACATAATTTTGTACAGGCCTTTATTGATGCCTTTACGGTAGTTCAGCACCGCCTGGCGTGCGGTGAGGTTAATCACGCCTTTTTCTACCAGTTGCTCTACCGTTTCATACGCCATAAACGGATAAATGCCGGTGGCACCTAAACCAATTAATACCGCGAAATGATGTGAGTCACGCGCTGAGGCGGTTTCAACAATAATGTTCGAATCACAGCGCAGCTGAGCATTAACTAAGGCATGTTGTACCGCGCCTACTGCCATCGCCGCAGGAATGGGTAACTTGCCCTGCTCAATACGGCGGTCGGTTAACATTACCAGCACCACGTTGTTATCGCGCACGGCGCTGATCACATCGGCGCATAATTGCTCTACCGCTTGCTCAAGGTTAACGGCCGCCGGATCGAAGTTCAGCGAAAAAATCTGATGCTTGTAATACTTTTCATCAGCTTGTTTTAGCTGCTTTAAGTCGGAGTACATCATTACCGGCGATTCAAACTGAATACGTCTGGCGTAACCGGCAGTTTCTTTAAATACGTTATGCTCGCGGCCGATGCTGGTGGCCAGCGACATTACATGCGATTCACGCAGTGGATCGATTGGCGGGTTAGTGACCTGAGCAAACTGCTGGCGGAAGTAATCAAATAAGGTGCGTGGCTTGCGCGATAATACCGCCATCGGCGTATCATCGCCCATAGAGCCCACCGCTTCCTGGCCGTCTTTGGCCAGTACCGTCATTACCTGATCAATTTCTTCATAGCTGTAGTTAAACAGCTTGTGGTACACCAGCATGTCATCATCGGAGAATACCCGTTTGCCGATTAAATCTGTTTCGTATTTCTCGTACGGCACCAGCCGCTGCACGTTGGCATTTAGCCAGTCACGGTAGGTGTGGCGCGCCATTAAGTCGGCATCTATTTCATTGGAACGCCAGATTTTGCCGGTGGTGGTATCTACCGCCAGCATTTCGCCCGGGCCAACGCGGCCTTTTTCTACCACTTCATCCGGGGTGTAATCCCAAATGCCGACTTCAGATGCTAAGGTGATCAGCTTATCGCGGGTAATAACAAAGCGGGCAGGGCGCAGGCCGTTACGATCAAGATTACAGGCCACATGCTGACCGTTGGTCATCACGATACCGGCCGGGCCGTCCCACGGCTCCATATGCATGGAGTTAAACTCGTAAAACGCCTTTAGGTTGTCATCCATCACGCGGTTGCCTTGCCAGGCCGGCGGCACTAACAAACGCATGGCACGGAATAAATCCATGCCGCCGGCTAATAACAGCTCCAGCATATTGTCCAGCGAGCTGGAGTCGGAGCCGCTTTGGCTGACAAAGGGCGCCGCATCGTGTAAATCACTTAACAGCGGCGAAGAGAACTTATACTGCCGTGCGCGGGCCCATTGGCGGTTACCTGTAATGGTATTAATTTCACCATTATGGGCTAAAAAGCGAAACGGCTGCGCCAATTGCCAGCGCGGCATGGTATTGGTAGAAAAGCGCTGGTGGAACACGCAAATGGCGGTTTCCATGCGGATATCGGCTAAGTCGAGATAATAACGCGGCAAATCGGCCGGCATCATTAAGCCTTTAAATACGGTAACTAATGACGAGAAGCTGGGGATATAAAAGTCAGCATCGTCGCTCAATTGTTTTTCAATACGGCGGCGCAGCATATACAGCCGGCGTTCTAAGTCGTGATCGCCCCAGCCGTGCGGCGCATTCACTATAACCTGCTCAATGGTGGGCATAGAGCTGAGCGCTAACGGGCCCAGCACACTGCTGTCTATCGGCACGGTGCGCCAGGCAACCAGGGTCAGGGTTTCGCGGGCAATTTCCTGCTCGATAATTTTTTTCGCTAAGGCGGCTTTTACCGGGTCCTGGCTGAAGAAAATCATGCCGACGCCGTATTTCTTTGCCAGATTCCAGCCATTTTCTTCGGCTATAGCGCGGAAGAAACTGTCCGGTTTTTGCATTAATAAACCACAACCATCACCTGTTTTACCGTCGGCAGAAATACCGCCGCGGTGCTGCATACGGTCAAGGCCGTTTATTGCGGTTCTGACGATCCGGTGGCTGGCCGCGCCCTCCAGATGTGCGATCAGACCGAAGCCACAGTTCTCTCTTGCCTGACTGTGCTGATACAACGCCATGACTAACCTCCACACTTGTCCTGATATTTAAATAAATATTTATTATTCTTGAATTATTATTCTAATTTTTGATTTTGCTGCTGCTGAAAGAAAATAACGGTTACTCTTTCAGAGGTCAATGCGTTGTAGAGTATTTGCTCTGGAAATGTTTAGCCATCTAAACGTTCAAGAGTGAACAGGTATACCGCTATTTAAGCGAAAATGCAAGCTGACTTTGTAGCGAGCAGGGGGTGAAATGTCGCAGAACTAAAACCGGCAAAAATGAAAATAAATTACATGAATTGGCGATATTTTTACCAATGATACCCGTGGCAGCAATAAAAAAAGCTGCCGCAGCAGCTTTTTAGCGTCGATAGCTATGGCAGAAGGTGCCATATTTATGCGAATTTGTCTTATTTGCTTTTAGCGCAGTGGTTTCAGCGTTCAAAGGTACCTTTTACCAGCGCCTCACCCTGTTGTACCAACAGTTTACCTTTGGCAATAACGCTGTCGATGGCCAAATCGTCGCGGCGCAGCAACACTATATCGGCATCCAGCCCGGCGGCAATACGGCCTTTGCCTGTTAAGCCCAATATTGCTGCCGGAGCTGCCGTAATGCTGCAAACAGCGTCTGTGATAGCGACCTTATGCTGTGTTATCGCTTCGCGGGCGGCCTGATACAGGCTTTGTACTGTACCAACCTGTAAGCCAAGTAATACGCCATCATCATTGTAGATCGGCAGGCTGGCATTGCCATCCGAGCTTAGCGTGAGCTGCATCGGGCTGATACCAAATTGCAGTGCTTCGGCCAGCGCCGCCGCGGCTGCCACTTCACCGTGTTTTAAGTCAAAGTCGGTGGTGCTGGTGGTAAAGTCAATTACACCGCCTTTAGTGGCAAACTCTAACCCGGCTTCAAACACGCGGCGGTTACGGTTCATATGGGTGGGGTAGAATTGTTTCAGCTTTAACTCAGTGCCGGCTACCGCCTGATAAACAGGCTGCAAAATGCGCTCGCCGGCACCCATATGCACACTGACAATACCGCTTTTACCCGACAAGATACCGCCGACCCGCGCTGCTGCTGCCACTTTGCGGATTTCATCAGTGGTGGGCTGCGATGAGCGGTGATCGCTGATGGCAATTTCGCCGACACCGATAAACTTGTCGATCAAAATTAAATCGTCAGTGATGCTGCCGGTAAGGGTACGGCAGGGTATTTCGTACGAGCCGGTATGGCAGTAGGTGGTAATGCCTTCAATATCCAGCGCATGGGCTTTAGCCAGCAGGTTGGTGAGGGTGCGGGTGGTAGCGTCGGTGCCCAATACGCCAACGGCAGTGGTAACACCGCCCAAGGTGGCATCGGTTAGTTGCATTTCCGGGGTGCGGGTAGCAAAACCACCTTCGCCGCCACCGCCGATAAAATGCACTAACGAGTCAACAAAGCCCGGAGTTAAATAAAAATCGCTGCCGTCAATCACCGTTACCGGCAGGTTGCTGCCGGCGAGGTTAAAGTCGCTGCCGATGGCGGCAATACTGCCACCGGCTATCACTACGTCCATTTTGCCCAGTGGCTGTGGCGAGAGCACTTCGGCATTTTTTATCAGTATGATTGCGTGCAAATTTGCGTTCAAAACTTGTTTCAAAATAATAACCTCAAAGCAGCCGCAGTGCGGCTATTGGTAACCTATGGCCACGGCCAATAGCATAAAGGCGCTGGCTATAGCGAACAGCCATAGCTGCAATTTCCAGACAAAGCGAAACCATACCGTCCAGTCAACCCGCACCACGCCCAGACAGCCGATTAAGGCGGCAGAAGTGGGGATAATGCAGTTGGTTAAGCCATCACCCAGTTGAAAAGCTAATACCGCAATCTGGCGCGAAAGTCCGACTAAATCGGCCAATGGTGCTATCAGTGGCATAGTCAGTGCCGCCTGGCCGGAGCCGGAGGCAACAAAGAAGTTAATCACCGACTGGATAATCAGCATTAGCCAGGCCGATAGGTAAGCCGGCAAGTCACCCAGTGCCTGGCCGGAGTAATACAGCAAGGTGTTTAGCACTGACGGAGATTCAGGGCTATCGCCGCCGAGCAACAGCACTATACCTTTGGCCATACCGACGATAAGCGCCGCCGGTAACAGCTCTGCCGCGCCGTGTTTAAAGCCATCGGCGGCTTCATTCATGCTCAGGCGTTTGCCAAGCACGGCAATAACGGCAATTACAATACCGAGGGTAAAAAACTGGCTGGCAATTTCCGGAATATAGTAATGTCGTACTGTTACGCCCCAGATGATCCAGATTAAGCCGGCAAAAAACGCCAGCAGAATTAGCGTATCAAGCAGGCTGTAGTCGTTTTTGGCATCGGCGCTTTGCTGTGCCCGCAGCTTCTGATCTGTAGCATAGCTTAGCGACAGCTCAGGCCTGGCTTTCACCTTAGCGGCGTAGCGCATGGTAAAAACAATGCCAAACAGCGTGAATACCGCCCACATAACAATGCGCAAATCGCTGCCTGACAGTAGCGGAATTTCGGCAATGCCCTGAGCAATAGCCACGTTAAACGGGTTCATCCAGGAGGTGGCAAAACCAATTTGGGTGGCAACGTAGGTAACCAGCACCGTGGTTATTGCGTCATAACCCAGCGCCAGCATCAGCGGCAGCAGCACGATACAAAAGGCGATAGCTTCTTCGCCCATACCAAATACCGCACCACCTAAAGAGAACAAGCCAAACATCAGCGGAATAAACAAAAACTGCATGCTTTGGGTTTTGCCAATCAGCGCCAGTATGCCGTTATGAATAGCCCCGGTTTTCATAATAATGCCAAAGGCACCACCGGTGAGCAGAATAAAGGCGACTACGCCAATAGCCGAGCCCCATTTATTGCCGGACACCAGGCCTTCAAAGGCATAGTTAAAAAAGCCAATACCACCGCCTTCAGCAAACAGCGGCACACCTTGCTGGCTGTCGGTATGCAGCGTAAAGCTGTTGGGGTCTATCTTGCCCTTAAGTTTGGCCGCGCCCTCTGCTACAGGTGCGGGTTCAGTAAGCGTAAAAGAGCCGGCCGGTACCAGGTGCGAAGTTATAGCAGCCAGTATCATCACAAAGAACAGGATGACAAAGGCGTCCGGCATCGATACCGGTTTTTTGGTTACGGTAGACATATAAAAGCCTTGGGATCTGTTGAATTATCGGGGGGAGTATGGCTCCCCCCGGCTGATTTTAGAAGCGATAGGTTGCCAGTACGCGGTAGTTACGGCCCATAACGTCATGGTTAATAAAATCGACGTCTTTATAGCGGCCATAGACAAATGGTGGATCGCGGTCCAGCACATTATCGATATTCAGGCTGACCGTCAGGCTGTCTGAAATATCATAGCCAAAATTGGCATTAACTTTGGTCCATGACGGCACACGGCGGTCAATGGCGACACCTTGCTCAGCCAACAAGTCTATGTCTGACGGTTCCAACAGCGCGATTTCATCCTGGTAATCACTGGTGTAATTAACACTAATGCCACCAAACCAGTTATCGCCACTGAAACGCAGTTTCATACTGGCTAACAGTTTTGGATAACGGAAGCTGCCGGCCAGTTGTTCGGTACCGGAAAACGCGGTGCGATCGCGGGTAAAGCTCATCAATTTGGTAACGTCGGCACTGAAGCGGACTACCGCCCAATCGCTGTCAAAACGCTGGCTATAGGTAAAATCGATACCTTTAGTTTGTTGGTTGCCGGTGTTTTCCAGCATTAATATATGGTCGCGAAACAACGGCAGACTGGTGGCGCGGGTATCAACATCTTGCCAGTCAGCAAGCACCTGGTTTAAATCTTCGGTGAAGCCGGAGGCCAGGCCCAGCTCATCACACATTTCCGGGTCAAAAGAGATACCTGTTTGGTCTGCGGGTACCAAGCCGCAGAAGCGTAGGTCTGATTCAGTAAGAGTGCGTACCAGCATCGACTCTAAGTCTGTACCGATAATCTTTTTATGATCAAATTGCCAGTAATCTGCGGTAAAGGTGATGTCGCGTGTCGGGCTCCAGGCAAAACCGGCACTGATCGATTCGGCTTCTTCCGCTTTCAGGTTAGGATTGCCAAACTCCAGCGTGTTAGGGGTGATTTCACCACCAACCTCACCGCCACAAAACAGCTCAGCAAATTCCGGCAGACAGCGAGCTGTTGTGCTGGTAGTACGAAGTTCGACACCGGCCTGTGTCAGCGAAGGAGCCCTGAACGATGTGGCCCATGAAGAACGCAGTACCAAGCTGTCAGCCGGACGCCAGGTCAGGCCCACTTTAGGGTTTACGCTGCTGCCAAAGTCGTCGTAGTTGTCATAACGTGCTGCCAGTTGCAAATCGACAGTCCCGGTAAGTGGCACAAACAATTCGGCAAAGGCAGCCCACTGTTTACGTTCTGCGCTGGACTTGCTTGAGCCGAAGCCGATAACATCGACCAGATAGTCGCGGTCAAAACGTGACTGAGCTATTAAATCAGGATTATCACTCAGTTTCTCCTGCCGGTATTCCACGCCAAAAGCTGAAGCAACGACACCTGCAGGCATTTCCCACAAATCACCATTAAAACGCAGGTCGGCGCTTAACACCTCCGATTTACCCTTGCGCGACGGGTTTTCTGCAATTAACTGCAGTACGTCTTCGTTGCCGGTCTGGCCACCAAAGGGGTTGAACCACAAGCCGCCATCATCTGGTGAACAGGTGGTGCTGCCATCGGCACATAGTTCGCCAAACAAGGCGGCATTAAATTTGTAGCGATTGTAAATGCCGGCCAGTGCGTTTTGCTCCGACTCACTGCGCGAATACATAACTGCGCCTTCCCATTCAAAGTCACCAACCTCACCTTGCAATGCGGACACAAAACGCAATGCTGTGGTTTCATTCTCAATCTGCCTTGGAGCCAGAAAGCGGCCGCGTAATTCAACAACATCAACGTCGTTACCATTAGGGCTGGCTTCAAAGCCCGGATAAATCAGTGACACCAGTTCTGAATTGTTCTGAATAAAAGGGTTGTCGAAGGCAGCAAACAGCCAGTTGCTTTGATCCTGCAGATTAGTGAAGTTAGCCGGTGTGCTTTGTGCGGTTGATTTGGTGCGGCTGATGAAAAACTCATTCGACCAGCGTAACGTATCGAGCTCAGTGTTAAACATAAAGCCGCCTGAAGCTGATTCCAGCGCAGGTCGGATCAGCATATCCTGATTTGGATTATAACCGCAGGCTGTATCGCCAAACTCCGGATCGGTAACTACAATCAGTTCCGCCGGGCATGCAGGATCCGGGAAGCCAACATATTCATCTGATACCGGGTCTAAAAAATCTGAAGTGGTATAACGCACACTGGCAAACTGACCACGGGTAGATAATGACCATGTTTCGTCAGTCATATCCCTGTCGCTGTAAGCAAAGTCATTACGATCAAAGTAATCGGCAAACATGGTGAGATTGCTGTTGCCGAAGCTTTTACCCCAGATCAAATTAATGCCGGTTTTGCCTTCATCAGAGCTCGCCATGGAGTTGCCATAGCTTAGGTCCAGCTCTGCGCCGTCAAAATCTTTTTTAAGTACATAGTTAATTACCCCGGCAACGGCATCCGCGCCGTAAATAGCGGATGCGCCGGTGGCCAGAATTTCAACCCGTTCAATGGCTGATACCGGAATAGAGTTAATATCGACAAAGTTTTCGGTACCGGCTGCAAAGGATGATGCAGCAACCCGACGGCCGTTGATCAGGGTAAGGGTAGAAGAAGGACCTAAACCCCGTAACGATGCAGCAGCTTGACCGGCAGGCGTGTCGTTAGATGCAGTACCACTTTCTGATGTGGAGAAAGTGCCTGAACCGCCGCGCAGTTGGCCGACGTCTTTTAGTAAGTCGTACACTGTGCTGGCGCCGGAGTTTTTAATATCATCGGCAGAGATAATGACCAGCGGTTGCGTACCTTCAAGGTCGACACCTTTGATACGTGAACCGGTCACTTCAATCTTTTCAATTTTTTGCTCTTCTTTTGCTACTTCTTCAGCAGAAAAAACAAAAGGGCTAACGAAAAAGCTGCCGGCAACTGCCAGCGCTAAAGGAGATAACTTGCGCATAGATACACCTGTCTTAACATGGCACAGAGTGCGGTATTGTCCGCATAAGTGTGCTTATAATTATTTATGTTAGTTGTTGTGGTGCAGGAATAGAGACCTGCCAGACACGGTTTAGTGCCTGACGTGTATCTACTCGTTAAACCACTCCGACAGGTAGTAGGACGAGTAGTGATATAAGCTAAGCGCGAAGGCTTTCTTTAACATATCGCTACCAAAAAATGATGTGTGATCAATTAAACAACGCTAATAGATTTACTGCTAATTGGCAAAGAAGTCAATACAGGATAATCTATGCTATCTGAAATTTTCGGGTTCTGTCCGGATCACGGTAGTTACCTGATTTTGCGCTTAAGATAAGAAAGAGAATAATGAGATCACTCAGCTTTTATATCACTGCCAGTCTGTTGGCTTGTTCAGTTTCTGCAGCAAACACAGAGGGTAATAAAAAATTTCCCGATTATTCAATGGTGTTAGTTGGTGGCGGTTTACAAAGCTGTAGCTCAGCCAATACCCGTGCTTGCTCTGAGCCGGATGTTTTCTCGCCGGCGGCAAAATCAGCTGACCTGTTCAGTTTGTCAGCTACTCAGCTTAACAATATTGCCAGTGACAGCTTTTGGAGCGCAGAGCGGGCTATAGAACAACAACAAACTTTGGCGCTGCTGCAGTTTGTTCGCAGCAGAGTAACTAATGAACGGGTAACTGAGCGTGAGTTAGTCAGGCTGTGGCGCTCGGCAGAAATAGAAATTGATGGTATCTGGGTATCAGGCCGGGAAAACTACAACCAGTTAAGTGATCGCGAGCGTAACTTTGTACTGGATCAGCTGCAGGTAATGGCGACAGCACAAGATAGCAACAGCCGGCGCAGCGCAGCGCAAAGACAAAAAGAATATGCCAACCTGGCCAAAACCAGCGATGCGTTTTCAGTGGAGCTGTATCGCAAAATTGTTGAATTAGCACAGCAGGTAGCAGGGCCGGCGCGTAAGCCCCGGTTGTTAGTGGTTACTGCTTCAGGTCGTGATCCTTACGCTGCAGTTGATTTTTATACCAACTTGTTTGAAGAGGCCGGTGCTGAAGTAAGCTGGTTACCCATCAATGCTGCCTACCGGGCTGCGCAACAAAACCGCATTGACAATGACCCGTCTTGTGAGCAACTGCCACAATATTTGGCGGCGTACCACGGTACCTACCAACGTGAACGGATATACCCTGATCTGATGCAGCAGCAAATGAAATTTTGCCAGCAGGGCAGCGAAGCGGCAGTGGAGCAAATTCGCCGTGCAGACGCAATTTTTATTAATGGTGGCGACCAGAGCCTGACATTACAGGCGTTTCGTCTGGAAGATGGCAGCGCCTCGGCTGAACTGAAGCAAATACAATCTATGCTAAGCGCCGGCCAGATCATTGTTGCCGGTACCAGTGCCGGTACGGCGGTAATGTCCGGTGCCAGCTACCTGGGCCACAATACGCCGATGATTAGTAATGGTGACAGTTACAGCGCTATGCAGTTTGGCGCCTTCGATCTGCCGGCACCGCAACCCGGCTGTGATAAAGATCAAAGCTGCAGTAATGGTTTGGCAGAAAATCATCTTACTTACACCGCCAGCGGTGGTTTAGGCTTGTTTCCATGGGGGGTGCTGGATACACACTTCTCAGAGCGCGGCCGCCAGGGCCGGTTGATCCGCTTACAACATGATACGCAAACCCGGTTCGGTTTTGGGGTGGATGAAGCCACCGCCTTACTGGTGGGCTTTAGTGCAGAAGAAAATGCCCCTGAGGTGAAAATGGAAGTGCTGGGAGCTGCCGGTGTTTATGTGGTTGATAATCAGTCAGCAGTTACCGAAGGCGAGGGCAGTGCGACTAAAATTACTCAGGTCAGCACCCATTATCTGACCCGCGGTGACACTCTGGAGTTAAAAGATGGCTTGCTCAGAAGCCGTTTTGCCGACTGGAAGTTTGCACCTAATAACACTCAGGCACCTATGTTGAGCTCAGGCGAGCTGTTTGAGCGTGACAATTATAAGCAACTGGCGCATTTACTTTGCCTGACACAAAGCCGTCAGGCCGATGGCAAGGCGGTTAAAGTGGGTCAGGGCCATCAGATAAGTTTGTATAAAGATCATTCATCTTATACCCGCCAGGGGGTATTCCGTCAGCAGGATACTGAAGTGCAGTATTGTTCTTACCGCAACCTGATGCTGGATATTCAACCTGTACAATAATCTCCGCTTAGTGAGGTGACCAGCTGATGCAAGGACCGGTTCATCCACAGGTTAAAGCCGTAGCCAGCTGGATCCGTAAGTGGGGCAAGCTGCGGTTGGCATTATTTTGCCAGCTGTTGTTGCTGGCCCTGGGTGCTGCGATAAGCGCTGCCTTTAGCATTGTTATGACTAACAGCATTGATTGGGCTGCGGTGAAGGGCGCAGCCCTGGTAATGCTGATTATTGCACCGGTGTTTATCGCCTTTGTGTTTTACCTGGTGCTGCATTTAGACGCGGCGCTATCTTATCTGGAAGACTCTGCGCATCAGGAACGCTTGCTGAACGAAGGCATGCAGGATAATATCCGTCAACTTAACTTTGAAATTGAAGAGCGTAAGAAGGCGTTTCAGGCTAAACGTCGCGCTATAGATGAACTGCGCAAAGAAATTGCCGAACGTAAAAAAGCCCAGATTGAACTGGAAGAACAAAGCTTGCTGATCCGCTCTATTGTTGACAGCTCCCCCGACTTATTCTACTACCGCGATGAAACCGGCCGCTTTGCCAGTTGCAATAAAATGTTTGAAGCCATTATGGGCAAAACGGCCGGCGAACTGATTGGCCGTTATCCGGCCGATATTTATAACGACGACAGCGCCCAGGCTGCCATTCTGACCGAGTACAACAGTGATATGCAGCAATCGGAGTTGACGCTGGATGTCGAATTTATTAAAGATGGCGGCCAGGTACTGTGGTTTGAGATGCGCAAAGTCCCGTTTTACGACCGCCACGGCCGCTACATCGGTTTACTTGGTTTTGGCCGCGACATTACCTCGCGTAAGTTGGCTGAACAAGCGTTAGAAAAAGCCTACCTGGATAAAGGCAAATTTATTGCCACACTAAGCCATGAACTCAGAACGCCGTTAAACGGCATCGTTGGTTTAAGCCGGCGTTTGATTGAAAGTAAGCTGACCAAACAGCAGCATGGCTGGGCCAACACCATTTTCAGCAGTGCCGAGACGCTGGGTAATATTTTTAATGACATTATCGACCTGGATAAAATTGACCGCCAGGACCTTGATATTGTTTATCAGAGCGTGTCGTTGCGGCAGTTCCTTAATGATATAGCTAACTTTGCTGAGTTATTGTGCCAGCAAAAAGGCCTGCAGTTTAAGCTGAACTGCACAGGCGAAATGGATGTTTATTTGCGTTTGGATCCGACGCGGCTGCGCCAGGTGCTGTGGAACCTGTTGAATAATGCGGTGAAGTTCACCGCGAACGGCGCGGTTAGCCTGCACTGCAATCTGGACAACAACCGGCTGAGCTTTGCGGTAGAAGATACCGGCATAGGTATAGCGGCACAAGAGCAGGAACGCATCTTTGATATGTACTACAAATCAAATGATGGCCGGCGCCTGAGCATTATGGGCTCGGGTATCGGTTTGTCTGTATCCAGAGCCCTGGTGGAAGCCATGCAGGGGCAAATCAGTGTCAGCAGTACAGTGGCACAAGGCAGCCGCTTTGCTGTCAGTTTACCAACAGAAGTACTGCAGCAAGAGCAACAGCAGGCAATTGAGTGCCCGGAGCTAACCATATTGCTGGTAGAGGATGTACCGCTTAATGCTGAAATTGCCATTGGCTTGCTGGAGCAACGTGGCCACACTGTGGTGCATGCTGAAACCGGCGAAGATGCCATTGCACTGCTGGAAACCGAAGATGATATTGATTTAGTGTTGCTGGATATGCAGCTGCCGGATATGAGTGGTGAGCAAATTGCGGCTTATATCCGCAATGAAGCGCGGCTGTGTGCTTTGCCTGTGGTAGTGCTTAGCGCCAATGTGCGCAAGGCAGAGCAGCAATTGTCCGGGCTGCATATCGATGGCGCCCTGGCTAAACCCTTGAGCACGGCTAAGTTAGATCAGGTATTGGCGCGGTTGTTTTCACCCAGTGCGATGAAGTTGCAGCTGCCAAAAGCGGTAGCGCCGGACAATGAACACCAGCAACTGGACCAGGCAATACTGAATGACTATATCCAATCACTTGGTAAGGATGCGGTAAAACGCAGTGCGCAGTTGTTTAGCCAGTTGTTGCCCGGTTATATGAACCGTATGATGGAAACCGCGGTGCAACGTCAGGAGCATGACTTTCAGGAAGCGGCACATAAGTTAAAAGGTGCAGCGGCATCGGTTGGTTTGTTATGGGTGCAGCAACAGGCAAAACGTTTTGAACAAGAACCGGTTAACTGGCAGGGGTTGGAGCGGCAACTGGTAGACTTTCACTTAAAAACAGAGCAGCACCTGGCTGCTCTGTCTGAATATATCGAACAAGCTTAGCGGCTTACTTATCCAGCTTGCCGACAAAACGGTAACCTTCACCATGGATGGTGCTGATTAACTCAGGGCTGTCGATATCAGATTCAAAATGCTTACGGATACGACGAATGGTAACATCCACTGTACGGTCGTTCGGGCGTAAATCACGGCCGGTCATATGACGGATTAATTGCTCGCGGGTGAAAATTTTACCCGGAGTATCCAACATTAAACGTAAGGCACGGTATTCGCCTTTAGGTAAACGGCGCGCTACACCTTTCGGGGAAGTAAGATTGCGGCTGTTTTCATCCAGCGTCCAACCATTAAATTTAACTACGCTTTTGTGCTCTTCAACCACAGGTTGCGCTACGGTGCGGGTTAACAGGTTACGGGCACGGATCGTTAATTCACGCGGGTTGAAAGGCTTGGTTAAATAATCATCAGCACCAATTTCCAGACCCAGAATACGGTCTACTTCACTGTCGCGGCCGGTTAAGAAAATCAGACCGATATTTTCTCTCTGGCGTAACTCCCGCGCCAGAATTAAGCCGTTTTTACCCGGCAGGTTAATATCCATAACCACCAGATTTACTTTATTATCGGTAAGCTTCTGGTTCATTTCTTCGCCATTCACAGCTTCAATGACATCATAGCCTTCTCCCTGGAATAGACTAACCAGGTTCAGGCGGGTTACTTCTTCGTCTTCAACGATCAGAATCACAGGTGTTTGCATTGGAGTTAAACCTTATGTGAATTTTGTGAAATTTATAATGCGTTTACGTTTTATAGATGACTTGGATTTGTCAAATAATACGTAATTATAACCATCTGTCCAATTGTTAACAAGTTTTTTGTTAACAATTAGGTTTTTCTAATGTTGCTTCAGCGCTGTTAGTCGGGCACATTTTAGCTAAGTTAATGATTTAGATGACTTATTGCTGCGCACTATTACCGGAAAGTCTATTTGGATCTGTATGCCCTGACCAAGGGTGCTCTGCAGTTGAATTTTACCGTTCAATGCCTGAGTGACCAGGTTATACACCAAATGCAAACCCAGACCGCTGCCGCCTTCGCCGCGCTTGGTGGTAACAAAGGGGTCGAAGATACGCTTTTTAATCGACTCCGGCACGCCGGCACCGTTATCTGCATACAGCAGCTTGCAGTTGTTGTTTTCGACGCTGACCGTTATTTGTATTTCACCCTGCTCAATATGCTCAAAGGCATGGATCAGGCTGTTCATGATCAGGTTGATCAAAATTTGGTTGATAGGCCCGGGCTTACTGTCCAGCTCCAGCTCCGGCTCACAGTTAACGCTGATTTGGTGTTGGGTTTTCTTCAGATTAGGTCTTAACGACAGCAGCACCTCGTTAATCAGCTGCAGCATATTAAACTGGCGGCGGTTTTCATTGGATTGATCAACAGCCACCCGTTTAAAGCTGGAAATTAAACTGGCCGCCCGTTCCATATTGCGATAGATAATGCCGAGGTTTTCTTTGCTCTCTGATAAAAACTTAGCCAGTTGTGATGAGGTGAGTTTTTTCTCATCGAAGGCTTTCTGGATATCTGCCAGCCTGTCCTGCAACAGCGTAGAGGCTGTTACGCCAAGGCCGATCGGGGTGTTAACTTCATGCGCCACGCCGGCTACCATCTGGCCCAGGCTGGCCATTTTTTCGGTTTCGACAATCTGGTTTTGGTACTGATGCAGCGTCGCCAGCGTATTAAGCAACTCTTGGTTTGAGGTTTTTAACGCGTCAGTACGCTGCTCAATTTTTTGCTCCAGGCTTAATGTTAAGCGGCGGTTTTCCTGCTCTGCCTGTTGCAACTTACTGATTTGCTGTTCAATTCTGTCCAGCATAGTATTAAAGGCGCGGCTTAGCATATTGTATTCTTTGATTGGCGCTATCGGCGCGCGAATACGGTAGTCTTTTTCTTTGGCGACTTTTTGTACTACATCTAACAGCGTATCTATCGGTGTGGTAAAGCGCCGTTGCAACCTGGAGCTGATAAAAAAGGCGCTGCCCAGTGCGACCAGAGCAATTAAGATGTCCAGCAGGATCCGCGTTTGAATATAAGCACTGAGTTCTTCCTGGCTGGCACGCAGATACACATAGCCAAGCAGGGTGTCGTTATCTTTAATGGCTTTGCTAAGCTCGATGTAGTCGTCGCTGATATAAGGCTTGAGCAGCGCGGGGGCACGGTCGAACTGCACCGGATGAGGCCCTATATCACGGCGGTTATAGCTGGAGAAAAAACTCAGCTTGTCCGGCTCTGCCAGTTTTTTATAAATATGCACATTGTGCAAAATATTCACTGCCGCAAAAGAGCTGAGGCGGTTATCTTCAGTGTCGGCATCATCCTGCAAAATGCTGTTGCGGGCGTTAAAGGCAATAATACTGACATAGCCATCCAGCTGAGAAATCAGTTTTTTACGCTGCAACTTTACATCCTGCATGGTAGATACCACCATCGCCAGGCACAGCGTAAGACTACATATAAGCATGATCACCCAAATTAAAGCGCTTTTTATCGACGTGGTTTTATCTATGGTAATCATTCGTTTATCTCATCCAACCTGAGCCCGGGCCGGCTGTTTTGCCAGCCCTGCATTGATGTTATGCACATTAGCGCTTTTTAGCAAACAACAGTGGCAAAATTAGTAAAGCCGTTTATAGTAAGAGCACTTGTTTCTTTTGGGTTAGGTTATGAGCCTGTGGGAAAGTTATAAAACGAGTATTTTTCTCTGCCACCAGGCACTGACTTGTGATGTTGATTTTGCTATTGTCAGTGCGCAAAACCCCGCCGGTATTACCGAACACCCTTATCTTAACCTACGCCGTGACAATGAATTACAGGCTTATCTTAATCAGCAACGCTTGCCTTATCGCTCGGTAATAGGCAGTGCACCGGATTTAAGCTTTCAGGAAAAAAGCTGGATAGTGTTGTGTGACAAAAGCTGTGCCGTGCAACTGGCATTGCGCTTTGAACAAAATGCGATTTATTGGGTGGAGCAGGGCGAGCTGTTTTTGGTGCCGGTGTTAATGCAGCAGCGCGAAGAAAGCTTAGGTAGTTTTAGTGAGCGGCTGGTATTGTTGCCGGATTAAATCCGCCGTTGCAGTATATCCAGTACCTGCTGCAACTTATCGCCATGTTGTACTTCCAACTGGCGTTTAGTCATATTTAATCTTATCTTTTCTGCCTCATCTTTGGGCTGCACCAACACTTGCGCAAAGTCGCTAACGCAAATACAAATCACGGCAGGCGCTGCCATATCGGGTAATTGCGCCACCCGATATAGTAAATGTGGGCAGGCTTTTAACCGTTTCGGGTTTTCAATGCAGCGCAAACTGTCAGCTGCTGTCGCCGGCGTTAGCCAGATCAGCAATAGCAGAGCAAACAGTTTGCGCATAGCCTTATCCTTTAACTTTGATTAGTCGCCCGGTACACTACAAAGCCATTGGCTTTGGCTTTTACTGTAACCTTTTTAAACGCCTGCTGTAACAGCTCCAGGTAAGACAGATGGCTGTTGGCAACAATAGTCAGGCTACCGTTGCTGCTAAGTCTGGCAGCGCTTTGGCTGATAAAAGCATCCACAATACTGTAGTCGGTTTTAATGCCGGTGTGAAACGGCGGGTTACTGACAATACAATCAAATTGTTTTGGCGTGGCCGGTAAGCCATCTGCCGCGACGACAGCGCCGGTCAGATTATTGGCTGCCAGAGTCAGCTCTGTCGCCTTTACAGCTAAGCTGCTGATGTCAGAGCTAAACAGCTCAATTGCCGGATGCTTACGCTTTAACATAGCGCCGATAACACCACAACCACAGGCAAAATCCAGTACTTTACCCTGGTGTACTTCCGGCAGATTATCCAGCAACAGTGCAGTGCCGACATCCAGCTTGCCGTGGTTAAATACGCCCGGCAGCGAATGCAGGGTTAACTTCTCACCGGCCGCGTCTATGCTAAAACTTGCTGCTTTAGCCTGTGGCAGTTGCTGAAAATCACCATGTAAGGCAAACCATAAACAGTGTTTGGCGTTATCGAGCTTGTTGGCATTTAAACCGAGTTTTTGCGCGTGGCTGCTCAGGCTTTTAATACCGCCTTTGTTATCGCCGGTAACAAACACTGCTGTAGTAGCGCTAAGGGCCGGTTTAAGTTGGGCCAGGGTAAAAGTCAGTTGCTCTTTGCTTTTCGGGTAAAACAGCACGACAGTGTCAAAGGTGGCGCTAAACTGCGGGCTGACATCTGCATACAACTGTACCGCCGGATGGCTCCAGCTTTGGGCGGCGCCGGCATCTGTGCTGTAGCAGCTTAGCTCCAGCTCTGGCGCCAGGTGCAGCAGTTCAGTGGCCAGGTTGTCGGCCATAGGCTCAACTATTAACACTTTGCCGCGTAGATCGTCGATGTTACGTAGTACCAGTTGACTGGCTGTTGCTAGCATTTAGCTTTCCTTTTTAAACATCAGATCCCAAACGCCATGGCCCAAACGTTGGCCACGTTGTTCGAATTTGGTCAATGGCCTGTGCTCTGGCCGCTCAACATAAGTATTGTCGGCAGACAGATTGCTGAAGCCTGCTGCAGGCAGCATAACTTCCAGCATATGTTCGGCATAGTTTTGCCAATCGGTAGCCATATGAAATACGCCGCCGGGCTTTAATTTACGCCGCAGCAGTTGGACAAAATCCGGTTGTACAATACGGCGTTTGTGGTGGCGCTTTTTATGCCAGGGATCGGGGAAAAACAGCTGCACTGTATCCAGGCTGTTATCGGCAATACTGTGTTCCAGCACTTCTACCGCGTCGTGTTCAAACACTTTGAGGTTTTTCACCTGCTGCGCGACGGCTTCAGATAAGCAGGCGCCTACGCCCGGGCGGTGTACTTCGATACCGATAAAATCTTTTTCCGGAGCGTCTTTGGCCATCTGCACCAGCGATTTACCCATGCCAAAGCCGATTTCCAGCACTTTATGGTTATCACGGCCAAATACTTCTGCCAAGTGCAGTGGCTGGCTCTGATAAGTTAAACCGTAGTCGGCCCAGTAAGTATCAAGTGCATGTTGCTGGCCCTTGGTCAGCCGGCCTTCGCGCAGCACAAAAGAGCGAATTCTGCGCATATAGGTAGTGTTTTCAGCCTGTTGATCCTGCTGCTGGCCGGTACTGTCTGTCATTTGTTGCTCCGCATAATCGTTAACGGCGCGTATTATCCTTGTATTAACGGCTTTGCTCAACCGCGATTATGGTTGGCAAGGCAAACAGTGCTGCTTATACTGCGCGCAATCTTCACAGCAGGGGCAGTTATGTTGCCGCAACAAGAAGCAGTTTGGTTTTCAAATCAGTTGGTTAGCTGGTACCAGCAGCACGGGCGTAAAACACTGCCGTGGCAGCTGAATAAAAGCCCGTATAAAACCTGGCTTAGTGAAGTCATGCTGCAACAAACCCAGGTGGCCACGGTAATTCCTTACTTCGGCCGTTTTACCGAACGTTTTGCCGATATTAACGCCCTGGCGCAGGCACCGCTTGATGAAGTGCTGCATTTATGGACCGGACTTGGCTACTACGCACGGGCGCGCAATTTACATAAAGCGGCGCAGGTTATGGCGGCGCAGTATAACGGTGACTTTCCAACCGAATTTGACCAGGTACTGGCGTTGCCGGGTATAGGGCGTTCTACCGCAGGTGCGGTGTTATCTTTAGCGCTGGGGCAGCATTATCCGATTTTAGACGGTAACTGCAAAAGGGTATTGGCTCGCTTTGCCGCTATATCCGGCTGGCCCGGTGATAAAAAGGTTGAGCAGCAGCTATGGCAGTTAGCAGAGCAGCTAACGCCGGAAAAAACCGTAGCAGAGTTTAACCAGGCGATGATGGACTTAGGCGCTACACTTTGCAGCCGCAGTAAGCCACGCTGTGTTGAGTGTCCGCTTAAATTAAACTGCAAAGCGGCCCTGGCCGGTGACCAGGCTTTATATCCCGGCAAAAAGGCAAAAAAAGCGCTGCCGGAGAAGCAAAGTTTTTGGTTATTGCTGCAGCATGACGATGCAGTACTGTTGACACAGCGCCCGGCTGCCGGCCTGTGGGGCGGACTGTTTGGCTTTATTGAGTTTGCATCACCGGCCGAGCGCGAACAATACCTGGCACTTAATGCCTTGGATGTTAAAAGCAGCACCGAACTGGCCGGCTTTCGCCATACGTTCAGTCATTTTCATTTGTGGATCCAGCCACAGCTGGTGCAGCTGGCGCGCAAGCCTGCTAACGTGCAGGAGCAATCAGCAGCAACTTGGTTTACAATAGACCGCATTCCACAGGTAGGTTTGTCGGCACCGGCAAAACAACTGTTTCAGCAGTTGCTGGCGACAGCCCGGACAACAAGGATAAACAATTATGAGCCGTAGCGTATTTTGCGAATATTTAAATAAAGAAGCCCCGGGGTTAGATTTTCAGCTGTACCCCGGCGAGCTGGGTAAAAAGATTTTTAACAGTATCAGCAAAGAAGCTTTTGCCTTGTGGCAAGCAAAACAGATTATGCTGATTAATGAAAAAAAGCTGAATATGATGAACCCCGAGCATCGGCAGTTTTTGGAGGCACAAATGGAAGCCTTCCTGTTCAAAGGCGAAGACGTTGAGATTGAAGGCTACAAACCGGTAGAAAAATAAGCTTAGCTTATCTCTGTGCTGGCTAAGTAGTAATGGCGGCGTTATAATTCGGATTAGAAAATTTAATCACTGATTTAGTTATCTGAGAGATATTATGGCGCGTCGCCTGCCTCCGCTTAATGCCTTAAAAGCCTTTGAAACTGCCGCCCGGCATTTAAGTTTTACCAAGGCGGCAGAAGAGATGTACGTTACCCAAGCCGCTATCAGCCATCAGATTAAAGCGCTGGAAGATCATCTTGGCCTTAAACTCTTTATGCGTAAAAACCGCTCTTTGTTGCTTACCGAAGAGGGGCAAAGCTATTTTCTTGATATTAAAGAGATATTTCTACAACTGCATGAATCTACTGAAAAACTGTTGGCGCGTGGTGCCAAAGGCTCACTAACGGTAAGCCTGCAGCCCAGTTTTGCTATTCAGTGGTTAGTACCGCGGTTAAATCAGTTTAGCGAGCAGCACCCGGATATTGACGTACGGATTAAAGCGGTGGATCTGGACGAAGGTTCACTGACCGATGATGTTGATGTGGCTATTTACTACGGCCGCGGCAGTTGGCGCAATTTACATGCTGATAAGCTACACACTGAGTATTTATTGCCGGTATGTTCGCCGCTGTTACTAAACAGCACTAAGCCGCTACAGGAGCCAACCGATCTGCAATACCATAACTTATTGCACGATGGTTCACGCCGTGCCTGGAAAGCCTGGTTTACCACGCAAAATTTCAAGCATTTTAATGTTAATCAGGGGCCGATATTCAGCCACTCGTCTATGGTGTTGCAGGCTGCTATTCATGGCCAGGGCGTGGCGTTGGCGCATAATGTACTGGCACGGCCGGATATTAATTCCGGCCGCTTAATAGTGCCGTTTAATCATGTGCTGATTTCAAAAGATGCCTATTATTTAGTCTGTCGTGAAAGCCAGACTGAGCTGGGTAAAATAACCGCTTTCCGGCAATGGATGGTGGCTATGGTGGAGGAAGAACAAGCCGCTTTTGCCGAGCAGCAGTTTACCAATGCGGTGGCGCTTGACTGAGGTTATTGTTGATAACGCCGGCTTGCCCAAGGCACGTTTGCTGCTGGCGCATGGGGCAGGTGCCGCTGCCAACAGTGAGTTTATGCAGCAACTGGCACAGCAACTGGCGCTGCTTAATATAGAAGTATGGCGGTTTAACTTTGCTTATATGCAGCGTTTTATCGACAGCGGTAAACGCAGCTTACCGGATAAAATGCCGTTGTTGCAGGCGGAATTCGGCCGGCAGATAGATAACTGCCCGGCTGATTTGCCGCTGTTTATCGGCGGTAAATCTATGGGCGGACGGGTAGCCAGCTTACTGAGCAGCAACTATGGCGTGCAGGCAGTGTTTGCTTTTGGCTATCCGTTCCATGCGCCGAAAAAACAAAGCTGGCGTACTGAGCATTTTGCCGCTTTGGCTTGCCCGCTGTTTATTGCCCAGGGTGAGCGTGATGCTTTTGGCAATAAAGCTGAACTGGCAGACAAAAGCTGGCCGCAGGTAGCACTGCAATGGCTTAATGACGGCGATCATGATTTTAAACCACGGCTTAAAAGCGGCTTAACGCAACAACAACTGATTGCGCAGGCCGCGCAATTTTGCAGCAGGACAATTGATGAAGTACTTTTGGCAAAGCAGTAACAGCATAGCAGCCCTGTATGGCGCTGCTGTAGTGGGCTTAAGCGCAGTACTGATGCATATGTGGCAGGGGCAATTAAGTACTGAAGCAGTAGCGCGGGTGCTTAGTGCTCTGGCAATGCTGGCGTTTCATTGCCTGGCGTTGCTGGCCCTGGGCCGGCAACACAGCGAGGCTAAACTGACAAAGTTAGTGGCTGTTATCTGGCATCTGGGGCTGTGGTGTTTTGTCTGGACTATATTGGCCGGCGTTTTTGCCTGGCCGCTTTATTATTCACAGTTGGCGCCCATCGGCGGCCAGCTCTTTATAGCTGCCTGGCTGTTGCTTGCCATCAGTGCCTGGCGGCGGAGTTAACATGAAACAACTATTACTGTACTGTCGCGCCGGTTTTGAAAAAGAATGCGCGGCTGAAATTCAAGACAAGGCCGGCCAGTACGATGTGTTCGGTTTTTGTAAGCTCAGTGCCAACAGCGCCTTTGTGATATTTGAAGCTTATGACGCCGACAGCCTGGCGCAGTTTTACCGCGACTTTCCGTTTGAGCAGTTTATTTTTATTCGCCAGTGGAGCCTGTTACAGGCGGAACTGCTGGAGCTGCCGCCGGCCGACCGTATTGCGCCGGTAATTGAAGCGGTATTGGCTGCGGAGCTAAGTGGTTGCGGCGAGTTAAGAGTAGAGTATCCGGAAACTAACGACGGTAAAACCTTGTCGACGTTGGCCCGCAAATTTACTGTGCCGCTACGTCAGGCATTGCGCCAGGCTGGCGTTATGCTGGCAAAAGAGCAAAAACGCGCGCCTGTGCTGCATTTATTTTTACTAACCGGCCAGCAGGGCTATATCGGCCTGTCGTATCCGGAGAATAACAGCCCGCTGGAAAACGGTATTATGCGGCTGAAATTCCCCAATGAAGCGCCAAGTCGCAGCACTTTGAAGCTTGAAGAAGCCTTTTTACAGTTTATTCCGAAACATGAATGGGACAAGCGCTTGGGGGGCGGCTTAAATGCGGTTGATTTGGGCGCGAGTCCCGGCGGTTGGACTTACCAACTGGTAAAGCGCAGTATGATGGTTACCGCTATCGATAACGGCCCAATGGCTGAATCGCTGCTGGAAACCGGTCAGGTTAAGCATTTAACTGTAGATGGTTTTAAGTTTGAGCCGCAAAAGAAAAATGTGTATTGGGTTGTCTGCGACATGATTGAGCAGCCGCAGCGGGTTGCTGAGCGAATGGGAGATTGGTTGATTAACGGCTGGTGTCAGGAAGCCATATTTAACTTAAAACTGCCGATGAAAAAACGCTATGAGACCGTAACAGATATATTGGCTCAGCTGGAGCAGCGCCTGGCAGATGCAGATATTAAATTCCGCTTACAAGTTAAGCACCTGTACCATGACCGTGAAGAAGTTACGGTACACGTGCAAAACCTGGTATTAAAATTCTGATCTTTATTCTGATAACTCAGTGCTGATTATTCAGCGCTGAGCTCAAGCTTGACCCACACCAGACGATGATCTGAACTGGCACCACGTGAGCCCACCAACGGATACAACGTATCGGCCTTAGCCGGCCAGAATACACCACTGTCTTTTAGCACAAAACCGGCTTTAGACGGCAACACATAATCTGCCCGCATACGCCAGCCTGCGGTATGAAACGCTGCTTTAGGGTTGTCCGGTGTATTCTCAACAGCACCTTTGCTTTGTGGTGGCATGGCATTGTTAATGCGCGGATGATGGTACAAGGCACTGATAGCGCTATTTAGTGCATCACCTTCGCCATCGGCCGACGCATTTTGATCGCCCAGTAATACAAAGCGCGCATCTGCAGCTAAGCCACCTTTATTGCCGTTGTCATCATAGATATAACCGGCGTTTTGCGGCGTTAAATAATCTACCCATAAACGTATTTCGTCGTGGTTGCGGATGCCGTTGCGGTTTTCTGCCCCATCAAACACCGGCGGTGTCGGGTGGCTGGCCAAAACATGCACGGTTTTACCATTTATATGCAGCGGAACATCCCAGTGGCTTTTTGAGGATAACGGAAACTTAGCCCAGGCTGCTTTGCTGTACCAGGGGCTGCCATCAGCTTTTTTGGTGGGCATATAGCCTGGCATATCCTGCCATTTAAACTGCTGAAAAGTGCGTACATTGGCTGTGTCTATCGGGTACTTTGACAGCAGCAGCATACCGTATTGACCGGGATAGAAACCATAACCCCAGGCATCGGCGCCGGTGCCGGTTGCTTTGCCGTCGTTATCCAGATCAAAAGGGCTGGGCTGGCCGGTATTAACTGTACTGTAATAGAAGTAGGGGTAATCAATAGCTGCAGCAGAGCCTTGAGGCTGATGCAGATAGTTATTAATAAAAGCCTTAACGCCTTTATTGGCATCGGCAATGTAGTCAAATTCATTCAGCAGCAACACATCCGGTCGTACCAGTTGAATAATGTGAGCAATATTACGGATTTGCGGCTGGCTGCCGGTTTGCAGCAATTTTGCCAGCACAGTGGCATCGCCGGTTTCACCCTGCGGTAAATAATTTTGTGCTTCCATGCTGACGTTAAAGGTGGCGAAGGTAATTTCGGCTGCACTCATATTGCTTGATGCTCCAAAGCTAAACAGCGAACTGAAAATAAGAGTTAAAGCGTATTTTTTCATTAAAAGTGGACCATTAATTCAGGCAGGCGCTAAGGATAAAAGGCTTCGCAGGTAAAAACCAGTAAATAGCTGAAAATGCATGTAAAGTCGTTTTTTAACCAATTTTAGTCAGCATAGTGCGCAACTCAGACCAGCTATGTTACACTTATGTGGCAATCGCCTATGACAATGAGAGGAGCAAAAAGTTCCCGTAAATCTGATGGGCGTAAGAAAAATGTAATATGGTTTAGTTACCATTATCTCCCAAATTGAAAGCAGCATCTGTATTCAAATGGATTTAGATAAATACCTACAACTACCAGGTGAAAAACGATATGAAAATTAAAAGTATAGCGCTTGCGGTTACCCTCGCTATCGGTATGACCAATGTAGCGTCAGCTAATACAGGTCAATCTTCAGCGATCCGCGGTTCAGTAGTTGGGCCCCTGGGAAACCCAGCACCAAATTCTGTTCTGACAATAATCCACAGCCCTTCAGGAACTGTGAAAGAAGTTTCAGTTAATGAACAGGGGCAGTTTAACGCTACCGGTCTCAGAGTTGGTGGTCCTTACACGATTATAATTAAAAACAGTAACTTAGAAGGTAAGGTTTTTGACAACGTTTACCTGGATTTAAACGATGCGTTGCAATTAAATGCACAGTTGGCAGAACGCTCTGATGTTGAAACCATTACTGTTACGGGTAGTAGAAACTTTTTCTCTAACAGCGGTTCTGCCAGCTACTTTGGCGAAGACCAAATTGCAAACTCTGCTACATTTAACCGTGATATCAAGGATATAGCGCGGCTTAACCCGTTGGCAGTACTTGACCCATCAGGAACTGAACTGAGTATTGCAGGTAGTAATCCTAAGTATAATTCTTTGACAGTTGATGGCGTTGGTTTGAACGATACCTTTGGTTTAAACGCAAACGGTTATCCTGCTCAACGTCCACCTATATCGCTGGACGCAGTAGAACAAATTTCTATTGAGTATGCGCCTTTCAAAGCACGCGCAGGTAAATTTAGCGGCGGCACCATAAACGTCGTAACTAAATCAGGTACAAATGAGTTATCTGGCTCAGCTTTCTATGAGTACGTACCTTGGTCAGGAACTGCAAAGGATGATAAATTAGTTCCGGGTCGTGAATTTGAAGTAGAAAACGACGAACAAACGATAGGTGCGACTTTGGGTGGCGCTATTGTACAAGACAAGCTATTTTTCTTTGCCGCATATGACAAATGGGAAGAAGACGTAGTTTTTAACTACGATATGACTACTTTAGATGGGCACGACGTCACTTTAGAGCAGGCTGATCGCGTTATTAATATCTTGCGCGATGTATATGGCCTGGACGACTCTATTGGTGGCGCTCCGCCGGCAGACCGGGATGAAAAGTTATTATTAAAGCTGGATTGGAACATCAACAGTAATCATCGCGCAGACTTTACTTATTCTTACCAGGAAAACCAGGCTGCAAGAAATTTTACTAATTCCGACAGTACGTTAAATTTATCATCTAATGCTTGGTCGCAAGACTCAGAAACTACTTTTATCACCACACACTTGTATTCTGATTGGACACCCGATTTTTCAACTGAAATTAGCTGGAGCTATAAAGAATATAGCCAAAATTCCACAACAGCGTCTAACTGGGGCGAAATTAATATTGACGTTGTGCCGGGTTTTGACGATAGAGGGCCTTTGAATGGGCCTGATATTGTTGCAGGGCGTGATGAAAATAGACATGCAAACGTTTTAGAAAACGAAACTATGTCGCTGGGTATTCATTCTACTTATCTGGCTGGCGATGTTGAATATCGCTTTGGCGTGGAATTAGAAGATGTCTGGAATTACAACTTGTATGGCCGGCATGGTGCAGGAACATGGTTTTTTAACAGCATTGAAGAGTTTGAGGCTAAAGCACCGTCAGGTTTGACATACAGCAATGCTTATACTAACGACCTGCAGGATATTGCATACGACGTTGATAGTATGCAGTACTCTTTGTATGCCGAAGCAGAGTTTGAATTGTTCACGGATTTCATGGTGACGGCAGGCCTGCGTTATGAGCGTCTTGACGTAAGTGGCGAGCCAATGCTTAACCAAAACTTTGTTGATACATATGGTTATGCAAACACAGAGAATATGGACGGTGCAGATATTCTGCTGCCGCGGGTTGGTTTTAACTGGAACTTAGCTGAGGATATCACTGTACGCGGTGGTGTTGGTCGCTACAGTGGTGGTATGCCACTGGTTTGGGTTTCAAACGCTTATACAAACGATGGCTTCACTAAGGTTAATGCTAATCCAGCCGTGGTAAATGAAGCAATTCAGGACCCGGCCAATGTTGATTTCACTGATATACCTCAAGCTGTAAAAGACTCAATGGTACCGGGTGCTGGTAGCACCAATACTATTGCCAGGGGGTTTAAAATGCCATCTGACTGGCGTTATCAGTTGGCTGTAGATTACATCTTCGATCTGCCAGTTTTAGGTAATAATTTTTCCTGGAGTAACGAGATTAACTACGTTGATCGTGAAAATTCGCCTTATTGGGTTGATTTGTCTCGGGTAAAAGTAGGTGAAACAGTTGAAGGCCGAACTATTTGGGGATCTGTCTACGAAGGTGGCGCTGCCCAGAATTGGGACTTAGAGCTGAGAAATATAGATGATGGTGGACGCAGCATTATTTTCAGTTCTGCACTGCAGAAGCAGTGGAATAACGGTTTTTCCATGAGTGCGTCATATACTCATCAAGACATTACCGAAGTGAACCCAGGTACAAGCTCTACAGCAGAGTCTAATTTTGGATTTGAAGTAACTGAAAACCGTAATGATCCTCTTTTAGGCCGCGCGTATTATGAAGTAGAGCACAGATTTGTCGTGAACCTAAACTATAAAACAGAGTTTTTCTCTGGCTACGAAACTAATTTCAATTTGTTTTTTGAGCGTCGTTCGGGTGAACCATTCTCTTGGACTTTGGGCTCATTCCAAGATGATGACTTTGGTGACCAGCCTAACTTCGATGATAACGATATTTATCTGCCATATTTACCATCAGGCGCTAATGACCCTGCTTTTGATTTTGTAAATGGTTTGAGTTACGAAGAAATCGTTGCAATTGCTCAAGCTGCCGGAGTTTCAGGTTCTGCTGGTGGGTATGTCGAGAAATACTCAGCTAATCAGCCTTGGCTAACAACTATGGACTTAGCAATTACTCAAGAATTGCCAGGTTTTGTGGAAGGCCATAAAGGTAAGCTTTACTTCGTTATAGATAATTTTGCAAATCTTTTAAATAATGACTGGGGTAAATCTTACCGTATGCAATTCCCTCAGCAGATACTGTTTGACTTTGACGTTAATGCTCAAGGCCAGTATGTGCTGCAAGAGGCGTTTGGCGGCACGGATACACGTACCTACGATACCTTCGATGTTAGCGAGTCAACCTGGAACATTAAAGTTGGCTTTAAATATACGTTCTAAAACATGCTAAAGCAAAAGCCGGCGACAGCCGGCTTTTTTACGCCTGTAAAGGTCCGGGCGGGTCATTTTTTTATTTCTTAATCAGCGGTTTTTAGCGATAATCACCAGCTAATTTCTGCCAAAGTGAATGTTTCTGTGGGAAAAAACACTATTATTGCTATTGCCGGTGCTTCTGCATCAGGTAAAAGCCTTTTTGCTTCAACGGTATACCAGGAATTGGTGGCTGAATTAGGCGGTGAGCGTATCGCTATTTTGTCGGAAGATGCCTATTACCGCGATCAGAGCCATTTATCGTTTGAGCAACGTACTTTAACCAATTACGACCACCCGGCAGCCTTTGAGCATGAATTGCTGGCAGCACATTTGCGGGCGCTACGGGGTGGTAAAGCGATACAAATGCCGCAGTACAGCTATAAAACCCACACCCGTACAGACGAAACCATAAGGGTGCAACCGGCGAAAGTAATCCTGGTTGAAGGTATTTTATTGCTTACTGATGAGCAGTTAAGGGCGCAGTTTGATATTACGGTGTTTATGGATACGCCATTAGATGTGTGTTTATTGCGGCGTATTAAGCGGGATTTAGAAGACAGAGGCCGCAGTTTAAGCTCGGTAACAGAACAATATGAAACCTCAGTGCGACCGGCTTTTTTTGAGTTTATCGCGCCTTCCAAGCAATATGCCGATCTGGTGGTTACCCGTGGCGGTAAAAACCAGATTGCTATCGATATTATAAAAGCAAAAATTCGCCAGTTACTGGCAGAATAATAATAATCAGGGAATAACGTATGATGGGATTAGTGGGCATTTTCGCCCTGTTACTGGTGGCGTACGCTGCATCTGCTAACCGCAGCCGGATAAACTGGCGCACCGTAGGTGGTGCCTTTGCAATTCAGCTGGCAATAGGTGCCTTTGTACTGTACGTGCCTTTTGGTCAGGACGTGCTGTACAGCATTTCGCAGGTGGTGGCCAATGTCATTGGTTATGCCAATGCTGGTATCCAATTTCTATTCGGTGATTTGGGCCGGTTCTCGCAGGGCTTTATCTTTGCCATTCATGTATTGACTATCATCATTTTCTTCTCGTCATTAATCGCCGTGCTGTACCACATCGGCATTATGACCTGGGTGATCCGTATTATCGGTGGCGGCTTGCAAAAACTGCTGGGCACCAGCCGGCCGGAGTCTATGTCGGCGGCGGCAAATATCTTTGTTGGTCAAACCGAAGCGCCGTTAATAGTGCGGCCTTTTATCCCTACTATGACGCGGTCGGAACTCTTTGCTGTGATGGTAGGTGGTTTAGCTTCGGTAGCCGGCTCGGTACTGGCAGGCTATGCCGGTTTAGGCATTGAACTTAAATATCTGATTGCTGCCAGCTTTATGGCGGCGCCGGGTGGCTTTTTAATGGCAAAGTTAATTCTGCCGGAAACCGAGCAACCTAAGAATGAGCTGACTGAAATCAGCGCCGACAAGCCGCACACTAATGTGATTGATGCTGCTGCGGCCGGTGCTTCCAGTGGTATGCAACTGGCGCTGAATGTTGGTGCTATGTTGCTGGCTTTTGTCGGCTTAATCGCACTGGTTAACGGCATAGTAGGTGGTGTGGGTGGTTGGTTCGGCATGGAAAACCTGACTCTGCAGCTTATTTTTGGTTATGTGTTCCAACCACTGGCATTTATCCTTGGCGTATCCTGGGATGAAGCGCGGCTTGCCGGTAGTTTTATCGGCCAAAAGTTGGTAATTAATGAATTTGTCGCATACCTCGACTTTGTGCAGGTGAAAGAGCAGTTAAGCGCCCATACTCAGGTGATAGTGACTATTGCCCTATGTGGTTTTGCTAACTTCTCTTCCATTGCCATTTTATTAGGTGGCTTGGGCGGTATGGCTCCGGGGCGCCGGGCTGATATTGCTGAGCTGGGTTTAAAAGCCTTGCTTGCAGCAACATTGGCCAACTTAATGAGCGCTGCTATTGCAGGGTTCTTTTTTTCCTTAGGCTAAAAAACAGGTCTTTTATATGACACAGCAAGTTCCAACGTTAGATATAAGACGGTTTGCCACCGACAAAGATAACTTTGTTGCCGAAATTGGCAAGGCCTACACTGAGTTTGGATTCTGCGGCATTAGTGGCCATGGTATTCCCGACGAAGTGGTAGCAAATACTTACACAGCAATTAAGCAATTTTTCGCTTTACCGAATGAGGTTAAAGCGAAATACCATAAACCGGGTCAGGGCGGGGCACGCGGTTATACTGCTGTTGGCGTCGAAAAAGCTAAAGACTCTAATCACCCGGATTTAAAAGAGTTCTGGCATGTTGGTCGTGAGCTGGATGGCCCTGCACCGCATCCCAGCTTATACCCTAATGTTTGGCCAACTGAGGTAGAGGGTTTTAAGCAAGCTACTTATGCGCTGTATAGCGAGTTGGAAAAGCTTGGCAATACCGTGTTGGAAGCGCTGGCTTTGTTTTTGGGGCAACAGCAAAGTTACTTTGCCGATAAGGTAAATTACGGTAACTCGATTTTGCGGCCTATCCATTATCCGCCGATTAAAGATACCAGCACTCAGTCTATCCGCGCCGGCCAGCATGAAGATATTAACCTTATCACTTTATTGGTGGGGTCGAATGAAGCCGGGCTGGAAATTTTACGCCGTGATGGCAGCTGGCTGCCGGTAACCACCATTGAAGGTACCATTGTGGTGAATATTGGTGATATGTTGCAACGCCTGACTAACCATGTGTTGCCATCGACGACACATAGGGTAGTTAATCCGGCAGGTGCGGCAGCAGGCGAGCCGCGTTATTCAATTCCGTTTTTTATGCACCCGAACCCGGATTATGTAATAAAAACTCTGGATAGCTGTATCAGCGCTGAAAGGCCCAATCGTTACCCTGAGCCGATTAACTCTAACGACTACTTAATGCAGCGTTTAGAGGAGATTGGCTTACTGAAAAAGGCTAAATACTAAGCATCTTGCTTAGTATTTGCCCGAACGAGATAAAACGATACAAAATGTGCATTTTCACAGTTGACTGGTTTTATAAAGTCGCTATACTGCACGCCATGTTAACGCGGTAGCGGAAACATAACGCAGATGTGGTGGAATTGGTAGACACGCAAGCTTCAGGTGTTTGTGCCCACAAGGCGTGAGAGTTCGAGTCTCTCCATCTGCACCAAATCAACCGGCTTAGGCCGGTTTTTTTGTGCCTGCAATCCCTGCAGGCATCCCTTCGGGACCAGCCTTTGGCTGTCCAAAAGCGATCCCAGCGCTTTTGTGTTTTTACCGTTTTAATTCGATGCGGCGGATAAAGTCCTCAACAATCATGTCGTACAGTTTATTTCCCAGAAACAAATCTTCTACGCCGTCGTCGATATTCGGGTTATCGTTTACTTCTATAACGTAAACTTTGTCACCGTCTTGTTTTACATCTACGCCGTATAAGCTATCGCCGATAGGCGCGCAGGCACGGATAGCGGCATCAAGTACATGCGCCGGCACTTCAGTAATAGCGCAGGTGCTAAAGCCACCGCTTTCAGTTTTTGCCTTACCATGTTTATAAATTTGCCAGTGGTTGCGTGCCATAAAATACTTACAGGCAAAAATAGCCATACCGTTCAGTACACCAATACGCCAGTCGTACTCGGTAAAGGTATAACGCTGCGCCAGAATAATCGCGCTTTGCTCAAACAGCGCGCTAAGTTGTGAGCGCAGCTCTGTCAGGGTTTTTACTTTGACCACCCCACGGGAAAAGCTGCCATCGGGGATCTTCAGCACTAAGGGCAAGCCTAAGGTATCGGCGGCGCGCTCCAGATTATCTTCGTCCTGCTTAAACAGCATAATGCCATCGGGCATTGGTACTTTGTGCTGTTCAAATAAGGTTTGCAGATACACTTTGTTGCCACAGCGCAATATGGAGTTCGGATCGTCAATTACCGCCAGGCCCTCGCGTTCGGCTTTTAATGCCATGTGAAAAGTATGATGATTCACGCCGGTGGTTTCGCGGATAAATAAACCATCAAATTCTGCCAGCCGGTGGATATCTTTTGCGCCTATCTGCTCAGTGTCCATAGCGGCTTTTTTGGCGGCCTTACTAAACAGCTCCAGTGATTTAGGCGTGCAGGGCGGGAACTTCTCTTTCGGGTCAACTAGTACGGCGAGATCATATTTATATTTACGGTTAGTGGGTTCTACCCGCCAGATTTTATGGCTGTAGCGCTCTAACGTATTACCGAACAAGCTTTGCTCTTGCTCATTCAGTTTATGCACACTGCCAATTTTTAATGTCTTTACCTGCCATGTAGCTTTCTTTTGCAGCTCAACGCGCAGTATAGGCACCGAAAAGGCATCAAACAGGTAGCCAGCCACTTTTTTCAGCGCTTTATGTTCGGTTTCACCAAAGTAAATATTAAAAATAAGCTGCGTGCTGGTTTCATCAACTAAGGCTTTGTTTAGCTGTGTCAAAATGGTACCGGGGATTTCTTCGGCGATATCAGCTATTTCGTGGCGGTTAAACTTATTAAACGCCCGCACAGAAGGCACCACATGATGGCCGCGCGCTTCTGCCAGCAATGAACAGTAGTAGCCGCTCCCCAGGTATTGCGCCTGGCGGCATAAGTTAATTATCCGGGTACGTTGTTTGTTTTTGGCCGACCATTTCAAATAGGCCGGTAACGTCATTACGCCATCATACTGATGAAAAGGTGCCCAATCCTGAGCTTTGTCGACTACGATAATAAGCTTGGCCATTGCCACTCCTGTAGTTTTGCTAAAGCATGTCGTGGTGTGACAAAAAAAGACAGCGAAGAAATCTGCACTACAACAGTTAAATTTCTTGTTGGCTTTTCATTTGTTTAGCTGTTGTTATCCTAAACTTAGTTAAAAACCAGATAAAGGCAATAATGAGTGTAGTTATGGCGTTTACCGCAGCTCCGGCGATGTTATCCATCAGAAATGCCTGTTTGTCTGATTCTGCTACGTTAGTGGCGCTGGAACACAAGTGCTTTACCGCTGATCGTATTAGCTTGCGTAGCTTTAAGCGTTTTATCACAGAAAAGCGCAGCGATCTGCTGTTGGTTGAGCGTGCAGATAGGGTCGTAGGGTACTTTTTACTCATTTACCGCAGAGGCACCAGCCTGGCACGTTTGTATTCTCTGGCGGTAGACCCTGCCTGTCGTAATCAGGGCATAGCAGAGTTTCTGATGTTGCAAGCTGAGCAAACGGCGGCTGCCAGGCGCTGTGTGTTGCTGCGTTTAGAGGTGCGTTACGATAATGTAGCGGCTATCCGCTTATATCAGAAACTTAATTACCATGAGTTCGCCGTTAAGCATGACTTCTATGAAGATCACTCCGATGCTATCTGTATGCAAAAACAGATTATTCAATTCGCTAATGGCTCTGCAAGCCGCCAGGTACCTTATATAGCGCAAACCACACCTTTTACTTGCGGGCCGGCTTGTCTGTTAATGGCATTTAATTACTTTCAACCCGGCAAGTTTGACCCTGCTTCGCTGGAAATTGATATCTGGCGTGAAGCCACGACTATTTTTATGACATCGGGTCATGGTGGTTGTGGTCCCAGGGGGCTGGCGCTGGCGGCACATAACAGAGGCTTTGCGGTTGAAATTTTTTTGAATAAAGAAGGTCCGCTATTTACTGACACTGTGCGCAGTGAGGTAAAGAAAGCGATTTTGCAGCGCGTGCATGATTCATTCCGGCAAAAAGTCGAACAAAGTGGCATTGTGCTACACCGCTCAGAACCCGGTATCGGCAAAATAAAACAGTTATTGCAAGATGGGGCTTTGTTGCTGGTGCTTATCAGCACCTGGCAGTTTGATAAAAGCAAAGCGCCACATTGGGTGGTGGTATGTGCAGTGGATGAACACTTTGTCTATATCAATGATCCCGACACTGAAGATATCCCCTGGCTGTCCACCGCCGAGCGGCAATATATTCCGGTAGAGCATAGCGTGTTTATCAAAGCTTTTAGTTACGGCAAAAACCGGCTTAAGGCTGCGGTAGTAATCAGACCAAGTGAAAAGTAGCGTTTTTTGCCTGCTTTTATAGCGTTTTGTGTAATTAATCGGCGAACGATCTTAAAAGTACAAGTTTTCTCAAATAACCGCTTGCAGCAATGTAAAAACGCCCTATAATGCGCGCCATGCCACGGGGTGCTGCGATTAGCAGGCTTCGGGTGAGTTAAGACGGTTTGCAAAAATCTTTCAAAAAGACGCTTGACAGACCCGGTTAAATCACTAAAATGGCGCCCTCGCTTCACGGTGGTGTTTAACGCGGTGAAATGAGAAAACAAGTCGGGTGTGACGAGAGTTTTTGTTGTAAAGAATCTTCGTCACGCTTGACTTAAAATCCGGGAAGTGTAATATACGCCTCCCGCTTCGCAAGCGAAGCACGCTCTTTAACAATTAGCAATCAATCATCTGTGTGGGCACTTATGATGGATTTCACGAAAAATGAAATTTATCGGTTGAGTGGCTTATACAGAAATGTTTTAAGTCAGTAAGACTGAGCGTCACTTCGGTGACAGAAAGAACTTTAATTGAAGAGTTTGATCATGGCTCAGATTGAACGCTGGCGGCAGGCCTAACACATGCAAGTCGAGCGGGAACTTCGGTTCTAG
>NZ_JAUYGV010000001.1 GCF_030690345.1 Rheinheimera sp.
TGATCCCATTCCGAACTCAGAAGTGAAACGCAGCTGCGACGATGGTAGTGTAGCATTCGCTATGCGAGAGTAGTTCACCGCCAGGCTCCCAAATAAACAGACCCTTCGTGAAAACGAAGGGTTTTTTTATTGGTATTGCGGAAGTTCACCGCTGGATGGCCAGCCCCGCAGCCTCCCAATTAAGCAAAGCCCGACTCGTAAGAGCCGGGCTTTTTGCTTTTTATCGACCTAAAAAGCTGTCCCAATCTTTCCAAACCGGCTGTAAGCCTTGTTCAATTAAAGCTCTGGCGACCTGCTGCGGAGAGCGGTTATCGTCTATGCTGAATTGCTCAAGGTTCTCTGGCTCGACACTGTAACCGCCGGGTTGGGTTTTGGAGCCAGCGCTGACACTGGTGATTGCCAGTGGTACAACGTGCTGACGAAACACGGCGGACTCGCGGGTAGACAGGCTGATTTCCAGCTCGGGGGCAAACAGGCGGAAGGCGCAAATAAGCTGGATCAATTCTTTGTCACTGATTGGATTTATTACCTCGTTACCACCACTGCAAGGGCGTATTCTGGGCACGGATAAGCTAAAACGGCATTGCCAGTACTGTTTTTGCAAATATTGCAGATGCTGCGCCAGCAAGATGGCATCGGTACGCCAATCGCTAAGACCGAGTAAAATACCCAAGCCGATTTTATCTATACCGGCCAGGCCAACTCTGTCCGGTGCATCCAGCCGCCAATGAATATCACTTTTCTTGCCTTTTAAATGATATTGCTGGTACGCCGCCGCATTATAAGTTTCCTGATACAGCATTACCGCATCTACGCCCAGGCTTTTCAGCCTGGCATATTCATCAGTACTTAGTGGCTGCACTTCTAAATGCACACTGCTGAAGTAACGCCGGATCAGTGGCAACACATCACAAAAGTAATCTATACCCACCTTGCGCTCATGCTCACCGGTTACCAGCAGCACCTGATCTACACCCATTGCTTTAATGGCCACGCATTCCTGCTCGATTTCAGCAAGGTTTAAGGTGCGCCGTTTTACTTTTTGACTTAGGGAAAAGCCGCAGTAAGTGCATTCGTTAGCGCAAAGGTTAGATAGATACAAAGGCGCATAAAACTGTACGCTGTGGCCGAACCTTTGCCGGGTCAGCTGTTGTGCTTTAGTCGCCAGCACTGGCAGCAAAGGTAAAGCGGCCGGGGACAGCAGTGCTTGTAAGTCACTGAGCGTTAAGCGTGGTTTATGTAGCGCCGTTTGCACCTGAGCCGTTGAAAAATTGCGGCTTTGCAGCTGCAGTGTTTGCCAGCTTTGTTGCTGCCATTGCGTATTAAAGCTCATAGCGCCGCCAGAAAATCAGTGAGCGGGCTTGACGCTGTAGCATGCGGCTGTGTTGTTGCTAAACCGGCGTTGTAGGCGGTGCGGCCGGCGCTTACCGATTGCGCAAAGGCACTGGCCATAGCAACCGGATCCTGACTTGCGGCAATGGCGGTATTAACCAGTACTGCCGACGCGCCCAGCTCCATTGCAGCGGCCGCATGCGAAGGCGCGCCAAGGCCGGCGTCGATAATAACCGGCACTGTGGCCTGTTCGATAATAATTTCCAGCATAGCGCGGGTTTGTAAGCCCTGATTAGAGCCAATAGCTGCACCCAGCGGCATCACTGCGGCACAGCCAACTTGCTCCAGCCGTTTGCATAATACCGGGTCGGCGCTGCAGTAGGGCAGTACGACAAAACCCAATTTAACCAGTTGCTCTGCCGCCAGTAAGGTTTCGATTGGGTCAGGCATTAAATAGCGCGGATCAGGATGAATTTCTAATTTCAGCCAGTTAGTTTGCAGTGCTTCGCGCGCTAACTCTGCAGCAAAAATGGCTTCTTTGGCCGTTTTAGCACCTGAGGTGTTAGGCAGCAGTTGAATATTCATCTCGCGCAGCGGGTTGAGTAAGTCATCTTGCGGCTGCTCCCATTGCAGGCGCTTAAGTGCCAGGGTAACCAACTGGCAACCACTAGCTTGTATTGCCTGCTGCATAAGGCCCGGGTTGGCAAACTTACCGCTGCCCAGCAACAAACGGCTGCTAAAGCTTTTGTCTGCTATGTGAAGCATGGTCAACCTCCGGTTACTATCTGAAACAGTTGCACGGCATCATCCGGCTGCAACTGATACTGCGGCCATAAACGTTTGGCCAGTACGGTATTATTTATCGCCACGGCCAGGCCGGTGTGCTCCGGAGCATGTTGTTTCAGCAACTGTTCTACCGTGATGGCGCTATCCAATGGATAACGCACATCATTAATGCTGATATGCATAATGATGCTCCCATGCCTGCTTTAACTGTAAAAAGGCTTGCTCCGGCTGTGTCTGCCCGGTGATTGCCGATACCACGGCAATACCATTGACACCGCAAGACAACACATCCGCCACACGGGCCTGGTTTATCCCGCCAATGGCTACCGTTGGCACATCGTGGCACAGAGCTGCATAGTGTTTCAGTCTTTGCAGCCCTTGTGGCATTGACGGCATTTGCTTGGTTTGGGTTGGATAAATATGGCCAAGCGCAATATAAGAGGGCTGTAGCTGACGCGCTATTAACAGCTCGGTGTAACTGTGGGTAGAAACACCCAGCCGTAAACCGGCACCGGCAATGGCGGGTAAATCTGCGCTGGCTAAATCTTCCTGGCCCAAATGTACACCAAAGGCGGCGTATTTAATGGCTAACTGCCAGTGGTCATTAATAAACAGCCGTAGTTTGTAATCACGACTGAGCAGCACAGCTTGCGCGATCTGTTGTTCGATATCTGCAGCTGAGCCTTGTTTCAGCCGCAACTGGATCACGTCTAACCCCAGCGGCAGTAAGCGTTTTAACCACTGTACACTATCTACCACCGGGTACAGGCCAATAGGCGCGCCCATTGTTGCAAAACTGAGGTTGTGCTGCAGGTTATGCTGTTGTTGTAATTGCGGGAAGTAATGATACTGCTGCGGCCAGCCGCTATGCTGCAGGCTGCCGGCGCCTTTGCCGGTAGCGTAGCCACGGCTTAATGCTTGCTGCAGATAGGCGCGGCCGACAATAATACTGTCGCTAAGCGGGTAAGCGTGGGCGCAAGCAGCGGTGACGGCACTGGATAGCACGCAACCGGTACCATGGTTATGTGTGGTGCTGAGCCTGGGTTGATGTAACGTAAAGCCGGTATTTTTGCCAAAAAAGCTGTCGGTAACAGTGGTGCCGGTAGTGCTGTGGCCGCCTTTGACCAGTACGGCCGCCGCGCCCCATTGCTGTAACTGCGCCGCCTGATTGGCTACTGACTGCTGAACTAAGCCGCTTAGCAATGCCAGTTCCGGCAGGTTTGGCGTAATAAGGTCGAGCAGCGGCAGCAGTTGTTGCCGCCAGATACTCAGTGTACTTTGGCGGATAAAGTTATAACCGGTGCTGCTGCTTAATACCGGGTCAGCAATGACGCTAAAGCCATAATCAGTCTTATGCTTGGCCAGCCACAATGCCAATTGTTGCAATAACGCCGGGTCGGGAATCAGGCCTATTTTAATAGCTTTCGGTGGTATATCCTGCAGCAGACAATTTAATTGCGTGATAAACAGCGCCGGACTGACCGTTTCATAGCCCACCACTTCTGTGCTGTTTTGTGCTGTTATTGCCGCAATAACACTGCAGCCATGACAACCCAGTGCGGCAAAGGTATGCAGATCAGCCTGAATACCGGCACCGCCACCACTGTCTGAGCTGGCGATAGTCCAGACGATGGGTTTAGTTTCAGCTGCTGGCTCATGCATCAGTTGCTGCCTCTTCTTGCTGAATTTGCTGATTAAGCCGCATTGAGCAAAACTTGGGGCCGCACATGGAGCAGAATGGCTCAGCATCGGCGCCTTCGTGGCTTAGCGTTTCATCGTGATAGGCTTTGGCGGTAAACGGGTCCAGTGCCAGGTTGTACTGATCCTGCCAGCGAAACTCGTAGCGGGCTTTAGACAACGCATTGTCTCTTTGTTGCGCGGCCGGATGGCCTTTGGCCAGATCGGCAGCATGGGCAGCAATTTTGTATGCAATAAGGCCTTGTTTTACATCTTCTTTATTTGGCAGGCCTAAATGCTCTTTCGGAGTGACATAACACAACATGGCACAGCCAAACCAGCCAATCATTGCCGCCCCTATACCGGAGGTTATATGGTCATAGCCCGGTGCAATATCGGTGGTGAGGGGGCCTAAGGTATAAAACGGCGCCTCGTGACAATGCTTTAACTGCTCGGTCATATTTTCCTGAATCAGCTGCATCGGCACGTGCCCCGGGCCTTCAATCATTACCTGGACGTCATAACGCCAGGCAATTTTAGTCAGCTCTCCAAGGGTGCGCAGCTCGGCAAATTGGGCCTCATCATTGGCATCAGCAATGCTGCCGGGGCGCAGGCCGTCACCCAGGGAGAGTGAAATATCGTAGGCGGCACAGAGCTGACAAATCTGTTCAAAATTCTGATATAAAAAGCTTTCCTGGTTATATAGCCTGGTCCACTGCGCCATAATGGCGCCGCCACGTGAGACGATACCGGTGACACGGTTGGCAGTTAAGGCAACATAATCTTTTAACACTCCGGCATGAATAGTAAAGTAATCGACACCTTGTTCGGCTTGCTCTACCAGGGTGTCGTAAAAAACTTGCCAGTTCAGTTGGCTAACATCACCTTTTACTTTTTCCAGCGCTTGATAAATTGGTACTGTGCCAATGGGTACCGGGCTGTTGCGTAAGATCCAATCCCGCGTTTGATGAATACGCCGGCCGGTGGACAAATCCATCACCGTATCGGCACCCCAACGGGTGGCCCACACCAGCTTTTCGACTTCTTCTTCAATGCTGGAGCTGACCGAAGAGTTGCCGATATTGGCATTCACTTTTACTTTAAAGTTGCGGCCGATAATCATCGGCTCCGCTTCCGGGTGATTAATATTGGCCGGAATAATGGCGCGGCCGGCCGCGACTTCCCTGCGCACGAACTCAGCAGTGATTTGCTCTGGTATAGCAGCACCGAAGCTTTCGCCCTGATGGCTTCTGACGCCATCGGTAGTAACCGCCATATTTTCCCTAAGCGCAATAAAATGCATCTCCGGCGTAACAATACCGGCTCGCGCATAGTGTAATTGGGTTACCGTTTTACCGGCTTTGGCCCGCAGCGGCTGATGCTCAAACTCGGTGATCTGCTCATCCAGTGCAATATCTGCAAAGGGCGGTAGCGGTGAGAGCGCAACATCGGCGCGTGCGTTAATCCAGTTAAGGCGTAATTTAGGCAGGCCTTTGAGCACATCTAATTGCTGTGCCGGATCACCGTAAGGGCCTGAAGTGTCATACACCGGTAAACACGGATTAGGCTGCTCACAGCCGTCAGTCATGCGGCTGGGGCTAAGATGAATATCCCGCACCGGTACTTGCACGCCGCTTTTCTCGCACAGCAGATAACGACGGCTGGAGCCCGGAAAGGTTTCACCCTGCAGCGCCTGAATATAAGCACGGGCATGGGCACGTAAATCACGTTTGGATAAAGTTGATACAGACATAGCAAACTCCGGTTAACAAGTTGAGGTTGCTTGTCCGGAGTGGGGGCAGGTTATAACAAGCAGCCAAACCGCCGGGCGGATTTTCGCTGTGTTAGATACTGTATTTCCCCTTGTTTCCCTTCGCAGGTATTAGCCTGATCAGGTTCAACGGATCCCGTTTTCACGGTCTCAGCCCGCTGTAAACAGCTGGGCACTCCGACAAGTAGTGGCCGAGTATAAAGACAAGCGGAACAAATTGGAAGGCTACATGTATTACGGAACTTGCTTGCTAGTCGGAGTTGTCAGCCGGCATGAAGTATCTTATTGTGAAACGGATTGTTACTGCTAACAGTTGAAAGATAATAAAAAAGGACTTCACTATGAGAGATGTACTGTTTTTTGATTCAATGCTGACACCGAAGATAATTACTTTTGTTTATTGGTTGCTGCTGTTTGCTGTGTTAGTCAGTGGTCTGGGTGCTATGTTTACCGCTTACGGTAGTTTCTGGTCGGGCCTGGGTATTTTAGTGTTTGGTAGTATTGGTGTGCGGATTTGGTGCGAATTATTGATCGTGCTATTTAAAATCCATGAGAATTTAAAAAAGCTGGCAGAAAAAGAGTAAAGGTAAACACCGGCACAGGCCGGTGTTTTTTGTTACAGGCTTTGCACGTATAGATACAATGATTTCAGTATTTTCAATTTCCGCTCGTCGCTGGCATGTTCATGTGTCAGATTCTCCAACATCAGACTAAAATCTTCCATCGTCAGATTTGGGTTGTCCACGCCATGCATTAATTTATCAGTGCGGTAGCGCTGCCATTTTTGCTGTTCGCTGTGGGTCAGGCTGGCCGGGTAGTTACGGGCGCGAAATAAAAACAGCAAATTGTTTAAGCGCTCATCGGCAAATACCGGGGCGTTAACAGCCAACTGCTCCGGTGGCAACTGATGCAGTTGCTGCATTTTTTGCTTATCGCCATCGCTGATAAAACCGCTATATAACTGATAATCCGGGTTGGTTTCTGCCGGGAACTCATTTAACTGCTGATACAGCTCAATCGCTTTAGCTTGCGTGGCGCGATGTTGGCGCAAAAAGTCTAAATGCTTAAGGCACTGCGCACGGTCGATGCCAAATGCAGCTGCGCGCTCTTCAGTCAGAGTTTTTGCCGGTGCTAACACCGGGCATTTATTCAAATGAATAAGTTTTAAGCCCAGCCGCTGTTCACCGTCTGCCAGATCCGCAGTTTTGGTATACAGTTTTTGCTGTAAGGTGGCAATATCGTCTTCCAGCAGCGGTGTTGGATCTGCCTGCAGATTATAGCAAATCACCGCATTTTTATTAGTAGGGTGGAACGCCAGCGGCACTATCCAACTAACGCAACCCTGAGTAGCGGGAAACTTAGACGATACATGTACCAGCGGCGACATACCCGCGACATCAATCAACTCAGCGACTTTAGCTTTTTTACGCAGCTCAAATAAATAACCAAACAGCTTAGGCTGCTGTTGTTTTATCAGTTTTGCCATGGCAATGGTGGCATAGACATCAGATAACGCATCGTGGGCATTTTCATGAGCTAAGCCGTTGGCTTTAGTCAGCTCTTCCAGTTTAAAGCTTGGGCTGCCATCTTCGCGCACGGGCCAATTAATACCTTCCGGGCGCAGCGCATAGCAGGCACGCACCATATCGATAAGGTCCCAGCGGCTGTTACCATTTTGCCATTCGCGGCCGTAGGGTTCATAAAAGTTGCGGTACAGGCTGTAGCGGGTTACTTCGTCGTCAAAGCGCAGGTTGTTATAGCCCAGCACACAGGTATTAGGCGTGCTGAAACGCTGCAGAATTCGCTGCATAAACTCAGTTTCAGCCAGGCCTTTTTTGTTACACAGTTGCGGCGTCAGGCCGGTGATTAATGCCGCTTGCGGATGGGGCAGGTAGTCATTTGCCAGTTGGCAATACCAGACATCAGGCTCGCCAATAATATTCAGCTCAAGATCGGTACGGATCCCGGCAAACTGAGCAGGGCGGTCGCGTTTGGGATCAGCGCCCCAGGTTTCGTAGTCGTGAAAATAAAAGCTGGTTTGTTCTGGCATCACAATGGCTTAATTAATGATTTAGCAAAATATAGCGTCAGTGTAGCAGCAAGCACAACCGCAGTGCACCGCTTTTACTGCCAATAACAGCAAGACGCCTTAACGGTTTTCTGCCTGCTGACATTGAAGCTTCAGCAAACTCAGTACCTCTGTATTGGTATTTTTCGGGTAGGCCAGGCCTATGGTGCGTTCAAGTTTCAACTCGCTGATCCGGCGCAGGATAACATCATTGCGCTGTTGCATATTGTCAAAATCAGGTACTAACGCACAACCGACACCGGCCGAAACCAAGCCAAGCGCGTACTCGATAGTTTGAATATCGGCGCGTAAATCCGCTTTAATGCCGCGGCGCACCAGTTCCGGGTATAACGTGTTCCACGCATCACAGGGCGTACGTTTAATAAGCGGCAAGTCTTCAAAATCGCCCAGGGCTATAGTGTCCTGCAGCGTCAGCATTGATGCCGGCGGAATAGCCAGCAAGTAGCTGTCGTGCCAAATTGGCTGAAATGCTTCGCCGGCTTTGAGCAACTGCGGCGTAATAATGCGGGCGTCGCAGTGCTCATCCGGTTCAACTAAATGCAACTCCAGTCCGGGCACACTGTTGCTGAATTCACGCAGTAACCGGCTCATGCGTTCTACACCCAGCGCACGGATTAACCCGAGGCGGAATTTAATTCGCGCCACCGGTTGGCTGAACGACGCTTTGAGTGACTGCAACTGCGCCAACAACCGGCCGGCATGACCATAGAGTTTTTCGCCATCTTCTGTTGGCGTTACGCCTTTGGGTAGACGATTAAATAAGCTTACCCCCAGCTCGTGTTCCAACTGGCGCAGCGCTGCCGACAACGATGGCTGGGCTACGCAGCACAGGCGCGCGGCCGCACTAATACTGCCTTGTTCGTACACGGCAACAAAGTAACTGAGCTGGCGAATATCCATAGTTATAAACTATACCTGATACAGAATTATTATATTTTAACTCTATATCAAAGCAGGCTAATCTGGCCATAACAAAAATTATTTCGCTGGTTTTATTGAGGAATTTGCTATGACACGTGCACATTTTGACTGGCAGGACCCGTTTGCGCTTTCTGCCATGCTAACTGAAGAAGAACGGATGATCCGCGACAGTGCGCAGCAGTATTGCCAGGATAAATTGCTGCCGCGGGTACTGATGGCTAACCGCGAGGAGCATTTTCACCGTGAAATTATGACCGAGCTGGGTGAACTGGGCTTACTGGGCGCCACCTTACCGGAAAAATACGGCTGTTCAGCGGTCAATTATGTCTGTTATGGCCTGGTGGCGCGTGAAGTAGAGCGGGTAGACAGTGGCTATCGCAGTGCAATGAGTGTGCAATCCTCACTGGTTATGCATCCGATTCACGAGTACGGCAGCGAAGCGCAGCGGATGAAATATTTGCCCAAATTAGCCAGCGGCGAATGGGTAGGTTGTTTTGGTTTAACTGAACCGGACGCCGGCTCGGATCCGGCCGGCATGCGCACTACCGCAAAAAAAGTAGCGGGCGGCTATGTGTTGAACGGCAGCAAGATGTGGATCACTAACTCGCCGATTGCCGATGTGTTTGTGGTATGGGCCAAGCTGGACGGCGATATTCGCGGCTTTGTGCTGGAAAAGGGTATGCAGGGCTTATCTGCGCCGAAAATTGAAGGTAAATTTTCGCTGCGGGCCTCTATAACCGGTGAAATTGTGATGGACAACGTTGAGGTGCCGGAAGATGCTTTGCTGCCTAACGTAAGTGGTTTAAAAGGCCCCTTTGGCTGTTTAAACAAAGCCCGCTATGGCATCGCCTGGGGTGCACTGGGCGCCGCTGAATTTTGCTGGCATGCGGCTCGCCAATATACGCTGGACCGGCATCAATTTGGCCGGCCGTTGGCGGCAAACCAACTGATCCAGAAAAAACTGGCCGATATGCAAACCGAAATCAGCATTAGTTTATTGTCTTGCTTACAAGCTGGCCGGTTGATGGATCAGCATTTACTGGCGCCGGAGACTATCTCGCTGATTAAACGTAACTCGTGCGGTAAGGCGCTGGATATCGCCAGGATGGCGCGTGATATGCACGGCGGTAATGGTATAGCAGATGAATACCATGTTATCCGCCATGTAATGAACCTCGAAGCGGTTAATACCTACGAGGGTACGCACGATGTGCACGCGCTGATTTTAGGCCGTGCCCAAACTGGTTTGCAAGCTTTTAGCGGCGCCTGAGCCTGACACTAGTTAAGCGGAGTAAGTCTTATGTCAGAAGCCGTGCATCCCTGGGTTAACGAATACCGGGCGCGTTTAAGCAGTGGCAAACTGCCGGCGCATAGCAGCAGTCACAGTATCGATTTTTCCACCTTGCACCAGCTGTGGCACAGCCAATTGTGCAGCCGTCTGTTAGATTTGCAATCAAGGCTGTTGCAAGCCAAAGGCCAGAGTTTTTATACCATAGGCAGTGCCGGCCATGAAGGCAATGCAGCCGTCGCTGCTGCGTTAAGGCTTACCGATCCGGCGTTTTTACACTACCGCAGCGGTGCGTTTTTTATCGAGCGCAGTAAGCAACTACCGGGTAGTACACCGCTTTACGATATGCTGCTGTCGTTTTGTGCCAGCAGCGACGACCCCATCTCGGGTGGCCGGCACAAGGTACTAGGCAGCCTGGCGCTGAATATACCGCCGCAAACCAGTACCATTGCCTCGCAGTTGCCCAAAGCGGTTGGCGCGGCTTTTGCGGTGGATTTAACTAAACGGCTTGGCCTTGATGGCCAGTGGCCGGCCGATGCGATAGTGCTGTGCAGTTTTGGTGATGCCTCGGCCAATCACTCCACCGCACAGGGTGCTGTTAATTCTGCCTGTTGGGCCGCCTATCAGCAGGTGCCGGTGCCGGTGCTGTTTGTCTGTGAAGATAATGGTCTGGGCATTTCTACCCCGACGCCCAGCGGCTGGATAGAGCAGGACTTAGCCGACAGGCCGGCGCTGAAGTACTTTGCGGCCGACAGCCGTGATCTGGCTCAAACCTATCATATCGCCCGACGCGCCGCCGACTATGTGCGCAGCAAGCGTAAACCTGCAGTGCTGCATTTATCCACTGTGCGGCTGTTTGGCCATGCCGGTGCCGATGCCGAAGTGGCATACAGAAGCAAAGCACAGATTGATGCCGAGCTGGAGCTTGACCCTGTACTCAGCAGCACAGCAGCGCTGCTGGCCGGCGGGGATATTACTGCTGAACAATTATTGACGCAGTTGGACAGGTTGGTGGCACAAATAGCCAGAGTAGCCGCCGTCGCCTGTAGCCGGCCTAAACTGACGACAGCAGTGCAGGTAATGGCGTCCATTGCACCGCTGCGTCAGGCTGCTGCTGTACCGGCACTGCCGGTGGCTGAAGCGCGCCAGCAATTATTTGCCTTTGATCAGCATAACAGCGGTAAAAAGCAGCATTTGGCCAAGTTACTAAACTGGGCGCTGCATGATGTGTTGGCGCAATATAGCAATACCGTGGTGTTTGGCGAAGATGTCGGCAAAAAGGGGGGCGTGTACGGCGTAACCCAGCATTTGGTGCATGCTTTTGGCAGTAATCGCGTTATTAATACCTTACTGGATGAGCAAAGTATTTTGGGTATGGCAATTGGCCTGGCACAGCAGGGTTTTATCGCCATCCCGGAAATTCAGTTTCTGGCCTATGTGCATAATGCTGAAGATCAAATTCGCGGTGAAGCGGCCACCTTGCCGTTTTTCTCCAATGGCCAGTATCACAATGCGATGGTAATTCGCATTGCCGGGCTGGCCTATCAGCGTGGCTTTGGCGGCCACTTCCATAACGATAACTCCTTTGCTGTATTTCGCGATATTCCGGGGGTTATTTTATTGTGTCCGTCTAATGGCCATGATGCGGTTTTATTGCTGCGCCAGGCGGTGCAACTGGCACATCAGCAAAAACGGCTGGTTATTTTCCTTGAACCGATAGCGCTATATATGACGCGTGATCTCAGCCAGCCAGGTGATGGTTTGTGGTTAGCCGATTATCCGGCGCCGGATACGGCTTTACCCGCACTGGGGGAGCCAGGCGTATTTGGTGATGGCGATGAACTGGCTATTATCAGTTACGGCAATGGTTATTATTTAAGCCGTCAGGCGGAGCAGGAGCTGAGGGCACAAGGTTACCGCATTCGCGTGCTGGATTTACGCACTCTGGTACCGCTGCATACCAAGGAAATTATCAAAGCGCTGCAAGGCTGCAACAAGGTGCTGATTGTTGACGAATGCCGTCGCCGTGGCTCATTAAGTGAAGAGCTGTTTACCGCCTTACATGAGGCCCGGCCCGGCCATTTTACTGTTTCGCGCCTGTGCGCCGAGGATAGTTTTATTCCGCTGGGGGCTGCCGCATACGCAGTGCTGCCGTCGACGCAGCAAATTGTGCAACAGGCGCTCAGCCTGCTTACCGTTGATACTGAACAGGTGATGTTATGAAAAAAACGGCGCTGGTAGTTTGTCCGGGGCGCGGTACTTACAATAAAGCAGAGCTGGGCTATATCAGTCAGCACTGCGAAGACAGCATCTTGTTGGCGCAGTTTGATAGCGTCAGAGCCAACGCCGGGCTAGCGACGTTGAGTGAACTCGATCGTCAAACAGTATTTAGCCGCAGTATGCATTTAAAAGCAGAAAACGCCGCCGCATTGATTTTTGCTGCCGGTGTAGTGGATTATCGCAGTATCAATACAGCTCAGTTTGATGTGGTGGCCGTAACCGGCAATTCAATGGGTTGGTACACGGCGCTGGGTTGCGCAGGTGTGTTGGCCGCCGACAACGGCATGCAACTGGTGACTGATATGGCGCAGTTAACTGCAGGAGGTGTCGGGGCGCAGTTTATTTATCCGGTTATTGATGACAACTGGCAGCCGGATGCAGAGCGCGCAGCTTTAGTACAACACCAGCTGGCGTTGCATGAAGGTGCGCTGTTTATGTCTATTGTCTATGGTGGTTATGCAGTACTGGCCGGCAGTGAAGCTGCAGTAAAGGCCGCGATGGCAGCGTTACCGCCTTGCGATGAGCGCTTTCCGCTGTTGTTGCCGGGCCATGCTGCTTTTCATACCGGGTTTATGCAGGCTGCGTCAGATAAAGCCTTAGCGCTGTGGCCGGCGGCGCGCTTTAATCAGCCACAATTGTCGTTGGTAGACGGTCGTGGCCGCATCTGGCCGGATGGCGGCAGTGATTTGGCCGCACTGCAGCGCTATACGCTGCAACATCAGGTTTGCCAGCCTTATAATTTTAGTAAGGCGTTGCAGGTGGCCGTAAAAGAGTTTGCGCCAGAGCATATTATTTTATTGGGCCCCGGCGCCAGCTTAGGCGGAGCTGTAGCACAAAGCCTGATTGAGATTAACTGGCAGGGGCTGCGTGCAAAACAGGATTTTATTGCCGCACAGCAAGCTGCAATCCCCTTTGTACTTAGTATGGGGCTGCCGGAGCAGCGGCGTTTGCTGCTCTGAGCCTGTTAGCCTGCACTGGCGATGCGGTTAAGCACACTGATTTTATGCTGGTAGCGCTGTTTATCTTCAGTTGATTTGGCTGCCCGGCGGGCTTTTTCGAGGTAATGCGATGCTTTTAACGTGTTGTTCAGCGCGAAATAGCTTCTGGCCAAGCCGAACAAGGCTTCATGCGTATCGCTGTTCAGAGCCAACGATTGCTTAAACAGCGCAATGGCTTCATTTGGTTCATTGCGTTTTACTGCTTCATTACCCAGCATTACATAGTACCAGGGATTAGTTTTACGCTTTTCATGCACCTGTTGCTCCAGCCGTTTGGCAGCGCTGACATCACCGCTATAACGGTACAGCACCGCCAGATTGGCCATCGCATTGGTAGATGTCGGGTCTAACGCCAGGCTATGGTGATATGCCTGTTCTGCCAGTGGGTACAAATTCTGTTGCCGGTACAATACAGCAAGATTAGACCAGGTAACGGCGTAGTTCGGATCGGCGGCTATAGCCGCCCGGTAGTAACGATAGGTTTGCGCAAGGTTATAACGGTCGAAATGTTCAGCGGCTTTGTTGTTATAGAACATAGCAATAACGCGCTCCGGCTTAATGCTTTCAGTTGCGAAACGCTGCTTTATTGTATTGCGGTCAAAATCGACGATAATGTCGCTGCCAAGCAGCACCAGGCCTGAGGCATAATTTAACTGCCGGTTTTGCAGTAACTTTAAATTGATATGGCCATTTAACCAGGTTTGGTTGGTATCGCTGCTCCAGTATTCCGGAATTTTAACGTCCTGGAACACTGCATCTATACCGACTTCTTTAGCAATGCTGTAAGTCAGAATAGACAAACTTAAGCAATTCGCCTGGCGTGTTGCCAGAGTCTCGCCAACAGTTCTGGTTACGGTATGGTTGTACGTTAAGCTATCGCCGGTGTGAGCCAATATATACTTTAAGATAGCGGTACTGCGCTGCGTCATGCCCAACCGGGCAGAGGTTAGCGCAGTCAGTTCAGCTTTATTGGCCGCGGGCAAGCGGAATATCTCCTCTGCCGTTTCAACCGGGTACAGTTCGCCCGGAAACTGTGTTTCATCAAGCAGCAGCTTTTGCGGTTCCATCAGCTGCCAATGCTCTGACGTGTGCTGGCACGACACCAAAGCGACCAGAGATAAAACAAAACTAATCGAAATTACAGTGTTCATAATACTGCTCCGGTATTCAACATTGTTAACTATAGACCAGCTTGGGAGGCAATCAGTGCTTCGAATTGTAACAAAGCTCGTCACGGTAGCGGCCACTTTGCGTTACAGCCGGTTGTGATTTTGTGATGAATCAAGTACAAAGAATTATTGTGAACGCAGGAATTAACCATGAAAACACTACTATTAGCAGTTGCGCTCGGTACTTGTTCTGTTCTCGCGTACGCCAAAGCGCCTATCGGCATCGTGATCCACGGCGGCGCCGGTACTATCAGCCGTGACAGCATGAGCGCGGCGCAGGAGCAGGCGTATCACGCTATGCTGACACATGCGGTTAATCAGGGTTATGCGGTGTTAGAGCGCGGTGGTTCCAGCCTGGATGCTGTCACTGCGGCGGTTATCGTACTGGAAGATTCGCCGTTGTTTAATGCCGGTAAGGGCGCGGTGTATACCTTTGATGAAAGCCATGAACTGGACGCCTCTATTATGGATGGCCGTAACCGCAATGCCGGTGCTGTCGCCGGGGTAAGCAACGTAAAAAACCCAATTTTGCTGGCGCGGGCAGTAATGGAGAAATCGGTGCATGTAATGTTGGCCGGCAAGGGCGCAGAACAGTTTGCTAAAGAGCAGCAGTTAGAACTGGTAGATAACAGCTATTTTAACACTGAATTTCGCTATGACGCTTTAAAGCGGGCGAAACAGGCGATAGCACCGCAGCCGCATCAGGCGGCGGTGCCTTATGATCCGGCATGGAAAATGGGCACGGTAGGCGCAGTAGCGATAGATAAAAAGGGTAACCTGGCAGCCGCGACATCAACCGGGGGCATGACGGCCAAACGTTATGGCCGGATTGGTGATGCGCCTGTTATTGGTGCCGGTAACTTTGCCGATAATAAAAGCTGTGCAGTATCGGCAACCGGCCACGGCGAGTTTTTTATCCGCTATCAGGTGGCCGCCGATATCTGTGCCAGAGTGAAATATCAGAACAAAACAGCTGCTGTGGCGGCAAAAGAAGTGATGGCCGAACTAAAAAAAGTGGGCGGTGATGGCGGTGTTATCGTGGTCGACCAGAAAGGCCAGCTTAGCTGGACCTTTAACACCGAAGGTATGTACCGCGCATTAAAAGCCGAAGGCGGCGAAGTGATCAGCGAAATCTTTGCCACCAAACCGTAATTTTGCGGCAAAGCGGTTAAATTCGGCTAACCTTAACACGAGCCTGATGCTCAGTAACATAGTGCAGGGGGAAGCATGGATTTACTCAAAGTGGCAGATTATATGAACCGCTATCCGGTTACTTTTAGTGCGGATATGCCGGTTGAAATGGCTGTTGATCGGCTGATTAAAGGCCGCCAAACCGGCGGACCCGTTATTGATGAACACAAAAAAATTATCGGATTTATCTCCGAGCAGGATTGTTTGCAGCGCATGCTGATGTCAACTTACCATGATCAACAGGCCTCAAGAGTCGCTGATGTGATGAATCCGGCGGTGTTAACGGTAAAAGGTTATGATGGCATTATCGATTTAGCGCAAATAATGTTAAAAGCCAAACCAAAATTGTATCCGGTAGTGGATGACGATGGCTATTTACTCGGTATTATTACCCGCTCGGATGTGCTGGGTGCCATAGATAAAGAACTACATTCGCATTATCGTAAGGTAGGCTAGCGTAAGCGCTGGATTTTTACCTGCTGCTCTTGGTAGCATGGCGCCCTCTGTTAACGAGGGCGTTGTTTTGTCTGAAGCTGTTATCTCCGTATCTGATCTTATTTCCCGCATTCCCGCTTGTCTGTTAAAAGACCAGTTTCGCCTGCGTCGGCGTTTGCACAATTGTAAAAATCTGCCTGATAGCAGCAAAACCGTGCAGTTGCAGCGCATAGCCGCGGATATTACGCGTTCAGAGGCACAGCGCACTGCCAGGCTGGCTGCGCTACCTAAGGTAAGCTATCCGCCACAGCTGCCGGTATCGGAAAAGAAAGACGATATTAAAGCCGCCATTGCTGCCAATCAGGTGGTGATTATTGCCGGGGAAACCGGCTCAGGTAAAACCACGCAAATTCCGAAAATTTGCCTTGAGTTAGGCCGTGGCGTGGCCGGTATGATAGGCCACACCCAGCCGCGGCGCTTAGCCGCGCGCAGTGTCTGTGATCGTATCGCCGAAGAGCTGCAATGTCAGGTGGGTAACCAGGTCGGCTATAAAATCCGCTTTGGCGATCACACCAGCGACAATACTTTCGTCAAGCTGATGACCGACGGTATTTTGCTGGCTGAAATTCAACAAGACCGCTTTTTAAACCAATACGACACCTTAATTATTGACGAAGCGCACGAGCGCAGCCTGAATATCGACTTTTTGTTGGGTTACCTAAAACAGCTGTTGCCGAAACGGCCGGATCTAAAGCTGATTATTACCTCGGCCACCATTGACCCGCAGCGCTTTTCAAAGCACTTTTTTAATGCGCCGGTGATTGAAGTATCCGGCCGTACTTTTCCGGTAGAAACCCGCTACCGGCCGGTAAGCGAGCAGGATGACAAAGACGCCGACCAGCTGCAGGGTATTTTTGATGCAGTAGACGAGCTATACCGCGAGCCGCCGGGCGATATTCTGATTTTCTTAAACGGCGAGCGTGAAATTCGCGACACCGCCGATGCACTGGAAAAGTTAAAACTGCCGCACACCGAAGTACTGCCGCTGTATGCCAGATTAAGTGCGGCCGAGCAAAACCGTATCTTCCAAAGCCACGCCGGCCGGCGCATCGTGCTGGCCACCAATGTGGCCGAAACCTCGCTGACAGTGCCCGGTATTCGCTATGTGATCGATCCCGGCACCGCGCGCTTATCACGCTACAGCTATCGCTCCAAAGTACAACAGTTACCGATAGAAGCCATCAGCCAGGCCAGTGCCAACCAGCGTAAGGGCCGTTGTGGCCGGGTAGCCGCCGGTATTTGTATCAGGCTGTACAGCGAAGACGATTTTAACGGCCGGCCGGAATTTACCGATCCGGAAATACTGCGCACCAATTTAGCCTCGGTGATTATGCAAATGCTGGCGCTGGGCCTGGGTGATATTGAAGCCTTTCCTTTTCTACAAAAGCCGGACAGCCGTTTTGTTAACGATGGTGTAAAGCTGCTCGAAGAGCTGGGTGCTATTCCGTTAAATCGCAATAAGCAGGGCCTGCAGCTAACGGAACTGGGTAAAAAGCTGGCGCGTTTACCAATAAATCCACGTCTGGCGCGGATGGTGCTGTTTGGCGCTGACAACGGTGCATTGCATGAGTTGTTGGTGCTTGCCGCTGCGCTGTCCATTCAGGATCCACGTGAGCGGCCGTTAGATAAACAGCAAAAAGCCGATCAGTGTCATGCCCGTTTTGCTGACCCGGACTCAGACTTCGCTGCCTGGCTTAAGCTGTGGCAATACCTGCAGGAGCAACAAGAGCAGTTAAGTAATAACCAGTTTCGCCGTTTGTGCCGCCAGGAGTTTTTAAACTACCTGAGGGTGCGCGAATGGCAAGATCTTACCGGTCAGCTTACCCAGCTTATGCAGGAGCAGGGCTATCAGCAAAACCAGCAAACGGCCGGCTATCAGGCCATTCACCAGGCAGTGCTAAGTGGCTTGCTCGGTCAGGTTGGTTTTAAAGACTCAGAAGCCGATTATTTAGGTCCGCGGCAAACGCGGTTTTATGTGTTCCCTGGCAGCCATTTATTTAAGCGCAAACCCAAATGGGTAGCGGCAGCGGAGTGGGTAGAAACCAGCAAGCTGTATGCCCGTACCCTGGCCAAAATTGAACCGGAATGGATAGAACCACTGGCAGAGCATTTGGTAACGCGCAGTTACAGCGAACCGCACTGGGAGAAAAAACGCGGCGCTGTTATCGCTTATGAGCAGGTCAGTTTGTACGGCTTGGTTATCGTGCCCAAGCGCGCGGTGCTGTACAGCAAAATAGACCCGGCAGTGTGTCATACGCTGTTTGTGCGCGAAGCGCTGGTGAACCAGGAGCTGGGTACTAACGACAGCTTTTTACAGCATAACCAGCGCTTAATTGATGATGTGACTGCGCTGGAGGAGAAATCACGCCGGCGCGATATTCTGGTTGATGAAGATACCCTGGCGGCGTTTTATCTTCAGCGCGTGCCGCAGTGGGCGAATAACCGGATAGATTTTGCCAAATGGTGGAAGAAAAAGCGCAGCGAAGATGCGTCTTTTCTTAACTTTGACCCCGATAGCCTGCTGAACCGCGATGCCAGTGATATTACTGCGGATAAATTTCCCGAAAGCTGGCGTCAGGGCAATTTAACCCTGCCGCTGGAATACCATTTTGCGCCCGGCGAGCCGGACGATGGTGTCAGCGTGATCATTCCGCTGGCGCTGTTAAATCAATTGGACGATAACGGCTTTGACTGGCTGATCCCGGCGCTGCGCCACGAGTTGCTGGTGGCATTAATTAAATCATTGCCCAAGCAATACCGGCGTAATTTTGTGCCGGCACCCAATTATGCCGATGCGTTAATGCAAACGCTGAACCCGGACGACGGTAAGTTGCTTGAGGTCATCACTTCGCGCTTAAAGCGGATGTCCGGCGTCACTATTCCGGAAGATGCCTGGGATCTAACCAGCCTGCCGCTACATCTAAAAATGAACTTTAAAGTGGTGGATGACAAAGGCACCACCTTGCAGCAAGGCCGCTCGCTGAGTTTGCTAAAGCAAGGTTTACAGGGCGAAGTGCAACAAAGCTTAAGCCAGGTGGCCGAGCAGGGCATAGAGCAGGATCAATTAACGCAGTGGAGCTTTGGCCAACTGCCGCGCGAATACGTTAAATTGCAGGCCGGCTATGAAATTAAAGCCTTTCCGGCCTTAGTGGATGAGCGTGATTCTGTGGCAATAAAGTTGCTGGATAACCCGCAACAGGCACTGGAAACAACCAAACAGGGGCTGCGGCGCTTATTGCTGCTGAATATTCCGTCACCGGTAAAATACCTGCAGGAATCGTTACCGAATAAAGCCAAGCTGGGCTTGTACTTTAACCCCTTTGGCCGCGTGTTGGAGCTGATTGACGATTGCATCGCTGCCGGCGTTGATGCCTTAATAGCCCAAGGCGAGCTGCCGCAAAATGAACAAGATTTTACTTTGCTCAGAGAGAAGGTGCGCGCAGAGCTTGGTGATGCCGTGCTGGCGATAGCGCTGAAAGTAGAACAAATTTTAACCCTGTGCCATGACATCCAAAAGCGCTTAAAAGGCAAAGTTGATTTAGCCCATGTGCAGTCACAAGGCGATATTAAACAGCAACTGAATGAGCTGATTTTTAAAGGCTTTGTCAGCAGCCATGGCGCCGCACGGTTGGACGATATACTGCGTTATTTACAAGCCATGCAAAAACGGCTGGAAAAACTGCCGGTTGATCCACAGCGCGATCGCTTATTGATGCACGAGTATCAAAAAGCCTTTGACAGCTATAATAACCTGTTAGGTAAATTTGCCGGCAGCAAGATATTGCCTGAGCCGGTGCAGGCGATTTACTGGATGCTGCAAGAGCTGAAAGTGTCTTTACATGCCCAGCAATTAGGCACACCTTATCCAATTTCGGTGAAGCGCGTGTTGCACGCTGTGCAGGAAATTAAAAGCTGAATTAAACGCAGAATAATATTAGTAAATACGCAGAGTGGTCGCTTTCACTCAGCGGTAAGCAAGTTAATAGCCACGGCAGATTGGGCCAGTGCTCAGCAAGCTTTACATGGACAGGGGAAAGTTCTATAACTAGCAGCTGACGTTGCGAAGGGGGACGCTATGCTAACAAAAGGCGATAATCGGCATTATTTCAGGATGATGGTCAATGCCGAAGTTAAATTAATGATCAATGATCCGGAAGCCGGACGGGTGCTGGACGGTATTTGCCGTGATCTCAGTGCGTCCGGTATGTCAGTCGATGTAGATGAGCCGCTGGAGATGGGCACTTTGATCCGTGTCCGGCTGGAATCCGCCAATGCCAGTGTGCCGCCGTTGGATGCCAGTGCGAAGGTGATGCGCTGCAGCCAGGAAAGCGAAGACAGCTATCAGCTGGGGTTGGCTTTTATGGATCTGAATTAAGCGATTGAAAAAGTACACTGTTGGCTGTGTCAGCAACAAATAAAAAAGCAGCGTCAGCTGCTTTTTTATTGCGCAAATTGCGTCGTATAGTGTCGGTTACTGTTGGTTAAAGCGTACGTTAAAGCTAACCGGAACTAACGGCTCAATACTTTTAAGCCCGGCTAACTCTTGCAGTTTGGCTAGGCCGGCGGTTAACTTAAAGCTGTTAGTGTTCAACATCAGGGGCGCTGCTGTTACTGCCTGCAATGTATTGGCGCTGAGTTTGGTAACGCGCAGTTTGGCATTGAGTGTCATCGTTTCTGTCGCTATGGTAACGGCCAGCGGCAGCTCGAGTAATATACTGTCGCCAGGCGTCAGTTTGGCTACCGCCGCCTGTTTCAGCTCTGCCGATGCGGTGATGGCAGCAAATTGCTCTGCCTGTAATACATATTGCCAAATGCGCTCGTTACGGATTGGGATCAGCGTGTCCATGCTGTTTACCGCAATGCTTACGGTAACGGTATTACCGTCCCAGTTGCCGCTGAGCTGGTTAAACTGATGCGTTTCTGCCACTAACTCATTTTTTACCGACACGAAATGCAAACCGGATTGGCTGTTATCCAATGTCCAGTTAGCAGCGGTGGCGACGCTGCTGCTCAGTGCCAGCGCCAGTGCGAATACTTTCATAACTTGCTCCAATCATAGTGCCAATCGTAGTGATAGTGTCAGCATACCTTAAGCAACGGCTGACACCAAATCTTTGACTTTAATAGATTTTACATACCAGACCCTTTAAGTAACTGCCCTCCGGGTAAAAGCTGGCGATGGGGTGGTCGCTATCCTGGCTCAGTTTTTCGATAAACAGACAGTCGCGTTTAGCGTCAATGGCAGCATCGGCAACAATTTTCTGGAACAGACCGTCTTCCATCAGGCCGGAGCAGGAAAACGTCAGTAGCAAGCCGCCCGGTTTTACAATTTGCATCGCCACCATATTTATATCTTTGTAACCGCGGCAGGCGCCCATCAGCTGGGCTTTACTGTCGGCAAACTTTGGCGGGTCCAGGATCACCATATCAAATTGCTTACCTTGCTCGCGGTACTGGCGCAGTAATTTAAACACGTCAAATTTTACGTTATCAATTTTTGATAAATCGAGCTGATTCAGTTCCGCATTCTTTAAGGCGGTATTAAGCGCCAATTCGGATAAATCGGCATTAGTGACCGCCACCGCTCCACCTTGCAAGGCTGCTACGCCAAAGGTGCCGGTATAGCTAAAGCAGTTCAGCACGGTTTTATCTTTGGCATAACGTTTGGCGGCAGCACGGCTGGCGCGTTGGTCCAGATAAAAACCGGTTTTATGGCCCTGTATTACATCAACCAGCAGTGACATGCCGTGTTCTTTAACAATCACTTCGCCGTGCTCGCGTGGTAAATGCAACCAGCCGGTTACCGGCTTTAAGCCCTCTTTTTTGCGCACATCCACGTCAGAGCGCTCGTAAATACTGTGATCCGGGAATAACTGTATCAGCGCCTGTACTATTTCGTTGCGCCAGCTATCAGCACCGGCCGACAACAACTGACACACCAGCACTGTATCGTACTTATCAATGGTGACGCCCGGTAAGCCATCAGACTCTGCCGCCACGACGCGCAGGCCGCTGGTGTGGTTTAAATCAAATAGCTCAGTGCGTAGCTGCCAGGCGCGGGCAATACGGCGCTGAAAAAACGCCGCATCGATGTGCTCTTGCGGGTTAAAACTCCATACTCTGGCGCGAATTTGCGACTCGGCCGAATAGGCAGCATAGCCCAACCATTCGCCCTTGCTGCTGACTACCTCAACCGTTTGGCCATTAGCCGGATTGCCACTGATATGCTTTACTGCTTTAGAAAAAATCCACGGGTGTAACCGCTTTAACGACTTTTCCCGCGTTTCCTGCAAGGTTAAGCGCGGTAAAGCAGATTGGGTAGATGATACTGAAGGCTGGTTCATGGGCATTTTCACACTGTGCTAGACTAAAGGCCGCATTGTAGAGAAGCGCTGCACAAAGCTAAAGCAGAATTTATGCAGCCAACCAATTCGCTAAGGAGTTACCTTTGGCCACTATTCCATCCACTATGCAGGCAATTGCGGTTGTTAACGCCGGCAAAGACAGCACTTTGCGGGTAGAGCAGCGCCCCGTGCCGCAGCCTTCGGCCGAGCAACTGTTGGTAAAGGTGGCGGCAGCCGGTATTAACCGTGCCGATTTAATGCAGCGTCGCGGTTTGTATCCGCCACCTGCCGGTGATAGCGATATTTTAGGCCTGGAAGTGGCCGGTATTGTAGTGGCGGCGGGGCCGCAGCATAAAAGCTGGCTCGGTAAAGCCGTGTTTGGCCTGGTACCGGGCGGTGGCTACGCAGAGTATGCCTTGCTGAATGCCGGCCATGCTATGGCGGTACCGGCCGGTTACAGCATGGCCGAAGCTGCTGCCTGTGCAGAGGTGTTTCTCACCGCTTATCAACTGTTGTTTAGTATCGGTGCTTTGCAAAGCGGCCAGAAGGTGCTTATTCATGCCGGTGCCAGTGGTGTGGGTACGGCAGCAATTCAGCTGGCAAAAGCGGCTGGTGCTGTGATCGCGGTAACGGCCAGCAGCGATGACAAATTGGCCGCCTGCAAGGCTCTGGGAGCAGAGGTACTGCTTAATTACACCACAGCTGCCTTTGAACAGGAACTGGCCGCACAGTGGCCGGACGGGGTGAATTTGATACTGGATCCGGTAGCCGGTGAGTACATAAGCCGTGAAATTCCGCTGCTGGCCATGGATGGCAAAATTGTGCTCTATGCCATGATGGGCGGGCGGGAGATACCGCAGCTGGATTTATCAATGTTATTTAAACGCCGTGGTCAGCTGATTTGCTCCACATTACGCAATCGCAGTAATAAGTATAAAACCGCGTTGACGCAGGCGTTTTGCAATGCATTTGGTCAGGCATTGGCACACCGGCAAATCGCGCCTGTACTGCAGCAGCAATTTAAGCTGCACCAGGCTGAGCAGGCACATCAACTTATGGCATCTAACCAGACTGTCGGGAAACTGGTACTAACACTTTGATCAGCTGGCAAAATTTTAATGCTCAGATAGACTGAATATAAAACAGTAACCAGCCTTCAGTAGCCACAAGGACGCGTTATTCAGATGTCTACAGGTACCATTGGAAAATCAACCTATAGTAAGCAGGTGGCGTCGCTGATCAATCGCATCAGTGACAATACGGCAGTAGCCGACTCTTTGTATGAACAGGCCACGGCTTGTTTTATCCAGATGGTGGCGCAGCAAGCTGAAAAAACCGAACTGGCGCAGCAAGTGTATCTGTTTGAACACCGCCAGCAGCAGGTAGATAAGCGCGATCTGGCCCAGGTTGAGCGCAGTTTGAATCAAGCCAGAGGCGAGCAGCAGACCTTTGTGCAGGCGCGCTCTGAAGAAGCCTTTGTACGTTTCAGTGCGCTGAAAAAACTATGCCAGGACACTCTGGCGCTGTGTCAGGGTGAGTCGGAAGAAGAGACCCGTGTGAATAGCGCAAAAATGCTGGGCACTATTCAGTTGCTGTCGCCGACAGAAGGTAAGCTGGTTGCCGCCGCTAACCAGAAAAGCAAACATTTGTACAAAGCGCTGTTAAGCCTACGCTTGCTGGATAAACTGCTGGCTGATGGCGAGCTGAATAACCCCTATGTACAGCAGCGCATAGCGGCACAGCGTAAAGCCGACAGTAAAGACGAATATCAGCCGTTTCGTGATGACGTACAAATTCCGTTGGTCATGGCGGCGTTGTTACAGGATATTGGTACCTGTCACCCTGACGCGCAGGCAATTTTAAAAGGCGCACAAGGTGAGCAAGACGAGTTTCGGGTGCTGGAAAACGACGAGCGCATCGCCTTATTGCAAATCAGTTACCGCGAAAGTTTAAAGTACCTGAGTGAAGGGCTGGGTGCCGACAGGTACAACGGTAACTCAAAAGAGGAGCGCGATAACCTTGTTAAGCGCGATGCAGAGCGTCGCGCTTTTATCTTAATGCTGCTGAAAAATGCTATTAAGCCGGAGCATGGTATTGGCAATATTTTGAAAATTCCGCAAATTTATACCTCAGTGGTGCTATCGACTAAAAGCAGCTTTGCTTATGATACTTTGCCCAAGGTGACCCTGGTGCTGGAAAAAGGCGTAGAGAAGGGCGTTTACAGCAAGGTAGCGGTAGATGCACTAATCAGTATTACCGGGGTATTTCCACAGGGTTTTGGTGTGACCTACATTCCGAAAGACTCTGACCGGCAAGACCTCGACCGCTATGAATACGCTATTGTTACCGCGCTGTATCCGGCCGATATCCGCCAACCGGTGTGCCGTATGGTTACCCGTAACCTAACCTATAACGTTTCGGCCATGGGCTGCGTGGTCAGTGTGGAGAATAATTTGTATTATCCGCAGGCACGTAAAAAGCTGGAGCGCATCAGCGAAGAGCGCTTGTTGGAAATCTTAAGCAAACTGGTATCCAATTTTGAAGAGCGCAAAAATATGTCGCTGCTACCCAAATGCTGGCACCCTGACGAGTATTTCTCTTTTGTTAAAAATCAAAACCTGTGGAATAAAGTGGTGATGCACAATAACTAAACCGGCTTAGCCGGTTTTATCAGGCCCGGTTATGATAGTTGTATCGGTTGACGCCGGGTTGTCTGCTGCGTCGCTCTGTGCAGTAACCTCAGGCTCTGCCGCTGGTGCCACGTCAAAACTGTCATCAGTTCTTTCCCACTCGATATCTTCATCATAGCCGGCAGGAACTTGTTGCCTGGCAGCCTGAAACTCTTCATCGCGCATCTGGGTCAATACGGTTTCTTCATCTACCCTGGGATCGAGTGCTGCCGCCAGAGGCGATGACACCAGATCGCCCGAGCCCATTTTAAACTGCGCATTTTGCTGCTCGTCCATCATACGTTTTACCTGCTTCTGCGTGTAATTCACTCTGAGTAGCCGCAGGAACAACGTAAAAGCACAGCAACTGATAAAGGCATACAACATGGCCGGGCCAATTAACTGCATTAACGCGGAGGCCAACAAAGGGCCAAAACAGGCGCCCAGGCCAAAGGTCAGCAATATTGTCGCTGACAATGCCACCCGATCATTTTGCTCAACATTCTGGTTAGCAAAAGCTGAGGCAATGGGATACAGCGTAAAGGCCAATACACCATAGCAGAAGGTGGCAAACAGCAGCGCTATACCAGACAGCGGCAGCAGGGCAATCAGCAGCGTCAGTATCGTCAGCGCCGCAGCATTAAAACGCAAAATACGACTGCGTGGAATGCGGTCAGAAATTTTGCCCATTGGCCATTGCGCCAGTAAGCCCGCCAGAATTGTCATCGACATAAACAATGTTACCTGCTCTGTCGGCATGCCTTTGCTGGCGGCATACGCCGGTGCCAGGCCATAAAACGAACCAGCCATCATACCGGCGACCGTAATGGCAGTCAGTGATTGCGGCACCAGCCGCCAAAACGCCATAATTTGCAGCGGAGCCGGTTGCAGCGGTGCCGGGTGAATGCGTTTCGTCAATGCTATTGGCACTATGCACAGCGAGTAACACATGCTGATGATCAGCAGCGGCGCCGTGCCAAGCTCAGGGAACTGACTCAGCATCAGCTGGCCGCCAATCATGCCAAGATACGAAGTGATCATATAAAAGGCAAACACGGTACCACGCTGCGAGCTTTCGGTTTGCTCGTTCAGCCAGCTTTCCAGCACCATATACTGGCACATCATGCCCATGCCGACGATAACGCGCATCACCAGCCAGATTTCCAACTGCGACGTCAACACATGCGTCATGGCGCAGGCACTGACAATAGCCGCGCTGGCGACAAAGGCGCGGATATGGCCAACCCTGGCAATAACCTTATGGCCCAGCTTGGACCCCAGCACCAGGCCAAGGTAGTAGCAGGACATCAAGGCGCCAATCCAGATAGAATCGACTTCTTGCTGTGCCAGCGATAAACCCAGGTAGGTTGATAACGAACCCTGGGCCACCAGCATCAGCAAGGTGGTTAAAAATAGCGCAGTAAAACTGCGGTAAGGGTGTTTACTGGACATCCGTTGCCTTTTAAAAAAACCAGGCAGCCAAGGCTGCCTGACTACTTACTTCACCCGCATACCTGGCTGGGCGCCGTCATCCGGAGATAAAATAAACAAGTCGCTGCCGCCCGGGCCTGCGGCTAATACCATACCCTCGGATAAACCAAAGCGCATTTTGCGTGGTGCCAGGTTGGCGACCATCACGGTTAAGCGGCCTTCGAGTTGCTCCGGGCTGTAAGCCGATTTAATGCCGGCAAACACCTGGCGTACTTCACCGTCGCCGATATCCAGTTGCAGTTGCACCAATTTATCGGCGCCTTCTACCGCGCTGGCTTTAATGATTTTAGCCACGCGCAAATCAATTTTGGCAAAATCATCAATGCTGATGGTATCGCTGATCGGTTCGCGCTCTGTGCTTGGGGCTTTTTCTGCTTTAACAGCCGCTTTAACCGGTGCTGCGGTTTGTGGCTGCAGGTTGTCTTTCGAGGCTTCCAGCATAGCAGTGACTTTTACCGGGTCAACCCGTTGCATCAGCGCTTTAAATGGGTTTATGGCGTGACTAGTTAACGGCTGCTGATAGTTGTTCCAGTTCAGTTCGCTGTTTAAGAAGGCTTCAGTTTCTGAGGCCATTAACGGCAATACCGGCTTTAAATAATGCATTAATACGCGGAACAGGTTAATGCCCATTGAGCAGACGTCATGCGCTTCTTGCTGTTTGGTGTCATCTTTTACCAGCACCCAGGGCGCTTTGGCGTCAATGTACTGGTTGGCTTTATCGGCCAGCGCCATAATATCGCGGATAGCGCGGGCAAATTCGCGTTTTTCAAAGCTGTCGGCGATGCTGTCCCCTGCGGCGGTAAACTCTGCCAGCAGGGCAGGTTCAGCTACAGTGGCAGCTAACTTGCCGTCATAGCGTTTGCTAATAAAACCGGCACAGCGGCTGGCGATATTTACTACCTTACCGACTAAATCGGCATTCACTTTTTGGCTGAAATCATCCAGGTTTAAATCCAGATCAATAATGCTGCTGCTAAGCTTCGAGGCAAAGTAATAGCGCAGGTATTCCGGGTTCAGATGATCCAGATAAGTACGCGCCTTAATAAAGGTACCGCGCGACTTTGACATCTTGGCGCCGTTTACGGTAACAAAACCGTGGGCGAAAATGGCATTGGGTTTGCGCATACCGGCGCCGTGCAGCATAGCCGGCCAAAACAGACTGTGAAAATAAATAATGTCTTTACCGATAAAGTGATACACCTCGGCGTCGGAATCCAACTGCCAGAAGCTGTCAAAATCGATACCGGTTTTATCACACAGGTTTTTAAAGCTGGCCAGATAGCCGATGGGCGCATCTAACCAAACATAGAAAAACTTGCCAGGCGCATTGGGTATTTCAAAGCCGAAGTAGGGCGCATCACGGCTGATATCCCACATTTGCAGGCCGTCTTTAAACCATTCCTGCAGTTTATTGGCCATCTCTTCCTGTAAGCTGCCGCTACGGGTCCAGTCTTGCAACATCTGGCTAAAGGCCGGTAAATCAAAGAAATAATGCTCAGAGTCTTTTAATACCGGCGTAGCGCCAGATACCACAGAGCGGGCATTTTTTACTTCGGTCGGGCTGTAGGTGGCACCACAGACATCGCAGCTGTCGCCGTTTTGATCCAGCGCGCCGCATTTGGGGCAATCGCCTTTAACAAAACGGTCGGGCAAAAACATCTGCTTTTCCGGGTCGAACAGCTGGCTGATCGTTTTGCGCTTAATGTAGCCGGCATCATTGAGTTTATTATAAATCTGGCTGGCAAACTCGCGGTTTTCATCGCTGTGGGTAGAGTAGTAATTGTCAAAGCCAATGCCGAAACCGGCAAAATCGGCCTGGTGTTCAATATTGGTTTTGGCAATCATTTGCTCGGGCGTAATGCCTTGTTCCTGCGCTTTGAGCATAATGGGCGTGCCGTGCGCATCGTCGGCGCAAACGTAATAACATTCATGGCCACGGGCCTTTTGAAACCGGGCCCAGATATCGGTTTGAATATATTCCAGTAAGTGGCCCAAATGGATAGGGCCGTTGGCATAGGGTAAAGCGCTGGTAACAAGTATTTTGCGTGTCGACATTAAGCGGTGCTCTTTTGCATAAATAACTGAAAAAATTTCACTAAATGATACACTAGCCGCCATCGATCCGCACCCGCCCGGGCGCGGATCTGCTAAAAAAACGTGTTAACGCCTGAATTTGGAACTTGCTGATGTTTAACTGGTTTAAATCTGCCAAAACCGATGCTTTGCCTGAAGCCGCACAGCAGTTGCTACAACACTGGCAACTGCCCGATAGCGGCGCGCCGCTGGCGTTATTACTCGATAGCGTTCGCCTGCAGAAAAACAAGCTGACTATCAGCTTAAAACTGCCGCTGCTATCCATAGCGCAGCCGTTGCAGCAGGCGCTGGCCGATGCAGGGTTTAATTACCAGTTAACGCTGGATTACCGGCTGACAACAGCGCCGGTGTTTAAACAAATTAAGCAGATTATTCTTATTGCGTCGGGTAAGGGCGGGGTGGGCAAATCCACCACAGCCGTTAATCTGGCGGCGGCGCTGGCGCTGGAAGGCGCTAAGGTGGGCCTGCTCGATGCCGACATTTATGGCCCGTCAATCCCTACAATGCTGGGGCTTAGCGGTGAGAAAATCAGCTCGCCGGATAATAAACTGATGCAGCCCAAGTTTGCCCATGGCGTGTATCTGCAATCTATCGGCTTTTTGGTTGACCCACAGCAAGCCTCGGTATGGCGCGGTCCTATGGCCAGCCAGGCGCTGTTGCAATTACTGAACGAAACACTGTGGCCGGAGCTGGATTATTTAATTGTTGATATGCCGCCGGGCACCGGTGATATTCAGCTGACTATGGCGCAAAAGCTGCCGGTAACCGGTGCGGTAGTGGTAACCACACCGCAGGATGTGGCGCTATCGGATGCAGAAAAAGCCATCAGTATGTTTCGCCAGGTCAATATTCCGCTGCTGGGCCTGGTGGAAAATATGAGCTTTTACCAGTGCAGCCACTGTGGCAGTACGGATGATATTTTTGGTACCGAAGGCGGCATCTTATTAGCTGAGCGCTACCAGGTGCCGGTGCTGGGCCAGTTACCACTGCAAAAACATATCCGCGAGCAGGCTGATGCCGGGGTGCCGGCGGTGCTAAAACAGCAGCCAGTGGCGCAAATTTACCGTACAATCGGCCGGCAATTAATGCTGGCATTGCATTGGCATGCTGCTGCGCAGCAGGTAAGCCAACCTGAAATAATAATAACGGACGATTAAGATGAGACTGTGTGACCGCGATATAGAACGCTATTTAGCCGAAGGTAAAATTAGCATTACCCCGTTACCGGACGCCGACATGATAAGCGGCGTTAGTGTCGATATTCGCTTAGGCAATAAATTTCGCGTATTTGTCGCCCATACGGCTGCTTATATTGATTTAAGCGGCCCGCGCGCCGAAGTGGATAAAGCGTTAAACAGCGTAATGAGCGATGAAATTTATATCGCTGATGGCGATAAGTTTATTTTACACCCGGGCGAGCTGGCACTGGCAATGACGCTGGAATCGGTCACCTTGCCAGATGATATCGTTGGTTGGCTGGACGGCCGCTCGTCATTAGCGCGGCTGGGTCTGATGGTGCATGTTACCGCGCACCGGATTGATCCGGGTTGGTCCGGCAATATCGTGCTGGAGTTTTATAACAGCGGCAAGCTGCCCCTGGCGCTTCGGCCACAAATGAAAATTGGTGCGCTGAACTTTGAGCTGATGACAGGCCCGGCTGAGCGGCCATACAACAAACGGCTGGATGCGAAATATCAGCAGCAAACCGGTGCTGTCGCCAGCCGTATTGGCCATGACGATAAAGGCTGAGGCCATGTTACCGGCTTAAAAAGTAAAAAGCCCACGCAGAGCGTGGGCCAAAAGCTATAAAGCAAAAATGAAGCGGGATGATTATGCAATAAAGCTGCATAGCTTGGCAATATCAGTCTGTTAAATATTTGCTGCTTTGTACTGTTTTATGTTCTGTGTCGATTTTAATCCAAGGAGGAGTGCCGTGACGGCTGGCAGCATTATCCGCTTACTTAGTCTGGCTGCTATCTGGGGCGCGTCTTTTCTGTTTATGCGCCTTGCGGTACCGGAACTGGGCCCTGCCTGGTTGATGTTCGGCCGCGTACTGCTGGCCTCGTTGTTTTTGGCGTTAGTGGCGCTGGCGTTTAAGCGCAGTTTGCCGATCCGGCAATATGCCGGGCATTTTATGCTACTGAGCTTCTTTAACACCGCCTTACCGTTTTTATTATTTGCCTGGGCGGCACAAACCCTCACCGCATCCTTGTTGGCTGTGCTTAATGCTACGGCACCGCTCTGGGGCGCATTAATAGGCTGGTTGTTCTTTCGCCAGCCAATGTCGGCGAAAGTGGCGCTGGGTTTACTGCTCGGTATTACCGGTGTGGCCATATTAGTGGGTTTTGATGCGGTGCTGGCCGATAGCGCAGCACTGCCTGCCATTGCAGCCGCTGCCGCGGCAGCCTGTTGTTATGGTATTGCCACCTGGTATACCCGGCTGGCCAAGCCGGTGCCGGCCTTTATTAATGCCCATGGCAATATGTGGGGCGCTACGTTATGGTTGTTACCGCTGCTGTGGTTTATTCCGTTGCCGGTGGCGCAGCCGGCAACACAAAGTTTACTGGCGGTAGTGGCGTTGGGCGTAATATGCACCGGCGTGGCTTATATGCTGTATTTTCGTTTGGTGCAGGATTTAGGCGCTACGCCGACACTAACAGTTACTTTTTTAATTCCGGTGTTTGGTGTGTTGTGGGGCCACCTGTTTTTAAATGAAACTATTGGCTGGCATACCCTGGCCGGTGCAACAATTGTTATTGCCGGCACTATGCTGGTTACCGGTTTTAGCCTGAATTCATTACGCGCTGCAGCAGCGCCTGTTAAGGAGTAAATATGAAACTGTACGGTTCGCAAACCTCACCCTATGTGCGGCGGATCCGCTTGGTACTGGCGGCAACGCCACATGAGTTTATTAACCTGAACATTTTTGCCGGCACCGACCGCGAAACCCTGGCGGCGATTAATCCGGCGCTGCGTATTCCGATGTTAGATGATGACGGCCAGCTGGTTTTCGACTCCGGCGTAATATACCGTTACCTGGCGCCTAAGTTGGGTTTAGCAGCGCTAAGTTGGTATCAGGAAAACCAGCTAACAGTGATTAACGCGGTAAATGACTCTTTAGTAATGTTGCTGCAGTGCAGCCGTAGCGGTTTTGACACCAATGACGACAAACTGTTTTTTAACTTGCAGCGTGAGCGGGTGGCAACCTCGTTATTTGTGCTGGAGCAACAAGCGGCTAATGGCGAGTTTGCCAACTGGGATTACGTTGCCATGGCGTTATACAGCTTGGTGGACTGGACCTTGTTCCGTGAACTGCTGGAATTTGATGATTATCCGGCGCTACTGGCATTCGTTGCGCAAAACAAAGCGCAACCGATGATTAAAGACAGCGATCCACGCCTGGGGTAAACAGGCGCAGGCCGGAATTACTGTGCTGCTTTTAGCAGCACAGGTTCAATTAACACACTTTGTTCTGCATCTGACAGCCAAATCTGGCCTTCGCTGATATTGCATTGCAGGTTCATATTGCGGCTTACCAGTTTAGCCATCTGTGCTACCGCGGCCTCATCAATTTCCAGCACGCACAAGTTTTGGTAGCGCTGCAGTGCTTGCTGATTATTCTTCCACCATACCGGCACACTGCGACCACCATAGCAAAACAGTTGCACTTGTTTGGCGCGGCCGGCGGCTTTGCGCAGCCATTTTTCATCGCTTTGGCCAAACTCCACCCACAGGTTAATCTCGCCGCTGAGGGTTTTATCCCACAACTCCGGCTCGTCGTCTTCGGCACTTAAGCCTTTGGTAAAGGCCAGGCTATCGCTGGCATTCATAGCAAATGCCAATAAGCGTACCATCATGCGTTCATCATTTTCTGACGGATGCTGCGCCAGTGTCAGGCTGTGATCCTGATAATAGTGCCGGTCCATATCGGCAATTTGTAACTGTACTTTAAATACTGTGGCTTTAAGTGCCATAACCCAACTCGCTAACGGTATAAAGGCGGCGAGTGTAGCGCGAAGCCGGCTTGCACTCAATTTAACTGTTTGCCAACGCGGCCGCTGCCATCGCCGGACAAACTGCGCTATGCTGTGGTAAAACAAAGATAACTAACTGAGTTAGCGCGCAAATGTCTGAATTTGATTTTGATATGGTGCAAAACTTTTTAATCGCGCTGTTATTGGGTGCGTTGGTGGGCATTGAGCGCGAAAAGCACCGCCGTGACGAGCATCCGAACAGCTTTGGCGGTTTGCGCACCTATATTTTGTTTGCTCAGGCCGGCGCCGTGTCGGCCTGGTTGTCTATTCATTTGCAATCGCCGTTGCTGTTCGTTATTACGGTGTTAGTGGTGGCGTTAGCGGTGCTGACAGCCTATATCCTGGAGAACCGGCATAACCCGACGGCGCTGGGCTTAACCAGCGAGATAAGCGCTATTACGGTATGTCTGCTCGGCGGTGCCATTATGTTTGGCTACGCTGAACTGGCCGTTATGCTGGGTATTTTAACCTCGGCTATTTTAACCTTTAAACAGCCGCTGCATGGCCTGGTAAGTAAGCTAGGAACGGATGATTTGTACGCCGGGCTTAAACTGCTTATCGCCAGCTTTATTGTACTGCCGCTGTTGCCAAACGCAGCTATAGATCCCTGGCAAGCGCTTAATCCTTATAAACTCTGGTTGTTGGTGATCTTAATTTCCTCCATGTCGTTACTGGGTTATGTCGCAGTGCGCTGGCTCGGTGCGGCGCATGGTGCTGTCGTCACCGGCATCAGCGGCGGTTTGGCGTCTTCAACCGCTGTTACTTTAAGCTTTGCACGCAGCAGCAAAATGGAGGGCGACCCACTGGCCGCCGATACCCAGGCGTGCGGTGTGTTACTGGCCTGGCTGGTGATGTTTATCCGCGTGCTGGTAACCATCAGCATTGTGTATCAGCCTTTACTGGCGCACTTATGGTTGCCGTTTAGCGTTATGGCCGGGGCGACGGCGGTAATGGCGGCGATTTATTACCGCCGTGGCAGCGCACGCTATCAGGCGCCGCAGCAAAGTGCAGTAAAAGTAACCAACCCGTTTAGCCTGGTTGCGGCTATTAAATTTGGCGCTTTGTTCGCCGTTATCTTATTGCTGGTAAAATTAACCGAACAGTATGCCGCAGCCGAAGGCTTGTATCTGCTGGCCGCGGTGGCGGGGATGACAGATGTCGATGCGATAACCTTATCTATGGCGGAATATGCCCGTGGCTCAGCCAGCAGCGTAACGTTGGCGGCAGGTGCCATTACCGTGGCGGCACTGAGCAATACCCTGGTAAAGTGTGTTCTGGTATACACCTTGGGTGGTAAGGCGCTGGCGCACAAACTGCTTGCAGCTACGCTGGTAATACTGACGCTGGGTACGGCGGTATTGCTGTTTAGCTAGCACGCTTCAGGCTGGATTAAGCCCGGGCCTGTTCAGATGGCGCAATAATGTAAATTCCGGAGTTATTATGCTAAAGCAAAGCCATGTTGTGTTGTCTGTATTGCTGTTGGTGTCGACCGCGCCGGCAATGGCAGCCACCGTGCTGACAGATAAAAATTTGGACCAGTTTGAAGCCATGATACCCAAGCTGCAGCAACTGGAGCAAAGGCCGCAAAACAAGCAATTTAATTTGCAGCAACATTGCGACTGGCCGCGGCATTACCGCGAGCTGAGTGCACAGGAAAAAGACAGTAATTATCAGGCACAAATAGAGCAACTGGTAAAACAGCACGGTTTTACGCCGCAGCAATTTGTTGAGCTTAGCGCCAAAGTTAGCTGGCCGGTGCTGCACAGTGTACAACCTATGCTGGATGTGTCGCGCCAGGCGTTAATGTTTTTGCCGGCCGCACAGCGTGAAAAGGCAGAGCTGGCCATTAACCAGGGCCAACAGTATCATCAAACGTTAAGCGGTTGCTTAACAGACGACGATAAAACGGCGTTAGCTAAGCACCATGACCGCATTATGCAAATAGCCAAACGGCTGGGTGGTGTAGAGCAGATATTACCGCCCGGCATGTTAAACGCAGGGGGCAAATAGCACTTCTGACAATACCGCCTGATCGTGGTACATTTAGGAACAGTCATTAAACTGTCAGCATAAGATGCTGTTATGTGTCAGTGGCTGTCCACACAAGTTAATCTCCATAAAATCAGCAAAATAAGGTTATCAGATGAGCGTTTGTCGTTATTTTTCCGCCGCGGTGGTCTGTGCGGCTGTGGTATGCAGTGGCACGGTATCAGCGCAGCAAGCTGCCCCGCAGGGGTTTTTATACGGTGTGGGTATTGGGGTAAATCAGGAGATTTACCGTGGTTACAGTAACCGCACTATACCCTTGCCGATACTGGGATATCGCGGCGAAAAATTATCCGTCTACGGCCCTTTTATCAGTTACAAGCTGCTGGAGCTGGGCAATATCAGTTTCAGCGCCAAACTGGCGCCGCGTTTTGCCGGGTTTGATCAATCAGACAGCAGTGTGTTTAGCGGTATGGCTAAACGTAAAGATTCTCTCGATGGCGGTATTGGCGTGCAATTACGTCAGCAAGATTGGCTGTTGGAGGCCGACACCGTATTTGATCTGTTAGGTAATTCTAACGGCCGGGAATCGAAACTGGCGGTGGGTTACAGCTACCGTTTTGCTGCTGTGGTTATAGAGCCGAAATTTGGTATCAGCTACTCCGATGGCAAGTTGGTAAATTACTACTATGGCGTGCGTGAGAACGAAGCCACCGCTGAGCGTGCGGCATACAAAGCCGGCGGTGCGGTTAACTATAATGCCGGTTTATCCCTGAGTACGCCGCTGTTTTTCGGCGGTATGACGAGGTTTGGCATCGAGCACCACTGGTATGGCAGCAGTATCAGTGACAGCCCGCTGACCGACCGTGATACCGGGCTATCAGCGTTCTTATCCTGGTCGACCTTTTTCTGATTTTTCTCTGAGTTAGCGGCGTAAGGCCTGCACTAATTGGTGCACGGCCTGCAGCTGCATACCATCTTTGGTGGCATAGTCCGCGCCGGTGTAACCCCACCAATCCCAACAGGCGTTGGGGTTAAACGGGTTCATACTGCTGGCTGTGGTTTGTGGATACAGCACCACCAGCTGGTTGGTATCGGCATAGTTATTCAGTCCGCTACCGCTGACATAGGCCTCACCAACACTTTGCGCATTTTGCTTACAGCCATGAAAGCTGACATGCAGCCGGCAGGGCTGGCCGTCGGCGCAGCTTTGCGGTACATACAGGTAACCGGTTTCCGCCAGGGTGTCTTTTGCTGCCGCCGATAACTGATGCTGATTAATCTGCAGCAAGCTCCCGGCGGCTTCTGTGCCGGCCGGCTGCAAGTTGCCCAGCAGATGTGTTAACAGTTCGCCTGTTGCATCATAATCACAAGCAGCGAGAAAAGGCGACTCAGAAAGCTCACAGCTTGCTGTGTAGGGCCGCTTTGTCGGAAAGGTATGGCCAAAAGGCTTATCATTTATCAGCGTTAAATTTTCCGGTTTCAGCCACTGCTGATACTGGCTGTGCAGCGCCAGCGCCAGTTTAGGGTGTACAGTGGCATCTTTGCTGCCATGAAAAATCCACACTTTATCACCGGCAACTGCCGAAAGCGGTGCCAGCTTAGCGGCGGCACGTTGTGTCTCAAGGTATTGGTTGATGCTGCTAAGATCGGGCTGGCTGCTGTCTTTATTAAAACAATGCTCCAGCGCCAGGCCTAAGCTGTTTTGTGCACAATACACCGGTCCGCCTGCCAGCATAGCTACACCATCGACCTGCTCTGCAAAAGCTAAATGGTACTGGCCGGCAAAATAAGCGCCGCTGGATAAGCCGGACAGAGTAATAGTGGGGTCGAGTTTGAGTATAGGCAGCGTTTCTGCCGCATGTAATGGCTGGCTAAGTGCTGTAGCCGTCAAACAAGCTAATATAAGCGGGCGCATGGCAACTCCTGGCAAAAGTGATAGTCTGTTGTACCATGACAAAATAAAACCGCCGCTACAATAAGGCTTTAGTACAGCTTGTGAAGGGTTGTCGCAACGGCAGATTAAGGAGAAAGTTAATGGCAGAGGGGAACAACAGTCAACATAAGGAGTTGCCGGATGAGCACGTTGACCCGTTAATTAAACATTTACACCGCGTGATACGGCAATGTGTGCGCGTGCTGGCTGTATTGATGGTCGCGGTAATTATCTGGGGTATTGGTGATGTACTTTATGTATTGTATCAGCGCCTTATTACGCCGCCGATGTTTCTGCTTAATATCAATGATATTTTTTATACCTTCGGTGCTTTTATGGCAGTTTTGATCGCGATAGAAATCTTTATTAATATCCGTTTGTATCTGGAGTCAAACGACTTTCCGGTAAAACTGGTTGTCGCTACGGCATTAATGGCAATAGCCCGCAAAGTTATAGTTCTGGATATTGAGAAACTGACGCCGGATTACATCTTGGCTATCGCGGCCACGGTGTTCGCGCTGGGTGTAACATACTGGTTGTTACACAAAGAGCATAAAAAGCCGGACCGGTTATAACCACTTTCACACACAGAGTTTTACCATCTTTTAATAGCGGATCACTTTTGCCACGCCGCGTGAGCGCGGATCGGCTACCGCAGTCACCTTGCCGTTAGTGACTTGTATCGCCTGAATATCGCCAAGGCTCCAGCCTTGCGTCACCAGGTTATAGCCTTTGGCGCTAAGTTCGGCCTGCACTTCTGTTGATAGCGGGGCGTAGGGCTCCATGGTAATTTGATTTTCCGGCAACAGCTGATGGTGAAAGCGTGGCGCGGCAACAGCCTGTGCCAGTGGCATGCCAAAATCATACAAATTTGTCATCACCTGGAAAATGGAGGTGAAAATAGTTGAACCGCCGGGCGTGCCGATAACCAGCTCTACTTTGCCATCTTTAACCAGCAAGCTGGGCGTCATTGACGACAGCATCCGTTTACCCGGCGCAATAGCATTGGCATCACTGCCCACTACACCAAAAGCATTGGGCACGCCGGCTTTGGCGGAAAAATCGTCCATTTCGTTGTTTAATAAGAAACCGGCGCCTTCTACTACCACGCCGCTGCCAAAATCCAGGTTCAGTGTATAGGTGTTTGATACCGCGTTACCGTGTTTGTCCAACACGGAAAAATGCGTGGTGTGATAACCTTCTAACCCCGGCTGCACTGCCTTGGTAGCTGAAATGGCTTTGGCATTTATTTCGGCGGCGCGCTTATCTAAATAGCTGCTGTCCAGCAGTTGTTGCTGCGGCACTGTGGTGAAATCCGGATCGCCCAAATAATCGGCACGATCGGCAAATACGCGTTTTTCAATTTCCGCTATTAAATGCACATACTGCGTACTGTTTAGTGTAACGCCGCTAAAATCTGCCGCACGGCGTTGCTTCAGCGCCAGTAGTTGGCTCAGGGCGATGCCGCCGGAGCTGGGTGGGGCCGTGGTAACCAGCTGATAATCGAGCCATGACGTTATTACCGCTTCTCGCCAACCGGCTTTGTAAGCGGCTAAATCGTTCATGCTGATCAGGCCGCCACCGCGCTGCATTTGTGCCACCAGCAGTTTAGCGGTTTCGCCCTGATAAAAATCGGCCGGGCCGTGTTCGGCGATACGGTTAAGTGTGGCTGCCAGCTCCGGTTGGCGAAAATTTTTGCCGGCTTGCATAGCGCCAAAGTAATCGGCAAAGTTAGTTTTACCTTCCAACTGGCTGAGTAAATCCGCCCGGTATTGGTATTGGTTGTCTGCTACGGTAAAACCGCTTTGCGCATAGTGCACTGCCGGCTTTACCAGCTCAGCCCAGGGCAGGCGGCCAAAGCGCTGATGCGCTTGCCACAGGCCCATAACAGTGCCCGGCACGCCGCTGGCCTGATGGCCAATTAAGCTTAAATTCTCAATGACTTGCTTTTCTTCATCCAGATACATATCACGATGGGCCGCAGCGGGCGCGATTTCGCGGTAATCCAAAAAGTAAGCTTTACCATCAAACCACAGCGTCATAAAACCGCCGCCGCCAATATTACCGGCCTCAGGGTAGGTAACCGCCAGGGTAAAGGCGGTAGCCACAGCGGCATCTACCGCATTACCACCACGGCGTAATATTTGCTCTGCTACTGCTGCACCATATTGATCCGGCGACGCTACAGCGCCGCTGCCAGCCGGGTTAGCCGGTGTTGCCGCGATGCTGCAGGTTAACAGCAGGGTAAACAAGGTACAGGTAAGACGAAATAGCATAACCGGCTCCAATTTGTGCAAAGTTCATTTCTACCCCGGCCGCGTCGCAAATACAAGTTATGCAACTTTTAACAAGCTTGCTATGCTCAATAGACAATAATAACGGCTAAGCAAATGAAATATCAGTTGAAACTGATGTATGTGGTACAGCCGTAAGGAGACAACATGGGTTTTTGGCACACGGTAGGCGGGCGTTTACTCAGCATTCCTTTATTGGCATTGCTTGGTTTTATTGTACTGGGCGCCGTGGCGCTAAAGGCACTTAATCACAGTTTGGTGGAGGGCAGGGAGAATCGCGTTGTGGCCGTTATCGACAGCGGCTTGAGTATCGTAAAGCATTACCAGGCGTTGGAGCAAAGCGGTGCATTAAGCACAGAGCAAGCGCAGCAACAGGCGATGGCGGCTATTAAAGCAATCCGTTACGACGGCACCGAATACGTCTGGATTAACGACACCGGCCGGCCCATTCCGAAAATGATTATGCACCCCACCGTGCCCACGTTGGACGGCACAGTACTGGACCGGCCAAACTTTAATCATGCTACTTTAATGCGTAACCGCGACGGCAGCCAACAGCAAACGCTGGACAACGCCAATTTGTTTGTCAGCTTTGTCGATGTAATAGGCCGCTACGGCAACGGCTTTGTCGAGTACCAATGGCCCAAGCCGTTAAAAGGCGGTGGCGTAACGGAAGAGCGTTATACCAAGTTGTCGTATGTGGCAAAAGACGAAAAATGGGGCTGGGTATTAGGCTCCGGTATTTATATTGATGATGTTAAAGCCGCTTTTTGGGCGGTAGCTATGCAAGTCGGGCTGGTGGTGGTGATTATTATTGCCCTGACAGTGGGCGTGTCTTTATTTATCCGTCGCTGGTTATTGGGGGCCTTAGGCGGGGAAGTGGCGACAACCAAAGCGTTGGTGCAACAGGTAGCCGGCGGTGATTTCTCGGTAAACTTTGCGCTAAAGCCAGGTGACAAAGATAGCTTACTGGCAGCACTTGGCGGCCTTATCAGCCAGCTGCGCAGTATTATCGGCCAGCAATCGGCGATGGCAGAGCAACTGGCGGGGCAATCTGAAGCCCTGGATGAAACCAGCCAGCAAACCCAGCACATTTTACAAAGTGTCATGGACCAAACCGCCCAGGTAGCCACGGCGGTAAATGAAATGACCGCCACTTGCGAGGATATGGCACGCAGTGCCACCACCGCAGCCAAAGCCGCCCGCGATGCCGATACCGAAGCGCAAAATGGCGTAACCTCGGTACAGCAAACCATTACCGCAATTGACGCGCTGAAACTGAAGTTAGAGCAGGTATCGGACGTTATAGCCCAGCTGTCTAAGCGTGGCGAAGAGGTAGGGGCGGTAACCGACGTTATCGGTGCCATAGCCGAGCAAACCAACCTGCTGGCGCTTAATGCGGCTATAGAAGCGGCGCGCGCCGGTGAAATGGGCCGCGGCTTTGCTGTAGTAGCCGATGAAGTGCGTACCCTTGCCAGCCGCTCACAGGCGTCTACTCAGGATATCAATAAGCGCATTCAGGGGATCCAGCAAGACTCCGCCAACGCGGTAGAGTCTATGGCACAAAGTAAAGTCGAAACCGAGCAAACCATTGTCTGCTCGCAGCAGGCGAATGAAGCACTAAAACGCATTAATACAGCGGTATCCAGCATTACCGATGTTAACGATCAATTAGCCAGTGCCACCGAAGAGTTAGCAGTAGTGTCCGGCACCATCAACGAGAATATGGAGAATATCGCCAACGCGGTAGAAAGCACCACGGTGAAATCGACCGAGCTGTCAGTCGCTAGCCAGCAGCTACGGCAAATGGCCAGTGAGATGAAAAAATCGCTCAGTGGTTTTAAACTTTAAACCAATATAGGTAAGTGCAGAAACAACAAAGCCCCGCAAAAGCGGGGCTTTGTTTTGAGGAATTTAATGGTCGGTACGAGAGGATTCGAACCTCCGACCCCTTCACCCCCAGCGAAGTGCGCTACCAAGCTGCGCTACGTACCGACGTAGGGCGTATCATAATGATTCCCCGCCAGAAAGCAATGCTGTAGTGGTTGACTGTCGCTATTTTCGCCAGTTAAACAAAGCACTACGCTTTGATTAAGGGCATGTTCAGCCGTTGTTGCTATACCTGTGTTTGTATTTACAGAGGGTAAGATTATGAAAACAGCAATAACGATGACGGCAGCCTTGGTGTCTATTTCGCTGTTGACCGCGTGTGGCGGAGGCTCTTCCGGCGAGTTGGAGCCGGAAATGGCGAGTTTTAGCCTGGGTGTCAGTGATGCGCCGGTTAACGGCGCTAAAGTGGTAATGGTGTGCTTTAACGAAATTGAACTGACCGGTAATGGTGTTGGCAGCCAAAGTTTTACTATTGGCGATGATGACGTGGCGGCAGAGGCCAACGATAATTGCCGCGATGGCCAAGGCAACATTATAGCCAATACACGCGGCGTTGATTTATTGCTACTCGATGGTGCCAAATCTGAAGCTTTGGTAACCGGTGCTGAGTTTGCGGCCGGTAATTATGGCCAGTTGCGGCTGGAGATAGCAGAAGGCAGCTATGTTGAGCTGGAAGATGGGCTGCGTGAACCGTTGCGGGTACCGTCCAATGAGTTGAAGCTGGGTGGCGTTACCTTATCCGCCGGAGGCAGCTTTAATTACACCCTGGAGTTTGACCTGCGTAAAGCGATGGTGAATCCACCTGGTCAGGATGGTTATTTGCTAAAACCGACCGGCCTGCGTTTAGTCGATAACAGTGAAGTGGGGCACCTCGAAGGTCAGGTTGCCGAAGGGCTGTTGATAACTAACAGCTGCACAGTAGCACCGGCAGATGCATCGTTACCGGTTGCCACCGTGTACTTATATCAGGGGGCAGACCGGCCGCTGGCTGAGTTATCTGATAACGGCGGTAACAACACTTACCAGCCTTACGCCAGCACTAACGTATATTTTGATGGTGTAAGTGAGTACAACTACAGCATCGGTTATATTGAAGCCGACAGTTATACCGCTGCTTTGAGTTGTGACGTACAAGACGACCCGGAAGCGGCAGATGCAATAGAGTTTTTGCAGGCTCAGAACCTGGACATAGCTGCAAGTGCTACGCCTGTGGTGCTGGACTTTACAGAATAAGCTGTCGCTATCAGTGTGTTAAATGGCCGCTATTACGGCGGCCAGCTATCTTAATGTTCTGCCCCTTGCTAACATAGCCATCTTTACGTCCTTCAGGTGTATGGCTGTGCTGTGGATCCCCTTTACCTTGCTGGCAGCTTTTATGCAGGCCTGGCGCAATGCGTTTCAAAAGCAATTGAGCAAAGATGTTGGCGTGGCCGGCGTTACTCTGGCGCGGTTTATCTGGGCGTCGCCTCTGGCGGCACTGTATTTGTGGACCTTGTATCAATGGCAACCTGTGGCTATGCCATCGTTCAGCGCCGGCTTTGCCGGCTTTGTCGTGGCAGCCGCGCTGGCGCAAATTCTGGCCACTGCGCTGATGGTAAAGCTGTTTCAGCTGCGTAACTATGCCATAGGCGCCGGGCTGGCTAAAAGTGAGGCCGTGCTGGCGGCTGTGCTTGGGGTGGTGTTTTTTAGTGAATCTTTAAGCATAACCGGTTGGTTTGGCGTTGCGCTGGGCGGCGGTGCGGTGTTTTTACTCAGTGGTGCCAGCTTACGCCAGCTATCGCTGCCGGTGCTGTTGTTGGGCTTGGGCAGCGGCTTAGCTTTTGCTTTAACATCCTTGTGGGTACGCCAGGCCAGTTTGGTGCTGGGCTTGCCTTTTCCGCACGGGGCGGCCTGGGTACTATTGCTGGTGATCTTGCTGCAAACCGCCATCTTGCTGCTGTGGTTAAGCCTGAAACACCGGCCGACGTTAACAGCGCTGTGGCAGCGGCCGAAATTGACCTTATTGGTCAGCGTTTGCAGTTGTGTTGGCTCGGTAGGCTGGTTTACCGCTATGAGCCTGGAATCGGTGGCGTTGGTAAAAACCCTTGGCCAGGTGGAAGTGCTGTTTATGTTGCTGATTTCGGCCTTTGTATTTAAAGAGAAACTACAAAAAGCCGATCATTGGGGCTTGGCCCTGATTGTGCTGGCGGCCATAGCAGTAATGTGGGCTTAATTAGCAATGAGACTGGTGAATTTTCACTAACTCAGTAAAATGGAGCCCTCTTAAGAGCCAACCGTAGTGATTTTTGTGTCAGATCAAGATATATATGCCGATATCCGGCCTTATAACGATAAAGAAGTAGCTCCGGCTATTGCCAGACTGATTGCTGATGATGAGCTTATTAAAGCGATTTTGCACTATCGTTTCCCGCATTTATCCGGCCCGTTCGGCTGGTTGTTATCACCGCTGGTGAAATTTGCCTTAAAGCGACGCTGGGCCAAGCTAACCAATGTGTTGGCAGTGCAAAAGCAAGTCGCCGCTTTTATGGATCGGATGATAGACAACACCACCAATAAGGTAACGGTGTCCGGGTTGGATCAGCTTACGTCCGGCAAAGCTTATCTGTTTGTGTCTAATCATCGTGATATTGCCATGGACCCTGCATTGGTCAACTGGTGTTTGCACCATCACGGCTTTGATACCGTGCGTATTGCCATTGGCGATAATTTACTGCGCAAAGCCTGTGCCACTGAGCTGATGAAGCTGAACAAAAGCTTTATTGTTAAACGTGGCGCTAAAGGCCCGCGTGAAATGCTGAAGAATTTCTCCCAGTTGTCGTCCTACATTAAGCATTCGCTGGAACAGCAACAGTCGGTGTGGATTGCGCAAAAAGAAGGCCGGGCCAAAGACGGCAATGATGAAACCGACCCGGCAATTTTGAAAATGTTTTATATGGAAGGCAAAAAGCGCGGTGAAGATTTTGCTACCTATATGGCTGGGTTAAATATAGTGCCGGTGTGCTTATCTTATGAGTATGATCCATGCGATATCGATAAAATTAACGAGTTATGGCAAAAACAAACCGCCGGCAGCTACCAAAAAGGCGAGTTTGAAGATATCGACAGTATTATTAAAGGTATAGTGGGTTTTAAAGGTCGGGTGCACGTGGCGTTCGGCAAACCGCTTACTACAGTGCCGGCAGAGCCGGAGCAACTGGCGGCGTTAATTGACCAGCAAATTTGGCAACAGTACCGTTTATTCCCGGTGAATTATCTGGCCGCGGGGCAACAACATGCGGCTATTGATGAATCTGTGGCGGAGCAGTGGCAACAGCGTCTCCAGGCAGTTCCGGTGGCGGCACAACCAATGTTAAGCCGGCTATATGCCGCGCCGTTAGTAAAGCAGCAAGCAGTGGAAACTAATATTTGAGCTATTTAATCGCGGTAACGCTGCTGTGGGCGTTTTCGTTTAGCCTGATTGGCGTTTATCTGGCCGGCCAGGTGGATGCCTATTTTGCGGTGCTGTTACGCGTACTGTTGGCCTTTGTGCTGTTTTTGCCCTTTATGCGCCGGGTATCGGCAGCGCTGACATTAAAGCTGCTGGTATTGGGTGCAGTACAGTTGGGGCTGATGTATCTGTTTTATTATCAGTCGTTCTTGCTGCTAACGGTGCCGGAAGTGTTAATTTTCACCATCTTTACGCCGGTGTATATTACCCTGCTGTATGACGCCTTACAGCGCCGCTTTCGTTATCGCTTTTTACTGGCCGCATTATTGGCGGTAGTCGCTGCGGCCATTATGCGGTATCAGGGCCTGACGCAGGATTACTGGTTGGGTTTTGCTGTAGTGCAGGGCGCTAACCTGTGTTTTGCGCTGGGCCAGGTGGGTTATAAAGTGTTGCTTGAACAGCAGCCGGTAAAATTGGTGCAACATCAGTTGTTTGGCTGGTTTTACCTGGGCGCTGTTTTGGTGGCGTTACCGGCGTGGTACTTGCTTGGCAGTACGCAATACCCGCAAACCGCTACCCATTGGGCCGTGTTGCTGTGGTTGGGGCTGGTGGCGTCCGGTGGCGGCTATTATTGTTGGAACAAAGGCGCCACCCTCGTCAGTAGTGGCATGCTGGCAGTGATGAACAATATGCTGATCCCGGCCGGTTTGGTGGTCAATATAGTGCTGTGGAACCGCGACGAAAATCTGCTGAGCTTAACTATCGGCTCAGTGCTGTTAATCTTATCCTGTATGTTGTGTAAGCCCGTGCGCAACTCAGTTAAACCCGGAGTGGCAAATGGCCCGACAAATTAGTTATACCTTTAATAACCAACGTAAAGTGATTAACTTCAGCTACGACAAGTATCATGATATGTACGAAGCGGTAGCGGCAGCAGAAGGCATCGATTTAACCCGCTTTCTGGCGATGGAGCAACAAGTGGCGATGACAGCGAAACGCGGCGCGGCAGTAAAGAATTACCGGCAGCAGGAATTTGCCCGGATGGGCTTTGCCGATATCGCTTTTGTCAGAGAAGAGCAGTAGCCCGGGTATTCAGCGCCTGTAGCAGGGCGCTTAGTTTTATACACAGCAAATTGCAGGCAATAAAAAAGGACACCGCAGTGTCCTTTTTTTAGCAAGTGCTTAAATTACAGAACTGTAACGTTAGCAGCTTGTGGGCCTTTTTGGCCTTGTTCGATTTCGAAAGCTACGCGTTGGCCTTCGTTTAAGGTTTTGTAACCTTCAGTTTGGATAGCACGGAAGTGAACGAATGCGTCAGCGCCGCCGTTATCCTGAGTAATGAAACCGAAACCTTTATCAGCGTTGAACCACTTAACTACACCAGTTACTTTAGCCATGAATGACTCCTAAAAATTTTAATAGAACTAATTGACGCTTAATTGCGCTTTTAGCCTGACTGTTACCTTACTTATGCGGCCAAACGTGCGTGAATCTTCAGGACATGACTTACAATGAAGCTGTGTAGCGAAGTTTTCATAAACATTTTGTTACATAGGTCTGCTTTACAGGCCGGAAAGAACTATAACAGGTCTGAGCGGAATGTATATAGTAAATTGCAAATAAACCTTTGTCCGGCAATAAAAAAAGCCTAAAAAAATAAAAAAGGCCGCAAAAGCGGCCTTTAAACACAGTTGTTTATTTATTGAACATTAAGCATTTAATGCCACTTTAGGCTCAACAAAAGCAAAACCCAGTGCTTCGGCCACACTTTGGTTGGTTACCTGGCCGTTCATCACATTCAGGCCGTTCATTAAATGCACATCATCCAGCAGTGCCTGCTTGTAACCTTTATTAGCTAAACGCAGAATAAACGGCAGGGTGGCATTGTTCAGCGCAAAAGTAGACGTGCGTGGCACGGCGCCCGGCATGTTCGCCACACAGTAGTGCACTACATCGTCGACAATATAGGTTGGCTCGGCATGAGTAGTGGGTTTTGAGGTTTCAACACAACCGCCCTGGTCAATAGCCACATCAACAATGGCTGAACCCGGTTTCATCCGTTTGATATGCTCTTTGGTGACCAGTTTAGGTGCCGCAGCGCCCGGTACTAATACACCACCAATGACCAGATCGGCGGCCAGCACTTCCTGCTCTAACGCATCGGCAGTGGAGTAAATGGCTTTCACGGCACCGTTAAACTGAGCATTGATACGGCGCAGCACATCTACGCTGCGATCCAGCACAGTAACATCCGCACCTAAACCCAGCGCCATTTGCGCAGCATTAGTACCCACCATACCACCACCAATTACCACAACTTTAGCCGGTGCTACACCAGGCACACCGCCTAATAACATACCGCGGCCGCCACAGGATTTTTCCAGCGCACGGGCACCGGCCTGAATTGACATCCGGCCGGCCACTTCAGACATCGGCGCTAACAGCGGTAAACCGCCACGGTTGTCGGTTACGGTTTCATAAGCGATACAAATGGCTTTGGATTTGATCAGATCCGCTGTTTGCGGTAAATCCGGAGCCAGGTGCAGGTAGGTAAATAAAATCTGGCCTTCGCGTAGCATGGCGCGTTCTACGGCTTGCGGCTCTTTTACTTTAACGATCATTTCCGCTTTGGCGAAAACGTCGGCTGCGGTGGCCAATACGGTGGCGCCAGCCGCGGTGTAATCGTCGTCAGTAAAACCGATACCCATACCGGCGTTGGTTTCTACCAGTACACTGTGTTTATGGTTTACCAGCTCACGTACGCTGGCAGGGGTCATACCTACACGGTATTCGTGGTTCTTTATCTCTTTTGGTACGCCAATGATCATCGTTTTATGCCCTTTTCTGAGGTAATTGTTGGCTGAGGTAAAATATGTGCGCAGTATACTGCTAACTTTGTAGAATTAATGCTTGTTTTATGGCCTTGGGGTAGTGCAAAATTCTGTTTAAATTTAAAAAGCGAATTTTTTAGCTGCTATGTACTCTTTAAGTAAAAGTATCAAGAAGTTAGACAGGATAGATCGTAAAATACTGCTGGAATTGCAGCGCGACGGTCGCTTAGCCAATGTAGAGCTGGCGCGCAGGGTAGGGCTTAGCCCGACACCGTGCCTGGAGCGGGTGCGTAAGCTTGAAGCTGAAGGCGTGATTTTGGGTTACACCGCCCAGGTTGACCCGCAGAAGGTAGGTGCCGCCTTATTGGTGTTTGTTGAAATTACGCTGAGTAAAACCTCACCGGAAGATTTTGACGAATTTAGCAAAGCGGTACAAAAGCTGGAAGAAATTCAGGAATGCCATCTGGTATCCGGCAGTTTCGATTTTTTACTGAAAACCCGGGTGGCTAATATGGCAGCGTATCGGGAACTGTTGGGCGAAACCCTGCTCAGATTACCCAGTGTGCGCGAAAGCCGCACCTATGTGGTGATGGAAGAGGTGAAGCAAACCACCTTTGTTGCCATCAGCAGTTAAATAGCGGTTCAGTTGCGCTTCACGGATGCACTTTTACAGTGTCTCTGGTATCTTAGCGGGTAGTACTACGCCCCGTGCGCTTATATAAAAACGATGATAAAAGGTAGGGCCTGTCATTTGCAGAACAGAGTTTATTTTCCGCTAAACGGTGTGCAGCGTTTGCTTGAAGTCGGCTTAATTATATTTACCGGCTTTGCCTTATTCCTGTTGCTGGCACTGCTATCTTTCGACCCGGCGGATCCCAGCTGGTCACAAACCGGTTATCAAAGCAACGTGCATAATTACGCCGGGCCCATAGGTGCCTGGTTGGCTGACTTATTGTTATTCAGCTTTGGTTGGATCGCGTATTTAATGCCGTTTTTGCTGGGGCTGGCCGGCTATCTGCTGTTTAAGCGCTTTCATGATTTGATGAGCCTGGATTATCTGATCCTGGGCTTGCGCATTATTGGTTTGGTGTTAACACTGTTAACCGCCACTGCCATCAGCAGCCTGAATTTCAATGATATTTACTATTTTTCTTCCGGTGGCGTAATTGGCGACGTGGTAAGCGGCGCTTTAGTACCGTATTTTAACTTTATCGGCACTATTTTATTGCTGCTGTGTGGTTTTGCCACCGGCTTAACTCTGATGACCGGTATTTCCTGGTTAACCGTGGCCGATGCGCTGGGGGCAGTTTGCTATGCCGGAGCGCAATTTGTAATGTCCATTCCGCAGCGCTTACGTGAGCGCAGTCAGGACGATTACGACCCCTTCGCGGCGGCACCGGAGCAGGATGAGTTTGACGAAGAGCCGGCGGCGGTACTGGAAAAACCGCGTAAAACGCCGCAATTGAGCAAGCCTGCGGCCGATAGCCTGCCGATTACACCGCTGAATGCCAAAACCGAAGCTAAAGCTTTTTACAGCGTGGATACGCTGGCAGATGAGCAACTGTCTTTCAGTGCCATCGATGAGTCTGAATCGGAGGCGCGCTGGGGTGAAACCCTGCAGCAGCTGGATTTACCGGCAGAGCCTGAAATAGAAACAATTTTGCACGAACTAACCGATGAGGAAGATGACAGCGAAGAGGTGTCACACTTATTAGAAGAGTTGCCATCGCTGGCCTTGCTTGACCGGCCGGATAAAGCCATTAACCCGATAGACCCGGCAGATTTAGAGCGGGTGTCACGTCTGGTAGAAACCAAGCTGCTGGATTTTAACGTTGAAGCCAAAGTGGTTGGTGTACACCCGGGCCCGGTGGTTACGCGGTTTGAGCTGGATTTAGCGCCTGGCGTTAAAGTGAGTAAAATTACCGGTTTGGCCAAAGATTTGGCCCGTTCGCTGTCAGCGATCAGCGTGCGGGTGGTCGAGGTTATTCCGGGGAAATCTTTTATTGGTTTAGAGCTGCCAAACCAGCACCGCGAAATAGTGCGTTTATCTGAAGTTATCGGTGATGAGATATTTGAAGGCTCTAAATCGCCGCTGACAATGGTGCTGGGCAAAGATATTGCCGGTAAGTCGGTAGTAGCCGATTTAGCGAAAATGCCGCACTTGTTAGTAGCCGGTACTACCGGCTCCGGTAAATCGGTCGGTGTTAACGTGATGATTTGCAGCTTGTTGTATAAATCGACGCCGGATGATGTGCGCTTTTTAATGATCGACCCGAAAATGCTGGAATTATCCATTTATGAGGGCATTCCACACCTGCTGACCGAAGTTGTTACCGACATGAAAGATGCTGCTAACGGCCTGCGCTGGTGTGTCGGCGAAATGGAGCGGCGCTATAAGTTAATGTCGGCGTTGGGCGTACGTAATCTGAAGGGCTACAACGTCAAGGTAAAAGAAGCCATCGCAGAGGGCACACCGTTAAAAGATCCGCTATGGCGGCCGTCTGACGATATGCGTACCGAGGCTCCGCTGTTGGAAAAACTGCCGTCTATCGTCGTAGTTATAGATGAATTTGCCGACATGATGATGATCGTCGGTAAAAAAGTAGAAGAGCTGATTGCCCGTATTGCGCAAAAAGCCCGTGCTGCCGGTATACACCTGATTTTGGCCACACAAAGGCCATCGGTCGATGTTATTACCGGTTTAATTAAAGCCAATATTCCGACGCGGATTGCGTTTCAGGTGTCGTCAAAAATTGACTCCCGTACCATTTTGGACCAACAAGGCGCAGAGAGCTTATTAGGCCAGGGCGATATGTTGTATCTGCCACCAGGCTCCGGTGTACCAAACCGGGTGCATGGCGCCTTTGTGGATGACCATGAAGTGCATGCCGTGGTAGCTGATTGGAAAAAACGTGGTCGGCCAAACTATATTGCTGAAATACTCAGTGGTGAAACCACTGAAGAGAGCTTATTGCCGGGCGAGACGCTCGAAGGCGAAGACGGTGAGTCCGATCCTTTGTATGACCAGGCCGTAGCTTTTGTTACGGAATCGCGCCGCGCATCGGTGTCCGGCGTGCAGCGTAAGTTTCGTATCGGCTATAACCGTGCTGCCCGTTTGGTTGAACAAATGGAGCACAGTGGTATTGTCAGTGGCCCGGGCCACAATGGTAACCGTGAAGTGATGGCACCACCGCCACCTAAAGGATATTAAATGCTACGTAGTGTGTTAGCTGTTGTGTTGTGTTGTTTTTCTGCCACGTCTGTGGCACAAAGTGCTGAGCAAACGCTGCAGCGTAAACTGGCGGCAATTAAAAGTTTCTCCGCCGGCTTTGAACAACAGGTGTTTGACGAGCAACAGCAGTTGCTGCAACAGGGCAAGGGCGAGCTGATGCTGAAACAGCCGGCATTATTTCGTTTTGAAACCACAGAGCCGGAGCCAAACTTATTTATCGGCGATGGCAGCAGCCTGTGGTTTTATAACGAGCCGCTGGAGCAGTTGACTATTTATGATGCTGCCAACGAGGTTAATCGCACGCCTTTTGTGTTGCTTACCTCAACCAAAGCTGAACTGTGGGCGCAATATGAGGTGACGCAGCAGGGCGAGCAGTTTATTATCCGCTCTAAGGCGGCAGATAGCCCGGTAGTGCAGCTAACTTTAAGTTTCTCCGGCGCGGCCTTATCCACCATGCAGGTATTGGATATGAACCGGCAAACCAGTGCATTTAACTTTACCCTGGTTCAGCTCAATATTGCGCTGGACGACGAGCTGTTTCGCTTTGAGCCGCCGGCTGACACTGATATTGACGATCAACGACAGCGATAAGCAGCGTGAACTCTTTACCGTTAGATTTTGCTGATGATTTCCGCCCGCTGGCAGCGCGGATGCGGCCGCGCACTCTTGCGGAATATGCCGGCCAGCAACATTTAATTGGTGATGGCAGCGCCCTGAAAAAAGCCATTGAAGCCGGCAGGGTGTTTTCACTGATTTTATGGGGCCCACCGGGCACCGGTAAAACCACTCTGGCAGAAGTGATTGCCACACACGCCGATGCTGCTATCTGTAAGTTATCCGCCGTTACCTGCGGCATTAAAGAAATTCGCGAAGCTATTGCCCAGGCGCAGCAGCGCCAGCAGCAGTATCAGCAACGTACCTTACTGTTTGTTGATGAAGTGCATCGGTTTAATAAAAGCCAGCAAGATGCCTTTTTGCCCTTTATTGAAGATGGCACCATTATTTTTATCGGCGCCACCACCGAAAATCCGTCTTTTGCGTTGAATAACGCCATTTTATCCCGCGCCCGTGTTTGCGTGTTAAAAGCGCTGAGCGACACGGATTTACACCAGGTACTGCAGCAGGCATTAACGGATAAAGAGCGTGGCCTTGGTAATGAAGCCATCAGTTTGGCTGCGGATGCGCAGCAGTTGTTATTGCAATTGGCCGCCGGTGACGCGCGTAAATTATTGAACCTGCTGGAGCAGGCCGCCGAGCTGACGGATGCCGGTGCCGACGGTAAAATTATTCGCTTTGACACCTTAAAGCATCTGGTACCGAAACAACTGCCGGGTTTTGATAACCAGGGCGATATGTTTTATGACCTGATCTCAGCCTTTCATAAATCAGTGCGTGGCTCAGACCCGGATGCGGCGTTGTACTGGTATTGCCGCATTCTGGCCGGTGGAGGCGACCCGTTATATGTGGCCAGGCGTTTGCTGGCCATTGCCAGTGAGGATATCGGTAATGCCGATCCGCGTGCGCTTACCCTGGCGTTAAATGCCTGGGATACCTTTGACCGGGTAGGGCCGGCTGAAGGGGAGCGGGCTATTGCTCAGGCTGCGGTATATATGGCGTTGGCACCAAAAAGCAATGCCGTGTACAGCGCCTTTAACCAACTGAAAAAACTGGTTGCAGAACAGCCGGCCTATGAGGTACCGCTGCACTTACGCAATGCACCGACTAAATTAATGCAACAACTGGGCTTTGGCGAAGGTTACCGTTATGCCCATGATGAACCGGGCGCTTATGCGGCCGGCGAGCGCTATTTACCGCCGGAGTTAGCCGGGCAAGCGTTTTATCAGCCGGTTGAACGCGGTATGGAAAAGCAGCTGGCAGAAAAACTGCGCTACCTTAAACAGCTGGACAGCGATAGCCCGCGTAAGAGGGACAAATAATGCTGATGACTTATCTGGCGGTGGCCATCGGCGGCGCTACGGGGGCCTGTTTGCGTTATGGCTGCAATGAGTTGGCAGTGAATGTTTTCGGTAAGTCATTCCCTTTTGGCACTTTGCTGGTTAATATTCTTGGCTCTTTTGTGTTGGGGCTGTTGTATGGCTTGTTCAGCAGCGGTATTTTGGCTGCTTCGCCCTGGCGTGCGCTGATCGCTATTGGTTTAATCGGCGCTTTTACCACATTCTCCACCTTTTCGCTGGACACGGTCTTGCTGCTACAGCAAGGCGACTGGCTAAAAGCAATCGCCAACGTATTATTAAATGTGTTGTTATGTTTAACGCTTGCCTGGTTAGGGCTAAAACTGGGTTCAATGAAGTAATTACTATGTTAGATGCGAAATTTTTACGTAATGAATTAACTGAAACTGCCGCGCGTTTGGCGCAGCGTGGCTTTGTGCTGGATGTTGCGCGTTTAACTGCGCTGGAAGAGCAGCGCCGTACGCTGCAGGTTGATACGCAAGAGTTGCAAAACCTGCGTAACACCAAATCCAAAGCCATTGGCCAGGCCAAAGGCCGCGGTGAAGATATTACGCCGTTACTGGCAGAAGTAGATGGCTTGGGTGCTCAGTTGGACGCTGCCAAACAGCAGCTTGATGCAGTGTTGACAGAAGTTGAACAAATAGCGCTGACCATTCCTAATTTGCCTGACTTGTCGGTACCGGCAGGTAAAGATGAAACCGAAAACGTGGAAGTACGCCGTGTTGGCCAGCCGCGTCAGTTTGACTTTGACATCAAAGATCATGTGGCGCTGGGTGAAGCGCTGGACAAAGGCCTCGACTTTGAAAGTGCAGTTAAGGTAGCCGGTTCACGTTTTGTCGTCATGCGTGGCCAAATCGCCAGGCTGCACCGCGCCTTAGCGCAGTTTATGCTGAATTTACACACTGAGCAGCATGGTTATACCGAGTTGTATGTACCTTACCTGGTGAATCATGCCAGCTTGTACGGTACCGGCCAGTTACCGAAATTCGGCGGCGATTTGTTCCACACCCAGCCGGCTACCGAAGAGGGGCAGGGTATGGCACTTATTCCAACCGCAGAAGTGCCGGTAACTAACCTGGCGCGTGATACCATCTTTGATGTCAGTGAACTGCCGGTAAAATACACTGCGCATACGCCTTGTTTTAGAAGTGAAGCCGGCTCTTATGGCCGTGATACCCGTGGCTTAATCCGCCAGCATCAGTTTGATAAAGTCGAACTGGTGCAACTGGTGCAGCCGGAGCACTCCATGCAGGCATTGGAAGAGCTGACCGGGCACGCGGAAAAAGTGCTGCAATTACTCGGCTTACCATACCGCGTAATGCTGCTGTGCACCGGCGATATGGGTTTTGGTTCAACGAAAACCTATGATTTGGAAGTGTGGCTGCCGGCGCAAAATACCTACCGCGAGATCTCGTCCTGCAGCAATATGGGCGATTTCCAGGCGCGGCGTATGCAAGCGCGTTACCGCGGTGGCGAGATGAAAAAGCCGGAGTTAATCCACACGCTTAACGGTTCGGCGTTAGCGGTTGGCCGCACCTTGGTGGCGATTTTGGAAAACTATCAGCAAGCAGATGGCAGCATTGTTGTGCCGGAAGTGCTGCGACCTTATATGGCTGGCGTTGAGGTATTACGCTAAGTTGTGTCATTGCACCCGCCCGGTAAAGCATTGGCTATACTTAGCGGGTGCTGTACAAGGACGGGTCAATGACAAATAAACCACGTAAAAGTTTAAAGCAAAGCAACCCGGCGCTGATGCGGGCGATTTATTGGGCCATTATTATTGGTATCGTAGCGGTGTTTGCAATTGTCACGTTAGAGGCGATGTTAGGGATTTTCCGCGATAGCCTGTAGCGATAGTCTGTAGAGAAATAGCTGTAGTGGGGTTACAGGCATTTGGCTGGTTTAGGCAGGCCGGCAATACGGGTAGCTTGTTTGGCCGGGCCTTGCGGAAATAACATAAACAGGTATTTACTGTTGCCTTTATCCGGCCCCAGTTGCTGTGCCATTGCCTTTACCAGAATGCGGATCGCCGGCGAAGTATTAAACTCCAGATAAAACTGCCGGACAAAATATACTACCTCCCAGTGTGAGGCGGTCAGGCTGATGCTCTCTAACAGGGCAAATTCTTCTGCTACTTGTTCATTCCATTCCTGTAGATTGGCCAGATAACCATGTTTATCCAGCGCCAGCCCGCTGCCGGGCAATACTAATTCTGTCATAACGTCAGCTCTGCCATAACAACACCTGGCTGGCATCAATGCTCAGCTGTAGCCACTGCTGTGCGCTTAGCGCTGTAATGTCGGGTTGTACCGTCAGTTGGCGTATTGCGATGTCGCTGTCCAGCGCATAAACCCGGGCTGTGGGCCATACAATATCGTTGCGTGTTGCCAGATAAACCGCATCTTGCCTGAGCAGGATGACATCGTCAGCTAAACATATCACTGCCAAATCGCCGATATTTACTGCAGGATTAATAATGTTGATTAATTTCATCTTAGCCGGTGATCACCTGATGTTGTTTATGCAGCAGTTGGCCTATGGCATCTTTGTCCAGCACAGTGACGCCGATGCTCAATGCGTTTGCGTCTATGCCGCGTTCTGTCAGTGCCTGGTGGCAAACATAGACCTGATCGATATCGTACAAACCGAACAATTTAAAACTGCGTGGATAGGCTTTAAGCTTAAAGTCGGCCTGGTCTGCTGTAGGTAACAACTGATACACCGCATCACCGCTAAACAGTACGCTGACGTTATGCTCTACTGCCGCCAGCGCGAGGATTAAATCCAGTGCTTCACGGCCGTTACTGCTGTTAAACGGGCTGTGGCGTTGCAACACTAAAATATTACGCATTAAAATTGCACCAGCTTATCAATATCGGCCTGGCGCATGGCAAATTCAGCCAAACCTGCTGCGGTATAGCCGTGGCGCGCACTCAGGGTGCTGCTGACAACACCACGCTTTTCGGCGGCCGTAACACAAAACAACAGCGGAATATGCTGCTGCAGGCAAAATGCGGCCAGCTCAGCGCTAAGGTCCGGCTCATCGGCCGGTAGGTCAATATGAGCTGCGGCACAAGTTACCGCATCCCGGTAGAGAAAAATGTGATCAATACGGTGGCCGTGGTTAAGTGCTGTTTTGGCAAATAACAGCATGGCCGGCACACTTTGGCTGGCAAAGCCGTCTGATGTTAACAGTAAGCCAAAACGTGTCATAACCTGTTCCGCAAATAAAAAATGCCCCGACGAGCGGGGCATTTTAACTAATAACCTTAGTAACGCAAAGCCTTGTGCTTAGTCATCACCACCAAAGATACCTAACAGCTGCAGCAAGTTAACAAAAATGTTGAACACATTCAGGTATAACCCCACGGTAGCGCGGATATAGTTGGTTTCACCGCCGTTAATAATACGGCTGGTATCAAACAGGATCAGGGCTGACATAATCAGAATAATGGCAGCGCTGATGGTCAGGCTCAGGGCCGGGATGTTAAGGAAGATATTCGCCAGCGCTGCCACTAATACTACAATCAGACCGACCGTTAAAAAACCGCCCATAAAAGAAAAATCTTTACGGGTAGTTAAGGCATAAGCGGACAGGCTGAAGAAGATCAGTGCTGTGCCACCCAGTGCCTGCATAATTAACGCAGGGCCATTGGCCAGGCCGGCGTAGTAGTTCAGCATTGGACCTAAAGATGCACCCATAGCGCCGGTAAAGGCGAATACCCAGAAAATACCACTGGCCGAGTCTGCTTTTTTGTTTACCACAAACAGCATAATAAAGCCGGCAACAAAGCAAACGATAGACATCATCGGTGACATATTCATTGCCATTGCTACACCTGCAGTAACAGCACTGAAAGTCAGTGTCATTGCCAGCAGAAAGTAGGTATTACGCAGTACTTTATTAATCTCGACACTGCGTCCGGCAGTGCTGAGAGTAGAGGTTTCTCTGTATGACATAGTTATGTTCTCCTGATACAAAGGTTTATCAACGCATTTGATGCCATCATAGCCGGTTAGTTCCTTACAGACCAGCACCCGGGTGTACAATTTCAGCTTAGCGTTAATATTTTGCATTTAATGCTTTCTTTTAGCGTATTAACTGATTAATATACGCGTCGCCGGAGGGATGGCAGAGCGGTTTAATGCACCGGTCTTGAAAACCGGCGTGGGTTAATAGCCCACCGAGAGTTCGAATCTCTCTCCCTCCGCCACTAAAACCACCTCAGGGTGGTTTTTTTGTTGCTGAATAAAAATATCTGTAGTTAAGCGCTGCTTTTTAGTCAATTAAACTGTGCGATAAATGGCTTTGTTGTTGCTTTACTAAGCAAACGGCTGAAAATCATAAAAAAGCCCTTTACAAAGTATCAGGCAGTTTTTAATATGCGCCCTGTAACGCGGAGGGATGGCAGAGCGGTTTAATGCACCGGTCTTGAAAACCGGCGTGGGTTAATAGCCCACCGAGAGTTCGAATCTCTCTCCCTCCGCCACTTTCCTGCCATAGTCTGTTCTAGCTAAGTCTTGCGAAAATCACCTTTAATACAATTCAATTGTTTCATAATATTAACCTTTCTGGCACACTTAAACTCAACCGGCCAAAACCGGCGATTCAGGTCTAATTTGTTTAGCAAAACGGCTCATGCCCGGCTATGCTAGACAGCAATAATAATTCTAATAACCAGTGAAGCGGAGAAGCGAAATTGATTAACGTCTTGTTAGTTGATGACCACGAGCTTGTGCGCACTGGGATCAGTCGCATACTAATGGATGAGCGCGGTATCAAGGTGATAGGCGAAGCTGGCTCTGGTGAGGAAGCTCTGCAATTTTGTCGTCAACATGAGCCCGATGTGGTGCTGATGGATATGAATATGCCCGGTATGGGCGGCATGACAGCGACAAAACGTATTTTACATTATTGTCCCGACATTAAGGTGTTGGCACTATCGGTATCCTGTGAAGAGCCTGTGCCGACCAAAGTGATGCAACTTGGCGCTGCCGGGTTTATCTCAAAAAATTCACCACCGCGGGAAATGGTGTCGGCCATTCGTAAAGTGTATTCCGGCGCACGGCATATTTCTGATGAAGTTGCGCAGAAAATGGCGCTGAGTAAGGTAAATAATCATAGCCAGAACCCGTTTGACGATTTGTCAGACCGCGAACTGCAAATTATGATGATGATTACCCAAGGCCAGAAGGTCAATGACATTGCTGAGCAGCTTAATGTCAGCGCCAAAACGGTAAACTCTTACCGCTATCGCATGTTTGAGAAGTTAGCTATCAGCGGTGATGTTGAGTTAACCCATCTGGCGTTGCGCCACGGTATGATCGACATCGCTAAAGCCTGATGTTCGACGCCAAAGCTTTTTTAAAATCAGTACCGCATCAGCCGGGGGTTTATCGTATGGTAAACGCGGCTGAACAGGTCATTTACGTTGGCAAAGCCAAAGATCTACGGGCCAGGTTAAGCAGTTATTTCCGTACTAACGTCGATAGCGTTAAAACCCGCTCCCTGGTTAGCCAGATAGTGCAGGTGGAATACACGCTGACCCACAGCGAAACCGAAGCACTGATCCTCGAAAACAACCTGATTAAGCAGTTTTTACCGCGTTACAATGTCTTGCTGCGCGATGATAAATCTTATCCTTATATTCTGCTTAGCGACCATAAGCATCCGCGTATCAGCTCGCATCGTGGCCCGCGTAAAACCGCCGGTCAGTATTTCGGCCCTTACCCGAATGCCGGCGCTGTGTGGCACAGCCTGAAGACGCTGCAGAAAATTTTTCCTATCCGCCAATGTGAGGACGGTTTTTACCGTGCCAGAACGCGGCCTTGTTTACAGTATCAGCTCAAGCTTTGCTCTGCGCCTTGTGTCGGTAAAATTTCTGATGCGGATTATCAGCACCAGGTGCGTCTGGCCAGCTTGTTTTTGCAAGGCAAAGATCAGCAGGTGATTGATGATCTAGTGCAGCAAATGGCAAAGGCCAGTGAGCAATTGCAGTTTGAGCAGGCTGCACAGTACCGCGATAAGATTATTGCCCTGCGCAAGGTGCAGGAGCAACAAAGTGTTAGCGGTGAGCATGATGAAATGGACGTTATCGGCTTTGTGTACTCACACGGTGTAGCGGCTGTGCATGTATTGTTTGTGCGTGAACAAAAAGTATTGGGCAGTAAAGCGTACTTCCCGAAAGTGCCGGCCGATACCGCAGAAAGTGAAATTCTCAGCGCATTTTTACTGCAGTTTTATCTGGATGGCTACGGTACCCAGCAGATGCCGCGTGAGATTGTTATTGCGCAGCCATTGCCTGAGATGGATGCTGTGGCCGCTGCTATCAGCGAAATTGCCGGCAGGAAAGTCAAAATTACCCACGCACAACGTGGTGAAAAAGCACAGTATTTAAGCCTGGCGCAAAAAAATGCTCAGCTGTCTTGCGATAACAAACAATCTTTAGCGCAAAAAATGGCGTTACGTTACCAACAATTGCAGCAACTACTGCAGTTACCGCAACCGATAGGCCGCATGGAGTGTTTTGATATCAGCCATACGATGGGGCAGGCCACTATTGCTTCTTGTGTGGTGTTTGATGGCCATGGGCCCTACAAAGCAGAATACCGCCGTTACAATGTTACCGGTATTACCGGGGGAGATGATTATGCGGCTATGGAATTTGCGCTGAACAAACGTTATGGCAAGGTACAGGACACAGAAAAAATTCCGGATATTATCTTTATTGACGGCGGTCAGGGCCAGTTAAACACTGCTATAGCGCAATTTGCTGACTGGCCGCATGAAAAAATGCCGCTGCTGGTGGGCGTCGCCAAAGGCACCAGCCGCAAGCCCGGGTTGGAAACGCTGATATTGGCGCAAAGTGGCCGCAGCATTAATTTGCCGTCCGATGCGCCGGCGCTGCATTTAATTCAGCAAATTCGTGATGAAGCACACCGTTTTGCTATTACCGGGCATCGTAATAAACGCGGTAAGGCGTTGATAAAAAGCCCGTTAGAGCAAGTAAAGGGCATTGGTGAAAAACGCCGTCAGGCATTGCTGCAATATTTGGGTGGCTTACAGGGCGTGATGCGGGCTTCGGTTGCGGAACTGAGTTCAGTACCCGGCATATCAAAGGCGCAGGCAGAAAACATTTACCAAGCCTGTCATAACAAGTAGCATAGCGGCATAACTGCTGTAGAGAATCTTAAGATGTGGAATATTCCCAACCTGTTAACCCTGTTTCGTTTGTTTTTGATCCCGGTTTTTATTCTGTGTTTTTACTCGGGGGTTGAAAATGCGCGCTTCTGGGCTGCATTTGTATTCTGGCTGGCAGCAATTACTGATGCCTTAGACGGTTATCTGGCACGTAAGCTGGAGCAGTCCACGCCCTTTGGTGCCTTTTTGGACCCGGTAGCCGATAAAGTGATGGTAGCAGTGGCGCTGGTGTTAATTGCTGTCGACAGTATGTCGCTGTGGGTCACCATTCCGGCCATTATTATGATTAGCCGCGAAATAGTGATTTCAGCCCTGCGCGAGTGGATGGCTGAGCTTGGTAAACGGGCTAATGTGGCAGTGTCTAACATGGGTAAGTATAAAACCATCGCCCAAATGCTGGCATTAATTGGCCTGATTTGGCGGCCGGAGTTGTGGTTGGTAAGCTGGTTTACTCCTGCAGGGATGATTTTACTGTATATTGCTACCGTACTTACACTGTGGTCTATGTATAGCTATTTGAAAGCGGCCTGGCGTGATCTGGTGTATTAATTGCTGTTTTTGTTGTTAATTAGCACAACTCAGTCAAATTTTAATCAGTCAGTCATAAAAGCAAAAATTTATTATTGACTGGCTGAATTAAAACAGTAGAATGCGTCTCGTGTTAAGGCACATGGCCATAGTGACGCGAGTATAGCTCAGCTGGTAGAGCGCGACCTTGCCAAGGTCGAGGTCACGAGTTCGAACCTCGTTACTCGCTCCAACTCTTTCAAAGAGTGCAAATTGTTTGATTGGCGGGTTGGCAGAGTGGCCATGCAGCGGATTGCAAATCCGTCCACCTCGGTTCGACTCCGGGACCCGCCTCCATTACACACTGTGGTTTAGTGTTACAAAGTGACACATTAAAATAGTTACACAATAAAGTTGTCTGCCCGGGTGGTGAAATCGGTAGACACAAGGGATTTAAAATCCCTCGCTCGAAAGGGCGTGCCGGTTCAAGTCCGGCCCCGGGCACCATTTGCTTTAACAGTAACTAACCAGATTTTCGCGAGTATAGCTCAGCTGGTAGAGCGCGACCTTGCCAAGGTCGAGGTCACGAGTTCGAACCTCGTTACTCGCTCCAAATACGATAAAACGCAGCCTGTTGGCTGCGTTTTTCGTTTCTGCTATCCGTTAAAAATCAAAGATATACTGCGCTAAAGTTAGTACTGCCAGGGTGATAAAGAAAATGGCGGCGATATTAAGCACTAAACCGGCTTTTACCATATCGATAATCTTTAGCTTGCCTGAAGCAAACACTATGGCATTGGGCGGCGTGGCGACCGGCATCATAAAGGCGCAGCTGGCAGCCACAGCTGCCGGGATCACCAACATGGCTGCAGAGGTGTCCAATGATACCGCGACCGGTCCCAGTAGCGGCAAGAAAGCCGCAGCAGTGGCTGTGTTGCTGGTGATCTCGGTAAGAAAAATAATCACTGTAGTTACCAGCACAATTAACAACACCAGATTGATACTGCCAAGCTGGCCAATTTGGCCGGCAATGTAGCCGGATAAACCGGAATTATCTATTTGCGTGGCCAGGGTTAGCCCGCCGCCAAACAGCAACAACACACCCCAGGGCAATTTTTGGCAATCTTCCCATTGTAAAATACGTTGGCCTGAGCGCAGTGATACCGGTAGTACAAACAGCAAGGTGGCGGCAAACACTGCGATAAGGGTGTCATCCAGCTTGATACCACTGAGGCTGCTTAGCGGGCCACGAAAAACCCAGCAAAATGCTGCCAACATAAATACCGCCAGCACCAGCTTTTCTGCAGTGTGCATAGCACCCAGTGCGGTAAGTTTTTTCCGGTACAGCGTGCGGCTGTCTACCGCAGGTATATTATCCAGTCTGAAGTGAACCTTTGTCAGCCAAAACCAGCACACCAACAACAAGCTTACTGACAGTGGCACACCAAACAGCATCCAGTCGCTGAAGCTTAGTTGCAGTTGATAACTGCGCTCCAGATAAGCCGCCAGTAATGCATTGGGTGGTGTACCGATTAACGTCGCAATACCGCCGATACTGGCAGCATAAGCGATAGACAGCAAAATGGCTTTGGCAAAATTATCGTTACTGACACCTTGCTCCTGTTGCATAGCAATAATGGATAAACCAATCGGCAACATCATCACGGCGGTGGCGGTGTTAGACATCCACATCGACAAAAAGGCCGTCACCAGCATAATGCCGGCAATTTGCTGGCTGGGTTTACTGCCCACAAGCAGCATGGTCATTAGCGCAATACGTTTGTGCAGGTTCCAGCGCTCCATCGCAATTGACAGCACGAAGCCGCCGAGAAACAGGAAAATCAGTGGATGTGCATAAGGCGCAGTAACATTGCCAATGCTGTCCAGGCTAAGCAAGGGGACTATTATAATCGGCAGCAAGGCGGTAACCGGAATAGGCACCGGCTCGGTGATCCACCACAGTGCCATCCAGCCGGTGAGCCCGGTAATTAACCAGGCATTGGCAGACATGCCGGTAAACCAGGGCGGGCTTAGCAGCGTGAGTAAAAACAATAAAGGACCGGCCAGCAGCGTAATATAGTAAGGCAATTTAAACTGAAAAGGCATACCGGGTCCTTGTGGTGTTAATCATCAAAGCTATTATTAGCTGCTGCGCCGTCCGCGGTTTTGCTGGAGGTCAATAGTTGCGCTTCGAGCATGCGTATTTCAATATCATCTAACAGCCGCCATTGACCGGGTTTTAACCCGGCGACCCGAATATGCATAATGCGGGTGCGTTTCAATGTTTGCACATCATAGCCAAGGTATTCGCACATCCGGCGGATTTGCCGGTTTAAGCCCTGGGTCAGGATAATAGAAAAGCTCTGTTTCGAGCGCTGTTGTACGGTACAGGGCAGGGTGACCGTATCAAGGATGGGTACGCCACGGCTCATTTGCTGGATAAAACGCTCAGTGATCGGTTTATTGACTGTTACCACATACTCTTTGTCATGGGCATTACCGGCGCGCAGTATTTTATTCACGATATCACCGTCATTAGTCAGAAATATCAGCCCCTCTGACGGTTTATCCAGCCGGCCGATCGGAAATATCCGTTCCGGATAGCGAATGGCATCGATAATATTACCGTGAATATGCCGCTCGGTAGTACAGGTAATGCCCACCGGCTTGTTGTACGCCAGATACACCCGCTTTGGTTTAGCTTTTAACGGCTTACCGTCAATCAGCACCTGATCGCCCTCACTGACTTTCAGACCTACCGGCGCGACAGTGCCATTGACAATAACCTGGCCATTTTCGATAAACTTGTCGGCCTCACGCCGTGAACAAAAGCCGGTGTCACTGATAAATTTGTTTAAGCGGTACAGGGTGGCGTCAGACATAAAAACGATGCTTTCCGGTGCAATTAAATAGTGGCGATAGTGTAGGGGCTTAAGCGCTTTTGCGCTACCGCGTTAAAGCAAAAGGCCTGACATTTGCCAGGCCTTTTTTAACCGGAAACTGTTGTTAGTCTTTCGGTTCGGTTTTTTTAGTTTGTTGCGGGTTAAGTGAGATAACCTTAGTTTTGCTGATTTTATGCCGGTAAATCTCGCGCAGGTATTTTATGGCTTTTTTTACACTGTCGCGGCTTAAGCGTATATCGTTGATAGAGACAAACTTATCTTTATTATGAATAAGTTCGCGGTATTTCTTCTCGTACATCGGCTTGATGGCATACCAGTTGGTATCGAGAATTTTTGCCGGGTTTTCAAACTCATGCAGCATATTGTCCAGCGCGGCTTCGTCAAAGTCATTAGCACGGATAAACTCCAGCATCGCCTTATCCAACTGCTCATCAAAGCGGTAATTGTCTTTAGCAAAACAGCGTTTGATAAAAGCGACAATCAAGGTAAGAAAATCGTCACTTAAACACGGGCTTTTCACGATTAGTGTGGTGAGTGAAATATTAGCTGAGGCGCCGATAACCAGGGCATAGCGTTTTAATGTCGTGTTAGGGAACAACGAATTTAAGTGCGATTTTAACCGGTTTAAATCCATATACGACAACTTATAGTCTTTTGGCAGCGAGACAATAGACACCACAGAAGAGCAGTTTTTAAAGAAATGCAGATCTTTGAGCTCTGCGGCGTTATAGCCGTTTTTCACATAGCTGCTCAGGGTCTCGCGATAGCGGCCGGACTCAATCGGCAGCAAGCTGATACCCTCAATGGCTTGGGTTACTTTGTTAAAGTGCGGTAAGTCGATAGAGCGGAAAAATAAATCATCAATATTCAGACCACCGCCCGCTTTATCAAATAACTTCAGTTTTTCTGCGCTGCTGTCGCCTGGTACCACAGACTCGGCATACGCTACGGCTACCGGTCCTGCCAGGCTCATAAACAAGTCGTTGGCGTCTAAGCGGATGGTCTCGCCGATATCGATACCGGCGCGGCGGAAGTAGTTTTCATCGTAGTCGGTGGTAACTGCCTGGGCGGTTAAAATGTTGAAGATCTGCTGCGAAATATACTGGTTGGCGTATTTTTCCATGGCATTGACATCGATATGCTGAATACCGCCGTCATCGGTTTCTTCGGCATAGCGCATAATATCGTTAGAGATCAGCATCATGGCATTCCAGGGCCGGATGCGGTGCATTACACTGGACTCACTACTGTCTTCATTGTCGAAGTTGTAGGAGAAATCCCACTCTTCAGCCAAATACTTACACAACAGCCGGCCGGCATTGATATGCAACGCTTCAGACATTTCCACGCCGTGGTCGGAAATGTTCGGCAAAATACAAATACCACTGGTAAAAATGGGCTCAAACACAAAAGAGTGGCCACGGTTTTCTTCATCTTCGCCCATAGTGCGGGTATCGAAGGTTTTGCTCATATAAGCATACTGCTGGGCCAAACCAAACTCTGACGCCATACCTGAGCCGGTACCGCCGCCGGCACTGAAAATATAGAAATACAGCCGTGATTGGTTGGCTTTAATGCCGCAAGAATCAATCAGATAAGAGTGAATATGCTTCCAATCGGCATTGGCAAAGCGTTGTGTGTCTTTATTGAGAATAATCTTTGCCAGATACTGACCTAAAATAGGCGCATTACCGGCACCACCGGCATGCACTTCAGATAAGTCCATAATTTTCATCTTGGTGTAATCATGCAGAAAACCGCTTTTTTCACCTTTATGCGAAAAGCGAATGCGACCTTCAATATCTTTATCCAAGTCACCGAGCATCACCAGTGGTTCAATTAAAAACACCGGTTTTACGGTTTGCGAGTTAGATAAATGCAGGCTGCGTTTAATCCAGCGCATCGGCCGGTATTCCTGCTCGCGGGTTTGTTTTTCTTCGTTGTTAAATTCACTCAAATAGAAGTTACGCGCGTTGTATACCAAAGAGGCGACATCCAGCGCAATGTTAGAGCCGCAGCGACCCAGACCAATTAAGCATACTGACGGAAAATGTTGCTGCTTACGGCTTTGAATTTCATTATCCGGGTTCGATACCGGAAACACACTGCTGCGCAGAGCATCCAGATTAGTCAGAATTTTGTTGATATCGCGTTCCGTAAAATACATATAGCGATCGCTGGCAAAAGACGGCGCTACTGGTGGAAGCGGCGTTTTTTTCGCAGCGGTTTTAACAATAACCACATCATCTTGTGCGCTTTGGTCTGTTTTTGTTTTGATATTCATCATGCTACTTCCTGTCTCTGGCGAGGCTTTACTGCTGGTAATAAAAATTACGGTCAGTATTAAAAGTAGTAGTTGTTTAAAATTAAGCCAACGAAAGCGCTAAAAATGATGTGATTTGTGCTGAAAAGATACAATACGGAAGATTTGTTAAAACAATAGCTTATTAAAGCGGCGCACGGTAAAAGCCTGATACTGATACGGTGCGCCGCAAGCAGCTTTACATATTGGGGTAGTTCGGGCCGCCGGCGCCTTCCGGGGTTACCCAGGTAATATTTTGCGCCGGATCTTTAATATCACAGGTTTTGCAGTGAATGCAGTTTTGCGCATTGATTTGAAATTTCGGCTGATTATTATCGTCCTGAATAATCTCATACACACCGGCCGGGCAATAACGCTGCGCCGGTTCGGCATATTTCACTAAATTCACTGCTACAGGAATACTGCTGTCAGCCAGTTTTAAATGGCAGGGTTGCTCTTCTTCATGGTTGGTATTGGACAAATAGACCGAAGATAAACGGTCAAAGCTCAACACATTATCCGGTTTGGCATAGTGAATTGCTTCGGCTTCAGCGGTCGGTTTAAGTTGGGCATAATCATGTGTGTCATCTTTGAGGGTAAAAGGCAGCTTACCGCCAAACCAATTTTGCTCCAGGGTATTAAAAGCGCCGCCCCAAAAGGTGCCGAATTTGTGCATTGCCGGGCCAAAGTTACGTGAGCAGTACAATTCTTCATACAACCAACTGGCTTTAATGGCATCAGCAAAAGCGGTTAAGTCTTTACCGCCGTTATCGTCTTGCGTAAGGGCGTTAAACAGCGTTTCGGCGGCCAGCATGCCGGATTTCATCGCCGTGTGGTTGCCTTTAATTTTGGCAAAGTTCAGGGTGCCGGCATCACAGCCCACCAGCAGGCCACCGTTGAAGCTCATTTTCGGCAGGCTGTTCAGGCCACCTTTGGCAATGGCGCGGGCACCGTAACTTATGCGCTTACCACCGTTGAGGTATTGACTGATCACCGGGTGCTGCTTATAACGTTGAAATTCTTCAAACGGGTTCAAATAAGGGTTGCTGTAGTTCAGGTCGACAATTAACCCGACTACAATTTGTTGGTTTTCAGCATGATACAAATAGCCGCCGCCGTTGGTATCACCGGTAAGTGGCCAGCCAGCCGAGTGAACCACTAAACCGGCGTGGTGTTTAGCCGCCGACACATCCCAAATTTCTTTAAAGCCCAGCGCATAGTGCTGCGGCGATTTACCGGCATCCAGAGCAAAATGTTTAATCAGCTGTTTGCCCAAGTGGCCGCGGCAACCTTCGGCAAACACAGTGTATTTAGCGCGCAGTTCCATCCCCGGCACAAAGCTGTCTTTCGGCTGGCCGTGTTTATCCAGGCCCATATCGCCAATCAGAATACCGGTAACGATATCCTCTTCTATTAATACTTCACTGGCCGCAAAGCCCGGGAAAATCTCCACGCCCAGTTGCTCTGCTTGTTGTGCCATCCAGCGACACAAATTGGCCACCGATACCACATAGTTACCACTGTTGTGCATGGTTTTAGGCACTAAGAAGCCCGGCAATTTGCTGGCTTTCTCAGCGTCTTTAAGCAGGTAAATATCGTCATGAGTAACCGGGGTCGTCACCGGTGCGCCCAACTGCTGCCAATCCGGCAGCAATTCGTTTAATGCCCTGGGTTCAAAAACGGCGCCGGATAAAATATGTGCGCCCACTTCTGAGCCTTTTTCCACGACACATACAGTCAGTTCTTTTGCCGCAGCTTTGGCCTGTTGCATCAATCTGATGGCGGTCGACAGTCCTGCAGGACCGGCACCTACTATCACGACATCGAATTCCATTGATTCTCTTTGCACAGTACTGACCTCTTGGAGTTTATTATTTACAGCTTAGGCTGCTTTTATCATGCCGTTTAGGGTATTGCAGGTTGACGTTAACGTCAACAGTAAGTAGATTGTGGCAAACTAAACCATTGTAGCTTTACCTTAACGTAAACCTGTAGCGAAATCTGTCAGTTTGTTGCAGGGGAAAGAACGAGGAATTTATGAAAATATTGGTGCCGGTAAAACGGGTTATTGATTACAACGTAAAAGTACGGGTAAAAGCTGATCAGTCAGGCGTAGACCTGGCAAACGTCAAGATGGCGTTGAATCCGTTTTGCGAAATCGCGATAGAAGAAGCGGTGCGGTTAAAAGAAGCCGGCAGCGCGACAGAAGTGGTAGTAGTATCTATCGGCACTGCCGCAGTACAAGAGCAACTGCGCACGGCTTTGGCATTAGGCGCCGACCGTGCTTTGCATATCGAAACGGATTTAAATCCGGATTCACTGCAAGTGGCTAAGTTGCTGGCAAAAGTAGTGGCGGATGAACAACCCGGTTTGGTCATCTTGGGCAAGCAAGCCATTGACTCTGATAATAACCAAACAGGCCAGATGCTGGCAGCGTTAACCGGCATGGGGCAGGGTACTTTTGCGTCTAAAGTGGTACTGGCAGATGGCAAAGTACAGGTTACCCGTGAAGTTGACGGTGGTCTGCAAACCGTTGAGCTGACATTGCCGGCGGTGGTGTCTACCGATTTACGCTTAAACGAGCCGCGTTATGCCTCGTTGCCCAATATTATGAAAGCCAAAAAGAAACCATTGGATGTGAAAGCCGCAGACAGCTTCGGTGTAAACCTGCAATCTAATGTCAAGCTGCTGAAAGTTGCCGCGCCAGCCATGCGTCAGGGTGGTGTTAAAGTAGAGTCTGTGGCAGAGCTGGTAGACAAATTAAAGCATGAAGCGAAGGTGATCTAATGGCGATTTTAATTATTGCAGAGCATAACAACCAAAGCCTGAAAGGTGAAACGCATAAAGTGGTGCAGGCTGCCACGGCCATTGGCGCTGATATCAGCGTATTGGTAGCCGGTTTGAACTGCGGCACCGCTGCAGATGAAGCCGCCACTATTGCCGGAGTAACTAAAGTGTTAGTGGCTGACAATGCCGCTTACGAGCATCAGTTGGCAGAAAACGTTGCCGCTTTAGTGACAGAGCTGGGCAAAGACTACAGCCATATTTTGGCGGCGGCCACCACCACCGGCAAAAACTTTTTGCCACGTGTAGCGGCGCTGTTGGATGTGGCTCAAATCTCTGATGTTATTGCTGTTGAAAGCGCCGATACCTTTGTGCGGCCAATTTATGCCGGTAATGCCATTGCTACCGTGCAATCTGCCGACAGTATTAAAGTGCTGACAGTGCGCCCGGCGGCATTTCGGGCGGCAGAAACCGGTAATAATGCTCCGGTTGAAGCAATAGCTGTAGTTAAAGATGCCGGTGTATCACGCTTTGTCGGGGCTGAGCTGACCAAATCGGAGCGGCCGGAGTTAACGGCAGCGCGGGTGGTAATTTCCGGTGGCCGCGGTATGCAAAACGGTGAGAACTTTGCGCTGTTAAACGGTATTGCCGACAAGTTAGGTGCGGCTATCGGTGCCTCACGTGCTGCGGTAGACGCCGGCTTTGTACCAAACGATATGCAGGTTGGCCAAACCGGTAAAATAGTGGCACCGGAGCTGTACATCGCCGTGGGTATTTCCGGTGCAATTCAGCATTTAGCCGGCATGAAAGACTCTAAAGTGATAGTGGCAATTAATAAAGATGCCGAAGCGCCGATCTTCCAGATCGCCGATTACGGCCTGGTGGCGGACTTGTTTACTGTGCTGCCGGAGCTCGAGCAGCAACTGTAAACCGGAGCAATGTCAGAAAAGGCCGGCATTGTGCCGGCTTTTTGCGTTCAGGCTCTTGTTGAGCTGAACGAAACCACATTAAGATAATCTCCTCATACTGTAAAGGACGCCATTATGCCTGCTGTGATCCGTCATGCCGAACCTGCTGACATTGATGCTATTAAAGCGATTTATGATCAACCCACTGTGTACGCTAATACGCTGCAACTGCCGTATCAGCCGGTAGCAAACTGGCAACGGCTGTATAATGCAGGCGCCGGTTTTTATAACCTGGTGGCGGAAACTGAAGGTAAAGTGGTGGGGCAGCTGGGGTTACAGGTGTGTCAGAACCCGCGCCGGCGCCATGTGGCTGAGCTGGGTATGGGCGTGTCGGAAGACTTTCAGGGCCGCGGTATAGGCTCTGCTTTGTTGCGTGCCGCGCTGGAAATGGCCGATAACTGGTTGAATATCCGTCGGGTGGAGCTGACAGTATACAGCAGCAACGAAACGGCTATCGCCTTGTATGAGCGTTTTGGTTTTGAAGTAGAAGCCGAGCTGAGTGACTTTGCGTTTCAGTACGGTAATTACGTTAGTGCGCTGAGTATGGCGCGGATTAATACCGGTATAGCAGGGGCTTAGCCGCAAGGCGCCCCAAACAAAAACGGCACCCTCAGGTGCCGGTTTCAGCAAAACAAGATTAATTCATTTCGCTGTTTTTCTTACACTGTACGGTGTCGGTACACTCGCCATACAGGTATAAACTGTGATGCGTTAACTTAATGCCGTTTTGCTCCGCGATTTCCAGCTGTTTGGCTTCTATCACGTCGTCTTCAAATTCGATTACCTTACCGCATTTTAAACACACCAGATGGTCGTGGTGGCTGCCACCGGTCAGTTCAAATACCGATTTGCCGCCTTCAAAATGGTGACGGGTTAAAATACCGGCGTCATCGAATTGGTTTAATACGCGGTAAACTGTGGCCAAGCCAATATCTTCGCCGATCTCCAGCAGCAGCTTGTATACGTCTTCTGCACTGATGTGCTGATTATTCGGATCTTGCAGGATCTCTAAAATTTTTACCCGTGGTAGGGTAACTTTGAGGCCTGCTTTACGTAACTCGCTGTTGTGATCTGACATAAAAACTCTAACTCTGGCTTATCTATGCAAAAGATTATAAAGACATTATGCCAGGAATGAAATGGTAAAAACGGCTTCTTATTGCCGGGGTGGGGCTTGTGCTGCACAATCAGCAAAGTACAATAGCGCTAAACAGGTCATACCAGAGTGAATTTATGAAATGGGCATTTAACCCCGCTGTGATGCGGCACTTACTCAACTTTTGGCCGCCATTTTTATTTCCGGGCATAAAAGTGGCGGAGTTAGCTAACGACTACCGCTATTGTCGTGTTGAGCTGAAATCGCGGCCCTGGACACGTAATATTAATAACACCCAGTTTGGCGGCAGCATGTTTGCCATGACTGATCCGATATATCCGCTGATGTTGATGGGCGCGCTGGGCAAAGAGTATCTGGTGTGGGACAAACAAGCTGATATTGATTTTATTACCCCTGGCAAAGGCAAACTGACGGCTGAGTTTTGGTTGTCAGACGATACGGTTGAGCAAATTAAAGCGGCGACAGACAGCGGAGAAAAACACTTTCCGCAGTTTTTAGTGCACATTAAAGACAGCCAAAATCAGATAGTGGCCGAGGTAAACCGCACGGTATATGTGCGTAAAAAAGCCAAATACCGGCCGGGTTAACGGCGATAAACACCAGGCAGAAAAAAACCGGCATCTCCGCCGGTTTTTTGTTTTTATCAGCGTTATAACGCTTCAAACTCTTTTAAGCTCATTTCGTCATAAATCTGTTTGCACCACTGTTTTACCCGCTGCGCGGTAAGCTCGGGCTGACGATCTTCGTCGATGCCCAAACCAATAAAGTGGTTATCGTCTGCCAGTGCTTTGGAGGCAACAAAATTGTATCCGGCCGTTGGCCAATGGCCGACGATAATAGCGCCTTTAGGCTCAATAATATCGCGTAGTGTGCCCATAGCATCAAGGAAGTACTCTGCGTAATCCTCCTGATCGCCACAGCCGAATATAGCCACCAGCTTGTTGCTGAAGTCGATATTGTCCAGCTCGGGGAAGAAATCATCCCAGTCGCACTGTGCTTCGCCGTAATACCAGGTTGGAATACCCAGTAACAGTAAATCAAAGCCGGCAATATCTTCTTTGCTGCTTTTGGCGATATCACGCACGTCGAACAAGTGTTTGCCCAGTTCTTTCTGGATCATCTTGGCGATATGTTCAGTGTTACCGGTATCGCTACCGAAAAAAATGCCTACAGTTGCCATTAATCTAACCTTCTTACCTGGTTAACGCTTGTGTCAAAATATGTTCGATATACGCACTGCGTGTCATGTCGGCCTGGTCGGCCTGCTGACTCAGCGCTGCGTACAGCTGGTCAGACACTTTAAATTCAATGCGTTTTAAACCTTTACTGCGATCACGTTTGATTTGATTACGCTTGTTTAGTTTCAGCTGTTCTTCCCGTGGCAGCGGATTGGTTTTCGGCCGGCCGGGGCGCTTTTCCTGAGCAAATAAATCAATCGTGGTGCGATCAGTGGCTATCTTCGCCATTAACCCTAACCTTACTACTCGATAAAATAGGGCACTACGCTTTTGATAATAAATACCGCCGGCGACAGAAACAGCACCAGCCAGACAAAAAACTGCCCCAGCTTCGGCGCGTTACTTTTCTTCAGCACATCACGTATTGCCATTACAATAAACAGGTACAGAATACCCAGCCCAAGCCATAAACCGATAGCCTCGTATTGCTCTAAAGACATCCTGTTTTACCTGACCTGCAAAAAAGTGCGCGCACTATAGCATAACTTCGGCAAAAAATTAGTGCGTTAGCTCAATAAAAAGTCCTGTACCAGCTTGGTAAAAGCTGCGGGTTTTTCAGCATGCAGCCAATGGCCGGTACCCTGAATAATTTTTGCCTGCGCCTGTGGGAATAATTGCATAATGCGCGCTTTGTGCTCTGGCAGTATGTAATCGGAATCACCGCCCTTAATAAACAGTGTCGGGCCATCATAGCTGCCCTCTGTCAGCGGCGCGTCTACCAGTGCCGCATAGTTCGCCTGTAACGCCGCCAGGTTAAAGCGCCAGTGAAAGCTATCATCTTCTTTTACCAAACTTTTTAGCAAAAATTGCCGTACACCGGGCTCGCTGATATGTTGCGCCAGCTGTTTGTCAGCATCCGCACGGCTGCTGATGCCGGCTAAATCAACAGCAGTTAAGCCGGCAAAAATACTGTTGTGCCGGGGCGGATAAGCTACCGGTGCAATATCGGCCAGAATAAGTTTGCTCACCCGCTGCGGGTATTGCAATGCAAAGGCCATGGCCAGTTTACCGCCCATCGAATGGCCTAATAACACCGCGACAGGAATATTCAGCTGATCCAGCGTTTGTGCCAAATCCTCTGCCATCAACGCGTAGTTCATTTTCTCAGTGTGGCCGGATCGGCCATGATTGCGCACGTCAACATTAAGCACCCGATATTGCTCGCTTAAGCTGCGCTCGATAACGCCCAAATTCTCGTAACTGCCAAACAGGCCGTGTATCAGTACCACCGGCACCGTGTTACTGTCTTGCTGACCACTGCTGTGGGTATGTAAAAGCATAAAAATGCATCCGGTTAACAAGTGCCGGCGCCTTGCGCATCATGCCGCTGGCGTCAGCCGATAAGGCTTTATATAATGATGCCACTTTTAGCGTGCGGAATAAATATATGAAAACCATCGAAATAGATGACGAGCTGTATCAGTACATTGCCGGCCAGACTCAAAAAATCGGCGAAAGCGCTTCGGAAATATTACGCCGCTTGTTGCTCGGTGATGCCGAAGCTAAGGTAGTGCTGCCGGCAGAGCCGGTTGCTGCAGCGCCAGAGGTGGTGCTAAACAGTAATATTTTTGACTTAATAAACAAGCAAGATTTACAGGCGGAATCGAGTGTTGTCGGCCGCTTTTTGTTTATTTTGTCTACCCTGGCCAGAGCGCATAAAAAGCAGTTTGACAAGGTGTTGGATATTAAAGGCCGTAATCGCTTGTATTTTGGCCGTACCGCAGAGGAGTTATCTGAAGCCGGCAGCAGCACTAACCCTAAGCCAATCCCGAATACCGGCTTTTGGGTGATTACCAATTCAAACACCACACGCAAAAAAATGATGCTTACCGAGACAGCAATTAAACTCGGCTATAGTGAACAGGATGCAGAGCGTATTCGCGATTTGTTATAAAAGGAAAAGTTATGGCTTTACACCCGCTGGCCGGGCAACAGGTGCCCACATCGTTAATTCCGAATATCAGCCGGTTGATGACCGCTTATTATGTATTGGAACCCGATGTGCATACGCATGCCGATCACAAAGTCAGCTTTGGTACCTCAGGGCATCGGGGCAGTGCACTGAACTGCTCGTTTAACGAGCCGCATGTGTTAGCGATTTGCCAGGCTGTTGCCGACTACCGTAAAAAGAACGGCATTACCGGGCCGCTTTTTTTGGGCAAAGACACCCACGCCTTATCAGAAGCGGCGTTTGCAAGCGCATTGGAAGTGCTGATCGCGAATAAAATTCAGGTATGTATACAAAAAGATCTGGGTTACACGCCCACGCCGGTAATTTCGCATGCCATTTTAACGCAAAACAAAGACGCAACCGGCCAACTGGCTGACGGTATTGTTATTACGCCATCGCACAATCCGCCGCAGGACGGCGGCATCAAGTACAACCCGCCACACGGCGGCCCGGCTGATACCGATGTGACTAACTGGATAGAGCAGCGCGCCAATGAGTTACTGGCCAAAGATCTCGACGGTGTAAAAATGATGCCTTATGCGCTGGCGCTGCAATCCGGTTATTGCCAGCATATTGATTATATTCAGCACTATGTTGATGATCTGGAAAATGTTATCGACATGGCCGCCATTGCTAAAGCCGGTATCCGTATTGGTGTAGATCCGTTAGGCGGCTCAGGCATCGCATTTTGGCCACGTATTGCCGAGCGTTACGGGCTTAACATTACCGTAGTTAACGATAAAGTCGATCCGGCATTTGCTTTTATGCCGCTGGATAAAGACGGCCAAATCCGCATGGATTGCTCGTCTGCTTATGCCATGGCTAACCTTATTCAGTTAAAAGACCAGTTTGATATCGCCATTGGTAACGACCCGGATTTTGATCGCCACGGCATTGTGACCCGCAGCGGCGGCCTGATGAACCCGAATCATTATTTGGCAGTGGCTATTAACTATTTACTGGCGAACCGGCCGGATTGGTCTGAACAGCTGTCGATTGGTAAAACCCTGGTGTCCAGTGCTTTGATTGACCGTGTGGTGGCAGCACGTGGCCGTAACCTGCTGGAAGTGCCGGTTGGGTTTAAATGGTTTGTTGACGGGTTACACAAAGGCACAGTGGCGTTTGGCGGCGAAGAGAGCGCCGGCGCCAGTTTCCTGCGCTTTGATGGCAGTGCCTGGTCAACCGATAAAGACGGTTTTATTCTCGGCTTACTGGCGGCAGAAATGCTGGCGAAAACCGGCGTTGATCCCTACCAGCAGTATCAGGCATTAACCAAAGAGTTAGGCTCGCCACTGTACCGGCGCTTAGATGCACCGGCCAGCCCGGAGCAAAAAGCAGCGTTGAAAAAGCTCGATGTCAGCAGCGTGCAGCAAACCAGTCTGGCCGGGGATGATATTGTCGCGGTGATGACCAGGGCGCCCGGCAACAATGCCGATATCGGCGGCGTAAAAGTGGTAACCCGCAATGGTTGGTTTGCTGCAAGGCCGTCCGGCACCGAGAATGCCTATAAAATTTATCTGGAAAGTTTTGTTGATCAGGCGCATCTGCTGCAGTTAGAGCATGACGCCAAAGCGTTCGTTGAATACGTATTCAGTCAGATTTAACGAGCTCAAAGGCTATGATTCACTGTGTAATTAAATTACATTCATGGCCTTTAATTTTGCCTGAAACGCTGTAGTAGGGTATTTTTTTGTAATAATTTTACACTTAGCAGTATTATGTGACTATCACAGGCAGCAAACTATCAGGATTTGTAATGAAAACACATACCTCAACTGCCGGCAGCGGTATTACGCAAATTAATACCGAACAGCTGAAAGAACAAATCATCCGCCACCTGCATTCAACCCTCGGTACGGACGTAAATAAAGCCAGCCCCCAAGCGTGGTGGAGCGCGACATGCGCAGCAGTAAACGAGCAGGTGTTTGATGGCCTGCGCAATACCCAGCGCACGCATTATGAGCAAAACACCCGCGCCTTACACTATTTCAGCCTTGAGTATTTGATGGGCCGCTTGTTCAGCAATAACCTGCATAACCTGGGCTTATACAGCCAGGCTAAGCAAGCCCTGAGTGAGCTGGGCATGAATATCGCTGACCTGGAAGATCAAGAAGAAGATATGGCACTGGGTAACGGCGGTTTGGGCCGTTTAGCCGCTTGCTTTATCGACTCGCTGGCCACGTTAAACTACCCGGCAATTGGCTATGGTATTCATTATGAACATGGCTTATTCCGCCAGAGCTTCCAGGATGGCCGCCAAATTGAGCGACCGGACAGCTGGCGTGAATATGGTAACCCGTGGGAGATTTGCCGGCCGGAATCGGTGCAGGAAATCTCGGTGTATGGCTATGTCGAGACTGTATACGACCTGCAGGGCAAGATGAAAAAGGTTTGGCACCCTGGCCGTATCATTAAAGGTGTGCCATGGGATATTCCGGTAGTGGGTTACAACGGCAGCTCAGTAAATGTGCTGCGCTTGTGGGAGAGCCGGGCCAGTGATTTCTTTAACTGGGACGTATTTAACTCCGGTGGTTATATTGACTCGGCGCGCGAAAATATCGAAGCCGAAACCATTTCCAAAGTACTGTACCCGAACGACGAAACCGACGCCGGGAAAGAGCTGCGCTTAATTCAGCAATACTTCTTTGTCTCATGTTCGTTAAAAGACATTATCCGCCGCTATAAACGTAGCCACGGCGATGACTGGAGCGAGTTTGCCAACCAGGTGGTGATCCAACTGAATGATACTCACCCGGCGGTTGCCATACCCGAGCTGATGCGTATTTTAGTTGATCGCGCTGAAATGCAGTGGGATCAGGCATGGGCTTTATGTCAGCAGGTGTTTGCTTATACCAACCATACCTTGTTACCCGAGGCGTTAGAGAAATGGGCCGTGCGGTTATTTGAAAAAGTACTGCCGCGTCACCTGGAAATTATTTACGAGATTAACCGCCGCTTCCTTGTTGAGCAGGTGGATGTGTTGTGGCCCGGTGATAACGACAAAAAGCGTAAACTGTCGATTATTGAAGATGGCCACGATCCTATGGTGCGCATGGGCCACTTATCTGTGGTGGGGTCGTTCCGTGTTAATGGCGTGGCCGAAATCCACTCACAACTGGTTAAGTCCGATTTGTTCCCAGAAATGGTGGCACTGTGGCCGGACAAATTTACCAACGTGACCAATGGTGTGACGCCACGACGCTGGTTAAAAGCCTGTAACCCGAAGCTGGCTAAGCTGCTGGATGAAAAGATCGGCACGGCTTGGCCCACCGATCTGAAGCAATTATCTAAGTTTGCTGCTTTTGCTGATGATGCTGCTGTGCAGGATGCCTTTATGGCGATTAAGCAGCAAAATAAAGCGGAATTGGCCACAGTAGTGAAAAAGCTGACCAATATCGACATTGATCCGCATGCAATCTTTGATATTCAGATTAAACGCCTGCACGAATACAAACGCCAGCACCTGAACCTGCTGCATATCCTTGCCTTATACCGCCGTATTTTGCAGGAACCGGATTACGACATGGTACCGCGGGTGTTTCTGTTTGGCGCCAAGGCAGCGCCAGGCTATAAGTTGGCAAAAGAGATTATCTACGCTATCAACAAGATAGCCGATAAAATTAACCACGATAAGCGGATTAAAAACCGTATTAAAGTGGTGTTTATGCCGAACTACCGCGTGACCCTGGCGGAGAAAATGATCCCGGCAGCGGATGTCTCCGAGCAAATTTCTACTGCCGGTAAAGAAGCGTCCGGTACCGGCAACATGAAGCTGGCATTAAACGGCGCTATTACGGTTGGTACCCTGGACGGTGCTAATATCGAAATAGCTGAAGAGGTGGGTGAAGACAATATTGCTATCTTCGGTTTAACGGTAGATGAAGTAAAAGCACTGCATGCCAACGGCTACAACAGCATGGATTACTACTATGCTAATCCGGAGATTAAAGCCATTCTGGACTGGCTGGAAACAGATTACTTTACTCCCGGCAAACCCGGTGAGCTGGCCGCAATTAAGCGCAGCCTGCTCGAAGGCGGTGATCCTTATCTGGTACTGGCAGACTTTGAAACCTATGTTAAAGCGCAGGAAAAAGTTGATCAGTGGTACCGCGACAAAGCCGGCTGGGCAAAGAAAGCCATGCTCAATACTGCTTTGGTAGGTAAGTTTACCTCTGACCGCTCGATTGAAGACTATGTCAGCCGCGTATGGCATCTGGAGAAATGTGCTGTAAAACGCAACTAACGTCGTAAAAAAAGCCTGTCAATGACAGGCTTTTTACTTTTCTCAACAAGGTGTAAGCTCCTCTTGTCAGGCAGGCGGAAAAAACCTTATAGTGCAAAGAAAAACAGCAAGGACGTATTTTGCAGTCAGGTAGTTTAGTTTGTGTCGGCACCGGCATGACATTAGGTTCTCATATAAGCCCGCTCTCCCGCAGTTATATCGAACAGGCCGACGTAGTATTTGTGTTGGTGGCCGATGGTATTACCGAGCAATGGATAGAGCAGATGAACGCCGATGTGCGCTCATTGCAGCCGTACTATCTGGAAGGTAAATCGCGGATGATCACCTACCGTGAGATGGTCGCGACGATGTTGGCTGAAGTGAGCGCCGGCAAAAAAGTAGTCGGGGCCTTTTACGGCCACCCCGGCGTATTTGCCTGGGTACCGCACAATGCTATTAAGCAAGCGCGTGAGTTGGGTTACAACGCCCATATGGAACCTGGTATTTCAGCAGAAGATTGCCTGTATGCTGATTTAGGTATCGATCCCGGCACCTACGGCTGTCAGCACTACGAAACCAGCCAGTTTATGTTTTATAAACGCAATATTGATACTGCTGCTTACCTGATTTTATGGCAGGTAGGTGTAGCGGGCGACAGATCGCTGGCAAAACACTCTACCGATTCCGCGTACCGGCAAATTCTTGTTGAGTTATTAACGGAGCATTATCCGGCTGAACATGAAGTGATTTTGTACGAAGCAGCTTGTTTACCCATCGAAAGAGCCATGTTTAAGTATCTGACAATCAGCGAGCTGCCGACAGCAAGCTACAGTGGTAAAACGACGTTAATTGTGCCGCCGGCAGCGAAGATGGTTGCAAACCAAGTTGTGCTGGATAAGCTCGGTTTACTCAGCTCCGCTGATTAATGCAGAGGATTTGGTGATGCTTTCCATTAAAACTGTTAACGCAGATTACTTTCAGTTTAGCAGTGATGAGTTGTCATTCCGGCTTCTGACATCGATTGATGAAGCGCTGTTTTGTCAGCTGTTTAGTGATGCCGCGGTCATGAAATTTATTAGTGAGCCTTTTCCCGACAGAAAAGCGCATACAAGTTTTCATCTTGCGACAAGCATAAATAATGACGAACTTTTCACCCGTTTGTATCTGGTTGTTGAACATAACAACACAGAGATTGGCATTGCAGCTATTAATAAAATTGAACGTGCTACAGGAATAGTCGAGATAGGGCGAATGCTGTTGCCTCAATACCAGAGATTAGGTTTGGGACGACGTTTAAGCATGGCGCTGACCAATAGATTAGTGGCTGTTAATGGTGTAAAAATTATTGAAAAGTATATAGATCCGCGGAATGTTGCTGCGATTACATCAGCAGTAAATATAGGTTATAAACCGGCCGAAAATAATCAACAGCTGTATTATTATGTTGTTAACACGGCATAAAGTGATACAGTAGGTTAAACCAAAAAATCTTGAAATTAAGGATAAATATGAAGAATGTGATTAATTTTTTGGAGCGCCTGGGAAAGGATGCTCAATTAAAAAGCCTGTCAGCAGAGCAGTTGAGCGAAATGGTTAATGATAGCCAACTGACAGATGCTGTGCGCCTGGCTTTACAGGAAGGTAACGTCGCTGAGTTGGAACAATTATTGGATACGCGGCATAAAATCATTTGTTATGTGGTGGTTCCGGCTGAACAGGAGCCAGAACCCTCTGAAGAAGAACCAGATGAAAATGGGAACGAAACCAAGGTTTCTAACTTTTAATTTTCAGGCATTTATGTGTCGTTCTTTTTCGCTAATTACTGTGGGGGCACTTTTTGCCCTCACTTTTTCTTTTTCTTTTTGCTTTGGTTTGTCAGCTAGTCCATTTAACCTGCAGCAGTTGACTGCTGTAGATGAGTTACGACTGCAGAGTCGCGGCGAATTTAGCACTGCATTGCATAAATTACTGCAGAATAAAGAACAACAATACTCTGACTATGAAAAGCGTTATCTGGATTTGCTGATTGCGTATGATTTGGTTTTTAACGGTAATTTGGAGGATGCGTTACTCGTCGTCAGAGATATTGTTGGCTCTAATCAATCTAAAGATGATGATGTTATTACACTTAGAGCAAGAAGCCTGGAAGTAAATATTGATTTCATTAGTTTTAGATACCTTGACGCATTTGAAAAAAGTGAAGCGCTACTTATGGCGCTACCAAACGTACAGGACGAAATGTTGCAGTATCAGTTAATTGGTCCTGTTGCGTTGCTCTACAGTAAGATTGAACGATTTGATATTGTAAACAAGCTGGTTGATGATGCTCTTGGGAACGTGTCCAATGAGCTGCTTCGTTGCAGGTTAACTATTTTTAAATTGACCGGAATTTATAAGCAGAAAAACTTTGATGCATATGAAGATAAATTCAAACAGGTAACAGAAATTTGCTCAGCAGCGAAAGAAACGACATTTTATTATCTGGCGTTGAGGGACCGGATGTTCTATTTGTTGGAGCGTAATAAGGCTGATGAAGTTATCGAAATTTATCAGAAATATCATTCAGCTATTTTGGAAACAAAGTACCCTATTCTTATTTCTGGTTTTAATGCCGCAACGTCAGAAGCATATTCTCAGTTAGGGAATGATAACGAAGCTTTCAAGCTCGCTAATGACGCTTTGGCAATGATATCTCAAAATCGTAATGATCCTGCGGTACTTTCTGCATACAGAGCGTTATACAAATCAGCAAAGAATGCTGGACGCTTAAAGGATGCTTTACTGTACGCTGAAAAGTTAAGAGATATTGAAAGTGCTATTATGAATGACAACAGAGCACAGCAGATAGCATTCCATATTTCCAGAGGTGAGATATTAATTAAGAACCAGCGCATTGCCTTGCTGGATAAAGATAATGAACTGTTGTCTTTGCAAAAAGATCTGTACGAGCAGGAATTGAAGCAGAACCGGTTGATTACCATTGTTCTGCTGTCGGTATTAGTGTTGGCGTCTTTTCTGGCCTATCGCGGCATGTCCGGGCGTAAACGCTTTAAGAAAATTGCCGAGTACGACCAGCTAACGGGGATCAGTAACCGGTACCACTTTAACAACCAGGCCAAAGTAGCGCTGGAATACTGTGAAAAGAACGCCAAGCCGGTGGCAGTAATACTGTTCGACTTAGATTACTTTAAAAATATTAATGACCTGCACGGCCATGCTGCGGGTGACTGGGCCTTACAGCAAGTGGTGAAAACCTGTCGTAACTTTATGCGCAATAATGACGTATTTGGCCGTATCGGTGGGGAAGAGTTTGCCGTGGTACTGCCGGGCTGCCAAACCGATAAAGCGGTATTGCTGGCTGAAATTTGCCGCGATGCGATTGCCGGTATTGATAGTACAGACTGCGGTAAACAATTCCCGCTTAGCGCCAGCTTCGGTGTGTGCGGCTCTGATACTTCCGGTTATCAGCTCAAGCAGTTGTTAGCCGATGCTGATAACGCCATGTACAGTGCTAAAGAAGCTGGCCGTGACCAGGTAATGGCTTTTTCAGCCTAGCTGCACGGTATAGCTGCTGCGGGGTTTGTTGCACAGCTGAACCGGGGTAGAATCTGCGCCAATCCGACAACAGGGAGCTGGCGCATGGCGCAATCATTATTACAAGAGCAACTGCTACAACACGGTGACTTTTTCAAGCTTACTCTTACCAATCCTGATGGCTTGGCACCGGCGCAATTTAATCTGGCAGATGGCACCTCAGTTGCTATTTGGGACACTGGCGTTATCTGTTTTACACCAGCGCAGTTGAGCCAAAAAGATATAGTGTTATCTTGTGGCGTGCACGGCAATGAAACGGCGCCGATAGAAATTTGCGCGGAGCTGGTAAAAGACCTGCTAACCGGCCAGCTTCAACTTAAACACCGCTTGTTAGTGCTGTTTGGCAACCCTGCCGCGATGAATGCCGGTACGCGCGAAATTACCGAAAACCTGAACCGGCTGTTTTCCGGTCACCATAGCCTGGGGGCGGGCCTGATTAACGCTGAGCGCAAGCGGGCCAAGGCGTTGGAAGACTATGTCAGCCGTTTCTATCAAGAAGTACGCGTAACCAATTTGGTGCCGCGTAACCGTTATTTGTATGACTTACACACCGCTATTCGCGGCTCGCGGTTTGAAAAATTTGCTGTGTATCCGTTCTTGCATAATAAGCCGTGGCAAAAGGCCGAGTTTGAGTTTTTACAGGCCTGTGATGTCACGACAGTGCTGTTAATGCAAACGCCGGCGTCTACCTTTAGTTACTACGCGTCTAACAGCCATGGCGCCGATGCCTTTACCATTGAGCTGGGCAAGGTGCAGCCGTTTGGCCAGAACGATATGCAACGTTTTGCCAAAGCACGTGCTGCGTTGCGCCAGCTGGTTAGCGAAGCAGCGGTGAGCACAGTACATTTTGATGAGCAGCAATTTCAGCTGTATCAGGTGTATCGCGCGATCAATAAGCAAACGCAGGAATTTAAACTGCACTTTGCCGATGATGTAGAAAATTTTACTGCTTATCCGCAAGGCACCTTACTGGCGACAGACGGTGATATTGAGTACAGAGTAGAGCGTGAAGGCGAAGCCATTATTTTCCCCAATGCCAAAGTGGCCATAGGCCAGCGCGCTATGCTGATGGTGGTGCCCACTACAGTGGCGCACAATATCGCTTAACTGCCAATTACCGCAGTAAACTGCTGTAAAGAGTAAATTTAAGCTGACAGTCGCTCGTGCCGCCGGCCGGGGCAAACCTGGCCGGCGGTTGCAATGCAGTTTACGTAAAGGTAAAGTTGCCGCCGATAATAATCAGAACACACCGGTGCCGGCTAACGCCAGGCACAAAACGGGGAGAGCGGTTAAAGCCGCTATACTGGACGGTATAAGCTAAGTTCCGCCAGCCTGATACCAAGGCCGGGCTGGCGGGGCAGCCAGCTGTCTGACACGTATAACAAACAAGAGACACCCTATGACTAACCCAAATAACGCCACCATTACCACGGTGCACACTGCGGAGTTTACCGCCGGTGATGCGTTAAAAATTCCTACACTACGCATTTTACGTGACGATGGCAGCCTGTACGAAGGTGCGGTAGCGCCGGAGTTGGATAAAGCCACCGCCATTAAAATGTACGATACCATGGTGTTTACCCGCGTGTTGGACGAGCGCATGTTGGCCGCTCAGCGTCAGGGCCGCATCAGCTTCTATATGCAATGCTTAGGCGAAGAGGCTACTACGGTAGGCAGCGCCGCAGCATTGGCAGAGCAAGATATGATCATGGCGCAGTATCGCGAACAGGGTGCACTGCGTTATCGTGGCTTTACGCTGGAGCAGTTTATGAACCAGCTGTTTTCAAACGAGAAAGATTTGGGTAAAGGCCGGCAGATGCCGGTGCATTACGGCAGTAAAGACATTTACTATATGACCATTTCGTCACCGCTGGGCACACAGATCCCGCAGGCCAGTGGTTATGCCTATGCACAAAAGCTGCGCGGTTTAGCTAACACCACTATTTGTTACTTCGGTGAAGGTGCAGCCTCAGAAGGCGATTTCCACGCCGGGTTAAATATGGCTGCGGTACACAAGGCGCCGGTGATTTTCTTCTGTCGCAACAATGGCTATGCCATTTCAACGCCGGCCAGTGAGCAGTTTGTCGGCGATGGTATTGCCTGTCGCGCAGTCGGTTACGGTATGAAAGCGCTGCGGGTAGACGGTGCTGACATTTTAGCGGTGTACCAGGCCACTAAAATGGCACGCGACCATGCACTTAAGCATAACGAGCCGGTGTTGATTGAATCTATCGCTTATCGCTTGGGCGCGCATTCTTCATCGGATGATCCAAGTGGCTATCGCTCAAAAGAAGAAGAAGAAAAGTGGCGTCAGAACGACCCTATCGCCCGTTTCCGTTTATGGCTGGTAGAAAAAGGCTGGCTGAACGAAGCCGACGATAAAACCACTATTGAAGCGCTGCGTACCGAAATTCTCGATGCGTTAAAAGTGGCGGAAAAAGTGGCCAAGCCCGGCATTGAACACCTTATTTCTGATGTGTACGCACAGCCGATACCGGCATTACAACAACAATTAGATGAATTAAAAGCGCATATCCGTAATTACCCGGAAGCGTATCCGGTAACGGCGGGGAGACTAGACTAATGGCAAAAATGAACATGTTGCAGGCCATTAATAATGCGCTTGATTTAGCCATGGCCAAAGACGACAGCGTAGTGTGTTTTGGTGAAGACGTAGGCCACTTTGGCGGTGTGTTTCGTGCCACCAGCAAACTGCAGGAAAAATACGGCAAAGCGCGCTGCTTTAATACGCCATTAACCGAGCAGGGCATTGCCGGTTTTGCTAACGGTATGGCCGCACAAGGCATGAAGCCGGTGGCGGAAATTCAGTTTGCCGATTATATCTTCCCGGCCTTTGACCAGATTGTTAACGAGACAGCCAAGTTCCGCTACCGCTCAGGTAATGAATTTAATGTCGGTGGTTTGGTGTTCAGAAGCCCGTATGGTGGCGGTATTGCCGGTGGTCATTATCACAGCCAGTCACCGGAGGCGTATTTTGCTCATACCCCGGGTTTAAAAGTGGTGATCCCGCGTGATCCCTATCAGGCCAAAGGCCTGTTACTGGCGTCAATCGCCAGCCCGGATCCGGTTATTTTCTTTGAACCGAAAAAGCTGTACCGCGCCTCCACCGGCGAAGTACCCGAAGAGTACTACGAAATTGAACTGGGCAAAGCCGAGGTAACACAACAGGGTAAAGATATTACCGTACTGGCTTGGGGCGCGCAGATGGAAATCGTGCAAAAAGCGGTTGAGATGGCCGAAAAAGACGGCATTTCCTGTGAAGTAATAGATCTGCGCAGCATATTGCCGTGGGATGCCGATACTATCGCCGCATCTGTGAAGAAAACAGGCCGGCTGGTTATTAACCATGAAGCACCGTTAACCGGCGGTTTTGCCGGTGAAATTGCCGCAACCATACAAAAGATGTGCTTCCTGCACCTGGAAAGCCCGATTGAAAGGGTCTGTGGTATGGACACGCCATACCCGCTGGCGCTGGAAAAAGAGTACGTGGCGGATCATTTAAAAACCTATGAAGCGATAAAACGCTCAGTTAACTTTTAACGGAGGCAGCAATGAAAAAAGATTTTATTCTGCCGGATATCGGTGAAGGTATAGTTGAGTGTGAAATTGTTGACTGGCTGGTTGCCGAAGGTGACTCCATCACTGAAGATCAACCGGTATGCGATGTGATGACCGACAAAGCCCTGGTGCAAATTCCGGCGGTGCATAACGGCGTGGTAAGTAAACTGTATTACGCTAAAGGTGATATCGCCAAAGTGCATGCGCCGCTGTTTGAAATGCAAGTGGCCGGCACTGATGACACTGCGATTGTGGCGCAGCCGGAAGCTATTGCTGCGCCCGTAGCAGCTTCTGCCGGTAGCGAAGATTTTATCCTGCCGGATATTGGCGAAGGTATAGTAGAGTGTGAAATTGTCGACTGGTTAGTGAAAGAAGGCGATGATATTGCCGAAGATCAGCCGGTATGCGATGTGATGACCGACAAAGCGCTGGTGCAAATTCCGGCCAAGTACTCAGGTAAAGTGACTAAGCTGTATTACGCTAAGGGCGAGATTGCCAAAGTGCATGCGCCGCTGTTTGCTATGCAACACGCCGGCCTTGCATCAGCGCCGCAAGCAGCTGCTGTTACTGCAACGGCAACTGCTGCGCCGGCTAAAGCTGCCTGTGCACTACAGCAAAAAAATGACGCTGTTAGCGCTAATGTCAGCTCTAATGGTAAAGCACTTGCCAGCCCGGCAGTACGTCGTTTAGCCCGCGAGCTGAGTATTGATATCAGCAAGGTGCCGGGCAGCGGTGACAAAGGCCGCGTATACAAAGACGATGTACGTGCTTTTGCTGATGGTAAAGTACAAACTGCACCGACGCAGACTGTATCAACCAATGCAGTAACAGCCTCTGCGGCTGCAACAACCAGTGGAGGTAGCCGTAGCGAGCCGATTAAAGGCATTAAAGCGGCGATGGCGCGGCAAATGGTGGAATCGGTTTCAACCATCCCGCATTTTACCTACTGTGAAGAGATTGATTTAACCGAACTGATAGCACTGCGTGCCGGCTTAAAAGATCAATACGCCAAACAGGGCATCAAACTGACCATGATGCCGTTTTTTATTAAGGCCTTGTCGCTGGCGATTAATCAGTTCCCGATTATGAATGCCAAAGTGAATCAGGACTGCACTGAGCTGACCTATTTTGACGATCACAATATCGGCATAGCAGTAGATTCAAAAATTGGTTTGTTGGTGCCGAATATCAAAGGTTGTCAGCGTAAATCTATTATTGATATTGCTAACGACTTAACCCGCTTAACAGAGCAGGCCCGTGAAGGTCGTGTCAGCCCGGCTGATTTAAAAGGCGGTACTATCAGTATCTCTAATATCGGTGCCATTGGCGGTACTGTTGCTACGCCCATTATCAATAAGCCGGAACTGGCGATAGTAGCACTGGGTAAGGTGCAAACCTTGCCACGCTTTAACGCCAAAGGTGAAGTGGAAGCACGCCAACTGATGCAAATCAGCTGGTCGGGCGATCACCGGGTTATAGATGGTGGCACCATAGCGCGCTTTACCAACCTGTGGAAACAGTATCTGGAGCAACCTTCAGCCATGCTGGTAGCAATGCGCTGACAGACAACAGTTTGTACTTGGCAGCTAAGCCGCTTTCTGCTAAAACCCACTCATTATAGTGGGTTTTTTTATTTTCTTTGCTCAGGGACAGCTATGCACGAATTTGATGATTTACGGGTACTGGTGCAGGCACACAGCCCGCTGATTGTAATTGAAAGTTATGAAGAACCCCGCGCACTGTTGCTGATAAAACGGCTGGCAGTAAATTTAATGCGCCCGGTGTTTAAGTGGACCATTACCGAAGGCCTGCAACGGCTGGATAGTGAGCACAGTGCTCAGGCCTTTAATGCAGATCCGACTAATTTGTTGGCGCAAATTAAAGCTACCCGCAACCCCGGTATCTTTGTGTTGTGCGATTTTCATCCGTTTTTAGCCGAGCCTAAGCATGTACGCTATATCAAAGAAATCGCGCAGGCGCATGAGCAACTGGGTCACACTATTATGTTGCTAAGCCACGCGATAGAGGTGCCATCCGAGCTGGCCCGTTTATGTTATCGCTTTGAGTTGAGCTTGCCGTCAGATCAGCAAATCCGCCAGTTAGTGCATGAAATGGCCGATAGCTATGCGGTTAAACAGGGCATAACGGCAGAGCTGACGCCGGAAAATCTGACGCTGTTAGTACAAAATCTGCGTGGTTTAACCTTTGAAGAGGTGAAGCGCTTAGCCTACAAAGCCATTGCTGATGATGGTGCTGTTACTGCGGCAGATATTCCGCGAATTAACCGCGCCAAGTTCAGCTTGTTGCAAACCGACGGTGTGCTGTCGCAGGTATTTGACAGCGTTAGCTTTAACAACGTGATTGGCCTGGCCAACCTTAAACATTGGATAGCGCAGCGCCATCAGGCCTTTGTGACGCAGCAAGCTGACACGCCCAAAGGGTTGTTGCTAACCGGAGTGCAGGGCACCGGTAAAAGTCTGGCAGCCAAAGCCATTGCCGGTAGTTGGGGCTTGCCGCTGCTGCGCTTGGATATGGCCGGGTTGTATAACAAATACATTGGCGAAACCGAAAAAAACCTTGCCCAGGCGCTGGCGCTGGCCGATGCGATGTCGCCCTGTGTGTTATGGATCGATGAAATTGAAAAAGGCTTGTCCGGTGGCGATAGCGACAACGGCGTGACACGGCGTTTACTCGGCAGTTTCCTCACCTGGTTATCTGAGCGTAAATCGCAGGTTTTTCTGGTGGCTACCGCCAACAACATCCATGAGCTGGCGCCGGAGCTGTTGCGTAAAGGCCGCTTTGATGAGATTTTCTTTGTTGATTTACCCACCGAAGACGAATGTTTACAGCTGCTTAAACTGCATCTGGCAAAACGCCGGCTAAGCTTAACTGACGAGGCGCTGCAGTCGGCGCTGGCACTATGCCGTGGCTTTTCCGGCGCGGAATTAGAGCAAGCGGTAGTCGGTGCCGGTTTCCGTGCTCGTGCAGATAACGCTGACTTCAGCCTGACGCATTTGGTTACAGAGCTGTCTGCTACCCAGCCGCTATCGGTGATAATGGCAGAGCAGATAAATGCGCTGCGCCAATGGGCGCTTGAACGCTGTGTTAAGGCCTAGTGCAGATGCAATATAAGAACCAGCTGCGAAACTTCTATATTCCGGAAGAGCAGTCAATTTATCTGCTTAACGCCAATGATGCCAAAAAGCTGAAAGATTGGGTGGCGCTGTGTATTTCTGAGCTGGAAAAACTGGGTTACAGCCAAATAGAGCTGATAGGCAAGGGCGCTTATGGTTTTGCCTTCGCCGGGTTGGATAGCAGCGGCCAGGCCTGTGTATTTAAGTTTTCCCGCATCAATTTGCCGCAGCATATTCAGGATCGTCTGGCCGACGAAGCCTATATGTTATCCCAGGTGCAACACCCGAATGTACCGCGCTATATCACCTACCAGGTGGTAAAAAAGCAGGGCATTCTGATGATGCAACGCGGCAAGGGCATGGATTTGGAGCATTACAGCTTAAAGCACGGCCGTTTAACTGCCAGGCTGTTAATTGATATTGCCTGCCAGTTGGCAGACGTACTGCTGGCGCTGCGCAGCCATGTTAAAGACGGTGAGCTAATACCAATAGTACACGGCGACGTTAAGCCGTCGAATTTGGTGTTTGATGAGCAAAGCGGCCTGGTCAGTTTAATTGATTGGGGCTCGTCGGTGTTTGCCCAGCTTGATGCACAGGGCCAGTATCTGTCCAACAATGTAATGCAGCTGATGTCGGCCGACTTGCAAAGCTCCAATGCACGAATGGGTGATGTGTATTTTATCGGACCGGAGCAGCGTATCGGCGCGCTGTCCAGCCCGCGCTTTGATGAGCAGGGTGTTGCCGGCACTTTATATGCGCTGGCCTCCGGCCAGTCCTGCCGTTTTGGTTGTAAAGCCATACCGGCGCGCAGCCTTGGTTTACCGGTAGAATTTGCTACCTTGCTCGACAGTATGTTATCAGACGATGCGATGCTGCGCGCTCAGGCCGGCGATTACTTTTTACAGCAAATGCCCAGGTTAAAGCATCTGGTGCTGCCGCCCCTGCCACAGTTTGATGATGCGCCGCTGTTGCCGGTGTGGGTAAGCCCGCAGGTGCGGGAGCTGGATACAGTAGTGTATTCATCACGAAAGTCGTTTTTGCGCGAGCACAGCGAAGAAGAAGGCATTGCCTATGTCGATGATGTGCAATTAGAGCGCTACTACAAAAATTATTTGCAAGGCATGGGCGAAACAGAAAAAGCCTTTGTTGCAGCGGTAAGCCGGCTGGCGCGCTTCCCGGTGGTAGGTGGTCTGGCTATTCACTGGCAAGCCGGTGGGATCTATATAGATTCCAGCCTGAATTTGTATGACGAGCGTTTGGCGCAGTCTTTTGCTTTGTCGGTAAATAATGTGGTTACCCTGGCCCGTGCTATCGCTAAGGTAGGTATTTTTAAAGCCTGTTTATTTAACGCCCGTAACACCATTCATATCAGCCGTAACAGTGTCGCACAGCCGTTCACGGCACCGGCAGACGCGGCTATTCCTTATCAGCTGGCGCCGGTGTTGAGTAATGAAGATGCCAGTAAGCAGCACTCATACTTTGAAGATGGTAAAGACCCGGACGAGCAGCTGATACTGCCGGACGCCATTATGGACGACATTGCCAAACTGAATTTAATCCGCCATACCGGCTGCATTATTTTCGAAGTTAGCGCCTTGTATATGAAAGTTCACAGTTACTACCGTTTGCTGGACCCGGTTGCAGAACCGGAGTTTAAGCGTTTATTGCACAGTATTTTGCATAAAGTGGCGCTGATAAGCGGCGAGGGCGTGGGCGGTTTTATGAAACTGCCTTACAAAGATACCCGCTTTTTCAGCCATCAGGCGCAGCAGCCGGTATGCTACTATCCGGCCAATCCGCACAAAGCAGATAGTGTGCCAGGCTGAAATTTTGTATAAATATCAGGCAAACACCGGCTGCCCGGCAATAAAACAGCCGATGTCAGGAAATCTTTGCCCTGAAGTGGTTTAAATTCTCAGGTAAAACGAGTAATGTACGGGTTTTGAGCTTTAGTCAGAATCCCATATTTCATGTCCAGTGAGAAAACCGCGTTATACCGGCTGCTGAATCAGCAGGCGCAGGCTTTAATTGAGCAGGAACCCGATCTTATTGCCAATATGGCGAACTTAAGTGCGTTGTTATTTAACCAGCTGCCGGCGTTAAACTGGGCAGGGTTTTATATCATGCGTGGCGCTGAATTGGTGTTAGGGCCATTTCAGGGCCAGGTTGCTTGTGTTCGCATCGCCGTGGGTAAGGGCGTTTGTGGCACGGCTGTTGCCACAGGTCAGGTGCAATTGGTTAAAGATGTGCACGAATTTCCGGGCCACATTGCCTGTGATGCCGCCAGTAACTCTGAAATTGTGTTACCGCTGCGCCACAACGGCGAGATTATCGCGGTGCTGGATATCGACAGCCCGGAACTGGCAAGGTTTGATGCCGACGATCAGGCAGGGCTTGAGCAGCTAATCCGCATATTTGAGCAGCATTTGGCCGTTACGCTATGAAAGATGCAATCTCAATTCACGATTACCTGTTCGATATGGCAGATATTGGTGACTGGGAAGGTGAAGAAGAGCTGGTAACAGATAAAATTAATGCTGTTTATCATGCTGTATGGAGCGCTTTACCGGAAAATATTACGCCTTACCAGGTAGAACAGCTTTTGCCGGCTATCTGGAATGAACTGCGCGGCGGCACTGTGCTGCTCGAAGCAGATGAAGATGAATTAATAGATTGGGCGTTGGCTTATGTTCGCCAACAGCTGGAAGAAGGCGTACCGGAAACGGATGCCGCAGATGAAGAAGAGTGAAGCGTTAATGACCACCCCAACCGAACAACATGTTAAAGCCACTTCAGTGAAAGATGTTTTGGCTTATCTTGCCAGTCAGTTTCCGGCCTGCTTTAGTCTGACCGGAGAAGCCAAACCACTGAAAATTGGTATTTTCCAGGATTTAGCGCAGCGCTTGCACGAAGATACTACGGTAAGTAAAACCCAATTGCGCCAGGCCTTGCGTGTTTACACGTCAAGCTGGCGTTATCTGGAAGCCACCAAAGTGGGCGTGGCCCGGGTTGATCTGGATGGCGTTACCGGCGTAATGATAGATGAGGCCCAGGCCGAACATGCGCTGAAAACCCTGGAAGAGAGTAAAGCCAAAGCAGCGGAAAAACGCAAAGCGAAAATAGCGGAAGCCAAAGCGAAAAACCCGCCGCAAAATGCGACAGACAAACCTGGTTACAAAAAAACAGCGAACAAAAAGCCTGCTGTCTCCTCTAAAGGCACTAAGGTTAATCAAAAACCGGTTAAGCCAGAGGCAGAGCAAGCCAAAGCTGCGGTGCAGTTACAACCTGCCGGCGCAGCACAAGTGGTAGTAGGCGGCAAAGTATTGCTGAAGCTCGGCCAAAGCCCGATGTTAGCGACAGTGCTGGAAGTCAGCAAAGACGATGTGACTGTGCAACTCGGGTCTGGTATGGTGATAAAAACACGTCAGGACAGTTTGTATTTGGCGTGAACAACTCAGAGTAGCTTATGAAAAAATTATCAGTACTTGCGACAGCTTTAATCGTTGCTTTTAGCATAAACGCCTCTCCTGATTCAAAAACCGAGGCGCTGGTTTTACCTGCTATTACACAAGGGGATCAGCACGCGACAGCGAGTAAAAGGATCACTGCATTATTTACCCGTGGCCATTATTCCGCGGTGCAGCTTGATGATGAACTGTCGTCCAGAATGTTTGATACCTATCTGAAAAACCTGGATTACTATCGCAATGTACTGACTAAAGCTGACGTTGATTTGTTTGAACAATATCGCGACAAATTCGATGACGGCATCAATAAAGGCAATCTGAGTTTTGCTTTTGATATGTTTAACCTGACGCTGGAGCGGCGTTCTGAGCGGTTTGATTATGCACTGAGCTTGTTAGAACAAGATTTCGATTTTTCTGTCGATGATCAGTACGTATATGATCGTGAAGATGTAGCCTGGCCGGCAGATAAAGCTGAATTAAACGAAATATGGCGCCAACGCGTTAAGTTTGATGTACTTAATCTGAAATTGGCCGGTAAAACAGACGAAGAAGCAAAAACCGTTTTAACCAAACGCTACCGTAATACGCAAAAACGGCTGACGCAAACTGAAAGCGAAGATGTGTTTCAGCTGGTAATGAACTCTTTTGCCCGCAGTATTGAAGCCCATACCTCTTATTTATCACCCCGTAATGCTGATCGTTTCCAACAGGAAATGAACCTGTCACTCGAAGGTATCGGTGCTGTGCTGCGCGCGGATGAAGATTACACCGTGATCCAAAGCCTGGTGCCAGGCGGCCCGGCTGACACCACACAGAAACTGAAGCCAAAAGATAAAATTATCGGTGTGGCACAAGATAACGCCGAGTTTGTTGATGTTATCGGTTGGCGGCTGGATGATGTGGTCGATCTGATTAAAGGCCCTAAAGGCAGTACAGTGCGGTTACAGGTTGTTGGCGCCAATGATATCGGCACCAGTCAGGCTAAAGTAATCAGCATAGTGCGCGATAAAATTCGCCTGGAAGACAGGGCGGCAAAAGCTGAAGTGTTTGAGCCGCAGTTGTCGGAGCTGGATCAAAAGATTGGCGTGATCAGCATTCCGGGTTTTTACAACAATCTGGCTGAAGATGTTAAGAAGCTGCTGGTGGAACTGCACGAAAGTAAAGTCGACGGCATTATTGTCGACCTGCGCGGTAACGGCGGCGGTTCATTACAAGAAGCCACCTTACTGACCGGCTTGTTTATCGATCGTGGCCCGGTGGTGCAAATTCGTGAGGGTGACGGCAAGGTTTCCGTATCGCAGGATAATGATGGCGTCAGTTACTATGATGGCCCGTTAACCGTTATGGTTGACCGTTACAGTGCATCAGCATCGGAGATCTTTGCTGCAGCCATGCAGGATTATGGCCGTGCGCTAGTGGTAGGTGAGCAAACGTTCGGTAAAGGCACTGTGCAGCAGCATCGCGGTTTAGGCCGTATTTATGACATGTTTGACAGTCCGCTGGGCAGCGTGCAATACACCATTGCCAAATTTTACCGTATTAACGGTGGCAGTACGCAGCACAAAGGCGTGATCCCTGATATTCAGTTCCCTACCGCTATAGACCCTGCCGAATGGGGGGAAAGTAAAGAAGAGTATGCACTGCCGTGGGATTCTATTAATGCTGCGAAATATGAAGCGTTAAACGACTTGGCAATGCTGGTGCCTGCGCTGCGCGAGAAGCATAACGCCCGCATCAGCAATGAAGTAGAATTTCAGTATTTACTGGATGATATCGCTGAATACCGGCAGCAGTTGGACGAAAAAACCGTGTCATTAAAGCAAACCGAGCGGGTGGCCGAGCGTGATAAAAGCAAAGCAGAGCAGCTGGTTCGGGTAAATGCACGGCTGAAACGTTTTGGTTTACCGGCGGTAACCTCACTTGATGATGTGCCGGAAAAGCTGGAAGAAATTGACCCATTTTTAGAAGAAGCGGCCAACATTACGGCGGATTTAAAAATGATCAGTCGTTTGGCAAAAAAATAACAAACAGGGTTTTATCAGTTGAATAAGGCGGTATTATTACCGCCTTTTGTTAATGTCGAATTGTAAAACATAATAATTATAAAGGTTAACTATGACTACACGTGGTGAATTCTCATCGAGAATAGGCTTTATTCTGGCTGCTTCCGGTTCAGCAGTCGGACTTGGCAATATCTGGGGGTTCCCCACTCAGGTTGCCAGCAATGGCGGCGCAGCCTTTGTGTTGGTATACCTTGTTTTGGCTTTTTTACTGGCTTACCCGGTGTTAATGGCAGAGCTGTTGATTGGCCGTGCCACTAAGTCGAATGTGGTTGATGCCTTAGGTCAGGTATCAAGAGGCATATCAGGGCGGCTGGTTGGTGGCTGGGGTATAGTGACGGTATCTCTTATTCTGGCGTTCTACAGTATCGTGGGTGGCTGGATGCTGGCCTATACGATAGAAGCTGTAGTTAATCTGGCAGGGCTGGAACAGCTGTCGCAGTGGTTAACAGCGTTTTCGTTAGAACGAAATTTACTGTTTTGCGCGTTGTTTATGCTCCTGACCGTTGGCATCGTCAGTGGTGGCGTGGTTAATGGCATAGAGCGCTGGTCAGTGCGTTTAATGCCAACGCTGTTTATCATCATGTTGATTCTGTTTGGTTACGTGATGACACAAGATGGTGCTGTTGACGGCTTAAAAGTATATTTGTTACCTGATTTTACCCAGGTACTGAACCCCGATTTGCTGATAAGTGCGATGGGACAGGCGTTCTTTTCGATGTCGCTCGGCGTCGGAACTATGCTGATTTATGGCTCTTATGTCAGTCACAGCGAAAACCTGCCACGGCTGGGTGCAGCGGTATCGCTGGTGGATATTGGAGTGGCCGTGTTAGCGGGCTTGCTGATTATTCCTGCAATGTATGTAGCACTGAATAATGGTGTGCAGATTTTTGCTGAAAACGGCCGGTTATTGTCTGAAGACACGCTTATCTTCACGGTGCTGCCATCGCTGTTTGCCACTATGGGCGTTGTTGGTGGTATTGTTGCTTTTGCCTTTTTTCTGCTGATGTCTATTGCCGCTTTAACATCCTCTATCTCGATGCTTGAAGTACCGGTTTCCTACGTGGTGGAAAAGCACAACGTGGTCAGACAGAAGGCCGTCTGGCTGATAGCTGCCGTTATCTTGTCGCTAAGCTGTTTGATTATTATCAATTTTGACAGCTTGTTTGGTTTTGTTATTGCACTGACTACCCGCTACAGTCAACCCTTGCTGGGGCTGATGTTGTGTGTGTTTGCCGGCTGGATCTGGCGGCGAAACGACATACTGCAAGAACTGAAAAAAGGTGATGCGCACGCGGAGCAGCGCTTTTTCTGGCGCATCTGGCCCTGGTACGTCAAGTTTGTCTGCCCGTTGATTATCGTGCTGATGTTTTACCGCTCTTTGTAAACTGCGGTAAATCACTATTTATAACAAGAATAAAACGAAAGGCGCTTCGGCGTCTTTTGCTAATCGGAGCATCAATTCTATGTCTGTAAAACAACCCGGTTTTCTGGATGCCGCTGTGCCGTTGCTGGTACTGGTTGTGCTGCTATCTGCATCTGTGTATTTGTTTGGTGACAACTCTTCTTATGGTCCCAATCAAATAGCGTTGTTTATGGCAACAGCTGTGGCTGTAATTATTGGCTTAAAGAACGGTTACCGTTGGTCGGTGATTGAAAAAGCGATGGTGAAGGGCATTTCACTGTCGTTGGGTGCAGTACTTATTTTGTTATCGGTAGGCGCGCTTATTGGTACCTGGATGTTGTCCGGCACTGTACCTACTTTAATTTATTATGGTTTACAGCTGCTAAGTCCCAGTTGGTTCTACGCCGCCAGCTGTTTATTATGCGGTATTGTCGCCATGAGCATCGGCAGCTCCTGGACTACCGCAGCTACTATAGGCGTAGCACTGATTGGTGTGGCCGCAGGGCTTGGCTTATCACCGGCCATTACCGCCGGCGCTATTGTATCGGGTGCTTATTTCGGTGATAAAATTTCGCCGCTGAGCGAAACTACCAACCTTGCCCCGGCGGTAGCCGGCGCTGATTTGTTCGACCACATCAGGCATATGTTGTGGACCACAGTACCGAGCTTTGCTTTAGCGTTGTTGCTGTTTACTATCATTGGTTTTAGCTCAGATGTAAGCGCTGATTTTGCCCGCATTGAACAAATCAGCGTGGTATTACAGCAGAATTTTTCTATCAGTTTTCTGTCGTTAATTCCGTTGTTTGTGTTATTGGCAATGGCAGTTAAAAAAGTGCCGGCATTTCCAACCGTATTTATCGGCGCTATGCTTGGAGCAGTCTGGGCGCTGTTGTTTCAGCAGGAGCTGATAGCCAAAATGGTGGGAACTGAGCAAAGCTACGGCATAGGTGCGGTGAAGTTGATTTGGCATACCTTCCATGCCGGCTTCAGTATCGATACCGGTAACGCCAGCTTAAATGACTTGCTTAGCGGTGGCGGTATGGCCAGTATGCTGAACACAGTCTGGCTGGTGTTCTGTGCCATGATGTTTGGTGCGACCATTGAAAAAATCGGCCTGTTACGTAAATTTGTGCAATCGATCCTGCATTTTGCTAAAAGTACCGGTTCACTCATCACCAGCACTATTGCCACCTGTTTTGCCACTAATGTGCTGACAGCTGATCAGTACATGTCTATTGTTATGCCCGGGCGCATGTTTAAAGAAGAGTATGAGCGCCGTGGACTGGCACCGGTGAATTTGTCGCGTACGTTGGAAGATGGCGGTACTATTACCAGCCCGTTAATCCCCTGGAATACCTGCGGTGCTTATATGCACAGCGTACTACAGGTAAGCCCGCTGGATTATGCTATGTATGCCTTTTTTAACCTGATCAACCCGGTGCTGGCGATCATCTATGCTTACTGTGGCATTAAGATCCTGAAATTAACACCACCCGACTCGGTGGTGCAGGAAGCTGCCGCCAAAGCCTGAAGCCAAAAAAGCCTGATCTAATCAGGCTTTTTCGTCATTATACTCAATTACGCTAACCGCAATTTATTAAGGCGTTTGTATGACCGAGAATACCAACACCCGTACTGTCAAATCCCGCCACGAATACCGGCCGCCGGCTTTCAGTATCAGCACAGTAAAGTTGTGTTTTGAGCTGGACAATACCGCGACAAAGGTGACATCGGTGATGCAATTACAGCGGCAGCAAAAAGATGCTACGCTGGTGCTGGATGGCCGGCATTTACAGCTGTTAAGCGTGGCAGTAAACGGTAAGGCGTTGTCAGATAACGATTACCAATTGGATGACAACAGCCTTACGCTGCCATCCGTGCCTGATCAGTTTGAATTAACCATAGTTACTCAGTTATCTCCGCAAACCAATACCGCCTTAGAAGGGCTTTATCTGGCCGGCGAGACTTTTTGCACTCAGTGTGAAGCTGAAGGCTTTCGCCGGATCAGTTACTTCTTAGATCGGCCTGATGTGCTGGCCGAGTATTTTGTCACGATTATTGCGCCGGCAGAGCGTTATCCGTTTTTACTGTCGAACGGCAATAAGCTTGCCGAATATATTGATAGCGCCGGTAACCGTGTAGTGCAATGGCACGATCCCTTTGCTAAACCCTGTTATTTATTTGCCCTGGTCGCCGGTGATTTCGATCGTTTAACCGATAGTTTTGTCACACAAGGGGGCCGTGACGTCAGTTTAGAGTTATATGTCGATAAAGGCGCGGCGAGCAAAGGTGATTTTGCCCTGCAGGCACTAAAACGTGCTATGCGCTGGGATGAACAGCGCTTTAATTTGCAATATGACCTCGATATTTACATGGTGGTGGCGGTCGACTTTTTTAATATGGGCGCCATGGAAAACAAAGGTTTGAACATATTTAACAGTAAATATGTGTTAGCCGACGCCGCCACAGCGACAGATAAAGATTACTTTAATATTGAATCGATTATTGGCCATGAGTATTTCCACAACTGGACCGGTAACCGCGTTACCTGCCGTGATTGGTTCCAGCTCAGTTTAAAAGAGGGCTTAACGGTATTTCGCGATCAAGAATTCAGTGCCGATATGGGCTCGCCGACGTTGTGCCGTATAGATGCGGTAAAGCTGATCCGCACCGCCCAGTTTGCTGAAGATGCCGGGCCAATGGCGCATCCAATCCGGCCGGAGCAAGTGCTGGAGATGAACAACTTTTATACTGTGACGGTATATGACAAAGGCGCGGAAGTGATCCGCATGCTGCAAACCCTGCTCGGCCGCAATGGCTTTGCCAAAGGTCTGGCGTTGTATCTGCAACGTCACGACGGCCAGGCAGTCACCTGCGATGATTTCGTTCAATCTATGCAAGATGCCAGCGGCACAGATTTAAGCCGTTTTGCGCAGTGGTACAGCCAGTCCGGTACACCGGAGCTTTCGGTAAGCCAGCACTATAGTGCCGCATCTGCTGAGCTAACATTGAGCCTGAGCCAGCAGACGCCGGCAACTGCCGACCAGGCGCAGAAGCAGCCGTTAATGCTGCCGGTGCAGGTAGAGCTGTTATTTAAGGACGGTAGCAAACAGCGACAGCTGTTGGTGCTGAATGATGCAGCGCAGCAGTTTGTATTTAAATCGTTGCCCTCCGAGCCTGTAGTGGTGTGGTTGGAACATTTCTCAGCACCGGTTAAGCTGATTGCCGATATCGACGACAGCAGTTTGCTGTTTATCGCTGGCAATGCGTCAGACGGTGTGGCGCGCTGGGACGCCATGCAGCAGTTCTGGGGCCGGAAAATAGCGCAGGTCATAGCCGGTAAATCGCCGGATCAGCTGCTGCCAGACGCACTGTTTGATATGATGATATCCTGGTTGCAACAGCCGCAAGCGGACCTGGCATTAACCGCTGAACTGCTGTCACTGCCGGACTTTGACACCCTGGCTGAGCAATACACGCAAATTCCGGTCGATACTATTCTTACCGCATTGGCCGGCTTTAAGCAATTGTTGGCTGAGCGCTTGCACGCCGCTTTATTGCAATGTTACCGGTGTTTGCCGGTGTCAGCGTATAGTTATGATGAAGCTGCTGCAGCACAGCGCAGACTGCGTGGCTTGTGTTTACAGTATTTGGCACTGTCTGCGACAGAGGCGGCAGATTTACTGCAGCAACATTACCACGATGCCGACAATATGACTGATACAATGGCGGCGTTAGCGGCCAGCCAACAGGCACAGCCAGCAGTATTTAGCGCCTTAATCGACGATTTTGCCCGACGTTGGCAGCATGATGCTCTGGTGATGGATAAATGTTTTTCTTTGGTTGCGTCAGATCCGGCAGAGCAGGTATTTGACGGTATCGAAGCCATGCTACGCCATCCGCTGTTCAGCTGGCAAAATCCGAACAGGGTAAGAGCACTGTATCTGGCATTCAGCATGCGTAATCCGCAGCAGTTTCACCGGCTTGATGGCCGCGGCTACAGCCTGTTAGAGCAGGTAGTTACCCGTATGGACAGTGTGAACGCCCAAGTGGCAGCCCGGCTGGTTACACCTTTATTAAGTTGGCGTCGCTTTGATCCGGTGCGGCAGGACTTAATCCGGGCTGCGTTAAAGCGCCTGGCAGCTTTGCCCGGCCTGAGCAATGATGTGTATGAAAAGGTAAACAGAAGCCTGAAATGATGCGGCGCTATTTTTTTAACGCTATGCTCACAGCTGAGCAGTGTTATAGCTACTATCGTGGCGATGTAAAATATGTTGTGGTAACAGCTGATAATGGTGAGCGGATACAACTGCAATTTCGTCATTTTCAACCCTTTGTTGCTGCCAGCGGCATACGGGGCAGATTCAGGCTGACATTGGACAATAATGCCGCTTTTATCAGCCTGGAAAAAATTAATTAGAGCATATACTTTAAACGGTGAATTAAAACAATGGCTTGCAGTTACAGCTGGTTTGACCTTTAATTTCATTAGCTTATAGCAACTTATTTGGCGCCGGCTTAAATTGATTAAACTGGTGCAGGGTAAAAAAGCCTGAAACTTAGGCGTTTTTAGAAAAAACTGAAGAAAAATCAACAGATTTACGTGACAGCAAGCCTTGCTTGCAGCTTGAAATGATGTAATTATTTTAATGAAGTAAGCTGAGCTCGGATCAGTCAGTCTGGTCATATAATTAAAAAGACACTTATAAAAACCTGCGGGACAGGGGGGGAGATAACAAGATGAATAAAAGGTCAATAACCTTTGCTAAGAAGCCCTTAGCTATAGGTGTTGCTTCAGCGCTGTTTGCCTTGTCAATGGCACCGGCGCAAGCAGCATCCTGGAACTTCGGTGATGTTGATATCACTTTTGATTCTACATTTTCATACGGCGGCAGCTGGCGGACAGAAGATCGTGACTTCAACACAATCAGTAAAGTTAATCATCCACGGTTTAATTGGGAAGGCTACGGCTACGATTTAACCAATGCAGCTATGCCGTTTAATTCTGTTTATACCAGCTCACAAATTTGGGCTGAGCCCGGTGCCTATTCCAGCAACGGTGATGCCGGCAACTTGAACTATGATAACGGCGATATGTTCAGCAGCCTGTTTAAAGGTTTGCATGAGTTGTCGATCAAAAAAGACAATATCGGCTTGTTTACCCGTTTTATGTATTTCTATGATTTTGCTTTGATGGACAAGGACGGTGCTTATACCAATCCTCTGTCCGGCAATCGCGTTGATCCTTGCGGTGATAGTGAAGCGCGGGATTTAGCTTGTCGTGATATCCGTCTGCTGGATGCATATGTATACGGCAATTTCAGCTTTAACGATGGCATGAACCCGGTTACGGTAAAAATTGGCCAGCAAGTACTGAGCTGGGGTGAAAGTACATTAATTCAGCACGGTATTAATATTACACCTATCGATGTAGGTGTCGCCCGTGCGCCAGGCGCAGAGTTGAAAGAAGCCTACATTCCGGTAGGGATGGTAACGCTGAATATTGGTTTAACAGACAATTTATCAACTGAACTGTTCTATCAGTATCAATGGGAAAACAGTTACCTGCCGGTGCCGGGTTCGTATTTTTCTACCAATGATTTTGCCGGTAAAGGTGGCTACAACCAAAACGTACAGTTAGGTTTTGCCGGTAACCCGGATATTGATCTGCCATTTTTGGTAAGTGAAATGAATACCTTATCGATGATCGCGCCGGATTTACTGGCGGTTATCAGCGATCCGGACAGCACTGCGGCACAAAGAGCAAATGCTATAAGTTTGGCTATTGCTTATCCAACCAAAGTAACCCTACGCCCTGATGGCGCGGACGGTGAAATTAAGCCAAAAGATGGTGGTGAGTACGGTATTAAATTTGAGTACTTTTCGCCGGAGCTTAATGACACTGAGTTTGCTATCTACTACATGAACTATCATAGCCGTGTGCCGGTAATTTCAGGTATCGCGTCAGACTTCCGTGTTGTTGATGGTGAGGGTAATCCTGCCGGTTTGCTGCAGTCATTAGGCTACTTAGCAGCTAACCAGGGCCAGATCACCGCTGATAATATCTCGAACTTAGCCATGTTCTCCAAAGCATTGGTTGAATACCCGGAAGACATAAAACTTTATGGTTTTAGTTTTAACACTACACTGGGTGAAACCTCTGTTGCCGGTGAAATTGCTTATCGCCAGGATGAGCCGCTGCAAATCGACGACGTGGAAATTTTGTATGCCGGTATGCCTGAGCAGTTAGCCAATGCCGGGATACGGCCTGATTTAAACGGAATCTCACAAATTGGCCGTGATATCGGTACTAAAGTGGGGCCTGGTCAATCAGCTCAGGGCTTTATTCTGTCTGATACCCTTCAGGCGCAAATGACCTTTACGCATTTAGTCGGCCCGGCATGGGGATCTGATAATGTCAGCTTGTTAGCTGAGGTTGGCGGTATCCGTATTCAGGATATGCCTGATCAAAATGTGCTGCGCTTAAACGGCCCGAACACAGACCGTAGTGGTGCTCCGCTGCTAAATGCTGATGGCGTTGAAATTCAAGGCTTGCATACAGGTTTATCAGACGGCGCGGAAACTAACCCGTTTCCGACAGCATCTGCCTGGGGTTATCGTTTACTGGCCAAAGCGGATTACAATAACGTCTTTGCCGGTGTTAACCTGTCACAACGCGTGGTATTTTCGCATGACGTAAATGGTATTACGCCGGATCCGTTGTTTATGTTTGTTGAGGATCGCAAGTCTCTTGCCTATGCCGTTAGCTTTGATTATCTGAGCAAATGGTCAGGCGAGTTGTCATACAACGTATTCTGGGGCGGTCAGGGCACAACAAACAACGTAGAAGACCGTGACTTTATCTCTTTTAACATCAAGTACTCTATTTAAGGGACGAGAACTTATTATGAAAAAACTCACCCTAATTTCATCGGCTATTGCCCTGGTATTAAGCTGCTCTGTAGCCGCAAAAATAACCCCGGAGCAAGCAGCGAGACTGGGCAACGATTTAACTCCGCTGGGTGCGGAAAAAGCCGGCAATGCTGACGGCTCTATTCCGGCCTGGACCGGTGGTATTACTACAGCACCAGCGGGTTATACCGCCGGTATGCACCACCCTGATCCGTTTGCTGCGGATAAAGTGTTAATGACCATCGATAGCAGCAATGTGAATGAATACAAAAGCCTGTTAAGCCCGGGACAAATTAAGCTGTTTGAGATTTATCCTGACACTTACAAGATGAATATTTATCAATCGCGCCGTACTGCGTCTTACCCACAGTATGTCTATGATGCAACAAAAAACATTGCAACCAAAGCTGAGCTGATTGAAGGCGGCAACGGTATCATTAATGCTGCTATTGGTATTCCGTTTCCTGTGCCGCAAAACGGTCTGGAAGCAGTATGGAACCATTTGCTGCGTTTTCGTGGTGTAGCTGCCAGCCGTAATGGTGGCCAGGCTGCACCTACTGCTGCCGGTGCTTATACTATCATTGGTTTTGATGAACAGATTATGTTCAAGTACTCAGAGCCCAATGCTACGGCTGAAGCGCTGACCGCTGAAAACATTTTGTTCCGCTTTAAGCAGGGCGTAACCTCGCCGGCGCGCTTAGCCGGTACCGCCTTGCTGGTGCATGAAACGATGGATCAGGTAAAAACACCTCGCCAGGCATGGACTTACAACACCGGTCAGCGCCGTGTACGTCGTGCACCTAACGTAGCGTACGATGCGCCGGGTACAGCATCAGATGGTCTGCGTACCACAGACGATTTTGATATGTTTAACGGCTCACCGGATCGCTATAACTGGAATCTGGTAGGTAAACAGGAACTCTATATTCCTTATAACAGCTATAAACTGCACGGCAATGACGTGAAGTATGCTGACTTATTGATGGCCGGTCATATTAACCCTGAACATGTACGCTGGGAAAAACACCGCGTTTGGGTGGTTGAAGCCACATTGAAAGATGGCACCCGCCATGTATACGGTAAACGCGTGTTCTATATTGACGAAGATAGCTGGCAAATCCATGTTGCAGATTTATATGACAACAGAAATGAGCTGTATCGGGTCGCTGTAGCGCATGGCTTGAACTATTATGAAGTGCCAACGCACTGGAGTACGCTTGAGGTATATCATGATCTTAATTCGCGCCGTTACATTGCTATCGGCCTGGACAACGAAGATAAGATGTATGATTTCGGTGTTAGCCTGAGTGATGCTGATTTCACGCCGGCTGCACTGCGTCGTGAAGGAACGCGGTAACTTCATCGTGATGTAACGACGGTTGGCCTGGTGCCAACCGTTTTTATTTTTAACTTTTTATAGAGTAAAAACTCAGCATATGTGTAGAAAAATCATTTGGTTAGCGGCGCTGTGCACAGCTGTATCCGCAGCCTCATTTTTAGCCAGGGCAGCCGATAGTGTACAACCGGACGCCGCTTATCAAATGCCGTTGGCCGGTGCTGCGTTGCTGACCGATATTGTTAGTGTGCAGGAACGACTGGTTGTGGTCGGTGAGCGTGGTCATATTCTGTTTAGCGATGACGCGCTAAACTGGACGCAAGCGCAGGTGCCGGTGCAGTCTAATTTAACCAGCGTATTTTTTATTAATAAACAACGCGGTTGGGCGGTTGGCCATGATGCCACGATTTTGCTGACAGAAGACGGCGGTGCCAGTTGGCAGATACAACATTTTGCGCCAGAAACCGATAAACCTTTATTTGATATTTATTTTGCTAATGCGCAGCAGGGTATTGCCGTTGGCGCCTACGGCATGTTTTTACGCACCGAAGATGGCGGTAACAGCTGGCAGCCACATTTTCACGCAGAGTTGTTGTTGGACGAGGACCGTGAATATCTGGACGAGTTGAAAGAAACCGATCCGGACAGTTATCAGTCAGAATCTGAAGCATTATTACCACATTTCAACCGTTTATTTGCCGATGGTAATGTGTTGTACATGGTAGGCGAAGCCGGTTTTGTCGCTAAAAGCACCGACATGGGTGCCAACTGGCAGCGCTTGGAGGAGTTTTATAACGGCTCGTTGTTTGATCTGATCCGTACACCGCAAATGTCTCTGCTGGCCGCAGGGTTACGCGGCCATGCTTTTCTCAGTAACGATCAAGGCAGTAGTTGGCAGCAAATTATGCTGACGGAAACGGCAACATTAAACAGTGCCTTTACCGGCCCGCGCGGTGCGATTTATCTGGTTGGTAATGCCGGCAGTTTACTTGTCAGCCGGGATGACGGTGCTACTTTCACTGACTATTCACGGGCAGATGGGAAGGCGATAGTCAATGGCCTGGTGTGGCGTGAGCAGTTACTGCTGGTGACTGAGGCCGGCATTAAAACGATCAACCTGAGTGAATTAGAATAATATGAGTATTAATCGACTGGTTAACAAGTTTGAGTACGCGCTGTTCCGGCACAGAGCGCTGGTTATTGCAGGTTTTATCCTGGCCACGTTGTTTTTGTTGTTTAAGGCGACCACTATTAAACTGGATGCGGCCTTTACCAAAAACATTCCGTTAAAGCATGAATATATGCAAACTTACCTGCGTCATGCGCAGGATTTCGGTGGCGCCAATAATATTTTAGTGTCGTTGTGCGACAGCAACGGCGACATTTTTAATGCCGGTTTTTTTGATACCTTGCGCCGCGCCCATGATGAGCTGCTTTATACCTCAGGCGTTGACAGAGTGCAGGTTAAGTCTTTATTCAGCCCCAGTACCCGCTTTGTTGAGGTAGTGGAAGACGGCTTCGCCGGCGGCCCGGTGATCCCGGCAGATTTTGTCGCTGATGCAACAGGGCTGGCCAAAGTAAAAGAGAATACCGAAAAAGCCGGTATTGTTGGTCGCATGGTGGCAGATGATTACAGCTGCGCCATGATTTCAGCACAACTGCTGGAAGTTGACCCGGATACCGGACAGAAGCTGGATACGATAGCTTTTGCCGCAACACTAGAGCAAAACATCCGCGCTAAGTATCAAAGTGATACCGTCAGCGTGCATATTATTGGTTTTGCCAAAATGGTTGGTGACGTTGCTGACGGTGCCAAAGGCGTACTGATGTTTTTTGCTATCGCTATCGCAGTTACCTCGGTGATGGTGTTCTTTTTCTGCCGCTCGCTGATGCTGACCATCCTGCCGATAGCCTGTTCTTTAATTGCCGTAGTCTGGCAGATGGGTTTATTGTCTGCGCTGGGCTTTGGCATCGACCCTATGTCTATTTTGGTGCCGTTTTTGGTGTTTGCCATTGGTGTAAGCCATGGCGTGCAGATGATTAACTCTACCGGTAAACGGGTTGCTGCCGGTATGGACGCGAAAACTGCGGCTCAGGCCAGCTTTCGTAAACTGTTAGTGCCGGGCGGCGTAGCGCTGCTGTCTGATACCGTAGGTTTTTTAACCTTATTGATTATTGAAATTGGTGTCATTCGTGAGTTGGCTATTACCGCCAGCTTAGGTGTTGCTGTCATTATTTTAACTAATCTTATTTTGCTGCCGGTACTGATGTCATTTGTGCGCTTTAGCCAAAGCTACAAAGCCCGCGCTGCGGCGTCGTCGCCTAAGGCAGAAAAAATCTGGTTCGCCTTGTCAGCTTTTGCTACCCGCAAATATGCTGCTGTTATTTTACTGCTTACTGCGGTGCTGTTTACCTTGGGCTATATGCAAAGCCAGCAGCTGAAAATAGGTGATTTACATGCCGGTGCGCCGGCATTGCATGAAGACTCGCGGTATAACCAGGATACTTTCCTGATCACCGATCGCTATGCCATCTCTGTTGATTACCTTAACGTGATGGTGGAAACCATTCCCAGCGCCTGTACCGAGCACAGTATTATGGACAAAGTTGACCGCTTCCAGTGGTTAATGGAAAACGTGCAAGGAGTGCAATCTGCGGTGTCATTGGCGTCGGTGTCCAAGTCAATTAACGCCGCTTTTAATGAAGGCAACGTGAAATGGCGGGTACTGCCGCGTAATACCCAAAGCCTGGTGCAGGCATCATCCAGAGTAGAAACCAGCACCGGCTTATTAAATGCTGACTGCTCGGTTATGCCGGTGATCCTGTTTTTACAAGATCATAAAGCTGAAACCATGGAGCGGGTGGTTGCTGCAGCAAAACGTTACGGTGCAGAGCTTGGCGATGAGCAAACCCGCTTTATGCTGGCCTCCGGTCCGGCGGGCGTGATGGCGGCAACCAACGAAGCGGTGGCAGAAGCACAGCAGCCGATGATGTGGTATGTGTATGGTGCTGTTATTATTCTGTGTTTGCTGAGTTTCCGCTCATTGCGCGCTACCATCTCCGTTATATTGCCGCTGTATGTGGTGTCGGTATTGGCCACAGCGTTGATGACGCATTTGCAGATTGGCTTAACGGTCTCGACTTTACCGGTTATCGCACTGGGCGTGGGTATCGGGGTGGACTACGGTATTTATATCTTGTCGAATATGACACAGATGCTGCGTGATGGTGCGCCACTGCGCCAGGCATATTTCGAGGCATTAAAAGAGCGCGGCAGTGCAGTGCTATTTACCGGTATCACCCTGGCAATAGGCGTAAGCACCTGGGTATTCTCTGCACTGAAGTTCCAGGTCGACATGGGGATACTGCTAACCTTTATGTTTATTGTAAATATGCTCGGTGCCGTAGTGGTATTACCGGCATTAGCCGCCTTTTTGTGGCGTAAGCAATAAATTATTTTCTGCATGAATAAACACGAAAATGGCCGAAAGGCCATTTTCTATTTAAACAGGGTGAATAAGTTGTCAGACGCCTTAAAAATCACTGGTTTAACCAGCATAAAAGCGGAAAATAGTGCTCGAAAAGCGCTACAATTGGCACTACACTGCGCAGCTGACACGATCTGGTTTGTTCGGTAGCGCCTGCTGTTAAAAGCAGTGACTGCAAAAAGGATACAAAAATGGCTCTGATAGACGGTCAACCCTCTGTACTACTACAAAACGTAAGCAAACTCATTAAACAAAAAGTTAAGGACCAGGTGACCCTGGTTGAAAAGTTCGCCTTCACTTTATACGGCAACATGTCTAACGAAGACCTGGTTGGCCGTAACGACAGTGACTTATATGGCGCAGCGCTCAGTTTATGGCAAACCTTTAATGCCCATGCTGAAGCCGGCGCTAAAATCCGCGTGTATAACCCTGAAATTGCAAGGCACGGCTGGGAGTCTAAACACACTATCGTAGAAATAGTGGTACAGGACATGCCGTTTCTGGTGGATTCAGTGCGCATGGCATTAAGCCGGCAAAGTATTGCTGCACATCTGCTACTGCATTATCCGCTGCAAACCGAGCGTGATGCTAAAGGCCAAATCAGCGATTTCTTCAAACTGGGCAGTAAAGCAAAGGCCAGCACCGAGCAAACGGTTTTTCATATTGAAATTGATCGTCTGACCGACACCGCGGCTATTGATGGCTTAAAGCAAGAGCTGCACTCTGTGATGGAAGATGTCTCGCTGGCGGTGCAGGATTGGCAACCGGCACGGGAAAAGCTGCAGCAGGTGATCAAAGCTCTGCCTAAGCAAAGCGGCAAAGCCAGCAGCGAAGAAATACAACAAGCCGGTGAGTTTTTAAACTGGTTGGCTAAAGACAACTTCACCTTACTGGGCTACCGCGAATACAGCATTAGCCCGGTGAAAGGCGATTACAAAATCAGTGGTATAGACGACAGTTCACTGGGCCTGATGCGCCGTTCTGCTGCCCGCGATCTGATGCTGTCTGAACTGCCGGAAAGCGGGCGTAAGCAGGCGATTAATAATGCTTTGCTGATCCTGACCAAAACCAACAATAAATCACGCGTACACCGGCCAGCTTACATCGATTATATCGGTGTGAAAAAGTTTGATAAAGACGGCAAGGTTATCGGTGAAGATCGCTTTATTGGTCTGTATTCGTCATCGCTGTATAACAACAGCGCCGCAGATATTCCGCTGTTGAAAAGTAAGCTGGCGACGGTGATGCAAAAGTCCGAATTTGCGGCCGGTACTCATGCTTATAAAGCCTTGCTGAATATTCTGGAAACTTATCCGCGTGATGAACTGATCCAGGCTACCGCAGACGAGTTGCTGCATGTTGCTATGGGCGTACTGCAAATGCAGGAACGCGATATGACGCGTTTATTTATGCGAAAAGACAGTTTTGGTCGCTTTGTTACCGCTATGGTGTACGTACCACGCGAGCGTTACAACACCCAGTTGCGTAAAGAAACCCAGGCAATCTTGCAAAGTGCGCTGGGCTCGGATGAGCCGGTGGAATTTACCACTTATTTTTCTGAATCTGTGTTGGCGCGTACCCATTACCTGGTGCGGATCAACGATAGCCATGTCGAGTATAAAGTGAAAGAAATTGAACGTAATTTAGTTGAAGCGGCCCGTACCTGGGAAGATAAATTAGAAAGCGCCATCATCGGAGTTTATGGTGAGGCCAAAGGTCGCGAACTGATCCGTAAGTACGTTAATGCGTTTCCGCGTAGCTATAAAGAAGAGATGCTGCCAAGCGATGCGCTGGTGGATATCGGCAAGCTTGAAGCGCTGAATGATGACCACAAACTGGAAATGCTGTTTTACCGGCCACAGGAAGAGAAGCCGGACAGCAAAGCCGTGCGGTTAAACCTGTTCCATAAAGACCATCCTATTCATTTGTCAGACGTATTACCAATGTTGGAAAACTTCGGCATGCGGGTGATTGGTGAAACGCCTTACGCCGTGAAGTGCGCCGATGGCTCGGTTAGTTGGGTGCTGAACTTCGCTATGGAACTGAACTGCGCGGTACCGGCTGACTTTGCTGCAGCGCAGCAATCTTTCCAGGAGTCTTTTGCCAAAGTATGGAATGGCCAACTGGAAGATGACGGTTTTAACCGGTTAATTCTGGGCGCGGGTTTAAGCGGCCGTGAAGCGTCTTTACTGCGGGCTTTTGCTAAATACAAACGCCAGATTGGCGGTACCTTCAGTCAGTCCTACGTTGAGAGCACCTTTGCCCGTTATGCTGGCCTGGCCGGTTTGTTAGTGCAATTATTTAACAGCAAATTTGACCCTAAATCTAAAACTGCTGCCAAGACTATTGAAAAGCTGGAAGAGCAAATTGCATCGCAGTTGGAAAACGTGGCGAACCTGGATGATGACCGCATTATCCGCCGCTTTGTCGACATGATTAACGCAACTTTGCGTACCAACTATTTCCAGAAAAGCGCGCAGGGCGATGATAAGCCTTATATCTCGTTCAAGATCAGATCTGCCGCTATTCCGGACATGCCGTTACCCACACCAATGTTTGAGATTTTTGTTTACTCACCCAGGGTGGAAGGCGTGCATTTACGCTTTGGCAAAGTGGCGCGCGGTGGTTTGCGTTGGTCAGATCGGCGCGAAGATTTCCGCACCGAAGTATTGGGCCTGGTAAAAGCACAGCAGGTGAAAAACACCGTTATCGTGCCCACCGGTTCTAAAGGCGGTTTTGTTTGTAAAAAGTTACCGGAAACCGGTGGCCGCGAAGCCTTCCTTAATGAAGGTAAAGACTGTTACCGCACCTTTATCCGTGGCTTGCTGGATGTTACCGACAACATCGTGCAGGGCGCTATAGTGCCGCCCAAAGACGTGGTGCGCCATGACGAAGACGACCCTTATCTGGTTGTTGCGGCCGATAAAGGTACTGCTACTTTCTCTGATATTTCTAACGGAATTTCAGAAGAGTATAACTTCTGGTTGGGCGACGCCTTTGCCTCCGGTGGCTCAAACGGCTACGACCACAAGAAAATGGGTATTACTGCCCGCGGTGGTTGGGAGTCGGTAAAACGCCACTTCCGTGAAATTGGCATAGATTGCCAAACTACCGATTTTACCTGTGTTGGTATTGGCGATATGGCAGGTGACGTGTTCGGTAACGGCATGTTGCTGTCAAAGCATATTCGCCTGCAGGTAGCGTTTAACCATATGCATATTTTTGTTGATCCGAATCCGGATGCAGCAAAGAGCTGGGAAGAGCGCAACCGTATGTTTAACCTGCCAACTTCAACTTGGGATGACTACGATAAGTCGTTAATCTCAGAAGGTGGCGGTATTTTCCTGCGCAGTGCTAAGGCAATTAAATTGTCACCGCAAATGAAAGAAATGTTGGGTACCACTAAAGCCAGCATGACACCGAACGAATTGATCCGTGAAGCGATGATGATGCCGGTGGACTTAATTTGGAACGGTGGTATCGGTACTTATGTTAAAGGCAGTGGCGAGAGCCATGCCGAAGTGGGTGACCGCGGCTCTGAAGCATTGCGGGTTAACGGCAAAGAGTTAAAAGCGAAAATCTTTGGTGAAGGCGGTAACCTGGGGGCAACCCAGCGTGGCCGTATCGAATTTGCTATGCACGGCGGCTTGGTTAATACCGACTTTGTTGACAACGTGGGTGGCGTTACCTGCTCTGATAACGAAGTTAACATCAAAATTTTGCTTAACACCCTGGTTGCAGCCGGTGATTTAACGCTGAAACAGCGCAATAAGTTACTGCTGGATATGACCGAAGATGTTGCTGCCATTGTTATTAAAGATTGTTATCGTCAAACGCAGAGCATCAGTATTTCATCTTTACTGGGCGCAGAGCAGCTAAAAGAGTACACCCGCTTTATCCACACGCTGGAAAAAGAAGGTAAGTTAAACCGCGAACTGGAGTTTTTGCCATCAGATGATGAGCTGGCAGAGCGCATGGCTAAAGGCCAGGGCTTAACCCGGCCGGAGCTGTCGATTCTTACCGCTTACGGCAAGATGGTGTTAAAAGAGCGTCTGGTACTGCCGGAAATTTACGACAATGCCTACTTTAAACGGCAGTTGTTCGCTAACTTCCCGCAGATGCTGCAGGATAAATACGCTGCAGAGATGGAAAACCATCCGCTGAAGGCTGAAATTATCGCCACTAAACTGGCGAATATGCTGGTGAACGAGATGGGGCCGAATTTTGCCCAGCGTATGCTGGAAGAAACCGGTGCCGGTGTTGGCGAAGTAACCTTGTGTTATGCCATCGCGCGCGAGCTGTTCGATATGTCTGCGGTGTGGCGCAAGCTGGAGCAATTAGATAACGTGATCCCGGCTGCATTACAAAGCAAGCTGTTACATCAGCTGCGCCGTACCATGCGCCGTGCGACACGCTGGTTTGTGCGCCATCGCAACAAGGCGCTGGATATTGAGCAAACCCTGGCATTCTTTAAGCCGGCTTACCAGCAGTTAAACAAAGAACTGAGCAGCTATCTGGCTGCATCAGAAGTAGAACAACTGCAACAAAAACAAAGCGGCTTAACAGAGCAGGGCGTACCGGAAGACGTGGCGCAGTATCTGGCGCAACTGAGCACGGTATTCTCGGCCATGGATATTGCCCAGGTTGCCGATGCCGAAAAAGTACCGCTGGCAATGGTGGCAGAAATTTACTTCAAGCTGGGTGACAAAATGGATTTGCACTGGTTCCTGGAGCAAATTACCAATCAGCCGGTGGCAAACCATTGGCAGGCCTTGGCCAGGGCGTCGTACCGCGAAGAGCTGGACTGGCAGCAACGGGCCTTGTCAGCCGTTGTCGTACGCAGCTGTGGTAAAGTGTGTGCCGCAGACGAAGTGATCAACAGCTGGTTAACGGAGCACGATGCCTTGTTAGAGCGTTGGCGCTTAATGTTGGCCGAGTTTAAAACCACGAAGAGCCATGAGTTTGCCAAGTTCTCGGTGGCACTGCGTGAATTAATGCTGCTGAGTCATCATTGTGACCCTGTAAAATAAGCAGCGTAATAGCTACAATACCCCGGCTGGTCCGGGGTATTTTTTTGTTTCTATAAGGCAGGCTATGTTTTATCCGATTGCACAGAAATTAATGTTCGCTTGTGACGCTGAATGGTCACATAACTTCGCGCTGGGTAGCTTAAAGCGTTTGGCGCATACACCGTTGGCCGGTTTATGGCGACAGCAGTTACCGTTAAAACCGGTAACGGTGGCCGGGATCCGTTTTGACAACCCGCTGGGGTTAGCGGCCGGGTTGGATAAAAATGCCGAGTGTATTGATGCCTTTGGCCAGATGGGCTTTGGTTTTATTGAGGTGGGCACGGTAACTCCACGGCCGCAAGTGGGGAATGACAAGCCGCGTATTTTCCGCTTACCACAAGCTCAAGCCATTATTAACCGTATGGGTTTTAATAACAAAGGCGTAGATTATCTGGTCGAAAATGTGAAAAACGCCAGCTACAAAGGCGTACTGGGTATTAATATCGGCAAAAACAAAGACACGCCGAATGAACAGGGTAAAGATGACTATATCTACTGTATGCGTAAAGTGTATGCCCATGCCAGCTATATCACGGTAAATATCTCTTCACCCAATACGCCCGGGCTGCGCGATTTGCAATTTGGTGATGCACTGCTGGATTTACTGCAAAGCGTGAAGAATGAACAACTGGATTTGCAGGCTCAGCACGATAAATATGTGCCGGTGTTTGTAAAAATTGCCCCGGATATGGATCCGGTGGCCGTTAGTCAAGTAGCGGAAACCCTGTTAAAAAGCAAAATGGATGGTGTGGTTGCCACTAACACTACGCTGGACAGAAGCTTAGTGCAGGGCCAGCGTTATGCTGATGAAGCCGGCGGTTTAAGCGGTTTGCCGGTGCGGGATAAAAGCACCGAAGTGCTGCGCCTGCTGCGCGCAGCAGTGGGGCCTCAACTGCCGATTATTGGCGTCGGCGGTATTAGTGACGCGCAATCGGCACAGGAAAAACTCGCCGCCGGAGCCAATTTACTGCAGGTGTATACCGGCTTTATTTACCGTGGCCCGGAGCTGGTTAAACAGATCGTTACCAGCTTATAAGGATCAATAGCTGATCCTGCACAGTTAGAACAAAATAGTCTTTAACATCTTGATCAGCTTAGTGTATCTCTGTAAATGTTTAATAAATAATCGTATTTTAACCGGCAGGAAGTTGTATGCTCAGGCCTTCAGAGCGTTGGTATTGGACCTATTGTCCGCAAAAAGACCGCTTGTTGCTGGATATCAGCGACCAGGCGCAATTTTGCTCGCCGTTTAGCGCCTCACAGTTAGTACAACAGCCGCGACAGCAAGCGCTGACCATGGCTGATGCTGAAGCTTTTCAATTGATAGAAGACAGCCTGCAACAGTTAGATATGCCTGCGGCTGTGCGCCTGGAGCTATGCCTTACGGCTCTTTGTGCGCCGTTTTTGCAGCAGCAAGCGCATAAAAGCTGGTATTTTCAGCAGGGCAGCAGCGCTGATTCGGCGCAGTATGACGTAGTCATGCTGCGTGGTTTAAGCAGCCAGTATGCTTTAGTGCTGTCTGCTGACAGCGACTGCGTAAACTGTTTACTGCTGGGTGAGCTCAGTACCCTGGCGGGCAAACAGCTGCCACGTTTGCAGGTGATCCGTGTACTGCGCAATCGGGTCAGCCCGCTCAATATCGCTATTCCATACCGTCACAGCGCCTGATTTTCAGTTGCGTTATTTCCCTTAGCGGCAGATCCGACTACACTAGCGGCAATTTTTACTGTCGCGGAACCACCTATGTCTGCCTTAGCCGCTGTTGCAGCTGAACTTGAACCTTTTTTACAGCAATTGAGCAGTGCCATCACCGGCCAACAATTGCATAAACTGGTATTGAGTAAATACCACGGCACTGAGCCATTAAAACAGCTGCAAATTCGCCCGGTTATGCTAAAGCAGCACTGGCAACTCAGCTTTACCTATAAATACCAAACCAACGATGTGACACGTAATTTCAGTGCCGATGCGGCGCTTAGCGAAATTAAAACCTTACTGGGCCAAAGTTTCAGTGCGGCTAATTTGTTTACCGCTGAAACAGAAGTGCAGCTGAGTATCAGTAAAAAAGGTAAAGTGTTGTACCAACAAAAACGCCTGAGTAAGCAGCTGAACACCGCAGCAACAGAGCATAACCGCGAAAAGCTGCGTTATTTAACCCTTGAACGGCCATTTTTGCGCGAGCTGGGGGTAACCGACGCACAGCTGCAGCTGATCCCCGCCATGTCGCGTAAATGGAAACAGATTAATAAATTTATCGAGATATTCTCCGGCGCGGTGCAGGATACCGGCCTGAGTAGCAATACACAGCTGCATGTGGCTGATTTTGGCTCCGGTAAGGCTTATTTAACCTTTGCCGTGCATGATTATTTGACCAATAGCCTGGGATTGGACGCCAAAGTTACCGGCGTAGAGCTGCGGCAAAACCTGGTCGATTTATGTAACGGTACGGCTGCCAAACTGGGCCTGCAGGGTATTGCTTTTGAGCAAGGTGATGTTAAACACTTTAAAGCCCGCGGTATTAACGTAATGATAGCGCTGCATGCCTGTGATACCGCCACCGACTATGCCATTCATATGGGTATAGCCACCGGCGCCGACATTATTATGTGCTCACCGTGCTGCCACAAACAGATCCGGCCGCAAATGCAATTACCACCGGTACTGGCACCAATGTTAATCCACGGCATTCACCTGGGCCAGCAAGCTGAAATGGTCACCGACAGCTTACGGGCACTGCTGTTAGAAGCGTACGGCTATGATACCAAGGTATTTGAATTTATCTCGCTGGAGCATACCAGCAAAAATAAGATGATCCTCGCCACCAAACGTAAACAGCCGCGTGATAACAGTAAAATATTGCAGCAAATTGCTGATATTAAACAGTTTTACGGCATTAGCGAGCATTGCCTGGAAAGCCTGTTGCAGCAAGCCTAAAACCAGGTTTCTACTTGCTGCAACAGGTTGTACTGGTTATCTACCAGCCACAAGCTGCGCCATTTATCAAAGGTCAGGCACGGATGCGAGGTGCCAAGCAGCACTATATCGCCAATCTGTGGTGTCAGATCCTTGCTGTATTGCCAGAACGCATGCTGATCCATCAGCTTAGTGGTATGGCAGTCCTGCAGCTGGTCACTGATTAAGCGGCCATCACGATAAATAGCCAACGCCTGCGGCAGTCCGGCATCAAAGGCGGCATCGCGTTTACCAAAGCCTAATACCGCCAGCCCGGGTTGTGGCATTGATTGCACATAAACCGCCAGTTCCAACGCATTGTGCAAACTGTCGCCTGTTTTACAGGCCAGCACACTGCGCTGTTCAATTAACTGCTGTGCCTGTTGATAGATACCCTGATCATGGCTGATATAACAGCCGGGCCGCAGGACTATTTGCATACTGGCCGGCAAGGTGGCTTTGTTAAGTTCAGCGCCAACAATATCGTACCAGGCAGAGCCGGCGCCGCTGATCAGTAAATTGCCGTGCGTGAACAACTGCAAGCGCACTAACGCTTTGCAAAGCGCGGCGGCTTGTTGCACAAATTGCCGCACACTGTGTTCGGTGTCGCTGGTTTTAATCACGCCTTCATAAAACTCTATACCGGCCAGTGCCAACGCCGGCAGCCCGGCAATATGTTTTGCTAAGCTGACGGCCTGTTGGTTGCTGCGACAACCACAACGCCCGTCAGGTACGCCCAGTTCAATCAGCACCGGCAGCACCAACTGCTGTGCCTGAAAAAACGCCGCCAGTGCATCGGCATTGTCGGCGTGATCAACACAGACATACAGCTCAATGCCGCTGGCTAATAAATTCGCCACCACCGCCATATTAGCTTTACCCACTAACTGATTCGCCAGAATAAGCCGCCGGGCGCCGGCATCTGCAGCTACCTGTGCCTGATAAGCGGTAGCGACAGTAATGCCCCAGGCACCGGCGGCCAGCTGTTGCTGAAACAGCCAGGGCGTCATGCTGGTTTTGCCATGCGGTGCCAGCAATACGCCACTGGCCTGTGCAAAGCGTTGCATCCAGTGCAGGTTATGTTGTATCGCGTTGTGTTTAAGCACCGCCGCCGGTAAACAAATATCTTGTTGCAGCAGGTTCATACCCGGTGAAAACGGCAAAGGCGCCGCTGCTTTATGCTGTATTTTTTGGTACTTCATAACATCCCGCTGTTGTTTTTTAGTCTGAAATCATGCCGGGTAAACAGTAAATTGCTGTAATAAAGCTATTTTAATATTTACTTTTCCGACATGCTGGTACAAAGTATCTTTATTGATAGCACAATTGTTACTTTAATAGAAGTTACTGAGTAACACCATAGCGTACTACGGGTAAAACATGATGAGTTACGAAATTGATGTGTTGTCGCGCATTTCCGAGCGTTTTGTCGAGATGAGCGAGTCTGAGCAGCGGGTGGCGCAGCTTATTCTGGACAATGTTAAAGCTGCAACCGAGATGAGTATTGCCAAACTGTCGGCCAGTGCCGGGGTAAGCCAGGCCACGGTAACCCGGTTTGCCCGCACGGTAGATTGCAAAGATGTGCGCCAGTTAAAGGTGAAATTGGCGCAGTCGTTGGCAGTAGGCCAGCGCTTTGTTGAGGAAACCCCGGATTTAGACGGTATTCAGGGCGTGTACGAAGCGATTAAAAACACCCTGGATTTAAGCCGTAAGCTGCTGGTAGAGGCTGATATTAAACTGGCAGTAAGCTACCTGCAAAATGCACGGATGATTTTTTGTATCGGCATGGGCGGTGGCTCGTCTATCGGCTCACAGGAGTTGCAATACCGCTTGTTCCGTTTTGGTATGCCGGTATGCAGTTACCAGGATGGCCTGTTAACCAGAATGGTCGCCGCCGCGGTAGAGCCTCAGGATGTGATGGTGGCCATTTCGCTAACCGGTAATACCGGTGAAATCATCGATTCTGCCGCCATCGCCAGGCAATACGGCGCCAAAGTTATTGCCATTACCAAACCCGGCTCAGCACTGGCGGCTAACGCCGATATTGTGCTGGGCTTGCAGGCGCCGGAAACCGATTTTATCTACAAGCCGTCGGCTTCACGCTACGCCATGCTGGCGATTATTGATGTGCTGGCGACAGAGGTTGCCAAGTTAAATAAACGCAAATCCCGCGATAAGTTACGCCGCGTTAAATTGTCGCTCGACAGCCATCGCGGTGGCGATGACCGCCAGCCATTAGGAGATTAACCACAGCATGAGCATAAAACGTTACGGCATTGATGAAACTACCGGTACCGGCGGCCAACGCTTACCCTTTGCCAAAGCGGTAGAAGCGGGGGGCTGGTTATATGTGTCGGGCCAAACGCCGATGCGTAACGGCGAAGTAGTGGAAGGCGGTATTGTGGAGCAGTCAGAGCTGGCACTGCAAAACTGCATTGATATTATGCAATTGGCCGGTTACAGCCTGCAGGATGTGGTGCATGTTAAAGTGTACCTGACCGATGCGCGCTATTTCAGCAGCTTTAACCGGGTATTTCGCGACGTGTTCGCCGGTGCACCGCCGGCGCGTATTTGCGCCGTGGCCGATTTGGTAGTGGATTGTAAGGTTGAGGTAGATTTAACCTGTTATCGCGCTGACCGGGCCTGATATGAACGGCGGCCATTTCCTGCTTGGCTTTGGCGTGTATTTGCTGTTAATGCTGGCAATCAGTTATCTGGTTTCACGGCGTCAGCACAGTAGTGAGGATTTCTTACTGGCCGGGCGCAATGTTTCAGCCAGGTTAACCTTTGGCAGTACAGTGGCAACGATGATTGGCACCGGCACCAGCATGGGCGCAGTAGGCTTTGCCTACAACCATGGCTGGAGCGGCATGCTGTACGGCATCGGCGGTGCTGTGGGCATTTTGCTGCTGGCCTGGTTATTTGCGCCACTGCGCCGGTTGCGTTTTGTCACCATGAGTGAGGAGCTCAGCTACTACGTTGGCGCCAATCAATGGGTAAAGCAGGGCAGTGCCATACTGATTTTTCTGGCATCGTTGGGCTGGCTTGGCGCCCATATTATCGGCGGTGCGCTGTATTTATCCTGGGCGACCGGTATTGAGCTGCTTTACGCCAAGTTAATAATAGGCCTTGCTTATACCTTTTATGTGATGATTGGCGGCTATCGGGCGGTATTGTGGACCGACAGCCTGATGGCGCTGCTGCTGTTCAGCGGCTTTTTGCTGATGAGCTATGCCGCGGTGCAGGCTATCGGTGGCCTGGCGCATGTCAGCGCTGTGTTGGCCGAAGCAAAGCACAACGGCCTGATCAGCGATATTGGCTTGTTACCGGCGCTGTCGTTGTCTGTGGCTGTGGCTGTGGGGGTACTGGCCACACCTTCTTTTCGCCAGCGTATTTATGCTGCGCGCAATGTCGGCACAGTGCGCCGCTCTTTTATTTACTCCGGTGTGTTGTATCTGGCGTTTGCTGCCTTGCCGGCGTTGATTGGTATTGCTGCCAGAGTATTGGCCCCTGAGCTGAATAACCATCAGTTTGCCTTTACTACTGTGGCGGTACTGTTGCTGCCCGGGCTGTTGACTTTGCTGGTATTGTTGGCCGGATTATCAGCCACCTTGTCGTCTGCCAGCTCAGATGCCATAGCGGCGGTAGCAATAGTAATGCAGGATCTGTATCCGCGTATTACCGGCTCTGTACCCGCCCCGGCACGGGCCATTTTCTGTTCAAGGCTGGCCGTGTTGCTGGTATCGGCGCTGGCGTTGGTACTGGCCTTGTTAACCGACGACTTAATCCGTTATATCACCGGCATGATAGCCACATTGCTGGCCGGTATTTTTGTTTGTGCACTACTGGGGCGCTTTTGGCTGCGTTTTACCTGGCAAGGCGCCCTGGCTGCACTGGCGGGCGCCATTATTACCTCTTTAGTATTGTTAAATCACCCCGGTTGGCTGGCGTATTGGGGGAACCCTTGTATACCTGCGGTAGCGGTGGCCTTGCTGGCGGCAGTCAGCGTTAGCTGGTTAACGCCGCCTGTGGCCATCAGCCGGCAACAGGCGCTGGCGCAAATTAATGCCGCCCGGGATAACACCTTTACGGCACCGCCGTTAGCTGAGCGCTCATCATCCCGCGCTGAAACAACCTGACAGAGGACCTATGCGTATTTTTACCGCCTCCCTGGCTACTGAAACCAATACGTTTTCACCAATGTACACTGACGTACACAGCTTTTATCAGAGCTTTTATGCGCCGCCCGGCCAGCATCCTGCCACACCCACCTTGTGCAGTGCGCCCTTAATTGCCTGTCGCGAGTTTGCCGCTATGGATGCCTCATTGCAGGTTATTGAAGGCAGTTGCGCCTGGGCTGAGCCCGGCGGCTTGTTAAACCGGCATTCTTACGAGCTGCTGCGCGATGAAATATTACAACAGTTGCAACAAGCCATGCCGGTGCAGGCGGTATTACTGGGGTTGCACGGTGCTATGGTGGCGCAGGGGTATGATGATTGCGAAGGCGATTTACTAAGCCGGGTACGGGCTATTACCGGGCCTGAGGTGATTATCGGCGCCACCCTGGATCCGCACAGCCACTTAACGCCACAGCGGCTGGCAGCCAGCGATCTGTTAATTGCGTTTAAAGAGTTTCCGCATCTGGATTTTATGCAGCGCGCACGTGAGCTGGTGCAACTGGCGCTGCTGGCGGTGCGCGGCGAAATAAAGCCGGTAATGAGCAGCTTCGATTGCCGGATGATTGATGTGCTGCCAACCAGCCATGAGCCGATGAAATCCTTTATCAGTAAGATCCGTGAATTGGAGCAACAAGGTGCAGCACTGTCTATTTCGGTGATCCATGGCTTTATGGCTGGTGATGTATCTGATATGGGCACCAAGCTGCTGGTGATCACCGACAACAAGCCGGCTGAAGGCGAAGCATTGGCGCAGGCGCTGGGTATGGAGCTGTTTTCATTTCGCGGTAAAACCCTGCCGCAATTTAATGATATTAATACCGCGCTGGATTTAGCGCAGCAGGTGGCGGGCACTGTGGTGTTGGCTGATGTCTGGGATAACCCGGGCGGCGGAGTGGCCGGTGACGGCACCTTGATTTTACACAGCATTATTGCGCGGAAACTGACCGGCGTAGCAGTAGGTACTATCTGGGATCCGATGGCGGTTAAACTGTGCTTTGCCGCCGGCGAGGGCGCGGTCATTGCATTGCGTTTTGGCGGTAAAAGCGGGGCTACAGCCGGGGCACCGATAGATAAAACGGCGACGGTGCGCTGCCTGGCCGCCGGCGCAGTGCAACAATTTGCCGACAGCAGTGTGCCGATGGGAGATTGTGCCTTAATTGAATTTGATGGCATTGAAGTGATTTTAAACAGCAACCGCTGCCAGTCATTTGACCCCAGCCTGTTTCGCGCCCTGGGTATAGCGCCACAGCAGCGTAAACTGCTGCTGGTTAAATCAACCAACCATTTTTATCAGGGCTTTGCACCACTGGCGGCAAAGGTTATTTATGTTGATGCGGGGGCGCCATACCCCAGCGATCCGACACGGAATAAGTACACTAAGCTGCGCCGGCCACTGTGGCCAATTACGCCGCGGCCGTTTGATTAACTATTGCAGCAGGATCCGCTCGATACAGCCGCATTGCTGCACAGTAACGTACAGCACAGTGTCATCATGGCTGACAATCACATTAGTAGGCAGGGCATGGTTTAAGCGGTATTCGGCTAACAGGGTGCCGTCGGCGGTTAATTTGGCAATAGTGCCTTTGCCGTAGCGGGCCACATAAAGGTTGCCTTTGCTGTCAAAGCGCATGCCGTCCAAACCAAAGTCACTAAAGCGAGCGACGACTTGCTTATTGCTCAGGCTAAAATCAGCGCTAATTCGATAACGCCAAATTGTACGCTGCACGCTTTCATTCACATAGAGATACTGCTGGTCCGGGCTGACAGCAATACCGTTGCTGGTGCCCATAGCGCCATCCAGCAAGTGGCTGCTGCCGTCAGTGTCAATGCGCCACAGCTGGCCGCTGTTATCTGCCCAGTTTGGATCGCTGGCAAAGATAACACCGTTTTGCATAATGGCCAGATCGTTTGGTTGGTGCATAGCGTCGTTGTGCGCATGCACGCTGAGTTGGCCGTGCTGGTAACGCAAAATATTATGCCCGGTGTAATCGGCGATAAACATAGTACCGGCACTATCGAACACTATGCCGTTGCCGGTGCTGCCCGCCGGTAAAGTTAAATACAAAGCAGCGTTGCCGTCAGGTGTTACCTTACCGACAGTACCGTCGTGGCCGAAATTAACCGCGTACAAATTACCCCGGCTATCAAGGGTCGGCCCTTCAACGGCGGGGCTGAAAGTATTGGCAGCAACCCATATTTCGCTGTGTGGCGCAGCCGCCAGTAATTGCTGCAGTGGCCGGCGCAGCGCAATAATCAGCTCCTGTTGTATTGTTGACGCCTGCTGCAGTTGCTGTGTTATGGCTGTGCGCGTGCTGCGGCTTATCGGCTGCTGCCGGTGGATGCTGTCCAGCAGCATCAGCGCAGATTGGCTAAGTTGCTGCACTTGAGCGAACACGCCCGATAACGGTTGCGGTTCAGTTTGTGCTAACCCGGTAGCTGCTTGCTGCCACAATGCTAATTGTCTGTTGATACGCTCAAGGCTGGCCTTATCTTTTTGCACTAACCACTGCTGAATGTGATGCGTAAAGTGGCGCAGTGCCGGTTGCTCAGCCGGTAAATAATCTACCAACTGATTAAGCGGTGCGGCCTTGTGGTAGAGCCCTGCCACAGATTTTTCATGCAGGCGGTGATAATAATGCGCCGGCTCCAGTGTTTCAGCCACGCTGAGCAGGGTCGGTAACTTCGCATCGCTTACCAGCGCAGTAAAGCCTTGCCGTTGTTGTGATATTGTGCGCAGATTGCTGTTGATTTCAGCCATGCTGCTCATGTGCGACAAGCGCCGGTACAGGCTGTCTTCATCACGCAACCCGGCTGGTGACCACAACCGCTCGGCTACCGCAAAACCGTTGGGCCAGAGGCGGATATCAATATTATCCGGCGTTACCAGCTCACCCCAAAGTGCAATTTCGCCGCCGATAATGCGCGCTTTGCTGCTCTCGTTTAAGGTTTGCGCTTGCAATGTGATCGGCAGGGCGGCAGCAGCCGGTTGTGCCGGTGCGATGGCAGTGCCGCTGACAGCATAAGCGGCATTGCCGACAGTCAGGCTGCCGGCCAAAGTGCCGGTGGGATCCGGGCCGGCGGGATCTGTGGTACTGCTTAAGCTTAGTTCAGCAAACAGCGGTCCCATCCAGCTATCCAGGCTAAAACTGAGCCGGTTAGCATTGAGTTTAAGCTGCTGCACTAATTGCGGCTGACGGCCATTAAATTGCAGCACAGCGCTGATCGCATCATCGTTGTGATACAACAGCAACAAGCGGCCGTTTATTGCTGCGCCGCGCTTACGGGCAAAACTAAACTGCCATGCCGACCAGCTGTTTAGCTGATTGAGATCCGGCAGTTGCTGCGCTACCGGCAGCGGATCGTTACGGTAGTGGTAAGCGGCAAACTGCGGTTGATCCAAATAATAACCGGTCGATAAAATGGCCTGATGGCCGGCTTTGGCAGCTAACGCCAACGATTCAGTGCCGCGCCAAGACTGCACCAGCACCGAAGTGGGCAGCTTATCATCCAGTACTTCATCCCAGCCAATCATCTGCCTGCCCAGTTGCTGCACTATTTTCTGCAGCCTGGTATTAAAGTACGCCTGTAAAGCGGGCACATCCGCCAATTGTTGTTGCTGCATAAAATCAACAATATGCGGCGCTCCCAACCAGTGATCCGGCAATACTTCGTCGCCACCGATATGCAGGTAGCGATCGGGAAACACAGCGGCAACTTCGGCCAGTAAGTTGGCTAAAAAGTCATACACCTGCTCATTTGTCGGGTCTAATACGGCTTGATGCACCCCCCAGTGCGTTTCCGGGCGGTTGGCGCCAGGCAGCGCCATTAATGCCGGATAAGCGGCGCCGAGTGCCGTAGTATGACCAGGCAGATCGATCTCAGGCACGATACGGATGCCGCGCTGCGCCGCATAATGCACCAGCTCACGTAATTGCTGTTGGCTGTAATAGCCATCCACGCCGCCGATTTGCTGCAGCTTAGGGTAGTTAAGTGACTCAAACCGCCAGCCCTGGTCGTCGGTTAAATGCAAATGCAGTACATTTAATTTTACCAACGCCATAATATCCAGCTGGCGTTTTAACGTTTCAATCGGCAAAAAACGTCTGGCAGGATCTAATAACAGGCCGCGCCAGCTAAAACGCGGTGCATCCGTGATCTGCACTACCGCGATGCTGCTACCGCTACTATCCGTTTGCACCAGTTGCAGTAAGGTTTCCAGGCCGCGCACTATGCCAATGTATGAGTCTGCGCTTAAGCGTATTTGCTGCTGGCTTACGTTTAAGCGGTACTGCTCAGCCATATCCGGGGGCGGCAGCTCAGGATCCGCACTGCCGTTAAGCTGTATTAGCAGCGCCGGTGCTGCGCCGGCAGTAAAAGTCAGCCCGGTTTGCCGGCTTAAACGCTGTAAAAAGCGTGCCACAGCGGCATCTGACATGGCGTTGTTTGCCGATACACTCACGCTGAAGTCTGTTGTCAGATTAAACCGGCCCGGTTGTTGCGTTACTTCGGCGGGATAGGGCAGCAGCGGCAGCTCTGCCGCGGTGATAGTTGCAGCACTGAGTAGCAGCATAAAAGCATAAAATAAACGCATAACAGCGCACTTGTGTTGTTACTTGGTAACATATTAATAAGCAATAACTGTTAGCTTGTCTAGAATTAGATGCTATATGAAGCTGTTTTTTCCACAAATAATGTTTACTTTTTAATCGCCATGGTACAAAGTAACATTTGAGGTTGGGGTATTTGGTAGTAATGCCGGCTTCACCAGGAAGAACAAGATAAGTATATTAGCCAGGTTTGCAGATGCGCTGACAACAGGGCTAAACGGATTAAAACAAGAACAGAAGAGACTACATCATGTCTGAACTACTCAGCGATAGCTATAACAGCGGTATTAAACGGGCCAGACTTAGCCTGGCTATTTCAGCGGCATTACTGGGGCTGGCTCCACTGGCGGTGCTGGCGCAAACTTCGCCACAAAATGACAGCGATGTCATTGTGCAAAAAACTGCAGAGCCAGTAGAGGTAATAGAGGTAAAAGGTATACGTGGCAGCTTAAATAGTGCACAAAACCTGAAACGTTATGCCGATACGGTAAAAGATCTGATCACTGCCACCGATATCGGTGCTTTACCGGACAAATCGGTTACCGAAGCATTACAGCGGGTGCCTGGTGTTACCATCGAGCGTTTTGCATCCTCAAATGACCCAAAGCATTATGCTGATGAGGGCACTGGCGTATTGGTAAGGGGTTTAGATCGGGTGCGCTCTGAGGTCAATGGTAGAGATGCGTTTAGTGCCAATCCATGGGGTGGTTTAAGCTACGAAGATTTCCCGGCTGAATTGCTGGGGGCGGTAGAAGTAGTAAAAAATCAGACCGCAGATCTTATTTCCGGCGGTATTGCCGGTACCGTTAACCTGATCACCCGTAAACCCTTTGATTCCGACAAGCGCGTGTTCTCTTTTAATGCTAAAGCTAACTATGGTGATTATCGTGAAGAAGTGACGCCATCGCTTTCTGCTTTGTTCTCAGACAGCTGGGAAACCAAAGCCGGCAAGTTTGGCTTTCTTATAGCGGCTTCGCAATCTGAGTTTAAAACCCGTGGTGACGGCATTGGTCTTGGAAACTTTCATTCACGAGGCGATGCGTTTATCCCGGTTACTGACCCATGGGGCGGTATCATTGATATGGACCCAAGCTCTCCGCTGGATGGCCCGGCATTGCCCGGACAACCGGCAGGTAGCGTCTGGCATGTGCCCGCGGCGATCCATATGAGCACTGCCGACAACGATCGTAAACGTACCGGTATTACCTCATCGTTACAATGGGCCAATAGCGACAACACTATTGTGGCTACTTTAGAACATATTAACTCTAAAGCATCGCTGGAGTGGGAAGAACGCCAGTTGGGACAAGCGGCGCAGGGCTTTAAAAGCTGGATGGGTATTTCACAAAACTGGCGGGATGACGCCGTAAATGGTCATCCGTTGACCGTCGAAAATGGCTTTGTTACGTCGGGTATAGCGTTGGGTATTGAGCCAGAGGTACCATTCTTTTATCGCACTCGCTGGAATTACAACGAGAACACCGTTGAAGATACGTCGTTTAATCTGAAGTACAAACCAACAGATCGGTTAAGTATGGAGTTCGATTACCAGTATATTGATTCAGAAAAGATTGTGCACAATTACAGTATGTCTGGCCAAACCCGCGGTTCCAGCGTATATGCGGTGTTTCCTTACTTTCTTGATATGCGTGGTAGCCGTCCAACGGTTGAGGTGTTAAGTGATAATATCCAGACGCCGGGGTTGTCGCCGCATCAGGAATGGGATGGTCCGGTGCCTAATCTGTTTCTCGGTACCGGTATGGAGCAGGAAGAGCACAATACTGCCAAAGCAGATACCTTTCAGTTTGACCTGCGCTATGAGTTGGATGGTGCCTTTACTTCAATTTCAGCGGGTGCATATTACTCTGATAAAGAATTAACAGTGCGTGATACGGCATATGAAGGGTTTCTTGCTATTGGAACACCTTGGGTTCAAGCTGATCGCAATGCTGCCGCAGCGTCGCTAAATCCTGAACTGTTTGAAGTCGTCGACTTTTCTAAATACTACAATGGCAAGGTATTGCTTGGCGATGTTAACAGCTTTTTGTTCCCTAAAATGTCACTTGTGAAGGATTTTCAAAACTCGTTATACAGAGGGTGTCAGGAGGGCTGGAACAATGCCACTGTCAGTGCTGCCAACAATGGTGTTTGTAGCGGGTTGCACGTGCCTTATGTAGACAGGCCAAACCGGGTAGAAGGGCCTTTTGCGGCGCATAATATCAGTTCTTCAAATGAGCAGCGTACCGAGTTTTACGTACGAGGCGATTTTGAAATTGATTCTCTGGATATTCCGATTAAAGGTAATATTGGTTTGCGTTATGTAAACTATCAACTGAAATCGACTGGTGCTCTGGTGCAGCCTACTCTGGCGAAACGAGGTGATCCCGGGACCTCTCTTAATACCGTTATGCAGCAACCGGAATACAAACGATACTACGATTTAGCTGGCGGTGAATCTATTCTGAGCACGGTTGATGGTACAGACTATGATACTTTGTTGCCCAGTCTGAACCTGAATTTCAGTGTCAGCGAAGATGTTGTTGTCCGCTTTGCCTTCTCACAAGGTTTGTTTTATCCAAGTCTGGTTGACTCACGCAATATCAGTCTGCTGGAACTGGATTACAACCGGGTGTTAGAAAACCCTGCAGAAGAGTACTCTGAAGTAAGCAACCCGGTTGTAGGTTTGCAAAACATCAACGTAACAGCATTAGCGGGTAACCCTTATCTTGAACCCGAAGAGTCTACTAACTTAGATCTTACGGCAGAATGGTATTTTGCGCCGGCGGGCTTCGTTACTGCCGGATTGTTTCATAAAAAATTGGATAACATTATTCGCAACAGACCGTTTGAACTGGATGTCAGCTTTGACAGTGAAGTTTATGATGTCACGGCTTATGGTCCGGCCAATACCGGTTCCGGAACCTTACGTGGAGTCGAGCTGGCCTATTCTCAATTCTACGATATGTTGCCAGGCGCATGGGCGGGTTTAGGTTTGCAGGTCAATTTTACCTACATTGATCAAAACGGTCTGGAAGATCCAAACGAAATTGCTGCCGGGACCCTTGGATTTAAAGAGGATGGAACACGCATAACCGATAACCGGAATACGTTTCGGGTCTTTACCGGCCTGCCATTACAAGGTTATTCCGATAAGAATTTTAATATAGTCGGCATGTATGAATACGAGGATTTTGCCTTTCGCATGGCCTACACCTGGCGCTCTGAATACCTGCTAACGTTACGTGAATCTGAAGAGTATGTGCCGGCCTATGCCAAGGCCTCAGGCATGCTGGATGCCAGTTTTTACTACAGCATTAACGATAACTGGAAAGTTGGTATTGAAGGCAGCAACTTGCTGAATACTGAAACCAAAACCCAGTATCAAATGAACCAGGCCGGCGTGAGGACGGATGCACTGAGTTTCACCACCGATCGTCGTTATGCGCTGAGTGTTCGGGCAACCTTCTAGTCGCTTGAGCATGTTTATGTAGCAAAAACCGCGCAGCAGTAGAGCGCGGTTTTTTGTGTTGATTACTCTGATTTATGTTGTGCCTTATGGCGCAAGCCCCGGCCAAGCAGGTAAAAATACTCCAGCCAAATTTTGCCAAGCGCATCGCATAAGCTATCCGCAGGGTAAATACCCAAAGCCGCGGCGGCGCTTTTTTGGCTGCCGGATACCAAAAAGTTGTTTTTCAGCGCCTGGCGTTGCAGCACTTTTTCAAAAGCTCTGGCCGCCATTTCTTCCGGCATCGCCAGATACAACCGGTTATAGCTGGCATCCAGTTGCCGGCAATGGGCAAAAAACGCGCTTTCATGTTCACCGTCTGCCGACAAGAACAGCATTTGGTAAGCTGAGCTTAGTAACTCATTGAGATAATGTGAAATAATGGGCCGGCTTTGCAGCCAGGCCGCGCTGGAAAACTGGTTACGCGTAATGCTTTTGCCGAACATTTTGGCGGCAATATAGTGGTCAAAAGCATGAAACCACTCGTGTGCCAGGCTGCCGCCACCGGCATTTTTGGCTAAGGCTAAAATACGACCCTGTGGCTGGTAATGGGCGCAAACACCCGGTTGGCCACCAATACCAAAGGTTAAACCCAGGCTGCCGTTAAGAGATATCACCTCTGCCGGCACCTGCAGTATTTGCTGTAAGTCAGCAAAGGCGTCAAAGAATAAGTTTGCCGCCAGTTGCAGCTCTTCAGCGGTTACCCAGCGCCCGACATGAACGCTGTTAAAACCAAACACTTTAACCAGATCGCTAAAGCTGACGTCGGCACCGCTGCGATGCGCCGGGCCGTTACGGTAATACTGTCGCTGAATACGGGGTACGGCCATTGCTAAGCACCTGTTGGTTTACGGCTGCGTAAATAGCCTACCAGGTTACTGCTTAAGAACGCCAGTTCCATCAGCACCGCGACCGGTGAGCCGACCAACAGGTTATGGATAATCCAGGCCGTGGCGCCCACAGCCATCAGCAAGCGCACTACAATCACGTTTTTCTGAAAACTGCCGACAGTGCCAACTATTGCCGCCAGATAGGGCAACAGGTTTAGCGGATTATTGTAGCTAAGCACTATAAGCAATGTAGACAGGGCCAAAAAGCAGTACATCCAGCGCTGGCGCGGGCTAAGCGCTGCCACCAGGAAACGCACTGCGGTTAAACCGACAAACAGCGCGGCTTCATACTGGCCCAAAACAGCAAAATGGCTGGCGTTAAGCAACGCCGAGACAAACCAAAACTTCAGCATGCCGGCACGCTCACGCTGCTGAAAAGCAATAATGCCGCCGGCGAAGGCTAAAGCTGCCAGTAGCTGTGACAGGGCAAAGCTAACACTAATGTCGGGCAAAATGATGGCTCAAAACAGATTCAACAGACTGCTATGATAACCAATTTATATGCCATCTGCGCGCTACAGATGGCATAACTTATAAGCAGTGCATAGGCTTAAGTACCACAAAAGGTATTGGCAATACACTGCGCAGCTGTAGGCGGCAAAGCGAAGTCAGCATTGGCGTCTGTCAGTGTAAAAGGTGTGCTTAGCGCCTTGTGCAACCGGTTAAACAGGCTTAAATCGGCTTGCTCTGTGGCCAGGGCTATCGCGTCGGCAATTAAATGGTTGCGTGGTATTACCGCAGGGTTAGTGCTGTCCATCTGCTGCTGTACTGTGCTTAGCGCTATACCCTGAGCGTCAAGGCGTTGCTGCCATAACGTGGCCCAGTTTTGCCAGCCTTGTTGATCGGCAAATAACTTAGTTGCCCCGGCATTACTGTCTGTTACTGACTGACTGAGCAAACGAAAGCTTTGGCTGAAATCAGCCTTATTGGCGCTCATCAGGTTAAGCAGATCGCGGATCAACACTTCATCGGTATTAGTTGAGTTAACAATACCGATTTTCGCTGCCATCAGGTGTAAAAATTCCGCTTCGTTTTGGCCGTTAAAGCCTTGCAGTACTTCAGTAGCCAGCTCTACCGCCTGCTCAGGCTGTTCAGTCAGGAGCGGCAGCAGGGTTTCAGCAAAGCGCGCCAGGTTCCAGCTGGCAATACGGGGTTGATTACCCCAGGCATAACGACCCTGGCTGTCAATAAAGCTGTAGACCTGCGCCGGGTTAAAGCTGTCCATAAACGCACAGGGGCCGTAATCGATGGTTTCGCCGGCAATGCTCATATTGTCGGTGTTCATTACGCCATGAATAAAGCCCAGGCTCATCCATTTGGCAACCAGTTTAGCCTGTGCTGCAACCACAGCTGCAAGCAGCGCCAGGTAAGGATTTGCCTCGTTGGCACAGGCCGGATAGTGTCTGGCAATAACGTAGTCGGCAAAGGTTTTCAGCTGGGCTGCATCGCCATGGGCGGCAATATACTGAAAACTACCAATGCGAATATGGCTGGCTGCCACCCGGGTAAGTACCGCACCGGGTTCTGCGGTTTCGCGTTGTACCCAATCACCTGTCAGCACAGCTGCCAAAGCGCGGGTAGTGGGCACGCCCAGCGCATGCATGGCTTCACTGACTAAATACTCACGCAGTACCGGCCCCAGTGGCGCGCGGCCATCGCCACGGCGCGAAAACGGCGTTTGCCCGGCGCCTTTAAGTTGAATATCAAAGCGCTGGTTATCAGCACTTAACACTTCTGCCAACAACAAAGCCCGGCCATCGCCCAACTGCGGTACAAAATGGCCAAACTGATGGCCGGCATAAGCATGCGCCCGCGGTGCTGCCCAGTCTGGCAAAGCATTACCGCTAAATACTGCCAGGCCGTCATCTGAGTGGCAATACTGCTGTGGTAAGCAAAGCTCAGCTGCCAGTTCACTATTAAACGCCAGCCACTGCGGCGCCGCTACCGGCGTTGGGTTGCAAGGCACAGAAAAGGGCGCACCTAAATCGGCCAGGCTGTGTTGTACGGTAAAATTGCTCATATCAGCTGTTCGTATTGATGGGTTATAGCGCTAGTGTACAGAGGGGCTATTACAGATACAAAAAAAGCCTGTCCGAGTATTAAGTTTGCTCTGGATAAGTTGCCATAAGTTGTCACTAGTGGTACAAACTTATGTTCTTATTTGACGATAAATCATCAGCTTGCGACGAGGGATTATGACGCAGCCAGCTTTGAGCGCTAACCATTCTAACTTTGCCTTTTTAAGTGAATACGACCCGCTGTTTTTGCAGCTGGCGCAAAGTGCTGAGTGTGCCTTTGCCTACCTCATTGGACAAGCCGCCCAAGCCACGCTTAACCGGATGAATAACCGGACTCAATCCATCCTTGCTAAAGCCTTTTCGCGGCGAACCGACAGCCGACTGGTGCAGCTAACCCCGAGCTGATTAGTGGCGAGAATAGCGCCGAGGCGTTGCTGGGGTAGATAAAGGCTGAGCGGGCGATAATGGAAAGAAAATCAAAAAATAAATGTACGGTTAAAAGACGCTAGATCGGAGATAAAATGGACTTTAAAACATTGTTGCATAAACCGGAACTCAAACCTGCGTTGGTCATTGGGAATGGAATAAACCGGTACAACTCAGTTGATAATGAAAGTGGGTGGGATAAATTATTAATCCGTTTGTGGCGAAAAAGGGTTGGTGCTGAAACGATAGGTATACCTGTCGGTATTTCGCTTACTGAATTTTATGACGCACTGGATTTAAAAGGCGTTAAACAGAGTAAAAGTTTACAGGCAGAATTTTGTGAATTAATGTCAAACTGGCCGGTAAAAGAACAACATAAAAAAATTGTAAGTTGGGCTGAAACGAATAACACACCCATTTTGACAACAAACTTTGAAAATACACTTTCTGACGTACTAAATCTGAAAATAGGGCACTTAGACTCAGACAAATTTACTGACTTTTATCCTTGGGGTAGTTTTTATTCGAATAAGAATATCACTTATGTTACAGATGACTTTGCTATTTGGCACATAAACGGAGTTCAAAAATATAGTCGTAGCATTCGATTAGGATTGTCTCATTATATGGGTTCTGTAGAGCGTGCCCGGCCGATGCTCCATAAAGGTAGTAATCGTTTATTTAATAGCGCAGATTTTACGAACTGGCCTGGAAAAAATACCTGGCTGAATATTATTTTTCAGAATGATTTATTTATTTTTGGTTTGGATCTGGGGACTACCGAAGTCTTTTTAAGATGGCTACTAATTGAAAGAGCAAAGTTCTTCAAGATCTACTCTGAGAAGAAGCGACAAGCCTTCTATATTCATGTTGGTGAAATTCAACCTGGACAACGATTATTTCTAGAGAGCGTAGGTATTCAAATCGTGACGGTAGTTAATTACGATGGAATCTATGCTGCTCCTTGGTAGGTCAGATTAGATGGTGATTTTATAAGGATTTAGAAATGGCTATTCCTACCTATGATCAATTTATTGAACCTGTGCTGCGGTTCTTAGCAACTCGCCCCGATGGTGCCTTGGCTCGCGAGGTTTATGAAGCTGCTGCTGAGGCAATGCAGTTAACCGAAGAGGAGCGTGCTGAGCTGTTACCAAGCCAAGCACAGCAGGTGTATAAAAACCGTATAGGTTGGGCGCATGACCGTTTGAAGCGGGCTGGCCTTTCTAGCTCTGCTCGGCGCGGAGTTTGGTGCTTAACGGATGAAGGTAAAATATTTGCTGCCAGCAAGGCGCGGCCGCTGTCACAAGGGCAAGTTGCTGATCTTGCTTTTGGTTATATGGACGTGCGATTAAAAGAAGCGACCTCAACCACTGAACCAATCATTACTCCAATTAAAAACGATAGTGCAGCGGAAACGTCAAGCCCCGAAGAGCGCTTAGGGTCGGCCGTAAAAGAAATGCGTGAAAGCGTTGCTGCTGATTTGCTGGAAACGCTAGCAAAGGTTAACCCAACATATTTTGAAGCCATCGTTTTAGACTTACTGCATAAGATGGGCTACGGTGCTAACCGTAACGATTTACAGCGGGTTGGTGGCTCGGGCGATGGTGGTATTGATGGGGTGATCTCACTGGATAAATTAGGTCTGGAAAAGGTGTATGTGCAGGCGAAACGTTGGCAAAGCAGTGTTGGCCGGCCAGAAATTCAGGGCTTTTATGGTGCTTTAGCTGGGCAGCGTGCAACTAAGGGCGTGTTTATTACCACTTCAGGTTATACCGCCCAAGCTGTTGAGTTTGCTAAATCAGTTGAACGAATTGTGCTTGTTGATGGTATCAAACTCGCTGAGCTTATGATCGATCATGAAGTTGGGGTATCTACCCGTATTGTTAAAATACCCAAGTTCGATAGCGACTATTTTGAAGATTAAGTGTTGTTGTGAATTAAGGCAGCTTAATCAGTCGAATTAATTAAAAATTAAAGTTAGCGAAGGAGTTGCTTTGTCAGTTCTTGGAATTAGCGATAAAACAAAGACTGTTTATGTCGGCGATAGTGCGATTTACGGCAGGCCCATCGCCGCAAATCAACTTATCATTCCTATTAGCTTTCCGAGTTTGGTTCCCAGTGACTATAGATCGCTTGGGGAGTATCCGGGCCTAATTTTCCTTGAAGATATGTACGAGCCAGCTGCTGGTATTAAACGTGGCAGGGTTTACTGTCTTCCCATTTCGAATAAGGATTGGATGCAGAGTGTTTTTGTTCGGCAAGTGGAATGGGCAGGAATTGCACCAGCATTAGTCCAAGAACAATATTTTTACCACTATCAGATCTACAAAATGCCTCACTACATTTCTGATACTAACAGTAACCAAGCTATTCTGGGAGATGGTAAATATGCGTCATTCTGGAAAGTGGTAGCCGTAGAGCAGGTGTTTGGTGGTGACATCGTTGTAACACTTAAAAGCACCCGCACGAATGGCGTACTGCCAGTGTTGTTACCCCAGGCTATGTCTTCTGAGTATTATCAGCGCTTGAGCATTACGCTTGATGAAGTACAAGCGGCCAACCGGAGAATAAGTCCTTTTCATTTGGTTGAAAGCTGTCGAAATTCGGCTGCGTTTGCAGTAGGTATTGCTATTGATGACACGTCTTCAGATTTAGGACATGGCCTTAAAAAGCTTGCAGTAAAAATGCCGAATAATACGCTGAGCGTAAATGCCGGCCAAATCATTGCTCGGCTACATTCCCGGGCCAAGACCAACGCCCAAGCACAATATAACACCCGTGATATTACTGAAGAAGATGCGCAAACGGCGCTGCATTGTCTGTCGTTATTGTTAGTTGAGCTTGGCTTGGCCAGATATTGATATACAAACTTGGCTTATTTTGCTTCCCACGGATTAATAACATCAATATTCGCCGCTGCAAATGCTGACATATCGCGCGATGCGACTTTAAAGCCCTGTGACACCGCGATAGCCGCTATGTAGCCATCGGGTACCGGAAAGCCTTTTCCGGCAGATCTTGCTGTAGACGCTAACCGGGCATACTGCATAGCCGCAGCATGATCAAAAGACAGCACTCTTCCGGTAAAAAGCGCCATAAGTCCGTCAAGGGCTTCATTTAGCATATCTTTACGCTTGCCGGTGGGTAACATGGCAATGCCAAACAGCAGCTCAGCCAAGGTTACACTGGACAAGTACAGCGTTTCGGCTGATTGCGCATTAAGCCAGGCTGTCACGTTTGGATGCGGTTCAGGCTTCATCGCTTCAGATATAACGTTGGTATCCAGAACGATCATTCAAACTCCATCGGTTCTGCAGGAGTAGTGCTGCGCGCTTGGTCTAAAGCGGTTAAATCGTCATTTGTCAGCCCGATTTTTCGCCCCAGCTCTGCCAGTGCATCGCCCATTTGAATACGTGTTTTGGGTAATATAGCCTCTTCCAGAATCGCCCGCATTTCAGCCTCGGCACTGCGATTGTGCCGCTTGGCTCTGGCTTTTAAAGCGCTGTGTATCTCATCCGGTATATTTCTAACCGTCATCATAGCCATAGATAGCCACCTCCGGGAGCACTGGAAAAGTGTAGAACTGATTAAAGTGCATTCAATATAGGAAGAGTGCAGTCAAAAAGCAATCAGATCACTCAATGCCGACCTTTAGGTTGTTGAATTTCAGGCACAAAAAAACCGACTATTAAGTCGGCCTTAGTGTTGGTTGCGGGAGCCCTGATCTTTATGAAGAGCGAACCGACGACCTTCGGGTTGTTGAACTTTGGGCACAAAAAAACCTACGTCAAAGTAGGCTTAGATGTTGGTTGCGGGAGCCGGATTTGAACCGACGACCTTCGGGTTATGAGCCCGACGAGCTACCAGGCTGCTCCATCCCGCGTCCGTCATTGCGGGGCGCATCTTAGTGTTTTTAACAAAGCCATGCAAGCCTTTATCTGCTTTTATTTTTAAGATGTTGCTTAACTGCTGCTTTGTTAAACAAAGCGCTGTTTTAAGCAGCAATTTAGTACTTTTACAAAAACTCAAACGGATAAATAGCACATTCTGCTATACTGACGGCCATTTTTGTTAGGGGTTTGGGTAGCATGCTGGAATTCTGGGCGTTAACGTCTAAAGGGGTAGAAGAGCTGTTGGCGGATGAAATTCGCCAGCAGGGTGGCGAAGTGTTGAAAGTAACCATGGGTGTGGTGCGCTTTAAGGCAGAACTGCGCACAGGGTATCAATTATGTTTGTGGTCGCGCCTGGCTACCCGTATTTTGCGCTTAATCCAATCTGAGCCGGTAACGGCTGACAGTGATATTTATCAGATTGCGCAGAAAATTGACTGGCCACAGCAAATGTCACTGCGCAATACGTTGGCAGTTGACTGTGTTGGCAAGCACCCGAAAATAGACAACACCCAGTTTGGTGCTATCCGCTTAAAAGACGCCATTGTTGATCAGTTCCGTGAAGAAACCGGCCACCGCCCGGATGTTGACCGCATGGACCCCGATGTCCGCTTTCAGGTGCGGTTAGATAAAGCTCATTTCCACTTTTTACAGGACTTTTCCGGCCCGTCGTTGCATCAGCGTGGTTATCGCGCCGGCCAGGGCGAAGCACCATTAAAAGAGCATTTAGCGGCGGCGCTGTTAAAGCGCTCCGGCTGGCAGGTAGAACAACCGTTGTTTGACCCGTTTTGCGGCAGCGGCACTATAGTGCTGGAAGCGGCATTAATCGCGCTGAATAAAGCGCCGGGTTTAAGCCGCGAAAAGTTTGCCTTCGAAGGCTGGCCGGGCCATCGCGATGCCATATGGCAGCAGTTAAAACAAGAAGCCAAAGCGGCGCAGCGTGGGTTACCCGCAGCCGTACAGTTTTGGGGCTCGGATTTTGATGAGCGCAATTTAGCCAAAGCGAAGCAAAATGCCGCCCGTGCCGGTGTTGCATCTGTGGTGCAGTTTGATTATGCCGATGCCACAGCGTTAAAAGCGCCGGTAACCAATGTGCCGGGCGTTATTGTTACCAACCCGCCGTATGGTGAGCGGCTGGGCGATCTACCCTCATTAATACCGTTATACAGTAAATTTTCCTTAGCGTTAAAGCAGCACTATCAGGGCTGGCGTTTAGCCATTATTACCTCAAACACCGATTTACTGCGCGCGCTGCGCTTATCAAAAAGTAAAAGTTATAAATTTACCAATGGCCCGCTGGATTGTGATTTCACCCTGTTTGATTTAACCGAAAAACAAGTGGCGGTAAGCTCTGACGCGCCGGCGCTGTTTTACAGTGAAAGCAGCTCGTTTGGCAACCGCTTGGCGAAGAATGTAAAGCAGCTGCAAAAGTGGGCGAAAAAAGAAGGCTTAAGCTGCTACCGTCTATATGATGCCGATATTCCGGAATATAACGTGGCGGTAGATTGGTACGACGGCGAAGTGGTGGTGCATGAATATGCTGCGCCGGCCACGGTGGACGAGCAGGTATCGCAAAAACGCTTATTCGATGTGGTAAACCAGGTACCGCAGGTGCTGGCTATCAGCTCAGATAAAATGATTTTAAAAGTACGCGAAAAGCAAAAGGGCACTTCGCAGTATCAGGCGTTAAATAAAGCCGGCCAATATAAAGAAGTCAGCGAGTATGGCGCTAAGTTTTTAGTAAATCTGCGCGATTACCTGGATACCGGTTTATTTTTAGATCATCGCATTACCCGGCGGATGATCCAGCAGCAGGCCAAAGGTAAAACGGTGTTAAACCTGTTTGCTTATACCGGCAGTGCGTCGGTGCATGCCGCTATTGGCGGTGCCGCCAGTGTGACTACGGTAGATATGTCTAACACTTATTTAGACTGGGCTAAGCGTAACTTCACCATTAACGGCTTAACCGGCAAGCAGTATCAGTTCGAGCAAGCTGATTGCTTACAATGGTTAAGCCGCTGCCGTGCTCAGTTCGATTTAATTTTTGTTGACCCGCCAACCTTTTCTAACTCGAAACGGATGCAAGACAGCTGGGATGTGCAGCGCGATCACGTTAATTTGTTAAACATGCTGACGCCGCGACTGGCACCTGGCGGCAAAGTGATTTTCTCTAACAACAAACGCCGCTTTAAGATTGATACCCAGGCACTTAATGATGCCGGCTGGCAGGTAAAAGATATCTCGGCCGCTACCTTGCCGGAAGATTATAAGCGTAACCCGAATATTCACGTTTGTTTTGAGTTAACGCGCTAATAGTATGAATAGCATGCAACCGGTCTTAACCTTATACAGTACTTGGGGCTGTCATCTGTGCGAGCAGGCAGAGCAGCTGTTGATAGCCGCCGGCCAGGCCGGACAATTTCAGGTGGTTGATATTGTTGACGATGAGGCCGCGTTCACGCGCTATCGCGTGGCGATACCTGTATTAAAACAGGGTGATAACGAATTATGCTGGCCCTTTGATGCGGACCAGCTGGCAACATGGCTTAAGGATGTACAGTAGTGGAATTATTACGTTTTCAGCAGGCGTGTTTAGCCTTTGGCACCAACCCGATACTGGATCATGTCGACTTCAGCTTATTCAGTGGCGAGCGCGTGTGTTTAGTTGGTCGCAATGGCGCCGGTAAATCGTCATTGTTAAAATTGCTGACCGGACAGCAAAATCTGGACGATGGCCAGATCGTGGTGAATACCGGGGTAGTATTAAGCCGACTGGAGCAAGATCCGCCGGCAAAAATGGACGTGAAAATTGCCGACTTTATCCGCGAAGGTGCCGGTGATTTAGCGCAAATTGCGCAACAATTTTATACCTTGTCAGAAAATTTAGACGGCGCCTCAGATGCCGACTATCGTCTGTTTGAGAAATTACAAAGCGAAATGGATACCCGCGATGGCTGGGGGCTGGAATCCCGCGTTGCTGATTTATGCCAGCAGTTTGATATGAACCCCGATGCCAGTTTAGCTACGTTATCCGGTGGCTGGCTGCGCAAAGCTGCCCTGGCCCGGGCATTAGCCGCCAGGCCGGATATTTTATTACTCGACGAGCCGACTAACCACCTGGATGTTGCTGCTATTCAGTGGCTGGAGCAGTTTTTACTGAATTTTTCCGGTGCCATTATTTTTATCTCGCACGACAGGGCTTTTATCCGTGCTTTGGCTACCCGCATTATTGATCTGGACCGTGGTTTGTTAACGTCGCACCCCGGCAATTATCAGGAATACCTGGATCGTAAACAAAAAATGCTCGAAGACGAGCAACAGCACAATGCATTGTTTGATAAAAAACTGGCAGAAGAAGAAGTATGGATCCGCCAGGGTATTAAAGCGCGGCGCACCCGTAACGAAGGCCGGGTAAGAGCCCTTAAAGCGCTGCGGCGTGAGCGGGCAGAGCGGGTAGAGACTTTAGGCAAGGTCGATTTTAATATCGAGCAGGCCGATCGCTCCGGCAAGCTGGTATTTGAAACTAAAGCCATAAGCTGTGGCTTTAATGGCAAAACTGTTATAGATAAGCTTGATCTGTTGGTAATGCGCGGTGATCGTATTGCCCTGGTTGGGCCAAACGGTGTGGGTAAATCAACGCTGATTAAGCTGTTATTGGGTGACTATAAACACGACAGTGGCGAGATTAAGCGCGGCACCAATATTGAAGTGGCCTATTTTGACCAACACCGTATCGCACTGGATTTAGAAGCCACAGTGCAGGATAACGTTGCAGAGGGTAAACAGGAAATTACCCAAAATGGCAAAAGTCGCCATGTGCTCAGTTACCTACAGGATTTTTTATTCCCGCCGGCACGGGCGCGTACTCCGGTAAAAGCCTTATCGGGCGGTGAGAAGAACCGTTTATTGCTGGCCAAACTGTTTGCCAGACCAAGTAACTTATTGATCCTCGACGAGCCAACCAACGACTTAGATGTTGAAACGCTGGAGCTGCTGGAAGATATTTTGCAGCAATACCAGGGCACAGTGCTGCTGGTAAGCCACGACCGCGAATTCGTTAATAATACCGTAACCAGCTCACTGCTGTTTGCCGGTGGTGGCCGTATTATTGATATTGCCGGTGGCTATGACGACGTTATTGCTTACCAGCAACGCCTGCAACCAACTGCAGCCACTGCACAAAAAGTGACAAAGCCATCACAGAGCGTTACAGAACAAACGCCGGTGCAGGCTTCTGTTAGCAGTGCTAAGAAGTTATCATACAAAGAACAGCGTGAACTGGAGCAACTGCCTGCTTTAGTGGAGCAACTTGAAGCTGAGCTTGAAGCTTTACAACTGAAAGTAAATGATGCCGAGTTTTTTAAGCAAAGCGCAGAGCAAACGCAAGCTACATTGAACCAATTACAACAGACCGAGTCGAAGCTGGCGCAAGCGTACGCGCGCTGGGAAGAATTAGACGCATAAGAATCGTAGTAAATTTTAGGGGCCCCGAATGAAGTTATCACGCATCAGCCTGGCGATATTGCCGCTGTTAAGTCTGTGTTCTGTGCAAGCGGCAGTGTACAGCGTCGTTGAGATTGGTGAAGTCAGCGAAGTAAAGTCTACCTATGCTGCGGCAATAAACGATGCCGGAAGTGTGGTTGTTAATGGTGCTGTCAGCACAAACAATCCTTTAAATAACCTTGGCATTCCTAATGTAAACGGTAATGGTTTAGGGGCTTTTAATTTCCCGTTGGATCTTGATGTTATTGATTTTGAAAGTAATGCCGTGATTGCTTTATTAACGGACGAGCAGCTGGCTGATGCTATTAACGGTAATATTGATGCCTCTATACTAAACATTTTGCTGCGTTTTAATCCCGCAAACCAACGCATAGGTTACTCGTTGGGGTACGTATCTACTATAGACGGTATGTTACAAAACTTGCCGCTGCGCGATCTCACCCAACAGCGCGGCAACAGCGAATATTTATACGATATTAATAATGCCGGTGTTGCGGTGGGTACTGCAAGCACCACCTTTGCATTGCAAAGCTTTACCCCAGCCGTGACAGATGAAGAACCGGAACCGGAAACAGTCGATGTCTGGGTACCGGAACTATCTCATCAGTTAGGTGTGGTAGTGCAAAATAATCAGGTAAGCACGATTCCGGCACCTTATCAGGAGCTGGGTGGTGGTTTTACAGTAGCCAAAGCTATCAGTGATAGCGGCTTAATTGCCGGTTATGGCAGTAGTGGTATGGACGAAGATAAGCAGACTGAGATAGAAGAAGCCTGTGATGGTTCAGATACACCGGTAAATAACTGTTTGTATAACGACGCGATAGATGGCAGTTATCACAAAAGAGCTATGGTGTGGCAATTGCAGGCCAATGGTACTATCGGTGAACCTGAAATATTTGGTTTTCTGGGTGATAAAAATACCGGTGTTGCTTTTGATGGTGAAGGTGTAAACGGCAACACTTATTTTAGTGAGGCAAATGACGTTAATAACAATGGCCTGGCAGTAGGACATTCGATATATACTGACTCAGACAGAAATTTTCGTACAGAACACGCCAGCTTGTACACTGAAGGGCAGGTGCTGCCGCTGATTGATCCGTTGGAATGGTCAAGTAGCGATGCAGTTGCAGTGAATAACAACGATATTATTGTTGGCTACGCAAAAAAACGTATTAATTCGTTAGACCGCAACAAGTTTTTTTATCACGATTATAGTTCTGCGCAAACCGTATTCCCGCAAGATTTTTTTACCAGCTCTGCCTCAGAGCCGAATGCCATAAACGATCTTGATCAAGTAGTGGGTAGGGCAGAGGTTATGTTAGCCGGTACGACGACGAGACGTAAGCATGGCTTTATCTATGATATTGCGACAGACAGCTTTCGTGATCTAAATACCTTGCTGGGTTGCGATGTACCTTACACCATAGTGGATGCAAACGATATCAACAACAATGGGGAAATTTTGGCCACTGCTTTGGTTAAGCGTGAACAGCGTGATGCTTTAGGTGACGTAGTATTAGACAGTGCCGGTAATGCCATAGAAGAAGATGTGGTTATAGCCGTGAAACTAATACCTGTTGCCAATGGTGAAGCTGAAAATTGCACAACAGAGGATACAGTGTACGAGCGTAAAGGTGGCTCTTTGCCCTGGAGTCTGCTGGTATTGAGCTCCGGTTTGCTTTGGTGGCGTAAAACTAAGGTGTGACAAAAAGCTGCTTCGGCAGCTTTTTTTATCTCTGTCGCTGATGTGTAGAACTTAGCTATAAAAAAGCGCTGAGTTAGTGTAATTAGATATAAATAAATCTGTCATCAAATCTTAAACAAGTTCAGTTTGTTAGCCATTGTCAAGTAATTAATCTGCCGTATTCAAATTGAACCTTTGCGCAGTCCGGGCTATCTATTAAAGAGTAACCGCAAGACATGTTGCGGTTATTTTTATCACACAAAAAGTTGAGGAAGACTGCCGTATGAAAAGACAAAAACGTGATCGTCTGGAACGTGCTCATGCTCAAGGTTATCGTGCCGGTGTAACCGGACGGTCCAAAGAAATTTGCCCTTATCAAGGTTTAGATACGCGCTCACAATGGTTAGGAGGCTGGCGCGAGGCCATCGAAGATCGCAACGTTGGGTTGTTTAATAAAGGCCAATAGTTTTATAGGCAAATAGTTTTCTGTGTAGTTAATTACCGCATTAAAAAAGCCCCGGCAAGATTACTCTGCGGGGCTTTTGTCATTTTAGGGCAGTTACATCAGAAGCTGGACGTATCCTGAAATAAACCGACTTTTAAATCTTCTGCGGCATAAATATCGCGGCCATCCACACTGACAACACCATCAGCAATACCCATAAACAGTTTACGTTTAATCACGCGCTTCATATTGATGGTATAAGTAACTTTTTTCGCCGTTGGCAGAATTTGACCGGTAAACTTAACCTCGCCAACGCCCAGGGCGCGGCCTTTACCCGGACCTTCACACCAGCCCAAAAAGAAGCCGACTAATTGCCACATAGCATCCAGTCCCAGACAGCCGGGCATCACCGGATCACCTTTAAAGTGACAGGCGAAAAACCACAGGTCCGGTGTTATATCCAGCTCAGCAATAATTTGCCCCTTGCCGTATAAGCCACCTTCTTCAGAAATATGTACTATGCGATCCATCATCAGCATATTGTCAGAAGGTAATTGGCTATTACCTTCACCAAACAATTCGCCATTGGCACAAGCGATTAAATCTTCTTTTGTAAAGCTATTCTTAGTCATGTATGTTTAATCCAGTGAAAATACCGGGCCACTTTAGCGAACACTTGTACGCTAAACAAGTCCGATTTGTGTAAAGCCTTATTTTTACGCGCAAACCGGACAACCGGTTAAGTGTATGACAGTATGATTGCCAAAGAGTGACATCATGACCAACTCCAGTGGAAAAGCGCTGACCAATGCTGAGAAACAGCAGCGTTATCGTGAGCGGCAAAAACAATCCGGTAAAAAAGAGCTGCGTGGCTACCTGACACCGGAAGCGTTAACTTGCTATGAAGAGATCCAGAAGAAAACCGAATGGAGCGACAGCATCTTGCTCAGTAATGCTATCCGTTTGATGTACGCCGCACACAAATGTGGTCAGGTGGGCATTTTAAACAGCTGGTTAACCGAGCATAAGCGTTGATTTATCCGCACGGCAGGTGTTGCCGGTGCGTGTTCAGCGTTATAATGCCGCCAGTGTATGCTGAGTAACCAGAGAGCTTTTAATGATTTTGTTTGTACGGGATCTAACCGTTATTGATTTTTCTTACCTGTGCGCCAAGCGCGGTATGTTGGGTGAAAGCTATATTGTTGATGTAGAACTGCACGGCGGTTTGGATCAAACCTCGATGGTGTTGGATTTTGCCAAAGTTAAAAAAGTGATCAAGCAGGCAATAGATCAGCTGGTAGATCATAAGCTGGCAGTACCGGCCCTATCTGCGGCCCTTACCATGGAAAGCAGCGCTGAGTTGCAGCGCTTAAACTTTCAATCTGCACGCGGGCGCATCAGTATGGCGGCACCGGCACAGGCCATAGTGGCTATTGGCGCCGAAGATATAAATGAGCACAGCGTCACGGCATTTTTGCAGCAGCAAATTGCGCCTTTACTGCCGGACAATGTACAGCAGTTGATTTTTACTCTGCGGCCTGAGGCCAGCAACAGTTTTTACTATCACTACAGCCATGGTTTGAAGAAGCATGACGGTAATTGCCAGCGTATTGCCCATGGTCATCGCTCTACTATCCAAATTTATACCGATGGCATGTTAGCGCCACGGTTAAACAAATACTGGTGCGAGCGCTGGCAGGACATTTATTTAGGCAGCACTGAAGATATTTGCACACCGGCTGAATTACAACATCTGAGCGCAGGTGACGGCGATTATTGTTTTCGCTACCAGGCCGCCCAGGGCTGGTTTGAGTTAACGATGCCGGCTGCGCACTGTGAAATTGTGGCCTGTGATACCACGGTAGAGTGTTTGGCTGATTACATCGCCGCTGAGCTAAAGCAGCTGGATAACACAAAACAATATAAGGTAGTGGCATATGAAGGGGTGGGCAAAGGCGCTATCGCTGTTAGCTAGCGTCAGTTTTGTACTGGCAGCACAACCGCAACCACAGCTCGAAGGGCAGCTAACCCAGGGCAGTTTAGTACGCGGCAAAGCGCCGCTTGGCAGCAAAGTGTTTTTTAATCAAACAGAGCTTCCACTTAGCAGCGATGGCCGCTTTGTGTTTGGTATTGGCCGTGACGCACCACTTGAGCATCAGCTTAAAGTGGTACTGGACGGGAAAGAGCATGTTTCCACGCTGAGCTTTACTGCGCGGCAATACGATGTTCAGCATGTTAACGGTGTCGCACAAAAATATGTGACACCGCCGGCAGAGGTTACCGAGCGTATTCGCCGCGACAACCTGCAGGTGCGGGCAGTTCGCGAAACTATATCAGACTTACCGTACATTTTTGCTACCCCGGTAATGCCGGCACAGGGCCGTATTTCCGGAGTTTACGGCAGCCAACGGGTATTTAACGGTGAGCCGCGCAATCCGCACTATGGCCTGGATGTCGCTGCGCCGGTGGGGGCTCCCGTAACAGCGCCGCTTGGTGGCACCGTATTGCTGGCAGAAGATTTATATTATTCCGGCCTGACATTGATAGTGGATCATGGCTTTGGCATCAGCTCTACCTTTATGCATTTAAGTAAGTTTGATGTAGCCGTGGGACAAAGCATAACGCAGGGTCAGAAGATTGCAGAGGTGGGTGCCACCGGCCGTGTTACCGGGCCGCATCTGGACTGGCGTATTAACTGGCAGCAGGAACGGTTGGATCCGGCCCTGCTACCGGGTTTGGTTATAAACTAACGCGGCTGAACTTGTTGTAGCCAGGCGTCGCACAATGTTTGTTCTGCAACTGTAAGCACCGCAACCTGTTGTGGTGCGGCATTTAACGTTAGCTGGCTCTGCAATAAACGGTCTTTACGATAAAAATGCAGTGTTAAGCTGTCGCCGTTTCTGCTGCGTTTTAACAGCTGTGGCAGGCTGGTGGCACTTATTTTACGGCCATCCAACGCTAACAGCTGATCTCCGCTCATTAAACCGGCCTGATGCGCACTACCGCCATGATAAACCTGTGTCAGCTGCACCAGGCCATTAACAACCTTGGTTTGGGCGCCGATAAACGCCGGCGCATCCGCCGTCGCCTCACCACCGAAATCATCGCCATGTTGCATAGGTCGCAAGGTTAGCTGCAACCCCAGTGCCGGTAACAGTGATGCCAGCGGCAGGCTAATGGCCTGTGTTAGCCAATCATCGGTCAGGGCGGCTAGTTCAGCAAAGCCCAGTTGCTGCAGCACCAGTTGTAAGGCATTATCCGGTGTACCTGATACCAGGTACTGCTGCCATAATTGACGCACAACCTGATCAAGGCAGGCACCGTGGCGGCGTAACCAGGCATCCAGACACAGTGCCAATAAGGCGCCTTTAGCGTAGTAACTGACCACTGCATTAACGGCATTTTCATCCTGCTTATAAAACTTAGTCCAGGCGGTAAAACTACTGTCAGTCAGGCTTTGTTGCGTGTCACTTGGGTTACGCGTGACTCTTGAGATGGTCTTTTCCAGCGTTTTAATATAGCTTTTACTGTCAATTAAGCTGGCACGCACCAGCGCCAGGTCATCGTAGTAGGAGGTGAAACCTTCGTATAACCACAGCTGTGGCGTGTACTGCTCTGCTGCTAACTGATACTGTGCGAAGCAGGCCGGTTTTAACCGTTTAACCCACCAGGTATGAAAATATTCGTGGCTGCAAAGTGCCAGCAGGTTTTGATACTTGTCGTCAGTGTCAGCCTGGCCCGGCGCCGGTAAATCAAAGCGGCTGCACAGCAATAGCGTTGAATTGAGATGCTCCAGGCCACCGTAGCCATCTTCTGTGACCCAGAGTAAAAACCAATAGCTGGTTAAATCGGCCGGCAGGCTGCCGAAGGTTGTTACTTGTTGGCGGCAAATTTTTTCCACATCATGACTAAAACGCGGTAAGTCAGTTAAGTTGTCGCCTGTTACCACCAGGTAGTGTGTAATGTCATCAATGCTGAACTCTGCCAACTGGAAATGGCCCGCCAGTATCGGGCTGTCGATAAGGTTTTGATAGCTGGTAGCCAGATATTCGCCAAAGCCAAGAAAATCAGTGTCGGTAGCGCGATTTAAGCCGGTAGCAAGCCGCCAGTTTTTGGTTACGTGTGACTTAGGTTTGCTGATATGCAGCCGATGCGGCAACTGCTCTAACGTGCTGACACTCAGGCACAGGCTGGCAGGGTTCAGCACGGCGATCTCATCATCAATATAGGCTGCGCGCACCGATAAATCATAAGCATATAGCTGATAAGTTACGCTGACGGTGCTGCTGTTACAGTGCAACTGCCAGCGTTGTTTATCCATTTGCTGCAGTATCAGCGGCCCGCTGTCGTCTGCAGCACTGATGGCAACAATGTTGCGGGCAAAATCACGGATCATATAGCTGCCCGGGATCCACGCCGGCAGCGCCAGTTCATGTATTGCATCAACGGGTTTAAAGCTCAGGTTAACGCTGACCAGGTGTGCGCCGATATCGCTGATATCCAGCCGGTACTTCACAGATTTCATAGTATTTCTCTTTGCCTGCTGTGCTTTGGCGTATTAAGCTGGCTATTATGCCGCTAAAACCGACGAAGGAAAATGACATGGCTGTAGAAACGGTATTCAGTAAAATTATCCGCCGCGAGGCCAATGCTGATATTTTATATCAGGATGAATTGGTAACGGCGTTTCGTGATATTCACCCCAGAGCGCCGGTGCATATTTTACTGGTTCCTAATCAGCTTATTCCAACGGTAAATGATGTAGAGCCACAACACGAGGCGGCACTGGGCCGTTTGTTTAGTGTGGCGCGTAAATTGGCAGCAGAGCATGGTATTGCCGACAAAGGCTATCGCTTGATCATGAACTGCAATGCCCATGGTGGCCAGGAGGTATATCATATTCACCTGCATTTGGTTGGCGGCAGGGCGTTGGGGCCGATGTTAAGCCGCTAACTGAAGCGGTAACGGCAGCGTTGAATACGTATTTCTCTGCGATACTGTTGCAATTGCAGACAAGTCTTATAGAATCCGCGTCCTGAAGCTTTACCGGCAAAGTACTAAACAGTACAGAAGAGTACAGATATGAATAATGACGCCCTGATCGCCAAACGGATGGAGCATGCGGTTACCCGGGTAACCAAAACCGTATTTCCCGGCAGAACCAACCATCACAATACCTTATTTGGTGGCGAAGCGCTGGCCTGGATGGACGAAGCTGCCTTTATCGCGGCAACGCGGTTTTGCCGCAAACCGCTGGTTACTGTCAGTTCAGACCGGGTAGATTTTAAAGAGTCTATTCCGGCCGGCACTATTATTGAACTGGTAGCCAAAGTGGAACATGTCGGGCGCACCAGCATCCGCGTGCATGTCGATATCTTTGTTGAGCATATGTACAACGATGATCAGCATAAAGCCATTTCCGGCAGCTTTACTTTTGTAGCGCTGGGGCCGGATCGTAAACCAACCCCTGTCATCGGTTAATTAGCCATGTTTATCCGGTCTGTATCGCTGATATAATGCGATCAACACGTGGACAAATGCGCTCAGTGAGCAGGGCACTTTACTGTTATTTGGTTATAATCGGGCCATTGTCCGGCCGTAGCGCAGGTTTTATTGGTGTATAAGTTATTTGAAGATCGTACCAGACAGTTCTGGATCCTGCATACTCTGGGCTGGCTGGGTTTTGCCATTGTCAATTATCTGGGCTCTTTGGTGCAGGAAACCCGCGACGCCTATCTGATTGTGGTTGCGCTCGACTCTTACATCGGCTGGCTTATTACGATTCCGCTGCGTTACGCTTATCAAAAAGTATGGCATTGGATACCATGGAAAATGGTGCTGACCGTGCTGCTGCTGGCATTTGTAGTTGCCGCAATCTGGACCGCCGTACGAAACTTTAATTACTGGGAAATATACCGCCACGGCGCCAGGCCGGATGACTGGCTAAAGTACGTGCGTGATACACCGGTAGCCTTTTATGTCATCTTAAGCTGGAGCGGGCTGTATTTCGGTATTAAGTACTATCAAACACTGCAGTTGGAAAAACAAAAATCCTTAACTGCGACCAATAAAGCGCACGAAGCCCAGCTTAAAATGCTGCGTTATCAGCTTAACCCGCACTTTTTGTTTAACACCTTAAATGCCATTTCCACCCTGGTTTTGATCAACGAAGCCGACACAGCCAATAAAATGGTAACCAGGCTTAGTGACTTTTTGCGCTATTCGTTGTACAAAGATCCTATTAACAAAGTTGCGCTGGAGCAGGAGATTTACGCTGCGCGGCTGTATCTTGAAATTGAGCGGGTACGGTTCTCTGAGCGACTGTCGATAGTGTTTGATATTGAGCCTGGTACCGAGCAAGCTTTGGTACCCAGCTTAATACTGCAACCGCTGATAGAAAATGCCATTAAGTATGCGGTAGCCAGCCAGATTAATGGTGGCGAAATAGCCATTACGGCGAAAAAATTTGGTCACGATTTATTGCTGGAAGTAGCTGATAATGGCCCGGGTATGACCATTAATGACGGTCTGCCGAAAAGCAATGATAGCGGCGTTGGCCTGGTGAATACCAAAGAGCGGCTTGCGGCGCTTTACGATAATGACTTTGCATTGGTTTTAACGCATAACCAACCGCGTGGTTTAAAAGTAAATATAAGAATTCCACTACAACTAGAAAAAACGGAACAGGAACATGCTTAAGGTAATAGTAGTTGACGACGAACCGCTGGCCCGTAAAGGGATGTTGGTGCGGTTGAAAGAGTTTCCCGAGCTGGATGTGGTTGCTGAATGCAGCAACGGTCAGCAAGCAATAGAAAGTATCAGCCAACATAAACCGGATCTGGTATTTCTGGATGTCGAAATGCCCGGCATGGACGGTTTCAGCGTCTTAAAACAGTTGCAGGCGCAGCAGCAAACCTTGCCGTATATCGTGTTCGTTACCGCTTATGATCACTATGCGTTTAATGCTTTTGAAGTCAGTGCACTGGATTATGTGTTAAAGCCGGTCGAACCGGAGCGCCTACGGCAAGCCGTAGAGAAAGTGCTGAAGTTGTTTTTAGCCCAGGATACGCAAAAACATAAAGGCCAGTTAGCGGAGGCCGTAGCCAAACTGACCGGTGATGATGCCGGTAATATTTTACAACGACTGGATAACGCCGAACCGGTAGTAAACGATCGTTTTCCGGATGCTATCAGCATTAAAGACAGCGGCGAAATTACCCGGGTACCGGTATCTGCTATCGAGTGGGTTGATGCCGCCGGTGACTATATGTGTATTCATACCCGCGATGGTCAGACGCATATACTGCGGCGCACCATGAAAGAACTGGAGCAGGAGCTGGACCCAAGGCTGTTTGTCCGCGTGCACCGCTCAGCCATTGTTAACGTGCATACCATTGCCAAGCTGCAAATGCTGGCTAACGGCGAGCATCAGTTAATGTTAACCAATGGCCAGTCAGTAAAAGTAAGCCGCAGCTATAAAGACCGCGTAAAACAAGTCTTCAGTAACTGATGTGGCGTTTAGTCGCTGGCAATTTGCTGTTGCCAGCGTACTAAAAACGGGTCGATCTGCTTTTTCCGCTCACCGGTTTGGGCCAGCGGGTACAATAACGCCTGTTGATTAATCTCTCCCGCCATCATTAAATGTGCACCCGCTACCAGTTGTTCTACAGCAAAAGCGCCTAATTTGGTTGCCAAAATACGGTCGGCGCCAACCGGTGAGCCGCCGCGTTGGATATGGCCCAAAATACAGGCACGGCATTCTATGCCCAAAGCTGAACTGAGCGCCTCTGCCAGCGCTGTGGTGCCACCCGGGTAACTGTTCTCTGCTACCACCATAATGTAGCTGCTTTTGCCGCGTAGCAGCTGGGCACGCTGAATGGGGGTGATCAGCGTTTTGAGCGCATTGGCCTGCAATGCACCGAACTCGGGGCAAATAATTTGCTCGGCGCCGGCGGCAATACCGGCCGAGAGTGCAATATAGCCGGAGTGGCGGCCCATTAGTTCGACTAAAAAAATACGCTCAAACGCATCGGCAGTATCACGAATTTTGTCTATCGCATCCAGCGCGGTATCAATTGCCGTGGCAAAACCTATGGTGAAATCGGTGCCATCAACATCATTATCTATAGTGCCCGGCACGCCGATGATCTGGCCGCGGTAATAAGGCGCAATAGCTAAAGCGCCACGGAAACTGCCATCGCCGCCAATAATTAATAACGCATCTAACTGTAACCTGTGCAGTGTATCTGCCGCCTGGCGGGCACCGGCGTCGGTATGCAGCGCTTTGCAACGGGCACTTTTTATTATAGTGCCGCCTTGCTGGATAATATGCTGCACATGTTGCGGCAACAAGGTTTGTGAATCGTCTTCGAGTAAGCCGTTAAAACCATGGCGGAAACCTATTACGTCGATATTGTGCGCCGCAGCCGTTAATACTGCCGCGCGAATAGCAGCGTTCATGCCCGGCGCATCGCCGCCGGAGGTTAATATGCCAATGCGTTTTATCATACAGGGTGCTTTGTTCAGTATTCAGCTAAAAACTGCGTTCAGTATAGAGCCTGATGTCAGTGTCGGTGTTTGATATAGCGCAAGCGGTGGTAATTTAGTCGCAACTGTTACTGATATAACGCGACAAGTTCAGCACAAATAAGCGAAAATGCCGCTATTGTAACCGGCGAACAGCGGCATTGCTGCCAGCGGTCAATTATATCGGGATCATAATGCATCAAATTACAGGTAAAAGCCTGGCTGGTATGCTGTTAGCGCTCACCACGGCAGTGTTATGGGGCATTTTACCGATAGCGCTGAAAATACTGCTGGATGTGATAACAGCCAACACCATAACGGCGATCCGCTTTCTGGCCGCTGCGGTGATGGTTGGTGTTTGGTTGGGCCTGCGCGGCAAGCTGCCGGCACTCACTGTGTTATTTCGCGGCAAAGTGGCCTGGTTAATGCTGATTGCGGTGGCAGGCTTATTGTCGAATTACATTATGTACCTTAGCGGCTTAAATTACCTTAGTGCAGAAACCGGCCAGGTGGTGATACAGCTGGCGCCATTTCTGATGATGCTCGGCGGCGTGGTTATTTTTAAAGAACGCTTGTTGCTGTGGCAAAAAATCGGTGCGGTGACGCTGGTCGCCGGGTTGCTGCTGTTTTTTAACGAACGCTTACTGCTGTTGGTGCTGCAGGCCGGTAGCGAAACCCTCGGTGTGTTGTTAGTTATTGCCGCCGCTGTTACCTGGGCCGCTTATGCGTTGGCGCAAAAGCAATTGCTGGTGCATTACAGCTCAAAACAAGTTATGTACTTACTCTACGTCGCCGGCAGCATCGCGTTTTTACCGCTGTCGGATTTTTCGCCGCTACAGAGTATGAGCCAGCTGCATTGGGCTTTGCTGATTTTCTGTTGTTTAAATACGGTTGTGGCTTACGGTGCCTTTGCCGAAGCGCTGCATCATTGGGAAGCATCGAAGGTGAGTGCAGTACTGGCAGTAACGCCGTTATTTACCATCTTATTCGCCAATGTTATCGGCTGGTTGTTGCCGGGCTTTTTAGTGCCGCAGCAGCTGAATCTGTGGTCCTGGCTTGGCGCCATCTTTGTGGTGTTGGGCTCAGCGCTTACCGCCCTGGCGCCGCAATTTGTGCAATACCGCGCAGCGCAAAAAGTGCGTAAGCTGCAGCGCGACGTATTTTGAGTTCATACATCGCGACAAATAAAAAAGGGCCCTGACAGGCCCTTTTTTATTGTTGCAGTGCTTATTTTACCTGCACAATTCTGCAGGTGTTAGATGCGCCTATGGTTTCCATCACATCGCCGTGCGTCATAATGACCAGGTCACCGCTTTTCAACCCGGCTTTTACTTTGATAGCTTCAATAGCCGCATCAGCAAGGGATTGGCCAACTAACGCTGTGCTGTCAAAAAATGCCGGATACACGCCGCGGTATAACGCCATCTTGTTCAGTGTTTTGCTGTGGCGTGACAGGGCATAAATTGGCTGTGGGGAAGTAATACGTGACATCAGCTTGGCGGTATAGCCTGACTCTGTCAGCGTAATAATGGCTTTAATGCCTTCCAGGTGGTTGGCGGCATACATGGCCGATAAGGCGATGGTTTCGCTGATCTCGGTAAAGGTAACATCCATACGGTGTTTGGAGATTTGCACACTGGGGTGCTTTTCCGCGCCGTCACATACCCGCGCCATAGCACGTACGGTTTCGGTAGGGTATTTACCGGCGGCCGTTTCAGCAGACAGCATCACTGCATCAGTACCGTCCAACACGGCGTTAGCCACGTCCATTACCTCAGCACGGGTCGGCATCGGGCTTTCAATCATGCTTTCCATCATCTGGGTCGCGGTGATCACCACGCGGTTTAACTGACGCGAGCGGGCAATAATGCGTTTTTGCTGACCAACTAACTCGGCATCGCCAATTTCTACGCCTAAATCGCCACGGGCAACCATTACCGCATCAGAGGCGCGGATAATGTCATCCAGGGTTTCGTCGTCTGCTACGGCTTCAGCACGTTCAATTTTTGCCATAATGCGCGCTTCAGAACCGGCAGCTTGCGCCAGCTCGCGGGCTAAACGTAAATCGTCGCCACAGCGCGGGAAAGACACTGCCAGAAAATCGACATCAATCTCGGCAGCGGTAATAATATCGCGTTTGTCTTTCTCGGTCAGGGCAGGGGCTGTTAAACCGCCGCCCTGGCGGTTAATGCCTTTATTGTTACTCAGCTTACCGCCTACCGTAACAGTAGTATAAACACGGGCACCTTCTACGCGATCAACACTCAGCTGAATGCGGCCATCGTCCAGCAGCAATAAGTCGCCTGGTTCTACATCTTGTGGCAGTTGTTTGTAATCAATACCTACCTGGTGCTCATCACCTTCGCCTTTGGCCAGTTCGGCATCCAACACATAAGGTTGGCCTTCTTCTAACTGCACGGCACCGTTTTTAAAGGTAGAGACACGGATTTTCGGCCCTTGTAAATCGCCGAGTATAGCAACGTGGGCGCCGAGCTTTTCTGCAGCAGCGCGCACCATGGTGGCACGTTCGCGGTGATCATCAGCACTGCCATGCGAGAAGTTTAACCGAAATACCGACGCGCCGGCCTGGATCAACTTTTCGATTGAAATTTGCGTGCTGGTGGCGGGGCCGAGGGTGGCAACAATTTTAGTTCTTCTGTGCATGGTGTTTTCCTGCTGATAACAAAGAGGGTGTCTTACATGCATTTAAGTGTAATGTAATTTTATTACAGAATACAGCAAGGCGGCGAAGAAAAATTACAGGTTGGTGCAGTTGCAACCACAACTGCACCGCAAGCTTAGTTATTGAAGTCTTTCTTATCAAAGCGCGAGCCACGCAGGCTGTCTTTCACTTTTTTCAGGTTTTCGCGAAACTTAGTGCCACGGCGCAGGGTAAAGCCGGTGGCCAGAATATCGATCAGTACCAGTTGTGCCACGCGGGATGCCATCGGCATATACATGTCGGTATCTTCCGGCACATCCAACGACAGCACCAGGGTACACTCTTTGGCCAGCGGGCTGTCATAGGCGGTTACACCGATAACGGTAGCGTCATTTTCCCGCGCTATTGCAGCGATATCACACAGGTTCTTGGTGCGGCCGGTGTGGCTGATACACACTACCACGTCGCCTTCAGCACTGTTAATCGCGCTCATGCGCTGCATCACAATGTCGTCAAAACACACTACCGGCACATTGAAGCGGAAAAACTTATTTTGCGCATCGTGTGCCACTGATGCCGAGGCGCCAAGGCCAAAAAAGGAAATTTTCTTTGCTTGGGTAAGTACATCGACTGCGCGATTAATGGTATTAATATCAACACGTTGTCTGGCGGTGTCCAGCGCCGCCATGGTGGATTCAAATATCTTTGCCGTATAGGCTTCAGGGCCGTCTTCTTCTTCAACATGACGGTTTACATAAGGCGTGCCGTTGGCCAGGCTTTGGGCTAAATGCAGCTTAAAATCAGGAAAGCCTTTGGTGTCCAGCCTGCGGCAGAAGCGGTTAACCGTGGGTTCGCTGACATCCGCCATCTTCGCCAGGGCCGCTATACTACTGTGAATAGTGGTTTGCGGGTTGGCCAGAATAACATCGGCAACTTTACGTTCCGACTTGCTAAAACTGTTTACGCTATTGACGATTTTTTCCAGCACATTCATCCGGCAATTCCTGACTTATAATTAGGCCTGATACAACCTGTAACGCTTGGTGTTATACAACGGCTTTGTGGTCAAAATAGTATTAAATTTACCACAAAACGACAGATCCGTTGCTAAGGCTGCCTTATTATATAAGAATAGTCAAAACATTACGCGTTATGTAATTTAATTACAAGATATCTGGTTTACAACCCCGTTATGCTGCGCTAGTATGGCCAAAGTGTTGTAAAATTACATCTAAATCAAGGGTCAGTTATGACGACAACAGCACAAAATTCCGCCTGCGACTTAATTCTGTTTGGTACCAAGGGTGACCTGGCAAGGCGTAAGCTTTTGCCCGCCATGTATCAGTTAGAAAAAGCAGATTTACTCTGTCCGCAGTCACGTATTATTGGTGTTGCCCGCGATGAAATGAGCACCGAAGCCTATGTAGAGCTGGTGCTGACCAATCTGAACAGATTTTTAAAAGAACCGCTGGATAACGCTGTATGGCAGCGCCTGCAAAGTAAGCTGGTATATGTGCAGCTGGATTTAGCCAATGAGCAGGATTACCACAAGTTAACCGCCGTTACCGATATTAACCAGCGCGTGCCGGTAAGTTATTTTGCCACGCCACCATCGCTGTTCGGCGCTATATGTAAAGGCCTGGCAGCTGCCGGGCTGGCACAGGAGCCGGCAAGGGTGGTGCTGGAAAAACCTATCGGCCATGACTTAGCATCATCTAAGGTAATTAACGATCAGGTGGCCGAGTTCTTTAAAGAAAGCCAGATCTACCGCATTGACCACTATCTGGGTAAAGAAACGGTGCTTAACCTGTTGGCGCTGCGCTTTGCTAACGCCATCTTTGCCGGTAACTGGGACCATAACTCGATAGACCATGTACAGATCACCGTGGCTGAGGAAGTGGGCGTAGAAGGTCGTTGGAGCTACTACGACGATGCCGGCCAAATGCGTGACATGGTGCAAAATCATTTATTGCAGGTATTAACCTTAATTGCCATGGAACCGCCGGCCAGGCTCGATGCCGACAGCATTCGTGATGAAAAGTTAAAAGTGCTCAAAGCGCTGCGCCGTATTGATATCAGCAATATTCAGGAAAAAACCGTGCGTGGCCAATACGCCAGCGGCTTTGTTGCCGGGAAGGCAGCACCGGGTTACCTGGAAGAAGAGGGTGCACGGCCAAACAGCAAAACCGAAACCTTTGTCGCTATTAAGGTGGATATTGATAACTGGCGTTGGGCCGGGGTGCCGTTTTACCTGCGTACCGGTAAGCGTATGGCCGGTAAGCTCAGCGAAGTGGTAATTTGCTTTAAACCGCAGCCGCACAATATTTTCCATGCGACCTATAACCAACTGCCGGCGAATAAGCTGATTATTCGTCTGCAACCGGATGAAGGCGTGGAAATTCAGGTACTGAATAAAATCCCTGGCCTGGGCGAACATATGCGCCTGCAGGAAAGTAAACTGGATTTAAGCTTCGACGAAACCTTTAAATCGCAGCGTATTGCCGACGCTTACGAGCGTTTGTTGTTGGAAGCTATGTTGGGTAATCAATATTTGTTTGTGCGTCGTGATGAAGTTGAGCACGCCTGGAGCTGGGTTGACGGCATTCTGAACGCCTGGAAAACCAGCAACGAGCCGCCGAAAACGTATCAGGCCGGCAGTTGGGGCCCTGTTGCTGCCATTTCCATGCTCGCACGTGACGAGCGCAACTGGGAAGAATAAGCCATGATGCAATTAAACCAATTTACCGACACCGGCACTTTAAACGCTGAATTTGCCAACCGCCTGGTGGCCATTTTACGACAGGCTATTAACGAGCGCGGTGCCGCTTATTTAGTGGTGTCCGGCGGTAAAACACCACAGGCGTTATTTACTGCGTTAAGTCAGGTCGATTTAGCCTGGGATAAAGTTACCGTGTTGCTGGCGGACGATCGTTGGCTGGATGACAGGCAAAACGATTCTAATGAACGGCTGGTAAAAGCAGTGTTATTACAACATAACGCTAAAGCAGCAAAGTTTATCAGCTTGTATGCTGATACGGCGTCGGCCTTTGATGGCGTAGCGCAAGTGTTGCCGCGTATTGCCGGTTTACCTACTTTTGATGCCGTGATCCTGGGCATGGGTGAAGACGGCCATACGGCGTCGTTATTTCCCTGCAGCGCGCAAATTCAAGCCGGACTGGCAGCCGATGCTCCGGCCGTGTTGGCAGTGCAGCCGGAAACCGCGCCCTACGAGCGTATATCATTAAGCCTGCCCAGACTATTAAACAGCCGGCATCTGTTTTTGCATCTGGTTGGTGCCAATAAACTCGCGGTACTGAATAAAGCAATGGCCGGGCAAGATGTGCCTGCCATGCCAATCCGTGCCTTTTTACACCATCCTGTGGCGCATGTCGCAGTGATGTATACCGAACATCAGGGGTAAATCATGGATCCTGTGATTCAGAAAGTAACCGACAGAATTATCGCCCGCAGCCAACGCAGCCGCGACATCTATTTACAACGTTTAGAGCAGGCCAGATTAAAAGGCCCGCATCGTGGCGTACTAAGCTGCGGCAATCTGGCGCACGGTTTTGCTGCCTGTAATCAACAGGATAAAGGCGATTTACGCAGCCTGACCAAAGCCAATATCGGCATAGTGTCGTCATACAACGATATGCTGTCGGCGCATCAGCCGTATGAACATTACCCGGCTATTATTAAGCAAGCGGTGCAGGATGTCGGCAGCGTGGCGCAATTTGCCGGTGGTGTACCGGCAATGTGCGATGGCGTAACCCAGGGCCAACCCGGCATGGAGCTGAGCTTACTCAGCCGCGATATTATTGCTATGTCGGCAGCCGTTGGCTTATCGCATAATATGTTTGATGGCGGCTTAATGCTGGGCATTTGCGATAAAATTGTACCCGGTTTATTTATGGCGGCGTTAAGTTTTGGCCATTTGCCCTTTGTGTTTGTGCCGGCAGGGCCTATGCCATCGGGTATTCCGAACAAAGAAAAAGCCCGGGTACGGCAGCTATATGCCGAGGGTAAAGTAGGTAAAGAAGAGCTGCTGGCGGCTGAGTCGGCGTCTTATCACTCTGCCGGTACCTGTACCTTCTATGGCACGGCTAACTCCAACCAGTTAGTGGTTGAAATTATGGGCCTGCATTTACCCGGCTCATCTTTTGTTAACCCGGGCACAGAGCTGCGTGATGAGCTGACCAAAGCCGCGGCACGCCAGGTTACCCGTTTAACCGATTTAGGCACTGATTATCTGCCGATAGGTAAGCTGGTGGATGCCAAAGCCATTGTTAACGGCATTGTTGGCCTGCTGGCCACCGGCGGCTCTACCAACCACACCATGCATTTAATTGCCATGGCTCGCGCTGCCGGCTTTATTGTTAATTGGGACGATTTTGCCGAGTTATCGGCCGCCACACCGCTGCTAACCCGGATTTACCCCAACGGCCAGGCTGATATTAATCATTTCCAACATGCCGGTGGTATGGCACTGCTGATCCGCGAACTGCTGGATGCGGGCTTATTACATGAAGATGTTCAAACAATAGCAGGGCCTGGCTTACGCCGTTACACGCAACAGCCGGTCATGCAGGATGGTAAACTGGTTTGGGTTGATGCACCGCAAAGCTCATTAGACCCTGATGTGTTGGCCACAGTGAAAAAACCGTTTAAAGACCATGGTGGCCTGGAAGTATTGTCCGGTAATGTCGGCCGTGGCGTAATTAAAACCTCGGCGCTGCGTGAAGGCACCGAAGTGGTAAAAGCACCTGCAGTGGTATTTTCCAGCCAGCACGAATTAGACGCCGCCTTTAAAGCCGGTGAGCTGAATAAAGACTGCATTGTGGTGGTGCGCTTCCAGGGCCCTAAAGCCTGTGGCATGCCGGAGCTGCATAAATTAACGCCGCCGCTCGGCGTGCTGCAGGACCGGGGCTACAAGGTGGCACTGGTAACCGACGGGCGTATGTCCGGTGCCTCGGGCAAAGTGCCGGCCGCTATTCATGTTACGCCGGAGGCCGTAGACGGCGGCAATATCGCTAAGATAAAAACCGGCGATATGATGCTGGTAGACGGTAACACCGGCCGGTTGGAAGTGCTGGTATCCGATGCCGAAATGGCTGCCCGAGAGGTAGCTACGCTGGACATGGCCGGCAGCTATTATGGTATGGGCCGCGAAATGTTTGGCGCGCTGCGCAGTCAGTTAACCGGGGCCGAGCAGGGTGCCTGCAGCTTGTTCACCACTGAGGAGCACCTGCATGGCTAAGTTGCCTACCCACGCTATTGTTGCCGATATCGGTGGTACCAACGCCCGTTTCAGCCGGGTTAATTTGACCAGCTTAGCACTGGATCAGATTGCGGTTTATCCCTGTGCAGAGTTTGCTACCCTGGCGGATGCGTTGGCACATTACCGCCAACAACATCAGCTCACCGGCATTAAGCATGTGGCTATTGCTATTGCCTGTCCGGTCAATGGTGATGAAGTCAGCATGACCAATTTCCACTGGCATTTCTCAGTGCGCGCTATGCAACAACAACTGGATTTAGAGGCATTGCAGGTCATTAACGACTTTACCGCCGTGGCCATGTGTTTACCGGCGCTAAGTGCAACAGAAAAAGTGCAGCTGGGTGGCGGTGAAGCGCAACCGGGCCTGCCGATGGCGGTGTTAGGTGCCGGTACCGGTCTGGGGGTGGCGCATTTACTGCCGGTAAATGATCAGTTTATTCCGCTGCCGGGTGAAGGCGGCCATGTTGACTGGGCGGCGCAAAACGAACAGGAATGGTTTATTCAGCAAATGCTGGCCAAAGAGTACGGCCATGTATCGCCGGAGCGGTTGTTATCCGGTCCCGGGCTTGAAGCCATTTATAAAGCCCTGGCGCTCTATCGCCGTCAGGTAGCAGAGCCGCTGTCTGCAGCAGCTATCGCGCAACAAGCCTTAAGCGGCGAGTCGGCACTGGCCACTGCGACCGTGCAACAGTTTTTTGCCGCCTTGGGCAGTGTGGCAGGCAACTTAGCGCTGACCTTAAGCACCTTTGGCGGCGTTTATGTTGCCGGCGGTATAGCACCGAAATTATTACCTCTGGCTGGCCAAAGCGAGTTCAGAGCGCGTTTTGAAGCAAAAGGCCGGTTTAGCGCATTTAATCGCCGGATCGCCACCTATGTCGTTACTGCAGAGCAGCCCGGGTTAGTGGGTGCGGCAGTTTACCTGAAACAATTTTTGGCGAGTAAATAATATGGCATTTGAAAATTGGCAGTTGCAACCAGACACCCTGTTTGCGCAAGGTCCGGTCGTTCCGGTGATTGTTATCAAAGACCTCGCGGATGCAGTACCTATGGCGAAGGCGTTACTGGCCGGCGGCATTAGGGTACTGGAAGTTACTCTGCGTACCCCGGTAGCGCTGGATGCCATCCGCTTACTGGCGCAGGAAGTGCCCGATGCTATCGTCGGCGCCGGCACCGTCACCACAGCGGCGCAGTTACAACAGGTTGTCGATGCCGGTGCTAAGTTTGCTATCAGCCCGGGCTTAACCCGTGAGCTGTTGCAAGCCGGTAAAGATGCCGCTATTCCGCTGATCCCGGGCATTGCCAGCATTTCCGAGCTGATGGAAGGCACCGGGCTTGGCTATACCCACTTTAAATTCTTCCCGGCAGAGGCCGCCGGTGGGGTTAAGACATTAAAGTCGATCCACGGCCCTTTTGCTGATATCCGCTTTTGCCCCACCGGCGGCATAAACGAGAGCAACTTTCGCGACTATCTGGCCTTACCCAACGTAAAATGCGTCGGTGGCTCCTGGATAGTGCCGGATGAGGCGGTAGCGGCAAAAGATTGGGCAAAGATCACCCAGTTATGCCAAACGGCGGTGGCGCAGGCCAACGGCTGAGCTTAATGCCAGCTGCCATTTAACAAACGCCCGGTATTTACCGGGCGTTTGTTTTGAAATTCGTGCTGAAAACGCGTATAGTAGCGCACTTTTTACCCTTAGCTGTCTTAGCTTGCCCGTATTAACCTGGTCTGGAACACACTGTGATATCAACTGCTAACATTACAATGCAATTTGGCGCTAAGCCGCTGTTTGAAAATATTTCGATTAAATTCGGCGAAGGTAATCGCTATGGTTTAATCGGCGCCAACGGCTGCGGTAAATCTACTTTTATGAAGATTTTAAGCCGGGAATTGGAGCCAAGCGCAGGTAATGTGTTTGTAGAACCGAATCATCGCGTGGCTAAGCTGAACCAGGATCAATTCGCCTTTGAGCAGTATTCAGTAATAGACACTGTGATTATGGGCCATGGTGAATTGTGGGCGGTAAAAGAAGAGCGTGACCGGATCTACGCCAGCAGCGAAATGAGTGAAGAAGACGGCATGAAAGTGGCCGATCTGGAAGTTGCTTTTGGTGAGATGGACGGTTATACCGCCGAGTCGCGTGCCGGTGAGTTACTGATTGGTGTTGGTATTCCGGTAGAGCAGCATTTTGGCCTGATGTCGGCCATAGCACCGGGCTTTAAGCTGCGGGTATTGCTGGCGCAGGTCTTGTTTGCCGACCCGGAAATTATGCTGTTGGACGAACCGACCAACAACCTGGATATTAATACCATTCGTTGGTTAGAAAACGTGTTGGCCGAGCGCAACAGCACTATGGTAATAATTTCGCACGACCGTCACTTCTTAAACAGCGTATGTACCCACATGGCGGATTTGGACTATGGCGAGCTGCGCCTGTATCCGGGTAACTATGACGAATATATGTTTGCTGCTACTCAGGCCCGCGAGCGTTTGTTGTCAGATAACGCCAAGAAAAAAGCCCAGATAGCCGAGTTGCAAACCTTCGTCAGCCGTTTCTCTGCTAACGCCTCTAAAGCCAAGCAGGCCACGTCGCGCGCCAAGCAGATCGATAAAATTCAGCTGGATGAAGTAAAGGCTTCCAGCCGGGTAAGTCCGTTTATCCGCTTTGAACAGCAAAAGCAGTTATACCGTTTAGCGCTGGAAGTAGACGGCCTGAGCAAAAGCTTTGGCGAGCTTAAGCTGCTGAAAAACCTTGGACTTACTATTGAAGTAGGTGAAAAGGTGGCTATTTTGGGTGCTAACGGTATAGGTAAGACCACCTTATTGAAGTGTTTGGTAGGCGATTTAACGCCGGAGTCGGGCAGCGTTAAATGGTCGGAAAACGCCAAAATCGGTTACTATGCTCAGGACCATGCGCACGAATTCAGCGAAGCCATGACCTTGTTTGACTGGATGACACAGTGGAAGCAGCCGTCTGATGACGAGCAAGCTATCCGCGGTATATTAGGCCGTTTGTTGTTCTCACAGGACGATATTAAAAAGTCAGTAAAGGTGTTATCCGGTGGTGAGAAAGGCCGCATGATGTTTGGTAAGTTAATGCTGCAACGGCCAAATATTCTGGTAATGGACGAGCCGACGAACCATTTGGATATGGAATCTATCGAAGCGCTAAACCTGGCACTGGAACATTACAAAGGCACCTTGCTGTTTGTCAGCCATGACCGCGAATTTGTATCGTCACTGGCCAGCCGTATCATTGAAATTACCGATAAAGATATGCGTAATTTCGTTGGCAGCTATGAAGAATACCTCGCCGCCCAATTGGCAAATTAATTGGTTTGATTAATCCACAGCGCCGGTCAGTAATGACCGGCGTTTTTGTTTAAACACTTGATTTTTCCTGCTTTGCCCCAATAACTACTACAGCTGTTTCATTCACCTATGGTTAGGCCGGAGTGTCTTTTTACCGCTGTCATTTTATGCTGCCGGTTATATGCTATGTTGTTGCCAACGCCATACTCAATCAGAGGATCTGCTATGAAAATCAATATTGGTATTAACGAAGAACAACGTAAAGCCATTGCTGACGGTTTATCTGTGTTACTGGCCGACAGCTACACGCTGTATTTGAAAACACATAATTATCACTGGAACGTTACCGGGCCGATGTTTCAAACCCTGCATACCTTGTTTGAAACCCAGTATAACGAGCTGGCGTTGGCGGTAGATGATATTGCCGAACGTATTCGTGCCCTGGGTGAATTTGCCCCGGGTTCATACAAAGAGTACGCCAAACTGACCAGCATTAAAGAGGCCGATGGTATACCGTCGGCAGAAGAGATGATTAAAGATCTGGTGAAAGGCCAGGAAGCGATTGCTAAAACTGCACGTTCTATCGTGCCGGTAGCAGATGAAGCTTCTGATGAAGTTACGCTGGATTTATTAACCCAGCGCATGACAGTGCATGAAAAAACTGCCTGGATGTTGCGCAGCCTGGTTGCTTAATTAAATTCGCTTGCAGGCCCGGTACGCCGGGCCGCATAGCGCCTCATTCCAGCAAACCTGTAAAACTGTCATTCTGACAAAAAACACTAAGTTTTTCCCGCCAAAGCTTGTAAAATCGCGCCAAACAGCAACACTTATAGCAGACCGCTTTGTCAGCAGCGCTCTGCTGCGGGAGACTCTATCTAATGCAAGCCTTGCAATATGCACAAAATGTTGCAGACCTTTTCGCTTTGCCGGAAGGCTATTTACGTGTCAAACAGCTGATGGATTCAGACACGGCCAGCCTGGATGAAGTGGCAGAAGTGATTTTGTTGGATCCGGTGCTGACATCAAAGCTGTTAAAACTGGCCAACAGTGCCATTTATAATCTGCCGTATCAGGTTGAAAGTGTTAGCAAAGCTCTATTAGTCTTGGGTAAAACCCAGGTATATAACCTGGTGCTCAGCATTGGTATCGCGTCTGCCTGCAGTAAAGTAGATACTTCGGCCATTGATCTGGAGCGGTTCTGGGAGCAAAGCGTCAATGCGGCTTTAATAGCACGGTTTTTGGCGCAAAGCTGTGGCTTAAAACCGTCAGATAGGTTTTATGTCGCCGGCTTGCTGCACAATATCGGCGAGATGGTGGTGTTGCACCACAACGCGCAACAAGCCAGTCAGTGTCAAAACTACACCTCTGAAGAGCTGCCGTGGCAGCTGCAGCAACGGGTGCTGGGTTTTACTTATGCCCAATGCGGTGCTGAGCTGTTGCATTTATGGCAGTTGCCCGACAGCATCGTTGAACCGGTTGCGCTGCAACACAGCCATAATTTTAATCAGAAAAACAAAGCGCAATTAATTCTGCATTTGGCCGCGCGCTTGGCGCTGGCGAACCAGCATCCGGAGATTTACTCCACCAGGCAACTGGTCGATCCATTCGTTTTAGAGTTGCTGGAACTGAGCCAGCCTGACATTATTCGTGCTATCGATTTCTGCAACACCGAAGGCCTGTTTATTCTGTCTGTTTTAAATCCACGCATCAGTACTATCTATTAATCTTTCTATCTGTACCGGTCGCGTATAAACGCACCTGGTTGATTATTTGGAATATTCGTCCCATGAGCAGTCCTGTTAAAAAAACACCCTTGTATACCGCCTATGCCGGTTCGGCACTGTTAGAAACGCCGTTGTTAAATAAAGGCAGCGCTTTTACCGCTGATGAGCGCTTAGCATTTAATTTGGCCGGGTTGTTACCGCCACGCTACGAGACTATCGAAGAGCAGGTAAGCCGGGCTTATATGCAGTACAAAAGCTTTGATACAGCGATTAATAAGCATATTTACCTGCGCGCTATTCAGGACAATAACGAAACCTTGTTTTACCGCTTACTGCAGCAGCATTTGGAAGAGATGATCCCGATTATCTATACGCCGACGGTAGGTGATGCCTGCGAGCAGTTTTCCGATATTTACCGCAGTGCCCGCGGTTTGTTTATCAGCTACCAGGACCGGCATCAGTTAGACGATGTGCTGCGTAACGCCACCAAGCGTAAAGTGAAGGTAATAGTGGTTACCGATGGTGAGCGCGTGCTGGGCCTGGGCGATCAGGGTATTGGCGGCATGGGTATTTCTATCGGTAAGCTGTCGCTTTACACCGCCTGCGGCGGTATCAGCCCAGCCTATACTTTACCGGTGATGCTGGATGTGGGCACCAACAATGAAAAACTGTTGAATGACCCTATGTATATGGGACTGCGGCAAAAGCGGGTAAACCAGGCCGAGTATGATGAGTTCGTCGACTTGTTTATCAAGGCGGTTAAACGCCGCTGGCCGGAAGCCATTATTCAATTTGAAGATTTTGCCCAGCCCAATGCGATGCCGTTGCTGCAGCGTTACCGTGACCAGGTATGTTGTTTTAACGATGATATTCAGGGCACTGCTGCGGTAACCGTCGGCACCTTGCTGGCGGCGTGTCGCAGTAAAAACACGCGGTTATCAGAGCAAAAAGTGGTCTTTGTCGGCGCCGGCTCTGCCGGTTGCGGGATTGCCGAGCAGGTGATAAGCCAGATGGTGGCAGAGGGCATCAGTGAAGCACAGGCGCGCACTCAGGTGTATATGGTCGACCGCTTTGGTCTGTTAACCGACAGCACGCCCGGGTTACGTGATTTCCAGCAAGCCTTAACGCAGTCTTCTGCGGCTATTGCTCAGTGGAGCTACAGCAGCGAGTTTCCAAGCTTGCTGGATGTGATGAACTGCGCCCAGCCGGGTATTTTAATTGGTGTGTCCGGCCAGGCCGGTTTGTTTACCGAAGCGGTAGTGCGGGCGATGAAGAAAGGTTGCACGACGCCGGTTATTTTCCCGCTGAGCAACCCGTCACGCCAGGTTGAAGCCACGCCGGAACAGGTAATAAGCTGGACCGACGGTGATGTAATCATCGCCACCGGCAGCCCCTTTGCCCCGGTAGAGTTTAACGGCAAGCGCTACGCTATTGCGCAGTGCAATAACAGCTATATCTTTCCGGGCGTTGGCCTGGGCGTTATTGCGTGTAAAGCACGGCTTATCAGCGACGAGATGTTGCGCGAGGCCAGCAAAACCCTGGCTGCTGCATCGCCCAAAGCCAATACCGGAAACGGCGGTTTGTTACCGGCGTTTACCGAATTGGCGGCCTTAAGCAAACTTATAGCCTTTAATGTGGCTAAAGTGGCTATACAACAAGGCCTGGCGTTAGAGCTGGATGATGCGCAACTGCAACAGAAAATAGACGATAATTTTTGGGTACCGCAGTACCGGCAATATAAACGTGTCAGCGGCTGAAATTAAATCTGCTTACAATTTGTTTTAGACTAATACTCTGCTTGCGGGTAGGCTGTATTTTGGTAATAACCAAAATAATAAGGACCCCAGAGCATGTATAAATCTTTAATTGCCATGGCCGTAGCCGGCGTTCTTGCCGGCTGCAACCCGGCACCGGACACGTCTTCAACTACCCCTGTTAACGCCGTAGCAGAACAACCTCAGCAATCTGAAACCGAGCGGTTAAACCAGTGGTTTGAAGCTAAGTACGAAGAACAGTTACAACAAAGCCCGCTACAAATGACATTCCTGGGCCGTAAAGATAAGTATGATCAAGTTGATGATACGTCCATAGCAGCAGAAGATGAGCAGATGGCCTGGCTGGCCGCCACCGTTGCTGAACTGAAAAGCAGTTTTGACTACGCTAAGCTGGATGTTGAAGCGCAAACCTCTTATGACGTCTGGGTGTACCAATACGAACAAGCCAAAGAGGGCGTAGCCTTTCGTAAGAATGGCTATGTGTTTACCCAAATGCAGGGTATTCATGCCATGCTGCCACAGATCATGATCAACTTCCACAAAGTTGACACCGCTGAGGATATGCAGGCCTATGTTAAACGTATCGAAGGTATCAGCCGCGCGATAACGCAGTTGTTGCAGCGGGCACAAGCCAATGCTGAGCACGACGTACGGCCGCCGCGCTTTGCCTATGATGGTGTGTTGCAACAAATTAATAATCTGATCACCGGTGCGCCTTTTACTGAAGCAGAGCAGGATATTCCGCTGTGGAGCGATGCCAAAGGTAAAATTGACGCCCTGGTTAAAGCAGACAAATTAACCGATGAGCAGGCAAAGCAGTTAGAAACAGAGACTAAAACCGCATTACAAAGCCACTTTTTACCGGCGTACAACGCGTTAAAACAATGGTTAGAACAGGACATCAGCAACAGCGAAGAAATCGCTACCGGTGTGGGCAAACAAAAAGACGGTACTGCTTATTACAACTACCGCTTAAAAGTGTCTACCACTACTGATTTAACCGCAGAGCAAATTCACCAAATTGGTCTGGATGAGGTTGAACGTTTAACCAAAGAGATGATCGCTATTAAGGAGCAAGTTGGCTTTAAAGGCGATTTAGCTGCCTTCTTTAAGTTTATTAAAGATGATGATCAGTTCTACTATCCGGAAACTGACGAAGGCCGTGAAGGCTACCTGGAAGACTCACGCCAGTACCTGGCCTTTATTAACGAGCAGTTGCCAAAGTACTTCGGTATTTTGCCTAAGGCCGATTTGATCGTAAAACGGGTAGAGCCGTTCCGTGAACAACCCGGCGCTGCCCAGCATTACTTCCCGGGTACGCCGGACGGTGCGCGGCCGGGTATTTACTACGCGCATTTATCTGATATGCGCTCAATGCCGAAAAATGAAATGGAAGCCATTGCTTATCACGAAGGCAGCCCTGGTCACCATATGCAAATTTCTATTGCGCAGGAGCTGACCACAGTACCGACATTCCGCACTCAGGCCGGCTTTACCGCTTACTCTGAGGGTTGGGCGCTGTATTCTGAGCTGTTGGCCAAAGAAATGGGCGCTTATCAGAACCCGTATTCAGACTTTGGCCGCTTGATCACCGAAATGTGGCGCGCGGTGCGGTTGGTAGTTGATACCGGACTGCACAGCAAAGGTTGGAATGAGCAGCAGGCGATAGATTACTTTATGGAAAAAACACCGATTGCCCAGGGCGCGGTGATCTCTGAAGTCCGTCGTTATATCGTTTGGCCAGGCCAGGCAACGGCATACAAAATCGGTATGATCAAAATTCTGGAGCTGCGCAGCAAAGCACAGGCAGAGCTGGGCGATAAGTTTGATATCCGCGCTTTCCACGATACTGTGCTTGGCGGCGGTGCTTTGCCACTGAGTGTATTAGAGAAACGGGTGAATAACTGGATAAACAGCGTAAAAGCCGGCTAGTCAGATAAGCTGTATGGAGCAGGCACAGCGATTAAGCTGTCGCCTGACGTTTTATAAAGGCTGTTCATCGTGTATGAGCGGCCTTTTTTGATCATAATGCGCAAAAAAACGTATATTCGCCGGTTATGCTGATTTAACCACCACCAAAGGAAACCCAATGCTGTTACCCCGTACTACCGCACTGCTTTTTGCTACTACGCTGATATTCACTACTCAGGCTCAGGTTGCCGGCTCCGGCCGCGCCGCTCAGGTTATTACCGCGCCTGTCAGTTTTGAGCAGCAAAACAGCAGAGTAGAGGCAGTGGGAACAGCAGAAGCATTGCAATCGGTAGTGGTATATCCGGCCGTTGCCGATAAAGTTACCGCTGTAAACTTTGTGCCCGGCCAGTTTGTGCAGCGCGGTGATATTTTATTGCGCTTAGATGACAGACGGCAACAGGTTGCGGTAGACCGTGCCAGCATACAACTGGCCGATACAGAGCGCACCCTGGCCAGATTACAAGAAAGCCGCAAACGCGGAGCTATTGCACAAAGCGAGCTGGACGATGCCATTACCAGCCGTGATCTCATGCAGGTACAACTGACACAGGCCAAAACCGAGCTGGAAGACAGAACCGTGCGCGCGCCGTTTGCCGGCGTAGTGGGTCTGACTGATGTGGAGCAGGGCGATCGGATTACCCTGCAAACAGCGATCACCACTATTGATAACCGCAAACAGTTGCTGATTAATTTCAGCGCGCCGGAGGCCGCCTTAGCCATTTTACAAGGCAATGCCAGTGTGGAGCTGGAACCCTGGCAAGCGCAGGAACAACGTATCAGCGCTGTTATTCAGCAGGTAGACTCGCGCATCGACAGTGTTAACCGCAGTATCCGCGCCAGAGCTTTACTGGACAATACTGAGGATCTGTACCGGCCCGGCATGAGTTTTCGGGTTATCTTGCAACTGGCCGGCCGGGAATATGCCGTTATACCTGAAGCCGCCTTATTATGGGGCGCAACCAGTGCCTATGTTTGGCTGGCCGATAACGGTACGGCAAAACGGGTTGACGTACAAATTCGCCAGCGTTTAAGCGGCCGTTTATTGGTATCCGGTGCACTTAAAGCCGGTGACGAGCTGATTGTTGAAGGTGTACAAACCCTGCGTGAGGGCCAGGCTGTTAACGCGGTACTGTCGCCGCAGTCGTTAACCGCGGCTAAGGACAACAGTTTATGAGCCGGCCTTTACCTCAGAATGACTTACCTTCACTGGCTATTCGTCGCCCGGTACTGATAGTAGTACTGAATTTACTGATTATTATTGCCGGCTTTGCTGCACTTAACGCCATAGAAGTGCGTGAATTACCTGATGTGGACCGGCCTATAGTGTCGGTTACCGCATCTTTCCCCGGCGGCTCACCGGAAACCGTTGATACCGAAGTCACCAGCAAGCTTGAAGGCGCTGTAGCACGGGTCAGTGGCGTAAAGTCGATTAATGCCTCCAGTGAAGAAGGCAGCTCGCGGGTGCGGGTAGAGTTTCGCCCGGGCATAAACCTGGATGATGCCGCCAACGAAACCCGCGAAGCCGTCAGCAGGGTGCAGCGCGAATTGCCGCAGGCGGTAGAGCAGCTGTCAATCATTAAAGCCGATAATGACGCAGAAGCTGTGGTGAGTTTAGCCGTATCCAGCGAAACTCTGGATTTGGAAACCCTGACCGAACGGGTAGAAACCGATTTAGCGCCATTATTTTTAAGTATTCCGGGTGTAGCCGATGTGCGTCTGAACGGCGATCGTGAACGGGTGCTGCGGGTGGTGCTGGATCCGCTGCGGTTAACCAGTTTTAATCTTGCGGTTACGGATGTGGCCGCGGCGCTGCGCCAGGCGCCCTTTGATGTACCGGCCGGTAGCATGAAATCCACCGATCAGCAGCTTATCGTCCGCGCCGATGCCACCTCCATTACCGCCAGGCAGGTAAGCGATATTATTGTCAGTGGTAATACCCGGGTTGGTGATGTGGCTACAGTGTATTTTGGCCCGGCCGATGCGCAAAGTTTAGTCCGGCTGGATGGCAAACCGGTAATAGGCCTCGGCGTGATCCGCCAGGCACGCTCCAATACCATTGAGATTTCGGATGAAGTGCTGGCAATGGTTAGCCAGCTGGCAAGCCGCTTTCCCGAGCTGCAAATTCAGGTAACGTCGGATGATGCGGAATTTATCCGCGGCTCGGTAAAAGAAGTTATCACCTCCTTGTTACTTACGATAGCGTTAGTGGTAGCCACACTGTGGCTGTTTATCGGCTCCGGCCGCGCCACTATAGTACCGGCGTTGTCGATCCCGGTGTCGTTGATTGGCGCGCTGGCAGCCATTTGGTTAATGGGTTTCTCCATTAACATTCTTACCTTACTGGCGCTGGTGTTGGCAACGGGGCTTATTGTTGATGATGCCATAGTCGTTACCGAAAATATCCAGCGCCGGCGCAGCATGGGCCTGGGCGCGCGGGCAGCCGCAGTTATTGGTACCCGTGAAGTGTTTTTTGCCGTGGTAGCCACTACTGCAGTGCTGGTGGCGGTGTTTGTGCCTATCGCCTTTTTGCCGTCAACTGCAGGGCGTTTATTCCGTGAATTTGGCGGCGTGCTGGCTATCGCCGTGATCATTTCCTCCTTTGTGGCTTTATCGCTGGTGCCGGCTTTAACCGCAAGGTTACCGCTGAAACAGCACAGTCGTAATATGTTTGCCGGTATCGGCAATAAAGTACTGGATGGCTACCGGCGCAGCCTGCATGTGGCGCTGGACAACGCCTGGTTGGTGTTTATCGCCAGCCTTATTGCGGCCGTGGCGGCGATAAGCCTTTACACCGTGCTGGATAACGAGCTGATGCCGGCGGAAGATCGCGGCTCGATACGCATTTTCGCCCGCGGCCCGGACGGGGTAGGCCTGAACTTTATGGACCGCCAGGCCGATAAGATGGAACAGATTTTATTGCCCTATGTTAACGGCGGCAATATCGACTCTATTTATACTGTGGTGGGCCAGTGGGATCCGAATTTGGTATTTATAACCGTACCGCTGAAAAACTGGAGCGAGCGTGACCGCTCACAACAAGACATTATCGATGAGATAAGCGGCCCGTTAGCTGCTATTCCCGGCGCGCCGGCACGGGCTTTTGGCTCAAACAGCCTGAATTTACGCGGCCAGGGCGGTGGCCTGGAGCTGGCACTTACCGGCGAAAGCTACAGCGCTATTTTTGCTGCGGCCCAGGCGTTTTCAAAGGTGATACAGCAACAACTGCCGGAGCTTGGTATGCCGCGTATTTCATATCAACCTACCCAACCGCAACTGCGGGTAAATATCGACCGGCGCCGCGCCGAAGAGTTAGGCGTGCCGTTATCTGATATCGCAACAACCTTGCGGGTGGCGATTAACGGCGATGATTTGGCCGACCTTAATGTAGGCGATCAAGCTATACCGGTGATCCTGCAGGCCGATGCGACACAGGTTAAAGATCCCACCGATCTGGCGAATTTATACGTCGGCTCAAACAACGGCACTTTAGTGCCGTTATCCAGCCTGGCCTATATCTCAGAAGAGGGCGTGGCCGCAGAGCTGGAACGCCAGGCGCAGCGGCGCGCTATCGAGATGGAAATGGAATTACCGCCCGGCGTGTCTATTCAGCAGGTGGTAGAGCAACTGCGCGCGTTGGCAGAGCAGCATCTGCCGGCCAATATCGGCTTAGTGTTTTTGGGCGAAGCGCAAACCTTTGAAGAAACGGCCCGTGAAGTCACGCTAACCTACGTACTGGCGTTTATTATTGTGTTATTGGTGTTAGCCGCCCAGTTTGAAAGCCTGAACAGTGCTGTGGTGGTAATGGCTACGGTGCCGTTTGGTATTGCTGCGGCTTTATTCGCGCTGTTTCTTACCGGTACCTCGATCAATATCTATTCGCAAATTGGTTTGGTGATGCTGATAGGTTTACTGGCAAAAAATGCTATTCTGCTGGTCGAATTTGCCGATCAGCTGCGCGACCAGGGTTATAAGGTACGTGAAGCGGTAGAAAGCGCCGCCAGTATCCGGCTGCGACCGATTATTATGACGCTGCTGTCGACCTTACTGGGTGGCCTGCCGTTAATTTTGTCCAGTGGTGCCGGCGCGGAAGCCCGTAACGCTATTGGCTGGGTAGTATTTGGTGGCCTGGGCATTGCGGTTATTTTTACGCTGTATTTAACGCCGGTACTGTATTTAGCCCTGGCCAGATTCGCCAAACCACGGGCAGATGACAGCAAACGGCTGCAAACCGAATTAGACCAGGCTGAGCAGCTGGAGCAAGCTTAAGGAGATTATTATCAGTCGTATCAGCGCAGAGGCAATACCCGGCAACGCGGACTTATGGTTTTTGCCACTTGGCGGTACCGGTGAAATAGGCATGAACCTGAATTTGTATGGTCATGCCGGCCGCTGGCTGATGGTTGATTGCGGTGTCACCTTTAACAGCCCGCTGGCACCACAGCGTAATGAGCAGCAAGCCGGTGGCGGGCAAGCTGAAGTATTGGCTGCTGATCCGGCGTTTATCAGCGCACAACAACAAAATTTGTGCGGCATTGTCATTACCCATGCGCATGAAGATCATATCGGCGCCTTGCCACAGTTGTGGCAGCGCTTTAACTGCCCGGTGTACACCACATCGTTTAGCGCAGAAATATTACGCCGTAAATTGGCCGGCAGCGCGCTGCTGGAAAAAATGCCGATTATCGAGGTGCAAAGCGGCGCTACCCTTAATGTGGGCCCGTTTTGTTTGCATTGGTTGGCCATTACCCATTCCATACCCGAGCCGCATGCATTGCTGATTAAAACGGCTGCCGGCACAGTATTTCATACCGCTGACTGGAAAATGGATGCCGGCCCCATTACCGGCCGGGCCTTTAAACCAGCGGTGTTTAAACGCTTGGCGCAGCACAATATTACTGCCATGGTATGTGACTCCACCAACGCGTTGCGCGAGGGTTTTTCAGTGTCGGAATCAGACTGTGCGGCAGCGCTGCATCAGGTAATTAAAGCCGCAACCGGCAGGGTGGTGGTAAGCGGCTTTAGCTCCAATGTTGGCCGGCTTATTTCTTTGGCGCGCATTGCGGCAAAAACCGGCCGTTACCTGGCACTGCTGGGCCGTTCGCTGAATAATATGGTAGGCGCCGCCCGTGCTACCGGCTATTGGCCGGATGAGTTAACCGTGGTAGATGCCGGCCATATCGGTTATCTGCCAAAAGAAGAAGTGCTGGTTATTGCCACCGGCTCCCAAGGAGAACCACGGGCCGCGCTTAGCCGTCTTGCTGATGATAATCATCCGTTATTGCTGCTGGAGCAGGGCGATTTGGTTATTTTCAGCTCCATTATTATTCCCGGCAATGAAATGCTGATTAGCCGCCTGGTAGAAAAGTTTAACGCGCGTAATATTCAAACTTTGCAAAGCCACAATACCGCGCTGCCTATTCATGTGTCCGGTCATCCGAATCGAGGCGAGCTGGATTTACTTTATCGCTGGGTGCAGCCGCAAATAGCAGTACCGGTGCATGGCGAAGCCGCGCATTTAGCAGCCAATGCCACTGTGGCCAAAGCCGCCGGCGTGCCGCAGCAACTTACCGGTTTAAACGGTGATTTATTTGTGCTGGCACCGACACCACGTTTGTGGCCGGGTTTTGCCAAAACGGGGCGCATTGCGATAAATTCACATTGAGCTTAAAGGCCTAAGCTTACGTAACCACAGGTAGTTTCGCCAAATGAAACCAACATAAAGTTATTGCTGATTATTGCAGGTGGTTATGTCTTCAGATTCAAAAGTGCCGGTAAACCGGTTGTCGCGGTTTGGTAATCTGGCTTCGTTAGCCGGCCGTGTTGCCGGTGGCATGCTGGCAGAGGGCGCGCGTCAGTTGGCTCAGGGCAACCGGCCTACCAAAGCCGGTATGTTGTTTACGACTGATAACGTGCGCCGCGTAGCCGACAAACTGGCGCATATGCGCGGTGCGGCAATGAAAGTAGGCCAGTTGCTGTCGATGGATGCCGGCGATATGCTGCCGGCGGAGCTAACTGATATTCTGGCCCGCTTACGTGCCAGTGCCAACCCTATGCCGGCTAAACAGCTGACACAGGTTTTGCAATCTGAACTTGGCAGTGACTGGCTGCAGCACTTCAGCGATTTCAGTTATCAGCCACTGGCGGCGGCATCAATCGGCCAGGTGCATCAGGCATATCATGATAATGGTCGCCGGCTGGCCGTAAAGGTGCAGTATCCGGGTGTAAAACATAGTATCGACAGCGACGTTGATAATGTTGCTACCTTGCTGCGTATCAGCGGCTTATTGCCGGATACGGTGGATTATCAAAGCCTGTTGCAGGCAGCCAAACAGCAACTGAAAAACGAAGCCGACTACCTGCAGGAAGCCGCTTATCTGCAGCGCTATCGTAATTTTTTACAACACGACAGTGCCTATTTACTGCCAGAGCCTTTACCCGGCATCAGCACCGCTAATCTCCTTTGTATGAGTTATGTTGAAGGTGTAGCAATAGAGTCGTTACAGCAGGACAGCCAGGCAGAGCGCAACCGCGTTATGCAGTTGCTGTTTAGTTTGCTGTTTCGGGAGCTATTTGAGTTTAAACTGGTGCAAACAGACCCGAACTTCGCTAATTATCTGTATAACCGCCAAACAGGGCAACTGGTATTGCTGGACTTTGGTGCCTGTCGTGATTATCCGCCGGCAATAAGTAACGCGTATCGAAGTTTGTTTGCTGCGGCAATCGCAGAGGACTGTTCTGCAATAGATAAAGCTTTGACAGATATCGGCTTTTTCAGTAGTGATATATTGCCGGAGCAAAAACAGGCCGTACTTAATTTAGTGCTGTTAGCCTGCGAGCCGTTAAAGCAGCAAAGCTTTGACTTTGGCCAAAGCGATTTAGCTAACCGGCTGCGCGAAGCCGGCACAGCCTTAAGCTTTAAACAAAACTACTGGCATACACCGCCGGCTGATGCGCTGTTTTTACACCGCAAAATTGCCGGTTTGTATTTACTGGCGGCGCGGCTTAATGCCAGTGTTAATCTGCGTCAATTATTGCAACCCTATTTACTGCCGGAGACAGAATGACACTTTACCGCCATTGCCTGAGTACTGCAGGGCTCATTTGCCTGCCGGTGCTGGCAGAGCAACCGGCATTACCGCTGTGGGAAGCCGGTTTAATCGGTATTAATGTAAACCAGTTGGCGTACCCTGGCTCAGATCAGCTGGTACGGCGTAATTTTGTCTTACCGTATCTGGTGTACCGTGGCGATATAGTGCGCGCCGATCGCGAGAATGTTGGTTTACGCGCCTTTAAAACTGCTACTTTAGAGTTGGATGTGGGTTTTGCCGGTTCTTTGGGCTCGTCAGATGCTGATATCCCCGTACGCGACGGGATGAGAGATCTGGGTACTTTGGTAGAAGCCGGGCCACGCTTACGCTGGACCTTAAGCGATGATGTGTTGGGTGCACGGCTAAGGGCCGATTTTCCGCTACGTGCCGTGTTCGATTTAAGCAACAGCTTAAAATACAACGGTGTCAGCTTTGAACCGGGTTTGTACGCCGACATCACAACCGCTGCCAATACCTTTTACGCACTTGGCGTCAGCGCGCTGTTTGGCAGTGAAAAACTCAGCGATTATTTTTATCAGGTATCGGCCGCCGATGTAACTGCACAGCGGCCGTTGTTTGATGCCAAAGCCGGTTTAATCGCTGTACGCGGCTCGGTAAGTGCCGGCAAAAGGTTTACAGATAAATGGCGTGGCTTTGGTTTTGCCCGCTATGAATCTACCCGCGGCGCTAAAAATGCCGACAGCCCATTGCTGGTGCAAACCGGGGGCTGGTCATTCGGCGTGGGTATTACCTATATTTGGGCAGAGTCGGCGCAAAAAGTCCGTTATTAACCCGCTGAAAAAGCGGCGGGGCTCTGTGTTTGCTGTGGCATAACAGGCCAACCGCTGTCTTTGCAGATCAGAGTTTAAACGGGACAAAATCGTCGCTGCTATGCCGCTCCGGCAATTGCGGGCCGTCGCCCCAATTGCGGTTAACAATACAACCGCGCTTCACAGCAGGGCGCTGATCAATTTGTTTGGCCCAGCGCATTAAATGCTTATAGCTTTGCGTATCCAAAAACTCAGCGGCATCGTAGGCGCGGTTTAACGCTATGCCGCCATACCAAGGCCAAATGGCCATATCGGCAATGCTGTACTCGTCGCCGGCAACAAACTCATGTTTTGCCAGTTGTTTATCTAACACATCTAACTGACGCTTGGTTTCCATGGCATAGCGGTTTATCGGGTACTCAAACTTTTCCGGCGCGTAAGCATAAAAGTGGCCAAAACCACCGCCAACAAAGGGCGCGCTGCCCATTTGCCAGAACAACCAGTTTAATACTTCAGTGCGTTTGGCGGCGTCTTTGGGTAAAAAGGCGCCGAATTTTTCCGCCAGGTACAACAATATAGAGCCGGATTCAAATACACGGCTGCCGGTAGTGGTATCGAGCAGCGCCGGAATTTTAGAATTGGGGTTTAGCTCAACAAAACCGCTGCCAAATTGGTCGCCGTCTTTAATGCTGATAAGCCAGGCGTCATATTCAGCAGCGCGGTGGCCTGCGGCCAGCAGCTCTTCGAGCATAATGCTGACTTTAACGCCGTTGGGCGTGGCCAGTGAATACAGCTGCAACGGGTGTTTGCCTTGGGGCAACACTTTATCGTGGGTGGCGCCGGACACAGGGCGGTTAATGCTGGCAAACTGGCCGCCGTTTTCTGCATCCCAGGTCCAGACTTTAGGTGGAGTGTAATTAGACATTAATGCTCCCTGATTTCGTGTTAAGTGTGCTGTGCTTTAATTTACATTACTAAACAGATATTGGCTTAGCACTCCGTCTTTACAAGGCCAGCCTGAATCTGAACAAAGAGGTTTTAGATCTAAGGCATATTCATTTCGAATATAGCCAGATGAAATAGCCGCATAAACTAACGCAAAGGATTGACGCAAAAAGACCTTTTTGCAAGATGCAGAGATAACCATAATAATATGCCCCTTAGGATATAACCCGCTATGTCGCTAAAACGTTGTAAAACTGCAGGGTACTTTTCATTGCTACGCAGCGCGGTATTAACCACAGCGCTATTGCTTAATGCTTGCTCATCGTCAGTGGCAGAGCGCGTCAATACTGTGGCTGTTGATGCATCGTCCACTGGCGCCGCGCAAAGCAATGTTAGCTATTCCAGCGTGGTAGCGCTGCCTGTAAACAATAAGTACGTAAAGCTGGCTTATGGCACTGCCCCTTTGCAGTTTGGCCAGTTGTATCTGCCACCCCGGACGAGCCGGGCCGCTACAAAAGCGCCATTGGTTATTTTTGTCCATGGTGGTTGTTGGTTAAATGCTTACGACATTAAACATAGTAATGCCTTTAGTGAAGCACTGGCAAAGACTGGTTATGCCGTGTGGTCATTAGAATATCGCCGTATTGGCGACGAAGGAGGGGGCTGGCCGGGCAGTCTTACCGACGTTCAACAAGGCATTGCTTTTGCGCAAACTTCACTGGCAGGGTTCGGTGTTGACAGCTCACGTATTGTCATTAGCGGCCATTCCGCCGGTGGCCAGTTAGCGTTATTGGCCGGTAGCAAAAATGCCAGTCCGGCAATTGTTAGTGTTATTGGTTTAGCGGCGATAACCGACATGGTAAGTTACGGCAAAGGGGACAATAGTTGTCAAAATGCTACTGCGCAATTTATCGGTGGCGATTACAATGTTATGCCTGAACGGTATCAACAAGCCAGTGCGCAGCAGCAAGTTATGCACAGTTCAACGTTATTGTTGCAAGGCAGCGCTGATAACATTGTGCCGCCAAGTCAGGCTAGCCAGAGTGGTATTCCTTATAAGATGGTTGAAAACGCCGGGCACTTTGATTGGATCCATCCGCAAACCACTGCGTACAGGCAGTTTATTTTATCGCTGAAGGAGCTGTTACCACTGTGAATACGCCACTAGATTACGCTCAGCTGCAACAATATGATGCGCAAGATGCGCTTGGTACAAAGCGCGCCGCCTTTGAACTACCACAAAACACTATTTACCTGGATGGCAATTCGCTGGGCGCGATGCCAAAAGTTGCCGCTATGCGGGCGCAACAAGTGTTAGTTACACAATGGAGCCAGGATTTAATTAAAAGCTGGAACAGCCATAGCTGGATTGATTTACCAAGCACGGTAGGTGAAAAAATAGCCCGCTTAATTGGTGCGGCACCTGGCCAGGTGATTAGCTGCGATTCCACGTCGGTAAATTTATTTAAAGTGCTTAGCAGTGCCATGTTATTGCAGCCAGGACGCAACATTGTGTTGTCACAAGCCGGCAATTTCCCTACGGATTTGTATATGGTAGAGGGTCTCGCCAGCTTACTGGGCGAGCAAAATTGCCAGCTACAGTTGGTTGATAACAGCGCGTTAGAAACTGCATTAACCGAACAGGTGGCGGTTTTAATGCTAACGCAGGTTGATTTTCGCAGCGGCCGCTTGCTGAATATGCAGCGCCTAACCCAACTGGCGCAGGACAAAGGCATACTGGTAATTTGGGATTTAGCCCACAGCGTAGGCGCACTACCAATAGAACTTGATGCGTGCAATGTCGATTTTGCTGTTGGTTGTGGTTACAAATACCTTAATGGTGGTCCGGGCGCACCGGCTTTTTTATATGCCGCCAGACGTCATCATGCGCAAATCAGCCAGCCATTAAGCGGCTGGATGGGCCACAAAACGCCGTTTAGTTTTGATAAACACTATGAAAAGGCGCCGGGTATTATGCAGTTTCTTACCGGCACACCGCCAGTGTTATCCATGAGCGTGTTAGATGCGGCCTTAGAGGTATTCAGCGATGTTAATCTGGCAGCCTTAAGAGAGAAATCTCTGGCGCTAAGCAATTGTTTTCATCAATTAGTACTGCAGCATAGCTGCTTAAACGATTTGCAGTTATTAACACCATTAAACCCACTGCAGCGGGGTAGCCAGCTGGCATATCGCCACCCCGATGCGTATGCGCTGTGTCAGGCATTGATTAAGCAAGGCGTTATAGTCGATTTTCGCGCACCGGATATACTGCGGCTGGGCTTTACCCCGCTGTATTTACGTTTTATCGATATTTGGACCGCGGTAGAAATACTGGCAGATATTGTACGTAGCGGAGAATATCAACAAGCCTGCTATGCCGTTAGACACAAGGTAACCTAGGTGCTGAGTATAAGATGGCTGGACAGCTTAACTGCGGTTACTGCGTCACAGTGGGATGCTTTGTTTACGCAAGATGATGACAACCCATTTTGCCGGCATGCGTTTTTACTGGCGCTGGAGCAGGGCGGCAGTGTTGGTGCCGGCGCCGCTATGCATCACAGCGGCTGGCAGAGCCAGCACCTTACGCTGTGGCAGGACGACGTGTTGCTGGCCGCGGTACCGGGCTATATTAAAAGCCACTCTTATGGTGAATACCTGTTCGACTGGCAAATTGCCGATGCCTACCGCCAGTATCAGCTACCTTATTATCCGAAATGGATAGCGGCGATTCCCTTTACGCCGGTAACCGGGCCCAGGCTTGGCGTGCTGAGCAGCAACCTTATCGACAGCCTGTTGCCGCATATCTGTGCCGCACTACAGCAGCGCCTTGCCGCGCAGGATGTTTGCAGTGTGCAGTGGCTGTATACCAGTGCGCAGTTACAGCAAAGCCTGACTGAGCACGGTTTTTTAGCCCGGCACGATGTGCAGTTTTTATGGCAAAACGCCGGCTACCGGCAGTTTGATGATTTTTTACAGCAACTTGACGGCCGTAAGCGCAAACAACTTCGTAAGGAGCGCAGCCGCACGGCGGGTTTTCGCATTAAAACTCTGCACGGCAACGAGCTTAGTGCTGCACACTGGCAGGCGGTTATCCGCTGCTACCAGGCTACCTATTTAAAACGCTCCGGCCATCAGGGCTATATCAGCCCGCAAAGCTTTATGGCGCTGGCGGATACTATGGCCGGCAACATATTAGTGTTTGCTGCTTTTGCCAGCAGCTCTGAAGAGCACAGCGCAGAGCAGATGATTGCCGCTGCGCTGTGTTTTAAAAGTGGCGATACCTTATACGGCCGCTACTGGGGCGCGCTTGTCGATGCTGAGCATCTGCATTTTGAGCTGTGTTATTACCAGGGCATTGAATACTGCATCAGCCAGGGCCTGCGCTACTTTGATGCCGGCGCCCAGGGCGAGCATAAACTTAAGCGCGGCTTTGAACCGGTACTGCGTTATGGCAGCTATCTGTTTGCTGATACGCCGTTAAGTGGTTCTATAAGCGCATACTTTCAGCAGGAAACTACACATCTGCAAGCGTACCGCGCACAGGCGATGCAGGCTTTGCCGTACAAAAAAATATAACTCTGAGACAGCAACTTTAAAGCAGCGCTACGGCGCTAATTTGCAGTACGCCGGAACTGCAGCAAGCGGTTATTCGCCGGCATGCTGTGATCCTGCTGTAAGCTAAAACCGGCCGCGCCGGCTAAAGCTGTAACTTCTGCTATATCGCGGATCCCCATCGCGGGGTCTCGGCTTTTTAAGCTGGCATCAAAGGCGCGGTTACTGTCGCTGGTAAAGCGGCCGTTATAATTAAAAGGTCCGTAGATACAAAGCGTTGCCTGAGGTGTGGTTAAATAAGTTAAGCGTTTGAAAAACTGCTCAACCACCGGCCACGGCATAATATGCAGTGTATTGGCGCTAAACAGCGCATCAAACTGCTGCTGTGGCAGTGCATCAGCGCTGATATCCAGCTGCAACGGCAAGGGCAGGTTAGGCAAAGCTGCACGGCGCAGCCTTTCGGTTAAACCGGGCAAATACATCGCCTGGTCCGACGCCTGCCAGCGCAGATGCGGCAAAGCAGCAGCAAAATGCACCGCATGCTGGCCGGTACCACTGCCCACTTCCAACACGTTTTTATGACTAGCAAACGCCTGTTGCAACACCGCTAAAATCGGCGCTTTGTTGTTTTCACAAGCCTGCGAGAAGGGCAGATCGCTTTGCATTAATTTGCTCGCCTTGTCAGAAATTCAGTGCAACACCGGTACCCAGCAATGACATATCACTTTCAAACTGATAGCTAACGTATAAATCAATCATCGGTGTTATGCGGTACCGTGCAGCTACATCGCCAACAGTGCTGCTTTCTCTGTCCGAGCCGTCACTGTAACGCAGCGCTGCAGACAGCTCAAGATTGTGTATTACGCGATAACGAAAACCGGCAGCGGCCTGAAAGCCATTGAAGGTGTCTTTTTCAAAGTCGACTACTCTGACTTCTGAACGGATATAACCGGCTTCAAAAAATGAATCGATGTTGTTTGTAACAGTTTGGCGCAAACCCAGGCCCAGTTCTAACTCAGACACCTCCAGTTCCAGGCCCATAATATCGCCTATTACATCAAGATCGCCGGACACGTCGTTGTAAGACGCATGCAGGTATATGGTGTCAGACAATAAATAACTGCCGTTAAGCTGATAACCATCCAACTCAATGTTGTCACTGCCGCTATTTTTAAGCGTCATTCTGGCAAAGCCGGCACTGACATAATCCCAGCTAATGTCCGGCGTAGCAGCCGGGTTCCAACGAATGTCAGACGTGTTGGCCTGTACAGTAAAAGCAGAGCAGCCCAAAGCGGTCAGAGCCAGGCCAGCGATAAGTGACTTCATAAAACCTCTGTTGTGATCTAAGGAAAATAAACGCCAACAGAGTAGCATCTTTGCAGTAAATAAGTGAACGTGTTCAATGGCAGAACCCTCAGATTTTAAAAACAATTAAAGAGAAAAGATAACTTGCCGACAACAAGTTAATAACTCAAACCGCAAGGGCAGTGGTGTGAAAGTTAACTCGCAGCATACAAATCCAATATCGCAAATTATCCCGAACAGTTCTGTAGCGGAAATCCACAAGCCGCTAAATAGTAAAGAGCAGTTAAACAGAGAACTTGGGCGACTGGCAGCGGATATTTATCACCAAGGTGAACACCAGCAACCTGAGCCGGTTTACAACAAGGCGATGACGATAACAATGGCTGGTGCTTTGCTGACTAAAGAAGCCGAAGAGCAAGCAATAACTGATATTTCCAGGGCAAGCGCCAATCTTTATATGCCAAGCGGTGAGGTATCCAAGTCTGTTGAAAAAATGTTCTCTCAATATGGCAAGATCATGGCATGGATAGCCAGCGAACTACCTTCTTTAGCCAATAAGAACTGGGGCCTGTCAATTAATCAATCAGGTGAACCGGAAGTTACAGGCTCACTCAGCGATGCTGAAAAAGCATTAATAGCTGAAAAATTTAATAGTAACGAAGATTTTGTAGCAGCCGCTAAAGACTTTAAGTCTGGCTACCTGAAATACACTGAGCTCAGCGTAAGAGGCTGGTCAAACTATGACGTAAATGAAGAGAATTTTTCTAAGGTATTTGATTTAAAGGAGATATTGGACAACGTACAAGGCAATGAGGCTTTTAAAAAAGCCTGGGGTAAAGACTTTAGCTGGCTTGAGCTAAACGATAATATTTCAGCTCAACTCAGACGAAATGCGGAAAAACTTTAATCTTTTGCAGAAGGAGGAGCAGCAGACAAGCGTTTAGTTAATTATAAATATCATTTAACATAATATACATTATGGGATATTAAGTGTTTACGGTTAAACAGGCTATTGCCATCAGTTCTGCATCCTAAAATCTCTGCTGTGTTGTTATGAATTCAATTCAGGCTTTTCATTTAGGTTTAACGCTGTAAAATGCTGTCATACTGTTTTTACCTTAAAGGCTGTGTATGGCACTTACTATTCGCCCCAATGATGAACAACTGGACATTTTAGCCAAAGCGCAGCGTATGACTGCGGAGCTTACTTACTCTAAAGCTATCTTTAAAGGCCTTGCCGAATATGTGCAGCTGAAAAAAGACTTTGATGAGCTGGAGAAAAAACATAACGCTTTGGCACATGCCCACGCCGAATTAAAAGAAACCGTAACCCTGTACGTTATGGCCAAAACCAAGCTGGAGCGTTTGCTGGAAACCAAAGCGCCTGATTAGGCGCCTTTCTTTGTTTAATAGCTAACTAAGCTTGTTTAGCAATGTCTACCGGTTTTATCCCTACCTGAATAGCTTCGCCGGCTTCGTTTACCTGGCGTACTGTAAGTAACAGTTGATCTAACCGCACCTGGTCGCCGATAACCACGCGGCGGTGAAAACGTTGCGCTATGTAGGTAGCCAATGTTTGTTGCTTGTCTTCGTCGGCAAAGTTTATCGTGTAGAACGCATCTAAATCGCTCAGGCTGATATCGCCATTAAGCACGAAATCACCGAAGAAGCTGCTGTTACTCAGTACCGATTTCTCTGCATCTTTGGCCAACACTTCACTGATTTTTTGTACATGCTTTAACTTGGCCAACACCATTAAGGTGTCGTGAGCGTTAAATACCGGTTTTTTCTCCGGCAGGATCCATTCACCGTCGCGTATTACGCCTAAAAACTGGATTGGCTGTTTAAAGGCTAAATCTTGCCAGCTTAATGCCAGCACCGGTGAGGTATCGGTTACTTTAAACGCCAGTACTTCCATGACATCGTTACTGGGTACGGCGTCCAGCGGCATGGCCTGGTCCGGTGCCAGTTCGGCCGGCACTTCCAGCTTTAACCAACGTGCTACCGGTACTATGCTCCAGCCTTGCACCACTAAAGAGACAATCACCACCACAAAGGCAACGTCGAAATACAGATGTTCATCCGGCATGCCGGCTAACCACGGGAACAACGCCAGAATAATCGGTACCGCACCGCGCAGGCCTACCCAGCTGATAAACAACTGATCGCGCGCCGGAAAACGAAACGGAATTAAGCTGAGAAACACCGCGACCGGTCTGGCGATAAAGATCAGGATCGCGGCTAATATCAATGCCGGCACCAGGTGGTTCATTAAATTACTCGGTACTACCAGCAAACCCAACATCAGGAACATGCCAATTTGGCTGATCCAGGCTAAACCATCGTGCATGCGCAGGATATGGATAATTTGCGGTAATCGGGCATTACCCACCAGATAACCCATTAAATACACGGCTAAAAAGCCGCTGCCACCAAAGGAGTTGGTCAGCGCATAAATAAAGATACAGCTGGCCACTGCCAATAACGGGAAAAAGGCAAAGCTAAGCGGCAGTTTACGGCATAAAAACACAAACACCCGCCCTGCTGCATAACCCATAACCCCGCCGACCACGGCTTGTTGTAAAAAGGTGGTGGCCACTTCCCAGCTTAGCGTTTTGCCTTCGGCCAGCACTCCCACCAGGGTTAAAGTCAGTATTACCGCCATCGGATCATTACTGCCCGACTCAATTTCCAGCGTTGAGGCCACCCGCTCTTTAATACGCAGGCCTTGTGACTGGAAGATAGAAAATACCGCTGCAGCATCGGTAGAGCTTAAAATTGCGCCGAGCAATAAGCCCTGCAACAAGGTCATATCTAATAAGTAAGCCGCAGAAACGCCGACAATGCCACAGGTTAACACTACGCCAAGCGTGGCTAACATTGATGCCGGCGCCAGGGCGACGCGAAAACGCTCCGGGTGGGTACGCATACCGCCGTCGAACAGGATGATCACCAGCGCGATAGAGCCGATTAAAAATGCCACCTGCGGGTTATCGAACTGAATGCCAACCAGGCCTTCTTCGCCGGCCAGCATGCCAATAACAAGGAATATCAATAGCATAGGCGCGCCAAGGCGCGCCGAAATAAGCGTTGCTATAATACTGATTACAAAAAGAAGACCGCCAACTAATATTGCGAGGTTTATGCCATCCACCCTAACCTCCTGATTAATTAAGCGTTTGAAAGCTCCCGTACTATGGCGTTAAGCGCGTCCAGTGGCTGTGCAGCCTTGGTAATGGGACGGCCGATCACCATATAATCGACACCTGCAGCCAGTGCCTGAGCCGGTGTCATCACGCGTTTTTGGTCGTCCTGGCTACTGCTGGCCGGACGAATACCCGGGGTCACCAGGCAAAAATCCTTGCCAAACTGTTGCTTTAACAGTGTAGCTTCCTGTGCTGAACACACCACTCCGTCTAAACCGGCCTTATGCGTTAACCCGGCCAGCTTTACCACCTGCTGTGCCGGTGTCAGGTTAATACCCAGCTCGGTCAGGTCGCTCTGCTCCATACTGGTTAACACCGTAACAGCAATAAGGTGAGGTTTATCAGTACCATAAGATACCAGAGATTCACGCGCGGCGCTCATCATTTTGCTGCCGCCACTGGCGTGCACATTAACCATCCAGACGCCAAGATCGGCAGCAGCTTTAACGGCTTTGGCTACGGTATTGGGGATATCGTGAAATTTTAAATCGAGAAACACATCAAAGCGGCGCTGCTGTAATTCCTGCACCAGCTGCGGGCCAAAATGGGTAAACATCTCCTTGCCCACTTTTAGCCGGCATAAGGCAGGATCCAGCTGGCTGACTAAGTTCAGCGCTGCGGCTTTTTGTTCAAAATCAAGGGCGACCACCACCGGGGTTTGACAAGACATCTGCTTTCCTTTCTAACGACCGTCAATGCCGCGAATGGGTTCTACACTTTCCCATTGCTGACAAGACGGACACAACCAATAATGTTTGCGGGTTTTAAAACCGCAGTTGCGGCAACTGTATAACGATTTTTTTTCCAGATAGGCGTTCACAAGCTCTTCAACTGAGGATAACACCTCAGCCGCCGGTGCCGATTGCTGCTGGCGAATTTGTAATAACTGCTGGAACAAGCGAATACCGGGTTGCTGTTTTAGTTTATCAAGCAAAAATTGCTCGGCAGCCGTGGCGGAACCGTGCTCAGCCAACCAGCGCGCCAACAATACTATGGCGGTAATATTATGTTGTTTATTCGCCAGTTGGCTTAGCAGCTGATACCACTCATCATCTGCCAGGTCGCATTGCTGCAGTAGCGGCAGTATTTCGGCACTCCACTGTGGTTTATGTTCCACAATATACAGCAATGCTGATTTAGCCAGTGCCGTTTGTTGACGGCCAAGCGCCAGTTGGGCTAACTCAAACTTTGGCCGGATAGCCGCCGGGTAATGCTCTGCCAATTGCAGCAGTGTGTCGGCGTCTTGTTGCGGCAACTGCTTAAGAGCTTCAATTTGCATATTCGCCTGGGCAATACGCAACGAGCGTGAATCGGTATTATCTACCGCGGCACTGTATTGCACGGCTTTGTGCCACTCGTGGGTGGCAATAAAGATACTGAATAACTGCTTTAATGCGTTCTCGGCCAGTACCGGCGATTTTACCAGGTTAACCAGCAGCTTTTCGGCTCTGTCATATAAACCGGCGGAGAAATAGTCTTTTGCCAGTTCAAACTGAATTTGTTGTGCCTGTGGCTTGGGTAGCTTTAGCTGATGTAACTTTTCATGAATGCGGATCGCCTTATCCCAATCGCCTTTGCGGCGAAACAGGTTGGCCAGTGCCAGATAGGTTTCAATGGTAGCCGCTTCGATATCCAGCAGTTCAAGCAACTGCTCTATCGCTTTATCTTCCTGATCTGTCAGTAAAAAATTTAAACCGGATGACAAATTGCGGGTAATATTGGCGCGGCCTTTCAGCTCTTTATGCTTAACGCTATTGCGGCCCATAAACCAACCATAGGCTGCTGCCACCGGTAATAACAAAAACAGCAGCTCTAACATAGGCTAGCTGTTTTCCGTTGATTTACGCAGCCAACCCTTAGCTTTACGTTGCAATGAGTACAGCAGAGCTATCATCAGGCCAAGTACAATGCCCAATAACAGGAAGATCAGTGCAATGTCGACAACTCTTAAGCGGGCACTGATAACAAGAAGGTGTAAATCAGCCAGTTGCTGATTAATAGAGCCAAACAGCACCCCTACTACAATCAGGGCTACTATTACGGCGATATAAAGTAGTCTGCGCAAGGGAAACTCCGTTCACGCCTGCAAACTCAGGATAATGAGGTTCAGGTATTGTCTTTTACGCGGTCACGTAATTCTTTGCCCGGCTTGAAATGCGGTACATATTTACCGTCCAGTTCAACTTTATCACCGGTTTTAGGGTTACGCCCTACACGTGGAGCACGGTAGTGCAATGAGAAACTGCCAAAGCCACGAATTTCAATACGTTCGTTGCCAGCTAATGACTGTGCCATCTGCTCGAGGATTTCTTTAACTGAAGCTTCAACATCCTTGACCTGAATATGGGGGAAATCAGTAGCTAATTTTTCAATTAATTCAGATTTGGTCATAGACCCTCCGGCAAACCTGCGGTTGGATAAAGCAGGAGGCACAAGCCCCCTGCTTTGCTGGCAATTAATCCTGCTTCTGAGCAGCTTTAAATGCTTCGGCCATAGCGTTACCACCAAAATCAGCTTCTTGTTGCTTGCTGTTGACAGTATCCATAGCTTCTTTTTCTTCAGCTTCGAACTTCGCTTTGATTGACAGGCTGATTACGCGGTTTTTGCGGTCAACACCCATTAAACGAGCTTCAATTTCTTCGCCTACTTTCAGTACCGTAGTGGCATCTTCAATACGCTCACGCGCGATATCAGATACACGAACATAACCTTCTACAGCACCTTCTAACATAACAGTAGCGCCTTTAGCGTCAACGGCAGTTACTTCACCTTTAACGATAGCACCTTTTTTGTTGTCAGCAAGGTAGCCGTTGAACGGGTCTTCGTCCAGCTGCTTGATACCTAAAGAAATACGCTCGCGCTCAGGGTCAACTTGTAACACAACTGCGTGTACTTCGTCGCCTTTCTTGAATTCACGAACCGCTTCTTCGCCAGTGGCGTTCCAGCTGATGTCTGATAAGTGAACCAGACCATCGATGCCGCCGTCTAAGCCGATGAAGATACCGAAGTCAGTGATTGACTTGATCTTACCGCTTACACGATCACCCTTGTTGAAGCCCTTAGCGAACTCTTCCCATGGGTTGGCTTTACACTGTTTCAGGCCTAAAGAAATACGACGACGTTCTTCGTCGATTTCCAGAACCATAACTTCCACTGAATCACCTAAGTTAACCACTTTAGATGGGTGGATGTTCTTGTTGGTCCAGTCCATTTCTGACACGTGTACTAAACCTTCAACGCCTTCTTCGATTTCTACGAAGCAGCCGTAATCAGTCAGGTTAGTTACGCGACCAGTAATGCGGGCGCCTTCAGGGTAACGTGATGCGATAGCGGCCCATGGATCTTCACCCATTTGCTTCAGACCTAAAGATACACGTTGTTTTTCGCGGTCGAATTTCAGTACTTTTACCGGAATTTCGTCGCCAACATTAACGATTTCGCTTGGGTGCTTAACGCGCTTCCATGCCATATCTGTGATATGCAGTAAGCCGTCTACGCCACCTAAGTCTACGAATGCACCGTAGTCAGTCAGGTTCTTAACGATACCTTTAACTTCCATGCCTTCTTCCAGCGTTTCTAACAGCTGGTCACGTTCATGGCTGCTTTCTGATTCAATAACCGCACGACGTGATACCACCACGTTGTTACGCTTCTGATCCAGCTTGATAACTTTGAACTCAAGTTCTTTGTTTTCCAGGTGCAGTGTGTCACGCACCGGACGTACGTCTACTAATGAACCAGGCAAGAATGCACGAATACCGTCAACTTCAACTGTGAAACCACCTTTAACTTTACCAGTGATAACACCGATAACAGTTTCTTTGTCTTCACAGGCTTTTTCCAGGCGTACCCAGGCTTCGTGACGTTTGGCTTTTTCGCGAGATAACAGGGTTTCACCGAAACCGTCTTCAATCGCATCTAAAGCAACGTCAATGATGTCGCCAACGCTTACTTCGATTTCGCCGCTCAGATTTTTGAACTGCTCAACCGGAATAGCGGCTTCTGACTTCAGGCCGGCGTCAACCATGACGACGTCTTTCAGAACGGCTACAACAGTACCTTTAACAATGGCACCCGGACGGGTTTCGATAGACTTGAGGCTTTCCTCAAATAATTGTGCAAAATTTTCAGTCATATTCACTTTTTCAGTTAAGTGCGCCACAGAACATCATGTTCGTATGGGGTTGCTAAATTTACCTGTTTAAATCCGTTTAACAGGCTGTCCAAAATGCGGTTTTGGCCTGGTTCACACCACAGCGGGCAATTTCATCCCGGCGTAGTTCAGTACCTCTTCCAACACTTGTTCAATCGATTTATTGGTCGAATCCAGCATATAGGCGTCGGCAGCTGGTTTCAGCGGCGCGGTGGCACGGTTAATATCGCGCTCGTCTCTGGCCTGGATTTCGTTCAAAAGGTCGCCGATATTAACATCAAAGCCCTTTTCTTTCAACTCTAAATAGCGCCGTCTGGCGCGCTCTTCCGCGCTGGCTGTTAAAAAGATTTTAACGTCTGCCTGCGGGAAAACCACAGTACCCATATCACGGCCATCGGCCACTAAGCCCGGTGCTTCAGCAAAAGCACGCTGACGCCGCAATAAGGCTTCACGCACCCTGGGTAACGAGGCTATTTTCGATGCCAGGCCGCCGACTTCTTCGGTACGGATAGTGTGTGATACGTTCTCGCCTTCCAGCGTAATACGCACATTGCCCTGTTCATCACTGCTGAACTGTACGTCCAGATGAGCCGCTAACGGCTGCAGGGCTTCTTCATCGTCACAGGGAATATTATGGTGCACAGCGGCAAGGGCCAGTACGCGGTAAATTGCGCCACTGTCGAGTAATTGCCAGCCTAAACGTTGTGCCAGCAGGCGACAAATTGTGCCTTTGCCGGAACCGCCCGGGCCATCGATGGTAATTACTGCTGCAGAGTGTGGCATCCTACCCCCTTCCAAACTACTGGTTAATCGGATTTCAAAACCGCAGTATTATACAGCTTTTTGCGACAAAATCTGTGTTTAATTAAGATAAAACGAAGGAAAGACGCGCAGTTGGAAGGCTACGCGTCCGGATGCTCCTGGTGATTTAACACGCCAGTTGCTGAAATAAACTGAAATAGGTCGGGAAGGTTTTTGCGGTACAATCCGGATCTTCAATCGTCACGGCAGTATCGCTCAGCGCCACTAATGAGAAACACATCGCCATACGATGGTCATTGTAAGTGGCAATACTGGCATGCTTAAGCGTGGCAGGCGGCGTCACTTTAATGTAATCGTGGCCTTCTTCTACCTCTGCGCCGACTTTTCTAAGCTCCGTTGCCATAGCGGCTAAGCGGTCGGTTTCCTTTACCCGCCAGTTATACACATTGCGGATAACCGTAGGCCCTTTGGCAAACAATGCGGTAGTAGCTATGGTCATGGCGGCATCGGGTATGGCGTTATAATCACGGTCTATGCCGTTAAGTTGGTTACGGGTAACCATAATGTAGTCGTCGCCCCACTCGACATCAGCGCCCATGGCTTCTAAGGCGTCAGCAAAGTGAATATCACCCTGCACTGCATGTTTACCAATGCCGGTAACTTTTATGCTACCGCCTTTAATGGCCGCAGCCGCCAAAAAGTAAGATGCCGATGACGCATCGCCCTCTACCAGCCACTGGCCTGGCGAGCGGTACAGCTGATTGCCCTTAATGCTAAAGCGCTTGTAGTCGTGGTTTTGCACACTCACGCCAAAACGCTGCATCAGGGCCAGGGTAATATCAATATAGGGCTTGGATACCAGCTCGCCGATGATGGCTATCTCGCTGTCACCATTCAGTAGCGGCGCCACCATTAACACAGCAGTTAAAAACTGGCTGGAGATACTGCCGTCAATTTGCATCTGGCCGCCCTGCAGCGGCTTGCCTTTAATCTGCAATGGCGGAAAATCTTCGCTGCCAAGATAGCGGATATCGGCCTGCCACTGGCGCAATGCATTGACCAGATGACCAATAGGCCGCTCGTACATGCGTGGCTCGCCGGTGAGTGTCACATCAACATTCGACGCTGCCAGCGCAGCAGTTAATGGTCGCATCGCCGTGCCGGCGTTACCGAGGAACATGGTCAGCGCATGCGGATGGTTAAACAGGCCACCCATACCATGTACCTCACATTTGCTGCGACAATCAGACAACTTATAACTGATACCAAGCGCCGTTAAGGCATTAAGCATATGCTTAATATCATCGCTATCGAGCAAATTAGTGATCTGTGTTGTGCCTTCTGCCAGCGCCGCCAACAGCAATACACGGTTAGAAATACTTTTTGAGCCTGGCAAATGCACTTCACCGGTAACTTTGGCAATAGGGTTAAGGGTTAATGTTTTCATCCGTGTACCCGCTCAAATTCCTGCATAAAGCCCACTAAAGTTTGCACACCTTCCAGTGGCATAGCGTTATAAATACTGGCCCGCATACCGCCAACCATACGGTGGCCTTTTAATGCCAGCAGGCCATGCGTTTCCGCCTGGTCGACAAACATATCGTTTAAACGCTCGTCACCTAAGAAAAACGGTACATTCATCCACGAGCGGTACGCCGGGTCAACGTCATTGCTGTAAAAATCACTTTTATCAATATAATCATACAGTAACTTTGCTTTAGCTTGGTTACGCGTAGCCATTGCAGTAACGCCGCCCTGCTGTTTTAACCATTTAAACACCAGCCCGGCCAGATACCAGGCAAAAGTAGGTGGCGTGTTAAACATACTGTCGTTTTCTGCGGCTAAACGATAATCCAGTACCGATGGAATAACGGCATCTTTGCCGGGTAATAAGTCTTCACGCACTATGGCCAGGGTTAAACCTGACGGGCCGATATTTTTCTGCGCGCCGGCGTAAATTACGCCGTAGCGGCTGACATCAATTGGCCTGGATAAAATGGTAGAGGATAAATCGGCTACGATTGCGCTGTCGGTGTCCGGTAAAGCGGTAAACTCGACACCATCCACGGTTTCATTCGGACAGCAATGTACATAGGCGGCGCCTTTGGTTAGCTGCCAGTCATTTGGTGCTACGACAGTGCGAATACCGCCCGGGCTTTTTTGACGGATGTCCTGCGCTTTAATATTGCCGAATTTTACCGCTTCTTCCACCGCCGATTTTGACCAGGCGCCGGAGATAATATAATCGGCAGTTTGGCCGGGCTTTAACAGATTAAGCGGTACTGCCGAGAACTGACCACGGCCGCCGCCGTGCATAAACAGCACCTTGTAGTTTGGCGGAATACTGAGTAAATCGCGTAAATCCTGCTCTGCTTCGGCAGCGACGCGGATAAACGGCTTGCTGCGGTGGCTGATTTCCATTACCGAGCAGCCATGTTGTTGCCAGTTAATAAATTCCTGTTGTGCCTGCTGCATTACCTCTGTGGGTAACATTGCCGGGCCGGCACAAAAATTAAAAGTGGTCATCTTTACTACTTGCTCCTGATTTAGCACGTCTATTCAACTGGCCTGGTTGTATATGTCTGCCGGCTTAGTGCCGATCTTTTGCTGTTAATTTGGCGCTGATAAAAAGCAAAACGAGCGCAGAAGCGCCCGTTTTGTATTTGGTGTTACTCTTCTTCATCCTGGGCTAACTGAGTGTCCGTCAGTACAGTGCTGGCGGCTTTTTCTGCCTCGGCCGCTGCTAACTCTTCCGCATCCTGGATTTCGTCAACCTTAGCCACGCCAACTACTTTCTCATTGTCGGCGGTGCGGATCAGGATCACGCCCTGGGTATTACGGCCCACTTCAGACACTTCATTAACGCGGGTACGAACCAGGGTGCCTTTGTTGGAAATCATCATAATTTCATCCAACTCGTTCACCTGCACCGCACCTACCACCAAGCCATTGCGCTCTGATACCTTAATGGATACCACGCCCTGGGTAGCACGGCTCTTCGCCGGATATTCGGTTAACGATGTACGTTTACCGTAGCCGTTTTCGGTTACCGTAAGAATTGGCCCGTCGCCGTTTGGAATAATTAACGACACCACTGAGCCACCTTCACGCAGTTTAATACCACGCACACCGGTAGCAGTACGGCCCATGCCGCGCACCTGATCTTCAGTGAAACGCACCACTTTACCGTCATCAGAGAACAGCATAATTTCGCTGCTGCCATCAGTAATACCAACACCGATTAAACGGTCGCCGTCGTTCAGGTTAACGGCAATAATGCCGTTTGAACGTGGCCGTGAGTATTCCACCAACGAGGTTTTCTTCACAGTACCGTTAGCGGTGGCCATAAACACATATTTATCGGCTTCGTACTCACGTACCGGCAGAATAGCGTTAATACGCTCGCCTTCTTCCAGCGGCAGTAAGTTTACAATCGGCTTACCACGCGCAGTGCGGCTGGCCAGCGGTAATTGATACACCTTCATCCAGTACAAACGACCACGGTTAGAGAAACACAAAATAGTATCGTGGGTACTGGCAACTAACAGCTTATCAACAAAATCTTCATCTTTTACCGTGGTGGCGGCTTTACCTTTACCGCCGCGGCGCTGCGCTTCGTAATCAGACAGCGGCTGATACTTGGCATAGCCCAGGTGCGACAAGGTTACTACCACGTCTTCTTCGGTGATCAAATCTTCCATATTGATATCCAGCATATTGTCCTGGATATCGGTGCGCCGTGCATCAGAGTACTGCGCTTTAACCGCTTCAAGCTCTTCGCAGATCACTTCCATTAAGCGCTCCGGGCTACCCAAAATATGCAGTAACTCGGCAATCAGCTCTAACAGCTGCTTGTATTCGTCGAGGATTTTCTCGTGCTCAAGGCCGGTCAGCTTGTGTAAGCGTAAATCCAAAATCGCCTGAGCCTGTTGCTCGGTGAGGAAATACAGGCCATCGCGAATACCGAAGTGCTCTTCTAACCATTCCGGCCGCGCCGCATCTTTACCGGCACGCTCTAACATGCCGCTGACATCGCCTAACTGCCAACCGCGGGCAACTAACCCGGCTTTGGCTTCTGCCGGGCTGGCAGAGTGTTTAATCAGCTCGATAATTTCGTCGATATTGGCCAGCGCTATGGCTAAACCTTCAAGGATATGCGCACGGTCGCGGGCTTTACGCAGGTCGTACACGGTACGACGGGTAACCACTTCACGGCGGTGCAACACAAAGCACTTGAGCATTTCAATTAAGCTAAGCAGCTTAGGCTGGCCCTGGTCCAGGGCCACCATATTGATACCGAACACTGTTTGCATCTGGGTGTTGGTATACAGCTGGTTCAGCATTACATCGGTAGACTCACCGCGTTTAAGCTCAATAACAATACGCATACCGTCTTTGTCAGACTCATCGCGCAATGCCGAAATGCCTTCAATGCGTTTTTCTTTTACCAGCTCAGCTATTTTTTCAATTAAACGGGCTTTGTTAACCTGGTACGGAATTTCATTGACGATAATGGCTTCGCGGCCGGTTTTCTCGTCAGTTTCTACCACGGTTTTGGCGCGGATATACACCTTGCCACGGCCGGTACGATAAGCTTCTTCAATACCTTTGCGGCCATTAATAATAGCGGCGGTAGGGAAATCCGGTCCCGGGATGTACTGCATTAACTCGTGCAGCTCAATATCCGGGTTAGCAATTAAAGCTAAACAGCCGTCAATAACTTCAGTTAAGTTATGCGGCGGAATATTGGTGGCCATGCCCACGGCAATACCGCTGGAGCCGTTAATCAGCAAGTTAGGCAACTTGGTTGGCATTACTGCCGGAATTTGTTCGGTGCCGTCGTAGTTGGGCACAAAATCGACGGTTTCTTTGTCCAAATCGGCCAGCAGTTCGTGTGCAATACGCGACATCCGCACTTCGGTATAACGCATTGCTGCTGCAGAGTCACCGTCGATAGAACCGAAGTTACCCTGGCCGTCTACCAGCATATAACGCAGCGAGAATGGCTGGGCCATCCGTACTATAGTGTCGTATACAGCACTGTCGCCGTGCGGGTGATATTTACCGATAACGTCACCTACCACACGGGCAGATTTTTTATAGGCTTTGTTCCAGTCATTGCCCAGTTCCTTCATCGCGAACAGCACGCGGCGGTGTACCGGCTTTAAACCATCCCTTACGTCCGGTAAGGCGCGGCCAACAATGACGCTCATTGCGTAATCGAGGTACGAATTCTTTAATTCGTCTTCGATATTAATAGGAACTATTTCTCTGGCCAGATCTGTCATAAAACGCTAATTTCCCTTAAATCAGATAGATAACTCGCTTTTGTCGATGTTATAAAGCGCGAGACAACGCAGGATTCTAACACAGAAAATCACGCTTGCCATGCCCCAAATGCAACGCAAACTAAGCTTCGGCATTGCTCAAATGGATCAAGGCTTTATAATGCGCAAAAACTAACGAGCATGCTATATGACTGCAGATATGAATGTTGATGCCGGCGAAATCGCCAAGTTTAACGATATTGCCTCACGCTGGTGGGACCCGTCAGGCGAATTTAAGCCGCTGCATTTACTTAATCCGGTACGTTTAAGCTATATCAGTGACGAGCTGCAGGGCTTATTTGGTAAAACGGTTATTGATATTGGTTGCGGCGGCGGCATTTTAGCCGAAAGCATGGCGCGCTGTGGTGCTAACGTCACCGGGCTGGATATGGCCGAAGACTCGCTCAGTGTGGCAAAGTTACATGCGCTGGAGGCCGGGGTAAGCGTCAATTATCAACAGGCCACTGCCGAGCAGTATGCGCTAAGCCAGGCGGCACAGTTTGATGTAGTGACCTGTATGGAAATGCTGGAGCATGTGCCACAGCCGATGTCGGTGGTGCAGGCCTGTGCCGATTTAGCCAAACCCGGTGCTACGCTGTTTTTCTCTACCTTAAACCGCACGCGTAAAGCCTGGCTGCTGGCCATTGTCGGCGCCGAGCAGGTATTGAAACTGGTGCCCAAAGGCACGCATGAGTTTAATAAGTTTATCCGCCCCTCAGAGCTGATGCGTTTTATTGAGCAAGCCGGATTAGAGGTGACGGACGCAACAGGCCTGCACTATAACCCGTTGAACCAGAGCTTTAAAACCGGCCCCGGGGTAGATGTTAATTACATTGTAGTGGCACGTAAGCCTGTCTGAGCAAAGGCAGTGGTTAATTTAGCAGCATTTAAATAGCTGGCGGCTATAAAAAAAATATTGATAGAACAAATAAATTTAACCGGAAAAAAAGCTTGCTTCAGGCAGGCTTTCCCCACGACACTGTTGCCGCGGTTAGCAGCTACTAACCGCCGTTTCAGCGCTGCAAATCTGCCAAATTCCGTCCTTGCAAAAAAGCCGGATCCACACTATCTTGTGATCACTTTCTAAAAAACATCTATATGTTGTGCAATTAAGCAACAATAGCTGTCGGTAAAATGGCCGTGCGCTACATGGCTGATGATAACAACACATACAACTGAAACGGAAATCTGCAGCGATGACTCAATCTCTTTTCGTCACTAAACGTGATGGCCGCCGTGAACCTTTGGATCTCGATAAAATTCACCGCGTTATTACCTGGGCCGCCGAAGGCTTATCCAATGTATCGGTGTCGCAGGTTGAGCTGAAGTCTCATATTCAGTTTTATGATGGCATTAAATCTGAAGACATTCATGAAACCATTATTAAGGCCGCCGCGGATCTGATCTCAAAAGACTGCCCGGACTATCAATACCTGGCGGCACGTTTAGCCGTATTCCACCTGCGTAAAAAAGCCTATGGCCAGTTTGAGCCACCGCACCTGTACGACCAGGTAGTGAAGATGGTTGAAGCCAAACGCTATGACCAGCATATTCTGGCCGATTACAGCCGCGACGAGCTGGAGCAGATGAACAGCTTTATTGACCACGGCCGTGACTTAAACTTCAGTTACGCTGCGGTTAAACAGCTCGAAGGTAAGTATTTGGTACAAAACCGTGTTAGCGGCGAAATTTACGAGAGCGCCCAGTTCCTTTATATGCTGGTAGCGGCCTGTTTATTTGCTAACTACCCTAAAGCTACGCGGTTAGATTATGTGCGCCGTTTTTACGATGCCTGCTCCTTGTTTAAGTTGTCACTGCCGACCCCGATTATGTCCGGCGTGCGCACCCCTACCCGCCAGTTCAGCTCTTGTGTACTGATTGAGTGCGGTGACAGCCTGGATTCTATCAATGCTACCTCCAGTGCCATTGTAAAATACGTTAGCCAGCGCGCCGGTATCGGCATTAACGCTGGCCGTATTCGTGCGCTGGGCAGCCCAATTCGCAACGGCGAAGCCTTCCACACCGGCTGTATCCCGTTTTACAAGCATTTTCAAACTGCGGTTAAAAGCTGCTCGCAAGGCGGTGTGCGCGGTGGTGCTGCCACCCTGTTTTACCCACTGTGGCATTTGGAAGTTGAATCTTTGCTGGTGCTGAAAAACAACCGCGGCGTAGAAGAAAACCGCGTACGCCACCTGGATTACGGCGTGCAGTTTAACCGCCTGATGTACACCCGGTTAATTAAAGACGACTATATTACGCTGTTCAGCCCGTCTGACGTGCCGGGCTTATACGATGCCTTCTTTGAAGACCAGGAAAAATTTGAAGAGCTGTATGTTAAGTACGAAGCCGATACGTCTATCCGCAAGAAGCGCTTAAAAGCCCTGGAGCTGTTCACCTTGTTTATGCAAGAGCGCGCCAGTACCGGTCGTATTTATCTGCAAAACGTTGATCACTGTAATACCCACAGCCCGTTTAACCCCAAGTTAGCGCCGGTGCGCCAGAGCAACCTGTGTCTGGAAATTGCCCTGCCAACTAAACCGATGAACGATGTTAACGATCCGGAAGGCGAAATTGCGCTGTGTACCCTGTCGGCGTTTAACTTAGGTGCTATTGAAGACTTAAGCGAGTTAGAGCCGCTGGCCGAACTGGCCGTACGCTCATTGGATAGCCTGCTGGATTATCAGGACTACCCTATTCCGGCCGCTTTCCATGCGTCTATCAGCCGGCGCACCTTAGGTGTGGGTGTAATTAACTATGCCTATTACCTGGCGAAAAACGGCGTGAAATACTCTGATGGCTCAGCCAACGGTTTAACGCACCGTACCTTTGAAGCTATTCAGTATTATCTGTTAAAAGCATCAAACAAGCTGGCACAGGAATTTGGTGCTTGTCCTAAGTTTAACGAAACCACTTATGCTCAGGGCATATTGCCGATAGACAGCTACAAGAAAGACTTGGATAAAGTCTGTAACGAGCCGCTGCTGCTGGATTGGGAGCAACTGCGTAAAGATATTCTCAGCCATGGTTTGCGTAACTCCACGCTGTCAGCATTAATGCCGTCAGAAACCTCGTCGCAAATTTCTAATGCCACTAACGGCATTGAGCCACCGCGCGGCCATATCAGCGTGAAAGCCAGTAAAGACGGTATCTTAAAGCAGGTAGTGCCGGAGTATGAGCGGCTGAAACACCAGTATGAGTTGTTGTGGGATATTCCGAACAACAGCGGCTATATATCCCTGGTAGCGATTATGCAGAAATTTATCGACCAAACCATTTCTGCTAACACTAACTATGATCCGAACAAGTTCGACGGCGGTAAAGTACCGATGAAGTTATTACTGCAGGATTTGCTGTCAGCCTATAAGCTCGGTGTAAAAACCATGTATTACCACAACACCCGTGACGGCGCGTCAGATGTCCAGGAGGACATTAAGCCTGAAGCGGAAGACGACGGCTGTGCCGGCGGCGCCTGTAAAATTTAATAGTTAACTAAACGGGCTGCTACTGCAGCCCGTACTTTGTAATAAATCCCTGTTAGGACGATAAGTGGCAATGGCGTACACAACTTTTAACCGACAAATAAATGACCAGATGAAAGAGCCGATGTTCTTCGGTAATCCGGTGAATGTTTCCCGCTATGATCAGCAAAAATACGGCATCTTCGAAAAGCTGATTGAAAAGCAGCTGAGTTTTTTCTGGCGGCCGGAAGAAGTCGATGTCAGTAAAGACCGGATTGACTACCAAAACCTGCCGCCGCATGAAAAGCATATATTTATCAGTAATCTGAAATACCAAACATTGCTGGACTCGGTGCAGGGCCGCTCGCCTAATGTGGCGTTTTTACCGATAGTGTCATTGCCGGAGCTGGAAACCTGGATTGAAACCTGGGCCTTCAGTGAAACCATTCACAGCCGCAGCTACACCCATATAGTGCGTAATATCAGTTCAGAGCCGCATAAAGTATTCGACGACATTATGCTGAACGAAAAGATTCTGGAGCGCGCTGACGATGTCACCCGCTACTATGATGATCTGATAGACGGCATTAACCTGTACCAGCGCTGCGGTGAAGGTACGCACAGCATTAACGGTGAGACGTTAAGTATCAGCCTGTATGAGCTGAAACGCCGTTTATACCTGTGCGTAATGTCGGTAAATGTGCTCGAAGCGATCCGCTTTTACGTCAGCTTTGCCTGCAGTTTTGCCTTCGCTGAGCGTGAACTGATGGAAGGCAATGCGAAAATTATCCGTCTGATTGCCCGTGATGAAGCGCTGCACTTAACCGGCACCCAGCATATGCTGAATATTATGGCGGCCGGTGACGATGATGCCGATATGGCAAAAATTGCCAAAGAATGCGAAGAAGAAGCGTACGCCATTTTCCGCAAAGCCGCTGAGCAGGAAAAAGACTGGGCAGAATATTTGTTTAAAGACGGCTCTATGATTGGTCTGAACAAAGATATTTTATGCCAGTATGTCGAGTACATTACTAACAGCCGGATGCAGGCTATTGGCATGAAAGCTATTTTCTCTACCACGCAAAACCCTATTCCGTGGATCAATACCTGGCTGGTATCAGACAATGTGCAGGTAGCACCACAGGAAGCCGAAATCAGCTCGTATCTGGTTGGCCAGATTGACAACGAAGTTGATGGTGGCGACTTCGGCGACTTCGACCTTTAGGCTATGCCCTGTGTTAAGGTTACAGCAGGCGTTGTCATCGACTTTGATGGCCGCGCCCGCAGCCTGCTCGATGCATTGGAGCAGCAAAAGCTGGAAGTAAACTTTCATTGCCGTGAAGGCTATTGCGGCGCCTGTCGCTGCAAATTACTGTCAGGTGAGATCAGTTATATCAATGAGCCGCTGGCTTTTGTCCGTAAAGGTGAGTTTTTACCCTGCTGTAGCACGCCTTTGACAGATATCGAAATTGAAATCCCCTGATTGTATGGTAATTTCTCTGCTGATCCAGCAGACTAAACGCATTATGCGCTGATCTTTAAGGAGATCATTGATGAAAGCCTTGCTGTTATTTATCGCTGCTGCCGTGTCTTCTGCAGACGTAAGCCATGCTCCAAATGTAAGCCACTATGAGCAATTGCTGGCCAGCGCCAGATATACTGAGCTTGAACACCAGCTGATCCAGCAGCCGGATTACAAACAGCAAGATCAGTTATTGGTTATTTACGCCAGAGCATTAATTAATCAAAAGCGACTTGAAGATGCTAATACCCTGCTTAACTATGCGATAGAGCAGTTTCCGGATAACAGCGAGCTGAATTATCTGGCCGGCTTAAGTAAAATCCGCCTGGCCAGTGACGGTAATGTATTTGCCGCCAAAGAGCGCGCCGCCCGCGGTGTAGCGCTGCTGCAAAAGGCGGTGAGCATTAAGCCTGACCATTATGCTGCGCGCCAGGCGCTGATAGATTTTTACAGCATAGCGCCGGCCGCTGCCGGTGGAGATAAAGAGCTGGCGAACAGTATGGCGGTGCAGTTGGCTGAAGAAAACCCGGCCCAGGCTCTATTGGCACAAAGCCGTATTTTACTGAATGAAAAAAAACCGACCGAAGCCTTAGCATTACTGAACAGTATCATACCCAACCCGCCGAATCCGCGGCTGTTGGCACGCAAAGCGCAAATATTAAACGAGCTGGCGCTGTACGATGAGGCCTTTAGCAACTATCGTCAGGCAGCTGAGCATGCTACCGATTTAACCGATAAATATAATGCACTGTACCATATTGGCCGTTTAGCAGTGGTGGCGGATCAGGATGCAATGATGGGTATTACTGCGCTGCAGCAGTACCTGGATTTTTACCGCGACAGCGACAACAAAACTCTGCCGTGGGCTACCTTACGGCTGGCACAGCTGATGTATCGTACCGGCGATAATTTTGAAGCAAGCTTGCTGGTGGCCGGTTTGACCAACGCCCAGGTTGAGAGTGAAGAGTTTAATCTGATTTTACTAAGCTTACTCAGTGCGTTAAAACCAAAAGAAGTTAAGGCTGAAACAGAAGCAGAACACAAACAACAGGAGATCTGATGATCTCCTGTGCAGTACATACCAGCTTACTTACGAATACCTTCTACCGTCAGATCTAACTGCACAGTAGCCGATGCCGGGCCTAAGTCAGTATTAATAGCAAAGTCTTTCAGTGTCAGTGTGGTGGTGCCGGCAAAACCGGCACGGTAACCGCCCCACGGATCTTTACCTTCACCCAGTTTCTCTGCAGCAATCACTACTTCTTTGGTTACGCCATTCAGCGTCAGGTTGCCGTGTAAATCAAAGGTTTCACCGGCTTTTGGCACAATCTTAGTGCTGACAAAGGTAGCTTTCGGGTGTTTGCTGACATTAAGAAAATCGCCGCTGCGTAAATGTTTATCACGCTCAGCATGGTTAGAATCAACACTGGTAGTATCAATGGTCAGCTGAATTTTGGCATCAGTCAGTTTGTCAGCGTCATAGCTGAAGTCACCGGAGAAAGTATTAAAACGGCCGTACAGCCAGCTGTAGCCTAAGTGGCTGATTTTAAACTGGACAAAAGCATGTGCGCCTTGGGTGTCAATCACGTAATCAGCCGCTTGTGCCGGTAAGGTCATCATTGCCGCTACAGAAGCAGCCAACAGTAATTTCTTCATATCAATCTCCAATGTTAAGGTTTACGTCCAAACATGCGTTTGAGCGTGTGGTCTTTATCTATAAAATGATGTTTTAGTGCAGCGGCAGCATGCAACAGCGCCAGTGTTATTAAGCTATAAGCGACATATTCGTGTACCAGGCCCGCTATATCTGCCTGATCAGCAAACAAAGCACCAAGGGATGGCACTTCAAACCAGCCGAATACCGCTATAGGCCGGCCATCTTCAGTGGAGATTAAATAGCCACTGATCACCAGCAATAAAATGCCCAGATATAAACAAAACTGCACTATGCCAGAGGTTTTCTTCTCCCAGGGCCGGTGCGAGGCCAGCGCTTGTGGCGCCGGACTGATAAAGCGCCACAGCAGGCGCAGCAACATCACTATCGCCAGCAAGATACCAACGCTTTTATGCCAGTGCGGTGCCGTGCGGTACCATTCACTGTAATAGCTTAAATCTACCATCCAAAAACCGGCAGCAAATAAGCCAAACACCGCCAGCGCGACCAGCCAATGTAGTACAACACTGATTACACCATAATGTGACGAACTGTTTTTTAGCATGCAGCACTCCTTAAGCTTAACGATAATAGAGCAATATGATTAAAGTAAAATTGCAATATTGCTGTTTAACCTTTCTATTTAGTAGAACTATCAAACGATGGCAAAGCATAAAAACAACAAAGCCGGCATCATGCCGGCTGTGTAATACCATCTACGCTATAGCTTATTCGAATTTACCATCGCGGATATGCTTTTCGCCGCGCTGTTTGGCCAGTTCAACCTGGCGCTGGCGCTCTGCAAAGGCGGCTTTTTGCTCGTCGGTGGTTTTATCATAACAATGCGGACAGCTTAAGCCTTTAACATAGTGCTCAGATGCCATTTCAGCTTGGGACAGCGGCATGCGGCAGGCATAGCACTGATCATAACTGCCCTGCTCCAGGCCATGTTTAACCGCGACACGTTGATCAAACACAAAGCATTCGCCCTGCCATAGGCTGTTTTCCTGCGGCATTTCTTCCAGATATTTTAAAATACCGCCGTCGAGGTGATACACCTCGTCAAAGCCCTGCTCTTTTAGAAAGGCAGTGGATTTTTCACAACGGATACCGCCGGTACAAAACATCGCGACTTTTTTATGTTTGGTTTTATCCAGGTTTTCTGCCGCCCACTGCGGAAACTCACGAAAGGTGGTGGTGTTAGGATTGACCGCATGTTTAAAGGTGCCGATAGCCACTTCGTAATCATTGCGGGTATCGATCAGAATAGTGTCCGGATCGCTGATAAGCGTGTTCCAGTCATCACCTTTAACATAGCTGCCGACAATGTGCGCCGGGTTTATACCCTCAACGCCCATGGTAACAATTTCTTTTTTCAGTTTTACTTTAGTGCGGTAAAACGCCAACTCGTCAGACAGCGATTCTTTATAGCTCATGCCAGCAAAGCGGCCATCGGCATCCAGCCAGGCTTTAACCGCATCCACGCCTTCGCGTTCACCACAGATGGTGCCGTTAATGCCTTCTTCGGCCAGTAACAAGGTGCCTTTAACTTTATTGGCCACCATGTAGTCGTACAAGGTATCGCGCAGCGTAACGTAATCAGGTAAACGGACAAACTTATATAAAGCAGCAACTACATACATATCTCACCTCTTGCAACGTCGGATCGTAAATCCGCAGCAATATTAAAAATCGCGCGTATTATAGCGTTCGCAGTAATTAAGGCAAGGCCACAACATTAATGTGGTTTTTCCAGCAGGGCCGTAAGATTAAGCTGTAATAAATGCTCACCGTCGGTGATGGATAACAGCGGCTCTTCACGCCAAACGCTGAGTTTCATATGGCTTTTCAACATCAGGCAAAACTCTGCCAACTGCGCTGAGCTAAGGGTGAAAATACGCTGGTTAGCCGGCCAATCGTTATGTTGCGCCTTGCTGGTTTCCTGTTCATCCAACACCAGCAGCAGTTGATCTGCCTGGTGCGAGGCGCGCAGCAGGCGTTTTTCGGCTACTAACTCCAGTTGGCACCAGAGCTGAAAATGCTGTTGTTGATCCTGAATATACAAGTCCGGCGCTTTACCGCCGGAATCATCTTTAGCAAAACAGGGATGTTGTTCGTACAAGCTAAGATAAGCCAATAAACGTTTGGCAAAATGTTCAGCACTCTCGCCCTGCCAGGGCGAGACATAATGCCGTTGTTGCTGATAAGCATGGCTGGCTTCGCAACTGTATTGCAGATCCAGCTTTATTACCTTGCTGGCCATTTGCATGATAGCAACCCCACTAAACCAGACTCTGCCTGGCGTAAGCAGAGTTTAGCTGTTAATACTGGTCACTACCAAATGCATAGCCAGTGCCAACAATAACAAACCCATTAAGCGGTCAAACCAGTAGCCTTTTAACAGTAAAAAACCTCTTACTTTAGTGTGGGTTAGCACGACAGATAGCATACAGAACCAGGCTGCAGTGGCGATGGACATATAAACACCGTAGATAATTTTGTAAGAAAGTGGTGTAAGCGGCGAAATAATGACCGCAAATAACGATAAAAAGAACAAGGTTGCTTTCGGGTTTAAGCCATTGGTAATAAAACCGGCAATAAAAGCTTTACCGGCAGAGGGCACCGCCTCGTCTGCACTACCGGCAATGCTTTGCTGCGGATGTGCCGGTGCTTTACTACGCAGCGCCAGTATGCCGATATAGGCCAAATAGGCAGCAGCAGCCAAGCTTAATGCCTTGAACAACCAGGGCGTGGTTTGGATAAGCACTGCAATACCCACCAGCGACCAGGTAACATGCAGCAAGATTGCCGCACCAATACCGACACTGGCTGCCAGCGCTTGTTGCCGGCCAAAACGCACGGCATAGCGCAGCACTATGGCAAAATCCGGCCCCGGGCTGGCCACCGCCATCAAATGTACTAACGCAATTAACATAAACTCCGGCCAAAAACTCATAACGCTAAACCTGCCCTGTTACAACAACCCTTTTAATAAGTTGCATTCTAATAACTTAGTGCAGCCTTATGCCAGCAGTTAATCGCGCCGGGCAACCGTTTTATCCTGTCACAGCTATGGCCACTTGCTGCAGCCGGATAATTCTGTAAAATGTTATAACATCACGAATGCAACAATTAAAAGGAAGCCGAATGCGCAGTTTATCTGCTTTGCCACGTTACAGCCTGGTAGCCAGCCTGGTTGGTTTGGCGTTTAGTGTGTCAGCACAAGAAGCGGCCCAACGTTACAGCGGTGTTATTACCGACAGCCAGGGCCAACCGCTGAAAAACGCCCGTGTGCATATTCATGGCCGCCAGCAATATGTTTATGCCGACGAGCTGGGTCGTTTCAGTATTCAGGCCCCTGCCAATGCTGAGCTGCATATCTCGGCTGCCGGTTATGGCGACAGCTTTGTTACCGTCACGCCGGCACAGCCTGAGCTGAATATCAATCTGGCAGCGGGCGGTATTGAACGCATTGTGATCGCCGCCTCCGGTATTCATAAATACAACCTGGAGATGGCTACTCCGGTATCCGTGCTGACCGGTGAAGAATTAAGCCGGCGCACCGAGCCTACCATTGGCGAAACCCTGAAATACGAGCCTGGCGTACACGCCAATTACTACGGCCCGGTTGCATCAAGCCCGGTGATCCGTGGCCTGGACGGCCCGCGTGTGCGTATTTTAAATAATGGCCTGGATACGGCAGACGTATCACGCATCGGCCCGGACCATGCTATTAGCGCTGATGCTATTACCGCGCAACAAATTGAAGTACTGCGCGGCCCGGCAACCCTGTTGTACGGCAGCGGCGCCATCGGCGGTGTCATTAACGTGGTAGACAACCGTATTCCGCGCCAGTTACGCGCCAGCAGCGAGACCAAACTGGAAAGCCGTTATGTTGATGTGTCAGATGAAAAAACCATAGCGCTGAACCACGAAGGCAGTAGCGATAATATCGCCTGGCATTTTGATGGCTTTAACCGCGATGCCTCTGAGTATGACGTGCCCCGCTTCACTAACGACGAAGGCGAAACCCTTACCACGTTAGAAAATTCATGGACACAAAGTAAAGCCGTAAACGGCGGAGTCAGCTATATCGGTAACCGCGGCTTATTCGGTATCAGCATTGGCCGGTTAGAGTCTGATTATGGCATTCCCGGCCATCATCACCATGCCGATGAGCACGAAGAAGAACATGACGATGAGCATGAAGATGAGCATATGCATGCTGACGAAAGTGTTTTTGCTAAATTAAAGCAAAACCGCGTTAGCATGGCCGGTGAATGGTATACGCCGTTTTCCGGTATTGAAACCTTATCGTTTAATGCGGCTTACACCGACTATCAACATCAGGAAATTGAAGCCGGTAGCGTGGGCACAACCTTTAAAAATAAAGCGTTGGAGAGCCGTGTCAGCCTGGAGCATGAAGAGCTTGGCGGTTGGCATGGTCTGGCAGGCTATCACCTGCAGCGCGCGGATTACCGTGCTTTTGGCGAAGAAGCCTTTACGCCCGATAGCGACACTTTGTCGCAAGCCGTATTTGTGCTGGAAGAAAAGCAGTTTGGCAATATTTCTGCTCAGTTAGGTGGCCGGATTGAACATACTAAACATCAAGCCGGTGCAATAGCGTTGAGCCATGATGCTGATAGTATTAACGGCCTGTCTGACAGCTTTACTGCAATCAGTGCTTCAGCCGGTTTGGTTTGGGAATTTGTGCCGGGTTTTTCCTGGGCGCTGGCACTTAGCCGCTCAGAGCGCGCACCAGGCGCAGCAGAGCTGTATGCAAACGGTGCTCACATCGCAACCAGCAGCTATGAATTAGGTATGCTGTATCAGGTGCACGACGGCGAAATAGAGCTATCACAGCAGAAACCGGAAAAAGAAACTGCCAACAATATCGATATCACCTTTCGCAGTTTTAAAGGCGAGCTGAGCTTTACCTATAACTTCTTCTACAACAAGGTGCACGATTACCTGTACCTGGCTGATACCGGCCTGACCATGGACGATTTAGCTCACGACGAGCATGAAGAGGAACACGACGAAGCAGAGCATGAAGCACATGAAAGCTTTGCGGTTTATCAGTATCAGCAGCAGGATGCAACTTTATACGGGCTGGAGTTTGAAGCACGCTACCGCTTAGACGGCGCGCAATCGTTGAATGTGTTTGTTGATACCGTGCGCGCAAAGCTGGACGGTGGCGATTACCTGCCGCGTATTCCGCCGTATAAAACCGGTTTGGGCTATCAGTATACCGGCATCAGCTGGAGTGCCGACATCGGTGTAACGCGTTACGCTAAGCAGACCAAAGTGGCTGCCAATGAAACGCCAACCAAAGCTTATACCCTGCTCGATGCCAGCCTGAACTACGACTTTAGCCTGTCGCAGCTGGATATGACGGCTTTTGTACGCGCGACTAATCTGACCAACGAGCTGGGTTTTGTGCACAGCTCCTTTATCAAAGCAGATGCGCCGCTGCCGGGGCGGGCTATAACACTCGGCCTGCGGGCCACGTTTTAACAAATTTAAGCCCGGTTTAGCCGGGCTTTTTATTGCGGATTATTACAGAAAACGATCTTTAAAACGGCCCCACTGATAGTAAGCCTGCTGGCCAAGCCGCCTGAACGCCGGTAACGGAAATGGTGCTAACCGGCTTTGATATATCGGCAACGGTGGTACAGCAACACCCGAGGCTAACTCTGCCAGCCGCACACCGGCCAGGGTGCTGAACGACACGCCACTGCCGCAATAACCGGCAGCGTAAAACAGCCCGGGTTCAGCTTCGCATACCCGCGGTAAGTCGTCATAGGACACGGCCACCCACCCGCTCCAGTGATAATCACAGCGTAAATCGGTCAACATCGGAAAACAGGCTTTTAATGCCGCTAACAGACGAGCCGGGTACACGGTTTTCTCGGCATCTTTGCCGTACACCGCACTGCGCCCACCAAATAAAATGCGGTTATCCGGTAATTTACGGTAGTAGTATTTCAATGCACGGGTATCCATCACCAGCTGCGTATGCTGTAAACCGCTTTGCTCCAGTTGCGCCGGCGTGAGCGGCTGCGTAACAATAATACTGCTGAGTACCGGCAAACAGGCGCGGTTTAACGCCGGATACAGGCCTTTGGGTGTATAGCCATTGGTGGCCAGCAGCAGTTGTTTGCAGCGGATCCGGGCCTTTGGCGTCTGCAGCAAAAAACCACCGTCAGTTTCACGTTGCCAACTCAGCAGTGGTGAGCCGGCGTACAACTTAACCCCGCTTTGTTGCGCCATAACTGCATAACCCTGTGCTAAAGCCAGCGGGTTTACACCAAAACAATCAGGGAATCTAATCGCGCCATAGGCTTGCGCATTGTGCATATAGTCGCGCTTTAGCTGCTGTGGCGATACATACTCTGCCTGATAACCAAACTGACGTTGTAAAAAAGCCGCTTGAGCCGGTAAATCTGCTGCCGTGGCGGCGTTATGCGCCACTTTTAAATAGCCTTCCGGCTGGCTGTCACAGCGGATATTACCAGCCGATATCATCCGCTTAACCTGTGTAATAGCGTCACCGTATTCCTGATGAAATAAGCCGGCGCACTCTGCGCCAAAACGCTGTGTCAGTTGCGCCAGCCCCAGCCGGCCGGTACCACGCAGCACAAAGCCGGCGTTGCGGCCACTGCAGCCCCAACCTGGCTGGTTGGCTTCCAGTACGCTTACTTCGCGGTTAAAGCGTGTTGCCAGCTGATAAGCACAGCTCAGGCCGGTGTAGCCGCCACCAACTATCACCACATCGCTGCGCAAATCCTGCAGCAAAGGCGCTGTCGGCTCTGCTATGTCAGTGTGCTGTGCCCAATAAGAATCCGGATAGGCCTGACTGGCGCCAATATTGCGGTCGATCAGCGGATCATACATTATGTTCTGTCTCGGGGTGTTCTGCCTCAGGAAACAACAGCACCATTTCTGCAGCACTGCAGTTGCATAAGGCGCCGCATACCGGGCAGTGATAACCCACAGTTTCAGATAAATGCCGCCAGCGCTGCGGATGAATTTTCACTAAAGTAGCACCGGCATGGCTGAAGTAACGCTGTGCCGCATCTCCCGGACTCTCCCGCCAGATATGGGCCAAACCGGCTGTTGCCCCCTGCCGGCGAAGTGCAGCAACAGAGGTGTTCAGTAAAGCCGATGCTACGCCTTTGCCACGCTCTGCCGGGCTTACGCCCACCGATTTAAAGTAGGCCATCTTTGCCGCTTTAACCGGCCACAGCGGTTCGCTGCACCACTGATCCGGCTGCCACTGCCCGGCAGCAAAACTCAAACGGTAGCCCACAACCTGCTGTTGTGCATCCAGCGCAACAAAACTGGCATTAATACCTTGTGTAATGCCTTGTTGCTGCATCTGCGTCAGGCTGGCGAGGCTGAGGTAATTATCGCCGTGGATCTGATTGGCCAGCTTGATAACGGCAGGGAAAAAAGCAGGGGTAAGTTCAGTAATGTGCACTTTGATGTCCGGGCTAAAAACGTCATGCAGTTATAAATCAGTCTGCCGCTTAGCTGCAATCTGTTTTTTTGCCTGCAATCGAATGCAATTACCCAAGTCGGAGACGAAATGCCATAAATATACGATAGACAACAGCGCCGTAATCTCATATGGTTATTAAGGCGTAAAAACAAAAGCATAAGCGCCGGCTTAATAAAACTTAATCCAGGACAATAACTATGAAAAATCAGAATAACTACCATCCGGTTGCGCGCGCAGTTAAATTTGCACTGGCTGCGTCATTATCGTTTGGCATCAGCGCAACAGCTGCGGCACAAGAGCAACAAGCGCCAGCTGCGAAAGAGCAGGCAGTAGAAAAGATCGCCGTAGTAGGCAGCCGCTCGGCTCCACGCTCTATTGGTGATTCTCCGGTGCCGGTTGATATTATCGGTGGCGAAGAGTTAAGCAAAAACGGTAACAGCGATATGCTGAATTTAATCAGCACCACTGTGCCATCGCTGAACGTTCACTCAAACCCTATAAGCGATGCCGCGACGTTAATCCGTCCGGCTAACTTACGTGGCCTATCTGCTGACAGCACTCTGATAATGGTAAACAGTAAACGCCGTCACAAAGCCTCTGTTATTGCTTTTTTGGGTGGCGGTATTAATGATGGTGCTCAGGGCGCTGATTTGTCCGTTATTCCGGGTATTGCGGTAAAGCAAGTAGAAGTATTGCGTGATGGTGCTGCAGCACAATATGGCTCAGATGCTATTGCCGGCGTTATCAACTTTGTACTGAAAGATGCCTCAGACGGCGGCAGTATTGAAGTTAAACAAGGTGAAACCTATGAAGGCGATGGTACTTCAACTGAGATTGCAGCCAATGTTGGCATGCCATTAACCGCCGATGGCTTTGTAAACCTTAGTATGCAATATAAAAATGTGGATGCCACCAGCCGCAGCGTGCAGCGTCCGGACGCGCAGGCGTTTGCCGACGCCGGCAATACGGCAATTGCCCCCATAGCTCAAATTTGGGGCTCGCCGGAAATTAAAGACGATATTACTATCTTTGCGAATGCCGGATTAGATTTAGGTAATGGCGGCGAAGCCTATATGTTTGGTAACTACTCCGAGCGTGATGTAACAGGTGGTTTTTACTATCGTAACCCACACAACCGGCCCGGTGTATTCTCCAATGATGAAGGTGAAACCCTGCTGGTAGCCCAGTTAGATCCTAACATTGCCTGCCCTACGGTAAATATCACCACTGCTAACGTATTAACACAGCCGGACTACCTGCTGATCGCTGACCCTAACACAGAAGTAGGCCAAAATTGTTTTGCCTTTAATGAAATGTTCCCGGGTGGCTTTACGCCAACATTTGGCGGCAATATTACTGATACGTCATTATCACTTGGCACCAAGGGTGAGTTCAAAGGTGGTTGGTTTGACGAAATCTTATACGACTTTAGCGGTACGGTAGGCCGGAATGAATCAACCTACAAAATGACCAACACCATTAATGCCTCACTTGGTCCGGACTCTCCTACTGAGTTTAATCCAGGTAAATACATCCAGTTGGAAAAAACCTTCAACGCCGATTTTGTTAAGTATCTGCCGGTTGGCTTATATGAAGATCTTACCATGGCGTTTGGTGCTCAGTGGACGGAAGAATCATTTGAAGTTGTATCCGGTGATGTGGCGTCATTTCAGGTAGGCCCTCTGGTAGACCAGGGCTTCAGCATTGGCTCAAATGGTTTCCCGGGTTTTAAACCGGAAGATGCCGGCGTTTATTCGCGTCGCAACTACGCTGTTTACAGCGATATTGAAGCCGACGTAACAGAAGACATATTGCTGGGCTTTGCTCTGCGCTATGAAGATTACGATACTTTTGGTGATACGTTAAACTACAAATTAACCGCGCAGTTCCGTCTGACTGATGATTTGGCTATGCGTTATTCTCACAGCACCGGTTTCCGTGCGCCGACTGTGGGCCAGGCAAATGTCAGTAACGTGCAAACTAACCTGTCTTCCGGTGTATTGGTTGACTCAGCCTTGCTACCGCCAACTAACCCTGTCTCCGTCGAACTGGGTGGTACTGAACTAACACCTGAGGAATCAAAAAGCTTTGCCGGTGGTTTAGTTTATACCCCGGGAGATTTCTTCTTTACGTTGGATTATTACTTTATTCAGGTTGATGATCGCATCAGTCAGTCCAGTAAAATTAACTTAACTGACGCTAACAGAGAAGCGCTGCGTGCTGCCGGCGTGAAAAACGTTGATTCCATTCAGCAGGTAAGCTTCTTTACCAATGATTTTGATACTACAACGCAAGGCATAGACTTTGTTGCCAGCTATTCCACCAATTTATTGCAAGGCCGCAGTAGTTTCAACCTGGCGTATAACTGGAACAAAACCGAAGTTGACAGCGCTACCGCTATTACCGGTTTAGATAAAGTATCACGACTGGAGAACGACTTACCCAATCACCGCGCGACGTTTACCTGGTCACAAAGCTGGGATGATATCTCAATGTTTGTTCGCAGCAACTACTATGGTGAATACCAGGGCGTGCACGTAGACTGGGTGGGTACACCAGGCTCGCCGGGTACAGAGGTTAATGCCAGTGCTAAGGTAACCTTTGATGCTGAAGTCAGTTACTTTATCAATGATGCCTTTATCGTATCGGCAGGTGCACAAAACATCTTTGACACTAAACCGGAACGGCTTAACCTGAGTGCAGTTGGCGTGCCCAACGGTGAATTTGGTGCTAAGTACTATGAAACCTCGCCTATGGGCATTAATGGCGGTTACTGGTACTTAAAAGGTACTTATAAGTTCTGATCTTCGACAGTGTAAACATATAGCGTTTGAAACAAAAAATCCGCCCTAACCGGCGGATTTTTTTATAGCTATCAAGGCTACAGCGCTGCCAACAATGCCTGCAACGGATGTTTTGGCTTATCACCAACCAGCCGTTTTACCTGACTACGGCAAGAGAAACCGGTAACCAAAATCTGCTCTGTACCAAACTGCTCTACCGGTGCGCGCCAGCTCATATCAAACAGCGCTTTGCTGTTATCCAGGTTTTGCGCTTCATGGCCATAAGTGCCCGCCATACCGCAGCAGCCTACGCTAACAGGCTTTAAACTCAGACCTGCCCGGCTGAATATTTGCTGCCAGGCTTGTTCGGTCGCCGGCAACGCCGCTTTCTCGGTGCAATGCGCCAGTAAGGCAAATTCAGCGCTGTTATTTACCTGCGGTAAGCTTTGCTGTACCAGCCATTCATGCAATAGCTGCACATTAAAATCTCCGCGCTTATCGCCCAGGGCTTTGTTGTACTCGTCGCGGTATACCAGCACTAAAGATGCATCCAGGCCTAACAGCGTCAAGCCCAGCTGCTGCATTTGGTTCAGAAATTGGGCGGCGGTGGCGGCGGTTTTGGCAAATTCGCGCAAAAAGCCTTTTACATGCTGCGGTTTACCATTGGGTAAAAACGGCAGCAATACCGGGTTAAATCCCAATTTTTCTAACAACTGCAAGGCATCGGCGACTAATTCGGCCTCATAAAAGCTGGTGAACGGATCTTGCACCAGCAGCACAGTGCGTTCACGCTGCTCTGCGCTTTGTTGCTGCAATGCGGTTAAATCAAAGCGATAACGCTCACCCAGCTGCTGCGCCAAGGTTGGCACCGACAATAACGGTGTATCAACATAACCTACTGTTTTTTTCAGCACCGCAGCCATGAGTTGATGTTTAAGCATAAAGTTAACCAGCGACGGCGCTTTGGCCAGCCATGGAGCAGTGCGCTCTATATTGCCAACTATATAATCTTTTGCCGGACGCAGATAACGGCTGTGATACAGCTGTAGAAACCTTGCCCGAAAGGATGGCACGTCCACTTTAATCGGGCATTGACCGGCACAGGCTTTACACGCCAGACAGCCCTCCATCGCGTCCATCACTTCGTGCGAGAAATCCTGTTCACCACGCCGCTTGGCCAGCGTATTCTGAATGCGCTGCCATAAGCCTTTGATATTGCCGGATTGTTGCAGCAGTTGCTGCTCCTGTGCAAGTACATCCACGCCCTGCATTTCGGTTAGGCGTAACCATTCGCGCATTAAACCGGCACGGCCTTTCGGGCTGTGGCGTCGATCTTTAGTAACTTTGCTCGACGGACACATCGGCGAGTTTTCTTCGTAGTTAAAACACAGGCCGTTGCCGTTACAGTTTAAACTGCTGTCAAAGCTGTCTTTAACGGCCAGCGGAATTTGCCGGTCAAACCAGGCGCGCTTTTGGCCATCAACCGACACTAAGCTATCCGTACTGGTGAACGGCGTACAAATTTTGCCGGGGTTTACTCTGTTGCGTGGGTCAAAGGCGGCTTTAATCTTGCGCAGCTCGTTAAACAGCTCGTCGCCAAAAAACGCAGGACCGTATTCGCTGCGATAGCCTTTACCATGCTCGCCCCACATCAGGCCGCCGTATTTGGCCGTTAATGCCACCACCTGATCGGAAATAGTCCGCAGCAGTTTTTCCTGCTCCGGGTCACATAAATCCAGCGCCGGCCGCACATGCAATACCCCGGCATCAACATGGCCAAACATGCCGTATTGCAAGCCATGACTGTCAAGTAAGGCGCGAAATTCCATAATAAAATCGGCCAGGTTCTCCGGCGGCACGGCAGTATCTTCAGTAAAGGCGATTGGTTTTTGCCGCCCTTTTGCATTACCCAGCAGTCCGACGGCTTTTTTACGCATCGCATATATATTGCCGATAGCCGCGTTATCATAGGTAAGCTGGTAGCCGATAATACCATCGGTTCTGTTAGTAATGGCGTCATCCAACCGCGCGGTTAACGCAGCAATTTTCTGCTCAATTTCGCTTTGCTGTTCGCTGTTGTACTCCACCATGTTCAGCCCCTGCATTTCAATGCCGGGTACATCGGTGATCAAATCTTTTACCTGATGCCAGATAATATCGGCGCGGGCTAAATTCAGTACCTTGCTGTCAACGGTTTCAACCGATGTCGCCTCTGCCGCCACCAGAAACGGCGCGTTACGCAGCGCGCTGGCAAAGCTGTCGTACTTCACGTTAACCAGACATTTGTATTTGGCAATCGGCGTAATATTCAGTTTGGCTTCTGTTACAAAACCGAGTGAGCCTTCCGAGCCGGTAATAATGCGCGATAAATCAAATTCGGTTAAATCGTCATTAAACACATGCTCTAAATCGTAACCGGTTAAAAAGCGGTTTAAGCGTGGGAATTTTCCTAGTATTTGCGGCCGAAACCCGCGACAGCTATCGAGCACCTGGCGGTAAATGCGGCCTACACTGTTCGGTTGTTCGGCGCGGTGCTCGGCTTCAAAGGTAGCCATTTTGTGGGTTTTTAATATATTGCCGTCTATCAGTACGGTTTTTAACGCTAACACGTGATCGCTGGTTTTGCCGTACACCAAAGAGCCCTGGCCTGAGGCATCGGTATTTACCATGCCGCCGATAGTGGCGCGGTTAGAGGTGGATAAATCCGGTGCGAAGAAAAAGCCGTAAGGTTTTAAAAAGGCATTTAACTGGTCTTTAATTACCCCAGCTTGCACCCGCACCCAGCGCTGTTCGACGTTAATTTCCAGAATGCTGCGCATATGGCGCGATAAATCCACTACCACGTGCTCTGTCAGGGCCTGGCCGTTAGTGCCGGTACCGCCGCCGCGCGGGCTGAATTTAATATGCGAGAAACTGGAGGTTTGCGCCAGTGACGTCAGAATAACCAGATCGTCAGTGGATTTGGGCAGCAATACCGCTTGCGGCAAGGCCTGATACACACTGTTATCAGTGGCAACAGCTAAACGGCTGCCATAGCTGGTTTCGATATCACCGCTAAAACCGGCGGCGACTAAGGCTTTACTGAAAGCGACAATGCTGGCATCCAGCGCGAGTTCGGGATTAAGCTTTGGGATCATAACTGCAGACACTCGGCAATAAGTGCCTGCAGTATACCATTAACTTGATAGCAGATTTAACTGCTATTGCGCGCTAAAAACTAACTGGCTGCCGGGCGTACTTTCTGCTGCAAGCCGCGTAAGAAGTAACGCAGCACTTGCTCCTGGCAGGCACGATAGTGTTTATGATCCGGACGGCGGAAAAAGGCACTCAATTCATGCTTACTTAAACGGAACTCTGCACCTTCTAACAAGGCTAAAATATCATCGTCTTTTAAATCAAAGGCAATTTTTAGTTTACGCAAAATAATATTGTAATTCAGCTTGGTTTCCGGCTCCGGAATAACACCGTCTTTAGCACCGCGACGCTGGATAATTACGCCATTAAGAAACCCGGCCAGCAACACATCGCTGATTAAGGCAAAGTCTTCGCTCTCGTCAGATTCCAGCCAGGCCATCACCTGCTCTTTTGTTACCGTGGCATTGGTTAAGGCAAAAATGGCTATCATGCCGTGGTTAGGTGCATTTAGCGTGTAGCGCAGGCTGCGCAGTACGTCGTTGTTGGTCAAGATAGTGTCCTGTAGCAAAAGTCAGATGAAAAACGGCGGCTATAATACCACAGCCGCCGTTAAATCCGTATCTTGCTGCTTAGTATGCAGCCGTCTAAGGCAAATGCCCCAGTTTGCTGGCCTTAGTAGCCAGATAACGGTGGCTGTGGGCGCTGGTTTTTACTCTGTGCTGCACCCGCTCCAGTACATTAACACCGGCATCGGTTAAGGCTTTAAGCTTACGCGGGTTGTTGGTAAGCAGACGTACCTCGCCAATGCCTAATTGCTCAAACATTTGCGCGGCTATATCGTATTCGCGCATATCCGGCAAAAAGCCCAGTATTTCATTGGCTTCTACCGTATCCAGGCCTTTGTCCTGCTCGGCATAGGCACGAATTTTGTTGATCAGGCCAATGCCACGGCCTTCCTGGCGTAAATACAGAATACAGCCGCGGCCCAGATCGGCAATTTTACGCATCGCTGCTTCTAACTGCGGGCCGCAATCACAGCGCAGGCTAAACAGCGCATCACCGGTTAAACATTCAGAATGTACCCGCGCCAGTACCGGCTCCGCCGTCGTTACATCGCCCAGCGTTAATGCGACATGCTCTTTACCATTTGGCGCTTCAAAGCCGTGCAAACGAAACTCCGCAAAGGGGGTTGGCAACAGCGTTGAGGTAACAAGTTTTAATTTCATCATAACTTCTCAGATAACGGCCGCACTTATACAGCGCAAGCTTTATTGGCTACAGCGCAAACTTTATTGGGCCAGGGCAGGCGTAATTCAAGCTAACCTGTTGCAGGCATTATAGCAGCCTTGCTACCGCCTGACGCGATGGTATTGTGATAATATCACAAAAAATCACGCTCAGAAGCGGTCAATGCCAATACCGATAAAATCCGGCTAACCGGCGCAGCAGCCATGCAATTTTTCTTAAACCCGCTACAATAGCCGCTGTTTTAGCTACCGGTTATTTTTCATGCTAAGTTTTTTCGAACGTATTATTAAACCTTTTCCGGCCGTTGAGCCCACCCAACCGCCCAAGGGTATTTTTGCTTTTTGCCGTCATTACACTCAAGGCATGGAGGCATCACTTATTCTGATGTCGATAAGCACAGCCTTGCTGGCCATGTTGGAAGTGTCGCTATTCAGCTTTATGGGCCAATTGGTAGATTGGCTGGTGCAAAATGAACCGGCAGCCTTATTTACCGCCGAGCGCGCTACCTTAATTAAGATGGCGGTAGTAACGGTAATACTGCTACCGGCACTGAGTTTTTTTCATGCCGCCATTGTGCATCAGACGTTACTGGGCAACTACCCTATGTCTATCCGCTGGCTGGCACACCGCTATTTGCTGCGCCAAAGCATCAGCTTTTATCAAAACGACTTTGCCGGCCGTATTGCTACCAAGGTAATGCAAACCTCGCTGGCGGTACGGGAAACCGTAATGAAACTGCTGGATGTGATGGTGTACATCCTGGTGTATTTCGGCTCTATGTTATTTTTTATCGCCGATGCTGACTTGCGACTGATCATTCCGATGTTGGTCTGGCTGGTGATTTACATCGCCATGCAGTTTTACTTTGTGCCGCGCTTAAAAGCGGCCTCTACCCGCCAGGCCGATGCCCGCTCGGAAATGACCGGTCGCATTGTCGACAGCTATACCAACATCACTACTATTAAGCTGTTTTCGCACACTAACCGTGAAGAAGCCTACGCCAAGGACAGCATGGAAGTGTTTTTAAAACCGGTTTACCGCCAGATGCGGTTAGCCACCGGTTTAAGTGTGTCGGTGCAAACCTTAAATTACTTTTTAGTATTTGCCATCGCGGCCTTGTCGATTTATTTGTGGGCTGAAAGCGCCATCAGCGTTGGTGCTATTGCTATCGCAGTAAGCTTATCGCTGCGCTTAAACGGCATGGCACAGTGGATCATGTGGGAAGTCAGCAGCTTGTTTGAAAACATCGGTACTGTGGCTGATGGCATAACCACCCTGTCGCAGCCGGCGCAGGTATTGGATGTTATTGATGCCAAGCCGCTACAGGTACAACACGGTGCTATCAGCTTTAATAATGTTTGCTTTAATTACGGCAAAGCCGGCAGCGATAATGGCAAAGCGCCGGTGCTGCAGCAGTTAAATCTGCAGATTAAACCGGGTGAAAAAGTGGGTTTGGTCGGTCGCTCCGGTGCCGGTAAATCTACGCTGGTAAATTTATTACTGCGCTTTTACGATGTCGAAAGCGGCAAAATTCTGATCGATGGCCAGGATATCAGCCTGGTTAACCAGGAAAGTCTGCGCCAACATATTGCTATGGTAACCCAGGATACCTCGTTGCTACATCGCTCGGTACGCGACAATATTGCTTACGGCAAGCCGGAAGCCACTGAAGCCGAGCTGCAGTTGGCGGCGGAGCAAGCCGAAGCCAGTGACTTTATCAGTGATTTAACTGATCCTAAAGGCAACAGTGGTTTTGATGCGCAGGTGGGCGAACGCGGTGTAAAATTATCCGGCGGCCAGCGTCAGCGCATTGCCATCGCCCGTGTGTTGTTAAAGAATGCGCCGATTCTAATTCTGGATGAAGCCACCTCTGCGTTGGACTCAGAAGTAGAAGCTGCGATACAAGCCAGTTTAAATACCCTGATGGCCGGCAAAACCGTGATCGCCATCGCCCACCGCTTGTCTACCATAGCGCAGATGGACCGCTTAATCGTGCTGGATCAGGGTAATATTGTCGAGCAAGGTACGCACAGCGAACTGATTGCCAGCGGCGGCATTTACGCCCAGTTATGGGCGCATCAAACCGGCGGTTTTATCGGCGTGGAATAATACGCGTTGCAGTTAACACCGCCACTTCGCCGGTGTTAACTGCAGACGACGTTACTGCAATATTACCCTGGCGTTAACCGGCTGTACCGGGCGGTTATTGTGGTGATGTATTACTTGCAGGAACTGGTTTATTTGCGCCTGTGAAGCTGAAACAGGTTGTTTCATCACCAGCCAGCGAACCCCTTCAGAGCAAGGCGGCGTAGTCAGCGAGCCGTTAAAACGATAGTAATCACGTTGTGCCGGCAAAAGATCCAACGCAGAAATATCCGCCGCTATTGGCCTGGTTTCACCCTGCTGCGGCATTTGCGCCCACGCCTTACTCAGCACACTGCTGGCCGCCCCGGGTGTAACCATAACTGCAACAACGGCTAAATGACCGTCTTTATCAGCATGTACTAAATGCGCTTCCATCGGAAAAGATTTACCGTTTATCAGGTTTTCACTGGGCAGATGAAAATGAAACTGCTTTAGTTCAAACGCAATACCATCAACGGTAATCGTATTGCCCGGCAACATATTAATTTGCACGGTGTGGCCGTTATTAAGGATATTTGCGCTACCGGCATTGTAGTTAAACTTAACCGGCTCTAACTTAGCGTCAATAAAGCCGCTAAGATTAATCGGCGATTGATTACTGCCGGCGCAACTGCTGTATTCCGGGCTTAACCGCACCCAGTTATCCGGTCCGCTATCGCCGCTATAACTCCAGGCGGCGCCCTCATCGGCGCAGGCCATGCCTGATGACAATAAGATCCCAACTGCAAGCAAAGTGCGTTTCATCTGTTTCCTCTTAACGACCTGATAAACCAGAGCAACAACATAAACCAGCGGGCGTTAAGATTGCGTTAAGTGGATAAAGCTCCTGCCAACGCCGGAAAACTCAGCACAAAACGGGTACCGCCCTCTGGCGGGGTTTCCAGCTGTACATCCCAGCCGATATGCTCAACCACACGCTTAACAATAGATAGCCCCAAGCCCATGCCTTCGTGTGCCGGGTACTCGTCACCGTGTACAAAACGCTCAAACAACCGCGCGCGGACTGCAGCTGAAATACCTGTGCCGCTGTCCTCTACCACCAACCGCCCGGCCTTAAGCTGCACCAGAATATAACCCTGCTCGGTATGGCGGCAGGCATTACGCAGCAGGTTGCCGATAACAATGCCGGCCAACTCCGGGTGCACTGTGGCCGATACCGGCGCAGCCCATTGCAGCCGGCATTGCACGGCTTTGCCTTGCAACAGCGGCTGACAGCGCTCCATTTCTGACTCAATAATCGTATTCAGTACTGTGCAGGGCGCAGCACCGGTGCCATGAGCCCTTGCTAACAACAGCAAAGCGCTGATGCGTTGCGCGGTTTCCGCTGCCACGCGGCGGATTCGCTCTGCGGTTATATACTGCACCGACTGCGCCGGTAATTGTGCCGTCAGCAGCTCTGCCGCGCCTAATATCACGGTTAACGGTGTGCGCAGTTCATGGCTGACATCGCCGGTGAACATTTGCTCGCGCTGCAAAAACTGTTGTAGCTCGTCAGTGCGTTTGGCAAAAGCCCGTGCCAGCACGCCAATTTCATCCGGCGCAGAAAGTGATGGCAGCGCGGTTGCCGCAGCATTGCGATTCACCGCATCGGCCAGAGCGGCAACCGGCGCAATAACGCGCCTGACGCTTAATACGCCAAGCCCTGCTGCCAGTAAAACACTGACAAAAAAACCGGCGGCGAGAGAGAACAATATCACCCGCTCGGTATCCTCCAGCCCGGCCGGTGCACCGATAACCTGAGCTTCAATAACCTTTACCGAAATATAACTCACCAGACTAAAAGCACCGGCGACGACCACGGCCAGCAAAATATAGGTAAGCGTAATGTGTTGTTTAAGGGACAGTCTTGGCTTCATCGGAGCTCATCAGGCGATAACCGGTACCAGGCAGAGTTAATAACATCGGGTAAGTAAAGGGTTTATCCAAAACCCGACGCAGGCTATGAATATGGGTGCGCAGCGCATCACTATCGGGTGGCTCATCGCCCCAGACCTCACGTGCTAACTCTTCCCGTGTCAGCAATTTTGGCGCCGCCCGCATTAAGGCAGTAAGAATTTTGTAGCCGGTTGGCGTCAGATCTAATACCTGACCGGCGCGGCTTACCCTGAGAAGGCTGCTATCCAGTTGTAACTCATCAAATGTCAGCACCGCTTGCACGTGCTCATTACGCGCACGGCGCACCAATGCTTTTAGCCGCGCATCCAGTTCCGGCAAGGAATAGGGTTTTACCAGGTAATCGTCAGCGCCAACAGCAAAGCCGGTCACTTTATCTTGCTCAGTATCGCGCGCAGTTAACATCAGTATCGGGGTGGTTAGCTGATATTCCTGCCGCAGCACGCGGCATACCTCCACGCCATCCATGCCGGGCAGCGACAAATCAAGCACTATGGCATCATGAAAGGATGTTGTAGCGCACAACACCCCTGCCTTGCCGTGGCGCGCTACATCCAGTGTATAACCAAGCGGTTCCAGATAGCCGTACAAATTCGCGATAATATCCGCATTGTCTTCAATAATCAGTATATGCATCCGCCAACCTGTTCATGCGGCCAATTTGGCCGTTAGTACATGACAGGAAGTGTATCTCAAGGCCGGGCTTTCACAAAGCCCGGCTGAATACCCGGATTTTACGCCGTTAACGCCGGCAAAGGCCTGTGCTTACTTCACTTCAAGCTTATTATTTACCGCATGAACACCGGACGTTGAAGCGGTAATCATTTCAGCCTGTGAGCGCTGTGCCTGTGTTTCCACTGTGCCGGAAAGCGTTACATCACCTTTGCGGGTTTCAATCTGAATGTCTAAGTGCTGCAGCTTCGGATCAGCCATCAGCGCGGTATTTACCGCTGTGGTGATATTGAGATCATCCCCACCGCCATCCTCGGTAGTTACGGTGAGATCCGGTGCACCGGTTTGGGCATTGACGTTACCGCGATCACAGCTGGTAAGCAGCAGGCTACCTGCTAACACTACGCCGGCAGTCACTAAAGTACGTTTTATTGCTTGCATTTTAAGCTCCTTCACGCTGCGAAAGTGCAGAGTAAAAACCATCATGCGGTAACAAAAAGCAGATATCTGTGCGCTGGCAGACATATTGCGCTCACGCATTGAGTAAATACGAAAAAGCCCGGCATTGAGGCCGGGCTTTTTAAGGGTTTTATTGAACTTGCGTAACTTATGTTATTTCTGCTCTTGCTGCTGTTTTGCCAGCCGCTTTTCCCAGAAGGTCGCGTTTTTAATGCCCAGCTTTACCGGATCAAAAGTAATGGGGCCACCGGCTTTTTTCTGTACTTCAAAGTCGCGCAGGCAGCGCATGGTAGGCTTGTACATAAAGAAAATAGTCAAAATACCCAGCACGTTAACCCATGCCATTAAGCCAACGCCGATATCGCCGATATTCCAGATATAACCGGCGCTGTTAACCGTGCCGTAGGCCACCATAAACATCAGCAGCAGCTTAAACACAATGTTAGGTAGCTTGTTGTTAAACACCCGGTTTAAATACGCCACATTGGTTTCGGTAATGTAGTAGTACGCCAAGATGGTGGTAAAAGCGAAGAAAAACAGCGCTATACCAACAAACACCTGGCCGAACGGACCAAATACGCTAAGCAGAGCCATTTGGGTAAAAGCGGCTGAACCAACTTCAGTGGCGGCATCAACATTTTGCACAATAAAGCTGCCGTCTGTCAGCTCACCAACCACATTGTACTGCTGAGTGATTAAAATCATCAGTGCAGTGGCGGTACAAACAAACAGCGTATCAACATAAACGGAAAACGCCTGCACCAGGCCTTGTTGTGACGGATGATCTACTTCCGCAGCTGCAGCAGCGTGTGGGCCCGTGCCCTGGCCGGCTTCATTTGAGTAAATGCCCCGTTTAACACCCCAGCCAATAGCAGCACCAAACCCTGCCTGAGCGGTAAAGGCATCGCTTAAAATCAGACTAAATACGCCAGGCACCTTATCCAGGTTCAGGAATACCACTATTAGCGCCAGTACTATGTAACCCAGCGCCATAAAAGGCACGACAATTTGGGTAAAGTGCGCAATACGCTTAATGCCACCGAAAATAATAAACGCCAGCACGATAAGGATCACCGCCAGAGCGATCAGCTTATGGGTGCCCACTTCGCCAAAGCTGGTTACCACCATATTACCATCGCCGAAAATTTGCGTTACCGCATTACCTACAGCATTGGCCTGTACGCCCGGCAGGAAAATACCGCAGCCGATAATAGCTGAAATGGCAAACAAAATACCCAGCCAGCGCCAACCGAGGCAGCGCTCAAAATAGTAAGCCGGGCCACCACGATACTGACCATTTTCTTCTACTTTATACAGCTGACCTAAAGTAGATTCGACATAAGCTGTGCTGGCCCCCAAAAAGGCCACCACCCACATCCAGAATATAGCGCCCGGGCCACCAAAGCCGATAGCCGCCGCCACCCCGGCAATATTACCCACCCCCACGCGGCCGGACAGTGATACCGCCAGCGCCTGAAACGACGAAATGCCTTTGTCTGATTCAGTGTTGTTCAGCAGCAGTTTGCACATTTCTTTAAAATGCCGCACCTGGGCAAACCGGGTCAGTATCGAGTAAAACAAACCGGCGCCCAAACACAGATAAATCAGCGCCGGGCTCCAGATAATGCCGTTCAGCGCACTAATAAAGCCTTCCATTTCCCTTCCTTATAGTTATTTTTAAGCACATTTTGTTATACGCCGCTTAATTTGCCACAGCAAAAACAGAATAGCTACGCTGTTAGCCGGTTTGCCGCAGATCTGCGGTAATTTGCCCGGCTGTGGCTATTTCTTCATCATGCGCCTGATCTACCCAGGGTTCGGCCAACGCTTGCTGGTACCATTGCTGCATTGCCGGCAGGTTCAACAGCGTTTGCACATAAGCCATGGCCGGCTCACTTAACACCAGGCCGTAGCTTTGCACCCGAAACGCAACCGGGGCGAAAAATGCATCTGCGGCACTAAACTGTTTGCCTGCCAAAAAAGGCCCGCCAAAATTGGTAAGGCCTTGTTCAAACAGTTCGGTAATGCGATCCAAATCACGCTGTAACTCTGCTGTAATGCGGTGTAATTTCACGCGATGGCCACAGCTCATACCACAGATATTGCGCAGCGCGCTAAAACCGGAGTGCATCTCTGCCGCTGCACAACGCGCGAATGCGCGGGCTTTCGCCTCTTTGGGCCACACCGCCGGATAACTTTCATATAAGTACTCAGCAATGGCCAACGAATCCCATACCACTATGTCTTTTTGCACCAGACACGGTACCTTGCCGGTAGGCGAAAATACGCGGAATTTTGCAAAGTTGCCCTGCTGGCTAAACGGCACTACCTGCTCAATAAACGGAATATTCAGCTGTGTCATCAGCAGCCAGGGCCGCAGTGACCAGGAGGAATAATTTTTATTGGCAATATAAAGTTCACGCATAATGTTCTCCTTAACTAAACCGGGTAATAGTAAAACTTATAATAACAGCCAGAAATACAACGATATAGGGTGGAAACTTCCAGTACATCAGTGCCAAAAACGCCAACAAAGCAAAGACCAGTTCAACCGGTCCATGGATAGCACTGATAAATACCGGATCATACAAAGCGGCCAACAGCAGGCCGACAACGGCCGCATTAACAGCTGCCATGGCCCTGCGCATAGCAGGGTAATAACTGAGCCGCTGCCACCATGGCAAGGCGGCAAATAACAACAAAAATGCCGGCAGGAAAATAGCCACAGTGGCAAGTATAGCGCCCGCAGCAACAGAACCGGCCGACACTGCCCCCAGATAGGTGGCCAGGCTAAACAACGGTCCGGGCACTGCCTGCGCCGCACCGTAGCCTGCCAAAAACGCTTCATCGCTTAACCAACCATGCGGCACCAATTCGCTTTGCAACAGTGGCAATACCACATGGCCACCGCCAAATACCAAAGCACCGGCCCGATAAAAACTATCAAACAAACTTAGCCATTCATTCCGGTAGAATTGCGCGGCTACAGGTAGCCCGGCTAACAGCACAAAAAACAGCAGCAAACACCACCATGAAGCGCGAGTATTGGCTTTTTGCGTTGCCTGACGCGGCGTTGCTGGCTGTTGCGGCAGTAGCAATATGCCAACTAACGCCGCCACTAACATTACCGCAATTTGCGCGACAACACCGGACAGTAGCAATACCAACACCGCGCTTAACAGCGCGATGCCGGCGCGGGCCGGATCCGGACACAAACTTTTGCCCATGCCCCAAACTGCCTGTGCCACCACCGCCAGCGCCACAATTTTTAAGCCGCTAAGCCAAAGCTGATCTGCACTTTGCGCAAAAGTAAGATAGACAACAGCAAAGCCCAGCATAAGTGCAGCTGAGGGTAAGGTAAAGCCCAACCAGGATAACAGCGCGCCACGATATCCTGCGGCATTCAGGCCTATGGCGATACCAACCTGAGAGCTGGCCGGGCCAGGTAAAAACTGGCACAACGCCACCAGCTCCGCGTAACTTTGCGCGCTGTACCACCGGCGCTTTTCAACAAATTCATGGTGAAAATACCCCAGATGCGCCACAGGTCCGCCAAAGCTGCTACACCCCAGGCGGAAGAAAATAATAAACAGCTGCCACAATGGCACAGACACGGATGAGGTAGTCACAACCAACTTCCTGTTGAGTGGTTCAGGTTATGCTAGTGCCAGCCGGCGTCGGGTGCAAGAGTTATGGCCGCGTAGCAAAATAAAACCCCGCAAGCGGGGTTTTTATGGCACAAAATAGCAAGTGGGCTTAGTTTTTACCGTATTTTTCTGCCAGATACAGCCAGGTTTCCAGCACCGTATCCGGGTTTAACGATACACTGTCGATACCCTGCTGCATTAACCAGGCGGCAAAGTCTTCATGATCCGACGGGCCCTGGCCGCAAATACCAATGTACTTGCCTTTGGCCTTACAGGTTTTAATGGCCATTTCCAGCAATTTGTAAATTGCCGGATTACGCTCATCAAACAAGTGGGCTATCAGGCCGCTGTCTCTGTCCAGCCCCAGGGTTAACTGGGTTAAGTCATTTGAACCAATTGAGAAGCCATCGAAGTATTCTAAAAACTCCTCTGCCAGCAAGGCGTTAGATGGCAACTCGCACATCATAATGACGCGCAGGCCGTTGTCGCCGCGCTTTAAACCGTGCTCTGCCAGCAAATCGATTACGCTGCTTGCTTCGCCCAAAGTACGTACGAACGGGATCATTACCTCAACATTGGTAAAGCCCATTACATTGCGCACCCGTTTTAATGCCTCTACTTCTAAGGCAAAGCAGTCGCGGAAATCTTTGGAGATATAGCGCGAGGCGCCACGAAAGCCGATCATCGGGTTTTCTTCGTGCGGCTCATACTGGCGTCCACCAACTAAGTTGGCGTATTCGTTTGATTTAAAATCTGACATCCGCACTATCACTTTTTGCGGCGCAAAAGCACAGGCTAAAGTGGCAATACCTTCGGTTAGCTTGGCAATGTAAAACTCAACCGGGTCGGCATAGCCGGCAATCATCTCGCTGATGGTGGCTTTAAGCTCCGGGGTTTGCGCATCAAAGTTCAGCAATGCCTTAGGGTGCACGCCAATCATACGGTTAATAATAAACTCCAGCCGTGCCAAACCAATACCGGCATGCGGCAGCTTGGCAAACGAGAACGCCCGCTCCGGATTGCCGACGTTCATCATTATTTTTAAATCCAGCTTTGGCATTTGATCAACGCGGCTGCTCACCACCTTGTATTCCAGCTTACCGTCATAAATAAAGCCGGTATCGCCTTCAGCACAAGACACAGTAACCTGTTGGCCGGTTTTAATTTTAGCCGTGGCATCGCCACAGCCAACCACTGCCGGAATGCCCAGTTCACGGGCAATAATGGCCGCGTGGCAAGTACGGCCGCCGCGGTTGGTGACAATGGCCGACGCCCGCTTCATGATTGGTTCCCAGTCCGGGTCAGTCATGTCCGTTACCAACACATCGCCCGGTTGAATTTGGTCCATCTGCTCTATGCCTTTGAGCACCTTGGCGGTGCCGGCACCAATACGCTGACCAATGGCCCGGCCTTCTACCACAACCGCGGCTTTGGCTAACAGCTGAAAACGCTCCATGCTGTTGCTGTCTTCACGGCTTTTTACCGTTTCCGGCCGCGCCTGCACGATATACAACTTGCCGTCGTTACCATCTTTAGCCCATTCAATATCCATTGCGCGGCCGTAGTGCTGAGCAATAATAACGGCTTGTTTGGCCAGCTCTTCTACTTCGGCGTCGGTTAACGAGAACTGCCGGCTGCGCTGTGGCTCAATATCTACCACCTTAACCTGCTTACCATGGCCTTGCTCGCCGGAATAAATCATCTCGACTTTCTTGCTGCCTAAATTGCGCTTTACCACTGCCGGACGGCCGGCGGCCAGTGTCGGTTTGTGTACATAGAATTCGTCCGGGTTAACAGCGCCCTGCACCACCATTTCACCCAGGCCGTACGATGAGGTAATAAACACCACATCTTCAAAGCCGGACTCGGTATCAATGCTGAACATGACACCGGATGAGGCTAAATCGGAGCGCACCATTTTTTGCACCCCGGCCGACAACGCCACGCCACGGTGGTCATAACCCTGGTGCACACGATACGAAATGGCGCGGTCGTTAAATAACGAGGCAAACACATGTTTAATAGCGACGATTACGGCATCATAGCCGCGCACGTTTAAGAAGGTTTCCTGCTGGCCGGCAAAAGATGCATCTGGCATATCTTCGGCGGTGGCCGATGAACGTACGGCAAAAGACACATCCTGCGCTGCATCCGGATGCAGTTGCTGGTAAGCCTCGCGAATGGCCTGCTCTAACTCCGGTTGAAACGGCGTATCGATAACCCACTGCCGGATCTGCGCGCCGGCTTTGGCTAATGCGGTTACGTCGTCAACGTCCAGGCCGTCGAGCAGCTGATAAATGCGCTCATTAACGCCGCTTTGTTCAAGAAATTGGTTAAAAGCATAGGCTGAGGTGGCAAAACCGCCCGGTACCTGTACGCCGGCATTTGCCAGATTACTGATCATCTCTCCCAGAGAGGCATTCTTGCCGCCCACCCGATTTACATCGTGCATACCCAGGTTTTCATACCAAATCACAAATTCTTGCACAGTTAATCTCCATTTTTTGTCGAGTGGCGTGTAAGCTTACAAGCAGCGCTACAAAGCACAGCGATTTTACACTGCCACTCAGGCTAAATAAAACCTTAATTTTCAATGTAATTTTATAACGACAAAACGGAGTAACCGGTGCGCACAGCCTTTTATATCTCAGATGGAACCGCTATTACCGCAGAAGTGTTTGGCCATGCCTTACTTACTCTTTTTCCTGCAGAATTTGAGCATGTTACCATCCCGTTTGTCGAAACCAGCGATATGGCCGAGCAGGTAAAGCAGCGTATTAACGATCGTTATAAAACAACGGGACAACGGCCGCTGATTTTCCAAACCTTTGTTGATGACCAGTTACGGCAGATTATTAACAGCAGTAATGGCGTCTGCTATGACTTCCTTAATACCTTTGTTGAACCTATTCAGCGCGAGCTGGGGGTAGCGCCGGTACCAAAAACCCACCGCACCCATAGCATGCACGAGAAAAGCTATGACTTTCGCATCGATGCTGTCAATTTTGCGCTGGCCAATGACGATGGCTCTAATCTGAAAAACTTTGCCCAGGCCGATATCATTCTGGTGGGCGTAAGCCGCTCGGGTAAAACCCCAACCAGCCTGTATCTGGCGCTGCAGTATGGTATTAAAGCGGCAAACTACCCCTTTGTCGAAGAGGATATGCAACAGCTGCAGCTACCTGATGTATTACGCCACAACAGAGAGAAGTTGTTTGGCTTAACGATTACGCCGCAGCGGTTAAGTCAAATTCGTGAACAGCGCCGTGCCAACAGCCGCTATGCGTCATTGCGCCAGTGTCAGCTGGAGCTGGCAGAGGTTGAAAATTTGTATTTGCGCGAGCAAATCCCGTACTTAAACTCAACACATTTATCAATAGAAGAGATTTCAGCGAAAATCATCGCCAAAACCGGGCTGAAGCGGCATAAGTATTAAGAGGTTAAGCCGGCGTGTTGCATTATATCGTTAATCGACAGTGGCGCGGCTTCGCCGCTTTCCAGCCGTTTTATCTGTTCAACCAACAGCGTATTGACCGGTGCCGGCAGCTGATACAGTTGCCCCATCCGCACCACCGCACCATTTAAAAACATGATTTCGGTGCGCTTTTTCGCCTGAAGATCATCCCACATAGAAGAGCGCGCCTGCTCATCTATCTCCAGCATGCTGCCGGCCGCAAGACGAAATAGCGCTGTTGGCAGGCGTAAAAACCAGGGTAATAATGCGTTCGGCAAACCAGTGTAGGACACCGGCTTTATGCCGGCTTTGCGGCATATATGCAGCCATTCCTGCATAGCCGCCGCCAGTAGCAAACGGCAATTACGATCCAGCAGTTGTTGCTGCAGCGACAGATTGCTGATGGCATTTAAGGCATTATTTAAGTTCAGCAGCAGCTTGCCGTATTCGGCGGCGGTAATATCATCGCATAGCTGCACCGGCAATTTTAACTGCTCAAAGGCGTTAATAATGTAATTAACGGCAGCATGGTCACTCTGCTGCCAAACAATAGCGCCGCCGCTGGCACGATGGAACTGGCCGGCACGGTTTTTCACCACATTAAACGGCACTATGGCGCGCAGTACCGGGTTGGCTAAATCCTGGCTGAGCATTTCACCAATGCCTATGCCGTTTTGCATTGCCACCACCGGCACTTCAGGCCGTAAAAAGCGTTTTAACTGCGTCAGCATAGGCACTAAAGCGGTAGCTTTTACGGTAAGCAGCACAACATCGCATTCAATTAAGCTGTTAAGTGAGCTGTAAAATGCCACCGGTTGGGCAAAATAGGTGTGATGGTCAAACGAAGTGACGCTTAAGCCATGGGCAGCCAACTCTAATGCCATGGTTTCACGGCCGAAGAATTTTACTTCCAGCGCATTATCCTGACATAAATGCGCACCCAGATAACAGCCTATGCTGCCGGCCCCCACTATACCAATACAATAACGCTGGCCGGCAGTGGAGTGCCGGCCAGCGTCTTTCGCCTGTTCTGATAACACTTACGCTCCTTTGAGCGCGTGATTATTTACGCGCAGTGCGTAGAGTATCGGCAATCAGAAAGGCTAATTCCAGTACCTGGTCAGCATTTAAGCGCGGATCGCATTGGGTAAAGTAACGTTTACCCAAATCATGCTCACTTAAACCATAAGCACCGCCGGTACATTCAGTAACATGCTCTCCGGTCATTTCCAGATGGATACCACCGGCATGGCTGCCTTCTGCCTTGTGCACGGCGAAAAAATTGCGGATCTCACGCAAAATAGCTTCGAAGTCGCGGGTTTTATAGTCGTTGCTGGCTTTTACCGTATTGCCGTGCATCGGATCTGAGCTCCACACCACTTTACGGCCTTCCTGTTGCACGCGTCGTACCAGTGCCGGCAGTTTATCTGCCAGTTTATCTGCTCCCATCCGTGTGATCAGGGTTAAGCGCCCTGCCACATTATTCGGGTTAAGGGCATCAATCAGGCGGATCAAGTCGTCCGGCTGCATGCCAGGGCCCACTTTTACACCTACCGGGTTATGAATGCCGCGGAAAAATTCGATATGCGCATGATCCAGCTGGCGTGTGCGCTCGCCTATCCATACCATATGCGCCGAGCAGTCGTACCAGTCGCCGGTTAATGAATCACGCCGCGTTAAGGCCTCTTCGTAGTTCAGCAGCAAGGCTTCGTGCGAGGTATACAGCTGGGTTTCACGGATAGAGGGTGAATTCTGCCCGGTGATACCGCAAATCTCCATAAAGCGCAGTGCTTCCTGGATCCGCTGGGCGACATCCTGATAGCGATCTTTCAGTGGATTAGACTCGACAAAGCCCATGTTCCACTTGCTCACCTGATGTAAATCGGCCAGCCCGCCCTGGGCAAAAGCGCGCAGTAAATTCAGCGTTGCAGCAGAGTGATGATAAGCCGTGGTTAACCGGTTTGGATCCGGTAGCCTTGCCGCTTCAGTAAACTCAAAGCTGTTAACGATGTCACCACGATAACTGGGCAGTGACACACCATCAATGGTTTCCAGATCACTGGAACGCGGTTTGGCATATTGCCCGGCCATACGCGCAACCTTTACTACCGGTAAACCACCGGCAAAGGTTAACACCACCGCCATTTGCAGCAATACTTTAAAAGTGTCGCGGATTTTCGGCGCATTAAAATCGTTAAAGCTTTCGGCGCAATCGCCACCCTGCAGTAAAAAGCCCTGACCTTCTGCAACCTGACCGAGCTGGCTAAACAGATCCCGCGTTTCCTGGGCAAATACCAGTGGCGGATATTTATGTAATTGCTGTTCAACACGATGCAATAAATCCCGATCGTTGTAGCCAGGTTGCTGTTGGATCGGGAAGCTGCGCCAGCTTTGAGGCGTCCAGGTGGTCACGATGATTTTCCTATGTCTGATTATCTGCCAAGCAAGTTATAGACTTCCGGACGTAAATTCAATGCCGGCTTTGGCATAATTTATGACAATTTCTTCAGTTCGCAGCAAAGCGTTGAATATTTCGCCACTAATGCCGGAAATTGTGGTTAATTTACACCTTATCGGCCTGTTTCAACTGCGCCAACAAGCCATCACAGCCCTGCTCTATCAACTGCAACACCAAAGCAAAGCCTTTACTGCCGCCATAATAGGGATCCGGCACTTCGCTGTATGTCGGATAAGACGGATGATATTGCATAAATAACTGCAGTTTATGTTGCAGCGCGGCAGGACAACGCCGCTTTAATTCGGCCAGATTGTCGTTATCCATCGCCAATATCAGGTCGTAATAGGCAAAATCACTGTCGGACACCGGCCGCGAGACAATGCCGCCAAAATCATAACCGGCTGCAGCGCCTTCGCGCACTGAGCGGCTGTCCGGTGGCGCACCGCGATGTGATGCGCTGGTACCGGCCGATTCAATTTCTATTTGCAGGCCACTGTGGCCGGCTTTTTGCCGCATTACCGCGTGCGCCGTTGGCGAGCGGCAAATATTACCTAAACAAACCAATAACAGTTTTATTGCCATACAGGCTCCGGTTGATAAATTAAGCTGTGGTGTCAGCACGTTATAAACGGCACGTTAAATGGTTGCAATTCAACACTGTCAGGTACAGTATAAGCAGAACCCACTTTTCGCCACATCAGCAGTACGCAGGAGCACAACTGATGGATAAGTTTACTAAACTTATCGTACTCTCAGAACAAGAGTCATTGCATAATCTTACCCTGTTGGCACAATCTATAGGTATTAACGTACAACAGCAGAGTAAAAATGCCGTATTGTACGGTACACCGCTAAAATCCGGCGTGTTACTGGCTTGCCCTTACGCCAACTCTGATTTAAACAAAAAAGGCCTGTCGACAGAGTTGCAATATTTGTTGCGCAAAGCACCACTGTTTCTGTTTCAGGCTGAACGCAGTTTGCTGGATTCGAACCAGGCACTGTGTGCCGGCATTCGCGGCGTGATTTTTCGTGATGAACAACTGGACCGCGTACTAACGGCATTAAAAACCATGATGGCCGGCCAGCTGTATTACGCGCGTAGCATTATGTCGGAGTTGGTTGACCAAATGCTGCAACAAAAGTTGTTAAGCAGCACCGACGCATTGGCTGTACCGGACAACAATTTACTAACACGGCAGGAAAAACGCATTATTCAACTGGTGGCTGAAGGCGCCCGCAACAAAGAGATTGCCGAAAGTTTAAACATCAGCGCCCATACGGTAAAGGCGCATTTGTCGTCTATCTTTCGCAAAACCAAAGCGCGTAACAGAGTAGAGCTGCTGCGTTGGCTGCAGCAGCCGGTACGTCAGGAAACACCACCATTATTTAAACTGGCTTGATCATCTGCGCGCCAAAAGCCACGCTGCTGGCCCTGTTCAACTAACTCGACTAACGCCGCTTCTATCGCTTGCTTCACGCAGTACTGCACCGGCTCATTAGTCGAATAGCCGCCTTCTGCTTCCAGCAAACGGTTAAGCGACACATAACGGAACAGGCCGGCCCGTAGCTCTTGCGAAAACACTTTTTTGCTGCTTGATACAGATAACAGTACTTGTCCGGTATAAACATCTATCACCCGCAGATAAACGGTGACCTGATCTTCACGATACAACTCTGAGGCGCCGATACCGAAATACTCTGCGCCAATACCGCCGGTGGTTAAATTTGTTTCATAGCCGATAATGCCGCCTTCAAACAGTAAACGTGCTTCCTTCAGTGGCGGTAACTCTGCGGCTTTTTTATTCGAACCGTGAATTTTGCGCTCAGTCAGCAGGTTTTGTAAGCCTTCGCGCTCCAGTGGCGCAAACCAGCCGCTATCAAGCAAAATTTGCGTTAGCATTGAAGTGGCGCCCTGGGTTACTGCAGTAGAGAAGCTCGACACATTAGCCTGGGGTTTGTATTGTCCGGTTTGGTCGCGAAACGCATACACTGACACCGGAATAGCCGTACGCGGTTTACCCTGTTGTTGCAGATTTTGCATTAACGGGCTGACGCTATCGATGGCAGCACCGGAGATATTAAGTTGTGGCTTTGGCAGCAATGAGCAACTGCTTAGCAGCATAGTGGCAGCTAATATTAAGTACTTCATCTTAGCCTCCGATAGCCGGTATGGTAATAACGGTAACTTCACCACTGTTAAGGTTGGTAATGTGCACCACCACACTGCCATCGGCTCCGCCGCTGACTTCCACCATAAACTCGCCGGTGTTATACACACCTTCAACTAACTCGCCATCGGCAATGCGCCGCGTTAACGAGTTAATAATGTTACGCTCCAGCGCGTCCTGAAACTTGTCGACAAAAGACAAGCCGTCTTGATCAGCGCTGTGATCATTTTGGCTTTGGGCTTTTTGCAGCAGAAAATTGCCGTTTAACGGATTACCGCCAAAACTGGGGTTTATCGGCGTATACACCAACTCGGTAGCGTAAGCAGTGCTGCAGCACAGCAGCCCTATCAGCGACATCAGCTTCATTATTATTATTCCTTTACAACTTGTCAGCCAGCTGTTCACCCAGCATTTTGCCGGTTTGAATATTAGCCAGTTCATTAATGCTCAATATTACGGCTTGCTCAGCCATTTGTTTAACGTCGTTATAACGCCGGCCAAAATAGGTTTGATACACCCGGGTCTGGTTCATTTCTACCCAAAGAAAAGTGCCGGCCTGAGGATACACCTGCTCATAGATCACTACCGTGATACCGTCGGTGGACGGCATATCACGCCAGTAGCCGGAGTAATAAAACGTGAAATCTTTACCGAAGCGGGAAATAGTGCGGTCCAGTACCAAACCACCCAATTCAATATCTGTCGCCGGCACGATAGCGGAGCAACAGAGTAACAACAGTGTGGCGATAAACTTCATTTCATTGCTTACCTGAAAAACGGTCAGCGCCGGCACTTTGCGCCGGCGCTGACCTCAAGCTTAGTTTTGCACAACAATGGCGGTGTTATAATCACCGGTCTGTGTTACAGACATCAGGTTACCGCTACCGGCTTGACCACCTAATACCAGGTTATCATTACCTTGTTGCACAATGGATACCAAACCGTCGTTACCAGCGAGGGCAAAATAGCCGTCGTCACCGGCTACCCAGTTACCGCTGCCGTCTTGCAGAATATCTAAGCTGTTACCGTTACCGGATACCAGAATATCAACCAGGTTAATATCACCATTCTGTTCAATGGCAATAGTATTGGCCGATACCACTACATCACTGGTCAGCAACACTTCATTAGCCATGCCGGATTGGTCAACATAGATGTCATTGGTATCACCCATAACATCAACCACGGCATAGTTTTCGTCACCAAACTGCTGTACATCGGCAATGTTGCCTGCGCCAACCAAACCAACACCGGCAATATTGTTATCGCCGCGGCTGTATATAGTGCCAACGTTAGCATCACCTATCAGGATCATTTCGTTGATATTGCCATCACCGTTTTGGCGGATCTCAACATTATGGCCATCGCCGTCGGTTGCAAATACAGCGCTGTTCAGGTTACCGTTTTGCCACACATCTATCTGGTTATCATTACCTATCAGGCCAATGGGTGCCTCTACCAGGTTACCGTCACCACGCTGGTCAATTAACACCAGGTTTTGCTCACCGGCCAGCGGGTCCAGTAAAAACTGGTTGCCGTTACCATCTTGCATCACATCAATCAGGTTGTCATTGCCGGCAACATCATAAGCAATAAATACGTTACTATCGCCTTGTTGTGATACGAAGAAGCTGTTGTTGTCACCGGTTAAACCGACAATACCGCCTACGTTGGCATTACCTGTTTGCTCTGCTTCAAAGGCATTACGGTTACCGCTTAAGTTAAACATGCCGGATTCGTTGTTATCACCTACCTGCACGCTGAATAAGCTGTTGTCATTGCCGCTAAAACCGGCATTGCTCCAGTTCGCCATACCCTGCTGCTCTATTTCAACCAGGTTAAAATCACCTGACAGGTTAACAAAAACTTCGTTAACATCACCGGTTTGCAGCACGGCAGCATCATTGGTATTGCCGCTGATTATCGCTTCGGCCTGGTTAAAAAAGCCATCCTGGCTAACGGTAACAGTGTTGTCATCGCCGGCAATGTCGATATAAGCAATATGCCAATCGGTTAATTGCTCTGTACGCACCTGGTTACCGTTACCGGCAATAAAGTTGTAGGCTTCTAACCAGACACCGTCCTGAGTAACAGCGCTGCTGTTGGCATCACCATTTTGATCAATAGCGATCAAACTTATCTCGCCGCTTTGTGTCACTTCAGCCAGGTTGCCGCTAACAGCCGCAACGGCAGAGGTTTGATTAATCACAATTTCATTGCTGACAGCTAATGCCGGGCCGCTGACAACCAGCGCGATAGCTAACCCCAAAATATGTTTACGTGGAAATGTTACGTTCATAAAATTCTCCCTAACTCATTATTAGTATTGAACAATCGAAATTTCTGCACCGACACCGGACTGCTCAATGGAAAAATGCCGGTTACCCCACTGCTCAACCCGGATCAAATTATCGGTACCGCTTTGAATGATCTGAGCTGAATTGTTATTGCCAAACTGGCGCAGTTCGGCTTGATTCCCCATGCCGCTTTGTTGCAGCAAAATTTGATTTAACACGCCCTGCTGCAGTAACACTGCGTAATGGCCGTTACCGGATTGAGTGACATCAGCAACGTTAAGATCACCAAGCTGGGTTATATCAACACCGTTTGCCAGCGCATGGCGCTCCAGCAACGATGTAATTTGCACAGAGACATCCGCTACTGCGGTAGCTGAGCTCATTACAACGCCAAATATCAGTAGCCATTTAGTAACATTAAACACCGCTATTCCCTTTCACTGTTGTTACAAAAGCTAGGCTAAAGCACTAACAGAAAGCCGCAATAGGAAAAAACAGCTATTTTACTAATTAGTTATTAATTAGCTGTAAATGTTTCAAGCATTTAAAATCATCATCTTATGAGTTTTAATTAACAAAACCCCCACCAAAGCAACTAAGACTTTAGGGCTATTTTTTAAAATAAGTTTATATAAAGTTAACATCCGTGCTATCCCTAATTGTGCTAAAAAGTAAGCATATGATTAACAATTAGTTAAATTAGGGACAGTTATGACTCATAAAACACTTATTGCCCTTGCCGTAGCGACGGCTCTGGTTTCTGCCGGTGCAGTAGCCAATACCAGTACAGGTACTGAAGATTCTATCCTCGTGATGTTTAAACCCGGCGTATCCAAACAAGAACGCCAGCAACTGATTACGCAACAAGGTGCCAGCCTGCGCCAGTTAGATGCGCAGGGTCGTGATATGAAGATGCGTTATGTGGCTGATGGCCGCATTGTTAAAGTTAAGGTGCCCAAGGGCGTGGACCGCGATCATTTGATTAAAAAGCTGGCGGCAAATCCTGCCGTTGAAGTCGCAGAGCCCGATTACCCGGTAAAAGCACTGGCAACGCCCAATGATCCAAGCTTTGGCGAGCTGTGGGGTCTGCACAATACCGGTCAAAGCGGTGGTACTGCCGGTGCTGATATTAAAGCGGTTGATGCCTGGGATATTTCTACCGGCAGCCATGACATCATCATCGGTGTTATTGATACCGGCATGGATTATAACCACCCTGATCTGATTGATAACCGCTGGGTGAATCCGGGCAGTTTACCGGGCAGTACCTACGGCTACTCGACGTTAAATGCTGAACAAGACCCAATGGACAGTGACAGCCACGGTACCCATGTGGCCGGTACTATCGGCGCTTCGGGCAATAACGGCACCGGTGTGGTTGGCGTAAACTGGAATGTTACCCTGCTGCCGTGTCAATTCCTTGGCCCAACCGGCGGCAGCACAGCCGGCGCTATTGAATGTATCAACTATTTTACCGATTTAAAGCTGAACCATGGTGTCGATATAAAGGCTACTAACAACTCCTGGGGCGGTGGTGGCTTTTCTGAAACCCTGCGCGCTGCGATTCAGTCCGGTGGCGATGCCGGTATTCTGTTTATTGCCGCCTCAGGTAATGACGGTGGCGATGCAGATGCAGCGCCTATGTACCCTGCTGCCTACGATCTCGACGTAATTGTCTCTGTTGCCTCTACCGACAGAAATGACAATATGTCAGACTTTTCCAACTACGGCCTAACATCTGTTGATTTAGGTGCACCAGGCTCCGCTATTTTGTCCACTATCCCTGGCGGCGGCTACGCCACATACTCCGGCACCTCTATGGCATCGCCACACGTTGCAGGTGCTGCAGCTTTGCTGTGGTCAGTAAATCCGGAGATTACGCCCTCAGAAATGAAAACTATTCTGATGGACTCAGGCGACAGCTTGCCGGCGTTGGAAGGCAAAACCGTTTCCGGTAAACGCGTTAATCTGGTAAATGCCATGGTTGAAGCGGATCCTACGCCATCGTTTAAACTGACGCTGACACCACGCACGCAACAGATCACCGCCGGCGATGCTGCACAATATACGCTGGATATCGGCAATATTGCCGACTGGATGGGTGATGTCGCGCTAAGCGTAGACGTGCAACCGGCACTGGAAGGCGTCAGCTTATCTGCCACTACCGCTCAACCCGGCCAGACGTTAACCCTGGATGTGGTTACGTCGGCTGAAACGGCCTGGGGCAGTTATCAGTTCACCATCACAGGTACCGACACCGCCAGCGGCGAACTGGTAAAATCGGTTAATGCCAGCCTGAGTGTGCTGCCACAAGGGCTGCAAGATTACCCTTACAGCAACACTACTCCGGTGGATATCCCGGATAACATTGCCGACGGTATAGAAAGTGTTATTAATGTGCCGCAAGCAGGTAATGTATTTGGTACTGATGTGGGTGTAAACATCACTCACACCTGGCGTGGTGACTTAATTGTTAAACTGCGTTCGCCGGAGGGAACAGAGCATACCCTGCATAACCGTACCGGTGGCAGTGAAGATGATCTGGTACAAAACTGGCAGTTGGACAGCTTTAACGGCGAAAGCATGCAAGGTGACTGGACCTTACTGGTATCAGACAATGCCGGGCTGGATACCGGTACGCTGAACAGCTGGGATCTGACATTAACCGCATTATCGGATGATGGCACACCGCCGGGCCCGGTAGCGCCGGTAGCAGATTTCAGCTTTGTCACCTCTGGTTTAAGCGTTAACTTCAGTGACATGTCGACAGACGCTGACGACGATATCAGCAGTTGGAGCTGGGATTTTGGTGATGGCAATGTCTCTGCTGATGCTAACCCGACACACAGCTATGCAGCCGCCGGCAGCTACAATGTCAGCTTAACCACCACCGATGCGACAGGGCTTAGCGATACTGCAGAGCAAACCGTTACCGTGACCGACAGCAATATTGACCTTAGCGTGCTGCGCTCTATTCGTACCCGCACCGGCTCAACCATTGTTGACCTGCGCTGGAGCGGTGCCGATGCTATGGTGGATTTGTATCGCGACGGGCAGTTGGTCGATACGCTGGATAACACCGGCCGTTATCGTGATCGCTTTAACTCGCAAGCCGTATCTGTTACATACAAACTTTGTTTAACCGCAACCGATGCGTGTTCAGCTGATGTGGTGGTGAATTTCTAACCCCCGCTCAGTTTGAGGTGAAGGCGGCTTTGGCCGCCTTTTTTTATGGTTGCAGTTCCAAAGACTGGCGCTACTATAGCGGGTAGCCATTAAACAACCGGCGCGTAACAACAATAAAAACCGCGAATAACGATTTCAGCATCAGGCTGAGCACGCAGTAAGGAGTTCAGGTGTTAACACAGTTGCACAAGGTAGAACAAAGTTTAAACCAGGTGATCCTTGGCAAGCCGCAACAGATCCGCTTAGCGCTGTGCTGTTTGCTGGCAGAAGGTCATCTGTTGTTAGAAGACTTACCGGGCATGGGTAAAACCACCTTAGCGCATGCACTGGCCAATAGCCTGGGCCTGAGTTACCGCCGCGTGCAGTTTACCAGCGATCTGCTGCCCGGCGATTTGGTCGGGTTAAACATTTATGATGCCCGGTCACAGCAATTTCGTTTCCAGGCCGGTCCGGTATTCAGCCAGGTGTTGCTGGCCGATGAGATAAACCGCGCCAGTCCGAAAACACAAAGTGCCCTGCTCGAAGCCATGGAAGAAAAGCAGGTGTCTGTTGATGGCGAAACCCGCGCCCTACCCACACCTTTCTTTGTCATTGCCACACAGAATCCGTTATTTCATGCCGGCACTTCTGCTTTACCGGAGTCACAACTGGACCGTTTTATGTTCAGGTTATCGTTGGGTTTTCCTGATCATCAGGCTGAACATCAGTTATTACAACGTGACAGCAGCCGCTCACGGCTGGAATTACTAAGCGAGCAACTGAATACCGAGCAACTGCGTGCCCTGCAGCAGCAGGTGCCGCAAGTTAAGGCTTCCGATGCCTTAATTGATTATCTGCTGGCACTGGTTAACAGCAGCCGCCATCGCAGTGATATGTTACCGCTGTCACCCAGAGCATCAAAAGCCGTGTTACGTGCCGCTAAAGCTTTCGCCTTTATCAACGGCCATGACTACGTCAGCGCAGCAGATGTGCAGCAAGTGTTTCCTTATGTTGCTGAGCACCGGCTGGATCCGTCATCTGCTGCCCAGGACAGCCGCTTAAGTCAGATGTTATTGCAACAAACGCCATGTCCGATTTGACCCTGAAACAACGGTTGTACCAGCGATACCTCGCTGTTATCGGCCGCTATCTGGATAAACGCCAACCGCCGGCCGACCGGGTTACCCTGGTACAAAAGCTGATTTTTATTTTACCCACCCGTTACGGTTGGTGGTTTGTACTGCTGATTACCCTGCTGTATTTATTGGGTACTAACTATCAGAATAACCTGATCCTGCTACTGTGCTACTTGCTGCTGAGCCTGTTTTTGCTCAGCATAGTGCTGGTGTACCAGAATATGCGCGGTTTAACATTGCAATGCCGCACTGCGCCGGCTGGCTTTGCCTCTGAGAAGCTTAATGCCGTGCTGCAACTCAGTGCTGATAAACCCCACCTGATGCTGAATTTTAGTTTTATGCAACAACAGCACAGCGTATTGATGCCGGGCCTGAGCGCTGAACTGACATTACCGTTGCCGGCGGGCCGGCGCGGTAAATATGCGCTGCCACGTATTAAAATCAGTAGCCAGTATCCGTTTGGTTTATGGCGGGCCTGGAGCTATGTTGCCCTGGCACAAGATTATTGGCTGTATCCGCGCGCCGAAAAAATGCTGCAACAGCATGACGATAGCCCGGTAGCGGATAGCGGCCAGCAGCCGCAGACACAAAGCGGCGATATATTAGCGCCGTACCGCAGTGGCGACAGCCTGCGCCATATGGTTTGGAAACGGCTGGCACGGGATCCGCAAAATCCGGTGGTACGCCAGCAACAGTTTTCGCCCGAAGCTGAGCCGTGTTGGGTGGTGGTGACGCCGGCAACCGGCGAAGCCTTAGAGCGCCGCCTGAGTCACGCCGCCTGGCAATTACTGGCGTTAGAGCAATCCGCACAGCGCTACGGGTTAAAATTGCCCGGGCTGACATTGCCGCAATCTTGCGGCGCAGCCCATCTGCAACGTTGCCTGCAGGAGTTGGCCCTGTGTTAAAGCAAAAAAATGTCTTATTGCTGTGGGCCGGGTTACAGCTGGGCATACTGTTGTTGCTGCAACAAGCCTTTAGCGGCTGGATTATCGGCGTGTTTTTGCTGCTGTTATTGTATCGTGTTGATAGCGTACTGCGTAACCGGGCCACGCTTAGCCTGAAATGGGTTAACCTGCTGGCCGGCGTTGTGGCCATTGCTTTATTTGTTAACCTGCGCCAGGCCGGCGTGCTGCATTTTATGTTACAGATACTGCTGCTGGCGGCGGTGGCCAGGCTGTTGGCACTGCAGCATTTATATGAAGCCAGGCAATTAGTGTGGGTGCATTACTTCTTAATTGGCTGTTGTTTTATTCTGCATCAGGATATGGCCATTGCCATGCTGGTGTTTGGCGTCTTTTTGCTCAATGTATACAGCCATTATCGTCTGTTCGCGCCGACTGGCGCGCAGCTGAACTGGCCGCAAACCGGCCGTGCTGTGCTGATTATTTTACCGCTGTGGCTGGGGATGTTTTTACTCTTCCCCAGGTTGCCGGCCTTCTGGCAAATTCCGGATGCTAATGTAGCTGCCACCGGGCTTGGTGACAGCATTGACCCCGGCAGTATTGAAAAACTGGTGCAGGACGACAGCCTGGCGTTTCGGGTTGAGTTTGATGGCCCTTTACCACCACGCCAGCAGTTGTACTGGCGGGCCAGGCTATATGAAGAATTTGACGGCCGCAGCTGGCACGTTGCTGCGTTGCCTCGCACAGCCGCACGCTATACCGCGCCATCTGCTGAGGCTGATAACGACACAGCGACACTCAGTTATCGTGTTATCGCCGAAGCCAGCCGGCAAACCAGCCTGTATGCTCTGGCACGGCCACTTAGCACCAGCGCTAACGTGCGGCTAAACGCCGGCGACCTGATCAGTGCCCCTAAACCGGTTAGTCAGCGCCTGAGTTATCAGGTTAACGGTATTTATGGCCCGCCGGCTTTGCTGTCAGCGCAGGAGCAACAACTTAACCTGGCACCGGGTGCCGGCAATCCGGCAACAAAACAATTTGCCGCAGAGTTATTGCAGCAATATCCGCAGCCGGCACAGTTGGTACAAGCGCTGACAGAGCACTTTCGCAGCCAGCCGTTTTACTACAGCCTTACGCCGCCATTATTGCCTGGTGCAAACAGCGTAGATCAGTTTCTGTTTAACAGCCGTACCGGGTTTTGCAGCCACTATGCGTCCGCTACTGCCGTTATCCTCAGAGCTGCCGGCATCGCTGCCAGAGTGGTGGGTGGTTATCAGGGTGGGCAATGGCACCCGCAGCAAAACTATCTGGCGGTAAGGCAGCGGGAAGCGCATGCCTGGGTAGAGTATCTGGATAACGGCGTTTGGCAGCAATTTGATCCTACCGCCGCTGTCGCCCCGGAGCGCATTTTAAATGATCTGGATGCCGTTTTACCGCAAGCGCAGCGCGACTTGCTCAATGCCGGTTGGCGGCAACTGGCTTTTTTACAGGCGGCACGGCAACAATTAATGCATCTTGATTATTACTGGTCGGTTTGGGTATTGGGGTTTAATGACAATAGCCAGCAACAGTTGTGGCGCCAACTTAAACAGCAACTGCCGGCTATTGCCGCAACCATAGCGGCTATATTGGCACTGTTGCTACTGTTTGCCGGTAGCTATTTGCTTAAGCGCAGGGTACCGGCTGGATTACCACCGGCGACAATGCTGTTGCAACGCGCTCTGCGGCCGGTTTTGCTCCTTAAAACTCCCTCGCAACCGCTTTCTGTTTATCTGCAGCAATTAGCCATAAGCCAACCGCAACACCGCGAATGGTTGCAGCAGTTAGCAGATGTGTATGAGCAGGCTGTTTATGCCGACAGGCCGCAGGCGCTTATGCAGTTGGCTGCACTGCTTAAACACCGGCGGCAACAAATAAAACAATTACGAAGCAGTATTAAGAATGCGTAGCGCGGTTTGCAGATGCTCTGCACAGTGAATGCCCAAGTCGGTTAAGTAACCGCCATCGGCCTGCGACACCAGGCCTTTATCATACAGCCGTTTTATTGCCTGTTGCGTTTCGGCGTCGGCGGACTGGTGGATCTTAATACCTTCCATGGCACTGTCGAGATTAAACAAGGTTAACACGCGAATTTCAGCATTGAGTTGCGGTGATATTGGCATAGGTGCGTTCCTGCTCTGTTGTTTTACTCACCATAGCTGGCCTTAGCCTAAAAGCAAAGGGCTGATGTAAAATACCGCAGTAAAAACCCGGTATCGTGCCGGGCCTCTACCATGGTAACCACTGCAGGCTAGCGCAGAACATCCTCTAGCGCTTTGATACACAGCGCGATATTCTCGCGCCGGGCCGCATAACCCATCAGCCCGATGCGCCAGGCTTTACCTGCCAGATCACCCAGGCCGGCGCCTATTTCCAGGTTGTATTGCGCCAGCAACTGTTTGCGCATAGCAGCATCATCCACGCCCTGCGGAATATATATACTGTTAAGCTGCGGCAAGCGGTACGGCTCTGCTACAACAAACTCCAGCCCCAAATTGGTTAAGCCTTGTTTTAGCAGCTCATGCATTTGCTTATGCCGCAGCCAGCTTCGCTCCAGCCCTTCGCCAGCCAGCAAGCGCAGCGACTCATGCAAGGCATATAACGCATTAACCGGTGCCGTATGGTGATAACTGCGTTTGGCGCCACCACTCCAGTAGCTCATGACCAGGCTTTGATCTAAAAACCAGCTTTGCACCGGCCGCGTACGCGCTTTAATGCGCTCAACCGCCTTGGGCGAAAATGACACCGGCGATAAACCCGGCACACAGGATAAACACTTCTGACTGCCGGAATAAATGGCATCAATACCCCAGTCATCTACCCGCAGCTCAACGCCGCCTAACGAGGTTACGGCATCAACAATAGATAAGCAGCCATATTGCTGCGCCAGCGCACACAGGGTTTTCGCATCCGACAAGGCGCCGGTAGAGGTTTCAGCATGCACAAAGGCCAGATACTTAGCCTGCGGGTTGGCTTTTAATGCCGTTTCCACTGCTGCCGGGTCTACCGGCTCGCCCCAGCCATTGTCTACTATAATGGCGGTGGCCCCACAGCGTTCCACGTTCTGGCGCATGCGCTCGCCAAATACGCCGTTACGGCACACCACTACCGTATCACCGGGCTCCAACAGATTAACAAAGCAGGTTTCCATACCGGCACTGCCGGGCGCAGATACTGCCAGTGTCATGTCGTTTTGGGTTTGAAAGGCATACTGCAGCAGCTGTTTTAGCTCATCCATCATGCCGATAAACAGCGGGTCCAGGTGGCCGACTGTTGGCCTGGCCTGGGCAGCTAAAACCTGCGGATGCACATCAGATGGCCCCGGGCCCATTAAAATGCGGCGTGGTGGCAAAAATGCGTCTATTTTCGGTGCCTGTTGCATAGTAACTCCGTGCAGTTATTTTTGCTTTACCATAGCAAAATCACGCTTTGATGCCAGTATTGTTCGGCTATTGCCGCTATTCAAGGGATCAATAGCTCAAAGGATTAATAGTTCAAAGGATCAGTAGTGCCACCGCCGCGCCGGCTGAGGTATAATGCGCGTTTTTGCGCTTAAGCGCTGTTTCAGGAACCCTGCTATGAGTACATTACCCGCCTGCCCTAACTGCCAGTCTGTTTACACCTATGAAGACGGCGCCTTGCTAATGTGTCCGGAGTGCGGCCATGAATGGTCGGCCAATGCGGTTGACACACAAGACAGCAAGCAAATTCGCGATAGCGCCGGCAATGTGCTGCAGGATGGCGATACGGTAACGGTAATTAAAGACTTAAAAGTAAAAGGCTCATCGTCGGTAGTAAAAATCGGCACTAAGGTGAAAAACATTCGCCTGGTAGAGGGCGATCATGATATCGACTGCAAAATTGATGGCTTTGGCGCCATGAGCTTAAAATCGGAATTTGTGCGTAAGGTACAAGACTAAAAAAGTACAAGACCAGCATAACAAAACGGGGCTTTAAGCCCCGTTTTGGTTTATTAACTGCTGCCGGTTAAAAACGTCCGCGCAGGGCCGCAATACGTTTTTCCAGCGGCGGATGGCTTAAAAACAGCTCAGATTTCGCCGCACCACCGGCAATACCAAAGGCCATCATACTGCCTTCCAGCCGGCTTTCATGGTTATGCTTTAACCGCTCCAGCGCGGCGATCATTTTATTCGGCCCGCCTTCCAATTTCGCGGCACCGGCATCGGCACGGTATTCGCGCTGACGCGAGAACCACATCACGATAATACTGGCCAGAACGCCAAACACCATTTCCAGCACAATTACAGTGGCAAAATAGGCAATACCACCGCCCTGGTTATTATTGCTGTTATTGTTCAGCATGCCGGCGATTAAACGGGCAAGGAAAATAACAAAGGTGTTTACCACGCCCTGGATCAGCGTCAGCGTTACCATATCGCCGTTAGCAATATGCGACACTTCGTGTGCCAGCACTGCCTCGACTTCGTCTTCGCGCATATTGCGCAGCAAACCGGTGCTTACTGCAACTAAAGCATCATTGCGGTTCATGCCGGTGGCAAAGGCATTCATTTCCGGCGAGTCGTACACGGCCACTTCCGGCATACCAATACCGGCGGCTTTAGCCTGGCGCGCTACCGTGGTCATTAACCACTGTTCGGTGGCGTTACGTGGCTGTTCAATCACCACCGCGCCGGTAGAACGCTTTGCCATCCATTTTGACATAGCCAGCGATATAAAAGAGCCGCCAAAACCGAACACGGCAGCAAACACCAATAAACCACCAATGCTGCTGCGATCGACACCAAGGAAACTGAATACGATATTGAGCACTATGCTCAGCACCAAAATAACCGCCAGGTTAGTGGCTAAAAATAAAAAAATACGCTTCATACTGCTTTCCTCAATTGGCTTACTGCACTGTACTATATGGGCTTAGAGGCCATTTTCAATTTAATCGCAGCGGATTATTTGTAAGAAAAGGTGTCTGCCGTAGTGCTTTTGGCTACAATGGCAGCAACATGAAGGAGTTAGCCATGCAATTATTACTACTGAGCAGTTCGCGCGCCAATAACAGCGCTTACCTCGCCCCATATATGGCGTGGATAACGCAGCATTTGCAAGGCGTTAATGAGTTACTGTTTATTCCCTACGCCGGCATCAGCATTAACTATGACGACTACCTGGCCACAGTGCAGCAGGCACTGGCACCACAGGGCATTACAGTGCGCAGTATTCATCAGTTTGCCGATGCGCGCCAGGCTGTTACGCAAGCTCAGGCTATCGCTGTCGGTGGCGGCAACACTTTCCACCTTCTTTATCAGTTATATCAACAGGATATAGTGCAATTAATCCGAAAACGCGTAACCGAAGGCGTGCCCTATATTGGCTGGAGTGCCGGCTCCAACATTGCCGGTGCGACCATTCGCACCACTAATGATATGCCGATTATTGAACCGGCTTCGTTTAATGCGTTAAACCTGTTACCGCTGCAATTAAACCCGCATTACACTGACTATAAACCGGAGGGTTTTCACGGTGAAACCCGCGATATGCGCTTAGCGGAGTTTATGCAGCTGCATCCTGCGACGCCGATTATTGCCCTGCCCGAAGGTACCGCACTAAAACGCAGTGGCAACAGCCTGACCTTGCTTGGTAGCGAAGGCGGTTATCTGTTTCTCAGCGGTAATAAAACGCCGCTGGCAGAAAATAGCGATTTAGCTGAGTTTTTGTTGTAACGCGACAACCATCAACTGCTGAGACTCAGAGGTTAGAATACCCGATCAGTCGACACAGAGTGTCTGAGCGGACGCGCAAGCGGTAGCGAGTTGCTGTGGCGAGCTTATCGGGTGTTGTAACCGGCGTTGGTGCAAAGTTGTGTCGCCAGCTCTGTTGCCAGATGCTGATACTGAGCCGGGTCCGGCGCAAAAGGTACAACCCCCAAACAAGGTGCGGTGATACGCTGGCGTAAATCAGTAATATTTTGCTCCGGTAACGCCATATCCGGATCAATACAATTCGCCACCCAGCCCAACAGCTTACAGCCACTGCGCTCAATCTCGCGCACCGTTAGCATGGCATGGTTTAAACAGCCCAGTTTCAACCCAACCACCAGCACTACCGGTAACTGCTTATCGGCCACCCAGTCCGCCAGATAGCGTTTATCGCTTATCGGCAATAACCAACCTCCGGCGCCTTCAATTAATAACTGCTGCACAGGTAATTGCTGCCACTGCGCCAACGCAGCATCTAACTGTGCTTCGTCAATCGGCAATTGCTCGTTGGCGGCCGCCAGATGCGGTGCCACCGGCGCCTGATAACAGATTGGATTGATCATTTTATAAGGTAACGCGATACCGGAATGTTGCTGCAACAGTAACGCGTCACCATTGCAACCTTGCCCGTCAGCCCCCGCCGCTATTGGCTTTACGCCAGCCGCGGCTGTGCCCAGCATTTTAAAACCTTGCAACAACATAGCGCTGATATAGGTTTTGCCGGCGTCGGTGTCGGTAGCAGTAATAAAGCAGCTGTTAATTGGCATTTTTATATCCGCTGATAATCAGCACCTGATAACTGGCCGGTAACCCCAGCGTGGTGCGGTTGTCATCATAAGCAGCGGCCAGACTTTGCCAGTAGCCCTTGCCGGTTAAACCACGGCTTTGCCGGCCGGCAACCTGATTCGCGCCCAGCGCTTTTAACTCGCGCGCCAGGCTGACAACATCCGGATAAAACAGCGGGTAGCAACGTTGCTCAAACTGCCAGTTAATAGTGCTGACAGACTCAGCGGCCGCGACCACAGCGGCGGCAGGCAAAAAGTGGTTTACATGCGCCAGTGTATCAACACGGGCAAACGCCTGTTTCAGCTCTGCCAGGGTGCCATCGACCAACGTCGTCAGCACTACCCGGCCGCCAGGGGCCAATATGCGGTCTATTTCAGCAAAGACCGCCGCCGGCTTGGGACACCACTGCAGCATTAAGCTGGAAAACAGCTTATCAACGCTGTGCGCTGCCAATGGCAACTGCTGCGCATCGGCCTGCACGTAGTTTGTCGCTAACTGCTGAGTTGCCGCTTTGGCCAGCATGCCGGCGCTTAAATCTGCTGCGCTAAACTGGTTGCAATAAGACGCAAAGCGCGGATGGATCCAACCCGGGCCACAGCCTAAATCGAGTAAATGGCCCTGTTTATCCGCCGGCAACAGTGCCAGCGCATCCAGTGCCACCTGTTGTTGCAGCCGGGCGGCCGGTAAATAGCTGTCGCAGGCTTTACCAAAACTGTGTGCCACCTGGCGGATAAAGCCCTCTGCGGTTTCAGCGCTAACTGCGGTCATAGCACCTGCCTTAATTGTTGCAGCAACAGTGTAATATCTTCTGCCGTGTGCGCTGCACTTAGCGTAATACGTAAACGGGCACTGCCCTGGGGTACTGTTGGCGGGCGAATGGCGCTAAGCCAAATGCCCTGTTGTTTTAACTGGTTGCTGACGGCCACAGCGCGCTCACTACTGCCCAGCACCAGGCCCTGAATGGCGCTGTGCGAATTAAGCAGCCCCAGATCGGCGCCGAGGCGGCGAAACAAGGCGATATTGCTGTGTAGTTTGTCGCGCCGCCAGCTGTCGCTGCGGCACAGCTGAATGCTTTTTAGTACCGCCGCACACAGCGGTGGTGGCAACGCCGTGCTGTAAATATAATGCCGGCCAAATTGTTCGATATAATCGATCACCGTTTTACTGCCGGCGATAAAAGCCCCGCCTGCGCCCAGTGCTTTACCAAAATTGGCCATAGTGCAAAACAGCTCGCGTTGCGCAATGCCCTGTGCCGCGGCAGTGCCTCTGCCTTCAGGCCCCAATACGCCTAAGCCGTGGGCATCATCCAACAGCAGCGGTGCATCAAAGCGATGGCACAGCGCCAACATTGCTCTAAGATCCGGGCTGTCGCCATCCATACTAAACACACCTTCGGTCACCACCATAGGCTGTTCATATTGCTGCAGTAACAACTGCAAGGCAGATACGTCATTGTGGGCGAAACGTTTAAAACCGGCGTCACTGTGCCGCGCCGCATCTATCAGCGAGGCGTGGCTGAGTTTATCCAGCAATAAAGTATCCGTTTTACTGCTTAGCGTTAGCAGCATAGCCTGGTTGGCGGCAAAGCCGGAGGAAAACAGCAATACCCGCTCTACTCCAAGCCAGTCGCATAAGCTGTCGCTCAGCTGCTGATGCACCGCATGCTGGCCGGTAACCAGTGGCGAGCCGCTGCTGCCGGCGCCAAACTGTGCCGCGCCATCGGCATAGGCCTGCAACACCGGTGCTGCTGTGGCAAGATCCAGATAGTCATTACCGCAAAAGTTAAGATAACTTTTGCCGGCAACACCTACCAGTCTACCGTTGTAGCTATCCAGGGTTACCGGGCGGCGCAGTAACTGCTGGGCGGCGCGCTGCTCAAGCGCCTGGCTTAACTGTGCCAGCCTGGCTTGTAACATGCTTACTGTGCCGCGTGAAACAGTGGCGGGTTAGCCTGCTCTTGTATCGCATCGGCCAGCGCCAGTTCATGCGCTTCGTCAGACACATCATGGCGCTGCTCCGGCTGAATACCCAGTTTGGCAAACAACAGCATGTCAGCATCGGCTTCCGGGTTATCGGTGGTCAGCAATTTATCGCCGTAGAAAATCGAATTAGCCCCGGCGAAGAAACACAGCGCCTGCATTTGCTCGTTCATGCGTGAGCGGCCGGCCGATAAGCGTACATGGCTTTGCGGCAACATAATGCGCGCCACTGCTATAGTGCGGATAAACTCAAAGGCATCTAAATCATCAACATTTTCCAGCGGCGTACCGGCCACCTTTACCAGCATGTTAATCGGCACACTTTGCGGATGCTCCGGCAAATTAGCCAGCTGCATTAACAGCGCCGAGCGATCGTTAGCGCTCTCGCCCATGCCCAAAATACCGCCGCAGCATACTTTCATACCGGCATCGCGCACGTGGCTTAAGGTGTCTAAGCGGTCCTGATAGGTGCGGGTGGTAATAATTTCGCCGTAAAACTCCGGTGAGGTATCCAGGTTGTGGTTGTAGTAATCCAGCCCGGCACCGGCGAGGGTTTGCGCCTGCTCACCGGTTAACATGCCCAGTGTCATACAGGTTTCCAGCCCCATGGCTTTTACGCCCTGCACCATTTCAATAATGTACGGCATATCGCGCTGCTTCGGGTTGGTCCAGGCCGCGCCCATACAAAAGCGGCTGGCGCCTTTGTCTTTAGCGGCTTTGGCTTGGGTTAACACCTTTTCCACTTCCAACAGACGCTCACGCTCCAGCCCGGTATTGTAGTGGCCGCTTTGCGGGCAGTATTTGCAGTCTTCGGCGCAGGCACCGGTTTTAATCGACAACAAGGTGCTTACCTGGACTTCATTCGGTTTAAAGTGCTGGCGGTGCACCGTTTGCGCCTGAAACAATAAATCGTTAAACGGCAGCGCATAAAGTGCATTGACCTGCGCGAGGGTCCAGTCGTGGCGGACAACAGCCTGCATAAAAATCCCTGTTTAAATTGAGGTTAAAGGTGTTTTCGGCTAGTCTAACCGCCACCTTCGCGTTGTCAACGCTGACCAGAATTAAAACTTTACTACAGGTTAAATAATGAGCATTGATTTAGCTTTTGATCGCAACCATATCTGGCACCCTTATACCTCGATGCAAGATCCCTTGCCGGTGTATCCGGTAGTGGCAGCAAAAGGTTGTGAACTGATACTGGAAAATGCTCAGCGTTTAATTGACGGTACCGCATCCTGGTGGTCGGCGGTACATGGCTATAATCACCCTGCCCTTAACGCTGCAGTTACAGAGCAGCTTGGCAAAATGGCGCATGTAATGTTTGGTGGCATTACCCATCAGCCGGCGGTTGATTTATGTAAACAACTGCTGAGTATGGTGCCGCCAAATTTAACCAAGGTATTTCTCGCCGACAGTGGCTCCATCGCGGTAGAAGTGGCGATTAAAATGGCGCTGCAGTACTGGCTGGCCAGTGAGACACCGCAAAAGCAGAAGTTAATCAGCCTGCGTAAGGGTTATCATGGCGATACTTTTGCCGCTATGGCGGTATGCGACCCGGTCGATGGCATGCATGATATGTTCGCTGCTTTGCTGCCACAGCATTACTTTTTACCGGCGCCGCAAAGCCGCTTTGACGGCGAGTTTTTACACAGTGACATAGCGCCGCTTGAGCAACTGCTGGCAGAAAACCACACTGAAATCGCTGCGCTGATTTTAGAGCCGATAGTACAGGGCTACGGCGGCATGCGCTTTTATCACCCGGAATTTTTACGCCGCGCCAGAGCTTTGTGCGATGAATATAAGGTGTTGCTGATTGCCGATGAAATTGCCACCGGCTTTGGCCGCAGCGGCAAGTTATTTGCCTGCGAGCATGCCGGCATAGCGCCGGATATTATGTGTGTGGGTAAAGCACTCAGCGGTGGTTATATCACGCTGGCGGCCACACTGTGCACCGATGAAGTGGCGCGCGGTATTAGCCAAAGCCGGGCCGGCGGTTTAATGCACGGCCCTACGTTTATGGCCAACCCGCTGGCGTGCGCGGTGGCCAATGCCAGTTTAGCGCTGATTGCACAAGGCGACTGGCAACAGCAGGTGGCCGCTATTGAGCAACAATTAAAGCAGGAACTGGCCGCCTGTCGCCAATCGCCACTGGTAAAAGACGTACGGGTGTTGGGGGCTATTGGAGTGTTGGAGATGCATAACAAGGTAGATGTCGGTGCACTGCAGCAGCAATTTGTTGAGCTGGGGGTGTGGATCCGGCCGTTTAACAAGCTGATTTACGTAATGCCGCCGTTTATTATCCGCCCTGAGCAGCTAAGCCAACTTACTGCAGCCATGCGGACAGTAACCGGAGTTTAACTCAGACCTGCCAATACAGGTACAGCAGCAAACCTATACTGCTAAGCAGTAACATCACTATATTAAAGTGCAGATGATCGCCGCGCCGGCGCAACCGCAGCCGGTTTAACGATAAACTTAAAGCACTGACCAGCGCCACGGCCCACAGCAGGTATTGCAGATAAACGGTTAGCTGCGGATGCCAGTCGCTGCGAATTTCTATGCCCCAGTAACGCACCAGCCCGGTATCCAGATCCGGGCTGGCATAATGCGCCACCACCATACCGGCAATAAATAATAACCAGCCAAATACCGCCAGCCAGTTAAAGGCCCGACATAACAGATCCGGCCCTTGGCGACGCTCATATTTTTCCGGTTTTTCCTGCTCTGTGGTCAATTTTAAAGTCCTGATAACTTTTACTTGTTTTGTGCGCCTGGCTCAGTATCATTACCGCTTTACGCAGTTGTCTAAGTTTACACCCTCTGGAGTTTGTTGCATGACGCACGCCGTTATTAAAGATGTTTTAGCTGGTCGCTATGCCGTTGGTGAATCAATCACCGTTAAAGGCTGGATCCGCACCCGCCGCGATTCAAAAGCCGGTATTTCCTTTTTAGCTATTCATGATGGCAGCTGCTTCGATGCGGTACAGGCCGTAGCCCCTTCAGACTTACCCAATTACGAAGCTGAAGTAAAACGCCTGACCACCTCATGCTCAGTGGCGGTAACCGGCACTGTGGCACGTTCTGAAGGCCAGGGCCAGGCATTTGAACTGCAGGCTACTGTGGTTGAAGTATTAGGCTGGGTAGAAAACCCGGACACCTACCCTATGGCACCGAAGCGCCACAGCATGGAATACCTGCGTGAACACGCGCACCTGCGCGCCCGCACCAACATTATGGGTGCCGTTACCCGGGTACGGCACTGTTTAGCTCAGGCGGTACACCGCTTTTTCCATGAGCAGGGCTATTACTGGATCAGCACGCCTATTATTACCGGTTCAGACGCAGAAGGCGCCGGGGAAATGTTCCGCATCAGCACGCTGGATCTGGAAAACCTGCCGCGTACTGATAAAGGCAACATTGATTACAGCAAAGATTTCTTCGGTAAAGAAACCTTCTTAACCGTATCCGGCCAGTTAAACGGCGAAACCTATGCTTGTGCCATGTCAAAAATTTACACCTTCGGCCCTACTTTCCGTGCCGAGAACTCCAACACCAGCCGCCATTTAGCCGAGTTTTGGATGATAGAGCCGGAAGTGGCCTTTGCCGAATTAAAAGACATCGCCCAACTGGCAGAAGATATGCTGAAGTACGTGTGTAAAGCCGTACTGACCGAGCGCGCCGATGATATGGCCTTTTTTGCCGAGCGTATCGACCCTACCGCCGTAACGCGGTTACAGCAGTTGGTTGACTCGTCTTTTGTGCGGATGGATTACACCGACGCTATCGAAATTTTAAAAACCTGCGGTAAGAAGTTCGAATACCCTGTGGAATGGGGTGTCGATTTGCAATCTGAGCACGAGCGCTACCTGGCTGAAGAGCACATCGGCGCACCTATCATTATGCAAAACTACCCGAAAGACATTAAAGCCTTTTATATGCGCTTAAATGCCGACGGCAAAACCGTAGCGGCAATGGACGTATTGGCGCCGGGTATTGGTGAAATTATCGGTGGCAGCCAGCGTGAAGAGCGTCTGGAAGAGTTTGATAAGCGTTTGGCGGAAATGGGCCTGGATAAAGAAGACTACAGCTGGTACCGCGACCTGCGCCGCTACGGCACAGTACCCCACGCCGGTTTTGGTTTGGGCTTTGAGCGTTTAGTGTCATACGTTACCGGTGTAGGTAACGTGCGCGATGTTATCGCTTTCCCGCGTACGCCTGGCAACGCAGAGTTTTAATACCCCCGATGCACAACATGCAAAAAAGGCGCTTTAAACAGCGCCTTTTTTATTGCTCAACATACCGGTTGCTTATGCTTAACCATATGAAACAGAAACCACCTTTTCTTGTGGGTTAAATTCTATATTGCAGCTAAGCAAGTGAAAATGCAGTGCGCTGCTGTGAATAACGCGCTTACCCTGCTGCAGGTTTTCCACTTTGTATTCCGACAAATTAACCGTGTTTAATTGCCGGATCACACTTGAGTAAGCAGTGCCTTTACTAACATTGCCGCAAAGATAATACACTTCCTTTCTTGCTTCGTTGGCGTAAAAAGCGAAAACCAGTAAGCCCAAGATACTGATTAATAACACAATAAATTTTAGTTTAAGCATAACCCTGCTGTTTATTACTTGATGTTTTCCAAGAAAGCAACTCAGCCGGCAGCGGCCGAAAAGCCGCGCAGCGATTGAGATCCAGCGACAAAAGGAGCGATGTTGACGCCTTCTTAAAGCTCACCTTTTGCAGACTCATACATTTCTTTTTGAAGCTTTTCCAATATCTCGTCAGTTAAACCGTACTTAATTGAAGCAGATTTAGAAATCGGATTTAAAATATCTTCAACTGAATTAAATAACTTAATAGCATCTTCGAGTTCATTTATCATTTTTTTTCGGCCAGCTTCGTTTATGAAATCTAAAGCACGATCAACAAAGTATGCATGCGCCAACCAGTTTCTTTTCTGCAACGCCAAAGAAAGAGTATTTTCAATATCGGCATTGAGCACACCTATTTCTTTTATTGCACCCAATAAGCGGCCCATAGTTTTCTTCGACAAAGCACCATCAAATCGGTCAAAATCTGCTTCCCATTTCGCACGACTTTCGAATTTAGGCACGTTCTCCTTAAAAAAATCAAAGAAAATAAGTAACTGAACTATTGATTGCTCAACACATTGCGCTCGATACATTGCGAGACCAAAGTATGCGTAGACTTCTTTGCAGTGTTCAGATGTATCCATTTTTTGCCTTGTTAAACCTTTATGCGATACCACACTGCCAACTCCTTTGCAGCTGCTAACTCACTATTCGCTGAAATGATATTTTGCATACCCTTTGGCAATTCAGTGGTTTGAGCTGATTGCACTGCCTGTTTAAGCAAGCCTAGATATGCCGCTCTGTGTTCTTCTTTGATTGTTTGGTATTCATTGCATATCTGTTGCAGTAAATCAAAGGAATTGGATCCATCAGATAAATTGAAAAGTAGCAGGTCATACGCGCCGGAAGTGAAGGTTTCATTGGACTGATACTCCGGCACGTTTCCCTTGGATATTTCTATAGATATGGCAATTAACTCTTTGGCCTTTTGTTCAGTACTCATGCTGCCCCTTGAAACTCTAACACCGTAAACACAGGCAAATGCATCGAGGTCCTATTGTGCTTAGCCTTGTTATGAATTTACCCACGAATAACTCTCCGGCCACTCTTCTTGATCGTAATAGATTGAAGTAAACTCGCGCCCCTTTGACTTTACAATACTATTGCACTTAAGGGCGCAACTTATAAAGTGCTTCGTCGGGTCAGCCCAGCTTGCGCCTTGTAACTTTTGACCAACCTGCCGATTTGTTGAGAACTCCACTTTTAGCTCTGCGATATCAATGTCACCAATTGATAATTTATTGCCCTCAAGGTCGCTAACCATCCAATTGTGGATGCCAGCAACAATTTTTAGTGGCTTAATTTCTTTATCATTGTGCTTACATTCTTGACGGAGGATGTCGATAGATAGGACCCCTGACCCAAGCTCCGCCAATGTTTTGTAGTCGAACATCAGCTCCCAGCCGCAAAAAATTTGGCCGAAATTTTGAGCTACATGTTTAAGTCGCTTGATGCTCATGATGATTCATAACTCCTTAATCAGCCGACACATTTTCGGTCTGCTGAATTAAATTGTTATGTTCTGGTTCAACTAAATCTGAAACCATCTGATCATAATTTCTTTGACGAAGCTGAAACGCTAACATCATTGAACTGAGTATCAAGAATACGAATCCTACAACTGCAGTTGTACCTTTACCGAAGATTAGCACGCCAAAAGAGAACAGAGTAAATGCACTGAAAGTGAAAATACTCAGACGCATGAAGAACTTATCTACAAACCTAAAAATTCGATTACTTGCTATTTTAGAGTAACGAAACTTTCCGCCACGATAAGAAACAAGGCCCGGAGTTTTTTTGAGCGAAAATATGATCTTTGAACAGTTATCGTGTTTAACCAGTTCAATTATATCGGCATAGTTCATCCGTAAACCATGAATCAATCGAAATAGCTCTGTAACCGAGTGTTTATTCGCTCGAGAAACGGCATCTTCAAATTTTTCCAACAGCTCAGCCTTAATTTTTCTCGTTTGGCTGAGATTGAAGAAAACTAATGCCATCGTTCCAAGTGCTGAAAAAGCACCCAGCAAAAATTTTGCAGTCAAATCAAAATCCATTTTTGCCTCGTAAGAAAATAGCGCCAAAAGTAGCGGCGCGCATTAGCGCGCCCAACTATTGTTTTGATAATGCAAGAATATATGGACATTATCACTTCGGTCTTGAGCTACGCCTGCCTTACCCCACTTATAAACTGAATAAGACCCTTGCTCTTTGCCGAGTTTTAACTGCAACCAATTAAGATGCATTTGCTTACGGTCTTGTGTACTTGAGTAAAAATCATCTGCTTCTATATAGTTTTTCGATAAGTCAGTGAGATGAATAAAAACGCTTACTAATTCGTTTCGCTCAAATCTTAGGTTTACTCTAGTTTCAACGTTATCGGCGGTCTCAGCGTATGAGGAAAACTTGCAAGGGACCTTATCCCGTATTATTTGAACGATCATTTCTTGACCTATTTCGAATGACTCTGGCAGATCTGTAATTTTTGTACTTGGCTTAATTTTAAAGCCGCCCACATTAACCGTTCCTGTCCATTTGTTGATTTTGATCATCTCTCGATACGCTGTTCTTATCTATAAAAAGTAGACTCTAGGTTATGCGAGTTTGCGCTCAAACTCAGCCGGGCTGACATAGCCAATCACTGAGTGCCTACAAACACGGTTATAAAATATAGCAAGGGACGTAAGCGCCAAACGCCGCAGTCACGGGCCTTGTCCGGCGAAGCCGGCTGCCGGTTTACCCCACGTCCGCTTAAGCTAAATGTTGGTGGGACAACTTTGCCATGCTACAGCTATTTCGGCAATATCAGTGTCTGGACCGAGTCGACAAGCGTACGCGACCAGACACCATCTTTATTGCCGTTGGTCAGATAGATGACGATGTAATGATCATCGAGATTCTCATCGAACAGGATGCGCACCCGCACCTTGGCCCCCCCGTCGTGGCCAACCTCGTGCCAACGACCCGACTCACCATAATCCCAGCCGGTTGCAAAAAAGCCGACATTACCGTTAGCAAACTTATAGGGCTGCCAAAGACGCAGTAGTTCCGCCCTGGAAACAAGACGTCCATGCGCGATGGCGGACATAAATTTGCCCACGTCATCCAGTGTCATGTAACCCCCTACGTGCGCGGCGCTGTAATCCGGCCACGCGATCGACATATCAGGCACAATCTGGCCCTCCTGCGCCCGATAGCTGTCAACAAGGCGAGCCTTGGGCACGTCAGCAAGATCGAACCACGTCTCCTGCAGGCCAAGCGGTTCAATGATCCGCTGGCGCAGCAGTGTGCGGTATGGCGTCCCCGTTACGGACTCCAGAACAGCTGCAATGACAAGGTTATTGGTATTGGTGTAGCGCGTTCGCTCACCCGGCGCAGATACAGGCAGATCTTTTAAGTTTGCAAAAACGGCTTCCAGGCTGGGTGGAAACGGGCGCGAGAAATCATTACCGTCGAAATATTCAGGTACGCCCGAGACATGGTTTAAAAACTGATCGATACGGATATTGCGCCAGGAATGCGGCAGACTCCCGACATAGCGTGAGGCTGGAGCAGAAATATCCAGCTTTCCTTCCTCCTGCAATTGCATAGTGAGGGTGATAGCGAACAGCTTGCTTACTGAGTAGACAGAGAAAACTGTCTTCGGCGTTACAGGTGTGCCGCCTTCTAATGCGGTCGTGCCGGTAGCATTGCGGTACAGAATATCGCTGTTGTGCAGCACCAGCACGGCCTGTGCGGGAATGCCATGTTCTTGTGCGTTAGCGCGCAGTTGAGCATCAACTGCGGCATGGGTATCGATAGCTGAAGTCTGGGCACAGGCGGCGCCCGCGAGAAATAAATATAGCGAGGCAAGCAAACTACTTTTTGTCATTTGATATCCAATTTGAAATGATTAAGGTCAGATAAAAGCCTTTTAATTTTTATCTGACCCCGTTTATTCGGACCCCGTTTATTCCGATGTGACAATACTTTATTCTCTCTGAGTTCTTTACTCATCTTCTTGGTAAGGTTCAGTGGAAATCTTTCCATTACTTGAGGTATAGGCCATTAAACTGTCGCTTTGCAATCGAACTACGCCAAAAACAATCGGAATCTTCGCGAAGTCTTGCCACTCGAGTGTTATGTTATTCTGCCATTGGAATGTCTGCATACTAACCAAACGAACCAAATGGAGTCCCTGCTCTCTGGCAGTATTTACAATGATCTTGACTAAATCTCGTCGAGTAAAAAGAGTATCATTGAACTGACCAGAATTGTTAACTATCGAAAATTCCTTGATGATATCAGGAGCGTTCACATTGATATCAGGTGATGTTGTCATCACGATTTCCCTGCATTTCATACCGTTTAGATGCCTAAGATCTCCGGTCGAACTAACTACAGTGTGGCAATACAATGCTCCATATCGCATGTTATCATTCTCTATAGACGGTTCCCCTAAGAGACCTATAGGGTGAGCATACAGACGATCCATAACTTGACTGAGCGTATAAGGAATTGAGGACTCCCAAAAATTTTCCAGAAGAGCCTGGCCTGGAGTACCATCAACTGCCGCACCGATTTCTTCCCACATCTCGCTATAGCTCATCTCTTCTCCACTGTCGTGGGTTATGACTCGCTGTACAACATCAGCTTCATTACCGGGGAACATCCTGGTTTTCAAATTATCAGGTAAAACTGTCGTGTTTTCTTTCTTTTGGATTGGCTGCTTTTGTTGAGCAAAATTATTGTTCACCATTTCCCTAACAGCCTTCGACTGCAGAGCTTGTGGGCTATTGTTAGCGTCCTCTTGCAGTTTTTTTTGTGCAATTGCTTCAGATCGATTGTTCACGAACTGAAAAGTAGACTCACCAAAGTTTTGCTTTTTAAAAGCTGCATTTGCAGCAGATTGGGTCTTACTTTTTTGAGTTATGTCAGCATGAGTATTCATTTTCGAAATTCTTGATCCATATTTGAAAGTCGAGTATGCGTGCGCACATAGACATAATGCCTCTGTAAACACTTCCACACGATGTGCTGGCTCTCGCGAAAATAAGTTAGTTTTGCATCCAGAGCCATACCGTCTTTGTTGAAAATAAAGTACTTTAGGCCAGCACGATTAACAATAGCATAACTTTTAAAACATTAGATACGCACAATGACTTCTTTGAAATGGCTTACATTCATAACAATCGTGAGACAAAACCGGTCAGAAACCACTAGCACCATTAGGGACAGATGAAAATTAAACATGATTTCTTCAGTTTTTTAATTTTCATCTGGACCCATTTATTCCCAATACACAACATACAAAAAAGGCGCTTTAAACAGCGCCTTTTTTATTGCTCTAAGTTAGCTTTGCTCTAACTCTGCCTGCTCAATAGGATAAGCATGATTTCCCATGTACTGCATTGCTTCAACAAACACTTCTTTCCAGTATTGTCCACACGAACATCTGTAATAAGCATCCACAAACCAACTCTCCCCACCTTTAACCAGAGTGAAAGTACAACCGAAGCGCTCTAAATACTCGATGCTGTGAGGATATCCTTTACGCCTTCTTAATGCCCTAACGCCCTCAAATCTACATTTACAATCAAACTTTAAGGGATCAATGCGGCCAAAATTGAAGTCCCAAAGCTCATGCCATTCCCATTCGCATGACAAGTAGCGCTCTAATTCAATCAGCTCCGAGCCGGTCGTGTGTTTGAATTCCTCAATATCTTTTTTATCCCGGGGGGTTAGTTCTCTCAAGACGATCCTCATTCACCGATAAAATCGCGACAACGGGCACTTACCAAATCACCCAAAACCACATTAATCCTCTGTGTTCACGACACATTGAAAGGCTTCCGCAGTGCCAAAGCGTCCCGTCAATGGTCTTGCTTGGTGCCCAATTCTTGATAGAGTTTCCGATAGAATTCGGCTACCTTTTTACTTTGTTCGGGGCTATGAGCAAACAATCCTTTGCCCCAATCATCATTTTCACCAGCTTCGACTATGATCGGGTCATGATCATTTTGCTCAAGTTTTGTGACTCTGGTTTCGACACCAACCGCTTCCCATGAAAGTTCATCATGCTGAGACGATTTGCCGTTAAAGCCTGCAGCTCGCAGAAGCAGCTCTTTTACTAGTTCCTTTCCTGATTTGATTAGATAATCTCTATTCAATTGACTCACCTTAAAGCATGCTCGTTTTCTCAGCTCGCATAGCGTAAACAGAAACTACTTTTTCTTGCGGATTAAATTCTATGTTGCAGCTAAGCAAGTGAAAATGCTGTGTACTACCGCTTCAACAACATGATTTTCTGGTAGTGCATCAGTATTCAGATATGGCATAAAATTATATGTGCCAGCTCAGACTTAATATTGCAGTTACCTGCTTTCATGCAACAGAGTTATGCTCTCGTTAAGGTATTTAAGCTGCATTCCGATGGCCATATGTCGCTCTCCTGCAATACCGGAGTTACCAGAATATTTCCGGGCATTTCCAGTACCTCAAATGCACCCAGAGTACCTTTTTTTACCGTATCGTTCATTGAGATTAAGGCTATGGTTTCTCGCTTGGTTGCAAGTATTTGAGTAACCGTTGTTCATCAATTGGCCCGGTAATTTTCTCTTTCAATGGTTGACCTGGATCCCAAAAGTTACTAAAAGTCAGGTAGATGTTTGTAGCCCCATAGTCCGCTTTCTTCCACAACTCAAAATAGCGTTGTTTTATCTCCGGCTCGATGTAATCCATAAAGGCTTCACGAATGCCGTCCATATCACGGCTCAGCCCCCTGAAGTTACCGGCGGCTGCTCTGACATAGGAGAAATCTCCCTGCTTTGCCTCTACCAAAGCTTCAATCATTCCTTGCCTCATCCGGATAAAGTTAGGCTTAACTTTCAAATGCCACAGATCCGCATCTTTCTTAATTTCGCTGTAATTTGTTGCTGTCGTCGGTTTTACCGGCAAAGCGTCGTACTGCGCCAGCGCTAACAAACCGGTATCAATGAATTCAATAAAATGTTCAGAAAACTGCTCTGTGTATTCAAGAGAAGAAAAAAGTCGGAGCAGCAATTTTTCTCTGAGTTCAAATGTCATTTTATGCGTCTGACCATCAGTCAGTTTAGGCTGCCCACTTTTTCAACAGAGCCTGCTGAATAGAGGGTGTTTGCCATACTTCATAAATATGCGCCAGATAATCCTCGTCTTTATCCATCTCTGGCTCAACAAGCTCAAAATCAGGGATATTAGCCCACCATGCCGGATAATCGATGGCAAAGTCACCTGTTGGTGATGTTAAAGCAAAATGAGTTTGTTGCTGCGGCACCTTGTGGTGGTAGCTAAGCTTCAGTTGCTGAGCAGAGAATGGCCAGGTTTTGGTATCGATCTGCAGATATAGCTGGCCATCCAAAGCATAAAGGGCAACTGTATGGCCATTAACTTGATGCAAATTCCCGGATACATTTTCTACCGTTGAAATCTGCATGTGGCTTCCGGATTGCGGCTCAAACTTAACTTTGATGCTTCGTTGAAAAGGCATTGAGAGAATCATTTATATGCGCCCGTTTGCCGTTTGAAGAGCGGGCGGAGTCAATTCCCGCCATAGTTGCTCTATATTGCCATCTAGCTACTCGCCGACAACCTCTTTACCTATTTTACAGTCCACATTTGGAAGATCTCTTTATCGTGTCTTTTTGCAACTACCCAGGCAAATAAATCTACCGACTCTGCGTCAGACCAAGGATCAAGATCGTCAGGCTGAGGTGGTTGGTATTCTGCGTTGTAGACCATTTGCCCTTGCTGTAATAATTTAAATTGGTTTTTATCACTACCCTGTATCAGTTCAACAGCCCATGATGGGTCAGCAAACAGAAATACTTTTTCATCAATAAACAGTACCGGACCTTGCGCAGAGGCAAAAACGCCGATGAACCTGTCGTCATGTTTGATATACGAGGCTTTCTTTCTTGGTAGTTGGTTTGGTGGTAATACCTGTATTTCAGAGACAGAACCAGTGCGGGTGTCTCTTTCCAAAAAAGAACCTTGTAAACGTTTATGTTTGATAATTTCTGTATTCATCTGTGTTCTTCTATGGTTGATGCTTAATCAAATATTCCGGCGGCTGTTTCTTCAACCAGTCAGCGAACCCCGCAAGTAGTTTGTCAACATCAGGGTTTGGTCTTGATGCTGATCGTATTATATCTGTATACGATTTATCTTTTACATTAACTAAGTAATCAACCGTCGGTCCCAAAGGATCACCATCGTACCTTGCGCGGTTGACTTCATAAATAAAGTCGCGCAAAGGTTCTGGAGTTGCATTCTTATACTTAACACCAAGTTGCCGGCGAGCCTCATTCGCCTCATTTGCCAGCTTCTCCAGCTCTTCCAAAGTGCTACCTGATTTTATTTCATCTGCATATTTACTCAATGCTGCAACTTCCTGCTCATATTCCTGCCTTAAAGGACTATTTTTAAAACCCTCACCGACAGACGTCAAGATACTCTTTTCAAGCTCTTCTCTCGTTGCAGCGGCTTCAGTTTGTTTAGAAGACGATTCATGGAGCACTGGTTCTTGTGCAGATTTTTCTGCGGCTACACCACCGCCTGGTTTGGCTGTTCTGGTTGGCGGTGCAGGGGCTGTGCCAGCGCCGCCGGTATCTGCTGCTAAGCCGCCCTCGCCTATGCCGTTGTCTTCCGGTGGCTGGCCCCAGCCTTCAGTAAGTTGCCATACACGCATTTCATCAGCGGCGAACATTTTTATCAGGGCGTCGCGTAGTTGGAAATTACTTAGTTTGGATAAATCAAACTGCCACGGTTTAGCGTGTTGATACATTTGCGCCCAAATTGCACGGTGGTTCCAATGCGGCTCTAAATCATGCAGAAAATAGCGGCCAAACTGCAGGTCTTTTACTTCTCTGAGGCTGTCTTCGCCCAAGTCAGCGTAAGCCAGTAAACAACTGCTGCACAGATAGGTTTTGCCCCATTTATCTTCCAGTATTACGCCGTCGTAGTGTCTGTCCAGCATCCTGCCACCTTGTTTATAAAAATGCTATTTTACTAAACAATAAATTTACAATGAGCGCATTTTTACAACCCAGCAGGGTATTGTCAAACGGAATATGGTACAGCGGCGAATAACGGCAATTGGTGACAACCAGCTTGGAAAAAGCGGCAATCAACTGATGCACTTCGAGGTCGGGTCTTGCTTATTGATAGTTTGATTTAAAAGTCAAAAAGCAAGACCTGACCCTGAGGCTTCCATCAAGTGAGCAAAAAGCAAGATCTGACCCTGAGGTTCTTTGTTAAGTAGACCACCCATAGAAAACAACAACACCGCCGATAATATTAATAATCAGCGAGATGCTCAAATTAAGTAGAAAATTTCTAACTTGCTTGTTGTTTCGCGCTTGCAGTTTCTGTGCCCCAGAAGTGTCACCGTTAGTCAGCTGGAACATTCTGTAACTGCCATATTTTTGAATAGACTCATACGCCTTATGCGAGATTACGCTGGACGCCTTATCAATCAAGTACACTATCAAAATCGACGCCAATGCCCACTTGGATATTATTAATGAGTCGCCAAGGGAAATCGGTGCCCCTAATGAAGTTGAAGACGCGAACAAAAACTCTAATGACATGTACGCAGCTATCCCAGCAATTAATGGCGAAGAGTAGCGCAGAAAATTTAAAGTAATCCCATGATGATTCTCAAGCCACGAAAACCAAGAATTAACTACATATGGTTGAGGTAATCCTTGAACCCACTCATCGACAATGGCTAGTAATTCTTTGCTTAGCACATGATTAACAAAATCAACTCTGCATATGATTGGCACGGCCTCCATTTCGATACTATCGATTTCACTCGGATCTTTAGAAAACACAGCACGCATAAACTCGAATGGCTTCATCTTGGGAGAAAGTTTAACCGTGACTGCATGCCGCTGAGGTACTTCATATCCTTCCACAGCCACAAGGAATTCCCATCGCAAGCGGACGTCGGTAGTCTCTTTTGGCCCCGTCCAGCGAAACGCCTCAAACTCTACCCACGTACCAAACTCTATAGTAGTCTTATCCTCGAAACTTACATCAACTGTCGCAACGAGGCCTTCTATTCTATGATTCGCAAGCTTATCTTTCATCCGTTCATGCAAATCACATATAGCATGAACGTTTACATGCACTCTCCGCGCAAATTGTTGCTGTGTTGAATCTGGCTTGCCTACGAGCAGATGAAAAATGGATCTAAGATCACTCTGGTTCAACGCAGCCACGACCTGCTTACCTTGAGACGCGCCAGGTTGCTTCGTATTATCGATTTCGTTCATATATTTCCTTTTACACTGTATCGATTAATATTCTGTTTTTGGGCTTACCTGTTTTCCAATTTCCGATAACTTAAACAATAACAGTTAATTTATTGAAAGACTTGGAAAAATCTAACGCGGTTATCACGCACTCTGGAAAAACATGCATGCATTATATTTCTGCGGCCCGCTTCAGTAAGCATTTAACTTATCGAAAGTATTTTGCATGCGCAATATATATATGTGCCGTGTAAACGGTATATATCGGCTGTTTTGCCGATGTTGATAAATATAACTGTGCAGTAATGCAGGTTGGCGTGCGGTATAGCAGGCAATAAAAAGCCGGGCGTTGTGGTTACACGCCCGGCTGTTAGTTTGCTTTAAAGCAGCTTAGAGGTAGCTAAAGAACTCGGCCGGGTCCGGCGTGTGGCGCTTGGCCGGTTCGCTGTTGGGCGTGCCCAAATACAGGAAGCCGACAATTTCATCGTCTTCGCCCAGTTCCAGCGCTTGTTTCACAAAATCCAGCTGGGCATAAGCGCCGGTGCGCCAAATGCCACCAAAACCCTGAGCGAAGGCAGCTTGTTGCATCGCCATAACGGCACAGGCGGCAGAATGTTGCTGTTCAATTAACGGCACCTTGGCATGCTCTACCGCTTTGGCGATGCAGATAATTACCATAGGTGCGCGTAGCGGAAGTTGCCGCGCCCGTTCTAACAGTTCAGTGGCAATAACCGGATCGTCTTCTACTGCTGCTTCGGCAAAAATATCCCCGAGGCGGCACAGAGCCTGGCGCCCTTCGGCAATAACAAAGCGCCATGGGCGTAAATTACCGTGATCCGGCACCTGCAGTGCGGCACGTTTAATATTATCCAGTGCCTCGCCGGACGGCGCCGGTTCGGTTAAACGCGCTGAAGAAAAACGCCCGGTAAGTAACGTCAATGCATCCATAAAAAACCCCGATGAAGTTAGCGGCGTGCCGCCTTGCAAATTAACAGTAAGCTTAACATCAGATTATGGCAAGGTAACGCCCGCACTTCGGGCTTGCAACCTGTTTGCTGTTTTTTAATGCGCTTTTACCCATAACGCCTGTTGGTACAGCGCCACATAGTGCTCTGCGGCCTTTGGCCAGCTGAAATTTTGTGCCATGCCGTTTTGCTGCACAGTGCGGTAACTGCGTGGCTTGCTGTACAACTCTTCAGCCTGTTTTAATGCTTGCAGCGTGGCGCTGATATCCGGCTCAGTGTAACCAATACCGCTAGCGCCGCGTACCGGCCAGGGCTTAACTGTATCTTTTAAACCACCGGTTAACCGCACCAGCGGCACTGTGCCATAGCGCAGGCTGTACAACTGGTTTAAACCACAAGGCTCAAACAAGGATGGCATCAGGAAAAAATCGCCGGCCGCCTCCAGTTGATGCGCCATAGCTTCACTAAAGCCGTGCACAAAACGAAACTGCGCCGGAAATTGCTGCTGTAACAGCGTCAGCGCTTTACAATAACGCGCCTCGCCGGTGCCCATTACCACTACCTGGGCCCCGGTGTGTGCCAGCCACAATGACAGTGCCGGTAGCAAATAATCGTAGCCCTTTTGCCCCGTTAAACGGCTTACCGCAACAAATAACGGTACTTTTTCTTCACTAAGCTGTAATTGTTGGCGTATTGCCGCTTTGCAGCGGGCTTTGCCGCTTAAATCACCGGCATCATAGTTGGCGCTAAGGTAGGGATCTTTGGCCGGATGCCAGATGGCATAATCGCAGCCATTTAAAATACCGGTAAAATCGGCGGCCCGCTGCTGATACAAACCCGATAGCCCTGCAGCTTCCGGCTCATGCATCAGCTCGTCGCGGTAACCGGCGCTTACAGTGTTCAGCTTATCGGCGTAGCTCAGCGCCGTGGCGAGAAAATTTAACTCGTCATGACGCTGCGGTTCAATATCCAGCTCCCGGCGCCAATGCGGCGCGCACTTTTCCTGATAAGCGCCGTTATGAATACTGAACACAAAAGGCACCTGTGCCAGGCTGCTGTTGGCGTAATGCTGCTTTAAATACCAGGCTGTCGCGGCACTTTGCCAGTCGTGGCCGTGGATCAGATCGAACTTTTGCTCTGTTTGCTGCGCCCACTCTAATGCCGCTTTGCAAAAAAAGGCAAACCGTAACGGGTTATCGCTGTAGCCATGCTCGCCGTCGTCGTACGGCCGGTCGCGGCGGAAAAAATCATCGTGCTCCACCAACGCTATATCCACGCCATCAAGGTTAAAGTGGCGTACAGCACAACCAAACTCGCGCCCGGCCAGATTAAAATACACCGATTGCCACTCCACGGTGCTGTGTTGATACAAAGCGCCATAACGCGGTAATGCCACTGTTACCTGATGCCCGGCAGCCAACAGGCTTTGCGCCAAACCACGGCACGCATCGGCCAGGCCGCCGGTTTTAATCAGGCCTTCATATTCACTGCATATAAACAAGATCCGCACTACTGCTCCGCCCTTTTCAATATCTGCGCTTACACTGCCGGCTTAGTCAAAACCAATCATCGCGCCTTTGGGGATCACGATAACGCCACTGGCCGACACATGAAAGCGCTGTTTATCCAGCACCGGGTCTTCACCGATAATAGTACCGGGCGCAATTTTTACATCTTTATCAATAATGGCGCGGCGAATACGGCAGCCGCGGCCAATATCGTTGTTGCCCATCAGCACGCATTTTTCAATATAGCTGTGGCTGTGCACATGCACGTTAAAGCCCAAAATGGACTGATACACAATAGAGCCGCTGACAATACAGCCGGATGCCACCATAGAGCTGATAGCCTGGCCGGTGCGGTTAGCCTCGTCGTGGACAAATTTAGCCGGCGGCACCGGTGGCGTATAACCGCGCAGCGGCCAGTATTTGTTGTATAAATCAAACGGCGGCGCAACTGAAATCAGGTCCATATTAGCTTCGTAATACGAATCTATGGTGCCGACATCACGCCAGTAACCGCTGCTGCTCTCGCTCTCACCACGAATGGTATTGGAGGAAAAATCATACACATACACTTCACCTGCCGGATACAGCCCCGGAATAATGTTATGGCCAAAATCGTGTTTCGAGTCGGGCTGTTTGGCATCTTCCTCTAATACCGACACCAGGGTTTTGGCTTCAAAAATGTAATTACCCATTGAGGCCAGTACAAAACCGGGCTTGCCGGGTATGGTTTTCGGGTTGGTTTTCGGCTTTTCTTCAAAACCAATCATTTTACCATCGGCATCAACTTCAATTACACCGAATTCATGCGCCTGCTCTACCGGCACCGGAATAGCGGCTACGGTAAGCACGGCTTGCTTGTGGCGATGAAAATCCAGCATCTGACGTACATCCATTTTGTAGATATGATCGCCGCCAAACACACAGACATGCTCCGGGTCCAGGCCATGAATTAAATGCAGGTTTTGATAGATGGCGTCAGCTGTACCTAAATACCAGTGTTTACCGGTTTGCATTTGCGCCGGGATCGGGTCAATAAAACGGTTGGTTAAACCGGTAACCCGCCAGGCACGGCTTAAATGCTTCATTAAAGAGTGGGATTTAAACTGAGTAATAACAAATATTTGCAGTAAATCTGAGTTTACAAAGTTATTTAACACGAAATCGATAATGCGGTAGTTACCGCCAAACGGTACTGCAGGTTTTGCTCTGACACCGGTTAACGGGGCTAAGCGCGTGCCCTCACCGCCTGCCAGTATCATGGTTAATACCCCGGACATAGAAACTCCCTGTTGTGCTTGCTGTGTGTGTTTTATAAGCAGTTTGCAAAGCTGATACCAGAATAGCAGCCTGCATGGCGAAAAGGCCAGCAGTCAATATGCATAACTGTTTGCGCCAGCACAAGATAAAAGCCGTAAATGTCTTAAACATGACAAAGGCACCAAAATGGTGCCTTTATTAGTAAGCTTCACTAATGTAGTGCAGAGCAAGGCACCAGACAGGTGCCTTATATCAGATCACAGCAGCCAGCTCTGCGCCCTGACGGATAGCCCGCTTGGCATCCAGCTCGGCGGCGACATCGGCACCGCCAATCAGATGCGGGCGAATGCCAAGTTGGGTTAAACCGGCAACTAACGCACGCTGCGGCTCCTGACCGGCACAAATGACTACGTTGTCGACATTTAAACAACGCTCTTCGCCGGCTATCTCTACCCACAAGCCGTTATCATCGACTTTCAGGTAGTTAACCCCGGCAATCATTTCAACGCCCTTTTTCTTTAGCGAAGCACGGTGGATCCAGCCGGTGGTTTTACCCAGGCCGGCCCCCACTTTACTGCTTTTGCGTTGCAGCAAAAAGACTTTGCGCTCTGCCGGTTGCGGCAGCTCGTCCGGCAGCAAGGCGCCGCGGGCCTGGTAGCTTTGATCGATACCCCAATCTTTTAGCCAGGCTTGCGGCTGTAAGGTTAACGAATGTGGCTCGGTCAAATACTCCGCGACATCAAAGCCGATACCGCCGGCGCCGATAATAGCCACGTTTTTACCCACGGCTTTATGATCGCGCAGTACATCTAAGTAACTCAGTACCTTAGCATGGTCGCTACCGGCCAGGCCGATATCGCGCGGCACTATGCCACTGGCCAGCACCACCTCATCAAAACCGGCGGCTTTTAAGCTGTCTGCGGTTTGCTCGCTGTTTAAAAACAGTTTTACCGCGTGCAGCTCCAGCATGCGGCCAAAATAACGCAGCGTTTCATGAAATTCTTCTTTACCCGGAATCTGCTTGGCATAGTTAAATTGGCCACCAATTTGGTGCGATTTATCAAACAAATGCACTTCATGGCCGCGCTGCGCAGCATACACACTAAACGCCAACCCGGCCGGGCCGGCGCCCACTACGGCGATTTTTTTCCGCGTTGCCGCAGCGGTAAAATTCAGTTCAGTTTCATAACAGGCGCGCGGATTCACCAAACAGCTGGCGCGTTTGTTCTGAAACACATGGTCCAAACAGGCTTGGTTACAGGCAATACAGGTATTAATCAGTTCGGCCTGATTGGCCGCCGCTTTGTTAACAAAGTCGGCATCGGCTAAAAACGGCCTCGCCATGCACACCATATCGGCCTGGCCGTTGGCCAGAATATCTTCCGCCACCTGGGGATCATTAATGCGGTTAGTGGCAATCACCGGAATGCTCAGCTGGGTTTTTACCCGTTCGGTGATCCAGCTGAAAGCCGCGCGTGGCACCATAGTGCCTATGGTAGGCACCCGGGCTTCATGCCAGCCGATACCGGTGTTAATTAAGGTGGCACCGGCCTGTTCAATCGCTTTGGCTAACGCCACCACTTCATCATAGCTGTTACCGTCTTCCACTAAATCCAGCATTGATAAACGGTAGATAATAATAAAATCATCGCCGCAGCGCTGCCGCACGGCTTTTACCGTTTCAATGGCAAAGCGGCAGCGCTTGTCAAAACTGCCACCCCATTCATCGGTACGCTGGTTGGTGCGCGAGCAAATAAACTGGTTAATTAAATAACCTTCCGAGCCCATTACCTCGACGCCGTCATAACCGGCTTTTTTGGCCAGTGCCGCGGCATGGGCAAAGTCTTTTATAGTGCTCTTTACTTGCCTGGCCGACATTTGTGCCGGCTTAAACGGTGTAATGGGTGATTTAATATTGCTTGGTGCCAGGCTAAACGGATGATAGCCATAGCGGCCGGCGTGCAGTAACTGTAAGCAAATCTTCGCGCCGTGCTGATGCACTGCTTGGGTCACCTGCTTATGTTTACCGGTTTGCCACCAAAAGCTCAGCTGGCTGCCAAAGGGCACCAAATTGCCGCGAAAATTCGGGCTGATACCGCCGGTAATAATTAAACCGACACCGCCTTTGGCCCGCTCGGCATAGAAGGCCGCTAATTTGGCAAAGCCGTGTTTTTCTTCTTCCAGCCCTGTATGCATCGAGCCCATAATGACGCGGTTTCTCAGCGTGGTGAAACCCAAGTCCAGTGGTTGTAATAATTTTTGGTATGCCACATCACCCTCTCTGGTCGTACCTGTTGTTTGGGGCAGACTTTAGCTGCTTTGCTAACGTATAGCAAGCTGTGCCGCCTGGCTTAGCTACAGCAACACATTTACTTACAAATTCCGTTTAGCCTTTAACGCTAAATTGGTTAGCATAGCATTATGCACAAGTTGTGATATTTAAACAGGAATTACCTATGACAGAGAGACGTCCCGGCCCGATCCGCCGGCTGTTCAGCGCCATTGCCCGGGTTTACCGCGGCTTTCGTTCCATTATTCTTAACGTGCTGTTTATCGCTATAGTGGCCTTAATAGCCGTATCGATTTTCAGCGGTGACGATAAAGTGGAAGTGCCGCACACTGCCGCCCTGATCTTAGATCTTAACGGCGATCTGGTAGAAGAAAAACGCTGGACCGACCCTATCGCCACTGCGGTAAACGAAAGCATCGGCGGCCAGGAAGAATCGCCGGAAGTGCTGGTAAGTGACGTCATCACCGTAATTAACAAAGCCGGCAAAGATAACCGCATTCAGGCACTGGTGCTGGATTTATCCATGCTGGGCCGGGCCTCGCTGGATAAAATGCAACTGATAGGTACTGCCATTGAAGGCTTTAAAGCCAGCGGCAAAAAAGTACTGGCCTATGGCGGCTACTATGGCCAGAACCAATATTACCTGGCCAGCTACGCCGATGAAATTAACTTAAGCCCTATGGGTGCGGTTATTCTGGAAGGCTACGGCAGCTACCCGATGTACTACAAAAATGCACTGGAAAAACTGAAAATTAACACCCATGTATTCCGTGTCGGTACTTATAAATCTGCCGTTGAGCCATTCTTGCGCAACGATATGTCAGATGAAGCCAAAGAAGCTAACGTTGCCTGGTTAACTGAGCTGTGGAGCGATTATAAACAGCAGGTAGCACAGCGTCGCGGCTTTGCCGTAGATAACTTTGACGAAACCTACGCTGCCCTGCTGGAAAAACTTACCGCGGCCGAAGGCGATTTAAGCCAGTATGCCGTTAACGCCGGTCTGGTTGATCAGATTAAAAGCCGCGAAGCCTTTCGCCGCGACCTGATTGCTATCGTCGGTGAAAATGACGACCACACCTATAACCACGTTACTTTTGCGGATTACGCCGATTTAGTTATTCCGGCACAGCAATTTGATAACCCGCTGACCGACAAAGTTGCCATAGTAGTAGCGCGTGGCGTAATTGTTGATGGTAGCGCCAAAGCCGGCACTATCGGCGGTGATACTACCGCTGCTCTGTTACGCCAGGCACGCCACGATAACAAAGTAAAAGCCGTAGTGCTGCGCATTGACAGCCCTGGCGGCAGTGCTTACGCATCAGAAGTGATTGGCCAGGAAATCAGCTTACTGCGCGAAGCCGGCAAGCCGGTAATCGCTTCTATGGGTTCTGTTGCCGCCTCCGGTGGTTACTGGATAGCCGCACCGGCGAATGAAATTTGGGCCGCGCCTACCACTATCACCGGCTCTATCGGCATCTTTGGTTTACTGCACACCGCAGAGCAAGCTATGCCTACACTGGGCCTGAATGTTGACGGTGTCGGCACTACTGAGCTGGCAGGGTTATCTGCCGGCTTACCACTGTTTAAAGGCTTGGAGCCAAAAGCGAAAGACTTGTTTCAATTACTGATTGAACGCGGTTATACCGAGTTTTTAACCATGGTGGGTGAAAACCGCAATATGACCAACGCTGAAGTAGACAGTGTGGCTCAGGGCCGTGTCTGGACCGGACGTAAAGCACAGGAGCTGGGCCTGGTGGATAAACTCGGCACTATTGATGACGCCATCAAAGCCGCGGCAGAAAAAGCCGGCCTGAGCAACTATGACGTTAAAGTTGTGCAGCATAAACTGACGCCGGCTGAGCAAATGATTAAAGATCTGCTGGGCGAAGCCAAAGCCCGGGGCTGGTTACCGCAGACTGCGATCAGTGCCGAGCAAAAACTGCTTGGCAAGTTAACCCAACAGCTGAAACAGGATTTTGTGTTGCTGAACCAGTTTAACGATCCGAATGGCGTATATTCCTACTGCGTTAGCTGCAGCGTCAACTGACGCTGCTAACAGCAATCACTAACCACTGACAGTAACACCAAAGTCTATTACAATGCCCGGTACCCACCGGGCATTTTTATTTCAATTCCAATTTGAGCATTATGAGCAGAAAACGCATTTATGTCGCCTACACCGGCGGCACCATAGGTATGCAGCATTCAGAGCAGGGCTATGTGCCGGTGCCGGGTTTTTTAACCGATACCGTTAAAAGTATGCCGGAATTTTATCGCGCGGAAATGCCGGAGTTTGATATTCACGAATACCATCCGGTAATTGATTCATCTGACATGACACCGGAGCATTGGCGCCATATTGCTGAAGATATTCAGCAGCAATACCACAACTACGACGGCTTTGTGGTGCTGCACGGCACCGACACCATGGCCTATACCGCCTCGGCGCTGTCTTTTATGCTGGAAAATCTGCAGAAACCGGTGATTATTACCGGCTCACAAATTCCGTTGGCGCAAATGCGCTCGGACGGCCAGGTTAATTTACTCAATGCGTTGTACCTGGCGGCCAACTACCCGATTGCTGAAGTGGCACTGTTTTTTAATAACCAGCTGTTTCGCGGCAACCGCGCGACTAAAGCCGATGCCAATGGCTTTAATGCCTTTGCTTCGCCGAATTTTCCGCCGCTGCTCGAAGCCGGCATACATATCAACCTGGTAGCCGGTAAATTAAGCCAAACCAAAGTAGCCGCGCCGTTAACCCTGGCCTCTGTGGTACCGCAGCCAATCAGTGTGGTTACGCTGTATCCGGGCATTAACACCGATATGATCCGTAATATGACCGCTGCGCCGGTACGGGCCTTGATTATTAAGTCTTTTGGTGTCGGTAATGCGCCACAGCGGCCACAGCTGCTGCAAATCCTGCGCGATGCCACAGAGCGTGGCTTAATAATAGTTAACTGTACCCAATGTTTTAAAGGCACGGTAAATATGCAGGGTTATGCTACCGGCAATGCTTTGCAACAAAGCGGCGTAATAAGCGGCTACGATATGACGTTGGAAGCCGCGCTGACCAAACTGCATTACCTGCTGAGCAAACCGCTTAGTGCAGAGCAAATACGCCAACAAATGCAGCAAAGCTTACGCGGAGAACTTACTTTTGACTAAGGCGACAGGACCAATTTACCCACACTAACACGCCGTAAACCCATCCATGGGGGCTCGACTCAGGCATCCATGCCTTCAACGGTTAGCTTAGGGTAAATTGATCCGCCGCACCTGCTTTTCAGCTAAACAGCAGCTTAACCCGTGCCAGCAACGGCAACTCGGCTTCAGTAACCGGGCCAAACTGCAGCCAGCGTTTTAGCAGGCTGTGTTTATCCAGCGCACTACCCTGATTATGCTTATCCGATAACAGTAATAACTGCACCTGTTGCCGCGCACTTTGTTCACCAGGCGGCGACGGCATATCGGCTATCAGCTCCAGCGCCAGGGTGAGTTGCGCCCGGCTGAATTGCTGCTCTTGCTGCTTGTTAAAATACTCTCTGTAGCCGGCAGCTAATTGCTCTGCGCTGACATCATTAGCGGCCAGCAGATCAAACATCAGGGCAAACTCACGCTGCTGCTGTTGTTGCTGCCACTGTTGCTGTTTCTGCGTGAGCTTGTCCTGTAAGCGGCGTACCGCTTGCTGCGCCGCACCGCTGTCGGCCGGAAACGCCTGCAACTGTTGTTGTAGCTGTGCCAGAGCATCGGGGGCATCAGCGGCATCCACTGCAGCAGTTAACGCTGCCAGCTCCGCTTCCAGCTGTTTTAACTGCGCTTGTTCGGCGTGTTTTTGCTGCTCAAACTGCTCTGAACGGGCATTAAAGAAACCATCGCAAACGGCGCGAAATTGCTGCCACAGCGCTTGATCCTGCTTACGCGCCGCATTGCCGGTGCTTTTCCACTGCTGCTGGCATTCTTTCAGCACCTTAGCGGTTTGATTAGGCTCTGCCAGATTAACTGCCGCTTTGGCTTGCTCAATCAGCTGCTGCTTTGCCGCAGCGGCTTGTTGCTGCAAGGCACTCAGCTGCTCACGCAGTGGCATCAACGCCTGGTTAAATTGCTCATTCAGTGCCGCAAACTGCTGTTTATCAACGGCACCGGCTTGCTGCCAGGCTTGCTTTAGCTGCTGCAGCCCGGCATCCAGCGCTTTGGCATCCGGCTGGCTCAGGGCAAACTGTTGTGCCCGATTGATAATTTGCTGACGTTGCAGCACATGCTCAGCGCGCAGCGCATCCTGCGCAGCAAAATAGGCACGGCACGGTGCAAACGCTTGTTCACACGCTTGGTCAAAGGCCGCGTTCAGCTCTGCTTCTAACGCCGGGTCGGCTTTGCCGAAACTGTTCCATTGTGCTCTGGCCTGTTTTACCTCGTCGGCACGTTGGCGCATCTGGTTTTCTGTCAGCTCACTGCTTAGCTGCTGCATCTGTTGCAACAACTGCTGCTTGCGCGGCGTGGCAATATATTCCTGCCAATCGGCCAGCTCGGCCATTTTATCGCGGGCAAAGTCGTAGTCTTTACTCAACTGCGCCTGCTGTACCGCAGTCAGCTGCTGGTAATCCTGTTCAATGCCTTTAAATAAGCCAAACAATACTTTGTACTTACCGGCACTGTATAACCGACGGTACTGCGCCAGCTTGCTACGGCACTGGCGCTGGGTTTTCTCTGCTTGCTGACTAAAGGCTTTTTCTGCTTGCTGCCACTGCTGTGCCAGGGCATTTTTTGCCTGCAATAAACTGGCCGGCACGGCAATGATCATGGCTTTACTTAACTGACGCCACTGCTGTTGCCATTGCTGCAATTGCTCTGCTACCGCCGCAAAGGCTTCTGCCGTATCCGGCAGCGGCTGAGACGCCCAATCTGCCACGATACGGGTTAAGGCGGCTAACTGCTCTGCTAATTCAGGCAGCTGTGTTAACTGCTGCTGTAACTGAGTGATGCGGTTATGCAGCGCGGTTTTATTTGTTACCTCAGCTGCGGCCAGCTCTGTTGCCAGGCCGCTTAGCTGTTGTTCTAACTGCTGCGCTGCACTGATGTCAGTCGCCAATAACGCCTGTTGCAGCGCCTGCTCCAGCGTATCAATACGCTGCTGTAGCGCCTGTTGTGCTGCTGCTTTGGCCGCGGCGGCGGCTTGCTCAGCCTGTTGTTGGCTAAGCTCTGCTAAGCGCGGTGCTAACCACTGGTTAAGTTGCGCCACAATTTTGTCGTACTTGGCGCGAAACTCTGCAGCTTCATTGCCCAGACACGGCAATTCTGCTTCCAGCTGTTGCCACTGTGTTTGATACTCCGCCAGTTGTGCCGGCAGCTCTGCCAGATCAACCCGCTCGCGCGCTGCATTCAGCTTTGCCAGTAACAGGGTTAATTGTTTACGCAGCAGTTGCGGCTTTTGTTTTTCTTCCTGCAGCTGTGTCAGTTTGTGTTGCAGGCTGACCAATAATTCGCCATCGAGCTGTTTGGCCAATTTTTCCAGCAGTTTTTCATCCTCTATTTGTGCCAGCAACTGCTGCTTTTGCGCTGGTTGCAGCACCGGATCCTGCAGTGCTTTCACATTCAATTCGGCTTTATTTAAACGCTGTAACAGGCTGAATTTAATGCCGGCGTCGGTTTCAGTTTGCGCCAGTTGCTCCAAAATACTGCTGCGGTTGCACTGGGCAATAAATTGCTGCTTTAATTTCGGCTCGACCTGATTGTGCAGCAACTGTTTAATCAGGGTTTGTTCGGCCAGTTGCTGCAGGCGTTCTGCGCTGTCCTGTTTGCTGGCTTGCCACCACAGGGCAAAGTCGTTCAGTTTGAGCAGTGCTGCTTTGCGCACCGCTTCAGCACCGTCGTTAAACGCCAGCTCATGCAGCACCGTTTTGTGCGCCTGCTCATCAGTATTAAGTTCTGTGATGGCCAATTGACGCACAGCGGCATCCGGGTGTTGCCACTTCGGTTTGAAAAAACGTTTAAAGATCATCGTGCGGGAACCTTGCAATGGTCGGCTGAGTTTCGAATTGTTTTTTTAGTTCGGCTTTGGATTTTTGTATCATCTGACCATCGGCGCCGATGGTAAAGAGCTCGTTTGATTTTAGTACCTGTGCCTGGTACGCCATCACCAACTGCAAACTGTGCGCCCGTTGTGCTTCTGTCATGGCATTACCATCCGCCCAGCGGCCGGTGGCCACGGCTTCTGCCAATTTTTCATAGGTGTCAGGTGTCATCGCCTGCACTAAGGCATTAAACGGCATTTATTTGCGCCCTTTTTTCAACAACATAATGCGGATGCGGGTAATAATGTACCAGCAAAAGCCGATAGCGCTCAGGCCCATAAAGGCAATTTGCTGCAAACTGCCCTGCGCCGGCGAAAACCAGTATATGGAGCCAAAGCCACCCAAAAACAACAGCATAGACAACATGCCGTGATTCATCAGGCTTTGTGATTTGCTCAGACGCTTATCGCGGGCCAGCGACTCCAGCTTTTCAGCCGACAGATTGCTCAGGTCTTGTTTACAGCCGCTGCATTGCGGACTTTTATCAGAAATTTTTTGTCCGCAAAACGGACAGGAAATAATAGCCATGGTACTCCAATCTAAATTGCGGCGGCTTGCTCCGCCTACTGCATTGCCTGGTATATTTTACTCATGATGCTGCCATACATACCAGTTTCAAACTGATCGCCGGCAAAATAATAACTGTCGTCGCCTTGCGCCACAATCGGGCTGTGCTTTTTATTGGTCAGCAGCACCACGACTAAACCGTAATACGGATCAATCAGCGTAGCGGTTCCGGTCCAACCGGTATGACCAAACGCATAAGCACTGGCATAAGGGCCAAAGTGCCAGTTTAAATCGCCCTGCACCGCCGTGCGCCAGCCCAGACCCACGGTATGGTCGCTAACCGACGGCCGGACAAATTGCTGGATAATGGCCTGACTGAACACCGGCGTTAACTCATAGCCGCCGTGCAGGGCCAGCATGGCAAGCTCAGCAGTTTCGCGGGCGGTAGAAAACAAACCGGCATGGCCGGCTACGCCGTCAAACGCATAACGGGCTTTTTCATCGTGCACGGTACCGCGCACTACCCCGCCCTGATCTGCCGGAAACTGCACACGGCCACCACGGCTGTTGCCATCCAGCTCAGTGGCGGCGATCTGTGTTGCTGCTATACCTTTGCGCAGTGGATTAAACAGGGTGTGGTTCAGCCCCATTGGCCGGTACAGCTGTTGTTCCAGGTACTGATCCTGCGGCATACCGCTGATGCGTTCAATCAACAGCCCCAGCAGCATGTAGTCGATGTCACTGTACACCGCTTTGCCGCCGCGCTCGCGCACAAAGGGCACCCGGGTGGCAATCAGCTGCATACTGCGGGCACGGTCGGTAGAGTAAAACGCCGCACCATGATGGTTATCCGGTTTATGAAAATGCACTTCCGGCTCGTAGCCGGCATTGTGCAGGAGTAAATCCCGCACCAGCCGCTGCTCGCGGCCATCGCCCTGATATTCGGCCAGGTAATGTTGCAGCGGCAGGTTAATATCCAGCTGCCCGCTGTGCACCAACTGCATAATGGCATAGTTAGTGGCGTACATCTTGGTGTTAGAGGCCAGATCAAACAAGGTATCTGTCTGCATCGGCTCAGGCTGCGCCAGCGCTTTACCGCTGGTGTCATAACGGCTGGCATAGCCGTAGGCAGTGTGTTTAACAATCTTGCCGTCTTTGGCAATCAGCAACACAGCGCCGGCAAAGCCCATGGTTATTTCGCGCTCAATCAGCTGATCTAACTGCGCTAAAGTCTGCACAGACATAGCGGCATCTTCTGCTGTGCCGTCAACTAAGCGCGGATAAGGCACCACTATGCGCAGCTGCGCACCCAGCGGCTGGATATCCAGCAGTTCCAGCTGGTTCAGGCCGTCACGCGTTACCTTGCTGATATCCAGCGTCAGGTAGCGGCCCAGCGCTGCCGGCGCGGTTATTGGCAGTACAGTGCCATTAATACTTAAGGTAAAAGCTTGGGTGCTGCCTAAATCTACCAGCAACTGTCCCTGCTGACGATAGGCGGTAAAACTGCGCCGGTTATTCACCAGAGCGCGTTTACTGCTTGTCTCCGGCCAGCTGACATCCAACTGCCCCACAGCATTGCCGCTAAGCAGTGCCTGGCGCTGTGTCTCAGTTTGGCTGCCAAGCGGCAATGGCGATACAGCCAGCCAGTGTTGCACTGCAGCACAGCTGCTTAGCGTCAGTATTACTGACACTAACAGCAAACGCTTAGCCCCGGTTAACATCAAGGTTATCAGCGCAGTTTATCTACCACCGCCAGCACGGCCGGCAGCATATCCTGACCCAGTTTCATTGAGCGGATATCAGACCAGCCATAGGCATCATCCGCCAGGTTGGCGTTATCTTTAAACGGCATTTCTACCGTATAAGCCAGACAGTTAAACTGCTCTCCCACCCAAGCCGTAGCGACGGTCATATTGGCTTGTCCCGGTGCGTCTAACTCATAACCAAATTCGGTCTGAAACTCCGGCGTTACCGCCAGCAAGGTTTGTTTAAACAGCGTTTCCAACTGTTGAATGCGCTCGTTATAGGAAGGCACGCCTTCGCTACCGGCAACAAAGTTATACGGCAGGTTTTCATCACCGTGCATATCAAGGAACAGATCAACACCGGTTTCCAACATTTTTTGCCGCACCAGATACACTTCCGGGCTTTTATCCAGCGACGGGTTCAGCCACTCGCGGTTTAAGTTCATGCCGGCAGCGTTAGTACGCAAATGGCCGCGTACCGAGCCATCCGGGTTCATATTCGGCACTATGTAAAATACCGCTTTGTCCAGAAGTGCGCGCGCCACGCCGTCATCTTCGTCGAGCAGACGGTCCAGCAGGCCTTCTATTAACCACTCGGCCATGGTTTCACCCGGATGCTGACGCGCAGTGATCCAGATTTTCTTTTTGCCTTCTTCCGGCTCACCGACAATTAGCAGGCTCATATCACGGCCGTCTAAGGTTTCGCCCAGCTCAACTAACTGACAGTTATAGTCAGACTGTGCCTGGTGCAGTAAATCCATATGCCGCTCGTAACTGTAAGGCGCAAAATAAGCAAAATACACCGAGTTAGCTTCAGGAAAATGCTTAATGGTTAAGGCTTTGCCATCAAAGCTGGTGTCAACACGAAACCAGGTTTGCCGATCATAAGACGCTACGGCCTGATAATCTTTCCAGCCATCCGGATAAGCCGAACCACCGGCGTTGGTGATGGTTAGCGTATGCAACTGGGCATGCTCAGTGCTTAAGCGAAAGTGAAACCACTGGTAAAAGTCGGATTGATTGTCTTTGCGGATGGCCAGTTGAATGTTGTCCGGAGAGTCGGCCTGTAATACTTCGATATTGCCGCTGTCAAAATTGCTGCTGATTTTCATAATCGGATCCATTAATTGAAACTGTGAAAAGACTAACATAAGCCGGCAGCTACGCAACCGCCGCCGGCCCTGAGATTATTAAAACGGATTCTAACAGGTTAGCGCTAAAGAAAAAGCCGCTTAAAAGCGGCTTTTCGGTAAAGTAACGTTTTAACGCGCTATCGGCAGTGTCGGGTACTTAATGCCGGCCATATCGTTCATTACGCGTATCACCTGGGTGCTGTAACCGAACTCGTTGTCATACCACACGTACAACACACAGCGATCGCCATCTACAATAGTGGCCTGCGAGTCGACGACACCGGCGTAGCGTGAGCCGACCAAATCTGACGACACGATTTCGGTAGAAGCAGTAAAATCGATTTGATCCTGCAGCTCGGAGAACAGCGAGGTGCGCTGCAGAAAATCGTTCATCTCATCGCGGTTAGTTTCGCGGTTTAAGTTCAGTGACAAAATCGCCATAGATACATTTGGTGTCGGCACACGAATAGCATTACCGGTTAACTTGCCTTTTAACTGCGGTAAGGCCTTGGCCACGGCGCTTGCCGCACCGGTAGAGGTTAGTACCATGTTCAGCGGTGCAGCACGACCACGGCGCTCGGCGCTGTGGAAGTTATCAATCAGGTTTTGATCGTTGGTGTACGAATGCACCGTTTCAACATGGCCGTTACGGATACCAAACTCATCTTCCAGCGCCTTTAATACCGGCGTAATGGCGTTGGTGGTGCAGCTGGCCGCGGAGACAATTTTGTGCTCCGGTAAAATCATATGCTGGTTTACACCGTAAACGATATTCGGCACGTCACCTTTGGCCGGCGCAGTTAATAATACTTTAGCCGAACCTGTGCTCTTAAAGTGAATGCTAAGCTCTTTGTCGTCTTTCCAAATACCGGTGTTATCTACCACCAGGGCATCTTGTATACCGTATTGGGTGTAATCAACCAGCTCCGGCGAATTGGCGTAAATCACTTTAATAAAGGTACCGTTGGCTTTAATGCCCTGGTTCTCTTCATCAACGGTGATGCTGCCGTTAAAGGGGCCATGAATAGAATCGCGGCGCAGCAGGCTGGCACGTTTTTCCAGGTCACCTTTTTTACCGCCGCGCACCACTATGGCACGTAAACGCAGTTTGCTGCTCGGGCCGGAGCGCTCCAGCATTAAGCGGGCTAACAAGCGGCCGATACGGCCAAAACCGTACAGCACCACATCGACCGGCTTAACCTGATCTTCATGATCCAGCAGTTCGGCCAGTTCACGCGCTAAATACTGCTCCAGCTCAGTGCCGTTAGCAGCATTTTTATAAATATAGCCATATGCCAGCTTACCGATATCTACGCGGCCCGGGGCTAAATTCATTTTGCTTATCGCTTCGAGTACCGGAAAACTCTCGCGCAGGCGCAGTTTTTGTCCTTCAAACCGTTCGACACTTTTGTGGGCTTTAATAATGTCGATAGTGGTGGCATTAACCAGCGGACGACCATACACCACCACTTCAATACCTTTGTTACGGTATAAGCGGCCGATAATTGGCTGCATGTTCTCGGCATATTCCTGGCGTTCCTGCCAGCTTTTCTGGTACTGCTCTGCGTGCGATAGGGTCATGTGTAGAGGCCTTTTACTTCAGTAAGATGAATTAATCGGTGATGCCAAAGCACGGTCTGCGCCGCTGATGCTCCAACGGCGCGTATTGTAATAGAAGTTGAAAGCCTACGACAACAGTTACAACAATTTTATTCTGCGCTATCACTAAAGCTTAACGACACTGAATTTACGCAGTAGCGCTGGCCGGTGGGCGCCGGGCCATCGTCAAACACATGGCCCAGGTGTGCATCGCAGTTGGCGCAGAGAATTTCAGTGCGTGTCATGCCATGGCTGTTGTCTTTTTGATATTTTACCCGGCCCTCTACCGCCTGATAAAAGCTGGGCCAGCCGCAACCGGCATCAAACTTGGTGTTTGAGCTAAACAGCTCTGCCCCACAACATACACAATGATAAGTACCGGCTTGTTCATTATGCAGCAAGTCGCCGCTAAACGGATGCTCTGTGCCCTTAAGCCGCGTGACACGGTATTGCTCGTCGGTTAAGCGCTCACGCCATTGTTGTTCGGTAAGCTGCCCGGTAACTTGTTCGGTTGATTTCATTACGATGCTCCCTGATGTTGATGTTTCATCTCAAGCCGCCATTCGCGGGTGAGTTGCATACGCCGGCGCGGATAAGACTCTTTTGCTACGACAAGCTGGCCAATCCGGTCCAACCGGAAGTGACGAAATTCGTTACGCAGTTCGCACCAGGCTACCAGCATACGGCTGCGGTCGAAAAACGCCAGCATAATAGGCCACACCATGCGCTCACTGGCGGTGCCGTCTTCCCGGATATAGCTGATTTGCAACCGGCGCTCACGGCGGATGGCTTCACGCACCTGGCGTAAAAACGCCGCCCCTTTGTCATCGCGGGTCGGAAAGGCCAGCAAACCTATATCATGGATCCGGTCACGTAAATCTGTTGGTGCCGAGGCAGCCACTTTTGCCAGCACATTGCGCGCAGCCGTAACTAACTCGTCATCGCCCTGTCCCTCAACCCAGCGCAAGCCCAGGGCCAAGGCTTCCAGCTCGGCTTCGTCAAACATCAGTGGCGGCAGAAAAAAGCCGCTTTTGAGGATATAACCAATACCGGCTTCACCGTCGATGCCCGCCCCGAGGGTGATCAGCGTTTGAATATCGCGGTACACCGTGCGTACCGACACCTGTAATTGCTCTGCCAATACTGCTGCCGTTACCGGATGCCGGTAATGCCGCAACTTGTCCATTAAACGAAATAACCGCGCTGTTTTATCCATAGTACTTACTGTTCTACCGGGGCCTGTGCTGCAGTTTACCTCAAGCTGCTGACAAAGTGTGTCAGCAGGCTTTTTTTCCAACCCACACTGTAACACTATGATTATTATTTATTCACACAACCGTCATATAGATTTGGTTAGCTGGCGCCGGATATTTCAGGAGTATAATAATGCCAACCCTTACCCGACGTGATTTTATTAAAGCCTCCGCTGCCGGTTTTGGCAGCGTGGTGATTTCAACCAGCCTGTTGGGCTGCAGCAGTGACACCCGCGCGCCACAGCCGCTGCCGTACCGCGTGCAGTTTTTGCATGGCGTTGCCAGTGGCGACCCTACCAATGATGCGTTAGTTCTCTGGATCAGGCTCAGCGCCGATGCCGCTCAGGTGCCGGTGCAGTGGCAGGTGGCGACAGACGCCGGTTTTACCAACCTGATTCGCAGTGGCGACAGCCAAACCTCGGCAGACAGCGACTACACCGTAAAAATAGACGTGCGTGACCTTAACGCCGGCACAGTGTATTTTTACCGCTTTATCGCCGGTACTGTTATCTCGCCGGTTGGCCGCGGTAAAACCCTGCCGCAAGGCGATGTCAGCTCCGTGAAACTGGCGGTGTTCTCCTGCTCCAATTATCCGGCCGGTTACTTTCATGTTTATGCTAAAGCCGCAGAAATCACCGATTTAGACGCGGCCATTCACCTTGGCGATTATATTTATGAATACGGCGCCGACGGCTATGCCTCTGAAGATGCAGTGGCGCTTAATCGCGTAGTAAAGCCGGACAGAGAAATACTCAGCCTGGCCGACTACCGCCAACGTTATGCGCAGTACCGCACCGATACGCAACTGCAGCAAATTCATGCAGCTGCACCCTTTATTGCGGTGTGGGATGACCATGAAATTACTAATGACACCTGGCGCGAAGGCGCCGAAAACCATCAAAGCGATGAGGGCGACTTCACCGCGCGCAAATTGGCGGCGTTACAGGCCTATTTTGAATGGATGCCGATTCGCCCTGTCAGCAGTACCGATCAGGAAACCATTTACCGCCAGTTCCGCTTTGGTTCTCTGGTCGACTTGTTAATGCTGGACACCCGCATTATCGGCCGCGACGAACAACTGGCCTATGGCAACTATATTGACCCGGTAAGCGGCCAGTTAGATGCCGCCCGTTTTAGCAGTGATTTAGGCCAGGCCAACCGCACCCTGCTTGGTGCTGAACAACTGCAATGGCTGCTGGATAAACTGCAACAGTCAGACGCCAAATGGCAGGTACTGGGACAACAGGTATTAATGGGCCGCATGCAACTACCTGCCGCCATAGCATTGCAACAACTGAGTATTAATGACTTTGCCGAATTGGCAGCCTTAGCCCAATTGGCGGCCCGGGCACAAGCCGGCGACCCGACGCTGACCACCAATGAACTGGCCTACCTACAGGCCAACCAGCAACGGTTAACGCCGGAAGTTATCGCGTTGCTGCAGTTGCCGGCGATCCCTTATAACCTCGATGCCTGGGATGGGTATCCGGCCGAGCGCGAACAAATTCTTGCCCAAGCTGCGGCACAGGGTAAAAAGTTGCTGGTACTGGCCGGTGATACCCATAACAGCTGGGCCAGCCATCTGGATCTTAGCGATGGCACAGCAGTTGGCGTTGAGCTGGCTACCTCGTCGGTAACCTCGCCCGGGCTTGAGCAGTATATTAATCTGGCTGACAGAGCTGCCGCCGCAGCCACGGAAGCCGGCTTAGTGCAGTTAGTACCGGCGCTGCAATACGCTAATTTGTACGACAGAGGCTTTATGCTGTTAACCTTTAGCCCAACAGAGCTGCAGTGTGACTGGTTTTATGTTGACGGCATTAAACACAGCACGGCAGCGCTGTTACCGCAGCGCCAGCAACGGGCCACAGTCGCCTTTGCCGACTCCGCGCCAAGGTTAACCTTAGGTAATTAAAGGTACAAAAACACACAAGCCGGTAATAAATACCGGCTTGTTTAATGCTGTTGCGCTAAGATTTAATCGGCAAACAATTTAGCGATAGTACGATGATAATTGCTGGCTTTGGCCGCGTTATCATTTTGCAGCGTAGCCATGATTTGCCGGATTTGTGCGTCGCTGTCGGCCAATACAAAGCTGTAGCCGCCGGTGTTTGAGGTGCGGATACTCATACTCAGTTGAATAGTGCCGTCATTGCTGCGGATAAAATTCAGGCTGTCGCGTACCGGAAAACGCTCTAAGCTGTAGTAAAAAAATTGCAGCGCAAATTCTAACTGCTGAAAAGAGGTAGGGAAATCTTTGCGTACGCTAAGGTAATCACTAAAGGCACGTGATACCTGCTCACGGTCGGCAAATTGGTTGCCGGCTGGCGCGCTTACGCCACTAAAATGCAGGCGGCAATGGCCGGGTGCTTTTTGTTCTATCATGCGCCAGCAGAGTTTATTTTGTTCAGTATTAAAACTGATACCGGTTTTTGCTAACAGCGGTAATGATATTAAACTGACGCACAGCAGCAGGATCCATCGCATTGTTATCATTTTGCATCTCCATGACAGCAGTATTACTACCTTAACAACTTTAATACTCAGTGAGTAGTTCTTTTATAGCTGCTAATTTAGTTGTATGCAATTGATCCTGATGTCAATAGCGAAACTTACTGCCCACGGCAGTAAGTTAGATCAAGGCTTTAAGTTGTAATCAAAATCATAATAATGTTGGCCGTTTTCTATGCTGATAGCCATTTTGCCGCTCTCTAAGTGCCGGCGGCCCTTGTTGGCAGCGTTGCTACCGGAATAACAGCCGCATCCTTGAGCACCTGTCGCTGAGTCAGATAAGGCAACAGAATGTCGGTTTCTTTTTTTACCACACCGTAGCATTCGCAGCTGAGTGCTTCAAGCCTGGCGCGATCCAACACTTTAATTAAACCGCGCGAATAAGATATAGCGCCCAATTGCTGCAATTTAGACGCGGCCTGAGTAACGCCTTCACGCCGCACTCCCAACATATTACCGATAAATTCCTGCGTCATGGTCAGATGATTATGCGACAACCGGTCCATCGACAGCAGTAACCAGCGACACAGCTGCTGATCTATCGAATGGTGCCGGTTGCACACCGCTGTTTGTGCCATCTGCGTGATCAGCGCCTGGGTATAACGCAACATCAGTAGCAGCAACTGGCCGTGACGGTTAAACTCTTCTTTCACCAGATGCCTGGGCAGGCGGTAAGCGAAACCGGCACTTTGCACCAAAGATCGGCTGGGTGTGCTCTCGCCGCCCATAAATAACGAAATGCCGAGTAAGCCCTCATTACCCACCACCAAAATTGCTGTCGAGGCGCCGTTTTCCATCATATATTGCAAGGACACTATAGAGTCGGTGGGAAAATACACGTGTGCCATAGCGCGGCCGGACTCGTACATTAAGGCCCGCAGCGGCAGCGGCACCAATTCCAAATGCGGAAACAGCCGTGCCTGCACCTCCGGCGACAATGCTGCCAACAGATGATTCTGCTGCGGATGCGGTTGGGGTTTTACTGACATACAAATCCTCGCTACATTGGCGTATTGATCACGAACCGGCTAAGGCTAACGTCAGCTGAGCATACACCCTACCCGGCACGGTTTCGGTGCGGTAGCGCGCAAGCATAGTGTTGTGGTACTTGATATGAACTTAAGTTGTTAACATAACACAATAAAGCGACCGGGCTGCTAATTTCAGCTGCGGCCGGGTTCAAAGCTATCATAGCGCGGCAAGTTAGCGTCTAAATCTTCCCAATTGGCTTTGGAGCTGTAAAAGTTATGTGATAGCGGCCGCTCGCTGATATCGCTGTTTAAGATGCCCAGCCGGATGCGGATACGCGCTGGGTCGTCTGCATTACTGCTGTATACCGGCGAGCCGCAGTTACGGCAAAAATGCCGCAGCCGGCCGGGTTTAAAGGAAAATTGGCTTAAGCTTGCTGCGCCTTTTACTACTGCAAAATCTGTGCTTTGTACAAAGCCGTTGGTGGCAAAAGCCGTACCACTGGATTTACGGCACAGCGAACAGTGGCAATGAATAATACTGCTGATTGGCCCGTTAATTTCAACTGCGACTTCACCACATAGACAGGCGCCCTTGTACATATTTACTCCCTTATAAAGTACTGAATGAGTTTGTTAAAGTAAGCTGAAATTCAAAGCGCCATTTACGCTGTCTCTGAGCGCATCCATCGCCGCGTTTATCGCTTGCTCCACCGCCACACGGCTTAGCCCGGTAACCGTAAGCAACACGGTGCGTGTGGCATTGCGCTGGATCTGATGATGCAGCCTGGCTTGCTGCGGGGTAATTTCGCCGGCCAGTTGTAAGCGCTCTATCATCACCAGGTTTTCAGCCAGCTTTTTGGCCTCCACAGCGGCATAGTCTTTAATGTCGGGCCATTTATCCGACAGTTCACTGTTAAACGCCTGCAGCATAGTAGCGCTGAGTTCTGCCACATTTAAGCTCATGCTATTTCCTTAATCTAACCGGTTATTGGCCGCGCTTTTTCGCCAGTTCAAGTTTTAAAATGGCGGTGATACTGCTGTCAAAGCTGCTGCGCAGGTTATCTACCTGGCTTGGCGTAAAACAACCCAACTGATGCAACTGCTCCAAAGCAGTCAGGCTGTCTTGCAACAGCTCTACCTGCTCCACGGTTATCTCGTTATCAGCAATGGCTTTGCTTCGCACCGCTATGGCACTGAGATCGACTTTAGCCTGCTGATAAAACCCAATATGGTTGCTGTAACCACACTCCGGCGATCCGGCCTGGCTTTGTACCGTGATAAAAAACAGCGTTACGTCTTTTTGCAGCGCCGTGACGGCATTGTCGGTTTTTTCATCATAGCTGCTAATCAGCTTTACCGTGCAGCCGGATAGCAGCAATAGCAACGCCAATACGGCATATACATATGGCTTGGCCGCACAAAGCCCGTTCTGCTTAAGTAAAGTCACATTAGTCTCCGTTAGTAGCCTTACATTTGCCTGCTGGTGTAAAAAACCTTTTATAGCGTAATTAGCGCCAGCATATCTTCGCCTTCATCATCCAGCCCTTGCTCAATAAAACCAAAGCTGCTGTAAAAGCTTTTAGCTACCGGGTTTTGCGGGTTGTAGCAAATTTCAATCTGTTTAATATCAGCATCTTGCTTGATTTCTGCTAACGCCAGCGCCATAGCCTCGCGGCCAATACCTTGTTGCTGATGTTGTTTATCAACCATAAAACGCCAGATAGATATAAGCTCCGGCGTTTCTTTTACCCACATAAAAAATCCCACCGGCTGCTCTGCCTGGTAAATGGCCCTGCAGCTGTGGCCTTCGTTATAAGCAGCCTCCACCAAAGACCACATATTGCAAGCTACGTAAGGCTCTTGCTCAGTGGTAACCTCAAGCTCACACACCGCTTCATAGTTTTGCCGGTTTACTTCACGCAACGAAATGCTCACTATTACTCCTTGTAAAATAGACAATATCCATTAATTAAAACTGCCAGACAATCTCGTTGCGCAGCGCTTCAACAGCCTTTTTCGTCTTCCCCGCAACGGCCACATAAACAAAACTGCCATTATCAAGTGCTACACATTTAACCGCAGCGCGATTTTGCAGGTGGTTGCCGTACACATAGTTGCCGTTTTGCACCACAGAGCCAAACTGCATGGTTTCAAGCACCGCTTTGCCTTTCGCCGCGCATTGCTGTGCAGACAAGGTAAGTACTTTATGGCCGGACCATAACTGCGGTGTGTAAGGTTGGCCGGTGTATACCGTTTTTTTGATAACCTTCGCCGGCGCAGGAATTTGCGCAACTGCTTGCACCACCGGCTCTGGCGCAGCAGGCTTAGTGGCACAGGCCGATAACAACAAAGCTGACACCAGCAGCGAAGCTTTACATATTGAATCTTGCACGTTATTCATTCCTTTGGTTGTTTTGTATGTAAAACTGAAGGCAGTCGATAAACGCCTGCGGTTGGTCTACACCTAAATACAGATGTTTAATAGTGTTGTCTGATTGTCGCAGCTCGATAGCGACATTAGGATGGCCTGCAAAGTTGTATCGTTTATTGTCAGCGCCTCTTGCAATATAACTACGGTGGAGCGCTACACCGGCAATGTTGTCCAGTGCTACAACCCGCGTGTTGTAAATACCGAAGCGGATGTACAGATTTTTTTTGTCCACTGATAGTGGCCTTCTTGCCATAGCGCGATATTCAGCAATAAAGAAAACCAAACTAAGCAGAGTTAATCCGCTGACAATATTCGCCGCAAGTGGCGACCAGGTAAAGTGCAGCAGCAGATGGACCAGCGGAATTTCCAATGCAATAAGCAAAATAAAGCCCAGGGCATTAGTTTTAGCATCATCTTTCAGGTGATAGCTAAAATGCTGTTCACCGTGAAACTGTGCCGGACTAATATGCTTTGCGAATAAAGCGTAGGTCCAAATTCTGGTTTCAAACTCAAGTAATCCGGCCGTTACACCTTTACCTAACAGGCGATGTATCGGTTTTGATATAGCCAGCTCCGGTTCCGATTTCTGTCGCAAAGCTGCACTGATAGCCAGATACACCGTCAGCATCGCAACAAGTTCGAACAGCAGGATAAATGCAAGCAGCAGATAGCGGCCGGACTCAAGGTAGTGCCAGATAAATTTACTTTGCGCCGGAATAATGTAACTGCCTACCAAAACCGCTATGCCACACAGTAATGCCGCTTTAACCGCCGCTTGCTTTTTATCTTTAATACAAACAAAACACAACAGCGGCAATACCAGCAGAGCATCCAGCAAAAACAACCATTCAAAGTTTCCAGCGCTGTAGTTATTAAGCCAATGCTCACCCTGATAATAAAAGCCCCAGCTAAGCGATATAGCCAGCAGAAACAGCAGAGGTAATTTTTCCTTAACAGTGATATTCATTCACGCTCCAATATGCGATTTATTCAGCATGCTTTTAGTCGCTAACGAGCTAACCCGCACTTAGCATAAGCAACATCGTATCAATCGCTTTAAGCGTTAACGCCTTATCGTCTAACGGCACATTATGGCCAGACTTATCGGTAACAAAATGCACAGCATTTGGGTTTTTATCAATCAAGGATGCATGTAATTGCCGCCAAACTTTTTTGCCTTGCGGACTATGGCCAATCCACCAATTGCTCTCATTTAACCGGGATGACGTTACCAACACAGCCGGCAGCTCTTGGGTGAAATCGCTATCAGCCACGGCATTTCTGTGATAAAGCTGTTGCAGTTGCTGCCACTCCGGTTGTTGTTGCAACATCTTATTGAGACGGGAATTATCTCTGTCTGCCCAATCTTTATCTAACGCACTAAGTGCGTTATGAAAACCTTCATGGCTCGGGTCAAGCAACACAATACCGGCAACCTTCTCAGGGTGGCTGCCGGCAAAAGTGCGCACATGCAAAGCACCAAAAGAATGCCCAAGCAGTATGAGTTTGTTATCGTCAGCCTTGATAATTTTTAGTAGTTGAGCAAGGCGGTTATTCGACGCCTGCAGTGAGATATCATCAACACTGCCAGACTGGCCATTACCGGCTCTGGAGTAAACAATGGTTCTGACATTCAGCTTGGCCAAATCCGCTAACAAAGGCTGCCAGTAACCAACCCCCATCCCTACGCCTGATTCCACCAGTAAGGTGTAATCACCCGCGCCGATATCAATATATTCGAGCTTGATGTTATCGACAGTGACAAGTCTGGTGTCTTGCGCCGATACAAAAGCTGAAAGCATAAAGCAGCAAAGCGCGTAGAACCTTAATCTAGAAATCAATCTACTCTCCGAATATTTACTCTGACAACCATACCAAGCCGGAATATGGCTTTTGTTTTAATGCATCTAACCGTGTTTGCAAACTACCGCAATGAGCTTCCAGCTTATGGCCGTCCGGGTCGAGAAAGTAAACCGATTGCCCTTCACTGCTGTTTTGCTGCCACTCCGGTACCGCTGCCTGGCGCAGTTTTGCCGTAAATTCGGTGAAGTCCTGCTCTGCGACATCTAAAGCAATATGGGAATAATCAAGGCCGGGCATAGGGTTATCAGAAGATAAACAAAACCAGACATCACCAAGGCTGAGATAGGCACCGGCATCCCAGCGCACATGAGCTTTCATACCAAGCAGCTCAGTGTAAAACGCCATCGAGCGCTCTAAGTCACTAACAGCAATGGTGATATGGTTTAGTCCCTGAAGCATTTAAATTCCCTAAGTTACATAAACATCCGGCCGGTAAATTTCCATAAAACTCTCCGGCTTGTTGAGTGCAGTAAAACCAAATTTGGCGTATAAACCGTGCGCATTCGACGTAGCCAGGGTAAAACGGCGCACATCCGCTACGCCGGGGTGTTGCAGTACCGCTGTCATCAACTTTGCTGCTATACCCTGAGCGCGATACTCCGGCCAAACAATAACATCCACCAGATTTGCGAAGGTCGCCTGATCAGTAATAATGCGGCAAAAACCTACTTGCTGGTTTGTGATATAAGCCCCCAAACACACCGAATGCGCAATGCTGCGCCGTACAATATCCAGCGAAATGCCTTTGGCCCAAGTGCTTTGCGTACTGAGAAAATGATGAATTTTGCCAATATCCAGCCGTGATTTATCATCGCTGATAGTTATTTGCTGCATCTGCTCTCCCTGTCATGACAATCATTGGACTTACGGCCTTGTTAATCTGAGTATTTCAACAGCATCGGCATCAACGACTATCAATGTCTGGTCATCTTTTAGCTCCAGCGACACCGCTACATAGTCACCCTGCTCTGCTGCGTACATTTTGCCGCTCCAGATTGGCGGTGATGCGCTGAGATCTTTGATGACCGTCAGGCCTACTGCGCCTGGTGCATTATCATGTCGCTGCACAGTAACAACACCGGTTTGCATATTTACGTTTAGCCATGCCGGTTTATCGGCATGTTTCCAGACGCCGGAAATATCAGCGGCCATGGTGCTGAAAACGAAAACCAGCGCGAGAAGCTTTAGAATATGCGCCAATGGTTAAACCTCCGACGCTTTTTGCAGGCGGGATTTCTCCAGCTTGAGCATTAATATTTTATAAGTGCCCCACAGCATAATGGCGGCGCCGATAACGATGATAGAGTTAACGACTGCCTGATCCCGCAAAAACGGTAGTATTGGTGCATCAGTGCCAACAAACTTACTGTAAAGCCCTACGCCAAACAAAATACTGCCGGGGGTTTCGATAAGGCTGATTTTTATGATCTGCTTATCTATGTCTTTTACGCGCTGTTGCTTTTGTTGTTGCATACCGCTTTGCCTGTTTTGATTATTGCGAACAGGCTTTGATGCTAATGGATTTCATTTGCAAAGTGAACAACTTGTTTATAGCCAGCAACATACACACTTGCGCTCATCAAGCGACCGACTAGAACTCAACTTTCAAATACGTGCCTTCAGCCGAGACATTGTGGCCAAAACCACATGAGGTTCCGGCTTCGCGCTCTACAATTAACTCAGCGTCTGTGATAGTAAAATGGTAAATGCAGTCAAAGTCACCATCGCTTGCTTCAGCCATGTTATAGCGGGCAGTTGCGTTATTTACAGGCAACAGCGCAGAAAAAGAGCCCATATTAGGACCGTAGTACATGGCCATTAAACCTGCGTAGTAGCCGTCAAAACTGAACTCATATTGCTGTTCTTTCTGCTTAATGCTGAAGATATTCCACAAGGACTTTCCGGCATATTGCCAATATTGGCCTTCTACGGTGCCAGACTGCTGTGTTATTGCAGCTTCAATCTGGCTGTTAATTTTATTCAGATTAAACACTGACTTTTTGTCGTTCGCGGCTATACCAAGCCATGCTCTGGCCTTCAGGTAGTTTTTTTCATGGATATAAGTTAACGCAACATTGTTATATGCCGTTGTGATTTTCTGCTCACTTAACTGACAGCTTTCAGACCAGGCAGCTTGCTGTTCGTATTGCGCTCTGGCTTTGGCATATTCATTTAGTTTGTAGTATTTATCACCGGCAGCAGCAAAACTGCTAATCTTCCGGCAGTCAGCTACTTCCTGCTCATAAGAAATTTCGGCGTGGGCTGCAAACGCCACAAACTGCGCTAAAGCAATAAACAGACGGCAATACCACTTGGTTGAAAATTGAATAAAGCAGTTTTGCATAGCACCCTCTGTATTAATTTGTCTGCGTAAGAATGTATAAAAAAACCACCCGCAGGTGGTTTTTCTAAATGAGCCAACAACTTTATTTCAGTGTCACTTTAAGCTTGCTGATTACGCTCAGCGCTTTTTGCGTGGCGAGCTCAACGTTGTCACTTAACGCCAGCGCGACACCCATACGCCGCTCGCCCTGTACTTCCGGCTTGGCGAAAATACGCAGTTCGGTATCCGGCTCAGCTAAAGCCTCTGCTAAACCATGATACTGAATGTCGGCACTGTTACCAGGCACCAATAACACAGCCGAAGCAGCCGGGCCGTATTGTTTAATCTGTGGTATCGGCAAACCCAAAATAGCGCGGGCGTGCAGTGCAAATTCGCTCAGCTGCTGCGATATCAGCGTTACCATCCCGGTATCGTGCGGCCTGGGTGATACTTCAGAGAAATACACCGCATCGCCTTTGATAAACAGCTCAACACCAAATAAGCCACGCCCGCCTAAGGCCTCCACTACCGCTTTGGCATAATCTTTTGCCGTAGCCAACGCTTTGTCGCTCATCGCTTGTGGCTGCCAGCTTTCGCGGTAGTCGCCTTTTTCCTGGCGATGGCCAATAGGGGCGCAGTATTGAATGCCGGACAGCGAATTTACCGTAAGTAAGGTGATTTCATAGTCAAAGTCGATAAAGCCTTCGACGATAACCCTGCCCTTACCGGCACGGCCGCCTTCCTGGGCGTACAGCCAGGCAGCATCCAGCTCAGCAGCAGAGCGCAGTACGCTTTGGCCTTTGCCGCTGGATGACATTATCGGTTTAACCACACAAGGGTAACCGATAGCATTAACGGCAGCGATAAAGCTGTCTTTGTCACCGGCGAATTGAAACGGCGAGGTGGCCAGTTTTAACTCGTCGGCGGCCAAACGGCGAATGCCTTCGCGGTTCATCGTCAGGTTTACCGCTTTGGCGCTGGGTACCACGTTAAAACCACAGTCTTCCAGCTCAATCAGTACCGAGGTGGCTATGGCTTCCAGCTCCGGTACTATTAAGGCCGGCTTTTCGCTGATCACTAACTGGCGCAGTGCTGCGTTATCCAGCATCGACATCACTACGGCTTTGTCGGCCACCTGCATTGCCGGTGCATTGGGGTAACGGTCTACAGCGATAACTTCACAGCCGTAGCGTTTCAATTCAATGCACAGCTCTTTGCCCAACTCGCCGGCACCTAATAACAGCACCTTAGTGCTGCTTGCTGTGCCAGGGGTACCTATATGTTGGATGTTCTGTGTGGTCATTTTATTTTCACCATTGGCCGTTGCGGGTTGCTCCAATCAACATGGAACATCTTGCCTTTAGCTTTGTCGGTACGCTCAAAGGTGTGGGCACCAAAATAGTCACGCTGGCCCTGCAGTAAATTCGCCGGCAATACCGCAGTGCGGTACGAGTCGTAGTAACTCAGTGCCGAGCTGAGCGCCGCCACCGGAATACCGGCCAGGGTGGCGTTGGCCACGGCTTTACGCCAGTTTTGCTGATAAACAGAAATTTGTTTGGCAAAGAATGGATCCAGCAACAGGTTTTCCAGCTCGTCGTTACGCTCGTACGCTTCGGTAATAGATTGCAAAAACACCGCACGGATAATACAACCGGCGCGCCAGATTTTGGCAATTTCAGCAAAGTTAAGCTGCCAGCCATGCTCGTCGGCCGCCGTTTTCATTAAATGGAAGCCCTGGGCATAGACACAGATTTTGGCGCAGTACAGTGCATCGTGCAGGGCCTGAATAATCTCGTCTTTTTGCTGTGGCGAAATCAAGTTTTGCGCCGGGCCGGCCAATACCGTAGCGGCTTTGACCCGCTCGTGTTTCAGTGCCGATAATGACCTCGCATACACGGCTTCAGCAATAGTCGGCGACGGGCTGCCAAGCTGCAGGCTGCTGACCGCTGTCCAAAGCCCTGTGCCCTTCTGGCCGGCTTTATCCATGATCACATCGACCAGCGGCAGGCCGGTTTCCGAGTCTTTGGTGGCCAGTACATCGGCACTGATGCCAATTAAATAGCTGTGCAACTTGCCTTCATTCCAGCCTTTAAATACCCTGGCAATTTCAGCAGCCGGCATGCCAAGAATGTCGCGCATCACCTGGTAGGCTTCACAAATCAGCTGCATATCGGCGTATTCAATGCCGTTGTGCACCATTTTGACATAGTGGCCGGAGCCGCTTGGGCCAATGTAGGTGGCGCAAGGCTCGCCTTCGGTAACCGGGTTACCCGGTTCAAAGCGTTCTATTGGTTTGCCGGTGGCGGGATCAACTTTAGCCGCAATGGCTTCCCACAGCGGTTTAATCCGCGTCCAGGCGTACGGATCGCCGCTTGGCATCAGTGACGGGCCAAACCGGGCACCGACTTCACCGCCGGATACGGCAGTAGAGAAGAAGATAAACTTGCCTTCGAAGTCTTTTTCCCGCGCTACCGTATCGGTCCACAGGCTGTTGCCGGTATCGACAATAATGTCGTCGGCCTGAATGCCGGCGTCGATTAATTTATGACAAACATCATCCACCGGTTTGCCGGCCGGCACAGATAACACCACCAGGTGCGGTGCCGATAACCGGGCCAGTAATTCAGTGTACGAGCTGCAGGCGATAACACGGGCCGGTTTGTCGCCACGCTCGGCTTTATCCTGCGCCAGCACGGCTTCCAGTTTCTGGTGGTCCAGATCAAAGGCGGCAACGCGGTAACCATTGTCTGCCAGGTTCAGGATCAGGTTTTTACCCATTACACCGGCGCCGACAAAACCGATATCACAAAGTGCAGCTGTGTCTGTCATCTGACATTCCTTCATTATTTTTCACTGTTACGCGCCGCCAAACAGCCGGGCAGTAGCGTCTGAACGGCGCGCATTATACTGAAAAGGGCCGGATAAACCTACTGCCACACCGAGATACTGTGTGCATTCTGCTGATACTGTTGTAATTTCACCGTGCGGCTTTGCGCCAGGCCTTTGTCTACGCTGGTGTCGAACAATAATTGCCAGGGCCGCTGCGGCAGAGTTAACGCCACGGTTTTGGCCGACGCATTAAACACAAACAGCAAGCTGGCTTTGGCAGCCTTATTACTGATTTGGAACATACAACCAAAGCGCTCCGGGTCGTGCCAGTCGTGTTGTTGTTTCTCTGTGCCATCAGGCAGATACCACTGGATCTGGTGTTTATCGCCGTGCAGCTGATAGCTGTCATCAAGCAGCGATAATTGCTGCAGGCAGCTGTATTTGCGCCTGAAAGCCAGCATTTGCCGGACAAAGTTCAGGAAGTCTTCTTCATTGCTATCCAGGTGCCAGTCCAGCCAGCTGATATCGTTATCCTGACAATATGCATTATTATTGCCGCGCTGGCTGTGGCTCAGCTCATCTCCGCCTAGCCAGTGGATCATACCCTGGCTTAGCAACAGGCTGGCCACCAGATTACGCTTGTGCAAATAGCGGTTAGCCAGCACAGTAGCGTCTTTGCTTTGGCCTTCCACGCCATGGTTACAGCTTAGATTGTGGCTGTGGCCATCGCGGTTTTCTTCGCCGTTCAGCCAGTTGTGTTTATCTTTGTAACTTACCAGGTCATGCAGGGTAAAACCGTCATGGTAGGTTAAGTAGTTTACGCTGCAGCAGGCGGGTTTATGGTGTTTCTGGAAAATATCGCGCGAGCCAAGCAGCCGGGTGGTAAATTCCGGCAGCACGCCTTTATCGCCGCGCCAAAAAGCGCGGAAGGTGTCGCGGCATTTGTCGTTTAACTCTGACCACTGCGCCGGGAACTGACCCAGCTGATAGCCCATAGGGCCGACATCCCACGGCTCGGCAATCAGTTTTACCTGCGACAGCACCGGGTCCTGGGCAATAATTTGAAAAAAAGCCGCATAGGGGTTAAAGCGTTTATGCTCGCGCGCCAGGGTGGTGGCTAAGTCAAAGCGAAAGCCATCCACCTGCATCTCGGTTACCCAGTAACGCAGTGCATCCATTACCAGCTTTTGCCCGGCCGGATGCGCCACATTTAAGGTATTGCCACAGCCGGTGTAATTGCTGTGCTGGCTAAAATCAGTGATATCGGCATGGCTTTCAAACAGGTAGTAATGCTTATTGGCCAAGCCGCGTAAGCTCAGCACCGGGCCATCCTCGCCCGCTTCTGCCGTGTGGTTAAACACCACATCTAAAATAACTTCAATACCGGCCTGATGATAACTGCGCACCAGGGTTTTAAACTCGGTAACCGCATCACGGTACTGATAGCGTGGCTCGGGGGCAAAAAAACTTACCGGATTATAACCCCAGTAATTGCTCAGCTGCAGCTTGTTCAGCCTGGGCTCGCTTAAAAACGCCGCTACCGGCAACAGTTGCAAGGTAGTAATGCCCAGTTGCTGCAGGTGTTTAATTACCGCCGGATGGCACAGGCCCAAATAGGTACCGCGCAACTCTGGCGGTACGTCGGGGTGCAACATGGTCATGCCCTTAACATGGGCTTCGTAAATGACGGTTTTTTCCCGTGCTATGGCCGGTTTAATGCTGCCTTGCCAGTCAAAACTGTGTGCTGACAGCACGCCTTTGGCCAACATATAGTGGCTTTTAGCGGCGTATAAACGCTCGTTAAAACTTAAGCTGCGGTTAAGTTGTTTTACGTAAGGGTCAAGCAGAATGCGCCCGGCGTCGAACACCAGTCCGGTATCCGGGTTTTGCGGCCCGTCGGCTTTTAACGCATACAGGCTGCCATTTGCAATGCCGCTGACCTGTAAATGCCAGATATCCCCGGTGCGGGCATTAAAGCTCAGCTCACCCAACAGCTCTTCAGTGTCGGGCTGATATAAACACAGCATCAGGGCCGTTGCATCCGGGGCGAACACGGCAAAATTCCATACTGTGCTGCCATCCGGCGCCTGGCTGCTCTGTGCACCCAACGGCGATGCTTTACCCACAGCTAACTTTAATACCGGAATATGGTTACTCATAGCCTACCGCTTCTCTGTTATTGATTACGCTCAGGTTTTTCTAACTGCTTTGCTACCTGCTCTGCCAACAGCCTAACTAAGGGCTTTGCTAAGTTTTACGTTAGTTTTTTGCGTAAGTACAGTGTCGCCAGTGGCGGTAACTGCAGGCAAATATGCTGCGCCATGCCATGATACTCTGCAGCCACACTGCTAAGCGCAGTGCCAACCGCGTAATTGCTGCCCCAGTAATATTCGCTGTCAGTATTGAGGATCACCTCATAATCACCGGTCTGCTCTACCCCGAGTAAAAAGTTGTTGCGTGGCAGCGGCGTAAAATTGCACACCACATACACTGCATTGCCCTGGCTGTCACGGCGCAGAAAACTTAAGGTGCTGTTATCGGCATCCTGGTGATCCAGCCAGCGAAAACCATCGTGGCTATAGTCCAGTTCATACAGCGGCGCACAGCGACGATAGGTATGGTTTAAGTCACGTAGCAGCTGCTGCATACCACGGTGTTTGTCGTAATCCAGTAAATGCCAGTCCAGACTTTGCGTGTGGCTCCACTCGCGGCCCTGGGCAAACTCATTACCCATAAAATTCAGCTTTTTGCCCGGGTGCGCAAACATAAAGGCGTAATAAGCGCGTAAGTTGGCTGCTTGCTGCCATTCATCGCCCGGCATTTTATTTAACAAACTGCCCTTGCCGTGCACCACTTCGTCGTGCGACAGCGGCAAAATAAAGTTTTCGTTATAGGCGTACACCATGGAAAACGTCAGATCGTTATGGTGGTAGCGCCGGTAGGCCGGGTCTTTGCTGATATAGCGCAGACTGTCGTTCATCCAGCCCATATTCCATTTAAAACCAAAGCCCAACCCGCCCATATCCACCGGCCGCGATACCATAGGGAACGAAGTTGACTCCTCGGCGATAGTCATCGCCTGCGGAAACTTGCTGTACACCTCAGTGTTAAACCAACGGAACAAGCTGATGGCTTCGTAATTATGATTGCCGCCGTCGATATTGGGGATCCACTCACCTTCGTTACGCGAATAGTCCCAGTACAGCATTGACGCTACCGCGTCGACGCGCAGGCCGTCGATATGAAAATGCTCTAACCAGTACAGCGCACTGGCTATCAGAAACTGGCGCACATAATCTTTGCCGTAATCATAAATGCAGGAGTTCCAATCCGGGTGCCAGCCGCGGCGCGGATCTTCGTACTCATATAAATGGCTGCCATCAAAACGCGCCAGGCCGTGGCCGTCTTCCGGGAAGTGCGCAGGAACCCAATCCAGAATTACGCCAATGCCGGCCTGGTGGCAGGCATCGACAAAGTATTTAAAATCGTCCGGTGTACCAAAACGTGATGTCGGCGCAAATAAACCCAGCGGCTGATAACCCCAGGAGCCGTCAAACGGATGCTCCATTACCGGCATCAGTTCAATATGGCTGTAGCCCATATCCAGTACATAGGGAATAAGTTCAGCGGCAAGCTCGCGGTAACTCAGCGGCAGGTTATCTGCCCCACGCCGCCAACTGCCGGCCTGCAGCTCATATATGCTGATCGGGCTGTTAAGTGGATTAACCGCTTTGCGCTCGCGCCAGTCTTTATCTTGCCATTGATAGTGGTTATGGTCGTACACCAAAGACGCATGCGATGGGTATTGCTCGGCGTAAAACGCCATCGGGTCGGCTTTGTGCGGCAACAGCAAACCCTGGCTGTCTTTTATTTCAAACTTATAGCGCACACCGGCGGCCACTTCCGGTACTACCAGCACCCAGTGGCCACAGTGGGTGCGCTGCATCGGGTGAATACGGCCATCCCAGCTGTTCATATCGCCAATTAAGCTGACATTAGCTGCGTTTGGCGCATACACCGCAAACCGAGTGGCGGTAACGCGTTTGCCACCCACATCCAGCGTAATAAGCTGTGCACCCAACTGGCGGTACAGGTTTTCCGGCTGGTTAGCGACATAATGCACGGCATAAAAGGCTTCGTCGGTAAACTGGTACGGGTCGTACAACTGATATTGATAGCCGCCGCTGTGTACCTGCAGAATATAAGGCTCAGCTTTGCGTTTTTTGGCTAACACCAGCTCAAACACCCCGGCGTGATCGGCACGGGCGCTCAGCTCGCCTAACACTTTACCGCTTTTGGCAGAGACAGCGCTAACGGCAGTAGCCTGTGGCAGATACACCCGCAGGCATAACCCCACCTGGCTATCGGCCTTAAGTGGCTGCCAACCCAGCAGCGAAAACGGTTCTGCACACTGTACCTGTTGCAATAGCGCTAAACTCATAACGGCTCCCTTTTATTATTTCTGTTGCTTTTGCTGTTACCTTAACAGCCAGCGCCGCAATAGCGATGGCCTTTTACGCCAAAGTGCCGGCTTAACCGTTACGACGTGCGCTAATGTCAGTAAACAGCTGTAAAATATCGCTGTTTTGGCTCCACTGCTCTATCGGTTGGCTTAACTTACGCCGCCAGTTCGGGTATTCGCTACTGGTGCCGGGAATATTGACCGGCTGCGTCATTTGCAGCGCATCTTCGAGCTGTAAGCATAGCAACTGGCTTGATGTGGCCGCTAAATGGCGCTGCATGGCATAGTTAAGTGTGGTGTCCATGCCCAGATGGTCGACACTGCGCTCATAATGTAACGGCAATATGCTTTCACCCTGAAAAGCATGGCCGTGCAACGAGTCCAGAATACGCTGTTTATTAGCATGGCGCTGTGCATACAAGCCCTGCAATTGCGCTTCGTCGGTATACAGGCCCAGCTCTTTACCCAAACGCAAGTCTTCGCAGTGCCAAAAACCAATCAGCGTGGGTAAATCGTGGGTAGTTAAGGTGGCCATTGCCTGTTGCGGATAATGCGCCGGTGAGATGTAGCCGCCATCGGCGGCGGTTTCAAAGAAAAACACGCGGTAAGAATACACACCGTACTCTGCTAACAGCTCACGAATACCATCGGGCACCGTGCCTAAGTCCTCACCGATAATCACCGCCTGATGGCGCTGGCTTTCCAGTGCCAAAATGCCGAGTAAGTCCATCAGCGGGTAATACACATAGGCGCCACCGCCGGCGTTTTCTGCCGTTTTCGGCACCCACCACAACCGCAGCAGTGCCATAACATGGTCGATACGCAAAGCTCCGGCGTGCTGCATATTGGCGCGCAGTAAATCGATGATTGGCTGGTAGCCCTGCTTATATAACTGGTACGGGTACATAGGTGGCAGGCCCCAGTTTTGCCCGGCCGGGCCTAACGGATCCGGTGGTGCACCCACACTGGCATCACGACAGTACAGTTGCGGGTTAGCCCAAATTTCGGTAGAGGCTTCGCTGACACCGACGGCTAAATCGCGGTACAGCCCCAACAACATACCGGCGTCTTTGGCCACTTGCTGCGCCTGCGCCAGTTGCTGCTGCGCGATAAACTGCAGGTAGCAGTAAAAATCCAGCTCAGCTTTGTGCTGTTTGGCAAACTGTTGCACTGCTGCCGATTGCAGCTCACGATATTGCTCAGGCCAGTTCGGCCAGCCCCAATACATGCTGTCCTGTTGGTATAAATGCGCATGCAATGCATCATACAACGCCAGTTGTTGCAGGCTGTCGCCGCCGTCGAGCTTAAATTGCTTAAAAGCTTTTGCCAGTGCTTTACTGCCGTTTTTACTATCGGTTTTGCTCTGTTCAGTAAACCACTGATACAGGCTTTTCATTACCGGCAGCTTTAACTGCATTACGCCGCTGTAATCGACATAGTCTTTGCTGCGCTGTGCGCTTAGCTCTGCGCGAAAAGCCGGTGCGCTCACCAGGCTTTGGCTACGGGCACAAGCGGTAAAACCCGGCATCGCCGTGACATCAATATAACTGATATTCAGCCAACGTCTGGATGAGGGGCTGTAAGGGCTGGCACTTTCCGGCATCGCCGGATACAAGGCATGGATCGGGTTTAACCCGATAAAGTCAGCACCAACTGCAGCCAGATATTTTATAGTAGTAGCCAGATCGGTAAAATCACCTATACCCCAGTTGCGCTCTGAGCGCAGCGCATACAGTTGCAGTGCTATGCCCCACTGTTTTTTATCTGCAAACGCCTCCGGCTGATAACAACGGCCAGGGGTAATTATCAGCTTTTGCGTAACGGCACTGCCAGCTAAATGCAGTTGGTGATATCCGGCGGCCAGGGTTGCGCTCAGCGAATGTTGGTACTGATGATATTCCACCTCATCCAGCACCACCACCTGCACCAGCTCGCCTTCTACCGGCGTCAGGTTAAAGTGCTGCTCGTCGCCGCATTCGCTGGTTAAGATAAGTGAAAGCTCGCTGTTGGCTTGCTCCAAGTTTACCTGCAGCAACAACTGTAACGGCTCGCCCTCGCGCTGCACCGATACCGCCTGCAACGGTTGTTGCCAAAAATCCAATTGCCGCTGCAGTAGTTGCAGTGCCGCTATGTCGTCATCTTCAGTGTCAAAGCCCTGCGCTTGCAGTAATGCCAGTTGGTTTTGCTGACTTACGGTGGTCGGATTACCCCAGGCATCATTAAATTCAGTTTCAATGCCACAAAATGCGATCAATTCAGCCAGTAAGGTGGCGTCCATGGGAATTCCTTTTTATTGTCAGAGGATTGTCAGTGCGCTAAGGCTCATTTTAGGCCGCCTTGGCGCTAAAGTCATTGTTCATTTATGTCATTTAATTACATAAATAACGGTTTTATAGCGTTTTAAACTTGAAAAAGTCGGTTAATAATGTAATTTTACTACACAACTTATCTCGCAAACTTTCAGAACATCTATTTAACGGGGTTAATATGACTATTCGTGTCGCGATTAACGGCTTTGGCCGCATTGGCCGCAATGTGTTGCGTGCTTTGTATGAAAGCAGCAAAAATTACGATATTAAAGTGGTAGCGATCAACGACCTGGGTGACGCTGCTATAAATGCACACCTGCTGAAGTATGACACAGCGCATGGCATTTTCGCCGCCAACGTTGAGCACAATGACAAAGCCATTTACGTTAACCAGGATGAAATTATTACGCTAAGCGAGCGCAATCCGGCTAACTTACCGTGGCAACAACTGAATGTAGATGTGGTGCTGGAATGTACCGGCCTGTTTACTGACCGTAAGTCTGCCGGCGCGCATTTAGAAGCCGGGGCGAAAAAAGTGATTATCTCGGCGCCGGCCAAAGATGTCGATGCCACTATTGTTTATGGCGTAAACCAGCAAATCTTAACGCCGCAAATGAACATTATCTCTAATGCCTCCTGCACCACTAACTGTTTAGCACCGATTGCCAAGCCGTTAAATGATGTATTGGGTATTGAATCCGGCCTGATGACGACTATTCATGCTTACACTAACGATCAGCGCTTAAGCGATGTATATCACACCGACGTGCGCCGTGCCCGTGCTGCGGCCATGTCGATGATCCCTACCAAAACCGGCGCCGCTGCTGCTGTAGGTTTGGTAGTACCTGAGCTGATGGGTAAGTTTGATGGCTTAGCGGTGCGCGTGCCAACATTGAATGTGTCACTGGTCGATTTAACCTTTATCGCCGGTCGCAATACCTCCATTGATGAAGTAAATGACATTATCCGTAAAGCGGCATCAACTGGTGTAATGGCAGAAGTGCTGGCGGTAAACGATTTACCGCTGGTGTCGGTTGATTTTAACCACAACCCGAAATCGTCGATTTTCGATGCCACTGAAACCCGTGTAAACGGCCGCTTGGTTAAGGTAATGAGCTGGTACGATAACGAATGGGGTTTCAGCAACCGTATGCTGGATAACACCGTTGAGTTTATGAAACACGCTTAAAACGTTGCAGCCTGACACAGCCAGCTTTATGCTGGCTGTTTTGTTTAATGACAGGTTCAGGTGTGACAGCTGCAGAGCAGGAAATTCTTTCTTCACCGCCTTCAACAGCACATCCCTGTGCTGTCTCAGCCTGCGCGGCGTCCATGCCGCTGTTACGAAAGAACACCTGCTCCACAGCCTTTGAGCTTAGTTTTATCTGCCAGGAGAACAGCATGTTAGAGACAGCTATTAGCAAGCAAACCGGCTTTGCGCATTTAACCGACCTGCCCTGCATAAAACTGCAACACGGTACCGCCAGTGCTGTCGTTTCGTTGTACGGTGCTCAGGTGTTGTCGTATCAACCAGAGCCCGGTAAAGAACTGCTGTGGCTATCGCCCAAGGCGCAGTGGCATAACCAGGGCGCTATCCGCGGTGGCGTACCGGTATGCTGGCCCTGGTTTGGCCCGGCAGGCGCAGCGTTTAACCCCGCGCAAGACGCCTTGCCAAATCATGGTTTGGTGCGTAACCGGCTGTGGCAACTTATACAGCAACATAGCGGTGCAACTGCAGCCAGCCTAACCCTGATGACAGAGCTTGATAATCTGCCGTACCATAGTGGTAGCGTTAAGTTGCAACTTTGTTTGACCTTAACTGACAGCCTGAGCATAGCGTTAAGCTGCAATAGCCGGATGCCGCAACAGGCTGCTTTACATAGTTATTTTGCACTGGATAATATAGCGAGCGCTGCCGTACGGCCGTTGCCGGACAGTTACTATGATAAAGTCAGCGACAGCATGCAGCAAAACGGTAGCAAGGTAGTGCGGATAACCAGCGAAACCGACCGCATTTATCCGGACAGTGCTGCACAATTGAGAGTAGACAGTGACAGCAGTCAACTGGCACTGACACAAACAGGTCATGATGCAACAGTAGTGTGGAACCCGTGGCAAGATAAAAGCGCTGCTATAGCAGATCTTACAGCAGACAGTTACCGGCAGTTTATTTGTGTTGAAACAGCAAGACTGTCCAGCGCCGCATCTACGCTGGCGCTGACCCAGCAAATTAAAGCGCTTTAAAAATCAACGCCTTTTAAGAATTGTTTCAGATCCTGCTGCGGGTAACCCAATTGCCCCAGCAGGTCGGGAACTTCATCCATTGGCATAAACACATTTTCAAAGTGCTCGATAATGCCATATACATCGGCACCTTGATCCTTAAGGTGCTGCGCGGTTGCCAGGTGGATATTGCGTACAAACTCGCTGGTCATTTGCTTAACTCCAACTTATTTTTTGCCGCCTGATAGTGGCGATTTTTTAAGCAAAGCTCAAGCAGTAATTTCGCTTTTTAACGCCAACTTGACTGAAACTGTTGTTTTAGTGTGCGTTTTTCTCCATCGGCAAAAATCAGTTCTAACTCAAGTTGCCACAGCATGTCCGGGTCGCTGCAAGCCCCCAGTAAAAACTCTGCCTGCCACAGCTCTCCCTGCTGACTGAACCGAAGCGGTATTTGCCCCATATACATCGACACACCCGTCAGATTGGCATTAACAGCCACTACATTATTTGCTGTTAACTGCAATTGCAGTGGTGTTTCTACCGGTGCATTGCCTGGCGTAAGCTGCAATTGCAACTCAGCGTCTTTTAGCAACATAAGAGATAAAACGGGTGCTTTATCCGTTGGCTGACAGCCACCAAGGCAGATAAACACCAACAGAAACGGGTAAAATAGCCGCATAACCAACCAGTGAACGCAGAATATTACCGTATTGTACGCGGTTTTAATGAAAAGCTTCAAACTGCGGCTACACTTGGTTGTTTAGTGAGCAATGACTTTGTTCTAAATCATAAAACGGGCTGTTTTACCTATCTTTTCAGGGGTAAAACCCTTAATATGCAGCCCCAAATTGGCAGGGAAAACATTGCAAACATTGGGTGTATTATCCTGCCTATAACAAGAATGGCTGCGCAAACAGCCTGTATCAGTAACCAGCACTAACTGCAGCGGAACTCAACATGAGCCAGACCAAATCGTTAAATGTTGACTACAACTATCGCGTTGTCCGCCTCTTTGCCTTAACCACCATTTTGTGGGGGATTATCGGCATGGCGGTGGGCGTGTTAATCGCGGCCCAATTATATTGGCCGGCATTAAACTTCGATACGCCCTGGTTGACCTATAGTCGTCTTCGTCCTTTACACACCAATGCGGTAATCTTCGCGTTTGGTACCAGCGCCCTGTTCGCCACCAGCTATTACATAGTGCAACGCACTTGTCAGGTGCGGTTGTTTGCAGAAAAGCTGGCCATGTTCACCTTCTGGGGCTGGCAGGCTGTAATTGTTGCCGCCGTGATCACCTTGCCCATGGGCTACAGCAGCAGTAAAGAGTATGCTGAACTGGAGTGGCCAATCGATATTCTGATTACGCTGGTGTGGGTATCTTACGCCATCGTATTTTTCGGTACTTTGGTGAAACGCAAAACCAGCCATATTTATGTGGCGAACTGGTTTTTGGGCAGCTTTATTTTGACGGTAGCAGCACTGCACATTGTTAACAGCATGGCGATTCCGGTTAGTGCCTTTAAATCTTATTCTATTTACGCCGGTGCTGTGGATGCAATGATCCAGTGGTGGTACGGCCATAATGCGGTAGGCTTCCTGTTAACTGCCGGTTTCCTTGGCATGATGTACTACTTTGTTCCTAAGCAAGCCGGTCGTCCGGTGTATTCATACCGCTTATCTATAGTGCACTTCTGGGCACTGATAGCGCTGTATATTTGGGCCGGCCCACACCATTTGCACTACACCGCCCTGCCGGACTGGACGCAGTCATTAGGTATGGTAATGTCGGTCGTGCTGTTTGTGCCAAGCTGGGGTGGCATGATCAACGGTATTATGACGCTGTCAGGTGCCTGGCATAAGCTGAAAACCGACCCTATTCTGCGTTTCTTAATTGTGTCGCTGTCGTTCTACGGTATGTCGACCTTCGAAGGCCCGATGATGGCGATTAAATCAGTAAATGCGCTGTCACATTACACAGATTGGACTATCGGTCACGTGCATTCAGGTGCTTTAGGTTGGGTAGCGATGATCTCTATCGGTGCGATTTACCACTTAATCCCTGTGCTGTATAACCAGGGCCGGATGTACAGTATTTCACTGATTAACACTCACTTCTGGCTGCATACTATCGGCGTAGTGCTGTATATCGTGGCAATGTGGATCTCCGGTATTACTCAGGGCATGATGTGGCGCGCAGTGAATACCGACGGCACCTTAACCTACAGCTTTGTGCAAAGCCTGGAAGCGTCAATGCCGTTCTACCTGATGCGTTTTATCGGTGGTGTTTTTGTGGTGGCAGGTATGTTGCTGATGGCGTACAACGTTTACAAAACAGTGCGCGCTAAAGATGAATCACTACAACCTGTGCCAGCAGCAGCGTAAGAGGTAAATCATGTCAAACAAGAATCATCATGACAAAATTGAAAGAAGCGTTGGTCTGCTGGCAATACTCAGTATCGTGGCCATCAGCTTTGGTACTCTGGTACTGATTACACCACTGTTTTTTATGGACGAAACCACTCAGCCGGTAGATGGCATGGTGCCTTATACTGCTTTGCAGTTAGAAGGCCGGGACATCTACGTCCGTGAAGGCTGTGTTGGCTGTCACAGCCAAATGGTGCGGCCGTTTCGTGCAGAAGTTGAACGTTATGGCCACTATTCTGTTGCCGGTGAAAGCGTATGGGATCACCCTTTCCTGTGGGGCTCCAAACGTACCGGTCCGGATCTGGCCCGCGTTGGTGAGCGTTACAGTGACGACTGGCACTATGCGCACCTGATGGATCCACGCTCTGTGGTGCCGCAGTCTAATATGCCGGGTTTCCCGTGGTTGGATAAAAACCTGCTCGACGGTAAACACACTGCACGCAAAATGGAAGTATTACAAAGCTACGGTGTGCCTTACAGCGATGAAGATATCGCCGGCGCAGCAAGTGCAGTTCAGGGTAAAACTGAAATGCAGGCCCTGATTGCTTATTTGCAATCGCTTGGCACACACCTGAAGTAATGCCCATGGAATACGCAACGATACACAGTATTTTTACCGTGATTTTGTTTGTCGGTTTTATTGCCTTCGTGATCTGGGCATACAGCAAAAAGCGCAAAACCGATTTTGACCAGGCAGCAAACTTAGTGTTTGACGACGAACAAAAAGCGCAACAGAAAACCAAACAGGAGTCCGATCATGAGTAGCTTTTGGAGTGCTTGGATCATAGTGTTAACCCTTCCGGTGTTGATCGGCTGTGCAATACTGCTGACCTGGAACCTGAAGAATTATGTGGGTGTGCCTGAAGATCAAACTACCGGCCACGAAGTAGACGGTATCTCTGAAATTAACAACCCGTTGCCGCGTTGGTGGACTTATATGTTCGTACTAACGCTGGTGTGGTCAGTATTTTATCTGGCGGCGTACCCGGGTTTAGGCAACTTTAAAGGCTTTTTAGGCTGGACCAGCTCTAACCAGGGTATTAAGTCGCTGGAAGAGTCACGTTTAGCGGTAGTAAAAGCCGTGGAAGAAGGCCGTAACGTAGAGCTGGACCGTGAAATGGTGCGGGCTAATGAGATTTATGGGCCGGTATTCCAGCAATTTGCCAAGCGCGACGTGTTAGACCTGGCGTATGACGATGATGCAATTAAAATCGGCCAGCGTTTGTTCCTGCAAAACTGTGCGCTGTGCCATGGTTCAGACGCCCGCGGTCAGCAGGGCTTCCCTAACCTGACGGATAATGACTGGTTATACGGCGGCACACCGGACAAAATCAAAGAAACCTTGCTATACGGCCGCAAAGCGGCAATGCCGGCTTGGTTTGATGCGTTAGGCGAGCAAGGCATTAAAGAAATGACGGCCTATGTGTTAAGCCTGTCCGGCCGCGCTGTAAATGATCGCGAAGCAGAAGCCGGTAAAGCTAAATTTGCCCTCTGTGCGGCCTGTCACGGTGCAGATGGCAAAGGCAGCCTGGCACATAACTTGCCGTTTGGCGCGCCTAACCTGACCGATAATATTTGGTTATACGGTGGTTCTGCCGGTGCAGTGGAAGAAACGCTGACTAAAGGCCGTTACGGTGTAATGCCGGCGTTTAAACAAACCTTAGGCGAGGATAAAGTACATATCCTTACTGCCTACGTTTACCGCCTGGCCCATCCGGAGCAAAGCGCTGCAGCGCAATAATCCGGCTTGAGTGGTAATTTATAAGCCCCGTTTCGGGGCTTCTTTCTATGCGTTTGTGTAACGCTATGTTGTTTTGTGAGGTGGTAATGCAGCAAGATACAAAACCCTGGTACAAGCAGCTGTGGCCATGGATTTTAATTGCTATTCCGGTAATTACCGCGCTTAAAGCAGTGCATACGATAGTAGTAATGCAACAGCACTCACCGGATTTGGTGGTTGACGATTACTACAAAGCAGGCCGCGCTATTAATATGCAGTTAGCTAAATACCGCGAAGCACAGCTGCGCAACTTAGAAGCGCATGTGCTGGTAGCCGGTAATCGGGCAGTAGTACGCTTTGCAGAAAACACGGTGCTCGACGGTACTTTGCACCTGGACTTTTATCACCCCACCCTGGCCGATCGCGATTTCGCACTGGATGCAGAGCGCAGTGGTGAGCTGCTATACGTAGCAACCCTGCCGCTAACCCCAAGCGGTAAATGGCGATTGGTAGTGTCTGATGCGTCAAAAGACTGGAAATTGCGGGCTACGCTGCAACTGCCGGCAACCACTGAAATTAAGCTTGGCTACTGACAAGGCGGCTAAATGAGTACCAAGCGTTGTTTTCATTGTAATGAGCCGGTTCCTGCCGGCTTTCACTTCAGCCGTGAGTTCGACGGCAGCACGCGATTATTTTGTTGTGCCGGTTGCTTAGCCGTGGCCGACACCATTATCAGCAGCAATCTGGCAGACTATTACCGCTTTCGTACGGAACCGGCGGCTAAAGCTAATGCCATGCCGGATAGCCTGCGCGCAGAGCTGGCTAACTTTGATGCGCCGGATGTATTGGCCGACGTAAGCCGCAAACAAGGTGAGTTGACTGAAATTGAATTGTCATTAAGCGGTATCAGCTGCGCCGCCTGCGCCTGGTTAATAGAAAAACAATTGCGCCAATTGCCGGCAGTACACCAGGTTAATGTTAACTCCACCACCCAGCGCTGCCACCTGGTCTGGCACTCAGAGCAAACGCCACTTAGCGAAGTGCTTGCCAGCCTGACTAAAATTGGCTATCAGGCCAGCCCTTTTATTGCTGACAAAGAAGAGCAACAGTTTAAAGCCGAGCTTAGCCGGTTTTTAAAGCGGCTGGCCGTATCCGGCATTATGTCGATGCAGGTGATGATGCTGGCGGTGGCACTGTATTTCGGCGATTACAGCGGTATTGAGGCCTCTCATCAGGGCTATCTGCGCTGGATCAGCCTGTTTTTAAGCTTGCCGGTGGTGTTGTATGCCGCCCTGCCCTTTGTTAACAGCGCCTGGCGCGGCATTAAAGCACGCCAGCTTAATATGGACGTGCCGGTAAGCCTGGCCATTTACTATACGTTTTTTGCTTCGGCCTATGCCACCGTGTTTAACACCGGCGAAGTGTATTTTGAATCGGTTTGTATGTTTACCTTCTTACTGCAGTTGGGTAAGTTTTTTGAATACCGTGCCCGCGCCCGCGCACGCGAAGCCACCGGTAACCTGCTGAAGATTATGCCGGTAAGTGCCAGCTTATTGGTAAACGGACAGCAACAGGTTGTGTCGGCCAGACGCTTACAACCAGGCGATACTATTTTATTAAAGCCCGGTGAAACCATTGCTGCCGACGGCGATGTGATCAGCGGCCAAAGCTCTGCCGATGAATCAATGTTAACCGGTGAATACCGGCCGGTAGCCAAAACTATTGGCGACAAAGTGCTGGCCGGCAGTATTAATCATGATGGTTTATTAGAAATCAAGGTAACAACAGCACTGGGTGCGTCACGTTTAGGGCAAATTATTAATCTGCAGCAGCGCACACTGAGTCAAAAACCAGCCGTGCTGCATAAAACCGATACCCTGGCACGCTATTTTGTTGAACGGTTGCTGCTTATTGCAACCGCGACCTTTGTACTGTGGTATGTCTGGCTGGATGCAGACCGCGCGTTTTGGGTAACGCTGTCAGTATTGGTTGCCACCTGCCCTTGCGCGCTAAGCCTGGCCGCCCCCACTGCGGTAACCTGCGCCCTGGCCAGCTTAAACCGGCGCGGCGTGCTGATCAAAAATTCCGCCGTACTGGATGTATTGCCGCAGCTAAGCCATATAGTGTTTGATAAAACCGGAACCTTAACCGAAGGCCGTTTTTCGCTCAGCAGCGTTGAAATGTTGAGTCAACAGTACAGCGAAACTGAAGCGCTAAACCTGATAGCTAATTTAGAAGCCTACTCAGAGCACCCTATCGGCCGCGCGTTTAGCGGCCATCTTAGCGCTGAATTATCACTGCAAGATGTGCATATTCAGGTGGGCGGCGGCATCAGCGCTACTTATGATGGCCGGCAGGTTAAAGTAGGCAGTGCGGCGTTTTGTAATGTAAAGCATCAGCAAAATGCTATGGTTTACCTCAGCGTCGACGGCAAGGATATAGCTGCTATCAGCTTGCAGGATGCACTGCGCCCTGAAGTACCAGACTTACTGGGCGCACTGCGCCGGCAAAGATATCAGCTTATCATGCTGACCGGTGATAACTCAGCACAGGCTGATGAGTTACAACAACAACTGCAGTTTGAGTTGATGGTAAAAGGCTGCAGCCCGGAGCAAAAAGTAGCAGAAATTAATAAACTGGTACAAGCCGGCCATAAAGTGCTGATGCTGGGTGATGGTATTAATGATAACCCGGGCTTTCATGCCGCTCATGTCTCGGTGACACTGCAAAGCGGCAGCGATTTGTCTAAAAATCAGGCCGATGTGGTATTGTTACAGCCCAGTATCGGCTTATTGGCAGAGCTGCTCAGTGGCAGCAATCAGGCGCAGCGTATCGTTAAGCAGAACCTGCGCTGGTCGGTGGGCTATAACCTGCTGATTATTCCGCTGGCGGTAGCCGGTTTTGTTTCGCCTTATATCGCAGTGCTGGGTATGTCGTTCAGTTCATTGCTGGTGGTGTCTAATTCATTAAGGCTGCTGAAAAAATGAGTGTTATTTATGTGCTGATCCCCATCGCTATTTTATTTGTACTGATTGGGCTAACTGTGTTTTTCTGGGCGGTGCGTAGTAAACAGTTTGACGATCTGGACAAAGAAGGTTTCAGCATCCTGTTTGATGCAGAAAAAAATGCCCCGCCTGAGAATAACGACAAGCCACAGCCATGAATGCTGATTTGCTGGCGGCATTGTTGATTGGTTTTATCGGCAGCAGCCATTGCTTAGTGATGTGCGGCGGTATTGCCGGTGCTCTGCAGTTGTCGATGCCGGCGCAAAGCCCGGGCCGTAAACTACAATTACAGATATTGTTAAGTGCGGGCCGGCTGACCACCTATGCATTATTCGGCGCTTTGGTGGGTTATTTTGGCGCCGGCGCTATGCAACTGGCCGGCGCGTCACTGTTATGGCTGCGGCTGTTAGCAGGTTTACTGTTGCTGATGATGGCATTATATATCAGCCGGTTGTGGTTTGGTTTAATCCGTTTAGAGCAATTGGGACAAAAACTATGGCGCCATGTGCAGCCGGTTGCCACCAAACTGTTGCCGCTTAACAGCGCGGCTAAGGCTTACAGTTACGGGCTGTGCTGGGGCGCCTTGCCCTGCGGCCTGGTGTACAGTACCTTGGGCTGGAGTCTGGCCAGTGGCAGCGCTGTACAGGGCGGCTTACTGATGCTGAGCTTTGGTGTTGGTACCCTGCCGGCAATCTTAGTTACCGGCAGTGCCGCCGGTATTCTGAGTAAACTGAAAAACACCTTGTGGCTACGCTACAGCGCAGCACTTATGTTAGCCATTTATGCCGGTTATACGATTTGGCTTGCTATCCGCCGGCTGGTTTTTTAAGCTGGCTATGTTGGAATTCCCGTAAAAGGTAAAAACACCATGATGCAACGCTCTGCAATAAATTGTCAGGACTGCGGCTTTAGCCAGCTGTGTTTGCCCTTTTCCTTAAACGACGCAGAAATGACGAAGCTGGATGACATTATTCAGCGCAAGCGACCGCTGCATAAGGGCGACATGTTGTTTGAAGCCGGCAATACGCAAAAATCGTTGTTTGCTATTCGCACCGGCTCATTTAAAACCTTTACTCTGACCGACCAGGGCGAGCAGCAAATTACCGGCTTTCATCTGCCGGGCGATATTGTTGGTTTTGATGGCCTGCATAATCAGTTACACCCCAGCTATGCCGAAGCGTTGGAAACCGCCATGGTATGCGAAATTCCGATGCCGAACCTGGACATGTTGCTTGACCAGTTACCACGGCTGCGCCAACAAATGATGCGACTGATGAGCCAGGATATTCAGGCCGATCAGCAAATGATGCTATTGCTGAACCGTAAAACTGCCGAACAAAAACTGGCGACCTTTTTATCGCAACTGGCGCAACGTTTTGCCAGCCGTGGTTTTTCCGCTACGGAGTTTCGCCTGACCATGACCCGCAGCGACATCGGCAACTACCTCGGCTTAACGGTAGAAACCATCAGCCGCTTGCTGAGCAAACTGGATAAAGAACAGCTTATTCAGGTAGATGGCAAACTTATCACCTTAAAAGATCAAGCTGCACTGAGCAAACTGGGCTCGCTTACCGCGCACTGTTAATGCCACCGGCTTTGACCTGGCGCAAGGTTTAGCCCGGCAAAGCAGGCTAATTTGGCTACACTTAAGTAAAGTTTTTTACTGTGGAGCCTGATATGTCTGCTTATAACAATGTGCTGGTGGTGCTTGACCCTACCGTAGATCAACAAAAAGCCTTAAACCGCGCTGTGCAGTTAGCCCGGCTGCAAAGCTGTAAATTAACGGCTTTTTTATCGGTCTATGATTTCTCCTACGAGATGACCACCATGTTATCCGGCGAAGAGCGCGAATCGATGCGCCAGGCGGTAATTAAAGACCGTGAGCTGTGGATCAGTGACTTTTTGGCAGCCCCCCGGGCCGGTGGCATTAATATCGATATTAAGGTGGTATGGCATAACCGGCCGTTTGAAGCAGTAGTGCATGCGGTGCTGGAAGATAACTACGACCTGGTTATTAAGGGCACCCACGACCATGATGTATTGAAATCGATGATATTCACCCCAACCGATTGGCATATTCTGCGTAAATGTCCCTGCCCTGTATTACTGGTGAAAGACCATGACTGGCCGCAGGGCGGTAATATTATTGCTGCCGTTAACGCCGGCAGTGAGCAGGCACATCACTTATCGTTAAATCAGCGGGTAATAACAAAAGCCGGCCAAATGGCGGCCATGCTCAGCGCCCATACCCATTTGGTAAATGCCTACCCCGGCACTCCGGTTAATATTGCTATCGAAATTCCTGAGTTCAACCCGCAGGAATATAACAGCACAATGAAACACCACCATATTGATGCAGTAACAAAACTTGCAAAACAATTTGATATCGACAGCAGCCGTTGCCATGTGCAGGAAGGTATGCCCGAAGATGTGTTACCTGCGATAGCCAGCGAGCTGGATGCCGAAATGGTCGTAATAGGCACCATAGGCCGCACCGGGTTGTCTGCGGCTATTATCGGTAACACTGCAGAGCATGTCATTGACCGGCTGGATTGTGATGTGCTGGCGGTTAAGCCGGCCGATTTTGTTTGCCCGTTACAGAAAGACTGAGTTTTACTGCTGCACCGCTTTGGTTATGGCGCGCGCTTAGCTATAATGTGCGCCATTTTTGTTTCCGGTAGCAGTAGTTATGACTCACGCAGCGCAAGCTAAAGCTCAATATAATCTGAATAAACTTCATAAACGCCTGCGCCGCGGCGTGGGACAGGCTATTGCCGATTTCAATATGATTGAAGAAGGCGATAAAATTATGGTGTGTTTGTCCGGCGGTAAGGACTCTTACACCTTGTTGGATATTCTGCTTAATTTACAGCAGTCTGCACCAATCAACTTTGCTATCGTAGCGGTTAACTTAGATCAGAAACAGCCGGGCTTTCCGGCTGATGTGCTGCCCGCTTACCTGAGTGCTATTGGTGTCGACTTTACCATTGTCAACGAAGATACCTACAGTATCGTCAAAGACAAGATTCCCGAGGGCAAAACCACCTGCTCACTGTGCTCGCGCTTGCGCCGCGGTATTTTGTACCGTACTGCCAAAGAGCTGGGCGCCACCAAAATTGCGCTGGGCCACCATCGTGATGATATGCTGGAAACACTGTTTTTAAACATGTTTTACGGCGGCAAGATGAAGTCAATGCCACCTAAGCTGGTCAGTGATAACGGTGAGCATATTGTGATCCGGCCGCTGGCGTACTGCAAAGAGAAAGACATTGAAAAATATGCTATCGCCCGCGAATTTCCGATTATTCCGTGTAATCTGTGCGGCTCGCAGGATGGTTTGCAACGCCAGGTAGTAAAAGAAATGCTGCAAGACTGGGATAAACGCTTTCCGGGCCGCATAGAAACCATGTTTCAGGCCATGCAGAATATAGTGCCGTCGCACATGATTGATAAAACGCTGTTTAATTTTGCCGGCCTGACAAAGGACACAGAGCTTAGCGAACGCGATACTGCCTTTGACAAAGTGGCAGTACCTGCCATCCCTGTTGGCCTGGCAGGCGATGAAGACGTGGCCGCGCTGCCGGATAATCCGGCGCAGATTATCGCGTTAAGTTAAAATACAGCGCAGCTTACTGCGTTGCGCTGTCAATTAACGGCAGCAAATACACCGGCCGCTGGCTGAATTGCCAACGGCTGTCTGCAGCTAAACTGCTGCTAAGACGAATATAACAGCGCTTGTCACTGCACTGTGTTGCCTCTGCCGCCCCTGCCGACATCTGTGGCGGTGTTACCACATCGGCAAACTCGACAATTACCCCGCTGACATCCGGCAACCAGCGTTTGCTAATACCGGCCATATCATCCAGCAATATGTCAAATTGGCTGCGATAGTGCTGTATATCCTGCAGCGTTAGCTCCGTTGCCAGCCGCATACGCGAGCGCAGGCGAAATTGCACCTGGCATGGCTCAGCATTATCGGCCAGCAGCACCTGCAAAATGGCATTACTGTCTTTTAACGCCTCATCGTACGGCAAACTGATTTCGCCGTTACCGGCAATATCCAGCTTTATATCATGCCGGTCACTTTTCAGGCCCAAGCCATAGTATTTACAGGGCTGGCCACTGCGCTCGCCAATCAGCGCAAACGCCAGCGTAATATCACTGTACTCAGGCTGCTGCAGTTTTTTCATTCGCTGGTAAAAACTGTTGTAGTTCAGCAGTAAATCGGCAGACACTGATGCCGGCAACAGCAGCATCAGAGCGGCAACATAACGCATATTATTCTTCCAGTAATTTGCGGTTAAAGCGGATCATGCCGCTTATTTCAGCGATATAATCTTCACCGCGTTCAGAGTACGAGCCAAGCCCCGCCGCCAACGCCACACCACTTACCGGTTTACCTTCAGCGCGCAAACGGGCGCGTATTACCCGCAATGACTCGTAAGTATGAAAGGTATTTAAGTTGTAAAAGTAGCTTTTTATACTGGCAGCAGGGTTGGCAAATTTTGCCACCTCATGATAGCTACCCTCAACACGCTCCTGCGGTACCAAGCCACAGCCTTCGCGAAAACACCACTGGCCGAAAAAGTTATAGCCCTCTACCGCAAAACGGCTGGTGCCCCAGGCTGATTCATTCGCCGCCTGCATTAACACCAGGGTATCGGGAACAATATCCACCCGCTTCAGTAATTCCTGCAACATGCTTTGGTCAGTTTCCGCCACTTCCATGCGAAATTCATCGTACAAGCTGTATAAAAACGCATATTCTTCCAACGAAATACGCATACGCTTTTCTTTTTTCTGTTGTATTTCAATTAATTGCCGACGTAATGAGCGTAACCGTGCGTTTTCGCGTTTTACATAAGGCCGTAAGTAATTAAAGAACGCCCGTTTTTTGGCGGTGGTATCGCTGTACTGGTTAAAATCCGGTAAAGCAACAAACGGCGGTGCGGCAGAAGTATAAGCCAGCCGCTGCAATACCTTTTTCTTATCAGCATCATTTAGCGCAGTGATCCGTGACGGTTTTTGCCAATCCTCCAGCGAGTCTAACTGCTGCACCGGCTCAAGCTCGGTAAAAGGGCTGATAAACGCCAGCACCACGACGAACCAAAAAGCTGTAATAATGATTTTTTTCAATAACATCCATCACCTGTGAGTTACTCTTCTTGCTACAGCCGTTTTGCTGTAGCGGTAACCTGTTTGTTATAACAGAGCGCGGCATTTTACCTGTGCCCGGCTATTTATACGACCAAAAACTGATTTTGGTTAGTTTTTTTGCAAAAACGCAGCGCCATCCATTGCAAAGCGGCGGCAGTTATGTGAAAACAGATAGCTACAGCTATATAGCTGTCCGGACGGATAAAAAACGGAGACATTAAGGTCGTTGTTATGAAACCCATTGAGCGCTCAACAAAATTAGACGGTGTCTGTTATGACATCCGTGGTCCTGTAGCCCAGGAAGCCAAACGCATGGAAGAGGAAGGCCACCGCATCCTCAAATTAAATATCGGCAACCCGGCGCCCTTTGGTTTTGAAGCACCGGACGAAATTCTTAAACATGTGATCCATAACCTGCCCACTGCCCAGGGCTACTCCGACTCGCAAGGCATTTACCCGGCGCGGGTGGCCGTGGCGCAGTATTATCAGCAGCGTGGTATTTTGGGTGCAGACGCCGATGATGTGTATATCGGCAATGGTGTGTCTGAGTTAATTTTAATGTCGCTGCAGGCATTGCTGAACAACGGTGATGAAGTACTGGTGCCCTCACCTGACTATCCGCTGTGGACCGCAGCGGTGAACCTGGCTGGTGGCAAAGCGCTGCATTACCGCTGTGACGAGCAACAGGACTGGTACCCGGATCTTGGCGATATTAAAGAAAAAATCAGCAAAAGAACCAAAGCTATAGTGCTGATTAACCCGAACAACCCCACCGGGGCGGTGTACGACAAAGCCTTTTTGCTTGAACTGCTGAAAATTGCCCGCGAGCACCGTTTGGTGGTGCTAAGCGATGAGATTTACGACAAAGTCTTATACGACGGCACTGAGCACGTCAGTACCGCCTCGCTGGCCGATGACTTGATTATGCTGACCTTTGGCGGCTTATCAAAAAATTACCGTATTGCCGGCTTTCGTGTTGGCTGGTTATTTATCTCCGGTGCAAAAAATCTGGCGCGCAATTATATCGAAGGCCTGAACGTACTGGCATCAATGCGGCTGTGTGCCAATGTGCCGTGCCAACACGCAGTGCAAACTGCACTGGGCGGCTATCAAAGCATTAACGAGCTGGTGGTGCCGGGCGGGCGTTTATATGAGCAAATGGATTTAGCCCACAGGCTGGTGACACAGATTGACGGCATAAGCTGCATGCGGCCCAAAGGCGCCATGTATTTATTCCCGAAAATTGACCGCAAGAAGTTCCGCATTAAAGACGACGAGCTGTTTGTATTGGATTTTCTGCGCCAACACAAAGTACTGCTGGTGCATGGCCGCGCGTTTAACTGGCCGGAGCCGGATCACTTTCGTATCGTGTTCCTGCCACATAAAGAGCAACTGGAAGCCGCTATCGGCAAGCTGGCGCAGTTCTTACCCGGCTACAGCCAATAATCTCTTTACGTACAAGGCAGCCTGGCTGCCTTTTTATTTCGCGTCGCGACAGGTCTCACCGCTGATTTCAAATTCTACCGTGGTATGGCTCAGTTGATAGGGTGCCAGTACTTCAGCTATCTGCTGTTTGTAGGCTAATTGCCGCTCAAGCTCTGTTGGCGTGGCTATTTCAACATGCATGGTCAGTACATGCTGTTCACCATCGAGTGACCACAGATGCAAATGGTGAATTGATTTTACAAAGTCCAGCTCAGCCAACTGTACGCTGATCTGCTGCTGCAAGGCAGGGTCCGGTGTTACCTGTAAAAACAACGCCAGCGTTTGGCGCAGGCTTTTCAGTACATTGAGCAAGATAAACAGCGTAAAACCGATACACAGTGCAGGGTCAAGCCAGGCCCAACCGGTAAAGTACATCAGTACAGAGCCCAACAGCACGGCAACCCAACCTAATACATCCTCCAGCAAATGCCAGCTGAGCACCTTTTCGTTTTGGGTTTTACCACCACGCAAACGCAGCACCGCAACACCATTAACGGCAACACCCAAAATCGCCAGCGCAAACATGCCGCCCACATGCGGCAGTTGCGGCTGCCATAAACGTGGTATGGCCTCAGACAGTACCCAGGCCGAGCCTGACAACAAAATAAGACCGCTGATTAGCGCACTAAGCAGCGACCAGCGCCGGTAACCATAGCTATAACGCTGAGTGGGCTGCTTCGCCGCTACTTTGCTGGCAATCCAGGCAAAGCCTATGGCCAGGCTGTCGCCCAAGTCATGAATAGCATCGGCAATAATCGCCACACTATTGGTTAAGATCCCGCCGACAATCTCAATTAAGGCAAAGCCGAAGTTAAGCCAAAATGCCAGCGCGATATTACTGCTTTCACTGTGGTGCGAATGATGGTGACCATGCTGGCTGTGGCCATGCGAGTGACCGCTGTGCGAATGCTTGTGTTGTTGCGGTGCTGTCATAGTAAATGCCCGGAGTTATGCTTGCGCCAGCATAAGAGCAAAGTCGCGTTGATACAATCGGCAGCAGCGGCTTTACTATAATTTCTTGTTTCTGTTGCCATTACACAGTAGTCTTGCAGCATTTAATGGCCGTCCATACCGCTGAAGTTAACGCATGACTACCGATTTTTCGTTTCAACACGCTTTTGAAAGCCTGACGTCAAAGCTTGCTGCTGTAGTGTTTTACGCCTTTGACATTAATGGTGTAGCTATTCCTATGGTACTGATTTGGCTCATCAGCGGTGCCCTGGTATTTACCTGCTATCTGGGTTTTATTAACGTGCGCGGCTTTGCCCATGCTATCCGTTTGCTGAAAAACAATAAACGCAGTAGCGAAACAGGGGAAATTACGCCATTTCAGGCACTGAGCACCGCTCTGTCCGGTACTGTGGGTACCGGAAATATTGCCGGTGTGGCGGTTGCTATCAGCCTGGGTGGCCCGGGGGCGACCTTTTGGATGATTGTCGCCGGTTTATTGGGTATGTCCACCAAGTTTGTTGAATGTACGCTGGCGGTAAAATACCGGCAAATAAATGCTGACGGCAGCGTGTCCGGCGGCCCGATGTATTATATCAAAGCCGCGCTGGATAAATTTAACCTGCCACTTGCCGGTACTGTACTGGCGATGGCTTTTTCGGTGTTCGTTATTTTCGGCTCTGCCGGTTTTGTGCATGTTAATCAGGGTTTTGTCCAGGTAAAAACCGTAACCGGTTTTGATAATGCCTGGTTGTTTGGTGCTGTCTATGCGTTGTTAGTTGGCGCTGTTATTATCGGCGGTTTAAAAAGTATTGCCCGGGTTACCAGCAAATTAGTGCCGCTGATGTGTGGTATTTATCTGCTGGCCTCGTTAATTGTGATGCTAACCCATGCCAGCGCAATTCCGGCAGCATTATGGCTGATAGTGCAAGGCGCTTTTACGCCTGAAGCCGGCTACGGCGGTTTTATTGGTGTGCTTATTCAAGGCTTTCGCCGCGCGGCCTACTCTAATGAAGCCGGTATTGGCTCCTCACCTATTGCCCATGCTGCAGCACAAACCAAAGACCCGGTAAGCCAGGGCTTTGTCGGCCTGCTGGAGCCTTTTATTGATACCGTCGTTATTTGTACCATTACAGCCCTGGTTATTATTTTAACCGGCGCTTATCAAACCCCGGGCCTGGATGGCGTGCAAATTACTTCCGGCGCTTTTGCATCGGTGTTCAGTTGGTTTCCGTGGGTGTTAATGGTGGCGTTGTTGCTGTTTGGTTTTTCTACTGTAATTAGTTGGTCGTATTATGGCATGACCGGCTGGCGCTACCTGGTAGGCCAGGACAAACGCTTAACGCAGCTGTATAAAGTGCTGTTTTGTTTCATTGTGTCGATGGGCGCAGTACCCAATGTAATGGCAGTGTTCGACTTTATCGATTCAATGATTTTCTTAATGGCGGTACCGAATATTCTGGCGCTATATCTGCTGTTACCTGAAGTAAAAGCAGATCTGAAGGCCTATTGGCAAAAACAGCAGGCGCGTTAAGCGGCCTGCTCTACTGCAGCAATTTTAGTTTTCGCTGCCTTTTCTGTTTTATCCACTTTGTCGGCTTTAACGGCCGGCTTTTTGGCACCCAAAGCTACCAGCAAATTGTCTTTTTGTTGCGCCATATACAGCGCCAGCGCTTCTGTTAACTGCTCGTCGGCGATCAGTGTGCTGGCAGCTAAAAAGTGCGTCAGTTCATCAGCGGTATCAAGCATTTTGTCATAAGCATCGGCTTCCGCTTTAGAAGTAAAAGTCATCTTTTCTGCTCCGTTTCTTTCTACTACGTACTTAATAATAACAGCCATGGCGTTTCCCCCTGATTAATTTACTGTTATTTTATACAGTATAAAAACCGGCTTGTCGAACGCTTTTTTAAACAGCCTTTATCACTTTTGCCACTATAGTCGGACTCGAAGTTTAACCACAGTTGGCGTACTATAGCGCATATGAGTACGCCATCGCGCTTTATGGTTTAGCTGTTTGAATTGACAAGGAATACTATGCCACACCCTCTTTGGTCGGAACGGCGCTCCGGCACCGGTAGCAGCAGGCCCGGCGATCAGCGCAGCCCCTGGCAACGCGACCGCGCCCGTATTTTGCACTCGGCCGCATTTCGCCGCCTGCAAGCAAAAACGCAAATACTCGGCATTGGCCAGAACGATTTTTACCGCACGCGGTTAACCCATTCGTTAGAAGCGGCACAAATTGGTACCGGTTTAGTCAGCCAATTGCGCGCTAAAGTCAGTAGCACAGAGGTCAGTAACATAGAGTTAAGCTATTTACCCGATGACAGCCTGATGGAGGCGTTGTGTTTAGCGCATGATATTGGCCACCCACCCTTTGGTCACGGCGGCGAAACAGCACTTAACTTTAAAATGCTGCACGCCGGTGGTTTTGAGGGCAACGGCCAGACATTACGTATTGTCGCCAAGTTAGAACCCTATACCCTGCAGCACGGTATGGATTTATCGCGGCGTACCTTATTAGGTTTATTAAAGTACCCGGTGTTGCAGCCGGATTTGCGCCAGCAAAGCCTACCCGATACGAACCCGCTGAATTTAACGCCGTGGCAGCCGGCCAAAGCCATTTTTGCTGCCGATGCCGATATTCTGCAATGGATCTTAGCACCGCTTAGCGCAGCAGACCGTGCTCTGTTTCAAAGCACAGAGCAGTTGGATAAGTCGCCGTATATTAAATCACGCTATAAATCGCTGGATGCCTCCATTATGGAGCTGGCCGACGATATTGCTTACGGTGTGCATGATTTGGAAGACGCCATAGTGCTGGGTAATATCAGCCAGGCTCAGTGGCAGCAGCATACCGCCGATGAATGGGCTGCCCTGCCGCAACAGCTGCAACCCTTGATGCAGCAAATAAGCGAGGCCCTGTTCAGCAACCAGCATCACCTGCGCAAAGATGCTATCGGCTCGCTGGTGAACTTACTGATCAGTGCCGTAACACTGTCAGAAGTACTGCCACAAGCCGAAGAGCCGTTGGTGCGCTATAACGCAACCCTGGCGGCAGCACCGCTGGCTATTTTGCAATGTTTAAAGCAGGTAGTGTACCGCTGCGTGATCTTAAAGCCGGATATTCAGCAATCGCGTTTTCGCTGTCAAAATATGCTGATGGCGCTGTTTGATGCCTTTAGTTCAGACCCGGCGCGGCTGTTGCCGGCCAATACACAACAGCGCTGGCAGCAGGCAGAAGATGAGCTGAAAATCCGCGTAATTTGTGACTATATCTCCGGCATGACCGATGATTACGCCGAACATATGTATCGCCGGCTTTATGCCACTGTTTAAAATTTAACTGACAGGTATTTCAGCTTTTGACACAAACTGCATTACGGGTACTGGCCGGACCAACGGCTCTGGCGCATATTAAACAACACGGCCTGCAACAGGCTGATATTAATGTGATGGTAGGTGCCAGTGGCGGCCCGAAGTGGTTCTGCCTGTTTGGTCTGGATCAGTATTTGTTCGGTGAATTTTTTGCCGGTCGCGATAAGCCGCTGCATATTCTGGGCAGCTCGGCCGGAGCCTGGCGCTTTGCTTGTTTTGCCCAGGCCGATCCGTTGGCGGCATCACAGCGTTTTTGCCAGGCCTACTCGCATATTACTTATCCCAAAGGCGCCGATACGCAACTGATTACGCAAATCTCCGCCGGTATTATTAATGACGTATTTCCGACAGAGCAGCATCTACAGCAGGTACTGGATAACCCGATAATCAAACTTAACCTGGTGGTGGCCAAAGCACGGCGTTTATCCGCCGCACGCAGTAAATTGCTGCAAGCCGGCGGCCTGACTCTGGCCGCCGGAGCTAACCTGGTTAGCCGTAAACATTTACAGTACTTTTTTCAGCGCGTGTTATTTCATGTGGCCGGCGAGAGCTCGCCGTTTCATTATGCCGGTGTATTGCCTACTCAGCATGTTGCCCTAAGCCCTGACAACCTGCGCCAGGCCGTATTGGCCAGTGGTACTATTCCTATGGTGTTAAACGCGGTGGAAAATATCGCCGGAGCAGGCCCTGGCTTATACTATGACGGCGGCGTAACCGACTACCATTTCGACCTGCCCTTCAGTGATAGCGGCCTGGTGCTGTATCCGCACTTTTATCCGCGCCTGACACCAGGCTGGTTTGATAAAGCGCTAAAATGGCGTAAGACCAACCCGGCGCATTTGCATAATGTGCTGCTGCTGTGCCCGACAGACAGCTGGGTTAAATCACTGCCGTTTGGCAAAATTCCTGATCGTAACGACTTTAAACTGCCGGACAACATAAGGATCGATTACTGGCAACAGGTGATAGCACGCTCGCATGAACTGGCCGATGCATTAAAGCACGGTAATTTTGCCTTGGAAGCCCTGTAGCAGCTTGAGATTTGTATAAAAAAAGCGCAGTCAACAGTACCTGATAGCTTAACAGCTGTAACTGCCTGGCGCTTTCAGGCTACACTTGCGTCACTTTTAATTCACCGCAACAAGGCACAGCTATGCCAAGCCGCGATCCGCTAACCAATACTGTACAAATGGTTGAGTCTAACCAAAGGCGCAAACTCAGCAAAGCCATACCACTGCAACAAGGCGAAGTATCCAACCTGAGTTTCTGGATTAGCCAAGTGTCAATGATCATTGCCACTGTATTAGGTGTGTATCTGGCCGCGCAACAAGGTTTGCGCCAGGCCGTGGTGTTTGAACAACTTCAAAGCGACAAAAGTAACTACTACCTGCGTAAGTCATTACAGCATGAGCTCAGTGACAACCTGCAGCTGATTAAAGACTTCACCGAACAAATTAAAGGTGTTGGCGCGCACAATATTAAACGCCATGCCCTGGTGCTGGACACCTTTGTTTGGGAGAGTATGAAATTCTCCCCCGCCACACTGGAAACGCCCTCAGCATTGCTAAGTGAAAGCCGTAAGTTCTATCGCGAAGTTAATGATATCCATAATAAAATTCAAAGCAGCTTTTACAGCACCCATCACGGAACCAAGCTGTTATTAGCTCAGGTAGAACATATGACAACCGTGGTACTGCCGATGTTTGAAGCAGACACCAGTCAGCTGAAGCAAGCGCTGGCGGATCAGGATGTAGAGGTAGATTAAGGTGAGCACAGTACAGTTATATTGCCCTTGTTGTCAGGATCAGTCATTACAAACGGTCGATTTGCATGGTCAGCAGCTGGACCGCTGCCAAAAGTGTAACGGCCTGTGGTTTGACGATAAAGAGCTGAGCGACGCCATAGCCCACAGCACTGAGTTAACCGATGCGTATTGTGTAAAACAAGCCTTTGGCGAAGAACTGGAGCAACATCAGTACCATTGCCATCGCTGTAATAAGCAGATGCAGCAGTTTCACCTGTTAAAAGACTACCAGGTAACCCTGGATAAATGCAGCCGCTGCGATGGCATTTGGGTAGATGGCAACGAAGCAGAGCAAGTGCTGGCCGCGCCTAAGCTACAGGCAGCGTTAGCAGAGCTGAATAAAAAAGTCTGTGCTAAAAGCTGGCTGTTTCAGTTTTTTACCCAGATGCCGAAAGAATACAATATTAAGCCGCACCGCACTCCGGTTATCACCTGGACATTGCTGGCACTGAATATTCTGATCTACCTGTTGTACGGGTTTGACGATAACGCTACCCAATGGGTATTCGCCCATTTTGCGCTCGACTCTGTTTCGATACTGGATGGCCAACAATGGTGGAGCCTGCTTAGCTATCAGTTTTTACACGGCGGTATGTTGCATTTGGCCGGCAATATGTATTTTCTCTGGATCATTGGTGACAACCTGGAAGATGCGCTGGGGCCATGGAAGTTTCTTGCGGTTTACTTACTCTGCGGTGTTGCCGCAGCGCTGGTAGAAATGCTGATGTGTTACCTGGTAGACCGGGATTTACTCATGGTAGGTGCCAGTGGTGCGGTTGCCGGTTTATTCGGCATGTATTTGCTTTGGTTCCGCCATGCCAGCCTGACGTTTATGTTTGTGGTGTGGCAGAAAAAACTGAACCCGGCCTGGTACTTCGCTATCTGGGCTGCGCTTAATATCTTTGGTTTACTGTCAGAAGATTTAAGCGTAGCGTATTGGGCGCACTTAGGTGGTTTGGCGGCAGGTTTAGTTGTTGGTGTACTACTGAAAGACAAAATAATGGCGCAAAACCCGTTGCTGCAGTTGTTGCAACAACCGCAAGCAAAAATACTGCGTTAACAATATTTCAGGCCGGGCCTGTAACGGAGCGAATTATGACAACCTCTTTGCTACTTACACTGTTCATCGCTATGTTACTGCCCTTTTTAGCCAAAGCTCCTTTGGCCTTTGCGATGCAAAAATCCGGCGGTTATGACAACCATAACCCCAGAGCACAGCAAGCGGCACTGCAAGGCTTTGGCCAGCGCGCCAACGCCGCACACTACAACAGCTTTGAGGCTTTATTAATTTATGCCTGTGCCGTGTTTAGTGCAGCAGGGTTAAATGCCGTAGATGAAACTACAGTAACCTTAGGTTGGCTGTTTATCGCCAGTCGCGTGGCTTACCTGGTCTGCTATTGGCTGGACTACGCCACCACCCGCTCACTAATGTGGCTTGTCGGTATGCTGGCAGCGTTTAGTATTGCAGGACGCGCGGTGTTGGCCGGCTAAAAGCGGAGGGTAAACAACGGGCTTAGCAAAATATGACCTGTTACTTTGCCGGTCAGGCAGTAAACCAGCGGCCTGCACGTTGCTTTCCTGCCATGAGTCAGCTTGCCTGACATGCCACGAAGAACTACATTTAAGTTATTGATTTATTTAACATGAGCTCTCCCGTGTTTTTCAGACAGGCGTTGTTACCCATTTCATCATTGTTTATCTCAATTGCCTTTCTGGCCACTGGCTACGGCATGCTGATGACCTATATCGGGCTGTATTTAAAGCAAGCAGGCCTGACGGAAATGGCTATAGGTATAATTAACTCGGCATTTTTTCTCGGCGCCCTGCTGGCAGCAGTTTTTAGCCAGAAGCTGATAGTGACAGTGGGACATGCCCGCAGTTTTTCGGCCTTTTCTGCGGTAATGGTAATGGCTTTCCTTGGCCATACTTTACATTATGCCCCCTGGCTTTGGGCCATATTACGTTTACTGTCTGGTTTCGCCTTTTACGCGCTGCTGATAGTGTTGGAAAGCTGGCTCAATGAAAAAAGCAGCCAGGATGACAGGGGCCGGGTTTTAGCGGTGTACACAGTCGTGTTTTTTATGGCTACCGCCTTGGGCCAGCTGATTTTAAGCCTGAACGTGACATCACATCTGGTGTTTGTGCTGGGTTCAGTGCTGGTGCTGGCGTCGCTGTTTTTAGTGGCTATTACCCGCATCAGTCAACCGGTGTTGCAACCTTTTGAGCGCTACAGCTTACCCAAGGTATTACATATCGCACCGCTCGCGCTGACAGGCAGTATAATTGGCGGCTTTTTTGTCGGCGCATTTTACACCATGATGCCGGTATTGGTGCTGAATTTATACCAGCAACAATCAGTTGTGGCGTCATTTATGGCAATTTCGATACTTGGTGGTTTAGTGGCGCAATGGCCGGTTGGCACCTTATCTGATCGCTATGGCCGGCGTAAGTTACTGGCGTGGGCCGGCTTATTTAGTGCCGTCATTTGTCTGCTACTCGCTGTGCTGGCAACTCAGATCTGGTTATTCTATTTACTCGGTTTTCTGCTTGGCACCAGCCTGTTTAGTATTTATCCGCTTAGCGTGGCCCGCGCCAATGACAGATTAGATCACGGTAAAGATTTGGTTGAAATTAGCCGTAGTTTGCTATTTGCCTATGGCATTGGCTCGTTTTTAGCCCCTTTAATATTGGGCGTAGTGTTAGGTATATCAGGCGGCCTGTTCTTCATCGTTCTAGCACTAGCCGCACTGTTATTGGGTGGCTACGCCTTAAGCGCAGAGCGCATAGCCAATGAGCAATTAAGTGTGTTTGTTGCGGTTCCTGCAGCCTCAGGCGCATCATTAGCGCAACTGGACCCACGCCAGGACGAGCAATGGGTAGAGGCGCATAAACCGGATTATCCGGAGGAATCAGGCCGCGAAGCAGATGCGAACAAGCCCGCAGGGGAAAATGATAATTAAGAAAATCTTTTTTCGAAGTAGCTTTCATTTACCGCGCAAAACTTTTTTAATTCAGCCGTCGTTGTAATGAATGTATTAAAAGTAGTAAATAGTTTTAATTAATACTTGTGAGGAAATATGCCATATATGCGTTCAGCTCATCCAGTTTTTTTGTACAAGTACACTACAAGTCATATTTATAATAATTACATTCGCAATGGTAAATTTAGGCTTAATACTATTGAGTTTTACAGGTCTAGTTACGAAGCTGGAACGCCTAAAGGTTATAATGATCCTGATGATGGTGTCAGTAATATCCTGCTAGAAGATCCAGACTTGTCTCCTAGTCGTTATGCTCTCGGTATCTTAACTGCATACGCTAACGCACATATCCTCTGTTTTTCTAGTGATTACTCGGTGTCTTCCCACCGTGAATGGCATCAGAGGGTTGGCTGTAAATATGACCTCTGTTTGCAGTTCGACGCGCCTAGTCTTCTGAAAGATTTGTCACTTCATATTTCTCACATTAGAGGTGACGTAGATAATTCTCTAATTGGATTTGTAGATTACAAAGATGATTTTTTTCATAACTTTAATCATTACTCTGGATTTTTCATAAAACCAAAATTATTTTGCTGGGAAAATGAATATCGATTTGTTGCTCCCTGCTCTCAAAATGAAATTAATCATTTAGATATAGAACTACCATCTTTCAGTAAATATGTGATTTCAAAAATCAAAGTAAACGATTAGGGACTATTCAGCTTTTTTATTATATTAAAAACTGAGTTATAGCAATGAGTTATAGGGTCAGGTCTTGCCTTTTGCCATCAGCCTGCTCACCCGCGAGTAATGCAAGCCAAAATGACTGCCAATCTCTTTAAGGGTATAACCGCCAGAGCGATATGCTGCAATGATAGCCTGATTGCGCGTGTCAGCTGCCTGCTCATATTCTGCGAGTGATTGGGTAGCTCCGCGCCTCTGCTTTTTAGGAATGTCGGATAACTCATCATGTTCGTTTAGCAGCGCTAAATGGGTTTACACGAAGTCATCTTTACCCAAAAATATCTGGTTGCTGAGCCTATCCCAAACGGGCACGCCTTTACCCTGCTGCACGAAAGCTGCATATTTTTCTCTGGCTGTTTTACGGTTTTTGGCAAACATTCCCAGTAAAATATCTGTCGCCAGCTAGGATGGTGAAGCGGTTAGCCCCATTTCCGAATGCCAGTTGCTCCATGGCCAGTTATCAACCGACTGCACCATATTTGCCCGGATAGGGTTTAGCACAATATAACGACTTAACTCCAGTAAATAGGCATCCTTATCTACCAGGATGGCTTTATATCTACCTTGAAATAAATGCCCTACCCGTTTATGTTTTCTGTTAATCGCCTGGGTAAAATTACCGTTAAGTTGGCGCATACCCTTGCCAGATTGGCATCCGGTGTTTCCACCAGCAAATGGTAATGGTTGGTCATCAGGCAATACGCATGAACCACCCAGTTACACTGCTCACATACCTTGCCAAGCAGAGCCAAAAACAGCTTAAAATCGGTATCGTCAAAATAGATGGCTTTGCGTTCATTGCCTCTGCTGGTGACATGGTAAAGCGTGCCTGCAAATTCCAGTCTTAATGGCCTTGCCATATTATTCATTCCGTCTGGCATTTTGTATCACTAAACTTTAGGGCACCATACAGAAAAGGAAAAAGGCCAGACTTGGCCCTAAAGCCTGAAATCTTTTTCTCAAACCACTAGTAGGAACCATTTCTAACTGGATGCCATCCGCAACACGAACAACTTTTCTCACCCCATCTATTGGAAGAGGGTTCCAAGTTGCATCTTTCGGCTTTAATTCTGGCCAAGGGATTTCATCTCCAATATTTTTATTCCTAATATTGTCGGAGATGTTTAGCCGCGATACGTCGTCCGTCGTGTTTGGAACTACTCAACCAAACGCAAAACATCCTTAAAATCATTTTCCTCTTTTGTGCCTGGTTCAAATGCTAATTCTATAACTCCATTTTCGCATTTCGCTGATAAAACGTAGCTTCCAGCTTTCAAATCAATGAAAGCCCCCCCCCTAACACACTCCGGTTCAAGCTCATCCGCTGTTACTTCCTCACCAGCTCCGACAAAAACCTTTCCAGATGTAATCTTTAAATTTGTCCTGACCTTGGGGTTACCTATGTTATCTACCAATTTAACAATAAATTCACCATCACCACCTAAGCCAAAAAAGGCTACATTTCCGTTATTTACTTCTGAAAGTTCTTCATTAGGTATAGACCACCAATCCACATCATCGTCTAACCGGTGCTTTAAGCATTCCAAATCAAAAACACATAATGTTGACGTATCAGTCACAAACTTGAAATTAAAAATATCCATCGTTCATCATCTCTTTTGAAACTCAACGTATTTAATTACATCACCAGGATTAAGGTTCGCTTTTCGGCCTGCCTGAAGTAGAGAAGAACCGACACTCTTATTAATCGATTCATTAAGAAGCTTTAATCTCTGGGTAGCACTGCCACCTATTACCAAATCTACTGGGTGATCAGCGTTTAGCTTACTAAGATCAGGTTCAACCCCAAATCTGCGTATATAGCGTTCTTTTACAGCGTCTCGATATGCTTGTTGTAGACTCGAAATTCGCGTATCAGCTGTATTAGGCGACCAAACAAGCTCGCCTCGATTTGCAGCTCTCTCAATCGCTCGTTTCTTGATTAAAAACTCACGCTGTAAAAACTTCAATTCATCAACACTAAGACTTGAATCACTTAATATTTTTGGCTCTTTAGGCTTAATCACCGCTCCTTGCAAAGTCGAACCAACATCATCAACTTTGTTTGGAACTTCAGATCGTACTCCAACCCCATCAACCTTAGCACCATTTTTAAGCGATTTCCCGACAACACCCGCCCCCAGCACGGTGCCGACTAATTCTACTGACTTATGTGCAGCTGTAGCAAGCATAGGAGAGCCGGTGGCTTCCAAGGTCGCATCACCCAGCGCGGCCATATTTTGCTCGTAGTATTTATCTACAGCCGGGGCAACTACACCTGCTACTTTTTCGCCGGCTTGTGACAACAGCCCTATCTGCTTCTCTTGCACACTTTCGATGGTATGAGCAGCTGCATCAACATTGCCGCCGGATATCGCCAAAGTGACTAAACCTGCACCACCGGCCACGATATCTACGCCGGTATTGACCAGCCCTGTAACGACCAGGTCTGCTGTTCCAACGATACCATCTAATAAACCAACTGAACCTTCTTCTTTAGCACACAACCCCAGCGGATCTATCCAGTTAATATGATTCGGCGCGTATTGGTAGTGGTTTATACCACCGAGCAGCCCTATCGGATCCTGGCTGATAAAGCGGCCGGTTTGTGGGTCATAGTACCTGAAATGGTTGTAGTGTAACCCGCTTTCATTGTCAAAATACTGGCCCTGGAAACGGATTGGGTTGTCTATTTTATTAACCGTCACCGTGGCTTTGCCAAACACACTGTAATGCGCCTGCCAGACGATATTGTTTTCGCTGTCGGTTAAGCTAAGCGGTGTGCCCAGTTGGTCGAACTGGTAAAAATACACCCGGCCTTGTTTAACCAGTGCCAGCGGTTTGTTGCTGTTTGGCTCATAGATATACCAGCTGAACTCGCCCTGGCAGTATTCACCAATAAGGCTGTTGCCATCCCATAAAAAGTCGGTACGGCCATCACCGGTTATCTTCGCGCTGCGCCGGCCAAAGGCGTCATATTCGTAACGCGTTACACTATTGCCGCTGTTTGCCTTGCCACAACTTAATGCCGTTAACTGGTTAAAGCCGTTAAACTCGCGTTGCTGGCGTTTGCCCGGTGCTGTCGCGCTGAACTGATTGCCGCTGTCATCATATTGATACTGATTATCATGATAGCGCAGCAGACGGTCTTGCTTTACCTCCACCGCGTCGCCGGCCGGGTTGCCAAAGCTGTCCCACTGCAGTTGCTCGCTTTGGCCGTTGTCGCTGCTGTGGCTTTTGCTGATCAGTTGATCAAGGTTGTTGTACTGATACTCAGTGTCGCCTTTTTGGTTATCCGTTACTTTTAATAACTGATGCAAGCCACTGTAATGATACTGTCGTTGCTGCTGTGCAGTACTGTCGTCGGTATTATGCTGCCACTGCTGAGCGGTTAAACGATTAAAGGCATCAAACTGCTGCTTAAGCTGTAAACCACTGCTGTATTCGCGCGCGGTTTCACGCCCGGCAGCATCGAAGCTGCGCCACAGTAGCGGCTGCTGGTTTAAAGCTAACTGCGATAGCAAGCCCTGGTCGTTGTAACGATAATCCAGTGTACTGCCATCAGGCAACACAGTGCATTGGCGCCGGCCGGCAGCATCATAATGATGTAAGGTACGCCAGTCATCCTGCCACTGCTCACTCAGTTGGCCATTGGCATGATAACTAAAGCGCAATTTACGCTGCGCATTGCTGGCGCGCAGTGGCCGGCCCAATTTGTCATAGTGAAAATGGTTGCTGGCCAGTTGCTGACCAAACAGTGCTGTTTGTTCAATAATGCGGCCACGGCTGTCGCGTTTTAACCGCAGCTGACGTTTGCTGCCATCGCTGAGCGCGCTAACCTTGCCGTTAATATCATACTGGTACTGCTGTACGCGGCCATCAAAACCCTGCAACTTTACCGGTCGCTCCTGGCCGTCGTAATCCAGCTGATAACGGGCGCCGTCGCTGCGCATAATAGCGGTAAGATTACGCTCTTTATCATACTGATAATTCAGCGCGCTGCCATCGGCCTGTAATTGCTTAACCGGCTGGCTTAAGCCTTCATACTGCCACTGTGTACGCTGCGCCAGCGCATTCTGCCGGCCGGTTAAACGCCCGGCTGCGTCATAACTGAATTGCTCCGTTACAGCCTGCTCCGGCTCGCCGCTGGCATAACTGCGCTGCGAGGTAATATTACCGCTGCTGTCGCGCTGGTATTCTGTTACCAAACCGGCTGCGTCTACCACGCCATTTAAGCGGCCCAGTTTATCGTAGCTGAAACGGCTTACTGCTTCCCCTTGCTTACGGGCGAGCAACTGGCCTTCATCATTCCATAAGTAGTGCTCTGTGCGCCCATCCGCATGCTGTAACTGAGTAAGCTGGCCATCCTGGTTGTACTGATAACGGCTGATGCTGCCATCAGGCCGGGTCTCGCTTTTTAATAAACCGCCAGCACTATACTCGCGCAGCCAGTGATGGCCTTCGGCGTCAGTAAAGCCGGTGCGTTGGCCCAGTTCATTGTATTGAAAGTGGCTGATGGCTCCGTCTGCCTGCTCAACCGTGATCAGCTGCCCTACATCATTAAAGTAATAGCGGGCTACACTTCCGTCAGGTGCCGTTTCTGCACTTTTTTTACCCTGCGCGTTCCAGCTGTAGAGCCAGGTGGCGCCATCCGGCGCCACTTTTTTAATCAGCTGGTTACGCTCGTTGTGAAAATACTGCCAGCGCTGGCCGCGGCTGTCGGTGCTGATAGCCAAGCGCTGGCTGTCATCGTAGTCAAACTTGTAATCGTAATAGCCGTCATCACCCCAGTTTCGGCTGCAGCGGGCTGCAGGCCCCTCGCCTTGCCAACTGAAATAATGTTTAAAACCGCTGGCACGCTGGCGCTGTGTCAACAAATGGCCCTGATAAGCGTAATGCTCTGTCTGGCCGGCGTGGTTTGTTGCCGCGGTCAGATCGCGTTGATCATCGTATTGATATTGCGCCAATATCACGTCAAGCGCTTTAAGGCCGTCTGTGGTTTGCTCCACTGCATCAATCCGGCTGAGTAAACCGGCGGCGTTGTAGTGCAGCTCTATGCCGCGCTTACGGGTGTAATCAATGCGGCTAAGCCGGCTGAAACGGTCGTAATACAGCTGCAGATAGTTACCCAGGCTGTCAAAAATCTGATGTAGCGCCCAGCGCTGCGGCTGTTTAGCATCTACCTTTACCGGTACAAACACCCAATGAGTATTGTCCGGTCGCAGCAGCACCTGACTGCCGTTTTCTTCGTGACGCAGCGCCAGGCTTTCGCTCAGTTGATAACTGGTGTGGCCGCTGGCAACCGGGCTGAAGTTTAACCGCCGGCCCTCTTCATTGTGCAGCACTAACTGCAGCACACCTTCGGCGTTTTGCTCAGCGACAATCTGCAAATGGAAATTACTGCGCCAACCAAAGCCGAAGCCAATATTTTCATGGCTTTGACCGGAGCGGTAAGTGCGCTTGAATTGCAACGGCAAGGGCCCGGGCAAACTGAAATCGGTTAATTCCAGCACCTCTTCACCACTGCACATTGCCACCGGGTCGCCTTCAAAGGCTACATCGCTGTTAGGCGGTACTATTTTGTCAGCGCCATTGCTACCGGCACTATTATTGGCGGCAGCCGTCTGGATTTCATCTGTCGCCGGCTGCTCGCTTCCCCCCCCCCGTTTGGCGGCTTTAGTGTCAGAACGCGCTGCCTGGCTGGCGCTGCCAGCGCTAACCACCTCAACCTGCCTGGCTTGCTTCATGCTTAGCAGCAGTTCCCCTTTTGCTATAGCTTCCGCCAGGGCCCGGTATACCTGATCTTTGGCTGACTTTGCATTGCTATGCTGAGTTTTACCACTATGCAAGGCGTGCACTTGAGCTAAATTGCCGAAAGAACTATTAAACGCCGGAAAATTGCTACGCAAAAACTCTTCCGCCTGCACAGCAGAGACAAAAGTTTGCACCGTCCCCTTGGCCTCTGCCGCGGTTTGGCTGAAACACACCACAGTACCAAAGGTGTTTTTAATTTCTAAGCTGGCCATCCTGCTTACACTTCCTTGTTGTCAGATAACGCTGTCGCCGGGCTTAATACCGCAACAGCACGGTATAAGCGGGTAGACAGTTCACACTGTAAAGTTAAACCGCCAAGGCGGCCTTTTTGCTGTGCCTGCATTAAATGCCACAGCCGGTATAAACCGCCGCAGGTACCCAGCTCTCCGCTGCTGTAGGACGGAAAGACAAAACCGGTTGCCTCTGTTACTGCACCATGTAAGTGATGATATTGCCCAAGCCAACGTGCACTGGCATCATCATCCCCACTGTCGGGCAAATACAACTGCTGCAAAGGCTGTGCTACCTTAGTGGTAACCTGCATAAATAATGCTGCCATGGCCGGGTCATCCGCCATCGTTGCCGCAGGTGAAGCATCACTGGCGCTGAAAACCAACCTGCTGCCATCTGCTCCTGCCGTTAAACACAATGCCATAGCGCCTTCAGACGGCACACCGTTACAGCTGTCTGACGCGGCATAATGCGACAATATTGCTGCGCTGGCTAAACTATCGACCGCCAACAACCAAACCGCCGTTTGCGTGCCCTGCTGTAATTGGCTGGCCGCAGCGGCCAATGCCATCAGTGCACCGGCACTGCCATAAGGAAACACCCGGCAGTCTGCCGATTGCAGCAGCTGCGGAAAACGCCGCATAATCATCTGCAATAATGTATTCAGCTCGTTGTTATCGGTACCGGCGTACTCCGGTAACAGCAGATATACGGTTTCGTTTTGTTGCGGGCTGCCGGGCTGTTCCAGCAAATGTTGCAACAATGCCAACAGACGTTCATTGCGGCTCTCCTGCGCAGCGAAGGGCCTGACAAAAGCAACCTCAATGGTGCTGTCTTGCCAGTTCATCAGTGCCGGAGCCGGCGCAACTACATCCAGTGCCATTGCCTGCAGAGTTGTGGGAGCCGCTCCCAACGTCATGGCAACCTTGGCGATTTGTAGCCCCACCGGCAGTGCAACAGTCATAAGCGACAGCTCAATGCATTGGCGTTTAACAACGGCGTGCCGGCCGTGGCGAGGCTACGATAACACGCCACCAGTTGACGCTGCTGCTGATTCCCGCTTAACCACACATTATCAAGCTGCACGCTGTTAATATGGCCACCGCTTAGTTGGCGTGCATGCCCCTGCGCCAAATGAAAATCGGCTGTCGCTGAGGCTGCAGATAGCAGGCTGTCAGCTTCAGCGATGCCCAGCAATATTGTCAGGCTGCCTGTCGCCGCCTCACGGCTGTCTTCTGCCTGTGCCAGCTCAAGCAATAACGGCACAAACTTTAACTGGCCACTGTAACCCATGGCCGCTATGGCCTGATGCGCGGTGTTACTGTCATTGCTCAGCTGATTAACAATACGGCTTTGTACAGTGTCTGAGGCCCCTGCCAGCAGTAGCATTAAAGCCGGCTCTGTAAGCTGCCCCACCGCTGCCAATGCCGCTACCAGCGCGCTTTCATCTGTTTTATCACCAAACAAATAGGCCACCAAATGACACATTGGCAACAACGGGCTGTGCGGCGGCAGTTGCTTTACATAGCCCGTTAATGCCGGCAATAATGCCGTTTGTGCACTGTAAAGCAGATACCACAGGGCTTCAGCTGTTCCGGCTGTTGGCGTAGTAAACGGGTTCAGCGTTAATTGCAATCGTGTTGCTAACGCCCAGTTCAAACCGGCATTGTCATCATTGATTTGTTGCAACTGCGTTGCCACGATTTGCTTTTGCAACGGGCTGCGCCGGCTTTTCAGCTCATGTAACAATAACCAGACTTCGGATGGCCGCGTAAAACCGGCTAACTGAGTTAACGTGAGGCTTGCAGAATGATCAGCGTCCAGTAACCAGAGCAGCCAATCCGGCGTGTTGTTGTCGCTACCGCAATCGGCAGCAAGCTGTACACAATCGGCCAGCCGGTTATCATGCTGGCGCAACTGCGTGAAGCCAGTATAGCGATTCTGCGTTAATGTTTGCCGCTGCTGCAGCAACAGCTGCAATTGTTGCTGTACATTCTCAACCAACAACATAACGTTTAACCACCAATAAATACTGTAGGTACACCAACAACTATTTTGCCGCCATGAGCCGTATCGTCACCCAATCTGGCAGCATTTTTGCCATTAATGAATACAGTGGCAGAACCACCGCTTATGGTATCCGGTGGGCCGATACACACCAACTTATCGCCTTTACGTGCTGCCGGAATGCCACAAATCGCTACATTGGGCGAGCCCTGTATTACCGGCCCGCCAACATGGGGCTTTGGTCCCGGGTCAACCTTAGGGCAAACGTGCATACAACCTATTACCGCTGCGGGTTTTGCCATTTTGACTTGTCCTGTCTGCCTGAAGCGAACTTACAGCGCTTAGTTAATACTGACTTTGCTGCCTTTAATGGTGATGTTAACGCCTTTAATGTCAATCGAGCCATCGCTCTTCATTGATATCGACGCTGCACCGGTTTTAATGGTGATAGCATCACCGGCATCAATCACCAGTTTCTTGCCCACCTTCAGGCTGTCATTACCGTCAACAGTGTTTTTCCGGTCTTTATTCACTGTTTCGGTATCATTGCCTTTAACTGTAGTCAGGCGGTCATTGCCCACCATATCGGTCTGGTTGTTCTCAACCTGCAGCTCAAAATCTTTCTCGGCATGCAGATACAGCAGCTCTTCGCCTTTCTTATCTTCAAAACGCAATTCATTAAAGTTTGCCGCAGCGCCGCCTTTGCTGGAGCGGGTTTTAATACCACTTTGCGTTTTTTCATCCGGTAAACTGTATGGCGGCATATGATCAGAGTTGTACACCGCACCGATAATTATCGGCTGATCCGGATCGCCGTTTAAAAATTCAACCAGCACCTCCTGGTCACGTCGCGGAAAGAAAAACGCCCCCCAGTTTTTACCGGCCCAGTTCTGGCTTACCCGGATTGGACAAGAGCTCTCGTGATCTTTAACGTCGCTGCGATCCCAGTGAAACTTTACGGTGACACGGCCCAGTTCATCGACCGAAATTTCTTCGCCGCCTTTGCAGGTTACCGTGGCGCTTTGTACGCCATTAATCAGTGGTTTGGCCACGCTAAGATGCGGCCGGTAAGCAACGTCTTTAGGCACGCAGTAAAAGGTATTGCTGATTTGCTGCTGCGCAGTTTTCGCCGCTCCGGTTTGACTGGCAATAGCAGCAGTTAACACAACTTCCGTTAATACATATTGCTTGCCGGCCTCGGCTGTATCTTCATGCTCGGTTAGGGTAAAGGTTTTACCAATACTGAAGCTTCTGCAGTTACCGGAGCCCTGGCGTCTGTCAATATCACGTTGTAAGGCTTCAAGCCGGATATCGGCAATATGTTTACTGCGCGGGTGAAATTCAGACTCAGCATCATAGTGAAACACTTCGTAATCAGCATGGCCGCTGACTAACTGGCCTTTATTAGCTTCGCCTGTAGGTAACGCAGTGGGCTTTTTTAAATCAAAGCCACGTTGTACATACTTGCCGGGCGCCATTACCAGCGCTTTTTGCCAATGATGAATATGTGCTTCGGCCAGGCTGCCGCTGTTAAACTTAACCTTAGCTTCAGTGCAAGGCTCATACGCGGTAGCTTTATCAGCCAGTATCAGTTTGTGTGCGCCTTTGCTGTGTTCGAAGTAATAGAAAATGCCTTCTTGCTGTAGCAGTCGCTGAACAAAATCCAGATCGTTTTCTTCGTACTGCACTTTAAAGTCATAGTCGGGGTAGCTGCCCTGCACTTTTGCCGCGACATCAATTTTAACACCATGCTCACCGGCAATTTGTTCAACTATTTTCAACACATTTTTTTTGCGGAAAATACGGCTGTTAACTTTGTGCTGCATGTACCAGGCGGCTGCGACCAGCTGTAAGCTGTAGTCACGGTACTCTGCTTCTGCAGCTTCTTTGCTGACCCTGGCACCCAATGCAGTAACATCGGCGACCACAGCATGAATATAGCGCTGTTTTTTGCCGCCGAGTTCCAGCGTGATAGTTACTTCTTTACCGATCAGCTCAGAGGGTTTTATTTCGCGGCCATTGCCATAAACTTCAGCGTTTACGCTGAACAGCTGTGACAGCCCTTCCCTGAATACAAACCGGGTTAAAATCAACGCATCTTTGCCAAGCGGCGTGTCGATTTTGATGCTGTTATTGTCCTGGGTTGCCTGTTGCATCCATTCGCCTCAACTGATTACTGGTAAGATGATCGGTAAAAAAGTAATAAAAAAGAAAACTGGTGTGGCAGGCCACACCAGTTAGCCGGTTTAGCTTACAGCTTAGAACCTTTAACGCCGCTGTAGCCGTATACCAACGGTGCAGTAACGTTGTTTTTGTCATCTGTTGGTGTAACAGTCATCATCAGCTCGGTATAGCTGATAACGATAGTTTCTACCGGACGATCGCCCGATACAGACATCTGATAGCTGCTGATCATCGCATCAGTTAATTCGATTTTCATGATCTCTTCCACTTTATCGCCTTGCTTGGTGATGTGGAATACCGCTTTCTGACCTTTACCGATAGTGGCTTCTTTGAACAGATCCGGAGACGCTTTGTCCTGCAGTTTAGTGATAACGATATCGTTTAAACGGGTTGCGCTGGCTTCACGGTCCATGGCGGTACCAGTGAATGAGCTCAGTTCACGCTGAGTGCCCCAGTCCATTGATAACACAGTGATCATGTCCTTGAACTCTTCAGCGGTCGTTTCGCCTTTGATCGCGCCGTATTTCAGGTAGGTATTTGCTTGCATGCTATGCTCCTTTTGCATATTTAAACAGGTGCCCGATATTGGACATCAAGGTTAGCCCGGGTCACTAGTTAACCAGGACAAAACGTTAAAAACCACCATGCATACATAATAAAAGCAATATATTTAATGCTGACTTACTATATAAACATAAACACTCAGTTAGTTTTTAAACTTTACAAATTATATCGCCAAACAAAACATTGACAACACATTATTAACTATTTAATTCGCTAATTTTTAACTTTTCTTTCTTGCCAAGCACTTACTTTATCCAGCTGGCTAAAAATTCATCACTGCACGTCATAACTGAAAGCGCCATCCTGTGCATCTAAGGCAATAGCGCTCACCGGCAATTGTTGTGCGACACGCTGTAGAATACGCACCGAAAGTTCGGGCAACAGCTGGTTTTGCAAAATATTGTGGATAGTTCGTGCACCCGAGCCGGCATCAAGACATTGGCTTACAATCAGCTCTGTTACCTGAGGGCTGTAACTGAAACCGGCGCGGTAATTGCGACTCAAACGCTTTTCAATCCGGCCCAGTTGCAAGCCGGTGATGATGGCCAACTTGTCGTTATCCAGTGGTAAATAGGGGATCAGGTTTAACCTGCCAAGAAAGGCCGGTTTAAATACTGCTAACAAATCATCTTTCAGGGCTTTTGCCAGGCCAGCAGTAGAGGGTGCCGTTTCCGGGTCTTCAAACAAGCGCATTGTGGTGTCAGTACCGACGTTTGACGTCATGATAATGATGGTGTTTTTGAAATCGATATCACGACCTTCACCATCTTTAATAGTACCTTTATCAAATACCTGATAGAAAATATCCTGCACGCCAGGGTGAGCTTTTTCCATTTCATCAAGCAAAATCACGCTGTAAGGTTTGCGCCGCACAGCTTCAGTTAACACGCCACCTTCGCCGTAACCAACGTAGCCCGGAGGCGAGCCCAACAACAATGATACTTTATGCTCTTCTTTAAACTCTGACATATTAATAATAGTCAGTTGCTCTTCACTGCCGTATACCTGCTCTGCCAGCGCTAATGCAGTTTCGGTTTTACCTACCCCGCTGGGGCCGGTTAACAGGAAGATACCGTTAGGCTTGCTCTCATCGGCCAGTTGCGCGCGCGAGGTTTGCACAGTGCGGGCAATCAGCTCCAGTGCATGGTCCTGGCCAATAACCCGTTGCTGTAAGAAGGTATTTAATGCCAGTACCGTGTTAATTTCATCGGCTTGCATTTTACCCAGTGGAATACCGGTCCAATCTGAGATGACCTCAGCTACCAGCTCTTCGCTTACCTGCCAGTGCACCATAGGCTCAGTGATGGCGGAAAAATCTGCTTTTATTTGCTGTAAACGTGCCAGCAGCGGAGAATCGGCTACTTGTTCTTCCGCCGTCAATTGCTGCGCCAACTCGCGGGCTTCTGCCACCAATGCCTTTTGCTGTTGCCATTGCTGTTGCAAGGTATCCAGCAACTGCGTGGCCTGAATGTGTTTTTGCTGCAAAGCTTGTAACACTTCGTGATGGTTAACACCAAGACGCTGCTCGCGCTGCAAAATATCCATTTCCTGCTGTAGCTGCGCTACCTTGCGCTGCTGATCTTCTACCGGGCCCGGCACAGCGTCCTGGCTCATGGCAACACGGGCACAAGCTGTATCGAGCAAGCCCACAGCCTTATCCGGCAGCTGACGACCATTAATATAACGGTGCGACAAATTCACGGCCGCACGTAGCGCAAGCTCGGTGATAGATACACCATGGTGCTGCTCCATCACCGGCAACAAACCACGCATCATAACCACCGCCAACTCCGGGCTCGGCTCTTCCACTTTCACCACCTGAAAACGCCGCGCTAACGCCGCATCTTTTTCAAAGTACTTTTTGTACTCTGCCCAGGTTGTTGCCGCTATAGTACGCAGCTCGCCGCGCGCCAGAGCCGGTTTCAGCAAGTTAGCGGCATCGTTTTGGCCAGCCTGACCACCGCTGCCGATCATGGTATGGGCTTCGTCAATAAACAGGATCACCGGTGTGGCACTGTTGTTTACTTCTTTAATAACGTTTTTCAAGCGGTTTTCAAACTCGCCTTTCATACCGGCACCGGCTTGTAACAGCGCAAGATCCAGCACCCGTAAGCTGATATTTTTCAATTTGTCCGGTACTTCGCCGGCGACAATTTTCAGTGCCAGGCCTTCTACTACCGCCGTTTTACCCACACCGGCTTCACCGGTCAGGATCGGGTTGTTCTGCCGGCGGCGCGTCAAAATATCGATCATCTGGCGAATTTCATCATCCCGGCCAACAATGGGATCAATCTTTCCCAACCGCGCCTGAGCAGTCAGATCCGTGGTGAACTGATCCAGCGACGGTGTTTTACCGCCGGCTGTTTTGGCTGTCGCCGCCACACTGCCCTGTTGCTCGGCGCTTTGCTGAGCCAGCTGTGGCCATACGCGTAGTAACTCTGCCGTATCTATCTTATCCAGCGCGGGTACGCGCCGGCTTAGCAATGCCGCCATGCTGTCGTCTTTGAGCAAGGTATAGATAACATACGCAGAACGGATTTGCTGATCCGCAAATTCAATAGTGGTACTTAACCAACTGGTACGCAGCAAATTAATCAGCTGTACAGAAATACCGGGTAAGGCATTGTTACCGGTTTTCATCTGCTCCAGTGCTTGTTGCAACTGTTGCTTTACTGTATCGCCGGAAATGGCAAAGCTGCGCAGCAACAACTGCATATCCCCGTCGGCCTGCTCCAACATGGCATCCAGCCAATGCTCAATTTCAACAGTGTAGTGGCTGCGTGATTGGCAGCGCGCCGTGGCCGCTTCCAGAGATTGACGGCTGGCCGGGTTTAGTTTTTCAACCAGACTTTTTAACGTTGTAGTAGACATATATGCTTCCTATGCATGAACTAAGGCCGGGCCAATTGATAACTGAGCCGGGTAAGCTGATGTTGTATTGCTGTTCTGACCGCCAGGCTGCCGCTTTGGCCAAGGCTAAGCCGGCGTTTACCTAACTGTGCGGCGGGAAAGTCCTGATGTTGGCCAACCAGCGTGATGCGCACTCTAAGTGCTGCCGGCAGAAAATCTGCCAGTACCGTACTGATCAACGCATGCTGATAGCTACCGGGCAGCAACTGAGCGCCGCGCCCGGCGGGCACCGTGATCACCAGTTCAATTGCCGAGCTGATATCCCACACCCTGCTGCCCAGCATCGCCGACATGCCCAGCCCGGCAAGTTGCCCCTGCGGCAATAACCGCATCGCCAGCCGGCTTTGTTCGTCTTTGCCCAAGGTTAGCCAACGGCCCTGCAAAGGCTGTAGCTCCACTTTGGTTTTCAGCAGCTCAGTAAGAATTTGTGTCAGTTGCTGTGCGCTGCGGTTATGCTGACTAAAAGCGCCGGCGTAATACAAACTTAACGCTTGGCGCGCACCGGACAGGGTTTTTAGCACCGTGCTGAAACTGTCTTGCTCCGGCGCTGAAATTTCGTACTGGCAGGCGAAGCGGTATTTTTCCCAGGCGCGGTAATACAATGAAATCAGACGGTGATTAAACAGATCGAAAAAATCGCGCATGGTTTTGTCGCGCTGCTTCAGGCGTTGCAGCACCATTTCCGTGTAGTGCTGTGGCATCACGCCGCTGGGCCCGGTTAAGCCGAGAAAGCTGACATGCATTGCCACAGCATCGTGCTGCGCATTGTCCATCTGTGCGTCGCGGCTCTCTACCCGTGTTACCGGCTGGCCCGGGAATCCCAGATGTTGCACACTTTTAAAGCGAACTAACTCTTTTTTCGGAAAACCATCACGGCCTACCCCTTGCCAGCGTTTATGCTCACTACCAAACTGGCGTTCCAGCGAATAGACCGCCTGATAAAAATCAAACTCTGACGGGTTTTGTTTTAGGAGTTCCAGCTTCACAGCAGCACCTTAGTACCGGAGCGCGCCGGCCAGCGGTGATACAATTGCTCATGATCTTTTAACTTTACCGTTAACCGCGTATAGCTGTTTACGGTGGCGTATTGGGCAAAGAACACATCGAGAATATTGGCAAAGAAGTAAATGCCGCTGCCGGCATAAGATGACTGGGTAAACTCCAGCAAAATTTCGCTGCCGCTGCATACCGCAACGCGGCCCTGATTACTTACTCTGGCGCTGCCGGAAGTGATCTTTAAGCTACAGATGCCATCAATTAAGGCTTTGGACTCCGGCGTGCAGCGAAAATCGTATAGCTGCAGGGTTTCTTTTAACCGGATCAGCGCATCATCGCCGGTAAAATGATTCAGTGTTAAATGATTTACCAGCTGCCAACGGCTGGCTTCCTGTAAGGCCGGACGCACACTGGCTGTTGGCGCTAACAGGCAACGCACTTCTTTAATCACATCGGCATGCTTGCTGATATTAAAACGCGGCTCTCCGCCACCAAACGGCAGGTACGCCGGTAAGTTGCGGTTACTACACAGCGCCTGCACCTGGATAACCCAGTCTTTAGGCGTATCGCCGGCATTTACGCCCTGAAACTTACGGTCTACCACCGACAAATACATTTCGGTGCCGGTTTCAGAATAACCGCCGGCCCAATCGGCAAATTCACGCCGGCTGTGCCAAAACATATCCTGTTGTTGCAGGTAGTCCGGGTGGCCCTGGCTGTAATACGGATTGAGTGTCACTTCGTTACCGAAAGGATCAAACGCCTGTACCTGCTCAATACGGATCACTTCGCAGACGTCCGCATCCAGGTAGCGTGGCACCAGCCGGTATTCATATTGCGAGGCGTCCAGATTCACCGGCTCCAGCTTCTGGCTGAATAAATTAATTACCGGTGTGCAGCCCAGCAGCAAGCTGTCGGCGGTGATATGCCGCTCCAGCTCATCGGCGCCTTCGGCCAGATAAAAATACAGCTGAAATTTATCTGCTATCTGTGGCCAAGCCGGGTCGAGTTGCTGCAATTCGACAAATAAAAACTTTTCCGGACATAAAAACTGCTCAATTAACAAACGGTAACCGGCAAAGCTGCGCTGGCTGTAGGGCACTACCTGATGCTCGTCAGCAAAACCTATCGCCTGTAACTGGTTGGCCGGCAAAAACCGGATCGCTTCCGGCTTACCGGCAGGCGCTATCCCTACCGCAATCAATTTGCTCAGCAACAACTCATACAAGCGGTACACATGATGACGCTGGCCGTTGAGATAAAAACGCAACTTACCCACATCCAGTTCATGCATCGCGGTTTTTTCAAATTCGCAGGCCAAATCTAGCTTTAACAACGCTTTGGCACTTTGCTGCACCGGTGGTTTAGGCGCATGAAAAGGCGCATTTTTAAACTCAGCCGCGACCACTTCCAACGGCAGAATATCGGTGTCGTAGCAGGCCTGAAAAGTACAGGGTTTTAAACCATCGGTGCGTGTTTCAAACTCAGTGCCGCGCTTTATGGTAATACCGGAGTTAGACAGATTCTGACTGGTCAGTTTTAACACTGAAGTTGACGGGATCGGTGCCTGATAATCCGGATACAGCTGCCCCAGCAAGGCGTCGGTCAGCTCGGGGAAGCTGTCGTCCAGCTTTTGCCGGATCTGCGCGGTTAACAACGCAAAACCTTCGATCAGCCGGGACACATGTGGATCTTCGACATTTTCTTCACTGATCCGCAGCCGGCCGGCGATTTTCGGGTATTGTTCGGCAAACTCCGCGCCCATCCGACGGATATAAGTCAGTTCACGATTGTAATACTTCAATAACTCGTCATTCATGCCTGATAATCTCTGATGGTCAATCCCAAATGTACCGGCTCCACTTCTGAATCAAACATAATATGTTCCGGCTCCGGGTCTGCGTACAGCAAGGCCTGGATACGCAGCCGTAGCACCCGCTCCATATCATGCTCCTGTTCCGGCACTGTAACTTCTACATCAACAAAGCGCGGCTCAAAGCGGCGTATGGTTTGCTCTACCGCCCGGCATAACTGTTGCCGCCCTTCGTCGGAATCGACCACCATCACCGAAAAATCCGGCAGGCCGTAATTCAACAAACTCTGCGGCAACTCGGTGTAACTGTCCGGCCAGGTGTGCCACTGCACGCGGCTGTTAAGCAAATTTTCTAAATCACGTCGTACACTTTGACGCAATGCTTTTAAATCGAAGCTACGACGGCTGCGGCCACTGTCTTTTTGCCCCGGGTTATCGTCGATTAACCGGTCCAGTAAAGACTGTTGCAAAGCTTGTTTTTGCTGCAATTTCACCGCCGCCACTCCGAATTATCAGTGTGTTACAGCAACGTCTGCCGGGCGCAGCGACTTAAGCTCAGACAACGTCAGTGCATGCTCGCCGGCCAGCAACATTTTTTGTCCGACGCCGGTGACCAGCTGTTCATCATGTTGCTGCCAATCGGTATCACGGCCCATCCGCTCGGAAATACGGACGCTATCGACATAGGTCATCGGCACAAATACTTCGCCCTGGGGGCCGTCTTTAATCACGATTTCAGCACGGCGCCACACGGTATCAAGCAGTGACTCCGGCTTTTTCAGGCTCAGGCTGTCAATCTCGCTGAACTTGGCCAGATAGTAGTGACCGTCGGTACCAAATAGCTCAAGATAACCGGCCAGGCTATCATCCAAATCGCGGATGTCGTTACAAACCTCACCATTGATTTCAACCGCATTCTCACCACGTAAACTCTCTAACACGGCAGCGGCCTTAACGGCTGCAGCGGTATCCTGCTCTTTTAACGCCAGCCGCAGCGACAACTGCGCTTCAAACATGGCATCGGCCTGGCCGAATAACGTCGCCGTTACGCCGCCCTGATAAAAGTCCTGCCTGGCAGAAGCCGCACGGATCAATTGGCGCAGATTAACCGCACCAACCAGATAATCCGGATGCTGGCGCACCATCATATCCAGCTGTTGATCGGCCTTTTCCAACGCGCCCTGAATACACAGCAATTCAATATAGGCGGCGCGCACATCTGCATTGGCCGGGTCATCGCGCAATAACTGTACAGCACGCTCTGTGGCTGCAATCAGTTCGCCTTGTTTTATTAATGCCTGTAATGATTTCACGTTTAACCTCTCGCAGTAGCTGCTTGTTTAGGTGACAGTTCAGCAACCAGCTTTACAGTGGTAATCATTTGATCTAACTGAAAATGTGGTTGCAGCTGAATAATTGAATAATAACGACCGGGTTCACCGCGTTTTTCCCGCACCTGAATACGCGCTTCACGCAGCGGATGCCGTGCCCGCACATCATTGGAGGCGTCGGTTGATGCGGTGGTGTAGTTGTGCAGCCAGCGCTGTAACTCTTGCTCGCATTGCTCGGCCGAGTGATAACCGCCAACCTTATCGCGGCCGATAACTTTGATGTAATGAGCAAAGCGTGCCACGCACAAAATGTATTGCAGCATCGCCGACAGTCTGGCGTTTACACTGGACAATTTATCGTCATACACTTTTGCTTGTTGTACCGACGCATTGTTGTAAAAAGCAAAGTAGTCACTGTACGGCACTACCGACAACGGAATAAAACCGTTATCGGAAAGCTCTGATTCAAATCTGTGGCCAACCAACAGGTTAACCGAGGGTTTATTGCTGGCCTGGTATTTCTCGGTCTCATAGCGGCTGACCGGCAAATTACTGACCAGGCCAAAATTATGCTGACCGGCTTTCATGCCGCGAATTTGCGCAAACCAGCCCGAATCACTGTAAGCCCGCACCAGCACGGCAGCAAAAGCATAGGCGGCATTACCCCATAAATAGTCACGCTCCGGCCTTGCCAGCGCTTCACGAAACACAAAGCTTTCGGTGCGCGAGCCATCATCTTTATAGGGACTGCGCATCAACACCTGCGGCAACACCACGCCTAAAAAGCGGGCATCTTCCATGGCCCGCAAAGCGCGCCATTTTACATATTCCGGTTGCTTAAACTGGCTGCCGATATCCGACACCAAACCCAGCTCAGAGAAATGGTCCACGCCAAACAGCGACGGATGTGCGGCGCATATAAAAGGCGCAAAGGCCGCCGCCGCGGTGCGTGCCACTTCTTTTAAAGTATCTAAATCATGGTGCAGCTGACCCGGACGGATCTTATGGCTGATTTGATAATCTCCGATCAGTACACCGAAGGGCTCACCGCCCGGCATATCAAATTCGTTGTCGTAAATCAGTTTAAAAAAATCACTTTGATCGAAGTCGATAGCGCGGCTGATATCTTTACTCAGCTCCGGCCAGGATAATGACAACAGCTTAACCTTAACTTTTTGGCCACGATCGTGCCGCTCGGTTTGCTCTGTCAGGTACAACACACCACGCCAACTGGCTTCGAGTTGCTGAAATAATGTATGGTGCAAAATGTCATTTAATTGCAGGTTAATCAGCCGATCTATATCGGCAATAGCACGACATAGCATGGCGCAGACCACGTTGCTGCTGCGTACTTTGCTACCGGCAACATGCTCTAGCCAATACAAAATGGCAGCCAGCGGATCACTCTCACGTAAAAAACGCGCCAACACGCCGCTGCGCTCCAGCCGGGTATAAGCAGGCTGATTAAAACCATCAGCCTGGGCCCCGTTAACAGCGGCTTGTTCAAACACATCCTGTGAGACAAATTTTACTGCGTCTGCCATGACATTCTCTTCCACTAACTGCGTTGGTTAATGCTGCCATGCCGCCGGCTGAGGGGGATAATCCCAACCGGCGACATAGCGCAATTAACCACCCATTTCAGGGATTTTTGCTACCAAACGCAGCGAAGTAGACAGTTCTTCCAGTTGCAACCATGGCCGTAACCACGCTACTGCATTGTAAGAGCCAGGACGGCCCGGGATTTCGCGAACCTGAACTTTAGCGTCAGCCAGTGGATAACGCGCGCGTACTTCCTGGCCACTGCCTTCTGAGGCGTTGACATAACTTAAGATCCAGCGGTTTAACCACACCTCTACATCTTCTGCTTCCATAAAGCTGCCGATTTTGTCACGGGCCAATACTTTTAAGTAATGGGCAAAGCGTGAAGTTGCCATTAAGTAAGGCAAGCGTGCTGAAATGGCAGCATTCGCAGTAGCTTCCGGAGTGTCATATTTTTTCGGTTTTTGCGCAGTTTGCGCGCCGAAAAATACCGCATAGTCGGTGTTTTTATAGTGACATAACGGCAAAAAGCCCATTTTACCTAACTCAGCTTCGCGCCGGTCGGTAATACCAATCTCGGTAGGACACTTCAGATCCGGGTCACCATCATCACTCATAAAGATATGGCTGGGTAAACCTTCTACTTTACCGCCGCCTTCTGCGCCGCGGATAGCCGTACAGAAGCCGTACTGTGCAAAAGCATTAGTCAGTTTAGCGCCCATTACGTAAGCGGCATTCATCCAGCAATATTCAGAATGCTCAGTGGTTTTTGCCACGCCTTTTTGCCCGTCAAGTTCAAACTCTTCAAAGCCAAACTCTTCAATCGGACAAGTCGCGCTACCATAGGGTAACCGTGCCAATACGCGCGGCATCGTTAAGGTAACAAAACGCGAGTCGTCGCTGTCGCGGAACGAGCGCCACTTGGTGTATTCCAAAGATTCAAAGATTTTTTCCAGATCGCGCGGCTTAGACAGCTCTGTCCATTCATCAAAACCGAACAATGCCGGCGAAGCTGCAGACAGAAACGGGCAAAAACCGGCAGCAGAAACATTCGACATATAAGTCAGCGTTTCGATATCTTCCGGATGATTAGTAAACTCGTAATCACCGATAATAGCACCGTAAGGTTCACCACCAGGGGTACCAAACTCAGATTCATATACCTTCTTAAAGGTTTGGCTCTGGTCAAACTCCACCGCTTTGCTCAAATCTTTATACAGCTCTTTCTTGCTCATGCTGATCATGCGGATTTTCAGCGAAGCGCTGGTTTCTGAGTTCATTACCAAATGGTTCAAACCGCGCCAGCTGCCTTCCAGCTTTTGAAACGCCGGCGTATGCATAATGGCGGCTAACTGATCTGAAATCAGCGTATCCAGCCGGTTAATTGCTTCATTAAAAGTGACCGTTAAGTTCTTGTTCCAGCTGACAGTACCGCTTAAGGCTTCTTCTGTCAGGGTGCGCAATAACTCTTCTGCACGGGAGGCATCGGTTTGTTTGGTCGCGCCGATAGCCTGTTCCAGTAAAGACGAGGCCGACGCCTGAGCATTATCATGCTGTTCTACTAAAGCTTCCGTACTCATGTTATTTTTCCTCGATGCTCAGATCCTGCGCCAACTTCTGCAGATCTTCATTGTTGTTCAGTACCCGTTCCAAAATATTTTCCAGCTCTTCAGAGCGGTCAATTTTAGTCATCAGGTCGCGCAGTTTATTCCGCGTTGCCATCAGCTTATCTAAGGGTTCAACCTGTTTTACAATGGCGGCAGGTTCAAAATCCTGCATAGATTTAAATTCCAGATCGACACTGAATTCGCTGCCATCGCCAGACAACTTGTTATCCACTTTAAAGCTTAGTTTCGGGTTCATCCGCTTTAATACTTCGTCGAAGTTGTCGCGGTCAATTTGCACAAAACGGCGATCTTTCAGTGGTTTTAACGCTTCGGTGTTTTGACCGGCAAAATCACCCATTACGCCTACAACAAAAGGCAGCTCTTTTTTAACCGCAGCTCCTTCTGTCTCAACGTCATAAGTAATATGCACACGGGGCTTACGCACCCGGGATAATTTACTGTGAATACTTTCCATTGACTCTCTCCTGTTACTCAGCTGTTATTTGTTGCAGTTCATACCCCTACGGCGGGTACTACTTCTGTTGCGGGATCCCCGCCAGCCGGAAGTAATGGTTACGGCTGTTGTTATCGTCGATAAGCTCTTGCAGCAATTCGGGTAAGGTGAGCCCGCTCCAGTGCACTACCTGCTCCAACGCATATGAAATAGGTGAATGAGGTTCAGTTTTACGGAAAAACTCCGCTGCCTGTTTCAAGCTGTTTAATACCTGATCGCGGCTTTGCACCTGCTGTTGTATCGGGTCAACGTTTAGCGGTTGCCCATCCCCAGATACCTGCGCTTGCGGGGTTGCTGCGCTGGCAAACTGTGCCAGTTTGTCCGCAGCCAGATAGGTTACGGCATCAAGACATTTCTGCAGGGTTTTGCTAATAGCACTGGTGGGTTGAGGCTCACCTGCCATAGCGGCATCCATCGCTTGCGACAACAGCGAAAATTCAGCTATTGCCAACTCAATTTGCTGCTTTAATTGCTGATAAAACGCAGGTGATGATTCCGCAACGGCATCTTTAATTTGTTCCAGGCTGGCAATGCCGGCATCAGCTTTCAGCTTTTGCCGTTTTTCATCTTTGCGTGAGATATCCGATGCGCGTTCAAACTGCCAACAGGCAAACTGACCATAAGAGGTAACATCTGTCAGTGGAATACTGAGGATCGGTGTGATCAGCGCACCGTCGCCCTCATAACCATTCAGACCAATCAGCGGAGCAATACGCACTTCCATGCCATCTTCATCGGGCAGCGGATACAGATGTTGCCAAAAATTCTCGATTAGTAACCGGGTTGTTTTAAAGCCAACGGCCAGCCCGGCAAATCCATGAGTACGGCACAAGGCTTCAATCAACCAGGCAGAATATTCCAGATCTTTGACGTCAGAGCACAATACCTTGGGTAGTTTTTCCGCTAAAGGCCGCCAGTCAGAGGCCAGCGCGAGGAAATCCTCTTCCTCGGCCAGTAAGGCACGTTCATTTGCCCGCGCCTGACCGCGGCTATCTTTAAACTGGTAATACTGCGACGTAGGCGAGATATCAGTGCGCGGATCTACCCCGGCCGGATTGGCAGAGTCAACCGCTTCAATTAACAATTCAAAATCAATTAATTCACTGTATTCCATCACAACAACCAAAATGAGACGTTATCCAGCGAATAATGTTACTTTATTGTTCTAATGATGACAACAATTAACTAAAATTTTCTACAGCCTGGTATAAACAGGTATAGTTTTATCCTTTTCATTAACATTGTCAGCTTGATTATCTACTTTAACCAGAATACAGGTTACATTGTCGCGGGCACCGGCAACCAGGGTGGAATGTAATAAGGCCCGGCTTGCTTCAGCAATGTTGTTGTGAGCTAAATACTGACAAATCTCTTGATCTGTCAGTTCTTTATTCAAGCCATCGCTGCAGAGTAAGAACAGATCTCCCGGTTGCCATGCCCCACTGACAACATCAATAGTTACCGATGTATCAACCCCTACGGCGCGGGTAATCACATTGGCCAACTCATGTTGTTCCGCTTCATTTTGGTTCAGCAAGCCCTGCTCTACCATTTCATTGACCTGGCTGTGATCCCGTGTTACCTGGCGTAAATGATTGTTACGCAACAAATAGCCACGGCTGTCACCGGCCCACAATAAGTGGTAGTAAAACTTATCGATCAGCAATACCACCACGGTAGAGCCGGCCGTATTGCCCTGTAAATGCTGCTCGCTGTAACGGCACAACTCGCTGTTTGCCTGCTGCAGTGCCTCAGTAAGTAATTGTACCGACGGCTGACTGCTGCGCTGTACTGCCACTCTGATAGTATCAACGACTAACTGGCTGGCAACGTCACCGGCGGCATGTCCACCCATGCCGTCAGCCACAACCCAAACCCCGCTGTCAGCCAAATCCAAACAGGCGTCTTCATTTAATTTACGTACCAGGCCCTTATGTGTTTGAGCATGGGATACAACCTGTTTCATCGTTATACCGTTCCACTACAGTTAATATCTGCACTCTGCCAGTGCCAGCGTTGCCAATCACCGGCCAACATCGCCGCATACTGGCTGACCTGCGGTAAGCCATTGGTGACTAAAGTACAAGGTGATACGTGTTCAGAGCCAGCGGTCCACCACAAGCAATAGCGGCCAAACTGTTGCCGGTAACTGTGGTGTAACAACAAGCTGGCATCGAGCGGGCAATTTGCCTGTAGCACCCACGCCGGCCGTCCTTGTGCCGGTGCCATTTGGCCTGTGTTGATCTGCTGTGGTTGCGGCCAGTTAAACTCCGCCTTAGCCATTGCCGCCTGCCAGCTGTCAAAAGCAAAATCATCTTCCAATGTCTGTAAGGCTTGTTGCTCCAGCACATCAGACCAACCGCTGTTGCCACGGGCATGCACAGGAGTACACGGCATCGCTCTGGCCAACGTTAGCGGATAATGCCGGCCAACCTGGTCAACACTTGGCATCAGGCAGCCCATCATCGGCTCTTTACCACACACACCGGCAGATAAGGCAAAGTGCCAAACCGGGCTGGTTAAATAGGTATTAAGCCAGGCCCCGCCCAACTGCTCACGGCTAACCGCCAATACCGCCTGCAGCCACTCGTTCCAGCTGTCGACAAAATCCGGCGCCAGTCCCTGAGCCAGAAAATCTCCCCGGCCCGGGATTTTGCCGCACATACCTACATCATTTATAAACTTGCCGGACAACTGAAGGTCTCCAATGCACTGCTCCAAAAAGGATTATTCACGGTATCCGGTACCAGCTCTACCCTGGCCCTGTTACCCTGAACCGCTAAATGCAGAACTTTATCGGTGCGGGTTTGTGGCCGGTTTTGTGTTAACTCATCGAGGAAGCGGAACCATGACCATTCACCTTCCTGGCTGATATTAGACGGCAAGCCGGAGTTAGCCGGGGTAAACACCAGCCGCGTTTGCAATTTATTGCGATCGCCGGGCCAGAAAAACTGCCGTGACCGAGTCGGACCGTGACGATAAGATAACTCCTGGCCGTCCAGCTCCAACAGCAAATGGGTGATATGCCGATCCAGATACAGTGGCCGCAAGCTAAAGCCCACTTTCAGCTTCTGACTGCCACCATCAAAGAACGCAGCACGGATTTGCTGTGCGGCCTGAAAGGTCTTCAGCACACTGTGATCAAGGCCAATATCTTTCTTGAAGGTCCAGTTAGAACGGCTGGTGTTCACAAATGGCTGCAAATAATCTTTAAAGAAGCTGTCTAAAGTACCGCCGTAGCCGAAGAAGCGTTCGAAATCACGCAACTTGATATCATCTTTACTGCGCCGGTTCAGTGGGTAACGCCCGGCTATAGCCCGTTTGTACTCAGCCAGCACAGTTCCTTGCCACGCCTCGTTAATATGCTGACGACTGCCTTTGGCGAACAACTTGCCGGTATCGGCCGACAACTCACCCAGCCAATCGGAAAACGGCGCCGGAATATCGCTTTTTAAGCGCCGCAATGCCACGCTCAGCTCATTACCGCCCTCTGCATTTAACTGGTTAGCATAGGCTTGGCGAGCCATGCCGCCGGGAATGTACAACCGTTCCAGATATTCGTTATACATGCGGCTGGTTTGGCCAATTTGCTCCAGCTGCACCTCACCGATATTCAGCAGCTGGCTAAAGGCCAGTTCAACTTCCTTGCCGGGTAATTTTTGTGTCAGTGCCGACATATCGTCAGGTAATAGACGGTTTAAACGCGACTTTTGGCTGGAAAACTGCGTATCGGCCACTTTGCCGGCAACATCTTTTGCCATATTCGCCTCTGCTGAATCCGGCAAACTGGTTAAGCGCACATTTTGCTGTACCGCTTTAATAATGTTCTGGATAGGCTGCTCTGGTCCGGATAATACCTTAGTGACAAAAACGCCTTGCTCAACATCGTTAACAGAGCTGATGGTGATGTCATCCAGCAATTCCTGCCACAGGTAAGCGTAATCACGCAGGTATTTTTCGGTAACTTGCTCGGACAAGCTGGTATCTGCCTGGCCGTCTTCGCCGCCGCTTTGATCACCATACACCCAGCTGTCTTCCATCAGGCTGCGGATAATCCGGCGTTTTTCAACATTAAACAGACCATGGAAGCCCTGATAGGTATACAAGCCGGAAATGCCTTGCTGCAACGGCGCACCACTTTTACGCTGCACCACTTTTACACCATCTGTACCCAATACATCTACAAGACGAAAATCCGGAATATGACTTTTTACCAGTTCAGTGCGGATCCGCTGATACGCCCGTTCGGCCAACGGTACTGTAAGCAGCAGTTCACGGGCAGCGATTACCACATCGTCGTTGTAAGATGCGCCTTTAATGCCATTTTCTAACAACGCCTGCAGATGATTTTGCAGCGATAACCGCAGCGGCAGGTTTACGTCGCCGGCAAAGCGACGCTCTGTGTACAGCGCAAACCAGGAGTTGACTTGTTCAGCATCAAAGTACTGCGGCTTAAACACCATCAGGTAAGTTTTCAGCGTTTCGTACAAGTAGTCGCGATGCTGGGCATTAAGCTGCATTTCTGCCGTCAGGCTATCAAGTAAAAATGGTACAAAGCTGTGATACAGGCCACTTTGATACGCGGTTTTTGCCGCCTGGCCCAGTTTATCGCCCTGATAAAGCCCGAGGTTTTTCGGCCCGTCCGTCGGCAATACACCGGCATAACCGGCCGGTAAATCACGTAGCAAGTTCAGTTGCTCATTCAGCGCCACCACATCGTCGGTGCCGCTACCCTTTGCTGTCAGTTGCTGATAGTCGCTAATGGAGCTGCTGACGTCATCTACCAACTCTGTATTCCAGTTATAACTGCCGGCCCAGGCGACCACTAACCAGACTGCAGACACTGCAGTGGCAGCCAGCACACCGCGGCGCATCAGACGATGCCGAGCTTTGTGCTGCAGGTTAACCGATGCCAGTTCGCGTTCGGGAATAACAATCTCTTCAAAGAAACGCTTAATAAAGTAGCCTTTGCCCTCGCCGGTTTGGCGCCGCAGCGGTGGCTCAGCCAGACCAAAATTACTGCCCAGCTGCGACATGATGCGATCTATCGGCACGCCTTCCTGGGTGGCGCTGGCAATGTACACCCCACGCAGCATGGTGGCTTTTTCAAACGGATTCGGCGCAAAAATTTCTTTCAGAAAATCATCAGCGGCGCTTTGCAACAATCTGAGCTGGCGCGGGAACTCATAAATAGCCGCGCGGTTTTCGCTGTCATGTTCAAACTGCAAACGGCTGAACAAACGTTGGGTCAGACGATTTATAATGGCATGGAACTCTTTATTAAACTGCGCCACTACGCCTTTTTCACTGTCGTCCTGCGCGGCATCAAAGGTCATGCCCCATACCTGCTCACGCTCTTCTTCCGTCAGGTTGTCAAAAAACTCGGTGAAGCCGGCAATAAGATCGGCCTTGGTAAACATGACATACACCGGAAAGCTCATGCCCAACTGATTTTGCAACTCCTGTACCCGTTGCTTAATAGCCCTGGCGTGCAAATTACGTTCAGTACGGGTTTGGTTCAGCAGATCCGCCAGGCTGACAAATACGATAACACCATTAATAGGCCGGCGCGGCCTGTGCTTGCGTAACAATCCCAAAAAGCCCTGCCAGGCAGTAGAATCCTGTGCTGCATGGCTATCCTGAGTGGTATAACGGCCGGCAGTATCAATCAGTACCGCCTGATTAGTAAACCACCAGTCGCACTGGCGCGTGCCGCCGATACCTTCAATAGCATCTGCACCCATATGCTCTTTTAACGGAAATTCCAAACCGGAATTGTGCAATGCGGTGGTTTTACCGGACCCTGGCGGGCCTATCAGCATATACCACGGCAATTGGTAAATATCGCGCGCCTTGCCAAACCGGGCATGCTTTAAAATATCCAACGCCTTTTGCATACGCTCACGCAATACGTCGATATCTCGTTTGGCCAACTCGTCCTGTTGTTGAAACTCATCGCCGTTCAGCAGCGTATCTACCGCCTGCTTATGAGAGCGGGTTTCACGCAAGCCTTTAATGTAATGGGTTCCGCCCCATAACAAGGCGATAACCAGCAAGGTAACCAGCCTGGCGCTGGCACTGGCCAATGGCTCGTAGCCGGCAATAGCCAGTAAGGGGCCGCCAAACCAGATAAGTAAGGCTAGTGCCAACAGACCCAGCACAGTAATAAAAACGCTGGATTTCAACAATCTGACGATCGATTGCAGCGCTGATTTAACTTTCATAACACTTCCCTTGTTTAAGGCCTTACTGTAACAAATCTATTTCGACCCGCCGGTTCAGCGCGCGGTTAGCTGCACTGTCGTTCTCAGCTATCGGGTTAGCATCGCCGTGTCCTTCCGGCCATAAGCGACCGCGTAAGTCTGCACCGACGGCCAAAGCATCTGCCATGGCATTAGCACGGGCCAGCGACAGGTGCCAGTTAGACGGATACTTGCTGGTGAAAATCGGTAGGTTGTCGGTGTAACCACTGACCAGAATGCGCCCTTGAGTGCCTTCCAGGGCACGGGCAATTTTTGCTGCCACCGGCGCAAAACCTTCATTAATGCCGGTACTGCCCGGGCTAAATAGCTGATCCAGGCCGACACGAATACGCACGCGGTCCGGTAACTCAATCACTTCCAACAATTCACGGCGGATTTCGGTTTGTAGCAGTTGCTGCAGGCGGATAGCATCCTGCCGGGCCTTGGCGGAGGCCGGTTGCGGAGCGTCCTGCTGCCAACTGACCAAGGTATTTAATTGACGGTGAACCTGATCCGAATAACTGTTTATTTGATAATTCAGATACATATAACAACCCAATAAGGCTGCGCCTACCACCGAACACAATACCCATAGCGGAAATTCTGCCTGCAACTGATTCGCCGCGACCACCTGGCTGCGCCAGCCCGGTGATAACTCACGCGGCGGCTCGCCACGCTGACTGCGGATAGCCTTATAGGCGCGCTCGCGAAAACCTTCCAGTTTTTCAAAGCCGCGTTCCTCTACCCGCATCTTGCCGACAAAGCCGAATGACAAGCACAAGTATTGCAGCTCTAACAGCAACAGATGCTCTTTTGGCGCGGCGATGGCGCTATCAAGCAGCGTGAAGAAATACTCACCACCGAAGGTCTCATTGTGAAAGGTCGATAGCAAACTCTCGGTAGCCCAGTCGCTGTTGCCGCCCCAGCCGGTGTTAAGTACCGTTTCATCAATAAAGGAGCACATACAATAACGTGCTTTTTCTATCAGCTCACTGCTGATGCCCTTATAACGCAGCTGTTGCTCATACTGATTAATCAGTTGTACACAACGCGTTTTTAAACCCGGCACATCCGCATGCTGTACAGTGCTGCGAATGGGAGCGACCAACGAAAATAACGCCCCGGCCTCGTCAATCAGGATATTGTCACTGATCGACAATACCTGCAGCTTTTGCGCAGTTTCGGGCGCCCGCACATTGGCAGACATCCGTGTTTTATCATTGTCACCGGTGTTGTCTGCAACAACCGCTGCAGCCGCGCTTTTGACAGGAGCCCTGCCACCGGGCCTGGGTTTCATCACTGTTTTATCAGACATTGCTTGCCGTCCCTGTTTATCAGTCGCCGTTAGGCGGCTATGCCTTTATTGCCCAAAGTTCAATTTTTAAGCCCGGATAGTTGCCGGATAAATGCAAGGCTAATCCGCCGCTGTTTGCCAGCCGCTCCCAATAAATGCTGCCCTTATCCAGTTGGAAATAATGATAACCGGCATGGTAAGGCACCTGGCGTGGTGCAACCGGCAAGCCGGTTACCGCTATACCGGGTAACTGGTTATTTACCAATTCACGAATATGCTCTACCGGGCCTATTTTTAACCGCGCCGGTAAATGTTTGCGAATGTCGTCCGCCGGCAGATCTGCGGCCACCGCCAGCACAAACTGCGCATATTCAAGCAAGGTTTTGTCGGTAAGCGGTGATACCAAAATGCCAAACTTGGCTTGCTCTAACGGCAATGCCTGAGCCGTTTGCTCCAGCACTACGCTTAACGTTTGGTTCATAATTACGCTGAGGTTGCCAAACACCGCCGTTAAATCATCATGCTGATACGGCGGAAATTGCGGCGGACGCTTGTGTCTGGACGTAAACGTAGCTAATTCGCCCAACATAGAAATCATTAAGCGATACAAGCTGTGCGGATGTTCCAGCACACCGGTTTTTAAATGGCGTAACAGCGGCTCGTAACGGTTTAATACCTGCAACATCAGAAAATCGGCAATAGAGTTTGCCGTGCCCTGACCTTTACCCAAACGATCGGCCAGTGCGTCTGCCCGCTGACATAGCATGCCCAACGCCTCGGTAATAAAGGCCGACAGTTCGCCATCCTGCTGCACATCCACCAGCGGCGGAATGAATTTTTTTAACAACTTCACTTCGCCTTGTTCTGACACTTCGCGAATGCGCGCCACCGGCATACAAATAAAGCCACCGCGGTCTTCTGATTCAAGCTTGAATATCAGTTTGAGCTTAGCCAGTTGCAACAGCTCTGTCGCCTCTTCTGCCAGGCTGTTATCTGCTACGCTGTGTTCGGCATAACCGTAGCGGCTGATATGTGAACTATCATGGCTGCTGATATTTTGGCTGCTGCTTTTGTCCATGGCTAGGCACAGATAAACCAGCTGATCGCGACAACTTTTGCCAATTTGGATCGCCGCCGGTAAAGATTCAACGGCAGGTAACTGCAGTACGGTGCCATCGGGTAAGATGGCTTCTAATTCTGACAACGCAAACTGGCCGAACTTCAGGCTTTGCGGGTCAATAACGCAACGGCGTACACCCCAACCATAGGGTGTTTGCATATTCAGCTGCTGCTGTCTGCAGTAATCGAAATACCGTTCTTGCTGCTGAAAATGCTGCGGCCTGAGAAACAACCCCTCAGACCAGGCGATACGACTGTAATCACTCATGCTGGTATTCTCCGAAGCAGATCAGTTTAACGCTTACGTTCTAAATCATGCTCACGGATATACACCGCCAGTTTATCAACATAGACATAAAAATCGTCGTAGCCGGTGGGCTTAACATCAACCACAGCGCGCCATCTGGCGCCTTCAATATCGCGATAAGCTGCCACTACCGCCACAGCGCGGGTAGCTGGTTGCAGAGTCATACGGTATTCAGTCCGCTGGCCCGGTTCAAAAACCAACTCATCTTTCTTCAACAGATCGGTGCGCAAAATAACTTCCGGGTTATCGTACAGAGCAAAAAAGTCCTGGTTCTCAAACACGGTTTTTGACGCCAGCTCGTACACCTTGATAATAACCGGTGACGGACGACCGTCGAGATCCGGGTTAATATCCTGAGCTACACGAAAATGCAGCTTGGTCGAGGGCGGAAACGTTGCATACACCGCCTGACAACCTGCTAACACGCTAAGGCTTAACCACAGCACTACCAGCGCCTTTATTGTTTTCATCTCTACCACTCCTTAAGGTATCGTTAATCCGGCCTTCGCAAACCGCTTACTTTTTACGCAAAAAAGCTTCATAGGCGCTGATAAAGTCATCATTTACGCCCTGTTTATCTTTGTTATTCAGCTCTGTCGCCAATTCAGCATGCAGGGCTTTGTAGCGCGCCCACAACCGTGCCTGGCGCTGTGCCGGGTTTAATTTATCGACAAAGCTGCCGCCGAAGTCGCCGGCTTCAATTCGCTGCGGTGCCAATTGTGATAACAAACCTATCATTGCCCCACCGGCACCGGCAATAATGGCCGATTCATGCCGGCTGATATCAGCAAAAGCCTCTGCTATTGCCTGACGTGGTGGCATAAAACTGGAGCCCTGACGGTTAAATAAGTTATGAAAAGCATCATCAATGTTGGCAGAAAACTTAAGCGGGTTATTTTCCCGCTGCTGAAAGGTGGTTTGATTCACCCGAAAACTGTTTTTCACTTCAGAGCGTGCATGCATCACCGTGATAACGCCCTGCAAAGATTGCTGTAACGCTTGCCCCAGTTGTTCCCACCAGGCAGCAGAATCAGCAGCCTGCAGGTTAGCTTCAGACACGCCTAAACCTTTAAGAAAGGCTTGCAAGTGCGCGTGCCCATCAGTGGCGGATGTTTGTTTTAACGGTTTGTCGACAGCAGGCTGTTTAATACCGGTTTGCAATGCTGCCGGAGTAACAGCTGCAGCAACGCTGTTATCGTTAGTTTGCCAGGCTGAGGCCCAGTCATCCGGTATCAGCGCTGCCGGTGCCAAAAAGTGGTCGTCCATTACCAGTTCTGCCCCGGCGCGATGCTCCGGTAATGCCGTATCAGCAGTGCTTCTGCCAAAACTGCTGCCTGACACATCAGATACCAGCATGCCATTGCCCGCAGGGGCGACTGCATTGCGCTGTGATAATGCGTCATTCTGCACAGCCTGCACCCTGGCTGGCTGTATCGTAGCGGGTTGTATCGTTGCAGGTTTTGACTGTAAATCTGCTACCGTTTGTAATTCATCTATCAGCGCGACCTGGATCTCATAATCGCCCATACACAGCAGATCACCGTGTTTCAGTGTGTAACTGTTGCCCTGCCCCAGGGCGTCTACCGCGCGGTTAACAAAAAGTCCGTTGGTGGATTTATCTGTGATGGTAAAAGCGCCGTTCTGATGGCTGATAACGGCATGCTCTGATGACACTACCCGCTCAGGGTCCGGCAAGTACCAATCGGCCTGCTCTGAGCGGCCTAAGGTGCCGCCACTGCTGTCGAAGCGTTTTACGGCAACCTGTCGCGGTGATAACCTGTGATAACTCAGTACTGACAACTCAAGTAGCATATCCCTTAGTCCCGCTTCCCGTTCCTGACACTAAAAACACAATTTGTTTACCGTAAATCGACGCAAAAGATTAAGTTAAATTTATTGTTGCGTCAATAGCGCATAAATTAACAATCAAGCAAAATACAGTGATGACTACAGCACAATTATATGGAATAATCGCGTTAATTTAACATTCAGCCGTTCTAAGATTGTGTAATTATCAGTGTGGCGACAATCAGTACCTGACTTAACAAGGAGTGCATTATGGCGGTTCAGGACAGCACCGGCATTGACGGTTTAACCAACGATGCTGCAACGGATGCAGATAAAACGCGTTATGCCGTTAAATCCCCCGTTCAGGCAGTTAATACGGCGGCGGTGCCCGCGATACAGGAAGGTATGCTGATAAAGGAGCGCTATTTGCTGGAGAGCAAAATAGGCTCCGGCGGTATGAGCGATATATACCGCGCCACTGATATATTCCTGCGCGATGCCGGCGTGGCTAACAACACTGTCGCGATTAAAGTACTGCAGCAGCAATTTGTCAGCCAGCCCGAAGCACTGCAGCTGTTGCTGCAAGAAGCGCATAAAACCCAGTTGCTGTCGCACCCGAATATCGTTCGGGTATTTGACGTCGACGTTGATCAACAGCATTACTTTATCGTGATGGAATTTCTCGACGGCGAAAGTTTGGAGCAAGTGATCAAACGTTATAAGCCCAAAGGCTTGCCACTGAAATCCGCGTTAAAGTTGCTGCAGCAAATTGCTGACGCGCTGAACTTTGCTCACCGCACTGGTATAGTACATGCCGATCTTAAGCCGGCTAATATTATGGTAAACCGTGCCGGTGAAGTTAAAGTACTCGACTTTGGCGTATCGCAAAAGCTGCAGTTAAACCACGATATTTACGCCGCTGAAACACACAGCCAAACAGCGCCGCTAAGCGGCTATACCCCTGCTTACGCCAGTCCGCAATTGTTGGCCGGTGATACGCCCTGCGTTGCTGACGATGTGTTTTCTTTTGCCTGCCTGAGCTATGAGCTGCTTACCAGCAAACATCCGTTTGATCGCTTACCGGCGGACAAAGCTGCGCAGCAAAAGAAACAAGCCGCTAAGCCGGCGCATTTAAACCTGTTGCAATGGCATGCACTGCAGCAAGCGTTGCAGTTTGACAGCAACTTACGTAAAACCAGTATCAGTGCCGTAATTAAGCAGTTTAATCAACCGGTATGGCAGTTGGCAGCTGCCGCAGCGGCAGTGATTGCTGTGGCTTGGGGGGGCTGGCATTATCAGCAGCAGCAGCAAACAGAGTTACTGACATTGCAGCTAAAAGCGGAAGCTATTACAGAGCAACAACAACAGTATCAACAGTTAGCTGAAGCGCCCCCTGCCGACTTACTGAACGCTTTGGCACAGCATGAGCAAAACTCGTTGCAACGCGAAGCCTTATTGCGCTTGCGCCAGGACAGTGTTCTGCAGCATTTTGAGCGCCAAATTGATCAGATCATCAGCGATCGCAGTTTTAATTACCCGAACTATCCGCAAATTGAGCAGCTGCTGGCCAGCGCGGGCACTCTGTATCCTGACTCACATTACCTGGCTGAGATACGCAGTAATATGCTGCGCAGCAAACAAGCCGCGATAGAAGTATTACGCTCAAGACTAAACCAGCTGTTGCTGAGCCAGCAATATCAAAAGCAACCAGACGATACGCTGGACCCGTATAAAATCGTGGCCGAGCTGCAGCGCATAGATGCGCAGTATGTTGCGCGGCCGGAAGCGGCAGAGACTGCAGCTTTTGTTGCCGCATTTGAACAAGCCGTAGCACAAAACAATGCGCCACAGCTGCAGCAACTTATTAACGTAGGCCAACTTATTTTCGCCAACCACAGTGACACTGCTGAGCTGGTCGCTCATGGCCGGCAATTAGCTTCTGCGGTAGATGAAATGACAGACTACAGCGCAGCAGTGGCTGCAGACGGGCAGGCCACGTTTCCGTATCAGGCCGCTGAGGTATTTTACCAGCACAGCTTTGACCTGCTGGAGCAGGAGCTGGCCAACAGCACCGACGTAGCAGGCGTCGACATCGTATACGACAAGCTGCAGCACTATAACGACCTGGTGCCGGCAGATTTTGTCTTACATACTGCTATGCGCCGTAAGCTGGCAGACAAGTACCTGAGCATATCCGGCGAATTGTTAAAAACCAATCAGGTCCGCACGGCAGAGCGTTTAATGCGCCGCGCTAATGAATTGATGAACAGTATCAACAGCTGATTTAACGATAGCTGTCTATGCCCTCGCACAGCTGCTTAATACCGAGCAAGGTGCGGGGTGTAGTGCGATACAGATGATCAGCATTAACCGTTAAATACTGTTGCTTGCGCACGGCCGGCAAAGCGTCAAAGCGCTGCCAGTAACTGAAATCGGCGACAAAATTTGTCCGTACCGGTTGAATAATGACTTGCGGCGCAGCCGCAATAACCTGCTCTATCCCCACTTGCGGATAATCGCCCTTAGCGCCGGCAAAAGGGTTTTGCGCTGCGCACAGCGTCAACATTTGCTGTGGCCAGGCGCTGTTAGCTACAGTACTTAGCGGCATGGTACCCATAGCAAAAAATACCGGCAGCGGGCGCTTATGCTGATACGCTGCTCTGAGTTGCTGCAGTTGCTGCGAAAAATCAGCAGCCAGAGCATTTGCCTCTGCTTCTAACCCGGTTAGTTGCCCCAACAGGCGCAGCTCTGTGGCAATATCTTCCAGTAGCAGTGGATCAGAAAATGCCACGGTAATACCAAACTGCTGCAAACGGCTGATATCTGCCGCAGGGTTACCGCTGCGCCAGGCTATCACCAGGTCCGGTTTTAACGCTAATACTGCCTCCAGATTAATCGCCGCATAGCTGGCTACGCTGGGTAAGCCTGCCGCCGCTGCCGGATAATCGCTGTAGTCGCTAACGCCAACGACCCTGTCGCCGGCACCAATGGCAAACAACATTTCGGTGATATGTGGCGACAGCGCAATAATACGCTGTGGCGCTGCCTGCAGGCCGGCAGATAACAGCAGCACTAAGCACAAGGCATATTTCAGTGGCATGTATTTCACCAATCAATTCCCCGCTGAGCTTTAATACCATTATCAAATGCATGTTTAACATTTTGAACTTCGCTAACGGTATCTGCCAGTTCAATCAGCCGGCGGTGGCAGGCGCGGCCGGTGATCACCACATGCTGCGCCGGCGGCCGTTGCAGCAATGCCTGCTCGATGCGCGCCAGCGGCAGATAATGATAGCTGAGCATATAGGTCAGCTCGTCCAGCAACACCAGATCAATCGAGGGATCAGCTAAAAACTGCTCGGCCTGCAGCCATACCTGCTCTGCCGCTGCGATATCTGCGGCCTTATCCTGGGTATCCCAGGTAAAGCCGGTCGCCATAACAGCAAACTGCACACCATGCTGCTGCAGCAAGTTTCGTTCGCCGCAATCCCAACTGCCTTTGATAAACTGCACCACTGCCGCCGTATAACCGTGGCCTGTTGCTCTGGCTACCGTGCCAAAACCCGAGGTAGATTTACCTTTACCGTTGCCGGTGATCACCAGCAACAAGCCTTTTTCATCCACCGCGCCGGCTACTGCCGAATCCACCTGAGCTTTTAAGCGTTGTTGGCGCTCCTTGTGGCGTTGTTGCTTTAGTTCATCTGTTGTCATAACTACCGCTATAGCCGTTGCCGGCGCATAATGAGAAGAAAAAACACACTGCCGGCCAGTGACGTAATCACCCCCAGCGGTATTTCCTGTTGTGGCAATACTGTACGGGCCAGGTTATCTACCCAGATTAAAAATAGCGCCCCGACCACTGCAGATCCCAATAACAACCGCACCGAGGTTACGCCGAAAAAATGCCGCACTATATGCGGGATCATTAAACCAACAAAAGCAATGCCGCCGCATTGCGATACAATGCAAGCCGTTAACAAAGCTGTTGCCAGCAATAACACCAGGCGCAAACGCCGTGTATTTACGCCTAAGGTGCGGGCGCTGTCATCACTGAGCAATAACGCATCCAACTGCCTGCGCAATGCCAATGCCAGCAGCAACACTAACAGCGTAACCGGCGCCAGCAACATAACGCTGTGCCAATTGCTTGGGCTTAAACTGCCCATTAACCAGAAAATTACCCGGTTCGCGGCGAAAGGCTCAGCAAAATACAAGATAAAGCTGCTGATGGCACTGAGCATAAAAGACACGGCCACCCCAGCCAACAGGGTAATTTCTATCTTGCGCCAGTTTTGCCCGGCACAGACAGCAAACACCAAAGCGACCGCAAATAAAGAACCGCAAAATGCCCCCAGCGCCACACTCACCAGCTGTGGCGGCAAGATCACGCTGACTAAGGTTGCACCCAGCCCGGCCCCGGCCATCAAACCAAATAGGTAAGGATCGGCCAGCGGATTACGGCTGGCATTTTGCAAAATAGCGCCGCTGATGGCCAGCCCGGCGCCAACCAAGACGCCACAGAGCAGGCGTGGCAGGCGGATTTGCCAGATAATGGTCTCTGCCAGTGCAGACTGCGGCACCTGCCCACTCAACACCTTTATGATGTCGCTGATGCTTATTGCGGCGCTGCCAAAGCTCAGGCTCAGCAACATACTGATAAGCAGTAACAACACGGTCAATGACATTGCCAGGGTGTAATGCCGCTTTAACATACCGGCTCCGGCATAAAAGTCACCTGTAACTTCTGCAAACGGCTTTGCATACTGACTTCACAGGGCAAACCAAACACCGCTTGCAACAATGCCGGTTGCAATACCTGCGCCGGGCTGCCAAAAGCACATTGCCGGCCTTGATGTAACAGCAAAATTTTGTCGCAATACAGCGCGGCCAGATTTAAATCGTGTAAACAAGCCAGTACCGGAATGGCTAAACTGCGGGCCAGTTGTAATACCTGGTGTTGATACTGTACATCTAAATGATTGGTCGGCTCGTCCAGCAACAATAACGCCGGCTGCTGCACCAGGGCGCGGGCGATATACAGCCGTTGCAATTCACCACCGGATAAGGTGTCAGTCAACTGCTGTGCTTTGTCGGTTAACCCCACTTTTTGCAGCGCTAACTGCACCTGGTGTTTGTCATGGCTGTTGCTCAGCTCAAACCAGCTTTTATGTGGCAACAGCCCCATGGTAGCAACTTGCTCTACCGTTAATGCAAACAATGGCGGTGTAGTTTGGCTGACCACGGCCAGGGTTTTGGCCAGTTCGCGGTTGCTATAGAGTGGCAACGGCCGCTGGCGCAGCAGTATATCGCCACTGTCAGCTGTCAACTCACGTTGGATCAGGCGCAATAGCGAACTCTTACCGGCACCATTAGGGCCGATAATGCCAATAAACTCACCCTGCTGTTGGGAAAAATTAATGTTGTGCAGTACAGCTTGTGTACCAAGCTGTAATGACACAGCTGAAAGTTTCAGCAAAACCCACTCCTGACCAAAGCAGCAGCGGGTATGCACCCGCACCAAAGCGGACTTAGTGTAACAGAAAAAGATTTCGCGCCGCAAAATGAAAAACGCCGGCATTAAGCCGGCATTTTCGCTGCTAAAACCGCACTATTAATCTAAGGCACTGACTAAGGTTTTATCCAGCCCGTCTTCTTTCAGGATCTTCACAATAGCCTGGCAGTGTTCAATAGTGAAATCGCCTTCAGCAATTTGGCTATTGAGCATATTGCGGCGTTTCATCACAATGTCCGCTACCATTTTTTGGTTGGCGCCATCAACACCGCCCATCTTGCTGTGTAACTTATCCAGATACGGATACAAGGTTTTTTCAGCATCATAAGCTGCAGCACGAACTGTCGGATGAAAATCTTCGCAGGCATTAAGATTGAGTAAATAAAAGTTAAGATAACCGGCCACGGTTACCAATTTATAATCTTGTGTATCGGCAGCAGCGGAGGTTGAAAACACTGCTGCAGCGATCACTGCACTTGCCCATTTTTTCATTGTGACTTCCTGTTGGTTCACTTGCGTTGTTAATCAATCTAACCAGAAAGCACTGGTTTTGCAATGTTAACAGGCCAAAATAACCGGCCTTACTACATCATTATGTTATCTGCCTGCTGGTTTTCTGTACGCCATACTATGCATGGCAACAAAAAGCCGTTCAGGCCCACAATATACTAAGCACAATTAAGCCCATCACAGCAGACATCGCCAATACCATATACAACGAGCTGGTTAGCCAAAATTTAACCAGGGTTTTGCCCCAGCTTTGGCGGTAGTAAAACTTTTGGCATAATAATAAATACAGCGGCATCCATATAAACGCCAGCTCCGCCAAATGGCTGACTGCTGTTGCCAACCAGGGCCAGCTGATATGAGCCGGCAGTAACGACAACGCCAGATAAAACACCGACATTTGCAGAATAAAGCTGTGGCTGTGCAACGCTACAATTAAGTGTTCCATAAAGTAACGCTCTGAGCGGATATACAACAGCTTAAGCAACAGCGCAAACAGCGGCAGCAGCAGAAACATCATTTGCGGCGCCAGGCTGAAAAACTTATTTATCGCCAGCTTCGGGTTGGCAATGATAGCGGCTAGTTTGGTGTCAAACTGCTGCTGAGCATCGTCAGACAAAAAGGATATTCTGCTGTCGAACGGCGTTTGCTGCTGATCTTGCTGCAGATCGTGCTTCACCTCTGCCATTACCTCTGACAAGATTTTTCGCCCCTGCTCAATGTCTTCTGTCTGCTGCAGCGCTGTGCGCTCCGGCGATGTTATATTCACCGGGGTGTCAGGCAATAGTTTGGCAAAGATCAGAAAGGCGATAATCGAGGTAAATAAATACAACCGCAGTGGCGGCACATAAGGGACACGATGGCCCTGCACATAGCGGCTGCTTAAATAACCCGGCCGGAACCAAAGCGGTAACAACGTACGCCAAACTCTGGCATCCCAATTACTGAATTCGCCGAAAAACTCACTCACCACCCCGCTGACATTACGGATATAGCTCTTCTTTTCCTGACCACACTGATGACAAAAATCACCCTGTAAGCTGGTGTGGCAATTGTCGCAATATTGCTGCACTGCAGTATCCATCTACATCTCACACTTTATTGTTTTTCTCCATGCTGATTCTACGTTAAGCAATTGTTTTAGCAACTGTTGTCCGCTAAGTGCCGGCGGACACTGTAACTGTCCGCGGACAGTGCCAAAAGTAGCCAAATAAACATAAAGAAGCGTAAAATCAATAACTTAAAAGTTGGCACCAAAGCTGCTTTATCACAGCATTGAAAACAGATAAGGACAAGCAGAACAATGATCCAGGGTACAACGCAACAGGACAATATTATTCAGCGACCGGCGAAAACGCAGCTACGGCGTTTTTTGCCCGCCGCCGTTATCAGCGCCGGCATAGTACTGTTGGCAGTGGCGTTTTTTCAGTCCGTCGGTGAAAGTGCCAGCTTAGTGCTGCCGCGCAATCAAATGCAGTTTGCCACCGTACAGCGCGGTGATCTGGTACGCGATATCGCGGTACAAGGCAGGATAGTCGCGGCTAATGCCCCTACTTTGTACAGCCAGGAAACCGGCCAGGTGCAGTTATTTAAACAACCGGGCGAAGCGGTAACCCTGGGCGACTTGCTGGCCACCATCACCAGCCCAACCTTGCAAAATGATTTACAACAGCAACAGGCCGTGCTGGCCGGCATGCAAAGTGAAGCTGAACGCGCCGCCCTGAACGCCCGTGAGCAACAATTGGATATGGAGCAGGTAATGAACGCTGCTCAGGTTAACTTACTGGCTGCGCGGCGCGAGTTGCAGCGCGCTACTCAGTCGATTGAACTTGGCGTGATCCGTAAACTGGATTTTGATATCGCCACAGACAACCTGACCAAAGCCGAACTGGAATTTGATCATGCCAAACGTAAGGTAGAGCTGGCCAAAGATAAGCTTAGCTTTGAACAAAGCTCACGAGCGCAAGATATTCACCGCCAGCAACTGGTGGTAGATGAACTGCAGCGCAAAGTCACGGCACTGAATATCACTGCGCCGGTAACCGGGCAATTAGGTACATGGCTGGTGGAGCAACAAAGCCATGTATTACCCGGCCAGGCATTACTGACCGTTATTGATTTAAGCCAATACGAAGCAGAGCTGGCGGTGCCGGAAAGCTATGCCCGCGATTTACTGCCGGGCCAGCAGGTCGATATCAACCTCGGTAATCAGCTGTTAAGCGGTGCTATCAGTTATATCGCACCGGAAGTGCGCAACAACCAGGTTAGTGCCCGGGTACGTTTTAGCCAGGTTGACAGCACGCAATTACGGCAAAGCCAACGTTTAACTGCCCGCGTTATTCTGGAGCACAAAGAAAATGTGCTGAAAATTGCCCGTGGTGATTTTGTCAGCTCCGGCGGTGGCCGTCAGGCTTATCAGGTGTTGGACAATAAGGCGCTGCGCAAAAATATCGAGTTGGGCGCCCTGTCGGTGCAATGGGTAGAAATACTCAGCGGTGCCACCGAGGGCGAGCAATGGGTTATTTCAAATTTAGCCGACTTTGAAGAGCAAAGCCGGGTTAACCTGAACTAATAAGCAAGGATACCTTTATGATAACGCTAACTAATTTAAGCAAAATTTTTCGCACCGAGTTAATTGAAACCCATGCGCTGCGCGACATTAACCTGCAGGTAAATGAAGGCGAATTTGCTGCCCTTACCGGGCCATCCGGCTCAGGTAAATCAACGCTGCTGAATATTCTCGGTACCCTGGAAAACTTTGACGCCGGCGACTATCTGCTCGATGGCATATCGGTAAAAGGTTTGTCTGATGCGGCCCTGTCGAAATTACGCAATGAAAAGATAGGTTTTATTTTTCAGAGCTTTAACTTAATCAAAGACTTCAGCATCTATGACAATATCGAACTGCCACTGCGCTATCGCGGTTTAAAGGCCAGCGAGCGTAAACAACGTATTGAGCACGCTTTGGAGCTGGTAGGTCTGCATGCACGGCGCGATTACTTGCCGGGGCAATTATCCGGCGGCCAGCAACAACGGGTCGCTATTGCCCGCGCCATTGCCGGCCAGCCGCGCATTTTGCTGGCCGATGAACCTACCGGCAACCTTGACTCGTTAATGGCACGCCAGGTGATGGAGCTGTTGGAGCAGATAAACCAGCAAGGCTGCACCATTTTAATGGTAACGCATGACCCCGATCAGGCGCGCCGCGCCGGGCGGCATATTCAGATCATCGATGGTCAGTTACACGACTCAACCCTGTACGACCCACTGACCCGGCAAACTGCGTAAGGAAGCCCCATGGAACAGTTATTTTACTACCTTAAAGTGAGCTGGTTCAGCGTTAAACGTGCGCCACTGCCTTATATGCTGACAGTGCTGATCTTAAGTCTGGGACTGGGCGTGTTTTTCAGCAATGCTACCTTCTATTACCGGATGAACAGTGACCCGTTACCGGATAAAAGCGATAAATTGTTCTTTCCCATGATGATGCTGGTGCCTTATCAGTGCAGTGATTGCAAGCCGCCGTCTGTACTGAGCTATAGCAATGTTGCCAAGCTGGCTGCCAGCGATATTCCGTCAGCCAAAGCAGCCATGTACAGCGCCGATGGCTACCTGCGCCAGCATGCAACGCAACCGCCGACGCCGGTGAATATCCGCATTACCCAACGCGACTTTTTCACTATGTTTGACGTACCGCTGCTGCACGGCAGTGTCTGGGCGGATGATCAGGCGCGGGACGAGCTGCTGCTCAGCAAAGCCAGCGCAGAGAAAATATTCGGTCGCAGCGACGTAACCGGGCAGCAATTATTGTTGGATGACCGCCTGTTTACCGTAATTGGCGTGCTGGACGAGTGGCAAATGCTGCCAAAACTCTATGATGCTTTTGGCCGCAACTACCTAAACGCCGCTGAAGATATTTATCTGCCACTGGAAAGCGGTTATGACTACAACTATTTATCTAACCGCAACTCATCCACCTTCGATGATGCTGACTACCGTAAGTTAGCCACCGATGGCCGGACCAAAGCGATACATCAGCTGCAGTACTGGGTGCAACTGGATACGCCGGCACAGCAGCAAGCCTACCGTCAGTTTATGGCAAACCTGGTTGCCGATGAAAAAGCAGCAGGACGCCACCCCAGCGCAGAGGCTAACCAACTGGTGATGATGCGCGACATTATCCGCTATTTTGGTGGTGAGTCCGGCGATATCAAAGCCTTTGCCATCGTAACCTTGTTGTTCTTGCTGGTATGTATCTTCAATGCCAGTCACTTATCGTTAAACCGCTATCTGAGTAATCAGTATGAATTCAGCCTGCGCCGTGCCCTTGGCGCCAAACGCAGCCAGCTCCAGCTGCAGTTGTTGGTAGATATGAGCATGATGAGCGCTTTTACGCTGGGCGGCGCGGCAGTTATCGCTTATGGCAGTATCAATCTGATGAACTATCTGTGGCCATCCAACCGCTTGTTTGCCAGCTGGGATCTGCAGCTGATGCTGGTGCTGGCGGCGTTAACCTTAATCTGCAGTTATCTGGTTACCCTGTACCCGTCATTACGCGCCTCTTTTGGCTCACTGAATAAACAACTTAAGGAGTAAGCTGATGCCGCTACATTTACTGTTTAAATCACTGCAAAGACGCAAAGTCGTCACAGCGCTGTTGCTGATACAACTTGCCATGACATTTGCGCTGCTGCTTAACAGCATACTGCTGGCCCAGCAAACCCGGCATCAGCTGCAACAACCTACCGGCCTGCCGCTACAGCAAACGCTGCAGGTACAACTTAAACCGACGACAAACGCCTTACGGCAATACCCGGCACTGGGCGATTTACTGATGCGTCAGATGGCAGCAGTGCGCGCTATACCTGGCGTTGAAGCGGTAGCATACAGTAATCAGGGCCCCTTGCTGCAAGGCGGCAATAATGGCAATGTGCATGACCCCGATCGCGAAGAGCTTAGCAAGGCCAATGGCGTGCCGTTATACACCGTATCCGCCGATTTTTTCTCTGTCCTGCAACTGCCGTTGCTGGCCGGTGAACTGCCACAAAGCGAAATTGCAGTAGACGGTTCAGCGCCCTCACCGGTGGTTATTACCAAAAGTCTGGCGGATAAGGTATTTGATGGCACACCGGCGGCAGGCAGAACGGTTAACCGTGGCCCGGTTGCGGCCGTCGTAGCAGACTTTTATGGCCAGCGCAGTGCCGGTACCGTCAACTATAACTCTATTCAGGTAGCCCCGCTGTATGGCGTTGACTGGGGCTACAGCCTGCTGCTACGCACTACACCGGATAGTACCGGAAAGGTTCGTCAGGCTTTGCCTCAGGTACTGCAACAGGTAGACAGTAATATTGAGATCTTCTACATCCGCACGTTGGCCGAGCAGCAACAACGCCTGTACAGCAATGAGTTCGGCTTAGCCAGCCTGCTGAGTTTACTCAGTGCACTGATGCTGCTGGTCAGTATGATCTCCAGCTACAGCAGCGCCTATTTCCACACGCTGAAACACCAGCAGGAAATTGGTATCAAACGCGCGCTGGGTGCCAGCAAAAGCCGCATTTTTAATGAGCTGCTAAGCGAAAACTGGTTAACCACTGTGCTGGGTGCCATGGCCGGTGTTGGCTGCGCCTTGCTGCTGAATAAGCTGCTGTCGCAAGTGATCAGTATACCGGCGCTGAGCTGGTGGTTACCGCTGGCTGCCTGCGCAATTTTGCTGCTTTGTGTCACGGTAGCAACATGGTATCCTGCGGCTATTGCCACCCGGGTGTCGCCGGCTACCGCTACTAAAACCTTATAAACTATGCTGAAATTATTGGTAATTGATGACAACCAGCCAATCTGTCAGGCCCTGCAAACGCTGTTTGCGTTGCAGGGTTATCAGGTGTTGTGCGCCAACTCGCCTGAGCAGGCGTGGCAGTTGCTAAGCCAGCATAATATTGATTTGATATTGCAGGATATGAATTTCAGTGCCGGACAAATGCAGGGCTCTCAGGGCCAAACCCTGTTTTACCGGGTGCGAGGGCAATACCCCGCGATCCCCATTGTACTGATGACAGCCTGGACCCAACTTGAGATGGTGGTAGAGCTGGTAAAAGCCGGCGCTACAGACTACATTGCCAAACCCTGGGACGACCAGCGCTTGCTGCTCACCGTGGCTAATGCATTAAAGCTTAAGCAACTGAGTGAACAGCAGCAGCGTGCAGAACAAGAACGTAATGCGGCGTTTGCCGGCAAAGACTTGTGTAACCTGGTATTTGCCAGCAGCCAAATGCAGCAGCTGCTACAGATGACGCTGCAATTGGCACCATCCGCGGCGGCGGTATTAATCACCGGCCCCAATGGCGCCGGTAAAGAAGGCATTGCCAATGTGCTGCATGCCAACTCGCCGCGTAAAAATAAACCCTTTATTAAAGTAAACATGGGCGCCCTGCCGGCCGATTTAATGGAAGCTGAATTGTTTGGCGCCGAAGCCGGCGCTTACAGTGGTGCCGGCAAAACCCGCATTGGCCGCTTTGAAGCGGCTGACGGCGGCAGTGTGTTTTTAGATGAAATCGGTAATTTGTCGCTGGCCGGCCAGGCCAAGCTGCTGCGCGTGCTGCAAACCGGCGAATTTGAACGCCTGGGTTCAAGCACTACGCGCAAAGTCGATGTACGGCTGATAAGCGCCACCAACAGTGACTTAACTGCAGCAATACACCGCGGCGATTTTCGCCAGGATCTGTACTACCGCATCAATGTGGTGCAGTTGGCACTGCCGGCTTTGGCGCAGCGGCCGGATGATATTCTGCCACTGGCGCGCTATTTTCTTGCCGGTAAAAAAGCCCTCAGTGCAGCAGCAGAACAGTTGTTAGCCAATTACCGCTGGCCGGGTAATGTGCGCGAGTTGCAAAATGTGTGTCAGCGCGCACTGCTGCTAAGCAGTAACAGTGAAATACAAAGCGCAGATCTGGGCCTGCCCGATACCGTGATCAGCGGCAAACGGGTGTTGGATGATATCGACCGCGAGCAGTTACAACAAGCCTTGCTGCAGGCCGGTGGCGTAATATCCAGGGCGGCAAAACAATTAGGTATCAGCCGCCAGGCTCTGTACCGGCGCATGGAGTATTACGGCATTGATGCGCCCTGACAGCCGCTTTACGTTAGGCAAAATGAGCAGTCAAAGTCGGTTAAACCTGCTGTGCCTGCTGCTGACGCTGATTGCCCTGACAGTACAACTTATTGTGGCAAGCCCCGGTAATCTGCTGACTTTGGCCATCTGCTGCGCCGGCATTGTGCTTGCCATGTTATTGCAGTGGGCGCTCAAACCGCTGACAACAGAAATACAGGCGCTGAATCTGCATGCACAAAATTTGCAGGACGGCAGTTTTAATACCAGCGCTAATCAGTTAAAAGTGAATGAGCTCAAAGCGTTGGCTGATAGTTTAAACAGTATGTCAGCACAACTGCGCAGCGAACGCGCCAGCTTATATCAGCGCGAGCTGCTACTGGACACCGTACTGCAAAGCAGCCCCACCGCCCTGCTGCTAACCGACGACAACGACACCATACTGATGAGTAACCCGGTAGCACGGCAACTATTGAACCACGGCAAGGCTTTTGACGGCAGCAAACTGCAAAGCATAGTCACTGCCTTACCCACGCTGGCACAGGCCATTGCTGCACAACAGCAAGGCTTACTCCATCTGCCGGATAGCAGTATCTGGCACTTGTCACTAAGCCGGTTTCAGTTAAACCAAAAACAGCACCGGCTGTATTTATTAAAACCGATGACGCGTGAAATTCAGCGTGAAGAGCTGACAGCCTGGAAAAAGCTGTTGCGGGTGATTGGCCATGAATTAAATAATACCCTGGCGCCACTGTCATCACTGGCATTTTCCGGCGAGCAACGCGCCCTGCAACTGCAACAAAGTGAACTGGCCGGCCTGTTCAGTACGCTGAGCGAGCGCAGCCGGGAGCTTAACCAGTTTGTGCAGGCCTATATTCAGTTTGCCAAATTGCCACGTCCCAGCCTGAGCACAGTTAACTGGCCGAGGCTGATTAATCAGTTAGAGGATCTGTACAGGTTTGAACTTAACGGTGCATTGCCACAATTACCCTGGCAGGCCGACAGCCAACAACTGCAGCAGTTGCTGCTCAATCTGCTGAAAAATGCCCATGAGTCGGGCTCTGCAGCAGAGCTTATTACTTTACAGTTTTGTGAAAGCCCGCAACAATTGACGATCACGTTACAAGATGGCGGCGGCGGGATGAGTAACGAGCAATTGCAGCATGCATTGGTACCGTTTTACACCAGTAAAGCCGGCGGCTCGGGTATAGGGCTCAGCTTGTGCCGCGATATTATTGAAGCGCATGGCGGCAGTATCAGTTTGCGTAATCAACCACCCGGGCTGCAGGTCATGCTGATATTGCCCGCACACAGCACCAACATCTGATTACTTATTCCCACTGCACCGGGCTGTGTTTCTTTTGTGCTTTTTGCAGCATTTCAATCAACGGCACAGCACGCACATTCAAACTAACATGACCTTTACCGCCATTTGGTTTATCAGCAATTTCTGCTTCTGTTTGCTCAGCTTTAGCCCGTTCGGTTTCAGCAATAGCGGCTAAACCTTGCTGCAATTGCGCCAGGGCTGCGCCAACATCGTCAGCGTAAAGTGCTGAGGGCACTTTGTCGTCCCGCCCCATCAATTGCAGTAATTTCAGCGCGGCATCTTTAAAGTAAATTAAATCACCGCTGGCTTTGGATTTGAAGGTAACTATCATACAGACTCCACTATTGGGCGTAGACACTGCCAGCGTTTGCTGCCAGGCTAAACAATAACTTAAGCATAACGCTAAAAGCTCATGCCATGTCAAAATATATACTCGCTATTGATCAAGGTACTACCTCAAGCCGCGCCATTATCTATAATCCGGTCCTGCAGGCCGTTGCTTGCGCCCAACAGGAACTGCCACTGAGCTACCCGCAATCCGGCTGGGTAGAGCAAAACGCGGCACAGATTTGGCAGAGTGTTACTGCCAGTATCAGCCGCGCATTACAGCAAGCCAAACTGAAACCGGCAGATATCGCCGGTATCGGTATTACGAACCAACGTGAAACCACACTGCTATGGCATAAAACCACAGGCAAAGTGCTGTATCCGGCGATTGTATGGCAGGACAGACGCACAGCAGCGCAATGTCAGCAGCTGAAAGAGTCGGGTCTGGAGCCCATGTTGCAACAAAAAACCGGTTTAGTGGCCGATCCGTATTTTTCTGTCACTAAGCTGTGCTGGTTACTCGACAACGTGGCAGGTGCAAGACAGGACGCCAACGCCGGCGAGCTGTGTTTTGGTACCATTGATTGTTATCTGTTGTGGCAACTGAGCGGCGGCAAAGTGCATGCCACCGATGCCAGCAATGCCAGCCGCACCATGCTGTTTAATATTCATCGCCAACAGTGGGATGAAGAACTGCTGCAAATGTTCAATATTCCCGCCGCTGTGCTGCCGCACGTGCTGGATAACGCAACAGAGTTTGGTTTGACTGACAAAGCGGTGTTTGGCGCGGCGGTGCCGCTGCTAAGCATGATAGGCGATCAACAGGCAGCGTTATTAGGCCAGGCCTGTATTAACCCCGGCATGAGTAAAAGTACTTATGGCACCGGCTGTTTTGCCGTGGTCAATACCGGCAGTAAGGTGCTGCACAGCAAACATAAACTGCTTAGCACAGTGGCATGGCGCTTAAACGGCAATACTACTTATGCGCTCGAAGGCAGCATTTTTATGGCTGGCGCAACAGTGCAATGGCTGCGCGATAAGCTGGGTATTATCCGTCAGGCCAGCGATACCGAGGCCCTGGCAGCCGGTATTGATTATCAGCAAACCGAGTTGTTGATCCCCGCCTTTACCGGGCTTGGTACACCACATTGGCAGCCACAGGTAAAAGCCGCGCTGTTTGGCATGACCCGCGACAGCGGCCGTGCGCAAATAGCCGCCGCCGCGCTGCGCAGTGTAGCGTATCAAAGCCGTGATTTACTCAGCGGCATGCGACAGGATGGCATTAATGTCAGCTGTTTGCGGGTCGACGGCGGCATGACAGCCAACCGCTGGTTTTTACAAGCACTGGCCGATTTGTGCCAAATACCAATAGCACGCTGCCACACTACCGATGCCACTGCGCTGGGTGCGGCTTTTTTAGTGGCATTACAATTGGGTTATGTCAGCAGCCTGGCAGAGATTAATAATATTTGGCGCAGTGATTGGCAGTTGCAACCGGAGCTGGCACCGCCGCTGGCCGATGCACTATATCAACGCTGGCAACGTGCAACCGCTGCGTTAATGGCGTTGGATATGGACATAGTGCAACAACAGTGACTGGCCTAAGCATAAGATTTAAAAAAAGTTTCAATTCAGCGTAAATTAAGCTTGCATAAAAAACGAGCGTTAATTAGAATGCGCTCGCTCGAAAGGCAAGTCTCCCGAAAGGGTGTACACGCAAAGCTTCAGGTCTAAGGGTTGCCGCAAGGCATCTACGATAGCTGGGCTGCCGTCGCTAAGTGCGATGTTTATTCTGCTCTGTCAGAGTTAAACGACATGCCTTATGTCCTTTCGTGTTCTGCAACTACTGTTGCATTAATGATTGTTACTTAACTCACATTTTGGAGCTCGAATATGAAAGCAAAATTAATCACTTTAGCTACTGTTATTGCCGCCACTTCATTTATCAGCGCTCCTGTTGCCGCTAATGATCAATTAGCCTTGTCTATTTGTTCATATGTAGCAGCCGACAGCAAAAACAACCTGCGTAAAACCCTGTCTGACAACCGCTTACGTCTGCGTAACGTATATGACGGTATTGTATGTGACGGTTTACCACTGGTTCGCCACGCGATCAAACACAATGCTGCAGATGCCGCCGGCTTTATCATCAGCCAGTTACCGGGCAGCCAGGTTGCCGCTTCAGGCGACATCGAATGGGCTACCAGCAACGGTTTTGCTGCTTCGCCAATCATCGCTGCAATCAAAGAGCGTAGCGCCAGCTAATTACCTTATTCTGTGAAAAAGGCGCCTTTGTGGCGCCTTTTTTGATGCTGTCGCCCGCTACAGCTTACCGCCGGTTTTATACTTTTATCGCAAAGCAATGTTGTTTAACGTGCTCGGCAATACCCACACCGGCCTCAGACATGGTTAAGTAGGTTTGATCGGCACCGGCCGCAATAATGTCGCGCGCTTCATCATCATGCATACTGTGCGACACAATAAAGCCGCTAAAACCGGCATTGCGCAGCTTTTTCGCCGCTATCATCTTGGCTTCCACGTCATTCATACTGAGGATCACCGCTTCAACCTTGCCAAAGTCCAGGCCTTGCCAAAACACCTGATCTTCGGCATCAGCATAGAAAATATTAATACCTTTTTTCTGATGCTCTGCCACTTTAGCCGGATCTGAATCCATGGCAATGATATTACGGCTGTTTTTCAGATAATTGTAAGCGGCGCTGCCGGTGCGGCCCATACCCATAATCAACACTTCTGCTTCACCCAATGATACCGGCTGTTCATCCGGGTGATGGATATTGCGCTCAAATTTAAGCAACCTGTTACACAGTTTGTCATACAGCGGATGTGCCAGCCGGTTCAGCGGTGCAGAAATAACAAAGGAAATTGCCACCGTTAATGCCAACGGAATAAGCCACTCAGGCAATACTACACTGGCAACAATCAGACCAAATTCGCTGTAGTTAGTCAGGCTGATACTGGTTAAGAAAGCACTGCGCGCCCGCAGTTTAAACAGGATTAATAACAAGAAAAACAATATTGCTTTTACCGGTAACAACAACGACATTACACCGGCAAACAACCAGGCATTAGCATCTGGCAGGCCATCTATACCAATTTGCAGAAAAAAACCAACCAGAAAAAACTCTTTAATACTCCACAACGATTTAGACAGCTCGCCGGCCCTGGCATGTTTAGCTAATAAGGCACCAAACACCAATGCACCTAACTCAGAACTTAGCCCCACCAGCTCAAAGCCCTGGCCGCCTATTACCAATGCCAGCATTAAACCAAACAAAATCAGTAAGTCTTCATGGCCGCTGGCATCAAGCAATTTGTATAACAAGGGCCGTAACAATGGCAAACCAAACACCAGCAGTGCCCAGGGTGATGGCGTAGTGCCATTGGCCAGGCTCATTACCAGCAGTGCTAATAAGTCCTGCACAATCAGAATACCTATGGCGACCCGGCCATGAAAGGCGCGGATCTCGCGTTTGCCTTCAAGTACTTTAGCCGCCAACACCGTGCTGGAAAACGCCAGCGCCACTGCCAGCATCAATGCCTGATACCAACTAACGTCAAAAATAAACAATAACGCAGGTAAGGTAAGAATAATCGACAAGGCAAAATGCAAAGTACTGCCGCCCAATACTTCAGGCTTGGCCAGACTACGTACATTTAACTTCAAGCCAACTGTAAACAACAGCAGTAACACGCCCAAATGGGCAACATGATGAATTATCGATGGCCCTTCTGCCGGCAAGTTAAGGTCTGAAGCAGTAGCCGAAATAACAAAGCCCGCCAACAAATACCCTACTAACGGCGGTAAGCCTATGGCACGAACCAGTAAACCTAAAGAAAATGCAAAACCAATCCAGACAGCTTCAAGCATCCACAAATCCCAATGTTAGTGTTTAGTTGTTAGTGTTGAGTTATGAGTTTATTCACTATTTTGCGCACTGTAATTAATGTGGATCATCAATATCCTGTACTTTATCTTCTTTACGCCTGCTAAACAAACTGCCGTTGCTACGGGTAAGCCATTCATTATAGGTACGGTGCACACCACGGCGCATAGCAGAGGATGAGTTTTCCAGTATATCTATGCCTACCAGCACAAACACCACCAGCACCGAGAGTTTGATCGCTACCAGGTCTTCACCAATACCGATGCATACGCCGACGGCTGCCAGCACCCAAATAGTTGCGGCTGAGGTTACTCCCAGCACCATACCATCGCGCGCTAACATTACCCCGGCACCGAGAAAACCCACGCCGGTTATCACCTGGCCGATAATACGCGATGGGTCCGTCATACTGCTGTTTACCGACATAGATGCCGCAATAAACACATAAGTACCCATTACAATTAAAATGGAGGTCCGAATGCCAGCCGGCTTGCCACGCAGTTGCCGCTCCAGGCCGATAATAAAACCACACAGCACCGCAGTGCCAAGCTCGGCCCAGGCAAAAGGCTCAATATTCAGTAGTAACTGCCAATCCAACATAAATGATCCTTCAACCTAAACGCGCTGCTATTTTTGCCGCTTGCCATTCCGCTTGTGTTATCGGACTGGTCGGCCCTTCCTGCTCAGTTGCTGCATTTTGTTTTCGCAGAGCGACCTTCTGTAATATAGCGGCATTTTCTGCATCATTTCGCAGATTCCAGTCAACTATTTCAGTTATATGACGATAACAGCCCACGCATACCTTATCGGTATTTAAACGGCACGCTGCCACACAGGGCGATTCAATCACCTGTAACTCCTGATTTTATCGGTTTAAGTCGCAATTTTAACGCAATCCGGCGGCGAACAGCTTAACTCTGCGGTCAGTTTATGCCAATCTGACACTGACTAATAACAACTATCATAAGAAAATACAGGAAACATCAGATGAAGTTACTAAAACCAAGCCTTATTGCACTGGCCATCGGTAGTTTTAGCCTGCAGGCGGACAACACTACTGAAAAAGCCCCCGACTGGGACGTTAACGCACCACAAGGCCAGTTTGAAACGGTGAATATCAAGGTATCACAAGGCAGCTGGATGAACGTGGCGCTAAGCCCGGACGGCAAAACCCTTGCCTTTGATTTACTCGGCGATATTTATACTATGCCCGTGAACGGCGGCACAGCCACTCAACTGACAACGGACATTGGCTGGCAAATGCAGCCCACTTTCAGCCCGGATGGCAAATACATTGCCTACACCAGCGATGAAGGCGGTGGCGATAATATCTGGATTATGCATGCCGACGGCACTGAGCCGCGCGCAGTAACCAACGAGACTTTTCGCCTGCTGAACAGCCCGGCCTGGAGCCCGGATGGCGAGTTTATCGTCGCCCGTAAGCATTTTACCGCCAGTCGCTCATTGGGTGCCGGTGAAATCTGGCAATATCATAAAACCGGCGGCAACGGCATTATGCTGACCGAAAGGCCAAATGATCAGAAAGATTTAGGCGAGCCGGCATTTTCGCCGGACGGTAAATACATTTATTTCTCCCAGGATGATACGCCGGGTAAGACCTTTCACTACAGCAAAGACTCTGAAAGTGGCATCTATAAAATAAAACGTTTTGAGCGCGAAACCGGCAAATGGGACATAGTGCTGGACGGCGCCGGTGGTGCTATCCGCCCTACACCATCACCGGACGGTAAATATCTGGCCTATATCCGCCGCGTCGACTTTCAAAGCACATTATTTTTGTATGATTTACACAGCGGCGAACATATCAAGCTATATCACGGCTTAGACCGCGATATGCAGGAAACCTGGGCTATTCACGGTGTTTACCCCACTCTGGCCTGGACACCGGATAATAAAGCTCTGCTGTTTTGGGCTGGCGGCGAGATTAAAAAACTCACTGTGGCAGATAAAGCCATTGCTACAGTGCCGTTTAGTGTCGACACCAATAAGCAAATTCAAACGGCAGTGCGGGTAAAACAGGATATCGATAAAGAGCAGTTTGATACTAAAATGCTGCGCTTTGTCCATGTATCACCTGATGGTAAACAAGCGGTATTTAGCGCCTTAGGCCATTTGTATATTACCGATGTCGCCAATCCTAAACCGCGACGCTTAACCAAACAAAGCACGGATTTTGAATACTACCCACAGTTTTCACGTGATGGTAAAGAATTGGTGTATGTCAGTTGGAATGATAATAGCCAGGGCGCGGTAAATATCCTTAACCTGCGTAATGGCCGCATTAACAAGCTAACCAGTGAGCCGGGAAAATATGTTGAGCCGGTATTCAGCCCGGATGGCAAAACGGTGGTGTACCGCAAAGCCGCGGGAGGCAGTTTACTGCCACGCCAATGGTCGCTTAACACCGGCTTGTATAAGATCAGCAGTAAAGGCGGTAACCCGGAGCTTATCAGCCGTAACGGCCGCGCACCGATGTTTGGCGCCGGCAACAATGCGGTATATGCGATGGATTATGCCAAAGCCCCTACCCTTATCCGTATTGATTTAACCAAGCACACCCAACAAACACTGTATACCGCCAAATTTGGCACCGAGTTTAAATTGTCACCGGATGGCAAATATCTCGCCTTTGCCGATCGCTTTAAAGTGTTTGTGACACCTTTTACCGAGCGCGGCAGTGCGATAGATATCAGCGGCACTGACAAGCAATTTCCGGTGAAGCAGCTATCTGTGCGCGCCGGTGAATACATCAGCTGGAGCGGCGACAGCCGGCATCTGTACTGGAGTTTAGGCCCGGAGCTTTATCATGCCGGCATTGATGGCCTGTTCGACTTTAGCGAAAAAACCGATTTTGCAGCCAAAAACGGCGTTAACCTCGGCTTTAGTACTCCGGCTGATATACCGCGCGGCAGTGTGGCCTTTGTTGGCGGTCAGGTTATTACCATGAACGGCGATGAAGTGATTCAGGACGGTGTGGTTTTGGTTGAAAACAACAAAATTAAAGCTGTAGGCAAACGTGGCGACGTTGCAGTACCCGCCAATGCGAAGGTGTTTGATATCAGTGGCAAAACCATTATGCCTGGCCTGTTTGATGCGCACGCCCACGGCAGCCAGGGCAGTAGCCAGATTATTCCGCAGCAGAACTGGCAAAACTATGCGTCACTGGCGTTTGGCGTAACGGCCATCCACGACCCGTCTAATGATACGCGGGAAGTGTTTGCCGCCAGCGAAATGCAGCAGGCCGGCCGTATCGCCGGGCCGCGTATTTTCTCAACCGGTACCATTTTATACGGCGCAGAAGGTGCGGGTTACACTTCACATATCGACAGCCTGGAGGATGCCAAATTTCATCTGCAACGCTTACAAAAAGCCGGCGCCTTTAGCGTAAAAAGCTACAACCAACCGCGACGTAACCAACGCCAGCAGGTGATTCAGGCTGCGCGCGAGTTGAATATGATGGTAGTACCCGAAGGCGGCTCGTTAATGCAGCATAATCTGACGATGATAGTCGATGGCCATACCACCATCGAACACGCGCTGCCGGCCGCCAAAGTGTATGACGACATAAAGCAACTGTGGCAAGCCAGTGAAACGGCTTACACACCAACACTGGTGGTAGCTTATGGCGGTATCTGGGGTGAAAACTATTGGTACGACAAAACCGAAGTGTGGAAACACCCGAAAATGCGTACCTATGTACCAATGGATGAGTTGGCACCCCGCAGTATGCGCCGCCCTACCGCACCGGATAATCATTACAATCATTTTAATGTAGTTAAAACCGCCAAAGAGCTGAGCGATACCGGCGTTGTGGCCAATATCGGTGCCCACGGCCAACGTGAAGGTTTAGGTGCACACTGGGAAATGTGGATGTTTGCTCAGGGCGGCATGAGCCCGCTGGAAGCACTGAAAACGGCCACCATTAACCCGGCTAAAACCTTTGGTATGGACCATCAGCTGGGCTCACTTGAAGCCGGTAAACTGGCCGACCTGATTGTGATAGACGGCAACCCGCTGCAGGATATCCGTGTCAGTGATCGTGTTACTCATACAATGGTAAACGGCCGCTTATTTGATGCCGACAGTATGAATGAAATTGGCCTGCGTGAACGTAAACGCGCGCCATTTGAGTTTGAACCCCGGTAAGCAGGTGCAGAGCAAAACTTAAGCCCGCCCCATCGGCGGGCTTATATTTAGTTTCGGAACAATAAAAATTAATTTCTCTGCTATTGAAACAAAAAGCACTTTACTTTATCGTCCATATTTAGCAATTAAAAAAAACAAGGAGTTAATGTGCGTTATTTAAGTGTTATTTTTATATTTTCTATGTTGATGGGATGCGCATCAACAGAAGTTAGTTCAGCAGATCCTGCCCCTTCATCTGAAGCTAAACTTTCGACAACACAAACAGCAGAGCAAGAAGTAAAGCAAGGCGAAGCATCAAACGAGAAACTGATATGTCGCAATGAAAAAGCTGTCGGTTCTAATAAAAAAGTACGCACTTGTCGTAAAGTGTCAGGCACTTAATAAGCTTTAACTGCAACAGATAGCTCTACTTTACCTGGCCCATTTATTGATGGGCTTTTTTATGAGTTATATCAAAGCATAACAACATAAATTGGGTATACTGACTATATCGTTTGATAAAATGTTATGGAGTTACGGTGCTGTTACTGCAGCAATTTTTTTATCAGTTTCTGCATGCACTGAAAAATCTGCTGCCCATTGTGACAGTGGTACTGTTTTTTCAACTGGCTATTTTTCAAACCCTGCCACCTGAGCCTTTCACTATTGTTATTGGCTTGCTGATTGTTGCTGTTGGTATAGCACTGTTTCTGCTTGGACTTGAACTGAGTATTTTTCCGGTGGGTAAAAACCTGGCCAACCAATTTGCCCGCAAAGGCTCTTTGCCGTTGTTACTGCTGTTTGGTTTTGCTATTGGCTTTGCCGCTGTGGTGGCTGAGCCGGCATTAATAGCGGTAGCGCAGCAAGCACAACTGATCAGTGAAGGCCGGGTTGATGGCTTAACACTGCGGCTGATTGTAGCCTGTTCGGTTGGTGCCGTAATGTCGCTGGGTGTGCTGCGCATTATACTGGGTTGGCCTATTCACTGGCTGATGATTGGCGGCTATGTGCTGGTACTGGCTGTTACTTTTTTTGCTCCTGCAGAAATTGTTGGCCTGGCTTATGACTCCGGCGGCGTTACTACCAATATCGTTACCGTGCCACTGATTGCAGCACTGGGACTGGGCCTTGCCAGTTCAATTAAAGGCCGTAATGCGCTGACCGACGGTTTTGGCTTGGTTGCATTAGCAGTAATGGTGCCGATGATCAGCGTGCAGTTGTATGGCATTTGGGTATATAACTTCAGTAGTGCTGCCGCTGTTGTCAGCAACGCCGGCACCGTCGCGCCAATATTCTGGTTACTCAAAGCCATTATCGATTTAGCTACGATGGTTAAAGATATTCTGCCGATGATTTTGGTGGTGCTGGTGTTTCAATATTTGGTGTTACGCCGGCCACTGGCTAATCCGATAAAAGTCGTCGTCGGATTTAGTATGGTGCTGTTGGGGCTTTATGCTTTTGTGTTGGGGCTAAAACTGGGTTTGTTTCCGGTCGGCAGCCTGATGGCCGAGCAACTTATTACCAAAAACTACAATAGCCTGATTTTACTGTTTGCCTTTATGATTGGCTTTGCCACTACCATGGCCGAACCGGCATTAATTGCCATTGGTGAACAAGCCGAACATGCCTCGCCGGGCAAACTAAAAGGTTCGGTGATCCGGCTGATTGTGGCTGTGGGTGTCGCTGTCGGTATAACTGTTGGCGTATACCGTATTATCAGCGGTGATTCTATCCACTATTACATTATGGCCGGGTACGCCATAGTTGTACTGTTGACAGCATTCTCACCGCGTTATATCACCGCACTGGCTTTTGATCTTGGCGGTGTAACTACCTCAGAGGTAACCGTGCCGCTGGTTACCGCGTTGGGCATTGGCCTGGCAACGTCTATTGAAGGGCGTAATGTATTAATTGATGGCTTTGGTCTTATCGCCTTTGCTTCTATATTTCCCATTATCACCGTTATGCTGTATGCCATAGTGGTTGAATATGTAAATCCACGCAGGAGTGTACAAACATGAAATTTTCTATCGTAGTAGCTATTACCCCGGAAGAACTGGAGCAATACGCCATAGACGCAGCGCAACAAGCAGGAGCCGCTGGTATTACCCTGCTAAATGGCCGCGGTATTGGCGCTAAAACTAAAAAAACTTTTTTCGGTATGACGTTCGAGGGCAGCCAGTCTGTATTACTGATGGTGGTCGCCAAAAGTCTGGCTGAACCAGTTTTAGCTGCTATGCATAACCTGCTGGTAACAGATGGCGACTCACGTGGTTTGGCGTTTAGCCTGCCGATAGAGCATCTTAAAGGCATAGACTTAAGCCAGTTGGAACAATTTGAACAACGGTTGATGCACAGCAGCACTAATAGCTAAGCAATAAATGCAGCTGATTGCGTAAGTTTTCAGCCTCTTGGCTATCAAATGGCAACACCAGGTCGTCTTTGTCATTGCCGGTTAAATCCATGACCCGAGCCTTACGCGCATCACGGGGCAGATCCATTTTTGTGCGGCTGCTACGGCGGCTGAATAAACGTTTGCTGTCCGGCGCATAGCTTCTGAGCTCAGTGCGCCCCTCACCTACCAATAGTGTTTTATGGCCATCGCCTTGTACATCAGCTAACTGAAACAGCGGCATATCGTAGCGAAAGTTACCTATGCTGACATCAATAGTGGCTTGCTGGCGAAAATCGGCCTTTTGCGGATATTGGCGTTTTTCATTTAATAAATAAAAATCAATATCCAGGTTAGCACTGCCACGCAACAACACACGGATTATGGTACCCACGCCAAAATGGGTGCTGGGAATGTAAAAATCCTTGCGGCCGTCACTGTTAAAATCATCTATTACGACGTCTATTGGCGAAGTGTCGGTGGTAATAAAGGTATCAGGCTCAGCGCTGAAGCTAATCCCCTGCTCAGTGCTGCGGCCAAAATGAATACGAAAGCTGTTATTACGCTCTAATGCATCGGCCAGTTGTTCGCGGTTTATCACCAGATCAGGCACAGCATCGCCGTCAATGTCGGTAATATCGCGCAAGGTATCAATATTCTGGCCATTGTAACTGCGCCCGGCATCATTACGCTGATCAGCCTCTTGCTCGGTAGACAGCACTACCGGCCAGTCCATGATTACAGGCTCAGTACCAAAGCTGCCATCAGCTTGCTGCAAAAACACCTGAAGTTTGCCTTGCCAGACAAACAACAGATCCGGCTTTGTATCCAGATTAACATCAACAATATAGTGTTTACGCGGCGTATAATCGGGGCTGCTGCGCCAGCTTTGCATCAGCGCAGGAATTTGCAACGCATAGTGGTTGAAACTGCCGTCCGCCTGCTGGCGATATAAATGTGTGTGCTGAAAATCAGCAATTAAAAAATCACTGAGACCAGAGCCAAGCTCTATAACAAACTCAGCGCTACGTAACCGGTTTTGGTCCAACACCCGATACAACGAATCTGAAGCAACAATACGCTGCGCATAGCTGCCATCTTCACTTAACCGGCTAACGCCGCCCAAACCGAGAAACACCAGTTGCCGTCCTTGTTGGCCGGCTAAAATAGCAGAGCTGAAAAACTGTGCATCATCCGGCACCGGCAACATCCGGCTACTGTAATCGGTTAGGTCAATCAGACTAAGCCAGCGGGAAAACTGGCTGTAACCGGACACAAGCAGTTGTTTGCGCTCGGCCAGCAACAGCATGTCGCCATTGGGCGGGTGCGGCAGGCTGATTTTTTTCAGCTCATTGTCAGCTGCTGCGGCAAAGCTGGCTAACAGCAATAATAAATGACAGGCAACTGACTTCACGACAAATACATCCCCGGTAAATTCGCTGAACAGAGTTAACGAACCATACACACTTTTGGTTCATTGCGCTGCATTGCCGGTTAAAACTTTTGCCGGATCTTGTCTGCTTCTCCGCTATGCTGCATTTGCAGCCAGTGTTGTTGCAACTGCAAATACTGCTCTTTTGATACTGCCTTGCGGCTGATAGCAAAATAAACCGGGTTCTCGTGCAGCACAAACAACTTTACATAACGCAGCGCCAGCTCTTGTTGCAACAGTAGTTCATCGACAATAGTTTCATCTTCCAAGGTTGCCACCACCCGGTTTGACGCCAGCATCGCCAATTTCTGTTGGTTACCCGAGGCATAGAACAAGCGTTGTTGCAACGCTTGTTCCTGCTGCAGCAATTGTTGCCATTTCGGCCCGTAATAAGCGCCTTCTGTTACAGAAATCAGCCCGGGCCAGCTTAATAATTGAAACAGATCACTGACATTGTGTTGCATCTCACGCTGACCCACTACCACCATGCGCTCTACATGATGCGGCCCGACAAAATAGCTGAACGCAGCCCGCTCTGCCGTTTTTGACATGCCCACCATAATACTCAAGGAGCCATCTTCCAGCATTTTGATCGCCCGTCCTGCCGGAAATGCCTGGGGTCTTAACTGGCATCCGGCTTTGGCCAGCAGTGCATTAAGTAAGGCATAAGATTGTTGTGACGTGCGGGTATCGTTGTGTAAGCCTGCAGCCGTGCTTTGCTGCTCTGACTCCAGCCTAACACTAAGTTGGCAAAGGCTATGCTGCGCATGTGCTGCTGCACTAAACATCAACGCAGCTAACAGTAACAGGCTGACTGTGCCGGAAAACCGCATCATCTTACGCTCCTGTTAACAATTAACTTCACTATAGCGTTGCAGCCGCTATGCAGCAAGCTGCTGCTAAGCCGCATAAAAAAGGCCGGCAAATCGCCGGCCCGGGTTTGAGCTACCGCTTTAACACCCCTTAATTACAGTTACCGGGCATTAGTGCTCTCAAAAATTTTGTCAGCTGAAGCGGCAACAAAACCGGTGTACAGCAAGCCGTTAGTCATAGGGTAACGGCGGGCAAACTCATAAAAGCAGCTTGGGATGGTGGCAACTGCATCGCTGAACTGCACCGGATGCAAGTCCGCTAATGTAGAAGACTGCTCCAGGTACACCTGCGGCGTGCCTTTAATTTCGCCACCTGAGGTGTTAAGTAAAAAGCCGGCGTCTTTCAGCGCACTGTTTACCTGCTCAAGGGTGCCAAAGCTTTGCAAGTCATTCACACTTACAGTGAAGTGGTTGGCACGATAACCCCAGGCAGAAACCCAGGCTGCGTATTCACTTTCTGTCAGCAACTTCTCGTAGGTCGCCTGGCTTACCTGCCAGTGCGTGCCGCTATAGAGAAAGTTATCCGCGGTTATCGCTTCAGAGGGTATTTGTTCAACCAACGCGGTAATAGTGTCGCGCAGATAAGCCGAGCACTTATCTAACAGCAGCTCAGAGATAAATACCTTTGGTAAAGTACGATCCGGGTGCTCATAATGCTTGGCGTACAGTTTTTTCGCCTCAAAATGGTACTCACCGCACTCTTCATAGCCCAGCGCTTTAAAGTGCGCAGCCAGCTTTTCCAGGCCAACCTTTTCAAGGTTAAAGGTACGCAGCGCGATATGATCATTTATTACATCATCTTGTTGCGAACTGCCGAGTAACTGGTGTACTTGTTTGGCAGAAGGAGTCACCGCTACATAGTCTTGCCACAGGTTGGCAAACAACGCTTTTACATCAGTATGCATATTTAATCCGCCTTAACATTTACCGGTTAATACTTGTTTGGCACTCAGGCCTTATCTAACACTATAAATCTTGCCATATCGCCATCGTGCAGGCGCAGTGTATCGGCAAATTCCGCGCTTAGCAGCAACAGCTGCTGATCTGCATCAAACTTTGCGTTTTTACCGAAGCTGGCGCGAAATTGCTGCAATTCGGTATTGGCCACCGCCAGAGTTTGCTCGCCCTGCACCTGTGCAATTTTAATTTTTACTTTCTTACTGGCCGCCACCGATTTAATTTGGTTTAACCGTGCCTCTACCGTTGGCCCGGCGTCAAACAAATCAATATAACCACGATGATTAAAGCCTTCGCTTTCCAGCATTTTCAGTGCCGGCTTGGTATTTTGATGCACCTGGCCTATTACATCCTGCGCGGCCTGTGGCAGTAAACCAACATAGATAGGATGGCGCGGCATCAGCTCGGCAATAAAGGCTTTTTTACCCACACCAATCAAGTGATCGGCGGTAGGGAAATCGATAGTTAAAAACAGCTGTTGCAGCCAGTGCCAAAAGGGCGGCTGGCCATCACTGTCGGCCGCGCCACGCATTTCAGCTATTACTCTGTCGCTAAAACGTTGTGGGTACTCTGCCATAAACAAAAACCGCACTTTGGATAAAAACCGGCCGGCATGGTTACGCCGGTAGCTTTCACGCAAAAACAGCGTACAAATTTCCGACGCGCCGGTGTAGTCGTTACACAGTGTCAGGGTTTTTAACTGGTTAAATACATTTAACTCAGCGCTGTGGTGAATAACGGTATTTTGCTGAAAGTGATACAGCGGAGTGCTTAAGCCCACGGCAGCTTCAATACCGGTTGTACCGACAATTTCACCCGTTTGGGTATCTTCCAGTACAAATAAGTAACCTTGATCACCGGGCCCTTCTACTTCAGCGGCAAAGCTGTGCTCGGCATGGGCAATTTTCTGCTTTAAGCGCTCATCATTAACCGGCAAAGAAGTAAAACCGGCACCGGATTCTATAGCGATCTGTTTTAACGCCGCGAAATCTGCTGCCGTTATCGGCCGGATCACTAACATAGCTTAAGCCTGCACTATTTGGGCTACAGCACGCTCAAAACGCGCTAAGCCTTCGGTGATCTCAGCGTCACTGATTACCAGTGACGGTGCAAAGCGCACTACGCTGGTACCGGCAACCAGTGCCATTAAGCCCTGATCGGCGGCCGCTAACATAAAGTCACGCGCTTTACCGGCATAGTCGCTGTTTAACACAGCACCAATTAATAAACCGGCACCGCGCACTTCGCTGAACACATGATACTTTTCATTAATGGCGTTCAGACCATCTTTAAACAGCTGCGCTTTAGCTTTAACGCCATTTAGCACTGCCGGTGTATTTACTGTGTTAACTGCCGCTAAAGCAACGGCACAGGCCAGCGGGTTCCCGCCGTAAGTCGAGCCGTGCGTGCCTACTACCAAGTGTTTGGCAATGTCAGTGGTAGTTAACATGGCGCCAATCGGAAAACCGCCGCCCAGTGCTTTGGCTGTAGTCAGAATATCCGGCGTTACGCCATAGCCCATATAGGCATACAGCTCGCCGGTGCGGCCTACGCCGGTTTGTACTTCATCAAAAATCAGTAGCGCATTGTGTGCATCACACAGCTCGCGTACACCTTTAATAAACTCAGCAGTGGCAGGCATTACACCGCCCTCGCCCTGCACCGGCTCAACCATTACCGCACAGGTATTGGCGTTAATCAGCGCTTTTACGCTGTCCAGGTTGTTAAATTCGCCGTGTACTATGGCTTCCGGCTTCGGGCCAAAACCATCTGAATACGCCGGCTGACCACCTACGGTTACCGTAAAGAAAGTACGGCCATGGAAGCCTTGTTTAAAAGCAATAATCTGGTTTTTCTGCTCGCCGTATTTATCTTTGGCATAGCGGCGCGCCAGCTTCAGTGCCGCCTCGTTTGCTTCGGCGCCGGAGTTAGCAAAGTAGACTTTTTCGGCGAAGGTAGCATCCACCAGTGCTTTTGCCAGCAGCAGCGCAGGTTCATTGGTCATAACGTTAGATAAATGCCACAATTTGTCGGCTTGATCTTTTAACGCTGTAACCAAAGCCGGGTGGCAATGGCCAAGGCAATTTACCGCGATACCGCCGGCAAAATCGATAAACTCGGTACCGTTTTGATCCCACACCCGTGAGCCTTCGCCTTTTACCGGAATAATTTTGGACGGTGCATAGTTTGGCACCATTACGTCATCAAATAAGCTTCTTGAAACCTGCATAAACTACCTCACTGTTGCTGTAGAGACTGCCTGCCTTTATCAATATAAATGGTAGCTGGCTGAGAATAAATTTAACCTTATTATATTGCTCTGGCTCGTCACATTGCAGTATCATTATCATCAATTTATCGAATCAAAGCTGCAATTTAACGGGTAAGGTTGTCAAAATGATAAGCATGGAAGAAGAAAAGCTGTTAGCAGTACTGAAGCACAATGCCCGTGCCAGTATTTCCGACCTGGCAAGGATGCTGGATTTGTCCCGTTCTACCGTACAAACCCGTATCGCTAAGCTGGAGCAAAGCGGCGTGATTAAAGGCTATTCCGTCGATTATGGTGAGGATTACCTGGCCTCGCTGGTATCAGCACATGTCAGCATTAAAGTACGGCAAAAGCTCACTGCCAAAACTAACGTTGAGCTCAAGCAAATTGCGCAAGTTTCCGCACTCTACGCCATCAGCGGCGAGTACGATCTTATCGCCATAGTGCAGGCACAAAGCACCGAGCAACTTAGCCATATTCTGGATGATATCGGCAATTTAGACGGCGTAGAGCGCACTAACTCATCGGTTATTTTAGAAACCAAGTTTAAGCGCTGAATCTGACGGCAGCGAAAGCTGCCGGAAAAAACTCACCGTTGTAGCGTCACAGCAGGCTCACGCTGTTGCTGCCATAGATCGGGTGTAGCTTGCAGATATTCAATAAACGCCTGCGCGGCCACTTTGCAATCTACGCCGTCGCTTTTACACGGCAATGCCGCAACATTGTGATAACGGGCGCGGAAAGATCGGGCTCCGCTACTGTCTTGTGTGGCCTCTACCCGCTTTACCGGATACAGCGCCACTTGTTGCCGGCGCAAAATAATATCCAACCTGTTGCTATGTTCCGCCTGTAATTGTTGCAACAGCTGCCAGCCGTCGTTGCCATCAGCCAAATAGCTGGTAGTAACCAAACTATAACGCTGTTGCGGCTCAACCGCTTGCCAGCTTCCTTCCTGTTTTATATCCAACCTGGTTAGTTCTGCGGTACCGGGCCCGGTTTGCTTTGCCACATAACGTATACCACTAACGTAAGGAAACTTGCCGGTGTGGGCGCCGGTTACTACAGACTGGCTGATAATATCTGTCAGTAGCGCGCGTAGCTCTACCCCGCTAATGCTGAGCACGCTAAGCGGTGTATCAAACGGCAGCACTTCAAGGCGAATATTGCCCTCGCGTACTTCACCGGCTGGCAGTGCAGCACGAATATTACCGGCGCCAATCAGCGCCAGTTGCACCGGGCGTTTCATCAGGCTTTGCACCTCAGCGCGGTTAACGTAGTGCAATAGAGCGTCGGCAATATACCCTGCCAACACTGAGCCATGGCTGTTGCTGCCACCGGAGCCCGGTAGCCGTACATGGGGTATTTCTGCATCTGTGGTGCTTATTACTTTGCCATAGGCCTGTTGCACGGCCGGTAAGTATGCTGTATCCAGCAAGCTGCGCAGCGCTTTATCTTCCGCCACAATGGCCGTACGCGGCAGGCTGGCTATATAATGCTCAGTCTGTGTTTGCTTATCTGCGCTGATGCGGCTTGATTTATCGCGCAGTGCAGAGCTGAAATAATCCGTACTTGCCAGCAAAGTATTTTGCCCGGCACAGCTTAGCAGCTCACCGGAAGAGTTAAACTGCAGCTTAGCCTGGCCAACGGCCTGCGCAAACTGCCCGGCCTGCACTACGCAGGTTTGGCCTTTGCCATCCGGGTTAGTCACCATTTCGGCATAAGGCCGCTGGTTGCCTAAGTACCAGTGGCGAAAATCGCCCAACAGGCTGTGCGAATGGCCACCAACGATGGCATCGATACCATTCACCGCGCCGGCCAGCGCCAGATCGCGCTGGTGGCCCAAATGCGTCAGCGCGATAATATGTTGCACACCCAGTGCTGTTAACGCATCTACGGTTTGCTGTGCGCTTTGAATTTCATTGTTAAACACCACGGCACCGGTATCGGGTGCTATGGCGCGCATATCCTCCAGCGCCAGGCCAAACACCGCCAGCACTTCACGCCCTGCCGCTTGGTTAATATCGGCAATGGCTGTCAGTTGATTACCCTGCACCGCGAATAAGCTATAAGGTTTTAAATTGCGGCTGCCGGCCAGCAGCGGCTCGGCTTGCGTATCAACATTGGCGGCTACAACAGGGAAATTTACCTTGTCGACAAAGTCGGCCAGCTTGACTAAACCTATATCAAACTCATGGTTGCCCAGCGCCATCGCATCGATATTCATCCGGTTAAGTACATCAATATTAATGCGCTGCTCAAACAGCTCAAAATAAGCGCTGCCTTTAAAAGCATCACCACCGTGTAAAAACAGCGCCGGCACGCCTGCTTGTGCCGCTTGGGCACGCAGCTGCTGCGCCTGAGTTAACAAGCGCGGATGACCGCCAATATAGCTGTACAGCGGCTTGCCGGCAGCATCTTTAACGCTGGCCGGGCTGGCATCAAACTGCGAGTGGGTATCGTTAATGTGAATAAGGCTTAAACTTAAGCCAGGTTGTGCCGGCGGCACTGAACCGCAGCCAGCCAATAGCAGTGCACAGACAAGCATTGAAGAGGTAAATCGCATAAACGGCAAACCCGGGTTGCGGAGCAAGAAATACGGATACAGGCCGCTACCTTAAGCACAAACTGCAGCAAGCTCAAGTGAAAACCGCTGTTGCGGCTTGTTTATCTAGGCAGCGGCTGGCAGGATCGCCGGCAACAAGAACAGACGAGGTTTATTGATGGCGGCTATCGCTAATGTGGCCCTGCTGGTAGCAGACTACGACGAGGCTATTGCCTTTTACACCGGCAAACTCGGTTTTGATTTACTGGAAGATACCGCTATGGGTGGCGGTAAACGCTGGGTGCAGGTTGCGCCAAGACATAACAGCGGCACGGCTTTGCTGTTGGCCAAAGCCGGCAATGAAAAACAGCAATCCGCTGTGGGCGATCAGGCCGGTGGCCGGGTATGGCTGTTTTTGCAAACCGATGATTTTTGGCGGGATTACAATGCGATGCAACAGGCCGGTGTGATATTTCACGAGGCACCACGCCAGGAAGCTTATGCTACTGTCGTGGTGTTTGAAGACTTATACGGCAATAAATGGGATTTACTGCAACGGCGCAGTTAATTAGGCCGGCGACTGTTTATTGGCCGGCTGACAGCATTAAAGCGCTGCGCTGATTTTCTCTGCCAGGGCTTTTATTTTTTCCATATCGCCCATCGCCGCACCATGGCCGGATAATTTACTCAAGTGCTCCGGGATCAGATGAAAATGCAAATGCGGTACAGTCTGCCCTGCTGCTGTGCCGTTTAACTGCATTAGCACTACCCCTTCAACGCCAAGCATAGATTTAAGCGCCGACATCACTTTTTGCACTGTGGTCATGGTGTGGGTAAGCTCATCCGCCGGAATATCCAGCAGGGTTTCAGCAGCAAATTTGGGGATCACCAGCGTATGGCCGTCGGCCTGCGGCATAATATCCATAAAGGCCAGGGTGTAGTCATCTTCATACACTTTAAAGCTGGGGATTTCGTCGCGCAGAATTTTGGCAAAAATATTGTTGTTATCGTAGCTCATGCAGTTCTCCTTTAGGCAGGCTTATGCGACCAAGTATGCCAGCATCTGATGACATAAAACCAGCTTTTGATATAACAGATGGACTGGTAAACGCGGGCTGGAACCCCGTTTTGGTCGCCACAGAGTGTCTGAGCCCTGCCGCAGCTGGCGACAAATTCGTCTGGAACGAATTTGAACAGCTTCAGCTGGCCTCTGGTGTCGAGCAGGATAGCCCGACATAGTTGCTGTGGCGAGCCAAGGCGGGTGTTGCAGCAAAGCGTTTTAACTGCACAAATACCGTGCATGAAAACGCAGATGCTGTTCAATAAAGCTGGCGATAAAGTAGTAGCTGTGGTCATAGCCCGGTTGCAGCCGGATGTCAGCTTGTGCAGCACTTTGCGCTGCTGAGGCGATTAAACTGTCGGTGCGCAACTGCTCAGGATAAAAACTGTCGGCCGTACCTTGATCAACCAATAGCGGCAGCGGATCTTGCGCTGCAGCTAACAATACAGATGCATCATATTGCTGCCACTGGCTTTTATCATCGCCCAAATAACCACTAAAAGCTTTAATACCCCAAGGGCAATTTACCGGGTTACAAATCGGTGAAAACGCCGACATACTGCTATAGCGCTGCGGGTTACGCAGGCCAATCACTAAAGCGCCATGGCCGCCCATAGAATGACCGCTGATAGCCCGTTTATCCGACACCGGCAGCTCAGCTTCCAACAGCTGCGGTAATTCACTGACGATATAGTCGTACATGCGGTAATGCTGAGCGAATGGCTCGCGCGTGGCGTTAACATAGAAGCCTGCGCCCAGGCCAAAGTCGTAAGCGCCATCTGCATCATCCGGCACGCCATCGCCGCGCGGGCTGGTATCCGGCATAATCAGCGCTATGCCCAACTCTGCAGCAATACGTTGCGCGCCGGCTTTGGCAGAAAAGTTTTCATCAGTACAGGTTAAGCCCGATAACCAATACAGCGCAGGCACAGCTTGTTTGTCTGCTTGCGGCGGTAAAAACACTGAGAACTGCATATCGCAGCTAAGCACAGTGGATGCATGAGTAAAACGAATTTGTTTGCCACCAAAGCAACGTTGTTCACTAACTTTGGTTAATGCTGAAGTTGTCATAGTTGGGTTCCTGCCACTGACGACCAAAGAGGATTAGAACCCCGTTCTGGTCGCCACAGAGTGTCTGAGCCCTGCCGTAGGCATTAGGGCGAGTTGCTGTGGCGAGCCAGGGCGGGTGTTGTAATCCGTCCTGACCCGGGAAGATACAAAATTAAAAATGAATCACCGTCCGAATCGACTTACCCTCATGCATCAAATCAAAAGCTTCATTGATCCGTTCCAGCGGCATGGTATGGGTAATAAAAGTATCCAGCTCAAACTCACCGTTTAAATAGCGCTCAACATAATCCGGCAACTCAGTGCGGCCTTTTACGCCACCAAAAGCAGTACCGCGCCAAACACGACCGGTAACCAGCTGAAACGGCCGGGTCGAAATTTCCTGGCCGGCACCGGCTACACCGATAATTACTGATTCACCCCAGCCTTTATGGCAGCATTCCAGCGCCGAGCGCATCACGTTGACATTACCGATACACTCAAACGAGAAGTCTACCCCGCCGTCGGTCATTTCAACGATAACGTCCTGAATTGGCTTATCAAATTTTTTCGGGTTAATAACGTCGGTAGCGCCAAGCTTGGTGGCAATATCAAACTTACTTTCGTTAATATCAATAGCGATAATACGGCTGGCTTTGGCCATTACCGCACCAATAATGGCAGACAAACCAATACCACCCAAGCCAAATACCGCAACCGTATCGCCCTCTTTTACCTTGGCGGTATTCATTACCGCGCCCATACCGGTGGTAACGCCACAGCCGAGCAAGCACACTTTCTCCAGCGGCGCTGCTTTATTAATTTTGGCCAGCGAAATCTCCGGCAGCACGGTGTACTCCGAAAAGGTTGAGGTGCCCATATAGTGATAAATCGGCTTGCCGTCTTTGGAGAAACGCGTGGTGCCATCCGGCATTAAGCCTTTGCCCTGAGTAGCGCGAATAGCCTGGCACAGGTTGGTTTTACCGGATAAACAGAACTTACATTTACCGCATTCCGGGGTATACAGTGGAATAACATGATCGCCCACTGCAACCGAGGTTACACCCTCGCCTACAGCTTCAACAATACCGCCACCTTCATGGCCTAAAATAGCCGGGAAAATGCCTTCAGGATCTTCACCAGACAGCGTAAAAGCATCGGTGTGACACACGCCGGTGGCAATAATCTTTACCAACACTTCGCCTTTTTGTGGTGGCATTAAATCCACTTCTTCAATCGATAATGGCTGGCCCGGGCCCCAGGCAACCGCGGCGCGTGTTTTGATCATTTGCATCAATTTATCCTTTTTGTTGTTTGCACAGGCAAAAATCTGTTACCAGCAAGTGTAACCTGATTTTTATTTTTGCCATATCAGTATGAATAGCACTAAAATGCAAATCAGTTTTTCGTATATGCAAAATATGAGTGCCGGCAGCTTGCGTTACAACACCCGCCCTGGCTTGCCACAGCAACTCACTCACGCTGGCGCGCTCGCTCAGACACTCTGTGGCAACCAGAACGGGGTTCTAACCGCTGCCTTGAGTTGCAACATCACGCAAGCAGCCTTTTTACGCAGAAGAAGACTCTATTGAAACATTGGATTGGCATTAGTGAGTTTGTCGCGGTAGCAGAGCTGCAAAGCTTTACCAAAGCCGCAAAGCAATTAGGTATCTCGGTAGCTCAGGTTAGCCGCAATATTGCCGAACTTGAGGCCAGTTTGGCGATAAAACTGCTGTATCGCAGTACGCGCAGTGTCAGCTTAACCGAAGAAGGCCTACTGTATTTACAGCACTGCCGGCATTTGGTTGCCAGCCTGGAAGAAGCCAACCGCACTTTGGCTAACTTAAAAGCCACGCCACGCGGCCAAATTAAGCTTACCGCGCCGGTATTCTACGGCGAAACCCGCATTGCACCGCTGCTGCATGACTTTATGCAGCTATATCCCGACACCGAACTCGACTTGCAGCTAACCAATAACAAGCTGGATTTAGTCCAGGGCGGCTTTGATTTAGCCATCCGCTTAGGCACGCTGGAAAGCTCCAGCCTGATCGCCCGTAAACTGGCAAGCCGCACTCAGTATGTAGTAGCCTCCCCCGCTTATTTGGCAAAGCACGGCACGCCATTAAACCTGACAGATCTTACGCAGCATCAGTGTTTAACCGGCACCGTGGCGCAATGGCGTTTTATGCAACAGGGCAAAGTGGTCCAGTTTAAGCCACAGGGCCGTATTGTTTGCAACAGCGGCGTAGCCTTGTTGGATGCCGCACTAAAAGGTTTAGGCCTGGTACAGCTGCCGGATTACTATGTCGGCGATAAACTGCAAAGCGGTGAACTGGTAGCCGTGCTGAACAAGCTACGCCAGCCGGATGACGGCATTTGGGCCATTTATCCGCAAAACCGGCATTTGTCGGCTAAAGTGCGGGTACTGGTCGATTACCTTGCCGCTAAGCTTAATTAATCAGGTTTTCACAGCAAGGTGGCTTGGTACAAAATCTATGCTGTGATAGCGTTTTAACATTAACTATAACTTTGGACACACTATGAAATACCTGCTTTGTGCTTTTACCCTGCTGCTGGCCAGTGTTAGCTACGCCAATGACAGCTTTAAAGACGGTGAGCATTACCAAACATTAAATACTGCAGTATCTGATACGCCAGGCGTTGTAGAGTATTTTTCTTACTACTGCCCGTTTTGTTATAACTTTGAGCCGGTAGTAGCGGAGTTAAAGCAAGCTCTGCCCGAGGGTGTAACCTTGCAAAAAGTGCCGGTAGCCTTTCATGGCGGGCATTTAGCGCCGGACGTACAGCGCGCCCATGCAATGGCCGAGACATTAAAGGTGGCAGAGCACTTTTCAACTGCGCTGTTCGCGCAAATTCATCAGCAGCGCAAACCGCCGCAAAACCGCAATGGGTTAAAGCAATTATTTAACCAGCTGGGGGTTAACGCCGAACAATTTGACACCAACTTTAACAGCATGCCGGTAAACAGCCTGGTTGCGCAATACGACCAGACCATCCTTGATGCCGGTATCCGCTCAGTACCCAGCTTTATTGTTAACGATAAATACCTGGTCAAAATCAGCGCCGTATCATCCCAGCAGCAGTTTAATGCGCTGGTTAATTATTTACTGACCTTAGAGCAAGGAGCGGCAGCCGAATGACAACACTGAAAATTGATTTGGTTTCAGATATCGCCTGCCCCTGGTGTGCTATCGGTTACGCCAGGCTGCAGCAAGCACTTAGCACCCTACCGGAATTGAAAACAGAACTGGAGTGGCACGCGTTTGAGCTGAACCCGGATAAAAACGCGGCGCAAGAACCTATTTTGCCGGCGCTGAGCCGCAAATATGGCCGCAGCGAAGATGAAATGCGCGCAGCACAAGCCAATATGATGCAAATAGCTGCAGATTTAGGGCTTAATTTTACTAAGATGCAGCAGCGTTTCACCTGCAATACTTTTGACGGCCACCGCTTGGTGAAATGGGCCGCCACACAGAACAAAGCCAGCGCGATGAAGCTGGCGTTGTTTGACGCCTATTTTGGTGAGGCCAAAGATGTGTCCAATGCTGAAGTGTTAGCCAACTGCGCTGAACAGGCCGGGCTGGATAAAACCGAAGCTCAGCGTATTTTAGCCAGCGATGATTTCAGCGATATCGTCAGAGAAGATATTGCTAACTATCAGCAAGCCGGTATTTCATCGGTACCGGCCTTTATTATTAATAACCGCTACCTGATCTCAGGCGCACAGGAACCGGCCCAACTGGCTGCCAGCCTGCAGCAAATTGCCGACGAAATGGCTTAAACAGCTACTGAGCGTCAGCGCCGGGATTAAAGCGATAATGGCCGGTAATTTTATAGGCAAACAACATATCGGCCAGTACCGGCCCAGCGCCGATATTGTGCACTATCAACGGCCGTTGGTCGTCAGCTGAGCGTTTATCTGTCACTATACCGATATGCGGCAAATTGCCAGGTAGCAGCCAGGTAACCAGGTCGCCCGGCTGGTAATCACTACCCAAGCGGCTAATTGGCAAACGTTCGCCATGGCGGCTGAAAAAGGTTTGCAGGTTAGGTACGCGCCTATGATCGATATTGCTGTCAGGCTTGGTTAAACCCCAAATCCGTTTTGACGGATATAAGTCAAAATCAGCCTGCATATCCTCATGCACCAACTGCTGCAAATCAATGCCCAGCGCGCGGTAACTGCGGATCACCACGTCAGTACAGACACCGATATCCGCCGGTACATCACCACCGGGGTAAGCAATACGCAGATAGCGGCCATCGTAGCGCACCTGGTGCTGAGTGCGTTCCAGCGCCGCCGCCACCAGCCTATCGCTAAAGGTGTCTGCAATGCTATGTTGCGGCACTAACCACAGCACCAGCGCTAAGGTAGATGTTAACAAGCGGGGTAACAGGAAAACCGGCATAAATTGCTCCTTGCAACGCCATCAAACTCTGGCATAAGGCGCGCCAGCCGCGTTAAAGTTCCTTAGCGCTGCGCTAAAGATTCCAGCAACAAGGCTATACCCTGGCCGCCTCCGATGCACATTGTCACCAGGCCATAACGCCCGGCGACACGCTCCAGTTCCGCCAATAATTTAATAATTAATACCGAACCGGTTGCCCCCACCGGATGGCCCAGTGCGATAGCGCCGCCATTGGGGTTAACTTTAGCGTTGTCAAAGCCCAGCGTTTGGCTTACCGCCATCGCCTGCGCCGCAAAAGCCTCGTTCAACTCAATCACATCAATATCGGCTACAGTTAAACCGGTTTGCGCTAACACCTGCTGCACCGCCGGTATCGGCCCCAAGCCCATTACGCCGGGCTCCACGCCGGCAAAGGCATAACCCAGTATACGCGCTTTGGGCTTAAGACCGCGTTTTTCCGCCTCAAACCGGCTGGTTAACAGCATGGCCGCCGCGCCATCATTTAAACCCGAGGCATTACCGGCCGTGACGATTCCATCAGCCTTAAAAGCAGGTTTAAGTTTGGCTAAGCTTTCAACACTGGTATCAGCACGGATATGTTCATCACGGTCAAATACGTATTCTGTGCGACCGGCTTTTACCGTTACCGGCACAATTTGCTCAGCAAAATACCCCTGTTGTTGTGCCATAGCGGCACGCTGATGGCTTTGTGCAGCAAAGGCATCTAAATCAGCGCGACTAAAACCATATTGTGCAGCGATGGTTTCCGCCGTCAGGCCCATATGACCGCTGCCAAACGGGTCGGTCAAAATACCCAGGGTTAAATCCGTGATAGCAGCATGGCCCATTTTTAAACCGCGGCGCACATTGGGCAGTAAATAGGCACCGTTACTCATGCTCTCAGCGCCGCCGGCCAGGGCAAGTGTGCTTTGCCCCAGCTGAATTAACTGTGCGGCTGATATCACCGACTGCACAGCTGAGCCACATAAACGGTTAACATTAAAGGCGGCAGAACTGGCTGCCATACCGCTGCTGAGCGCTATATGCCTGGCTAAATAGGCGTCCTCTGCGCCGGTGGTAATAATATGGCCAAAAACCGCATGGTCGACATCTGTTGCTACCACACCGGAGCGGCTGATCGCTGCTTTTGCCACCGCAGTGCCCAGTTGTGCAGGGCTTAATGCTGCCAAACTACCACCAAAGCTGCCGATTGCCGTACGGGCGCCGGCTAAAATTACTATGTCCGTTAAGTTCATACCCAGTTTTCCACCCTCAACCCCGTCACGCGATAAAACTCCCGTGTATTGTTTGTCACCAGTATGGCGTCTTCAGCCAGTGCGTGGCTGGCTATCCATAAATCATTAGCCCCTATAGGTGTGCCAGCTGATTTTAAGCGATTAAATTGCTCAGCGTAATGAAGACAAAGTGAAGCAGAAGATTGATATAGAACCGGAATTTGCCTGATCAGTACTGCCAGCTTTCGCATAACCTCAGCAGTTCTATTACTGTTCTGTGCACCTTTAAGTAGCTCGGCATAGGTAAAAAATGACATTCTTAATTGTGTATCTGCCGGCAAAGTGTCGATGTGGGCAGCAACTGAAGGCGGATTATTTTTTAGCAAATAGATAAGAATATTGGTATCCAGCAAATAGATCACAACTCCTCCCTATCTTGCATCAAAGGCTGAGCACGATATTCTGCTTCTAGTTCTGCAACAAAGTCAGCATCGAACCCATCCAGTGCAGCCATTAAAGCCTCACCGCGTTTTGGTGGTAACGGGTGGATCACCAAATCACCCTGCTCATTACGGCTTATTTCAACAGTGTTAGTATCCAGGCGAAATTCCTGCGGGATCCTCACAGCCTGACTGTTACCATTCATAAACACACGACTTACCGCAGACATAGCCACCTCGATGTACACACAAATGTGTATGTATTTTGGTAGTGGACTGCAATCTTGTCAAGGTAGAGCAAGACAAACTATTCAAGTGACTTAGTTTGGATGTAGCGCTGGCCTTTTTGCTTTCGGCAGGCTTTTTACAATCAGCTGATACGAGTTTTCAATCTGGCGCTTTATTTCGTTCTCCGGCACGCTGCCATCCAGCAACACGGTGTTCCAGTGCTGTTTATTCATATGGTAACCGGGAGTAATCGCAGGAAATATATCACGCAGCATCAAAGCTTCAGCCGGGTCACACTTCAGGTTGACCCGGGCTACGCCATCTTTCTCGCTTAAAATAGCGAATATTTTGCCTACTTTATAAACATAGATATCCGGGCCAAACGGGAAATCCTCGATGCTTTGCAGTTGCATCAGGCAGTGATCACGGCATTGTTGAAAGTCGAACGCCATTAATATCTCCTCGTTCAGGTGTGTAAAAAAGAAGACCGGCTTGTACACACCAACACGCCGTGAATACATCCCTGTAGGCTCGATTCAGGCATCCATGCCTTCAACGGTTGGTTTAGCACAAGCCGGCCTTCTTTACGTTATCAGGTTTTCACCATCACGCTGTGTTATGGCTTAGTATACTTATCCAGCCACTGGAACACTTCGTTGTACCAGCGCACGCGGTTATCTTTATTTAAGATCCAGTGATTTTCATCCGGAAAAATGACTAAACGCGAATCGATACCCTTGCGCTGCAGGTTGGTAAAGGCGCCTAAACCCTGGGCATAAGGCACGCGATAGTCTTTTAAACCATGAATAACCAGCATCGGCGTTTGCCATTTGTCTGCCAGCGCTGCCGGGTTAAATTTCTGATAATCCGACTCAGCCTGCCAAACCGGGCCGCCTAAATCAAACTCCGGAAACCACAGCTCTTCAGTGCTGCCGTAAAATGACGGCATATCATACAAACCGGCATGGTTTACCAGGCATTTAAAACCGACTGGCCAGTTACCGGCAATCCAGTTCATCATATAACCACCGTACGATGCACCCAGCGCACAAGCGCGGTCGCCGTCAATCCATGGCTGGGCTTTAACGATATACTCAAAGCCCTTTTTTAAATCTTCCAGCGGCTTACCGCCCCAGTCGCGGCTGATAGAATCGGTAAAGGCCTGACCATAGCCGGTAGAACCATGAAAATCGACCATCACCACCGCATAGCCTTTAGCGGCATACATTTGCGCATTCCAGCGCTCGTTAAACATATTGCCGAAACTGCCCTGCGGGCCGCCATGTACTAAAAACGCCAGCGGGTATTTTTTCTTCGCATCAAAATCCCACGGCTTAACTAAGTAGCCATATACAGTCTCGTCGTTGGCGCCTTTAAAACTGAATTGCTCGTAGTCACCAAATTGCACCTCAGCGCGCCAGTCAGCGTTAATATCAGTCAGCTGCGTTAAGCTGCCACCGTCGGTGCTTAGCTGGAACACCTCCGGCGGCATATCCAGTTTATGGTTGGTAAAGACAATTTTATCTGCCGCCACATTTAGCGCACCTGCCGTGCCATCAGCATACACTTTACGCACATCACCAAAGCTGGTGTTAATAGCATAGATGGCGTACTGGCCGACATCCTGAGTAGTGACATACACAGTACGGTTATCCGGGCCGAATTTATAATCGCTGACTGAGCGATCAAATTCCGGCGCCAGCTCTTTACGCTGCCCGGTCACCATATCCAGTAACATCAGGCTGAACTTATCCGCTTCGGCCTGCGGTTTACTCATGGCTTTGTAGGCCATAAAACGGCCATCGGCTGAGAACGACGGCTGCGCATCCCAGGCAGGATTCGACGCGGTTAAATTTTGCTTCTCGCCACCGGCTACCGGCACCATAAAGATATCGTAATTAGTATGCCAGGCCTGATCGGCCGCCGGGATCTTGGCGCTAAACACCAAGCGCGCATTGTCCGGCGTAAAGGCAACCTGGCTGATACCGGCGATATCGGTATTCCACTCGCTCATCAGGTTAACGGCATCTTTTACCGCGCCCTTACCAAGCTCTGCAATATGCAAATGGTTGCGGTACGGCGTTAACCAATGGTCCCAGTGGCGCACCATGAGCTGATCATAGGCCATAGCCGTATCTTTTTTCGCCGCGTCCGCAGCTTTGGCATCCAGCGTACATTGCAGGTTCTGGCAGCCCGGTTTTACCGCCAGCGCCAGCGCAATTTGTTTGCCATCAGAGGAGACTTTAAAGCCCTCTACCGGCAGGGGCAGATCCGTGATTTGCAGCGCTTCACCGCCGTATAACGGCAATTGCCATACCTGTTCAGTACCGCTGCGGTTGGCAATAAAATAGATACTCTGGCCATCATTTGCCCACTGTAGCTGGCTTTCCCGGCCTGCGCTTTGAGTCAGGCGGGTTACTTTATTTAAGTTAGATAAATCCATCAAGTACAAGTCGCTGGCGCTATCAGCCGGGCTAAAACCGCCGTTAGTCTGACCATAAACTAAAAAACGGCCATCATTAGATAACACCACATCGTGCAGCTTATTAAACTGGTTTAAATGCTCTACCGTCAGTGGCGCTTTGGCCAGTGCACTGCCTGTTGCTAACAGTGCCAGAGTGAGTAAGGTCTTTTTCATGCGTATTCCCTGGATTTTTTTGTTATAGGCTGAAAAAATTAGGCTGCAGCAATGCTACAGCCCAAGTGGTAAAGCAATTATGCTTTGTCCATTTGCTGAATATTTACTTTCCAGATAGCCGGACCTTGTTGATGCACGTTATTGCCGTTGGAATCTACCGCTACCGTTACCGGCATATCCTGCACATCAAACTCGTAAATGGCTTCCATGCCCAAATCGGCAAAGGCCACCACACGGGATTTTTTAATCGCTTTAGATACCAGATACGCCGCACCGCCCACTGCCATTAAGTACACCGCTTTGTGCTGCTTAATACTGGCCACGGTTTTATCGCCACGCTCTGACTTACCAATCATGCCAAGCAGACCGGTTTGCGACAGCATCATATCGGTAAATTTGTCCATCCGCGTGGCAGTAGTCGGGCCGGCCGGGCCTACTACTTCATCACCCACCGCATCTACCGGGCCAACATAGTAAATAAAGCGGTTTTTAAAATCGACGCCATCGGGCAGCGCTTCGCCACGATTTAGCATATCAGCAATGCGTTTATGCGCCGCATCACGGCCGGTGAGCATTTTGCCGCTTAGCAGCACGGTTTCACCGGCTTTCCACTCTAATACGTCTTGTGGCGTCACGGTATCCAGGTTTACCCGGCGCACATTGGCGCCCAGCTCCCAGGTTACCTGCGGCCAGTCTTCCAGTTTCGGCGGCTGAATATCGGCCGGGCCTGTGCCATCTAAATGAAAATGCACATGGCGCGTAGCGGCACAGTTAGGGATCATCACTACCGGCAAACTGGCGGCATGGGTTGGCACGCTGTTAATTTTTACATCTACTACCGTTGTTAAGCCGCCAAGGCCCTGGGCACCAATACCCAGTTTATTCACTTTTTCGTACAGCTCTAAGCGCAGTTTTTCATCGGCGGTTTCGGCGCCTTTGGCAATTAAGTCCTGGATATCTACCGGTTCCATCAGTGCTTCCTTGGCCAGTACGGCTGCTTTTTCGGCCGTGCCACCAATACCTATGCCCAGCATGCCAGGCGGACACCAGCCGGCGCCCATTTTCGGCAGCGTTTCCAGTACCCAATCCACAATGGAATCAGATGGGTTTAACATCGCCATCTTGGTTTTATTTTCCGAGCCACCGCCTTTGGCGGCAATCATCACTTCAACATGATGGCCGGCAACTAAGTCAATGTGCACTACTGATGGCGTATTGTCTTTGGTGTTTTTGCGGCTGCCTGCCGGGTCGGCCACGATAGAGGCACGCAGCGGGTTATCGGGGTTTAAATAAGCACGACGGGTACCTTCATCCACCATCTGCTGCACCGTCATATCGGTTTTGTCCCACTTTACGTCCATACCAATTTTAACAAAGCAGGTGACGATACCGGTGTCCTGACAAATTGGCCGGTGGCCTTCGGCCGACATACGCGAGTTAATTAAAATTTGCGCTATGGCATCTTTCGCCGCCTGGTTTTGCTCTTTATGGTAGGCCACTTCCAGTGCTTTAATAAAATCCAGCGGGTGATAATAAGAGATGTACTGCAGCGCATCTTCGATGCTGTCGATAAAGTCTTGTTGGCGAATAACCGTCATGTTTTACCTGTCCTCTGGCGCCTCTGGCAGCGCCATGTTTAACTATTTTAGCGGGTGCTGGTATGATAGCGCGCATCAGAAACAGCGGCTAGCCCCATTCATGCAGCAGTACCTTATTCCACCGGAAATTTATGGCAACACGCCGGATAACTTGCTGGCACTGTTCAGCCATTTCGCGCAGCAACCCTGGGCCATGCTGCTCGACTCGGCTGCGCCAGCGCATGTGAATAGCCGCTACGACATCTTAGTAGCAGAGCCATTGGCCACCTTAGAGGCCAAAGCCGGCTGTAGCATACTCACCGACGAGCACGGCGCCCATATCTGCAACGAAGAACCCTTTACCGTGCTGAGCTGTGCGTTAAAGCGCTATTTCCCGCAGCCGGTTAGCAGCGCCCTGCCCTTTATTGGCGGCGCCCTGGGCTACTTTGGCTACGATTTAGGCCGCTATATTGAAAAGCTGCCCGCTACCGCCGAGGCCGACATTGCCCTACCTGATATGGCAGTGGGCTTTTATCCTTGGGCGCTGATCCTCGATAAACAACTTAAGCAATTGTGGTATGTCGATTATCGCGGCGAGGCGCAAGCCAACTGGCAGAAACTGCACGCCAGGCTGCAACAAAAGCTAGCGGAATCAGCACCATTTAGTTTAAACGGTAACTGGCAAGCCAATATGGATAAGGCCGGTTACATAACCCGGTTTAATCAGGTGCAGCAATATCTGCTAAGCGGTGATTGCTACCAAATTAACCTGACACAGCGCTTTTCAGCGTCGTATCAGGGGGATGAATGGCAGGCCTATTTACAATTGCGCGATAAAAACGCTGCGCCCTTTTCTGCCTTTATCCGCTTGCCGCAAGGCGCGGTGCTGAGTATCTCACCGGAGCGCTTTTTACAGCTACACAATAATGAGGTAGAAACCAAACCAATTAAAGGCACGCGGCCGCGCGGCATTTGCCCGCTGACTGACGAAGTTGAGGCCGACAACCTGCGTAATTCTGCCAAAGATCGCGCCGAAAATGTGATGATTGTTGATTTACTACGTAACGATTTAGGCAAAGTGTGTGTGCCGGGCTCAGTAGCCGTGCCGCAATTATTTGCTATTGAAAGCTTTCCGGCGGTGCATCATTTGGTCAGCACGGTAACCGGCACCCTGGCACCACAGTACAGCGCCTGTGATTTATTGCGCGGCGCCTTCCCTGGCGGCTCTATTACCGGCGCGCCCAAGGTGCGGGCAATGCAGATCATTGAGCAACTGGAGCCACAACGCCGTTCCGTGTACTGCGGCGCTATTGGTTACATTAACAGCACCGGTGATATGGATACCAATATTGCTATCCGCACGCTGATTTGCAGCGAAGGTCAAATTCATTGTCAGGCCGGTGGCGGTATAGTGGCCGACTCCGAAGCAGACAGCGAGTATCAGGAAACCTTAGATAAAGTGAATAAAATTCTGCCGGTGCTGGCCGCTAAGGAGCGATAAGGGTGCTTGCTGCAGAATTTCGCCAGCGTTTTTTACTGCAAACGGCCGCTGCAGCCGCTGCGATAGCCGCCACAGACAAGCATCAAGCCGCCGTGTTAGTGCCGCTGATTGATTACGGTAATAAGCTGCATGTGTTATTTACCCAACGCGCGCTGCACTTGCGCCATCATCCGGGGCAAATCAGCTTTCCCGGCGGCCGCATTGAACCGGGCGAACAAAGCCACACTGCGGCGCTGCGTGAAGCGCACGAGGAAATCGGCTTAGCCCCTGCCGCGGTTGAACTACTTGGCACTCTGCCGCTGCAAAGCACCAGTACCGGCTTTACCATTGAACCTTGGGTGGGTTTACTTAAGCCACAGTCCGGCTGGATTTTGCAGGCCGATGAAGTGGCCGGCATTTTTGAAGTGCCGTTAACGCATTTTTTGCAGCAGGAAAACCGCCATCAGTTCAGCCTGCCGCTGCGCGGTAAGGTGCAACAACTGCATGCCATGCCGTATCAGGATAAGTTTATCTGGGGTGCTACTGCAGCTATTTTGCACCGGTTGTGCGTACAGTTAGCCTAAGTGTTATATCGTTGCCTGAAAGTAACTGATAACATCCATTTCTTTGTACAGCACGCCAATAATATCGATAACATCGATATCTGGCAGGTAAAAGATTACGTGCTGCGCCTGAGGGAAACTGTAATAACCCTGATGAATATCAGTGCGATGTTTACCCAGTAATGGGTTTTCACCAAGCCATTCGAAACGCTTTTCTAAAGCTTTTAAATAGCGGTTTCGCTGCTGCTTACCCCAGGTTATTTCGGTATATCGCGCGATATTTATCAAGTCATCTCTGGCACGAGGGGTTACCCGGTAGTTTTTTGGCGGTGTATACGCCATTAGGTGCTGGCATCCAGATCGTGAATAAGCGAATCCATACTAAAGTCATCAACAAAGTCGCCATTACCGGCTTGCTTTGCGCCTTCAGATAAATGCGCTCGCAAGGCTTCAAGTTTGCTCTTGCGTTCCTCCATGGCTCGAAGAGCATCACGTACTACTTCACTGGCTGAGCCGTAGCGGCCGCTGGAAATTTCATTTTTAATAAACACTTCCCAGTGTTCGCCCAAGCTTAAACTTGTTGTTGCCACGATACACCTCACATATTCATAATTGTTAATTATGAATATAGTTTGTGCAAAAGCGCAAAGCAAGAGGCTTTTTGCATGCTGAGCAGCGCATGGGGTTGTATTTGCAAATCGCATAACCAACTCTCATTAGTTTTTCTCATCTGTAATAAGCACCGACCAGTTACCAACCGACTTACAGAACAGCGCTGCTTGGGCTACAATGGTGCAACTTTGATAACCACCAAACAGAATTAATTATGATTATCAGCGCTTTTGATATGTTCAGCATCGGCATAGGCCCGTCCAGCTCACATACTGTAGGCCCGATGCGGGCGGCGAAAAAATTTACCGACGATTTAACCAACAATAACCTGCTCGACAGTGTTACCGGCGTTAAAGTAGAACTGTTTGGCTCGCTGGGCCAAACCGGCATTGGCCACGGCACCGGCAAAGCGGTTATTTTAGGCTTAGCCGGCTACCTGCCGGAAACGGTCGATCCCGACGCGGTGCCGGGTTTGTTAAAGCAAGTAAGTGACGAGCAGCAAATCCGGCTGGCAAAAGTAAAACCCGTAAATTTCCCGCGCGAAGGCGCTATCGTGTTTCACCGGCGTAAAACCTTAAAAGAGCACTCCAACGGCATGGAGTTAGTTGCCTATGATAAAGACAAAAACATCGTGCTTCGCGATGTGTACTTCTCTATCGGCGGCGGCTTTATTGTAAAAGCCGAAGACTTTGCCAAGGAAAAAGAGGCCGCCAGCCAGTTTGCTGCTGATAACCCACCACCGTTTCCGTTTGAATCAGGCGCAGAGCTGTTGGCGCTTTGCAAAGAACACGGCCTGTCGATTGCCGGCTTAATGCTCGAAAACGAAAAAGTATTACGCAGCCCGGCGCAGATTACCGACCAGCTGAACAATATCTGGTTAACCATGCGCGCCTGTATTGAGCGTGGTATTAAAACCGAAGGCATACTGCCGGGCGGGTTAAAAGTAAAACGCCGCGCCCCGGCGCTGTATAAAAAACTGATGGCCGAAAAAAGTAACGATCCGCTGCAGGTGATGGACTGGGTAAACCTGTTCGCGCTGGCCGTTAATGAAGAGAACGCCGCCGGTGGCCGCGTGGTTACTGCGCCCACTAACGGCGCCGCCGGTATTATTCCGGCAGTGTTAATGTACTACGACAAATTTATTCAACCGGTAACCCCTGATATCGCTGTGCAATATCTGTTAACCGCAGCGGCTATCGGCATTTTGTATAAGAAAAACGCCTCTATTTCCGGTGCTGAAGTTGGTTGTCAGGGCGAAGTGGGTGTGGCCTGCTCTATGGCTGCTGCCGCACTAACTGAAATTCAGGGCGGTACACCGTCGCACGTAGAAAACGCCGCTGAAATTGGTATGGAACACAACCTGGGGTTAACCTGCGATCCGGTTGGCGGTTTGGTACAGGTGCCCTGTATTGAACGCAATGCCATGGGCTCGATTAAAGCCATCAACGCCTCAAGGCTGGCGCTGCGCGGTAGCGGCGATCACAAGGTGTCTCTGGATAAAGTGATTAAAACCATGTGGGATACCGGTAAAGATATGCAGACCAAGTACAAAGAAACCTCACGTGGTGGTCTGGCAGTCAATATTATCGAGTGTTAAGCAGCTTGAATTAATGAATCAGGCCCGCTTTAGCGGGCCTGATTCATTTACACTACCCCGGCTTTTTCGCCCAGGCGGCGCACCAACCTTCACTGTTCACCAGTTTGCCCGGGAAAATGCCGCATGGCCGCCACGGCTCGCCATCACTGCCCTGAATAAGGGCGCAGTTGGCACAGTTTTGCCCGTCTTTGGCTGACTTATGCACATATTGCAGCGCCTTGGCTTGCGGGTTTTCCGGGTCCAGTTGCTCGTTGGCAAAAGCCTTTAAGCTAATGCCCCCCATGCTTAAGCCCACTACGCCGCCGGCCGATAGTTTTAAAAAACGTCTTCTGCTGGTTGTCATAATTTTTCCTCTGATCTTGTCATTACACATCTGCACTTAATGTTGCTGTTATTGTTTTTAGCTATCGCTTAGTACTACTGCGTTAGGCCGTCGCCGGTTTAGTTTGCTGCAAAACAGAAAAAACCAAACCAAAGCGCCAACGTCACGTATCGGTTACAGCAATCAGTTTATAAGCTTAGTACATAGGATTCTTTGATGAGCAACAACATTATTATCACTGGCGCTGCACAACGTCTTGGCTTGCATTGTGCTTTGGCGCTGCAACAAGCCGGTTATCAGGTTATTGCCACCTGGCGCAGCGAAAAGCCCGGCCTGGCGCAACTGCGTGATGCCGGTGTGCAATGTATACAACTGGATGTGACGGATCCGGCCCAATTGGCCGGTTTTATTGCTCAGATCAAACAACAACACCGCAGCTTAAGAGCACTGATCCACAACGCTTCCGACTGGAAAAAGGATGCACCGCTAAACGACGCAAGCACCGATGCACTTGCCGCAGATGCGGCGGTGTACGATGCTATGCAGGCAGTGCATGCCAGGGCTCCCTATATGCTAAACCGCGCCTTTACGCCTTTATTGCAGGCCCACGACGGCGTAAGTGACATTATTCATTTAACCGATTTTGTCGCCAGCGTCGGCAGTAGCAAACATATGGCGTACGCCGCCTCTAAAGCGGCGCTGGAAAATTTAACCTACAGCTTTGCCCGCGCGCTGGCCCCCAAAGTTAAAGTCAATGCTATTGCCCCGGCGCTGCTGCTGTTTAATGAGCACGATGACGCAAGCTACCGCACCGCAGCACTGAAAAAGTCCTTGTTGCAATGTGAGCCGGGCGCAGAGGAAATGAGCAACACCGTGCAGTATCTGCTAAACAGCAACTATATAACCGGTAAAGTGATAGCGTTGGACGGCGGGCGGCGGTTAAACCTGCCCTAACCGACGCTAAACGGATCAGGGTTTAATTTGTCATCTGCGGCTGGCAAAATACGTTTAATTACAGACCATGAAGAACATCTATGAAAGCCAGCCTGTACTTAGTCAGTTTATGCTTCGCCGCCGGCATCGGTGCCACAGAGCAACCGGTAGCCGGTAAATGGATCACCGATTTACACGGCCAAACCTTAACCGATCCGCAAAGCTCCGGTTTTACCTGGCGCCATGATGAGTTGATTCATTTAGGTGATAACAGCGCCGCAGAGCCGATGCGCAATAAACTGCTGCGGATAAACCCGCACACGGCAAAACTTAATGCAGCGCCGCTTAATATTACGGTATCAGAGTCGGTACTAAACGGCTGTTTTGGCGAACTGTTTAGCAAGTACCCTGATTTTGAATCCCTGACCTGGGATAGAGCAGACGATACGGTGTTTATCAGCGTTACCGAAGACTCATCCTTTGTGCAGCTAAGTGCAGATTGCAAAGCAAAGTACGGCACCACTCACTCTACCGACTTCCCCACCTTGTTGGTAAAAATTGAAACCGACAGCACGCTCAGCCGCGCCGAAATTACCGCAGTGCGGCCGGTGCAGTTTCCCGAAACTGCGCAGGTTGGCAATGCACCAAACGACGGCATTGAGGGCCTGGCAATTGATAACAGCGGGAACTTGTACTTAGCGTTGGAGCAAAATGCCGCCAATGCGCCGATGATTTTTAAAACGCCCTACAACAAAGCGTTTTGGCAGCAAGATGGCTACGTTAAGGTGCAGGACAGCGGTTTTGTGCTGCCGGTGCCGGATAACAAAGACCACCCGATTAACGGCCTGGATTATTTAGCCGGCAAAAAAGCCGGCCACACCGGTTACTTAGTGGCAGCCGCGCGCAATGATGACCAATTGTGGATCATTGATTTAAGCCAACAGCAAGCGCCATTTGTACAAAAAATAGCCTATTACGCACCCACACCGGCCAACAGCGCCTGCCCCGCCTATGAGAAAATGGTACAAACCGCCATTGAAGGCGTCGCCGTGCACGGCGACACGGTATATTTAGTTAACGATGCGTGGAAAAAACATTATCCGGATAATATTCAGTGCCCGGCCAATGCCGCACACTTTAACAAGTTTGCGCCGCTGTTGTTTAGCCTGCCGGCAGACCCACGCTGGTTTATTCAACAGCTTAACTAAGTTACTGCGCCACCAGGTGAAGTACTGTGCGCTATCTGCTATTATTGCCTGCTGTTTGCCGCCCTCGTAACGGCGCAGCAGGCCGGCACAACTCCTCTTAGTATTTACGGGACTACTTATGATTAACCACTTTCGCGTACTTGGCGTAAAAACCAATGCCAGCGATGACGATATTAAAAAAGCCTATAAGCGCTTAGCCAATAAGTATCACCCGGATAAGCTGCACGGCCTGACTGACGATGAAAAAGACCAGGCTGCAGCACAGTTGCAACGGGTAAAAGCCGCTTATGAGCTATTATCAGATCCAAAGCAAAAAGCCGCTTTTATTAAAGATTTTAACAATGTCATTGTTACCGACCCCGCTGCTGCTATGCAGGAGTTGTGGGATCAGTACTACTCTTAAACCTATCAGGGTCGTCAACAGCTTATGGCAAACAAACTGAATATGGCGCGCATCCGCGCCCTGCAAACCGATGCACTGGAAAATATCGAGTCCTATATGGACCCCGATACCCCCAGGGCACTGGAGCAATTTACCGCCAAGATGAAAGCCATTTTACTGGCCAGTCCGGACATGCTCGACTCGGTACCGGAATACCTGCCTATGGCGTTATACGGCCGGGTAAAATTTACCCCGGCAGCGAAATTGCAATGGCAGCAGTGGCTGAGCAGTGCCACCGCTCCCACATGGGATCAATTTAAAACCTCAGTGGCGTTTAACAACGCCGATGTTGAACTGGTAAAAGCCATTCGTGCCCACAATGAAGCGCAGTTGATCGAAGCCTGTGCCGTACTGTTTTTACTGGAAGGCGGTAAAATTGTCGCCAAACGCCGTAACGGCAGCGAAACCTATAACGAAGACCCGGCGTACAACGACGCAGAGCACGACGATGCCGACAGCGACAGCCATCATTATGACAGCGACGACTACGACAATGATGATGACAGCGACGAAGAAGGTTACGACGACCAGTACGACGACATTCGTTTTAACGGAGAGAAGCCTTAATGAGTACTAATTTAATTGAGATAGCCGTTGCCGAAATTAAACAACTGGCTGTAGTAGAGCCAAAACAAGCCAGCAAAAAATTTGAGCTGATTGCCAATACCATGAGCGACGAGCAACTGGTAGAAGTGATTGAGCAAATAGACATTGTTACGCTGACCCAGATTAACAGCGAGCACGATATCTCCTTCCCGTCGATTATCTCTGAGCTGATGAGCCCGGAGCGCATTCGCGATATCGTTTGCCAGCAGCCATTGTACTGGGAAGAGAAAATTAAGAATAACGCCGAAGAACTTAAGCAACACACCTTCGACTTTTTAACCTATTTGATCCGCACCCAGGACAGTGAAGACAAACAAGCTGCTATTTTAGAATGCGTGGCAGAAGACCCTGCCGGGCTGTTTTATTTGTCCATTCCGTTTATTGAAATCTACCGCGGCGAACAATTTGCCGATGAAGACTTCTACGCCGACACCCTGCACGAAGAGGAAGAAGACCTGGAAGAAGCCCTGGCCTACACCGAGCGGCAACTGACAGAAGACGCCCATGGCCTGGGCTTTGACGACCCACGCAGCCTGTTGGCGCTGATCCGCCAGTTAACGCCGCAGGTAGAGCAAGCCATTAAAGCGCTTATCCGCAACGAAAACTCCGGCTGGGAAGGCATTATCAGCAAATTTGCCACCGAGTTGGTAATGCAGGCAAAAGAGAAAAACCAGGCCACGGATGAATACGCCGAAGTGGACGATATGTTCAGTTTTCTCGACTAAGGAATAACTCATGCAGTTAATGCTACGCGATGGCAGTTTTGGCCCGTTTTTAACTCAGGTGCTGCATAAGGCACTGGCCGACGACAAACTCAGCCCTGCTGAGCTGCAACAGATTAAAAGCAAAGCCGTGCTGATGAGCCTGAAATTTGCCGATAAGTTTTACAACAAGTACAAAATGCACCTGCTGGAACAAGCCGCACACGACATTATCGGCGTAGTCAGCTTAGGCCTGCTGGAGCTTAGCGACAACGACGCTGAGCGTGCTTTAAGCCTGCTGCTGGCGCCGGAGGGCGTGGTAAAGCCGTTTCAAAAAGGCTGGAATATGCTGAGCACTGTCAGCAAAAAAACCGGTAAGAACTCTTTATACGGCGATGTGGAAGAGCAACTGCTGCAAAGTATTGCCAGCCCGCCTGATGCCGAAGAATGGAGCGGCTGGGCGCACTATCAGCAAGCGCTGAAAGATCACCGCCGCAGCCAGTCTATGCAGCTGTTACAACAGCAGTTTTACGCCCGCACACACTTTGATGAGTTTGAGCATTTCAGCTTAGAAGAAGTGTTGGCTGAAATAGTGTTATACCGTGCCCTTACCGGCGGCGATAAAGTACGCCAGGATTTAAAAAAGCGTATCCGCACTATTGCCCTGCAACCGCACTGGTTTAACGACACCTTTTTTCAACTGCAAACCGAAGCCACTCTGGCCGAACTACCTGAGGCCAATGCCGATGCTATCCGTAACGATTTAGGCCAGCATTTTATTCCGGCGCTGCTGCGTACCTTAGCCTTTGCTAAAGACTATCAGGCGCTGGCAGCACAGGATGCCTCACCGGAGAAGCTCGACGCCTTTGAAGGCAAGCAAGGCTTAACTAATCCGCTACTCGGCTGGCCGCAATACCTTGAACTATAAGCTGGAACTATAAGCCGGAGCTGTAAGCTGCAAGCTGCAACGATGGACGAAAATATGACCAAACGTATTTACCCGCTGGCGGTAGCCATGCTGCTATGGCTGTTACCGCTGCACCATGCTGCAGCCAACACAGAGGACGCCGCCGCTGACGTATTACGCGTTGCCCTGCCCGCTGCAGCCTGGGGCATGACCAGGTATTTTGACGATGACGAGAGCAGCACACAGTTCTACTACAGCTTTACCGCCACTGTTGCTACGACCCTGGCGCTAAAAACAGCAATTGATAAAAACCGCCCCGACGGCTCAGACAACGATGCCTTCCCCTCCGGCCATACCTCCATGGCGTTTCAGGGTGCTGCCTTTATGCAGCGCCGTTACGGCTGGCAACACGGCGCTCCGGCGTACGCTCTGGCAAGCTATGTCGGCTACAGCCGGGTAAAGAATGATCATCACGACAGCCGCGACGTATTGGCCGGCGCGCTGATCGGCATCGCCGCCGGCTATTGGTTCGCCGAACCGTTTTATGGTGTGCAAATTACCCCAACCGCGAGCTTAAACGGCGTAGGTTTGCAGTTAAGCGCAAACTGGTAAAACCGGCCGTACTCCCCCACGGCCGCGGCTTAATCAGTGTTGAGATCTGTGCGCTGGCGCACAGATCCTAAAGTTGCGTCCCGCTACTATTCCTTCACACACACCGGCTGAACCCTGTTATCTGCTGAACCTGGTTGCCGGTGCCGCGTTTTATCCACGCCAAAAGGAATAGCACTATGCACTTTATCAGCTGCAAAGATAACACCAAACTTTATGTCAAAGACTGGGGTGAAGGCCAGCCGGTTATATTGATACATGGCTGGCCACTGTCTGCCGACTCCTGGGATGAGCAAGCTATGGCGATTGCCGCAGCCGGTTATCGTGCCATTAGCTACGACAGGCGCGGTTTTGGCCGCTCGTCACAACCGTGGAGTGGTTACGACTACGACAGCTTAAGTGACGACCTTGCCGCGGTTATCGCCTATGCGGACGCCCCAAACGCTATTATTATCGGCTTTTCCATGGGTGGCGGTGAAGTGGCCCGCTATATGTCGCGCCATAACGCTAAATCGGTAGTAAAAGCAGCGCTGATTTCATCTGTGGTGCCGTTTCGGCTGAAAACCGACGACAACCCGGCAGGGACGGAGCAGGAAGCTTTCGATAAAACAGCCGGTGCGATTAATAAAGACCGCGCGGCATTTTTTACCGACTTTTTTAATACTTTTTTCGGTGCAGGTACGCCGGGTAATAACGTCAGTGACGAACTGCTCAGGCATATGGCTGCCGTTGCCATGCAAGGCAGTATCAGGGCGACACTGGAGTGCCTGAAGGCGTTTTCCACTACCGACTTTCGCGCTGATTTGGCCTACTTTAAAGTGCCCACGCTGATCATTCATGGCACTGAAGACAAGACCGTGCCGATTGACGCCTCGGCCAGGCTGGCGGCTGAGGGCATCAGCCAGGCAACCCTCATTGAATACCCAAAAGCACCTCACGGTTTATTTGTCACCGACAAAGACAAGCTGACCAAAGATATCCTGGCGTTTATCCGCCGGTAATGGCTAAACAGGCTTAGCGCTGCAACTGCAGTTGGTAAATATGGTCAGCAAAATACTTGCCGCCAATATTATGTGCGTTGGCTGCAATTTGCTTAAGCGCAAAGCCGCATTTGGTTAACACCTTCTCTGATGCGGCATTGCCTTCTGTCACCACTGCCTGGTAACGGTTTATCTGCTGTGTGTCCGTTGCCCAATTAATCAGCCCTTGCAGAGATTCCGCCGCATAACCCTTGCCATAAAATTCGGGTAAAAACAGATAGCCAACTTCAGCAACGCCGTCTTGTAGCATAAAGCCGGTAACGCCCAACTCTGCGCCGGTAACCTTATCAGCCACCACCAGCCCAAGCCAGTTGTTGCTGTCCGGTGTCCAGGGCTTAAGCCGCGCGGCAAACTTCTGTCTTATCATATCTTCCGGCGGTACATCAAAGCACAGCGCTACTATTTGCTGCTCGGTATGTAAGCGCAGAAACAGCGGCCAGTGCTGTTGTTGTAGCGGGCTTAACATTAAGCGGTTGGTTTCGATGTTCATCAACGGATTTTCCCTTTAGTGTTTTGGCTAACATCAGCTATGTGCCAGCTTAACCAACCTGGCCATTACCTGAACTGGCGTAATTGGATATGGTTACCATCTGAGTCTGCGATATTACACACGGTAAATAGCGGATTAGACCATAATCCTTCAAATGACCGGCCACCCAGCTCTATTGCTTTTAGCTTTGCTTCTTCAATATTATCAACGGTTAAAAACAGTTTTACGCTATTAAAATCCGGCGGTGGCATCGTTATCGGTGGCGTATGAATAACAATGTTAAAACCATCTTTAACAAGGCTAATCAGCTCAGTTGTCTCGCGGATCACGTCCATCGCAAAAAGCGCGGTGTAAAATCCGGCCAGATTTTTTATGTCGTTTGAATAAACTAAAGCACCATGTTTTGCCGGGCCGTTCATGAAATCCCCTTAAAGATTGAAATTAAAATGCGTTCTGGCGACACTCGCGGTTTGTATCATTGCAGCGCTGCTTGTGCCGCTAATTATCAGCCATTAAACGCACTTGCCAGTGTTAATGCACTCACTACGAAAAAAAGCCAGCCATGATAAATGTTTACCTTTTGTATAGTAAGCTGAGAAAGCACCACTTACAGCAAACACCACACTGACAGATAAAGACTAAGTTTGGTTCTGCAGGCATTGTGGCGGAGTAACCAATTCAATTGCCAGATAAGGCATGGGCGTTAACTTAAAGCCATGATGCCGGCCAACGCACAAGCTGGTTTCATTGTGTAAATCTGAAACTTCCCTACGTAGCGCCCAAAGCAGCGACTCCTGCTCTACGGACAGCAACCGGTAGCTACGACTCAATTCAACCAGGTACCAGGGGGTTAGCATAACTTGCTGTACGGCAGCCGCATCATGCCATTGGCTTTCAGGTAACGGAAACTTAATCAAGCGGAAAAAAGCTTCCCGCTCACCTGGTTGCATTCGTAAAGGAAAGCTAAGCAACAGAGGAACATCCAGCCCGTAGTCGCGGTAGTCATTTTCCTGCAACGTCAGTAGCGCATAAATATCCAGATCGGTTTCCAGGGTATAGTCAATGTAACCACCGATACGCAGGTATTCCAGTAACAACCGTTTAGGATCAAGGCTGGCCAGCAGAACCTGCGGGCTGTTCTCACCATAGTCGGCCAGCTGCTTCTGCCGCAATAAATCCAGATAATAGCCACTTTCGGCCAAATCATAACTGACGGTTTTAATCCGGTAAGCACGATACAGCACCTCTTGCGGTACTGCTTTGCCTTCGGCATGCGCTTTAATCACTATGGTGCTGGCAGCCCAATTAATCGTCCACCAATTAGTATCACCGGCATATACATGCTGCCGGAAGGTGTAACGTTCTCCCGCCAGATAACCGATAGCAGCGGATAAATCCTGTTTATCGATAATATTGCGCTTTGCCCGCACATGGCTGCTAATACTGCCAAGGGTAGCGGGCACCTCCATTGTTGCCTTACCCACCGTTGCCAGGGCAGTGCAACCAGCCAGTAATATGGTCCCGGCAATAATGGCTATTATGTCGGGTATCACAACGGTAAATCGCTGGCTCATCTTAATTAGCCTTATCGGTTCAGTTTGTTTCGTTGCAGTTTTTGCAATACAAGGGGCACAGACAACTTATCGGCCCTGCACCGCACCAAATTTGCAACATTTAATATCAATGCTGAACGCTTAACAAAATACATGCCAGTGCCTGTCAGGGGAGAACACTATAATCAAACTCTTCTGTTTCCAACACTTCAAACGCGACTGCACGGACACTGGCATCGTTATTGTCACACAACCGGGTTGAGGTGATTTTGCCGTAACGACGGGTAACAATGCCGGCATGAAACTCAGCATCGTGCGGCTCGCCCGGTGTGAAATTGGTTCTTCGCATGCGGTCAAAAACCAGGTATTCATAACCGGAATTGTTAAAGCGAATGATATTTGCTCCGCCGCCGGAGAATCCGGCGCTGGCCAGGAAAAACTTGCCCTGCGGCGCTACTTTTGCCGCCGGATAAGTCAGTTCGATCTTACCGGGTTTACCAAAACGGTATTGTACATAGCCACTTGTGTTACTGACATCTGCAGACGCGCATACAGACAGCAGCTTGTGTTCTATTTCACAACCGAAAATAAGTTGCTCATCCGGCTGGCACAGGTATAAGGGCTGATCAGCTGCAGACGCATGGCTTAGCAGCAGCAAAAACAGACTAACAACACGAAACATATTGTATTGTTTCCTATTTCAATTTAGGCAGAAACGATAAATCGACATAGTATTTATCAGGATTACCCTGTGCAATAAATACTCTGATTGTCTCTTTGTCGATAAAAGCTGAAGGATCAAACCACAGATTATTACTCTTGAAGATGTGAATATCAGACGTGGCGGGGTTTTGCCACTGCGTTAACACCCGAAACGGGTGTTTGCCATTAACGGATAACGCCGTGTTCTGCTCAACGCTTTGGTAGCGGGTTTCTATTGCCACGCCACTGGTTTTCAGTATTTCATCCTGGCGGCCTTTTAAAGCGATAAACAAGATAATACCGCCACCTGCCAGAAAAAATACCGCGCCCATAGCCGCTAAAATAAGCGCAGCGCCCCACAAGGAAAAGAAATCATTAATTTTGGCATCTGAGGGCCTTGCGCTCTGGTACAGCACCTCTACCTGCTCGCCTTCGGCATAGCGCGCCGGATTACTGCCGGTAGTTGGTGCAAATTCAATTACCCGGCCGTTTTGGGCAGTAAACTCAACTAAGGGCCGGTAAGTAATGGAATTATCAGAACGTGACGCTAACAGCTCAACCACAATACCCTCTGCCGTTACGGCGTCTTTTAAAAATGCGCTGGTGCTGTTGTAGATAAAAAAAGCCCCGGCCAGCATAGCGAAGCCAACTAAGGTAAATAAATATTTAACAATTGCAATTGCTTTCATGTCTTATCCCAAGATGTACTTTGTATTATTACCCGCGGTTAACGGTGTGTGCAGACTTTATCAATAACGGCAGCAACAATATCAGCCGTAAGATAGTCTTGTGCTTCGGCTGCAGAGATCGCCATATGGCCAAACACTATGCCGTCACCAGTGACAGTTAACACGCCTGACCCGCATGTTATTGCCACCGGCATGGTTAAACTGCCGGATTTACCTTCGCGCAGTAAACTAAGGTTGGCCCCGCTAACCAGGTCACCATCAAGATACCATTCATCAAAATAAGGGCCGCCCACCATATCGCGATACACCAAGGTGGCATCCGGGTTAAAGCTACCGGTTTCGGCGTATAAACCACCGCTGCACACATTCAGCAACACAAACAACAGCAAAAATCTGGCTGAGTTATACATAGTTAGTCTTCCTTACAGTTTTACACTTAATCAGCCGGCACCGGCAAACGCAACCAACCCAGCACACGGCTGTTATCCACCCGGTAGCCGCTACCTTGCTGCACAAGCGGTATGGCTTCTCTGGAGGAGTAAACGGGCCCGGCATTTTGCTGCGCTATCACCACAGCATACGGATTCACCTCTGCAATAATGGCTACATGGCCATAGGGGTTAAACAGCGACGGAGCATAGACAATAATGTCATCCGGCGCCGGCATAGTTACACCGCCGTTGCGGTATTGCAGCAAAGCGCGCTGCTTATTCCAGCCACCATCAGGCAGGGTTCGGTCAAAGAACGTTCTGGCATGGCCATAAGAATCCGGCATTTGATGGCCGAACCGCTCATAGTAATAGCGCTTAATAAACTCAACGCACTGGTACCTGAGGCCAAGGTTATAGCCGGTAGCGGTTAAATTTCTGCCATAAGACTGGTTTACCCCGCCGTTATAGAAAATACCCACGCCGTTTAATTCATCAATTTGCGTACCCGGCGCAATACTGCTACCCAATGGCATCCGGGTAATAAGCTGATAGGCGCCAAACACAACCGCAGTAACAACAGACACAGCAAGCAGCCACTTTATTGTTTTATTCACAACTACTTCTCATCTTTGGTTAGTACGGCACATAGTTATCCAACTGCTTAATTCTTTGCTCTGCCCGTTGTTGCTGACAAGTAAAATACATCGCTTTACCAATAGGGGCTGAGCCATGCATAGCGTACTGCGTGTCGCAATCGGCATCTCTGAACTTGATCCAGGCACGCTGCGCGGTTAACAGCTTTTTTCTGTACTCTGTGTAGTTATCCTGCTCAGTGTCAGGCTGCGTCAGTTGTTCTGCCAACTTGTGGTAACTTGCGTTTAGCAGAGCTTCGGTTTTATCCAGCGCAATAAGCGCACAGTGCTCCACTTCCTGTGCAGAGTACGCTGTCGTGCAATCAATGGTCGGGGTGGCTTCTGCATAGCTATTAACAGAAAACAGTAGCAATAAAACTAACAGCGGGCGTAACAGCATAAATATCCCTGAATACTTAACAAGTTGAGCAGAAACAGCTGGCTGCGTTCAGCCTCAATCTGCGCCGGAGCAAGAGTCTATTCTGTCGGCAGAATGTAAATCAAGTATTTTTATGTTGTATAAATTTATGTAGCAGCAACTTGTTTATATTTTAACCCTGAGTGCTGTGTAAGACCCACAGCGCAAACAATGACGCGCTGGCGAACATCAATAAACTGTAGACACCGGGTGCTATCGACATGGCGGAGTTTTGCAAAATACCGGTAGTAATAAGTAGCGCCAGGGTGCCGTTTTGCAGCCTACTTCCAGGCAAATAGTGCGGGGAAGTTTCGTTGAGGTCAAGGCCACGCAGTGGCCGTTTGTGACTGCGTTTGTTAGACGAACAATTACAGCCCATGGTGGAGTCTTATATGTTTAATTTTGCCAGTTTCGTTGAATTCTAAAGACATGATATTAATGGCAGTGTACTCAATAGGTTTATCCATGTGACCTGGTTGCCCTTTGGCGTGCTCTTTGAATTTTACAAAGGTAACGTTGCGGCCGGTCATCATTTCCAGAATATCTATATTGCTGAAAAACATCCTGTCTTCTAATTTCGCCAACATGCCCTCTCGCAACTCCTCTTTGCTGGAAAATATCACATTAAACTTTACGTGTTCATCCAGAAACTCGTCAGCCAAAAACGAGAGGAAATGCTCAACGTCTGCTGCCGTAGAATCTGGTTGCTGGCGAGCATTTTTTGCAGCGATAAATTGTTGCGTTAAGTCCTTTAGCTGTTCTTCAGAGAGTACGGTGTTCGCGTTTGAAAAAACTGAAAAGAGAGAAAGCAAAAGAAATGAAATTACCTTTTTCACAATAGTTCCTTGTTCGTCTAACGCACGCCTAAACGGCGAGCAACTTGTTGCGAGTCCAGCGGCCGCAGGCCGCGATGTTTAAGGCGCTTGTTAACTCTATTATTCAAAGATGAGTCCTAGCAAAGTGTTGATAACGATTATCACAACACCCAGTCTTATTCGGTTGATACAGTTACCATAAAGTTTTTTTGCATAAACGCTTTTTAAGTTTATTGGAAACTCGTTATGAGGCAGAAGAGAGTTTTGCACCAAATAGTACAGGCTCATTGTACTGCCCTCATAACCAATTTCATTTTTCAGTTCTTCTGCTTTGGATACAGCGCTTATCCCTAACATCAGGACCGCAGCAAAGCTAATAAAAAATATGTAGTTCAATCGCACCCCGAGGAGCTAACGCAAAGCACACGGGCGGAAAAACGCGTTAACGTTTGACGTCCCAGCAGCCGCAGGCTGCGAGTGATGCGCCTCGTTATGTTGCATTTGACATCAAGTGCTTACGCACTGCCTCACTAAACAAGCCCTTGAGAACAAGGGCTACAATACAAGAAAAAAACGCGAGTCCACCAAAGGCTCCTAACGAATTAAATTCCTTGTATGCTTCGAATGATGTAAATGCCATAGATAGAAACAATCCTACCCAAGCGAAGCCAACTAACTTTGTCATCATTACTGAGCACTTTTTAAATCCGATAGATGAAACAACCAGAACAACGCTTAGGAAAACTTGAGACCAAAATGCAATTGGAGACGCTAGCCCAAAACCATTTGCTTGACTAGCAATAAAGTGGCCGGTAGCACCTAAAACCCCGAATACGCCCCAGATTAGGCTTGCCCAAAAAATGAAGTTCACCAATCAAATTACCCTCTAATTAAACCTTTGCAACATAACGCATTACTAATGAGCTGCCACAGTGCACCGTAGGCAGTCCCGTGGAGGCCACGCTGTTTGTGGCCGGAACGAAACTAAGGAACTTGTTATGTTTACTCAACTTTCCAGCGAAAAGTATAAAATGAAGCACCAAGTGTAACGATTACAATAAAACTACCCACCAAATAACTTTGGATGTTATTACTAAAACTAAAATTCTCATCAAGAAAGGTAAAACATATTTCAGCTGCTGTTGCGCCAATAACTGCACCAAACATTGTAAAAATATAAATCTTACGAGCAGTAAACTTTGATTTAGTTAACTTCAAATACAGGATACCAACCAAAGCTATTAAAGCAAAAATAGCAAGAAACTGTGTCAGCAAAATTAATTTATTCACTTCACTTCCCTGTAAACATAACGCCCAAATTTAGCGCGGAAAGCCGCGCAGCGGGTTGACGTCGCAGCCAGCGCTTTTTGCTGGCGATAATATTTGTTTGTTAGGCATTTTCAGGCCATGAGAAATCTACAAACCTATCCAAATCACGAGCGTAAGCTTTGGGAAGCTTGCCGTAGTCACGGGTATAAACTTTAGCTAGCCCTAAAATACTATACCCACCATAAGTTTTTCCTGAGCGATCTACTAGCATCCAATCTTCAATAGAATCTAAATCAATGCTCAGTCTCTCGTAAACCTCCTCAGTTGCTTCTCCTACCGGGTTTGATTCAAGTGATGTGATTACTCTCCCATCTTTGATTGAGTGCGCCACTCCCCAAACATGCTCAGTCTCATCACCAAATTGATAAGGAAACTTCACATATGCCTCTTTTTTCCCTTCCTCTAACCCTACTAAGAAGCGATTCAATTCAGAACGAGATCGAACTACAAGCTCCTGAATTATCGGGTCATTAACATCGACTGGTATTACTTCAGGGCTCGGTTTAACCTTCCAGAAGTGCAAAAGCAGTATAGGGGTAACTATCCATCCTAAGGCCATTGATATCCAACCAGCCAAATCATTCCCTACATCCAGCCACCTATTAAAAATAACTAAATATGGCACTAATGAAGCAAAAGAGATTAATACTATAGAGATTATCCGTATCATATTTTCACTTGATGCCTAACGCTCGCAGCACAGGCCGAAACCCGCGCAGCGGTTGAGGTCCAGGCCACGCAGTGGCCGTTTGTGGCTGCCCTTGTTAGCTGCCTTATTGTTTTTGGTTAACAAAATATTTTTGATAAAGGCCATAACCGCCTTGCCAATATGACAACATCGTCATTAAAACGAAAGAGACTATCAAAATAGGGAACATTATTGGTCTATTCTCTATCGTTATTACTTCCCCCCTAACAGAAACAAAAAAGCTTCCCTCACGAATGGCAAACACCATAAATACGCTCATTACGATTGCCCCAATCAATTTCCACCAGAGCATAAATGTAACTTCGTTTTTTTTGATTAAAAACATTTTTTTCCTGGTTTACAGTCAGTGGGTAACTCGGACAGCTAACGCCCGCCACAAACGCGAGCAACTTGTTGCGAGTCGAGCGCCCAAAGGGCGCGTTTTTGATGGCGATTGTTAGCTATGATTTCTTGCAAAATACTTTTCCAGACGCTGTAGGCCATTGACTAGTACTTGAATAAGGATCTGGATTGACATTGGTATCAAAAGAGTTAGTAACCTCTGCCTTATATTCTGAATGCCCACACAGTTCCTTAGCCCGGCGATGCCAATAATCTAAAGCGACTGACGGATTTGTATTGGCATTAACTTTTGATGTAATGAAATACACACCTTCAGCGATTTCTTTGTCTTCATAGCCACCTGTACTACTGAAAAAACCTGCTTTCTGATAAGGAGTCGTAACACACGCAGTCAATAATAATGTTGATGACAGTACTACATATTTAATTGTTTTCACTAAACTACCCTTTCTAGCTAACGCTTTGCTAATTGGCTGCCGCAGCGCAGCGTAGGCAGTCCCGTGGAGGCCGCGCTGTTTGTGGCCGGAACGAAATTTAGCAACTTGTTATGTTGAAACATGCTCGATAAGACCCTTAAGCCCAATATACAAAGTAAAGCAAACAAAAATAAGCCCAAGAAAGCGTATCGCTTTTGGTGCGTCTTTTTTAATTGTCAGCTGGCTTGCGATACCGAAGTCATCATCGATACACCATAAAAATACATTGTCTAAGCTCCACAAAACTAAAAATATATATGCGCTTAGAAGTCCGTAAAACTCAACATTACCTAATAAAAGAACTAGCGTAATAAGCATTGCCGCTATAGATGCACCAAAACTAATGGTCTTAATACGAGCGATCAATATGCTGCTCCAACATAACGCCCGCAACACCGGGCAATTTGGAGCGCAGCGGAAAATTGATCCGCGTGCTTGCGCTTGTTAGGGATGGGTTTAATAAGACCACTCACGTTGCTCTGCCTTGTATTTTTCCGCATGCTGAGGTCGATACCATAGCGCCAAGGATGTGAAAATGACTGAATCGATGTAGCGAGCACGTGCATCACGAGGAATTCCCTTCTCTTTTGCATCCGGCATTCGATCGTAGAAGTTATTGCATAAAGCAGTAATCGCATCATCTACGAAGCTTAAACCGTGAACATGATGTGCGAACTCGTTACGCACCTTGCGAATTAGTTGTAACTCTTTATGTTCTAAATCAGTGATCAGCCCTAGGCAATAGCTGGCTTTAATTCTGGCGCTGAAAGTGCCAAGTGGTGCAGTTCCTCCTTCAAGAAGCTCTTTAGATTGCTTTTTCTTTAGAAGGTGGCTCTTTAGGAGCTCAAGGAGCTGTTCATCAAGTAAAGCTGCACCGACTAATGCAGCGCCGCGATCCGTCTCCGCCTGAAACTCTTTAAGGAACTTGCTGAAATACTCTAAGTCTTCCGGTTTCATTTCAGATCCCTAACGCCCGCCACAAACGCGAGCAACTTGTTGCGAGTCGAGCGCCCAACGGGCGCGTTTTTGATGGCGATTGTTATAGGGCGAGCGCATCAATTTCAGCAGCTACATTTAGCTGTACTTGCTTTAGTTTGAAACTGATTTCACGAGCCAAAATATAGTCACGATCATATTTGAAGATAACCTCGAATACTTCAGTCAATATTCCTACGCACTCATCAGGACTAAGGAAATCTGCAGCTTTTCTGTAACTAGCAAAGTCTGCGCTCTTATTATGAACCCAGTGCGTTCTGGTTTTATCAAGTAAAGTTATCTTATTCACCAAGTCATCAATTTTATCGGAACTGATTTTTAACAGGTCATAGCAAATAAACTTAAACCTTTCTGGTGGAGTACGCTTCTTGTCAGCCTGAGTTTTCGATGCATTATTTTGTATGTAATCATAATAAAATGCTTCAAGTGACATAGCTGTAAAAGTTTGAGCAACAATCCAACGACTAAAATAACTTGGACATTCTGCCTCTATTTGCTCTCTGGACAGCTGATTTAAATGGTCAGCATCAAATTTCTTATATAAAAATTTAAAATCATTCAACTTATCAAGATTTTGCAAGATAACAATTCTGACTAACTCTCCAATCGCAGAAGCTCTTTCTTGCCGAATAACACCGCCATTCTCTACTAACATGTTCAATCCCTATAACGCCCGGCTCACCGAGCAAATTTTTGATGGCGGCTTTTTTGCCACGCAAAAAAGGTGACAGCGGAAATTTGTCCGATGAAGCCGTTTGTTAGTACTTTATTAGTCATCGCTCACGTCGTAGCAAGAAAAGGAAAAATCAATTTCCAATTTTGCCAATGCTGCTAATTCTTCTTTAGAAAGCACTAGGTTACATTGATTTTTATAAAAATAGCCAATATAGATATTAGGCTCATCTGCGCCTATTTCTTTAAGTTGATCAATTTTTCCATCTAACGCTTTCACCAACCACATTATTCTATCGAACATATCAATATGCTTAGGAGGAACGAGAAGGCCAGACCCATATGGGATTGCTTTGCCTTTATATCGGCCTTTGCTCGCAATATCCCCCACTTCCATTTTATCCTGAAGCTCCAAACCAGTGATTTTCTCAGCTTGATTTGGCGAAAATCTTTCACCATGGAGCAAAATACTTGCAGAAATATCTTCAATCATATTTGAGTACTAACGCTTTGCTAATTGGCTGCCGCAGCGTAGCGTAGGCAGTCCAGTGGAGGCCACGCTGTTTGTGGCCGGAACGAAATTCAGCAACTTGTTATATTAACCCTTTACTATTTAAAATAACAACTTGCTCAAACTTGCTAAACATTTTTACTATTACCTGTTCATCTGGGAAATCTGAGCATCCTAAATTATGGGTCACTGTTAATTTTGACTCTTGAACCTGAACACCAATAGAAACAGATGGGTGGTCTGTTTTATATAAACCACATTTAAATGTTGCATCTGCAGAATGAGAGTTGCCAAAATACCCAGTTCGCGACAGTTTGAGAAAGTTATTATTATCCACTAAGTTTACCAAACTTTGAAAAGTGCCTTTTTCTAGCGTGCCTCGATAGGCACCCATTTTTTTAACGTGAGCTCTACCAATAAACACAAAGTTATCGTCGGGAAATATATAAAAGTCATAAACGGGGCAAGTGCCATAACAAGCACCACGACTGAAAGATAAAGCCTGCGCTTCAGTCGGAGCATCGGCTACCATTCTTTCAATTCTAGGTTCCCATTGTTCGGTATCCGAGCACCCAAAAATAGAGAATATTAAAGCTAACTGAAGTATTTTTTTAAACACAAAACCTCGATGATGATTGGTTAATATAACGCCCGCCACAAACGCGAGCAACTTGTTGCGAGTCGAGCGCCCACAGGGCGCGTTTTTGATGGCGATTGTTAGGTGCTTTTTTTATCATCTTCTTTATTGCTTTTTATCCAAGACTTAGGCATGAAAACAATGGCGAGGAACAATAAAACGCCCCCCATTTTTCCAAAAATTTCTACAGCTAACAGCATCGCAAAAATTAACCCAGTAATCATTGCGCAATATACAATCAGAATCCGCACTGCTGTATGTTCAAAAATCCCTTTCCAAAAACCGTGTTTAGCTATCGATGCAGAAAGGGAAAGAAAAAAAAGTACAAGCAAAGCTAAGCCGATTAGTCCCCCGGTAAATTCACAGATAGCACTTTGACAAGTGCCACCACGAGTTTGTGCATTCACAGTTATTGGTATGAGCGCCCCAAAAATTAGAGGTAAACATCGGTTTGATTTCATTGCACTACCTAACGCAAAGCTTTGGGGCGGCTGAAGCGCAGCGTAAGCCGTCCCAGCCACGACAGTGGCGACAACAGCGTATTGTTATGTGCGAACATATTAACCACCAAAGTAAAAACTAACATCTGACTGAAGTTGCGCCAATTTTTCCTCAGTCTCATGAAATGATTGCTTTGTTGCTTGATCTACGCTGTTTAACACAGGCGAAAGAAGCTTCAAATGCTCTTGTAACTTTTGAAGCTCATTTTTTATAAACACATCTGTAGTGATACCAGATTTATAAGCACTCAAAATATCTTTATATTGCTCAATATCTCGTTGAATAGCGGTTAGCTGATCCCGAGTTGTTACTGTAACTGCTGTTTGTAATGCGTCGTTAATTTTGGCGCTTGCGGCATTGTACTCTTCTGTCGATTCTGTCATAAAAAACTGCGAAGAAAATAGCCCAATCACAAAGCCGAAAGCAACTAATCCAAGTACCTTGAGTAGCTTCACCTAATCTCTCCTAGCACATAACGCCCAAATTTAGCGCGACGACCGCGCACGCGGTTGGCGTCGCAGCCAGCGCCGTTTGCTGGCGATAATATTTGATTGTTAGGCAAAATTGTCACCAGACCGCTGTGGGATGAGCTGACCACGCGTCAGTAGATCTTGCATCCGAATATTAAGTTCATGCATTGACGTTGCGAATTCTTGAACTGCACCGAGCTTAAGCATCGGTTGGCCCGATTGGTGAGTCAAGATAATACCGGCATCAGTATCGGTAAGTCGACCACCTAGCGCTAAGTTAATACTTAATGGGTTGTGCAGGATTTTGTTTCTTAATGGCGCAGCAGCTTTAGCCTCGCAGAGCAATGCATCCCACTCATCCGCGAGTGTCATCTTTCCTTGCGCCCTAAAATGTGCGCAAACCACTGCACGGGCTAGGTCCGTCCGCTTTTGAAATGGCAATTTCATCAATCGAACCTTGTCTTCACCATCGCATAACAGTTCGATAAGCGCGTAGCTCAAGCCCTCTAGCTGCGCGAAGTAGCAAGCAATCCAACCATATGCATCAAACCAGTAACCACTGTAATCGTCGCTAGAAACCTTCCAGTAAGTTTGTATAGGAGTCTCAGGATTATGCGCCATGGTCTCTACTCTTCCTAACGCTCAAAGCAGCTGCGCGGTACGCGTCGGCTGGCTTTGCTTGTTATATGCCGCATTTATCGACCTTAACACCGCAATGCATGCAGTGGACTTTGTCGGTAAACCATAAAAATGCCACTTCTAACCCACTGTCATGAGTATCTGGCTTTATTTTTTTGAATCCTCTAACCATCAATGATTTGCCGCAATTAGGGCATTTAACAAAGAAGGCTAAAAAATGGTGAGCGATTGAAAGCAGCACGCCAACCATCATGCTAAAAAACATTAAAAAATCGTATGAACTATCGCCAGTAATGGATTTGTATATTAGCCAAGGAATCCACGTGAATATTCCGATTGCACCGACTATAGCAAACCATGCGCTTAGTTTTCCCAACGAAACTTTCATTTTACTCCTGCGCTGACAAAGGCATATAACGCACGCCTAAACGGCGAGCAACTTGTTGCGAGTCCAGCGGCCGCAGGCCGCGATGTTTAAGGCGCTTGTTATACACCATTCTGTTTCCAAGGTAGCTGTAAATAAATCCCCGCCAGGACAACAAACATAATGGCTGACATTCTCTGTAAAAAGGAAAAATCTAGTTCAGACCCATCAATAAACCAAGCCAAGAAATAGTATGCAACCACAAACACTGTGGTGGCAAAAGCAAATAGCACAGAACAAAGAAATTTGTTCAAGGATGACAACTTTAGCCCTGTATATGTCGCTGTCGCGAGAACAACAAGTGGCATGGAAGCTAGCAAATAAACCAATATCATCAAGTTTGAGTAGTCACCCTCCTTGATCGAATCGACAATGATAAATAACGCAATCGCAGGAATAACTAGACTTAAGAATTTCAAAGTAGCTTTCAGATTTTGTTGAAATGTAGTCTTAAATTTCAATTTTACTTCCATGGTGTATAACGACGCCAGCACGCGCGGCTTTGTAGTGAAGGCAAAGCCGCAACGGAAAAGACGTCGCCGTGCCTGGCCTTGTTAAATTTTGTTTGCCCAAAATTCATAATACTTAGTGAGCGCTTTAGGTACGGAAACATATGGGTTAGCATTATGCCCAGCCCCTTCGCTATAACTGTATGCCCATTGTAAATTGGCGGGAGCATTGGTTTCCAAAGCACTAAGTAGCCCTTTGAAAGAACCAGTAATAATTTCGTTTTCTTCTGCACCCAAGCTAAGGTATAAGAAAATAGGTTTACCATCGGTAGCGGGCAAGTTTTTTGCAAACTCTTTTACAACCACCGAATCGTCGTACCAAGCTGCTGGGCTAAAAGCAAAATACCCGCTAAAAAGATTCGGCTTAGTAACAATTGTATAGAGTACCAAACTCCCACCTGCCGAAAAGCCACTTAGCAACCTGTTGTCGTTGATAGAGTAATTCTTCTCAAGATATGGGATCAATTCAGTTTCGATAAATGCTAAAAATTTATCAGCTTTACCAAAAATGTCCGGATGATTATCATTTTCAGGGCGAGCTTCAATACTTACATCACGTCGAGCGTAAGGAGGAACTAAATCCCTGTTTCTCGAGTCAACCCAAAATAAGTTAGGTATAGCAACGATTATAGAATCTTCTGTAATGTCCTGTGAGCTTAGCTCAGCCAATGTTTCATCCCAGCGTTTCAGATTAAAATTGCCGTCAGTTTTAATAATTAGCGGGTATTTTTTACTTCGCTCGTAACCACTAGGTAGCCGGACAAAGATTTTCCTGTTTTCGCCTAATACCGAAGAGTAAATCGTTTCATCAATAAAATCAGAAGTGTAATCCTCTTTGTATTGCTGTGCCTTAAAAAATGCAGCAGCCCCCGCGGCTAGCAAAATTCCAATTAATACAACATTTTTAATAACTCTGAAATTCATAAATTCTTCCTTGAAAAATTTAACGCCGCATTCAGCGGCTTGTCCGCTGCAATGCCTTGTTATAAGGCGATTGGAAAGAAATTATGGTATCAACGACATATTTATCAAGAGCATTCCATTGTTCGATGCCTACTTTTTTGGAGAAAACATAATCTATTTCGATATTGTCATTTAGCCGACGATATGCACGAAAGCCTACTGACCAGTCTCCAGGATCATCTATAACGATGGGCGAGCCGTTGACATCTTTTTTATGGAAGTACGTACCTATAGTTGTCTTTTTTGCCCCGTAATCATATTCATATTTATCAAATTCACCAAGCTCACCAACAAAACAAGGACTATTCTTTTTCTCGATTGGGACACATTGGGATTCTTTTATCAGATATACGGATCTCATTCGTTTTTCACTATCCACAGCCTTCACAAGAACTCTCAAATGGTTTGAATTAGTTGGCCCAATTTTTTCAAAAGGCAATCCCTCTGATGACGGCTTTACGTAAAAGGTGAAATATGAATCTCCTTTTCGATATGTAGCGTTAAACTCTTTCGGTATGCGAAATTTAAATGAATTACTATTTTCTGAAATTGGAACAACCCACGATAAATCTACATCAACGTAATCTGAAGGCTTTTCCTTGCTACTGTCGATGATGATTTTGTATGAAAACAGGCTAAACAAGGCCGCCGCTAATAAAAATAGTAATTTCTTAGTCATTACACTTAACTCTAACTAGCCTTATAACGCCCAAATTTAGCGCGGAAAGCCGCGCAGCGGGTTGACGTCGCAGCCGGCGCTTTTTGCTGGCGATAAAATTTGCTTGTTATGTTGCTTATCCAAACTGTAATTAAAAAGAATCATAAGTTTCCATGAAAATTTTTTCTGAGCTCTCTTTGTCGTTAGTTAACAAGCCCTCTCTCAGTCCAATGTGCAATGGTTCACCGCTCAATGAAAACTCTACGTAGACAAACTCCATGTAATATTTCACGCCTTGCAAAGGACCTAATAATTGACTTTCCTCTATAGGTTTCAATGACTTTTCATGAAGAAACACGACTTCTAATGATGGCCCCTGACTTTTGCTGTAATTTGCGGTTGTCTGAGTCCACTTTATTTCAACACCATTCAAATCAGGCCTGTTTAATTGGATGTAGCCTCTGGATTGCTGTTCAATTTGAGCCAAATTAAGACTTGCCAGCTTTCCCCACTCAACATTACTTTTTGACGATTCTGCTATTGCTAGAGTGCTGCAGCTAAGGAAGATAAGTACTGAAAGTATTCGCAGCATAGTCCCAAACTCCCGGTTAATTTAGAACGACATAACGCCCGCCACAAACGCGAGCAACTTGTTGCGAGTCGAGCGCCCAAAGGGCGCGTTTTTGATGGCGATTGTTATATTTGCTTTGCACCACTTAGGTACTCAGTAATTAACTTTTTATTGTGCTCATTTAAACGGGGCATAGAGCATTCAGATAGCCTTTGCTCCGCTGTTTTTCCAGTGGTATCTTTCAAGTCAGGCTTAGCTCCGTTAACAATAAGCAATTTTACTATATTTGGGTAACCTGCAGTGACTGCTCTGATTAGAGGTGTTGTATCAGAATAACTAGAGTTCAAGTCAACACCGGCTTTTATGAAAAGAGAAACCATGTCCTCAGCACCACACTGAATTGCCATAATCAAAGGCATGCCATTTGGATTTGCTCCAGCCGCAAGTAACTCTCGAGCTGATTCGACGTCAGAGTCAGCCGCCTGAATTAATGCATCATCCAATTCCTTTTGATTCAAAATTTAACCTCGATACTGAATGCAAATATAACGCCTTGCGCATGCGCGCGAACTTGTGAGCGTCGCAGGGGCCGTAGGCCCCGAATGCCGCACTTTGTTAGCTGCTGATTGCATGCTTAAATTCACTTAGATAGCTCATTTGTTGGATAAACTTTTCATTAGCAGCAGCCAAGTCCCAATTCGGCTTGTTCACGATGAACTTCTGCCACGACGGCATAAAGGGACTAACTAAGTCTTCACCTCGTTTTGCCCCTATGTATGATAATGCCGCCATTGCAGAGTTTTGATCAAACCACAAGTCAGATTGTTCGAGATAGTACCCTAGGTATTTTTCCAGGTAACAAATAGCCCCTAGAGACGAAAAGGAAGCTAGTGCCAAGCAGTAATTATGGCCTGCATAGCAAACATCACTCCGCAATAGCAATTTACCTATATGATCCTCAAGCTCATTCATGTTACCAAGGGCTGCAAAATATGCACCTACAGACCTTGGTCGCCAGTTAAAATCACCAAGCAATTTTGAAACAAGCGTGGTATCTATTGAGGATTTTACCGCCACGTATTTCTTGCGGAATTCATCAGTATCTTTTCTTCCCCGATAGAAGGGAGACACGTAGGTTGCTATAAAATCGTTATCTAAAGGCTCAGCATTCTCATCGACCTTAAGATCAGAATATGGACTGGCATGCCTCACGGTCGCACCAGCCACATGCAAAGAAATAAGATCTTTAGGTCCATCATTGATTTCTTTGGTCACTCCATACCCCAGCTAACGCCGCCAACAACGGCAGACTTGTGATTGTGAATTTTGTGCAATAATGGCGAAGCCATGCACAAAAGGCGCAAGCGCAAGGCTGTCCAGAGAGCGCAGCGAACGGTGTTGCTTGGCCTTGTTATGTGCTTTCATAAACCACTTCAAATACTGCATCTTCAGGTGAAAAGGTAACCAACCAAGATGTGTCACCATTTTCACTTACACATTCCAATTCATAGCCAATTGTTGGTTCAGTATAAACTTCTACTATTGCAGCTTCATCGCCTACTTTAGGAAGGCTATCTCCAATAATAGAATCTTCTTTACAGAAAACTCTATTCAGCTCTTTAAGCTTAACGACACTGTATTGTTTATATATCATGAGCTCTCAATGCCACATAACGCCCGGCTTTGGGGCGGACTTGTAGCCGCGCAGCGGCGGAAAGGCCGTCCCAGCCCCGGAGGGGCGACAACAGCCGATTGTTAGGCCCGGACTGTAATGCAAAAGTGCAGTACATCAGTAGTGCCTTGATTCTCTTCTTGCCATTGAGCCGCTTCACTGGCAATAGTTGTGCGACATAGTTTTATGGCTTCTTGTACCGAGAGATCTTCAAGGCTAACGGTTCCTTGTGGAGCACTGCCATGACCGACGCGACCTTGAGCGTCCTTTATCCACCCCTCCCAGCCAAGAATCTGAATTTCTCTAGACTCAAAAAAATCGATGGCTTCAAGTGCAGCCAGCAGTGGCAATACGATCTCTCTTTTAGATATGGACAGTTCTCTTAGAGAGGATGGCAGTAACTCGATCTTGCTCATATTCATGGCCTAACGCTCAAAGCAGCTGCGCGGTACGCGTCGGCTGCCTTTGCTTGTTAGCCACCCACACCGAACTTGCGCGGCTTGCCGCACTGGCAAACCTGAACAACGGCAAGCTGCTATTAATTAAAAACTACACCGGTTAACTGCGACACAGCGAGCCAACCGGAGCCTGTAAAACTGTTTAAGCGAAGCCAGGAAGAGCAACGCTACCGCCACCACCGTTTGCAGCAAACCCACAAACTGGGGACATTTGACCATTTGGCGCTGCCGCTAAGAAAACCATACGCGAGCAGTGCCGGAACAAAACTACTGACTAAAACCGTTAAAACCAGAACACCTGCTAACGCTTATTGGGCGGAAAAATCCGTATTTAAACACGGACTTTTCCGTCTTTGTAAATTTAATGCATGCAACATTACTGAGAATTAACTAAATTTACAACGATTTAGTGATTCAAATATTCGCTTCAGATAGAAAAGTACGGATTTTTCCGTCTAACAAGACCTGCTTGACATTTTAAAATTAACTGTATACTTAAACAGTGCTTATTTGGAGTGTCGTCATGCCTGAATCATCGCCTTTTATGCAGTTCATTGCGGAGGAAATGTATACCCGACGCTATGCAAAGCGGACTGTTGAAACTTATTTGCATTGGATTAAGTTTTTTATCTTATTTCACAAAAAACGTCACCCCAGTGATTTGCAAGATGAGCACGTAGAACAGTTTTTAACCCATCTGACGGTTAGCCGAAATGTAGCGGTGCAAACACAGGCGCTTGCACTTAATGCTTTGAGCTTTATGTATAAAGAAATACTTAAAAGGCCATTGGCGTTGAACTTAAACTTTAATCAGGCCGCTAAGCCGCGCAAGTTGCCTGTAGTGCTAACCAAGCCCGAGGTTAAAACGCTCTTAGCCTGTATTGATCCGCAGTATTTACTGCTGGCGCAGCTGCTGTACGGTAGCGGCCTGCGCTTAATGGAAGCGGTTAGGCTTAGGGTTAATGCTGTTGATTTTGACTATTTATCGCTGATGGTGTGGCATGGTAAAGGCGGTAAACATCGCAGGGTAACTTTGGCGCCAGAACTCATTGAGCCGTTGCGCCGGCAAATTGATCTGGTAGACGCGTTTTACCAGCAGGATATGCAGACTGCTGAATTTACCGGCGTGTGGTTGCCGTTTGCTTTGGCGCGCAAATACCCGGCAGCGCCAAAAGATCTGGGTTGGCAGTATTTGTTTCCTTCTGCCCGCTTAAGTATCGACCCACAGTTTAATGTGCTTAGACGGCATCATATTGATGAATCTGGTTTGCAAAAAACAGTACGCATTGCAGGGAAAAAAGCTGCGCTCGCTAAACAGGTAACGTGTCATACCTTACGCCATTCCTTCGCAACGCATTTACTCGAAGCGGGTATGGATATCCGTACGGTGCAGGAGCAGCTTGGCCACTCCGATGTAAAAACCACCCAAATTTATACCCATGTATTAAAACAAGGCGGCAATGCCGTAAAAAGCCCGCTGTCGCAACTGTTGTAAAAAAAGGCGCCGCAGCGCCTTTTTTTCAGAAACAATCGCCGGGAATTCTTACCCAACCTTCCATAAGCACCCGTGCACTGCGGCTCATTATGGCTTTGGTTACTGTCCATTGGCCGTTAACCTGTGTTGCGGCTGCGCCAACGCGCAAGGTGCCGGACGGGTGACCAAAGCGCACTGCTTCGCGCTCCGTCCCACCAGCAGCCAGGTTTACTAAGGTGCCTGGTATTGCTGCTGCGGTGCCAATGGCTACCGCGGCCGTGCCCATCATGGCGTGGTGCAGTTTGCCCATCGACAGCGCCCGCACCAGCAGGTCGATATCTTCGCTGTTTACCTGCTTACCGCTGGATGATACATAGCTTGCAGGCGGTGCGACAAAAGCAATTTTTGGTGTATGTGCCCGTGCAGCAGCTTCACTGACGTCCTGTATCAGGCCCATTTTTACCGCACCGTAGGCGCGGATGGTTTCAAAACGTGCCAGTGCGGCGGCATCGCCGTTTATCGCGTCTTGTAACTCAGTGCCGCTGTAACCGATATCGGTGGCGTTTACAAAAATAGTCGGGATGCCGGCGTTAATTAGCGTAGCTTTAAAAGTACCGATACCCGGCACTTCTAAATCATCGACCAGGTTGCCGGTGGGGAACATAGCACCGCCGCCCTCGCCTTCATCGGCGGCCGGGTCTAAAAACTCAATTTGCACTTCTGCTGCCGGAAAAGTAACACCGTCCAGGTCAAAGTCACCGGTTTCCTGCACTTCGCCGTTGGTTATTGGCACATGTGCAATAATGGTTTTTTTAATATTCGCCTGCCAGATGCGCACAGTGCAGATACCATTTTGCGGGATCCGCTCAGCAGCGACCAAGCCGTTGCTGATAGCAAATGACCCCACAGCTGCAGTTAAGTTGCCGCAGTTACCGCTCCAGTCGATAAACGGCTTGTCTATCGCTACCTGGCCGAACAGATAATCGACGTCATGATCCGCTTTGGCGCTTTTGCTTAAAATCACCGTTTTGCTGGTGCTGGAGGTGGCGCCGCCCATACCATCGGTGTGTTTGCCGTACGGATCCGGGCTGCCGATTACCCGTAGCAGCAGGTTGTCACGCGTTGTGCCGGGCACTTGCGCGGCCTTGGGTAAATCGTCCAGTTTAAAAAATACGCCTTTGCTGGTGCCGCCGCGCATGTAGGTAGCCGGGATTTTTATTTGTGGTGCCGTCATTACACCGCTCCCTGCAAAAAGTCCTGCGCAAAGCGCTGCAGTACACCGCCGGCTTCATAAATCGACAACTCTTCTGCCGTATCCAACCGGCACCTTACCGGCACCTCAAGCTTTTCGCCGTTCGTGCGGTGAATAACCAGCGTTAATGTGCTGCGTGGCGTACGCTCACCTGTTACATCGTAGGTCTCTGTGCCATCCAGCTGCAGCGTTTTGCGATTAGTGCCCGGCATAAACTCCAGCGGCAGTACGCCCATACCCACCAGGTTAGTACGGTGAATACGTTCAAAGCCCTCCGCCGCTATCGCTTCTACCCCGGCAAGCCGTACACCTTTGGCCGCCCAGTCACGTGACGAGCCCTGGCCATAATCGGCGCCGGCAATAATAATTAACGGCTGCTTACGCTGCATATAGGTTTCTATCGCTTCCCACATGCGGGTTACTTTGCCTTCCGGCTCCAGCCGTGCCAGCGAGCCTTGTTTTACCTTGCCATCAACCACGGCCATTTCATTAATCAGCTTGGGGTTGGCAAAGGTAGCGCGCTGCGCGGTTAAGTGATCACCGCGATGGGTTGCGTAAGAGTTAAAATCTTCCTCCGGCAGGCCCATCTTGTGCAGGTATTCGCCGGCGGCGCTGTCGAGCATAATGGCGTTCGACGGTGACAAGTGGTCAGTAGTAATATTATCCGGCAACAGCGCCAGTGGCCGCATACCGGTTAAGCTGCGCTCGCCGGCCAGTGCCCCCTCCCAATAAGGTGGGCGACGAATATAAGTGCTTTGTGGCCGCCAATCGTACAGTGGCGATACTTTGTCACCGTAATCTACCTCAACGGCAAACATCGGCTCGTACACTTTACGGAACTGCTCCGGTTTTACACTGGCAGCAACTACTGCATCAATTTCAGCGTCATTTGGCCAGATATCTTTTAGCGTAATGGCCTTGCCGTCATGATAACCCAGTACATCTTTTTCGATATCAAAGCGGATAGTGCCGGCGATGGCGTAGGCGACAACCAATGCAGGAGAAGCCAAAAACGCTTGCTTGGCGTACGGGTGAATACGGCCGTCAAAGTTACGGTTACCGGATAACACTGCCGTAGCGTATAAGTCGCGCGCTATTACTTCTTGTTGAATAACCGGGTCCAGTGCACCGCTCATGCCGTTACAGGTGGTGCAGGCAAAGCCGACAATACCAAAGCCCAGCTGCTCCAGCTCGCTGAGCAAGTGGCCTTCTTCTAAGTACAGTTGTACGGCTTTAGAGCCCGGTGCCAGTGAGGTTTTAACCCAGGGCTTGCGCGTTAAGCCCAGTTTGTTGGCGTTGCGGGCTAATAAGCCGGCAGCAATAACATTGCGCGGGTTAGAGGTATTGGTACAGCTGGTAATAGCAGCGATAATCACCGCGCCATCGGGCATTTTACCCTCTTCCAATACGTATTTACCGGCAATGCCTTTGGCCGTTAAGTCGCTGGTAGAAAGTCGCGCATGCGGGTTAGACGGCCCTGCCATGGTACGGCCAACGCCGGATAAATCAAACTTCAGCACCCGCTCGTACTCGGCGGTTATTAAGCTGTCGCTCCACAAGCCCGCTTCTTTAGCGTAGGTTTCAACCAGCTTAACCTGTTGTGGTTCGCGGCCGGTCAGGGTTAAGTAATCCAGCGTTTGCTGATCAATAGAAAACATCGCCGCTGTGGCACCGTATTCCGGTGTCATATTGGAGATAGTGGCCCTGTCGCCGAGGCTTAAGCTGCCGGCGCCTGCGCCATAAAACTCTAAATAGGCCGACACCACTTTTTCTTTGCGTAAAAATTCGGTCAGCGCCAGCACTATGTCGGTGGCCATTATGCCGGGTTGGGCTTTGCCGGTTAGCTCTACGCCGATAATATCCGGCAGGCGCATCCAGCTGGCCCGGCCTAACATTACGCTTTCAGCCTCTAAACCGCCTACGCCAATGGCAATAACGCCCAGCGCATCGACATGCGGCGTATGGCTGTCGGTACCCACTAAGGTGTCAGGGAACGCCACGCCGTCTATGGCGTGTACCACCGGCGACATCCGCTCTAGATTAATCTGGTGCATAATGCCGTTGCCAGGCGGTATGACATCAACATTCTTAAAGGCTTTTTTCGTCCAGTTGATAAAGTGAAAACGATCGTCGTTGCGTCTGTCTTCAATAGCACGGTTTTTTGCAAAGGCATCTTTTTCAAAGCCGCCATGCTCTACAGCTAAGGAGTGATCAACGATTAACTGGGTGGGCACTACCGGGTTTACTTTGGCAGGGTCGCCGCCTTTTTCCGCGATAGCATCACGCAGGCCGGCTAAGTCGACCAAAGCGGTTTGGCCTAAAATATCGTGGCACACCACCCGGGCCGGGAACCACGGAAAGTCTAAATCGCGTTTGCGGTAAATCAGCTGCTTTAGCGCATCTGTAAGCATGGCCGGGTCGCAGCGGCGCACTAAGTTTTCGGCATGCACGCGCGAGGTATAAGGCAGTTTGGCATAAGCGCCCGGTTCTATCGCATCGACAGCGGCCCGGGTGTCGAAGTAATCCAGCGCTGTGCCGGGCAATTTTTTACGGTATTGGCTGTTCATAGTGTTTACCTGTTTGTCTTGGTTGTGACCAGACTGTGGTGTAACGCACAAACCGGCTTGACCACACCAACACGCCGTAAACCCATCCCTGGGGGCTCGTTTATGAACTTCTTCCCTGAAGTTCCCCCCTTGGGCCAGCGGAGCTGTTCAAATTCGTTCCTGACGAATTTGTCAGCCCGTCCGGGGCTTCAACGGTTGGTTTAGATCAAGCCGATTTGGCTTTATCACTTGTTGCTGATGCATTCTGCAATGTGAGGTTGGAACCCCGCTAGCGCAGCCACAGAGTGTCTGAGTCCTGCCGTAGGCATAAGGACGACAAATTCGTCTGGAACGAATTTGAACAGCCTTCGGCTGGCCTCTGGCGCAGGACAGGAAAGTCCTGCGTAGTTGCTGTGGCGAGCATGGCGGGTGTTGCAACCGATCAGTTGCAACTTCACTCAACGCTGCGCTATCGGCTTCACGCTGCGCGGCTCTACACCCACGTAATCGGCACTTGGCCGGATAATACGGTTATCCGCGCGCTGCTCCATCACATGTGCTGCCCAACCGGTTAAACGGCTGCAAACAAAAATCGGTGTAAACAGCTTAGTCGGAATACCCATATAGTTGTAGGCCGAGGCATGGAAGAAGTCCGCATTACAAAACAGCTTTTTCTCGCGCCACATTACCGCTTCGCAACGCTCAGACACATCATATAAACGCGTATCGCCGTTGGCTTTGGCCAGCTTTTCTGACCAGGCTTTAATTACCGCATTGCGCGGGTCTGAGTCTGAATATACCGCATGGCCAAAACCCATAATTTTTTCTTTGCGCTCCAGCATGCCCAGCAGCTTTTGCTCGGCATCATCCGGGTTAGCCATTTTCTCAATCAGCTCCATCGCCGCTTCGTTAGCACCGCCGTGCAACGGGCCACGCAGTGAACCGATAGCGCCGGTAACGCAAGAGTGCATATCACTAAGGGTTGAAGCACAAACGCGGGCAGTAAAGGTAGATGCATTGAACTCATGCTCGGCGTATAAAATCAGCGAGGCTTGCATCACTTCAACATGCAGTGCGTTTGGCTTTTTGCCGTGCAAGGTCCACAAAAATTGCTCAGCAACAGAATCAGCGTCGGTTTCTACCTCAACGCGCTTACCATGGTGGCTGTAGTTGTACCAGTAGTTCACCAGGCCGGGGAAAATCGCTAACATCCGGTCGCTGGCGTCTTGTTGCTGTGCAAAGCTGGCTTCTGTTTCCAGGTTACCCAGCATAGAACAACCGGTGCGCATTACATCCATCGGGTGGGCGCTGGCCGGAATACGCTCCAACACATCTTTTAAAGCCTGTGGCAGAGCGCGCAGGCTTTTCAGTTTGGCTTTATAGGCATTCAGCTCTGCGCTTGTCGGCAACTCACCTTTTAAAATTAAGTGCGCCACTTCTTCAAAACTGCAGCTGGCGGCTAAATCTTTTACATCATAACCGCGGTAGGTTAAGCCTGAGCCGGTTTTACCTACAGTTGATAACGCCGTTTTACCTGCCACCTGGCCACGCAGGCCGGCACCGGTTAATTGTTTTGCATTTGCCATTGTCTTGTCCCCGTTTTCTTTTAATTTAATCTGGCTTATTTCTGTTTGCTGCTAAACAGCTGATCCAGTTTTTGCTCAAAGCTATGGTAGTTTAAAAAGTCGTACAGCTCGGCGCGGGTTTGCATGCTGTCTACCACCGCCTTCTGATCGCCATTAGCTAAAATGGACTGGTACACATTCAGTGCGGCCTTATTCATAGCCCGAAACGCACTTAACGGATACAGCACCATAGCCACGCCCACAGAACCTAGTTCGGCTTTATTAAACAGCGGCGTTTGGCCAAATTCAGTGATATTGGCCAGTACCGGCACTTTTAATGCTTTGGTAAAAGCCTGATATTGCTCCAGCGTATACACCGCTTCGGCAAAAATGGCATCGGCACCGGCGGCTTCACAGGCCAGAGCGCGCTCAATGGCGGCGTCTAAGCCTTGCTGCGCCAAGGCATCGGTGCGTGCCATTATAAAAAAGCTCTCGTCGCTGCGGGCATCCACACTGGCTTTTACGCGGTCGACCATTTCATCTAAAGATACAATCTCTTTATTTGGCCGGTGGCCACAGCGCTTTTGCGCTATCTGATCTTCAATATGAAAACCGGCGGCACCGGCGCGGGTCATCTCTTTTACCGTGCGGGCGATATTAAAAGCACCACCCCAACCGGTATCTGCATCGACTAACAACGGCAGGCTGGTAGCGGCGGTGATGCGGCGGATATCTTCGCATACGTCGTTTAATGACGTCATGCCCAAATCCGGCAAGCCAAAAGAGGCATTAGCCACACCGGCACCGGACAAATACAGTGCCTGATGGCCGGTGCGCTCTGCCATCATTGCCGTATAGGCATTAATGGTGCCGACGATTTGCAGCGGTGTGTTGGCGCTTATCGCGGCGCGGAATTTTTGTCCGGCAGTAACTGTGCTCATGTTAAGTCCCCGTTTGTTCCAGTTGTTTTTCAATATTGCGCCTTGATGCGGCTATATGGCGGCGCATCAATAAATCGGCCAGTTCACCATCGCGGTTGGCAATGGCATTAAGAATAGCTTTATGTTCGTCAAATGCCCGTGATACCCGTGGCCCGTTCATGCCCAATTGCACGCGGTACATCCGTACCAGGTAATACAGCTCGTCGCAAAGAATATTAATCAGATAGTCATTTTTACTGCCCAGGATGACACGGTAATGAAAATCCAGATCACCGGCTTCCTGATAATAGCTTTCGCCTTCGCGTACCCGCTGGGTGTTCAGATGCTGATCAAGCAAAGCACGCAACTCAGCAATTTCGCTGTCGGCCATATGCTCTGCCGCTAAACGGCAGGCCATACCTTCTAAGGTTTCACGTAGTTGATACAACGACAGCAACCCTTGTGTCGACAATTTCACTACCCTGGCACCGGCGTTAGGAATACGTTCAATTAAATGGCAGCGTTCCAGCCGGGCTAAGGCCTCACGCAGCGGCGCGCGGCTCAAATCAAAACGCTTTGCCAGCTCGGGCTCACTGATTTTGCTGCCCGGCGCTATCTCGCCTTCAACAATAGCACGCTGAATTTCCAATAATACTCTGTCTGCAGCAGTAATGGGTGAGCGTAAAGATGGATGCAACGCGGCCATAGATTGTCGACATAAAATTAAGATTGGTTAGTTTTAAAGCCTTTTAGCGTTTAAGTCAAGCCATACGCAAAGCATATTGTCGACAATAAGACCAAAGTCTGTGTGATGTTCTTTACAGTGCACGATACAGAAGTTTGTATTAGCGCCCACAGTTATTCGAGTTTCGCCAGAGCTTTTTTCAGACTGTTTGTTTATAAAAACAACAATTCTAATTCACGGATCGCCTAACGACAGTGTGCAGTAACGCCGCCCCTAAAACAGGTTCAACGCAGTAAAGCTGCCTGCTTCACGGAACAAGCTGGGGATAACCTGAGGATAAACCGGGTGTAAAATGGAAAATTGATATCGGCATCAAGGGCATTGCTGCGCTAAGTGGCAGAGGAAAAAATCTGCTTTTTAACTAAACTGGATCTTACCTTAACTGTTTGATGGTTGTAACGATAGCGCACGGCTCATTCCCTATGAGCCATTCCCCTAGGCCCGGAACAATGCGGATTGGTTCCGGGCTTCTTTTATTAAATAATTGAAATTATGCGGCTTTTTTAACCAACTGAAACAGGTTATAAAAATTCTCTGTAGTGGCATGTGCCAGTTGCTCAAGGCTGATACCCTTTACCTGCGCAATAGCCTCTGCCACGGCAGTGACATACGCCGGCTGATTGGTCTTACCGCGAAATGGCACCGGCGCCAGATAAGGCGAATCGGTTTCTATCAGTAAACGCGACAGTGGTATCTGTTTCACCACATCGCGCAGTTCATCAGCATTGCGAAAGGTCATAATGCCGGAAATAGAGATATAAAACCCCATGTCCAGCGCTGCACTGGCCATTTCCCAGTTCTCGGTGAAACAGTGCAATACACCACCGGCATGCTCAGCATTATGGCTACGCATTAAGGCTAACGTATCGGCACGTGCATCCCGCGTATGAATAATCAACGGCTTATTAACCTGGTTAGCCACCTGTATATGGCTGACAAAAGCCGCCTGCTGGCTTAGTTTAGAGTCTGGTGAGTAGAAATAATCCAGCCCGGTTTCTCCCACCGCAACAACGTGCGCCCGGCTGCACTGCTGCAGCAATAATTCAGCATCGATAACGTCCTGCTGATGTAGCGGATGCTCACCGCAAGACACAGACACCTGTGGATAGGCGGCAACTAACTGCGACATTTGCTCAAATTCCGCCAGACTGACACAAACACACAGCATGTGCTCTACCTGTTTTGCCTGTGCGGCGGCAATAACCTGCGGCAGCGTTAAACCAAGTTTGTCCAGCTCCAGCCGGTCCAGGTGACAATGTGAATCTACAAACAAAATAATACTCTCTGCTTAAATGGTATAAGTAGGATCCGGCGAGTTCAGCATACCGCCAAGCAACTTCTCAATCTTGGCGCCTAATTGTGATTTATCATCAATAAAGGTAATACCGATACCGGCAGGGCTCGAGCTTTGTGAGCCGTGCGGCGTGATCCACGCTACTTTACCCGACACCGACAACGGCTCCAGCGCGTCCGGCAGTGTAACGCTTAATGCCAGAGACTGGCCCATTTTGTACTGTCTGGGCGTGCGGACAAACAAACCGCCGCTTTTCAAAAACGGCATATAACTGCGGTACAGCTCTTTAATGTCATTAAATCCAATCGACAACTCTTCCATAACTCCTCCGCTTAGCCTCGCAGCCGTGTTAATTCAGTTAGTAACGCACTTAGTGCTAACGGCCTATTCTGCCCTAAAATTTGTGTTTCGTCACGGCACCAACGATTGTACAACTGATGAATAGCCAGCACACGCTGCGGCTCTTGTGTAGTTAACGCGGGCAATAAATGCCGGCGTAAAAACCAGCCCAATAACTGGCGCAGCTCGCTGCTGCTCTCTAGCTGTTTAGTGCAATCGGCCAGTGCCAGCTGTCCGGCAAAAAATTGTTGTAACGTCTGGATTAAGGTTTGCAGCTTATAGGCTTCACCTGACTCCAGCAGCTTTAATGCTTTTAACGGCCCGCCTGCACAATACGCCAGCAAAAAATCCGGCACTGCCCGGTTACTTTGCTGCGCCAGCCAGTGTTGTGTTTCGTTACCTGACTCCGCTGCCAGCGGCCATTGCTGACAGCGGCTGAGCAAAGTGGCAGGCAAGGTCGCCGCAGCACTGGTTTGCAAAATCAAAAAACTGTTTTGCGGTGGCTCTTCCAATGTTTTCAATAGCGCATTGGCGGCAGCTTCGGTGAGTTTTTCTGCCTGGGCCAGCAGCACCACTTTATTTAATTGCTGCTGCGCCCGGCCATGCATAAACTGACTGAGCCGGCGCACAGCATCCACGCCGATACTGCCGGCGCTGTTATCTACTATCAGTAAGTCTGAATGGTTGCCGGCAAGTCGCAGCAAACAACTCTTACATTTTCCGCAAGCTTCCACCGGCCCCGTGCCACCCTCTGTGGTCAGCTCAGTACAAAGTAACGCCGCGGCCAACCAATTGGCCAACGCCGATTTACCGATACCTTCAACACCGCTGAGCAACAAACCATGCGCCAAACGCTGATTTGCCAACAGAGGTATAAATTGCTGCTGGTAGCGCACAAGCCAGGGTAGCATAATTTAGCCTAATGCCTTGTTCAGCGCAGCCGTAATACTGTGCTGTACTTGCTCAAGCGACTGGCCGGCGTCTATTACTACGATATTGGGCTCTGTTGCGGCAATCTGCAGGTATTTTTGCCGGGTACGCTGAAAAAACACCAATTGTTCCTGCTCTATCCGATCCAGCTCGCCACGCTGGCGCGCCCGCTCCAGCCCTATCGCCGGGTCAATATCCAGATACAGGGTTAAATCCGGCCGCAGATCGCCCAGCACGGCGTTGCGTAACTGATTAATAAAGGCTTCGTCCAACTGACGGCCACCGCCCTGATAGGCACGCGATGACATATCGTGCCGGTCGGCCAGCACCCACTTGCCCTGTGCTAAGGCCGGTTTAATCACATTACACAACAATTGCATACGGGCAGCATACATCAGCAACAACTCGGTTTGCGGCGCAACAACCTCAGTGGTTTGTACTTGCTTAACCAGGTTACGCAGGCTTTCGGCCAGTGGCGTACCACCGGGCTCCCGCGTACATACCACTTCCACGCCCAATTGCTGCAGATATTGCTTAACGTGTGCAATAGCGCTGCTTTTGCCGGCACCTTCAAGGCCTTCTACCACAATAAATTTAGCTGCTGCCTTCATGGCTTGTTTCCCAAAATGTATTTTCTTACTGCGGCGTTATGCTGCTCCAGCGTAGCTGAAAACTGATGGCTGCCATCACCTTTGCTGACAAAGTAATACAGGTCGGTTTCAGCCGGCTGCGCCGCTGCCAGCAAAGAAGCGCGGCCAACCAGGCTGATCGGGCCGGGCGGTAAGCCACGATGGCGGTAGGTATTGTACGGATGCGGGTTGTTTAAATCGGCACGGGTAATATTACCGTTAAAATCCGCAATACCGTAGATAACGGTTGGATCGGTCTGCAAGCGCATATTCTTTTGCAGCCGGTTAACAAACACCGACGCCACCAGGGTTTTCTCCGGCGGATAACTGCTTTCTTTTTCAATGATCGACGCCAATATTAACAGCTGATAGCGGTTTTGCAGCGGTAACTCGCCATAACGCTGCTGCCAGGCAGTGTCGAGCTCACTCAGCAGTGCCAGTTGCGAGCGCTTAACCAGCTCACTGGCTTTGCTGTTGGCAGTATAATAGTAGGTATCAGGATACAGCAGCGCTTCACCGTGCTGTGGCTCTGGCCCCCAATCTTCAGGCCATTGCAGCAGCTGCAACACCTGCTCTGCGTTGGTTATATCCTGGTGTAAATACTCTGCCTGTTGCAGCCGGATTAAGCTCTGCTGCAGTGTTTCACCTTCAATTAAGGTCAGTGAAAATTGGGCTTCTTTGCCACTGCGAAACAGCGTCAGTACCTGTAATAACGTTTTTTCAGTTGAGATCCGGTATACCCCCTGCTGCACAGCCGCATCTTCGGGGTGTAATTTCAGGTAAAGCCGCAGCATCAGGCATTGGCTTTCAGTCAACAGCGTCTGTTGCTGCCACTGCCGGCAGAGCCTGAGCGCCGAACTGCCCTGCGCTACTGTATGTATATCGCCGGATAAATTAAGCGGAATTTGCTCTACATAACGTACCGAAAAATAATAGCCAAGGCCGAGTAATATGCCGGTGAACAGCATAACTTTCAGTGTTTTTAACATAGTACCTGCTTTGAAAACTGCTGTACCGTGCGCACAGATAAGCCGCGGCCTTCTATACTGTGCACCGGCACTATGCCCATTAAGGCATTACAAATAAACATGGCGTCAACCGACTCAAGCTCAGTGACAGCCCAGTTAACCGGGGTTATATCGGCCTGTTGCATAATATGTTGCCGCATAACACCGGCTACACCGGCGCGAAGCAACTCTGGCGTATGCCATACGCCGTCACGGTGTAAAAACACATTCGCGGCACTGACTTCGGTGATAAAGCCCTGTTGATCCAGCACCAGCAAATCATCATGCCCGGTGCCGGCCAGCTCTTGTTTTAACAACACCTGTTCCAGCCGGTTATTATGTTTAAGGCCCGCCAACAGAGGTTGTACCGCCAATTGCAGCCTGGCAATACCAAGACGAATACCCTGCTGTTGGGCATGACGATAATCCGGCATCGGACTGGCAAAGATATACACCCCGGGCGCACCGACATCTGCCGCAGCGTAGCCGCGACCGCCCTCACCGCGCGACACCAACAGTTTTATCACCTGCTCTGGTGCGGTTATTGCTGCTTGCGCTTGCTGTTGCAGCGCTTGCCAATCGATAGCAGCAAAGCCCAATTGCGCGGCAGAACGTTGCAGACGCTGCAAATGCAATGGCCACAGCTGTATGCAACCATCACGCACCTGCATGGTGGTAAAAATACCGTCGCCATAGTTAAAACTACGATCTGTTGCCGGGATAACCGATTGCACGCATATTACCAGGTTAATAAAAGCAGCAGTATGCCTTAAAAAGCAGATAAAACAAAGGCTGCATCAAGCAGCCTTTGTTGGTTAAAACAGTAAATTATGCGTGTTAAAACAGCAGATTAAACGCGTTTAAACAAGATAGAACCGTTGGTGCCACCAAAACCGAACGAGTTACACAAGGCGTACTCCATCGACACCTGGCGTGCCTGGTGTGGCACATAGTCCAAATCACAACCTTCATCCGGGTTATCCAGATTAATGGTTGGCGTAACTAATTGGTCCTGCAGTGACAGCACGGTAATAATAGATTCTACCGAGCCTGCGGCTCCCAACAAGTGACCAATCATCGATTTGGACGAGCTTACCATCAGCTTGTCAACGTTGTTGGCAAATACCGATTTAATCGCCATGGTTTCTGCTATATCACCGGCCGGTGTTGAAGTACCGTGCGCGTTGATATACGCCACCTGCTCCGGATTAACCTGCGCATCGTTCAGCGCATTTTTCATCGCTAAAGCGGCACCGGCACCGTTTTCCGGTGGAGACGTCATATGATATGCATCACCACTCATGCCAAAACCAACCAGTTCGGCATAGATTTTTGCGCCGCGGGCTTTAGCATGCTCGTACTCTTCCAGCACCATAACACCGGCGCCGTCGCCCAGCACAAAACCATCACGGTCTTTATCCCAGGGCCGGCTGGCTTGCTGTGGCGCGTCATTGCGGGTAGACAACGCCCGAGCGGCGCCAAAACCGCCCATGCCCAACGGCGTAGAGGCTTTTTCCGCACCGCCGGCTACCATCACATCAGCGTCGCCGTAGCTAATCATGCGGGCCGCATGGCCAATATTGTGTACGCCGGTAGTACAGGCAGTAACAATACTGATATTCGGCCCTTGCAAGCCCAGCAAAATAGACAGCTGGCCGGCAATCATATTAATAATGGTCGATGGCACAAAAAACGGTGATAACCGCTTAGGGCCACTGTTGATCAATTTAGTATGGTTCTCTTCAATTAACCCCAAACCACCAATACCGGAACCAATTGCCGCACCAATGCGTGGCGCATTTTGCTCTGTAATTTCGATGCCGGAGTCACGAAATGCCTGAATACCGGCAGCCACACCGTATTGAATAAACAGATCCATTTTTTTCGCCTCTTTGGCTGAAAAAAACGGCTCTACATCAAAGTTTTTCACCAAACCAGCAAACTTAGTGGTGTACGCACTGGTATCGAAATGCTCGATCAGTGATATACCACTTTTACCTTGCTGTAAGCCTTGCCAGCTTGAGGCAACATCATTACCCAGCGGCGTTAACATGCCTAAACCGGTAACTACAACACGACGTTTTGCCACAAAACCCTCCGCCATGGAAATTTTTATCGGACCTGAAACGAAAACGGGTAGCTTAGCTACCCGTTCTGTAAGCTGATAACTTACTCAGCGTGTGCTTTGATGTAATCAATAGCAGACTGAACAGTAGTGATTTTCTCAGCTTCTTCGTCCGGAATCTCAGTATCGAACTCTTCTTCCAGCGCCATTACCAGCTCAACTGTGTCCAGTGAGTCAGCGCCCAAGTCGTCAACGAAAGACGCTTCGTGCTTAACTTCGTCTTCTTTAACACCTAATTGTTCAATGATGATTTTCTTAACGCGTTCTTCGATGTTGCTCATCTTTTCTTCCTTTTTCTCATATAAATCGCAACAGTTCGTGCAATTTTGTGTGGCGCTAGTTTATGCGTAAGCCAGAATTGTTGCAAGCAAACAGAACAGCATTTTGCGCTGGTCAAACCTGCTTAGCAACATAAACTTACACCATATACATACCGCCGTTTACGTGAATTGTTTCACCGGTGATATAAGCAGCCTGAGTTGACGCTAAAAACGCCACTGTGGCAGCAATTTCTTCCGGCTGGCCTAAGCGGTTGGCCGGTACCTGAGCAAAAATAGCTTGTTTTTGCTCATCCGACAGCTCTTTAGTCATGTCGGTATCAATAAAGCCGGGCGCTATGGCATTAACCGTAATACCGCGTGATGCGACTTCTTTTGCCAGCGACTTGGTAAAGCCTAATACCCCGGCTTTAGCCGCAGCATAATTGGTCTGACCGGCATTACCCATAGAACCGACAACAGAACCAATACTGATAATGCGACCAAAACGTTTTTTCATCATAGTGCGCATTACCGCTTTGCTTAACCGGTATACCGAGGTTAAGTTGGTTTGCATAATGTCAAACCACTCTTCATCTTTCATCCGCATCAGCAGATTATCGCGCGTAATGCCGGCATTATTAACCAGAATATCAATATCTCCAAACTGGTTTTTTATCTGCTCTAAACATTGTTCTATAGAAGCGGTGTCGCCCACATTTAACACCATGCCACAGCCGTTGTCAGCCAGGTAGCTGCTAATGGCTTCGGCGCCTTTTTCAGAGGTGGCCGTACCAACAACTTTGGCACCCAAAGCGGCTAATTGCTCGGCGATGGCGCGGCCAATACCGCGGCTGGCACCGGTTACCAGTGCCACTTTGCCTTCTAAAGAAATAAAATTTGTCATCGTTAATCCTTATTCTGCTGCCAATGCGGCTTGCAGCGAAGCAACGTCGCCAACTGAAGCAGCAGTTACATTTTTATCTATGCGCTTAATTAAACCGCTTAACACCTTGCCGGCGCCCAGTTCTAACACTTGTGTCACACCTTGTGCAGCTAACCATTCAATGGTTTGCGTCCACTGCACCGGGCTGTATAACTGGCGTACTAACGCATCTTTTACCGCAGCGGCATCGGCAGCAATGGCAACATCGACATTATTTACCACCGGTATGACAGCACTATTAAAGTTAAGTGCCGCTAAATCGCCGGCTAATTTATCTGCCGCCGGGCGCATTAAAGCACAGTGCGATGGCACGCTGACCGGCAATGGTAAGGCACGCTTGGCACCGGCCGCTTTACACAGCTCACCGGCCCGCTCTACCGCAGCTTTATGGCCGGCAATTACTACCTGGCCGGGCGAGTTATAATTCACCGGCGATACTACTTCGCCTTGTGCGGCCTGCTCACACGCCACAGCAATAGCGGCATCGTCCAGGCCGATAATGGCTGACATAGCACCAACACCGGCCGGCACCGCCAACTGCATATAATTACCGCGTTTTTCCACCAGCTTTACCGCATCGGCCAGCGATAATACCCCGGCACAAACCAGGGCGGAGTATTCACCCAACGAGTGGCCGGCAAAGTAAGCAGGCTGCGCGCCTCCTTGCTGCTGCCATAAACGCCACACCGCTACAGATGCCGTTAACAGTGCCGGCTGAGTGCGGTGAGTTTCATTCAAATCGGCTTCCGGGCCATTAGCCACCAGCGCCCATAAGTCATAACCCAGCGCAGCTGAGGCTTCGGTGAATGTGTCTTTTACCACATCAAACTGCTGATATAAATCAGCCAGCATGCCAACACTTTGGGAGCCCTGCCCCGGGAATACGATTGCAAGTTTTGTTGTCATCTTTGGTCCTGCGAATAAGTAAATTAACGAGGCGCGGATTTAATAACGCACCAGCGCTGAAGCCCAGGCAAAACCACCACCAAAAGCTTCCAGCAACAGCGTTTGGCCACGTTGAATACGGCCGTCACGAATGGCTTCATCCAACGCTGTCGGCACTGTCGCCGCTGAGGTATTGCCGTAGCGGTCAAGGTTAATCACCACCTGGTCCATCGACATATCTAATTTACGTGCCACGGCAGCAATAATGCGCAGGTTAGCCTGGTGCGGTACCAGCCAGTCGATCTGTGATTTATCCAGATTGTTAGCCGCCAACGTCTGCTCGACCACTTCGGAGAGTTTGGTCACGGCCACTTTAAATACGTCGTTGCCTTTCATTGAACCCCATGACTGGTGCACCGATTGCTCATCACCGCGTATTGGGTTATCGACATACAGCAGTTCTGAATATTTGCCGTCGGCATGAATATGGGTAGATAAAATACCCGGTTGCTCAGACGCTTCCAGTATCACGGCACCGGCGGCGTCACCGAACAGGATCACCATGCTTCTGTCTTCCGGCGATATTAAACGCGATAAACAGTCAGAGCCAATCACTAAGATGCGTTTGGCAATACCGCTTTTAATATACTGATCTGCTACGCTCAGGCCATAACAGAAGCCGGCACAGGCGGCGGCGATATCAAAGGCAGGAATGGCCGGGATCTCGAGCTCACGCTGAATTTCACAAGCTGAACTGGGTAAGGCGCGTGATGCGCTGGTGGTAGCACAGATAATCATATCTATGCTGTTTTTATCAATATCGGCCGCTTCAATGGCTTTTAACGCCGCCTGCGCACCCATAGTAGAGACGGTTTCGTTGTCACCGATAATACGGCGCTCTTTAATGCCTGTACGTTCAATAATCCATTCGTCTGTGGTTTCAACCATAGACTCCAGATCAGCGTTACTGCGAACCTGCGACGGGAAATAACTCCCGGTACCTATAATGCGTGAATACATGAGGACCTACGCTTTATCAATTAATACGTGTTCCAACCGGTCTTTAATCTTAGCGGGCACCTGGCGTTCAACCTCGCGCACCGCTTGACGGATGGCACTTAGAAATGCATCTTTTGTCGCATTTCCATGACTTTTCACTACAATTCCGCGCAATCCTATCAGACTTGCACCGTTATAGTGGTCGGGGTTCACGCCCTGATAAAGGTTTTTTATAAAAGGTTTGATTAACCAGCCGAATAATTGCGCAGTAACCTTGTCTTTAATGCTCGATTCAAAGCGCCGTAGGATAAGCTTGGCCACACCTTCACAGGTTTTCAGCGCCACATTACCGACAAAGCCGTCACAGACAATCACATCTGCCTTGCCGGTAAAAATGTCATTGCCTTCAATATAACCAATATAGTTAATGTCGTTGCAGTCTGACAGCAACATCGAAGCGCGCTTTATTTGATCCGAGCCTTTAATCTCTTCTTCGCCCATATTCAGCAACGCCACTTTCGGCTTGCTGATGCCGATAACTTCTTCGGCCATTACGGCGCCCATTACAGCAAACTGAAATAAGGTATCGGCATCACAGTTTACTGTGGCGCCTAAATCCAGCATATACACCGGATTGCCTTCAACCGCGGGTAAAGCGCTGATTAACGCCGGCCGGTCTACACCGTTGAGCATTTTCAGTACAAAATGCGCCATGGCAATTAACGCCCCGGTATTGCCGGCACTGACACAGGCCTGCACTTCGCCTTTATCGACTAAATCCAGCGCCACGCGCATAGAGGAATCACGCTTAGAGCGCAGCGCAACCGACGGCTTATCGGCCATGGTAACGATTTGTGTGCTGTGGCGCAGGCTTAATTGCGGATGCGGAAAAACACCGTGCAACTTGAGTTGCTCAGTTAAATTAGCTTCGTCGCCACACAAAATAAGGTGTAACTGAGGGAATTCGCAGATCGCTGCCAGAGCGGCAGGAATAGTAGAATGGGGGCCGTGATCGCCCCCCATCATGTCTAATGCAAGTGTCAGCTTAGTTGGCTGCACCGGCTGCATCCGGACTTATTTTACTTTACGGCCTTTGTAGTAACCATCGGCAGTAATGTGGTGACGACGATGCGTTTCACCGGTAGTAGAATCAACTGACAGCGTTGGGCCAGTTAATGCATCGTGTGAGCGACGCATATCGCGACGTGCACGTGATTTTTTGTTTTGCTGAACAGCCATGGTATTTCTCCTAAACTCACTTTTTCTTTAATTCTGCCAGTACAGCGAAAGGATTGGGTTTTTCCGGTTCCGGCCCGATATCACCAAAGCTCATCAATGCCGCACTAACGGCGCAAACCGCTTCGTCGTGCATTGGGAACAGTGGTAAAGCCAGAATCAGCTCATCTTCCACTAACTGTCGTAAATTTATTTCGCCGTGTTCGTCTTTCTCGACCACGTCGTAACGCTCAGGAATTAATTCCAAAGCAGCGTCATCACCCGGCTTAACCGAAGTGTATGCAAAATTGCAGTCCAGCGACACAGTCATGCTTTCGCTACAACGTTCGCAGGTTACACTCACTTCGCAAGAAGCGCTACCCTGTATTACAGTCAGGCCTTGCTGGTCAGTACCGCATTCAACTCGTACCGTTACCTCGCCTTGCGGATTAAGCAGGCTTTGTGTTAATCGGGTTAAATTTACGAGCGGCACGAAGCCTTCATAATCAGAGCGCTTTTGCGCTGCTTTAACCGGATCTATAGTAACGGGTATTTTTACTTTTTGCATAAGGCGCGCATCATATAGAAGCGCCCCTGCGCTGTCAAAGGGATCCGACAGATATTTGTCGTTTTTCTCGCGCATTTTTATCATTCTGTTTATAGTGCCGCACATTCTGCATAAAAAGGCTATTTATCAATGACTGAGCCCACTTTGCCAGCGCTGTATCTGGCTTCGACTTCAAGTTACCGCCGCCAGTTGCTGGCAAAGTTAACGCCGCAGTTTCACACCGTCAAACCGCAGGTTGACGAAACACCGCTGGCAAACGAGAGCGCAGAGCAATTAGTGCGTCGTTTAGCCACAGCCAAAGCACAGGCTGTGGCCGCAGGTTTAAGCTCAGGTTTGGTTATTGGCTCAGACCAGGTGGCGCTGTTTAACAACGATATTATCGGTAAACCGCACAGCGTGGAAAACGCACTGGCGCAATTACGCCGCTTTAGCGGTAATAGCGTCACTTTTCTGACCGGGCTGGCGCTGGTTAATGTGCAAAGCGGCAAGATACAAGTTAGTGTTGAGCCGTTTAACGTTAGTTTTCGCATTTTGAGCGATGCCGAAATTATTGCCTATATCGACAAAGAGCAACCGCTGGACTGTGCCGGCAGCTTTAAAAGCGAAGGCCTGGGCATTAGCTTATTCAGTAAACTCAGCGGTGACGACCCCAATAGTCTGATTGGCCTGCCACTGATCCGGCTAAACCAGATGCTGTTAAATGAAGGCATTAATGTGCTGCTTAGCTGACAAAATCAGTGTAATGGTGAATCCGGTTTGCCCACGGCAACACGCCGTGAACCCATCCATGGGGGCTCGATTCGGCCATCCTGGCCTGCAACGGTTGCCTTAGAGCAAACCGAACCCACCCGACATAATCCGCGTTTATATGACTTGCAATAATTCCGGCATCGTATCGATAATGGCTTTGGGTGCAAACTGGCTTAATACGTCGCGGCCATGCACGCCATGGGTTACACCAACGCGCGGCATCGCAATAGCTTGCGCCATCTTCATATCATGGCTGGTATCGCCCACCATCACCGCCTGCTGCGCCGGCAAATCCAGCTCACGCAGAATTTGCTGCAGCATATCCGGGTGCGGCTTTGACTGCGCTTCATCGGCACAGCGGCTGGTATCGAAGTATTTTTCCAGTCCCGTCTCAGCAAACATCCGCGTCAGGCCTCTGCGCTGCTTTCCGGTTGCCACAGCAAGTTTAATATTGCTGTCTTTTAATTGCCCCAGCACCTGCTCAACACCAGCAAACAAAGGCGTGGGTGTCGTATCATGCAGCATATAATGCTCACGGTAATGCTGAAACATTAACTGGCGTTTGTCATCGGTTATACCAGGAAACAAAATATCAAACGCCGGATCCAGGCTCAGGCCAATAATTTGCTTCGTTGCAAATTCTGTTGGTATTGCAAGCTCGCTTATTCTGGCGGCCGAACGCAACGACGAAACAATACGGCCCACTGAGTCCATTACTGTGCCGTCCCAGTCAAAAATGACCAGCGACACTTTCTCTGCTACGAACTTATCGGTTACCAACTTATCTGCTGCAGCCTGAACTGCTACTACATTTTGCATCGGTTTACTTTCTCGTTAATTTCGTCAGTGCCTGCTCCAGGCTTGGGTCCAGCGGCGCTTCTATCCGCATCGTGGTTTCTGTCATCGGATGGATAAAACTCAGAATTTTGGCATGCAAAAATAAGCGATTTAAGCCAATTTGCTGCATCTGTGCGGTAAAAGCATTATCGCCATATTTATCATCACAAGCGATGGGATGTCCGGTACAGGCCGTGTGCACCCGAATTTGATGGGTGCGGCCGGTTACCGGAAAGGCTTCAACTAAGGTACCTTGCTGATAGCGCTGTAAAATACGAAAACGGGTTTCTGACGGCTTGCCTTCCCTCTCGTCAACCCGCACTACCCGCTCGCCGGACTGCAGCGTATTCTTTTTCAACGGCTCGGTCACTTTACGTACCTTGTTGTCCCAATCACCGGCCACCAGTGCCCAGTATTTTTTCTCAACGGTTTTATTACGCAATTGCTCATGCAAGTGAGTTAACACTGAGCGCTTTTTCGCAATCAGCAAACAACCTGAGGTATCACGGTCAAGCCGGTGCACCAGTTCCAGATGTTTCGCCAATGGCCGCAGCGCCCGTAGCGCTTCAATTACACCAAACTGCAAGCCACTGCCGCCATGCACCGCCATACCGGACGGTTTATTAAGTACAATCAGGTCGTTATCTTCAAATAAAATATGTTGTTCGAGGTTTTTAACCATCGACAATTTTACTGACACCGGCTCGCCTTCAGCGGCAACGGTTAATGGCGGAATGCGCACCACATCATCCTGCTGCAGTTTGTATTCAGGTTTGATGCGCTTTTTGTTCACTCGCACCTCTCCTTTTCGCAAAACCCGATAAATAACACTTTTTGGTACGCCTTTGAGCCGTGCCAGTAAAAAATTGTCTATGCGCTGACCAATAAAATCAGGTTCTATTTCAATTAATTGCACAGGTAACTTGATTTCATCGGTCATGGGTTTTGAATACTCTGCTAATATTAGATTTCAGTTGCTATCGGCTGCACATTAGTGGGATAATCCCCCCGCTAATTATGCCAAAAACTGGCAATTAGGGCGCTCAAAGTGACGTAAGAGAATTTGTGCGGCTGCGCTTGGGGGACTGATCATACCGAAATCGTGGTGAAAACCAACGTTTTTTATACCCCCGACGTAAACCAAACGCCATTTGCCTGAGATAATGTTGCGTAATCTGTTATCAACAACGGCAAAACACGGGTTCCGGTCAACCAGAGCATAAAAGATATTGCTATAACGCAGCGCCTTATGGCGGTGTGTTTCAGATCCAAAAACGAAAACAGCATAAACTGCGAAGCCATCACAAAAGCCTTAGCAGTGACAATTTGGTTTCTTCAGACATTCCAGTCGTGAGACTGCACCCATTAGTGTTTGATAACGTCTGAACACGCAGGTGCCCACCGGGCTGCGTTGTGGCTGCATAAATGCGAGTCACTAACGATGAAAAGAATGTTAATTAACGCCACGCAGGAAGAAGAAATCCGCGTTGCACTGGTCGATGGCCAGAAACTGTACGACCTTGATATAGAAAGCCCCGGCCATGAGCAAAAAAAGGCCAATATTTACAAAGGTAAAATCACCCGCGTTGAGCCCAGCTTAGAAGCGGCATTTGTTGACTACGGCGCTGATCGCCATGGTTTTTTGCCGCTGAAAGAAATTTCCCGCGATTACTTCCCTGCCGGTTACAGCTTCGATGGTCGTCCGAACATTAAAGAAGTGGTGAAAGAAGGTCAGGAAGTTATTATCCAAATCGATAAAGAAGAACGCGGCCAAAAAGGCGCAGCGTTAACTACCTTTATCAGCCTTGCCGGTTCTTATTTAGTACTGATGCCGAACAACCCGCGCGCCGGTGGTATTTCCCGTCGTATAGAAGGTGACGAGCGTCAGGAATTAAAAGACTCCTTAGGCCAGTTAGAAATGCCGGACGGCATGGGTTTAATCGTGCGCACTGCCGGTGTGGGTAAATCTTATGAAGAACTGGATTACGACTTAAAAGCGCTGTTAAAGCACTGGTCTGCCATTACCGAAGAAGCGCAAAAGCGTCCGTCGCCGTTTTTAATCCATCAGGAAAGCAATGTGGTATTTCGCGCTATTCGCGACTATCTGCGCCGCGATGTTGGTGAAATCCTGATCGACAACCCGCGTATTTTCGAAGAAGCTAAAGTATATATTCAGCAGTTCCGCCCTGACTTTGCCCACCGCGTTAAGCTGTATCAGGGCGAAGTGCCGCTGTTTATGCACTTTCAGATTGAAACCCAAATTGAATCAGCGTTTCGCCGCGAAGTCCGCCTGCCGTCAGGCGGCTCTATCGTTATCGACAGCACTGAAGCCTTAACCGCCATTGATATCAACTCCTCTAAAGCCACCAAAGGCGGCGATATTGAAGAAACGGCGTTTAACACCAACTTAGAAGCGGCCGATGAAATTGCCCGTCAGTTACGTTTACGTGACTTAGGCGGTTTAATCGTGATCGACTTTATTGATATGACGCCGGTACGCCACCAGCGCGAAGTGGAAAACCGCTTAAAAGATGCGGTAAAACACGACCGCGCCCGCGTGCAAATTGGCCGTATTTCCCGTTTTGGCTTGCTGGAAATGTCCCGTCAGCGTCTGCGTCCGTCACTGGGCGAGTCAGCTACGCATGTGTGCCCGCGTTGTCATGGCCGCGGCACTATCCGCAGCACTGAGTCATCTGCGCTATCTATCCTGCGTTTAATTGAAGAAGAGTCAATTAAAGACAATACCAGTCAAATTCATGCTCAGGTGCCGGTGTCTGTTGCCACTTACCTGATGAACGAAAAGCGTGAATCAGTGCGCCGCATTGAAACCCGCCACGGTATCCGCGTATTTGTTATTCCTAACGAGCACCTGGAAACACCAAATCATGAAGTGATCCGTATTCGGATTGACGAAGAAATTGACGATGTCAGCTACAACATGGTGAAAGCACCTGAAGCCACCACCACCTTGTATCAACCGGCATCTGATGCAGTTAAAGAAAAACCGGCTATTTCTGCAATTAATATCGCCGACAGCACAGCAGCACGCCCTGCCCCGAAAGCGGCAGCAGAAATAGCAACTACACCGCAAAGCGGTGGTTTACTTAAAGCCATCAGCAGCTGGTTTGGTAAAGTATTTGCCCCGGCAGAAAGCCAACCGGAAGTTAAACCGGCAGCGAAAACCGCTGAGCGCACTAACCAGCGTAGCGGTAACCGCGATGGCAGTCGTGACAATAATCGTGACGCCAGCCGCGAAAATGGCCGTGATGCAAACCGCGACAACAACCGTCGCCGTAATAAACCGCGTCGTCGTAATGAAGGCGAAGACAGAGCTGTAACAACAGCGGTAAAAGACGATGCAGTGCAAAACAAAGCTGAACGTCAACAACGTCCGCCGCAGGAAGCACGCGCTCCAAGACCGCAACAGGAAGCCAGAAAGCCGCAGGATAAACCTGTTGCAGCACCTGTGGTAAAAGAGCACGACGATGAAGACAGCGCACCGCAACGTATTGCAGAGCGTCGTCAACGTCGTAATATCCGCAAGTCAGTGCGGATGGATAAAGCTGAGGGCGCTAATGCAGCTCCGATAACAGCGCCTGTTGTTAGCGCAACCGCAGTGGAAACCGCCGTTGCTGCGCAAGCAACCGCAGCGGTAGAGCCCGTTACAGTAAAAGAAATGCCGGCTAATCCGGTAGTTGAAACTACCGCTAACGACACTGCCGCTGTAGCTGCTGCGTCAACCGAAAGCACTGCAACAGTTGACACTACGGTTGATGCAACGACAGATGACCTTGTTGCAGCAAAAGATGATGCCACGACTGAAGAAGCGCCAGAGCCTCGTAGCCGTAACCGTCGTTCGCCGCGTCATTTACGTGCTGCCGGCCAGAAGCGTAAAAAAGATCAGGAACAAACTGAAGCTGCAGCAGATGTGCAGGATACTGCCACAGCTGCAGAAGCAGCCGGCAATGCCGTTGCTCAGCCTGCCGACGCTGACAGCGCAACCCCTGTGGTAGCGACAGACAGCACGCCTGAGACCCCGGTTGTAACAACAGAAACTGTTGAAGTTGAAGCAGCAGCGGCAGATAAGCCAAAACCACGCAGCCGTCGCAAACCGGCCGCGAAAAAAGCGGCTCAAGCCGAAGCTGAGGTTGCAGTAAGCGCTGACGTAACAGCTGAACCGACTACTGTAGCAGAGAAAGCAGTTGTTGAAAAAGCAGCGCCTGCGGCAGTTGATGTTGCCCCTGCAGTTACAGCTAACGCCGTTGAGATCAAAGTTGAAGCTGTTGCTGACGTGGCCGTTAAAGCCGAACCGGCAGCTGTTAAAGCTGCTACGCCAAAGCCTGCAGCTAAACCTGCCGGTGGCCGTTATGCGCAAATGGTGGTCGCTACCATGACTAAGCCGGATGCAGTAGACAGCAACGAGGCTACAAGCCCTGCGCCTGAAGCTGCCCCTACCGCAACAGCACGGCCAAGCGTTGCCAGCTCAGAGCGTCCTGCTGGTTCAGCCTTTGCCCGTCAGGCAGTAACGGCACCGATGACCAAGCCTAAAGCAGATGAATAATCTGCTTTACTAAGCGCTAAACACAAAAAAGCCAGACATTGTCTGGCTTTTTTTATTGGGTAATATTAATTAAAAATCACCTTTGTTTAATCAGAAATCATATTTGGCACTGAACTGAATACGGTTCATATCGCCATCTGCACCAGCTTCGATTTCACGGTTAGCCAATTTATACTCCACACCTACCATCAGCTTTTTCGTGGCCTGGTACAACAGGTTGGCACTGTAGCTCTGGGTGGTTTTGGTTGCGCCTGTGCCGGTTAACGCTGTGTCATTATCGGCCATCAGGGTTGAGTACAGGAAGGTAGAACGCCACTGATCATTCCACAGATGACGATAAGCCACTGAGAACGCTGTTACATCAATAGCTTCCAGGTTGCCGTCAGCATCCAACACAGCACCGTTCACGGTGTTTAAGCCAACATAACGGCCAAGGCCTTTACCGGTATTCAGCGTAATACGCAGGTCATCTTTGTTGGCAAAATCAATTTTAGTGCTGACCGATAAACCGTAAGAGGTCACTTCGTCATCAAAGGTACCGTCGTCAATGGCAATTTGGCGCAATAAACCGGCTACTTTCACAACACCCCAATCCGTTTTCAGATTGTAGCTGGCGGTGAAATCCGGCGTAGCATTGTCGTCTGTGGTAATACGGCCGCCACCACCAAATGGGGTAACGGTACTTTCCGGGTTTTCAATGGCAAAAGCAAAGTTGCCTTGGGTATAACGCACCTGGGCCTGACGGATAAACACCGCAGCGTCGGGGTTACCAACGAAATCCAGGGTGTCCGGCAGTGAGGCCAGGTCCATAAAGTTGGACCAGGTTTGACCCAGGGTCCAGTTTTTGTACTTGATAAAGGCATGACGCAATACCGGGCTGTAGCCGTTGGTAGTGCGCTCGTCGTTACCGTTATTACTGGTCATAAAATCGAACTCAAGGTGACCGGTAATTTTATTGCCGTCTTCCAACTCGGTGGCAGTAGAGAAAAAGAAGCGTGACTGGCGGGCGTGCATATCAAATCTGGTAGTGCTGTCGCCCCCGATCGGGGTTAACGACGGTACATAAAAATCCCGGCCCAATGATGCTATTTCACCATCAGAGTCACTTACCATGGCATCCAGTTTTACATAGCCACCAAAGGTTACATTAGTACCGCCGATATCGAAACCCGCAGCTTGCACACCACCGGCGCCAAGCGCGATGCAGGCAGCGAGATAAGATACAGTTGTTATTTTTTTCATTTGCCGTCTCTCCGTGTTTTTTCTTTTAATGGTAAATTTTCGTTTCAACTTTGGTTTACTAACGCTGTTACTGCAATTAGCCTTTAGTCGCAGATTAAACGTGCTAAACCTCACAGTAAACAACAGTATATTCAGCCATGATGTCAATGCCGTGGCAGCCACGCCTGACTTTAGCTAGACTAATGTCTAATTTCAAACCGTACACGGCTTCTATAGAAAGAGTCTTAGAAAATTAAAGCAGTCTCACAGGGGAAGTTATGTCACATCCATCAGTTTATCCGGTACCCGCCAACGCAGCCAAACGCTCGCTGCTCACTAACGAACAGTACATGCAGATGTATCAGCAGTCTGTCAGCTCTCCTGATACCTTTTGGGCAGAGCATGCAAAGCGGTTACACTGGCTTACTCCCTTTACCAAAGTAAAAAATACCAGCTTTGACAGCGGCAAGCTGAATATTAACTGGTTTAGCGATGGCATTCTGAACGCCAGCTATAACTGCCTCGACCGCCACCTGCCACAACGTGCTGATCAGGTAGCCTATTTTTGGGAAGGTGACTCGCCCGATGTGCAAAAGTCGGTAACCTATGCCGAATTGCATCAGCAAGTTTGCCGGCTGGCCAATGGCATGAAACAGCTGGGAGTGGGCAAAGGTGACCGCGTCACTATTTACTTACCGATGATCCCCGAAGCTACCGTAGCACTGCTGGCCTGTGCCCGCATTGGCGCGGTGCATTCAGTGGTGTTTGCCGGCTTTTCACCCGACGCACTGGGTAGCCGCATTGTAGATTGCGACTCCAAGCTGGTGATCACGGCCGACCAGGCGCTGCGCGGCAGCCGCGTGACGAACTTAAAAGACAACACCGATATGGCGTTAGGACATTTGGGTGACGCCTCACCGGTGCAAAACGTTATCGTGGTAAAACATGTCGGTAAAAATATTGATATGCAGGCCGGTAAAGACGGCCGTGATGTGTGGTACCACGACTTATTAAGCCGCCAAAGCACCTACTGCCCTGCCGAGCCAATGAACGCTGAAGACCCGCTGTTTATCCTGTATACCTCCGGCTCTACCGGCAAACCCAAAGGCGTGCTGCACACCACCGGGGGTTATATGGTATGGGCGTCGATGACGCATCAATACGTATTTGATTACCATGAAGGCGATGTGTACTGGTGTGCCGCAGATATCGGCTGGGTAACCGGCCATACTTATATTGTCTATGGGCCTTTGGCTAACGGCGCCACCAGCGTGTTATTTGAAGGTGTGCCGAATTACCCCAGCGTAAAGCGCATGGCACAAATTGTCGATAAGTATAAAGTGAATATCCTTTATACCGCTCCTACCGCGATACGCGCCCTGATGGCACACGGCGATGCACCGGTAGAAGGCGCCAGCCTGGCATCACTGCAAACCCTCGGCAGTGTAGGTGAGCCGATTAACCCTGAAGCCTGGAACTGGTACCACGAGAAATTCGGCAAGGGTAACTGCCCTATCGTCGATACCTGGTGGCAAACCGAAACCGGCGGCATTTTAATTACACCACTGCCCGGTTGTACCGAACTGAAACCAGGTTCAGCCACCCGGCCTTTCTTCGGCGTACAGCCGGCGATTGTCGATAATGAAGGCAAAGAGTTAAGCGGTGAATGCGAAGGTAACCTGGTGATTAAAGACAGCTGGCCCGGACAAATGCGCAGCATTTATGGTGACCATGACCGTTTTGAACAAACCTATTTCAGCACTTACCCGGGCTTGTATTTTACCGGCGATGGCGCCAAACGTGATGCCGATGGCTATTACTGGTTAACCGGCCGTGTCGATGACGTATTAAATATCTCCGGTCACCGTTTAGGCACAGCAGAGATTGAAAGCTGCCTGGTGGCGCACGATGCCGTAGCAGAAGCTGCTGTAGTCGGTTACCCGCACGATATTAAGGGCCAGGGCATTTATGTGTATGTTACGCCGCGTGTTGGCATTGAACCCAGCGCCGAATTAACCAAGGCCCTGCGTGATTGGGTGCGCGAAGAGATTTCGCCTATCGCCGCGCCGGATCTGATCCAGTGGGCGCCGACTGGTTTGCCGAAAACCCGCTCCGGCAAAATTATGCGGCGTATTTTGCGTAAAATTGCTGCCAATGAGCATGATCAACTGGGCGATATTTCTACCCTGGCAGATCCGTCAGTGGTTGAAACCCTGGTAAACAACCGTTTAAACCGGAAATAAGCCATAGCACCAGTGCGCGCTTGACACAGTGGCGTGCTCACCTCAGTATAAAGGCCGCAAATGCGGCCTTTTTTATACAAATGACATAATAATTATAATTCCTGTCGCCGGAGGACAAGATGGCAAAACTGATCGTCGCAGACGACCACCCGCTGTTTCGCAACGCGCTGATAAATGCTATCAGCAGCACTTTTGCCACTAAAGCAACCATAGAAACCGACAGCTTTGACAGCACCTGCGCGGCGCTGGAACAACACCCCGACACAGACTTACTGCTGCTGGATTTACATATGCCTGGTAACTGCGGTTTTCTCGGCTTAATCCAACTGCGTAAATCCTTTCCGTCATTACCGATAGTGGTGATCTCCGCCAGTGAAGAGCTGGATGTGATCCGCCGCGTTATGGCTTTTGGTGCCTCCGCTTACGTGCCTAAATCAGCTAATCCGGCAGATATCAGCGCAGCATTGAACGCCGTACTGGCTGGTGAGCTCTGGGTGCCGGCGGCAATTAAAAAGCAGGTGCTGGAACACCGCAGTGATAAAGCAGAAGAAGACTTAGACTTAGCCGCAAAAGTGGCGCAGCTGACACAACAGCAATATAAAGTGCTGTATTACCTGACCGAAGGCTGGCTGAACAAGCAAATTGCTTACGACTTACATATTTCTGAAGCCACAGTAAAAGCGCATATTACCGCTATTTTCCGCAAACTTGGCGTAACCAACCGCACCCAGGTAGTGATCCAGGCGCAGCGCTTAACGCTGGAGCCACCGGTAAATAAGGCGATGGCACAACACTGAAGAAGCAGCGCAACCCACAGTTAATGTGCTGCGCGCTTTAACATTTTTAAGTGGTTTAAGCTGGCACGCAGTGCCGCCGGTTTTATCGGCTTGGCCAGAAACATCAGGCCATGCTGTTTGGCTTTCATCGCCAGCCCGGCTTCAGGCGAGGCTGATACCAAAATGCCGTTTACATTACCCCAAACCAATTTGATTTTTTCATACAGCTGCAAGCCATTCAGGTGCTGACCCAGCTGATAGTCAATTAACAAGGCATCCGGTGCGCCATGCAAACGTGCATAGTCCAGCAGACTTTCTTCATCAAAAAAGCTCTTAACGTCATCAATTTGCCATTGCTGCAACAACACCGTTAATGCGGCCAGATTAGCCGCATCATCATCGACACACACTACCGACAACCCCTGCACCGGCCTTTGCTGAATATTGCCCGGCAACGGCAACTCCGGCCTTAACTCTGCCTGGCTCAGCGGCAGCACTAAACTGAACATACTGCCTTTACCGGGTGTGGATACCACTTTAAGCGGATGGCCGAGTAACTTTGCCATCCGGTTGACCACTCCCAAGCCTAACCCTACCCCCTGCTCGCCTTTCGCGGTGGCATCAATACGGTAAAAATCTTCAAAAATACGCTGTAAATCACCGTCTGTAATACCGGGACCTGTGTCCCACACCTGGATCAACAGCTGCGAACCGCGCTTGCGACAACCCAGCACTATGCGACCTGTTTTCGTGTATTTAATCGCATTAGACAGCAAGTTTTGCAAAATTCGCCGCAAATAGGTCGGATCGGTTTGCACCTGATAGTCCGCAGCCCTTACGCTCAGCTGTAAGCCTTTTTGTTTGGCCAGCAAACTGAATTCGTCTGACAATTGCGCCAGCAACTCTTTTATCGCCACATTTTGCACATCCGGCGTTAACTTGCCATCGTCCAGCTTGGCGATTTCCAGCAAAGTAGAGATCAGCTCTTCCGACGCTTTCAGCGAATTGTCCAACTGGCCGATAATATGCTGTTGTTGCTGTGTATCTTTAATACCGGCCAGCGCCGCGGTAAATAACCGCGCTGCATTGAGCGGCTGTAAAATGTCATGGCTGGCCAGCGCCAGAAAGCGTGTTTTCGAGGCGTTAGCGGCTTCTGCTTCGGCCTTGGCCTGTAGCAGCTGCTGCTCAGTTTCGCGCCGGCGCCGCACCTCGCCTAACAGCTCGTGATTTATCTCAGAGATGGTTTGGGTGCGCTCCTGCACGCGGTCTTCCAAATGTTGCTTGGCTTCTGCCAGCGCTTGCACCGCTTTAACATGGTCCGATATATCGGTAAAACTGGTAACAAAACCACCGCCCGGAATAGGATTACCGCGCATTTCTATCACACGGCCGTCCGGCCTTACCCGCTGAAACACATGCGCCGTGCCTTTTTGCATATGTGAAATACGCTTTTCGACGTGCTCGTCGGCACTGCCCGGGCCACACAAGCCGCGCTCGGCGTTAAAGCGCACTATATCGGCTACCGGCCGGCCTACCCGCACCATAGCTTCGGGGTAAGAAAACATTTCCAGATACGCTTTGTTCCACGCCACCAACTTTAACTCGCGGTCGACCACACTGACGCCCTGGCTTAAATGCTCCAGGGTAGAGAACAGGATTTTACGCGAAAACTGAATAGCCTGGGTGGTGTCGTCAAACAGGGTTACCACATCTTCAAAACCCAGTTGCCGCCCTTCCAGTACAGCATTCACCATCGCCGCTGCCGAAGAGGCGCCAATTACCCCGGCCAGTTCACGCTCTACGTGCTCCACCAGGCCAACACTGGGTAAATCATCCAACTGCAACGATTCTTGTTGGCGCCTGGCGTACTCTTGTAAACACTCCGCCGCGCGGCCGTTACCGACAAAACGCTCCAACAGAATTTTTAAATCGGTGTTACGGATGCGGATACGCCGTGCCGGGGTGTCCTGATGATTAACCGGCAAATTGGGCTTAACAAAGGCCACAGCCTGCAGCCGGTCCTGTAGATTAACCTGAGTCAACAAAGAGGCCAACACATAGAACAGCAGATTAAAACCCAGCGAAAACAACACGCCGTGGCTTAAGCTATCCAGCTCAACACCGAATAAGGCGGTAGGCACCAGCCAGGACCAGCCGAATAAACCGGTTTGCATAATGTTACTGTCAATGGCGCCGGTACTGACCAACTGCGGCAACATCAGCGTATAAAACCACAACACAAAGCCGACCGTTAAGCCAAGGTAAACACCGTTGGCATTGCCGCGGCGCCAGTACAGGCCACCGATCACTGCCGGCGCCAGCTGGATCACCAGCGCAAAGGCCAACAAACCGGTTTCGGCCAGCTCGTAGTTGCGGGCAAACACACGGTAATACAAATAAGACAGCAACATCACTAATATTACCATGCTGCGACGCACCAGCAGGATCAACAAACTATAGTCGTGGCCGAGGCCACGTTTTTTGCTGTGGCGCAACAAGCCCGGCATAATGACGTCGTTGCTGATCATCGTCGACAACGCCAGGGTGGCAATAATGATCATCGAGGTTGCCGCAGAGAAGCCGCCGATAAACACCAGTACGCTTAAGGTATGCCAACCGGATTGGGCCGGAATTAACAGTACAAAGCTGTCGGCCGAACTGAGCGCCTGCGGAAATAACTGCATACCGCCAATGGCGATAGGAATAACCACTATGGTGACCAGAAATAAGTACAGTGAAAACCAGCGTCTGGCGTGGCGTAAATGATGATGTGAGACATTTTCAACAAAGGCGACATGAAACTGGCGCGGCAGTAAAAACACCGCCGCCATCGCTAAAATGGTTTTGGTAATAAACTCCACCACGCCGTAACTGCTGCTGGTTTGTTGTTGCGCCATGGCATGATCGGCAAAACGCAGAAAAATACTGCGCTCGTCACTGAGCACAAACACATAAACCGCCAGCGCCAACATTAACAAGGCAAACAACTTCACCACGGATTCAAAGGCAATAGCCACCATCACACCACGGCTTTGCTCGGTCAGGTGCAGCTTGCGGGTACCAAATAAAATAGCGAAAAATGCCATTGCCAACGCGCTTAAAAAGGCACTGTCCTGCCACCAGTTGGCGGTGTCGTCATTAAAATCACCGCCGAGTAATACCTGATAAGAGCTGGATACGGCCTTTAATTGCAGCGCAATATAAGGCACCACCACCACCAGGCACACCAGCGAGGCAATCAGGGCGATATTTTTGCGTTTGCCGTAACGGGCAGAGATAAAGTCGGCCACCGAGGTGACATTTTGCTTTTTGGCAACATAGAGTAGTTTAAACAAGAACGGCTGGGCAAAAATAAACAGCAACACAGGGCCGAGGTAAATCGGAATATAGTCCCAACCGCGGGTAACAGCAGTACCTACAGCGCCGTAATAAGTCCACGAAGTGCAGTACACCGCTAACGCCAGACTGTAGATCAGGCCCCCATACTTTCGTATTAGTTTATCATCCGCATGACGCTCGCCCCAGTTGGCAATAAGAAACAAACCACCAACATATAGCAACGCCAACAAAGCAACGATCCAAGCGGCCACTGCACTCTCCTGTTATTTTTCTTGTTTTACTTTTGGCTCAGGCCGCGTTGCAAGTCAATGCCCCGCGCTACAGCTTCGACTAAAGTCGGGCTTTCACTTGTGTTAACTACTGCTAGATTAACTTTGCGAGATAAAAATAACAAAGGAAAGGAGTGTAATTATTATGACAGAGCACGATCGCAACGCGGCGGCTTATTGGTCAGCGAACCTTCGCCTGATCATTGGCAGCCTCATCGTCTGGGCTCTGGTGTCTTACGGTTTCGGGATCTTATTGCGTCCCATGCTGGCAGGCATCAGTGTAGGCGGTACCGACCTTGGCTTCTGGTTTGCACAACAGGGGTCTATTTTAACCTTTATCGTCTTAATCTTCTTCTATGCCTGGAGAATGAATAAGCTTGATAAAGAATTTGGCCTGCACGAGGAGTAAGCCCGTCATGAGTCAATTTGCCATTAATCTTATTTTTGTTGGCGGCTCCTTCGCGCTCTATATCGCTATCGCGATTTGGGCCCGGGCCGGGTCAACCAAAGAGTTTTACGTAGCCGGTGGTGGTGTACACCCGGTAATGAACGGTATGGCCACTGCGGCCGACTGGATGTCTGCTGCATCTTTTATCTCTATGGCGGGCTTAATTGCCGCCGGTGGTTATGCCAATTCAACCTACCTGATGGGCTGGACCGGTGGTTATGTACTGCTGGCCATGCTGTTAGCCCCCTATCTGCGTAAGTTCGGTAAGTTTACCGTGCCGGAATTTATCGGTGACCGTTTTTACAGTAAAAACGCCCGCTTTGTAGCGGTGGCCTGTTTAATCATTGCTTCGGTAACTTACGTTATCGGCCAGATGACCGGCGCTGGTGTAGCGTTTTCGCGCTTCCTGGAAGTGGAAAGTGATACCGGTCTGATTATCGCCGGCGTTATCGTGTTCCTGTACGCGGTAATGGGCGGTATGAAAGGTATTACCTATACCCAGGTAGCACAGTACGTGGTACTGATTATCGCTTATACCATCCCTGCGGTATTTATCTCGCTGCAGTTAACCGGTAACTTCTTACCACCGCTGGGCTTGTTCTCTGATCACGTTGAATCCGGCATTCCGTTGCTACAGAAACTGGATATGGTGGTGCGGGATCTGGGCTTTGTTGATTACACCGCTGACGTTTCCAATAAACTGAATATGGTGTTATTCACTCTGTCACTGATGATTGGTACCGCCGGCTTACCGCACGTTATTATTCGTTTTTTCACCGTACCTAAGGTATCGGATGCCCGCTGGTCTGCCGGTTGGGCGCTGGTGTTTATTGCGCTGCTGTATTTAACCGCACCGGCTGTAGCCTCTATGGCACGGTTAAACCTGTTAACCACAATTTACCCTGCCGGCCCGACTGCTGATGCAATTGAATATGCTGAACGTCCGGACTGGATTAAAAACTGGGAATTAACGGGCTTAATTAAGTTTGACGATAAAAACGCCGATGGCCGTATTCAACTGTATAACGACACTGCCGCCTTTAAAGCAACGGCTGACGCACGGGGTTGGAACGGTAACGAGCTGACAGTAAATAACGATATTCTGGTACTGGCAAACCCTGAGATTGCCAACTTACCAGGCTGGGTTATCGGCTTAATTGCCGCCGGTGGTTTGGCAGCAGCCTTATCTACTGCGGCGGGCTTGTTGTTGGCGATATCGTCGGCTATCAGCCATGACTTAATCAAGGGCTCGATTAATCCGGGTATCAGTGAGAAGGGTGAACTGCTGGCAGCACGGATTTCGATGGCAGTGGCCATAGTGGTGGCGACCTGGCTGGGGATGAATCCGCCCGGTTTCGCCGCCCAGGTTGTTGCGTTGGCATTTGGTATTGCCGCAGCGTCTATCTTCCCGGCGCTGATGATGGGTATATTCTCCAAACGGGTGAACAGCAAAGGTGCAATCGCCGGTATGCTGGCAGGTTTACTGTCAACGGTAATTTATATCTTTCTGTTCCTGGGTTGGTTCTTTATCCCGGGTACAGCAACCTTGGCTAACACGCCGGATAACTGGTTATTTGGTATCTCCCCGCTGTCGTTCGGTGCTATTGGTGCAATGATTAACTTTATTGTTGCCTTTGCCGTATCCTCAGCAACAGAAGCGCCACCGTTACATATCCAACAACTGGTAGAAAGTGTGCGTTACCCTAAAGGTGCCGGTGCAGCCACTGATCACTAAGCATCTGATTTACCTTACTTCAGCTACTGTAGTAAGGTAGCTATAACAATACGGGCTTTCATGGTGAAGGCCCGTCTTTTTCAGGAAAGACATTATGCTGTGGGAATTGATTGCAACGGTATTCGCCGGTTTAGGTGCGGCAGGCATTGCATTACTGCTGCGCAAGCTCAGTAACAATATCGCCCCGCGCTGGTTAATCCCGGTATTTGCCGGTGCCGCTATGTTAGGTTTTCAAATCTACAGCGAATACACCTGGTTCGAGCATCAAACCAGCTTATTGCCGCAAGGCGTGGTAGTGGTGAAAGCCGTTGAGCAACAGGCAGTTTGGCGGCCATGGAGTTACCTGTATCCGCAAACGCTGCGCTTTATCGCGGCCGATATTGCCAATGCTTCTGCCAATACAGTTAATCCGCAGCTTAAATTAGTTGATCTGTATTTTTTTGAACGCCGGGCTCAGGCCAGACGTGTACCCCAGGTAGTCCATTGCGCGCAACATTCCCGCGCCAATTTTACCGACCAATTACTTATACCGCAGGGCAATGAAACGCTAAGCCCTGAGTGGCAACAACTTAGCCAAACTGATCCGCTGCTACTGGCACTGTGCCACAGCTGATAATGCAGCGTTAGCGGCCACTACCGCGCCCGGAGCAATAATGGAAATAGCAGATGTCAGTAATTTTCTCTGTGACACCACACCGTTCGATCAACTGAGCAGTGCTGCCGTTGCCGGTTTATCGGCCCATATCAAAGTGTATTATTACCAGACCGGGGATAGCGTTAATATTAACACTGAGCGTTTGCTGATTGTCCGCACCGGTATTTTTACGCTGTACAGTGATCAGCAGCAACTATTGACCAAACTGCAAAGCGGTGATTTTTATGGTTATCAGCAACTGCTTACCGGCTTAACGGACAATGATACCCTGCAGTGTGAAGAAGATGGCCTGGTGTATTGGCTCGAAGCCGACGCCTTTCACCAATGCCGTTATCAGTACAAAAATATTGATATTTTTTTTCAACGCCTGTTCAGCCGCCGGCTACACCAATACCGCGAGCAGCAACAAAGCTCGCGCTTTACGCTGAAAATCAGTGATGTGGTACAGCAGCGTAAAATTGCGGTACGGCCGGAGCAAACCGTACAGCAGGCGGCCAAATTAATGTCAGACCAGCGCGTATCATCCTTGCTGGTAGAAGAACACGACAAGCTGGTGGGCATTGTTACCGACCGCGATTTAAGAAGCCGTGTACTGGCACAAGCGTTACCGGCAAGTACTCAGGTGGGCCAGGTGATGACGCGGCAACCGCAGAGTATTGAGCGCCATGCCTATTTGTATGAAGCCGTACAACAAATGAGCCAGCACAATATTCACCATTTGCCGGTAATAGAACAAGGCATTTGCTGTGGCATGCTAACGGCGACCGACGTGATCCGCAGCCAGCAGGACCATCCGGTTTACCTGATTGGCGAAATCCACCGCCAGGCAACAGTTGACGGCTTGGAGCGCTGCAGCCAGCAGATAGCCAACCTTGCTGTTACGCTGAGTAAGCAGCAGGTACCGGCCCATGAAGCCGGCCATATTATTACCACCATTACCGACGCCCTGACCCAGCGCCTTATTTACCTGGCTCAGCAACAACTGGGCGAGCCCCCCTGCGTCTTCAGTTGGTTGGCTTTTGGCTCCCAGGCGCGGATGGACCAAAGCTTAAATGCCGATCAGGACAATGCACTGCTGCTGGAGAAAGAACCCAGCGGCGCAGTCGGTGATTATTTTGCGCAGTTAGCCGATTTTGTTTGCCAGGGCCTGGCACGCTGCGGCATTACCCTGTGCCCGGGCAATATTATGGCCAGTAATGCCGAGCTGCGCTTAAGCTTAAAAGGCTGGTCCGGCCGTTTTGCCCGCTGGATAGCCACCCCTACGCCGGATGCGCTGCTAAAAGCCAGCATCTTCTTCGACCTGCGGGTAATAGATGGCAGCAGAGGCCTGTTTAACGCCCTACAGGAAGATATTCTGCAGCGCACGGCTCAGGCGCCACTGTTTTTGTATCATCTGGCACAGGCTGCTCTGCAGCGCACAGCGCCGCTGGGCTTTTTTAAGAACTTTATTCTGGAACAAGACGGCAAACATAAAAAAGGCCTGGATTTGAAAAAGCGCGGTATCAGCCTGATCACAGATTTAGTCCGCGTTTATGCGCTGTCGGCCGGCATATATGAAGTGAATACCCGCCGGCGCCTGCAGCAACTGGCCGCACAAGGCGTGATAGACAGCAAAGACAGCCAGAATTTAAATGATGCCTTTGATTTGCTGGCGCAACTGCGCTGGGAAAAACACCAGCACGACTTACAACAAGGCCATGATGTGACCAATTTACTGGACCCGTCAGAAATATCCGGCCTGGCACGGCACCAAATGAAAGACAGCTTTGCCGTGATCAACAGCGCCCAGGCCAGTGTAAAACACCGTTTCTGCCGGGATCTTTAACTGTGCTCAGCTGGTTACGACGAAAAAATACCGCGCTGAGCGAGGTCGTTACTCACTTTGCCAAAGTTCCCTACCCGCCACCGGGCAGCCTGGTAGCACAGAGCAATTTTCTGGCATTGGATTTAGAGCTTACCGGGTTAAATCCGCGCAAAGATCATATTGTCAGCATTGGTTGGGTGCCGGTACGGGCGCGGGAAATTGTGCTGGCAGAGGCAAAACACTACCTGATCAGTAGTCCAGTCAGTGTCGGCCAAAGCGCGGTGTACCATGGCTTGCACGACCGGCAACTGCAAAATGCCCACGATATCGCTGAGGTATTAACCCAACTGCTAACGCAGTATGCCGGTTATGTGTTTGTTGCCCATCACAGCGCACTGGACGAGCAGTTTTTACGCGTGGCCTGCCAGCGCTGTTTTGGCAAGGCGCCGCGTTTTCGCTTTGTCGATACCATGAAAATTGAATGGCAACGCCTGCTGCGCCGCGGCAAGGTGGTAAAACATGATGCACTGAAGCTGGGCGCCTGCCTGGAGCGGCACGGCTTACCGGCGATGCCGGACCATCATGCCTTAGAAGATGCTTACAGCAGCGCCCTGCTGCTGCTAAGTGAATTAAAACCCGGCGGCGAGAATATGACGCTGGCCGACTTATATCTGTTATCGCGCTAAGCTGTTTTCGCGCTATGTTGCTGTTAAATGCCTGACAGCACTAACAGTGCTATAAACGCCCTACTTGCTTGCGGTTAATGGCAGTCACCTTGCCGCCGGTCAGCGTTAACGACACCAAATAATCGCCGCCCATATCGGCTTTTAGCCGGTAAGACCAGGTTTCCACTGTTTCGCCGCTTACCGGCTCACCGGTATCAACGCCTAAGGTTTCCACATCTTTAGATTCCGGTTGGCCGGCCAGTGCCAACACTTCAATACGCGGCATACCGCACTTTAGCAACTTGCCATCCGCTAAACGAAAGCCGCAGGCCTGCGCCGGTGCGGTAAACGCTAATAGCACTAACACGATAATACTGATAGATAATTTCATGGCTTACTCCCTGCAAAATGTTGTACAGAGTATAGTGACAACATCATCCTTAACACCAGATTAAAACCTTACATTTACAATAAAATTACACAGCGTTATAGCTGGTGGATTTCAGTCTGCCGCCAACATTTTTAACACCTTGCACGGGTTACCACCGGCCAGCACGCCTGAGGGCACATCTTTGGTTACCACACTGCCGGCGGCAATCACACTACCGGCGCCGATACTCACGCCGGGTAAAAGCACTGCACCACCGCCAATCCAAACATCGTCGGCAATGTTTATCGGTAAAGCCTGCTCCAGCAAAGTACGCCGCTTAACGGCATCCAGCGGATGATTCACGGTATAAATTTGTACCGCAGGGCCAAAAAATACGTTATTACCAATATTCACCGGCGCAACATCCAGCACCACGCAGTTAAAGTTAAAAAACACTTTGCTACCGCTGCGAATGTTATAGCCGTAATCGCAGTAAAACGGTGGTTCAGCATAAAAATGCTTACCGGTATTGGGCAACCACTGTTTTAACAGTTGCCGGCGCAGCGCCTCATCATCCGGCGCGCTGTGGTTAAATTGATGCTGTAACTTACGCGCCGCCAAACGCTCAGCGCTAAGCTGTTTATCCAGCGGGTTATACCAGTCTCCGGATAGCATTTTGTGTTTTTCTGGTGACATAAAACACCTGCGCAAAGGCAATTAAAAGCAAGAATACCCCAAGCTTTATCAATAAGTTTGCTTATTGACTGAGAGCTTCTGTTGCTGTGACTCAATAAAACCCGGTTTGTGTTGGGTTATTCCAGCCTCACGATGGTACGAACCTTCCTGGCGGCAGAGTGCATTAAGAGTTTGCTGTGATCCCGATTGCCACTGACCACCTTAAAATTGTTGGCATCATACTGATACCACAGGCTTTCAAGACCACTGACGAGGCTGGCTTTGGATATCAAGACATTATCTATGTTCTGATGGTCATTTTGTATCAGGACCAGCTCTCCCTTGTCCAGTGCAAAGCCTTTGATCTGATGTCCCGATGATTTCCACAATACTTCCGGCTGATTTGACGTGTTCAAGCGTACCACCTGTTGCCCATCAGTAAACATCAGTTTGTCGGTTTCATCCAGCGTCATGTACAGGCATTGTCTGGCAGAGATACTGCTATCCAGCACTTCAAATTTTCCGGAGTTGTAGTGGTACTTTGCCGGAATAAAATTATTCTTTTCAAAACGTGAAACCAGCAAAGCCGGTTCATGTGAATACCATCGCTGAATATAAAAAGGCGACTGCTTATGTATCTCTGTTCTTACGACGCCATTGTTGAGGTTGATAAAATACAAGGAATCCTTACTGGCGGTTACCACCTGTTTACCATCAGGTGACCATGCCATGCCAAATAACTCTTGTTCATCGGGGTTGCGGAAAATCAGCCGGCTTTCTCCTGTCAGTGAAGCGATAAACAGCTGTTGTTTGCCATTGCGATTGGATAAAAACAGAATTTGAGATTCGTCAGGAGAAAAAGACGGCAATATATCCACTGCTTTGCTGTCTATCAATAAGCGCTGCTGATCAAACGGGGGCTCGGAGTACAGGATATCCACATCCATTTCAACGCTTTGCATCAAAATTTGCTTACCGTCCGGGCTGTAAGTAGCATCTATAATCGGATTGAAATTGTTAAATTGAATTTCTTTCACATCACCCGAGCGGTTAATCAGCTTTAGCTTGTGATTATTGCTGGCAAGCAGGTGTTCTCCATTTGGGTGCCAACTAATACCGAGCACCCTATTTTCCAGGGTTGTCAGTAAACTGTCACTACCACTATGCAAGTCCAGTAAACGCACTTCATAACGATTCTGTTTTACACTCTTGGTATATGCAAGTGTTGCATTGTCAGGTGCCAAGGCAATATTCTGAATCATGTCCTTGCCTGAGGCCTCAGACAGGGTGCTAGTGCTACCTGTAGCTAAATCCAGTCGGACGATTTTAGATCTGTCCATTGAGGGTATCTCAATAAAGTACAGCTGATTTAGTTTCGACCACTGAAAACGGTGCCCGAGTACAGTCTGAAATGGTCTGGTTGTAATATGATTACTCGCCAATGCTTTCACTGTAATCGGATCAAAACTCAGGTATCCAATTTGATCCGCTTCCGGCCCTTTTTTAACATAGGCAATACTCTGACCATTAGGTGACCAGGTAATACCCGCATAGGTTATCTCAGTATCATTGGTTAGCCTGAACTCGGTGGCGTTGGAGAGTTGTCTCACCCAAACTTGATTGCCTTTTTGGTTTGGCAGGTCACGCAAGAACAACAGGTAATTGCCGCTTGGATCATATTGGGCTTCATATTCGTTGTGCATATTTGTGGTGACCGGATAGAGTCGGGAAAATTTGGTTTTTACAAGCGCAGGAGACAACCAGTAAACGGTTGGAATAATGAGACAAAGCATCAGAATAACGGCGTAGAGCTTGCGTCCCGATAGCGGGGTCTGTATGCCTTTTTCGGGGGCTTGCTTATGCTCCGTTTTGACTGTTGCTATAAGAGCGTAACCTCTTTTGGGGTAGGTCTTAATATACTTTGCCGCTGTGGCATCGTCACCAAACGCCTTGCGCAGCAGAGCAATAGCTCTTTGAATCATGCTTGAAGAATAGGTAACGCTGCCCCACACCTTTGTGAATATATCTTGCTGAGAGATAACGTCTCCCTGACGCGACGCAAGTGTATGCAAAACATCCATGACTTTAGGTTCCAGCGTAAGCGTTTTACCATTCATTGTGCTGATTTGTTTCCTGTCAAAATCAACACAAAAGTCACCAATCTGGCAATTTCTCACTAAGCCATTACCTCTAATTTTCTTTATTTATCAATTGCTAAGGTTTTCATAAGAAATTCTGAAGCTTTCCTGCATTGCCATAATTTTTCACTACCTATGGAATGTCAATCACTAACAGAATGCAGGATAAGTACTTAAAACGATGAAAATATTTTCAACACTAACCGTATTCATCGGTGCGTTTTTAATCTTTCAGATCCAACCCATCTTGGGCAAATTGATGTTACCACAATTTGGTGGCTCAGCGTCGGTGTGGATCACCAGTATGATGTTTTTCCAGACGGTATTATTTGCGGGATATTGTTATGCCCTTGCTTTAACCTATCTGGAGAATATCAAGACACAGATGAGCATGCATCTGCTGTTGCTGGTAGTATCGTTCTTCTTACTGCCCAATCTCTTTAGTGAAGTAAATACGATAATCGATAATACCCACCCCAGGTATGCGGTTGTGCTGCTGTTGTGGCAAAAAGCCGGTGTTCCGTATTTCCTATTGGCCAGCTCCGGTGTGTTGACACAACGGTGGTTGTTACAGATAAAGCCGGAATCTCAGGAGTATGCGAAACACTGGTTTGCCTGGTCAAACGCAGGAGCGCTTCTGGCCCTATGTAGTTACCCTTTTGTCGTTGAGGCGTGGCTGACATTGGAATCGCAACTGCGGCTTTGGGTTCGGATATTTGGATTGTTCTTCTTTCTGAGCGTCATTTTTATAGGCGGCGGTTTACTGCAGGGGGGACTGCACCAGATCAGGCAACAGCGACAAGCATTCTGCATTTCTTTCTACTGGGTTATCTATTCCATGACTGGTGTTATGGTACTTTTGGCAACAACCTCTATGCTGACGCAAAACGTGCCTCCGGTTCCATTACTATGGATATGCCCTTTAGTCGTTTATCTAATGACTTTTATTATTTGTTTCTCCCGCTTCAATTGTTATGACCGTCAATATGCGCTGCCGCTTCTGGTTTTTTGCTGTATAGCATCTGCGCTGATGTTTGTAACCGGCAGTCTCTTTGCAGTGCAATGGCAGGCGGGGATGTATTTATTCATTCTTTTTGTGGCTTGTTTTATTTGCCATGGTGAACTGAGTTTATCTGCACCTGCAAAGGGCACTGACAACATTCTGTATTATTGGAGTATTAGTCTGGGCGGCTGTATTGGCGGAATAACACTGTCTGTGCTCGCACCAATCCTGTTTGTGCAATTACTTGAATACCCTCTGACATTCTTAATGCTACTAACGACGCTGGTATGGCAGCAACGACAACTGGAGCACCTGTTCCCGAAAAAGACATACCTGTGGGGGCTTGTCATTATCGGTTTGTCAGGCGGACTTGCCTGGCTTAATCATCTCTTGATTCGGGACCAGGTTATTGCTTACCGCAACTTTTATGGGGTCGTAAGTGTGAGGGATATACTTACTAATGAAAAAATAGAAAGGCGCCTGGTGGATGGTACTACAGTACACGGCACTCAGATCATGGCCAGTACAGAAGGACCAAATTACGAAAAGCTATTGACCCGAAAACATTATTATCGGGATAACGCTGGTATCGATGTCGCATTTAACCATGTACAGCAAAAAAAATCCGCCAGCATTGCCGTTGTTGGACTTGGTGCCGGGGTACTGGCAAGTTATGGACGACCTGGTGACGATTTCACGTTTTATGAAATTAATCCCGCAGTTATTTCGCTTTCGCAATCTCATTTCAGGTATTTGCGGCACAGTCCCGCTGAGATAAATATTGTTCAGGGGGATGCAAGGGTGAGATTGCATCAGCGGCTTGTCTCAGAATCGAGTAAGTATGATCTGCTCGTCATCGATGCGTTTTCCAGTGATGCGATCCCGGTCCATCTGTTGACGATGGAAGCGTTTGAGCTTTATCAGAAACATCTTAAGCCGTCCGGAATACTGGCGATTCATATTTCCAGTACCTATCTCGATCTGAGCCAGGTGATTCAGCAAAATGCAAATCAATTGAAGTTAAGTGCCGCGTTGTATCAACAGCCAACCAGCAGTGAGGGATTTGGCTCTGATTGGGTTTTGATGGCTGCCCCGGAAGCACTGATACAATTAAATGAGCAGCATCATAGTGAATATTCAGATACTCGAATTAGTGTGGTGCCGGCGAATAAACCCGTCATCTGGACTGATCAGCATCATAGCATTCTGTCTTTGCTCAAGACATGGTAGTGGCATTTTTGCTTAGGAGTAAGTTGTTGAGTTTCTTCGATTTTGCTGGTCTTATGTATTGCCCATCAAAAAAGGCGCCTAAGCGCCTTTTTTATATTCAACTTGCCAGTATTACTTGGCGCGGCTGCGGTATTCGTCGGTACGGGTGTCAATTTCAATCTTGTCACCTTCTTCCACGAACGCCGGGACCATCAGTTCAAAACCGGTTTCAATTTTGGCTGGTTTTAATACCTTGCCAGATGTATCACCGCGAGCTGCCGGCTCAGTGTAGGTTACTGTACGCACTACTACAGTTGGCAGGTCAACCGAAATTGGCCGCTCGTTGTAGAACACCACTGAACACTCCATACCATCTACCAGGTACTTCAGTGCTTCGGTCATGTTTTCTGCTTCAACTTCGAACTGGTTGTATTCCTGGTCCATAAATACGTACATAGGATCAGAGAAGTAAGAATAAGTTACTTCTTTAGTTTCCAGCAGAACCTGCTCAAACTTGTCATCAGCACGGTATACCGTTTCCATGCCCTGCGCATTCAGCAGGTTTTTCATTTTCATTTTAACCACGGCAGAGTTACGGCCGGATTTGTTAAACTCGGCTTTTAAAATTACCATTGGTTCTGTGCCAACCATAATCACCTGGCCAGCACGCAGTTCTTGAGCTGTCTTCATCATGACTGAAATATCTTCTCGTTAGGAAAAATTGCGTCGCATTATAAATTTTTTTTCAACAAAGTGCACGAGGTTGCTGGCAAGATCTCCGTTTGCCGTTAACGCTGCGCGCCACATAAGGTTATATTCGGCGATTTGCGCCAACATTGCACTACATTTTTGCCAGCGCTCGCCAAGCGCAGTGTCAGTATTCCATGCCAGCCAAAAGTCCGTTAAAGCCTGCGCCGCAGCAGCCGGCATCTGCGCGCAATAACGCTGCAAAAAAGCATTCAGTTTATCCAGATGCGCCTGCTCTGCCTGGCGGTAAATTTGCCAGATAAACGGCTTAGCCGCCCAGTGCGCGCGGATAACCGAGTCTTCGCCGCGGACAAAGTTGATATCACAGGCCCACAGCAGTTTGTCGTAATCGTCTTGTGCCATAAAAGGCACCACTTTCAGCGTCAGCTGGCCTAGTGTCAACTCAGCATGTTGCTGCAACTGTGGGTATAGAGCAGCAAGCTGGTTGGCCAACACGCCCTGCGGCACTATGCAAAGGCTATTAACCGGCGCTTGCTGCCAACAGGCCAGCAAAGTTTCAAGCTGCGGATGATCATAAGCAAACAAGGATATTTTCTGCTGATAGCGCGCGTGCTCTGCCACCCCCAACTGCTGCCAGAATGCTTGCTGCGCAGCGGCATCGGCCATAAACAGTGCGGCCTGCTGCTGTATAGTGCGCTCTTGCAATAAGCCGCCGGTAGCCGCGGTAAAGCCCGGGAAAAAGAAGTGTTTATCCAGCGCTAAATGCGGCTGCGGCGATGGCAGCGCATGGCAGCCCTCCACCCATTCCTCTGCCGACAAATACTCCAGGTTTAACCATAACGGTTTAACCGCTTGCTGTGCCATTTTCTGCTGATACGGTAGCGGAATAGTGCAAGCCAGCGCCTCTATTACCACCTCAGCTACTGTGCACTGTTGCCAATTAGTCGCCGCCGCCCAGCGCTTAATTAACACCCCGGCCTGTTGCTGCTCATCGGCAGTGGTATCTATTTGCGGGCAAATTTTGCTGAAGCTGGCTAAATCATCAACCCACAGCCGCACTGAAATATTATGCTCTGCCACTAACTGGCGGCACAGCCGCCAGCAAATACCAATATCGCCGAAGTTATCAATCACAGCGCAGAATATATCCCAGCGCGCAGCGGTGTTCTGCATAGTTAATGCTCAGCTAAAAAATAAGGCGGCTATTATACCTTTAAGTGCGCGCAGGCCAAGGTAGGTGGTTGCCAACAGCAGCAGCGTGATCAGCAGCGCCAACAGATAGTAAAACAACCGTACTAAACAGGTTCTAAGCTTCAGCAGCATGCCTTGTCCGCTTATTACCACCGGCAACTCACAGTTAAATAAACCGGCCCATAACCACAGCAGCAAACTGCTTACGGCCAGCAGCACACTGCTTAGCTGCCAGCGCTGCGCCTGCTCCACAGTAGCGGCAAATAATAACCAGCCAAAAGCCGCTACCGCCAAAGTACATAACAGTAGAAAAAATGGCCGTAGTGGATACAGCCGCCGTGCCCAGCGCCGGTAAAACTCCAGCATCAGCCGTGCTCCAGCGCGGTTAGCATGGGCGGATAAAGTGCCAGAATGCCGCTTTGGCCCTGCATATCGCCGATTAACCAGATTTGTTCAAACGGATGGCGTTTGGGCATATGCAGCTGATGGTAATGCTGCAAAATATCGCGCCGTGTCCACAAAGGATTAGCATTGCGGATAACTAACCAAACCCGCTCGGTATGGTAGGTTTTTTCTGCTTTATTACTGATCAGCCGGTTCAGTGCCGTTAGCAAACGGTGTTGCACCGGGGTGCGCAGCAAGCCCATCAGCTCTTTGTGGGTGTTGCTGCCAAGCTCGCGACCGAGAATATGCATTGCCTCCACTTCACTGCCATATAAATGCGCAATTTCCAGGTCGAGCTTTTGCTCGTCGTAGTAACAGGATACATCCGGCCGCGCCGGCTCATTGTGCCAGATATGCCGCATTGCAATACCAAAGCGCTGCTCGTACAAGCGCATAAATAATCTGGCAGCTTCATGCTCCAGCTTTATTTTTTCTTCATTGCCGTTCATCTGCTGCGACATACTTTTGCTTCAGTGTGTCATAACCACCGTGATTGGTAAGGTTGGTATAGCCTTGTTGCTGCAGGGTTTCAATGGCAATACCAGCCCGACGCCCACTACCGCAGTACAGGGCAATATTAGTGTCTTTATCCAGCTTCAGCTCGTTAATCCGCTGTGCAACTTCAGTGTGCGGAATATTAACTGCGCCCGGCAGATGGCCGGAAGCAAACTCCTCAGCACTGCGTACATCCAACCAGACCGTTTGTGGCTGAGTGGCAGCACAACCGCTAAGTAGCAACAGCAAACCTATAATAATTTGTCTCATTTCGCCAGCTCCTGTACGTTAGATTCCGGCAATGGCCGGAGTGAAATAATATTGCCAAATTTCGATCATCACCGGCACCACAGATAACAGCAAAATAATCGCCATACAAATATTAAAAATACGCTGAAACAGCGCCTTAGTTAACACGGTTCGAAGGGCTGCACCAAACACTAACCACAAACCGACGCACGGAAACGCTACCAGCAAAAAGGCGGCGGTAATAACGCTGACCTCAAGCCAATACACACCGCCTACCGTGGTAAAGGCCGCCACAGCGCCGCTGGCCATAACCCAGGCTTTACCGTTAACCCACTGGAATAACGCCGCTTGCATAAAACTGAACGGCTTACTTTTACCCTGCTCTATTGCTTTGGGCTCAGCACTGGCAATATGCCAGGCTAACCAGATCAGGTAGGCTACACCTAATACTTTAATCAGCTGATGCAAATGCGGATAACGCTCAAATACCACGCCAAAACCCAGGCCCACCAGCAACACCATCAGCGGGAAACCCAAACAGATCCCCAACCAATGCGGCACGCTGGCCTTTACACCGTAGTTTACGCCGGATGACATAATCATCACATTATTCGGGCCTGGTGTAATGGTGGTAGAAAAGGCAAAAAACAAAACGGCTAAAAACAACTCCATGTTAAACCTATGCTAAAAACTGAATAGTTACTGCGGATAATACCAGAGTCGTGCGTCTTTAATAGGTGTTTGTGCCGGTAGTAACGGGTTTTTCAAGCGGATAATCTGCCGCTGTTCCAGCTTAAGCTCAGCCAGGTGGCCGGCGAAAAACTGCTGAAACAACTGCTCAAAAGTGCCGTCTGCGATAATTTTATGCAGGCCGTTCTCAATATCCTGCGCTAATTGCTCGTTGGCATTATTAACAAAGAAATAACTGGCAGTAGGGTAATACAGCAGCCAATGTTGTTCGATCACTATATTACGCGATGCTAACAGCGAGGCTTCATCGGCAATTTCCAGCGCATTACGTGGCACCGCATCTACTCGGCCCTTTTCCAACATCGAGAACAAGTTGTCATAACCGGCGGCACCTAATACCGAAAAACCATTCAGTTGCAGCACTTTAGCATCAACCCAGTCATGGCCCTGCGCATACACCAGCCGCCGGACAGCCGCTGCGGGCTTATCTGCAGCGAATTTAGCCTGCTGATCAGCGCGGATCAGCATAATACGGTAGCCGCTAAGGCCCTTAAAAATAGGAATACGGATCGGGCGTAAATCCAGCTCACGCTCTACCGATGTCATAGTCCATAACACATCAAGCTCAGTGTATTCTTTTAAAAACACCATGCTGCGCGATTTTGACATACGCTCAGATGAGCTTTGCAGTTGATACTGACGCGGCGATTGCGCCAGGGCCAGCTCCAGCAACGCCAACGGGTAAGCCGAGCGCGGGTCTTCCACATGCGCTATGGCAGGATAACGCACCAGTTCAGCAAAGACGCTATTTGCCAGTAGTAAACAAAAACAGCACAAAATTGCACGCTTCACTATTTTTCACCAAATAACTGTGCCATGTTATTACTGTAGTATTGTCGGCTTTGTTAAAAACGGCTGGCTAAAATCTGATATTTACTTTATAAAAAACGCAGCATTATCACTGATCTAAAAAAATAACAAAGGAAGATGAGTATGAATAAAATTCTGGGTCTGGCAATTTTAGTTGCGGGTGTCATTCTGTTGTACTTCGGTTACACCGAATATAACTCCACCGCTTCTCAGGTAACCGAGGCCGTTACCGGCAACCCTACCGATAACGCTATCTGGTTTTTGGTGGGTGGCGCGGTAGCCGCTATTATTGGTCTGGGTGTATTACTGAAAAAGTAACGCTGAAAAAAAATAAAGGCCGCATTGCGGCCTTTATTTTTTGCTTTAACGGTAACTTACTCTTCTTCTTTACCCCAGCTGTCACGCAGGCCGACAGTGCGGTTAAATACCAACTTGTCAGCTGTGGAATCTTTGCTATCCGCGCAGTAGTAACCTTCGCGCTCAAATTGATACGCCTGCTCTGCTTGAGCAGTTTGCAGCGATGGCTCTACCAGGCCTTGCTTCACCACTAACGATTGCGCATTAATTACCTGCAGGAAATCCTCTTCTGCTGCCGGGTTAGCCACGCTGAATAAGCGATCGTATACGCGAAATTCAGCCGGTACAGCATTAGCTGCTTCAACCCAGTGAATAACACCGCGCACCTTGCGGCCATCCGCCGGGTTTTCACCCAGTGTTTCCGGCAAGTATGAGCATTTCAGCTCAACGATGTTACCATCGCTGTCTTTTATCACTTCATCGGCATGAATAACATAGGCATTACGTAAGCGTACATCACTGTTTAGCACCAGGCGCTTGTACTTTTTATTCGCCTCTTCACGAAAATCTGCTTTGTCGATATACACCACCGGGCCAAACGGCAGTTTACGGCTGCCCATGGTTTCATCTTTCGGATGGTTCGGTGCTTCTACCCACTCAATGCCACCGGCCGGGTAGTTAGTAATAGTGACTTTCAGCGGATCCAGCACTGCCATTGCACGGGGCGCAGCGGCATCTAAATCCTCACGGATGCAGGCTTCCAATGCGCTCATCTCAATCATATTATCTTGCTTGGTCACGCCAATGCGTTTGGCAAACTCGCGAATAGCAGCCGGGGTATAACCACGGCGACGTAAACCGGCAATCGTCGGCATACGCGGGTCATCCCAACCGGACACTACCTTTTGCTCTACCAGGGTTTGCAGCTTACGCTTGCTCATTACCGCATATTCCAGATTTAACCGGGAAAACTCAATCTGCTGCGGGTGGCAGGCAATAGTAATGTTATCCAAAATCCAGTCATATAAACGACGGTTGTCCTGAAACTCCAGGGTACACAATGAATGCGTAATACCTTCCAGCGCATCAGAGATACAGTGGGTAAAGTCGTACATCGGGTAGATGCACCAGCTGTCGCCGGTTTGATGGTGATGGGCAAACTTAACGCGGTAAATAACCGGGTCGCGCATAACCATAAAGCTGGAGGCCATATCAATTTTGGCGCGCAGCGAGCATTCGCCTTCTTTAAAACCACCGGCACGCATTTTTTCAAACAGCGCCAGGTTTTCTGCCGGGCTGGTATCGCGCGTTGGGCTGGCTTTGCCAGGCTGGGTTAAATTGCCACGATATTCACGCATTTGCTCGGCATTTAAAAAGCACACATAGGCCAGGCCTTTGTTAATCAGTTCAACTGCATAGCCATACAGCGCATCAAAGTAGTCAGACGAATAGCGTACTTCACCACTCCACTGAAAACCCAGCCAGTTCACGTCTTGCTGAATCGAGTTAACAAACTCGACGTTTTCTTTTTCCGGGTTAGTATCATCAAAGCGCAGGTTGCACTGGCCCTGATAATCTTGCGCGATACCGAAATTCAGACAGATAGATTTGGCATGGCCAATATGTAAATAACCGTTCGGCTCAGGCGGGAAACGGGTTTGCACCGCGTTATGCTTGCCGGAAGCTAAATCGGTATCAATAATTTGCCGGATAAAATTGGTTGGGCGATGTTCTGCGTCCGCCATAATGCGCTGTATCCTTAAGTGCTAACAATAAAATATCGCGGCATTATAGCAGCAGAAACACGGCTGACCACTGTCTGCTCCGGCAATTGACAGATTTTCATCACACAGCACGGTTAAAACTCGTACTTCAGCGCAAAACGAAAGGTCCGGTCTATAGTGCTGTTGTCAAGGGCAAACACCATGGCAGCTTCCCACTTTAACTGCCGTGTAGGGCTGAACTTGTACACCCCCATAAAACCCGGACCGGCGCCTTTGTAGTTTTCTCCGGAGTAAATTTCAACAGAGGGCTGTAAAGCCGGTAAATAGCGGTAACGGTACTGCAACCTGAACTCGCTTTCCCATTCAGCCGGTATCGTCTTGCCCCACTCGTACACCAGCAGCGCATTTACCGTAAGGCTGGTATATTCAAACTCCTTTTCAACCAGTAAGCCGGTGGTGAACTCATTATTGTCAGTTTGCTTTTGTCTTTCCAATTCAAACAACAAGCCCCAGTCCCAGCTGTACTGCCCCTGTTCGGTCAGCATCCAGCGTAGCTCAGCCTCATAGCCGGCAATGCGGTAATCTTCCGGCATAATACGTTCCGCCAGAATATTAACTGAAATCGCCATATTATCGGCAACAGAAAAACCGTAACCGAACTGCTGCGCCATAGCGTTGTTGTCCGGATGATTTGCCTGCCACTGATATAAGTAACGGTACTCAAACTCACGCTCCAGCGGCTGAACGTAAGGATGATAAACCTTGTCCACCACCCGGCCATCTGCCATCACATTGCAGCTTAGCAGTAATAGTACAAGCGCCCTAAGCTGTTGGTTAAAGCTCATTTTTTACTCTCCGTATGTAGCAGCGATAACCAAGAGCTGACAGCAGGATCAGGGTTAATAACCAACCGGTCAGTTGTATCAGATCCGGCGTAGCTTCATAACCAAACCAGGCTTGTAAAAAAACTCCCGCCTCAGATTGTTCACTGATCACGACACTGCTATCCCATAGCGCCTGCCCGCCCGGCAGCCAGCCGGTTTGTTGCAATAATGCCAGCGCTTCACTGGTTTGCCGCGCGGCCACCGGCAGCAACATTACCAGCAATAATGCCGGTGTCCTGCGTTTCAGTTCATCAAGTAAATGAAACCACAACACCGCAATACTCAGGCCAATACCCAATGCCAGCAACGCTCCCAGCCAATAGCTGTCACCTTTATCAACGCTGCCGATACCGGTGAGGCCGTACAGCAGTATATTAATGCCGCAAATAAGCCCCTGCGCCGCGATAACCAGCAAGGCCGGCATAAATGGTTTCGCTTTAGCGGTGAGCAGCGCCGTCAGCGCCAACAACGATACGCTGTAACAGCCGATAAATAACAGCTCCAGGCCGTTGCCTGCTGCCAGTTGTGTCAACAGCGCTAACCAGGGGGCCAGCAGCAACACCAACGCGGTGCTTAACAGCACACTAAGCAGTAAAAACCGGCTTTTCTGCGCCGGTTGCAATTGCAACATCAGCACCAATACCAGCAGCAGCGGCAGCAGTTCACGGGTAACCAGTAACACCGTATTAATTAACATGCTGCACCTGCTGCCATTGCGCTTCGGGTATGGCAATTAATACACCTTTGGCACTGTCCGGATGATAATCACCAAAGAATGGATATTCTCCGGCAGCCAAAGGCCCCAGGTACAATATGGCTTCACTGTTGCCCAACACCACTTTTTCACGGTTTAACGGGAAACTCTCAAACTCTTCCGGCGCCGCATCCAGATTAATCAGGCGGATTTTTATTTTCTGTCCGGCCGGCACGGCCAGCTGTGCCGGGCTGAACAAATGATCTTTCAGCGTTAGCACGAACTCTTGCCGCGCCTGCACTGCTAACGGAATACAAAGTGCCAGCGCTGCCAATGCCTGCTGCAGTGTCATAACGGCAGCTCTACTGTCACTTTCAGCCCGCTGGCAAAGCCGGCCGGTGCAAGATGAATGCTGCCGTTATGCAAGCTGACAATATCTTTAACAATGGCAAGACCCAACCCGGCGCCCGGCACCGCAAACTGATGCCTGTCTCCACCGACACGATAAAAGCGGTTAAATACCTGCGGGTACTCCTGTGGCGGGATCCCGGGCCCGGAGTCTTCTATTACCAGCACCGCCTTATTCCGGCTTTTATGCAATGTCAGCCGAATTTGCCCGCCGGCCGGCGTATATTTAATGGCATTGCCCAATAGGTTTGACACCAGTAATCGCAGGGCAAAATCGTCAGCTTTTACCATCAGGTGCTCATCCCCTTCGATACTGATACTGTGCTGTTTTTGCTCCAATTGGCTAAACCATTCAGATACCACCTGCCGGCATAATGCTACCCAGTCCAACAGTCGGGTTTTTGCCTGAAAATTATCAGGATGAGTGCGGTTTAACAGCATAATTTGCTCAATCAGCTGCCGCATCCGCTCTACCCCCTGCTGCAGCGCCAGCATGGTTTCATCATGATCAGACAAGCCCTGCTGCTGCCAGCGGGTTAACGCATTATGCAGGTTAATCTCCAGCACGCTTAAAGGCGTACGCAGTTCATGCGCTACATCTGAAGCAAAACGTTTCTCGCGGGCAAAGGTGGCCGATAACCGCTCAAACAGCTGATTGGTAGACTGCAGCACCTGCTTAAGCTCTTCAGGCACCTGCTCCAGGGTCACGGGCGACAGTTCATTGGCTTTGCGGCTGGCAAGCTGCGCAGATAACGAGCGCAATGGCCACAATGCGCGGCTGACAATCAGCCAGATCAGCAACGCCTGCACCGGCAGGCTAAGCACTACAGGATAGATTGAGGCCGTAATCAGCTCATCCGCCAGTTGCAACCGCTGTTGCAGCGGTTGCGCCACCATAATTTGCCAACCGTTATTACCGGACTGCACAAATACCCGCCAGCGTTTACCGGCAAAGTTTTGCTCTGAGTACCCCTGCGCCCAACTGATCACGGCCTGCGGCGCCAATTCACTGCGGTATTTCAGCTCGCCATGCCGGCTCAGCTGTACCGCAAGCCCTTGTATGGGTTGCGGCATATTCACATCATATTGCTGCCAGATAGCTCCGGCGATCAGTTGTAAGTCTTGATCAAACAACTCGCGGGCCCGCTCAGCGCTGAGACGATAACTTTGTAAAGCAGCCAGAAAGCTGCTAAGCACTAACACGGCAATCAACACTGAAATAAGGTAACGTCTAACGGAGGTCATGCTTTGGCAACAGTGTAACCGACACCTCGAACAGTGCGGATAAAGTCGGCGGGCAATTTTTTGCGTAAGTTAGAAATGTGCACTTCCAGTGCATTACTGGCAACTTCCTCGCCCCAACTGTATAAGGCAGATTCCAGCTGATCCCGGGTTTTAATACGCCCGGCAGACTCCATCAACTCTTTTAGCAACACATATTCACGTCGCGACAGCGGTACCGCCAGTTTTGCGGCCGTTACCAGCATGGCTGTGCTGTCAAGTTCGACTTCGCCACAACGGATCAAATGGCTTGATGCGGTACCAAGCCGCCGTTCAATCACCCGCAGACGGGCAAACAGCTCGGGGGCCGCAAAGGGTTTAACCAGATAATCATCCGCGCCATGATCCAGCCCCTTAATACGCTCGTCAACACCATCTCTGGCCGTTAAGATCAGCACCGGCAGCCGTGGCCATTTCTGGCGCAATTGTTTTAATAAAACCAAGCCATCCATATCCGGCAAACCCAGATCCAGAATAACAGTGTCACAGTCCGCTGCGCGAATGACACTCAGTGCCTGTTGTGCCGTGCCAACTGCATTAACAGCAAAACCCTGTACACTCAGGGCTTGCTGTAATCCATTTCGTAACGCAATATCATCTTCAACCAACAATAGACGCATCTGTTATCTCAGTTAGTTTTCAACTTTTTATGCAGCTTTTTTTCCAACTGCAGCAGTTCCTGCCGCCGGCCGGTGTCGGCCAACAGCCGGTCCGGCCGCGCCGGTGCCTGTTTGGCTATTTCAAGATAGCGCATTGCTGCTGTGTAGTCGCGCTGCTGCATCAGAAATTCAGCATAAAAATAATTTGGATCAATACCTTGTGGGTTTAGTGCCAGTGCTTTTTCCAGCATGAGCCGGGCTTTTTTGTCACTGCCAAACCCCACCGGCCAACCCGGTACTTTGTAATACAGTGCGCCCAGGCTGGTGTAAGCCGATCCCAACAAAGCCGTGTCATCCAGTTGCAATGCTTGCTCCAGATCAGCTTTAGACTGTTTTGCTAACGACAAGGCGCCTAGCCCGCCTTTAGCACCGGCATAACCGGATGCAACTATACCGCGCCAAATATAGGCTTCAGCTTTACCGGCATTGGCCTGCACCACATCATCCGCCTGAGCTAACAATTGGGCAAAGGCCTCAGCGCGTTTATCTTCAGCCAACTGATAACTCACTTCAGCCCAGCGCTGTTGTAACGGTTTAATTTCGTCCAGTACGTCGGCGCGGACAGTGCTTAGCAATGTAAGCGTGGCTAATGCCAATATCAATCTGCTTTTCATATCAAACCTCCACCTGCTTTGTGACAAAAAATTGTTTTATCTGCTTAAGCTTGCTACCCAGGGCTTTATCAACCACAGCGGGGAACACGCCATTTAAGCGCACAAAAATTTTCTCCGGCCAGCCCACATAGCAACGTCTTTTGCCGCTGATTAACTGCTCAGCCAATGCCATGGCTACATACTCCGGGCTGTCTACGCCCTGCCCGAGCGCTTTGTTCATTGCCTCAACCTGCAGCGGGTTGATGCCGGTTTGCGTAGCGCGCGGGGCAAAATAAAGCACTTTTACGTTGCTGTCTGACAACTCACGGCTTAAGGCTTCAGTGTACCCCCGCAGACCAAACTTTCCGGCGCAATAGCCGCTGAAGCCGGGATAACCAATACTGCCAAATGTTGATCCCACGTTTAAAATGGTGCCGCTGCGTTGTTGCAACATAGGTAAAAACAGCTGGCATAACCGGACAGGCGCCAGCAAATTGGTGTTTAGCAGTGTTTCGGCGTGCTGCTCTGTGGCTTCAGCAAACTGGCTGATGCCGGCATTGTTAATCAGAACATCAATGCCGCCATGCTGACGGCAGAAGTTGAGCAACGCCTGACGGCCCGCTTCATCGGTTATATCGGCAGTAAAAGCGAGGATATGTGGTGGTGCTGTTGCCTGCAGCTCTGCCAATTTGCTACTACTGCGCGAGCTAATGACTACGCTGGCCTGCAGTTGCAGCAGCCGTTTAAGTACTGCCTGCCCTATACCGCCGGTCGCCCCGGTCAGCAGCACACGCTTACCCGCTAAGCTTTTCATGCTGCGTCTCCTGTTACGCCGAGTCCGTGCGGTTGCTCAAGGCTGCGGAATATATCGCCATACAGGTGATAAAACCGTTTGGCGGCATGCACGATAATGGCCTGCTCGCCGGCATCTGTTATGCGGTTCATCAGGCCTTGATAAAATTTAATGTGTTCTTGATCAAGCGCGCCGTGCGAATTGAGGTAAGTGAACGCTTTTCGCGGTAAACCAAGCTTACCGGCAATATTTGCCGCGGCTTGTTCCGCCAGATTAATTGACGTGCCCTCCAGTACCAACACCATGCCAAAAAAAGCCAGCGGACTGATACGGCGCACAGCATCATAGGCATAAGCCACCATCATTTCTGTCGCAAACGCCGGTGTGCTGCGCCTTGTCTGCTCTTTGTCATAGCCGCAGGCACTGATGTCATTAAGGATCCACTCCTGATGTCCAAGCTCTTCTTCAATGTACTCAGCAACGGCGTCTCTGAGCCATTCCTGGCGTTCAGGCAGCAAAGCCCCCACCGACATTAACAGCGGCACTGTATGCTTTACGTGGTGATAAGCCTGCTGTAAAAAAGCAACATAATGATCAAGGGTAAAATCGCCGTTGAAACAACGGGTTATTATAGGGGCTGACAACAGGTAATGACGTTCCTGTTCAGTGGCTTCAAGCAGGGATTGATAAAAGTTCATACTGTTCTCCTGTAAACAGAGCGGAAATTTGGCTGGCATACCGTTGCTCAATACAGCTGCGCCGCAGCCGGCCGTTTTCCGTTAGGGTGCCCTGCGTTGGGCAAAATGGCGTAGCCAACCGGTGAAAGTTCACCACAGTGGCATAGTCCGGCAATTGCTGATTTACCTGCTGTACCGCCGCAGCCAATTGTACGTCGCTGATATCTGCCGCAGCATATAACAGCGCCGTGCAATAAGGCTGCGCATCACCAAGCAACATCGCTTGCTGTATTACACCGCTGTCGGTCAGCGCGGTTTCTACCCATTCCGGTGAAATATTGCGGCCAAAGCTGTTAATCAGCAGATTTTTACGCCGCCCCGAAATACGCAGCCCACCCTGAGCTGTCCACTCAGCCAGATCACCGGTATACACCTGCTGCGCTGCAGAGTCAGGCTCACCGAGATAACCGAGAAAAGGGGTGTTTACTACCAACTCACCATCAATGATCTGTACATCACGACACGCCAGCGGTAAGCCAACTGAATCTGTGGCCTGAGCCGGAACTGTGCCTGACAGGGCTACAACTGAGCCACATTCACTCAAACCATAGCCCTGATATACCGGCAAACCGAGTGCTGCGGCTGTTTTCAGCAAATCCGGCGAGACATAGGCTCCGCCAACGGCAATAAACTCCAGACTTGCCGGCACTTGCCAGCCTTTTATTGCGGCCTGTACCAGCATTTTTAACAGCTCAGGCACCAGGATCAGACTTTTCGGTTGCTGCGCACTGATAAGCTGCAGCAGTGCATGAGGCTTGGTTAAACGGCTGCCAACAAAACCGCGGATGGTGTCGGAAGCAACAATAACCTCGCCTCCAGCCAGCAAAGGCGCGTAAACCCCGGCAATGTTTTCTAACAAGGTTGGCAGGGGCAATAAACATAAATGCCGTGGACAGCCGCTGCTGATAAGCTCAACCCGGGCTTTTAATGCCTGCGCAACATCCAGCTGGCCATCGCCGGACAGACAAACCCCTTTAGGGTCGCCGGTAGAGCCCGACGTAAAAGTAATTTTTTGCGTGCCGGGTGCTACTGCAACAGCCGCATTAACCCGGCGCCGGTACAGCAACAAGCCATGCCGCTCTTCAAGCAAAGTACAGGCGTCATCGTCAATTTCGCAGTCGCTAAGCCATAAATCCGGCTGCAGTCTGGTTAGCACAGCACTGCGCTGCGTTTCACTCAAATAGCCGGGCAGCGGGGTTAACAAAATACCCGCGGTTAAGCAGGCTAAATCGACGAGGATCCAGCTGATACTGCTATCTGCTGTCAGCACTACCCGTTGGCCCTGATAACTTTGCAGAATTATCTGCCACTGATTTACATGGCGTTGTATCGCGCTGCTGTCCAGCACACAACCAGTGCCGGCATCTATAAGCCTTGCAGACTTGGCGGGGAAAAAGTGCATCAAATGGTCTCCTGCAGCGCATTAACCAGAATATGCAGCTGCGGCCAGTGGCGGAAAACTAACTGCACTAAACGTTGATCAGACTGGATACGGTTCGCTGCCTGTACCACAGACAACACACATACTTTCGGCTTAGATTGGTAATAACTGCCCCAGTTAACCGCCTTATCGCCAAGGCATTCTGCCGATGCATCGGCAACATCGCTCAGCTCAATGCCGTGACGGGTCAACAAGCGTTTCAGATCTGTTGTCGCCGCAAATACCAATTGCTTAATATTCAGCTGATGCAGTGCCTGCACCAACAATACAAACAACTGCATGAGTGCCGGACGGTTTTGCGCATACAAATGCCCGATCTCGGCAATATCTGCGCGATTGCTGACAATATTATGGTTATTCAGCACCAGCTCCGCCGGCGAAGACAGATATTGCTCAATAAACAGGCTGCCGCTGGCGGCAAAACGGATCCCCAAAGCAGCCTGCCAACGCCCTGACAAAGCAACCCCCAGCAAATACGGCATAAACTGCTGTACATCAGCCTGGTAGTGGCTGGCGAAACCTTCGGCAATAAATTGTTGTAGTGCCTGGCGAAGCTGATGCTGCGGTTCAATTAACTGCAGTACGCCATGTGTAATGTGGTCAGGCAAAAGGGTATCAAAGGCAGGGGCACTGCTTAATCCGGCCATTCCGGCACTGGTAAACGATTCGGCACTACGCATCAGACTGATCATAACGGACTCCTGTGTTACCGTTACGATCAGTGTGCAATAGCAAGCTTAAAGTAATCTTAAGACCCGACGGAAACTAAGATGTGTTACGGAGCGATAGCAGGCCCTTTGCCATACAACAAAGATTCTACTGCAGAAATACAGCCTTCGAGCCTGGTGTAATAGTCAGGTGCCGCTATGATCACGAAAGAATCAATATCAAAACCATATTGCCGATACAGCTCCATCAACCCGGTAAAACTCAGTTCTCTGGTCGCCTGTTCACCCAACTCGCGCATACCATCCGCAACCCAGGGCACGGTGGGCTGCAGGGCAATAACCAAATCGTACTTGCCGGGATCTATAAAACTCCCGACGCGGTTAGCTACCGCGCCTGAAAAGGCCTTACTGAAAAATGCGGTTACCACGGCATCAGTGTCAAAAAAACACACTTTGTTAGCACTTCGCAGGGCTTTTAAATCCTGCTCATACTGTAAATGCGCGATACGGTTAAAGTCTTCCGGCTCAAACAGATCACCATTTCCGCCTACTACGTCTTGCTGATAATCGCGTCCCAACTCTTCTGACCAAGAGGTGCAATACACTTTGGCTAACTTGCGGGTTAAGGTGGTTTTGCCGCAGGACTCAGGCCCGGTAATTAACACCTTACGGGCAAAAAAAGGCCTGGCAGACCCGGCAATATAGTCCCAGTGTAAATACGGGTGATTACGGATTTCGGTGCCGCTGATAGGCCACTGGGTGCGCTGTGGGTCCAGCACTGTGTAGTCAATACCAGGAAAGTGCCGGCTGTGGCCGTCGCGATAACTCTCCTCACCGCCAAAGATAACGGCAAAAGGTTCAGATACAGTGCGTTTAAGCAAGGCGGCATAATCAGCCCAACCTTGCGGGAAGGGTGCCATTGCATCTTCGTTTTGCAGCAGCACCTCAATGCCCAGCCCCTGTAACTCCTGCGACAACCAACGCTGACGCAGCACACCGCTGATATAACCGATACCGGCGTTCCGGCACAGCTCACCATCTTCCGCAGTGCGCTCACTGACTACTACATACAGCTTGTCGCACAACGCATGCGCGCGCAGTATCGCCGTAATATGACCGCGATGCGGTGGTAAAAACTTGCCCGGAAATACCCCTGTTTTCATGCGTCTGATCCACTATAAAATGCTGGCAATACATTACACGTCTTTTAACAGAAACACCAAAACACCCTGGCCGACGCGCATTGCCATAAAAAAACCCGCCGAGTAAGCGGGTTTTTCAGAATTTAAATCAGCAGCTTATTACCAGCCAGTGATTTCTTTCAGCGCTTTACCGATATCGGCTAAGCTCTTCACGGTTTTAACACCGGCATCTTCCAGTGCAGCGAATTTTTCATCCGCAGTACCTTTACCACCAGAGATGATAGCGCCGGCGTGGCCCATACGCTTACCCGCTGGTGCAGTAACACCGGCAATGTAAGATACGACAGGCTTAGTCACGTGTTGCTTGATATAAGCGGCCGCTTCTTCTTCTGCTGAACCACCAATTTCACCGATCATAACGATGGCTTCAGTTTGTGGATCGTCCTGGAATAATTTCAGGATATCGATAAAGTTAGAACCCGGAATTGGGTCACCACCGATACCAACACAGGTAGACTGGCCGAAACCGTAATCAGTAGTTTGTTTTACCGCTTCATAGGTCAGGGTGCCTGAACGTGAAACGATACCGACTTTACCCGGCTTATGAATGTGGCCCGGCATGATACCAATTTTACATTCACCCGGCGTGATTACGCCCGGGCAGTTAGGACCAATTAAGATTACGCCTAATTCGTCACATTTTACTTTAGCGTCCAGCATGTCCAGCGTAGGAATGCCTTCAGTGATACAAACAATCAGCTTAATGCCGCCGTTTGCCGCTTCTAAAATAGAATCTTTACAGAACGGTGCCGGTACATAGATAACAGACGCTGTCGCGCCGGTAGCATCTACCGCTTCTTGTACAGTGTTAAACACCGGTAAACCCAGGTGCGTTTGACCGCCTTTACCCGGCGTTACACCGCCAACCATTTTAGTGCCGTAAGCAATGGCTTGCTCAGAGTGGAAAGTACCCTGTGCACCGGTAAAACCCTGACAAATTACTTTGGTATCTTTATTAATTAAAACGCTCATTGCCTACCCCTTATGCCTTAGCCGCTGCTGCAACAACTTGTTTGGCTGCGCCAGTCAGGTCTGTGTCAGCGATAATGTTCAGGCCACTTTCTTGCAGCACTTTAGCACCCAGTTCTGCATTATTACCTTGCAGACGCACAACAACCGGTACTTTAACGCCAACTTCTTTCACTGCGCCGATAACACCTTCAGCAATCATGTCACAACGCACGATACCGCCGAAAATGTTGATGAAAACGGCTTTAACCGCAGTGTCAGACAGGATAATTTTGAATGCTTCAACTACGCGCTCTTTGGTTGCGCCGCCGCCAACGTCGAGGAAGTTAGCCGGTTGGCCACCGTGCAGTTTAACGATGTCCATAGTACCCATTGCCAGGCCCGCACCGTTAACCATACAGCCGATGTCGCCACCTAAGGCTACATAGTTCAGCTCCCATGAGGCAGCGTGTGCTTCACGTGGATCTTCCTGTGATGGATCCTGCATTTCTTTTAATTCAGGGTGACGGTACAACGCATTGCCGTCGATAACCAGTTTGGCATCTAAACAGTGCAGATCACCGGCCGGCGTAATAACCAGCGGGTTTACTTCTAACAGTGCCAGGTCTTTTTCCTGGAACAATTTCGCCAGACCCATGAAAATTTTCACGAATTGGTTAATTTGCTTGCCTTCCAGCCCCAGTTTAAAGGCCAGATCGCGGCCCTGGTATGGCTGAGCGCCAACCAACGGGTCGATAGCGGCTTTCAGAATTTTTTCCGGTGTTTCGTGGGCTACGGTTTCAATTTCCACGCCACCTTCAGTAGAGGCCATAAACACGATACGACGTGAAGAGCGATCTACCACTGCACCTAAATACAGCTCTTTAGCGATGTCAGTACAAGGTTCAACCAGGATACGGCTTACCGGCTGACCTTTTTCGTCAGTTTGGTAAGTTACCAGGTTCTTGCCAAGCCATTTTTCTGCGAAAGCTTTGATGTCTTCTTTGCTCTTAACCAGCTTCACACCGCCCGCTTTACCGCGACCACCAGCGTGAACCTGCGCCTTGACAACAAACATATCGCCGCCGATTTTATCTGCAGCTGCTACCGCTTCTTCAACTGTAGCTGCGGCGATGCCTTTAGATACAGGCAAACCATATTGGGCAAACAGTTGCTTACCCTGATACTCGTGCAAATTCATGGCTATTTTCCGTTCATTTGAATATGGAGGCTGGCCACTATGGTCCAACCTGACTTTGATCGGCGCGTATTATAATGCCAATCGGTTTGATAAAAAATGCTGTTGTCACAAAACAACAGCATTTTTAGTTATTTTCTCTGAATAATTAAATATCCAGCAAAATACGGGTTGGGTCTTCCAGCAACTCTTTAATGGTTACCAGGAAGCCGACTGACTCTTTACCGTCGATAATACGGTGATCGTAAGACAGTGCCAGATACATCATTGGCAGAATTTCCATCTTGCCATCCACTACCATGACGCGATCCTGGATTTTATGCATACCCAAAATGGCGGACTGTGGCGGGTTGATAATTGGCGTAGACATTAACGAGCCGAACACACCACCGTTAGTGATGGTGAAGTTACCACCGGTTAAATCGTCCATCGACAACTTACCGTCACGGCCTTTTAAGGCTAAATCTTTAATGGCTTTTTCAATCTCAGCCAGGTTCATTTTGTCGCAATCACGCAGTACCGGCGTTACCAGGCCACGTGGTGTAGACACCGCAATGCTGATATCGAAGTAGTTGTGGTAAACGATATCGTCGCCATCAATAGCAGCGTTTACTTCAGGGAAGCGTTTCAGCGCTTCAGTTACCGCTTTAACATAGAACGACATAAAGCCTAAACGGATACCGTGACGCTTTTCAAACACGTCCTGGTATTGCTTACGCAGGTCCATAATCGGCTTCATGTTCACTTCGTTGAAGGTGGTTAACATAGCCGTGGAGTTTTTCGCTTCTAACAGACGGTTAGCGATGGTTTTGCGTAAACGTGTCATAGGCACACGTTTCTGGCTACGATCACCGGCTACAGCTGCAGGAGCTGATGCCGCAGCCGCCGCTTTAGCAGGCGCACCGGCAACAAACTTCTCTACGTCTTCTTTGGTAACACGGCCATTTTTGCCAGTGCCTTTAATTTTGCCGGCGTCTAAGCCTTTCTCGGCAATCATGCGGCGCACAGACGGGCTTAAGGCATCGTCGTTGCTGTCGTCTGAGGCAACTGGTGCAGCTTCAGCTTTAGCATCATCTTTTTTGGCCGGGGCGTCGTCTTTTTTCGCCGCCGGTGCACCACCGGCTTCCATTTTGCCGATCACTTCTTCAGCCGTTACGGTCGCACCGGTGTCATGAATGATTTCACCCATTACGCCGTCGGCCTGGGCAACAACTTCAAGTACTACTTTGTCAGTTTCAATATCAACTAATACCTGGTCGCGTGTTACGGCTTCGCCTGCTTTAACGTGCCAGGTGGCGATGGTTGCATCTGCAACGGATTCTGGCAGTACGGGTACTTTAATTTCCACTTTTTCACCTTTTACCGGTTGGTCTTATTTCGTTCAACCGGCCCGCAGCGCGGGCCGGACAAGTCATTATTTAATGCTCAGCGCGTCGTTAACCAAAGCCTGTTGCTGCTTGTTATGCACCGACAGATAACCCACTGCCGGCGATGACGAAGCGTCACGACCTGAGTAAGTCAGATAGCCTGCTTTAGGAATAGCTGCACGGAAATGGTGCTGGCTGCAATACCAGGCTCCCTGGTTTTGCGGCTCTTCCTGACACCAGACAAAGTCTGTAACGTGCTGGTACTGGCTTAACACTTCGGCCATTTCTTCGTGCGGGAACGGGTACAACTGCTCAACACGCACTATAGCCACGTCTTTTTGCTCGCGCTTACGCCGCTCTTCCAGCAGTTCGTAGTACACCTTACCGCTACAGAACACCACACGCTTAACATCTTTTGGCTTAAGATCGTCTATCTCACCAATCACGTTGTGGAACTTGCCGTCTGCCAGCTCTTCCAGCGTAGAGGTTGCCAGCGGGTGGCGCAGTAACGATTTAGGCGACATCACGATCAGCGGACGACGCATTGGCCGTACCATCTGACGGCGCAACATATTAAACACCTGCGCTGGTGTAGTCGGGATACAGACCTGCATATTGTGATCAGCACATAATTGCAGGAAACGTTCCAGACGGGCTGAAGAGTGCTCCGGGCCCTGGCCTTCGTAGCCGTGTGGCAGCAGTAATGTTAAGCCACACAAGCGGCCCCACTTTTGCTCGCCTGAGCTTAAGAACTGGTCAATTACCACCTGAGCGCCGTTGGCGAAGTCACCAAACTGCCCTTCCCAAATAACCATGGCACGTGGCTCTGCGGTGGCATAGCCGTATTCAAACGCCAGTACCGCTTCTTCTGACAAGGCAGAGTCATATACCTGGAACGGGCCCTGGTCGTCACTGATATGCTCCAGTGGAATATGGGTGCTGCCGTCTGTTTGGTTATGCAATACCGCATGGCGGTGGAAGAAAGTACCGCGGCCGGAGTCCTGGCCAACAATACGAATGCGGCTGCCCTCGGCTACCGTTGAAGCATAAGCCAGGATCTCGGCAAAGCCCCAATCAATTTTCTTCTCGCCTGCCAACATCAAGGCACGGTCTTCATATACGCGGCCAACCTGACGTTGCAATGTATGCGACGACGGAATAGCAGTGGCTTTTTTGCCCAGTTCAACCAGTTTTTCTACCGATACGCTGGCGTCATAAGTGGCATCCCAGTCGTGACCGATAAAGGGTGTCCAGTCGACAGAAGTCTCTGTCATTGGCCGCCACTCTTCTACCACGCAATCGCCTTTATCCAGCGCATCACGGTATTGCTCGGTCATTTCACTGATTTGCTCAGTGCTGAATAAACCTTCGGCTACCAGCTTCTGCGCATAAATTTCACGTGGTATCGGGTGTTTTTTAATTTTCTGATACATCAACGGCTGCGTTGCATTTGGCTCGTCAGCTTCGTTGTGGCCATTACGGCGGTAACATACCAGGTCAATTACCACGTCACGCTTAAAGGTATTACGGTAATCCACTGCCAGTTGCGCGACAAACACCACAGCTTCCGGGTCATCACCGTTAACATGGAATATCGGTGCCTGCACCATTTTCGCGATGTCAGTACAGTATTCTGTAGAGCGGGTATCTTCCTGCTTTGAGGTGGTAAAGCCTACCTGGTTGTTGATCACCAGACGGATAGTACCACCCACCTTAAAGGCACGGGTTTGCGAAATATTAAAGGTTTCGGCTACCACACCCTGGCCGGCAAAGGCCGAGTCACCATGAATGGTAATGGGCAACGCAAGGGAACCGTCGGTACAACCGCGACGGTCTAAACGCGCGCGTACCGAGCCCATCACTACCGGGTTTACAATTTCCAGGTGTGACGGGTTAAACGCCAGCGCTAAATGCACATTGCCACCGGCTGTTTCAAAATCAGACGAGAAACCCATATGGTATTTCACGTCACCGGCACCGACGACTTCATACTTACCGGCAAATTCATCAAATAATTTTGACGGGTTTTTACCCAGTACGTTAATTAAGGTGTTTAAGCGGCCGCGGTGCGCCATACCGATAACGCAGTCTTTCGCACCCTGCTCGCCGGCACGGTGGATCATGGCTTTAAGCATTGGCACCATGGCATCACCGCCTTCCAAACCAAAACGCTTTGCGCCCGGGAATTTGGATGACAGGTATTTCTCCAGGCCATCTGCCGCAACCAGGCCTTTCAGAATACGGGTTTTGGCGGCTTTATCATAAGAAGGCGCTGACTGAATAGATTCCAGGCGCTGCTGGATCCAACGTTTTTCGTCGGTGGAGACGATGTGCATGTACTCGGCACCGATAGAACCACAGTAGGTTTTCTCCAGTGCTTTGTGCAATTCACCTAATTTCATTGTTTCTTTGCCAATGGCAAATGATCCAACATTGAACTCTGTATCGTAATCACTCTCGGACAGGTCGTGATAAGACAACTCTAAGTCACGCACGCGAGATTGCTTCCACAAGCCCAGCGGGTCTAAATTAGCCTGCTGATGGCCGCGAAAGCGGAAAGAGTTAATCAGTTGCAACACTTTAACCTGACGACTGTCGGCGGCGGTGCCGGAATTGACCACCACCACTTCACGGTGTTTATTGCGGGCCAAGTCGGCAAACTGCTGTCTGACGTCTGAGTGACAGGTTTCAAGATCGACACCGTCAAGTTTTGGCAGTTTGGCGAAAAACTCACGCCATTCATCACCAACGCTGGTAGGTTCAGCTAAGTAGGATTCATAGAGCTCATCGACGTAGGCCATGTTGCCGCCGCCAAGATGAGAAGACTCTAACCACGCCTTCATTACACCTTCGTGCATTTAGTTTCCCTTAATTTCCGCGCACCTGGAAAAAGTAGCAAAAAAATGGCCCGGTTGCATACAACCAGGCTATTTTTCATGCACATACCAAAAAAGGGCGCATTACAGCGCCCGGTTTAACAACATAGATTTAATTTCGCCAATCGCTTTGGTAGGGTTTAAGCCCTTAGGACATACGTTAACGCAGTTCATGATGCCATGGCAGCGGAATACGCTGAATGCATCATCCAAATCGTTTAAGCGTTGCTCAGTTGCCGTATCGCGGCTGTCTGCCAGGAAACGGTAAGCATGCAGTAAACCGGCCGGGCCGATAAACTTGTCCGGGTTCCACCAAAATGACGGGCAAGAGGTAGAACAACAGGCACACAGAATACACTCGTACAAACCATCCAGTTTAGCGCGCTCTTCCGGTGACTGCAGGTACTCACCGGCCGGTGGTAACTTGCTGTCATTGATCAGGTACGGCTTCACTTTCTCGTACTGGGTGTAAAACTGGCTCATGTCGACCACCAGGTCACGCACTACCGGTAAACCCGGTAATGGACGAACCACAATTTTACCGCCTTTTAAACCTGCGGCTGATAAAGGCGTAATACAGGCCAGACCGTTTTTACCGTTAATGTTCAAACCATCTGAACCGCATACGCCTTCACGGCAGCTGCGACGGAACGATAAACCCGGGTCTTGCTCTTTTAACTTAATCAGCGCGTCCAGCACCATCATATCCCGGCCTTCCGGGTTATCCAGGGTGTAATCCTGCATGCGCGGCGCTTTGTCGACATCAGGGTTGTAACGATAGATTGAGAATACCAACTTCTTCATCGCTGTGCCCTCTTAGTACGTACGTGCTTTAGGCGCAAAAGCTTCACGGAACTTAGGTTCCAGATTTACTTTACGCTTAAACATTGATTCGGATTCCGGTGTATACACACTGTGGCATAACCAGTTTTCATCATCGCGATCCGGGAAATCAAAACGGGCATGAGCACCGCGGCTTTCGGTACGGAAGTTAGCCGCCACCGCAGTTGAAAACGCCGTTTCCATCAGGTTGTCCAGCTCTAAGCATTCAATACGCGCGGTATTAAAATCTGAGCTCTTATCATCCAGACGGGCAAACTGTAACCGTTCACGAATTTCTTTTAACTCAGCCAAACCTTCAGCCATGGCAACACCTTCACGGAATACCGAGAAGTTCAGCTGCATACATTTTTGCAGGTCTTTCTTAATTTGCACCGGGTCTTCACCCTGGCCTGGCTTGGTATCTTCCCAGCGCTGAGTACGCGCTAAAGCAGCGTCCACGTCTGATTGCGATGCAGCACGGGCTTCAGAAGTTGCCGCCAGCGCTTCACCTAAATGTAAGCCGGTAGCACGGCCAAACACCACTAAGTCCAGCAGTGAGTTACCGCCTAAACGGTTAGCACCGTGTACTGACACACAAGCGATTTCACCACAGGCAAATAAGCCGGCAACAATAGTCTCGCCGCCATCGGCTGTGGGTTTAATCACCTGGCCATGCACGTTAGTCGGAATACCACCCATCATATAGTGACAAGTTGGAATAACCGGGATCGGCTCTTTTACCGGGTCAACGTGCGCAAACGTTTTTGACAGCTCACACACACCAGGCAAACGGCTTTCTAATACTTCCGCACCTAAGTGGTCTAATTTAAGTTTAATGTGTACACCCCAGGGGCCATCACAACCGCGACCTTCACGAATTTCCGTCATCATGGAGCGGGCAACCACGTCACGACCGGCTAAATCTTTCGCGTTAGGCGCATAACGCTCCATAAAGCGCTCGCCGTCTTTGTTCAGCAGGTAACCGCCTTCACCGCGACAGCCTTCAGTCACCAGGGTTCCCGCACCGGCGATACCGGTTGGGTGGAATTGCCACATTTCCATGTCCTGCAGCGGTACACCGGCACGCAGCGCCATACCTACACCGTCACCGGTGTTAATGTGCGCGTTGGTGGTAGAAGCATAAATACGACCTGCACCACCGGTTGCCAACACCGTTGCTTTGGCTTTGAAATAAACGATTTCGCCGGTTTCAATATCAATCGCTGTACAACCCACCACAGCACCGTCCTGGTTTTTCACCAGATCAAGCGCATACCACTCAGAGAATACCTGAGTCTTGTTTTTTACGTTTTGCTGATACAGCAGGTGCAATAAAGCGTGACCGGTACGGTCTGCAGCAGCAGCAGTACGGGCAGCTTGCTCGCCACCGAAGTTCTTAGACTGGCCACCAAACGGACGCTGGTACACGCGGCCATTTTCAAAGCGGGAGAAAGGTAAGCCCATATTCTCCAGCTCAGTAATCGCTTCCGGGCCGGTTTTACACATGTATTCGATAGCGTCCTGGTCACCGATATAATCAGAACCTTTAACAGTATCAAACATGTGCCATTCCCAGTTATCCGGGTGGCTGTTACCCAGTGCTACAGTAATACCGCCCTGGGCAGATACCGTGTGCGAACGGGTTGGAAACACTTTGGATAATAAGGCACAGCTTAAACCAGATTGGGTAATTTGCAGTGCGGCGCGCATACCGGCACCACCTGCGCCAATTACGATGGCGTCAAACTCTCTTACAGGAATAGTCACTTAAGCACCCCACAGAACAAACAGGCCAACCGCAACATAAGCGAAAGCCAGCGCATAAAGGAAGAATTGTAATACTGCGCGCAGAGCCGCTGATTTGATGTAATCAGTCAGCACCTGCCACAAACCAATGCGGGTGTGCACGGCAATAGACACTAAAGCTAACAAGGTAAATACTTTTACCAGGATGTTGGCAAACAAGGCTTGCCACACTTCAAAGGTAACTTCCGGCGTAATAAGGAAGAAACCCAAAATAAATACGCTGTACAGCGCCAGCACTATGGCTGTTGCGCGCAGCGATACGTAATCCTGCACGCCATCGCGTTTCAGGCTTGCCTGGTTCAGAACCATAACCATACTCCTGCTAATACTGCTAATACTACCCAAAGCGCTATTGTTACCTTGGCGCTTAAGTTGCCGGATTTCAGCTCTTCCCAGTGTCCCATATCCATAATCAGATGACGGATACCGCCAACCAGGTGATAGATAAGAACAGTGATGGTACCCCAGGCAATGAATTTAGCCAGGTGAGACGTCATCAGCTCTTTGACAAAATCAAAGCTCTGTTGGTCCTGTAGCGAATATGCCCAGGCCCAAATAACGAATACCAATGCGAAAAACAATGCCACCCCGGTAACCCGGTGTAAAATTGACGCTATGGCAGGTGCCGGAAACGATATGGTAGAGAGGTCTAGATTTACTGGTCTTTGTTTTTTCACAGTGCTTGCCCATCGATGCCCATTATCGAGCTCTTGTTGTCATTGTCGTTGTCATTGCTGTATAAACAGTCAACACCCAAAACCAATACACCTTATTGCTCAAGCTGGATCAGTCCTGCCGGATTCAGCAAAAAGTGCTTGCTGAGTGAACTGTTTAAAAACCGCAATAGTATATATTTCGTGACTCGCTATTACAATTTTTGTTTGGTTTTACTCGAAAAAATCCGTATTTGAAACATTACACACTTTGCGCATTAGGGCAATAATACCAGAGTCGAATACTTATTAAGCAGAAACGCATTAAAATTGACTTTAAGGGGTCGTTTGCAGTTAGAATAGCGACCAATTTGCTAAATTCCTTTAACCCGATACTACAACAACAGGAGAAATCCAATGGCAGATAAAAAGGCCGTCGTGCAGATCGATGGGAAATCGTTCGAGTTGCCAATCTACTCTGGCAGCGCCGGCACAGACGTAATTGATGTTCGCGCCTTGGGTCAGCAAGGGTACTTCACTTTTGATCCGGGTTTTATGTCTACCGGTTCATGTGAATCTAAAATTACCTATATCGACGGCGACAACGGTGTGTTATTGCACCGCGGCTACCCGATTGAGCAGCTGGCAGACCATTCAGACTATCTTGAGCTGTGCTACCTGTTGTTAGAAGGTGAATTACCGCAAGCTGAGCAATACAACCAATTTAAGAACACCATTACCCGCCATACTATGGTGCACGAAAAAATTGCCTCTTTCTTCCAGGGCTTCCGTGTTGATGCTCACCCGATGGCGATGCTGTGTGGTGTAGTAGGCGCCTTATCGTCGTTCTATCACTCAGACCTGGACATTAACGACCCGGAGCAGCGTAAACGTAGTGCACATCGCTTAATTGCCAAGTTGCCGACGATTTCTGCTATGGCGTACAAGTACACTGTAGGGCAGCCGTTTGTTTACCCACGCAATGACTTAAGCTATTCAGCTAACTTCCTGCATATGATGTTCTCTGTGCCGGCAGAAGATTACAAGGTAAGCCCTATTCTGGCTAAAGCGATGGACCGTATCTTTATGTTACATGCGGACCACGAGCAAAATGCCTCTACCTCTACTGTACGTTTAGCTGGTTCATCCGGTGCTAACCCTTATGCTTGTATCGCCGCTGGCGTAGCATCATTGTGGGGCCCGGCACACGGTGGCGCCAACGAAGCTTGTCTGAAGATGTTACAGCAAATTGGTTCTGTAGATCGCATTCCTGAGTTTGTCGCCCGCGCCAAAGATAAAAATGACAGCTTCCGCCTGATGGGCTTTGGTCACCGCGTGTACAAAAACTTTGACCCGCGCGCCAAAGTTATGCGCGATACCTGCCATGAAGTATTAAAAGAACTGAACATTAAAGATCCATTGCTAGATGTCGCGATGGAACTGGAGCGCATTGCGCTGTCTGATCCGTACTTTATCGAGAAAAAACTCTATCCGAACGTGGATTTCTACAGTGGTATTATCTTAAAGGCCATTGGCATTCCAACCAGCATGTTCACGGTAATTTTTGCCATGTCACGCACCGTTGGCTGGATCTCACATTGGGACGAAATGCTCGGCGAAAAAGGCCACAAAATCGGCCGTCCGCGTCAGCTGTACACCGGCTACACTGCCCGTGATTTTAAACCGCTGAACAAACGTTAATTTCACCGACACTTATTAATAGTGTTTAAAAAGCGGCTGCGGCCGCTTTTTTCTTGCCTGCCATCCGGCATCTGATTTGCGCCACTGCGTAAAAAAAGGCAAAATCGCGCCATCTTCATCAGGACCCCTGCCCTATGCCCGGTTTCGACGTACAGCAGTTTCGCCAGCAATTTGCTTTTTTTCAGCAGCAACCCAATTGGGTTTATCTGGATAACGCGGCCACCATGCATAAGCCACATGCCGTGCTGGATGCGGTTACAGCGTTTTATCAGCAACATAACAGCAACGTACATCGTGGTGCACATCAGTTAAGCCAACAGGCCACTGTGCTGTTTGAACAAGCGCGCAGCAACATTGCCGGTTATCTTAATGCTGCCCACCCGCATGAAGTTATCTTCACCAGCGGTGCTACTGCGGCGTTAAATCAAATCGCTTTTGGCTTAATGCACACTCTGCTTAAACCCGGCGACCGCATTTTACTGACGCAGCTGGAACACCACGCCAATATTGTGCCCTGGCAACTGCATTGCCAGCGCTTTGGGGTGATAATAGATGTGGTACCGTTAACCGCAGATCACGGCATAGACCTTGTTGCCTATAAAAAGCTGCTGGCTCTTGGCCCAAAAGCCGTCAGCTTCAGTCATATTTCCAATGTGTTGGGCCATATTCAGCCGGTAGCGCAAATGGTTGCGCTGGCCAAAGCCGCAGGCGCGGTTACTGTAATCGACGGCGCTCAGGGCATAGTGTATCAACAACCGGATATGCAGCAGTTAGATTGTGATTTCTATGTATTCTCCGGCCATAAACTGTATGGCCCCACCGGTATTGGCGTGCTGTATGGCAAAACACTATGGTTAGACCGTTTAACGCCAATCTTTGCCGGCGGTGAAATGATTGACACTGTCAGCTTTGTTAACACTACATTCAACAAATTGCCGTTCAGGTTAGAAGCCGGTACACCAAATATCGCGGGGGCTATAGGCTTGTCGGCGGCAATCTCATGGCTACAAAAATATAACACAAACCAAGTTCAACAACATAAATCGCTGTTATTAAAAGAGTTCTACAATGGGCTGGCGGCAATAAAAGCCATAGATATTTTATCTATGCCTGTGCATAATGCCGGTATAGTGGCGTTGAATGTTCGCGGCGAGCATCCCTCTGATGTGGCTGAGTTATTAAATCAGCAGCAGGTTGCGGTGCGTTCCGGCCAACATTGCGCTATGCCGTTATTCAGCTATTTAGCGCAGCAAGGCGCTGTCAGGTGCTCTTTTGCCGCTTATAACACGCTGGACGATGTAAACCGGTGCCTGCTCGCTTTGGAGCAGGCCGTGGAGATTTTAACTGCATGACATTAGAACAATTATTAGCAGAAACACAACCTGCCCTGTTACAAATCAAACAACAGGATCTGGCCGACATTACCGCGGCGAAAGATTGGCAAAGCAAATATCGGGTGCTGATGCAGCTGGGTAAAAAGCTGCCGCCGGTACCGGAAAAAATGAAACAGCCACATTTACTGGTAAAAGGCTGCGAAAGCCGCGCCTGGCTGATGCATTATCACGATAAAGCACAAGACAAACACTTTTTTGTGCTGGACAGCGAAGCCCGTATTGTTAAAGGCTTAATGGCTATTATGCTGTGTCTGGTTAACGGTATGACAAGCGCGGAGCTGGCGAAGTTTGATTTGTGCCATAAGTTTGATCAGTTGAATTTAAAGCCGTATTTAAGCCAGTCACGCGGCAATGGGTTAACCGCTATGGCTGAACGGATTAAAGCCTGCTGCCCTGCTAAGTAGCCAGCTTTTTTAATACTCTGGATACAGCGGCAAAACCAAAACTGGCCGTGACCACGGTAACTGCGCCAAAACCGCCGCTGCAATCCAGCCGCATACTGCTTACCTCGCCCTCAGCATTTACCTGTGCTGTTTTCTGCTGGCACACGCTGCCATCCGGTTGCGGATACACCAGTTGCTCGGTTGAAAACACGCAATCGATACCAAAACGGCGTTTCGGGTTGCGGCTGTAATTGTAATCACGCCGCAAGCTGTTGCGCACTTTGGCCAATAACGGATCATTAATGGTTTGGGTCAGATCCGCAATTTGTATTTGCGTCGGATCGGTTTGACCACCGGCGCCACCGGTGCTGATGAGCTTAATTTTATTGCGCTTACAATGCGCCAGCAGGGCTACCTTGGCTTTAATCGAGTCGATAGCATCCACCACATAATCCATCTCGTTGCTGATAAGCTCACGCAGGTTGTCGGCAGTCACAAAGTCTTCTATCTGATGCACGATACAATCAGGGTTAATGGCTTTAATACGCTGTGCCATTACCGCCACTTTATCCTGGCCTACGGTATCGCTCAGCGCATGCAACTGACGGTTAATATTGCTGATACAGACATCATCCAGGTCAATCAGCGTAATTTCACCTATGCCGGAGCGGGCCAGCGCTTCTGCAGCCCAACTGCCAACCCCGCCGATACCAACAACACAGACATGGGCTTTGGCAAAAGTTTCCAGTGCCGCCACGCCATACAATCTGGCGATACCGGCAAAACGTAATTGATAATCGGACATCGTTATTCGCTAACCTGCTTGGGTAAAGTGTATTGTGGCCAGTTCAGCTGCCACGGCTGCATCCAGTCTTGCAGCGCGTCGCTTTGCAGCAGTTGCTGATACAAGACGCCTTCTGTTGGCGGCTGGACATAATGGTATTCAGTATTGTGCAGACAAAAGCGCAGTGCATAAGCATGTAGATACACCCTGTCTGCTGAGCTGCCCTGGTATACCGCATCACCGGCAATAGCAGCACCGGCGCTTTTTAACGCCACGCGGATTTGATGCGTTTTGCCGCTGTACGGTTTAACTAAAAACACCCGAAACGGCAGGTTTTCAAAACCGCGACTGATAAAGTATGTCACCGCAGGGTTATGCTGTGAGCTAAGCAATTTCCAAGCGCCGCGCCGTGCCGGCGCCATATCACCTTTTACCCAGCCCTGTTTTTTTGCCGGTTTGGTCAAACTCAGCGCCAGGTAATATTTCTCTACCTGATGGCTGCTGAACAGCTGTGTCAATTGAGCCGCAACGTCGCTGCTGCGGGCCAGCAAAATCAAACCGGAAGTCACCTTATCCAGCCGGTGCACCGGGTACAATTTATAGCCCAACTGCTGCTCAGCCAGCACCGCCAGGCCCGGGCCATCATCAGAATGAAAACTGACTCCGGCGGCTTTATTCAGCAACACAAAACCGGGCGTTTCAACGACCAGACTAAAAGCAGACGGCATCAGTTAAGGCTGGCGGCATAGCGCCTGGCGTGTTCTAAATCTGCCGGCGTATCCACACCCACTGCCGGCGTTTCCAGCGCGGTATCAACATGAATAGCTTCACCGTGCCACAGCACCCGCAGTTGCTCTAACGCCTCAATGTGCTCCAGCGTCGACGCCGGCCAATCAACATAATGCTGAATAAAGCCGGCGCGATAAGCATAAATACCGATATGACGACGATAATGGCTGGCTAATTCAGCCTGAAATTGTCCATCGCGATCAAACGGGATCACGCTGCGACTGAAATACAGCGCGTAGCCGTGTTTGTCGCTGACCACTTTAACAATATTCGGGTTGGCAATTTCTGCCGCATCCGTCAGCGGCACGGCCAATGTCGCCATCTGTGCTTTTTGCTGCGCTGCCAGATTCTGTGCCACCTGGCGGATAATCAACGGCGGAATAAACGGCTCGTCGCCCTGCACGTTTACCACCACAGTATCGGCAGAGAGCCCGAGTTTCGCCACCACTTCGGCCAGACGCTCGGTACCGGAGTTATGCTCCGGCCGTGTCATACACACTTCGCCGCCAAACTGGTCTACCGCATCAGCTACCCGGCGGTCGTCGGTGGCTACCACCACACGGGCGGCACCACTTTGCAGCGCTTGCTGATACACCCGCTCTATCATGCTTTTGCCGGCGATATCGGCCAGCGGCTTGCCCGGTAAACGGCTGCTGGCGAAGCGTGCCGGAATAACGACTATGAACGCCATTGCTCTACCTCGTCCAGCGTCAGCTCACGGGCTTCATCGGCCAACAATACCGGAATATTATCGCGTACCGGATAGGCCAGACGGTCAAAGGTACAAATCAGCTGCTGCGAGGCTTGGTCATACTTCAGCTTGCCCTTACACAGCGGACAGGCCAATATTTCGGTTAATGCTACTTTAAGTGCCATAACTGCTCCGCAATTTCGTTAATATTGTATTTATCTTAGTAGTAAGTTGTTCATCCAACTGCGCATCTACGCCCAGACTAAACCAGTTATCGCCGGCAAAAGCACGGCACTTTACCGCGTCTTTTTCTGTCATTAATACCGGGCCGCTGATGTCAGCAAAATCTGCCGCAACAAACTGATGGTGGTCGGCAAAGTAATGCCGTTGATTAACAGTGAAACCCGCCGCAATCACCGTGCGCTCAAACCGCGCCGGATTACCGATGCCGGCTACCAGGCTTACCGCACAGGGCGTAAGTTTGGCACTACCGTTAAGCTGTTTTGCTGCGGACGGCTGCAGTGTCATCATGCCATCAGCTAAAGCAAACGGCTGGCTGTTTGCCACTACCAGGTCAGCGCAGGCCAAACGCCAGGCACCTTCACGCAATGGCCCGGCCGGCAGTAACTGGCCGTTGCCTAAGCCGCGGCTGCCGTCTACCAACACAATTTCAATATCCCGCGCCAGGCGGTAATGCTGCAGGCCGTCATCGCTGACAATAATATCGGCATCGGTATTGGCCAGCAGATATAGTGCTGCCGCAACCCGGTCCGGACACACCACTACCGGGCAACCGCTGCGCTGTGCCAGCAATAACGGCTCATCGCCAACCTCTGTTGCAATAGCATCAGGCTTTACCAACAGCGGGGCTGTAATATTGGCACCATAGCCGCGGCTGACAATACCCGGTGTCCAGCCCAGCGCTTGTAACCTGGCGCACAGCAGCAGCGTAAAAGGTGTTTTGCCGGTACCGCCAATACTGATATTGCCCACCACGATGACCGGGGCTTTCACTTTGACCTGTTGTTTTACCCCACAGCGAAACAGCAAACGGCGTAAGGCCGTGACAGCGCCATACAGCCAGGCCAGTGGCAGTAACAACCAGTAAGCTTTATGGCCCTGATACCACAAACGTTCAGTAAAGCTCACTACGGCTCGCCAAACTGCAGTTTGTAAAGCTGAGAATAGGCGCCATCTTGTGCCAGTAACGTAGCATGATCACCCTGCTCTACAATACGGCCCTGATCCATCACAATAATGCTGTCGGCATTTTCAATAGTGGATAGCCGGTGCGCAATAACAATGCTGGTGCGACCTTTTAACAGCTCATTCAGCGCCGCCTGAATTTTGCGCTCAGACTCAGTATCCAGCGCCGAGGTGGCTTCATCGAGGATCAGGATTGGTGCTTCGCGCAATAAAGCGCGGGCTATAGCAATGCGCTGGCGCTGACCACCGGATAAACTAACACCGTTTTCACCTATCACGGTGTCCAGGCCATCTTTAAGGTTTTCGGCAAATTCTAACACATGGGCTTTTTCAGCCACTTGCAATAAATGCTCACGTGACACCGGCTCTGTACAGCCATAGGTAATATTGTTGGCAATACTGTCGTTAAACAAGGTGACATGCTGTGACACCACAGCTAACTGGCGGCGCAATGACGCCAGCGTACAGTCACGGATATTATGCCCATCAATCAAAATGTCACCGTCACTTACTTCATAAAAGCGCGGCAGTAAGCTGGAAATGGTGGTTTTTCCGCTACCGGAACGGCCAACCAGGGCAATAGTTTTGCCGGCCGGCGCGTTAAAACTGATATCAAACAACACTTGTTTATCATGACCGGGGTAGCTGAAATTCACGTTATTAAACTGAATATTGCCACTTACGTTATCTAATACCGTCGTGCCGGTATCCTGCTCTACCGGCTGGTCCAACACTTCAAATACGCTGTTGGCCGCAGTAAGGCCACGCTGAAATTCACTGTTTACCGTTGTCAGTTGCTTTAATGGGCGCAGCAGCATCATCATAGAGCCGACAATAGTGGTAAATTTACCGGCGGTAAGACTGTCGAGCATTTCAGGAAAACTGGCCATATAGATCACAAAAGCCAGCGCAAAAGAGGCAATAATCTGGATAGACGACACGCTGATAGCACGGGTAGCCTCCATTTTAACATCCTGACGTCGGGTCAGGTTGTTCACTGTGGCAAAGCGCTGCTCTTCTATCTGCTGGCCGCCAAACGACAAAATAACTTTATGGCCGTTTAACATTTGCTCCGAGCAAGTGGTTACCTCACCCATAGCGCCCTGTATATTGCGGCTAAGCAGACGGAAACGTTTCGATACCAGCCGCACTACGATGGCGATAACCGGGGCTATCAGCAAAAAAATCGACGATAGCTGCCAGCTGATCCAGAACATCATCACTAACAACCCCACGACAAACACACCTTCGCGCAACAACACCGCCAATGCTTTAGATGTAGCTTGCTTGATTTGTTCGGTATTGTAAGTCACCTTAGAGATTAACTCGCCGGTAGAGTGCTGATCATGAAAGCTGACCGGTAAACGGATATAGTGGCGAAACAACTGCTGACGCATTTCTTGCACGGCATGGGTGCCAACCCAGTTCAGGCAATAGCTGGCAATAAAATTAAACACACCACGCAAAATAAAAATGCCGATAATAAACAACGGGGCATAGCGCAAATAGTCGGTGTTCTTCTGGTTAATCCCGATATCAATAAAGTCTTCTAACTGTGAGATAAAAAATACATCAACCAGGGCATAACCCAACATGCCAAAAGCTGCGGCAGCAAAACCCAACCGGTACGGTTTGACATAGCTGAGCAAACGGCGAAAAGTAGCAGGTGAAGTAAACTGAGACGCAGCCAAAGAATAGTTCTCTAAGAAAAATTTCGCTTATTCTAGCGTGTTGTTAGCAAGGTTTCAGCATTTCCCACCGGCTTTTGCAGCCAAAAGGGGATTCTTTGCGCCCGATACTGCTGCACAGTAACCGACTCTGCGTCAATATCCAACCGGATAGCCCCGCTTTGTGCGGTATTCAGCAGCGCTATGCCCAAGGTATCCAGCCGCTGCTGAACCGCCAATGCCGGATGCTGATGCCGGTTATACAGGCCGGCGCTGTTTAATGCCAATACCGGCGCCAACTGATGCAAAAAGCTGAAATGGCTGGAGCTGTTGCTGCCATGATGCGACAACACCAGCATGTCTGCGGCTAAATCCGGGTAGCGCTGCAGCAACTGCAGCTCAACCCGGCGGCCGATATCGCCAGGCAGCAACAGCCGCCAACCTGCCACAGTAATTAACAACACGCAGGAGCGATCATTCTTTGCCAGCAGCGGGTTGGTATCAAAGTGCAACATGTTAAGCGTAGCGCCCAAATACTGCTGCGGCACGGCGGCACAAGGCTGTGCAATACCAATATGGCCAATGTCGGCATAAAAGTGCGCCTCAGGGTACTGCCGCTGCAACAAGGCCCAGTCACCGGTATGGTCGCTATCATCATGGCTTAAAATTACCATGTCCAGATGGCGGATCCCGGCCTGGCGCAAATAAGGCAATACTTGCGCTGCGGTAGCGCTGTGTTCACCGTAACGTGGCCCGGCGTCATACAAAATGCCGCGCGTTTTATGCTGCAGCAACACCGCCAACCCCTGGCCTACATCAATAACATGCAGTTGCCACTGCGCCGGGCGCACCAACTGCAAGCACAGCGGTAACGCTAACAATATCACAGCACACAGTATTAAACGCCGCGTCGTTAACCAGTACAGTGCCAGTGCCACCACCAGCCCTGCCACGACAAACCAGGACAGATCCGGCAGTGCCCACCAGCTGTTTTGCCCGGCACTCCAATTTAACCACCACAATAACGGCCGGAATGCCCAATCACACAATTGCCACAACCAGGCCGCGCCGGAGATGGCCAACAATTCAGCCACAACACAGATAAACAATAGCGGAATGGCCACCACACTGCACCAGGGTACAAATAACAGATTAGACAACAACGCCAACCATGAGCTGCCACCAAACATCAGCACACTAAGTAGCGCCATAAACAGCGTTAAGCTCAGCTGAAAACGCAAAAACAACATCAGCTTGCTGCGCCAGCCCGTTGCTTTACTACGGCTTTGCCACAATAAAAACAAAATAACCGCCACCGCCAGCACCGACAGCCAAAAGCTTTTGCTCAGCACAAAAAATGGCTCCAGCAATAATAAGCTGGCGGTAAGTAACAACCAATAATGGCTGTAACTCAAGGATTTATGCTGCAGCAGCGCCAACACCAACAACAACAAGGCAAAGGCTGCGCGCACAGTGGGCACTGCAAAACCGGCCAGCCAGGCATAGATAAACGCCAACACTAATGCGCCCGCCAGTGACAACGGATGGCGTAGTGCCGACCAGGCTACCGGGAGCGGCAACAGCCGTAATAGCCAAAAGCCCCAACCGAAGATCAAACCAATATGCAGGCCGGAAATGGCCATTAGATGCGCCAGTGACGATTGCAACAGCCCCTGCCATAGCTGTGTGGAAAATTGCCTTTCGCCAACACTAAGCGCCAATAACAGCGGCGCAGTGGGTAATGAGGCTGTTACCTGCGTTATGTGCGATACTATGTGATATCGCGGACTATAACGCTGATTAAGCAGTACAGCAGCAATGTCGGTTTTAACGCTGCCCTGAGCCAATACTTGTTGCTGCAGCGCATTGGCTTCTTTATGCGGCCCGCCCGGGTTGGCCACACCGGCTACCGGACGCAAACGCGCACTAAGCTGCCATTGCTGACCAGGCTGGGGTAACTGTGCCGGCATCGGCCAATTCAGCTGTACCTGATAGCCTTTTGCCGCACCGGCATCAAGCTGTAATCTGAACTGACTATACTCAGGGTAATGTTTAGGCGAACCGAGCACAGTGCCGGTGAGTAACTGTTCAGACGCCAACAAGCTTTGCTGCGCTTGCTGGTAGGCATCGTAGTGCCAAATCCAGCAGATAAAAAATGTGGCTGCGCCGGCGAAAAAGCAGCGGCCGGATTTAAGCAGCCACATAGTTAGCATCAGTAATAAAAATACTGTGAAAAAAGCTGGCACTATCGGCAAAAATAATGACAATAGGCTGCCTGCAAGCACACCGATACAAAAAGATTTCATGTTTGTTTTTTGTGAATAGGTTGTAATGCCAAAGAACTTTATTAAGAAATATTTACCATCGCCGGAAAAAATCAAGCAACAACGGCTGTTAAAGCTGTTTGGTTCGCTGTTACACGATGGTAATTTGTGGCACCTGAACCGTCGCTCTGCCCGCGGCGCCTTTGCGGTTGGCTTGTTTTTCGCGTGGATGCCGATGCCGTTTCAAATGGTCGCCTCTGCTGCGGTGGCCATTCCATTGCGGGTAAATCTGCCGTTATCAGTAGCCCTGGTCTGGGTGACTAACCCGTTAACCATGCCAATTTTGTTTTATATCAGTTATTTAGTCGGCGCAGTGGTGCTAAGAACGCCGCTGGAGCCTTTTGCCTTTGAAGCTAGCTGGGCCTGGTTACAACACAGCCTTAACAGCATAGGTAAACCGTTTTTAACCGGTTGTTTGTTGATGGGAATTTGCTCTGCCGTCGCAGGTTATTTTATTATTGACTGGCTATGGCGTTTATCGGTGAAAAAAGAGCAGTTGTTACGCAAATTAAAACGCCGTCACAAACCGCATTAATGCTGGCCTAATACCATGGCCGGTTGTACTTTCGCAGCCCGCCATGCCGGGTACAAGGTAGCCAGTAAGCTCATCACCAGTGCTACGCCTAAAGTTAAAGCCACGTCCTGCCATTGCAGCAAAGACGGAATAAAGTTAATAAAATAGATACTCGGGTCTAACAGTGAATGGCCCAATACCGAGGTAACAAAGGCAAACAGCGGTTCAATGTAACTGGCCAGCAGCACCCCGGCGACAGTGCCAATCAGCGCACCTATTAAGCCATTAAGCCAGCCCAGCCACATAAAGGTCAGCACTACGGTGGCCGGCGACACGCCCATAGTGAGCAAAATGGCAATATCACCTTCTTTTTCCCGCACTGCCATCACCAGGGTGGCAACAATATTGAAACAGGCCACCGCAATCACCAGTGCCAGCACCAGATATAAAATGGTTCTTACCATCTGAATATCCTGATATACATGGCCCTGGCTGCGAAACCAGTCCAGCATATAGACATAATCTTCCGACATCCGGCCCAACTGCCTGGCCATGTACGGTGCCTGAAAAATATCGTTAATCCGAAAGGCAAAGCCCTGCACAGCATCGGGCTCAAACGCCAGCAATTGTGCCAAATTCGCCATATTCAGCCAAATGTGGCTGTAATCCAGCTGGCCGCCAACAGCAACTATTGCCGTTATCGTTAATGCTGCAGTGCTGTGGCTGGCAAGCCGGCCATCGTCGGTCAGTTTCGGCAATAACAATTGCACCTGCTCACCGACAGCCACCTGCAATGCATCGGCAATACCCTGCCCCAGCACCACTTCACCGTCATTTAAACTATCCAGTTGGCCGCTACTGATATAGCTGGCGAAATCACTGATCTGCCGCTCAGATGCAATATCAATACCCCGAACCTCAGCAGCTTTAACATTGCTGCCAACGCGCAACATACCATTACTTTTTATATAGGGTGCAACGCCGGCAACACCTTGCACCGTGGCAAACTGCTGTTGTTTACGTTGCCAGTCATGAATGCTTTGCTGCACCGCTTCCAGCTCTACATGCGGGATCACCGACAACAACCGCTGTTTTAAAGCTTGTTCAAAGCCATTCATTACCGACAAAGCCAAAATTAATATCGCCACGCCCAGCGCAATGCCGGAGGTAGAACTGGCAGAAATAAAGCGGATAAAACCGCTGCTGTGTCGGGTTGAACGGTAACGCCGTGCCAGCTGCCAGGCTAAACTAGCCATGCGCCATCTCCAGGTGGCCGGCACGCATCAGCACGTAGCTGTCCAGCTTTGACGCCAGCTCCATATCATGGGTCACCACAATAAAACTGGTGCCCAGCTCACGGTTCAGGCTTCGCAGCAACTGATACACTGACTCCGCCGTGTGCTGATCCAAATTACCGGTTGGCTCATCAGCCAGCACTAACGCCGGCTCGCCCACCAGAGCCCTGGCAATGGCAACACGCTGGCGCTCACCGCCGCTGAGTTCTGCCGGACGATGGCCGGCGCGATGCGATAAGCCGACTTTATCCAGCATTACAGCAGCACGCTGCTGCGCTGCAGCTTGCGACAAACCGCGGATTAACAGCGGCATGGCCACATTTTCCAGTGCGGTAAAATCCATCAGCAAATGGTGAAACTGATAGATAAACCCCAGCTGTTCATTGCGCAGCGCCGCTTTTTGTTGGGCGCTCAGCTGCTTAATATCTTTACCCAAAATACTCAGCGCGCCGCTGTCAGCTTGATCCAGAGTACCGAGAATATGCAGTAAAGTGCTTTTACCCGAGCCGGAGCTACCGACTATAGCCAGCATATCGCCGCGGTTAATGCACAGATCTACACCATGCAATACATCGGTAACCTGCTGGCCGTCACGATAGCTTTTGCAGATTTTCTCTGCCGTTAATACATTACTCATCACGCAAAATGTCCGCCGGATTAATGCCCACAGCCCGTTTGGCCGGATACCACACCGCCAACACAGTCAGTGCAACAGCACTGAGCAAAATAAACAAGAGTTGATCAAACTGAATATCTATCGGCAAGATGATACCGGGCGCCAATTGTAAGCCCAGTGCTGCCAACAGCGGGTTTAACTGCCAACACAACAACACACCTGCCAGAGCGCCAGCTACAGCTCCGGCCACACCGTTACTCAGCCCCTGCACCGCAAACACATTAAACAGTTGCTGATCTGTCATACCAAGAGTTTTTAAAATGGCGATTTCAGCTTGTTTATCGGTAACCATCATCACCAGCGCCGAGACAATATTAAAAGCAGCCACGGCCACTATCAGTAGCAACATCAGCCACATCATGGCTTTTTCCATTGCCACCGCGGCAAACAATTTACCATGGCTTTGGCGCCAGTCCTGAACCTGCAGGCTGCTGTCGGCCGCTAACTGCTGCGCAAATTGCGGTGCAGCAAAAGGCTCATCCAGCGTGATGCGCCACTGCTGTTGCTGTACTGTGCTGCTGAGCAAACGGCTTAAATCATCCAGCGCCGTTACCGCTATCAGTTTATCCACATCAGAGCCGGTATCTAAAATACCACTAACGGTAAATAAGCGCTGGCGCGGCACCCAACCCATAGGCGTATAACTGCCGGCCTGAGGCAGCATAAAGCGCAGTTTATCCCCCACTGACACCTCCAACTGCTCCGCCAGCGCTCTACCCAGCACGACAGCATAGCGCTGCTGTGCAAATTGTTGCCAGCTGCCGACAATTAACGCTTGCTGCATAAAAGCCGGCAATGCATCGTTAGTGACGCCCTGCAGCAACACGCCGGTGAGTTGCCGGGGTGATTGCACCAGAGCTTCAGCTTGCAAAAACGGGCTGATTTGCGCCACACCCGGTCGCTGTAATACCTGATGTTGCCAATCGTCCGGGTGATCTGCGTCAGTGGTCACCACTAAGTGCGGGATCACACCCAAGATGCGTTTCTTCAACTCACCTTCAAAGCCATTCATCACCGAGCTGACAATGGTCAACGCCATTACGCCCAGGAAAATACCGGCCACAGAAAACAGCGTGATAAAGGAGATAAAGGCATTACCCTTGCGGCTTTGGCTGTAGCGTAAGCCGATAAATAAGCTGACTGGTAACTGCATCCTATTCTTCAGGACAAGACCTGCGTTAGATGGTAAAGTGGCGACGATGATAGAGATTATTGTTTGTCGTGACAAGCAGCTTGCAAAGGTAGCGCCATGAATGAGTTAACAGTACAGCAGTTAGCTGATGCCTATCAGGACTATTTCAGCGTTGAACACTGTATCAGCATCAATGCCAAAGCAATTAGCGGGGCGTTGCCGGACAAAGCCGCGCTGGCAGCAGCTATTCCACCGGCATTTTTACTGGCTTCCGATGCCGGCGGCCTGAACCCTTCAGCCCTGCGATCTTTACACCGGCTGGGAGACCTGGCAGAAGAACTGGCCAATTACCTGCAACAACAAGCGCGTAAAATCGATATGCTGCTGCATTACGTATTACGCCAGCAAGATGACGCCGCACAACGCTTCGTTACACAAAGCTATGGTGGCAGCGGCTGTTGTTATTTAGCCGACAGCCCGCTGAAACCGCTACAGATAGTTGAATTAAAACTGTTTTTGGATAACAACGATGGCGCAGTATTTTGCTATGGCCAGGTGTTAAGCTGTGAGCCACAGGCAGAAAAATGGCAGATAAGGGTTGTATTTGCCTGCATCAGAGACGAAGATCGTGAGCTGATAGTGCGTGCCAGTTTGCATCAGCAATCCAGACTGTTAAAACAAAAAGCTGAGCAAAAAGCCGAACTGCGGCAACACACTACGCCGGGCTGAACCGGCAACTACGGTATTCAAGCGTTATTAAGGGTTTGTCGTTTTACATGGATCTGATCTCCTCTTTACCACAGCTGAAACAACCTGCCGACCAGTTACATTGGGGCAATTTACAGGGCGCGGCCCTGCCGCTGGCTATTGCGCAGCTGTTAAAGCAACAAGCCGCGCTTTATTTGCTGCTGGTGCCGGACACGCCCACAGCGTTGCGGTTGGAGCAGGAATTAAGCGTGTTTTATCAAAGCGAAGATTGCCCGTTGCTCTCGCTGCCCGATTGGGAAACCCTGCCGTACGACGTTTTCTCTCCGCATCAGGATATTATTTCCCAGCGTTTAAAAACCCTGTATCAACTGCCACGGCTAAAACGTGGTTTGGTGATAGTACCGGTCAGCACGCTGTTACTGCGCATATGTCATCGCGATTATCTCGAGCAAAACAGCTTTCTGATTAAAAAAGGCCAACAGGTTGATTTAGCTGCACTGAAACGTCAGTTAACCGCGGTCGGCTACCGCAGTGTCGACCAGGTAATGGAGCACGGCGAGTTCTCTGCCCGCGGCTCTATACTGGATCTGTACCCTATGGGGGCGACTACGCCATACCGTATCGACTTTTTTGATAACGACGTTGACGGTATCCGCACCTTTGACCCGGACAACCAACGCAGCCTGGCGCAGGTTAACTATATAGAGCTGCTACCGGCGCACGAATTCCCGACCGACAAAGCCGCCATTGAGCGCTTTCGCATGGCTTATCGCGAGCGCTTTGCCGCCCGCAATGAAAAAGAATCACTGTACCAGCAGGTAAGCCAGGGCATATTGCCGGCCGGTATCGAATACTATCTGCCGCTGTTTACCGAAAAAACCGCCACCTTATTTGATTACTTACCCGCCGACAGCCGCTGTCTGCTGTTAGGTGATATTGAACACAGTGCAGATAAGTTCTGGCTAGAGCTGAAGCGTCGCTTTGACGACAGAGCCATCGACCTGCTGCGGCCAATCCTTGGCCCGGCCGAACTGTATTTGCCGGTAGACCAGCTGTTTGCCCGGCTGAAGCAGTATGGTCGTATCCGCTTAAGCCAGGCACAGCTGAGCGCAAAAGCCGGCCAGGCCAATGCCAATTTAGCCACGTTGCCGGATTTGAGCGTTAACCACCAGCTGAAGAACCCGCTGCAAGCGTTGCAGCAGTTTATTTTACAATTAAAGCAACAACAGGGCCGTGCGCTGTTTTTTGTTGAAAGTGAAGGCCGGCGTGAAAGCCTGCTGCAGCTGCTGCATAAAGCCGGCATCCATATTTCGCAATTTGATGACTTAGACGCCTTTAGCCACAGCAAAGACGACCTTGGCATAGTGGTGGGCGCGCTGGAGCAAGGCGCCTTTATTCAGCAACCGGCTAAACTGGCGCTGATCAGCGAAAACGAATTATTCGGCCAGAAAATAAGCCAGCGCCGGCGGCGTAAGCGCAGCCAGCAGGTGTCGTCAGACACCGTGATCCGCAATCTGGCGGAGTTAAGCCCGGGCCAGCCGGTAGTGCATTTACAGCATGGTATCGGCCGCTATCAGGGCTTGCAGCTATTGGATGCCGCCGGCATCGTTGCTGAGTTTGTTACCATTGAATATGCCGGCAGCAGTAAGTTATATGTGCCGGTTACCTCGCTACATTTGCTAAGCCGCTACAGTGGCAGCGATACCGAGCATGCCCCACTGCATAAGCTGGGTAACGACACTTGGGAAAAATCCAGACGTAAAGCGGCAGAAAAAGTGCGCGATGTCGCCGCCGAGCTGCTGGATGTGTATGCCCGACGCGCCGCCCACCAGGGTTATGCTTTTGCGTTGGATGAGCAACAATATCTGGCCTTTGCCGACAGCTTTCCATTTGAAGAAACGGCCGACCAGCAAGACGCTATCGACGCGGTATTGCGTGATATGCAAAGCCCGCAACCAATGGACCGGCTGGTATGCGGCGATGTCGGCTTTGGTAAAACTGAAGTGGCGATGCGCGCGGCCTTTGTTGCGGTAAACGACGGCAAACAAGTGGCTATTCTGGTGCCGACCACGCTGCTGGCACAACAGCATTTTGACAATTTTAAAGACCGCTTCGCCAACTGGCCGGTGCGGGTAGAAGTGCTGTCGCGCTTTGTCAGCCCGAAACAGCAAAAAGCTATTTTGGTGGATGTACAAAACGGTAAAGTCGACATCCTTATCGGTACACACAAACTGCTGCAGGATGATATCAAGCTGCAGGATTTAGGCCTGCTGATTGTCGATGAAGAGCACCGCTTTGGTGTACGGCAAAAAGAGAAAGTTAAAGCGCTGCGTGCCAACATCGATATTTTAACTCTTACCGCCACGCCCATTCCGCGCACGCTGAATATGTCGATGTCCGGTATGCGCGACTTATCCATTATCGCCACGCCACCGGCACGGCGGCTGGCAGTAAAAACCTTTGTTCGGCAATACGAACACGGCCTGATCCGGGAAGCGGTAATGCGCGAAATACTGCGCGGTGGCCAGGTGTACTTTCTGCACAACGATGTCGCCTCTATTGAAAAAGCCGCCGCCGATTTAGCCGAATTACTGCCCGAAGCTATGATAGGCATAGCGCACGGCCAGATGCGCGAGCGCGAGCTTGAGCAAATTATGTCGGACTTTTACCACCAGCGCTTTAACGTACTGCTGTGCTCTACCATTATTGAGACCGGTATCGACGTGCCCACCGCCAATACTATAGTGATTAACCGCGCCGACAACTTTGGCCTGGCGCAGTTACACCAACTTCGTGGCCGCGTTGGCCGCTCGCATCACCAGGCTTATGCCTATCTGTTAACACCACCACCGAAACGCTTAACTAAAGATGCGCAAAAGCGTTTAGAGGCTATTGCCAGCCTGGAAGACTTAGGCGCGGGGTTCGCGCTGGCGACGCACGATTTAGAGATCCGTGGTGCCGGCGAATTATTAGGTGATGAACAAAGCGGCCAGATAGAGTCAGTCGGTTTCAGTTTATATATGGATATGCTGGAACAGGCAGTCCAGGCATTGAAAAACGGCCGCGAACCCAGCCTGGATGCGATGCTAAGCCAGCAAACCGAAATGGAACTGCGCATACCGGCCCTACTACCCGACAGCTATATTCCGGATGTAAATTTACGCTTATCCTGTTATAAAAAGCTGGCCTCGGCGCAAAGCAGCGACGAGCTGGATGAAGTACAGGTAGAATTAATCGATCGTTTTGGTTTATTACCCGATGCGGCTAAAAATCTGGTGGCGCTGTCTGAGTTTAAACTACAGGCCCAGGCGCTGGGAATTCGCCGTATTGAAGCCAACAATAAAGGCGGCGTGGTGGAATTCGGCGAAAAAACCGCTGTGTCACCGGGGTATATTATTGAGCTTATTCAAAAACAATCGCGGGTATTTAAACTCGAAGGTGGGCAAAAGTTGCGTTTTGCTATTGCCTCGAACGACACGGCAGAACGCCTGAGCCTGATAGCCAACATGTTGTCTGACTTTGCCCGACATAAGGTAGAAAGATGAGTAACACCATTAAATTCTGTTGCCTGGCAGCAGCTATGTTAAGTTGCGCTATAAGTGCACAAGAGCAGGAACAACGCTGGTTTGAAGTGGAAATGATTGTCTTCAGTCAAACCCCGGCTACCGCCTTGCAGGAGCAATTTGATACGGTGGTTACCCCGGTTAAACCCGGCCGCGCCATTGATTTATTAACTTCGCGCTACCAGCCACCACTGAAAAACCTGCTGGCTGAATTACCGCTGTGCCCTGTACCGCAGCAGTTCAGTATCGAATATGCCGTGCCACAATTAGCCGCCAACCTGCTGTGTATTTTTGAACCCCAGCCTGATGCCTGGCAACAGCGTAACTTGTTCGAGCCGCGCTTAACCATCAGCACCGTGCCTTATCCGCAGCAAACCGCTGTAGTGATTAGCGGCGACGCCGTGCACCAGAGTGTGCCCTACCTGGCCGAAGCTGAAGCACTGCAGCTGGGCGATATCGCTGCTAAAATTCAACGCCAGCCCGGCAACAAACTGCTGTTGCACACCAGTTGGCGCCAGGCGCCGGTTACAGAACGCAGGGCTATTGCCAGCCGCTGGTTTGCCGGGCAAAACTTAAGCGCTCAGTTTGATTATTGGGGCCAGCCACGCCACCCTGCCGATGTGTTAAACGCCGGAATTACTGCAGCAGAGCCAGCCGGCAGCGACAACCCGGCCACAGCAAATGAGCTACTGACCAATATTGAGCAATTGTTGCAACAATTAACGGCCAACAACCAGTTACCTGAACAACCTGTAGCACCATTGGATATCGTCACAAACAACAGTTTGGCGTTAGCCAGCCTGCCGGACCAGGTATGGCAATTGGATGGCTTGTTCAAACTGCATTTAGATCATTACCTGTTCGTTAATACCGAATTTAATCTGCGGCTGGCGCAGCAAGATAAGCTGCAAACGGTGTATGTGCGGCAAAGCCGGCGGGTGATCAGTGGCGAAATTCATTATCTGGATCACCCTTACCTTGGCATAGTGTTGCAAATTCGTCGGTTTGAGCCACCGCAGGCAGAAGATATTGAGGCTAACTTGCTAACGGAATGATAATTTTCTAATAAAACTATTGCTAAAGCTGCATTAAGTGCCTAAGCTTCTGCCGTCTTTACATCTTTATACAAAACTGTACGGGTAAACAACATGTTATTTTCTTATATTACCCGTACCGTATCAGAGCATCACTGAATATTATGAATGAGCTGAATCCAATGCCGGAGTTTACTCCGAAACAGTATTTGCTGTTGTTGGCGTTGTTAATACTGGCAACCAGTTGCAGCCCGGTGTTGGGCTGGTTATTTCCCACCCTGGTCGGTACGGTTTGGCTTACTTTTCTGCCACCTTTGCTTGGTTTATATCAGTTGCTGTTGCTGTTTCGCAGCCTGGGCATCATTAATTTGCCGGGCGTAGCCTGCTACTCAGCCATTCTGGCGCCATTATCATTGTTGAGTTTTTATCAGTTTATCCTGCAATAACCCACTCTTTTGCCATTTTTGCGTTATTATAGCGCCCACATACTCTGCACAGCGTCACTAAGCTTAATATAGCCGGTACCTTGTTGTGTTCATTTTATTCTCGTTAAGGTTTAGCAACGGATGTCGATTAACTGGTTTCCGGGCCATATGCACAAAGCCCGTAAAGAAATTGCCGAAGTCATGCCGCAGGTTGATATTATTATCGAAATGCTGGATGCCCGTATTCCGTTTTCCAGCGAAAACCCGCTGGTGCCGCAACTACGCGGCAATACGCCCTGTATTAAAGTATTAAATAAAGCCGATTTAGCCGACCCGGAATTAACCCGGCGCTGGATTGAGCATTTTGATGCCCAGTCCGGCGTGAAGGCCATTCCTATCAGCCAACAAAACCCGGAGCAAATCCGCGCCCTGCTGCAACTGTGTAACGACATGCTGCCACAGCGTAATCTGGATATTCGTGGTGCCCGCGCCATGATCATGGGCATCCCCAATGTCGGTAAATCCACCTTAATTAATACCCTGGCCGGCAGAACTATTGCCAAAACCGGTAATGAAGCCGGTGTTACCAAGATGCAGCAACGCATTAAGCTGGATAACAATGTGATCCTGACCGACACGCCGGGTTTTCTCTGGCCTAAACTCAGCCCGCCTACCTGTGGTTATCGCCTGGCCGTAACCGGTGCCATTAAAGATACCGTGTTCGACTACGCGGACATCGCTATGTTCGCCGCAGATTACCTGCTGCAACGCTATCCGCAGGCGGTAATGCAACGCTTTGGCTTAACTGAACAACCACAGAACGATCTGGCATTAATGGATGCTATCGGCATCAAGCGCGGCGCTATGCGCAAAGGTGGTATAGTCGATCTGGAAAAAGCCGGCAGCATTTTAATCACCGAACTGCGCGCCGGTAACCTCGGCCCCATTACACTGGAAACGCCGGAAATGGTGAGCCAGGAGCAAATTGACGCTAAAGCTGAAGAAGGCGCTAAAGCAAAAGAAAAAGCCGAGCGTGAAGCCGAACGCAAACGCAAAGCACAACGAAAATACCGCTAACAGGATTTGATATGACGCAAAGCGCATTGATGCAACTGGCTTACATCAGCGACTGCCAAAGCGGGATAACCCCTGCCGCAGTGGCCGGTATTCATCAGCAGGCAAAGCGTAATAATGCGTTAAATAACGTCACCGGGGTATTGCTGACCACCGACAAGCATTTTATGCAATTACTGGAAGGTGAACCACAGCAGGTAGAGCAAACCTATCAGCGCATCCGCCAGGATAGCCGCCATACAAATGTGCGACTGATTTTCAGCCGCAATACCACACAGCGTCAGTTCCCAAACTGGCATATGGGGCTAAAACACAGCCTGGATCAAGCTGAGCATAGCGATCTGTTGGCCATTATTAATATGTACGGCCAGCGCGAACATTTCTCAGACCAACAAGCCGACGCCATCAATTTGTTATTCAGTGCCTTATAACAACGGCTGTTAAAACCGCTTACTTCAGCCTAATGTTGCCTGTAACTGTTGTTGATACTCAGCGAATTTTTCCTGCTGTTCAGCATCCAGGTCAGCGTGTTGCAGTTGTTGCTGCAGGCTTTTTGCCAGCGCAATATGGCCTTCATCCAGCGCCTCCTGGCCACGCAATGCCACCAGCACTTTTAAAATATTTAATGCCACACTCATATTATTCGGCGTTAATGAGAACGCCTGCTCTAACGAATTCAGCGCCGCATGAAATTTATTGCGTTTAAAAAACTCCACCGCCATCCGATTTAACTGCTGCGGCGTAAAGTGCACTGCACTGCGCTCAGCGGCTTCCTGTTCAATGTATTTTCCCACTACCTGATTGGTCAGGCCGGTGCCGCTGATTTGCCGTTTAATCGCATCCAGCAGCGATACCGCATCTTCACGCCGGCCCAGCTCGTGCAGGGCTTTCACTTTATCCAGGTTATCTTCTACCGAGGTGCCCGGCCGCAAGCTAACCTGATTATCAACAATACCCTCTGCTTTGCTGCGCTCTTCCCTGGCCGTATGTAACCTGGCCCGCACCACCAACAGTTGATCTTTTAATTGCGCGGCTAACGGCAGCTGTTTTTCCAACTCGGTTAGCAGCAAATCAGACTGGCTCAGCACTTTTACCGCATCGGCTTTTTCCAGCGTAGTAGCATAATCAATGCCGGCACGGACCACATTAAGCCGCAGCAAGGGCGAGTCATGAATCGAGTTTTTCGCATGTTTGGCCATAGCAATAGTGGCCTGATACTGGCCGATATGGTCATGATTTAACCGCGCTAAATCCAGCAGGCGTTTGTTACGCTCAATGTTACGCGGTGCCAGTCGCGTGGCCTTTTTAATTTCTTCATAGGCCTGTTCATAGTCTTGCTTACCTATGTAGTAATGCGCCAGCATATCGTAAGTGGCAAACCGCGTGTCGGTTTTGTCGGTAAGTTGCTGCAACAGCGTCTGAATTTCTGCCAGCTTATCTTGTTGCAACAAGGCTTTGATATAACCCAGATAAGCCCATGACAGCTTATGATTTTGCAGTAAGGTATCGTAATACACAGCAGCGTCGGCAAACTCGCGTAAATTCAGCAGGCATTCGCCTTTTAACCGTTTCATCTGCAGATGGTATTTACTCAGCGCCGGATTAAGCAAATGCCGTTCGGCAAAATACACCGCCTTGCTATAATCCTGGCGGTCAATCGCCTGATATACGTTAAACAAGGTGCGCTTTACTTCCAATGTCAAAGGCAGTCGCGTTTGCACATGCTTACTGTTTAACGGTTTAACCCAGAAATCATCCGGCTGCAGCTCAACTATGCTGTTGACCAAATCTTCACTGGTTTCCGCACTGAGGAAAATCAGTACCGTGCATTTAGTGACATACCGCTTAAACTTCAGCTCTTCGAGTAAATGAAAGCCGTCTTTATCACTTTTGACATTAAAGGCGCAGATCACCACATGAAACAGGGTTTGTTCACATAAACGCAGGGCATAATAAGAGTTCTCGGCATATTTAATATTCACAATGCCCAATTCAAGTAACGCCGATTTAATGACGTTTTGTACCAGTACCTGATCATCAATGATCAGTACATTTAACTTATCATAAGCGGTGAGTTCTTCTTGTTCCATCAGCGTACTTGTTCCATCAACATATTTTGCATCCCTGCGACAACGGCTGTAAACGCACTAAGGTTAATATCAGTTATATTAGCAAGCTGCGATAAAAGCAACATCGCGAAAATATAATCCGCTGCCCCCATTGTCAGCCACGGCAATCACCCCAAACTCAGCAACCAGACGTTTTATCAACCGAGCCAGAGGGCCACACCATGTTTTATCAACTCAGCATCGTACAAATGAGCAAAATGCTACAAAACTTACAGCATATCCTGGATAAAGGTGCCGCCTTTGCCGACAGCAAAAAAGTAGAGATGGCGGTACTGTTAAACTCCAGGCTGGCACCGGACCAGTTTAATCTGACCCGCCAGGTGCAGATTGCCTGTGATACCGCCAAGCTCGGTGCAGCAAGGCTAAGCAACACGGTAGATAGCGCGCCAAAACATGCCGATGACGAAACCACCCTGGCAGAGTTAAAACAACGTATCAGCGACACTCAGGCTTATCTGGCAACGTTCAGCGAAGCTGATTTTGCCAACGCCGCCACGCAGAAAATCAGCCAACCGCGCTGGGAAGGTAAATATGTAACCGGTGAAGAGTTTTTAATGCAGCATGTACTGCCGAATATCTACTTCCATATCACTACCGCTTACGCCATTTTGCGCCACAATGGTGTTGAGGTCGGTAAAAAAGATTATCTTGGTGCCATGCCTTATAAATCTTAACGCCTAACATAAAAGCGCCGGGCAAATAACCCGGCGTTGTTGTTTCAGGTGTCAACCGTGTTAGCGTTCTAACACGATACGGTAACGTGCTTTACCACTTTTTAAATGCGCCAGTGCCTCGTTTATTTGCGCAAACTTAAACATTTCCACTACCGGTTTAATATTGTGTTGCACGGCAAACTCCAGCATTTTGGCAATGGTAGCCGGGCTGCCAACCGGTGAGCCAGACACAGAGCGCTGCGCCATAATCAGGCCAAATACGCCGATATTTAGCGGCTCCAGCGTGGCGCCAACAAAGTGCAACCGGCCTTTGGGCTTTAATGTCGACAGGTACAAATTCCAATCCAGCGCCACATTGACAGTAGAAATAATAAAGTCAAAGCGCCCTGCCGCCTGCTCAATTTCGGTACTGCTGCGTGAATTAATGCACTGATGCGCACCCAGCTCTTGTGCTTCTGCGGCTTTACTGTCGCTTGAAGTAAAAGCGGTCACTTCACAGCCCCAGGCGCGTAGAAACTGCAGCGCAATATGGCCAAGGCCACCAATACCGATTACTGCCACTTTATCGGTTGGTTTTATATCAAACTGCACCAGCGGGTTAAATACAGTAATACCGCCGCAGAACAGCGGCCCGGCTGTTTTCGCATCCATGCCATCCGGCAATGGCACAACGCTGGCCGCATTAGCCCTTACTTTGTCGGCGAAGCCACCATGGCGGCCCACTATGGTACCTTGCGCCTTATTGCACAGGTTATGGTCGCCGCTGCCGCAGCTACTGCACACTTTGCAGTAATCTGAATGCCAGCCCAAACCCACCACCTGACCGGCTTTAAGATGGCTGACAGCAGAGCCCACCGCACTGATACGGCCTACCACTTCGTGGCCGGCTACCAGTGGGTAAGCCGACATACCCCATTCATTATTTAACATTGACACATCTGAGTGGCAAATGCCGCAGTAATCGACGTCTATTTCCACGTCATCGCGGCCAAGTGCCCCGGGCTCATATTGCCAAGGCACCAGCTTGGCATTAGCTTCCGGTGCGGCGTAAGCGTTAATCATATTCTCTCCTGCAAGGTTACGGTGTAGCACTTTGTGTAGCTATACAGCTAACAGTATTGACCAGATCTGTGCGCCTGCCCGGAAATAACCGCAAGGCGCTCACTATTTGTACAGCAACACCTGTTTCTTGCGCAGCTTTCAGGTATAATCCGCCGACTTTTTTCCGGCACGGCCAACTTTAAGAGACACTATGACAGTACAAACCTTTGACCCGACACAAACCACCACTCTGGACACTCCTGCCAAAGCCTTAGCAGAGCAGGCTAAAGCCGGTGCCGGTAAAGGTAACACCATAGGTTTTGTGTCATTGGGCTGCCCGAAAAACCTCGTCGACTCAGAGCGCATTCTTACCCAGCTGAAAAGCGAGGGTTATAACATAGTGCCAAGCTATGACGATGCGCAGCTGGTTATTGTTAACACCTGTGGTTTTATCGACTCTGCGGTGCAAGAGTCATTAGATACCATTGGCGAAGCCCTGGCCGAAAACGGCAAAGTGATTGTGACCGGCTGTTTGGGCGCGCGCGAAGATGAAATCCGCCAGGTACACCCGAATGTCTTGGGCATTACCGGCCCACACAGCTATGAAAACGTATTAAAGCAGGTGCATGAATTTGTACCTAAGCCAAAGTACGATCCATTTACCATGCTGGTACCGGACCATGGCGTTAAGCTAACGCCGAAGCATTATGCTTATTTAAAAATTTCTGAAGGCTGTAACCATCGTTGTACCTTCTGCATTATTCCGTCGATGCGCGGCGACTTAGTCAGCCGGCCGGTAGGTGAAGTGCTGGATGAAGCCCAGCGCCTGAAAAATGCCGGCGTTAAAGAGCTGCTGATTATTTCGCAAGACACCAGCGCCTATGGCGTTGACGTAAAACACCGCACCGGTTTTTGGAACGGTTCACCGGTAAAAACCTCAATGCAATCACTGTGTGAAGCCTTAGGCGAGATGGGTATTTGGGTGCGCTTGCACTATGTATACCCTTACCCGCATGTGGATGACATTATTCCGCTGATGGCGCAGGGCAAAGTACTACCGTACTTAGATATCCCGTTTCAACACGCCAGCCCGAGGATTTTAAAGCTGATGAAACGCCCTGGCCAGGCCGACCGCGTATTAGAGCGGATTAAAAAATGGCGTGAGATTTGCCCTGAGTTAACCATCCGCTCTACCTTTATTGTTGGCTTCCCGGGTGAAACCGAGGAAGACTTCCAAATGCTGCTTGACTGGTTACAAGAAGCCCAGCTGGACCGTGTCGGCTGTTTTAAATACAGCCCGGTAGAAGGCGCCAAAGCGAACGACTTGCCAGACCCGGTAGCAGAAGAAGTAATGGAGGAGCGTTACCACCGCTTTATGCAAACCCAGCAAGCGATAAGCAGCGCACGGCTACAGGCAAAAATTGGTACAACCATTAAGGTGCTGATCGACGAAGTTGACGACGAAGGTGCTATTGGCCGAAGCTATGCCGACGCGCCGGAAATTGACGGTGCCGTTTACCTGAACGGCTTAACCAGCGTAAAACCGGGCGATATTATCGAGGCCGTGGTAGAAGAAGCCGATGAATATGACCTTTGGGCCTCAGTTGCAGAATAACGGCTGTAATAACCTTGTAGCGAAATGAAAAAGGCGGCTTCAGCTGCCTTTTTCATATTCTGTGCCAGCAACTACTCCAGTGTCAGCAAGCGCTGCTGCACGTCAGATAACTGCTGGTTATACAGCGCTATATAGGGCAGCTCAGCGTCACTGGCTGCCAGCTTCAGCGCATAGCCCCGCTCTATACTGCGCACTATTGCCAGCGCCCCTGCCATGCGGCCGCGGTTACCTTTAATCGCAGCTTTTATATCTTTATGCAGATTAACATGGCGTAAAAACAGCTCTGACGGGATATCAAACAGCAGATCTGTGCCGGAGATCAACGCCGCCAAAAAGTACTGCTGGCACTGCACGGCACTGAGTTGCCACTGCTGCGCGATATGCTGTGCGGTATAGGCCCGGGTTAATACCGTTATTGCTGCCGCAGGTGAAGTGCCGCTGAGCACTGCGCACATCAGCAGCCATTTGCGGGTTAGCTCCAGGCCAAGCCGGGTAACGGTTTCTTTAACAGAACTCACTGCACGCGTTCTGCGGTACAGCGGGCTGTTGGCAATTTTCAGCAAGCCCATGACAATGTTTGGCTCGTTTTTCAGCAGTGCCGACAACTGAGCAATATCAGGCTCGGCAGCAAACAAACAACTGATGATCTCTGCTACTTTAAGTGCACTGGGTTCCATTTTTTTGCCGGCCACCAGCAGCGATTTGGTTAAAAAATAGCCCTGAAATAAATCACAGCCCAGCGCTTTAAAAATCGCGAACTGCTCGTCCGTTTCTACCGGCTCGGCCAACCACAACAAGCCGGGGCGGCCAAATTGGGCTTTATAGCGCTCTGTATCGGCCAGGTTGCTGTTTAGCACATTCAGCCGGACAATATCAGCCAACGGCAACAACTGCTGCGCAGCGGCCTCTGTCAGTGCAATATCATGCAATGCCAGCCGAAAGCCCTGCTTTTTTAATGTCTTTAGTGCGCCAATATAAGTTGCATCCGGCTGCGGCGGAATTACCGGCTCCAGCACAACAGTGTCCGGTGCCAGCGGCAGAGCACGGCCTGATAAGACAAAATCAGCGGCCAGCGCAACAAACAACGGCGCCTTATATACCGCACTTTGCGCGCTGATATCAGCACATAACTGCTGCAACTGAGCGTCGCAGAGCCCGGCATCACTAAGCAGCAAAGTACTGACACCGGCACCACTGCGGTTAAGCAAGGCAATGGCATAGCGCTTTTGCTTACGGTCGAAAATAGGTTGGGCAGCATACAACTGCTGTATGTCCGTAGTTTTGTCGGTGTCGATGGTTTGGCGGGTCAAATCCTGTCCTTACAACAATACAGTTTGGCGAAACGCGGCCAATATAAGACCGGGCCGGCGTGCTGTCCAGCAGCACGCCGATATTACAACAATGTTTTTATTGCCTGCCCCAAGCCTTCCAGTGTCAGGGCATACATGCGCTTTTGCATCAACTGCTCAATAATATCAATCGAATAATAGTGCTCCCACCACTGCGGCGGCTGCGGATTGAGCCACACCGCTTTGGGATATTGCGTTAACAACCGTTGCAGCCATACCTTGCCCGGCAGCTCGTTGTAATGCTCGACACTGCCGCCCGGGTAGTCTATCTCGTAAGGCCCCATAGTGGCATCGCCGACAAAAATCAGTTTGTAGTCGCTGGCATAGGTATGAATAATATCGTCTACCTTTACCTGTTCGGTATAGCGGCGCTTATTATCACGCCATACACCTTCATACACACAGTTATGAAAGTAGAAAAATTCCAAATGCTTAAATTCACTTTTCACCGCAGCAAACAGTTTCTGGCATTGCTCTATATGGTCATCCATTGAACCGCCGACATCAAAAAACACCAGCAGTTTAATGGCATTGTGCCGCTCGCGCATAAAGCGTAAATCCAGCCAACCGGCTTGCTCCGAAGTAGCCTGAATAGTGCCGTGTAAATCCAGCTCGATCTCTGCGCCACTGCGGGCAAATTTACGCAGCTGTTTCAGTGCCAGTTTAATGCTGCGGTTATTAAGCTCGCTATCGGTGTCCAGATCTTTAAACTCGCGCTTATCCCAAACCTTTACTGCGCGACGCGCGCCACTGCCCTGCTGGCCTATGCGCACACCTTCCGGGTTATAACCATAAGCGCCAAAGGGTGAGGTACCACCGGTACCAATCCATTTATTGCCGCCGCTGTGTTTTTTCTGCTGTTCAGCCAAGCGCTCGCGCAACGTTTGCAGCAGTTTGTCCAGCCCACCTAAAGCCTGCAGTTTGGCTTTATCTTCCTCGCTGAGTTTACGCAGCACGTCCGGCACTAACCACTCGGGCGATATGCCGGCGGCTATGTCCACTTCGGCGACACCCTCAAAGTAATCAGCAAAGGCGCGGTCGAATTTATCGTACTGGGTTTCATCTTTTACCAAACACAGCCTGGACAGTTGATAAAAGGCTTCGGTGTCGGCAAAGATCACCTGTTGTTTTAACGCATTAAGTAAATCCAGCAGTTCGGTAATGCTGGTTTTTAAGCCGTATTTGCGCAGCGTAAAAAAGAAGTCGATTAGCATGTGCAGGTTCCGCAGTATTGTTCCCGCTGCGGCTCACAACACTTGCCCCGGCTCGTCGCAGCAACTCGTTCGGGCTGGCGCCCTCGCTCAGACACTCTGCGCCGACCGAAACAAGGTTCTGATCCTTCGCTGGCATGATTGCCATAGTCGACCACGGCGAATAAAACTCCTGACACAAACATCCTCTAGCGTCCCTGCCTTTTTGCCAAAAACGCCAGTTTCTCTACCAGAGCCACATCCTGCTCGTTTTTCAGCAGCGCGCCAAACATCGGCATTAAACCGCCTTTTTGCTGTTTATCGGTTAGTACTTCTGCCGGAATATCTTCGGCCAGCAATAACTTTAACCAGTCGAGCAGCTCTGACGTGGATGGCTTTTTCTTTAACCCGGGCAGCTCGCGCAGTTCAAAAAACACCTCCAGCGCTGTGCTTAACAGCTGCTGTTGGATCTGCGGGAAATGCACAGCGACAATAGCGCGCAAGGTATCGGCATCCGGAAAGCGGATATAGTGAAAAAAGCAGCGGCGCAAAAACGCATCCGGCAGCTCTTTCTCGTTATTTGAGGTGATGATCACTATCGGCCGCTCAACCGCGCTTATTTGCTCGCCGGTTTCGTGCACGTAAAACGCCATCCGGTCCAACTCGTGCAGTAAGTCGTTGGGGAATTCAATATCGGCTTTGTCTATTTCATCAATCAGCAGCACGGGGCGTTTAGCGGCGGTAAAGGCCTGCCACAGTTTGCCGGGGCGAATATAGTTATTAATATCGTGCACCTTGTCGCTGCCCAACTGGCTGTCACGCAAGCGCGACACCGCATCGTACTCGTACAGGCCGTGCTGTGCCTTGGTGGTAGATTTAACATGCCACTGAATAAGCTCTGTACCGAGGCTTGCCGCCAGCTCCTCTGCCAGCCGCGTTTTACCGGTACCCGGCTCGCCTTTTATCAGCAGCGGTTTTTCCAGCGTTACTGCGGCATTTACCGCTAATGCCAGCTCGTCAGACACTATATAGTTGTCGGTGCTTACAAAAGCCATTACTACCCTCTACTGTTATTTTAAAGCCCGTCAGGCTTGTGGTGAAACGTAATATCTTATAGCCAAAAGCTACTGTAATTTTTGCCACGCTGGCGTATTCTTATAACCAATTTATCGTAAACGGAGTTTTTTTATGGCAAACGTCTATGCAGACAACTCATTGTCTATCGGCCGCACCCCGCTGGTCAAATTAAACCGGACTATTGAAGGCGGTGCTAATGTCTACGCCAAAATTGAAGCACGCAACCCCAGCTTCAGCGTAAAATGCCGCCTGGGCGCTGCATTGATTTGGGATGCCGAGAAAAAAGGTACCTTAACGGCTGATAAAGAAATTGTCGAGCCTACCTCCGGCAACACCGGTATTGCCTTAGCGTTTGTGGCGGCCAGCCGCGGCTACAAACTCACCTTAACCATGCCGGCCACCATGAGCTTAGAGCGACGCAAGCTGCTAAAAGCGTTAGGCGCCAATTTAGTGCTGACCGAAGGCCCTAAGGGCATGAAAGGCGCCATTGAAAAAGCCAAAGAAATTCAGGCATCTGACCCGGATAAATATTTAATTTTAGGCCAGTTTGAAAACCCGGCTAACCCGCAAATTCACTTTGATACCACCGGACCGGAAATTTTTAATGACTTAGACGGTAAGGTCGATATTTTCATTGCTGGTGTTGGCACCGGCGGTACTATTACCGGTGTAAGCCGCTACCTGAAACACGAGAAAAAGCTGCCACTGTTAAGCGTAGCCGTAGAGCCGGCAGAATCGCCGGTGATCACTCAGGCCAAAGCCGGTGAAGAGTTAAAACCCGGCCCGCATAAAATTCAGGGTATTGGTGCCGGCTTTATTCCGGGCAACCTGGATTTAGCTCTGGTGGATGACGTTGAGCGCGTTACCAGCGACGAAGCCATTGCCGGTGCGCATCGCTTAATGCGCGAAGAAGGTATTCTGGCCGGTATTTCCTCCGGTGCAGCCCTGGTGGCCGCGCAGCGTTTGGCAGCAAAACCGGAAAACGCCGGTAAAAATATCGTGGTCATTCTGGCCAGCGCCGCCGAGCGTTATTTAACCAGCCCGTTATTTGCTGAAGTGTTTACCGAACAGGAATTACAGCCTTAATCAAGCGCTTAGATATAATAAAGGGCTGCTTTTGCAGCCCTTTTACTTTACAGCACGGGCAAAAGGTTCCACACTGAGGAGCATATTTACCAACCGGATTGTACCGATGAAGTTCTATTTTCTGCTACCGCTGTTCCTGTTGTTGGCTGCTTGCGGCGACGATAGCCCCAAAGTGAATGCCCAGTGGGGTACACCGGAGTACATAGCAACCGAGTTTTTTCATGCGCTGTACAACGAGAAAGATCTGAATAAAGCCAAACAACTGTGCACCAAAGACTACGCCGATTTAATGGAATCTTATGGCACTGTGCGCCAGGTTGGCCGCACCTTAATGAATATGTCATTTGAACAGGTGGATATTCGCGTAAACCGCAGTGGCGGCAATTTACGCGAGCAATATGATAATCGCGCCGATATTACACTGCTACTTACCGGCCCGCACGACGGTAAACAGGTTGACGAATTGCGCGTGGTTGAGATGATCAAAGATAACGGCCGCTGGGTCGTGCAGGCCGTTAAAGTAGATAAGTTTGCCAGCAGCGCCCGTTAGCGCTGAAAGAACGCCGCTATACGCTGCTGACACTCAGTCCCGTTTAACAAACGCTGAAATTCAACTAACTCATTGGCAATAGTTTGCAAGGTCAGGCTCTGCTGCGGCTTGAGCAGCGCCTTGCTGCTTTGTACCGCATCTGCCGGTAAGGCCGCCAGCGCAGTGGCTTTTTCCAGCGCTAAGGCCACAACCTCACCAGAGCTTACTACCTGATTCACCAGCCCCATTTGCTGCGCCTGCCCGGCATCAAAGGCTTCACCGAGCAATAAATACTGCGCCGCGCGCTGATAACCGGCCACATTGGGCAATAACACGCTGGAGCCGGCTTCCGGACATAACCCCAGTTTTGTAAACGGCAGCTGAAACCGGCTGTTATCGGCGGCGTACACCAGATCACAATGCAGTAAGGCTGTGGTGCCGATACCTATGGCCAACCCGGCTACGGCGGCCACTAACGGCTTGGGAAATTGTGCCAGCTGATACAAAAACTGCACCGTCGGGTGCTGCGCATTTAATTCACCGGCGCCAAGAAAATCCTGTAAATCATTACCGGCACTGAAACAGTCGGCACTGCCCTGCAGCAACACCACATTAATACTGCTATCTGTTGCCGCCTGCGTCAGGGCGGCGGTCAGTTCGCGGTACATCTGCTGGCTTAAAGCATTTTTCTTCGCCGGCCGGTTCAGACTAATTTGCAGCACGCTGTTATGGCGCTGCAGTACAATATCACTCATGCTTATTCCCTGATTAATCCCTGATTATTTGCCCGCTACGCTGCCTTCACGGCGCGGATCGGCGGCACCTTGTAAGCCGTCCGCGGTAACCATGATGGCATGCAGGCCGCTGTTTAAATCCTGTAGTTGTACTTTGTAGCCCATATCTTCCAACACTGCCTGTTGCTGCGCCAGCGCAGTGCCTTTTTCCAATGCCAGATAATCGTTACGATGGGTAATACGCGGTAAATTCAGTGCCTGCTGCACGTCTAACTGCCAGTCCAGCACCGCTACGATGCTTTGTGCCACATAGTTAATAATGCGGCTGCCGCCGGGCGAGCCTATTATCAGTTTCAGTTTATTATTGCCATCAAACACCATCATTGGTGCCATTGACGAGCGCGGCCGTTTGCCGCCTTCCACCCGGTTTGCCACCAAATGGCCGTCAACTTCAGGGCTTAAGCTAAAATCGGTCAGCTGGTTATTTAATAAAAAGCCACCCACCATCAGGCCGGAGCCAAATACGTTTTCAATGCTGGTGGTCATGCTTACCGCATTGCCGTCACTGTCAACAATAGAGAAATGGCTGGTATTGGGCAGCTCCGGCGATTTAGCTGACAGTAACGCCGGCGCACCTTGAGGTATCCCGGCTTGTGCCGGCTTACCGGCTTTATTGGCCGTAATTAAAGCCGCCCGCTGCGCCAGGTAATCCGGCGCTAACATGCCCTCTACCGGCACCTGGACAAAAGCCGGATCGGCCAGGTAACGCTCCCGGTCAGCAAACGCCAGCTTTGCCGCTTGCGCCAGCACATGGGTAGCCTGCACGCTGTCCGGCGCTACTTTAGCTAAATCATACTGCTGTAATATGCCTAATATTTGCAGCACCGCTATACCACCGGAACTGGGCGGCGCCATACCGCATACCTTGTACACCCGATACGCCATGCACACCGCATCGCGCTGCAGCACCTTGTAATTGGCTAAATCATCAACACTAAGCGAGCCAGGATTTACCGGCGCTGTTTGCACCCGCTCACTGATAGCTTTGGCCAGCTCACCGCGATAAAAAGCATCCGGCCCCCGGCTGGCAATAGCCTTCAGCGTGGTGGCATAAGCGGGGTTTTTCAGCAAACTGCCCTCAAGCAGCGGTTGGCCGTTGGGCATAAAATACTGCTTGCTGTCATAAAACTGCGTTATGCCTTTGTTCCAGCCCTTTGCCAGCTGATTAGCAGTGCGCGATGATACCGGGAAGCCCTGTTCCGCAGCCTTGATGGTGTCAGCAAACAACTCAGCCCAGGGCAACTTACCATATTGCCGGTGCGCCTCTGCTAACAAAGCGACCACCCCGGGCACGCCAACCGATTTACCGCCAACATAGGCCTCACGCCAATTCATTGGCTTGCCCTGCTCAGTAAATAACAACGGCGTCGCCGCTGCCGGTGCCGTTTCGCGGCCATCAAAGGTGGTAAGCTGTTGTTGTTTGGCTTGCCAGTGCAGCATAAAGGCGCCACCACCGATACCGGAGCTTTGCGGCTCGACCAGGCCCAGCATCAGCTGGGTGGCAATAGCTGCATCTACCGCACTGCCGCCTTTGGCCAACACTGCACGGCCGGCTTCTGCCGCCAGCGGATGGGCGGCTGCCACCATATAGCTTTTGGCGCTGACCAGTTGTTGCTGATAAATACCGGTTGCCGCTTCCGGCTCACGGGTTTCCTGTTGGGCAGATAACGCAAAAAAGCTGAAACTACACACCACAACAGCAGCGCGATACAGTAACGGAGCAACATTCATAGCAAATACACTGGTAAAACTGAAGTGATCACACCCTACCCGGTTAGCCGCGTAAGATCAATATGCGTCAGTGCCACTGGTCTGCTTAGCCTGACGCTTTGCCGTTTAACCCGGCAGTACAGCGCGCAGGTGTAGATTTTACTTGACCCGAAGCAGCGGATCGTTTTGCATAGGCTCCCTGATCCCTAACCAGACGACCTTGACCTTGCCCAGCTTTTTGCCGTTACCATCCCGCTATTGGCCTTACCTGTTACTCAGCGCTGTAATAGTGCTGTTGGCAATATTACCGCCCGGCTGGCAACAACTGCTGCAGTACCATCGCGGCGCTATTGCTGAGGGCGAATACTGGCGCTTACTCAGTGGCCATTTGCTGCATTCAAATTACTGGCACTTGCTGCTGAACCTGGGCGGTTTACTGCTGGCCATGCTGCTGCACGGCCGTTACTGCAGTTACCGTCAACTGCTGTGCTATTGGTTGCTCTGTGCATTGGCCATCAGCCTGCTAATGTATGCATTCAGCCCGCAACTGCAGATTTATGTCGGGCTGTCCGGGCTGTTACACGCCATGCTGACGCTGGGCGCACTGCAGGATATTCAGCGTAAACTGTTCAGTGGCTGGTTGCTGCTGGCCGGCCTCGCGGGCAAGGTACTGTGGGAGCAATGGCAAGGGCCGGACGCCGAATTGGCTGCACTGATTAACGCCGACGTTGCTATTGATGCGCATTTATATGGCTTGCTAAGCGGCATTGTTATTGGCTTGGCCGCTGCAGCGCAACAGCGGTTAAAGAAATAATAGCCAGGCAACCAGGCTGGCGGCAAGGCAGTAATACAACATCGGCACCAGGGTATAGCGGATAATCTCGCCTTCGCGGCCGTTCAGCCCTACCACACTGGCCGCGGCAACAACGTTAACCACACAAATCATATTACCGGCATTAGCGCCGAGCATTTGCAGCGCCAGCACTAAGCCCCCGTCAAGGGCGGCATCCTGCGCCATTGCTTGCTGAAAACTACCGAACATTAAATTAGAAAAGGTCGCCGAGCCGGCAATAAAAGACCCCAGCGCGCCAACTAACGGCGCTATCAGCAGCCAGACACCACTCAAATGCACGGCTGCCTGCTCTGCCAGTGCCAGCGGCATTGCCGCCAGCCCGACATTGTTAATATCCGAGTGCAGAAAAATCCGCACCATCGGCACCGCTGCCGCCAGCGCAATAAAGGATGGCCACAGCATAGTACTGCTTTGTTGCAAGGCGGTTTTCAGTTGCCGCACACTGCCGTTCTGTAACAACATGGCTATAAGCGCTGTAACAATAAATAAACTGCCCGGCAAATATAACGGCATAACGCTAACCGAAATGGCCGAGCCGAAAATATCCGGCCAACTGACACTGACACTTTGCAATGCCGCCTTAAACGGCAATTGCGGCACTCTGCTCAGCACCAACAATAACGCCACGATAATATAAGGCAGCCAGGCCCGCAGCAGGCCGGGCACTGCCTGGTTAGAGGTAACTGCAGACACTGCGGCAGGTTCAGATGGCGCTGGCAGTAAGATGCCGCGCCTTGCCATAGTGCAAACTAACGCCAAACCAATTAACGCCCCCAACACCGAGGGAAACTCCGGCCCCAACAATACCGCCACGCCATAGGCCGGCAGCGTAAACGCCAGGCCGCTTAGCAGCGCAAAGGGTCCCATCGCAAAACCGGCACGCCAACCCGGCGTAGCGCTGAAAAAACGGCAATACAATACACACATAATCAGTGGCAGCACTGAGGCCACCATAATATCAATGCTGATGGCCAGCACCGCCACCTGTTGCAGCTCTGTCGCGCTGATGCCGGGCACGCCCTGCGCCAATCCCACTAACACCGGTGTGCCCACAGCACCAAAAGACACCGCGCTGGAATCCGCAATTAATGCCAGCACCACGGCCGCCAGCGGGCTAAAGCCCAGCGCTACCAATAATGGCGCCGCAATAGCTGCCGGAGTACCAAAGCCGGCCGCGCCTTCCAAAAAGCTACCAAACAACCAGGCAATAATAATCAGTTGCACCCGTTTATCGGTGCTGATGCGGCTGAAGCCCTGTTTAATAGTGTCAATGGCGCCGGTTTGTTGCAGCACTTTGAGCAGTAAAATGGCGCCAAACACTATCCAGAGAATAGTCAGCGCTATCACCAGCCCCTCGGCAATAGCTGCGCTAAGTTGCAGTAAGGGCATCTGCCAGACAAAGAATGCTAATAAGGCGGTACACACCAGGCTAAGCGGCATCGCCCTGCGCGCCGGTAAGCGCAGCAGCACCAATAAGCTAAACACGCTGAGCAGCGGCATTAACGCAGTGATCAGTTGTAATGGGCTCATCCTTGCTCCTGCTAACGCTGCAACTTACACCAACGCAGTTTTAAAACGACGCCAGCGCGTTAAACTCCAGTACCGCTTTACTCAGCGGGTGCACAAAGCGGATATATTCTGCATGCAGCAGTAAGCGCGGGCTTTTTGCTACGATATCAGCCGGCGCATATAAGGTATCGCCCAGCATGGCATGGCCCAGTGCCAGCATATGTACCCGCAGTTGATGCGAGCGGCCGGTTACCGGCTCCAATTGCACACGGCTTTGATTAGTCGCCGTGTTATAACTGAGTAGCTGATAGCGGGTTTGCGACGGCTTACCTTGTTGCTGACACACTTTATACAACGGCCGCTGCTGCTCGTCGGCGGCCAGCGGTAAATCAATCACGCCTTTGGCTTTGTCCAACTTACCGTTTACCACGGCAACATAGCGCTTTTGCACGCTACGGGCCTGAAACTGCTTACTGATATCCGACAACACCCGCTTGGTCAGCGGTAATACCACTAACCCTGAGGTGTCGTAATCCAGGCGGTGCACCACCTCAGCAAAGGGAAATTCGCGCTGTACACGGCGGATAAGGCAATCCTGATTTTGCGGATGGCGACCGGGCACCGTTAACAGTTTGGCCGGTTTATTTACCACCAGCAGCACATCATCTTCATACACTATCTGGTATGGCTCACTGCTGGCTGGCAATACTACCAATTCTTCTACACTGTTACTCATAAGGCTCTCCGCTGGATAAACACCGGCCATTATGCCGTAAAAGCCCTTCGTCTGCCGGATAAATTCAGCTAAGCTACTCACTTTATTGCTAAGTTTACCATGCCATGACCGACGCCTTTATTTATCGCCCGCCCACCGGCATCCCGCTGGATATCCTGTATCAGGACAAAGACCTTATTGTGCTGAATAAACCCGCCGGCTTACTAACTAACCCGGGCCGCGGCGCGCATTTGGCCGATTGTTTGCTCAGCCGCGTGCAGCAGCAATATCCACAGGCGTTATTGGTGCACCGGCTGGACTTAGCCACTTCCGGCATAGTGGTAATGGCGCTGCGACGCAAAGCCGAAGCGGCGCTGAAGCAGCAATTTGCCGAACGCCGGGTCAGCAAGCGTTATCTGGCATTGGTCTGGGGTAAGCCCGTACCGGCCGAAGGCACTGTCGATTTACCGCTGATCGCCGACAGCAATAACCCGCCAAAACAAAAAGTCTGCTTTAACGGCGGCAAAGCCGCTATTACCCACTATAAAGTACTGCAACAACTGGCCGACCGTGCCCTGGTAGAATTAATCCCAATTACCGGCCGCTCGCACCAGTTACGTATGCATATGCTGCAGCTTGGCCACCCTATTCTGGGCGATGCGTTTTATGCCACGCCAGAGGCCTTAGCCGCCGCGCCGCGGCTGATGTTGCATGCTGCCAGCCTGGAGCTGAACCAACCGTATAACGGCAGCAGGCTGCGCTTTGACGCCGACAGCGATTTTGTCAGCGCCCAAGGTGTACTGATCCTCTGAGTTAATACCCCGGGCCAGCAACAAAATTGCCTGCCGTGGTAATGGTAAATTGTATTTTGCCAGCTATAGTGTTTTAAGCTGCTGACTGGCGCGATATCAGCAAACCGGCAGTGCATAATGATAATAAAACAGGAGCTTAGCAATGAGTATGCTGCACGAGTTTAAGGCTTTTGCCATGCGTGGCAATGTAGTGGATATGGCGGTAGGTATTATTATTGGTGCTGCCTTCGGTAAAATTGTATCGTCCTTTGTTAATGACGTTATTATGCCGCCGATTGGCGTATTACTGGGCGGCGTTAACTTTCGCGATCTGGCGCTGGTAATTCAGCAAGCAACAGAAACTCAGGCCGAGGTAGTGATCAAGTACGGCATGTTTGTGCAAACTATTATTGATTTTATCATTATTGCTTTTGCTGTATTTGTCGGCGTTAAAGCGATGAACTCGATGAAGAAAAAAGAAGAAGCCAAGCCGGCAGCAATTGCTGAAGTAACGGAAGATATTAAATTACTGACCGAAATTCGTGATTTGCTGAAAAAGCCGTAACGTTGCTTAAGTGATGTTGGTTGGATAAAAAACGTCTCTTGCTGAGACGTTTTTTATTGTTCGATGCGCCCGGAAAGGAGGTCGGAAACCCGATCTGGTCGGCGCAGAGTGTCTGAGCCCTGCCGCAGGCAGTAGGGCGAGTTGCTGCGGCGAGCCAGAGCGGGTATTGCGACCGTATAGTTACAGCGTTATAAATTCTGCTCAAATAACTTATAAATCCGCCGGTATTCATCCAGCCAGCTGCTGGGCTGACGAAAGCCATGCGGCTCTACCGGGTAAATTGCCGTTTCAAAATTACTGTTTTCCTGCTCAATTAAACGCTGCACCAACCGCACCACATCCTGGAAAAACACATTGTCGTCTACCATAGGTGCATTGATCAGCAGTGGTTTTTTCAGGCCCTGCGTAAAGTAAATCGGCGAGCTGCGTTCATAAGCAATAGGGTCAATCGCCGGGGTGTTCAGAATGTTAGAGGTGTAGGCATGGTTGTAGTAGGCCCAGTCACTTACCGGCCGCAGCGCAGCGCCGGCCTGGAATAAATCCGGTTGGGTAAACAATGCCATAAAGGTCATAAAACCACCGTACGAGCCACCGTAAGTACCAATACGGTTGCGGTCAACATTAGCATTAGCCACCAGCCAGTCTACGCCATCGGCTAAATCTTCAATTTCCGGCGTGCCCATGCGACGGTAAATGGCGGTACGCCAATCACGGCCATAACCTTTAGAGGCGCGGTAATCCATATCCATTACCACATAGCCTTGCTGCGTCAGCAAATTGTGGAACAAAAATTCGCGGAAATAACCCGACCAGCCTAAATCGCTGTTTTGCAGATAGCCGGCGCCATGGTTAAAAATAACTGCACGGCGTTTTTCGCCCTGTTGATAATCAGCCGGGTAATATACCTTGGCAAATACCGGCTGCTTACCATGGCTTGATGGTACAGCCACTACCTGGGGTGCCACTAACGGCAACTGTTTAAACTGCGCTGAAACGGTATCGGTAAGCCGCGTTATCGTGCTACCCGGTTTGGCATCTGCCAGATACAACTCATTTGGCAGTAAGTTAGTGGAGAAATTTAACAGTAACTTTTGCTCATCCGGCGACAGGGTAAAATCGGTGTGGCCACCTAACTGCGTCAACTGTTCGGTTGTACCGTCGGCCAGCACGGCACGGTAAACTTCGTAGTTACCGGGGTGTGCTACGTTAGCTTTGAAATAAATAAACTGATCATCACTGCTCAGCACCGGATCGCTTACTTCAAAAGTGCCGCTGGTCAGCTTTTTAGCTTTGCCTTTCACCGGTTTAACATACAGATGCGAGTAACCGCTCTCTTCTGATAAATAGTAAAGGCTGTCGCTGTTATTTAACCAGCCGTAGTCATTAAAGGCATAGTTAACCCAGGCAGTGTCGTGCAAGCGGTGCTGCGGTACCAGGGTTTTCTTTGCTAAGTCTACCGTCGCTATCCAGCGGTCTTTATTGTCCAGCGCTTTTAACATCAACGCCACCTGGTCGCCGGAGCTGTGCCAGCGCATAGCACTTTGGCTCCAGTACCAGTCGGTCATCAGGCCGATATCGCGGATAACTTTAGCCGATTTGTACTTTTCGCCGCGCGCTTTGGCATTTTCGGCTTTCACCTCTGCCAGCACATCTTCGTTGTACCCCGGCAAACTGGTGTAACTCAGCTCTGTGCTGCTGCCATCCTGCAGGTTTAGCAATAAAATACGCTGTGGCTGCGGCGTTACATCGTTTACCCGCGCCCGTACCGGCTGGGCGGCAATATCACCGTTGGCAGTAATATAGTTCGGCATAATGTCTTTATCGTTACGCTTAGTCGCCTTGCGTACCGCTACCATTAAATAGTTGGCTTTAGGCGACAAACTGGCAGCTACCACCTGCATATCTTTACCTAAATAAAACGCGGTTGGCGCCAGGCTGGCATTTTGCTGTTGTAATTGCAGCTTAGCCTGATACCGCTGCTGTGCAGCGTTTTGCTGCAACGCAACAAATTCAATCAGCTTTTGCTGCTCCTGTGCCAGATAACCGCCAGGTATTGCCGGAGCTTTGGGTTTATCGGCCAGTTTCAGGCTGGCAAGCTCTGTACGCGTGCCGCCGGCCAGATCCTGAGCATAAAAGGTCCAGCCTTCGCGGTAGGCCAGCCGGCCATCCAACAAAAACTCCGGCGCACTTTGTACGGCATTGTCGCGGGTAAGCTGAGTAACAGCACCGTTGCCACCGTTATTAACAGCGCGGACAAATACATCGCCTTCAAATACCCACGCCTGCAAGCTGCGATCTTTGTTATACACCGCTTGAGCGCTGCCGGTTTCATGCAGGTTGGCCAGCGCTACGGCAGTGCCGTTTGCTGTATCGCCGTTTGCCCCCGCATTAATTGCTGCAACAGGTTTGACATACCAGTCACGCAGCTCACTGCCCTCGCGTTTACGCTGGTAATACACCAGGCTGCTGTCTGCACTCCAGTGCGCACTTTCCGGCTGGCGGCCTAACCAATCGGGGTCGGCCATAATTTGTTCCAGCGTCAGCTGAATACTATTGTCGGCCTGATACACAGCAGGAACACTGATGCTGGTGGTAGTGTAGGTTTGCGATTCGGCTTTTTTTGCCTGCAGCGGGCCGGCCAGCACCAGGCTGCACATTGCCACAGCCAGCGCAGAGTAGCGGGTCATGTTCATAGCAAGATTCTTATAATGATAAAAGACGCCCTGTTATACAAAGCCCGGCGCTTTAACGCAACACAGCAGTGCAATAATGCGGCTGACAGCAGAGCAGATAAGATTAAACGGCATAAAAAAAACCGGCCCAAACCGGGCCGGTCAAAAACAGCGTGAATAACAGGTATTCGAACAGCTGTGGAGAAGTTAAGCCGCTATGTTAGCGCTGATCTGCACCAAACGGGCACTGGCTGCGGTAAGCGCCGCCTGTTGTGCGTCAGTTCCCATATTTAGTCCTTCGGCATAAACAAAATGCAGATCTTTTAAGCCGACAAAGTTAAAGAAAGTCTGTAAAAACGGGGTCTGGCTGTCCAGGCTGGTGCCCTGATACACACCACCGCGGGTAGCAAAAATAACCACCGGTTTGTCGTCCAGCAAACCCACCGGTCCCTGCTCGGTATATTTAAAGGTCACACCGGCACGGGCAACGCGGTCCAACAAGGCTTTTAACTGCGATGGTACGCCAAAGTTGTACATTGGCACGCCGACAACAATCACGTCTGCCGCTTTAATAAGGGCAATAATGTCGTCTGAGATGGCGGCCAGCTGTTGCTGAGCGCTGCTGCGCTGTTCTGCCGGCGTCATCCAGGCGGCAATTTCGCTCATCTCCAGGTGTGGTACCGGAGTGGCGTTTAAATCCAGCGTATCCAGTTTAAAACCGCCTTGCGGTAACTGTGCAATAAATTGCTGCGCTAACTGAGCTGAGTGGCCTTTATCACCGTTTATAGAACTGTTAATTACTAAAATCTGTTTCATCATAATCTCCTGCTTTTCAGTTAGCTCATAATAAAGTAATTTTTTAGGATGAAAATCAGATTAAAACGCACATATCTTTCTATTTTTTAATTTATAAAATAACCAATCCACCGCCGCGGCTGGCGCGTAAATAAAGCCACAATGCAGTATCAACGTCGGCGAGCGACCTAATCGGGAACATGAAACATGTTGAAGTCAGTCAGCGTACCAAGGCATGATAGAGGGCTTAAACCTCTTACGGATACTCAGGCCGCTATGACAGAGCAACAAAGCAGCAATACGCAATGGGAAGACGCTCTGACGTTTGTTGCCTTGCAACGCGACAAAAGCGCTTATGCTGATTTGTTCAGTTACTTTGCGCCACGGCTCAAAGCCTTTGGCATGAAGATGTTTGGTAATGAACAGCAGGCATTGGAAATGGTGCAGGACACCATGCTCAATGTGTGGAAAAAAGCCGCCTTATTTGATGCATCGCGCGGCTGCGCTTCCACTTGGATTTTTACCATAGCGCGCAACGTACGTTTTGATATGTTGCGCAAAAAGCAAAGCCGCAAAGACGATATCAGTGCCGACGATTTATGGCTCAACGGTGAATACCCCGAGCCGGAGTCTGACAGTGATGCCGGGCAATGGGACAACCAATTGCTGACAGAAAAACTGGCGCCGCACTTCAACCGCTTGCCGCCTGCGCAGCGTGAAGTAATGGAAAAAGTTTACTTACAGGAAAAAACACATCAGGAAGTATCAGACGAACTGGCCATTCCACTGGGCACGGTAAAGTCACGCATCCGCCTGGCGCTGGACAGATTAAGAGAGGCATTAGATGGCACACGCAATTAAATTTCACCCGGGCATGTCTTTGCTGGAACAATATGCCGAAGGCACTTTAACGGCCGATGTAGCGCTGGCGGTTGCCGCCCATATAGATTTGTGTCCGCATTGCCAGCGTTTAAGCCACGATATTACCGTTGACCTGGCGGCTCAGCTGGAAAAACAACCGGTGAAAGCCGGCACTGACGACTGGAGTGATATGCTGGCCGCTATTACTGCCCAGCCACAGCAAGTCAAACCCGGCCCTGCTATGCCGGCAGCAACGCAGCCGATAATAGTAAACCAGCGCGAGTTTGTGCTGCCCCGTGCTCTGCAGCGCCTTGCCGCTAACCATGGTAAATGGCTGCATTTAGGCGGTATTGCCACAGCAAAACTGCCGGCCGGCGCTGAGCATCATGTGTCGCTGCTTTACATCAGCAAAGATACTGAAGTGCCGCAGCATACCCATCTGGGTTTGGAAATGACGTTGGTGTTAGCCGGCAAAATTGTCGATGAAAACGGCGAGTACTGCGCCGGCGATTTACTGATTAATTCGCCCGATGACACGCACACGCCGCGCACTTTGGCAAACGAGGACTGTTTATGTTTGTCAGTACTGAGCGCCCCGCTGCAGTTTAAAAAGGGTCTGACGCGGTTACTCAACCCGCTGCAACAGTTCTTCTACTGAGCAACAACACTGTAAGTTAGCAGGAAGTAGTTTAACGCCGGCGTTTGCCGGCGTTTTTTTATTGTTTTACTTATTTTAGCAGCGCTGTGCCGCCTTTAAGATTAAACACCTTGGTAAAGCCCATCCGGCCCAGCACTTTACAGGCCACCAAACTGCGGTTACCGGAGCGACACACCAGCAATAAAGCTTGTTGGCGTTGCAACTGTTGGTTAATCAGGGCATCGGCCAGTTTCGACAGCGGAATTTCCAGTACCGGATAAGGCTGGCTTAAATATTGCGATAAGGCGCCGGCACTTTGTTCATGCGGCTCACGCACATCCACTATCTGTAAATCCGGCCACTGCTGCATAAAAGCTGCCAGTTGCTGCGGTGCAATAACATCAGTGGCATCAGATAAACTTACTTCCACCAAACCGCACAAATGCTGATGTTGCTGCTGTAATGTAATCGCTTGCTGCTGCAGTTGTGGTTGCCAATCGCTGTCGGCACTGCTGTGCAGCAAGGCCTGCAACAAGGGTTGCTCTTGTTGCGCCAATACCAGATGGGTAAAAAAGCGCTGGGCATAATCATGGCTGGATAAGATCAGCGTGTCGGCATTGACATTAGCCGCCAACAAGCGAATGCTGCCGGCCAGAGCAGCCATATCGCCACCGGCTAAATCGGTGCGGCCAACCCCACCCGGCAGCAATACATCGCCGGTAAACACCGCCACTAATTGCTGTTGCCGCTGCAGCAAAATGCTTACTGCCTCAGGCGTATGGCCGGGCGTTGCCAGCTTTGTCAGCCGGTATTGACCACAAGCCACAGCGTCGCTGTGCTGCGGCCAGCCCAATACATCACAGGGTATCTGGCCGCAAGGGTTACCCAGCAACACTAACAACTCCTGTCGCGCCGATACATGGTCACGATGCAAATGCGTATCCAGCACGGCTTTAAGCGCTAAACCCTGGCCCTGAATAATATTGGCAATACGCCCGGCCAGCGGTAACACCGGATCTATTACCACCGCCTCGCGGCTATGCGGGCAAATCAGCACGTAGCTGCATAATGCTTCGTGTTTTAGCTGCAGCAAACCGCGGGCATGAATTTCCAGCGTGGGTGTAGCATCGGTTAATACCAAACAGTGCTTTGACACCACAGCAGCCAGCGCACGGATGGCCTCACAGGCCTGGTGGCATTCTGCCGCTGTCATTGCCGGGCCAAAAGACAGCCGGATAGCGCCCTGCGAGCGCCAACTCTCCAGCCCCATCGCGTCTAATACAAAGCTGGTTGGCACTTTAGAGCTGCAGGCCGAGCCGGAGCTGACACGGATACCGGCGGCGTCAAATAAGTCCATAATGTCTTTGCTGTAGAAACCCGGCACCGAGAAATTAATAGTAGTGGGCACCACATGCGGCACATCGCTGTTCAGCACTAAGCCCGGAAACACCTGTGTCAAGGCCGCCAGTATGTCGCGCCGGTATTGCCACAACACCTCTTCGCGCTGAAACACCGAACCCACAGGCTTTGCCAGCTCAGTAAACACCGCATGTAACGCCGCTATGCCGGGCAGATTTTCCGTGCCGGAGCGCAAGCCGCTTTCCTGGCCGCCGCCGGCAATAAACGGTTGATAAGGTGTATTTTGGCGCACATATAAAAACCCCACACCTTTGGGCGCATACAGTTTGTGGCCGCTGAACGGCGCGTAATCAATACTGGTGTTGGCAATATGCAGCGCCATCTTACCCAGCGCCTGCACACAATCTACCATCCAGTACACGTGCGGGTTAACACTGCGGATCAGCTGCTCCAGCGCCCATAAATCCTGCTTCACACCGGTTTCATTGTTAGCGGCCATGGTGCAAATCATCGCCGCCTGTGGCAAGGCCGTTTTGATAAAGTTGTAGTCAAGCCGGCCGTGCTGATCCACCGGAATAGCCTGCACCGTGGCGTTAAGCTGCAATACCTTGTTCCAGTGCTTCAGGCTCTCGGGTACGGCTTTGTGCTCTGTGGCGCCATATAACAGCAGTGTATTCGCGCCGCTAAGGCCGCGTTCCCGCGCCGCTAATAACGCCGACACAATAGAGGTTTGAATACCTTCTGTAGCGCCGGAGGTAAAGACTATATCACCGGTGTCGGCGCCGATAAGCTGCCTGGCCAAAGCGCGGGTGCGTTCCAGTTCGACCTTGGCTTTAATGCCGGTTGCATGGCTGCTGCTGGGGTTACCAAAACCGCGCTGCATAGCATGCATGGCGGCCTCTGCCGCTACCGGTAACACCGGCGTAGTGGCATTATTATCGAGGTAAATTTCGCGATGCGACTGGCTGGACATTACCGGCTCCCGTTATAACTCAAAAGAATATGTTATTCCGCGCAATAATAACCGGCAATACGACTAAGCTCAAGGGCACAGCTAAGCTCACGCTGCGCCTTGTTCAACGCCCAAAAACAACAAACCGCCAAAAGGCGGTTTGTTTGCAGCAGGTTACTCGACCAAATCTTTGGGAATTTGCGGCCGTAACTCTGACCACACCAAACCACTTTCTTTACCGTATTTGCGCACCGCCAATACCACTTCATCAAACTTACCGTTTTCAGCATAGAGTTTAATCTGGTGATAATACTTACGCGCCAATTCGCGCGCCTTAGGGTGCGAGAAGTAAAACCGTGCAATCTTGTTATACAAACCACGAAAGCCGTTCAAAATCAGTACATAAATGCGGTTTTCTGAGTAACGTGCCAGTTCATGGTTCAGGTTGTAATCAAACTCGGCAAAGGCTTCCGGCGTATCTTCCAGTGCTTCTGCACCGGCAAACAGCTCGATCACCTGAGGTGAATGGTTTTTTATCGCGCCACGAATATAAATGGCGCTGATATTAGTCCGGGCCGACAATAAATCATCCACCAGTTTCGGCATCTGATCTTCATCCAACCGCGCCAGGGTTTCCAAAATATTTAACCCTGAGGTTTCCCAAAAGTTGTTCACTTTGGTTGGTTTACCGTGCTGAATAGTCAGCCAGCCGTCACGGGCCAACCGCTGCAATACTTCACGCAAAGTAGTGCGGGTAACACCGATTAACTCAGACAGTTCGCGCTCTGCAGGCAAAATAGACCCGGGTGCAAATTTACCGTTCCAGATAGAGTCTACTATATACTCTTCAGCAAACCCGGCCGGGCTTTGCGCTTTAATCAGATTAGTCATGCGGATCTGTCCGTCTTCTTGGTCAAAAAAATTTGGACTGATTGTACCAGAGCGCTGCCAGTTAACAAGTCACCGCCCTAAAATAGCGCTCCCACTCAGCCCGATTGTACATTAACAGCAAATGCCGTAGATTAACGCTGGCAGATAAAAAACTCCCGTCAGAAGGATATAAAATGCTTCAAAAAATCAAACGTTTATCTATGCAACCCTGGGGTTGGGGCCTGGTGGTACTGTCTTGCCTGGCCTTGCTGGGCACCGCGCTGTATTTTCAGTATGGTTTGAATATGCAGCCCTGCATTAAGTGCATCTATGTCCGCAGTGCCTTTGCCGGCGTCTTATTGGCCGGCATTATTGGCTTGCTGGCACCCAAGACTGCCCTGCTGCGCATTGTCGCTTTGGCCGGTATGCTGGCCGCTGCAATATTTGGCATACTGCAAGCGTACGAACTGCTTGAAATTGAACAATTATTGGCTGAAGGCGGCTTTTTCAGCTGTGCCCTCTTTGCCGAGTTTCCAACCTGGTTACCATTGGATAAATGGCTACCGGCGGTGTTTGAGCCTACCGGCAGCTGTGGCGATACCAGCTGGCAGTTTTTAGGTGAAAGTATGGCGTTTTGGAGTGCATTTGCACTATGGGGCTATGCCGCTGTTGCCGCGGTATTGCTGCTGTCGCAGTTTGCCCGTATCAGCAATAACCCGTACCGGGGCTGATGCTGTATAAAAAACACCGGCAAGCGCCGGTGTTTTTGTATCCGTAACCTCTTATAGATTACAGCGCAGGATAATCGGTATAGCCCTCTGCCCCGCTGGCATAAAACAGCTCTGGTTTAGGCGTATTTAATGGCGCATCTTTGGCAAAACGCTGCACCAAATCCGGGTTAGCAATATAAGGTATACCAAAGGCCACTGCATCTGCGGTGCCCGCCGCCAGTGCCGCTTCAGCTGAGGCTTTAGTGAATTTTTCATTGGCAATATACACACCAGCAAACTGCTGCTTCAGTTGCGGGCCCAGGCTATCGTCGCCTTGTGCTTCACGGGCACATATAAAAGCAATACCACGTTTGCCCAGTTGCTGCGCCACATAGCCAAAGGTATCGGCCCGGTGTGAGTCGCCCATAGTATGCGCATCGGCGCGCGGTGCTAAATGCATACCTACGCGGCCGGCGCCCCATACGGCAACTACCGCATCGGTTACTTCCAGCATTAAGCGGGCACGGTTTTCAATGCTGCCGCCATAGTTGTCGTTGCGTTTGTTGGTGCTGTCCTGCAAAAACTGATCAAGCAAATAACCGTTAGCACCATGAATTTCCACGCCATCAAAACCGGCTTTTTTCGCATTTTCTGCGCCCTTGCGGTACGCCTCGACAATACCGGCAATCTCTGCAGTTTCCAGCGCGCGCGGCGTAACATAGGCTTTTTTCGGCCGCATTAAACTAACGTGGCCATCCGCCGCAATAGCACTGGGTGCCACCGGCAGTTGGCCATCTAAATAATGCGGATCCGAGATACGGCCCACATGCCACAGTTGCAACATAATACGGCCACCGGCCTGTTGCACCGCAGCCGTTATCTTACGCCAGCCGGCAACTTGCTCGTCAGACCAAATACCCGGCGTATCGGGGTAACCTACGCCCATAGGGGTAACCGAGGTAGCCTCGGTTAAAATTAAGCCGGCACTGGCGCGCTGCACATAGTATTCCGCCATCAGTTCATTTGGCACACGGCCCTCGCTGGCACGGCAGCGGGTTAACGGCGCCATAATAATGCGGTTAGGTAACTGTAAATCGCCTACTTTTATCGGCTCGAATAAACTGGTCATAATGTGATCCTGTTGGTTAATACTGAATTGATGTATGTCAGAGTTGATTGCTGATTTGCGCCAGAAACTGTTGGATCAGCGCTTCATCACGTTTAAAAAAATGCCACTGGCCTACTTTCTGGCTGCTTATTAGCCCCGCGCGCTGCAAGGTAGCCAAATGCGCCGATACGGTACTTTGCGACAAGCCGGTTTTACGCTCCACTTTACCGGCACACACGCCAAGGCTAAGCGGATGCTCCTGATCAGCAAAATACTGCTCCGGCGTTTTCAGCCAGTGCAAAATGTCACGCCGCACCGGATGCGCCAGCGCCTTAATAATGTCGTCCAGCTGTTTTGGGGTAAGTGTCATTTGTTGTTCATCGTTAAATTTAAATATCGCGATAAAACGATATATAGGGTTAGTGTAACGGCATTTCAAGGGGGGGGTTAAGTTAAATTGGGATTTGCACATAGACTGACCGCTAAGACGGCTACTAAATCAGTTTTAGCACCGAGCATGGGACAGTCCGGCTAAATCAGTGACTTTGACATATAAATCCAGTTCTTCCATAGCATACTCTTTTGGAGGGTCCTGTTCCGGGCGCCAAAAAATTATTCCCCAATCGAAATAATGCCTGTAACAAATATCATCAACCTTCAAATAGATAACATTCGCAGGCTCCAGCAACTTTTCTAGACGCCTATGGCATTGCCTGAACAAACAAGACTGTTAAAATTGACCGGCAGTGTACAAAGCGTCATTATCTGTGCAAGAGCGGTAAGGCTGCCGTGCAACCACGTTTAAACAGGACAAGTATGAGCAAAACCAACAGCGGCGCCCAGGCTTATCAGCAGCAGGAACAAGGTTATCGCGATAAAGCGCTGAAAATGTACCCCTGGGTATGTGGCCGCTGTGCCCGCGAGTTTGTACACTCCAATTTGCGTGAATTAACCGTGCACCATATCGACCACAACCACAGCAATAACCCTGCAGATGGCAGCAACTGGGAGCTTTTGTGTATTTATTGCCATGATAACGAGCACAATAAATTCCACGAATTTGTGCTGTATGGCGGTACTACAGAGCAAAAAGTGGCTGCGGCTACCCATAACCCTTTTGCTGATTTAAAAGCTTTGCTTAATAAACCTAAGACTAAATAGCCTGTTACAGACTACCCTGCCCGCTAGTCGCTCAGAATAATAACCACTACTACAAGCAGCGCACCGGCGGCCAATTGCGCTAACGTCAGCAGCGGTAATAGCGTAGTGTCATGCGTAAGCAAGCTGTTATAGCCAAACAACAGTGCCGCTGCCGGCAGGCTAAACAGCGTGATGACCAGGCTGCGCCGGTGCTGCCACAGCCAAAGCCTGATTTTTTGCCGTAATGTCAGTTTCAGCATGAGGCGTTACTCCTGTCCAGCGTATTGCGTGCCTGCAGCATATAGGTTTTTACACTGCCCAGCGGGATCTGTAGTTTAGCTGCGATTTCAGTTTGTGAATATCCATAAAACTCAGCATAAACAAAAACTTGTTGTTGAATAGTTGATAACGTCGCAATCAGCGTAGCGGCATCCAGCTGCGCGGCAGTGTTGTCGGTATGGCTTAGCGCACCGGGCTCTGCAGCGAACCAGCGATCTTTGAGCCTGGAGAAAATATTACCCGAGCGTTTAGCCTGCAGCATTTCATTGATAGCAATCCGCAGTAACCAGGTAGAAAACTGCGCTTGTTGCTGAAACTGCTGAATATTTAAAAAGGCTTTAACGTAAGTTTCCTGCACCAAATCATCGATGTCGTGGCGCTGACCGGCAGATTTAAACGCCAGAAAGGCGCGCAACTTAGTGTCATAGCGGCTGAACAGCTCATTAAATGCCGCCGCATCTCCCGACACCTGCACTATGGCAACCAGTTGCTCAACCGAGGCCTGTGTTAGCGACACAGCATGATCTTAATTCAGCCTTTGCCGATCAAGCCGGGCCAGCAGTAAAAACGCCAGCCCCAACAACGCCGGTAGAATGGCAATGCCGTTTAATGCGTCGTTTAAGTCCAAATTGCCATTTTGGCGAAAATCGGCAAAGTACGAAAACGCCAGAATACTGCCTGACAGCACCAACAAGAATACCCCTTTACGGGTATCGCGGTTGGCGGAAAAAAAGTGCAGCGCCACTTCACGGATCGTCTCTGGCGGCAAGGTTAGCTGCTGTTGTAATGAGCGTTCCACCATCTGTAAAAACAGGCGCTTTTTCTTGTAGTTATACAGCAGTATTAACCCCATCAGCGCGACCAGGGCGCTGAAGACGATAAGCGGCACCAAAATTTCTGCCCATTCTTGTCCATTCATACTTATTTACTTAATTTCGTTGCCACAATTCTGCACCAAGGTACAGCTGCGACAGCAGTTGTTCAAGTACAGGTTATCCGGCCTCAGCCGGCTGATGGTCATAACTCAGCACATCGCTAAGCTGCCAGGCATCCCCTTGTTTTAACCAGACCGAAGTAAAGCGCGCGGTACCGGTTAGCTGGTCTGGCTTGCCCTCTTCACGCAAATAAAACTGATGCCGGCCATGTTGCACTGCACCATACAGGATGCCGTCACGATACAGCGGAAATGTGCTCAAGCTGCCCACGGTTAACTTGCGAATGGGCTTGTGCGCCATATCACCACAAATGTATTTTTGCGTGTTTTGCATAAACAAGGCTTTATCCTGAAAGCCGCCTTGATCATGATAAAACTTCAGCTGCGGGCTGATGGTGGCATCCAGGTAAGCCAAATCGCACTGGTTAAAGCCGCGCTGAAAAAACTCAGCATCTTTTAATGCCAACTCGTCGTGCAAGCTTTGGTGTGGTTGGATTGCCGGCTTAGCCGACAGCTGTGCGGCAAACACGGCGGTGGTAAGTAGCAGGCTGCTGGATAAAACAGCGCAATAACGGGTAACAGATGTTTTGAGCGTCATAATAAGTTCCGGTGAGTTAATCTGAAACTTAGATGCACGCCGGATGCGCTTTGGATTTACTGCGGCAAAATAATTTTTCGCCGCCGGTTATCCAAGTGCAATGTTAAACATATTTTCGCTGACTTTAACGCCCGGCGATAAGCATTAAGCGCTCTGCCTGCTGCTTTAACGCCTGCTTTAGTTCCGGCGGTGCAATAATGCTGAAATCAAACGGCAGCTGGCTTAACCATTGTGCTAAGCAATAGCAGCTGTCGGTACGGGTGCTAAGTAGTAAGCCCTCTGGCAGTGGCTTTAACATTGATGCCGTTTCACCCATCGCCTGTGCTGCTGTGTGTTTATCGGTATGCAACACAACCTGCACATCTATATTACCCGGCATGCCATACAGGCTTTGGGTGAAATGTTCAGCCGAATCAAAACTGTCCGGTCGGGTAAAGCTATGGTCCAGTAACCCGATATGCTGCAGACGGTCCAGCCGGAAGGTACGCAGCTCCTGCCTCAGATGACAATAGCCGCTCATATACCAGCGTCCGCTGCGAAACAGCAAACCATAAGGGTCAACTTGCCTGGCCACCGGCGCTTGCTGATAAGCGGCATAACGGATAGTGACCGAGCGCTGTTGCTCCAGTGCATCTAACAATGGTGCTAAATGCTGGCCCGGTGTTTCAGCGTCAGATGCAGGCAATATTAACTTAATGGTATCGGCAATAGCGCGGGAGCGGGATTTCAGCTTAGCCGGCATTACCCGCTCCAGCTTGGCCTGAACACTGCTGATAGCCGCTTGTGTATCGGCCAGATTAAGATTATGCGCGGCTAACAAGCCCAGCGACAACGCCAGGGTTTCGTCATTGGTAAACATCATTGGCGGCAATTTAAAACCGGCCACCAGCATATAGCCGCCGTCACAGCCCTGCTCGGTAGTCACCGGAATACCCAGCTGCTCCAGCGCCTGAATATAACGGCGCACCGTGCGCTTATCTACGCCCAGCCTTGTCGCTAACTCAGTGCCGCTTAAGCGGCCGTGAGATTGCAGCAGCTCAAGCAGGCTAAGCACGCGAATAGTTGGGCCGCTCATCGGTAGCTGCGCTTTTTCATCAGTTGCCCCTGTTGTAGTCACTGTTATTGCCGCTGTTGCTACAAGTTACAAAATATAACCGATAATTAGGACGTATTCTGCCCTATATGGGTTTTATTCTGCCTTGGCGGCGGAAAACATCCGCCAATACCCTGACTTTTAGTGGCAACAAGGAATAAACAACATGAAACCATTAACCTTATATACCAACCCTCAATCGCGTGGCCGCATTATCCGCTGGATGCTGGAAGAGCTGAGTGTGCCTTACGAGGTAAAGGTGCTGCAGTATGGCCCTGAAATGAAAGCCGCCGATTTTTTAGCGCTGAACCCAATGGGCAAAGTGCCGGTAATTACCCATGGCGATGTGGTAGTCACCGAAGCGGCCGCCATTTGTGCCTACCTGGCCGATCAGTTTGCCGACCAGCAACTGGCCCCGGCGCCGGATAGCCCAGAGCGCGCCAGCTATTATCGCTGGTTGTTTTTTGCCGCTGGCCCGCTGGAAATGGCCACCAGCGCCAAAGCCTTTGGCTGGCGTATTGATGCCGACAACGCAGCAGCCGTGGGTGCTGGCTTATACGCGGACACACTGAACGCGCTGGAAACCGCCTTAGCTAACGGCCCTTATATTTGTGGTGAGCAATTTACCGCTGCTGATGTGTATGTGGGCAGCCATATTGAATGGGGCATGATGTTTGAAACCTTAGAGCCGCGGCCGGCTTTCACCCGCTATGTACAACGGCTGCAAGCGCGCAAAGCGGCCATTAAGGCTAATGAACTGGATGATGCCCTGCTAAAACAGCCGGCGTAATTATTCTTTGCCGGAACGGCCCTGCTGCCAGGGCCATTTACCGGTTAATTCCAGCTCCAGCGTAAAGCTTAAAAAGGTACGGATTAGCACCACCAGCGCCAGCACGCCCACCGTTTCAAATGTTAACTCCACGGCGACGGTATGAATAATGTCGGCCGCGATTAAAAATTCCAGCCCCAGCAGAATGCCGCGCCCCAGTTGCTGGCGCATCTGTTGCTGAATATCACTTAGCGAATCACCTTTGAGCAGCCGCCAACCACCATGCATCAGCGCGTAAAGCGCAATAACGCTGATAATAGCAATCCCCAACAGCTCAATAGCAACAGCGCATAATTCCGGCAAATTGCCGGCAATGTTAGTTATTCCGTCTGTCATATCAGCTCCTTTCATCAACCAGGCGTAATCCGTGGTTCACGACTTTTTCAACAGTGGTTTAAACAAGCCAAACCGCCAGTCGCGCATCGCCAGCACTATGCTAACACCATTGCGCTGCGCCAGTGGCAAACTGGCTTCCTGCCGGTTTAGTTCATTAAACTCACTGGCCAGCCGCCTGAGCTTGCGCTGAAATTCGTCGTTGCCGGCGGCGGATAACATACCATTTAGTACCAGCAGGCATTCGGCTTTGCTGTTGAAGCGGGCCTGAAAAAACTCCTGAGCAATTTTTTGTTGAAAAAAGCGCTGTATCGGCCCGCCTTCACGCCAGCTGAAATTGGCGGATACCCGTAACCGGATCTTATTGTTTGGCAGTAGCTCTATCAGCTTAAGCCGGTCTAATTGCACCAGCTTACGGATACATTCGTGTTCGGACAACTGATACCAGTCCAGAATATCCTGCATGCTCCAGCGGTTAAGTACTGACACCGCAACCAGCAACAACGTAAGGTCACGCGTGATCTCTTCTTCCTGCTCATAGCTTAGCTGCTGCAATTGCTGCTGTTGTTCACTCATCAACTGCAGTAAGTCTGCCAGCTCCAGTTGCATCAGCTGGCAAACCTGTTCCAGTCGCTGCATTGTGAACTGCTTTTGTGAAAACAGCCTTTTCACACTGGCTTCTGTCAGTTGTAAATGCACAGCCACCTGCACATAGCTTATGCCGTGTTGTTTAAGTGCTTTTTTCACACAGCTAAGCATTAGGTCAATTTGCGACACACATCTCCAAAGGTATCAAAATGCGATACCAAAACAGTGATAACGCACTACTTTAGCATATAAAGTATTAATTTATATTTATTCAAATTAGGCTGCATAGCAATTATTCATCGCACAAAGGAAATGCTCTATGTACAACCAAACCCGTTTATTAGTGGTGTTGATTATCATACTAACTCTGAACGCTTGTGCTACGCAGCAAACCGGCAGCCGCAGCAGCGTGGTGAACTATTTATATCCGGATAAAACCGTGCCGGAAAATTCAACCGGGATCCCCCACCTTACGCTGCCACTGCGCATGGGTATTGCATTTGTTCCTGCGTCATCCGCTCGCCGCAGCAGCACATCAATACCCTGGGTAGAGGTGCACAATAATGAACTGACAGAGAATCACAAAGTACAGATTTTAAATAATATTGCCGCACATTTTACTACTCAGTCTTTCGTTGAGCATATCGAGATTATCCCCTCTGCTTATCTGACACCAGGTGGTAGCTTTGCTAATCTGGACCAGCTTAAAGCTATGTTTAATATAGATGTAATTGCGCTGGTATCCTACGATCAGGTGCAATTTACTGACGACAGTAAGTTATCGTTGAGTTACTGGACATTGGTGGGAGCTTATCTGGTGGCTGGTCAGAAAAATGACAGTAATACGCTGATGGACACCGCTGTATATGCGATAGACAGTCGCAAATTATTGTTTCGGGCACCGGGTACCAGTCAACTGAAAGGCCGTTCAACGCCGGTTAATCTGCAGGAAGAATTACGTCAGGATAGTCTGCAAGGCTTTATGCAAGCCAGCAATAACATGACAGCGAACCTTGAATTGCAGTTAGAACAATTTAAACAACGCTTAAAGCAGCAACCACAAGATATACAACTCAGCTATCAGCGTGGTTACAGCGGCGGCAGTATCGGAATGGGCGCCTTATTGTTATTACTGCTTATATTCAGCAAACGTTTATTTACTTCGGCAACAGCAAGGTTTCGTCAATAGCAATAAAACGGGTAGCGGCTTTTACCAGGGCCTGGGCAGTTAAACCCTCCACACCATATACCTCTACTTCAGTTTGGTACTTAGTGGTAAGTTTGTCTGCCAACAGGCCAAAATCGCCATCGCCGGAGGCCAATACCAGTACATCGCTGTGTTGGCCATATTCAATAGCATCCAGCGTTATACCCACATCCCAGTCGCCCTTGGCAGAGCCATCGGCGCGCTGAATAAACGGCTTAAGTTTTACCTCAAAGCCAATGGCGCGCAGGATGTTTTGAAACTGGCGCTGTTTTTCATCACCGCGATCAATAGCATAGGCAATAGCTTTAATTACAGTACGCCCGGCCGTTACGCGGCGCCAAAAAGCGTTGTAGTCAAAATTGCGCTGATACGCCTCACGGCTGGTGTAGTAGATGTTTTGTACATCTACCAGGATAGTAACGCCGATCATGGCAGGCCTCTGATAGCAAAACAGCTAAGCTAACCGGCAACGCAGTAAGCTGCAACCGTTTTTACGTTATAAAGCAAAGGCTTTTTAATTGAACCATCCCGCCCTGTAACAGACCAACTTACTGCAATTATTAACTGACATTGCAATTCCTGATTCAAAAAAGCGATTAACACGATAGGCAAATCCGGCTTTCGCCGCCTGATGTTCAGGTCTATAGTCAATGCACTGTCAAAGCGGGTATATGCAGTACACCCTACGAAAATCCACGTTGCAAGGAGTAAAATATGGACAACAACAACTCAGGCGGAAAATGCCCTGTGATGCATGGCGGCAATACCAAAGTGGGCGGCGCCGGCACGAAAAATATGGACTGGTGGCCTAACCAGCTGAACCTGAAAATTTTGCACCAAAATGACAAAAAATCGAACCCGCTGGGGGAGGATTTTAACTACGCCGAAGAATTTAACAAACTTGATTTGGCGGCAGTTAAAAAAGACCTTGAGCATGTGATGACCGACTCGCAAGATTGGTGGCCGGCAGATTACGGCCACTACGGGCCTTTTATGATCCGCATGGCCTGGCATGCTGCCGGTACCTACCGCATGGGTGATGGCCGTGGCGGTGCCGCTACCGGCAACCAGCGTTTTGCACCGCTAAACAGCTGGCCGGACAACGGCAACCTGGACAAAGCCCGCCGCCTGCTGTGGCCGGTAAAACAAAAGTACGGCAACAAGCTATCCTGGGCCGACTTATTTATTCTGGCCGGTAACGTAGCACTGGAATCTATGGGCTTTAAAACCTTTGGTTTTGGTGGCGGCCGTGCCGACATTTTCGAGCCGGAAGAAGATATTTACTGGGGTGCGGAAACCGAATGGCTGGCCACCAGCGACAAGGCCAACAGCCGTTATTCCGGCGAGCGCGACCTGGAAAACCCGCTAGCGGCGGTACAAATGGGCCTGATTTACGTTAACCCGGAAGGCCCGGATGGCAACCCGGATCCGCTGGGCTCCGGCCGTGATGTGCGCGAAACCTTCGCCCGGATGGCGATGAATGACTATGAAACCGTTGCGCTAACCGCCGGTGGCCACACTTTTGGTAAAGCGCACGGTGCCGGTGATGCCGCCCATGTTGGCGCCGAGCCGGAAGCCGCGCCTATTGAACAAATGGGCTTTGGCTGGAAAAACAGCTTCAGAAGCGGCAAAGGTCGCGACACCATTACCAGTGGTATTGAAGGTGCCTGGACCCCGACGCCAACCAAATGGGACAACAGCTATTTTGACGTGCTGTTTGGTTACGAGTGGAAATTAGTAAAAAGCCCGGCCGGCGCTCACCAATGGGCAGCAATTAATCTGGCAGGCAAAGATCATGCGCCGGATGCGGCAGACACCAGTGTCCGCGTAGGGATTATGATGACAACCGCCGATATGGCAATGCGTGAAGACCCAGCCTATCGCAAAATTTCTGAGCATTTTCACAAAAACCCGGCCGAATTTGCCGACGCCTTTGCCCGCGCCTGGTTTAAATTAACCCATCGCGACATGGGGCCAAAATCACGCTACCTGGGGCCGGAAGTGCCGGCAGAAGATTTGATTTGGCAAGATCCGGTGCCAGCAGTAGATCATGAGCTGATTAACAATGCCGATATTACCAGGCTGAAAAGCGCTATTTTGGCGTCCGGTTTAGGCGTATCGCAACTGGTGTATACCGCCTGGTCGTCCGCGTCGACCTTCCGTGGCTCTGACAGCCGTGGTGGTGCCAACGGTGCCCGCATCCGCTTAGCGCCGCAAAAAGACTGGCAGGTAAACCAGCCGGCTCAATTGCAACAGGTACTGAGTGTGCTTGGCAGCATTGCGCAGAACTTTAATGCTGCACAAAGCGGCAATAAAAAGGTCTCGCTGGCCGATATTATTGTGCTGGCAGGTGCCGCTGCCATAGAAAAAGCCGCTCTGGACGTTGGTGTAACCGTGGCCGTGCCTTTTGCCCCGGGGCGCACTGATGCCACAGACGAGCAAACCGATGCCGAATCGTTCGATGTACTGGAGCCGGTGGCAGATGGCTTCCGAAACTATATGAAAACAGCTTACACCGTATCGGCGGAAGAAATGCTGTTGGATAAAGCACAACTGCTTACTCTAACCGCGCCGGAGATGACAGTGTTGGTCGGTGGTATGCGTACACTTAACGCCAATTACGGCCAGACGCAAGATGGTGTCTTTACTGATAAGCCCGGCACGCTGAGCAACGATTTCTTTGTTAACCTGTTGGATATGAATACGCAGTGGCAACCGGTATCAGCAGAGGCGCAGCGGTTTGAAGGCCGCGACCGTAAAACCGGTCAGGTTAAATGGACCGCCAGCCGTGTTGACCTGGTATTTGGCTCTAACTCGCAACTGCGCGCCATCGCCGAAGTATATGGCGCCAGCGACGCTAAACTGAAGTTTGTCACAGACTTTGTTAAAGCCTGGACCAAAGTAATGCACGCCGATCGTTTTGATCTGCGCTAACAGCACTAATGCTGTGGCAAATTAGCCGCAGCTGAAACAACGGGCGCATATACTGCGCCCGTTTTTATTGGCGCAACATTATTGCTGACACAAGGGCACAAACTGCGCATTAAGCAGCCGGCGTAAATCCTCAGCGCTAAGCTCAATTTCCAACCCACGCCGCCCGGCGCTAACGTAAACAGTAGCGAACTGCTGCGCCGAGCTGTCAATTAAAGTGGGTAACAGCTTTTTTTGCCCCAGCGGGCTTACGCCACCCAATACATAGCCGCTGCTGCGCATTACATCGGCGGCAGTGGCCATTTCGGCTTTTTTCACGCCAAGTGCTTTGGCAACCTGCTTCATACTCAACAGCTGGTCTACCGGCAACACGGCTACCGCCAACTGTTTTGCATCCAGGCTCAGCACCAGGGTTTTAAATACCTGCTGTGGCAACAACCCCAGTTTTTCTGCCGCTTCCAAACCATAAGAGGCGGCGGCCGCGTCATGCTGATATTGATGCAGCTGGTGGTTTATCGCGTGTTTTCTTAGCAGTTCAATTGCCGGCGTCATAGCACTCTCACTTTATTTTTAACTCTAACAATACATCTTCTGCAATATGGCAAAATTAAACACTGAAAATACGCAAAATAATCACCACTTTGTCACCATGGCCGCATTTTTATTGCAAACTTCGCCAATATCATACAAGCGTTTTAAATAAACACTGTAGCGAAAAACAGCACAGAACAAGTTGTATCATTACAGTGTTTTTATTAGGATAGCTAAGATAAACAAGGAAATAGTTGCATATTTTACCGGGAACAGCTGCTATCCGGATCTGGCCTGAGCCCTTTATAACGGAAATACTATGTTAAGTCGTATTAAGCAGTTGTTGTTTTTAACTGAGTCAGATCTTAACTCCACCTCTGTTGCGCTGTTACAGCAAAGTACCTTAAGAATTATTTTAACCTCCGGCCTGTTGCTGGTGCTCGGCATTGCCCTGCACAGCTCGTGGCAAGCTTACCAGCTTGGCGCCTGGTATATCATCGCTATTACCTCTGTTTTTTATCTGGTACTGCTGCTGGCGCTTTACTTCTCCGCACAGTCTTTAGCATTAAGTAAACTGTTGTTACTTACCACAGTGTTCTGCGCCGGGCTTTGTATGTTGCTGTTTATTGATAACTTCGAGCTGTCTAAACTCGGTGTTATTTTTGTTTATACCGCGCCGCTAATTGCATTGCTGTTTTTTTCCGCCCGTATCACCCTGGCGGTAATGCTGCTGAATGTGTTGCCCTACCTGTATTTATTGTATGGCACCAGCCCGGTCAACCTGTTTAATATTTCTATTACCCTGCCGGCCACAGCAGAATATTTACATAGCCTGCTGTTTCTGTTTTTTAATCTGTGTATTCCGCTTGCGGTAATGAGGGTGATCAGCACCCTAAAACGTAATGCTGCCACACTGCAACAGCAAAATATGCTGATGAATGAGAGCAATCAGCTGTACCAGGATATTTTTAATCACCATAGCAAAGCCACGCTGTTGCTAACCAGCGACGGCATTATTTTAAAAGCCAATGCCAGAGCCAGAAATATTCTTGGCATAACCAATGCCGAACACCGCAATATTATTGAATTGCTAAAAGCCACCGAACCAGGCCAGGGCGCGTTTTGGCTGGGGCATGAAACCGAAAGCACCCTGCGTACCAGCCCGGCAACTTATATATTGCTGGACCATATTTGTCATACGCAGCAGCAACATCATCTGGTGCAACTGGACAATATTACGCCGTTAAAACAGCTGCACCAAAAGCTGTCTGCCGATACGCAAAAAGAAGATTTGTGGCGTAACTACGATCCGCTTACTACGCTGCCCTGCCACAGCTTTTTTCTGCATTTGGTCAGCCAATATGCCGAATGCCCGGCCGGCAGCCTGATGATGATAGTAAGGTTGTGTCATATCAAAGCCTTTAACCATCAGCACAGCTACCATGAGGGCGATGAACTGTTAGCCGCCTTCGCCCGGCAACTGCGCTCTGCATTGCCGGAGAATGTTATCTGTGCCAGGTTGCGTGGCGTAAAGTTTATTTTATGGTGCCCGCTGTCTGAGCACAGCACCTCATTTAGCGAAGAAGCTCAGCGCATCAGCCAATTATTACCCAAAGTAATAGAACTGTCTGTCGGCACTATACAACCGATATATGAAATGGGCGTGAGCATCTCGAACCAGCCGCTGCCGGTGCCGGAGATTATGCGCGAGCAGTGTGAGTCGGCATTAGAGTCAGCAGAGGCTTACATTCACCCGCTGTCGTTTTATCAGGCCGACATACTGCAGCAGCGCAACAATGAGCTGCGCTTACTGGCCGAGCTGAAAAAAGCCTTACAGCTCGATACGCCGGAGCTGTGGCTCCAACCCAAAGTGCACCCGGATGGCCGCATTATCAGTTTTGAAGCCTTATTACGCTGGCAAGACAAGGACGGCAACTATGTGGCGCCGGACATTTTGGTGGCACTGGCAGAGCAGTATGGCCTTATTGTGCAGCTATCCGGCTGTGTATTGCGCAAGGTGCTGCAGATCATTGAGCAGTTTAAGCAACAGAATATCCGTTACCCGATTGCTATTAACCTGGCTGGCTCTGACTTGTTGTCGAACGAGTTTTATAACGCCCTGATTGATGTCGCCACCCATAAACCTGAAGTTCTGCGCATGCTAACGCTGGAGCTGACCGAAAACAGTATTGTCAGCCATCAACAGCCGTTATTTAATAAGTTGCAGGTGTTAAACCGGCTGGGGTTTGAACTGGCGTTGGATGACTTTGGTATCGGCCAGGCATCCCTGAGTATTCTCAGCAAGCTGCCGGTAAACTGCATTAAATTAGATAAAAGCTTTTTGCATAAGGTACCGGATGACCAACGGCAAACGCAGTTAATTCAGTCGGTAATGCAAATGGCGAAAACACTGAAGCTGCAACTGGTGATCGAAGGTGTGGAAACCGATATTCAGCGCCGTTTTTTGCAACGGCTAGGCGCACAAATTATGCAAGGTTACTTTTTTTCCAAGCCTATGCCGGTAGGCCACTGGTTAACACAGTTAAAAAACACAGCGCACCAGGCCGAGTCCAGCCTGGTTTAGCAGTGACAGACCGTTCGATTTTGTTTGTAAGATACGCAGATATTTCGCAGCATTTAACCTGTTGCATCGCAAGGTGGCGGCGCGTAGCCTAGCCCTACTCTTTAGCCACACGGCATAACACCATGACATCTTCTTTGGCTCCGGTATTATATCTGCCGCACGGCGGCGGCCCGTTACCCTTACTTGGCGATCCAGACCACCGGGCGCTGACACAATTCTTGACTCAGCTTGGCGATAAGCTGGCCACTCCGGCGGCCATACTGGTAATAAGTGCGCATTGGGAAAGCCCCCAACCGGCGCTTACTGCCGCGGAAAACCCATCGTTGTTGTTTGATTACTCCGGCTTCCCGGCGCAAAGCTATCAGCTTAGCTACCCTGCCCCGGGCGCCCCCCAACTGGCCGTTCAAATAGCAGAGCAACTGCAGCAAGCCGGTTTTGCGGCAGAATTAAACCCCGGCCGCGGTTGGGATCATGGTGTTTTTGTGCCGCTACTGTTACTGCGGCCGCAGGCTGATATTCCTGTGCTGCAGTTATCATTACTAAAGGGGCTTGACGCCAAAACGCATATTGCCCTGGGTGAAGCAATCAGCTTTTTACGGCAGCAAAACGTGCTGATTATTGGCTCCGGTATGAGCTTTCATAATATGCAGGCGTTTTTTAATGCCAACCTGGTTAGTGATTCGCAGTTAGAGGCATTTAATCAATATTTTATCGACAGTCTGCAACCACAGTACAGTTATGCTGAACAGGCGAAGCGGCTGATTAACTGGCAGCAAGCGCCTGACGCGCGGTTAATGCACCCGCGCGAAGAGCACCTGCTACCGCTGCACGTGTGCTTTGGTGCCGCCAAAGGTAGTACCGCACAGGTGCTGTTTAACAACAAAGTGCTGCACAAGACCGTATTGGCATTTGGCTGGTAAAAACGCCGTCGCCAAAATGCAATAAAGCAGCACCATTAAATAGCACTGCGGTTTTAACGCTGCTTTATTGCACTTTCAGTACCGCATCCGGCACAACATCTTTGCTACAGTATCAGCCTTTTTTCGCTGGCGGTGTTACGCTAATCCGCTCCATATCTGTCTGCACCGGATCCAGTTCAAAATCCAGCTGAACCAATTGTGCCTGATGCCGCTGGCCGGTAGCGGTATACCGCCATTGTTGCAGCGCATATACAGCTTCTTTGTCAAATATGCCTGTCGGGCTCGATTTAACCACGCTAACATTTTCTACTTTGCCATCAGCGCTAACGTCATATTTAAGCTGGACAAAACCGGCGATACCGTCCTTCGCGGCGGCAATGGGGTAACGCGGTTCAATGCGCATCACCGCCGTCAGTTGTTGCGTTTTGTCAGCGCCGGCCAATGCCGGCTGTTGCAGTAAAAACGTCGCCGTAATTACCAATGCCATAGCGCTAAGCACCCATGTTTTAGCAAAGCCCTGCTGGCGTTGCAGCTGCATAATACGTTGTTTCATAGTATTAAAGTCTCCGTAATGATGAGTAAGCGGCGACCAATACAATGGTGCCTGCTGTGTACTGCTTAGTAAGGCATAACCATAAGCAATTCTTTCTGCCTTACCGGCATCTTGGGTTACCAACGCATCGCAGGCGAGTTCCTGCGCATGGCGGTATTGACGATAGCCCAGCCACACCAGCGGGTTAAACCAAAACAGGCTGACAATGGCAAGCGCAAGGTAATTCAGATGTAAGTCGCCACGGCGCCAGTGTGTCAGCTCATGTTGCAAAATAAGCCGCTGTTGGGTGGCATCAAAGCGATGGAAAAAATCGTTCGGAAGCAAAATGTGCGGTGTGATTAAACCGGTGATATAAGGCCCTGCATTGCAGTTGGCCTGGCGGCAGTGCGGTGGCATGCTGTTGCCGGTTAAGGCTGCTGCACGGTTAAACTGTGCGCGGCCGCTGATATAACTCAGCAGCAAAAATCCACTACACAGTAATACGCCGGCCAACCACAACCAGAACAACCAGTTAACTGTATCTGCTGCGGCTGTCAGTTGCTGTATTCCCACCTGATAGCGCTTAATGGCGTTAGTATTGACAACCTGAGGTAGCAACGGCGTGAAAGCACTGCTCAGTAACAACAGCGGCACCGCCGCCCACAATGCATAAACGCTGCGGGCACCAATGGGTTTAAGTAACACTTTCTGCGCCAGCAATAATAACAGCAACAATAGCGATAAAGGCAGTGACAGTTGCAGCAGATAATTAGTCATTATTCTGCTCCTGCTCCCAATCAGCAATTAATTGCTTTAACTGCTGCACATCATCGGCATTGAGTTTGTTCTGGCTGGCAAACCCCGCCACCAGCGGCGCAACGCGACCGGCAAACAAGCGCTCAACAAAAGAGCGGCTTTGCTCAAGTTGGTAATCGTGTTGTGCAATTAACGGATAATACGAATACGCGCGGCCATCTTTATCAAAACCCAAAGCGCCTTTGCTCACCAAGCGGTTCAGCAGGGTTTTTACCGTTTTTTCATGCCAGTCTTTCGCGTTGCCCAGCGCCGCCACCACTTCATTGGCGGATAACGGCTGACGCTGCCACAGTACCTGCATTACGCTAAGCTCGGCATTGCTGATTTCGATCATAAGTTGCCCCATCGATTACGCCTGTAATACAACTACTATTACAGATGTAATTGATGCATGCAAGCTGCTGATTAAATTATTTTCTGCCGATGCGGCTAACTTGTTCTGCAGGGCAACAATTAAAACTCTCACCCTGAGTAAACTTTTGCCGGTACTGGCCAGGGGTTAACTCTGTGTATTGCAAAAACAATTTACGAAACGAACTGACATCTTCGTAACCCACCTGCAGCACAATTTGCTCTATCGGCGCATTAGTGGTTTCCAGCAGGCGCTTGGCCTGCTCTACCCGTAAGCGCTGCAGATAATTCAGCGGTGTATCATCCAGTGCTGCTTTAAAACGCCGCAGCAAAGTGCGCTTGGTCAGATGAAATTGCTCTGAGAGCCTCTCCAATGCAAAAGGCTGTGCCAGGTGGCTTGTCAGATGTGCCTGTACCTGTTTAATCAGGGTGTCGTTATGTTGCTGGCCGATGGATAAATCCATATAAGGCACCTGCGAGGTGCGGTTAGGATCGGTAAGCATAATTTTCGCCATCTGTCTGGCAAACTGCTCGCCGGCTAACTGCTCGGTTAACGCCAGGCATAAATTAATATAAGAGGTGGTGGCGCCGGCTGTCAGCAGATTGCCATCCTGCACCAGCAATTTATTCAGCTGTAAATGCACTGCAGGAAACAGGCTTTGAAACACGTCTTTAAAAAACCAGCTGCTGGTAGCGCTACGATGATCCAATAAACCGCTGCCGGCCAGGCTATAAGTACCGGTGCAACTGGCGGCAATTAAGCTGCCGTTTGCCGCCGCCTGGCGTAATCCCGGGTAATAGGCTGCCGACTGCGCCGCTAATGCCGCCAACTCAGTGCGCCGGTATGCATAGGCTGCAGGTAAAATCAGCGCATCGGCTTGCTGCCAGGCATGCGGTTGTACCATCAATTGCACGCCCTGCTTCAGCGTCAGCGGCCTGGCATCGGGTGACACCAGATAACAATGAAACAGCGGGGCTACCGCTTGCGGCTGTTGCAATGCCCACAGCACATTGCAGTATTCGAAATAATCCAGTAAGGCAAATAAATCGCTGCTGATACTGTTGTGATGCGCCAGAATGGCTATCTGCTTCATGTTTTATCCTGCTATGCACTTTGTCACTATCCACCTTATTTATATCAATAGTGACACTGCAAGCAACAATTGGCAAGCGCTAGACTGGCACTGCAGTATCTAATCACTTAATGCAGGAGGCAGTATGAAAAACCTAACAACCAAATGGTTGACCATTGCAGTCTGGGCCCTCAGCTGGTTGCTGATTTTCTGGATTAACTTCGCCGCTGAGTTATCGCTGATGATGCATTTTTTCGCCATACCGGTGTTATTGCTCAGTACAGCATTCGGCGTTGGCCGCTATCTGGAGCCGGCTGATAACGATAAGGCCGGTGACTGAACCCGCCGCTGCCGTTACAATAGTTGCATCAGATATAAGCGGAGCAACAAGCGATGAGCAGTTGGCAACTTGCCGGTGCCGTGTTGGCACTGGCGCTAATGTTGTATTGTTACCCGCGGGAATTGCTGACAAAACTGCGTACTGAGCCCGGTTATCAGCATTTTGTCTTCGCATCGGTGGTGGCGCTGAGTTTACTCTGGAGTGTGCAGGCCGGTATTAAAGATGGGCTTAATTTGCATTTTCTGTTGTTAACCAGCCTGGTGCTGTGCCATGGCTGGCGTATTGCAATATGGATTTGCCTGCTGCCAACCCTGATGCTGATTGGCTTTGCCAAACTGCCGTGGCAGGACGCCGGCTTATTTGCCCTCAGCGGCTTTATTTTGCCCGGGCTATTTAGCTATGGTGTGTTTTTGGCCAGTTACCGCTATTTAAGCCGGCACTTGTTTGTGTATATTTTTGTCGCCGGTTTTCTCGCCGCAGCGCTGACGATAGTACTGCAAATTGGCCTGACATCACTGTGGTTTGGCCTGGAAGGTCGTTACAGCTGGCGGGTTATTTGGGATAACTACACCCTGTTATCCCTGCTGATCTGGTTTCCCGAAGCGCTGCTCAACGGCAGTGCTGTTACCCTGATGGCCATTTACCGGCCGCACTGGCTGCGTACCTTTTATGACCGGGAATATTTAGCGCCGGATAAATAAAACAGCCCGGCATTGCCGGGCTGTTCAGAGCTAAAGCGGTATCAGACAGAGTCTGCGCTCAGCTGCGCTTCATCTTCTGTTACTGTGCGGTCTTTGCTGTGATCTTTGGCAATCAACATATATACCGACGGCAATACAAACAGCGTAAACAAGGTACCGATAGTCATACCCAGTACCAACACTATACCAATTGAATTACGCGCGCCGGCACCGGCACCGGTGGCAAATATCAGCGGGGTATGGCCGGCAATGGTTGCCAGGCTGGTCATCATAACAGGACGCAAGCGTAATACTGATGCTTCGCGGATAGCGTCCAGCTTGGCTTTGCCCTGCTCTTGCAGCTTATTGGCAAACTCCACCACCAAAATACCGTTACGGGCGATCAGGCCGATTAACGTCACCAACCCTACCTGGGAGTAAATATTTAACGTGCTGGTAAAGGCATCGGTAAAGTGCGGCATCGGCGCCGGTATTTTTAAGAAGGTAAATACCAGGGCACCAAATAATGCCATTGGTACTGAGCCTAACAAAATAACCATAGGGTCACGGAAGCTATTGTACTGCGCCGCTAACACCAGAAAAATCATCGTAATGGCTAACAGGAACGCCGGCAAAAAGGTATTACCTTCACGCTTTAACTGCCGCGACTCACCGGTATAGTCAACAGAATAATTGGCCGGCAGAATCTTCTTCGCTTCCGCTTCCAGGTATTGCAGCGTTTCATCCAGCGGTTTTATTGTCACGGCGCTGATTTTAACTGCATTAAGTTGCTGCATGCGGTTAATACTGCGCGGCACTGTGCTGTGGCTAAGGCTGGCTACTTGATCTACCCGAATCATCTCTCCGGCCGGGCCGGTAATGTATAGATCAGTTAAACTTTCCGGCGTTAACCGCTCGCTGCGTTTTACCTGAGGTATCACCTTGTAGCTTTGCCCGGCCATATTAAAACGGTTTACATAACCACCGCCTAATAAGGTACCCAGATCGTTGACTACATCGCGCATATTCAGGCCTAAATCGGCCACTTTTTCGCGGTCGATATTCAGCAGATACTCGGGTTGGTCCACCTTCATATCAATCAGCTGAAACGGAAAGGTGCCGCTTTCACGCATCACTTTTTCCAGCTGCAACGCATACTCGTATATCTCTTTTGAGTTGGCGGTGGAGGTAATAACAAACTCAACCGGAAAATTGCCGCCGCCGGGCAATGCTGCCGGCGTGATAGGCAGAATTCGTACCCCGGCAATCTGCGACAGTTTTTGCTGCACCTCCGGCATCATGTCAAATACCGTGCGCTCACGCTCATCCCAGGGCTTGGTTACCATGCCGCCAAAGCCGCCGGTGGGGAAGGTAATTTGAAAGGTAAAGTCGGTTTCTTCTACCGACATAAAGGCTTCATTTACCGCCTTACCATAGAAGGAAGACTGATCAACCGTGGAGTTGGCCGGCGAGTCGACAATACCGAAAATAACCCCCTGATCTTCGGTTGGCGCCAGCTCTTTTGGTGACATGCTGTACAACGGCACACAAAGCGCACTGATGCCAATCCAGAACACATAAACGCCGATACGGTTATTCAGGCTTTTATCCAACTGCCGGCTGTAAAAGTGCTTAAAGCGGTTAAAAATGCCATCCAACGGTGCTTTTAAGCTGCTGTGCGGCTTGAGCATTTTCGACGCCATCATCGGCGATAACGTAATCGCCACAATGGCGGAAATAGTCACGGCACCGGCCAGCGTAATGGCAAATTCACGAAATAAGGTACCGGTTAAACCACCTTGCAGGCCAATAGGCACATAAACAGACACCAGGGTAACTGTCATGGCAATAATGGGCCCGCCCAGCTCGCGTGCAGCCACTATGGCGGCTTTAAACGGCCTTAAACCATCCTGAATATGCCGCTCAATGTTTTCTACCATGACAATGGCGTCATCCACCACCAGGCCTACGCTTAACACAATGGATAATAAGGTCAGCAAGTTTAGCGAGAAGCCAAACACCTTCATAATAAACACCGCACCAATCAGTGACAGTGGAATAGCTACCAGCGGGATTAACACTGAACGGCTGAAACCGAGGAACAAAAAGATCACTATGACGATAATCAGCAAGGTTTCGGCCAGCGTTTTCAGCACATCATCAATTGCGGCCTGAATGTATTTAGTGGCATCGTAAGATACTTCACCGGTGAGACCGGAGGGTAACTCCGACTGGATCAGCGCCATCTCTTCGGTAACCGCTTTAATCACATCCAGCGAGTTTGCAGTAGGCGCCACAAACACGCCCATAAACACCGCTGTCTCGCCGGAATAGTTAACGTTAGTGTTGTAATCGTCTGCCCCCAGCTCGACATCTGCCACGTCGGACAGGCGGATAACACCGTCGGCATTCTGGCGTAACACTATGCGCTTAAATTCATCCACGGTTTTCATGTCGGTGTTGGCGCGCAAGTTCACCTGGGTATAAGCGCCGCGCGTCTGGCCAATGGCAGCCTGCACATTGTTGTCGCCCAGCGCCTGGCGCACATCTGACGCCGTTACCCCAAACGCCGCCATTTGCTCCGGCTTTAACCAAATCCGCATAGCAAAGGTGCGGCCGCCTAAAATTTCTGCTTTTTGCACCCCGGCAATGGCAATTAAACGCGGCTGCACTGAGCGGCTTAAAAACTCGGTAATCTGGTTTTGCTCCAGAATATCGGAGGAGAAACTTAAATACGCCGAGGCAAACTGGCTGTCTGCGGCTTCTACGGCAATAGACGGCAGTTCAGACTCCGGCGGTAACTCACCGCGTACCTGGTTTACCTTGGCGCTGATTTCCGTCATCGCTTTTAGCGGATCATAATTCAGCTGCAAGTGAGCAGTAACCGTCGACACCCCCATGGTGCTTTGCGATTCGATGTAATCTATGCCACCGGCTGAGGCTATAGCCCGCTCTATCGGCGTGGTAATAAAGCCGCGCACAAGTTCCGCATTCGCGCCAACATACACAGTAGTAATTTTAATCACGGCAATATCAGAGCGCGGATACTGCCGCACCGTCATATTGCTCATCGACTGAAAACCCGCCAGTAAGATCAGCAGGCTTACCACTATAGCCAATACCGGTTTTTTTATAAAAATATCGGTGAATTTCATAATTATCTCAATGCTCTACTTTTAAGCTAACCGATATCAGGCATCAGCCGGTGCAGGTGTGGTGCTGTACTTTGGTGCCGGGCTGTCTGTTTTAATCACACTTTGGCCGTTAAACAGTTTAAAGGCACCTGATGTCACCACTTCGTCGCCCGCTTTTACGCCGTCGAGGATCTCAACAAAATCGCCGCGGGATGCCCCCAAGCGCACAAACTGCTGCCTGGCCACCAAGCCTTCGCCTTCTGCCGCTTTTTCGACAATAAATACCGTGTCACCGTAAGGGGCATAAATCAGCGCTGTCGCAGGCACAACCAACACATCCGAAGGCTGCGCTAACGTCACTTTCACCGCAACCGCCATACCGGGCACCAACGCATTATCTTTGTTAGCTAACACCGACTGCACAATAGCATTGCGACTGGCACTGTTAAGCTCAGGCGCAACGGCCGTAACCTCACCTTGCAGCACCACAGCGGCGTCATTAATGCTGACGCTAACCGGCAGGCCGATGCGTATTTGCTTCAGCTTATGCTGTGGTACCGGAAAGTTAACCCTTACGGCATTACTGGCTTGCAGCGATACAACCTCTGAGCCGGGCTGTAAATCGGCGCCCACATCCACCACCCGAATGCCCAACCGGCCGGAAAACGGCGCACGCAACACTTTTTTCTCTAAGGTAGAGCGCAAACTATCCACATCGGCCTGCGCAGAATCCAGTTGTTGTTTACTGCCATCCATCTCGCTTTGGGTGGCAATTTTATCGCGGCGCAGCTCCAGCAAACGATTATAGTTTTGTTGCGCCAACGTCAGTCTTGCCAATGCGGCTCTGAGCTGAGCCTGCTCGTTGCCGGACTCTTGCTCCAGCAGTACAGTGCCAGCCTCAACGTAAGCGCCATTTTTAAAGCTGATTTTCTTCACCTTGCCGGACACTTCGGCAGAAATCATTACCCCTTCGTCTGCCAATACCGTGCCGGTAGCCGAAAAATGATTGCTCCAGCTTTGCCGCTCTACTGCGGTGACACTAACCGACTCCGGTGGCGGCACAAATTGCTCACCCGACTCAATCATCATCATAATTTGATTAGCCTTTACACCGGCCAGTACAGCAAACACCACAAGCAGCAGTACAACAGCGATAAAAAAAGCTTTGATTTTATTCATAAATTCAACCAGATAGTACCTAATAGACAAGGGTGTTTGCATTAATACAGCGCTAATGCGTAACAAGATCAGCACAATAATAGCGGCCGCTATTCTACAACAAGATAACGATAAGATTATGACGAAAAATGTAACAAATAAAGCAGGCGCAGCGCAGCACGCCTGCTATTTTTCTCACAGAACAATAATCAGCAAACCAATAACCATAAACACAGCACAGGCGCAGTATCGGGCGATATTTAACGGTATGCGCTGCATCAACCAACTGCCGGCATACACTACCGGCACATTTGCCGCCAACATGCCCAAAGTGGTACCCCAAATGACCCACCAGACGGCATCGTTAAAGCTGGCCGCCAGCAACACGGTGGCAATCTGGGTTTTATCGCCAATTTCAGCCAGGAAAAACAAGATACAACTGGCGGCAAAGGCACCATAGCGCAATACGCCGGTGTCTTCGCTGTCGTCTTTATCCGGAATAAGCAACCACAGCGCAACCGCGATAAAACTGCCGCCCAGCAACCAGTTATGCCAGTTGGCCGGAATAAACTGCGCTACCCAAACACCCAGCCAGGCTGACGCAGCATGATTAAGTAAAGTTGCGACTAAGATACCGGCAATAATAGCGCCTTTGGCACGAAACCGGGCGGCGAGAAATAACGACAATAACTGAGTTTTATCGCCGATTTCGGCAATAGCAACAGCAGTAAACGAGGAGAATAAGGCTTCCATCTACAACACCTTAGCGGGAATAACTATAAGACACAGCACCGGCTCCCGCAGTGGGCCGGTATTGTGTCTTAAGTCTCATCAATTCAGCAGGCGCTGAACGCTAAGGCCATGTGCAGGTGGCACAAGTATGTTGACCATAGCGCTGCGGTGTAACACAGCAGCAGATTACTCCCTTAAGGACGCGCGCATTCTAATCAGTCTGCCCACTGCTGTAAAGCGCTAATCAGCAGGTCGCACATGACGCGGTTTGCTCACATCAACACGCCATAAATCATCCATGAGGCTCGATTCCGGCCATCCATGGCCTCCAACGGTTGATTTAGAGCAAACCGGTCATGCTTAATCAGGACAGAGCTATCCTCAGGCCCAGACTTTATCGGCCCAACGTTTGGCATGGCCGCGCCAGTTAGCCCAGCCGGCGGTCAGGTTAACCAGGCCCCAGTAGGTTAGCGGCACCAGCACCAAACTGGTTAAGGTAGAAAACAGCAAGCCACCGATAATGGCAATTGCCATTGGCGCATAACTTGGGCCGTCGCCACCAATTTGCGTACCGCCCAGCGCCAGTGGCAGTAAGCCCAGCACTGTGGTGGATACCGTCATCAGTATTGGCCGTAAGCGCGACTCACTGGCATGAATAATCAGCTCTCGCAGTGACGCCTCCGGCTGCTCCTGCCGGTCCTGGTTTATCCGGTCTACCAATACTATGCCGTTGTTTACCACTATGCCCATCAGTACCAGCATGCCTATCATGCCCATAATACCCATGGTGGTGCCGGTAAACAGGAAGGTCCAGAACACCCCCACCAGCGAAAACAACAATGAGCCAATTACTGCCGTAGGTAACAGCAGGGATTCAAATAAGGCGGCCATCACGATATAAATCATTGCCACCGCCAGCAACATATTCACCAGCATCACCTGTTGCGACTCGTCCTGACTTTGGAAACTGCCCTGAAACGACCAACGATACCCGGCAGGTAGCGCTAACTGATCCATCACCTTTTTGATGTCTTCGCGTGCGGTATCCATTTTGTAGTCTTTAGCCAGGTTCATCCGGATAGCAATACCGGTTTGGCGGTCAAAGCGGCGGATCTGATCCAGCCTGGGGGCAAACGTCAGCTTCGCCAATTGCTCCAGGCTTATTACCACACCATCTTTATTTAAAATCGGCAACGCCGACAGCTCTGCCAGCGAATGGCTGACTTTTTCATCGTACAGCACCCGCATTAACAGCTCGCCCTGCTCCTGGCTGCGGTAGGTACGCAAATTAGTACCGCGCAGTGCCAACGCTACCGCACCGGCGACCTGCTGCGCGGTTAAGCCATGGCGCTGCAGTTGCTCTAACTGCAGCGTTATTTGCAGCTCCTGCTGGCCCAACGCAATTTCCGAGCTGACATCTTCCAGCCCGGTAACGGCCGCTAACATCGGCTCTATATCGCCCGCCAGTTCAAGCAATACTTCGGTGGAGCTGCCCAGCAGATGCACCTGCATACCACCATTGTTGCCCCACCCAAAGGACGGCTTCGAGCGCACCAGCGGCGGCCAGTCTTTGCGAATCGCCTCTTTTAACCCGGCCATCGGCTGACTAAGCTGCGGTTTTAAAATAATGATAGAAATGGCATGCCCGGAGCGGTAATAGCTGTACACCGACTCAATATCAAACTTGTCTTTGTTGGCATACAGATAGGTTTCCATGGTGCTGACTTCCGCTTCCACTTCTGCCAGCGCATAATTGCCCTGCACGTTGTAATTTAAAAAGATGCGGTCGCTATCTTCATTGTCTTCATCGCCGCCTGATACACCGCCCATAGGAATGGCAATACTGAGTAGCAGCACTATGGCAAAAAATGCCGACCAGCGCGGGTGGTACATCACCCAACTGAGCACCTTACGATAGCCGCGTTCAAAAGCGCCGGCCTGATGCTCTTTTTGTGCCTGCATATTTAACCGCGTGGTTAACAGTGGGATCAAGGTTAGCGCCATCAGTAAACTGACCGCCAAACACAAACAGATAGCAATGGCCACATGTTCTAAAAAGATGGTCAACTCCATTTTCTGACCGACAATATTAGGCAAAAACACAATAGCCGTAGTGGCAGTACCGGCTACCACAGCCAGGCTGACACGGCGCACGCCGCGTGCAGTGGCGGTTTTTACATCGCCGCCCAGTGAGCGCTCACGAAAGATGCTTTCGGTTACCACCACAGCGTTATCCACCAGCATACCTATGGCCAGCATCAGGCCCATCATGCTTAAAATATTCAGGCTGTAACCAAAGAAATACATCACGCCAAGCGCAATACAAATCGACACCGGCACCGCCAGCACCACCACCATGGTAGTACCGATATGGCGTAAAAACAGATACAGCACGGCAAAAGATAACAAGGCGCCAATACCGCCGGCACTGAGTAAGTCTGCCAGCGAGGTGGTTACGCCATCGGCCGTATCATCCATAATGTATAAACTGATACCGTTAAACGCCGGATCTTTATCTGCCGCTTCTACTACCGCCAGCGCCGCACGGGCAACCTCGACCAGGTTAGCGCCGGACTCTTTAAACACGTTCATGCCCACGGCATAGGTTTGATCCAGATGGCGGCCATCCTCGCGCTCCGGCAGCTCCAGTTGCACCGTGGCTACCTCACGCAGGCTCAAGCCCGGCCGCAGTGGTAACGAGGCGATTTCTTCCAACTGCTGATATTCGCCCACCGGCTTAATCAGTATGCTGTTTTCGCTGTTACGCAGCTCGCCGGCCGTCATGGCAAAGTTATTACTTTGCAAGGTACGCACTATGCTTTGCGCATCAATATTTAACGCGCGCATCTTGTCCGGGTTCAGCCGGATAATCACCTGGCGTTTTTCCACACCGTACAGTTCAACCTTAGACACGCCCTGCACCCGCTCCAGCGGGCGTTTTATTTGTCGCTCCAGCAAATCATAGGCCATGGCCAGGTCGCGTTCACTGGAAATACGCAGCTGAAAAATCGGCATATCGTTGGTATTAAACTGAAACACCAGTACCCGTTCAACATCGTCCGGCAACAAATGGCGGATGCTGTCCAGCCGCTCGCGCACTTCAATGCTTTTACTGTTAATGTTTTCTTCCCAGTTAAACTCCAGCGACACTTCAGCGCTGTTTTCATTTGACCAGGAGCGCATTTCCTTTACCCCGGTTACCGTGGCCAGCGCTTCTTCCACCGGCCGCGTTATAAGCCGCTCAATCTCGGTTGGCGTGGCATTGTTGTACGGCACATTGATAAAAATCTGCGGTATATCAATGCCCGGGAACTTCTCCAGTGGCAGCATGCGGCTGGCGATAATGCCAAATACCAGCATCGACAAAAACAGCATGCAAATAGTGACCGGCCGTGTCAGCGCCAGCCGTGTCAGCCACAACGGTTGCTGATTCATACTGTCGCCTCCGCTGCGTGCACTTTTACGGCCTCGTCACGGCTGACCAGCGCATACAGCACCGGAATAAACAACAATGTCAGCATCGTCGCCAGCGCCAGGCCAAAGATCACGGTAATGGCCATAGGCGCGCGAATTTCGCTGCCATCACCGGTACCCAGTGCCATCGGCAACAGGCCCAATATGGTGGTTAAAGTGGTCATTAATACCGGCCGCAAACGGCTGGCACCGGCTTCAATAATCGCCTGCGTCAGCGTTACACCCTCTGCACGCAGTTGATTAATGCGGTCAATCAATACAATGGCGTTATTCACCACTATACCGGCCAGCATAATCAAACCGATAAACACAATGACCGATAACCTCGTGTCGGTAAGCCACAGGCCCAAAATGGCGCCGGCGCCGGCCAGTGGCACTGTAAACAGAATAAGCAGCGGTTGCAGCAGGTTTTCAAACTGCGACGCCATAACTAAATACACCAGAAACACCGCCAGCAATAACGCCATGGTCAAGGAGGTATAAGCGCGCTGCATCTCTTCGCTTTGGCCCACTACTGCTGCCGTTACACCATATGGCAGGCTTTGCGCTGCTACTATAGCCGTGGCGCTTTGTGTTGCCTGTTCTAAATCGCCAAAGGCCAGGTTAGCGCTAACCACAGCTACACGCTGCTGGCCAATGCGGGTAATTTCACTGGGGCCGGTTTCGCGTTTTATTTCAGCTACTGCCGACAGCGGCAACGGTTTATCACTGCCCGGGTTAATGATCAGCTGCGCCAGCTGCTGCTCAGTCTGACGATACTGCTCGGCTAACCGCACGCGGATATCCACTTTACGATCGTTCACCGAGTACTGCCCGGCCAGCTCACCGCCGACATAGGCCGCCACCCGTTTGGCGACATCATGCGAGTTCATCCCCAGCTGGGATAACAGACCATGGTTAAAATACAACGTGATCTCAGGCTGGCCCGGCCGCAGGCTGGTTTTAACATCGGTAAAACGGCCGTCCGCTTCCAGTGCCGCCACCAGGTTATCAGCGGCGCTTTTCAGTTGTGGCAGCTCATAGCCCGACAGTTCCACTTCCAATGGTGTAGAGAAACTAAACAGCTGTGGCCGGTCAATTTTCACCGTAATATCCGGCTGCTGCGCCAAATAATCACGCAGCGTAGCAACCACCACTTGCTCCTGCTCAGTGCTGCTGCCCGGCTGCAAGACAATATTCAGCCGGCCCCAGTGGCTGCCACCAATGCCCGGGTCTACTGTCATCTGCGCGCCGGTACCGGCCTGGGCATAACTGCGTTTTACCACGCTTTGTTCGCCGGCGATGACTGCCAGCTGCTTGAGTACTTTATCGGTTTGCTCAATGGCACTGCCTACCGGTAACTGCACTTCAACATAGAACTCGCCCTGGCTCATGGCGGGTATCACATCTGCGCCCAGCCGCGGTAACAACGCAAAGCACAATCCGGCTGCCAACAGCGTTACAGCAATGGTCAGGCCTTTTAACTGCAGCGCAGCGGCCAGAGCACGGCGATAGATGGCTTCGAGCCCGGTTAACAGCCATTGTACAGCTATCAGCAAAGGTTTAAACAGCAGCGCTAAGCTGCGGCTGATCAAACGAAACAGCAGCGTTAAGGCGGTAACCAGCAGCAACAGCAGGCCGCGTAAAGCCTTCCCCAGCATCCGCAGTGGCCAGGTTGGCCAGTAATACCAGCGACGTATTTCAACTGCATTACTTTGCGAAACCGCAGCTTCAGCGTTAGTTTTAGCGCTGCGCTCACGCGCCGCCATGGTAGGAATAAGAGTTAACGCCACCACTAAGGAAGCCAACAACGCGAAAGTTACCGTTAAGGCCTGGTCGCGAAACAGCTGGCCGGCAATACCTTCGACAAACACCAGCGGAAAAAACACCGCTACCGTGGTTAAAGTAGATGCGGTAATCGCCATCGCTACTTCACTGGTACCGGCTTTTGCCGCCTCAAAGGCACCTTTGCCCTGCTCTTTATGCCTGGCAATGTTTTCCAGCACCACTATGGCGTTATCCACCAACAAGCCCACTGCCAGTGCGATACCACCGAGGCTCATCATATTCAGCGTAATACCCTGACCGTACATCAAATTAAAGGTGGCGATAACCGACACGGGGATCGATACCGAGATGATCAGCGTGGCCCAAACATTGCGCAAAAACAGATACAGCACAAGCATCGCCAGTAAACCGCCGATAACAGCGGCAGATTTTACTTCGTCTATGGCTTGCTTGATAAATTCTGACTGGTCATACACCAGGGTTAAACGGTAACCAGCCGGTAAGGCTTTTTCCAATTGCGGCAGTTGCGCCAACAGGGTTTTCGCTACCTGTACTGTATTGGCATCGCCTTCTTTATAAATGGCGACTTCTATTGCTTCTTTGCCGTCAACATAGGTAATACTTTGCCGGTCGACAAAGCTGTCGCGTACTTCGGCAATATCTTTTAACCGCACCTGGCTGTTATTAACCTGAGCGACATACAGGTTTTCAATCTGGCGTAAATCGGCAAACTGGTTAATGGTGCGCACTAAGTAATCATAGGCAGGTGTTTCCAACCGGCCGCCGGCCTGATTCAGGTTTTCTTCGCGTAAGCGGTTGGTAATTTGGCTGATGTCCAACTGCAGCTGGCTGAGCTTTTGCGGGTCGACCAGAATTTGGATCTCCTGGCTTAAGCCACCATCGGGCCGCACGGCTGCCACGCCGGGTAAGGATTCCAGTGCACGGCGTAAATCTTCCTCGGCAAAGGTACGCAAGCTAACCAGCTGCGCCGGGTTTAAGGCTTCGCCGGCATTTTCACGGCTTAATGCCAGGCGCACTATCGGGTCGAGGTTGGGGTTAAAGCGCAGCAGCAGTGGTTTGTCTATTTCCAGCGGCAGTAACAACACATCCAGCTTTTCGCGCACTTCCAGCGCGGCCAGATCCATATCTGTGCCCCATTCAAATTCCATTACCACATCAGAGCGGCCGGAACGCGATACCGATTGTACCTTGCGCACACCTTTAACAATGCCGACTGCTTCTTCAATAGGTTTACTAACCAGTTGTTCCACTTCGGCCGGGGCGGCACCGATAAACTCAGTACGCACGGTTAACGACGGATAAGATAAGTCCGGCAGCAAGTTCACGGCGAGGCGGCCGGCGGCCACCAGACCAAAAAGTAAAATACCCAGTGTAAACATCCAGATGGTAACGGGGCGGGTTACGGCAGTATCTACCAGCTTCATAGCGTCATGTCCTGTGAGCGTAGTTTATTGTTTTTGTTGTTTAATTAAATCACTTAACTAAGAACCGGTTTAGACGATCAGAACTCTCTTACGGTAACCACATTCACCAGCGCCTCATCTTTCAGCGCTGACTGGCCGGCAATGACCACCTGGTCGCCCTGCTCCAGGCCTGATAAAATCTCTACTGCGCTGTCAGACTGATAACCTGAATGCACCTGCTTGCGGCTTACTTTATTGTCGCTGCTGATCACAAACACGGTTTGCGTATTGTCGGTAGTCATCAGTGCGCGCTTGGGCAGTAACAAGGCATCAGTTTTTACATCAAACTGCAACTGCACCTGAGCAAACATACCGGGTTTTAACTGCTGGCCGGTGTTGGCCACTTTTAACACGGCACGCACGGTACCGGATGACGCATCTACTACCGGAGAAATACGGATCAACTCTGCGTTAAACGGTGTCATGCCGGCAAACTGTAATACCGCGTTTTGGCCAACCCGTGCTTGCGCCAGTTGCTGCTCCGGTAAATGCACTACGGCCTCTAACTGCTGATTCGACACCACATGAAATAACGACTGCGTAGCATGCTGATTAACCAGCTGGCCTACTTTGGCATAACGGCGCGAAATAACACCGCTGATCGGTGCGCGAATGTCGGTTTCTCTTAAGGCCAGTTCGGCCATATTTACCGTGGCTTGCAGCGCATCATATTGCCATTGCAGTTTTTCAAACACATCGGCACTGATCAGTTTGCGCTGATACATTTCTTCCATGCGCTTTAACTCGCTGCCAAGGCGGCTTAATTCGGCTTTTTCTTTGTTCAGGCTGTATTGCTGGCGTTCATTATCTAACTGCGCCAACAACTGGCCGGCTTCTACTTTATCGCCCTCTTCCACCAAAATGTGCTGCACTATGCCGGTAGCTTTGCTGATCACTTCTGCTTCAGCCCGGGCTTCCAGGGTGGCGGTGGTGTGGTAACTGCTGCTGATCTCGCCACGCCGTGCCAGGGCGGCTTCAACCGGAATCGCCACTATTGCTTCGGCTTCGGTAGCATTGGTTGAGCTGTTAGCCTGGTTACAGCCGGTTAATAACGCACTGGCCAGCATCACAGCAGCAGCGGTAAGTTTAAAATGGTGTGAAGTTTTCATTATTCATCCTTTGGAAAACAAAAAACTGAGCAAGTTAAGATTGCTAATGCAGCAGCCGTGCCAGCCGTGATTATCGCTAATTCATTAATAATTTCAACTACATAAAATAAATTCATTTTTATATTCGCTTAGTCTGCCAATTAAATTTGGTCAAAATCACTAACTATTAGTCGTTTAAATCATTATCAGGCTGATAACATTTACATTTGCTACCGGGACCAAGCCACAAATAATTGCGGGCTGGAGCATGTACTCTAAGGTCTGACCTGTTTATACTGCCGTCTTTTTACATTCAACAGGGTATGTATATATGATTAGAAAAACCGCCGTTTCCTTAGCCGTTATCTCCGCGCTTGTCAGTGTGCCGGCGCACGCTGAAGGCTATAAATTGTTTGAACAATCGGTCAGCAGCATGGGTAATGCTTACGCCGGCCGTGGCGCGCAAATTACCGACGCCAGTCTGGTGTACTCCAACCCTGCGGCCCTTACCCAACTGGACGGTGCGCAGTTATCCGGAGGCTTAAACCTGATCAGCGCTAAAACCAATTACCGCAATGCCAGCGCACAAAGCGCTAACGGCCAGTCTGTAGTTGGTCGTACTGACGGCGCAAATAGTTTGAACGAACTGGTACCTTTTGTGTTTTACAGCGACAAAGTGTCAGAACAATTAAGCTGGGGTATCGGTTTTTATGTGCCCTTTGGTTTGTCATCTGATTACGACGACGACTTTGTCGGCCGCTATTTTGCCGATGAAACCGCCGTACAGGTATTAAGCCTGCAACCTGCCATCGGTTATAAACTGAATGAGCAATGGTCGGTTGGTGCCGGTATTTCCATCAACCGCGCTGAAGGTACCTTATCTAAATTTAAAGATCACAGCGGTTTATGTGAACTGGGTGAAGCCACCACCAATGCCATGTTTGGTATGCCGGTGTATAACGATGCGTACTGCAACAGCCACTACGAAGTGGAAGGCGACGATATTGCTTTTGGTTACACCTTGGGCATTCATGGTGAACCGGTAAAAGGCACACGGTTAGCCTTAACCTGGCACTCAGCGGTGCGCTATACATTAAAAGGTGATTCAGTGATCACCAATACGCCGATTACCGGTGCCAACGTGGTTGGCAATCCAAACTTTGCTGTAGTTGCGCCTAACCTGCCGGCGATTGATCTGAGCACCGGTAAACTGGCTGCCAACAGCCGTTTGACCGAAAGCAGCCAGCTTAACCTGACTACACCGGCCAGCGCTGCCTTTAGCCTGGATCAGCAGGTTACCGAAGCGTTATCTTTACAGTTCAGCGCCGCCTGGACCCAGTGGAGCGAGTTTCAGAGCATTGATATTGTCAGCACCGATGCCAACCCAAGCATTTCTTTAAATACGCAATTGCCACCAAACCTGAACAGTGAAGGCTACATTGGTTATATTCCGGAATACTGGCAAAACAGCTGGTCGTTCGCAGTTGGTGCTACCTATGTCTACCAAGCCGATGTAACGTTAAAAGCCGGTGTCGCTTATGATGAAAACCCGATTGGCCAAAGCCATAAAACCGCCCGCATCCCCACCGATGACCGCGTATGGCTAACGGTTGGTGCCAACTGGCAACTTGCTGATAACCTGAGCCTGGACTTTGCTTACGGTTACCTGTTTACCGGCGATGTTAACGTAAATGAGCGTGAGTACAATGTGCAGGACCAAGCCTTGTATAACAGCGGCTACCAGGCTGATTACAGCAATAAAGGCCAGCTGTTTGCTATTCAGGCTAATTACAGCTTCTAAACCTGACTGGTTATAAAAAGTAAAAAGGCGATCATCTGATCGCCTTTTTTGTTGTTAAGCAGCCGGCTTAATGCACCAGCTTTAACTTATAACCGGATGGCGCAGCAGCATCTTGCTCGGCCAGCAGAGAATAATGCTCACCGGGCGATAGCATCATGCTGTCGGTTTTATCCAGCAACGTGGTGCTGCCGTTTTCGGCCACATGCACCAGCGCTATAGCGTAATAATCTTTTGCCAGGCTGATGTATTGCTGCTTTTTAAACTCCAGGTTTTTAATGTGGTGTTTAGCATTGGCAATGGTTTCATTCTGGCGCACAAAATACACCTGCAACTTTTCAAAATCCGGCACCAGGTTGGCTACGCTGACATCATGAGTTTGCAGTTGCGGGCTGTCTTTTTCCGTTACGCTCAGCGCTTCGGTATTGGCATCAGCGTCGTTGTACAGTAGCACCGTTTTACTCTCGCCCGCCGCCAGGCTAAGCAACGCACTGTTTAATAACAATGCATCGGCGCCATCGCGTGCAGACACACTGTAATCGCCTTTTTCTGCGGTAATATAATCACTTAACTGACCCGCAGCCAGACTGGCAACGGCATTGTTATCCAGTGCCACCTCTAACGGCTGTGCCAGGCTGTTATAAACCCGGAATTGCGCACCGGCATCAACATGGTTATACGCCAGTACACTGGATGAATTCAGCACCAAATCTACTGACAATTGATCTGCTAAAGGGCCATGCTTGTCACGAATAACCAACACATAGCTGTTCTCATAAGCAAAGTTTACCGCCTCAGCCATAAATAACGGGGTGGTTGCGCCGCCCAAGGTAAGGAAGATATTAAACTTGCCGGTGTCTTTGGTTACTACAGCACTGATTTCATGCCGGCTTAATGAGTCAACTAATTCCGCATCAGCAAAGGGCTTATTTTCAGCAGCAAAATGCACATCTAACTGCGGATACTGATCGGATAAATTCACCAAATACAGGTTAAATTGCTTATCCAGCTCCTGATCGCGCTTAAAGCTCAGGCTTAAATAGTCGTACTGCTCATCAGTTTGCGTTAACAGCAACAATGTTTTATCACCTTTGCTCAGGGTTATTTCATCACTAAGCAGCTCACTGTTGCTGGCCACATCGCTCAGCTCTACAGTGTAAGTATCCGGTTTAAAAGCAGTAAGGGTGCTGACATCACCAAAGGTTGCCGTGCCGGCATTAGTGTCACCGGCTTTAAGTAAGGTGTTCGCCGATACTGCAGCACCGTTATAAAACTGAATGTAGCTGTCTGCAGTAGCATCGTCATTGCTGCTACTGCCACCACAGCCGGCCAGGCCAAATACGGTGGCTAAGGCCAGCAGCGATACGGAATAAACTGATTTCATGTGATCCTTCCTGAGGGTAGTGTAATACCGGCTCAGGGTAAGGATTTACCATGCAGAACACCATGGCGCTTTACCATTCAAAACAGTTGGTTACGCTTAGTTACAAATGCCGGCATTTTTATAGCCCACCCTGGCACGTGCACCGCAATTGCCGCAACAAACAAACGCGCAGACCGATTCAGTTAAGCCACAGATTCTGCTACACTCTGCGCGCCTTTCTCAGCCTCAGAAGAAGTGAAGATGACTCTTGCAACTCAGGTTCTGGCGGTCAATGACGATCTGCCAATTCGTACAGACTTACCGGTACATTCCGGCAAGGTGCGCAGCGTATACTGGTTAACCGCTGCTGACAGCGCCAGGCTTATCCGTGAAAAAAACTATCCGGTCGCCCCTGATACCCCGCTGGCCATTATGGTAATAAGTGACCGCATTTCAGCCTTTGACTGCATCTGGCATGGCGAAAACGGCTTAAACGGGGTGCCCGGCAAAGGCGCCGCGTTAAATGCGATATCCAATCACTGGTTTTCGCTGTTTAAACAACACGGCCTGGCCGACAGCCATATTCTGGATATTCCGCACCCGCTGGTATGGATAGTACAAAAAGCGCGGCCGGTGAAAATTGAAGCCATAGCGCGGCAGTACATTACCGGCTCAATGTGGCGCGCTTACAGCAAGGGCGAGCGCGAGTTTTGCGGCATTACCCTGCCTGAAGGCCTGAAGAAAGATCAAAAACTGGCGGAGATTTTAATTACCCCGTCTACCAAAGGCATTCTGACCGGGCTGGCCGGTGTACCCGAAGCCGATGACGTTAATATCTCCCGCGCCGATATCGAGCGCCACAGCGCAGCCTTTGGTTTTGAGCAAGTGTCTGACATCGACCTGTATGAAAAGCTGTTAAAACAAGGCTTTGGCGTAATAAGCGACGCGTTGGCGAAACTGGACCAGATATTTGTCGATACCAAATTTGAGTTTGGCTACGTTAAAGATGCCAACGGCCAAAGCAAACTGATTTATATGGATGAAGTCGGCACACCGGACAGCTCACGTATTTGGGATGGTTCCGGCTGGCGTAACGGCAACATTGTTGAGCAATCTAAAGAAGGCTTCCGCCAGTGGCTGCTGAACAACTTCCCCGAACCGGACATTCTGCTGAATAAAGACCGCATGCCCGAGCGCGAAGCGCTGGCACGTGATAACGCCCTGCCCACGAGCGTGATGCTGGATATCTCCCGCACTTATCTGGGTATTGCTGAAAAAGTGATCGGCCGTAAAATTACCTTATCAGCCGATCCTAAGGCAGAGATTATCGCCGTACTGGATAAAGACTACGGCCTGATAGTCCAATGAACAGCTGAGCAAGCCGCGTTACACTGCTAAAACAAAGCCCGCTGCTGCGGGCCTGTTTTGCAAATTGAATTTACCGGCTATTTAAATGACCACGTATTGGAGTTTTCATCAATATAATCAACTATTGCATTAAACATTGGGTACCAAGTGTTTTGATCGTTTACACCAGCCCAAACATAATCGAAATGTTTTTCAACAATAAAAATATCTTCTAAAGTATCAGGCTTGGTAAGTACGAATTGACCGTACGTTTTCCCATTATCTTCGCGTGTTTCAAACCGAAGCCACAAAAATGGCTTATAAGCATGATACGCCTTATTAATTCCTATTTTATCTCTGACAGAAGGTACTTTATCAGTAAGATTATTCGTAATAACCAAAGTTTCTAAGTCATCACGCGTCATGGTCTTGTCGAAGTACTTCACGTTGGCGATCTGTCCTTTTACAAAATCGTTGTCAGGCAGTAACAGCAAAGATTTAAAAGAATCCAGATCAACTTTTTCACTTTTAATAACGGTGGCTGTCGTTTTAGTTGGAAAGCGCCCGGTATTTGGATCAAGCTGGGCAACCTTCATCGAACTACAGGCAGCCAAACAGCAAGACAACACTAACAGCAGGATGTTTTTTATCATTTTATTTCCTTTGATAAATATATGATGCTTTTTCTGATAATGTGACAGGCCATTTATCCGAAGGTAAACGCCTGGCGAACGGCTAAGTTTGACCTTTTCGTTCCAAAACAAATGCTAATAGAATTCCTGATATTAGGAAACAACTTATTTACCCGCCTGCAAGACAATCTGTAACATCACGATAATTATTGAAAAAAGCCATATTCATCTGCCTCGTTCGACGTCATATCGCTCATTTCCGAGCATTATCTTCCCCCGAACTTCTGCAGGATTAAACAAATAAACTAAAAACAGGAATTCTCCGTTTACTTTATTAAAAAAAGTCCCTCCACCAATGCCGTTGTTGCACGACGGAGCCGCTTAAACTGTTAAAGCCAAGGTTTGCTTCTGCGGCCCCTGCTACGACTACACTACCGGTATTTTGGCCGATTGACTCACCGGGCGGCACACTGTAACATCGGTACGTTTTTATGTACATGTACAGGTTAAACCATGCAAAGTATCAGCTACACTGCAGCCAGAAGTAATCTGGCAAAAACTATGGACAAGGTCTGCGAGGACCATGCCCCTATTGCCATTACCCGTAAAGGCGAAGGCGCCGTAGTGATGATCTCTATGGAAGACTATCAAAGCCTGGAAGAAACAGCTTACCTGCTCAGAAGCCCGAAAAACGCCCGCCGGCTTATTGCTGCAATAACAGAGCTGGAACAAGGCAAAGGTCAGGTGCGGGAATTACAGGAGTGAAGCTGATTTTCTCAGAGCAAGCCTGGGAAGATTACCTGTACTGGCAAAAAACCGACAAGCAACTGCAAAAGCGTATCAACAACCTAATCAAAGAAGTAATGCGCTCACCTTTTAGCGGTGTCGGCAAACCTGAACCTTTAAAACACGCATTATCAGGCTATTGGTCACGGCGGATCAATGATGAACATCGTATGGTATATGCCGTGTCAGCAGACAGCCTGCTGATAGCGCAACTGCGTTATCATTATTAAGTTGTGTAATATAACAATACGCCGAACCACGTCTCCCTGCGTTTTTATTACAGAGAGACCACTGTTAATATAGTTGTTATAAGCCACACCATAACCGGAGCTTAACAGCGCCACAGGGCAAGGACTTTTTCTGCTGCAGACAGCAGTGTTCTGCGGGTAACTGATGTGAATGGGAATATCCCGCTGTGTTTGAGTGTCGTTAAGCACCTGATATTCTGTTGCCACAAGCTGACTACAAAAAAGCATGCTAAGCAAAAATATATACTTCAATGGTGTATTCCTAAGCACAACACTAATTCAACTGCTATTGCTTTAAACCTTGTATATTACTGATGATACTTACGGATCACCGCCACCTTACCGTTTTCCATCTCCAGTACTTCCATCATGATCTGGCTGTAAGAAATGGCTTGCTTATGCTGCGGGTGAATACCTTTGGCGCTGTTGCTATAGCGGATGGCAACAGCGGACTGATTAAAGGTAAATACATCCAGCAGTTCAGCTTTGTGCTCGGTGTGGGCGCCTAAATAAAACGTCATGCCCTTTCGCATCGCCTGTTTACCACCGGGCTCACGCGAATCGTCGGTTACATAAGGTAAGTGAGAATGGCCGATATCGTCGGTTAGCAGCGCCAGGTAATTTTCCAGATCCTGTGTTGTCGCGTCAGGTGCCTGGGTCGCCACCATCGCCTTAAAGTACTGCTGTGCAAAAGCATTCAAGTCTATTTCTGTCCCGGTTGCGGATACCGATAGCGACATAACAACCGCAAAAGCGGCAAGTAACTTATTTTTCATAGCAAACTCCATTTTCTGATTCTTCACAGCACGCGCCGCATAAGTGCGCTGGTTTAACCCTTGCGGCTGCGGCATGTTCTTTTAATTACTCTTCGTTAACTCAAGGCTATATTTTGCTGATAGCGATAGATGGCGATGTACTGCGGAACAAGTAACAACAACAGCGCGCATAAAAGTAAGTAATGGGAAACACTGTCACCCTCAGGGGCCGGTTTCATTATGACCAACCGAAAAAACAGATCCCACAGCACAAACATTGGCAGAAATAGCCGCCAGAATCCTGCCGCGCCAATACGCAAACCATAGGCATATGCCATCAAGCCAACAACGCCGGTTACAATAAAAGCCAGGTCCACTACATCCTTAACACCATAATCGTCGTAGTAAAGGGTGGCGATAGTGGCACCAACGGCCTGAACCACAATAACCCATGCATAGATGCGCCAGCAAACTGACTTACGGGCTATATGCTGCTCAGAGATTTTTTCTACCATGCCGGCTTCTGCATTTTTTGTAATGTCATATGCAGCAACGGATACGGCTTACCCTGGCCATCAGTTGGCGAGCGCCCGGTTACAACAAAGCCAATACGCTGATAAAACCCCAATGCCTGCGGGTTCTGTTCGTTCACATCCACTTTTGTGGCATTCTGCGCGGCAATAGCATGAGACGCCAGCAAGGCGCCGATACCCTGGCCGCGCATTTCCGGTGCGATAAACAGCATTTCAATATTGCCATCATGCACACCGCAAAATCCTGCTATAGCACCAGTGTTGGTTTTAGCGCAGGTTAGGTTAACAGCATCAAAATACTGCCCAAGAATTAGCGGCTTAAGTGCCTGCAGATCGTCTTCAGATAAGAAGTCGTGCGTTGCTCTAACCGACGCTTCCCAAATTTTGATAAGCTTTGGGTACTCTGTTTTATTTACACTTTCAATATTCATCAATAAACCTGATTAAAAACTTGCCATTCAGGGTAACACTCTGAGGAACGGAGAGCTCATAACAGCCGAGGAAAGTTCCAAAATTGAATCCAGTCTATGCTGCTATCTAAATGTAAATCAAGCATTTTTAACTTGTATCAGCTTTTGTCGCTATACCTAATTTTCTGTTGAGGCAGATAACCAGGAATGGTACTTTTTGTCGCATAAAAGATGCTGTAGCTACCGAACCCAAACAGAACTATATGTGACATCCTGTTTGGCCACTGGCACTAAGGACCATTAATGACAAATCGCACCGGCTGGAAGCTATTCTTTATTCTCACTCTGATTTACCTGCTGCTCGGCGCTTTCAGCTTCCTGCAAGCAACCCAACAACCTGTCGCTATGGATAGCAGCGAAATCCTTGGTTGGTTGTTGATGTTGGCATTTGCCGTACTAACTGCAGCCGCCGGTTATGGTTATGCCTGGCGCAAGATTATTGGTTTTGGCAAGTTTTGGTATCTGTTATTAGGTGCTGCACTTATAGCTGTTGCTTACGAAGGCGTGCAGCTTTACCAAGCTACAGACACTGATAACAGCGAAAAACTATTTGTTGCGATCATTGGCATCGTGTATTTCGGCTTTTTCAGCCGCCTGATGCTGAACTACGCCGCTGAAGATAAATAAGTAACAAAGCAAAAAACCACCCGCAGGTGGTTTTTTATCAAGCTAAAGAGCCGTCTATAACCGCTTCCGCTCTACATCAGCCAGGGCTTGCGCTGAACTATCAGGCTTGCTGTCTTGCTCCAGCAAGATAAGCATTTCTTTTGCTACCAGGGCTGCTGATGGCAAAAACATGGTCGAGACAATGCGCTGATCAATAATCACATCATGCTTATCGGCAATATTGTCTTTGTTGATTATAACTGCGCCATTTTTGCGCAGCTGTGCTTCAACCAAAAACGGCAGCAAGCTGCCCTGCTTCGCCCAGGTTTTTTCTTTCTCGGTAGAATCCGGAAAGCCCGCCACGCGTTTGCCCTGCACCAAAAACTTACCGTTACGCAGCTTTACATTGGCAAAAGCGCCGGCGCCGTGCCCACTACTGCCGATTACTCCGCCGTTCTGATAAATAGCCGCCATAATATCCAACAGCGGCTTATTGGCCGCCACATCGAATAAGGTGCCATAGCCACCACCAATATAAACCGCTGCGTAATCTGCAGCCTTAACCTGCGCCGGTACCAATGAACTATTAGCCTTATCTAAAAACCCTTCATATTTTATCGTGTAACTGCTGATGCCCAACGGGTCCATCATAAACGGCACTGTGCCTCCATCAGGAGAGGCAAAGTCGACACTATAACCATGCGAAACAAAGATATGATACGGCGGCGCGTATTCCCACAGGTTGTTCCTGGCATCGTGCTTATCGGGGTCGCCCATGTCCTCCAGGTTTGAAGCGACGATCAAAATTTTCTTAGCATCAGCCGCCACTGCCTGAAAGCCAAACGTAATAAGTACGAGCCCCAGCAGCAGAATCAGATTTTTCATGTTCATTCCTTTGTAAATGCAAAGGCTGCAACAGCAGCCTTTGGTTGTTTGAGCAACATAACATACTAGCTAAGCTTATAACTTATCCAGCTCTACATCACCGCTTACTGTGCTTAGCTCTACGCTGCCATCTCCACCACCCAGGGTGAACTGCAGGCTGCGGGCCGGGCCGTATTTGGCTTTAGTGGCTTTGTCGTTACTGAGTTTATTGTCGATGCTGCCACCGGCAGAGGCTTTAATATCAAACCGCGCGCTGACAGTAGTATCCAGTTTCAGCTCGATATCACCGCTTACACTGCTGCCGCTGATACGTGGGCTAACTGAGTTAGCCAGTTCGGCATCAATTTCACCGTTAACAGTGCTCAGCTTCAGGCTTTGCGTGCCGGTCATTTTTAATTCGGCATCGCCGTTTACCGTGCTCACACTGATTTCTTCTGCACTGGTTCTGGCTTCAATGCTACCGTTTACCACACTGTAATCCAACCGGCCGGATGAGCCTACGTCAACAATTTCACCGTTTACTGAACTCAGTTCAATTTGGCCACTGTTGTCCTTGCTGCCAATTTCACCGTTTACCGTACTTAACTGCACCAGATTTTCCAGCTTAGTCGCGGCAATTTTGCCATTCACTGTGCTTATTTTGCTGCCACCGGTAATGCCACTCAGGCTTACGTCACTGTTTACGCCTTTAAACTCTAAGGTACTGCCGATAGGTACTTCGACACGTAAATCAGCGCCGTTAGATTTCTCACTGCCGCGGTAATTCACCTGGCGTGGCATGGTCATTTCAAATCGGGTAAAGCCATCTTTTGAATCCAACGTATAACCGGTGGCCTTTTCATCCAGTTTGCCCACAATTTTAAACTGGTTGCTGTCAACGGCTTTAATCGTTACTTCACCGCTCATTACTTCAAGGTAAATTTTCTCATTCGCCGTTACGCTGCGGCTTTCATCGACTGTTTCCCGCGCATCGGCCCAGGCCAGTTGGCTTACGGCCAGCAATACTAATCCTGCAAGACCGGTTAACCGGGTTTTGGTTACTGTTTGCATGCTACTCTCCTAACTGATTATTAAAGGTTGTTGCAGTGTCGCTTGCTGAATAAAGCTAAGCTGCTGTTGATATAAGCTTTGCAACTGCGCTAACAGCTGCGGTTCATCCGGATAAAATTGTAATGCCTGGCGTACCTGCGCTATGGCCTGATCCCAAATATGTAGTTGCTGCTGCCAGTTATCAAAACCCTCGCTTACTGCTACTACCTGGCTTAGTTGGCTGGCCTTTTGCTGTTCGTACACCTGCAGCAGCATCAGCTCGGCGGTGGGCATATTGGCCTGCTTGTTGTTTGCATCTGGCAATAACGCCAGTTGCCAGCCAATTAAACTGACCAGGCCCAACATGGCTGCGGTGGCCCATTGCCACAGTGGCGGCTTCTCTGGTGTGCTGCGCGCAGCCAGCCGGCTTTCAAGCTCCGGCCACAAATCACGCTGCGGGGCAATTTGCTGTGTCAGGCGGTTAATTGCCTGGTCAAGTTGGTGTTCATTCATCAGCTAACCACTCCTGTAACAATTGTCTGGCCCGAAAATACTGTGCTTTCGAGGTGCCCTCAGCGATACCCAGCAGTGCGGCTATTTCCTGATGCTGATAGCCTTCCAGCGCAAACAGCACAAATACGGCCCGAGCCTGGGCCGGTAAACGCTGTATCGCCTGCTCTAACGGCGCGTCATCACTGCTGCAGGCCACGCTTGGCTCTGCCAATGCCAACTCGTCATTGCTGTCGGTAAGGCGCAGGTACTTTTCCTGACGCCATAAATCTATCGCAGTGCGGGTGGCAATGCTGTGTAACCAGGTGGCAAAGCTGCTGTCACCACGAAAACCCGGCAGTTGTTGCCACACCTTAATAAATACTTCCTGGCTGGCGTCCTCGGCTTTTTGTTTATTGGCCAGCAGGCGCCAACACACTGCATAGACTCTGCCGATAAACTGCTGGTACACACTGTAAAACGCCTGCTTATCGCCGTTTTGTGCCGCTGCGATTGCTTGCGCAAGCTCCATTGCCATAAACGCCCTTAATTGGCTGCTGTTATTGTTGCTATTGTCAGGTTAGTCGATAGCGTATAGCGAAAGGTTTAAACGGGGTTGATATTTTTTAAACGTCGGGGGAAAAGAAAACCGGGAGCCAGGCTCCCGCCACTAAATAGTGAATAATAATCCAGGAAGGAAGGTGTAACGGCACGCAGTATGACGCTGGCCAATGTCAGTTGTGTTACAAAAGCGCGACCGTTTTATGAAATTAGCGGCGAAAAAAAGCCGGATACACAGATCCGGCAAACGTTAAGCACTGGAGGAACAGATTTGCCTGTAAAGGCCAGCTCACTTTGCCGCAGCTATGTTACAAGCTGATGATTTGTTTGCGTCATATCGGTTACCATTAGCCACTTCAATAACTACACTGTAAGGCAACGACATGACTACCCGGGCCACACACCGCATAGCCAAATGGATAGCGCAAAGCGGATATTGCTCGCGCCGCGCGGCTGAGCGCTTAATCACGACCGGCGCTGTAAGCGTTAACGGCGCTGTGGCCAAACATACCGATGCCGTCAGCGCTTTGGATAGGGTCTGTATTAACGATGAGCCATTGGCCGGCCCGCCGCCACTGTGCTATATGCTGTATCACAAACCGGTGGGGGTAGATTGCAACAACCGGTCGCAAGACCCGGCCAGCTTGTATCAGGTATTAAAGCTGTTGCCGCAGCGCTTATTTGCCGTTGGCCGGCTGGATAAAGACTCCAGCGGTTTACTGCTGTTAACCAACGACGGTGAGCTGTGCCAACGCCTGCTGCACCCGGACTATGATCACGAGAAAGGCTACCGCGTAGATACCGACAAAGCCATTACAGCAAATTTTATTGCCAACATGGCCGCCGGTGTCAGCTGGCAATTGGGTGAAAAGCTGTACCAATCCAGGCCCTGTAAAGTAGAGCAAAGCGGCGCGCAGCAATTTTATATAACCTTAACGCAAGGCCTGCACCGGCAAATCCGCTATATGTGCAAAGCACTGGGCTACCAGGTTGCCGCGCTGCAGCGCGAGCGTTTGCTTAATTTACAGTTGAACGGGCTGGCAGTTGCACAGCTGCGCGAGCTAAGTGAAACTGAGCTAACACAACTGCTTAGCACAGCTGCGCCGGTTTAACATAGCTGCGCCAGCCTGGCACGCTGCCACAACCACAGGCATAATAGTAAAGTAACGCCATACATTAACAACGCCCCCACTACCACACCGTGCCACTGCAACCACTGCCAGAATGGCTGCAAATACAGGCCACCTGTGCTGGCACCAACATAATAGAACACCAGATACAGCGCGCTGGCACTGGCTTTAGCACGGCTGGCACACTGGTTTACCCAACTGCTGGCAAGCGAGTGGCACAAGAAAAAACCAAAGGCATTAATAAAAAAGCCGCAGACAATCAGCCATAAACTGTTGCCCAGGGTAAGTAAGGTACCCAACATTAAGATCAGCACCCCCAGCGCCATTGCCAGCGGTACCGGCATTTTAAGCGCTACCTTACCGGAAATGGCCGAGCCGACGGTGCCGGTAAAATAAGTTATAAACAGCAGGCCAATCCAGAAGCTGGACAAATTGTAAGGCGCATCCGACAGCACAAAAGCAATATAGGTGTACTGGTTTAAAAAGATAAAAAAGCTCAGGCCGCCAATCAGATAAGTAAGTAATAACAGCGGCTGGCGTAAATGGAACAGGTTATCGGCCAATGCCTGACGCAAGCGAAACGGCTTGGCGCTAAAGCCTTTTGCCGCCGGTAAATAGTGCCAAATCAGATAACAACTTAATGCCCCAAGCGCTGCCATCGGCCAGAACACCCATTGCCAGTGGCCAATATCGGCCAGGGCACCGGCCATTAAACGCCCGCTGATACCGCCTAACGAATTGGCACTGATATAAAACCCCACTGCCGCAACCAGCGCCGGCTTACTGTACTCTTCGCCCATATAGGCAATCGCCACGGCCGGCAGGCCACCGAGAAAAATGCCCTGCAGCGCGCGCCAAAACAATAAAGCACCATAGCTCTCTACCTGTGTCAGCGCCAGGGTGCTCAGCGTCATACCGCTAAGCGTTAACAGCAGGATATTCTTGCGCCCGCGCGCATCGGATAACGCAGCATACACCAGCAGCGACAAGCCCAGGCATAAGGTGCCGATGGTATAGGCCCAGCTGGTTTGCAGCGGTGTTAAACCAAACTCGCGGCTAAGCACCGGCAATAAAGGCTGCAGCAAATGCAAATTAGCAAACACCACCATTGCCGCTAAACACAGAGCAAAAGTGGTACGGTAAAACGCCGGGCTTTTATACTCGATCACAACACAGGGCCTTGGTTTATCAGTTTAGCTGTTGCCAATGGCGGCCAGTATAAAGCTATTTCTGCAGACAAACGAGTTAGCTACCAACGCCGCGGTAGCCGACAGCAAAAAAGCATCATTTTGACTAAAGTTTCAACTGCTGCGGCCGATAACCGGCTACGGGCTATACTAAAGCCACACTTTCAGGAGTCACGATATGAGTATTTCTTCCGGCAGCACTTCAGCTAACAACGCCGCAGCTATTGGCGCAGCAAAGCAAAATAGCGCAACGGCAAAAACCGAAGATAACCGTGGCATTAAAGATGTTGCGGCTCAGGCTAAACAGGCGCAAAACACCGCGATTTTGCGCGCCAACGAGCAGGTGTCGCTGCGCAGCAATAACGATTCGCTCAGTTTACTCTACAAAACCGCACTGGAAGGCATTAACGCCGAACTGGAACCGGTACTGGGTGAAAACGCCGCGCAAAAAATCTATGACTCCGGTATTGATACCTCACCAGAAGCCACCGCCGATCGCATCGTGGCCTTTGCTACCGGTTTTTACAGCCGCTATAAAGAACTCAACCCGGGCGCATCAGAGGAAGAAACGCTGGATAAATTTCTCGGCATCATCGGCGGTGGCATTGAAACCGGCTTTAACGACGCCAAAGACATTCTTAAAGGCTTAAAAGTGTATGAAGGCGAAGTGGAAAGCGGCGTGGATAAAACCTACAGCCTGGTAATGCAGGGTTTAACCAGCTTCCGTGAAAAGATGCTGGAGATGGCCACTAACCCGCCTGCTGCTGATGACAATGCCGACAATGGCAATAAAGACACCGCCTGACAGCAGCCTTAAGGCTAAGGCTGCAGGTGCTGTAGCTTAGGGTTTATCTGCCGGCTCGGCTGTCGCTATCCGGGTTACCAGCAACTGGTCAATTTTATAGCTGTCGATATCGACGACTTCAAACTTGTAGCCGCCATGCAGCACAAAATCGGTCCGTTTCGGGATTTTACGCAGCGTGTACATCATAAAGCCGGCGATGGTTTCGTAATTCTCCGGGCTGGGAAACGTATCAATATCCAGCACCCGCATTACATCCTGCAGCGGCGTTAAGCCTTCCACCAGCCAGGAATTGGCATCACGCGCTACTATTTGATCTTCCTCCGAGTTTACCAACTCACCCATTACTATGCTCATTACGTCTTTCAGCGTAATAATACCTACTACCAGCGCGTATTCGTTCATGATAATGGCAAAATCAAGCCCCGCCGATTTAAAGTGCTCCAGCACCTCGTACAGCGACAGCGTATCGGGAATGATTAACGGCGCCCGCACTATGCCTTCTTTTTTCAGCGAAATGGGCTGATCGTGCAATACCTGCATCAGAATATCGCGCGTATCAACATAGCCCACTACCTTATCCAGCACCTCGTCGCAGACAATAAATTTGGCATGCGGATGCTCGGCAATTTTGGCTTTGATATTGTCCTGGGATTCATTATTGGTAAAGAAAATTAAGCTTTCACGTGCCGTCATCGCTGAGGTTACCGTGCGCGACTCCATATCAAACACGTTTTCCAGCAGCTGATGCTCGTGCTCCTGTAACACCCCGGCCTGAGCGCCGGCTTCCATCATGGCAATAATATCCTCAGGGGTAATATCGTCTTTACGCATCGTCGGCACGTTAAACAGGCTGAAAAACAAATTTGCCAGGCCGTTAAATAACCAGACAAAAGGCTTGAGCAGGGTAATTAAAAATAGCATCGGGCTTACTACCCGGGTAGCTATTTTTTCCGGCGCAATCATCGCCAACCGCTTGGGCATTAAGTCGGCAAATAAGATAAACAACGAGGTAACAAAGAATACCGATAAGGCAAAGCCGGCGTTGGCGACCCAGCTACCCTGAAAAAATAATGCCAATAATGAGCTGAAATAAGGTGTAAAGGCCGACTCGCCCAAAATACCCCCCAGAATAGCCACCGCATTTAGGCCAATTTGTACTATGGTAAAAAAGTTTCCCGGATGCTCCTGCAACGCCAGCACTTTTTCCGCATTCACATTGCCTTCGGTCGCCATTAAACGCAGACGCATTTTACGTGACGCCGCCAGCGCAATCTCTGAAATAGAAAAAAACGCACTGCTGGCAACCAGCAATAACATTAACAACATATATTCCGGCGTCGACATGTGTTCTCCTGCAAATCTGCTTCAGCATACTGCGCTGATGTATTGCGCCATTATAGCCTCAGTTGACCGTTAATCGTGCTAACTAACTGAAAATAATCAAACAGAAATAAATGTATCCTGCCCTGCGCAGTTTTTGTAGTGCTGGCTATACTTCAGCTGCAACTACCATCACGGAGCGGTACTATGAAAAAAATCGTGTTAACCCTGGCGGCACTGTGCGTTATAAACACAGCAATGGCAAATGAGCAGATAGCCGAAACCCTGTGCGGTTATATAAAAGAAGACAACCGTAATCAGCTGCGCAAAACCCTGTCTGAAAACAAACTTAACGTGCGTAATATATACAGCAGCATTAAATGCAATAACGAGTCTATGCTGCAGTTTGCCATTCGCCATGACGCCTTTGAAAGCGGCTCTTTTATTGTTAAACAAATGCCGTCGAAAACTCTGGCTGAGTTTGATTATGCCGCCTGGGCCGGTAGCAACGGTCTCGAAGCCTCAGCATTGGTGGATGTGATAAAAACCCGTATCGGCGAGTAAATTAACCGGCGCCAACAGCATTACAGCCGTGCTGTTGGCGTTATCATAGTTTCATTTGATACATATCAAGCTGTCTTGCCTGCCATAGTGTACATTTATCAACCAAGCCACAAACACGGAGCTCATCATGACAAAAGTGCTGAGTGTAGTGCTGGCCGGCGGTGCCGGTAAAAGATTGCAACCGTTAACATTAAAGCAGGCCAAGCCGGCGTTAACCTTTGTACAGCGCCGCCGTATTATCGACTTTGTATTAAGTAACCTGTGGCACTCCGGCTTTAAACAATTGCTGGTGCTAACCCAATACAAACCACATAGCCTGCTCCGGCATTTGCAACAACTGTGGCAACCGGTATTTGGCCGCGATGGCTTTTTACAGCTGTGTCAGGCCGCTGAACAACTAAATCAGGGCACCGCCGGTGCTGTGGCTGCCGAATTAAGCAAAATTCGCGATTACCGGCCCGATGTTATCGCCGTACTCAGTGCCGACCATGTGTATAAAATGGATTACCGCCAAATGCTGGCCTGGCATCAACAGCAGCAGGCTGCCGTTACCGTTGCCGCTATCGCCGTGCCGGTGGCGCAAGCGCGGCAGTTTGGTATTTTTGTGGTAGATGATCATTTTACTATCACCGGTTTCGTCGAAAAACCGCAGGGCGCGGTGCCACAGATCCCGGGCCGGCCGGGCTTTGCCCTGGCATCAATGGGTAACTACTTATTTAACGCTGTCAGCTTGTATCAATTGCTGGATAATATCGACCCCTCCGTGCCCTGTGATTTTGGCCATGATCTGTTACCGGCGCTGTTTGCGCGACAACAAGCCTGTGTTTACGATTTCAGTAGCAACCGTTTACCCTGCGAGCAAAGCCTGCCGCATTACTGGCGTGATGTCGGCACCTTAGCGGCGTATTTCCACAGCCGGCTGGATGTATTGCAACACCCCGACTGGCTGGACGGCCCGCAACAAGCCTGGCCAATATTGGCTGCTAAGCCGGCCACGCAACAAGTCTGGCGTTACAGTAGCGTAGTACAGCGCTTAAAACCCGCCGGGCTGCATCCGTTTTATCTGTAACAGAGCGGCGCTATAACAAGGCAAACGCCAGCGCCAAACTGCGGCCGCTTAGCACCAGGCTTACCAGCAACACTACTGTGCCCAGCACGTTTTGCCGGCGGTTATTGCGATACTGCGCCGGCAAGCTGAAGTTCATTGCCAGCAATAAACACAGGCAAATCAGCGGCAGTAAAATGCCGTTGGCTACCTGGGCAAACCAAATTACACTCACCGGCCGCACGCCCATTGATGCCAGCGTTACACCACAGATAATAATAACCAGCCAGGTCAGGCGAAACAGTGGTTGTTGTAAATCCAGTGGCTTGCCGAAAATACCGGCTAAGGCATACGCCGCCGCCAACGGCGCAGTAATGGCCGATGATAGCCCCGCCGCCAACAACCCCAGCGCCAAACACCAGGTGGCGGCACTGCCGAATAACGGCGACAACGCCTGTGCCAGTTGCGCCACATTATCCAGCTGTTGCTCTTTACCGAAAAATGCCGCGGCAGCGGTGGACACTATGGCAATCGATATCAAGCCCCCCAGCGGAATAGCAACAGCAATATCCCGCGTCGAGGCACGCAGCGCCTGCCCGGTATTAATGCCGGCCTGCGGCCACTTTTGCGCCGCGGCGGCCGCGTGCAAAAATAGTGAATACGGCACCACTGTAGTGCCTATCAGCGCCACTACGGTAAGCACGGCACCGGGCGGAATAACCGGCCAAAATGCGCCCTGCAGCAAGGTTAATATATCCGGCCGTGTCAGCAACATAGTGCCGATAAACGCCAGGCTCATCAGCAAGACCAGCGCAATCAGGCAGCGTTCAATCAGTTTATATTGGCCAAACCACAATACCGCTGCGGCAATAAGACCCAACAGCAGCGCCCACAAGTTAATGCCGGTGGCTTTGCGCCAGCTGTTAATCACGTCGACATCGCCAAACAGTGCATCGGCGCCCAGCGCCGCACCGCTGATATTGCCGCCCTGGTAAGCACTGTTGCCAACCACAATAGCGGCAATCACCAACAGCAGTAACGGCCAGCGTAGCAGCGGCTGCTGTACCAGGTCGCGCAGGTTCTCTCCCAGGCCACGGCCGGTAACAATGCCCAGCCTGGCGGCCATTTCCTGCAACACCATAGTGGCAAACACCGAAAACAACAGCGCCCATACCAGGGCGTAGCCATAGTTTGCCCCGGCCAGCGAGGCAGTAATAACAGTGCCAGGGCCGATAAAAGCGGCGGTAACTAAGGTGGCAGGGCCAAACAGCGATTGTTTTTGCGCTGAGCCCCGTTGCTGCGATTCAGATTGCGGAGATTGATTTGGCTCAGAGTAATTTGCTTGAGAGTGATTTGGCATAGTTAGCAGGTTGGGGAAAAACAATGGCGCTACCTTAGCATAAGGCAGCGCCATTGGGTCAACTGTTCACTGTATCAGCACAGTTCAGAGCAGCCCCTCTTGGGTATCCAAATGTTCCTGACGGTGATGCTCAGCAATTTCATCGGCTAACTGCTGTTTAGAGCGCTGCTCGCGAATACGCCGCTCGGTTAACCAGAAGAAAAACAACGGCACAAAGAACACTGCAAGGAAGGTTGCTGCCATCATGCCGCCCATAACCCCGGTACCCACGCTGTGCCGGGCTCCGGCACCGGCGCCGCTGCTAAACGCCAGTGGCACTACGCCGAGAATAAACGCCAGTGAGGTCATAATAATCGGCCTGAACCGCAACCGTGCCGCTTCCAGGGCCGCAGTACCGGTGCTCCAGCCCTGCTGCGTTTTCATCAGCGCATATTCCACTATTAAGATGGCGTTTTTTGCCGCTAAGCCAAGCAAGGTGACCAGGCCAATCTGAAAGTACACATCACTGGTTAAGCCGGCAATCCACACCGCCACCAGAGCGCCGAAAATACCAAACGGCATCGCCAGCAACACCGATAACGGCAGCGACCATTTCTCATACAAGGCAGCCAAAATCAGGAATACCATCACCACCGCCATACCCAACGCCAGCCCGGTGGTACCGCCACTGCGTTTTTCCTGGAAGGCACTGCCGGTCCAGTCGTAGCTGATGTCCGGTGGCAACATGGTATTGGCAATCCGCTCCACCTCAGCAATAGCCTGGCCCGAGCTGTAACCCGGCGCAGCATTACCCAGCAGTTTTACCGCCGGCAGGTTGTTGTAGCGTTCCATATTGTCCGGCCCCGAGCTGTACTGAATATTCGCCAGCGCTGACATCGGGATCATCTCACCGCTTTGGCTTTTAACATAAATATGCTTAATGTCTTCCGGCTTCATCCGAAACTCAGCATCCGCCGACATCAGCACCTGCCAGGCACGGCCATACTTATTAAAGTCGTTAACGTAGTAAGTACCCAAAGTACCGGCCAGGGTATTAAAGGCATCATTTACCGGCACGCCCAGCGCCTTGGCGCGTTCACGGTCCAGGTCTACTTTCAGCTGCGGCGTATTGGGCCGCCACAGCGTTTGCACTCCGGCCAGCACCGGGCTTTGTGCTGCCGCGCCCTGCATGATGCCCATGGCTTCGGCCAGTTTTTCTGCACCACCGTCACCACGGTTTTGCAGATAAAACTCAAAGCCGCCGGTATTACCCAAACCAAAAATAGGTGGCGGGTTAAACGCCAGTACCAGGGCTTCATTAATATTGGCGGTTTTCATAAACAGTTCGTTCACCAGATCACTGGCACTGATATCGCGCTCGCTCCAATCTTGCTGCGTAACAAAGATCGTCGCGGCACTGTTTTTATAGCCGCCGCCGATAAAGTCGAAACCAGCGAAGCTGATCACATCTTTGTTGGCAGGATTAGAACGAATAGCGGCGATCACCTCGTCGGTAACACGCTGGGTACGCTCCAGCGACGCGCCGTCCGGTAAAAAAATCGCTGCTATATAAAAGCCCTGATCTTCATCAGGTACCAATGAACCGGGCGTGGCCTGCCACAGCCCTGCAGTGATAAAAATCATGCCGCCTACCAGCAGCAGTGCCAGCAAGCCACGGCGTAAGAAAAACCCTACCGTCGCCACATATTTGCCGGTAATGCGCCGGAAAAAATCGTTAAACCAGAGGAAAAACTTCGCCGTTTGCTTGTGTTCATGGCGCAAAATGGCGACACACAATGCCGGTGTCATTACCAGCGCCACCACACCGGACAAACTGACGGCAATGGAGATCGTTACTGCAAACTGGCGGAATAACTCGCCGGTTAAACCGCCTAAAAATGCGATCGGCACAAACACCGCACACAGCACCATCACTATTGCCACTACCGGGCCGGACACTTCCTGCATCGCTTTAATGGCCGCATCGCGCGCCGACAAATGCTCTTCGTGCATAATGCGTTCAACGTTTTCCAGTACCACTATGGCATCGTCTACTACGATACCAATTGACAGCACCATACCAAATAACGTCAGGGTATTGATGGAATACCCCAGCATATACAAGCCGGCAAAGGTACCCAGTAAAGAGATAGGCACCGCCAGTATCGGAATTAAAGTAGCGCGCCAGTTCTGCAGGAATAAGTACACCACCAGGAACACCAGCAACATGGCTTCAACCAGGGTTTTTACCACTTCACTGATTGACACTTCAACAAAACGCGTGGTGTCATAAGGGGTGGCCTGCGCCAGGCCGCTGGGGAAACGTTCGGCTAATTCGGCCACGGTACGGTTAACTTCGGCCGCCACATCCAGCGCATTGGCACCGGGCTGCAGAAAAATACCCACCAGGGTAGATGACTGGCCATTGTACTGGCCGATAAAGTCGTAATCGCGCGAGCCCAGCTCAACCCGGGCAATGTCTTTGATCCGCAGCGTACTGCCGTCGGGGTTAGCGCGGATAATCACATTTTCAAACTCTTCCACGCTGGAAAAACGGCCCTGTGCCGTTACCGTATACACCATATCCTGGGCAGCAGCGGCCGTGGGCGTAGCGCCAATTTTACCGGCGGCAAACTGGGCGTTTTGCTCACTCAGCGCCGCAGCAATTTCCGGTACGGTAATTTTCAGTTGGCTCATTTGATCCGGCCGCAGCCAAATGCGCATGGCATAGTCTTTAGCACCGAAAATCTGCACATTGGTGGTGCCGGGAATGCGCTTTAGCCGGTCCAGCACGTTTAGGGTGACATAGTTTGAGGTCCATAAATCATCGCGGCTGCCATCAGGCGAATAAAACGCCTGTACCTGCAAAAAGCTGGATGAGCCCTTCTCTACCGTAATGCCCTGGCGGCGTACTTCTTCCGGCAAGCGCGCTTCTACCTTGCTAACGCGGTTATTCACGTTAACTGCGGCCTGATCTACATCGGTACCAATTTCAAAGGTAATAAAAATGGTGGTAACGCCGGAGCTGGTAGAGGTAGATGACATATACATCATGCCTTCCACCCCGGTAATGGCGTTTTCCAACGGTGCCGCCACTGTTTGCTCCAGCACTTCTGACGACGCGCCCGGGTACATTGCCATCACCTGTACCACCGGCGGCGCAATTTCAGGGTACTGCGCTACCGGCAGGCTGCGCATGGCAGCTAAACCAGCCAAACATATAAAAATACCTATCACAAAAGCAAAAATAGGCCTGTCGATAAAATAACGGGAGAACATATGCTTGATCCTTGCCTGTTAGCCTTTAGCCGCGGTATCTTGCGCCAGTTGCACCGGCATGCCCGGGAAGAAAATACGCGCCATACCTTCGGTGATCACCACATCACCGGCTTTAAGGCCGCTTTTAATGACCCAGCCATTGTCGCCGTTTAACTTCACCCATTCCCCCACTTCTACCGGTGCCGGCAGGGCGACTTTGCCACCCTGCTCACCGTCGGCCAGCACATAGACAAACTTACCGCTGCCACCGTCCAGTACGGCTTTTTGTGGCACCACTATGGCGTTATGCCGCACGGCACCTTCCAGTTGAATACGGACAAACTGGCCCGGACGCAGTAATAAATCGGGGTTGGCAATTTCTGCTTTCATCTCGCTGGTGCCGGTTTGGCTGTTAATGCGTACGTCAGAAAAATCGACCACGCCGGTTTGGTCATATACCTCACCGTTGGCCAGCAGCTTTACCTGCCACTGCTGCGGCAGGTCTACCGCACCATTTTTTGCTTCGCCACGCAGTTGCAGTTGGTCACGCTCTGCAACCGAAAAGCGCACATACATCGGGTTTAATTGCGTGACGTTAGTCAGCAGTAGCTCCGGCCCCGGCACCAAAGTGCCTTCAGATACCAGTTCTCGGCTAACCACACCGGCGATAGGCGAGCGCACTTCGGTGTAATTCAGCTGTAACTGCGCCTGCTGCAAAATAGCTTCCGCGGTTTTCACATCTGCTTTGGCTACATCAACGGCAGATAAGGCATCATCATAATTTTGCTGTGATACCGCGCCGTCTTTACTCAGTTGCTCCAGGCGTTTTAACGTGCGTCCGGCTTGGGCCTGACGCGCCTGCGCTGCGGCCAATTCTGCTTTATTGCGGTTAACCGCAGCCTGATACGGCGCCGCATCCAGGCTAAACAAGCTTTGCTCTGCTGTTACCGTGGCGCCTTCGTTAAAGTTACGCTGTTCTAAAATGCCGGATACCCGGGCGCGAATTTCTACCTCGCGTGAGCCGGCCAGTAATGCCGGTGATTCAATTAACAAAGGTACGCTTTGCGGGGTAACCGTCAGCACATTTACGGTGGCCGGTGGCATGCCAGCCATGCCGGGATCGGCTGCAGCAGAGGGCTCAGAACAACCGGCTAACCCGGCTAACGAAAACAGCACAGCGCCGGCTAAAACCGTACGCGAACAGAATGACTTGCTTGTCATAAAAGCACCTTTGAGCTGGCCGGTGTCCGTACCGGGCAATAAGACAGGCGCCGGCAGGTTCACAGGGTATTGTTATGCAATAAACAGCGGTAATAAGAATGGATCGCAGTAAAATAACATATTTTTTACCGATCGGAATGGAATAAATATGAAGAATTGTAAAAAAATGTGCCCGCCGCATCCGGGTCGCAAGCTGTTGTTTGTTAGCACTAACTCTATTGCAGCGGTAAAAAAATGCCGGCGCAGGCCGGCATTTTGCAGTACAGATTACGGCTGGCCGTGGCCGTTTTCGCCATCCACCTCTATCGGCAGCGGCGGCAACATATCTTCCCTGCTGATGCCGAGAATTTCGGCAATGGCGCTGGCGACATAAATTGACGAGTACGTGCCCACCGCAATGCCGAACAACAGCGCGGTAGCAAAACCATGGATCAGCGCCCCGCCCAGATAAAACAGCACTACCAGCACCAAAATGGTGGTTAACGAGGTAATAACGGTGCGGTTAAGTGTGGAGGTAATGGCCGTATTGATCACCTCCGCCGTGCTGCCGTCACGCAATTTGCGAAAGGTTTCACGAATGCGGTCAAACACCACTATAGTATCGTTAATCGAGTAACCTATCAGCGCCAAAATGGCCGCCAGCACGGTTAAGTCAAACTCCAACTGCAGTACAGAGAACAGCCCCAGCGTCAGGATCACGTCATGTGCCAGCGCCGCAACGGCACCTACCGATAAGCGCCATTCAAAACGCATCGCCACATACAGCAAAATACCGACCAGCGCGGCTAACATGGCCAGGCCGCCGTCTTGCTTTAACTCTTCGCCTACGCTGGGGCCGACAAACTCCACCCGACGCATGGTTACTGGTTCTGCTTGTTGTGCATTCAGCGCCTGCAATACCGTATCACCTACCACCGCTTGGGCAATATCGGGCCGCAGCGGTATACGGATCAGCACATCGCGACTGGTGCCAAACAGCTGCACTACCGCATCACCATAGCCGGCACCATCCAGCGTTTGCCGCACGGCAACGAGATCCGCCGGTTGGGCAAAACCGGCTTCAATGACGGTACCGCCGGTAAAATCCAACCCCCAGTTAATACCGTTCAGGGCAAAAGAGCCCAGCGAGCCAACTAACAGCAGCATGGATAACAGCACCGCCGGCCATTTCAGCCGCATAAAATTCAGTGGCCGGGTAAAGCTAAATACCTGCATACAACGCTCCTTATACCGGCAGTGACTGCAAACGGCGGCCACCCCAAATTAAGTTAACCAACAGCCGTGTGCCGACTACCGCAGTAAAAATCGACGTTAAAATGCCGATTGCCAGGGTAACCGCAAAACCTTTTACCGGCCCGCTGCCAATACCAAACAGCACCAACGCCACTAATAAGGTGGTTATGTTGGAATCGGCAATAGTGGCAAAGGCACGGTCGTAGCCCAAATGGATGGCTTGCTGCACCGACTTACCCTCCGCCAGCTCCTCGCGGATCCGCTCAAAAATAAGCACATTGGCATCTACTGCCATGCCCACCGTTAATACAATGCCGGCCATGCCGGGTAAGGTTAAGGTGGCCCCAGGGATCAACGACAACAGCCCGATGATCAACACCAGATTGGCCAGCAGTGCCACATTGGCCACCATGCCAAAGGCCTTGTAATACACCGCCATAAATACCAGCACCGCCGCCATACCCCAGCCGATAGCGGTAAGGCCCAGGCTGATATTTTCCTGGCCCAGGCTGGGCCCTATGGTGCGCTCTTCAATAATTTGCACCGGTGCTATCAGCGCCCCGGCGCGTAATAACGTGGCCAGGTTTTGTGCTTCAGCCGATGTGTTAATGCCGGTGATGGAAAAATCGCGGCCTAACCGCATGGTGATGGTAGCGTCATTAATCACTTCCTGCTGTTTCAACAGTACGCGGTTGCCATCAGCCGCTATCTCAGTGCCGGGTTTGTACTCAGTAAACACCGACGCCATACGCCGGCCCACAGCATCTTTACTGGCCGCGGACAGCATAGCGCCGCCTTTGGCATCCAGCTTAATCAGCACCTGCGGCCGACTGTATTCGTCATAACCCGAACTGGCACCGGTAATATGATCGCCGGTCAGCATAATGCGTTTTTCCAGCAATACCGGCCGGCCATCGCGGCTGTAAAACAGCGACGATCCCACCGGAGCTCTGCCGGCTATAGCAGCACCGATATCACCTTCGGTATCCACCAGACGAAATTCCAGCGAGGCGGTGGCGCCGAGAATTTCTTTTGCCTGCGCCGTATCCTGTACACCAGGTAGCTGCACTACTATGCGGTCTGCGCCCTGGCGCTGCACTAAGGGTTCGGCTACGCCAATTTCATTGACGCGGTTGCGGATAATGGTAATGTTTTGCTCCAGCGCGTAGTCACGGATCTCTTTAATGCGCAGCTCACTGATCCCAACCTGTAAGCTCGTCTCGTCGGCGCTGAGGCTGAATACCAGCTCGCGGTCGCGCTGTTTCAGCAGTGCTTCGGCTTTGGTTACATCCTCTGCCGAGCGCAGCAACAACTGCACCTGGCCTGCGACCGGGTCGGCCTGAATACTGCGATAACGGATATTGTTTTCACGCAAATCGGCGCGAAAGCTTTGCTGCATATCGGTAAGGTTTTTCTCCAGCGCCGCGTTAATATCTACCGCCAGTAAAAAATGCACGCCACCGCGTAAGTCCAGCCCCAGTTTCATCGGGCTGGCGCCGATAGCGGCAAGCCAGTGCGGGGTGGCCGGAGCCAGGTTCAGCGCCGTTATATAATTGGCTCCCAGCTCTCTATTGGCAATTTCACGCGCCTGCAGCTGCGCTTCGGTACTGTTAAAGCGCGCCAGCAACTGGCCGTTGCTAAGCTCAAGCGATTTTACCGTTATGCCCTGTGCAGTGAAACTGTGCTGCAGTTGCTGCCGTGTTTGCTCTGTTACCACGCCGCCGCGGCTGGCGCTGATATGTAAGGCCGGGTCTTCCGGGTATAAGTTTGGCAAGGCGTACAGCAGCGCCAGTAATAGTAAGCCCGGCACCAGGATATAGCGCCAAAGCGGGTTTTTGTTCAACATGGTTGTTCCTTCACATAGACTTAGCCGGTACAGCTTTGCCATACCGGATAAGCAAAAACACAGGCAGCTATGCTGCCGCGGGTTTTGGGTTTAACGTGAAGAAAACAGCGGTGGCGCCCGTGCTTGCGGACTGGTAAGAACTTGGCTGTTAACCGGCGTTACCGGGCTAACAGTTACTATGGAAGTGCCATAGTGCGCCACATTAAGCGCTGCCGGTAGCAACGCGGCCGGTGGGGCATCATCCGCATCCGGCGTGACACTCAAAAGTGCTTGCGGCAACGCCGGCGATATAGCATACAGCTGGCTGTCGGCCAATGGTGATAAGCGCACATCGTGCACGGCAAAGGCTTGCGGCGTACACAATAAACTCAGATAAAACAGTATGGCGACACTACTCAGCCAGCGCATAACACCTCATTGCCACTATCAGCTGCGATCTGCAAGGCAGTACAGCGTTCAGGCATAATGGGCACTATTGTGTTACAGCACAAGCCCCGGCGACAGAAAATTTGTCGCCGGGGTCCGGTTTACGCGTCAAAGCCGGTTTGACAGTAAAGCAGGTTGGATATGTTAGTTAAGCTGCCGCTTGTCTGGCTTGTTGCTCCAGCTCAGCTTTTAATGCCGGCTCCAGCTTTAATTGCCGTGCCAGTTCGGTTAAGTAGCTGCGTTCCATAAAGTTTTCTTCGTCTACCACCAATACGCTGGCCAGATACATTTCCGCCGCCATTTCGTGAGTCGTAGCGCTTTGGGCAATTTCTGCCGGATCCAGCGGTTTTTTCAGTTCGTTATCAAACCAGCGCTGCAGCTCGCCGTCGCTGGTTAGCCGGGCTATTTCGTTATCAATCAGTTCACGCTCACGCTCATCAATATGGCCATCGGCTTTTGCCGCAGCAATAATAGCGCGAAAAATAGCATGGCTGTGCTGTTCGGCCTGCGGCGCCGGCAAGCGATCTATAGTTTGCGGCTGGGCCTGAGACACAGCACTGCCCTGCTGTTGCTGCCAGTTACTGTAGGCCTTATACGCCACCACGCCCAGCGCGGCCAAACCACCGTAGGTGAGGATCTTGCCACCCATTTTGCGGCCCTTTTTACTGCCCAGCAGCAAGCCCAAAGCGCCGCCACCCAGCGCAGCGCCGGCTTTACCGGATAACAAGCCGCCCAAACCACCGCTGCTTAGCCCACTGTTGCCGGTACCCGACAGTAACTGCGAACCCTGTTGCAATAACTGATCCAGCAATCCTTTTGTATTCATCATCTTGCCTCTTAATATTTATATCCATTGCTCAGACTCTGTTCACTACAAAAAATTCCATCAAAACGCTCTGTCACCCTGCACCCTGTCATCTTAATGTCATCTGCCATTAACAAAATAGGTGCCTCAAAACTATAAGGAAAATCAGAGAATGTTGTTATATCGAACGATAGCCATTGCGGTAGCGTTGGCGTTAACGGGTTGTGGTGGTTCTGGCGGTAGCACTGACAACAACCCTGACACCAGTACCCCGCCTACTCCGCAACCAACAAGTTATACCTTGTCAGGTGCGGCAGTTAAAGGCCCGTGGCAGAATGCCATTGTTCGGTTATATGAACTCAACAGCACTGCCGCAGATTTAAAAGGCACAGCAGTGGCCAGTGGCCGCTCCGGTGCAGATGCACGCTTTCAGGGCCTCACTGTTACCGGTTTACAGGCCGATTATTACTTACTGCAAGCAACAACTGACGCCCAAACTACTGAACTGGCCATCGGTGGTGTACCGTATACCAACGTATTGAGCACTATCGTAAGCCGTGCTCAACTGGAAGCTAACAGCGCTGTTTACATTACGCCGCTGTCAACGTTACTAACACAGCTGGTGTCATTACGCCTGGCAGATAACGCTGATGCCGCAGTGTCGGCACTACTGGCTGACGCCACAGACAACATTTTATCTACCGTTGGTTTTAACCTTACCGCCGCAGACGATCTGCTAAGCGCATCACCGTTGGTTATCGGCAATGCGACATTACAAAGCGACTTTCGTTTCCGGCAAGCCAACGAAACGGTAGCAGTAATGCTGTTTCATCAGATCAAAGACACAGATGTCAGCTTCACAGCTGCCCTGAATGCCTTAGCACAAGACATTTCCGATGCCGAATTAGACGGCCGGCAGCATGGCGAAGCGCTGAGTATTCTTAGTCAACTGCCAAATTACACCACCTTTTGGCAAACAGCGGCTATGCGTCATTTAACGATTCCGGGCTCTGCTACATTATCTGCCGACAACAAAGACCTTACTCTGCAGCAATTGCCAGTGCTGCTGCAAGCTGAAGCTACACAACTTAACAGCCCGATTGAAACCAGCGCGCTAAACGCAGTTGCAACGCAATTGGCCATTCGCTCTTTTGGCGCCGATCTAGATAATGATGGCTATCCGGACAGTGTGGATCCAGACATTGATGGCGATGGTTACAACAATGAATCGGATGCCTTCCCGCGTGACGCCGCTGAGTGGCTGGATACCGACAGTGATGGCATTGGCAATAACACTGATCCGGATGATGACAACGATGGCTACCCGGATACTGAAGATGCATTTCCGTTAGATACCACAGAATGGCTGGATACCGATGGCGATGGCATTGGTAATAATGCTGATCCGGATGATGATGGTGACGGCGTAGCCGACGTTGACGATTCGTTCCCATTGGACCCTGCAGAATCATCAGATTACGACAGTGACGGCATTGGCAATAATGCTGATACCGACCGCGATAATGACGGCATCGCAGATACTGAAGATGACAATTTACAGTCTGTTATCTATCGCGACCAGGTTATCAATCTGGACCAGGCTTATCTGCAAAGCATCGCCCCTGCCGGTGTCACCATTACCGAAGATAGCGAGCGTATTATTATCCGTGGCGGCGAAGTGCATTTACCGCCCACAGCAGAAAATGCCTGGTATCTACTGGCGAAAACCTTACAGGTTGGTCTGGATAACAGCGCCAACGCTACACTGCGCGTAAGCCCGGGCAGTACTGTCGCCATACAAAATCCGGCAGATACGCTGCTCATCAGCCGCGGCTCTCAATTAATCGCCGCCGGCTATCACCACAGCCCTGTTACCTTTACTTCAGATGAAGACGTCAATAGCCTGACAACCACCGCAGCACAGTGGGGTGGCATTTTAGTGCTGGGCAAAGCATCTACCAATTTATGCGGGCCGGATACGGCTTGCGATCTGCAGGCCCCTATCGGCATTTCCGGTATCTACTATAGCGGCGCTGAACAAAATGACAATTCAGGCCAGCTGCAATATGTACGAATTAAATATGCCGGTGGTGAAGATGCTTTTCTTAGTGCAACGCATGCAGGGCTTGGTTTATTTGGTGTAGGTGCAGGTACCTCGCTCAAGCATATTCATGTCGATGCAGTAGCAGGCGACGGTATCGCCATATATGGCGGCACGGCGCGTTTAAGCCATATTATTGTTACCAATGCGATAGACGATAGCGTGGACTGGCAACATGGCTACAGCGGTAAAATGCAATATGTGCTGCTGCGCCATGCGGAAGATCACTCTGCCGCCAACCGCGCTATTGAAGCGGACAACTATCAAACTGACCCGGCAGCAACACCTATCTCCAGGCCCACCATCGCCAACCTGACGATCATCGGCAATAACTATGATGGGGATGATGATGCCGAGGGCATATTACTGCGATATGGCAGCCAGGCGTACTTCACCAACGTCATTGTCACCGGCACCTCCGGGATGGGCGAATGCCTGGAAATAGACGACAGCAGCATTGCCGCGGCCAATGCCGGTTTAACCAGCATTAGCCACAGTGTGATGGCCTGTGAAAATAGCGAAAACTTTAAATCGGTGACCGGTTTTGATACTGAACAGTGGTTCCTGTCACAACCGGGTAATGCCGTTATGTCCGGCCGAGATATGGTGCTGGACAACATCTACAGTATAACTGACACGGTACCCTATAATTTAGCGGCTGATGATAACTTTTTTAGCAGCACTGACTTTATCGGCGCCGTAAGCGCAGACGATGACTGGACTGCAATCTGGTCACTGCTAACGCAGTAAATCAGGCCTCCGATATAAAAAAGCAACGCTCCCAGCGTTGCTTTTGTTTTTGCAACACCATGTTACAAACAGATATTTTGCCATCAGCACGCTCTGTGCTTTACTTGTTGTCGATTCAGAACCAGAACAACAAGGAATTCTTATGTTTAAACCACGTTATATTGCGCTGCTTTACGCGCTGGCCAGCGGCTCTGCCTTTGCCAGCGACGGCACGCGCTTACTGCGCCAGCCGGATATCTCGGCAGAGCATTTAGCCTTTGTTTACGGCGGCGATATTTGGCTGAGCGACAGCAACGGGCAAAATCCGCGCCGTTTAACCAGCCACCCGGCCAGTGAATTTGCACCGAAATTTTCGCCGGACGGCAACTGGATTGCCTTCTCCGCCGCGTATGACAACAACACTGATGTGTACGTTATGCCGGTTAGCGGTGGCGCGGCCACAAGGCTGACCTTCCACCCGGGCGTGGATACGGTAAACGGCTGGAGCCCGGATGGTAAAAGTGTGATCTTTGCCTCTAACCGCGAAATTGCCAACAGCCGCAGCAACCAGTTATACCAGGTAAGTGTTGACGGCGGTTACCCGCAAAAACTGATGCAAGCCGTGGCCTTTGAGGGCGATTTAAGCAGCGATGGCAAAAAACTGGCGTACCGGCCCAACAATATGGCCTACAGCGGCGCCAGTGGCTGGCGTTTACATCGTGGCGGCAGCACGCCACCGGTGTGGATCATCGATTTGGAAAAACAGCAGCTGGAGAAGATCCCCCACCCTAATGCCAATGAATTTAACCCGTTTTGGCTTGGTGATAACGTGTATTTCCTGTCAGATCGCGACAACACCGCCGTAAACCTGTATCGCTACGCCAATAAACAAGTACAGCAACTGACTAACAGCACCGACTGGGATTTACGCAGCGCGACCGGCCATGGTAACAGCATAGTGTACGAAGCCGGTGGCTACCTGCACCGCTTTGACGTTGCCAGCGGCCAAAGCACGCCTATTCGCGTTGACATAAACAGCCAATCGGCCCAGCTGCGGCCGCAATGGAAAGATGCCGGCAAAACTCTCACTGCTGCCCGCTTGTCCGCTACCGGCCAGCGTGTAGTGGTGAGCGCCCGTGGTGATATATTTACTGTACCGGTAAAAGACGGCAGCACGCGCAACCTGACGCAAAGCAGCGGTGTGCGCGAATTCGATGGCCTGTGGAGCCCGGACGGCAGCAAAGTAGCCTACATTTCTGACGCCGGCAATAAACACCAGTTGGTGCTGCAAAGCCAGGATGGCTTAAGCCAGCCCGAGGTATTTGCCCTGGCCGACAGCGGCTACTTTAATCTGCTGAGCTTCTCGCCGGACGGCAACCTTATTGTCTATCACGACAACCATTTAAACCTGTACGCGTATAATCTGAAAAGCAAACGCAGCCAAAAGCTGGACACGTCCGCGCGGCGCGACGGCTTTAAGGTGTCGTTTTCGCCGGACAGCCGTTACTTAGCTTATACCGTATCTGCGGCTAACTACTTCAGCCAAATCAAATTATTTGATTTTAGCAGTAATAAAACTACAGCTATTACCGATGGCATGAGCCATGCCGACGACCCGGTATTTACCCAAGACTATCTGTATTTTACCGCCTCGGTAAATACCGGCCCGTCTCAGGTGGGGCTGGACTTATCCACCCGCGAGCGGCCGGTGCGTAAAGCCATCTATGGCTATGTGCTGGCAAACGATGGTAAATCGCCGTTACTGCCGAAAACCGGTGATGAACCGCTGAAAAAAGCTGAAGATAAAGCAGCGAAAAAAGATAAGGACGAGGATAAACCAGCAGTAAAAGCAGTGAAAATCGACCTTGCCGGGTTACAAAACCGCATTATTGCCCTGCCGTTGGCCGAACGTAACTACGACAGCTTAAGCGTGGCCGAAGACGGCGCGCTGTTTTATGTCGAGCGCAGCCAGCCGGGCAGCAGTAACGAACCGCCGGCACAGCGCAACGACAACAATGGCAGCTTATACCGCTTTGACTTTGAAGAGAAAAAAGCCGAGCTGGTTAAAGACAGCCTGGCCGGTTACAACCTGAGCAACGACGGTAAAAAGCTGCTGTTGCTCAGCGCCCCTAACAGCCTGCAGGTAGGCGATGCCAAAACCAAACCGGACGCCAAAGCCGTAAGCCTGGCTGAAGTACGCAGCTTTGTAGACCCGGCGCAGGAATGGCAGCAAATCTTTAACGACGCCTGGCGCATGCAAAAAGAGTACTTTTATGATGAAAAAATGCACGGCATTAACTGGCAGGCTATTTACGACAAATACCAGCCAATGCTGAAGCATGTACAACGCCGCGAAGATTTAAACGAGGTGTTGGTAGAGATGATTGCCGAGCTGCAGGTGGGCCACAACCGCATTGGCGGTGGCGATGTGCACCAGGAAGGCTCCAGCAAAGTGGGCCTGCCAGGAGCTGATTTTGTGATCAACAACGGCAAATATCAGTTTAAAACCGTGTATCGGGGTGATCGCTGGAGCCCGTTCCTGCAAGCTCCGCTAAATGTGCCCGGCGCCGCCGCCAAAGCCGGTGACTACCTGTTAGCAGTAAACGGCCGTGAGCTTAGCGCCAAAGATAATGTGTTTGCCTTTTTCGACAATACGCTGGGTAAACAAGTGGTGTTGAGCATTGCCGACAATGCCAAAGGCTTAAACCGGCGCAATATCACCATAGAGCCGGTGGCCAACGACAGCCAACTGCGTTTATGGCACTGGGTAGAGCAAAACCGCCAACTGGTGGCAGAAAAAACCGACGGCAAAGTCGCCTACGTTTACCTGCCTAACACTGCCGATGGTGGTTTCTACTTCTTTAACCGCATGTTCTTCGCGCAAACCGACAAACCGGCAGTTATTCTGGACGAGCGTAAAAACGGCGGCGGCCAGGCGGCAAACTACATTACCGAAATTCTCGGCCGGCCGTTTTTATCCGGCTGGAAAGACCGTGACGGCTTAGTGTTTACCACACCGGGCGGCGGTATTTACGGCCCGAAAACCATGTTGATCGATCAAGACGCCGGCTCAGGCGGCGACTTCCTGCCCTGGGCTTTTAAGCGTTTGGGTTTAGGTAAAACCATCGGCACCCGCACCTGGGGTGGCTTAATTGGTATTTCGGCCAACCCGCCGATGATCGACGGTGGTTTCCACGTTGTGCCGTTTTTCCGCTTCTACACGCCGGATGGGCAGTGGCGGGTAGAGAACGAAGGCGTAGCACCGGATATCGAGGTAGAGCTGGATCCGATAGCGGTAAATAAAGGCATTGATGTGCAGCTGGAACGTGCTGTTGAGCACACCCTGGCAGAGCTCAAAGCCAACCCGCCAAAAGATCACAGCAAAGCTCCGGCCATGCCGACTAAGCTGGGTTTATAATCTCCTGCAAGTAACGCAAAAACCGCTGCCCTGCAGCGGTTTTTTTATGTCCCGGTCAAGTGTTCATCACTCATCAGCCTACCTGAGCTGACCAGCAGATGCTTCAGACATATTTTCCCCTTATTTTAAAAACACCGCCGCTTGGCGCATATCTGCGCCTTTATGCGGCAAACCTTTTGCTGAGCTGCGCGACGCGCTGGCCCAGGTAGCGTGCGCTGAGTAAATCGGTTTCATTTAACAACCCATCGGCGGATTGGGCGATAACACCGGACTGCGCCCCCAGCCGGTTAAGTCCGGCGGCGTTGTGGTTGCCGGGAAGATCCAGCCCCGCCCATAACATACCCTGCTGATTGGCCAAAATTTGCAGGTACTGCAGGGTATGCAGCTGATCACCGCTGAAATTACTGCCAATGGTAAAGCCGGCGGCAATTTTATTGGCCCACAATTGCTGCTCCCAGCGCTCGCTGGTGGCATCGGCAAAGGCTTTAAACTGCGCCGACACAGAGCCCATATAAGTGGGTGAGCCAAATACTATTGCATCGGCACTGTCTAATTGCTCAAGCAATGGGTTATTGCGAAACCGCCCTGCGCTAATATCGGCGCCGGCAATTTCAGCCTGCATAACAGTAACACCCTGCACCGTAGCTGCACCTGCTACCACCGCTGTGGCCAGTTGCCTGGTGGTACCGCCGGCGGAGTGAAACACCACTGCGACTTTTATCACTGAATCCTCCTTATCACTGCCATCCTTATCAATGCGATCTTTATCAAAGCGTTATTGCTCCATTAGCTGGTTTAAAAAAGCCGTAGTTAAGCGGCTTTGCTTTGCATAATATGCTGGTGCAGTGTCAGGGCCGCTTGCTGCAGTTGCAAAAACAGCGCAGTGTGTTTTACCTGTTGGTACTGCGCATCAAACACCTGGTGAAAGTTGGGCACCGACACTGTACCGGTAAGCTTGGCACCCATAAAAGGTGCGGCTTGCACCGCCGCCTGCAGCACACTTTGTGCCCCGCCTGCCCCGGGTGCAGCAGAGAGAAACAACGCCGGTTTATGCTGAAAAATATGCCGTTGGCTGCGCGAAGCCCAGTCGTACAAATTTTTAAACGCAGCGGTAAAGGTGCCGTTATGTTCGGCAAAAGATACGATCAGGCCGTCAGCTTGGGCTATTTGCTGCAAAAACGCGGCTATCTTTGCCGGTGCGCCCAGCTCAGCCTCGCGCTGCTCGCTGTAAATCGGCAGCTCGTAATCATCAATATTTAAGCTGATAACCTCTGCCTGCGGCAGCAACCGCGCCACGCTAAGCGCCAGTTGCTGGTTAATAGATTGCGGATTATTACTGGCGGCAAATGCAAGAATTCTCATAACACCTCCTTGCGGGCTTTGTCCTGGTTTAAGTTGCGCTCGGCCGGCAGATCACTGAGGTATTGCACAAATTCTACTTCAAACCCGGCCGGGTCAACAAAGTAGACGTTTTTACGATAAGGGTCATCGGCGCCAGGCTTGGCAATGGCATAGCCGGCGGTATTCAACCTGGCGATAACCGCATCAAGGTTGTTAGTAACATAGGCAAAATGGGCAAAACCAACGCTGTGTCCGGCCAAGTCGCGGTTTTCACCTTCGCCATGATCGCTCAGTGCCAGATAGTGAGAATCGTCACCAAAGTGCAGCCATTTGCGCGGCTTGCCATACCATTCACCCCGGCCCTCGTCGCGAATGTGCCAGTGCGGAAAGGCCGCGCGGTAAAAATGCAGCATGGCATCAATATCGGCCACCACCAAATTAACGTGTTCTAAGTACATAGGTTGTCTCCTTGCATTAAGTCGACCGGTAGGTTAAAACCTTAACCTAAGTTAAGGTAAAGTGTTTTTTTGAAAAAAATGGCAGAAAAATGAAGGGGCTTGAGATGACTGATGCAACCTGGAGTGTCGGGCGCGTAGCAAAACGCTGCGGCGTGAAGGTCAGTACACTGCACTTTTACGAGCAAAAGGGCCTGATTAAAAGCTGGCGTAATGACGGCAACCAGCGCCGTTACAAGCCGGAGGTGCTACGGCGTATTTCGGTGATTAAAGCGGCGCAAAAAGTCGGCATTAGTTTGGAAGAAGTAAAACAAGCGTTTTTATCCCTGCCCGACAGCCGTACACCCACGGTGGAAGACTGGCAGCTGTTATCAAGCAACTGGCAGAAAATGCTTGATGCGCGCATTGCTTACCTGCAACGGCTGCGCGATTACCTCACCGGTTGTATTGGCTGCGGTTGTTTAAGCATGAGCAAATGCCCGCTGTATAACCCGGATGATGTACTGGGCGCTGAAGGTACCGGGCCGGTTATTCTGGAGCAGGCAGAGCAGCAAGCGGCAGGCTAACTGCTCAGTTGTGCCAGCTCAGTGTTGGCCAAACAGTGCAACCTGCTGTGTATCTGCTTTGGCCTGGTACATCGCACTGTCGGCGCGCTTTAACAGCTCCTGTGCGGTGTCGCCATCTTGCGGCGCTATGGCAATACCTATACTGATATGAATATGCAGGGTTTGCTGATGCAGCGCAAAAGGCTGCGCCACATGCTCAACCAGCTGTTTAGCGAGGCGCAATACGTCGTTTTCCTGCTTTACTTCCAGTAACAAGCAGACAAATTCATCCCCGCCCCAGCGGCTTACTATATCGCCGTCGCGAATATAGGCCTGTAACCGGCTGGCTACGGCCAGCAATACCTGGTCGCCGGCTTCGTGGCCGTAGGCATCATTAATGCCCTTAAATTTGTCGACATCAATAAATAATACCGCCAACGACCAACCATGCCGCTTAGCCTGCGCCAGACCATGGGCCAGCGCCTGGTCAAAGGAGGCACGATTAGGCAAGCCGGTAAGTTTGTCGGTAAGCGCACTGTGCAATGCGGCTTTTTCAGTCTGCTTCGATAACAGTAAATCGTCGCGCATGCTTGCCAGATCGGTTTTCACCTCATCCAGCTCCGACTCAATACCAATACGGGTGGCTATTTCATTGGTCAGTTTTATATTCACCCGTTTTAAGTCATTGGCTGCTTTGGCCACAATAACTTCCGCATCTTCATTCTGCTTCAGCGCCTGCTGTATCACAGCGACCGGCGCCTGGTCCTGATTCAGCGCATCATTAACCGAACCCAGCTCACCTGCCGCTGTGCTGATATCTTTCTTTATCGCTTCGTTTTTTTTCAGCACACTGTGTAGCGACAAGCGTTTGCCGGTGCGTTTATCTCTGTTCACTTTGGGTTCTGCTGACATTTCAATACCTCTTAATTAACGCTGTCACGACAGACCTTGCCGGCGCGGCTTGAAATGGCCTGAGCATACAAGTTGCCGGCTAAGATTACTGTGCGTTATCGCACAGAGCGTAAATAACGCAGTACCCGCTTAACCAAACCGGAACAAAGTGTACAAGTGTTCACTGAATAAACCCCTGAACCATTTTCAGTGCAAAATTTAATTATTTTTAAATTCAATCAGATAACAAAATTTAAACTATAAAGCAAAAACCAAAACTGGCCAAACCAGATAACTTAGTGTACAACTGTGCGCTGAAATAAACTGATAGCGTGAACCTGTAGTGAAGCCATTTTTCAGCCGCCTTTGGCGCAGCTTTTGTTTAATGCTGGGCAACCAGAGTTCGTTAACCTTGTATTTTTTGCCGTTGCTGCAGCGGCTTTGGCCGGGCTTTTTACCGGGGCAATACCGCGCAAGGCTGGTTGGCAAGCAGTGGCAAACCGCAGATATGCTGCAATTAAGCTTTCAGGTATCCGGCCGCTGGCCGGGTTTTCTGCCAGGCCAACATCTGTTAATAACGCTGCAGCACCAGGGCCGCTATATCAGCCGGCCGTTCAGTATTTGCTCGCCGTTTAGCCTGTGGCAAAGCCACCGGCAGATACAGCTGTGCTGCAAAATCAACAGCGCGGGTGAATTTACCCCGCTGTTGCAACAGCTGCAAAACGGCACTGTAGTAAATATCAGCGCGGCGCAGGGCGATTTTTGCCGGCAGCAACCTACACTGCCCACCCTGTTTGTCGCCGCCGGCTCCGGCATTACGCCCATCGCCTCTATGCTGCTGAGCCAACGCCATTGGCTGGCACCGGTAACGCTGTACTACCGCTGTCGCGGCAGTGAAAACGCGGCCTTGCTAAGCGAACTGACACAACTGGCAGCCCGCCAGCCGCTGTTTAGCTTAATGTTGTCTGACAGCCGCACTGAGCCGGCGGAAACATTGCAACAACAGCTGCTCACTGATAGCAACGACAAGCAGTTTTATCTGTGCGGCCCGGCGGCTTTTATGCAACAAATACGCACTGCGCTGCTAAGTAGCGCTGTTAAACCGGCGCAAATACAGCAGGAACAATTTGGCCTGGCCATGCCTTTAGCAACCGGACACAGCAATGATGCAACACCACTGACGGCCAGCTTTATCCGCGCCGGCATCAGCACGCAGGTAACACTGAACCCACAGCAGAGCTTATTGCAAAACGCCGAGCAGCATGGCCTGGCGCCGCGCTTCGGCTGTCGTATGGGCGTATGTTTTCAATGTGTGTGCGACAAAGTATCCGGCCAGGTGCGCGATTTGCGCAGCGGCGCCCTAAGCGGGCATGGTGCAGAGCAAATTCAGCTGTGTGTAAGCCAACCGGTAACCGAATTAGTGATTAAGCTGTAACAGGATTATTGATGAAACTTTCCACTGCACAATTTACCGCGCTTGAGCAAGAGCTGGATAGCGTAAAACAACAGGTACAACAGCAACTGGGTGATGCCGATGCGCGCTATATCCGTCGGGTATTGCTGGTGCAGCGCTTAAGTGCACTAAGCGGGCGTATTTTGCTGGTGCTGGGCTTTATTACGCCCTGGCTTTGGCTGGCAGGTGTGTTGCTGTTAGCATTGGCAAAAATACTCGACAATATGGAAATTGGTCACAATGTGCTGCATGGTCAATACGACTGGATGAACGACCCGGTGCTGCATTCCAAACGCTATGAATGGGATATTGCCTGCGATGCCGGAAGTTGGCAGCGCACACATAACTTTGAGCACCACACTTACACCAATATTATTGGCAAAGACCGCGACTTTGGTTACGGCCTGCTGCGCTTAAGTAACGATTTTCGCTGGCGGCTGCGTAACTTATGGCAAGGCGGCACTTACCTGCTGCTAAGCATGTTGTTTCAATGGGGCGTGTCGTATCACGAGCTGGCCGCGCAGCGGGTATTCGCCGGCAAAAAGAAGGCTGATCGCCATTCACAGGTTAGCGACAGCGAACTAAAAAAAGCCTTTTTTGGCAAGGGTGCCCGCCAGTTGATAAAAGATTATCTGTTCTTCCCGCTTATCGCGGGGCCAATGTGGCTGTGGGTATTGTGTGGCAATTTGTTGGCGAATTTAATCCGCAACTTATGGACTTCAACCGTAATTTTCTGCGGCCATTTTACCAAAGAAGTGTATGCCTTCAACGCTGCACAGTGCGAAGGCGAAAGCCGTGGTCAGTGGTATTATCGCCAAATGCTGGGTTCATCAAACTTTACCGGCCCTACCTGGCTGCATATTTTAACCGGCCATTTAAGCTGCCAGATAGAGCACCATCTGTTTCCAGATATTCCGGCGCGGCACTACCCTGCTATGGCGAAACAGGTGCAGGCTATAGCGACAAAATATGCTATTCCGTACAACAGCGGCAGCTTTGTGCGCCAGTACAGCACGGTATTTCTGAGGATTATGCGCTATTCACTGCCGGGTGGCGGGAAAGCTGTAAAAGGGTTATGACGCAGTACGCTTATCGGTGCGGTCCAGCGCGCGGATAATATCGCGCCAGCTTAAAATACCCTGCGGCCGGTTCTGGCTGTCTACCACCGGAATACAAGATACGCCATGCGTATTAAATAGCTGAATGGCATCCATTACCTTAGCCTGCGGCTGCAAGGTAACCGGCTGGCGTAGCATTATTTGGTGCACTTTCTTGTTTAGCGTCGCTAAATCACGCGGCGTCTCGGCGGCAGTGCCTATATGCGGGCTCAGCGCTTTAAACAAATCACGATCAGATAACACGCCAAGTAAAATGCCATTTTCCACCACCAACACATGGTGAAACTTTACATGGTCAAAAATCTGCTTTACCACCGTCAGCGCATCATCCGGCGATACGCTAACCGGTTTGGTACTCATTAATTGAGCGATATTAAGCATCAGGGTTAACCTTTACTGCGCAGGAAAAACGCGACGATAACTGAGGTTAGCACGCCCATAATGGCAGCGCCTATCACGCTTTGCAGCATATAGTTGTTTAAGCTGAAATACTCCGCAGCCCGCTCTGTGCTCATCATGCCCTGTGCTATGGCATAAGCCTGCACGTTGGGGAAATAGTCCGGGGTAATTACCTTGTGGGTTAGCCACTGCGCTGCCGGGCTTAACAGCACCACCACCAGCGTAATTAGCAGCCCCGCTTGCATGCCCTGTTTCCAGCTCATAGTGCCGTTATAATCGCGTGTCTTTTTCTGCCTAAGCGCCAGTACATAAACCAGTATCGCCGGTATGGCAAACAGGTTGGTATAAGTAGCGTGCTGCGCAATATGCCGGCCATGTAAGCCGACTAACTGCTCGCCCCACATCCATAGCAGCATTACCGCAGTAAAAATAAAGCCCCAGCGTATTTCTGTCAGATATTTTTGCATAACCTATTGTTCTTGTTAGCGTAGACACAGCAAAACTATAGCGCTTTTATATGGCTTTACCAGCCGTTTACGCAGACATATCTATACTTAAAAGCTGCAGCAGATAAAGGTAAAGCTTATGCGCCAACAGATCCTTGATACCGCACTGCAACTGGCAGCGAAAACCGGCTGGGAGCAGCTAACGCTGCAACAGATTGCCACTGCGCTGCATATCAGCCTGGCGGATATTTACCGGCATTACCGGCAAAAGGATGATTTAGTCGATGCCTGGTTTGACCGGGCCGATCTGGCGCTGCTAAGTGCACAGATCAGTAAAGAGTTACCTGCCACAACCCGGCTGCAACAGGCAATACAGCATTGGCTGGCGGCGCTTGCGCCCTACCATAAACTTACCGGCCAGATGCTGCTGTATAAACTGGAACCGGGCCATATTCATTTGCAACTGGACGGTATTTTACGCATCAGCCGCACTGTGCAGTGGCTGCGTGAGGCGGCCGGCTTAACTGCCAGCGGCACAGCGAGGATTGGCCAGGAGCTGGCATTAAGCAGCCTGTTTGTCGCTGTATTTATTTACTGGTTAAATGACAGCTCGGCCGGGCAGCAGCGCAGCCTGAAGATACTGCAGCGCAAGTTGCAGTGGGGCGATGCAGTGCGCTTATGGCGCTAAATGGGGCATAAGCTATAGCGCTAGCTGTCACGCAGTTGCTGGTGCAACGCTTTAAGCGTTTTAATATCTTCACTATAAGCCATCGCATGTTCGGCGCGGGCCAGGGCCGCAGCAGACTGGCGCAGTGCATGCGGGCGAAATTCGCTGTGCTGGCCGGATAACGCCAACAGGCTTTTTTGCAGGCGAATTTGTACTTCCAGCATGGCGGCACCATCACGGGCTATCGGGGTATAAAAATCGTCAAACAGCTCGCTCAGTTGCAGCGGCAACACAAATACCTGCGGATATGTCACTTCGGCTTGCTGCGGCGCAGTTTGTTGCCAGTTACTTAATACCCGCATACCGCGGCCGATAATTTCAATCGCCGTGCCGGGGTCATTAATGGCCGGCGATAAGGCTTTCGAAGCAATCTCGGCCAGTACCAGCAAGCCAAAACGCGGATCCTGGTCAAAGGTGCGGTAATCGCGGATACAAAATGCATCCAACAGCGCCGTGTTGTCAGTTGCCGGAGCCGGGCTTAGCCACAACAACGGCCGGCTGGGTTCAATAAACACCCCGGGCCGCACACTGACATACAGCTGGCAGTTATGCTCAGCACCCCATTTATTCAGTGCTTTAATATCAATGTGCTGCAAATAGCCGATGCAGTTGCTTAACAGCGGTTTGGCGTTCGCCGGTATATCGTCAAGGCTGCTCAGCTGCGCGGCTTGCAACCAGGGCGCCGCGTTGTGCCGCTTTAACGCCGCATAGGCCTCGTCTTCTACTTTATTTGCCGTTTCGCCCACCCGGCCAAGGCCGGATAAGTGATTGATCCACACCAGCATCATCACTACTATTAATGCCACCACCAGGATGGTAGTAAGAAACAACACCACTTCGCCGCGTTTGTCGTACAGTTCGGTGTTTAACAAAATAATGCTGACAATACTGAATAAAAACGAGCCGACAAAGGTGGCCAGCGCATTTTGCGTAGTGCTGTCTTCCATTAACAACCTGGTGGCACGCGGCGACACATTGTTGGTAGACGCGCTGTAAGCAGCTACCATTACACTAAGCGAAAAAGTGGTAACGGTAAGCATGCTGGAGGCCAGAATCGTCAGTATTTCCCCGGCCGCACCGGCACCGATAATATCGGCTAAGGCGTCAGGAATGTGATCCTGCAGCACTACCGCAAGCCCGGCCGATAGTAGCGCCAGCACGGCAAAAGATACAGTACGAACCCACAACTTGCGGCTTAACTGTAATAATTGCCAGCCCCACTTTGATACCATGATTCGGGCCTTTTAGTACAATTAACGAAGATAAATAACAACATACCCAAAGCACTGCCGGATCACAAGGCAGGGCGTACGTTATTCAAAACGGTTCAGGGTTTAATTTTGTAGATCACATTCACTGATTTTTGCAGCGTAATATGCCGTGGCAACACTAAATTGGCGCTGCTGTCGGCCATTTCAGCATTTTTACGCATAGCACCAAAGCTGACGGCACTGCCGGCAAAACCAAAATCACCGGCCAGCGCGCCCCAGCCTGCGCTGTCGCTGATAGCAAATACGCTACTGATCTTTACGCCCTGGGCGGCGGCCAGATGATCAGCACGGCGGCGGGCATCAGCACCGGCCTGTTCGCTTAGTTTAAGCTCGTGCTGCTCGCGCTGGCTGCTGTCAAAACTGCCCTGAATCGAGAATATCTGCGGCTGCTTAAACAAGTAGTCCATCACTGCCACATAGTTGCCCAGTTGGTTCAGCGTTACTGTGATCGGCTGGCTGGCTTCATAGCCGGTAATGGTTCTGTCGTTATAATCTTTATACAGCGCTTCTTTATTAATTTGTGAGGCATCTATATCGGCTTCGCTAACGCCCTGCGCGGCCAGAAATTGCATCAGATCGCGGCCTTGCTTATATACCGCTTCGGTGGCGGCATCGGCTTTAGCTGCCGTGTGGCGGATAACAAACTGAATACGCGCTTTGTCCGGTGCCACATCCAGTTTGGCTTCACCACTGACAGTAATAAACGGAAAATCCGGTAACGGGCTGGCCTGCACAGCAGCGCTCAGGCCCAAGCTTAAAACAGTGGTTAAAGCTGTGGTTAAAATAGTTAACTTCATATATACCTCGTTATTGAACAGGATTTAATGCCCATTACAGCAAAACTGCTGCCGTTAAGTTGTCATTATTTGTAGAGTTGTATTTGGCCTGAGTTTGCCTTTACACTCTGCTCTCTTTCGCTTCTAAGGAAACACCATGTCTGCACGCCTGCTTACTCTTGGCACTGCTTTGCTCTGCAGCAGCTATGCTTTTGTTGCTACAAATACTCTGGCCGCAACCGATGCCTACACCTACGCCAACTTTGATGCGGTAACGGTAAAGCACCTGCACCTGGATTTAGCCGTTAACTTTGAGCAAAAAGCCTTAACCGGCTTTGCCGATTTACAACTTAACTGGCTAAACAGCAGCGACAACAGGGTATATTTGGACACGCGCGATCTGGTTATAGAGCGTATTTACGCCAAAAGGGCCGACGGCAACTGGCAAAAAGTGCCTTTTAGCCTGGGGCAGCGCGATGCGGTGCTGGGCAGCAAGCTCACAATCAGCCCGACCTTTCAGGCGCAAACACTGCGTATTTACTATAGCTCGACCGACAAGGCCTCCGGCCTGCAGTGGTTAACGCCAGAGCAAACCGCCGGTAAAACCACGCCCTTTATGTTCAGCCAGAACCAGGCAATTCATGCCCGCAGCTGGATCCCCATTCAGGACACCCCTGCCGTACGCATGACCTACAGCGCCAGGATCCAAACCCGCGACGACGTACTGGCTATTATGAGCGCCAATAATGAACCTGGCATGAGCCGCGATGGTGATTACCAGTTTGTGATGCCGCAAGCCATTCCGGCTTATTTAATTGCTATAGCCGCCGGCGACTTACAATTTAAAGCCATGAGTGAGCAAACCGGCGTCTATGCCGAGCCTTATATTCTTAACGCCTCAGCCGAAGAGTTTGCCAGCACCCAGGCAATGATCGACGCCACAGAACAGCTGTATGGCGACTACCGCTGGGGCCGCTACGACTTACTGATTTTACCGCCCAGCTTCCCGTTTGGCGGTATGGAAAACCCGGTACTGAGCTTTATTACCCCCACCGTAGTAGCCGGTGATGGCAGCCTGGTGAATTTAATTGCTCACGAGCTGGCGCACTCCTGGTCCGGCAACCTGGTAACTAACGCTACCTGGCGCGACCTATGGCTGAACGAAGGTTTTACCTCCTATGTCGAAAACCGCATTATGGAGCAGGTATTCGGTACCGATCGCGCCATTATGGAACAGGCCTTATCGGTGCAGGGCTTAAAAGACGAGCTGGCAGAGCTAGCCGCTAACGACAGTATTTTGCACCTTGACTTGCATGGCCGTGATCCGGACGATGCTTTTAGCGGCGTGCCTTACACCAAAGGCCAGCTGTTTTTAATCTACCTGGAGCAAAAGTTCGGCCGCGATAAGTTTGATCCGTTCGTACGGCAGTACTTTGACGACCATGCGTTTCAAAGCCTGGACACCGCACGCTTTGTAACCTACTTAAATACCCACTTACTGCAAAAACACCCGGGCATAGTGTCGCTGGATGAGGCAAAAAGCTGGATTTACCAGCCTGGCTTGCCCGCGGGCACACCTGATCCGCAGTCGGATGCGTTTAATCAGGTGCAGCAACAGGCTAACAACTGGCTGGCCGGCAACAGCGAACTCAGCAGCCTGCCTACTGCCAACTGGACAGTGCACGAATGGCTGTATTTTATTAATAACCTGCCGCTGACTATTACACCGGAGCAACTGGCAGAGCTGGACGCCACCTTTAACCTGACGCAATCGACTAACAGCGAAATTGCTCATGCCTGGTATTTGCTGGCATTGAAAACCGGTTACCAGGACATTGCCGCCGCGCTGGAGCAATATCTGGTTAATATCGGCCGGCGTAAGCTGATTATTCCGCTGTATAAACAGCTGGCCAGCATCCCGGAAGGCCTGGCCTTTGCCCGTGCCGTGTACGAAAAAGCCCGGCCCGGTTACCACCCGCTGGCGCAGGGCTCGGTTGATGAGCTACTTAAATAGCTGAACGCCTGTTTTAGCGCTGCCGCCATTTAGCGCGGCAGCGCTGTTACAGTTTAACCTTGTCTAACAGCCAATCGGCCTCAATACAGTCCGGCAAATGTGCAGCAATAAACTGCGTTAACGACTGCGCCGCGTAAGATAAGCGCTTATCGGCATTACGTACCAGATACCAATGGCTGTTAAGCGGAAAACCCGCCACATCCAGCACCGCCAGTTTTTCCCGCCCCTCCAGCAAGGTATGGCCGGAAATCACCGACAACCCCAGCCCCGCCGCTACGCTCAGCCGTATTGCTTCGTTGCTTTCAATCTGCATACTGTGGCTAAGCTGTATGCCCTGGCTGCTTAGCCAGGCTTCAAACATCATCCGGGTGGCACTGCCGGGCTCGCGCAGTAAAAACCGCTCTTGCTTTAGCTGTACAAAACTCAGCTGCCGCTGCCCCACCGCCCAATGCTCTGATGGCGCAATAAGCTGCAGCGGGTTTTTCACTATCGGCGTGGCCAGCACATGCTCACCACCGGGCGGGTGGCTAAACAGGTAAATATCGTCTTGTTGCTGCTCAAAACGGCTTAAAATTTGCGCCCGATTGCCAATATGCAGGGTCACCTCAATCTGTGGAAAACGGCGGTAAAACGGCCCTAAAATGCGCGGCATTAAATACTGCGCGGTGTTCACCACCGCTATGCTTAAGCTGCCGCGCCGCCCGGCGTGCAGCTCACTTATTTCACTATCTAAATCATCAAACCGGCTTAGCACATCACAGGCCGCCTGATACAACGCCTGGCCCGCAGCCGTGGGTTGTAAGGCACCGGCGTGGCTTTGCAATAACGGCTCGTTTAACACCTCAGACAGTTTTTTCAACTGCAAGGATACCGTCGGCTGGGTTAAATGCAGTGCCCGCGCCGCCGCGGAAACACTGCCCAGTTGCACTACCTTGATATACACCTGCAACAAGCGAAAACTTAATTGCCGTACGTCCATTGCGCCCTCTTCCTACCAGATCTACAAAAACATCCATAGATAATTATCTATATAACACACTTATATTATTAATTAGGCAATAGAAAAAATTTTCGGCACACTGCGCCGGTTTTCATTTAGCGGAGAGTGTCATGCCTGATGTTGTGATCGCGTTTTTTGCCCTGGGCTTGTTGGCCGGGCTGGTAAAATCCGACTTAAAAGTCCCACTGCCGATCTACGAAACCCTGTCGATTTTGCTGATGCTAACCCTGGGCTTAAAAGGTGGTATGGCACTGCACGGTGTACCGCTGATGCCAATATTGCCCGAACTTGGCCTGATTGCCGCTACCGGTGTAGCGCTGCCGCTAATGCTATACCCGCTGCTACGCAAACTGGTGCGCCTTAGCAGCGCCAATGCGGCCAGCGTGGCAGCGCACTACGGCTCGGTAAGCGCCGGTACCTTTGCCGTGGTAATGGCGCTGGCGATGCAACATAACCTGCCGCTGCAGCCGCAAACCACCTTGTATCTGGTGCTGCTGGAGCTACCGGCTATTGTCACCATGCTGTGGTTGTATCGTTATGTAAACGGCGGTAAAGCCGGCTCGTTGGCGATACTGCATGAAGCCTTAACCAGTCGCGGCGTATTATTGCTCGGCGGTGGTTTACTGATTGGCTGGCTGTATGGCCCTGCTGGTTTATCCGGCATTACACCCGTGTTAATGGGCGGCTTCAGTACCCTTTTAGCCCTGTTTTTACTGGAAATGGGCCTGTGCACCGCCAAAGTGTGCTCGCCATTGCCGGTTAAACAATGGCGGCTGATGCTGTTCGCCTTGCTGGCGCCCTTTGTGCTGGCCTGGCTGGGTATTGGCCTGGGCCTGCTGCTGGGGCTAAGTAGCGGCAGTATTCTGGTATTAGCCGGGCTGATGGCCAGCGCGTCTTACATTGCCGCCCCGGCAGCCATCCGCGCCGCCATACCTGATGCCGATATCGGCCTGGCACTGCTGGCGGCTCTGGGCATTACCTTCCCACTAAATGTACTGATTGGCCTGCCGCTGTATTTAAGCTGGATCACAGCGCTAACCGGTTAAAGTGCTAAGCGGCGCAGCCGCAGCGCGTTAGTTACGACAAACACGCTGGATAATGCCATAGCACCGGCCGCCAGCATTGGTGATAACAGCAGGCCAAAGGCCGGATACAGTGCCCCGGCCGCTACCGGCAACAGCAGCGCGTTGTAGCCAAAGGCCCAGAATAAATTCTGGCGGATATTGCGCAAGGTGGCTTTGCTAAGCGCTATGGCATTAACTACACCCATAATGTCGGCACGCATTAACACCACATCGGCCGCTTCTATGGCGATATCGGTACCGTTACCCACCGCCAGACCAATATCGGCCTCTGCCAGCGCCGGTGCATCGTTAATACCATCACCAACAAAAGCCACAGCGCCAAACTCAGCGCGTAGCTGTTTTACGGCATCAACCTTGCCCTGCGGCAACACTTCGGCCACCACGGTATCAATCTGTAACTGTTTGGCGATCGCTTCGGCGGTATGGCGGTTATCGCCGCTTATCATCGCCACTTTTAAACCCAACTGGTGCATAGCCGCTATCGCATCTGCTGAGCCGGGTTTTAGCGTATCGGCCACCGCCAGCATTGCCGCAAGCTTGTTATCCAGCGCCAGATACAACACCGTCTTACCGCTTTTGGCTAACGCCTCAACCTGAGCCGCCTGCGCGGTTACATCCAGCTTAAGCTGTTGCATAAAACGGTCGGCACCAATGGCAAGCTGTTGGCCATTAACCGTGCCGCTTACCCCCATGCCGCTGTGCACTTTAAAATCGCTTACCTGCGGCAATGTCAGTTGCTGCTGCGCCGCGGCGGTCACTAAGGCCTCGGCCAGCGGATGCTCAGATTGTTGCTCCAGTGCCGCAGCCAGCGCCAGAATATCCTGCGCATTCAGGCCTGCTTGCAGTATTAAGGTGTCGGTCAGTTGCGGCTTACCTTCGGTTAGAGTGCCGGTTTTATCCAGCGCTATTACCTTACAATCGCGCAGCGTTTGCAGCGCACTGCCCTGGCGAAACAAGATGCCAAGCTGCGCAGCGCGACCGGTGCCCACCATTATAGAAGTCGGGGTGGCCAGGCCCATGGCACAGGGGCAGGCAATAATCAGCACCGCAACGGCATTGACCAGCGCCAGGCTAAGGGCTGGCTCTGGCCCCCACAGCCACCAGACGGCAAAGGTACCAGCCGCCAGCAGCATCACCAGCGGCACAAAAATCGCCGTTACTTTATCTACCAGCGCCTGCACCGGCAATTTGTCGCTTTGTGCCTGCTGCACCAGAGCAATAATTTGCGCCAGCACGGTATCGCCGGCAGCTTTGCTCACCCGCACCTGCAACACGCCCTGTTTATTTACCGTACCGGCATACACCGCATCACCGCGTTGTTTGGCTTTGGCCAGCGGCTCGCCGCTTAGCATCGACTCATCGATATAGGACTCGCCCTGTTCTACTTTGGCATCCAGCGCAATACGCTCACCGGCGCGCACTAATAACAGGTCACCCGGCTTAATTTGCGCCAGCGCAACTTTATGCTGGTTGCCGTCTATCAGCAGCGTTGCCGTAGATGGCTGCAAACTGAGTAACTGCTGTATCGCTGCGCCGGTTTGGCCTTTAGCGCGCGCTTCCAGATAACGCCCCAGTAAAATCAGCGTCACTATTACTGCTGCGGCTTCAAAATACACCTGCGCGGTACCGGAAGGCAGCAGCTGCGGCATAAAGGTCGCCACCAGCGAAAAGCCCCAGGCCGATAAAGTACCCAGCGCCACTAAGGAATTCATCTCCGGCTGGCCTTTTAACAGCAGCGGAATACCGGTTTGCATAAAACGCCGGCCCGGCCCCAGCAGCACCAGCGTGGTCAGCACAGCCTGAAGTTGCCAGTTCAGGCTTTGGCCCAAAGTGGCCATTAACCAGTGATGAAACGCCGGAATAAGGTGCGCGCCCATTTCCAATATAAATACCGGTAAGGTTAACGCCGCAGCCAGCCACAGATCGCGCAGCAACACAGCTTGTTCTGCCTGCTTTTGTGCCGTTTTATCCTGCTGCGCGGCCTGTTTATCCGCCTCGGGCTCCAGCGCGGTGGCTTTATAACCGGCGCCCTGTAACGCTGCCACTAAGGCGGCCACAGCGGCGCTGCCCTCTACCTGCGCCTGCTCGGTGGCCAGGTTAACACTGGCGGCCTGTACGCCAGGCACCGCCAGTAAGGCTTTTTCTACCTTGCCAACACAAGAGCCGCAGTGCATACCGCTGATATTTAGCATTGTTTTCGACATTAGTTTGTCTCCGCTACCGGTTTAACTACGGGTTGGCTTAGCCAGGTGCTGTAAAATGGCACAGTGCGCGCCACCGTCTGCCGCACATTGCGCTATCATCTGCTGCAAGGTTTGTTTCATTGCATGCAGCTCTTGCAGTTTTAGCTCTACTTCAGCTAAGTGCTGCTGCGCTACCTGCTTTACCACAGTATTAGAGCGCTGCGGGTTTTGCCACAGCGCCAACAGGCCGGCAATATCGGCCAGTGAAAAGCCCAATATACGGGCGCGGCGAATAAACTTAAGTATTTCAATATCTTTGCTCTGGTATTGCCGGTAACCGGCCTCGCTGCGCTGCGTCGGCTGCAACAGCCCGCTTTGCTCATAATGGCGGATCATTTTTGCGCTAAGGCCACTTGCCGCGGCTGCCTGACCAATATTCATTGCTGTCTCCTGCTGCATCACACTAAGAGCAGTATGAACCTTACCCTCATGGCAAGGTCAAGCGGCAATAGCGACTAAACACACTGATCCATAATGCGCGCCAGCCGTAACCGCAGCAACAGCATTTAGCCAACAGCGGAATTAAGCACTTAGCTGTGCAAAAGAGGCAAAAGATGCAAAAACTGTTTTTTGATGGCAGCTGTGCTTTATGCCAGCGCGAAATTAATTGGCTGGCCCCTAAGCTGCGGCCTCATCTTGAGCTGGTGGATATCAGCGCCGACGGTTTTAGCGGCTTTGCCGGGGTAAATAAAGCGGCCATGATGCAGCAAATTCATTTGTGGCGGGATGATCATTTCCTGATTGGCATAGACGCAACGCTGCATTACTGGCAACTGGCCGGCCACAGCTGGCTGGTAGCGTTTTTGCGCCTGCCGCCTTGTTACTGGCTGGCCGGCAAAGCCTATGCGTACTGGGCCGCAAAACGCAGCAACTGCTCAAGCGGCGATTGCACCCTATAACCATGCGCCGGCGAACCTTAACCAAACAAAGCGCAGCAACCGATGCGCAGATCTTACGCCTGCACAGCGCCATGGCCGATAAGTTACTGGCAGAGCCCGAGCGGCTGGCGCAAGTACTTAACACGCTTGAACAACGTTATCAGACCGGTTTACTGCGCCATAGTGGCTATATTCACTGGTTTAGTATTTTAGATTGTATTAACCAGCCTGAATTGTTTAAGTCGGCACTGCTGGATAACGGCGAACGGATGAATAAACTGCGTCGGCGTACAGTATTGGTAGGCATATTAACCGAAGACGAGCGCCAGGCTATTTTAATGGAGAACTTATAATGTCACGCTTATCCGTGTTGGGTTATGCCGGCTTAATGCCTTTTATTGCCCTGCCGCTATTGTACCTGCAACCTTTTTATCTCAGTGCAGCACTGACTCTTGAACTCTACAGCTTGTACAGTGCACTGATTTTAGGCTTTATGGCAGGCGTGTTGTGGCCTGTACTGCATAGCAACACTACAACCGCAGCAAAAACTGACCATTTAGCCATAGCGGCAGTAACCTTCCCTGTGCTGAGCTTTATCGCCTTATTGACCGCGGTTGAATACTTCTTGCTTGCTCAGGCCTGTTTGTTTGTATTGCTGCGTTTAAGCGAATACCGGCTGGGTATTAACCGTCAGTACAGCAAAAGTTATCGTGCTTTGCGTAACCACTTAACCTTAGTAGTACTGGCAAGCCATTCCCTGCTTTACTATCTGATAACCAGAGCAGGCTAGATTTCACCAACAGCGATAAGCTGCCACATCAACGCCGTTACTTTCAACAGTCAAATAAAATTGCAAATGATAGTTGTTATCATTTGCAATCATTGTTATATTGCGCGCCCTCTGTTTTCCTATCTGGTTGTGTAATTTTTGAGGGTTGTATGGCAGCGTCACGTCCACATTTTATTAAAACGTCTTTATCGCAAGCAGTTCAGCTGGCGCTGGTAAGTACTTTATTGGCTATGCCTGTCGCGTCAGCTGCCGAAGCCACCGGAGAACAGGAAAAAATTGAACGGATCAGTGTTTACGGCACTCATAACCAGTTAATTTTAGCCTCAGGAACCGCTACCAAGTCTGATATGGCGCTGATGCAAACTCCAGCGGCTGTGGTGGTGGTAGACTCTGAGTTATTAGCCAGCCAAAACAATAGTACTCTACAGGAAGCGTTACGTAATATCAGTGGTTTAGGCCAGGCCGGTAATAACTATGGCATTGGCGACACACTGATTTTACGTGGTTTAGGCGTCAATTATACCTATGACGGCATGTATGGCGGAGCCGACTTAGGCAATAGCTACAACCCTACCCGCTCGATGACCAATATCGAAAGCTTAGAGGTGCTTAAAGGGCCTGCCACTGGTTTATATGGCATAGGTGCCGCCGGTGGCGTGATCAATATGGTAGAAAAGAAACCGCTTGATAAAGCTGCGTACCAGGTAAATGCCAAAGCCGGCGCCTGGAATACCTATGCGCTTGGTATCGATGCAACCGGCGCTTTACAACCTGGTTGGGCATATCGTGTGGTTGCTAATCATGAACGCAGCGATGGCTTTCGTAATTTAACCCGCGATCGTGACGAAGTGTATGCCAGCGTGCGATTTCAACCCAACAAGCAGCAGCAATGGTTACTCAGTGCCGCTTATATTGATGATGCCAACCAAATTGACTCCAATGGTGATCCGGTCAGAGTTATCAATTGGGACAGTGTCGTTGGCGGGCAAGGCAAGCTCACGGCGGAGCAATTGCCCAACGATCCTCAAGGCCCGGGCTTACAGCTAACGGAAGCGCAGCGGGCGCAATTGGCGGCCTCTATTTTAGCCACAGATGGCACGGCACCTTATCGCTTGGGTAAAGCTAACCTTATTTCCCCCTTAGCTACCCCCAACATGGGCGAAGAGTTAAGAATAAAGCTACGGCATGATTGGGATCTTAGCCAAAGCACTACACTTAGCCAGCAGCTGTTATGGCGCAGTTATGACTCAGATTTTGTAAGACAAACAGGCGCCTACAACTATTTATATTGGCAGCGCAGTGGCGTTATTAATGCTGATCCGCGCGCCCCTCTGGTGCTGGATGGTGAATTATATCCATTTGCAGCAAGACGCCAGGAGTACCGCCGGCAGCAATCTGCAGAAGATACCTGGCAATATTTTGCAGATTTAACGTCGAAGTGGCGCTGGGCTAACGTAACCGGCGAGCATTTAGTCAGCGTAAATGCAGAAAACCGTGACATGCGGCTGACAAGCTGGTCCGCCTATGATGCAGATGGTGCAGCCAAAGACGCAAATGCGATCCCCTACATCCTGGATATCAGGCAGGCAAACTGGCCAACGGCTGACTTTATGAGTTATTCGCCGGTTTTAACAAGTAATTATGACAAAGCCGTCACCGCTTACGGCGTTAGTTTACAGGAAGTGCTGTATCTATCAGACGCCTTAACCGCACGGGCAGGCATTGCTTATACCCGTGTAGAGCAGCAATATCAGCATAAGGGTACCGACCGTGCGCCAGGTATTGCTAAAGAAGCCAATAGTGACGATGCGGGTACTACTTATAATCTCGGCTTGAATTACCAATTTACACCGCAATTGGCCGCTTTCGTTAACCGGGCACAGGGCCGGACGGCTTATAGCGTATTGGGTGCTGTGGCAGATGAAAGCACCAGCAATGAACTAAACCGGCCGGACTCTGAATCTAAATCTTTTGATGTTGGCTTGCGCTTCACTGCCTTTGACGAAAATCTGTTAGGCTCACTGGTCTGGTTTGAAACACGCCGTACTAACTTGCGCTATAACAACCCTGAGTACAACGATAACCCTAACGATCCTGAGTTTAATATTGGCGTACCACGGTACTTTTTTGATGATGAAGACCAAACTAAAGGTTTTGAGTTTGATCTGAACCTGGTGCTGGCTGAGCGTTGGCGTTTAAACGTGAATGGTATTGTGCAGGATGCGATAGAAATCCGGGCCCAAACCAAATCCGGCCAAACCAAAGGGGTACCGGAAAAAACTGCCCGTGCCTGGTTAAGCTATCAGTTACCCCTGGTAGCGTCGGCCAAGCTGTTTGAAGCCAGCCTCGGCGCCAGTTATGAAAGCGAGCGTTCCATTAATTCGGTAAGTTTTGGTATTCCGGAAGCTTTTGTACCGGCCTATACCCGCTGGGATATGGCGCTGCGTTACAACACTGACAACGTAAAGGTACAGCTGAATCTCGAAAACCTGTTTAACAAATACTACTATAGCAAGGCGCTATTTTTAGGTGGCTTACCCGGCAACGAGCGCAACGTAAAACTGACAATAAGTTATCAGTTTTAAGCCATACCGCCTCACCTCTGCCAAACCTGCAATGGCAGCCGGCATCGCCTGAAATAAGGCAGTGCCGGCGAATACTTTTTACCCGCCCGGGCCTGCTTGTTTGTGCTATTGCGCACAGCAGAGTACCGCAGCGGACTAACCCAGCTTACTGCGACAATATGTCACACTCTGTTAAGCATTTGAATTTATTACACTAGCAGCCGAACATTTTTTGTTAAGGACTGCTTTATGTTACACATGCACTACGTTATGCCGGGCCGTCAATGCACCGCACTACGCTACTCCAGCTTGAGTCTGTTACTGCTGGTCTCTTGCAGCGCTCTGTCAGAGGCCGCCAATGCACAACTGGAAGTGATTGAAGTTAAAGGGCTAAACTGGCAAACCAGTCCGGGCGACAGCCAGCAGTTGTTGCGCGCAAAGGGCGTTGATTTCTCTGCTGCCGGAGGGGTTTCAGCCTTGCCGGTATTAAACGGCATGATGGGCAACCGTATTAAAGTATTAATTGATGGTAGTGATATCGGCGCAGCCTGTGCCAATGAAATGAACCCGCCGCTGTCGTATATTTCCGCCAATCAGATAAATGCCGTCACAGTGGTAGCCGGTATTTCTCCGGTTAGCATGGGTGGCGATAATATCGCCGGTGTGATTAGCGTCAGCAGTTTCAACCCCGGCTTTAGCGACAGCGACAAACTTTCACATCAACGTAGTTACCTGGGCAACCGTTATCAGAGTAATGGCGACGCAGTTAATATCACTGGCGGCACAGAGTTTTCCAGTAAACAATTCAGCCTGAAATACGACGGCGCCTATAGCGATGCCAACAGCTATCGCGACGGCAACGACGATAAGGTGCCTGACACCTTGTACCGCGCGCAAAACCATCAGTTGGTTGGCGCCTGGCAGGATGGCGAAGAGCAACTGGCGGTTAAGCTTAGCCATCAGTACATTCCGTTTCAGGGCTTTGCCAACCAGTATATGGACATGACAGAAAACCAGAGCTTTGGTGCTACGCTGCAATATCAGCGCCCTCTGGCAGACGGTGACTTGCTGGCGCGGGTGAACTGGCAAGGCATTAAGCACGAAATGGGCTTTTTTAGCGCAGAAAAGCCCGGCACCATGCCGATGCTGACCGACAGTGACGATTACAGCTATCAGCTGCACTGGCAAACTGCAATATCAAACGGCAGTACGCTAAAAGTCGGCCACGAGTTTTATCAGTTCCGTTTAAACGATATCTGGCCGGCAGTGCCAGGCTCGATGATGATGGGCCCGAACGATTACATCAATATTAATGATGGCAAACGCCGGCGTCTGGCGATTTTTGCCGAGCTTAACCAACAATTAACGGCAAAATTGCTGCTTAACTATGGCGCGCGGCTTGAGCAGGTTAGCAGCAATACCGGCGATGTGCAGGCTTACAACAACATGATGATGGGCATGATGGCGGCCGATGCAGTAGCAGCGCAGGCGTTTAACCAGCAAGACCGCAAGCAGAGCGATACGCTGGCGGATCTGAGCTTTTCAGCCAGTTATCAGTTGGATGACGCGCAGCAACTGCAGTTTGGTCTGGCACAGAAAAACCGCGCCCCCAACCTGTATGAACGTTACAGCTGGGGCCAGGGCCAAATGGCCATCACCATGATTGGCTGGTTTGGTGACGGCAACGGCTATATCGGCGATATTAACCTGAAGCCCGAAACCGCCCGCACCCTGAGTATTGCTTATCTTTACAGCAGTGATAACACCATGCTGCAATTGCGGCCGTTTTACACCAAGGTTGCGGATTTTATCGACGTGAGCATCGCCGGCAACTTTAATACCGGCGACAACCTGCGTCACCGGCTGCAGTTTGTTAATTTAGACGCCACTTTATATGGCATTGGAGCCAGTGGCCAATGGCTGTTAGCGTCAGACGCCCGTTTGGGTCAGTGGCAGTTGCAAGCAGAGGCCAAAGTAAACCGGGCTACTCGCGACAATAGTAACGAGCCCCTTTACCAGCAAAGGCCATTTAATACGTCAGTTCAACTGCAACATCAGCTGGGTAAGCTGCAAACTGCACTAAAATGGCAATGGCAGGATGGCAAAAGCCGGCTGGACAGTCGCCGGCTGGAAAACCCAACCGCCAGCTACGCCTTATTGGATCTGAATAGCCAATGGCAACATAATCAGCTAACACTGAGTTTTGGCATCAGCAACCTGCTGGATAAAGACTATGAACTGCCACTTGGCGGCGTCAATATCGCTGAATACCGCCAGGACAACAGCAACGGCTTTAGCCAACTGAAAGGTGCCGGCCGCTCGGTAAATGCCGGTATCCGTTTTAACTTTATGTAGTCGAGTGGTATTTATGATCAAAGCTTGTCGCTGGTTGCACAATTGGCTGGGTTTAATCTTGGTTCTCCAGATTATATTCTGGTTTTTAAGTGGCCTCGTGATGGCGGTTATGCCTATTGAGCAAGTACGGGGGAGCATTTACGTTTCAGTAGCACCGTAACCTGGCATACAGTATCTGTAGCGCCGGCGAGCATACTTAAACACCATAGTGCGAACGCCAGCTTAAGCCTTAGCCAGCAACTACATATTAGCGACCAGCAACTTAGCGCAAGCCCGGTGTACCTGGTAGCAGATGATGATCAACATTACCGATACTCAGCCACTACCGGCAAACCGGTATCAAATTTAACCGAACACCAGATCCGACAACTGGCGACAGCACAATACCTTGGGCAAGGCCAATTGCAAAAGGTACAGTTATTACAGCAACTGCCACAGGAAGTTAAAAATCTGACCGCACCGCTTTGGATAGTGCAATTTAACGATGCCAATAACACCAGCTTTTATCTGGACCCGGCAACAGGCTTGGTACAACGGGTAAGAACCAACGGCTGGCGTGTGTTCGACTTTTTCTGGATGCTGCACATTATGGATTATCAGGATCGCAGTAACTTTAATAACCCGCTGCTTATCGCCACCGCCGCAGCATCCTTGCTGTTTACCCTAAGCGGTTTGGCATTATTATGGCAACGCTTTAAACCGGCCCGACGTCGTTCACGCCTGGCCGGTTTACCGGACTAACGGAGCATTCACGACCTTATTAATACGCCACACTAAAGCGTTTATTCAGATGTTGCGGTTGCTCGGCTTCATCCAGCATTGCCGCGGCATAATCACCGTTAGCAATACGGCTTTTACCTGCGCTGTCGGTAAGTAAATTATCTAACCCCAGCCGGAAGCTGCCGGTTTTATCGCCCGGAAAAATCTCTGCCGCCGGTGATAAAAAGCTCCAATTCAGCACATTTTGTCCGCGTAGCTGCTGCAGTACCTCTGCCGCACCTTCGGCGGTAGCGCGATATTCCGCCGGAAAATCCGGGCTATCCAGTAAGCGGCTGCCATCGGGGAGCATTAATGTTGCCGCACCACCAACTACCAGCAAACGGCCTACCTTGCCTGCCGTTGCCGCGGTAAATACCGAATTAAACGCCTGTAAATAGTAGCCCTTTACGTCTTGCTGCGCGTGGCCGCTAAAGGCACTGATCACCACCGCCTTGCCATTAAGCAGTTTGGTTAACGCCGGCGTATCGTTAATATCCAGCCCTACCACCGTTAAGCCCGCTTTAGCCGCTATGCGCTCCGGCCGGTTTACCACTGCCGTTACAGTGTGGCCACGGCTTAGTGCCTCGGCAGTAATGGCCGAGCCGATAAAACCTGATGCTCCTAAAATAACTAATTCCATCCTATTTTCCTCACAAGGTTGCTGTCTGAACAATTAATGTGCAGGCATTATCGCGGCTCGATTAACACAGAAAAATAGCTTAATATTAAAATCACTGTTTAATAAATTAAAACAATCATGCCAAATCAAGCGGATTTAAATAGCCTGCAGCTGGTGCAGCGTTTACAGCAGGCCGGCAGCTTTACCGCCGCAGCTGAACAACTGGGCTGTAGCAAAACTACTATTAGCCTGCAGTTAAAAGCGCTGGAGCAGCAACTGGGCGTGGCGCTGTTTCGCCGCACCACACGCCAGCTCAGCTTAACCCGCGCCGGCGAGCAGCTGCTGCGCGACTGCCTGCCGCTGCTCGACGAGCTGCAACAAGCGCTACAGCAATTGCAAAGCAGCGACAAGGTATTGCAGGGCAAGCTGGTGCTAAGCGCACCGGAAGATTACACCAACCGCGTACTGGCCACTGCCGTAGTGGCCTTTATGGCACTGCATCCGGCCTTAGAGGTAGAGTTTCGCAGCAGCGATCTGGTAAAAGATTTAATCAAAGAAGGTATCGATTTAAGCATTCGCGCCGGTTGGTTAAAAGACTCCGGCCAGCATGCCCGTAAGCTCGGCAATTTTGAGCAATGGCTGCTGGCCGCCCCGGCCTATCTGGCCCAAGCCGGTATACCGCAGCAACCGGCCGATTTAGCCAGCCAGCGCTTTATCGCCTTTACGCCGCTTAGCCAACCGCAGCAGTGGACTTTTAGCCAAACCAACCCGCACACCGGGGCCAAACAGCAAGTTAGCCAGTATTTGCCGGCCGCGCTTAAAACCAGCTCTACCCAAACCATTACAGCCTTAATGCTGGCCGGTGCCGGCATGGGCATACTGCCCGACTACAGCGCCCGCGATCTGGTAAGCAGCGGGCAGTTAGTCCGGCTACTGCCCGACTGGAGCTTAGCGCAAGCCGGTATTTACGCGGTATACCCACCAGGCCGCTTTCGCCCGGCACGGGTAACCGCCTTTGTTGATTTTTTGCAGCAGTATCAGCAGTTGGTTTGAGATAATTAAATAGGGTGCGTCCCTAATAATTCTAATAATTTACTGCGTTGCCAATCGTTGTGAAAAAAATGGCAGCATAACCTCCAGAGTACGAGCCGGTAGTTGATTCATATGCCGCCCTCTGTGAGTGGTGTAAACATGCTCGATACCTGCTGCTGTAAGCTCGCGGTGAAAATGCTCACAGCCTCTGACAATCCATTGAAACTCATCGTTTATTCCGCAGTCGAGGCCAATACCATTTAATGACTTTAACTGCGGTTTAAATTCAATAATTTTGCGCTGAACATCGCCAAAACCTGCATTCCATTTGGCCATTATTGTTTCATCAACCACCAGCGTGTTATTAACGACAGTATAGGGATATTCAAAATACGGCGGTGTAAGTATTGGCGCAAAGGCCATGCCATAGGCAATATCAAAAGCACTGCGGTTGTTGCTCAGGCTAGCTAGTGCCTCTTGCGCTGGCATTTGTTTAATGCCGGATAGCGAAGCAATAAAGCGTTTAATGTGGGCTTGCGTATCAAATATTTGCGTATCAAGCATGCCGCTACTGTCTACTAACCCTGGTGCCATTGCAAAGACGGAACCAAAAATATCGGCATGCCGCATGGCTAAATTAAGCGCGCCAAAACCGCCCATAGAATGCCCCGCTATACCGCGAGCCTCTGGCTTGGCTAAGGTGCGATAGTTGGCATCAACGTAGTTAACCACATCGTTAAACATAAACTCTGCCCAGTTGCCAGTGACGGCTGAATCAACAAAAAAACTGCCGCGATAACGATTCACGCCGGAAATAATCACCACTATAGCGGGTTGAAGTGTTTTAAAGCTGTTGTCAAAATCGGCTTGCACCTCTACACCCGTTATAGCGTCGGTGCCGAATCCCGGCAGAAAATAAATAACCGGCAGTGCAGTGTCAGCAGTGAAATAAGCGGCCGGAAGATATACCCACAGCTCGCGTTGAGCAGGCTCGCCAATGATATTGCCGGCCAAGGCAGGAGCGGTAATAGTGACAGCAGTAAAACTAGATGTTGCAGCTGAGCTGGCAAATGATGGGTCGGGGCCGGATGCCTGTGCTTTGCCAGCCAATGCCATGGCTAACATCATGGCAAAAGTAACGATTAACCCTACTGGATTGTGCATAAGAATTATGACCTTAGTTGGTTTGTTAACTGATTCGGTATTGAAACTAAGCGGTTTTTCTCATAGTGTCTAATACTCTTTTCGTGATACCTTTTCGGTATGAATAAATCTATTGATCTTCGCCAGTTCCGCTATTTTGTTGCACTAGCTGAAGAGTTACATTTCGGCAGAGCAGCAAAACGGTTACATATTTCCCAGCCGCCATTGACGCGGCAAATTCGACAGCTTGAAGATCATCTCGGTGTTGGGCTCTTTATACGCAGTTCTACCGGAGTAGAACTGTCAGCTGCCGGCATGGCTTTTTTGCCGGAAGTTAAACGGACATTGAAACAGGCTGAAAAAGCGGTTGCCGCGGCGCAGGCATTACGAATGCAAGACGCCGGGCGCTTTGTTGTCGGCTACACAACGGTGTTTGACCCTGCAGACATACCCGAGGTGCTGGATGATTTGAGGGCATGCTATCCGCAGTGGAAAATAAGCCCGAGCCTGAAGCATTCTATCCGTTTGGTTCAAGATTTAAAAAATGGCGTCATAGATGCGGCATTCATCACCCTGCATACCCACGCAGAAGGTTTAATATCAGAAACTATTTTTAATCAGCCATTGGTGCTGGCATTATCCTCCAACCACAGGTTAGCGCGGAAACGGAAAATACGCGCTGCTGATATTTGTGGCGAGTCGATGTTTTGGTTTAAGCGCCAGTTAAACCCCGGTTATTACGATTACTGCAGCGCTTTTTTTGCTCAGCTAGGTTTTACTTTCAACCTCATTCCGGAGCCTGCAGACCATCACATGCTGTTGGCTGCGATTGCTGAAGGGCGTGGCATGGCGTTTATGTCGACATCGCTACAAAAAGTGAAACGTGAAGGCGTGGTTTTCAGGCCACTTGATAATGAATTTAGTGGCCTTTCTATGGGCATTGCGCTGGTTTATCCGGAACAGAATAAATCGCCTGTACTAAAAAAATTTATTGAACTGGTTAGGAATCGTTAATGGACGTAAATATTTACCAGGTTGATTCGTTTACCTATCAGGTGTTTAAGGAGCACAAAATCAATTACTGCGTGCCGCTACGGCGCATATCCGGCAGCCATACTGCCAGCATGCCCAGCAGTGGTAACCAGGCGCACAGCTTAAAGATATAAGTAATGCTGGTGGCGTCGGCCACTATGCCCAGCACTGCAGCGGCAATGCCGCTAAAGCCAAACATCATGCCGTAAAAAATCCCCGAGATCATACCGATATTGCGCGGTACCAACTCCTGCGCAAACACAATAATGGCCGAAAACGCCGACGACATCACCAAACCTATCAGCACTGTTAGCACCGCAGCGCCAAACAGGTTGCTATAGGGTAACAACAAGGTAAGCGGTGCTGCGCCTAAAATAGACACCCAGATCACCGGCTTGCGACCTATTCTGTCGCCTACCGGACCGCCTATTACGGTGCCCACCGCCACTGATGCCAGAAACAGAAATAAAAATAACTGCGAGTCGCCAACCGACACGGCAAACTTTTCAATCAGATAAAAGGTATAAAAATTACTCAGGCAGGTCATATACACATACTTGGACAATACCAGCAGCGCCAACACCAGCAATGCCTGTTTGGTTTGCCGGGGCGATAAACCGTTGTCCGCAACTACACTGCTGCGTTTGGCCGCCGTGGCATGTGAGGCAATAACCCAACGGCTAACGCGCTGCAACACAATAATGCCGATAATGGCAAACAAACAAAACCAGCCTATGCTGCCCTGCCCGCGCGGAATAATAATCACGGCGGCTAATAAAGGCCCCAGTGCCGAACCGGCATTGCCGCCGACCTGAAACACCGCCTGCGCCAGGCCATAGCGGCCGCCGGATGCCATACGCGCCACTCTTGACGCCTCAGGGTGAAAGGTGGATGAGCCCAGGCCAATCATCGCAGATGCCAGCAGCAACATGGCAAAGCTGTCTACCTGGCTTAGCATAACCAGCCCCAGCAGCGTAAATACCATGCCAAGCGGTAATAACCAGGGCTTGGGGTGTTTATCGGTATAGAAGCCTATGGCCGGTTGTAATAACGACGCGGTAATTTGAAAAATCAGCGTGATCAGGCCAATCTGGGCAAAACTCAGCAGATATTGCTGTTTTAGCATCGGATAAATAGCCGGCAAAACCGCCTGGATCAGATCGTTTAGCAAATGCACAAAACTGACAGCCCCTACAACGGGTAAAGCCAATGCTGCAGGTGCAACTGCAACAGATGCAGCAGCCTTAGTAACGCTTGTCATAATTCTCCGGCGCCGGATAAACGAAAAAGGCGGCAAGTATATACTATCGGAACATTAGCAATACACGGCCAGCGCCGGTTGGCCGCTTGGCTGCGACATGTACCACAGTACCCGGAAAACATCTGCATGCGGCTGCTCATAACCGGGCTGGCTTAAACTGCCCGGCTTTAATCTGGCTTATTTTGCTTGTTTTAACTGCTGCAACACGGCGGCAGGATCAGTAAAATCGCTGATTTCGGTTAATACCATGCCGTCTTTTACTTTTAACAACGCCGGGATATTGCGCACATTAAAGTGCTGAAACAACACGCCCTGGCTGTCAATGTTGAACGGGATTGCCATCTTGTACTGCGCGTTAAACTCCGCAAGGGCGCTATCGTCGGTCCACAGATGATTAACAATGCCCATCCAGCCGGCGTCTGTTGCTTTGGCAGCTAAGGCATTAAGCCCTTGTTGCGCAGTTTTGCAATGCGCAGCCATAGCGGGCCGTGATTCAGCCAGATACCAGTCACACCAGGTAGCAGTAAAAAACAGGTAATGCTCGCCTTGCAGATACGGCGCTGTGAAACGTTGTTGCTCGGCACTGCTGATATTGTCTGAACTTGCCACCGGTAATTGCTGCCCTTGTGCCAGGCGCTGCACCAGACCATCCAGTGCTTTGTCAGATTCATGGCTGCTATACACCTGCTGACCGGCGCTATTCAGTAACACTGAATAGGGCGTGCCCACTAAGCCCAGGGTGCCGGCAAGCTGGCCGCTGGTATCCAGCCAAACCGGCATGGTTAAACCAAAGCGTTGTATAACAGCAGCGATTTCTTCTGCTTTCTCGTTGATATCAATGTTTACCGCAACAAAATTTACCTTGTCACCATAAGCTTGATATAACGCCTGAAAATGCGGCATTTGTTCGATACAGGGCTGGCACCAGGTGGCCCAAAGTTTGATATACAGCGGTTTATCCGCCGCTAATGTGCTCAGGTTTATGGCTGACGCAGCCGGAAATGTTTCCAGTTCAATCAGCTTTAAATCGGCTGATGCCGCAATGGCAGGCTGAATAAACCCCTGGCAAAAAATCAGCAGCCAGGAAAACACTAGCAAGCAGGCAAACTTAGACATTTTTAACTCCTTTTTATTTGACGCTAAAGATGCTAACTGCGGCGTTATGCCGCGTATTGTAAAATTGCGACAACTATTAGGAGAACAGCTGTTATTGGGACAGGCATTGCAGCAAAGTAAGTTTTTAAACCCATATCGCCGCCGGTCGGATTAACTGCTGCTTCTTTTTCTGAACTGCGCTGCTTTATAACGGTTGCCACATAGCGCCATACTGCACCAGCGCCGCTTGTGCGCTTTAGTGCGATCATAAAACCACAAAATACAGTCCGGGTGTTCGCACTGTTTAACCAACTCAACATTCGCTTCAACTAACAACTGCGCCACGGCTTCTGCTACCGGCCCCAGCAGCGACGCTATCGTTGCGCCGCTGGCTATGCGGCTTAACACCAGCTTGCCGTCATTGTCGCGCGCTAAATGCAGCACACTGTGGTACGCATGCAAATACTCATTTAAACCACTGATATCCTGCAACTTTCCTGCTTTAAACGCGCTAATTAAGCCTTTGGCAAGGCTGCGCAGTGTTTTGGCCTGCGCCAGCAATTCACCCACAGCGAATGCGCCGCCCCCTGCGGCCGGAAAAATGTTGTGTTGTGCCAGCCAGCGCAACACATCTGCATCGCTGTGCCAGTATTCAATCGTCTTGTCATCGTTACGCGCTTCGGTATTGAGCAAGTCCATCGCAAGGTGATCACCCAGCATAGGTGCAGCATTCAGGTTGTCGTCGTGCGGTTTTGCAGAAGCAGCCATACAGTAACCTCTAAAAATTAATTTGACAGGTTAGCACAAGTACGCCAAACTTGCACCATAACCACTAAACTACAGCTTTAATGGTTACTAAATTCATCTCAAGCCAAACTATACGGAGCTATCATGACAACGCCCAAAATGCTGCTTGCCGCAGCAAGCTTAACCACCTCTTTGTATGCCAACAGTGCAGATAATCCACCACAGGTGCACCACCAGAGCATCGATATACAAGGTGTGAATGTGTTTTACCGCGAAGCCGGTTCGGTACAGGCACCTACAGTGTTGCTGCTGCATGGTTTTGGTGCCTCGTCGTATATGTTTCGTCAGCTGATACCGCAACTGGCAACGAAATACCATGTTATCGCGCCGGACTTGCCGGGTTTTGGCCAAACTACGGTTAACAGCGACGTCAACTTTAGCTACAGCTTCGACAATCTGGCTGCTGTTATTGATGCCTTCACAGTGGCGAAAAAGCTGGACCGCTATGCCCTGTACGTGTTCGATTACGGTGCCCCTGTAGGCTGGCGCCTGGCAGTAAATAACCCGCAAAAAATCACCGCCATAGTCAGCCAGAACGGCAATGGCTACGAAGAAGGCTTAAGTGCCGGCTGGGCTGATATGCAAAAAGCCTGGGCTAGTCCTACGGCAGAAAACCGTGCAGCACTGCGCCGCTTTAATAACGCTGACATGCTGAAATGGCAGTACACCGAGGGCGTTACAGATACCTCGCTGATTGCGCCTGAAACCTATCAATTGGCCCACGCCGCAATAGAGCGTATTGGCGTGGACGCACAGCTGGATTTGTTAGTCGACTATGGCAACAATATTAAGCAGTACAGCCAGCTGCACGACTATTTTCGCCGTTACCAGCCACCGCTACTGGCAATCTGGGGCGAAAAAGACCCGTTCTTTTTGCCGGCAGGCGCCAATGCCTTTAAACGTGATAACCCAAACGCTGAGGTACAGTTCCTTAACACCGGCCACTTCGCCATTGAAACTCATGGCAATGAAATCGCCACACAGATGCTGCAGTTTTTGCAGCAGAGCATTAAAGCCAAAACCGAATAACCGCGGCGACGGCGGGCCTTGCCGTTTAGAATTTGTATAACAAAGCAGAAAGCTTGCTAAAACGCGGCCAGCAGCTCTTTGGCTACGCCTTGTGCATCAAAGCCCGGCCGGAAGCGGCCGCGAAACTTACCGGCCGGGTCGATGATGGCAAAGCTAACGGAATGGGCAACGCTGTAACTCTCTTTATTTGCGTTAACGCTAAATTGCACGCCCAAACCGGCGGCGAATTGCGCCAGCTGTGTTTCGCTTGCGCTGACACCGAGAAATGCCGCGTTAAAGTAGCTGACAAATTGGTGGATTTCAGTAATTGAATCCCGGTTTGGGTCTACCGAAACAAAAACATAAGTCACCTTGTTGTTGGCAAGGCGCTCATCGTCAGCCAACGCATCAGCTAATGTTGCCATTTGCATTAAAGCTGTTGGGCAAATATCGGCACAATGCAAAAAGCCGAACCACACTATGGTCCAGCGGCCCGGCAGCGCCTGGTTGGTGAATTCGCCCTGCACAGTATTAAGGCTGAAATTGGCCAGGCTGCGTGGTGTGGTTAACCACTCTATTGTGGCCGGCTGATTGGGCTTGGGGACCAAAAAAGCCGGTAAAGCCCCCGCTACTGCGCCCAAGACCAACAATAACAGGGCAATAATGGCTTTATGCATCAGGCTGCTCCTTAGCATCGGCATACAACAAACTCAGCGCAACTAACGCCGGCAAGGTTACACCGGCGAAATCGTCAATCAGCGATTGTGGCACACAGATCCCTACCAGCACTTCCCAGACATGAAACACAGCATGTGCTACCAGCCAGGCCGTTGGTATTGACCACAGTATGAAGCGCTGCTTGCGATACAACGCGCCATATACAAAGGCGGCGCCTATCAGCAGATAGTTCATGCCAATATCTCACAGAAAATGCTGGTTAAAAGGCCCGCGGTCGGGCACGCCCGGTACCAGCCAATACCAGGTTTCCGGTGCTATGGTCATAAAGCTGCCGTTAACCAGCGCCGCCAGGCCAAGCAATAACGCGGCGGGGCCGGGCAATTTATTCAACATTTGCCGCCTCCGCTGCAACAACGGCGGCGCGGTTGGGTACAAGGCTGGCATCGTTTAGCTGAATGCGGCTGCAGGCCTTACCGTAGCCCAGCGCGTATTTCAGCGCCGGATACACCCGATAAGAGCTGATAGCAAAACCAATAGCCATAAGCCCTTTGCTACCCCATAACGCCAGTATTTTTTCACGCAACAGATCCGCCTCTGGCTGGTGCGCCAACACCAGCTCAGTAAATTGCACCACCAGGGCGATATCCTCCGGCAGCTGATTTAAGTCGTGTTCAATAATGGCGCGCAGCATAGCCGCACTTACCCCAGCTTCCAGCGCCATATTTACCACCAGTTGCGTGCAGGGCCCGCAGTCTTCAAAAATGATCGCCCGCAGTCTGGCAGCATATAGTGGCGCGGCCGCTAAATTCCCCTGATGAGATGACATACTCTGAAACGCCATAAACTTTAAAAAAGCGGCTAAATCTGTTTGCAGTAAGTCCTGCTGATAGCGCACGTCGTAGTTGTAACGGTTTTGCAGCCTGAGCAGCATTTTGTTCAGCACATATCGCATCATTTCGGGCACCTTAAGTCATTAGCGCCGGCTTGCAGCGGCGGTTGTGATGGGCGCAAAGCCGGCTGCGGCCTCTCCTGTGCCAGCACCGGCTTAACCAACAACAAGCAGCTGAATAAGAAAAGCAGCGCACAAGCGTACAGCATCAGGGAAAAGTTGCCGTTATCCAGCAGGCCGGCCGCGAACAAGGGCCCCGTCGCCAACCCCACAGAAGATACCAGCGCAGCAATAGCAGACAGCCTGCCACTGCTGTCGGTTTGCGCGCTTACCGCTAACAGATAAGACAGCACTGCCGGCCAGCAAAAAAACAGTAACGCCATGGCCACAACATACAGCAGGCTGTGTTGGGAATAGTTAAGCAGCAGCGCCGCAATGACCGACAGCGCACTGAGTGCCAACAAAAAATGTAACCGGCCAAAACGCCGGCCGGTCACTACCGGCAGCATGGCTCCGGCCAGCCCGGTCAAACCCGTTAGCGCGATATAGGTATTAACACTATCGGTGGCAATATTGGCCGCCAACCCAATAAGCCCGACATAAGCCCAAATAGCACTGGCCGCTATTTGATAAACCATAATGGCCAACAGCAATAACAGCGCCTTGCGATACGCCCTGCCCCCGGGCTCTGCAGCCAACGCCGTTAGCCGTGCAGTTGAACCGCGGCTTAACGCCAGGGCCGGTAAACACAGCATAAAAACCAGGCTTGACGCAGCAATAGCGGCCATCACATAAAAAACCGCATAAGCATTGCTAAGCTGTTCCAGCGCCGGCAGCAGGTAAATAACCAGCGAACCAATACTAAACTGCAGCAATAACAGGGTGCCGAAGGCGCGGTCGGGGTTGTCCAGCCTGGCCAACACGGAAAAAGCCATACCGACACTCAGCCCGCCGGCAACCCCGGCGAAAAAGCGCCACCCCAGCATAACGCTGTAGCTCTGAATCCATAGGGTGCTGACGTCAATCAGGGTTAGCAGCGCTAAAAATGCCAACATGACCGGCTGCCACTGCAGACGGCGCACTAAAAAAATAGCGATAGCGCTGCCAAGCAAAGCGCCGTAACCGTTTAGCGCAACAATTTGGCCGGCTTCAACCTCTGTAAAACCGATACCGCCTGCCAGGGCATTCACGACACCCGGCAGAAAGTTAATGTAAGACAATCCGGCCATGGCGATAAAGGCAAGCAAAAAGTAGATTAACGGGTGATTAGCGGGGGGTTTTGTTAAATCAAGGTGCTGCAACATCATTCCTCACTCAAAAAGCGGTTTGCCATTGGTGATGCCATGTTATGCCGCTGAAAAGTGGGAAAAAATAGCCGCGCCGCCCTATCAGTCATGAATACTATTCATCAATTTTCATGTTATCTTGAGCCCACAGCGCAAGGCGGCTTAACCGGGAACTACAGCTTATGGATAAACTGCGTTTATTAGATATATTTTTAGCCACCTGTGATGCCGGCAGCTTTGCCGCTGCAGCAAAAAGCTGTAACACCGATCCCTCCACGGTTAGCAAAGCCATTAGCCGGTTGGAAGCAGAGCTGAAGTTGACGCTGTTTCAACGCTCTACCCGCCGGTTAAGCATTACCACAGCAGGGCAACGCTACGCCGATACGGTGCGCAAGATGATGCAAGACCTCAGCGCCTGCGAGCACGAGCTGAAGCAGCTGAACGATTCTCCCTGCGGCACTTTGCGTATCAGTTCGGCTGCCTGCTACGGCCACCTCTATGTTTTGCCGCTGTTGCAGGCTTTTTGTCAGCGTTATCCGGCCATTAAGCTGGCACTTGAGATCAATGACTTGCACGTTGATATTATTGATAACGACATTGATATCGCCCTGCGCACCGGCTTTGTAAAAGACAGCCGTTTAGTGGCGCGGCGGTTAAGCCCGATGGATTTTCTTATTTGTGCATCACCGCAGTATTTAGCGGCACGGGGCACGCCGCGTTGTGCCGACGATTTTCAGCACCATAGCTGGATTGGTTTTCGCATTAAACAGACCCAACAGCTACAGCCGGTTTTTCTGCCGGACCATAGCGGCGAATACCAACCCTATGAGCTTGAGCGCAGCCATATCACCGATGATGGCGAAGCCATGGCATTGATGTGCGACCATGGTTTGGGCTTTGCGCAGTTGCCGCACTTTCTGGCAAAACAGGGCTTACAAAGCGGCGCCCTGGTATCGCTGTACCCTTATTACCGGCCGCCACAAGCTGATAACGGCGTGTTTGCCATTTATGCCAAACGCGAGTATTTACCGGCCAGGGTCAGGGTGTTTATTCAATTTATCAGCGCATATTTAGAGTCGGCCGGGGAGAGTGCTAACCATACCTGGGCGGAAAACTGGCCGGCGCTGATTAAATTCTGCCGCTAAAATATGCACTTTCCCGGGCTTGCTTTGCTGCCCCGAAAAAGCAAAACATGCCCCTTAATCCGGCAACACGCCTTCTCTGGCTATGTTAGTATACAAAGCACTGATAACTGCTTGATGATACACACGCTTTGCTAAATTTCTTCCGGCCTGAACAAAAGCAGGTGCTGTTAATTGCCCTGCCGATGATTGCCTCTAACCTGACTATTCCGCTGCTATCCCTGGTGGACACCGCCGTGGTGGGTCACCTGGAGCATGCCTGGTATTTGGGTGGCGTGGCACTGGGTAGCAGCCTTATCAGTCTGCTGTTTTTACTGCTGGGCTTTTTGCGCATGAGCACTACCGGCTTAACAGCGCAGGCGTTTGGTGCAGAAGATGCCAACGCCATCCGCAACAGCCTGTTGCAGGCCGGGCTGGTAGCGTTATCGTTAGCCCTGTTGCTGTTACTGCTGCATCCGCTTGTTATGCCGCTGGTGCAGTTGTTCAGCAATGCCGGCAGCGATGTGCTGGAGCAAGCCGGTGTTTATTTTCAGATCCGTATCTGGAGTGCACCGGCGGCGCTGTTGAATATGGTACTGCTGGGCTGGTTTTTAGGCCTGCACAATGCCCGCTACCCTATGTGGCTGTTGCTGTGGAACCAAAGCCTGAACATCGCACTGGATTTACTCTTTGTGCCGGTTTTAGCCTGGAACGTAGCTGGTGTGGCAGCAGCGTCTGTTATTGCCGATTACAGCACCTTGCTGCTGGGGCTGTATTTACTACGCCGGCTGTGGCAGCAGCGACAGCTTGGCAAGGTAACTCTGTTACAGCTGCAACAGCTTAGCGGCTATGGCCGCTTGTTTGCACTAAACCGTGACATTTTTATCCGCAGCCTGTGCCTGCAACTGGTGTTTGTGTTTATCGCCTTTCGTGGCGCGGCCTTTGGCGATAACGTAGTGGCAGCCAATGCCGTGTTGCTTACTTTCCTGATGCTGGTGTCTTATGCGCTGGACGGCTTTGCCTATGCCGCCGAAGCCTGCACCGGCAAAGCCGTGGGAGCAAAAAGCCAGCGCGAACTACAGGGTTTATTTGTCATTTTGGCACAATGGGGCCTGCTGTTGGGCATACTGTTTAGCCTGCTGTTTTGGCTGGGTGGCCCGGCATTAATCAGCCTGCTGACCTCTATTTCGGCTGTGCAAAATACTGCAGAGTATTACCTGCCCTGGCTAATTGTTCTGCCGTTAGTGGCGGTATGGAGCTACCTGCTGGATGGCATTTACATTGGTGCTACTCAAGCCCGTACCATGCGGAACAGTATGTTGCTGTCATTCTCCGGGTTTGGGCTGTGTTATGCCGTTACACAAAGTGCCGGCAACCATGCGCTATGGCTGGCATTGTGCATATTTATGCTGCTGCGCGGCCTGACGCTGGCGTGGCCCCTATACCGGCGCGGAGCGACGGTATTATTTTCATAAAAAGCAGCGCCGTGGTACGGCGGTATTATTTTAATAAACAGCACCGGCGTAGCGCAGAGGTAAAAATTACGCGGTTGTTAATAAAACTATGAAATTAATGCCGGTAATGCGTAGCCGCTGCAACCTTGCCGCTTCTCAGCCCCTATACCACTTAATTTATTTAAGCAAATAAAAACAACAGCTTGAAGTAAAACCTTAGTTGGTAAACGCTTAATTTTACAGCCTGGTCTGTAACCTGCAGCTTTATAGTTGTCCTGTTGCCCGGACGTGTTCAACACCGGTTTAGTCGTATCGGTGACCATTGAAATGTTATTTATCAAGGAGAACCTCACTATGGCACAGTTAAATACCCCCGAAATGAAGCATGCCTCCGATATTATTCAGGTATTAAACAGCGGTATTGAATTTTACGCCGACGCTAAAGAAAAAGTTGACGATCAGCAGTTAGCGCAGTTTTTTGACCGCATGTTAAATGCACGGCGCATGGTAAAAGAGCGCTTACAGCCTTTTGCCGTGCAGGAAGATGGCAAACGCGAAGAAGGCTCAGCCTTTTCAGTTGAAGCGCGTAAAGTATATACCAAGGTGATTGGCGCTATGTCTTCTGACAAAGACCATACCTATATCAGCCAGTTAGAAGAAGTAGAAGATAAAACCCTGGACGAGCTGCGCATAGCACTGAAAGATAAACAGCCGCCGCAGTATGAAGCTGCCCTGCTGCAATCTATGGCAACTATACAGGAATGCCACGATGAAATGCGGGCGCTGAAAAAAGCCGGCGACCACTAAGCCACGGCAGTTCGCTGCCCGGTATTAACTCACTACGCTACAGGTGTACCCGTCGTTCTTTCCGGCCGGTGCACCTGATCCGGCGTTACCGCCTGCTCTGCCAAATCATCAGACAGCAATTGCAAATCGTCCGCCTCCAGCGTTACGGTTTGCTCAGCGCTGGTTTTACCCTCTAAACATAACGTCATCAGTAGCGGAAAGTGATCCGAGCCAATATTTGGCAATCGCTGTATTTGCTGCACGCTAAAATGCTTGCTGTGAAACAGGTGATCCAGCGGCCAACGTATAAACGGATAGCCGGCATGAAAACTGTTAAACATACCGCGGCCAATGCGTGGGTCGAGTAAACCACTAACTTTACGAAACAAACGCGTGGTTTCGGACCAAGCCACATCATTTAAATCACCGCTGACAATAAGCGGCTGATCACACTGCGCCACACTTACCGCCAATACCAGCAGTTCTGCATCGCGCTCGGCAGAGCTTTCATTTTCGGTTGGCGCCGGCGGCGCCGGATGGACAAAATGCACCACCACGCGCCGGCCGCTTTGCAGCTCAACTTCGGCATGCATTGAAGGTATATCAGGCTGTACCAGAAACTGAATAGCTGCGTTGTGCAGCGGCAAACGGGAATACACGTGCATACCATACAAATTATCCAGCGGGCATTTAATACTGTATGGATAGCCTGAACTTAACTGATCCAGCTGCTGTTGCCACCACAGATCCGACTCCAACGTAACCAGCACATCCGGCTGATGCTGCTTGATTAACCCGGTTAAGGTCGCCGCATTGCGGTTGGTCATCAGTACATTGGCAGTTAAGATTGAAATGGTTTCGCATCCGGGCTCTGCGGTTTGGCTTAACGGCACTTCAGTGCGGTGCAACCGGGTGTACGGCCAAATCCACCACAACTGCGTTAACAGGCACACCAACGTTAGCAACAGCATAACCCCGCTGCCGGCCCGGCTGGTGTCCAGCATCGCAATTTGCATCAGTAATAACAGCGCACTGAGCACAGCCAGTTGTAAACGGGGAAAGTCCAGCCCGCGGACTAACCAATGTTTAATCCGGCTCAGTGGTAAAAGGGTAAGCAACAGCAATATTGCAGTCAGTACAGCAAAACTGGCCGGCATCGGGTAGTCCGTTATCAATTATCAGTCGTTAACCCTAACGGATTGCACCAATACTGGCAAGACCACAGCACTATTGTCTTTACCGTGGATTGGGCCATTTTGCCGACTGTACAGCTGTGCCGCGCCTTAAAAAGGCAAGCTGTGTTGTTGCAAAAACACGGCGATATCATCCTGCATGGCCGGGGTTAACTGCAGCGAAAACGCAGCGATATTTTGCTGTAGCTGCGCCATGCTGGTGGCGCCGATAATCGTCGACGTTACGCCGTCTACCTGATTAACCCACGCCAACGCCAACGCAGTGGCACTGACATTATGGCTTTGTGCTAATTCAGTAAAGGTCGCGATAGCGTGGTTCGACTGCGGCGTATCGCGAAACAAGCCATTGCGTTGCAGCATGCTCCAGCGCGTGCCGTTTGGCCTGGCACCGCCAAGGTATTTACCGCTTAAAGCGCCACCGGCCAACGGCGACCAGGGCAGATAAGCGATATTGTCATGCACACACTGTTCAATTAAATAGGGCCAGTCTTTGCTGTGTAGCAGGCTGAATTCGTTCTGGATTGACACCATGCGCGGCAGATTATGCTCTGTGCTCAGGCGAAGGTACTGGCTGATGCCCCATGGCGTTTCATTAGACAAGCCGCAAAAGCGGATCTTGCCGGCCTTAACGCAGCTATCCAGCGCTTGCAACAAGCCCAGCATTTGTTCGGTTTGTTGTGCGGCATTTACCTGCGTAAAGCCAATACGGCCCACACTGTGTTTACCAAAATGCGGCGATACCCGGTTAGGCCAGTGCAGTTGATATAAATCGAGGTAATCGGTTTGTAACCGGGCTAACGAAGCATCTACCGCTTGCAGCAGTGTCGCCGGAGTCATGTCGCCACCGCCGCGCACATACGCCAGGCCACTACCGGCCATTTTGCTGGCCAGCACAATATTGCTGCGTTGCTGCTTGTTACGGCTTAGCCAGTGGCCAATAATCCGCTCGGTGGCACCGTAGGTGTCTGCTGTGGGGGGGATGGCGTACATTTCGGCGGTATCAATAAAATTTACCCCCTGTGCCAGCGCATAATCCAGTTGTGCATCAGCATCGGCCTGCGTATTCTGACAACCCCATGTCATAGTACCCAGGCAAACCCGGGATACTGTTATATTGCTACTGCCTAAAAGAGAAAATTGCATCTGTGTTTCTGCTCCGTTATTTCATTGCCGCCTCAGACGCGGTGCAATGGAAACTCAATAAAAAATAACGCGCCCTGTCCGGCAACGGACGCAAAGCCAATCTGGCCCTGCATGGCCTCTACCAGTTCTTTACTCAGCGCCAAACCAAGCCCGGTACCACCTTTAGCACGCGAATCACTGGCGTCGGCTTGAGAAAACCGTTTAAAAATATGCGGTGTAAATTCCGCCGCTATACCAGGGCCATTATCCTGCACACTGATACGCACATAATCAGCGCTGAGTTTTACCTCTACTTCAACCAAACCGGCTGCCGGAGAAAACTTAATGGCATTGGACAGCAGGTTTGCCATAACCTGCAAAAACCGGAAGCGATCCAACCGCAGCAGCACGTCATGACTAAGCTGTGCCACATCACTGTCAATAGCCACCTGCTTTTCAAGCGCGTAGGTTTGGTTTTCGGCAATAGCCTGCTCAACCAGACTTTTTACCGATACCACCTCGGGCGTAAACTGCATTTTGCCGTCAGCCAGCTTTTCTATATCCAACAGGTCATTAATCAGGAAGCTTAACCGCTGGCTGTTATCATTCGCCAGTTTAAGTAAATGCTGATGAGGCGCAGCTAACGGCGCCAGCCGCTCCGATAATACTAACCCCAGAGCGCCGCGAATAGCAGTCAGTGGTGTGCGCAGCTCGTGGCTTACCGTTGAGACAAACTCGCTTTTCATTTGCTCCAGCCGTTGCCGCCCGGTAATATCTTGCGCCGTGGCATACAGTTTACCGGTATCCGGGTCCGGGGTGGTAAACCATTCCAGACTGATATAATGGCCATTTTTATGCCGCAACCGGTTAATAAAGCCCAACGACATGGCACCGTGCTCTAAGCGCTGAACTTCAGCCGACGTGGTTGCTATATCATCCGGATGCAGCAGCTCAGCATAGGGGGTTAACAGTAAGTCCTGCTCGCTGTAACCCAACAAGGTACTGAAGGCTTTATTCACCCGCTCAAAGTAACCGGCACGATTAGTAATACACATCAGGTTTTGGGACAAATCAAAAAACTGCTGCAGCTCAAAACTGGTGTGTTCCTGCATGGTAATGTCACGCGCTATGCCAAGGTAACCGCTTAACCGGCTTTTGCTGTCATACATTGGCGTTATTACCAGTTGCACCCAAAGCTCAGAGCCATGCTTGCAGCGATATATCCAGCGCCGGCTTTCTTTACCATGCAGCTTGGGCAAGATGGTAAAAATATCAAATCCGGTGACTTCGCAGTTCAACTGCTTAGACAACTCGGCAGCCCGGGCGGCCACTTCACTGAGATCATGAAACAGCATCGGTGTGCTTTTACCGGTTAGCTCGGCCGCCTTGTAGCCCAACATTAATTCAGCTCCGCGGTTAAACAGCGTAATAACACCTGTGCAATCGGTGGCGATAATGGCCACTTCAGAGGCGGCATTCATCACGTTTTTCATCGTGGTGGTGACATCCTGCAAAGCGGCATAGGCATGTTTTTGCCCGGTAATATCCTGAAACAAACCATATACACGGACACAAACGCCGCGTTCAAACTCCGGAATACCGATAGAGCGCACCCAACGCTCTTCTCCTTTGGCAGTGATAATTTCAAATTCTTCGTCAAAGGTAGTACCTGAGCGCAGCGCAGCCTCAAAACAGCTGGTTATGCGCCGGCGATTGTCACCGGCCTTGTAGAATAAAATAGCCTGTGCAGTATCACATTCAAACGTATCATCCACCTGATGAATACGCTTGGTTACGCTGTCCCAACGTGGCGACGAAGCTGGCATCGTCACTTCCCAGGTACCGATATCGGCAATATTGCCGGCGCGGATCAACAAATCATAAGTATGTTTATGCTGTTGCTGCATCGTTATTGCCAGGTCGTGGTCGGTAATATCTTCCAGGGTTCCGCACATTAGCAAAGGCCTGCTGCGCATACCCCATTGCACCACCCGGCCACGTAACTGCACATGGATCCAGTGCCCGTCTTTGTGTTGCAGGCGCAGCTGAGCGCTGAATAAGGCAGATTGCGTGGTGAAATGTTGCACTAAGGCCTGCTTTACTGCGCCGGCATCATCCGGATGCAGCCATTGTTGCAGCGTAGTAAGCGTTAGCGACTGTAACTCTGTCAGCCGGTAACCGGCAATTTCAGCACAGCGGGCGTTTAGCACTACGCCGCCGGTTTGAATACACCACTGCCAGGTAGCAATATTACCGACTTCAATAATGGCGTTAAGTTTTGACGTTTCACTAAGTGGTAAATCAGAGGGTACCGCTGCCATCTGCATACTTCATAAGTTTTCTCTTAACTGAGCGCAGCATAGCAATTGTCGCTGCTGTTTGCAGCGTAAAACGTAAAATAGCCGGCTAATATCAGCCTCACAGTAATGCACTGCGTCGCAGCCTGAACAGCTTAGCCCTGGTGTTCAGGGTTGGCTGGTTCAGGCGCATACAGTAAGGCTAGTTTGCCGACACCGCGGCATCAGTGGGGCTGGCAGTGTCGTTCTCAAAACGGACCAGCAGTTCAACACGACGGTTAGCTGCACGGCCTTGCGCAGTGTTGTTATCGGCGATCGGCTCTGCCGGGCCTCGCCCTTCAGCAGCCAGTTGTGCTGTTGTCAGGCCCTGTTGCTGTAAAAAGGTCATTACCTGATTTGCACGTTGTTGCGATAACTTGTTGTTATACGCCAACTGACCGGAGCTGTCGGTATGCCCAAGCACTGTAACTTGCTGATAATCAATACCCTTTAATGATTCTACTACGGCAGTTAGCTGACGTTGCAGCTCATCACTTAACCTGGCGCCATCATGCGAAAACGCGGTAACGCCCGGAAAGGATACCTTAACCTGATTATCTGCCTGCGTCGAGGTAACTACGCCGGCTGCAGGTTGCAATCTGGCGGCAAACAGCGTTTGTGCTTTGGCGCTTTCGGCATTAACCGCTGCAGTATCTGCAGCGCTGCCGTTGTTTGAAGTACTGACGCAACCGGTAGAAAGTAAAGCAGCAAGAACTGCAGTAGAGAGCGATAAAGTGCGCAAAATTGATACTCCGCGATTCAATGTTAAATAATGCCACACACTTTAAAGCTTTTATTTGATCAAATAAACACCTTAACTTAACAATAGCAAAATAAAAATTCACAACAGATTAATTGATCATACTACTGGCCGGCATAGCTATTCAGCCACTGCCGTTTTGCTGTGAAATACGGCAATAGCCTTATTTAGCCGTTGTAAAATATCCGGCTGCGCCGCCAGATAACTGTTGCTGATATAAAAACCAAACGGCAAGCTTACTTCTTGTTGGATGTTGTAGCGTGCCGCATCTAACTTTTGTCTGGCGATAAGCGCGCGGGCTACGCCGGACGGCAACATAATGGCGTCTACGCGGTTAAAATCCAGTAAATTGAATAATCCGTGAATGTCGTTAGTACCGGCGGTAATTTTATAGTTTTGTTGCTCTAACCAGGAGAAAATATTGCTGTTCATTTGCGCTGACACTAACGCATTTTGCTTAAACTTAGTGCTGCCAGGCTCCAGAGCGTGGTGTTCTTTTAACCACACCCAGCTCCAGTCTGTAATAATCACCGGCGCAGAAAACCGTGCCACATGGCTGCGTTCAGCGTTTTCAGTTGCCAGAAAAAATACGTCGATAAGTTGGTTTTGCATATCAAGCAAAGCACGGCCAAAATTCGGTACCGGGGTCAGCCGGTATTCGAGCCCAGCTTCCGCCATAATGGCAACAAAGGCATCATAACCCGGTCCGCTGAACTCCCCCTGCGCCAACGCGGTATAAGGCGGGTAATCCGGTATCGCTATACGCAGCGGCTTTACCTCAGCGCTACAAAGCGCACTGCTCAAACACAGCAAAACACAAAGCAGAAACAGCTTCATTTACCACAATCCTGTATAAATTATTAGTAACGCTTAAAACCACGGATCTACTAACGGTTAAATATCGTTCACAATGCCGGTTTACGCAATAATGTTCCTTTGTGGTACCCGGCGCGGTCAAACAATAAAGCCTCAGCTTACCTTGTCTGCGGGCAATGATATTGCAGTTCTGCAGCTAATGCATTATGGTTGCGTTATGCAAACATCTCTTAAGCCTGAGGCGCTAAACCGCAAAGTTTACTGCCCGCATAATATCGCTATCGCCTGCCATTCTTAGGCCGGTTTTGCCCTGCGCGAAACCGGCTGACACCTGCTGATCACCCTAACCATTTTTGTCTCTGTAAACCGGAGCTGTAATGTATTTCTGTTATCCCAAACAGTCGAACAAGACTGTTGCCGGTATTATTGCCATGCTGGCCTGCCGGCAATTATTTCCGCTGACCGCGCTGCAATTAAGCCATATGCTGCATGTTGTTGCCGATGACAAAAGCCAAAGCCGGCTGAGTAACAGCGGCTGTATCCGCCCGGGCAGTACGGTTGAACTGCAAAATATTGACACCGGCGAATGTGGCTGGCTGCAATTGGTTAACCCGGCACATGCTGATTATCACAAGGGCCGCATTTCGTTGCTGTCGCCACTTGGCTGTGCCTTGCCGGGTAAAACTGCTGACAATGAGTTTAGCCTGCAGCTGTTAGGTTGCCGCCTGCGCTTTCGCGTACTGACAGTACTTAATGTTAAACACTCTATTACACACTCTATTACACACGGCGAATAAAGGAGCCCGCAATGACAACACCTGATATCACCCTGTCCACTACCGATTATGATCGGCTGGATGCCTTACTCAGCAGCCTGAGTGCAGACAGCATTGGCTATGATACCTTAAGCCAGGAGCTGGAGCGTGCCAACGTAGTAACGCCGGAGCAGCTGCCGGCCAATGTGATCAGTATGAATTCCACGGTGCGTTTTCGCCTTGCCAGCGGCAAAACCAGCACTCTGACACTGGTATATCCAAAAGATTTGCCGCAAAGCGGCAATAACATTTCGGTGCTGGCGCCGGTAGGCTGCGCGTTACTTGGCTTAAAAACCGGCGACAGCATTAACTGGCCGTTGCCGGGCGGCGATATGTCGACCATTACAGTGGAAGAGGTGGTGTATCAACCTGAGCGCGAGGGTGCTTATCATCGCTGATGGGCAATGCTGCGGTTACCGGCTTAGCAGTAGCCGCAGCATAGGCGAAGTGGCTGCCGTAATGTTACACTAACGCCGTTATTGCCGTATTAACCAATATAAACTTCAACCAACAGAGTAGTATATGCGTGTGTTTATTCGTTTATTTTTCCGCTTAGTTCGCCTGATCTTAACCCCTTTTATGCTGTTGGCAGAAAAGCTCAGCACACCAAAAGCCATAGTGCGCAGTGCAACAGAGCAAACTGCCGTGGATACGGCGTGCAGCCAACTGGCACTGTATCAATTTCGCGCCTGCCCGTTTTGCATTAAAGTACGCAAAGAAATGGCACGGCTGGGGCTTAATATCAGCAAGCGCGATGCGCAGCATAATCAGCAATACCGTAGCGAGCTTGAAACTGCCGGCGGCAAGATAAAGGTGCCCTGCCTGCGGATTGAAACAGCCGGCGGCGAGGTGCAGTGGTTGTATGAGTCAGCTGATATTATTGCTTATTTGCAGCAGCGTTTTGCGCAGACGTTAAACGCAGCGCAGTAGCAGGCTTTACTAACTAATCCTGCTTCGCAAAACGGCTTAACTGCTATAAAATGCGCCACCTTAATTTGCGCGGGCAGTAAACAGCGATGATGTCGTCCAATGCGTTATACACGGATTTATCCGGCTATTATGATTTAATGTGCTGCGACATCAACTACCCGGCGCAAAGCAATACCGTGCACCGGCTGCATCAATTGCTGGGTAACGGCGGCAAAACCCACCTCGATTTAGCCTGTGGCACCGGCCCGCACATTCGCCATTTTATCGACTATGGCTACCACAGCAGCGGGCTGGACTTAAACCAACCGATGCTGGACTTAGCAAAGGCCCGCTGCCCGCAAGCCCATTTTATGCTGCAAAATATGTGTAGCTTTGCGCTGGATAAGCCGGTTGATTTAATCAGCTGCTTTTTATATTCCATTCATTACAGCGCCAGCATAGCTCAGCTAAAACAGTGTATTGCCAGCGTATTTAACGCGCTAAACCCGGGCGGCATATTCTGTTTTAATGCGGTAGATAAAGATAAAATTTGTAACCACAGCGCCGTACGCCACAGCACCACGCACGATAATAGCCACTTTGTGTTTGAATCGCTGTGGCACTACAGTGGCGTGGGCGAGCAACAAGCGCTTAAATTGCGTATCGCCAAAACCAGCGCCGGCAATACTCAGCAATGGCAGGATGAACACCCCATGGTTGCCATCAGCTTTGCCCAACTGCAGGCGCTGTTAAGCCCTTATTTTGAAGTGCATATGCTGGCGCACGACTACGACAAGATAGCACCCTGGGATACTACCTCCGGCAATGCGCTGTTTGTTTGTGTAAAACGCTGATAACTGAAACGCTTTTGGCTTTAACTTAATAGCCTGGTTAATTTATTCGCATTACCCTTGCGCATTGGCCGGATCAAGGTCTTTTAGCTGCTCTACAACTTCTTCAGCATACTGCTCAATACCCTGTCCAATAACAGGAGCACTATTCAGCGTTTTCAGTTTGCGGATATCTTCTATGCGGAACATGATACTGCCAGCATTCTCTTTATCTTTAAACGCATAAATAACATCGTCCGAACCCCAGTAGTGGACATTTTGCAAATAGATAAAACCTTTGGTCACCTCATTGCTGTTGATTTTCTCCAACAACGGCTTTGATATTTCAGCAAAGTAGTAATAAGATTCTATATTACCGCCCTCTTCAGGCACGTTAAACTGAGTAAAAGTCCATACCAGCTCTTGCCCGGTGTTGTCACTCAGGGTTTCTATCTCGTTTGCGACGTTACATCCCTGCAGAAAAACCAATGTTAGTAACAGGCCAAATATTCTGAACACGCTGAGTCCTTTCCGGTATTGTTTATAGACGGCAAATAATATACCCGACTCTAAATTAACAACAAAATATAATTTATGACCGCTGATAATTGCAGCGCCAGAGATATCTGGCTATTTCAGATATGGAAAAACCACAGCATACGGCAAAAAAAGCCAGGATTTTCTCGTCAGTACACCACCTAAGCGTTACTCTGGCGCTAAATACCCTAAGGAGACTAACAGATGCGAATAATGCTAATGCTTGCTTTAATGGTTAGCCTGCCAACATTGGCTAAACCACAACTGGAACTGCTGTGGCAAACCGACGGCTTCCGCGTGCCCGAGTCAGTATTGGTGTATAAGCAGCAAGACGATAAATTTTTATTTGTGTCTGAAATTGATGGTGAAGGTAATGCCGCCGATGGCGAAGGTGGTGTAGCCCTGCTCAATACCGATGGCACCATGCGTGAGCATAACTGGTTACGCGGCTTAAATGCCCCTAAAGGTTTGGCACAATACCAAGGCAAACTCTATGTGGCAGATCTTACCGAGCTGGTTATTATTGATATTGCCACGGCCAGGGTAACCGCAAAAATTCCCGCGCCGGATGCGGTGTTTCTGAACGATGTTACCGTGGATGAGCACGGCGTGGTGTATATCTCTGATACGCGCAAAAACCGCGTATACAAATATGCCAATGGTGTTATCAGTATCTGGTTGGAAGATATTATTGCAGCTAATGGTTTAAAGAGTATCGGCAGCGACTTATACATAGCTGCGGCAGACTTGCTGCTAAAAGCAGATAAAAACGGCGAAATAACGCAAATTGCCAAAGGCTTCTCACAACGCGCCGATGGTCTGGAGCCTGTGGGCAATGGTGATTTTATTGTTAGCTGCTGGGCCGGTATTATCTACTATGTTTACGCCGATGGCCGGATAGAACCGATATTGGACACGCAGCAGCAAAAACTCAATACCGCCGATATCGGCTGGGATGCCAAAACAAACACCCTGTACGTACCGACTTTTTTCGGTAATTCAGTGGCGGCTTACCGGCTGATATATTAATGCTGTGATACATGCCAGCGACCAACATCGCTGGCATGCCTTTACTCAGTTCAAACCGGCTTTCGTCAAACCAAAAGCGGCATCTTGCGAGCCCGGTTCCATCAGCGCCAAAATTTGCATCCGGTTCCAGAAGTTAATCAGGCCGATGCTGTAGGTCAGTTCAGAAATTTCCACATCGCTGAAATGCTCTTTAGTCGCCTGATACAGCTCATTACTTACTCCGGTGTCTGCCAGTTTAGTCAGCGCTTCGGTCAGTGCCAGAGCAGCTTTTTCTTTGGCGTTAAACAGCGGCGATTCACGCCAGATAGCGACATGGTAAATACGCAGTTCACGCTCGCCTTTGATTTTTGCCTGTTTGATATGCATATCCAGACAAAAGGCGCAGCCGTTTAACTGCGATGCGCGGATATCGATCAGGCTTTTGATCAACGGGTCAATTGAGGTTTTATACGCTGCCATACTGGCATCCATCAGTGCCTTGGTTAAAGCCGGTGCGGTTTTAAAGTGGTTCAGTCGTGCAGTCATAGTTATAGCTCCAGGGTTTTAAGTTTAAAGTTGTAAAAAATCTATCGCAGCCAGGGCTTCAGGTACCGCTGCTGCTCTCGTTTGCGGGTGATGGGTACCATCTACCCGGATAAAACGCACATCGGTAATACCGATATAGCGCAAAGCCGTTGTCATATAAGGAGTAAACTGGTCGTCTGCTTCGGTGGGCCGGCCAAGTAGCGGCGTGCCATTGGCCATCACCACTAATACCTGTTTATTGCTTACCAGGCCGACTTTTTCGCCTTCTGCAGTAAAGGCAAAGGTGCGCCCAGCACGGGTAATATGGTCAAACCAGGCTTTTAATACAGATGGCAGGCCCAGGTTCCACATCGGCGATGAAATAAGCAGCGTATCGTGTGCCAGTAGCTGATCAACCAGTTGCTCAGACAACGCTGCAGCTTTTAGTTGTGCTTCTGTTCGCAATTCAGGTTTGGTCAAAAAGGCACTAACCGTTAACGCATCCAGATGCGGCAGCGGCTGCTGTGCCAAATCCAGCACTGTTTCAGTTAATGCCGGGTAGCGCTGTTGTAATTTAGCCAGCAGGTGGCTGGCGACAATTCTGGACGCAGAGCCGGTTAAGTTCGGGCTTACCTTAATATGCAACAGTTTCATACATTCTCCTGGCAAAGCCGCGACTAATTTCGGCTTACTGTGTTGTTCTGATGTGCAAAGTCTAGCCTTTCATGCCATATTTGAAAGATACAAAAACCATGTATTTAGGTAGGACATGATGACCGGTTATCAGGCTATTTATCAGCGCTATAAACAGCAGATCTTAAGCGGCAACCTGAAACCGGGTGAGAAGGTGCCGGCCATCCGCGTACTGGCTGCTGATTTAGGCGTAGCGAAAAAAACCGTCGAAACGGCCTATAACATTCTGATTGGCGAGGGTTATTTAGTCAGCAAAGGCGCACGTGGCACTCAGGTTAACCCGGATCTGCAGCTGAATATTACTAAAGCGCCGATAACCGTGCCGGTTGAAGATAGCAAACTGCAGAACTTAATTGATTTACGCGACAACCCTGGCTTTTTCCGGTTGGGTATTCCGTCGCTGGATCAGTTTCCGTATAAAAAATGGTTGCTGTTAGCCGGTAAAGCAATCCGCGCTATGCGACCGGAGCAAATGCTGACACCGCCGGTAATGGGCCACCCGCAGTTGCGTGAAGCCATTGCTAACTACGTTAATATCTCACGTGGCCTGAATTGCAGCGCCAGCCAAATTTGCATTACCAGTGGCTACAAACACAGTATCGCGTTGATTTTGCAAGCGCTGGCGACACGACAAGATAAGGTAGTGTATGAAGATCCCGGTTATTTTTTCGGCCAGAAGCTGTTAAAACGCATCGTTGAAAACCTGCACTATGTGCCGGTTGACCGCCACGGGCTGAATATCGATTATTTGCTACAGCACCATCAGGATGCCCGTTTTGTCATTACCACCCCGGCGCACCACAGCCCGCTGGCGGTTACCTTGTCACTGCCACGGCGGCAGCAGTTATTAGACTGGGCGCAAACCAGACAGGCCTGGATAGTAGAAGACGATTACGACGGCGAATTTCATTACACCAAAAAAGTACTGCCGGCACTAAAAAGCCAGGATCCGGCGGACAGGGTTATTTACGTTGGTACTTTTAGCAAAACTATTATGCCGGCCATGCGGATCAGCTACATAGTGCTACCCAAAGCGCTGATCAGCCGCTTGCACGAAACCGCGGAAATCGTCGAAACCAGCCTGCCGCTGCTGCCGCAGCAGATCCTCAGCCGCTTTATTGCTGAAGGGCATTTTTTTAAACATTTAAAAAAGATGCGCGCACTGTATCAGGCGCGGCGGCAAATGGTATTAAACGCCTTGCAGCAGGTTTACCCAAACCAGTTTTATGTCGAGTTAACCGATGGCGGCATGCATGTTGTGGCGTTCTTAAAAAGCGGCAGTCAGGACGAACAGTTGGCTAACATCTGGCAGCAGCACCGGCTGTTAGTGTTTCCGTTGTCGGTATGGTACGCCGGTAACAGCAAACGTTATGGCCTGGTAATAGGCTATACCAATATTACTTCAGAGCAGGAAGCCATCGACGCCCTGCGCCTGCCTTACCAGCAAACTTTAGCGCTGCTTGGCGGCTAATCTTTTGCAGCAGTATAGCCATTGAGTGCTGAGCGCTATTTATTTTAACAACTTGTGCTGACTCCAACATATGATTACAATGCCAATGATAATAATTCGCATTAATATTTATAACAAGGAGTTTCAGCTTGCGTTACCATCTGCTTTCCACTCATTCCGCTTCTGCTCATAGCACTGCAGCGACATTAACTGCCCAAGCACAAATTTGCAGCCGTCCGGCTTTGCGGCTGCTGCCTTTAACCCTGGCGGTGTGCCTGGCTTTGTCACCGTTAAGCACGGTTGCTGCAGCAGCAAACGCACAAACCGACACAGAACAGGCTGAATCGTCTGTTGAGACAATCCGCGTTAACGGCAAAAGACTGCAGCAAAGCACGCCCGGCCGTATGCCGCTGACAGCGCGGGAAATTCCGCAATCGATCAGTGAAGTGTCTGCCGAATTGATGGCTGCCGCTAATATGGTTGATATCAATGATGTAATGATGAACGTGCCCGGCGTAAACGTTACCTTGTATGACACCCAGCGCCCGCTGTACTTTGCCCGCGGCTTTCAAATCACTGATTTTCAGGTTGACGATATTCCCACCTACAGCGGCAATACGAATCAGGAATATGACACCGCCCTGTACCAGCGGGTTGAAGTGATCCGCGGTGCCAATGGTTTATTCTCCGGCGTGGGCTCGCCCTCGGCCACAGTAAATTTGCTACGTAAACGGCCGGGTAAAGAGGTTGCCGCTTCGCTGTCGGCCAGTATCGGCTCCTGGCAAATGCGCCGCGCGGTAGCCGACCTTAGCACACCATTAAATAACGATGCCTCTGTGCGCAGCCGCCTGGTATTAGCCGGCTTGGATACCGACAGTTTTCGCGACCGCTACCGGGAGAAAAAGCTGGCAGGGTTGTTTATTACCGAAGCCGATTTAACCGACAACACCACGCTAACCGTTGGCGTGCAGGGCCAGGACAACAAGCCTGAAGGTACTATCTGGGGCACAGTACCCATTTTTGCCGCCGACGGCAGCGAGGCCAACCTGCCGGTATCTACCAGCTATGCACCGGATTGGACCCACTGGCAGCGCAATACTTATACGCTGTTCAGCGACATCAGCCATGAATTTGCTGATAACTGGCGCCTCAAAGCGGCCGTTAACCAAACTAAAGGCGAAGTGTCCAGCCTGCGGGTGTATGCCACCGGTTTCCCCGACCGCACCGATGGCAGTGGCTTAACTTTGCTGGCCGGCGTAGGTGCCGGTGAAGATACCCGTACCAGTTTTGATCTGTACTTAACCGGTAGCTATATGCTGCTGGGCCGTGAACACGATCTCATCGCCGGTGCCTCAGCGTCAGAGCTGGAAGCCGAAACTTCTCTGTTCAGCTCCGTATCTGACTGGTCTTACGCGGTACCGGATGCATGGAACTATGACGGCAGCGCACCAATGCCAGAGTACAGCAAAACCGGCGCTTACCGCCTGGCCACCACCAAACAGCGCGGCTTTTACCTGGCCAACCGGGCCAGACTAAGCGATGAGTTGTCACTGATCGCCGGCGCCCGCCTCAGCAACTGGGAAACCGCAACTAACAGCTTTGACACCGGCGGCCAATATACCGCTACCTCCGGCGCTTATAAGGTTAGCAATGAGGTAACCCCTTATGTCGGCTTAGTGTGGCAGCTGTCGCAGCAACATAGCCTGTATGTCAGCTACACCGATATTTTCAGCCCGCAAAATTACAAAGATAAAGACAACAACTTACTGGCACCGGTATTGGGGGAAAACCTCGAGCTGGGCATTAAAAGCAGCGTGTTTGACGACCAGTTGTTAGTTAACGCTGCGCTGTTTAAAACCCGTCAGGACAACTACGCCGTGCGTGACCTGAGCCAGCCGGAAAACAGCTTGCCGGATGGCAGCTCGGCCTACCGCGCAGTTAACGGCACCGAAAGCCGCGGCTTTGAGATCAGCGCCAGCGGGCATATATTCGCCGGCTGGTTGCTCAATGCCGGTTACACTTATGTTGATACCAAACGCCATGCCAACGACAGAATTTGGACCAACCTGCCGAAACATTCAGCCCAGCTGTCAACGCATTATCAGTTCAGCGGCGAGCTGGCAAAGTTGATGCTGGGTGGTGGCTTTAACTGGCAGGGTAAAACAGTGGGTTATGGCGTAAGCCATCCAACAGAAACTGCCGGTGTTACCTATACGCAAGATGCTTATGTGCTGGCTAATCTGTTCGCCAGTTGGCAGTTTAACGACAAACTCAGCAGCACCTTGAGCGTTACCAACCTGTTTGACAAGGTGTACTGGGCCAACATCGATTACGCCAACTACGGCAAGCCACGTCAACTGACATTGAGTCTGCGTTACCAGTATTAAAATACTCCCCTGTGCGGGCAACTGCTGTTGCCCGCCTCTATTTTCGCAACAACAGCCGCCGGTAATATACGCCGCAGCGGTTCGCTGACACCGCCTTTAACCCTTAATTCTTCCACGTTTTAACAATAAGATACATTCCCCCGTTACCACTTCAGCCATAATGCCGGCTGGTTCGCGTCTGCTTTTCGCCGTAGACTGACAACATCCTGACCACCGGAGCTGTTAAAACGATGCTTAAATTTTACGCCTTATTATTTTGCCTGGTTGCCGCTTATCCGTTGCAGGCCAAACAACAGCTGCGCTGGTGTGTGTGGGAGTTTCCTGGTAATGTCGACTTTAATAATAAGGCGAAACAAGCACAGGGCGTCTCGGTTGATTTTATGCAGGAAATAGCGCGCCGCGCTGGGTTTGAGCTGTTGATCAGCAAAGCCACGCCACCGGTGCGCTGCCTGAAAGAGTTAGCCGACGGCAGCAGCGACCTGGTGGTCAGCATCCTAAAAACCGGTGATGGCCGGGCAGGCATTGACTATATCCGTTATGGTGCCCGCCAGCCGGATCGGCTTTATTTATCGGCATCTGATAACCGCACTCTGCAGCAGGTTACCGAATTGTCGACCATGACGCTGGCGGCAATACGCAATTATGGTTTTCATCCCAAAGTGAAGAAAATTGTCGACGCCATGCCGCCGGCACAACTGATCCGGGTTAACTCCATCTACTCCGCGCTTGAGGTGGTTGCCAAACAACGGGTAACAGCAGCGCTGCTGCCGCCCACTCAGGTTGCGGCCGTGCTGCAACAATACCCCGAACTGGCCGGCAAAATTAAAGAGCTCAGTTTTCCGCTCAATATTGTTGAGCCACAGCCGGTGTATATCGGTTTAGCCAAAAGCTGCCAGTGCCCGCAGATCTCGCAAGCTATACAGCAAAGCCTTGCCGCAATGACCAAAGATGGCACGATAAAACGCATCCTCGGCGACAGAGTCATCGAGTTTACCGATTAACTTCATCGTTTTAATTCACATCAATCAATCAGCTTCTTACTATAATATTTTGGCGGTTGTTTAGTTCAGCGCCGGATGCCTCACAGTATCAGCACTGTAAATAATAACAAAACGTTAACCAAAAGGAAGCTGACAATGATTAGACAAACTTTTAAAACCAGAGCGCTGGCCGGCATGATAAGCATGTTGCTGGTATCCGGTGCGGCCTTTGCCAGTGACAAAACCATGACTAAGCCAGCCGGTGCCTCAGGCCAGGGTAGTGCTCAGCAAGGTGCAGTAAGAACCAACCAGTTCTGGTGGCCACAGCAACTTGACTTGTCAGTGCTGCGTGATCACGATGTACGCTCCAACCCCTACGGTGCCGGCTTTAACTACGCTGAAGCCTTTAACAAACTGGATTTAGACAGCGTAAAGCAAGACATCAACGCGCTGTTAACCCAGTCGCAAGATTGGTGGCCGGCCGATTTTGGCAACTATGGTCCGTTCTTTATCCGCATGACCTGGCATAGTGCCGGTACCTATCGCACCCTCGACGGCCGTGGCGGCGCCGGTGGTGGCCAGCAACGTTTTGAGCCGCTAAACAGCTGGCCGGACAACGGTAACCTGGATAAAGCCCGGCGTTTGCTGTGGCCGGTTAAGCAGAAATATGGCGAAGCCTTATCCTGGTCAGATCTTATCGTACTGGCCGGTAACGTCGCGCTGGAAAATATGGGCTTTAAAACCTTTGGCTTTGCCGGTGGCCGTGCCGATGACTGGGAACCGGATATGGTGTACTGGGGGCCGGAAGTGGAAATGCTGGCCAGCGACCGTGAAGAAAAAGACGGTAAGCTACAACGTCCGCTGGGCGCTACCCACATGGGGCTGATTTACGTTAACCCGGAAGGGCCAAAAGGCGTGCCGGACCCAATTGGCTCCGCTAAAAATATCCGTGTCGCCTTTGAGCGCATGGCAATGAACGATGAAGAAACTCTGGCCTTAATCGCCGGCGGCCATACCTTTGGTAAAATGCACGGAGCCCGTAAACCGGCAGAATGTCTGGAGGCAGAACCTGCTGCAGCCGGGGTGGAACAGCAAGGTTTTGGCTGGAAAAACAACTGCGGTAAAGGCCATTCAGAAGACACTACCACCAGTGGTTTAGAAGGTGCCTGGACCCAGACGCCAACACGCTGGACATCACTGTACTTAAGTAACCTGCTTAACTTTGACTGGAAACAAACCCGCAGCCCGGCCGGCGCTATTCAGTGGGTGCCCACTGATGAGTCACTGCATAAACTGGTACCGGATGCGCATATCAAAGGTAAATTTAACCCGCCGGTTATGACCACCGCGGATCTGGCGCTGAAGTTTGACCCGGAGTATCGCAAAATTGCCGAGCGCTTTTTAGCGGATCCGGAAGAGTACCGTTTAGCCTTTGCTAAAGCCTGGTATAAGCTGACGCACCGCGATATGGGGCCACCACGTAACTTCTTAGGTAAAGAAGTACCAAAAGAGGCGCTGATCTGGCAAGACCCTATTGATGAGAAAAGCCAATCCAGCATTAAAGCCAATGATGTTAAAGCACTGAAAGCCAGTATTTTAAAATCCGGTTTAACCGTGCCTGAATTGGTCCGTGTTGCCTGGGGCTCGGCAGCCAGCTATCGCCATTCGGATATGCGCGGTGGTGCTAACGGTGCGCGCATTGCGTTAGCCCCGCAAAAAGATTGGGCGGTAAATAACCCGGCAGAAACGGCCAAAGTATTAAAGGCCTTAACCGCCATTCAGCAAGATTTTAATACCAGCCGCAAAAAAGTGTCACTGGCTGATTTAATCGTGTTAGGTGGTGCGGCAGCAATAGAAAAAGCCGCTAAAGATGCCGGTTACACGATCACTGTGCCTTTTACGCCGGGCCGTGGTGATGCCAGCCAGGAGATGACTGATGTTAATGCCTTTAGCCTGCTCGAACTTACTGCAGATGGCTTCAGAAATTACTTCAACAGTACTGACAGCTATAAATCGCCGACTGAAATGCTGGTAGATAAAGCTGATCAACTAAACCTGACAGTGCCGGAAATGACAGTACTGGTGGGAGGCTTACGTGTACTGGACGCTAACTATCAGGGCGCGAAACACGGCGTATTCACCGCCAAGCCGGGCACGCTGAATAACGATTTCTTCGTCAACCTGCTGGATATGTCCACGGTGTGGAAAAAGTCTGCCACCGACGGCATCTACGAAGGCTTTGAGCGTAAATCGGGCGACAAAAAGTGGACAGCCACTTCTGTTGATCTGATCTTCGGTTCAAACTCAGAGCTGCGCGCCGTAGCCGAGGTGTACGCCTTTGATACGTCAAAGCAGAAGTTTGTTGATGACTTTGTTAAAGCCTGGACTAAGGTAATGAACCTGGACCGCTAAACAGTTGCAGTAAGCTAAACTGCTGAAACGCAAAAGCGCTGCTCCCGATAAGGAGCAGCGCTTTTTTTAACACGGCCTATGTTTTGCTGCGCCCCGGCTTAGCCTTAGGTTTATTAGCTTTAGGCCTGGCCTTGTTTGAGCTTTCCAGCTCAATCACGGTTTCGCTCGCTTTGTTGGAGCGCCCGGTGAGTACCTTACGCGAGATACTTTTTAAAAGTGAACCACGGTTACTCACTTCAAAGCCAGGCTTAACAATACGCGCAATAGTGCTACCCATCAGCTTTTGAATGCGCTCTAAGCTTTGCTCTTCTTCACGGCTGACAAAAGAAATAGCGGTACCTGCCGCCCCTGCCCGGCCGGTGCGGCCGATACGGTGCACGTAATCTTCCGGTAAATAAGGCAGGTGAAAGTTCACCACATAATCCAGGCCCTGAATATCCAAACCACGGGCGGCTACTTCAGTAGCAATTAACACCTGCAGCTTAGCCGATTTAAAATCGGCGATAGCACGGCGGCGCGCGCCCTGGCTTTTATCGCCATGGCACACTGCGGCATCAATTTTACGCTGTTGCAGGCCGGCTAACAGTTGGTCTGCCTGCTCTTTAGTGCTGGTAAATACCAATACCTGAAACCAGTTATTTTCTGCCAGCAGCTGTTCAAACAATTCAATCTTGCGGCCCTCTTCTACCGGATACACCACATGGTTTACCGTATCGGCCGCACTGTTAGTTTTAGCCACACGGATTTGCTGATGGTTGTGCAAAATTTTATGCGACAGCTCATTTACCGCAGGAGAGGTGGTGGCAGAGAACAGCAAGGTTTGCCGTTTCGCTGCTGTCATTTGCAGCAACTTCAGCACATCAGTGCTAAAGCCCATATCTAACATGCGGTCGGCTTCATCCAGCACCACAAATTCCACATCGCTTAGTATCACGTTGCCCAACGCCAGGTGCTCTAACAAACGGCCCGGGGTGCTGATCACCATATCAACGCCGGCGTTAAGTTTATTCGCCTGGCCACCCATTTTAACGCCACCGTATAATGCCGTAACACTTAATGGCAAAAACTGCGCGTAGCTACTTATCGCATTGGCTAACTGCTCGGCTAATTCGCGGGTTGGTGTCAGGATCAACGCCCGCGGCCGGCGCGCTTCTGTGGCTTTGGGGGCATCCAGCATGCGTTGCAGCAGCGGAATAGCAAAGGCGGCGGTTTTACCGGTACCGGTTTGTGCCGTTACTTGTAAATCCTTGCCGCGGCGCGCCGGCACAATGGCCTGAGCCTGTACCGGTGTCATCTCGCTGTAACCGCACTCAACCAGCGCGCGCAGTAAGTCCGGCGCTAAATCTAACGATGAAAATTGCATAAAAGTTCCTCTGTAGCACAGCCACAGTCAAAAATAAGGGGAAAGCTGGTGATAAAAATCAGTCTGCGGCTTCGTCATGCAAACGCGGCTTATGCTGGCAAGCCCTGGCCAGAATTTCCACATAGAACTCCGACAGCTCTTGGGCTACAGCAGCATCAATATGTTTATTAATGTCAGAGGTAAAGGTTTTTTCGGCCACCTCAGCTGAAGCACCAAAGCGGCAATCAAAGGTCCAGTAGTCCGTGCCCTCAGGCAGCGCTTTACGGCGCTCTCTGGCCAGGTACTTTTTAATCTCGTGTTTAATGGCGTCTGTCAAACGGGCCGTATTCAGCTTAGAGTGAGTTAAAGCGAATGTTTTTTTCATCAAAATTCCTACAGGTGTGCACTCAAAAGCTGAACGCGCTTATAAACCGCGCATTGTACATGGATAAAGCAAAGATAACTGCCACTATCTGCTGTTTGGCAGCAAAATCTATGCAGTAAGCAACAACAGAAAAAAATTACACTAAACAGCGTTATTGGGCTAATGCTCTTTGGTACAACACCGCATCCACATCGCCCAGGGCATCGCGATGCAAAAAGCGTTTTACAAACTGCATACCCAGTTTGCGCATTACACCAATAGAACCGGCATTATCCGGCATGGCGATGGCAGATAAAAATTGTACCCGGCGATTATTTGCCAGCACCGCATCTGCCACTGCACTTGCCGCTTCACTGGCATAACCCCGGCCCCAATATTCGCGTTTAAACCGCCAGCCAATTTCCAGCTCATCGGTACTTGGCGTTTGGCTGTTAAACCCCATTGGCCGTATTAATACCCAGCCCAGATAAGCATTGTCATCACTGCGCCGCACCTGCCAGATACCATAACCCAATGCCGGGTTACGGTACTGCAGCATCCGGGGCACAAACACCTCAACTATAGTTTGCATGCTGGTTAATTTGCCACCGTTCAGATAGCGCATTACCTCTGCATCCTGATCCACTTCAAACAACAGCTGCGCGTCCTGCTCAGACAGCAGCGCAAAATTAAGTCTTGCTGTAGCACTGATTGGTAACATTAGGCTTCCTGTGTGATCTGAGTTAATTGCATATAACACGCCTGCTCGCCATGATAACCGGCCAGCGCACTTATCGCGCTATCCGATAGTTGGTTAACCACAGCAAAACCATGGCGCTGCCAATACGGCACCGAACCCTGCACCGCCACCAGCGCCAGTTTGCTCAGTCCAAGGCTTAGCGCATATTGCTTTGCTGTTGCCAGTAAGTTACTTGCCAGGCCCAGGCCGCGGGCGCCGGGGCTTACTGCCATATCATGCAGATACAGCAGCTCCGGCGTGGCACTTAGCGAAAAAGCCGATGCCAACGGCGTAACATAGCCGTTTATGGACGGATAACTGAATAAATACGCCAATAACCGGCCATCAGCTTTTTCAGCCAGCCAGCAACTGCCGGCAGCTGAGGTTAAGCGCTGCTGTAGCAATGCCGGGCTTTCATACAGCGCATCGCTGTAGCAGCAGTCTTGCAACGCCACCACTGCCGGTATATCTGCCGGCGTCATTAACCTGATACCTATCGTCATATACTGCAAAACCTATCAAACACTACCGGTCGTTTCCACTTTACGGTAGAGATGTCATTTAACTGTCCGGAGCCAGACAATAAACAACTCACCATAGAAAATAAAGCCTGCTTTGCCATGCTTTGGCTTTTTTGCCGGCTGAAAAGGTGCCAGTATAGATATAACTAAAGTATGGACAGACTTAACCAAAGGAGCCCCACTATGCGCGCTGTTTACTGTGTATTACTGCTGCTGATGCTGGCAGCTTGTGACAAAAATGAAGTGGGCGACGTATCACTCGGCGTGTTTACCACCAAGGATATTAAGCTCGATGCCATTGTCGACCCGGTGGTAACAGGCGTTACCTGCCATGTATCCAGTATCGAAGCCAACCTGAACCTATCCGACCCGTCTGACAGCTCTATCGCCTGTCGCCAGACCGGCCCCATCACTGCCGATATGATTGCCAAAATAGATAAGAGTAAAAACGGTGAGGTGCTGTTTACCAAATCAAAAAGCATCTTCTTTAAAAGTATGAAAATCCGCCGTATTCTCGACGTGGAAAACCAAACCCTGATGTATCTGTCCTACTCCACCAAAGAAACCTCCGGCAGCTTTAAGCACAGCTTATCTACCGTGCCACTGTGGGGAACGGAGGCCTATAACGCAGCGAAAGCGCAATAGCATCAGGCCGCGCCGGGGTTAGCGTAACCCGGCTACTGTGGTGCTTGTCGCGGGCAAGCTGTTATTTGCCATCAAAGCTGGTCTTTTTGCTCTACCCAAAGCAACAGCGCATCCAAAGCCGGGCATAACGCCTGCCCCCAAGCTGTCAGCCGGTATTCTACTTTGGGTGGCACCTGCGGATAAACCTCGCGGCTTATAATGCCGTCAGCTTCAAGCTTTCTTAATTGCTGAGCCAGCATCTTTTGCGAGATGCCCGGGATCAGTTTTTCAAAATCAGAATAGCGCTGCACTTTGCCGTCGAACAAATGATACAAAATGATCAGCTTCCAGCTTCCCTCCAGCAATTTAATTGCTTCGAGCGTATCAGCCGCTGCAGTAGAGGGCGTATAAATCTTTCTCATAAGTGCGTTACTTACTTTTTTGTGCGTTCTTGATTGTTGCTCAGTCTAAGCAGAAACTTCCTGCCAGACAACAATGCAGCAGGAGACATCATAATGACCATTCAATTAGCTGATCCCATTAAAAACTACTTTGAAATCAGTAACGGTACAGACCCTGCAGGGCTGAAAGACTGCTTCAGCGCCGACGCGCTGGTATTAGATGAAGGCGGCAGCTATCAGGGGCAGGCAGCTATAGCGGCCTGGTTTTCCGACACCAGGCAGAAGTATGCCTTTAGCGCCAAACCCCTTAGTGCAACCACGCAGCAACAGCATGAAATCGTCATTGCAGAAGTTAGCGGCAATTTCCCCGGCAGCCCCATTAAGCTTAGTTATACCTTTTTGCTGCAAGACGGCAAAATTCAATCGCTGCAGATTGCTTAATACGTTATTGACGGAGGCGCCGTGCCGACAGCATAACATAAAGCACGCAGCCGCCAGGCTGGTGGCCCCGGTAGCCCCCGACAGCTCATTTTCTGTTGCGCGGTATTAAAGTTTTCCCGGTTGCCGCCGACAAAAAACTAACAATTTTTTAAACTGCCTGCTTTTTATGAAAATTAATACTCTGCAGCCACAGCTTGCAAGCTTAAAGCTCAACCAGCCAACAAAAACGGAAGCCGATACAACCGCTACAACTGGCAAAAAAAACACTATGTCAGGTGTTTATGTCAGCTTGTCAGAACTGGGCAAAACCAACGCAAAACAAGCAGAGCAAAATAAAGATATTGATGACAGCAACCTGCCGGATACTATTAAGCAGATATTAAAAAACATTCGCGATCTTAAGCAGCAAATTGCCGATAAGCAGGCCGAAATAGATAAAGCTTCGCAAGAGGGACTGCAATCAGAACAACAGCGAGAAAAACTGAAGCTATTGCAAACTGAGCTGGGCATGCTGAACAGCGCCCTGGCCGGCGCCCAACAAAGCCTGAATAAAGCTCTGCAGCAGCAAGATCTAAGTGATGAACAGATACAAACTGCCCTGTCGCTGATGCTCTAACATGTACTGGCTCAGACTTGCCCCTGCAGCAGCTTAAAACACAGCTTATCTACCGTGCTGCTTCGGTGGATTTGTTGGTATCGGGTCCGTTTATTCTACCGGCAAGCAACAGTAAAGCTTCCGGGAAGAAGCAACGGTATCGATGATTTTGTTACAACCGCAATAAATCCACCAGCAAACCCAAATGGTAATGCATTTGCATTACCATTATTCTGCCACTAGAATAACCACTATAGCCAACGTGAACCTGTGGAGACCATCATGCTTGCACAAATGGCTTTGGAAGCAGAATCAACACTGACCGACCGTTTTCAGACAACAGTACCGGGCCCGGTGCGCCAAGCGTTGCAACTGGGCAAAAAAGACAAGATTAAATATGTTATCCAATCTGATGGCAGTGTGCTTATGCAGCGCGCTGACACGGTTGCAGCTGATCCGGTTCTTGAGCAGTTTCTATCATTTCTGGCGCTTGATATGCAGCAGCATCCGGAAAAACTACAGCCACTAACCGGCAGTATGCAGCAGAGCGTGGCAGCGCTGGTTGCAGATGTTGATATTGATTTGAATGAACAGCTATCAGCTGAGGACGAATAAACTTGTCTGATCAAGTCCCGATGGTAGTTAACGGCTGGACGCTATATACCCATCCTCTTTTTGCACAGCAGTACCAGGCACTGAAAGACAAGGTAGAGGCGTTAAAAGCCAAAGATCCACAAGGCTACCGCAAGAAAAATGACACTAAGCGCTTGGCAGCCATTTATAAGCTGGCCTTTGACATTATTCCGCAAGACCCAACGCTGGCAGATTACCGCCAGGGCAAGACATTAGGCGACAACAATAAGCATTGGTTTCGGGCCAAATTTTTTCAGCAATACCGGTTATTTTTCAGATACCACCTTGGAGCAAAAATTATCGTTTATGCCTGGGTGAATGATGAAGATAATAAGCGGGCATTTGCCAGTAAAACCGATGCTTACAAAGTGTTCGCAAAGATTCTTAAGTCGGGTAATCCGCCGGATGATTGGCAGGCTCTGCTAAAAGCAGCCAGAGGCGCGAAACTCCCGCTTTAGAAAACTCCCCGCCGATGTATCAGCCCCACTTCCACCAAAGAAACCTGCGGCAGCTTTTAGCACAGTTTGATTAGCTCTCAGGGGCAGGTCTTGTTTCTGATGTTTTTTAAGTGGCAAGAATCAAGACCCCGCAAACTCAAACATACGAAACTGGCCTAACTCAATCACTACTAGTTGGATTTTTTGATTTAGGTTCTAGCGTAATTTCTACCGCATCTTTCTTTAACGAGTTAAAAAGATATAGATGCCTTATTGCTGTATCATCTAACCAACTGATTTCTGCGCTAACTTGCAGAACATGTTGAGTGGGCTGTTGATGTGAGAGTTTTGCACCGTATACGACTCCCTTACTAGTAAAAACTAGATGGTTTTTATTATTGAAGCTCAAGATTGCAAAGTCAGCTCGTCTGGCGTCTTGCTCAATTTCAATAGATCTTGATTTCAATGACCCCTCTCCATTAAGCCAAATAGCATAGAAAGTGACTCCTTTTTTGATACATCTCTGTAATAGCGGTTCAATTTTTTCTATACCAGCTTGATAAGAATCAAAATCTTTGAAAATCAAAATACGTTCTATGTTTTTTCCTAGCGTAAGCCAGTTTTCAAGGTGTTCATCGACATCAACATGTTCAACAAGTGATTCTAGATATTCTGAATACAACACTCCCTTTACATGAAACTCTGATTGATACTTGCCCAATGCTTGGTATACACCTATGGCATCGTTAGTCACTGCATAACCCGGTTTCATTTCCTCTAAATACAAACGAGAATTTGCAGTTAAAGATGTAAGATCAAGCACTGCTGACGAAATTTTACCTCTATCCGATAAAGCATATCGAGCTTCTCTTATTTCTTCTGTAAGACGCCGATAAACTATCGGTAAACTCTTATCAAATTCGACGACAAACTCACCAGTAGACTTAGTGCGCATAAGGTGCTTGATTGCTTTGTTTGCTTCAGTTGCCGACTCATTAAGAAAAACCTTTGATAGCGCGTCTTTCAATACATTGGTCGGTTTAAACTCAGATGAACCAAGAGAAAACCAACATGCGAGGATATTTTGCAAGCTGATTCCCCACAATGGAAAACGAACATATCCCAACATGCCAACAAATTTTACATAAAGAATTACTTTGAGATGCCAAAGTTCATAAACTTCTTTGTAGTTTGGTGCCGGTATTTCAGACGCTCTGTAGTTTTTATCAGGGAAAAGTCTCGATACATTACGAAAAATAGTCAAAATACCTAAAGTTGGCATTATGTATTGTTTTTTGCAAGGTGGAGGATCATCTTTCACGTCTTCGTTTTCAAGCATCAATTTCCATTGAAAACTATATTTTCGCGTAAATATTAAAAAAAAAACTAATATCGGAAAATACAACATACCGCTATAGAGCGCAGAGAATGTGCAATTAGATTTTTTGTTTTGGAACAAGATTTTGCTAAACGGTAAATGACAAAAGTAGGCTTCATTAGCTGTAGGCAACACTTTCACGATTTTACTCTCATTTTCTCTCGTTTTTGCGTTAGAAACTGATGATTGCAGCCACTTCAAATTAAACGAGTAATCCAAACCAACATACAAAGTCTCATTTTGCTCGACTACTTTGGGGGTTCCCTTAGACGACTCACTTGATTCGTCTATTGTTAGGTATACAAGCTCAGTCATACATACAAGTGTGCGAATTGAGTAACCATCACCTTGCAGTGTTGAAGAATATGGTTGACTGACAATACATTTAATGTCGCTATCCATTGAGTCTACTTTATTATTGCTTTGACTCGCATGCTGGCCGAAATAAGTATTACTATCATACGCCGCTTTCCAAGGCCTAGAGTCCAAAGCAACGTTTTCTTCTTTAAATGAAGCTTCATGCACTGGAGAAGCTACATAGGTTTGTATGAGTCCAACTGATGGCCTATCAACTGTGACCCACCAATCATCAAGGACAATGTGATTTTCCGAATTTGCTATTTCTGCAAGAGGGTTAATCGTTTTGTAAAGCTCGGTTAGTATGTTGCAATGCAGTCCTATTAATATCAGTTTGTTATCTTTGACATATCTCCATTCAAGTATTGGATTGACTACAGAATATTTTGTAGCGGCGTTCTCTAGGTCTGCTCCTCTTGGGATTCCATTGATGTAAAGAGCTATATCTTTGCAAGCTTGTTCTGTTCGCTGCGATTCGGGAATCTTTGGAGAATTCGAAGCAGCAGAGTTGTTTCGATTGACAATATTAGTATGAATATTGTGTATTGCTTGAACTACTGGTTTCGACTGTTCTCTAAAAAACGACTGTGTCTCGTCATTTAATTCTCCCCCTAGAAAAAGAGATTTTTTGAGATAGGCTTTTTCGACCTTATCCAAAACAACATCAATATCATCTTCTAGATCCACGCCAGACTGGAAAGAATGGTAGGTATCAAATAGAAAGACAAAAGAGAAGTAACTCAAACCAAATGCCACAAGAAGAGGTAATGTGAACTTTAGAGCTTCCCCGACTTTTACTGGAATGGGGATTCCTTCTCTTCGTATTAGTAATCTCATCGACCGATTATCTCCAATTGAGGATCACAGTGTTTCTTCTTAAGCAGTAACGTGCAAAAAAATCTATCTGAATCTCTTGTATGCCTTCAGCATTTCTTGGTTTTCACCAAACCACTCCATTAATTCAAAGTTGACATAAAAGCTGTTTTCTCCCCCCCCACGATTTGCAAAACCAAAACTAAAGGAGTTGTTGACATGAAAAGTCAAACCGTGTCCCACTGACTTTCCAGTGGCTCTATCGGAATAAACACTTGTCACAGAAACGCCAAATGGGATTTTCAGATCCCATGCATTGAAACCTACCCATTCCAAAGCAACTGCAACCTCGTCTCTGTCACCGTTGGGAGCGTCAGACAGATGCTCGTATACTAGCGAAGGTCTTAAGGCATACAACTGTAATGGTGGAGGCGTTATCAAATCATCAGTTCTAGAAAAGTGGTCACGATATATCCAAGACGTAAATGCGACATCTATAAAGGTTTGGAAACGAGAATTATCGGAGAACTTATCCCATTTAGCCTCTTGAATAGCGACATATGCATTATGCTCTTGGGCAGCATTTAGCCGCTGGAAAATGGAAAGCTTTCTATTAATTTTGTTGAATGCATCGAAAACCTCCACGCAGTCTTTTGCATCAGAAAAACGATTAGCACAGTATGTGTTTTGTTCTGTATTCAGCTTAAACCGCTCGCTCGCTTGGCTTGGAAGACCTGTAGTGGTTGTTAAGAAATACTCCCTTTCAAAATCACGCGGCCTCGAATCAAAACTGGCAGGCATAGGAACCCCTCGACGAATTGGAAGAGTCGTCTCAGATCGCCAAGTGCTATAGCTAATTTTCAATATATCAAACTTACTATCACCACTTAATGAAAATGCTCTGTCTAACTCGCTTAGATTTCTTTTTAAAATCTCACTTAGTTCGTTAGAAGACCAATAATCAGTAATTACTGGAGTGATTGATTTATCGTCAAAAATTGCTCTGCATGCCACAAGCGCTTTTTCAGTCACATATCTGTCGTATTCAACAAACCATTTGTTTAGAGTCAGACCTTTGGAAAGAATAATGTCAAAATCGCACTGGTTTTCAATGTATGAAGTTGCTAAGTCGAGATTACTTGACTCTGACTGTTGAGCGAAACAAGCGCAGGAAAAAGAAAGTGCAACAATTAGTCCGGTTAAACGTATTTTCATCACTTTCTATCCTTATTAGATTTTGAACTCGTCTCGCATCTCATCTATCAGCTTGTAGACGTCAGTGAGGAGCTCGATTTTTTTCTTCATTTCACTGACACCCCCAGAGGTATCATCCAACGCTTCCAGCTTTGATTTAATCGTTTTGTAAGTATCAGAAATCAAACCTATCGCTGTTGTTTTTCGATATTCAGCTTGAGCAGCCCTGAAATCATTAAGATCAATACTTACAACGCCGTTGGTTGATAAGAATCTTCCCCCTACTTCAGGATCTGCGAAGTATTCACGTAGGTCGTGAGGGTTAACTCTCATTGAATTCGTGTCTTGGTATACTTTATGGAGATCTCTAACGTGCTTGGTATTAATCAGCAGACCTTCATTTGGTAAGCGTGTGTAGCGTTTGAACCAGCAAAAAGGATCGAAATCATTGTATACAGGGTAAAACTCCTTACAGACTCCCGGTTTACTTGGGCTATGGTCAGTCACTATAGATGACATAGGATCATCCATTCGTGTAACCATGTGAGTGAGTCTAGAAACGGTCGCTATTGACCACAATTGATCTAACCCAAAATTGATTGGGTCTAGCCGACTCGTATAGAGTTGCGTCAAGCAATCGTGAATAAATGCAGTACCCAATGAATGAGCAACAATTATGAAATGTTGACCATTTAGATCATTGATAGATGCTTCAATTTCATCTCCAATTGCTTTGTGAAGCTTGATTAATTGATGACCGCGTAAAGCTCCCGTCAAATAAAAGAGAACATCTAGCACATGTGTGTACAAGAAATCATCACCATCAAATTCTGCAGTTACAGCAAGTATTTTCTGTATCAGACTGGGCGATAACGAGAGAGAATCTTTAATATCACCCTTGAGATGCGTAACAAATTCCTTTCTTTTCTCATCCCAGTATTCGGAGTAGTTGAATGCCTTTACGGTAAATGCATCATTGACATCGAAACTATTGTTGCCAAAAAATCCCATGCATTGCTGTAGCCCTACTTTAAATTCTTCTTTGACCGAAGCATCGGAATGAGTTCCCATGCCGTGAATTAGAAGAACAACAGGTTTTCGTGCCATAGTTATTTCCCTTCATAGTGTGCTACCAAAGGAAAATAAAATTCATATCCATATGAGACATCAGCACCGTCTGGTATTTGGTTAAATTTTGACCACAAGGTTGAAGTATTAGGCACTCCAAGCTCATGGTCAAGCAAAGCTCCTATTCAGTACGATCTTTCACTAATTTGCGTAACAGCATAAAAAAAGCGGACCGTTAAGGTCCGCTTCTATCTTTATTAGGCTAAATTAACCAACTTAATTAAGATAACCATCTAAATTAAATTATTAACCAACTTAATTGCACATCCGCATAAGCACTAAGCGCTTACCGATACGCTTCCGGGCTTGGGCAAGAACAGATCAGGTTACGGTCGCCGTATACGTCGTCGATACGGGTAACCGTTGGCCAGAATTTGTTTTCTGCCACGAAGGCTGCCGGGAAGGCGGCGTACTGGCGCTCGTAGGCGCGGTCCCATGCCGGGTCGAAAATGTCTTGCATGGTATGCGGTGCGTACGCCAGTGGGTTGTTGTCTACTGTCCACTCGCCGGCTTCTACCTTGGCAATTTCGCTGCGGATGGTGCTCATCGCTTCAATAAACTTATCCAGCTCGGCTTTGCTTTCTGATTCGGTTGGCTCAATCATCAGCGTGCCGGCTACCGGGAAGCTCATTGTTGGTGAGTGGTAACCAAAGTCCATTAAACGCTTGGCTATATCCATCTCGGTAATGCCGCTGGCTTCTTTTAACGGGCGAATGTCGATAATACATTCGTGCGCTACCCGGCCGTTGGTGCCGCGGTACAATACCGGGAATAACGGGTCGAGTTTTTTCGCCATGTAGTTAGCGTTCAGGATGGCGTATTCAGTAGCTTGTTTTAAGCCCTCGCCGCCCATCATGGCAATATACATCCAGCTGATTGGCAATATACCGGCGCTACCGAACGGTGCCGCTGATACGGCGCCGTTATCGCTACCGGTGCCATCAATGCTTACCACTGCGTGGTTAGGCAGGAACGGTGCTAAATGGCTTTTAACGCCAATAGGACCCATGCCCGGGCCGCCACCGCCGTGTGGAATACAGAAAGTTTTGTGCAGGTTTAAGTGCGATACGTCTGAGCCGATAAAGCCAGGTGCCGTTAAGCCTACCTGAGCATTCATATTGGCGCCGTCCATATACACCTGGCCGCCGTAGCTGTGAATAATGTCGCACAACTCACGGATACTCTCTTCAAATACACCATGGGTAGACGGATAAGTCACCATGATAGCGGCTAAGCGGTCGCCCACTTCGGCAGCTTTGGCTTTTAAATCGGCCATGTCGATATTGCCGCGCTTGTCGCACTCTACCAGTACTACGTCGTAGCTGGTCATGGCGGCAGTGGCCGGGTTAGTACCGTGCGCCGATACCGGAATTAAACAGATATTACGATGGCCTTCGCCGCGGCTTTCATGATACTTACGGATCGCCACCATACCGGCGTACTCACCCTGAGCACCCGAGTTTGGTTGCATAGAGATATTGTCGTAACCGGTGATGTTTACCAGCCAGTCACCCAGTTGGTTAATCATCTCGTAATAACCTTCGGCCTGGTCGCGCGGCACGAACGGGTGCAGCGAGCCAAATTCAGGCCAGGTTACCGGGATCATCTCGGCGGTAGCGTTTAGCTTCATGGTGCATGAGCCTAACGAAATCATCGAGTGGTTTAACGATAAGTCTTTGTTTTCCAGCTTTTTGATATAACGCAGCATCTCAGTTTCACTGTGATACTGGTTAAATACCGGGTGGCCCAGCACGCTGTCGTTGCGCACTAAATCGGCCGGAATAGACTTGCTGCCATCAGCTACGATAGCGGCATCCAGCGCATCCACGCTTAAGCCGTGGCCTGCGCCCAGTACGATATCAAACAGCTCAGCAATATCCGCGCTGTTGGTGGCTTCATGGAAGCTTACCGCTAACGAATCAGCTACGTCGGTACGCAGGTTAACACCGGCGGCTAAAGCACGTTTAACCACGGCGGCACGGTCGCTTACGGTAAAGGTAATGGTATCGAACCAGTGGCTGTTTACCAACGCCACGCCTTTGGCTTGTAAGCCGGCGGCAAAAATATCGGCATTGCGGTGAATACGCTGCGCGATATTTTTCAGCCCCTGCGGGCCGTGGTATACGGCATAGAACGAGGCCATATTGGCCAGTAATACCTGGGCAGTACAGATGTTCGAGTTAGCTTTTTCACGGCGGATATGCTGCTCGCGCGTTTGCATTGCCATACGCAGTGCCTGATTACCGCGACGGTCTTTCGACACGCCGATAATACGGCCCGGCATAGAGCGCTTGTAGGCATCACGGGTAGCAAAAAACGCGGCGTGCGGGCCGCCGTAAGCCATAGGCACACCAAAACGCTGGGCAGAGCCTAAAACCACGTCGGCACCTAATTGGCCAGGCGCCTTTAACAGCAGCAGTGCCATAGGATCGGTAGCAACAGCCACTATGGCCTTTTTCGCCTGTAACGCCGCGATTAATGCGCTGTCGTTACGGATATCGCCGTTAGTAGTTGGGTATTGAATAAGGGCACCAAATACATCGTGCTCAGCCGCATCGGCCGCCTTGCCAACTACAATGTCAAAACCAAACATTTCAGCGCGGGTTTTTACCACGTCGATAGTTTGCGGGTGTACATCGTCGCTAATAAAGTACAGGTTAGACTTGCTCTTGGTTACGCGCTTTGCCAAAGCCATGGCTTCAGCAGCGGCGGTGGCTTCGTCCAGCAACGAGGCGCTGGCCAGCTCCATACCGGTTAAATCCAGCGTTAATTGCTGGAAGTTTAACAGCGATTCAAGGCGGCCCTGGGCAATTTCCGGCTGGTATGGCGTGTACGCCGTGTACCAGCCCGGGTTTTCCAGCACATTACGCAGGATCACATTCGGCGTTAACGTCGGGTGATAGCCCATACCAATGTAAGATTTGAACATTTTGTTCTTTGCCGCAGCTTGCTTTAACACAGCTAACGCATCGGCTTCGGTGCGGGCCGGGCCGGTGGCCAGTGGCGTCGTCAGGCGGATATCCGCCGGTACCGTTTGGGCAATCAGCGCTTCAATGCTGTCTACACCCAGCTCACTTAGCATGGCAGCGGTTTCTGCCGCGTCCGGGCCAATATGGCGCTGAATAAATTCGTCGTGGTTCGCAAGTTGCGACAGGGTTTTCACAGCGGAGTTGGTCATGCCTTGAATGTCCTGGTAAGGTTTCGTTGCTACTAAAGTTAAGCCCCGTGGCTTATACAGGTAATTTGTACGTGCACGGGGCTTAAATGGATTTGCTAAGTTGGCTTACTCGTCGATAGAGTTTTTGTAGCCGGCAGCGTCTAACAGTGCTGACAGTTCAGCAGTGTCCGACAGCTTAATTTTAAACATCCAGCCATCTTCGTACGGGCTGCTGTTTACCAGCTCCGGCGAGTCGGCCAGCGCTTCGTTAACTTCAACAATCTCGCCCGACAGCGGCGCATAAATATCAGAAGCAGCTTTTACAGACTCGGCTACTGCGCAGTCATCGCCCTGGGTTACAGCATCGCCTACGTCCGGCAGTTCAACAAACACCATATCACCCAGCAGGCCCTGAGCGTGTTCGGTAATACCTACAGTGTAGATACCGTTACCTTCATCGCGTGCCCACTCGTGGCTGCTGGCGTATTTCAATGTGTTAGGAATTGAGCTCATTGTTTAATCCTTAGCTGGTGTCTTTTAATTAATATAGTTTTTAATTACTGTCACAGTTTAGATGACTTTCTTACCCATGCGCACGAAAGCAGGTTTAACCACTTTAACCGGCACCATCTTACCGCGAATATCTACTTCGGCTACATCGCCCACCGTGGCCGGTACCCGCGCCATCGCAATACTGTAACCCAGGGTTGGCGAGAAAGTACCGGAGGTAATTTCACCCTCGCCGCCCTCAACCACTACGCGCTGGCCATGGCGCAGTACGCCTTTTTGCTCCATTACCAAGCCCACCAGTTTAAAGGTGCCTTCGGCTTTATGTTGCTCAATAGCTTTACGGCCGATAAAGTTACGCTCTTCCGGGGCCCAGGCAATGGTCCAGCCCATATTGGCCGCCAATGGCGATACGCTTTCGTCCATATCCTGGCCGTATAAGTTCATGCCGGCTTCTAAACGCAAAGTATCACGCGCACCTAAACCGGCCGGGGCTACGCCGGCATCCAGCAGTTTTTGCCAAAAATCAGCAGCCTGCTCGTTTGGCAGCGCAATCTCGTAACCGTCTTCACCGGTGTAACCGGTAGTGGCAATAAATAACTCGCCGGCCTGCACACCAAAAAATGGCTTCATGCCCGCTACTGCAGCTTGTTGCTCAGCGTTTAATAAGGTCGCAACTTTGGCTTTAGCATTCGGGCCCTGCACGGCAATCATGGCGAACTCAGGGCGTTCAGTTACTGTTACGTCAAAGGCTTTGGCTTCGCTGTTGATGTGAGCTAAGTCTTTTTCACGGGTGGCCGAGTTAACCACCAGGCGGAAGAAGTCTTCCTGCAGGAAATACACAATTAAATCGTCAATTACGCCGCCGGTTGCATTTAACATACCGCTGTACAGCGCCTTACCGGGGACAGTTAATTTAGCCACGTCATTGGCCAGTAAATAACGCAAAAAGGCGCGGGTATTGGCGCCTTTTAAGTCAACGATAGTCATATGAGAGACGTCGAACATCCCGGCATCGCGGCGTACCGCGTGGTGTTCTTCAATTTGTGAGCCGTAATTGATGGGCATGTCCCAGCCGAAGAAGTCGACCATTTTGGCACCGGCTTCGAGGTGTTTGCCATGTAACGCAGTTTGATTGGCCATTGCTATTTCCTGCTTATTGTAAGGCCCGCAAGGCGCCGGAAATTCAGCGCTACCGCACAGTTTTATGACAACTTATGCAGCACAGCGGATAAAAAAGGCAGCCGGATTATAGCGCAAGGCAGCGCCGGCAAACAGCCCCCGATTAATTAGTTTTTGTAATGCGACAGCGGTAATTACTAAAAAAACTAACTCAGGCCGTACGGGCCGTTTTTGCCGCCGGCTGTGCCAGTTTTGGTAAGTCGCCACTGTTACCAAGGGCTGCAGCGATGATCTTGCTTTTTAACCAAGGCAATTGGTTTACGCCGCTCATACCGACAGCTCTTACCAGCTTGAGCAGTGGCTGCTTATTACTGAAACCACGCTTAAAAGCTTCCATTGCCACGATCAGGGTTTGCGCCTCGGCCTTGCGCCAGCGCTCGTAACGCCGCAGCAGCCGGGTTTCGCTAAAATCTTTATTTGCCGCTACCGCTTCACTTATTAGTTCTGCTAATGCTGCAACATCCATCAGGCCTAAATTCATGCCCTGGCCGGCCAGCGGATGTATGCTGTGCGCCGCATCGGCGACCAACACCACCCGGCCGCGCAGCCAACTGCCGGCGTAGCGCATTTTCAGGCCAAAGGCTTTGGGTTTTGTCTGCAGTTGCAACACACCCAGCACACTGTTGCCGGCGGCACTAAGCGCCTGGTTAAACTGCTGCGCCGGCATAGCAAGCAACTGTGCGGCACGTTCGGGGTTACAGCTCCAGACAATAGAGCACTGCTGTGGATCCGGCAGCGGCAACAGCGCCAGCGGCCCGGTGGGTAAAAACACCTGGCGTGCGGTGTTCTGATGCGGCAACTGTGTAGTAATAGTGGCGACTATGGCCTGCTGCTCGTAATCCCAATGTGCCAGCGGCAGTTGCATGCTGCTGCGTACCAGCGAATTTACGCCATCGGCGCCTACCAGTAAGCGGCTTAGCAGTAGTTGCTGTTGGTTAATGTTAATTAACACATCGCGCTCACTTTGCACCAGGCTGTTGATGCTGCAGTTAAACTCTAAGCGCACATTAGTGTGCTGCTGCAATTGCTGATGCAAGGCAACACGGATTTGCTCGTTATCGCAAATCCAGCCCAGTTGTGGCAAGCGCTCTGTGGCGGCGTCAAATTCAATATTGGCAAAGCTGTCGGCATCCCACACCTGCATGCGGTTATAGCTTTGTGCTGTGGCGGCAATAGCCGGCCAGGCACCGGTATGGCTTAGCAGGCGCATTGATGCCGGGTTAAGCGCACTGACACGTTGATGGTTAATATTGCTGCTGTGCGGCGCACTGCCCTGCTCCAGCACTACAATCTGCAGGCCCAGTGGCGCCAGCAACAATGCCAGGGTTAACCCGGCACTACCGGCACCAACAATAGTGATATCGACATTTTGCATTCTAGCTCCGCAGCCCCATCGCCTGTTCGGCCAACGGGCGTTTTAATTCATCACATAATGTCATCGCCAGCAAGCCACCGTTACGCGCCAACGCCATTAAGCGCGAGCGGTTAGAGAAAATACGCACCAGCGCATCGGTGGCAGTGGTTACGGTGTTGATATCTTGCTGGCGTGCCTGCTGGTATGCGCGCAGCATGGCATAGCCGCCAATATCCTCCGGCGCAGCGCTTAGCTGACGCACTAACTCAGCAATATCGCGCAGCGCCAGGTTAAAGCCCTGGCCGGCTATAGGGTGCACATTGTGCAGGCTGTTGCCGAGCAATGCCGTACGATGGCGCACTATATCGCCGCTTACACGAAGGCTAAGCGGGTAACAAGCCCGGCGCCCCACTGCGGTAAAAATACCGGCGCGATAACCAAAAGCCTGCTGTATATGCTCAACAAAGGCGGCATCGTCCAACTGCATAATCCGGTTTACTGCCGCCTCTTCTACGGTATATACCAGCGAATAACGCTGCGCGTTAAGCGGCAACAATGCGATGGGGCCATGTTCGGTAAAACGCTCAAACGCAGTATGCTGATGGCCCTGCGCCAGTGCCAGGTTGGCAATAACCGCATATTGCTGATAACGACGCTCCTGCACCGTAAAACCTGCCAGCGCACGGCTGGGGGATAAGCCACCTTCAGCAATAACCAGTAATCTAGTCTGCAATGTTGTGCCGTCATTTAAGGTCAGGTGCTGGTGCTGCTGCGTGGTGGTGATGCCGCTGATGGTATTGGGGGCAAAGCGTTGTAACTGTTTATATTGCGCCAGTTTGCCGGACAACACCGCGCCAAACGGTTCTACTTCCAGTACATATCCCAGCGCCTGTTGCTGATATTCCGCGGCGCTTAACTGCGTTTTGCCAAAATGGCCGCGATCCGACACCTGAATATGCTTAATAGCACAGGCTTTGCCGGCCAGTTCAGCCCACAAGCCCCATTTTGCTAACAGCTCAACGCTGGCGGCAGCCAATGCTATGCTGCGGCTGTCAAAGCTGGTACTGCTGATTTGTTCTGCCTGCTGCTCAATAATGGCCAGCTTCAGCGCCGGGTTGGCCTGCAACAACGCCACCGCCAGGGTACTGCCGGCCATACCACCACCGGCAATAACAATATCGAACTGCTGCGGGGTTGCTGTACTCATCTAATGCAATGTCTTATTGCTTACCGGCTTCACACCGAACTTTTGCCCCACTTCGGTATAACAGGCCAGTACCATAATGCGGATATGCTCCAGCACCAGATAGTAGGCTTCTTCGTTCTCTTCGCTGCTGCCGTCATCGGTAGTGTGAATATCGATTTTGGTTACTTCGGTTAACTGATCCAGCGCTTCGCGTACATCATCTGATACCAGCGATAAATCAGTTTGCTGCACCGCAAAACCGACTAAAAACGCCTGGGTCCACTCCACCATGGCATCTAACCGCTCCGGCAGGCTGTCGTCGTCACTTGGCAGTAACATGCTGAAACTAAAATCGTTTTGCGCTAATTGTTTGGCACTGTTTTCTATCAGGCTGATCACATGTTGTTTTACTTCGACCGGCAGCGCCTGGCCGTCGTTAAGAAAGTCGTGCAGCACCGGCATTAACTGCTGCGGCTCCGGATCGACTCCGGCGCTGAGCAGGCCGGCAATTAAACCATGCACTTCTGCGGCCGAGGCCATAACATAGCCCTGGTCCAGCTTGTAAGTCCATTCATCGTAGCTTAGTAAAGAAAGGCTGCTCATATAACTATTCGTGCTGTGATTAACTGCCTTTATGCTACCACCACAGCGAAAAAGCGCCAACTTTCCGGCCGCAGAAATAACAACAGCGCAGTGTGTAAACAAAAGTTGCTGTAAAACCATGCAACTAACACCAGCAGACGTAAAACTGCGATGAATAACCTTATCCATCGTAAACTGCGGTGTTATACTCAGGCCTGTTCTCTGGATTGTTGGTGATCAGGTGGATGTCCCTGAGCCGATAATTGTTTTTACCCAGGGATTCTTCTGCGCCGCCAGTGTGCAAGCCCGGCCCGTACCGGGAAGCCTGAGGTGGCCAATTGACTCCCGCCTTGAACCTATGGTTCAAGGGCTAACACCAGACACGGCAATTTGGAGAACCCCTTTTTTTCTGCCGCCGTTCAGGCATACTCAGTACCATGTCCACAGCAACACAGATATCTACCTTGGCCGATACCAGCACACAGCGCCAACAGCTCAGAACCTTTATCCGCCGCCAACGGCAGCAGCTTAGCCCTCAGCAACAGCAACAAGCCGCGCAGGATTTACTACAACACGCGCTGGCATTACCCGGGCTAACACAGCAACAACACTTTGCGCTATATCTGGCCAATGACGGCGAAGCGGATACTTATCCGTTGATCCAGGCGCTGTGGCAACTGGGCAAAAGCGTGTATTTGCCGGTGCTACACCCGTTTGCTGCCGGTTATTTGCTGTTTGTGCGCTACGACAAAGATACTCTGCTGTACCCGAACAAATTCGGCATCCCCGAACCCTTCGCCGCTTGCCACCGGCTGCTACCAGTGCAGCAGCTGGATATGATTTTTACGCCCCTGGTTGCCTTTGATGCCGCCGGTAACCGCCTGGGTATGGGCGGCGGTTTTTATGATCGCACTTTGTCGCAACTGCCGCCGGGCAGCGAGTGTCAGGTTATCGGCCTGGCGCATAACTGCCAGCAGGTAGATGCCGTGCCGGGTGAGGCTTGGGATATTCCGCTGCAGCAGATTATTACGCCGGGTAAATACTTTGATTTTCGCTGAGCGTTTACGGCGTAACCCGCGAAAGCAGATTATTACGCTGCGGAAGCATTGGTTGTGTGGCTGAATCCGGCCACAATACCCGCTCTGGCTCGTCACAGCAACTCGCCCTACTGCCTGCGGCAGGGCTCAGACACTCTGTGACGACCAGATCGCGTTTCTGGCCTCCTCATTCGAACCATCATCTTTCGAGTAATAAAACTGTTTTGGCGTTTTTCTGCTTTTACCCTTTTGTCAGCAGGCCCTTTCGATATAATATCCATCTGTATGGCTAAACGAATTTGGATCAGCTGATGACACAAGATGAAATGAAGAAAAACGCGGCCTGGGCTGCATTGGAGTTTATTCCGCGCAATACCGTGGTTGGCGTGGGTACCGGCTCTACGGTAAATCATTTTATCGATGCCCTGGCCAGCATTAAGCATGATATTAAAGGGGCCGTGTCCAGCTCGGTACAATCTACCGAAAAGCTCAAAGCCCTGGGTATCGAGGTGCTGGATTTAAACAGTATCGACAGCTTTAGTGTTTACGTAGACGGCGCCGATGAAATTAACGCGCAAAAACATATGATTAAAGGCGGTGGTGCCGCCCTTACCCGCGAAAAAATTGTTGCAGCGGTAGCCGATAGCTTTATTTGCATTGTTGATCAGAGCAAACAGGTTGCAGTATTAGGTAAATTTCCGCTGCCGGTCGAAGTGATCCCAATGGCCGCCGGCTATGTGGCGCGTGAACTGACAAAGTTGGGCGGCCGGCCGGTGTTGCGCGACGGTGTCACTACCGATAACGGTAATGTGATCCTCGACGTACACGATTTAGCCATCAGCGAACCAATCGAGCTTGAGCAACAGATTAATAATATTGTCGGCGTAGTAACCAATGGCATCTTCGCAATGCGTGCGGCCGATATGGTATTGGTAGGCAGCGCTACCGGTACACAGGTTATCCGCTGATATTGCAGCCTTGGGCCACGAAAAACTATAACAAGAATAACTAACTGATTTTATTTTAAATTTAATGAAGAGAAGTGACATGGAAAAATTTTCACTGGCCAAAGACAAAATAAAAATATTGCTGCTCGAAGGCTTACACCAAAGTGCGGTGCAAAGCTTTAAAAATCAGGGCTACAGCAATATCGAATATTTAAAAACCTCGTTACCGGAAGACGAGCTGATTGAGCGCATTAAAGATGCGCATTTTATCGGTATCCGCTCGCGCACCCAACTGACGGAAAAAGTACTGGATGCCGCCGGCAAACTGGTTGCTATCGGCTGCTTTTGTATTGGTACCAACCAGGTCGATTTAACCGCAGCGTTAAAACGCGCTATCCCGGTATTTAATGCACCGTTTTCCAATACCCGTTCGGTAGCCGAGCTGGTACTGGGCGAAATTATTATGCTGCTACGCGGTATTCCGCAGCGCTCTGCTGCTGCCCATCGCGGTGAGTGGCAAAAAACCGCCAATAACTCCTTTGAAGCCCGCGGTAAAACCCTGGGTATTATCGGTTATGGCCATATCGGTACTCAGCTGAGTATTATGGCGGAGAATATCGGTATGCGGGTGCAGTTTTACGATATCGAAGACAAGCTGGTGCTGGGCAATGCCAGCCAGGTTAACTTTGGTACCTTGCTGAAAACCTCTGACGTGATCACCTTGCATGTGCCGGAAACGCCGCAAACCAAAAACATGATTGGTGAAGCCGAGCTGGAACTGATGAAGCCCGGCAGCATTTTAATTAATGCCTCGCGCGGCACCGTGGTAGATATTGATGCCTTAACTGAGGCGCTGCGCAGCAAAAAGCTGGCCGGTGCCGCTATTGATGTGTTCCCGACAGAACCCAAAGGCAACGATGAAGAATTTATCTCGCCACTGCGTGCGTTTGATAATGTGATCTTAACCCCGCACATTGGCGGCTCTACCCAGGAAGCGCAGGAAAATATCGGCTTTGAAGTGGCCGGCAAGCTGGTGAAATACAGCGACAACGGCTCTACCCTGTCGGCGGTAAACTTCCCTGAAGTGTCACTGCCGGAACACAAAGGCCGCTCGCGCCTGCTGCATATCCATAAAAACCAGCCGGGCGTGCTGACTAAAATCAACGAAGCCTTTGCCAAACACAATATCAATATTGCCGGCCAATACCTGCAAACCAATGCCGATATTGGTTATGTGGTTATTGACATTGATTCTGACGATGTCGAGCAGGCGTTAAATGAACTGCGGGCGATACCGGCCACCTTACGGGCCCGGGTACTGCATTCGTAAGCATCCGCCAGAGCGGTGTGATGATAAAAAAGCCGGTAACTTATACCGGCTTTTTACTGTCAGAAGGTATATACCAGTGAGGCTGAAGTTTCGGTATCGGTGCTGCGCAGTGTGCCCTCAGGCCTGGAGTTATACTTCACGATAAAGTTTAACCGCATAGATAACTTGTCGGCTATGGTAGCGGTAATACTGCTGCGGCTAAGCAAGGTGGTGTTTTCACCATCCAGCGATACCGCCCCCTCCAGCGTTTGCCGAAAGCTGCTGGTGTCATACAAGGCATAGTTCATATTCGCTGCCAAAAACCAAATAGCACCACTTCTGTTTTCGCCTGCCGCCGATTGCTGATGGGCAAAACCCGGCCCGGTTTCCAAATCAACATAATCTGTCAGTTGTTCGTACAGCCGGTTACCGTAACCCACCGCTAACGAGGCTTGTTCGCGAAAGGCGCCGAATTTATCATGCAAAAAAGCGCCACGGCCGAAGATAGATTCATTACCGGAGACTAACTTGTAGTTACTCTGGCCGGTAAAGCCATAACGGCTGGCCGTAGTAACCTGACGTGATGCACCGCTTTCAGTATCAATGACGTTATTCTTTTGCACCAGGCTTTGTAATTGGTAGCGATTACGAAAGTGCTGCAAATCATGTACTAATTCGCTGTTGGCGCGGATAGCAAAAGAGTCGGTATTACCGGATGTAAGCAAAAACCCCAGCTCAACATCGCCGGTTACCGTGCCAAAAAAACCTATAGGCTGCAGTGGCTCTTCGCTGACCGGCAAGTTATCAGTCTCTGCTGCCTGTACCCCATACAGGCAAAGCATCAGCGCAAGGCTGACACCGCGTGAGAAAAAATGCATTATCTTGCTGTATTACTCCGTTGTTGTTGTTTCACCCATGAGTTATGTCTTCCCGGTTGTTATTATTCATTCCCTGAACTGCAGTAACATTGTAGCAAGCTATGTTACTCAGTCCGGCATCAGCGGACTGAGTATTTGGTGGATTGACCGAAAGTAGCAGCCTTACTCGCTGTCGTTTGCACGTTGTTGCACAAAACTGATCGCCAAATGCAACCGCGCCAGGCTACGGGCTTTGCCAATTAAACTTAAGGTTAGATCCAATGCCGGTGAATTGCCGCCACCGGTTACCGCTACCCGCAGTGGCATGCCAATTTTGCCCATGCCAACCCCCAGCTGCTCTGCCGTAGCGTTTATCGCATCATGAATGGCCGTTACTGACCAGTCAGTTAATGCTTCCAGTTTGGCTGCAACGGCCTGCAAAGGTTCCAGCGCCACCGGGCGTAAATGTTTTTTTGCGGCATCGGCGTCAAATTGGCTGAAGTCTTCATAAAAGTAGCGACTTACTTCAACCATTTCTTTAAGCGTTTTTACCCGTTCGGCCTGGGCTTTTACCAGCTCAGTTAACGCGGGGCCGTTACTGATATCCAGTTTTTGCTCTGCAATATGCCATTGCAGTTGCGCCGCCACCTGCTCTGGCGGCAGGGTTTTCATATAGTGCTGGTTTAACCAAATCAGCTTGTCAGTATTAAATGCCGACGGTGCACGGTTACAGCTATCCAGGTCAAACAGCTGAATTAACTCGTCTTTGCTGAAAATTTCCTGGTCGCCATGTGACCAGCCCAAGCGCACTAAATAGTTCAGTAAGGCTTCGGGTAAAAAGCCGTTGTCGCGGTATTGCATCACACCCACAGCACCGTGACGCTTGGATAAGCGTTTGCCATCATCGCCCAGGATCATCGGTACATGGGCATATTTCGGAATATCCGCGCCCAGCGCCGCCAGAATATTCATCTGTCTTGGCGTATTGTTTACATGGTCATCGCCGCGGATCACGTGGGTAATGCCCATTTTCCAGTCGTCCACCACCACGGTAAGGTTATAAGTGGGTGTGCCGTCGCTGCGGGCAATAATTAAATCGTCCAGCTCGCTGTTGGCAATTTCAATGCGGCCTTTAATTAAATCGTCAATGACCACAGTGCCGCTTTGCGGGTTTTTAAAGCGGATCACGAAGGGTTTATCTGCCGGATGATCAGTGCGGTCACGCCACATACCGTTGTAACGCGGTTTCTCACCGGCTGCGGTTTGCGCTTCGCGCATGGCATCAACTTCTTCTATGCTGCAAAAACACTTATAGGCTTTACCGTCAGCCACCAGCTGCGCTACAACTTCTTTGTATAAATCAAAGCGTTTTGTTTGGTAATACGGGCCTTCGTCGTAGTCCAGCCCCAGCCAGCTCATGCCCTCTAAAATGGCATCAACCGATGCCTGGGTAGACCGCTCTAAGTCGGTATCTTCAATCCGCAGAATAAATTTTCCGCCCTTCTTTTTGGCATATAACCAGCTGAACAAGGCAGTACGGGCACCACCAACGTGTAAATATCCGGTTGGGCTTGGCGCAAAACGGGTAACAAGAGACATAGTTTATCCATCACAGTGCAATAATGGCGGCTATTGTAACAATGCGGGGCGCCGGATGCACCCGCTAAGGTAGCGCCGCCGCAACTGTTTTGCGTTAAAGCACGGCAGAATGTTTACTTTTGCAGCAGACAAACCGCTATTACCAAAATAATGTTGACAGCTTTTTCATGCTCCCTATAATGAGCGCCATCAAACAGCGTGGATTGTTAGCTCAGCTGGGAGAGCACCGCCCTTACAAGGCGGGGGTCACTGGTTCGAACCCAGTACAATCCACCACTTCCTGATACAAACCATAGCAAAGCACCGCCCTCTCTTTATTAAGACACGGTTGCCACTGCCCCGAACACAGTACAATCCACCACCTCCTGATACAAACCATAGCAAAGCACCAGTTTACCTTTACTAAAAATCCCTGTTTAAGTCATTCAGCTGCGAATAGCAGTTACATCAACGCAATTTCTGCGGCTTTTGGTTTTTCTGCGAAAAATTATTGCTATAGTAACGCTAATTTTACTTTTGACAGCTTTTTGACCAGCCATGGATAATACCGTCAAGCGCGACGAGCGCATTCTGATTATTGACGATCAAAGTTTAAGCCAAAGCTATCTGCGTTATGCGCTGGAGCAATTGGGCTACCAGAATATCAGCTATGCTGACCGCGCCCAGACGGCGCTGAGCTTATGTAAACAAAACAGCTATGACTTAATTATCTGTGCTTATAACCTGCCCAAAGGCAAAGACGGTTATCAATTATTTGAAGAGCTTAAAGTCAGTGGCTTACAGCAGCTGAATTGCGGCATGATTTTTATCAGCGCAGAAACCGACCCCGCGCTGGTGCACAGTGTACTGGAATTACAGCCGGATGAGTTTTTAGCCAAACCTTTTGTCATCCGCGATTTACAAATGCGTATTGAGCGGGTGTTCCGCCGTAAACAACAGTTGCGACCGGTGTATGACTTACTGCAGCAAAAGCTGTATGGCCGCGCGCTGTCGGCAGTAGACCAACAACTGGCACAAGCCGAGTTGCATAAGTACTTTCCGCTATTGCTTAAACTTAAAGGCGACATTTTGCTGGAGCAACAAGCTTTTGCAGACGCAGCCACCTTCTTTGATGCGATGTTGCGTATTCAGCCGTTTAGTTGGGCCCGCATCGGCCGTGTGCGCTGTTTACTGCACGATAACCAGGAACAACAAGCCTTTGCTGAGCTGGAACAGATGCTGGCGCGCAGCGAAACACGGCTGTTTGCGCTGGACTGCCTGGCCGAGCTGGAGTTTCAGCAACAACGCTATCAGCAGGCGCAGCAACATATTTTGGCTGCCGCCGATATAGCGCCGCGTAATTTATTACGCCAACAAAAATTATTGCAATTATCCAGGTTGAACCATGACTACGAGCTGCAGTACCGTGCCGCCCGCGATATGGTGAAATACGCCCGCAACTCGATGCACGAGCAAGCGGATCTGTATCTGAACCTGGCCCGTGCCAGCATAGACTTTGCCCTGAGCACCGACGACAGCGAGCAACAGGCGCGGCTGAACCGCCAGGCTACCTTATCCATTAATACCGTACAACGCCAGTTTGCCGAACAGAAGCTGACTGCAGCGCAGCAAGTGCTGCAAGCCAGGCTGCTGTATTTGCAGGACCATAGGGAAAAAGCACGGTTGCTGCTGGCGGATTTAACCACACAGAGCGATATAGATTCACTGGAAGATGCGCTGGATAAAGCCAAGGCCTTACATGAAGTGGGTTTAAGCGACGCCTCACGGGCGCTGTTTAAACAAATAACTGAGCATTGCCGCCGGCAGCAACCGGAGCCGGTATTAAGCGCCTACTTACAACAAGAGCAACGCGAGCGTGCGGCTATGGCACATGGTCCGCGCGAGCTGAATAATAATGCCGTGCATTTGTATCAGCACGGTAACTGGCAGGAGGCTTTTTCGGCTTTTGCGCTGGCATGGCAGGTGATGCCGAAAAACGCCGGCATCGCGCTGAATTTATGGCAAACCCTGCTGACATCGCCAAGGCCACTGTGCCCGCCACAGCAACGCGAACAGCTACTGCAGCAATGCCATCAACTGATTGAAAACACCAACCTCAGGCCGGAGCAACAGCAGCGTTATTTGCAATTAAAGCAAAAGTACCTGAGCAAGCTGGCTTAAGGCTTAGTGCTGTTGGCGTTAGCCGCGTCCGGCCATTCGGCAAATACCGCACGCAGTGTCCGCGAGCGCAACAGCCAGCACACCCCGGCCAGTAACAATACCGGGGCGGCAATACGCCAGGGTGCATCCAACATTACCAGCGCCGGTAAATCCACAATAGTCAGCACCAAATCAGCTAAAGCCACCAGCAATAATATACCGCGGCCAAAACGCCAGATATGCCACCAACCGCGGTGGCCTTTGGGTTTACGTTGGCTAAGCGCTGCAATAAGCAACAACAACGGCGCAGCCACCAGACAGGCGAGGATAAAATCGGCTTGTTGCGGGTAAAACAGTGCCAACATATCGCGCTGAGCCTGCGGCAATGTCAGCACCAATACCCAACAGATATAAGGCCGCAATAGCAGCAACAACAGCCAGTAAAAGCGCAGCGGCACCTTGTGTAAGCCATAGTCATCCAGTACCGGCCACAGCGGCGCGCGGCTCATAGCTGGCGTTTACGCTGCGCCAGGCTGCCAAGCGCGATAAAAATGGCTAAACACACCCAGGGCAACCACAGATTAGTTAACTTGCCCAGCTGGCCGGCCACCAGCGGCGTTAACAATATTGTTAGCGCGCCATAGCCAAAAGCACACAGCAGAATAAAAATACCGGTACGCCAGACAAAGTGCAGTGAGGCGATTTGCCGACGCACAAAGCGGTTTACATCATCGCCGAACACCACCAGACAGGTTGCCACCATCGCCAGCGCAATATCGCGCACATAAGGCCGGAAAAAACTGCCCCAATCCAGCAGCAACTGATAAATAACATCCGGCATCTTAATTCACCCCGTACTGCGTAAATACATCTAACATCTGCTGCTCTGTCCACACTGCCACATTTAACTCGTTCGCTTTGGCCAGTTTAGAGCCGGCATTATCACCGGCAATAACGGCGTGGGTTTTCGCCGATACCGAGCCGGACACCTTGGCACCAAGGCGTTGCAGTTTAGCCTTAGCATCGTCACGGCCCATGCTGATCAGCGTGCCGGTAAGTACTATTGTTTGCCCGGCCAGCGGTTGCTCGGTTTGCGCTTGTTGCTCTATTAGCGGCCAACTGATCCCTGCCGCCAGCAGAGCGGCTATTACTTCCTGGTTATGCGGCTCGGCAAAAAAGCTGTTTACATGCTCCGCCACTACAGTGCCCACATCGCTGACCTGCAGCAGTTGTTCCACTGTGGCTTGTTGTATATTCGGCAACTCCGCAAAATGATTGGCCAAATTCAGCGCCGTCGCCTCCCCTACCTCACGAATACCCAAGGCATAAATAAAACGCGCTAAGGTGGTGTGTTTTGACTGTTCAATCGCCGCTAACAGCTTAAGTGCGGATTTCTCCGCCATCCGCTCCAAACCCACCAGCGCCGCCATATCCAGGCTATAGATATCGGCCGGGGTTTTCACCAACTGCTGCTCAACTAACTGTTCCACCAATTTATCGCCCAGGCCCTCTATATCGATGGCTTTGCGCGAGACAAAATGTTTTATCGACTCTTTTAACTGCGCCGCGCAGAACAAACCACCGCTGCAACGCGCTACGGCTTCACCACTAACCCGCTCTACTGCCGAGCCACATACCGGGCAACTTAACGGAAACACGATATCGCGCGCCGTATCAGGCCGCTGCTCTGTCACTACCGAAACAATTTGCGGGATCACATCACCGGCACGGCGCACTATGACCCTGTCGCCGATTTTTACCGCTAAGCGGTCGATCTCATCCTGATTGTGTAAAGTGGCATTGCTGACGGTAACGCCCCCCACCAGCACCGGCTCTAACCTGGCAACCGGCGTAATGGCACCGGTACGGCCAACCTGAAATTCGACATCTAACAAGCTGGTCAGCATTTCCTGAGCCGGAAACTTAAAGGCTATAGCCCAGCGCGGTGCCCGGGCGACAAACCCCAGCGCCTGCTGCTGTGCCAGATCCGACACTTTGATCACCACGCCATCAATTTCATACGCCAGCGCGGCACGGCGCTGCATAATATCCTGATAGTACGCCAGCGCTGCATCGGCACCGGTTACCAGGCGGATTTCCGGACACACCGGCAGCCCCCAGTCTTTTAGCTGCATTAAGCGCTGATAATGGCTGCGGCTGTCGAGCAGTTGCGCCGGGTCTTCCACCGCGCCCACGGCATAGGCATAAAACATCAGTGGCCGCTGCGCGGTGATTTTCGGGTCCAGCTGGCGTAAACTGCCGGCGGCAGCGTTACGCGGGTTGGCAAACACTTTGTCGCCGGCAGCACGGGCCTTGTCGTTCATCTGGTTAAAACCGGCCAACGGCATAAACACCTCGCCGCGCACTTCCAGCACCGCCGGTATAGCCTGGCCTTTTAGTTTTAACGGCACGGCGCGGATCGTTTTTACGTTAGATGTAATATCCTCACCGGTATAGCCGTCGCCGCGGGTTGCTGCCTGCACCAGCACGCCGTTTTCATAGCGGATACTTACTGCCAGGCCATCCAGTTTCGGCTCGCAGCAAAAGCTGAACTCCGCACTGCTATCGAGTTTGTCGGCCATACGTTTGCAAAAGGCGTTGAATTCATCCGCGCCAAAGGCGTTGTCCAGCGATAACATGGCAATGCTGTGGCTGACCTGACCAAATTTGGCCAGCGGTGCCGCGCCAACCCGCTGGGTGGGCGAGTCTGCTGTAACCAACTGCGGATAGTCTGCTTCTAACTGCTGTAACTGCCGGTATAAGCGGTCGTACTCGGCGTCCGGTACCGAGGGGTTATCCAGCACATAGTACTGATAGCTGTAGTCTTCCAATTGCTGACGCAGCTGCTGTACCTGCTGCAAAATTGCCTGTTCCATAACCTGAATGTGCCTGTAAAAATGTAGCTCTGAGTTTGCCATAACAAAAACGGCAGGACTACTGCCTGCCGTTTTAGCTGCTGTTATTTTCGCCGTTAGCGGCTTTAGCCGTGAATAAGGCGCTGGCGCTGAAACTCGCGGATCTTATCCACGTAATGCCGCACCGTTTGTACTGTGAGCACACTGCGCTGGCCGTCTAACACCTGGCCACCGAATTCTTCTGCCAGCTTCTTCGCCGCGTTGTGCATCAGGTTAAAGTTTTGCAGCGGCTCACCTGGCCCGGGTAAGGTCATAAACAAACTGACACCGCGGGTGCTGAGCTTTTCGATATTTTCCAGGTCAAAGGTGCCCGGGTTAAACATATTGGCCAGGCTGAATAACACTGCACCGGAGCCGGCACTGTCCAGATGGCGGTGGAAAATATCCATCTCGCCGTATTTAAAGCCCAGGGTTAACAGCGCAGAGAGTAAATCCGGCCCTTTCATGTCTTTGCTTTCCGGCAACAACACATACAAAATCAGCACTTCTGCCGGCTCTTCAGCTGCCGGGGCCGGCTCATCTTGCTCTGCCGGCGCTTCAAACGCCGGTTGCTGCAATTCATCTTCGCTCAGCGCACTGAAGTTCAGCTCCGGCTCTTTCGGCTCGTCAAAGGCTAATTCGGTTTGCACTTCAGCTACGGCTTTTTGCGGCTCAGGCCGTTTTAGCGGTTCAGTTTTAGCTACGGATTTAGCTGCTGACGGTTTCTCCGCTGCAGTGCCTTTTTTCACTACCCGCACCTGGCCTACACCAAAATCGTCGAACCCGTCGGCTTTTTCTGTGCTGTCCGGCTGTTGCTCATCGTAATAGCGGTGTCTTGGCTGGCCGGAGTTTTTCCGTACTGTCCACAAGCCGTGCAGCAACAAAGCACCCAGCACTAAAGCGCCGATAATAATAAACACTAAACGTAATTCGTCAGCCATAAGGTTACCTTTAATTAAGAGGCTGCTGCCATCTTGACAGCATCATCCACATCGACAGCTACAACACGTGACACGCCGGGTTCCTGCATTGTCACGCCCATTAACTGCGCCGCCATTTCCATGGCAATTTTATTGTGGCTAATATAAATAAATTGCACTGTTTCCGACATTTCCCGCACCAAATTACAAAAACGGCCGACGTTAGCATCGTCCAGTGGTGCATCTACTTCATCTAACATACAAAATGGCGCCGGGTTAAGCCGGAAAATCGAAAACACTAATGATAAAGCCGTTAGGGCTTTTTCACCACCCGATAATAAATGTATTGTACTGTTTTTTTTGCCCGGTGGCCTTGCCATGATAGTTACACCGGTTTCCAACAAGTCATCTTCGGTTAGTGCCAGATAGGCACTGCCGCCGCCAAACACTTTGGGAAACAGTGTTTTTAAGCCGTCATTCACCTGCTCAAAGGTTTCTTTAAACTTTTGCCGCGTTTCTTTATCAATTTTGCGGATCGCCGTTTCCAGCGTGTCCATCGCCGAGGTTAAGTCGTCATTCTGGGCATCCAGATACTGCTTACGCTCTGCCTGTTGCTCATATTCTTCGATGGCCGCCAGGTTAATCGGGCCTAAACGGCCGACGGCGTCCACGGTTTTATCCAGCTGCTGCTGCCAGACGGCTTCTTCAGCGTCCGGTGCCAGTTCGGCCAACACATCCTTCATATTGGCCTGCTGTTCACGCAAAAGTTCCAGCATATTATTGGCGCGCACGCGGTAGCCTTCAGCATCAAGGCGCAATTCAGCCAACTCAGCGCGCTTTTTGTTTAACAGCTGCAAAATACCATGTTGGCCTTGCTCAAGCTCACGGATTTGCTGCTCTACCGCCGCCAACTGATCTTGCTGTGCAATCATTTGCTGCTCAGCCTCTTCGCGCTCCAGTAAGGCTTGCTGCAATTGTTCGTGCAGCAGCAATTCCGGTTCATCATCCTGTTGCAGTTTGGCTTCCAGCGCCCCGGCTTGCTCCTGCAATTGCTGCTGTTGCATGCGGGCGCGCTGCAGGCTTTGCTGCAGCGTGCTGAGTTGTTGCTCGGCCACTTTTTGTTGCATCAGCAGCTGTTGTTGCTGCGTCCGTTTTTGCTCGAACTGCGCGCGCAGTTGTTGCACTTGCTGCTGCTGATTACCACTTTGGCTGTGCAATTGCTGTTGCGCAGCTTCGTGTTGCAACAGTTGCTCTGCACTTTGCTCCAGCGCCATCGCCAGTTGTTCGGTGCTTTCTTCCAGTTGCGCTTGTTTCAGTTGCAACTGTTGCTGTTCTGCCGCCAACTTTTGCGCCAGCTTTTGCGCCTGTTGCAGCTCTTGCTGTGCCAGTAACTGCGCGGTGAGCTGCTGCTGCTGTGAGCGCTCAGCCTGTTGCAGTTGCGCCATAGCGTGTTGCTGCTGTTGCTGTGATTGTTGCAACGCGCTTTGCTGCGCGCCGTACTGCCCGCTCAGCTCTGCGACATGCTGCTCAGCTGTGGTTAATTCCTGCGTCAGTTGTACTAAGCGCTCTTCGCGCAGTAAATAATTGTCCTGCTGTTGAGCCCCGGCCTGCAATGACCAGTTAGTGCCCAGCCAATAGCCCGATGCGGTGATTACACTCTGGCCGGGCGTCAGCTGTGGCAGCGCCTGCTGTGCAGTATCAACGTCGGCCACACAACTGATCTGGTTGAAGCTCTCCGGATAAACCCCGCTTACAATCACTTCTGCCAGGCTGCCTTTAGCTGCAGCAGCGGTGTTGCGGCTTACCATAGTCAGCGCCGCAGCCGGCAGTTGCTCGGCCACCGCGGCATGCTGCAACTGGCCCAACACCAACGCGACAGAGGTGGCCCAGCCGGGTTTTACCTGCAACTGCTGCAATAATTGCTGTTGCTCACCGTCCTGTTGTTGCTGCTGTTGCTGCAGTTGTTGTTGCTCGCGCTGCAACAGCAGCAGTTCAGACTTTGCCTGCAACTGCGCGGCATCCAGCGTACGGCTTAGCTGCTCTTGCTGCTGCACTGCCTGCTGTGCCTGTTCGTGCTGTGCCCCAGCCTGTTGTACCTGTGCGGCAGCCTGGTCCAGTTCAGCAGTAAGCACGCCGACACGCTGCTGCAACGGGGCCAGTGCCAGCCCGGCTAACTCCTGCTGCAGTTGCTCTTCCTGTTGGCGCAGCTGAGTAAGCTGATGAAGCTGATTTTGCTGCTGTAACTGTTGTTGTTGTTGCTGCTGCTGCAGGCGAAAATGCTGCTGTTGCCACTGGTTAAAGGCCTGCTGCTGTTGCTGCTGCTCATCTTCCAACTGCTGCAGTTGCTCTGTCAGTTCGGCCAGTTGCTCGTCCAGCAGCGCCTGTTGCGGTTCATCTTCTGCCAGTTGCAGTTGCAGTTCAGCCTGCTGCGCCTGCTCGGTAGCAATAAACTCCTGTGCCTGCGCCAGGGTGTATTGTGCTTGTTGTAGCTGAGCGCTGAGGCTTTGTTGTTGCTGGCGCTGATGCAAAATTTGCTGTTCCAGCCGGCTGATACTGCTGCCCAGTTGATAAAAATTGCTCTGCACTTTCTCCAACGCCTGGCGGCCGTCCTGTGCTTGCTGTTTTAACTCCAACAACACACGCTGATCGCCCAACTCCTGCGACTGATACTTATCCAGTTCGGTTTGTTGCTGCGCCAGTTGCTGCTCCAACGCGGTAAAGCTATTGTTGTATTGCAGCCACTTAATGGTGGTCAGTTCCGCTTTCAGCTTACGCTCTTGTGCTTTAAGTTCTTTATAGCGCTGGGCGGCGCTGGCCTGGCGCTTTAACTTATCAATATTTTTGCCCAGCTCTTCACGCACATCGGCTAAACGCTCGAGGTTTTCCCGCGTATGCTTAATGCGGTTTTCGGTTTCGCGCCGCCGCTCTTTGTACTTGGAAATGCCGGCGGCTTCTTCAATAAAAACCCGTAGCTCCTGTGGCCTGGATTCGATAAGCCTGGAAATCATGCCTTGTTCAATAATGGCGTAACTGCGCGGCCCAAGCCCGGTGCCTAAGAAGATGTCGGTGATGTCACGGCGGCGGCATTTACTGCCGTTAAGAAAATAATTAGATTGGGCATCACGGGTAACAATACGCTTAATGGAAATTTCACTGCGATCTGCCATGCCACCGGCCAGGCGGCCCTGAGTGTTCTCAAACACCAGCTCTACCGAGGCTTGTGATACCGGCTTGCGCTGCGACGAGCCGTTAAAAATAACGTCGGTCATGGCATCGCCGCGCAGGTTTTTGGCCGAGCTTTCGCCCAGCACCCAGCGCACTGCATCAATTACATTCGATTTACCACAGCCATTGGGCCCGACCACAGCGGTCATTTGCTGTGGAAAAGGCACACTGGTGCTGTCAACAAACGACTTAAAGCCGGACAGCTTGATCTGTTTTAAGCGCATCGGGGCAAATTATTATTGTTATCATCGCGTTTGGCCGAATGTAGCAGCGCGCTTGCTTACTGTCACGGGAAAATCACTCGCTTCTCTGACCAATCAAGGTCTTACTGCGCCAGCGCCGGGCTTTTTCTACCACGGTATGGTTTACCGTTTTACGGCTTTTCTTTGGAAATACCACCACCGGGCGCGAAATAAGCAGGTTGTTCGGATACACCACTAACTCGTTATCTTTAGTGCGCAATACCGTGCTGAACAAGTTAATTTCAATAATACGACCTTCGAGAAAGTTACCGCCGTCGACTACCCGCACTTCCATGCCCTCGGCAAAGGCCTTTTGCCCCAGCAGAATAAAAAACGCGGTAATATTACTAAGCAGGCTCCAGGCGGCAAATAACGCCACCCCCACTACCGCAATCATTGATGAGGCCAATACCAGTAAACCGCGGATATCGACGCCCCAGACAATGCTCAGTACCACTATCAACAACAGTGCCAATATAATGTGGAACACCACCAGGGCCCGCTTGTTCATCTCGGCTTTTAGCTGGCTGGCGGCAATAAAGCGGTATAACACAGGAGCAATACGCCGGCTGATAATAAAGTACAGAATAACCACTGATACAGTGATAATCAGTTGCACTGTGGTGGGGCTGAAATGTTGCATCAGCTGCTGTGAATACTGAAAAAATGACAAAATCAGGCTCTCATAAAGATGCGGGTTAATCCAGGTCGTTCAGCGGCCAGCGCACAATAAAATCTTCAAAATCGTCCAGGTTAACCTGGTGCTCCGAGATGGTTTTATTGCGTACTGACATTTGCTTTTTATGCATCAGACTTTTTTTACCGCCGTTTAACAGCGGATGCCAGTGCGGCAAGCCGCGGCCTTCGTGCAAACGCCGGTAAGCACAACTGGTTGGCATAAAGAAAATGTCTTTCAGGTTTTGTTTGGTCAGTGCAATGCAATCCGGCACCAGCACAGTACGCTGTGTATATTCGGTGCATTCACACTTGTGGCTGTTTAAGTAACGACAGGCAATATTGGTGTAATGCACCTGTTCATCCTGGTGCAGCACTGCCGTTGGGCCTTCATCTTCGTCATCATCAATAAACTTGTTCAGGCAGCATTTGGCGCAGCCATCACACAAGGCTTCCCACTCTTCTGTGTTCATTTCATCAAGCGTTTTGGTTTCCCAATAGCGTTCTGCTAAAGCCATGCTTAATTTACCTTGCTGTTTACTGTAAAAACATCAGCCAGTTGTAACTGCAACTGATCCCCGCTTTGCAGCGGCCCCACGCCGGCGGGTGTGCCGGTAAGCACGATATCCCCGGGTAACAGGGTAAAATGCTGGCTCATTTCACTGATCAACTGGCTGATACCACGGATCATATTGGCGGTATTGCCCTGTTGGCGCAACTGCGAATTAACCGTTAAACGAAACTCTAACTGCTGCGGATGCTGCAGCAGCGCTTTGTCGACAAAGCCGGCCACCGGACAGGCACCGTCAAAGCCTTTGGCAATTTCCCACGGCCGGCCCAGCTGTTTTAGCTGTGCCTGTACATCACGAAGCGTCAGATCCAGCGCTAAACTGTAACCCCAGATAGCATCGTTTACACTGGCAAAGTCAGCCTGGCGTAACGGCTTGGCAATCAGCACTGCCAGTTCGGTTTCGTTGTGTACCGCACCCTGCCCCTGCGGCAAGCTGAAGCCCGGCGAAAAATGACACAGCGCGGTCGAGGGCTTGATAAAAAACAGCGCCTGCGGTGCCGTTTTGCTTTGCATCTCCGCAATATGATCCTGATAGTTCTGTCCGATGCACAGCACCTTGCCAACCGGCAGCGCTATGGGTTCTCCAGCAACAGTAAGATGTTGATATGTCATGTTGTTATTCCGCCGCTACGATTAAATCGGCCAGGTAGCCGACACTGGTAACAAAGTAATAAGACCGGTTCCAATGCATCAGCACTTTGTAGTTGTCGTAAGCTAAAAAGGCGCGGCCATCTTCACCATCCGGCAGCACTAAAGCAGCCGTAATGTCGCGCACCGGCAGCGCGGTTTTATTTAACCGCTGTAAGCCCAGTTGCTGCCAATCGGCCAGGCTGCGCTCCGACGCTGCCCAGCGCTGCAGCCATTCGCCACGCTGTAAACTACCGCGGGCAATAGCATGTGTTATGTCAAAATTGTCCGGCAGTATTACTTCCCGGCCCCAGGTTTTACTGTTATCCCAGCCTTGCTGTTTTAAATAATTGGCAATAGAGGCAAATACATCGGCCTGATTGGTCCAGATATCTTTTTTGCCATCGCCGTCACCGTCCTGCGCATAGGCCATAAAAGAGCTGGGCATAAACTGGCTTTGCCCCATAGCGCCGGCCCACGAGCCTTTCATCTGTTCCAGGCTGATATGGCCCTGGGCTAAAATATCCAGTGCCTGGTAAAATTCTTGTTTAAAAAAGCTTTCGCGCCGGCCGTCATAGGCAAGGGTTACCAGGGCAGACGGCACAGAATAGGTGCCCATAAAGTTACCGAAACTGCTCTCCAGCCCCCACAGCGCAACAATAAAGCGCGCTTGCACACCGTATTGCGCGGCAATTTTTTCCAGCTGCGGTAAATACTGCTGATAACGCTCACGTGCCATTCTGATGCGGGTTTCACTTACCCGTTTGGGTAAGTAAGTACTGAGGGTTTCCACTACTTCGGGCTGGCTTTTATCGGCGGCGACAATACGCTCGTGATAGGTCAGCGAGGCAAACACCGGTTCGATTAACTCCGGCTTATAGCCTTTGCTCAGCGCTTCCTGCTTTAGTGTGGCAACGTAATCAGAGAATTCAGGCTTATTGTCGGCGGCAAAAACGGAGACACTGAAGACAGCCGCGATGGTAATACAGATAACAGATTTAATCATAATAAGGACCCGTTAGGTAAATGAATTTATTGCTGATGTTGCGCCTTATGCTGTGCCAGCATATCCTGCGGTGGCGGTGGCAACTGCAGGTAATAGCCCTGCTGCTGCAACAGCAGCCGTACCTTATCGATATCTGCCAGCGCCAATTGTTCCCGCGCGGCTAAATTAAGTACAGTAACCAGTTGCGGCACACCAAAGGTGGTTAGCAAGGTTGCCGGTACCTTGCTGAAGTCATCACGCCGTTCAACATAAAGATAGGTACTGTCCTTGTTCGGACTTCTGTAAACTGCACACAGCATCGAATAAAACCACGCCTCAACCTTGCTTAACGAAGGTCTAAACTATAACATGAAGCCCAGGTATTGCGTACCGGCAAACAAGCGGCAACGCAAATAAAAGCGCGGCCTGGCAAGCAATAGGTCAAAGCCCGCGACAGATAATTATAAGTGCGCACAGAACAGTTATGTCAGATCAGACTTTGGAACTAAAAGGCAGTTTATTTCCTTTATCGGTACTCTCCTGCGCCGATCTCAGCGTTAACGCCCTACGCAGTGCTTTAAGCCAGAAACTGGCTCAGGCACCGGCCTTTTTCTATCAGGCGCCTATAGTGCTCAATGTAGCCGAATGCCGGCAAACACCCGACTTTACTGCGATAAAACAACTGTTTACTGAGTTAAACCTGGTATTGGTTGGGGTGTGTGGCGCCGGCGCAGAGTTAAAGCAACACGCCCAGCAAGCCGGCTTAGCCGCTTTGCAATTGGGTAAAGACAGCAAAACAGCCGCCAAAGCCAGCGCTGCGGTGCCAAGCGGCAACGCAGAAACGGTGAACGTGTCGATGGACGCAAAAATTGTTGAGCAAACCGTGCGCTCCGGCCAGCAACTGTATGCCAAAGGCACCGACTTAATTGTCAAAGGTACCGTAGGTGCCGGTGCTGAAGTGATCGCCGATGGCAACATTCATATTTACGGCACCTTGCGTGGCAAAGCCATTGCCGGTGCAGCCGGCGATCGCAGTAAACGTATTTTTTGTTACAACTTGCAGGCCGAACTGGTGTCTATTGCCGGTAACTATTGGCTTAGCGAAAGCCTGCAGGGTGAATTTTGGGGTAAATCGGCTTGTATCAAATTACAGGACGATCAACTGGTATTAGCAGAATTAGGGTAAGGATTTCACTATGGCAAAAATCATAGTTGTAACGTCAGGAAAGGGCGGCGTGGGTAAAACCACTTCCAGTGCAGCTATCGGTACCGGCCTGGCATTAAAAGGCCATAAAACGGTAATTATCGATTTTGACATTGGTCTGCGTAATTTAGACCTGATTATGGGTTGTGAGCGCCGCGTAGTGTACGACTTCGTTAATGTAATTAACGGCGAAGCCAATTTAAAACAGACGCTTATTAAAGATAAACGCACCGACAACCTGTTTATTTTACCGGCGTCGCAAACACGCGATAAAGATGCCTTAAGCAAGGCCGGGGTAGAAAAGGTACTGAACGAGCTGGCAAAAGATTTCGACTTTATTTTATGTGACTCGCCGGCCGGCATTGAAGCCGGTGCCATGATGGCGCTGTATTTTGCCGATGAAGCCGTAGTAGTTACCAATCCGGAAGTGTCATCCGTACGCGATTCAGACCGCATTCTGGGCATGTTAGCCAGTAAGTCACGCCGTGCCGAGCAAGGCCTGGATGCAATAAAAGAGCACTTGCTGTTAACCCGCTACAACCCCGAGCGGGTAGAAAAAGGCGAGATGCTCAGCGTTGAAGACGTAAAAGAAATTCTGTCGATTGACCTGTTGGGCGTTATTCCGGAGTCGCAAGCCGTGCTTAATGCGTCGAACTCCGGTCAGCCGGTTATTCTTGATAGCGAAAGTGATGCCGGTCAGGCATACCTGGATACCGTCGAGCGCTTACTGGGTGAAAAAGTGCCGTTCCGCTTTTTAACAGTGGAGAAAAAGGGCCTGTTAAAACGGATTTTCGGAGGATAAGGGATGTCATTACTGGATTATTTTCGTTCAACCAAGAAAAGCACGGCCAACACGGCCAAAGAGCGCTTACAAATCATCGTCGCGCACGAGCGCAGACGGCGTAACAGCCCGGATTATCTGCCGCAGCTGGAGCGCGATATCTTAGAAGTGATCCGCAAATACGTGGATATTTCGCCGGAAGATATTGCCGTAACGTTAGAACAGCGCGACGATCAGTTATCCGTGCTGGAGCTGAATGTCACCTTTCCGGATGAAAAGCGCTAAGCTTAGCCAACAAACCCGCGCCAGCGGGTTTGTTATTTTCAGCCTCAGGCAAAGAACTTAAACACAAAACTATGCATCAATTTATATTTTCAGCACTTTACAGTGTTGGCATCTTAATGGTGATGTTATTTGCCACAGCAGTGTCGACCAAGCTGACACCATTAACCCCGGCAACGCCACTCTGGTACCTTGTTGGTGCATTTTTGTTAGTGATGTATAGCTACTGGCAATACAGCAGTTGGGGCTTGCGCCGGTTTCAACGCTTTAACATAGTGCGGCTACATCAGTGGGTTCAGTGGTTATCTGGACTTGCGGCGGTTGTTTTTGGCACCCTTGCCTTGATAACAGCAATATTGATGCAGCGGGCTGCTACTTACACTGCTGAACAGATCTTAGAGGCGCTTTATCCGTTCTTATTGTTTTTGGCAATGTGCTTAGCCATCGTTAGCGTCGGCCGGTTAAGGCGTTGAATCAATGGGGTCAGTGAATCAATGACTCTGACCCTATTGATGACCATAAGCAACTTTGAAATCCTCACTCTGAAAAATGCTCCAGCCGAACATACCAAAAGAAATTAAACCCGCCATTGCGAAAAAAATTAAGGCTCTTACTCTTAAACTATTTTTTAACATATATAAAAAACCTGCCATACCTATTCCCCATGTCAGTATACCGTGACAAAACGTTTCAATAGTTGTACCAATAACTACACATATAGCCATTATCTCTACTTGTTCTAATGTTCATGTCTGGATATATCTTTTTTATATAAACAAATGATTTAGATAAAGAATAGCTTTCTGGCCCGTTGATTACATTCATCCGTGATTGGTCGAGTACAAACCATTCTTGTTTATAACGAACTAGTTGACCAGAATACACAGAACCAGATTGACCTGCGTCGGGCGCTGCGACAACAGACTCCCAGCCATTTTGTTCCGCATGCAACAACTCACCGGCAACACCGGCTTTTTTAAGTTCGTCTTTAATTTTGCTGAATATTTGGCTTCTTTCGTTCCTCGTGCCATAGGGTAATGTCTGACAGCTGGCACTTGGATAGCGCACTTCCAGAAACCAGGCTGCTCTCTCATGTTCAGCTCCCTCTCGTTGGGCGCCATATAACTGGCGAGTCCCCACCTGATATTTATTCTTTAATTCCGGCCAGGCATCTGCAAATGCGTGAAATGGCATGTTGCTTTTACCATCCGGCATCTGGTTCTTTTCATGTAAAAACTGTTCAGTATTTTGCCAATACTCTGATGTTAATTTGGTAGAAACCTGGCTAAAGGGACTGCCGCTAAAGTCATAACGGGTGCAGGCACCCAACTGGTCGCGTGGCGTTTGATTGAGGACTTCCAACATGGCGTGGCACATTTCAGTGTCTCTGTTTAGATCCACTCTGAATGTTGGTAGTGGTTCAGACTGCCCATTTAACTCGGCGATCCGCTCAATGTATACCTTGGTTAAACATTCAACACTACTGCAGCGGTTACGAACCTTTGATATCCAGCGCTGCTGCAATTTGTCCATAGTTACCAGACAGTCTTTGATACAAGGAGCATCGGCCCGTTTTTCAATTGCATGATTGAACTGCCAAAAAGTATTCAAGCTGTTATTGTGATATGCCACTGCCAGCTGCTTATCCAAAAGCTGCAAAGTATCGTCAGAGCAAATAATTACTTCGGCCTTATTAGCTGGCTTGGTGCAATTCAGCTCTGACATAAATTTGTTTAGATTGATCACATCAACTCGTCGTTGCTTTTGCTCGCTGCTAACTTGCCAATAAGCCACTGCAGCGGCCGCTGCACCACTTATCAGCACTACAATGCCAACAGCCACTTTCCAGTTAAATTTCATATAAACACCTACCCTTAGAAAATGCGTTGCTCATCGCTCCCTCCCCCCTTCATCCACCGCTTTTATCACCGGTGATAATAAAAACTCAATAATCCGCCGCTGGCTGTTCTCATACCCACCAGCATCAAAATGTAATCAAAGAAAAATAAAATTAATAGTTATACCAATAGCTACATATTTCAGAGCCTTCCCAACCATAATTCACTTCAGGAGCTTTAGGCACAATGAAAAGTAAAATTCTTTCTTTATGACTACTAGAAATAATATTAAGCATGCCACTTTGATTTAGAACTACATAATTATCATCAATAAAAAGTAGCTGCCCAGATCGAACTGGGTTATACGCACCGTCTTTCTGTAAGTAAACTGTGCTCAACCAACCATACTGCTTGGCAGAAGAATATTTTTCATTATCATTAAAAAACCTCCATTTTCTGGAATTTTCAACTAAAGAAGTTTTTCGTTCTTCTTCATTATTACCAACTAACGTCATACACTTGCTATCCGCTTCACTGTACTGAAGCAACAGCTCTTCTTCACCATCGCTATCGATGTCAATTTTTTTGCTGAGTATTTTTTTCAAGTCAGTTTGGTATTGAGGCTCTATATCTTCTTGCCAATATTGGTCAAATGACCTTCTTTCGAATTTTCTAAAGCTGAAAAGGTATTCCTCAAATTGCATTTGCGATTTCTGACTTGCTTTATTTATTACAGGGACAATCGGCGTACCGGTAAAATCATGTTCTGTACAGGCACCTAGACGTTGCCGTGGTGTACGGTTTAAAACTTCCAGCATCGCGTCACACATTTCAGGTCTGCGGTTGGTGCTTAAGCGAAAGTTTGGCAACGGCTCTGGCTGGCCGTTTATCTGTGCAATGCGGCTTTTATAAGCTGCCACCAGGCAATCAGCTGTTTTACATTGATCCCGGCGATCAGCCGCCCACTGTCGTTGCGCTGCTTCAATCCGCTGTTGGCACTTTTCAGGTTGTTGCTTTATACAGCCGTGCTGTATTTCCTGCTCCGGGTTAATGGCAAATTTTGCGGTGTGCAGTTGCCAGCGTAAATCATTGTGATAAGCAACCGCTAACTCTGCATCCAGCTGCTTTAAACTGTCATCTGCACAGATCAGTTTTTCTGCGTCAGTTAAAGCATTGCTGCAATCCACCTCGGGCGTAAACGCAGGCGCTTCAATTACCGGGCGGCGTTTTGCTGTAGGCACTTTATCTTGCTGCCAGTAAGTAACCGCACCACCCGCCAAAGCAGCCAGCAGTAAAAACCCTACAGCTACTTTCCAGTTAAACTTCATCTAAACCTCTGCGTTGTTTAAGCACTGAACACCTCATCGCTCCCTTACCCCTTCATCCACCGCTTTAATCACCGGTGATAATAAAAGCTCTACAATCCGCCGCTGGCTTTTTTCATGTCAGCCAGAACCAAAATAGAATCACAGCGAAATAAAATAACTAACAAATTTTTATTTAATTTTGATCTGACCCTACAACTATGAACCCTGCAATTTTATACTTAGATTCTAGCTCTAGAACCTCAGCACTGACATCTGAAAAGCACCCTAATCTATCGAAACTCGCCATATAACTAATCCCTTAAATTAACAAAGAAAAACACTAAATAAATAAACGAAAAAAAAGCAAAATGAACATATGTTCTATTTTCAATGGAGCTGACAGCATCAACTAACAACGTTAAATCATTTTCATAGTAACTGTAGTCACCAAAATAAATCACATAATTACTTTCAAAAAACACGAACCGCCTTACCTCAACATGGCAGATGGTATGAAGTTGATCATTTACAATGTAGTCATCATTTTTCCAAATTGCATAAGGAGCACTTTTACTCAGATTAAAAGAATCAGCTGAAAATCTCTCACCAGACTCAACGAGATAAAACCAATTTGATGCGCTCCTTTTTGAACCAAAAGAGTCAACTCGACCCAACTCGCATCGAACATCTTCCGGACCGACAAAATATTTTGAATAATTCAAAAATACATCAACCAGGATGGCTAACAAAAAAAATAAATTAACAACCAAACGTAAAGCTTTTGAATTTCTCATAGACACCATCATAAAATTTCAATAGTTATACCAATAACCACAAGTCAGCTTTCGCCCTGAAATTGAATAACTACCTTCATCCAAATTCAATTTAAGTAATTTAACTAAGTACTTTGAAACATATCTTTCCGGGCTATGCATAAGTTCCATTCCTTCCTGGTTAAGTACATACCACTCGTCGTTAAATCGAAGTAACTGACCTTTATGCAGCACGCCGTTATATCCAGCCGCCGGTGCTGCAATAACAGACATCCAACCGTATTTTTCTGCATGCTGCAGCTCACCTGTTGCATCCAAGGTATTAAACTGATTATCACGCTCTGCACGCGCAAGATGTCTCTCGTCATAAGAGCCATAGGGCTGGGTTTGGCATCTCTGGCTGGGGAAGCTAACTTCCTGCAACCAAGCGACTTTATCCTTATTAACGTCCTGATATTGAACCCCATACAAGCGCCGTAACCCTGTTTGATAGCGTTGTTCCATTGATGTCCAGTACTGTGGATATGGCTCTTGTTTACTAGTTTTTTTATGATAAAAGCGTTCAAATTCTTGCCAATGTTCGGCTGTCAATCGTGTGGTAACAGGAGTAAAAGGCGTATTGCTAAAATCATAGTGCGCGCAAGCACCTAACTGTTCTCGCGGGGTGCGATTAAGTATTTCGAGCATGGCATCACAAACAGCAGGCTCTATACTTACCCCCAACCTGAAAGATGCCAGCGGCTCAGACTGACCATTAAGCTCGCTGATCCGAGCGCGATAGGCCTTAGTTAAACATTTAACTGTGTCGCAACGGTCGTGCTTTCGGGTTACCCAGCGCTGCTGCCGTTTTTCCAGATCTCTTAAACAGGTTCTGATATTGCTTTTTTTACATACATCATCGTAATTACCGGCAGATGCTTGGGTAAAACGCCATAAACTGTCGTTGGCATAAGCCACGGTCAATTCTTTGTCTAACGCAGTCAATGCCTTATCAGAGCATACTATTGTGTCAACTTTGGATGCAGAGTCGGTGCAGTTCAGCTCCAAATTGAAATCAGGCAAATAGAACTCTGCATTCGTATCAGCTGCTTTTTGGTTGGTCATATACAGATATAGCCATCCGGCCAGAACTGCATTGACAGGCAAAGCAAGGCCTACAGCCACCTTCCAGTTAAATTTCATTTAAACTCCCGCATTGTGTAAGCACCGAACACCTCATCGCTCCCTTACCCCTTTATCCACCGCTTTAATCACCGGTGATAATAAAAATTCAATAACCCGCCGCTGGCCGACTTTAATCCCACCATCACCAAAATAGAATCAAAACAAATAAATACATTTTATTGAATTTATTAAATATCTAACAAACAAAACCCGCATAATGCGGGCCTGTTGTTATAAATAATTGAATATTTCGCGCTTTATTTTACTTCAACTTGCTGCACAGGCAGCTGCAGATGGTTTTTCAAAAACACATCCATCGCTTTAAACGTTTGCAGCCGGTGACTGTTGGTACTGAGATAATGATCACCGTCTTCCAGCTCAATATACTGCACGTTTTTATCATGTTTGCTAAGTGCACGGTACATAGCGCTGCTTTGCTTTACCGGCACACTGCGATCTTTAGTGCCATGCACCAGCAATACCGGCACTTGTATTTTGGCGGCATGAGTTAGCGGTGAGCGCTGCTCTAACAGATCGAAATCATCCCCCAACTGCTTTTTCACAATCTCGTAATTGGTAAAATTACGATGCGATTTTACCAATGCTTCTACGTCAGTTACGCCGGCAAAACTGACTACACACTTATACAGCTCAGGTGTTTTTACTGCGCCCATCAGTGCAGCATAGCCACCATAACTGGCTCCGACGATACAGATACGGCCGGGGTCCGCTACACCTTGCTTAATTAACCAGCGGGTACCGTCTTCCACATCGTCCTGCATTTGTAAGCCCCAGCCCTGCAAGCCCATTTGCATAAAGTCGAAGCCATAGCCGTGCGAGCCGCGAAAATTCATTTGCAGCACAGCATAGCCACGGTTAGCAAAAAACTGCGTCCAGTAATCAAAGCCTTCGTCATCAAAGCTGATTGGGCCGCCATGCGGAAAGATAATGGTCGGTAGGCTACCCTGCTTATAACCCAGCGGCGTGGTCAAATAACCTTCTATGCTCAGGCCATCGCGGGCCTGATATTGAATTTTCTGCTTCGCTACCATTTGCTCCGGATCGAGTTGGCTGAATTTATCCAGTAAAAAAGTCATCGACTTGTCTTTACGATCACCTAACAGATAGCTACCGGGGCGGGTGGCGCTGCTTGATTCAATAATGTAGCGGTTTTGATCATGGCTCATGCTGACGATATGGTTGTCCGCATCAGGCAAAGCCGCATCTACTGCCTTTTGAAACGCCTGATAGTCGCTGTCAACATACTCTTCGCCTATGGCAATAACCTTGTTTTCTTGCCAGGAGTAGCTGATGTCGGCCGGCACATCATAGTTTTCATCGGCTTTAACCAGTTGCAGCGTCGGTTGCTGTGCCGATAAATCGGTTTTAAAAATGGCTAACCGGCCTTCGTGATAGGCTGATACGTACAGAATATTCGGATCGGCATCAAAGCCTATTGGCCAGACTTCCTGCCCGGAGAACAGCTCAAACTGCCATAAGGTGCGAAACTCCTTAGTGTCGAGCAATTTTTCCTGCACCTCGTAACGGGTGTCATCACGCAACAGGGCAATGCGCGGCCGGTGCTGGCGGTCGGCCACCCAGTCATACACGTCTTTACGGGCATGCGCCACCATTTCATGCAGCTCGCCATTCAGGTTCACTTTTATTACGCTGGTGCCGGTGCCATAGCTAAAGCCGTCTAACGCCAGTAAAAAATTGTGTTCATCGGCCGGCATTAAATCGACAATATTCGATTGAAACTGCGGTGTGCGCACCAGCTTACGCTGCAACTGACCATTAATAACACTACGGTTTTTACCGGTTTCAATATCTATTACCATCAGCCGGGTTTCAGTAACCGGGGTGCCGTAACGGTGCGAAGCATAAGCAGCACGCATCAGTAGCTGCCTGTTGTTGGCCCAGATCACCGAATAGATCGTCAGGTCGCGGCTATCAGCCTTAACCAAAAATTTCTGCTCGCCGGTTTGCAGATCAAACAGCTTCACCAACACCAGCTGATCTTTCTCAGTATCGACGGTTTGGATCATCGACAACTTGGTACCATCCGGTGACAGTTTAAGCTTATCTACAGTGGGGGCGCTGGCAAAGGCCTCTACCGGCAGTTCTGCGGCTGTGGGCTGAATAGCGGCTTGAGCTGCAACCTGTAGCGGCAATATGGCTGCTATAACCAGCAGACGTAAAGAGAACAACTTCATGCTTAACGTTCCTGTTATCATTATTTTTTTTCAGCTGCAAAGTAGCAAAATGCTTGCACGCTGGCAAAATATTTCACAGAGTTGAACGCAACATTTCGTCGCATAAACAAAGCCCGCTAAATGCGGGCTTTAACCAGGTTACAGGACCTTAGCTGTCACCATGATTTTGCTGTTGTGGTGCAGCGTTAGAGCACACCAAAATCATCCATCAGGATCAGGCCAATCATAGTGGCGTCTAAGTTTGCGCCGTCGCGGGCAATAGCGGTGTAAATACTATTGGCGGCCAATTCTACCGGGGCTTCTATTGCTGCCGTTTTACTGCCGGTTGGTGTAACGGTAACCACATAGTCGCCGGCAGCTAAAGGCACATAACCGGTTTCGGCTTTAAAGGCTACATCAGCAAAGGCAGGGCTTGCTTCGGCAATATCACCATCGGCGGTAACATAAATATCGACATTACCGGCCAGTGTAGAGCCATGTACAATGCGCACTTTAGCCTCAGTAGCTACACGGCGTGGCATATCTGTCAGAACCAAAGGCTCTACTGTATCCTCGCCCAGAGACCCTACAGCCAATACGCTGTAAAATGCGCCGGCATCTAATGTCAGATCCGCATCTATTACCACTACACTGTTGTCTGCATCAGCTGCCACTTTCACATTATAAGTCGCGTCAGCGACTTCAACGTAGTCAGTAAAATCAGGGAACGCCAGCGCATCGACCAACGTAATGGCATCATCGACAATAACGTCCACTGCCGGGGCGTCAGACACATTGTGTACCACCCGCACAGATGCCGTAGCAGCGGCGTCAAGAATAGCCAATTCGCTGCCATCCTGTCCCACGGCAAGTAAAGACACCGGTGAGTCGCCGGAATACTGGCTGTCTACTGCAGCAACTACCAGATCAGTGCCTGCAGTGCTTAAATCCAGGGTACCGCTGTCGAATACTACAGTTTCATTATCAGGCAAGGTGATGCGTACCCGATACTCAGCCGGGTCAAGCTCCAGCGGATCGGTAAAGTCTTTAAACGAGAAGGTTACTGCCGGGGTGCCAAGTTCTGCCTCAGGCGGGGTAACATGCACACTGACTTCAGGTGCAGTAGAGGCGGCGTGTACTACCTGTAAACGGATTTTACCGTCAGCGACATCGTTTACTGTGCCGGGCACTACCAGCGGTTCTAAAGTTTCTTCTGCCACTTTACCCACGGCAAATACGGTGTAACGCACGGCTTCTGCCAACGCCAGGTCCAGCGGACCAATGACAGTGGCACTGCTGTCGCCCGGTAACAATGCATCCACCGCTATGCTGTAAGTGGCCGGAGGCAGGGATAGCACTTCAGAAGCTTCGCCAAAGGCCAGGCCTTCGATAACCGCATCGTCGTTGGCCAGTACATTAACATCAGGCGCATCTATCGCTGTATGCACCACCTGCACTGTGGCATCGACCACCGGCGGCGGAGGTGGTGGTGTTGGCAACGGATCTGAATCAGAGTCAAGAAAACAGCCTGTCAAAGACAGCGACAATACTGCAGGCAAAGCAAAGATTTTTATTCCTTTCATTGTTGTAACCCTTCAGTTATGAATTGCTGAAGTGTTACGCAATGGCTTTTTATCACGATCAACCAAAATAAATGGCAAATATCGAATAAAACTGTCGGAAAATTATACTGATCTACCTGCAACTAACAGACGTTAATACTTGGTTTAACTATTTTATATGGGCCGGTTTTGGCAAATACGGCAGCAGACGGCTTTGCCGCCAGCCCTGCAAATACTCCGGCAACGGCAATAACTGCCGCTCGTGGTCTGCTACACGCCAGCACCAGTTTAAATACTCATTTAACTGGCGTTTCACCGAGATAAATTCGGCCGGAATGCCCTGCTCTGCTGCGGCACGTTTTATCGCCTGAGTTAGTTGCACTACAGTTTCTTTATGACCGGCAAACTGCTGTTCGTGGTAAAACCGTTGCGGGCACTGTGCCTGTGGCAAGTCTTTGGCCTGAGCAATAATTTCCACCAGGGTTTTAGCGTGACGGCGTAACTCGCGCGGTGGCATGCCGGGAATATTCAGTAAGCTCTCAGCCGTCGACGGCCGGCGCTTAGCCAGCTCAATCAGCTGAATATCTTTTAATATCAAGCCCAATGCCAGGTCGCGTTCCATGGCATAACGTTGGCGCCAGGCGGTCAGCTCACGCAGTATCGCCAGCTCCCGCGGGGTAAGTTGCCAGCTGTTTTTAATTTCCAGGTACTTAAATTCCAGCGGCAGTTGCTGCTCTTTACGCCGGGTTAACTGCTCGCCCTCTTGTAGCAACAACTGTTGCTGCGCTGCGCTCATCTGCGCGGTAAACTTTTCGTACAACGGAAATAAAAAGTGCACATCGTTAGCGGCATAAGTCAGCTGAGTGTCTGATAAAGGCCGCGCTAACCAATCGGTACGCGATTCACTTTTATCCAGTATCTCGCCGGTGAGTTGTTCTACCAGCCTGGCATAGCCCATGCTGCTGCCCCACCCCAGTAACTCGGCGGCCAGTTGGGTATCAAACAACGGCGTTATTTGGCTGATACCAATGGTGGCCAGGGCTTCAAGATCTTCACTACAGGAATGCAGCAACTTAATAATGCCGGTATCCGCAAATAAGCGATTCAGCGGTTGCCAGTCAGTAATGCGCAGTGGATCAACCAGCGCCAGTGCCTGGCCGTCAAACAGTTGGATCAAGCCCAGCTTGGGATACAGTGTACTTTGGCGGATAAACTCGGTGTCTACTGCCAATACGTTATGGTTTGCGGCTTGCTGACAGTAAGTGGCCAATGCCTCGTTATCAGTAATTAACGGAATCATGCGTTACCTGTTGTGTCTTATGAAAACAAAAGCCGGCTTCAGGGCCGGCTTTTGTTGTAAAGCGTATTAACCACGAAGCTCTCGCCGTAAAATTTTACCGACATTGGTTTTCGGTAATTCTGTACGGAATTCTACCTGCTTAGGCACTTTATAGCCCGTTAAATGTTGCCGGCAGTGTTGGATCACTTCCTGCTCAGTTAAACTGGCGTCTTTTTTCACAATAAAGAGTTTAACTGCTTCGCCGGTGGCTTCGTTTGGCACGCCCACAGCTGCAACTTCAAGCACCTTATCGCTCATTGCGACCACTTCTTCAATTTCGTTCGGATAGACGTTGAAGCCGGAAACTAAAATCATGTCTTTCTTACGATCGACAATATAAAAGAAGCCTTCTTCGTCCATACGGGCGATATCACCGGTATACAACCAGCCGTCTTTAAGCACTTTTTCCGTTTCTTCCGGCCGGTTTAAATAACCCAGCATCACCTGCGGGCCTTTTACCAGCATTTCACCCGGCTCTCCGGCAGCAACGTCGTTGCCTTCTTCATCAACCAGACGGATATCGGTAGAGGGTGCCGGCAAGCCAATGCTGCCATTAAAACTGGTTAAATCATAAGGGCTTACCGTTACCAGTGGGCAGCATTCTGTTAAACCGTAACCTTCCATCAAGCGGGTGCCGGTTACTTTCTGCCAGCGCTCTGCTACCGGCCGTTGTACCGCCATACCACCACCGATAGAGGCTTTGAGGCCGCTGAAGTTTAACTCAGCAAAACCCGGGGTATTTAATAAGCCGTTGTACAGCGTGTTGACACCGGTAAAGATAGTAAAGTGAAACTTCTGCAGCTCTTTAACAAAGCCTTTCATGTCCCGCGGATTAGTGATCAGCAGGTTGGTTGCGCCATACTTAAAGAAGGTGAAGAAATTCGCCGTTAAAGCAAAGATATGGTAAAGCGGCAGTGCAGTAATCACCCGCTCAGCACCTTTTTCCAGCAAATTGTCCAAACAACCACTGACTTGTTCCAGGTTACCCACCATATTACGGTGCGTTAACATGGCGCCTTTTGATACGCCGGTTGTACCGCCGGTATACTGCAAAAATGCAATGTCTGAGCCTTGCATAGCCGGCTTGTTGTATTTTAATGTTACGCCTTTTTCCAGCGCACTGTTAAAGCGTACAAACTTTGTCAGCTTATAGGCCGGCACCAGCTTTTTAATATGCTTAACCACTAAATTGACGATAGTACCTTTAAGTACACCTAAGCGATCGCCCATAGTGGTCAGGATCACGTGATCCAATTTCACCTTGCTTTCGATTGCACTTAGCGTATGCGCAAAGTTCTCTACAATAACAATGGCTTTGGCTTGGGAATCATTTAACTGATGCTCCAGCTCGCGCGGTGTATACAGTGGATTTACATTTACTACCACGCAGCCGGCGCGCAATATGCCCATTAACGCAATGGGGTATTGCAGCAAGTTAGGCATCATAATGGCAACGGCATCGCCTTTTTTCAGCCCCAACTGTGTTTGCAGATAAGCAGCAAAAGCAGTGCTTTGCTGATCCAACTCACGGTAACTGATGCTTTTACCCATATTGATAAAAGCGGTTTTGTCCGGATACTGAGCAATGCTTTGTTCAAAAATATCTAATAATGACGGGTAATGATCGGCATTAATTTCTGCGGGTACGCCTGACGGGTAACGTTTTAACCAAACTCTATCCACCGTCCTCTCCTTTTGTCTAAGGTTATTATTGTATAGATATAAAACCACCCACACGCAATCTGTCGTTGCGCTTTAATTACAAGAGTGGCTTTATTGGAGTTTTTACTCTAACAGCTAATCATCCCACAATTACAGGCGTTGCACAATTAGCCCTGCTATTCCTTCGGCTTGACGAACTTTAATGTCATACGATCGCTTTCACCAATAGCGAGGAATTCAGCTTTGTTATACTGCCCCATTGCCAGGGTCGGAGGCAAGGCATAAACACCTTTCGGATAATTTTTCGTATCGGCGGGATTGGCATTAATTTCGCTGCTGGCAACCAGTTCAAAACCGGCCAGTTGGGCGGCCTGGATAACATAAGACTCATCCAGATAACCATCTACTGCTGAACTGGAAATATCCGACAAGCGTGCTGCGCGGTGCTCTACCATACCTAAGATGCCACCGGGCTTTAGTGCCTGAAAAAGGCTTTGCAAGGTGCCGAACAAATTGCCGTCTTCGTTCCAGATATGGGCATTACGAAATGTCAGCACCATATCAAACTGTTCGTCCTGTGGCGGCGACAACAGCGGCGGGTCCAACTCAACCATTGCCACCTCGCCAAAGTAGTTTGCCTGTTCAGCAATACGTTCAGCCAGCTTTTGGCTAACCCGCGCCCAGAAAATACTGCGCTCATCTTTTAACGAGCCGTCGTTGTGACGAAATTGCGCTACCGTCAGCTTGCCCTGCTCTTTAACAAAAGGCGCCAGAATTTCGGTATACCAGCCATGGCCGGGCCAAATCTCCAGCACCGACATATCGGGGGTCAGGCCAAAAAATTGCAGCGTTTCTACCGGATTACGATATTGATTGCGTTGTTTATGCGCTTTGCTGCGTTGTGGTGCGTCGGCCAACTGCGTTAGCTTTTCAGTATAATTTGTGCCTTGCGCAGCCAGTGAGCCCGCTAAAGTAACGCAAAGAAAAGCTAACGGGTACAACACTGTCTTTCTTGTAATTTTTATCGACATAAACAACACCTTGGTTTTGTTGGCACTTTGCAAGTTGCAAAGCTTGAACGAAAAAACTGTACAAAATATGCACATAAGAGTCACAGGATTTAATACAGTTCATTTTGTATTAAGGGTTCAGCGACATTTTTATGCTGAAAGTAAACCTTTGGCCACAGAAAACCAGATAACCGTCGACATCTTTTTGCCATCTTGCCGCTATAAAGTACACTAGCTCACAAGAACATCAAGCTGTTATAAGGTAAAGCCCTATGCGTAAATCCCTGCTCACGCTGACACTGTTACTCACGCCTGCTTTGGCGTCTGCTGCTCCGAAAAACATTATTTATATGATTGGTGATGGCATGGGCCCGGCTTATCTGGCCGGCTACCGTTATTTCAGTGATGATAAAAACACAGCTGAAGTGGAAAACACCATTTTTGACGAGCTGTGGCTGGGCATGGCCAGCACCTACCCTGACGATGATACCTACGTTACCGATTCAGCTGCAGGTGCGACAGCGCTGGCCACCGGCTTTAAAAGCTACAATGGTGCTATTGCGGTAAACCGCCAGCATATTCCTATCGGCACCATGATGCAGCTGGCAAAAAAGTTGGGCAAAGCCAACGGTATTGTTGCCAGCTCTCAGGTTAACCATGCCACGCCGGCGTCTTTTTTAGCCCATAATAAAAGCCGGCGTAATTACAACGAAATCGCTGATATGTATCTGGATTACCGCATCGAAGGTAAAACCGTTGCCGACATTATTTTAGGCGGCGGCACCAAGTATTTTATCCGTGATGACCGCAATCTGGTTAATGAGTTTAAACAACTGGGTTTTCAGTACACCGACAGTTGGCAACAACTAAATACCCTAACCAAAACCCCGGCATTAGCGCTGTTGGCGGAAACCGCTTTACCGGCAGTATTAAACAGCAGCCAGGATAAGCAATTGGCCACCCTGACAGAAAAAGCGCTGCAACTGTTAACACCGGCTGAAAAAGGCTTTGTGCTGATGGTAGAAGGCAGCCAGATAGACTGGTGTGGCCATGATAACGACATCGCCTGTGCCATGGCAGAAATGGACGACTTTGCCAAAGCCATCGCCGTGGCTAAAACTTATGTTGATAAACACCCGGATACTATTTTGGTAATTACCGCCGATCATGAAACCGGCGGTATGTCATTGGGGGCAGCCGGCGAATACCAGTGGTTGCCGGATGTAGTGCGTAACGTAAGCGCTACCGGCCGCAGTATTGCAGAGCAGCTGAAAAAAGCAGATTCTGATAACGCCGCTTTGGCACTGTGGGCAAAGCTGACGTCTATCAGTTTAACGGCAGAAGAGCAGCAGGCGCTGCTGGCAGCCAGAACACAGGAAGAAACCGCACTGCGTAAGCTGTCCAATCAACTGGTGGCAAAATATTCCTACACCGGTTGGACGACAGGCGGCCACACGGCTACCGATGTCGCTGTACTGGCCTATGGCAAAGATGCAAAAGACTTTATCGGCTTTCAGGATAATACTCAGATTGCGAAAAAGCTGATCCAATATATTCAGCAAACTAAATAGTGTTACTGCGCCGCTATTAACTGGCGGCGCAATTTAGGTGCGCTGGTATCAGGGTGCAGCCAGATATCAAAAAAAGCCGTGCCAAAAGCAGTATCTTCCAATACACCGGTTTCAGTGCCGTTTAAATAAAACTTAACACTGCCATCATCTTGCAACAGCGCAGCCAGCGTATCGCCTTCCTGCACATCCTGCCACAAGCTTTGTAACTGCTGCGCCCACTGCTGTTGCTGTGCTTTACTGCTGTGCCCCAGTTTTTGCCACTCATCTACCGTGGCATCAATAAACTGCTGTTTACTGATATCGCGTTTGTAGGTTAGCTCCAGCAGCAAAGGCGCGCTTTGCTGGTAGTCAGCAAACTGGCCGCTTTGCGTGGCTAAACGGGCATCATACAACTGCCAGAACATATAACGGTACGAGCCTTCGCCAACCGTTGTCAGCTCCGGCACCGCCGCGGCATTAAACCCAACGCCACCGGCTAAGCCCAACAGCAATAACAGACTATACGGCTTTAACATACCACCTCCTGCTTTGGCCAAGCGCTATAGCAATAAGCGCCCAGACCACAATTAACACTACTGCAGAGTACAGCTGCAACGGAAACTGCAATGCTTCACCGCTAAGCGCTGCCCCGCCCCAGTAAGATAAAGGCCCGCCACTGGCACCCAATATGGCCGCCAGCCAGGGTTTGGTGAGTACTTTGGCCATAAATTCCACTGCAGCCAGCGCAAACACCGCCCACAACAGCACAAACCAAAACGGCAGCAATGCATTGCCGCTAAATTGTATAACATTCAGCTGCAGCAACAGCGTGTCTATGCCGACACCTGCCGGCAATATCAGCAATACCGCAATGCGTCCCGCCTGGTCCAGCTGCCATAAGCCATAAGCAAAATAGGCTAACACCGGTAGCACCGCCCATTGCTGAAAATACACCAGCGCAAACCAACACAGCTCAAAACCAACCAACGCACGCCAGTTAAAACCTTTAGCGCCCGCCATTATTGCTTCATCCTTTTGGCTACATTGTTGCGCAAATCATAGGGTAGCAATGACAACAGCTTTAACAGCAGGCTTAACCGGCGCGGAAAGCGGATACGGCTTTTCCCCTGTGTTAAACCGGTATAAATACGGCTGGCTGCCTGCGCTACCGGCACTAAAAATGGCATAGCGAAATCGTTTTTTTGTGTCAGCGGCGTATCGACAAACCCCGGCTCAATTAAGCTGATACTAATACCACTGTCAGCTAAATCTACCCGCAAACTATCAACAAAATAGCTGACGGCGGCCTTGCTGGCACCATAGGCTTCGCTGCGGGTAAAAGGAAAAAAGTGTGCCATAGAGCTGACGATTGCCAGCTGTGGCGTTAATGAGGCCTTTAGCAGCGGCATAAAGTATTTGGTGGCGGCCACCACAGCATGAAAATTAATGGCAAAGGTGCGTTCAAACGCCGCCAGATCAAGATTGTCCGCATCCACATATTCGCAGGTGCCGGCATTAAGCAGCACCAAATCCAGCACTACACCATCTTCGTTTAATTGCTGCGCAATACGCTGTAGTGCGGTGTTGTCGGTAAGATCCAGCGGCAAAGCACGGATGCCGGGCTTTTGCTCCAATTCGTGCAGTTTATCGGCCGAGCGCGCCACCGCATAGACTATCCAACCGTTGGCGGCGTAATGCAGGGCTAATTCGCGGCCGATGCCGGAGCTGGCACCGGTAATTAAACAAGTAGAAGTCATAACCGTCTCAAAACAAGTAAGTACTGTTAAGACTACGGCAAGAGCAGAGAGTTGGATTTATTCAGGCGTAAAGATCAACACCCAGCATGGCCTGTACTTCGCTGCGCCGCTGTTCGTTGGCCTGGCTTTGGTAGGCATCTATGGCTTGTTGGCTGCGCCTGTCATTGGCAGAGCTGAAGTTTGCTTGCCGGCGACGCTCATCATCCAGCTGGCTTATCACCTCATTGCTGGCACGTACACCACGGCCTTGCGGTAATTCGGTAGTCGTTTCATTGCGCGGCAGCGCGCGGCGAGGCTCATTACCGGCAAATACGCTGCTAATGTTGGTGGAAGCATTCAGGCTCTGATTAACGTTTAACGTCATAGCATCATCACTTAAGCAAACTGGCTTAATTATAACCAGAAAGCATTATTAACCAAGTTATTTTATACCCTAACCAGTTGGAGCTGCAGCCAACACCGCTGCAGTTTCAAGTAGGACGGTTATCGTCCGGGCAGTTTTTGCCAGGTCACATCATCACGCACATACACCGGCTCTGCCAGCTCTGCGGCGATAAACTGCCCGGCGTCAAATGCCGGCAGCGCCAGTGTTAGCATATCCTGTGCCGACGGATACAAAATATCAGCCGCGATAACAGCAGCCTGCTTTTGCAGTAAGGCTGCAGCATAGGTTTGCCAACCGGTACCAACAGCATAGACTTCGCCATTAAGACCAAAACCGGTAATATCCTGCGGCTTTATCGCCACTTCGCCATTACGGGGCTGCATCAGGCCGTTCTGTAATACAAAACTGCCGATATACACCTCCGCCATGCGCGCATCTATTGCTGCAATAACCTGCGTTGCGCTGTGCAAGCGCTGCGCGGCCTGCGCCATAGCCGCCAGAGTAGATACACCATATACCGGCACGTCAGCACCAAAGGCCAGCCCCTGGGTTACGCCCACACCAATACGCACGCCGGTAAAGCTGCCCGGGCCGCGGCCAAATACAATGCCGTCCAGTTGGTTAAGGCTGACACCGGCCTGGCTTAACAGCTGCTGCACCATCGGTAAAATACGCTTGCTGTGTTGCTGCGGGCAGACTTCGTCCAGTGTCAAAATATCCGTGCCAACCTGCAAGGCAACTGAGCAAGCTTCGGTGGAGGTATCTAAGGCAAGTAACTTTATGCCGGCCACGGTGTTTTTAATCACTTTTGCTGTCCTGTTTAATCTGTTGTAAAAAGCTTACTGCCTCGTCCAACGAGCGGGTACGCCGCATCGGCGGTAAGCTGGTTAAGAATACTTCGCCATAGGGCTTGGTTACTAAACGATTATCGCAAATCACCATCACGCCACGATCGGTAACATCACGAATTAAGCGCCCTACGCCCTGCTTTAAGGTGATCACCGCTTGTGGCAGCTGCACTTGTGCAAAGGGATCCAGCCCGCGCAGTGTGCAGTCTTCACTGCGCGCCTGCAACAGCGGCTCGTCCGGTGAGGCAAACGGCAGTTTATCAATAATTACGCAGCTTAGCGTATCGCCGCGTACATCTACGCCTTCCCAAAAACTGCCGGTGCCGAGCAGCACGGCGTTATCCAGTTTAACAAACTGCTCCAGCAGCAAACGCTTACCGCTGCTGCCCTGCACCAACACCGGTTGACGCACCAGATCCGGCAGCTGTTTCGCTACCAGTTGCAGCATACGGTGGCTGGTAAATAAAAAGAAGCAGCGACCGTTATTGGCTTCTATCAAGCGCAGTGCAATTTGCAGTAACTGCCGTGCCATGCCCTGCTCGTGCGGCTCGCTCATATAGCGCGGCACACACAGCAATGCCTGTTCGGCATAGTTAAACGGGCTCTCCAGCAGCAGCGTTTTAGCGTTATTCAGCCCCATCTGCGCAGTGTAATGGCTAAAGCCGTTATTCACCGACAAGGTGGCCGAGGTAAATACCCAGCTGCGGTTATCAGCTGCCACAATGTCACGAAACTTGTCGGCAATACTCAGCGGTGTTAAATGCAGGCTAACGTGCAACCGGGTGGTTTCATACCACAGGCTGACGCCGTTTTGCTGCATATCGGTCAATTTCAGCAAGCGCGCTTTACACAGCGCTAAGCGCTCAAAGGCATTATCAATTAAATCGCTGCGGCCCAGGCTGCTTTTCATCACCAGATACAGCATATCTATGGCTTCGCTAACGCGGTTTAGCGCGGTTTGCATCTCTGGTTTTTGATAGGCTTCACGCCAATTGCCTTTAGTGGCATCGTTACCAAACTGCAGGCGCCAGTCTTTGATCAGCTGCGCCACTTTATCGGCGGTTTTCGCCAGTTGCGGGTGGTCACGCAGTTCGGTTTTACAGGCAACATCAATATCACGGCACAAGTCCAGCAATAAGCGGCTGGAGACATTTTCGCCAAAATAGTCACTGGCAATATCCGGCAATTGGTGTGCTTCGTCAAAAATAATCACATCCATTTGCGGCAGCAGCTCGCCAAAGCCGGTGTCTTTCAGTGCTAAATCAGCAAAAAATAAGTGATGGTTCACCACTACTAAATCAGCGGCCTGAGCTTTTTTACGTGCTTTTAATAAGTGGCAATCTTCGTACACCGGGCAGTCTTTACCCAGGCAGTTGTCGGTGGTGCTGGTAACATAAGGCAGGGCTTTGGAGTCTTCAGCTATATAGCTTAGCTCACCGATATCACCACTTTGGGTTTCGGCCGACCACTTTTTGATCAGGCTTAAATCCTGGATCAGCTGCTCATCCTGCATTGGCACATGGTTGTAGTGCTGCTCTAAGCGAAACAAACACAGATAATTACTACGCCCTTTAAGTAACGCCAGTTGCAACGGGCTGGCCAGGGCTTTAACCACCTTGGGCAAATCGCGAAAATACAGCTGTTCCTGCAGGTTCTTGGTACCGGTAGATAGCACTACTTTTTTCCCGCTCAGCAGCGCCGGCACTAAATAAGCATAGGTTTTACCGGTACCGGTACCGGCTTCCACCACTAAGGCGCCCGGCGTTTCAATAACGTCAGCTACGGCTTGTGCCATTTGCAGCTGCGCCTCACGGGCGTTAAAACCGGCAATATGCACAGCTAAAGCACCGCCCGGCGCAAAGGCGCTGGCAACCTGCTTACGCATAACAACTCAGTTTGTAATAAAAGGGAGTAGGCAACACTAATACAACCGGCAGTAAAATAAGGCGGCTATTATGCCTTAATGGCGGGGAAATTCAGACAAAAATATCCAGATGGCCGTCTTTATCAACATGCAAATCTTCGTCCGGCGTGGTGTATGGCGCCTCGGGGTACTCTTGCTGACGCCGGTCACGCTTACGCGTCGGCCGGCTCAGAATAAGGTACTTCTGCTCATTGGGCTTAATCGGGCTTAAGCGCGCCTCCTTAAATACCGGCACTACCTGCTTAGGATCAGGCTCGACCGGCGTACCGGGTACGCGCTGGATAAAAGGCATAAAAGCGTCCATCACCGTCTCCTGCAGGTAATTATCCTGTTATCGGCATGCAGAGATAAAACTTGAATTCAAGCACGCATTGACTATACAAGTTGACTGTTTTTTACACTTAAAATTCTGTTTAAGCCGTTATAATAAAAAAATAATTTTTAACCAAAAATCAGAATTAAATATTAATACTTTAAATATCAATAAATTAAACAAAAACAAGCAAGCAACATAGCGATAAAACTTTCTTGCACTTCGGCTGCACCACAGGTAACTTGTATAGCAACTTAGCCAGCAAAAAAACGAATATGAATATTGTTACTGTACTGCACCATCATCATAGACACTAGCCGTCCGATTATCCGGAGGGCTACAGTTTAGCGCTCCGGTGGTACAGTAACAAAAAACCCCGGGTGCGAACCCGGGGTTTTTGTTTATTCGCATTACACATTTTAAATATCGTCACGGAGACCATTATGAGTCCGGCAACAGAATCTAAACGCTTACGTATCGCCATGCAGAAATCCGGCCGCTTATCGGTCGACTCCCAGGCCCTGTTCACCAGCTGCGGCTTGAAAATTAACCTGCGCGAGCAACGGCTGATTGCCCATGTCGAGAATATGGATATCGATATCCTGCGGGTACGCGACGACGATATCCCGGGCCTGGTAATGGACGGCGTCTGTGATTTGGGCATCGTTGGTGAAAACGTGCTGGAAGAAGAATCCTTGCAGCGCAAGCTGGATAACGACAGCTTTGATTACACCGTGCTAAAGCGGCTTGATTTTGGCGGCTGCCGCTTATCGATTGCCGTGCCGCAGGAAGAAAACTACACCGGTGTTACCTCTTTAGACGGCAAAACCATCGCTACTACTTATCCACGCCTGCTGGCGCGCTATTTAAAACAGCAAGGCGTCAATGCCCGTATTGTGAATTTAAAAGGTTCGGTAGAAGTAGCACCCCGCGCCGGGTTAGCCGATGCCATTTGCGATCTGGTGTCTACCGGCGCCACGCTGGAGGCCAACGGCTTAAAAGAAGTGGATGTGATTTACCGCAGCAAGGCGGTGCTGATCCAGCGTAAAAACCTTACCGACGAGCGCCAGCTCAAGTTGATTAATAAGCTGATGCCACGGATTAACGGCGTAATGCAGGCCAACGAAAGCAAATACATTATGCTGCACGCGCCGCGTGCCCGCCTGGACGAAGTGATTGCGCTGCTACCGGGCGCCGAAAACCCGACTATGCTGCCGCTGGCCGGTAACAGCGATATGGTGGCCATTCATGTGGTTAGCAGTGAAACGCTGTTTTGGGAAACCATGGAGCAATTAAAAGCATTGGGGGCCAGCTCAATTTTAGTGTTGCCCATTGAAAAAATGATGGAGTAGCTATGACCAGGGTCTTTAATTGGACGCAGTTATCCGCCACTGAGCAGCAAGCCGCACTGGCGCGGCCAGAGCTTGCCGACTCTGCCAGCTTAAGCGCCCAGGTGCGCACTATTATTGACAGGGTGCGCCAGCAAGGCGATGAGGCGCTGATTGCCTACAGCCAACAATTTGATGGTTTAAGTACCAATCCACTGCGCTTAAACCCGGAAACAAAACTGGCGCAGCTGAATAAGTTACTGCCACAGCGTAAAGCCGCGATAGAGCTGGCGTATGACAATATCCGTAAATTCCACGCTGCGCAGTTGCCGCGTGATATAGAGGTGGAAACCAGTGTTGGCGTAGTTTGCCAGCTAAAAAGCCGCGCCATTGCAGCAGTGGGTTTGTATATTCCGGGCGGCAGTGCGCCGCTGCCCTCTACGGTATTAATGCTGGGCGTACCGGCGCAGTTAGCCGGTTGTGAGCGCGTTGTATTGGTCACACCACCGGGTAAACCCGAAGCAGGCGATATCGCACCGGAAATTTTGTACGCCGCCGAATTGTGCGGCATTAGCGAGATTTACACCATCGGCGGTGCTCAGGCCATTGCCGCCCTGGCTTATGGCACTGCAAGCATTGCCAAAGTAGATAAAATTTTTGGCCCGGGCAACCGCTATGTGACCGAAGCCAAACAGCAGGTCAGCCAGGATGCCAAAGGCGCGATGATCGATATGCCGGCCGGGCCGTCTGAAGTGCTGGTGCTGGCCGATAACAGCGCCAACCCCGCCTTTGTTGCCGCCGATTTATTGTCGCAAGCCGAGCATGGCCCGGACTCGCAGGTAATTTTAGTCAGTGACAGCGCAGCGCTAATTGATGCGGTGCAAGCTGAAGTAGCCAGCCAACTGGCACAGTTACCGCGGAAAGACATTGCCGCCGCCGCGCTTAGCCACAGCCGCTATATTTTAACGGCTGATCTTGCGCAGGCGGTGGCGGTAACCAACGCCTATGCGCCGGAACATTTAATAGTGCAAACCGCTTGTGATGACGAGCTGGTTGATAAATTCACCAGCGCCGCCAGTATCTTTGTTGGTAAGTGGACGCCGGAGTCGGCCGGTGATTACGCCAGCGGCACCAACCATGTGTTACCGACATACGGCTACAGCAAAACCGTGTCGAGTTTGTCGTTAAGCGACTTTTACCGGCGTTACACAGTGCAAAAATTGTCCGCTGACGGCATACGCCATATCGGCCCGGCCATTGAAGTGCTGGCCGCCGCAGAAGGCCTGCAGGCGCATGCCAACGCCGTAACCTTACGTTTAGCGGCCCTGACAGATCAAGCAAAGGAATAAACCATGAGTAACAGTATTAATGCTCTGGCCCGTGATGCGGTAAAAGCCATAGTACCTTATGCCTCTGCCCGCAGTAGTATGAGCGGCGGCGCCATCTGGCTTAATGCCAATGAAAACGCGCTGGCGCCGGAATATCAGCTTAGCGGCAGCTTTAACCGCTACCCGTCATGCCAACCCAAAGCGGTGATTGACAGCTATGCCGCTTATGCCGGTGTGGCAGCAGAGCAGGTATTGGTTAGCCGCGGTGCCGATGAGGGCATAGAGCTTTTGATCCGCAGCTTTTGCGAGCCGAAACAAGACAGCATCAGCATCTGCCCGCCCACCTACGGCATGTATGCCATCAGTGCGCAGAGCAACCAGGTGCCGGTAAATATAGTGCCGCTCACCGCTGATTTTGAGCTGGATTTAGCCGCGCTGTTTTCTACCACCCCCAAACTGGTGTTTATTTGCAGCCCGAATAACCCCACCGGCGATTTGATCCCGCGTGAGCAAATTATTGCCGTACTGGAGCATTACAAAGACAGCGCCTTAGTAGTGCTGGATGAAGCCTATATTGAATTTGCACCGCAGGCATCTGTGGTTGATTTACTGCCACAGTATCCTAATTTGGTAATACTGCGCACCCTGTCTAAAGCCTTTGCGTTGGCGGGGCTGCGTTGTGGTTTTACGCTGGCCGCGCCGGATATTATTAATGCGTTAAAACAAATGATCGCCCCCTACCCGCTGGCCGAGCCGGTGGCGCAAATTGCCGCCCAAGCGTTAACTCCGGAGTGTGTCGCGCTAATGCAAAATACAGTAACAACGATAAACACCTTACGGGGCGAGTTTATCGCTTATGCCAGGCAGCGCAGCGGTATTAATAAAGTGTGGCCCAGCAATGCTAACTATGTATTGCTGCAAGTCGACGATGCGGCTGCCTGCGTCGCAGCACTGGCGCAGCAAGGCATTTTAATTCGTAACCAATCCAGTCAGTTGGGCTTGTCACAAGTGGTACGGGTGTCTATCGGCAGCCCGGCAGAAATGCAGGCGCTATACAGCGTAATGGACAACTATTTTGATGCGCCAACAACCCTGCAACAAGCAGCATTACAGCAAACAGCACAGAGAGAACGCGCATGAGTGGCCAACCTATTTTATTTATTGACCGTGACGGCACCATGGTAGAAGAGCCTTTGATAGACAAGCAGCTCGATAGCCTGGAAAAACTGGCGTACGAGCCTGGTTTAGTGCCGGCGTTATTAAAACTGCAAGCCGCCGGTTACCGTTTGGTAATGGTGACTAATCAGGATGGCTTGGGTACTGACAGCTTCCCGCGTGAAACCTTTGATGCGCCGCACGACAAAATGATGCAGCTGCTAACCTCACAGGGCATTAACTTTGACGACGTATTGATTTGCCCGCACTTTGAACGTGACAACTGCAGCTGCCGCAAACCAAAGCTGGGGCTGGTAAAAGACTACCTGCAGCAAGGCAAAATCGATTTTACTAATTCTTATGTGATTGGTGACAGGTTAACCGATGTGCAGCTGGCAGAAAATATGGGCCTGCCGTCGTTTCATTACAACCGCGATAATCTGGGCTGGAACGAAATTACCAAACGCCTGTTAAGCCGTGGCCGCAAAGCCACAGTGCGCCGTACCACGCGCGAAACTGATATCGAGATTTCGGTCGATCTGGACAGCAGCGGCAATAACTTTTTCGGCACCGGTGTCGGCTTTTTTGACCATATGCTGGAGCAAATTGCCACCCACGGCGGTTTTTCACTGCAGGTAAAAGTAGCGGGCGATTACCACATTGACGATCACCACAGTGTAGAAGACACCGCGCTGGCACTGGGCCAGGCATTAAAGCAGGCGCTGGGCAATAAGCGGGGTATTAACCGCTTTGGCTTTGTGCTGCCAATGGATGAATGCCGCGCCGAATGCGTGCTGGATTTATCCGGCCGGCCGCTGTTTGTGTTTAACGGTGAGCTGGGTGAAGGTGCCGTTGGCGGCTTAACACTGGAGATGGTGCCGCACTTTTTCCGCTCACTAAGTGATGCCATGTTAATGACGCTGCACTTAAGCATTACCGAAGGTAATAAGCACCACAAGGTAGAAGGATTGTTTAAAGCCTTTGGCCGCGCGCTGCGCCAAGCCATTACCGTATCCGGCGAGGCGTTACCCAGCTCAAAAGGAGTGCTTTAATGCAACTGGTGATTGTCGATACCGGCTGCGCCAATATCAGCTCGGTGTATTTTGCCTTTAAACGCCTGGGTGTAGATGCCACGATCAGCCGTGATGCCAGGCTGATTAAAGCCGCCGATAAAGTACTGCTGCCAGGCGTGGGCACCGCACACAACGCCATGGCCAAGCTGCAACAGGCAGAGTTGATTGACACCCTGCAAAGCCTGCAACAACCGCTACTGGGTATTTGTTTGGGTATGCAACTGCTTACCCGCCATAGTATGGAAGGCGATGTAGCGTGTTTAAACCTTATCCCGGGCGAAGTGCTGCCGATGCAAAGCGCAGGTTTGCGCTTACCGCATATGGGTTGGAATACCCTGCACGGCTTAAGCACGCACCCGCTGATGCGCGGTTTTTCTGTCACAGACTATGTGTATTTTGTCCACAGCTTTGCCGTGGCCCCCAGCCAATACAGCCTTGCGCTATGCCACTACGGCAGCGATTTTGCAGCGGTGATCGGCAAGGATAATGTGGTAGGCGCACAATTTCACCCCGAGCGCTCAGGCAAAACCGGTGCGCGTTTGTTACAGAACTTTCTGGAGTGGCAATTATGATTATTCCGGCAATAGACCTGATTGACGGTACTGTGGTGCGGCTGTATCAGGGCCGCTATGACAATACCACGCAGTACGAATTCAGCCCGCTTGGCCTGCGTAACGCTTATGCCAATGCCGGCGCAGACTGGCTGCATATTGTTGATTTATCCGGCGCTAAAGATGCCACTAAACGTCAGCTGAAATTACTGACTGAGCTGATGACCGCCGCTCCGCTGCATATTCAGGTTGGCGGCGGTGTGCGCAGCGAGCAGGACCTGATTGACTTACTCGACGCCGGTGCCGGTCGTGTTGTGATCGGCAGTTTAGCCATTCGGCAAAGCGAGCTGGTACAAGGCTGGGTGCGCAAATACGGCGGCGAGCAAATTGTACTGGCGCTGGACGTGGCCATTAACGATAAAGGCGAGAAAACACTGCCTTCGCACGGCTGGATTGAGCAATCTAACATTACACTGGAGCAAGTGCTGGACGGTTATATTGCCGCCGGTGCTAAACATGTGCTGTGCACAGATATCAGCAAAGACGGCACCTTAACCGGCTCTAACGTGAAGCTGTATAAAGAGTTAGCCGCTAATTACCCGCAAATTCAGTGGCAGGCCTCCGGTGGCATTGGCAAGCTGGATGATATCCGCGCCTTAATTGGCAGCGGCGTGGCCGGGGTTATTTTGGGCCGCTCCTTACTGGAAGGTAAATTTACGCTTGAGGAGGCCATAGCATGCTGGCAAAACGGTTAATTCCCTGTCTGGATGTACGCGATGGCAAAGTGGTTAAAGGCGTGCAATTTCGCAACCATGAAATTATCGGCGATATAGTGCCACTGGCGCAGCGTTATGCCGAGGCTGGTGCTGACGAGTTGGTGTTTTACGACATCACAGCCTCGAGCGATGGCCGCGTGGTTGATAAAAGCTGGGTGCGCCGTATTGCTGAGGTTATCGACATTCCGTTTTGTGTCGCCGGTGGTATAAAAACTGTGGCTGACGCCGCTAAGATATTAGAAATGGGCGCGGATAAAATTTCGGTGAATAGCCCCGCCCTGGCACGGCCAGAGCTGATCAACGAGCTGAACCACAATTTTGGCCAGCAATGTGTGGTGGTGGGTATAGACAGCTTTTTTGATGTCGCCTCGGGCCAGTATCAGGTATACCAGTTTACCGGTGATGAAAGCCGCACCCAAAAAACCCGCTGGCTTAGCCGTGATTGGGTAGCAGAGGTACTAAGCCGCGGTGCCGGCGAGATAGTGCTTAACTGCATGAATCAGGACGGTGTACGCCAGGGGTATGATATCGCCCAATTAAGAAGCATCCGCGATATTTGCACAGTGCCGTTAATTGCCAGTGGTGGCGCCGGTACTATGCAGCATTTTACCGAGGTGTTTGAAAAAGCTGACGTTGATGGCGCCCTGGCTGCCAGTGTGTTTCATAAAGGTATTATTGAGATAGCGGCGTTAAAAGCAAAGCTGATTGCCGATGGCATCAGCATCAGGCCTTAGAGAAAGTATATGAATAACGATAAAATTAAAACGTTAAGCTGGCCCGATAACCAGTTATTACCGGCAATAGTGCAGCACGCTATTTCCGGCAAAGTGCTGATGCAAGGCTATATGAACCCAGAAGCGCTTGAACACACACTGCAAAGCGGCAATGTCACGTTTTACAGCCGCAGCAAACAGCGGCTGTGGACCAAAGGCGAAAACTCGGGCAATACACTGAAATTGGTTAGTGTCGACAGCGACTGCGATGCCGACAGCATTTTAGTGCTGGCACTGCCACAAGGCCCTACCTGCCATGTCGGCACCGAAACCTGCTGGCATGACAACAGCGCTAACAGCCCGCAACTGGCGTTTTTATATGACTTAGAGCAAGTGATTAAAAGCCGCCAAGGCGCCGATCCGGCCAGTAGCTATACTGCCAGCTTATTTGCCAAAGGCGTAAAACGCATTGCGCAAAAAGTCGGTGAAGAAGGTGTTGAATCGGCCCTTGCCGCTATGGCTGGCGATAAGGAAGAGCTGGCCAATGAAGCCGCGGACCTGATTTTTCACTTGCTGGTACTGCTACGCAGCCAACAGCTGGAACTGAACGACGTAATTAAGGTACTGCAACAGCGGCATCAATAACCCCCCTCCTTTTTGAAACTGAACAGCTTTCCACCCGGGAAGCTGTTCATGGTTCGCCCATCGCAGACTCCTTAATAAAGTGTTCCAGCGGCTCAATAAGAACCGCATCTGTTAACATTTGACTACTTATTAAGGATATTCTCATGATTATAATCGTCTGCACTGATGACCAAAAGCTGGTAGATATTGCTCAGATTTCGTCCAGCAATAATCCACAGATTTTTGGTAACACTTATAGAATTTTCAATCAAATCCCGCGGCTTTTACCGGGAGAAAATCTTTTCGTTATCGCACATGGCGCATACAATGGTGATGACAACAACCCGGTAATAGGGGACAGAAAAAATGACTTTTATGTTAATGCAGTAGATTTCTTTGACAATATTAAAAGTATTTTCCCTAATGGATACACGGGCAGCGTCTATATTGATGCGTGTGAATCGGCTGACCACACCGAAGAAACTATGAGTTTTGCTGAAGTTTTTCTGACTCAAATACAAGTTTATCACGGGCAAACCCGCGTATTTGGCAGGAAAGGTAAAAATAGCGGTCTGATCCCACTGCCAGCAGATCTCAGCTGGGGTCAGGCAACGTTGTAAAGTATCAAAGAACCATCGTTGAAGCGGTGCCAAATTTGGCACCGTTTTTTTATAAACGCATATCGCGCTTAATATTAGCAATCTGCCGAACTGTTAAACCATATTGTCGCGCGAGAACAGTGCGGCTTATACCCTGCTTTAACGCAGTGGCGATGGCCTGATTTCTAAGCTGCCTTTCAAAGTGCACCAACATTGGCACTTCAACCTCTACACCACCCATTACTTTGGCAAGCTTCTCTAACCCATCCAGTGACAACTCATGGCGTAATTTTGAACGCTGAGGGTTATGCGGAATATATTTACATTGTCCGCCAAATAAACTGACGAACTTCAACGCTTCCTCTTGCCCCAACAAATCAATCAATTCCTGCAAAAAAAATGGCAGTTTGGCCAGCTCGATATCAAAACTTGTTAAAATTTCACTGTTGTTCATTTAATGCGTCGCCCTGACAACCTACATATCTTCATGCTGAGCCGACTAAATAAATAAATTAAATGTGAATTATTTCAGGGGGTAAAACCATGCAAAAAACAACAAATACAATAAAAGTGAAACATTTATAACTAAACCATCGAATAATTACCGGTGAAATACTTCCGAGTTAGAAACATCCAGCCAAATTAATAGCTTAACAAGCTCACTATTAATGTTGGAGGTCACCATGTTTTTTAAAAAAGAGAAGAAGCACCATGTAACTCCCGAGTTGTTAGACGGGTTAATCAGAGGTCTTAACTATGTAGCAAACTGTGCCAGTGATATGGCGCTTAGCCATTACCAAAACCTAATCAGTCAATATTTTACCGAGCAGGACGATGGCAGCTTTAAACCCAAAACGGCTATCATTCAACTGGATGAAGAACATGTTATTACTATGCCGTGGATAGCGGTATCCGATGGCAAAGGCTTGTTTCTTGATGAAATGGAGGTAGATTTTTCAGTTAAGGTTACCGGCATTGATAACGGCCAAAATAGTAATGACATTACTGCAGATAATATTGCGGCCAGATTAAACTCCCGTTCAGACCTGCCGCATTTTATTGTAACCGTGGCCAACAGTAGTTCAGATGCTACGCAAAGAGCAAAAGACATCATTGATTTTAAAATTAAATTTAAGTCTCACGATGCACCCGAGGCGGTAATGCGTGTAATAGACAAATTCAACGCCAGCATACATCCTACCCGCTTAAACAATGATAATAATACTGAAGGCTCAACCGGGCCGGCGGAATAGTTTACCTACACATTTTATATAGAGCGGACCTTGGTCCGCTTTTTTATTCGTATTTAGCCCCAGGTAATTTTTCCCGCTGATTATCAATCTTCGCCAGATCTAACTTAGTCATAGCCGGGCAATTCTGGCTTAACACTGCAACAGCATAGCGCTGCTGCAGCTAAGTTCACGTTCAATTGCTGCTAAGCAGCAAGGAGATAAAAATGGCTTTAGAAGATATGCGAAACCACTTTACCGGTTTGCCAATGCAAGATCTGATTGGCACACCGCTAAAAGCTGCCTGTGATGCACAATTATCACTGGCCCGTTCAACTTATGAATTTATTCGTGATGTTGGCTTTGATGGCGACAAAACCAGAAATGCTGACTTTTCCTTTACCCGCCATGTAGTCACCGGCAAGGATGCTCTGGGTAACGACATTATGGATGAGCAACGCGTGGCACTTGAAGTTCCGGTGCTAGCAATTGTCAATGTACCCGCATTAATGGTGGACCAGGTGGATATAACCTTTGACATGGAAGTTCGTTCATCTGAGGCATCCACTGAAACTGAGGATCGTGCTTTTGCATCAAAAGGATCAGCAAGCGTTGGTTGGGGTGTATTTAAAGCCAGTGTTGAAATGTCTGGCAGCGTAGCCTCACACAAGGAAAACACCCGAAAAAGTGACAACTCCGCTAAATACCACGTTTCAGTACATGCATCCCAAGCTGGCACACCAGAAGGACTATCAAGGGTGCTGGATATTATTGCCGGTAATGTGTCACCGAAACAGGTTGAATCAACTGAGCGAAAACGACTGGCAGAAAAATCCGGTGTGCCTGCCGCAATTACTGCTGTAGACGAAAAGACCCGGGCACTTGACAGCGCTGAAGCTGATTTACGTCTGGCCCAAAGTAACCTGAGAACAAAACAAAACACTCAGGCGGCCAGAGCACAAATCAGCACTACAACCGATGCCGAAAAAGCTGAAGACGAACGTCAAGTGAAAACTGCAGAAGATGATGTAGCTGCTAAGACTATTGCGGTTGAAGCAGCCAGAGCAGATGCCGCCGCAGCACGAACAGAGTTGGACAAAGTTAAACTACAATAACCCCCTTTTTGCGCCGCATGATCTGCGGCGCACTTTCTTCAGGAGCAAAATATGAACCTGACAAAAAATGCAACCGCAGCACTTGATCTTAGCGAAGTACAGCATGTAGAGCGCGTTATTGTCGGCCGCTATCACGACAGCGGAGCAGAAGACGAAGCCGGTATGATGAGGCAAATTGAACGCTTAAACAGCTATCTGCAAGGGCATCCGCGCGGCATTATTTTGGCCAAAGATGTTGGATTTCGACTGATCCGTCAGGGTGAACACACTATAGTGGCGCAGCAAGTGGCATATCACATTGGTTTTCGGCGCAAACCGGTAAAGTTGCCGGATTAAATATAGTCAGGCCTAAAGGCAGGTTAGCATTGCTACCTGCCCTGCATCAACTGCGCTATTAACCATTGCTGTAACACCGGATGCAGAGTTTGCCGGCTGATTGAATGGGAATATAGTAAAAAATGCGCCAGGCCTTTAGTATCACTTCCGCCCTTATACCGTTGGGCCAGCAAATCTGCATCCAGGTGTCTTGTGTACTCCCCGGCTATCGATAATGAAGGTAAGATGAGTTGTTGCAGCATAAGCCACAACGGGTGATGTGCAATACCACAGGTTAATACCGACAGCAGCGGATTACGGGTTACAAAACGCTGAACCCGTGCTACAACAGCAACAGCTTTATGCTGCTTTAACAACTTAGGCAAGCGATGATGCCATACCAGACCGGCTTGTGCAGCGCGCATCATGGCAGGCTCGAACATTAATAAATGCAGGCATAACGCCGCCAAGTGGTTATTTGAAGGAACGGCTTGCATACGGTTTATATCAGTACACAAACGTGCTGCCAACAGCTCAAAACCCGGCGTAACCTGCCGGTCAAAAGGGTCCAGCTCAGTAATATCCAGCTCAGTTAAAATGTCTGCCCACGCTAAATTACTTTGTACCTTGGGTGATTGGGCTGTCATTGCTACCACTTCCAACTGCTGCTGCAAATACAGCCGCAGCAAACTTATTATGGTGCTGCCATCTTGCTTGTCATTCAACGTTAAAAACGACCGTAAAACATGCAGTAGCGCACTGCATTGCTGTAGCCAACGTAACAGAGAATGCTCGTCTTTATATACTAACGCTGCAGCGGCATCAAATGTTTGCTGTACTGCCTGACGCAAACTCTGCAACTGCTGTTGCAGTGCGCCGGCAAAGGCGCCGGGGTTTAAACTATCTTGCTGTGGCGACGTTGCCATGAGCGCGCTGATGAAATGAAGCGCACTGTCCAGGCAGGTAATCAGTTGTTGTAAAAAGTCGTACAACGCAATGATAAACCCCGTTGACAGTTTAATACTGTAGGGCCGGAACACCCACCGCCAGTAAGAAATACTCCGCAACGCTTGCAACTGACACCACGGGATCGCTTTAAACTTCCTGCTCAGCGCAGCAGTATGCTGCACAATATCACTCTGAACTGCATCAGACTGAGCCAACTGCACCATGTCCTGCAATGACACAACGGCAGCGAAACGCTGCGTTAGATCATAACGATTGAACAGGTTTATTGCTTTAAACCCCAGGGCCCAATGCAGTGTCGCCGGTAAGTGCTGATAGGAGTAAAACGGCGTTGACAAATAACATACGCTGGCAAACAGCCAACCCGGAGGCCACTCAGTAAGCTCAGCAGCGCGACGCATTATTTCGTTCGCAATGTTGCCACCATGTGAATGTCCGATAAGGTGAAAATATACCGGCGTCTTTAAATAACCGGAATAATATGCAGCTTTGCCGTTAGCGCCACATAAACGCTCAGCCAAATAAGTGCCGGCAATCCGACGCTTTGCTGCAGTATTATCACCACTCCAGCCATGAGCATCAAAAATAGCCACATTAGCAAACTGCTGCGTAACGTGTTTTAGCGCTTGCATAAACTCCGGGTATTGCTGCCAGTAATTATTGTCACCATAACTGGCCGCACGACCGCCACTAATATTAAAAGGATTAACAGTACCCGCCAGCATCACGATAATATGCTTTGCTCCTGTCCGGTTGCTACCCATTGCTTAAAGCCCTCAGTCTGCACAATACTGAGCAAAGCTTACCGGCAATATATTCTGAGCTAACCAGGAAACGCTTCCCGCGCGCAGTGCCGGCAGTTTCGCTGTACAGCTGCGGCCTTAATTCATTTTACGCACTAGTAGCGTGACGGCTGTCAGCTGACTACACTTGAGCTGTCATGACAGCGAAATCGCCGCATCTGCATCGCGGAGCAAACCTGATCCAAATGTTGGACCCTTTGGCCACAAACTGGAATCAGACTTTGCCTGCACCTGATAATACGGTAACCGGTAAACTGGTTGCTGCACTCGACTTTACCCTGTTAAATCAGCTGTTCGAAAACTTTTTACAGGTAATGGATATTCCCATTGCGCTGATCGATTTGCACGGCAAAGTGCTGGCGTCATCGCGCTGGCAACGTGCCTGTATTCAGTTTCATCGTCAGGCAGAGCCGACACTGCAACGCTGCCTGGAAAGCGACCGTGACCTGGCGTTGCAACTGCAGCAAGGCAAAAATTACTCAATCTACCGTTGCCGCAATGGTCTGACCGATTGTGCCACGCCGATTATTATGGACGGTGAACATATCGCCAATTTGTTTATTGGTCAGTTTTTATTGCATGAACCCGACCCGGCTTATTTTAGCGCCCAAGCTGCAGAAGCCGGTTTTAATACAGCTGACTACCTTTCTGCCCTGGCCGACGTGCCTATTGTTGACGAAGCCAAACTGCCGGCGATGTTGAATATGCTGGCTTCTTTAGCACAACAAATCACCGAGCTGAGTCTGGTTAACTCACGTTATCAGCAGCATCTGCAGCACACTGAGCAACAGGTACTGCAGCGTACACAGCAGCTGACACTACAAAATCAAATTTTAAGCCAGATCAGTGAAGGTGCGGCGCTAAAAACGGTATTACATAATTTGGTTACTCAGGTAGAGCTGCTGCACCCCAACATGCTGTGTTCAATTTTACTGTTGGATGAAGGCGGCACGACATTACGTCATGGTGCCGCGCCGTCAATGCCGGAAGCCTATAATCAGGCATTGGACGGCATTACTATCGGTGTTGGTGTCGGCTCTTGCGGCACCGCCGCCAGTACCGGTGAAACCGTGATCGTAACGGATATTAACAGCCATCCATACTGGCAACCCTATCAGGCACTGGCTCAGTTGGCAGATGTTAAAGCCTGCTGGTCACAACCGGTAAAAAATGCCCAAGGTAAAGTATTGGGCACTTTTGCTATCTATCACCATCAGCCAACTGAGCCATCAGCTGAGTTACTGGAAAAGATTAAAACCTATGGCAATTTGGCTGAATTGGCGATTAGCCGCAGCCTCAGTGCCACGCAAATCCGCCAGCTGGCGTTTTATGACAGCCTTACCGGATTAGCCAACCGGCGCTTACTGGAAGAGCACTTGCTGCAAGCCATGGCGTCAAGCAAGCGTAACCAACAGTACTGCGGCCTGATGTTTATCGATCTGGATAATTTTAAACCGGTTAACGACATCTACGGCCATAAAACCGGCGATACTTTACTGACTGAAGTAGCAAGACGCCTGCAATCTGCTGTGCGCTCTGCAGATACCGTGGCCCGCTTTGGCGGCGATGAATTTATTGTGTTGTTACGCGATATTGATACTGATGCCGGACGCAGCAAACTGCATATGCAGCAAATAGCCGGCAAAATTGCCCATGAACTGGCGCGGCCCTACCCCTTGTCGGACCACAGCATGCATCAATGTGCCTGCAGCATCGGCCTGGTATTATTTTTGGGCGAGGCCAACAGTGATGATTTACTGCGGCAAGCCGACAGCGCTATGTACCTGGCCAAACGCCAGGGCCAGAACCAACCTTGCTGGTTTAGCCCGCCATAAAGCTGCACTGCCGCTTTACGGCGCAGCACCAGACAAAATCATCGCAATAAAGTGTAACAGCCTTTGTCTGTGTCTTGACAAGCAGCGCTCTGACACAGACTATAAACCCCGTCTTACGTTTAACACTTCTGTTAACATTACAATAAAAAGAGTCGCTATGAAAAAATCCATCTTAATGCTGGCCTTAGCCAGTAGTTTCGCTATCGCTGATGAAGGCATGTGGATGCCGCAGCAGTTACCGCAAATTGCCAACGAGTTAAAAGCTGCCGGCTTGCAACTGGACCCGGCCAGCTTGTCTAAACTAACCGAATTCCCTGCCGCAGCTATCGTTAGCCTGGGCGGGTGTTCAGCGTCTTTCGTGTCGCCAAATGGTTTGGTCGCCACTAACCATCACTGCGTATACGGCAGCATTGCGCACAACTCCACACCGGAAAATGACCTGCTGGCGAACGGCTTTTTAGCCAACACCCCGGCGGATGAAGTTGCCGCCGCACCGGGTAGCCGTATTTTTGTTACCAAGGCCGTAGATAATGTCAGTGATAAAGTCATTGACGCTGCCACCGCCAAACTAAGCGGCAAAAAACGTATTGATGCCATTGAAGCTAACCAAAAAGCCATAGTCGCAGAGTGTGAGAAAGACGAAGGCCATCGCTGTACAGTAGCAGCCTACTACGGCAGCCTGGAGTTTTACCTGATTAAGCAGCTGGAAATTAAAGATGTGCGCTTGGTACACGCCCCGGCTGAGGGTGTGGGCAAATTTGGTGGCGACACCGACAACTGGATGTGGCCGCGCCACACCGGCGATTACAGCTTCTACCGCGCTTATGTCAGCCCACAAGGCAAATCGGCAGATTACAGCGTGGATAACGTACCCTATAAACCGGATTATCACTTAACCCTGGCCAAAGACGGCTTAAAAGAAGGCGATTTTGTGATGGCGCTGGGCTACCCTGGCCGCACTAACCGTCACCGTTTGCCAACTGAAGTAAGCGAGACCTTTGAGTGGGCCTACCCTAATACCGTAGCGCACTTTAAAAATACGCTGGATATTATTGGTCGCGAAACAGCGAATGACAAAGACGCTGAGCTGAAATATGCCAGCCGCGTGGCCGGGTTAAACAACTATATGAAAAACCGTCAGGGCATGCTCGACAGCTTTGCCGGCAGTGATTTTTTAAGCCGCAAACAAGCTGAACATGCAGAACTAACTAAGTGGGTTAACAGCAGCCGTGATAATAAAAAGGCTTATGCCGATGATTTAAAAACTATCGAAAAGCTGCTGAAACAGCGCCAGGAAAAAGATCGCAAAAACTATCTGCTGGATAATGCCAAACCCCGGTTGTTAACGGTCGCCGGCGCTTTGTACCGGTTGGCTGAAGAAGGCACCAAGCCGGACGCCGAGCGTAAAGCCGGTTTCCAAAGCCGTGATTTACCGCGCTACAAAGGTTTTGTAGCAGGCATGGCGCGTAACTTTGCTGAGAGCGTAGAAAAAGCACTCGACTTATACAACCTTAGTAAATACGCCGCTCAGCCGAAAAAACTGCGCGATGCGGAGTTTGATAAAGTTATGGGCATTAAAGATGGCATGAGCGAGCAGCAGCTGAGCACATTGATTAACAGCTGGTACGCTAATAGCGGCTTAACAGACGCGGAAAAACGTACGGCGCTGTTGGAGATGACCCCGGAGCAGTTTGCCCAAAGCGATGATGCCTTTGTTAAAGCAGCAGTAGCGCTGCACAAATGGCACCTGAAGCAGGAAGCGGCAGAGGAAGAGCTGGCCGGTAAAATTCAACAAGCCTATGCCAGCTATATGCGGGCTAAAATTGCCTTTATGCAGTCTAAAGGCCAGGCTGTTTACCCGGATGCTAACAGCACCCTGCGCGTAACCTACGGTAATGTGAAAGGCCGTGGCCACGGTAACGAAGACGGCAACGCCTGGGCAGCCTTTACTACGCTGCGCGGTATTACGGCCAAAGCTACCGGAGAAGGTGAATTTAACGCACCGCAAAAACAACTGGATGCGATTAACGCCAAACAATACGGCCCTTACAAAGTAGAGAGCTTAAATTCGGTGCCGGTCAATTACCTGGCCACGCTGGACATTACCGGCGGCAACTCTGGCTCAGCGGTGCTGAACGGCAAAGCAGAACTGGTTGGCCTGGCGTTCGACGGCACGCTGGACTCGATTATTTCTGACTGGGATTACAACCCGGACAACACCCGCTCTATTCAGGTCGATCATCGTTTTATGCTGTGGCAAATGCAGCTGGACGGTGCTGATAACCTGTTAAAAGAAATGGGTGTTAAGTAGCCGATTAAGCGGAACCTGCAAGCGAGCAGAGGTTTACTCTAAGCCAACCGTTGCAGGCCAGGATGGCCGAATCGAGCCCCCAGGGAAGGGTTTACGGCGTGTTGGCGTGAGTAAACCGGCGCGAACATTACCCGTAAGCCAGCTGCAAAGCTGGCTTTTTTATTGCTTTTCCAATAACTCTGCCGCCAGCCGGACAAAATCTGACGACGTTAAAATACCTTTTAGCTTATTGTTTTCGTCTACTACCGGCATGCAACCATGGCGGTTTTTAACAAAAAAGCCGGCCACTTCTTTTAACGACTGCTCAGGCGTAATGGCTGCAAAATCGGTTGCCATCATATCGGCCACCAGTTGCTGTTTTTCTTTGCGCTCCAGCGCAGTGGCGCCGAACTGCGCCATTAAGCCCATTACTTTGGCGACCATAATTTTCTGCGTCAGCATGCCCACCAGTTCGCCTTTAGTGTCAATCACCGGAATATGGCGGATATTTTTTTCCCGCATTAAATCATGCGCATCTTTTAAACTGGCATCCCGCGTTACACACAGCGGATCTATCGTCATTAATTGGGCAACAGTAGTGATAGCCATACATAGCTCCTTTAGCAGCATCTGAGTAATAACTAATAGATATAGCGAAAAACGGCTGCCGCTGCACCGAACTGGATCAAGTTTTTCTGCGTACGGTGATTAAAACCAGCCAGTTTTGCGAAAACTAAAAAATATAAATCTGATCTTATTCAGCCGGTGCGGCGTTTTTATAAGCGATTTTTATATCTAACTTTGTGCTAAAAAAGGAAACATTATGAAACTGTCACACCTTATTACCGGTTCTTTGTTACTCGGCTCGCTGCTGGTTACAGCCCAGGCGCACAATCACAAAATGAAAGCGGATATTGTTGACACTGCAGTTGCTGCCGGCAACTTCTCTACGCTGGTAACTGCGGTACAAGCTGCTGAGCTGGTTGACACACTGAAAAGTAAAGGCCCGTTCACGGTATTTGCACCAAACGATGCCGCTTTTGCCAAGATCCCGGCAGCAGATTTAAATGCGCTGGTAGCAGATAAAGCAGCACTTACTAAGGTGCTGACGTACCATGTCGTAGCAGGCAAAGTAATGGCTGCCGATGTAGTCAAGCTAACCTCGGCTAAAACCGTGCAGGGCCAGGACTTAGCTATTGAAGTAAAAGACGGCAAAGTCTATGTTAACGGTGCTCAGGTTATTGCTACCGACATAGAAACCAGCAATGGCGTGATCCACGTTTTAGACAGTGTAGTCATGCCTAAGTCTTAGTAAGATTGCTATACGTTCTCTGTGGCGGGCTTCGCCGCAGAGGGCGTTAACGAGCTGCCGACAGAGGCCAGAATAACTAAACCAATTGCCAGCCACTGCCATACTGTTAACAGCTCGGCCAGAATCAAAAAACCAGCCAAAGCCGCAATAGCCGGCTCCATGCTCATAAACACACTAAAGTTTTGTGATGTCATATTTCTAAGCGCTACCATCTCTAATGAATACGGTAAGGCGCTGGATAAAATACCCACTACCAGCCCCAACGGCAACACTTCCCAACTCAGCAGCGCCATACCCTGACTTATAGCGCCTATCGGCACCAAAAACGCTGCCGCCACCGTCATGCCCAGCGCCACCGTAATGCCGCCAGAGGCCTGCGCGTTGGTTCTTTTACCAAATAATATATAGCCTGCCCAGCACGCTCCGGCTGCCAGTGCCAACACCACACCAACCGGATCTAATGCATCCACACCGCGCATATCCGGCAACAACAATAAAATACCGGCGATGGCAAAACCGACCCAGATTAAATCGCGCTTACGCCTGGAGGAAAACAGCGCCACAGCTAAAGGCCCGGTAAACTCCAGCGCCACACCAATACCAAGCGGAATACGCGCTATAGCCAGATAAAACAAAATATTCATTCCGCCAAGACATACGCCATAAGTAACGATAGCAGCCCAGTCGCGCCTGGTATTTGGCAAGCTGCGCCATGGCCGGAACACCAGCCACAGTACCAGCGCCGAAAAACCCAACCGCAGCGCGGTAGTGCCCTCAGGGCCAATCAGCGGAAACAGCTGCTTGGCAATAGAGGCACCGGATTGAATAGTCAGCATCGCCAACAGCACACTGACAACCGCCACCAGCAAGGTGCGATTAACGGGTATCGACATAGTACGTATAACCTGCACAGAAACACGGCAAAGGGTAAGGCGTTTATTGTAGCTTGCCGGGCATGGCTAAGGTAAGCCGCACTGCACTCTGATGCGTCGTTCTTGCGTTATTACAGGGCAAAATGCCGGCCGGCATCAAGAGCGCTGCACAGAGGCTGACACCGCAGCGTCATCTGAATTTCATTATCCGGCAATATGTTAGCGGCAAATTAATAGCTGTTGTGCCGCGACAACAGTGTTGTAGTGTCGCTGGCACAGTATCTGCTTAAGCACTGTAACGGTATCTGTGCTCATTCCCCGCATTTTCTCATACCTGGGAGCATTAATATGACCGGACTACACAACCGCAGCCATCCACTGCGCGATGTACTGGATAAAGAGTTACAACAACGCACTTTTCCGGCGTTAACAGCGCCTTGCCGGCTGTGCCAGTTTATGTTGACGGTGTCGCCAGCGTCGCGCAGCAGTGAGCTGAGCTTTATGCAGCAAATGGCCAGAGCGCAAGGCAGCCATTTCAGTGAAACCGACCACGATATTAACCTGCCGTTGTTTGGCGGCACGCTGCGCTTTGAAAAACACGGTGAATTTTCCAGCTATGTGTTTATTCAGCCCGGCAGCGAAAAACAGCTGTTTGACGATCCGCTGGATTTTTTACCGCACAAAACCTGGCTGGATGAAATTCCGGGGCAAATTTTCCGCGTGGTGCAACTAAGTGTGGTGACTCCGGTGCAGCTCAAAGTGAACGGCAATATTGATAAGCTGTTTAATCCGGATAACTGTATCAGCAGCCAGTTAGCCGGGCAAAAGGCACGCATTTGGACCGACTTTCAAAAACATGCCGAAGGCGCCGGCCGCATGTTGTTGCTGGATCAGGGTTTAAGCCCGGCAGCCTTGGGCCGTTTGGTACAGCAGCTGTTTGACCTGGGTAACTACCGTAAGCTGTCGCTGTTGGGCTGGCCAATGTCGCGCCAGGCGCTGGCCAAGCTTAATCTGTTGGAGCAACAACTGTCTGATATTACCCAGCGTATTGAGCACCAACGCAGCGATGACGAACGCTTGCTGAATGAAATTACCACTATGGCGGCGCAAACCGAGCATTTAATTGCTGAAACCAGCTCGCGCCTGCAGGCCACCGCCGCTTATTATCAGCTTACGCTGGATCGGATAAAAGGCTTAAACGAAACGCCGATAGAGGGCTTGTTATCGTTGCAGGATTTTACCGAGCGGCGCTTAACACCGGCATTTCGGACCAGTGAGTCGGTGGTGTTCCGGCAAAATGCGCTGTCCGGCCGGCTGGGCCGCTCTACCGAGTTGTTGCGCACCAGAATTAACTTAAAGTTAGAGCAACAGAATCAGCAATTACTAGCCTCGATGGATAAACGCGCTAAGCTGCAACTGAATATGCAGCAAATGGTAGAAGGCTTGTCACTGGTGGCCATCAGCTACTATGCCGTGCAGTTAGCTGACAAAGCGCTGCAAGCGTTACACTATTGGTTACCCGGGGTTAATGTCAGTAAGTGGCAGAGCATCAGCCTGCCGCTGGTTGTGGTAATGGTTGGTGTTGTGCTGTGGTGGATAAACCGTCAGTTGCACCGCGAAAAGTCGGCCTGAGTGGCGGCCGCTTATCCGTTGTGTGCCGAGCGCTCGTCCAGGCATTCGTACGAGCCCATTTCAAACTCGCGGCAAATCCATGGCCTGTTGTCATAGATTGTACAGTCGAAAGTGTCGCGATCTAACGCCGAGCACCAACCATCGGCCAGCCGGCGCATAGTTTCGCCGCCTCTGGCATCCACCGCTATATGCTCTGCCGGCACTCCGGTGTCAGAAATAATCATCACTTCCAACCGGCAACAACTGGCGCGGCAGTTAGCACAACTTACCTGCGCGGCCGGCACATTTGTTATTTCAATCTGCATGTCTAACCACAATAACCCAAATTGCTGCCATCATACCCTACTGCAGCCGGTTTACCGAAACCGGTAGCAGATTTATGCTACCGCTTGAGATTTCGCCGGCTTAGTGCTTTACTTGCGATCCCCTGTCGAAATGGATCTGACATCAGTGCTGCGCTTTATTATGTTTGCCTGTTTTTTCTGCTGCAGTTTAGCCTGTATTGCTGCTCAGTCTGCTGAGGTTGACAGCAAAAGACAGCTGAAATTATCGCCCGGTGACCGGCCACAAGCGCTGCCGGCACAACCGCAACGCAAGGCCCTGCCGCAAATCGCAGTGTATAAATCATTGAAAAACGATGGTACTGCGGTGTTTTCCGACCAGCAGCCGCTAAACCGGCCCTATCAGGTGGTGCGGTTCGATTGCTTTGCCTGCGATCCGTTATCAAAAGTGAACTGGCACACTACCCCGCTCTATACCCGGCCGTATAACCGTTTAATCAGTGCTGCGGCAACTGAACATCAGTTAGACCCGGCGCTGATCCGCGCAGTGATCCACGCTGAATCAGCGTTTCGCCCGGCGGTTGTATCACGTAAAGGTGCTGTTGGTTTAATGCAGCTGATGCCAAAAACAGCCGCCCAGCTGGGCGTGGCCAACTCTACCGCGCCGGAGCAAAATATCGCCGGCGGCAGCCGTTATCTGGCGCAGCTGTTAAAACAATACAATGGGGAAATGGCGCTGGCGTTGGCGGCTTATAATGCCGGTAGCAGTAATGTGCGGCGCTACAAGGGTATTCCCCCCTTTGCCGAAACTCTGGCTTATGTGGAGCGGGTGACTATTTTACATAAGCGTTATCAGCAGGCCGGTTAAACCGCCGGCGTCACCGGCTTGGTTAACGCCGCGCGCAATATATCCTTCCACGATACCAGCCCCAGCAAATGTTTTTGGCCATCGACTACCGGTAAACAGCTGATATTGTGCTGTAATAACAGTGCGGCTGCCTGCTTTACTGTGCTGGTTTCAGTAATGGTAATGACCGGCGACACCATTACATGGTGCACTTTACGGCTACGGATCAACAAGCCAATAGCAGGTTCGGTCGCCGAGTCCATTACCGGACTCAGCTCACGAAAATAATCCTTTACTGACACTATACCTACCAGCCGGTTGCTGCTGTCTACCACCGGCACATGTTGAAATCTGGCTTTAGCAAAAACATCACGTAACGAGGCCAGGCTGGCATCGGCCGCAGTAGTTATCAGGCGGTTACGATGGGTCATAATTTGTGCAATGCTCATGTACCGCCTCCAGAGATTAAAACTGCTTATTCGTCTTTGTTTTCAAAGCCTTCAATTGTCACGCCAGACAGGAAACCGGCACCTTTGGTGTCGCCGCTACGCAACTTGATCATCAAACGCAGATCGTTCGGTGAGTCGGCATGGTGCAGCGCATCGGCGTAACTGATTTGGCCGCGCTGATACAAATCGTACAACGCCTGGTCAAAGGTTTGCATGCCCAGCTCGCGTGACTTGGTCATTACTGCTTTAATCTCACCCATTTCGCCGCGGGCAATTAGATCAGCAATCAGCGGTGAATTCAGCAGCACTTCTATTGCCGCCACGCGGCCATTACCGTCTGCCGTGGGTACCAATTGCTGTGCCACTATACCGCGTAAATTCAGCGATAAATCGAACAACAGCTTTTGGTGCATCTCTTTTGGCACCAGGTGCATAATACGATCTATTGCCTGGTTGGCGTTGTTGGCGTGCAGGGTAGCAATACACAAATGGCCGGTTTCAGCGAACGACAAGGCATATTCCATCGTGTCCTGGCTGCGGATTTCACCGATTAGGATCACGTCCGGTGCCTGGCGCAGAGAGCTTTTCAGCGCCGCTTCAAACGATTCGGTATCAATGCCCACTTCGCGCTGGGTAATTAAACTTTTATGGTGTTCATGCACAAATTCAATCGGGTCTTCAATGGTAAGAATATGCCCCTTCGCATTTTTATTGCGATAGCCCAGCAAGGCCGCCAGCGAGGTTGATTTACCGGTGCCGGTACCACCGACAAACAGCACCAAGCCACGCTTGGACATAATCACTTCTTTCATAATGGGCGGCAGGCCCAAGTCGTCTACATTCGGAATTTGCGTAACAATACGCCGCACCACCATGCCGGCGCAGTCGCGCTGCCAAAATGCTGATACCCGAAAACGGCCCAGCTCATTGGCAATAGCAAAGTTACATTCTTTGCTGGTCATAAATTCCTGCTGCTGCTTATCGTTCATCGCCGACAACACCAGCTTTAACGACGCCGCATCGGTTAGCGGCGTTTCGTCTATTGGCAGTAACTCACCGTTAATCTTCGCCGCCACCGGCATACCGGCGGTGACAAACATATCGGAAGCTTTTTCTGCCACCATTTTGTCAAGAAAGTCATCCAGTTGCATAAGCTGTTATATCCTGCCCATGGCGCCGAAAGTGTTTTTGTCCTGGGCTTTGGACGCCGCATCTTTTTGCGACACCAAACCCCGGTTTACCAAATTCACCAGACACTGATCCATGGTCTGCATGCCGTGCGCGGCACCGGTTTGGATCACTGAATACATCTGGGCAATTTTATCTTCACGAATAAGGTTACGAATGGCGGGCAAGCCCACCATAATCTCGTGCGCCGCAATACGGCCGCCACCAACTTTTTTCAGCAGCGTTTGCGAGATAACCGCGCGCAGCGATTCAGATAGCATTGAGCGCACCATGTCTTTCTCTTCACCCGGGAACACGTCGATAATACGGTCGATGGTTTTTGGTGCTGAGGTAGTGTGCAAGGTGCCAAATACTAAGTGGCCGGTTTCGGCTGCGGTCATGGCTAAGCGAATGGTTTCCAAATCCCGTAATTCACCTACGAGGATAACATCAGGGTCTTCCCGCAGTGCTGAGCGCAGCGCATTACTGAAACTGTGAGTATCGCGGTGCACTTCACGCTGGTTAATCAGGCAGGATTTGTTGTTGTGCACAAATTCTATCGGGTCTTCAATGGTCAGAATATGGTCATGCCGCGTGGTATTAATGTAGTCGACCATCGCCGCCAGGGTGGTACTTTTACCGGAACCGGTCGGCCCGGTAACCAGCACCAAACCGCGCGGGTTATCGGCAATCTTTTTGAAGATGTCCGGTGCGCCCAAATCATCCAGGGTTAACACTTCGCTGGGGATAGTACGGAATACAGCAGAGGCGCCGCGGTTTTGTACAAAAGCATTAACCCGGAACCGGGCTAAGTTAGGCACTTCGAAAGAAAAATCTGATTCTAGGTTTTCTTCGTATTCTTTACGCTGCTTGTCGGTCATAATCTCGTACACTAATGCATGTACTTCTTTGTGTGACAAGGGTGGAATATTCAGCTTACGCACGTCGCCATCGACGCGGATAAGCGGTGGTACACCGGCTGAAAGGTGTAAATCCGACGCTTTATGTTGCACACTAAAGGCCAATAATTCGGTAATATCCATGACAATTTTTACTCCGCTTTGCCAATTAATATGAATAACATAGCAGAACAACTGGGCCTCGCCTATCACAACCTGAACGAAAAATGCAGCGCGCTGGCCATAGCAGCGGACAAGCTGCAATTGATCGCCGTCAGTAAAACCAAACCGGCCTCTGCCATAGTCGCGGCCTATACCGCCGGCCAGCGCCATTTTGGCGAAAACTATCCGCAGGAGCTGGCGGAAAAAGCCGCTGAATTGCAGCAGTACCAGGATATTGTCTGGCATTTTATCGGCCCGTTGCAGTCGAATAAAACCAAATTGGTGGCTGAACACGCGCACTGGGTACACAGCCTTGACCGGCTGAAAATAGCCCAGCGTTTAGCCGCGCAGCGCCCACCGGCGATGGGCGTGCTTAAGGTGCTGCTGCAAATCAATATCAGTGACGAAGCCAGCAAAGCCGGTATTAGCGCCGCTGAAATGCTGCCACTGGCACAGCAGATCAGCGCACTGCCGATGCTGCAGTTAAAAGGCTTGATGGCAATACCGGCGCCCGGACAAAGTGAAACCGCGTTCGCGGCCATGCAGCAGCTGTCTGACAGATTGCAACAACACTACCCGCATGCCACTGAATTATCGATGGGAATGTCAGATGACTGGCCGCAGGCTCTGCGATACGGCGCAACTATGATACGATTAGGCAGCGCAATTTTTGGTGCACGGGACTACGACAAGGAATGAACACACAGATGAATGACAATATGGTCGCCTTTATCGGAGCCGGTAATATGGCGCGCTGCGTTATTGCCGCTATGGTTAACGCCGGTTATCCGGCAGATAACATTATTGCTGCCAACCGCAGCCAGCCTAAGCTCACTGCACTGGCGGCAGATTTTGGCATTCACACCACGCTGGATAACATAGAGGCGGTAAAAAAAGCCGATGTTATCGTGTTAGCAGTCAAACCGCAGATGATGCAGGAGCTGTGCGAAGCATTAATTGCCGCCGCACCGGAAATTGCCGAAAAGCTGTTTGTAACCCTGGCTGCCGGCATTACTGTAGAGCGTTATCAGCAGTGGCTGGGGCAGGTGCGCTTGGTGCGTGCTATGCCAAATACGCCGTCACTGGTTGGCCTGGGCGTAACCGGTTTATTCCCAACCGCTTGCTCAAATTATGAAAAAGCCTTTGTTGATCATATGTTCAGCGGCACTGGTATGAATGTCTGGTTAGACAGCGAAGCACAAATTGACCATGTGATTGCTGTTACCGGCAGTTCACCGGCGTACTTTTTCTTCTTTATGCAAGCAATGCAGCAAGTGGCAGAGCAGCTGGGCTTTGATGCTGCACAGGCCAAACAGATGGTGGCGCAAACTGCGCTTGGCGCCGCAACTATGGCACTGCAGAGCGAACACAGCTTTGCCGACTTGCGCGCTCAGGTGACTTCTAAAGGCGGCACTACGCATGAGGCTGTCACCACTTTTGCCAACCAGGGGCTTGAAAAAATGGTTTCTGACGCCATGTATGCTGCTATTAAGCGGGCGCAGGAAATGGCGCAAAGTCTGTAATCAGGTGTTTGTAACCAGGCGTTTGTAGCTACAGGGTGTAGCTGCTTCAGTCGCTCTATTGAGTTTGTTAGTGTTGTAATATCCGGAGAGCCCGATGCAAGCTGTGTTATTTCTTATTGATACCGCCTTTAGTCTGTACCTGATGGTGGTTATTTTACGCTTATGGCTGCAACTGGTACGGGCCGATTTTTACAACCCGTTCAGCCAGTTTGTGGTAAAAGCTACCAACCCGTTAGTGTTGCCGCTGCGACGTATTATCCCCAGCATTGGCAGCCTGGATACCGCAACCCTGGTGCTGGCATACGCCGTAATGCTGGCCAAACTGGTTATTTTGCAGCTTATTCAAGCCGGCCAGGTGGCACTGGTGCCCAGCCTGATTTTATCGCTGATTTTCCTGCTGAAAGAGATCTTCACCTTATTGTTCTGGATTTTAGTGATCCGCGCACTGCTAAGCTGGTTTAGCCAGGGCAGAAGCCCGGTAGAGCATGTAATGCATCAGCTGACAGAGCCTCTGCTGCGGCCGATACGGCGTATTTTACCGCCGCTGGGTGGGCTGGATTTATCAGTGTTAGTGGTGCTGGTAGGCCTGCAGTTTTTAAATATCCTGTTTAGCAGCTGGTTTCCGGGCCTTTGACGGCAGCGCAGTTTAGCGGAGAGGATCTGCGCTTAAAGCTGTATATTCAGCCCAAAGCCAGCCGCGATGACTGGGTAGGCCTGCATGGCGATGAAATTAAAGTCGCCATTACCGCGCCGCCGGTAGATGGCCAGGCCAATGCCCACCTGCTGAAATTTGTCGCCAAAAGTTTTAAGGTAGCCAAATCACAGGTGGTTATTGAAAAAGGCGAACTGGGCCGGCACAAAACCCTGCTTATTCTGGCACCGCAACAACTGCCGCTGCTGGTGAAAAACCTGCTGGCAATCGCATGAACCACTATAATTAACTCCCTGAGCTAATACCGAGGTGAACTATGAGTCGCATTATTCTCGCCCTATTGTTGGGCTTAACCGTTAGCTTTAGCGCCGCAGCCGAACAGAAAAAACAACTGGGTGACTGGGATGTGCATTATATCGCCTTTCCTGCGCCGCTACTGACAGCTGAAGTGGCACAGCAATACCAACTGCAGCGCAGCAAATACAACGGCATTATTAATATTTCAGTGCTGGATAAAGCCAGCCAAAAAGCGCAGCAGGTTGCTATCAGCGGTGTAGCCAAAGACTTACAGGGCCGCCAGCGCAAACTGGAGTTTAGCCAGGTAACAGAGGGGGATGCGGTATATTATCTGGCGCAGTTGCCATTCCGGCATGAACAACGCTTTAGTTTTACTATCAGTATTATCAGCGGCAACCGTTCAGAGCAGTTAAACTTCGACCAAACTTTTTACGTAGATTAAACAAAAACTTATGACAAAAAAAATTGTACTTGCCACAGGCAACAAGGGCAAAGTGGCAGAGTTGTCACAGATGTTGGCACCGTTTCAGTACCAAATTGTGCCGCAAAGCGAGCTGGCGGTAAGCGATGCAGATGAAACCGGACTGACTTTTATTGAAAACGCCATTATTAAAGCCCGCCACGCCGCTCTGGCTACCGGTTTGCCGGCCATTGCCGATGACTCCGGCCTGGCAGTAGATGCTTTGGGCGGTGCGCCCGGTATTTACTCGGCCCGTTATGCCGGTGAAGCAGCCACAGACGCCGATAATATCGCCAAACTGCTGCAGGCCTTAAAAGATGTGCCCAAGGCGCAGCGCAGCGCGCAGTTTCATTGTGTGCTGGTGTATTTACGTCACGCCGAAGACCCTACGCCGCTGGTATGCCATGGCGTTTGGCACGGCGACATTACAATGGCACCGCAAGGTAACGGCGGCTTTGGCTATGACCCGGTGTTTTATGTTGCCGCTGAAGGCTGCACCAGTGCAGAGCTGAGCCGCGAGCGTAAAGCACAACTGAGCCATCGTGGCAAAGCCCTGGCACAGTTACTCAGCCAGCTTACGCGGCCACAAGGTTAAGCCGTGGCACTGCAGTTACCGCCACTGGCGTTGTATATTCATATTCCCTGGTGCATTGAGAAATGCCCTTACTGCGATTTCAACTCGCACGCAGTAAAACAAGGCATACCGGAGCAGGAATACATTGCCCACCTGCTGGCCGATCTTGACCAGGATTTGGCTTTGGTAAAAGGGCGCAATCTAAGCAGTATTTTTATCGGTGGCGGCACCCCCAGCGTATTTTCTGCCGCCGGTATCGGCCGGATCTTAGATGGCGTTAAACAGCGCTTGCACTGTGATGCCGATATGGAAGTGACCATGGAAGCCAACCCGGGCACCATAGAAGCCGAGCGCTTTGCCGCCTATGTTGCTGCCGGCGTTACACGCTTTTCTATCGGCGTACAAAGCTTTCAAACTGCGCAGCTAAAAGCGCTGGGCCGTATCCATGACAGCAACGAAGCGGTTAACGCTGCAAGGCTTGCCGGCGGGCTGCTAAACAGCCGGGCGTTGCAAAGCTTTAATCTGGATTTAATGCACGGCCTGCCACAGCAGGACATCAACGGCGCCCTGGCCGATTTACAGCAAGCTATCGACTTAGCCCCGCCGCATTTATCCTGGTATCAGCTGACTATTGAACCCAATACCGCCTTTGCCTCCCGGCCGCCGGTGTTGCCGCCGGACGATACCCTGTGGGATATTCAGCAGCAGGGCCTGGCGTTATTGCAGCAGCATGGCTATCAGCAGTATGAAATTTCAGCCTATAGCAAACCAGGCCAGCAATGCCGGCATAATCTGAATTACTGGCGCTACGGTGACTATTTAGGTATTGGCTGCGGCGCGCACGGCAAAATTACCCTGCCCTCGCGCAATGCTATTTTACGTACAGTAAAAATTAAGCACCCTAAAGGCTATATGGATATCAGCCGCGGCTATATGGACAGCCGCGAGCAGGTAACAGCGGAAGACCGGCCGTTTGAATTCTTTATGAACCGTTTTCGCCTGCTCGAGCCCTGCCCGATTGCCGATTTTACTGCCTACACCGGCTTGCCGCTTAGCAGCATCAGCAGCGCTATTGCCGAAGCTGAGCAAAAACAGCTACTGACGGTAACAGACAGCCACTGGCAAATTACCGACCACGGCGCGCGTTATCTGAACGACTTACTAACGTTGTTTATCTGAAGCAGGTTATCTGGCGTTGTTTATCTGGGGGTTGTTTATTAACAGACAGCCCCGTTTTTTCCGGGGCTGATCAACACAGCAACGCGATACTTTACCTTTTCATCCTGTGTCAGGCAGGTAGAATGAAATGACTATTCTAACTACAACGACAGGTATACCGATGAAAGCAACCACCTTTACCCGGCTGGCGCTATTGCCCGCCGCCATAAGCATCGCCCTATTGGCTGCTTGCGGCCCGCAGCAAAACCAAAGCCCGCAGCAAAGCGCGCCGGCAAGCGTTGTCAGCACGCAAACTGAATCCGAAAAAGCCAATGCGCTGTTTGAACAAATTTTTATGGACAATATCCGCCGCAACCCGGTGCAGCAAACCCGGCTGGGGATTAAAGATGATTACGACAAATGGCAGGACTTATCTGACGAGCACTATCAAGCCGGTTTAGCCTTAACGCAGCAACATTTAACCATGCTGCACGCCATCGATATTGAACAGCTGGACGACAACAGCCGCGTCAGTTATCTGCTGATGCAACAAGAGCTGCAGCAAACACTGGACGATGCTAAATGGCGCTTATACAGCTACCCGGTTAATCAAATGTATGGCACCCATTCGCAGGTACCATCACTGCTAATCAACCAACATACTATCAGCGACGAAAGCGATGCCAAGGCCTATATCGCACGTTTAAATGCGGTGCCAACCTTGTTTAACCAGCTGCAACAACAGCTGGAAAATCGCGCCGCGGCGGGTATTATCGCACCGAAGTTTGTCTTTCCGCTGGTGATCTCGGCCAGTGAAAATGTTATTAAGGGTGCCCCGTTTGACGATGGCGAAGACAGCACCTTGCTGGCTGATTTCACCAAAAAAGTAAACCAGTTGACACTGAACGACCAGGCCAAAAAACTGCTGCTAGATGAAGCCAAAGTGGCGCTGCTTACCAGTGTAAAGCCGGCCTACACCTCGTTGATCCGTTACTTGCAAGGCCTGGAGCAACAAGCCGGTACCGACGATGGCGTGTGGCGCTTTAAAGACGGCGAAGCGTTTTACAATAATGCCTTACAGCGCACCACCACCACCGATTTAACCGCAGCGCAAATTCACCAGCTTGGTTTGGACGAAGTGGCGCGTATTCATAATGAAATGCAAGCCATTATGACAAAGACCGGCTTTAACGGAGACTTAAAAGCCTTCTTTAACTTTATGCAAACCGACGAGCAGTTTTACTACCCGGACACTGAGGAAGGCAAAGCCGCCTACTTAAAAGATGCCACCGCGGTCATTGACGACATGCGTACGCGACTGGATGAGTTATTCCTGGTTAAGCCCAAAGCCAAGATGATTGTGAAAGCCGTTGAGCCGTTTCGCGAAAAAAGCGCCGGTAAAGCCTTTTATCAGCAACCGTCGATGGACGGCAGCCGGCCGGGCATTTACTACGCTAACCTGTACCGCATGAGCGATATGCCCAGGTATGAGCTCGAAGCACTGGCCTACCATGAAGGTATCCCGGGCCACCATATGCAGCTGGCTATCGCCCAAGAACTGGAAGATATGCCTAAATTCCGCCGTTTTGGCGGTTACACGGCCTATATTGAAGGCTGGGGTTTATATACCGAACTGCTGCCAAAAGAGATTGGCCTGTATCAGGATCCCTACTCCGACTTTGGCCGTTTAGCCATGGAGCTGTGGCGCGCCTGCCGCTTAGTGGTCGACACCGGTATTCACGCGAAAAAGTGGAGCCGTGAAGACGCTATTCAGTACCTGCTGGATAACACGCCCAACACGCCTACGGCAGTAGAAAAAGCCATAGAGCGCTATATCGTGATGCCATCTCAGGCCACGGCATATAAAATCGGCATGATTAAAATTATCGAACTGCGCGAAAAAGCCAAAACAGCGCTGGGCGATAAATTTGATATCCGCGCCTTCCACGATACGATACTGAAAAACGGCGCCGTACCGCTTGATGTATTAGAGCAACTGGTAGACGAGTATATCGCCGCCACTCAAGCCTGATAGCCAACAACGTGTAAAACCTGCCAGCCGGTCCAGTGACCGGCTTTTTTATTTGCCGGAAGTAAATAGAGCCGGCGCCGGTAAAGTTTGCAAACCAGGTTACAAAAAGTGCAGTGCTTTCACCGGCAACCGCCGGACAACACGCCTGTTACCCGCTAAAACATCAGCCGCGCTTTTTTGCCGTGTTATCAGCTAAGCTCAACCGGGCCAAGCTCTGCAGCACAATGCCTTATTGCAAAACACGCTTGCCAGCCGCTCTATTTGCCCAAACGGCACAAATAGTGCTTAACTTACGACAGCACATCTGACTTATAAGCTAAGGAGCCTGTTATGGCCGTTACTGCAACCGACCCTATTAAAATCCTTTTCGCCATACTGCTGCCGCCACTGGGGGTGTTTCTCGAAGTTGGCCTGAAAGGGCATTTTTGGCTCAGTATTCTGCTAACGCTGCTCGGTTTTATACCCGGCATTATTCATGCGCTTTATGTCATCTTAAAACACTAAAGCAAGCCAAAACCTTGTTTAGTGCAAGGCTAAAAGCCCGAGCCCGGCTGTTGAAGAAACGCCAACTCTTCTGCAGTGGAGGCGCGGCCTAAAATAGCATTGCGGTGCGGATAACGGCCAAAGCGGTCAATTATCACTTTGTGTTTAAGCTCAAATTGGTAATTATTTTCCGGGGCAAATTGCTTAAACAACGCCTCTGCCTGCTGATGAATAGCGCGCGATTCGCTGTGCATATAGGGCATTAGCAGAAAATTACGCTCATCGGCATTAAGCTGCGCCAGCGCACCGGCCGCAACAGCTTCTTGTGCCAGCACCAGCGCCGTTGCATCCCGGGCAAAAGCCATAGCGGTATTACGGTAAATATTGCGCGAGAACTGGTCCAGCACGATAATTTCCGCCAAACGCCCCGCAGCACTGTCGCGCCAGCTAAATAACTCACCCGCCGCAGCCTGCTGCAACAGCGGTAAAAAGCGCTGTTTAATCAGCGCATCAAAACCAGGCTCCGACACCCACCACTGCTTGGGATCTAATTCTTTAAACCAAAAAGTGAGTACGTCTTTAAACATAGGGCCTCTTTGTTGTGTTAACTATTGGCTGAGATAACTGACTATACAGCGGTTTACTGCTCACAGGTAACCCGGACGCCTAATCCTTTCGGATTGTGCCCGCCATTTATGGCACCAGGCCGGCAGTTTATCGGATCTGTCATCTTAACTTATTATTGGCAGCATACACTGCAGCGGATTTTTACTACCAGACCAAACTTATGATATTTTCCCGGATAATACAGCTGGTTCTGCACTTTAGCCTGCTGGTTAGCTTTGCCGTAACAGCGCAGCCCGACAGCGTGCTGTTGATTTCTATCGATGGCTTTGCCAACCGCTACCTGCAGCAATACCCTGCGGCCAATATTAAAAAACTGGCACAGGAAGGCCTTAGGGCACAGAGCATGCAGCCGGTATTCCCCACTAAAACCTTCCCCAATCACTACAGCATTGTTACCGGCCTGTACCCGGCTAAGCACGGCATTGTTGAGAACAACATATTTGATGCCGACTTTGATGCTATTTTCCGGCTAAATAAGGCCGAAGAAGTGACCAATGCGCGCTGGTGGCATGGTGAGCCAATATGGGTTACCGCTGAATCTCAGGGCGTAAAAGCGGCTACCTATTTTTACCCGGGCTCCGAAGCGGCGATAAAGAATGTGCGCCCCAGTTACTGGCAACGCTATGACGGCAACGTAAGCCATAACGATAGAGTCGACTCTGTGCTGCAATGGCTGGATTTACCCGGGGCAGAGCGCCCGCGCTTTTTAAGCTTGTATTTTAGTGCGGTAGATGATGCCGGCCACACTTACGGCCCTGACTCGGCAGAAGTCGCCGCAGCAATAGCAGATGTAGACCAGGCGATTGGCCGTTTACTGGCAGGGTTAAGCCAACGGGGGTTATACCGCAAAGTAAATATTATGCTGGTGTCAGACCACGGCATGGCAGAAACGCCGCCACAACAAGTTATTGAATTAGATCAGTTGTTTAACAGCCGCGATGCCCTGCTTACGCTATGGACAGCAGAGATTGTTTCAATCTTCCCGCGCGAAGGCAAACTGGACAGCATTTATCAGCAGCTAAGCCGCAGCTTACCGCCACAAGCCAAAGTGTATAAAAAAACCAGCTTACCCGCACGCTGGCGTTACCGGGACAATAATCGCATAGCGCCATTGTTAGTCGTGCCACAGCCCGGCTGGCGGCTAATTCAGCAAAAAACCGCAGCAAAATACCAGCAGATGGCCGCTGAAGGCAAAACCAGCGGTAGCCACGGTTATGACAACCAGAGCGACTATATGCAGGCCATTTTTATCGGCCACGGCCCGGCATTTAAAGCCGGCAGCACTATTCCTGCTTTCAGTAATACCGAGCTGTATAACCTGATGTGCCGCATTCTGGGCTTAACACCTGCCGCTAACGACGGTAACCCAGCCTGGCCGGATACCGTACTGCACAGTACAACAGGGTCCTGAAAATAACACTATGCCCTGCGCACAATAGTGCCCGGGGCTGCTTTACTTACAAGGCTCGGGAAGGCGTAAATTTGCTACGCTCAATTTCCATCGGCTGGAAAACCAAACCCGCGGTTTCGGCTATGCCGCCGTTGCACTTGAAACCATACTTTTCATACGCCGCAACAGAAGACAGCGAAGCCTTTACCGTTACGCTGTCTGCCCGCGCATACCGCAAAGCGGCGGCAATTAAGGCACGGCCGACACCTTGCTTCTGACATTCTGGCGCAACAAATAGCATGGCAACATGGCGGCCCTCTTTAAGCTCAATTACGCCGTTAATCTTGCCATCGCGTTCTGCCACAAACATCACGTTGTCCTGCTGCATTCGGTTAAGAAAGGCACTGCTTGCAGCAATGTTGTTGAAGGTGGACACTCCGGCTGCGGACAGGCTGCCTGCTACCGATTGTGAAAAAGAATCTATGCAGATTGCACTTACAGCCTCCAGATCCCTCTGTTCCATTTCCCTGATATTCACTCATACCTCCCGTCTTGCTACTGAACCACCTGTCAGGCGTTGAACACAGGCCTGAAGAATGTGCGCTCATAGCTAATAATGCATTTTGTTTCTTCAGCATATTTAAACGCCGCTATGCAGGCCGTGTCCTGAAGTGATTTTTGCCGATACTGTTCGTACTCAGCCAGACCAGGGAAAGTGAACATGGCAAGAGCAACGTTATTTGCGCCCTCGGACGGCAAAAAATAACCATGATGTTTACCACCGAATTTCTCAACCAGCGGGATCCAGAGTTTGCCGTAATGCTCAAACTCTTGCAGTTTGTATGGGTCAATGATATATCGCAGATAGCAGGTAACCACTGTATTTTCCTTTATGCCTGACAATTAATTCAATGGATCCGGAACTACTATTTCCCGCCGGCTAAATCAATAAAAGAGCCGGTAACATAAGATGCTTCGTCTGATAATAACCAGGCAATGGCATTGGCTACTTCACCAGCTGTGCCGCCACGCTGCAGAGGGATCTGCGAAGACAAACGATCGACCCGGCTTGGTTCGCCACCATCTGCGTGCATTTGTGTATAAATAAAACCCGGCCTTACTGAATTAACCCGAATACCCTTTGCTGCAACTTCCAGCGACAGGCCTTTTGTTAAAGAGTCCATTGCGCCTTTAGAGGCTGCATAATCGATGTATTCAAATGGTGCACCGGTTCTGGCAGCAGCTGAAGACACATTGACGATAGCCCCCTTTGATTTAGCCCGTTTGATAAACTCACGCGAGCAAAGAAAACAGCTCGTCACATTAGATATCAGGACCTTGTTAAATCGCTCAATACCAATGTCTGCAAAACCAGATTGCGGCAACAGAATTCCCGCATTATTGACCAAATGAGTAACAGCTCCGAACCTTGTTTCAGTGGCATCAAACAAAGCGATTACGTCACTTTCATTGGATACATCAGCCTGAAATGAAAATGCTTCACCACCTGATACTGTAATGTTGCTAACCGTTGCATTCGCACTTGCAGCATCTGCCCGATAATTGACACAAACCCTGTATCTCTTTGATGCCAGCAGCTCAGAGGTAGCCGCTCCAATGCCCCGGCCACCACCAGTTACGATTACAACTTTACTCATAAAAAAATTCCTTACAGCTTAAGTGCAGGCGTCGGGGAGATGCGATCTTTTGCCAATTCAATTACGGCATGTCCAAGCTGAACCAAAGTAGCAAAGCTTGGCGTGGTTTGCGGTTTAAGTGAGCGGTAAGCACTGGTACGGCTTTTAATACCTGCTTTAGCAATAACCTGACTATGGCCAAACTGTTCAACGTAAGCGCGAATGGCCGCCTGCAAAATATCAGGCCGGCCTTCTTGCATAGAGTCCCAGGAAGCTTGCTTAATAACCTGTTCAATCTCCATAACATTAACGCTTAAATCCGATGCCTTATACCCGCCCTGCGTTGCATCACGCAACGTAGCAGCAGATAATTCGTTACCACTCCAGTTTAAGGAACCTTCTGCGGTTAAAGAAAACTTCTTAAAGTCTGTTATTGCAGAAAAAGGGGGGTTACAAAAGTACGCCGATAAATCGGCCAGACCCTCAAAGCCGTCATTGAATGTCAGCGTAAGTGTATAATCAGCAACCCAATCTACATCAATGATTTTTAACATAAATCCTCCAACTTCCCCGGATTTTTTCCCTTTACCGCTTTATGCCACATATCCATTAATTGCACACGGTGTGCTGCAATATGGCTCTCTGCCCGTTTACGCTGTTTATTCGGTAAATACCCTTCCAGACATTTGCCCGTTTCAATGGCAATAATTACCTCATGGCTGCCGTACTTAACATGTATGTGAGGTAATTTATGCTGTTTGTTATCAAAGAAATACAAGCAGAATGAAAGGCCCAAAAAAGCGTCAATCTCCGGCATAGCAATCCACACTCAGCGTAATGTGCATACTATAGCAGCGTATCCTGAAAGAGACAAATAGCCAGCAAAATATAACCGCTTAGCAACAACAACCCGGGCAACCAGAATTGCAGTGCCAGCCAGCGCGGTACTTTGGCGCAGTAAGCGCTAAAGTCCGCGGCGAATTTTTGTTGCATATAGCGCTCTTCCGGCCGGATTTGAAAGCGGTTGATATAAAGCACAAACAGCGGCAGTAACAAAAACGGCAGCATATGCTGCAGGTAACAGGCAAAGCCGAGCAAAAGCAGTAAAAAGCCCAGATACATCGGGTTGCGGCTTAGCCGGTAAATGCCGGCGACTACCAGCGCTTCTGCCTTGTCCGGGCTGCGCGGATCTACCGTAGTGCGGGCCTGTTTAAACGCATACACACCCAGCAGCGCCACCGCAGTGCCGGCCAACATAAAAATGGCGGCTACAACGACAGCCGCCGGCAACGCAATAGCCAGTGCCGGGTTAACTGCTACCAGCAGCCACATAGCGCCAGCCAGTATTATAACCAGGGCTACCGGCGGTAGCCGCAGTTCAAGCCATTGCATGCTTTACTCCTTTACAACTGAGCTGCAGGCAATAACGCCGGCAGCACAAAAACAGCCTTATTCTGCCGGCACAGCGGCAGGGTCCATCCAGAACGGTTCCCAAATATGGCCATCCGGATCGGTAAAGGCGCGGCTGTACATAAAGCCCAAATCCTGCACGGGATTAATATCTGCCGTACCGCCCTGCTTTGCTGCATTATTCATAGCATCAACCGCATCGCGGCTATCGCATGACAACGCCAGCATCACCTCGCTTGCGGTCGTTGCCGGAATGGCCCTGTTGGTAAACTGGCGCCACTTGTCGTGGGTTAGCAGCATTACGTAAATTTCTTTGCTCCAAACCATACAGGCAGCGGTGTCATCCGTAAAGTGCGGGTTGTTGCTAAAACCCAGCGCGGTATAAAACGCCATGGAGGCGGTTAAGTCTTTTACCGGCAGGTTAACAAATATCATGCGGCTCATGCTGTTTCTCCGAATAGCAGTTAGTTAGTCGTTACAAATAATAGCTGGCGATATAACCTTGCAGCTACCTGCCTGTAATCGGATAACCATAAACAAATTCGACAAGCAGAAACAAAAAACCGACACATTGTGCCGGTTTTTTGCTTTGTCGGGTTTTATTCTGCCGGTATAAGACTGCCATGCAAATAGCGATAAACCGAAGCCGGCTCGCCCTGTTGGTAATATACCGAGCGGCCATGACGTAAGTTATCAAGGTACTCGTCGCTTTCTATCAAGCTGCCGTCTTCGTTAAAGCTGTAGGCTTTGCCCTGCAGCCGACCTTTATCGTCATACTGCATCAGCCCCAGCAAGTGGCCGTTGGCAGAAAAAGCCTGCCAGCGGCCCACTTCGCGCCCGGCTTTATAGTTACCCTGCCACAACTTAACCGTGCTGTAGCTGGTTTCGTCCAGCAGCTGCCAATTGCCCTCGCGTTTACCATTCACATAACGGCCTTTAGCTTCTAACTGGCCATCAAAACGACGGAGTAAATACTCCCCATGTAATTTATCGTTTTTGTAAAACTCTTGCCGCATTATCGTACCATCGGCACTGGTTTGTAGTTGTTCGCCCTCAAGCTGGCCCTGCTGGTTAAACCGCTCAGTTGACGACATGTCAGGGTTCTTCGTTAGCCACTGCCCCACTTTTACACCATGCTGGTATTGGCCGCTGACAAAGCCGCTGCCATCTTCGGCGTCATCCCGATAATCGCCGTGCATTTTACCGTTAACATAATGCGCGCGTTTTATATAACCATTCCAGGCCGGACCTATATAGAGCCCCTGATACAGCCCGTTAAGTTTTTCCTCACGCCCGATCAGCTCGCCGGCGTTGTTAAAGGTCTCTCGCAGGCTCCAGTCACGGCTACTGTCATGCTGCTGTCTGTAGCTCAGCTTCGCCGCATCATTAAACTGCTGCTCAATAACTACTGCGCCGCCAGGCGGATACTCTGTATCGGTTCGCGCGGTTATCTTGCCCTTGCTGCCATAGCTGATACGTTGTATTTCACGGCCGTCGTTATCGTACTGCAAGGTTTCAGCCAATAACCCGGGGCCTTTGAAATGCTGTTGCAAGCCGACCAATTTGCCATGCTGATAATTCTTCAGATCGCGTAAAATACCTTCGGCCTGGTAATAACGCTCTTCGCCGTGCAGCTTACCGTTAAGATAATGCTGCTGATAGATCACCCAGCCGTCTTTGGCCCAGTACAGCCGCTCCCCCTGGTATTCACCGGCCAGCATGTTAACCCTCTGCTCCGGTTTACCGTTGTCATAGAAGGTTTCATACAAGCCTTCCATGCCGTTAGCGCCATAGGTTTTACGTGATGCCAACTGGCCGTTGTCGTGAAAGCTTTCTGCCAACCCAAGCTCACTACCGTTAACACGCTGCTCATGGCGGTGCAGCTGGCCATTGTTATGATAAGTTTTTTGCTCACCATGAAGCTGGCCGTTTTGGTACTGATATTCGCCCTTTAGTGTGCCGTCTTCCCAATAATGCCGGTGTGTGCCCTGATAGCTGCCATCAGCAGAACTGCTGCCGCTGCGCGACAACTGGCCATTATCATAGAAGAACTCAAAATCGCCGACCAGATAATGTCCGGCTAAATCCGGCCCGTTTAAACTGCCGTTAAAAAACGGCTTATCTGTTGAAAGATGAAATAACTGCAGCGGCCACACACCGTTTTTTTCTTCAGCTGGCTGCTTCAGGTAATACATCACTTCGCCGGGCTCATCGCTTGGCTGCCATTGTTGATCCAGCAAGATACGCTCTGCCGACACACTAAACGATAAACTAAGCGATAACAGCAGCACGCAGAGTATTAATACAGGTTTCATCGGGCGCTCCTTAAGGTAAAGCGGGGAATTGGCTGTGCCACTGCTTGTTAACCGGCTCACCGCTTACGCTCAGCCGCTCGATAGTCTGGCTGCGGCCCCATAAAGCAAACCAGCGCTGTTTGTGCAATACCTGCTGCAGCGGTTGCTGATAAAAGTCATCAACCTGGTTTGGTAGCACCAAAGGTGCTAACGCCAGGCCCTGTGCATTTAAAAAGCGGTAACGCTGCATAAACTCTGCCACGCTTTGCTCAGTATCCACATCCGGCAAACGGGTAATATCTATAAGCCAGTTTTGCTGCGGTTGGTAATCGACAGTATGCCATTGCGGTGTGCCGCTGCAGTTTAAGCTGCTACTTAGCTTGATATCGTAAAAGTTGCGCCGGATGCCATCGGCCGTACTCAGTTGGTAGCGCGCATGTTTAGCAGGTGCCCCGGCCTGGTTATTGCCGACCTGGTTATTGCGGTTGTTAAGCAGGGTCCACTGCAGTGTATGGCCGTTTACCTTTGGCGCATCACTAATGCTTAAGGTACAGACAGCGGCTTGTTCAGCCGTAAGGTGCAGGCTTAAACCATAGGTATTAACTATTTGCGGCTCAAGTAAAGCCGGGTCAGGCTGTGCCGGCGCTGTCTCTTTAAACTCATCATAAAAACCGCCATAGCTGTCCTCGTTGAACAACAGCTGCTCATGCGCCGGTGGATAAGCAGCATCTTGTTCATATTGCTCTGCCGGCATAAAGGTGATGTCTTTACGAAACACGCCGCTGTCAGACACCGCATTAACATACAGCGTCAGCGCAGGCGGCAGCTGTTTAAAAGTAAACAGCACGATGCGCTCATGGTGTGCTGCAGATGCCAGCGCCAGCATAGTTTGCTCTTGCGCGCTGAGCCAGTCTGTCGCAGTGCTCTGCTCTGCGGCAAACTGTGGCCGGGCAAACTGCACGGTGGCTCCTTCGGCGCCGTCATAACGCTGTAGCAACCAATGCTTATCACTACCGCGGATGGCTAAGCGGTAACTGAGCGGATCGCCCGGCACCGGAGATAATTCCAGTTCTAAGTCTTCATACTGTGCCGTCACCGTTTTGGCCGGATCCGGTGTCAGGCTAAGCGGCACCAATTTGGCCGCAGTATACTCTGCAGTGGCACTAAACTGCGTAACCTGTTGCAACAACTCATGCGGTGCATTCCAGCCCAGCAGCAGGTTTTGCCGCACAGATTTATATAAACCGTCCTGCTCCGGGTAGCTGTAACTGCCCATAGCACCCAACTGCAACGGCAGCGCAACGCCCTCTGCATTACGGGCAATAATGTTGCTTAAACGAAACTCTCCCACCGGCGAGACATCAGTAAAATCATGCTGATACACCAGGTGTAACTGATACTCCTGCTGCTGAAAGTAACCGGCATCAAACGGAAATACTACCTGTTGCGTTAAGGCTTTATTAGCGTCATCCGCCCGTAACGCCGGTTGCTGTTCATACTCAAAGGAAGGGAAATCATGTTCAAAGCTAAAACGCTGGCTCAGATCCCCCGTCTGCTCCTGCTGCTCCAGCATCAGCACGTTGCTGCGCACTGTGCCGTTATAGCCGTAACGCTCAAACGGCATTTCGGTTACCAAGGCTAAGCGCACCAACCAGCCGCGCTCGCGCTCCAGCAGCATATGGCCATAAAACTTGCCGTCAGCCTGTTCACTTTCTACCCTGGCCAGCAGATGAGTGTCGGTTAGCTGCAGCACAGTAAGGGTGGCATCAGCCTGGCCCTGATAAGCCGGAAGCTGCACTACAGCGCCAACGCGGGCCGGAATACTGCTTAGAAACGCCGATGAACTGAACAGCTTTTTCATCTCTTGTTCGAGCTCTGCGCCGCGCTCTGCCAGCAACGCCTGCCACACAGGTTTATTCAGTGCACTAAAGCCGGTTACATTGCCACTACGTAAATTAGCCGTAAACTCAAAGCCTTGTGAGAAAATAGCATGCATCTCGGGGTTACGCTCTGCCGGGTAGCTGCTGCTGATACCGCTGCCCTGGCCGTCGCGCATTTGCATATAATCAATATGCACTTCAAAGCGGCTGTTTGCGCCGGTATCGGTTACTTTGTAGCGCAGCAGCTGGTGCGATGTGGTGTTAAGGGTTTCCGTGCGCCGGCCGGTGTCCAGCGTCATTTTGGCGCTGCTGTATACCTGATAGCGCCGCTCTTCGCCTTGTTCAGGTTTAAATTCAACGTCCGTATCAACAAAAGAGCAGGCTGTTACTAAACAGCAGGCCAGGGCGCTAACGAGGTACTTCATGGTGTTCCTTGTTTCTTAACTACAAAGCGCCGCATTATGCCCGTTAATTTGCTGTAAATAAAATGCTTTATCTGCCGCTATGGTGCCAGGCCAACCGCTCAGACATTACGCAGATAACGCTGCTGCAACAGTAATACCAGTGCCAACAGCAGCAATACTGCCTGCGCTGCCATGCCCTGCACTGTCGGGTAAATGCCCAACCAGCTCACGGCTGGCAACGGCAGCTGGCTTATTGGCATAATGCCGGCTTCCTGCAACGCCATGACGCCTTTACCCACCATTACCATCGCCAGCACTATCATCAGCAGTGCTGTGCTGCCGAAAAAGGTTTTTAACGGCAGTTTAAGTGCAAATTTAAACAAGGCGATCGCCACCACCAACAGTGCCAACAATGCTGCGCCGATGCCGCCGGTAAAAGCTAATTGATGGGCACTGCCACCCTGCAGCCACAAGGACTGATAGAACAGGATGGTTTCAAACACTTCACGATATACCGCTAAAAACACCACCAGGGCCAAGCCGAAGTACGCGCCCGATGTCATGGCTTTATTTACCTGGCGACCGATAAACTGCTGCCACTGCGCAGCAGAGGTTTTACTGTGCATCCAAAAGCCCATATAAAACAGCATCGCGGCTGCGATTAGCGCAGTATAGCCTTCGGTCAGCTCGCGTGACGCGCCGGAAACCGTAATAACGAAACTGGCCAGCACCCAGGTAAATGCCCCCAACGCTAATGCCGCTATCCAGCCGTAATGCACTGAGCGTTTTAACTGTGGCTGTGCCGTTTTTACTGCCACGCTGTATATGGCGGCTACCACCAATAAGGCTTCGAGGCCTTCGCGCAGTAAAATCAGTAGTGCCAGTAAAAATACGTTAACGCCGGCCAGCTCAGTATTGTCCAGCGCGCTTTGTGCCTGTTGCAGCAATTGTTGTATCGCCGCAATTTCTGTTTGCAGTTCAGCCGCGCTGCGTTGTTGCTGCAGTAATTGCCGCAGCTGCAGCATACGCTGCTCAATTTGATCTTTTAATGCACTGTCTACTGCCGCCAGATTATTTTCTGTCAGCTCAAAGCCATCAAGGTAGGCGGCAACAGCATGGTTGTAGGCTAAATTATACTGTTGTTGTTGCACCTGCTGTTGCACCAGCACCAGTTGTTGCTGTGCTATATCCAGCGGAGACAGTTGTTTAGCATGGAAAAACTGTTGCGGTTGACGACGAAACAATGCCATCTGCGCCGCGCCCTGCTCACCGGCGGCATGGTGCATATCGTTTGGCGTAGCAGTAAGCAAACCACTGACAGCAGATTGCGTTACCAGCGCAGCCGGCAAAGCACCGGCACCGCTATCGTCCGCAGCAATGGCACCGACATAGAAAGCCAGGTCCCAACGGCTTTGCGCATCCAAATGAGCAAAGGAGGCCATACCGGTATCTTCTACCCCAAGGCTGATGGTGTTAAACAAGCCAAATAAACTGCGCGCACGGTAGCGCTCTGTATCATGGAAATTGGTCGGTGCCGGGTCCAGCTGCGCGCCGGCAGGGCCATCACCCTCCGCCGTGTTGCCGTGACAGATAGCACAGTTTTGCTGATACAGTACTTTACCGCGGCCGTGATCCGGCACCTGCTGTGGTAAGGTTACCGCCGGCATGGCTGCTATTACCGCGCTGCGCATAGCGGCGGTTAACTGCTGAATTTGCGCTTCAGCAGCATGGCTGGCCACCAGCTGCTGCAACTGCGCGGCCTGTTGCTGTAACTCTGCATGGCCGGCCGGCAATTGCGCGGGGATCAGCGCGGCAAATTCCTGCATTTCAGCAAACTCGGCAGCATTAACCACCTCGCCCTGCTGCACCGCTTCTTTATAGTCGGCACCGATATACTCTATCAGTTGAATTAACTTATCCGATGCCTGGCCGGGCAGCGTAACCAACAATAAACACAACAACAGCAGCTTTTGCATACAACAATCCAAAGCTCAAAAAAGAATGATTCGCATTATAGCGATTTTTAGCCGCCGGTTGCGCCCGGCACTGCACTAACCGGCGTAGAAAAAGCACCACCTGACGTATTTGCCCGTAACAGGCTTTTATGCATATGCTGTAACATAAGCCTGAACGCTGGCCGAAGTTGGAGAAACAGTATGATTTTACTTAGCTATTTTGAACCGGAAACCAACAGCTGGCGGCAAAGCACTGTGACACAGCTGCCTGCTCAGCTGGCGGCGCCGTTACCGGCTGATGCCCGGCTGTGGATAAACCTGAACGACGCTACCGCCGCAGAAATGCAACTGGTGCTACAACACTTTGCCATAGCCCCTACGCTGGCAGAAGATTTCAGCCGCCAGCGCCACCCGCCAAAACTGGAAGCGCAACCGGACTTTACCCTGCTGATTATGCGCGGCTATGCCGATGTCGACTTTACCGAATATACCAGCAGCGCCCAGGTTAACTTACTGTATTCAAAACAAGTATTAATAAGCCGTATGCATTGCCATAACCCGCAATTATTGAAGCAGCTGGAACCCCAGCTTAGCAACAACGGCAGCAATGCGGTTGCTGATTGGGTAAAACAACTGATTTTGGCGGTATCGGCCAGTTATCTGGAAAAACTGATTAGTTTTGAAGATGAACAGAGCGACCTGGAAGATGTTATGCTGCACCGTGGCAATGATGAGCATATGGCGCGCATAATGCGCTACCGCTCGGTGCTGCGTAAAATTAATCGTAATCTGGCCTATCAGAAAGACATTTTTTCCGACGCTATGTATGAAGAGCAGAATCCGCTGTTGCGTCATTTTAACACGGCGGATATCCGCGACTTTTACGAGAAATTTGAACGGCTGCACAGCATGACCGATTTGTATTACGATCAGCTCAGCGACCTGGTGGAGGGCTATCTGTCAACGACCTCGCACCAGATTAACGAACGGATGAAAGTATTAACCATTGTCAGTACTATTTTTATCCCGTTGACCTTTATTGCCGGCATCTACGGCATGAATTTTATTTATATGCCGGAGCTGCAAATGAGCAATGGCTATTTTATGGTATTAACTGCTATGGCTTTAGGCGGCATTAGCGGGCTGATTTGGTTTAAAATACGCGGCTGGTGGTAACCACCGTAAGCACGGACCAGGGAGTTGTATATGGCTGAAAACCAGGCTTTGGATATTGAAGAAATTGTCCGCGACAGCTTTGATGAGAATGAAGCTGAACAACTGAGCGACAAACTAAGCCAACTGGAACCGGAAGAAATTGCCATAGCGCTGGAGGCAATGCCGGTTGAACAACGGGTAAGCACCTGGCTGGGCCTGCATCCGGATGATCAGGTAGCCGCGCTAACCTATATGCGCTCTGACGCGCGGGAAAACATCTTTAAACAACTGGACGAGCAGCAACTGCGCAGTCTGGTTGAAGGCATGGAAGTTGATGATCTGATTGAGCTGCTGGACGAGTTGCCGCAGCGCATCTATGACTATGCCTGCTCGCGGCTGGACGAAAGCCAGCGCCGCTGGTTAGATACCGCCCTGGCGTATGACGAAGACCAATGTGGCCGTTATGCCGACCACGACATGTTGATCATCAATAAAAACGCCAAAGTTCGTGACGCTATCCGTTTATTCCGTCAATTGGCGGAGGACGCCGAATACCACGATGCCCTGTTTGTGGTAGACCGCACCGGCCGCTATGTTGGCCTGGTGCATGCCACTCAGCTGCTGGGCCTGGGTAGCCATTTGCCGGTAGAAACCTTTATTGATAAAGATGCGCCGGTGGTAGCCGGTGAAATGGAGCTGGACCAGGGCTCGGATATTGTCTCGCGCTCCGGCTATACCGCGCTGGCGGTCACCGATGCCGAAGGTAAATTACTGGGCCGGCTATCTATCGGTGAAGCGCTGGAAAACGTGCGGCGCAGCCTCGAAAGCCAATTTATGCATACCGCAGGTTTAGACGAAGAGGAAGATTTATTTGCGCCGATATTTAACAGCGCCAAACGCCGTGCACTGTGGCTGGGCATTAACCTGCTAACGGCGTTTTTAGCCGCCTGGACTATAGGCTTGTTTGAAGCCACGCTGCAACAAGTCGTGGCACTGGCGGTACTTATGCCGATAGTGGCCAGTATGGGCGGCATTGCCGGCAGCCAAACCCTGACCCTGATGATCCGCGGCCTGGCGCTGGAACAAATTACACCGAAAACTTATATGACGCTGCTGCGCAAAGAGCTGGGGGTTGGTGCCATTAATGGCGTACTTTGGGCACTGGTGATCGCTGCCATCACCTATTTTTGGTTTGGTGATTGGATTATCGGCGGCATTATCGGCATGGCGATAGTGATCAACATCGTAGTGGCTGCCTTATCCGGTGTGATGATCCCGATTTGGCTGGAAAAGCTGGATATAGACCCGGCCCTGTCCGGCTCGGTGATCCTGACCACGGTTACCGATGTAATTGGCTTTTTTGCCTTTCTCGGCTTAGGCTCGTTATTTTTGCTGGCCTGAACAGGCTGGCAACAGCTGTACTGCCATGGAAAAGCAACTGAATTATTTAGTTTAAACAGCAGTATTGTTGCTGCTCTGCGCGCCAGACACTTTTACAATAGCCACTTAGATTACCGCTTATCGGAGAGCGCATGAAAATTGCGATTTTATCGCGCAACGCAGAATTGTACTCCACCAAACGTCTGGTGGAAGCAGCCACAGCCCGCGGCCATGAAGTCCAGGTAATAGACCCGCTTACCTGCTATATGAATGTTAACCGCAGCAATTCTTCTATTCACCACAAAGGCGAAGTGCTGGCCGGTTTTGATGCCGTGATCCCGCGCATTGGCGCTTCTATCACCTTTTACGGCACCGCTGTACTGCGCCAGTTTGAAATGATGGGGGTGTACAGCTTAAATGAATCGGTAGCTATCAGCCGCGCCCGCGATAAGCTGCGCAGCTTACAGTTGCTGGCGCGCCAGGGCATAGGTTTGCCGGTAACCGGCTTTGCCGATAAACCGGGCGATATCCCCGATTTAATTGACATGGTAGGCGGTGCACCGCTGGTGATAAAGTTACTTGAAGGCACCCAGGGCATAGGTGTGGTGTTGGCAGAAACGCGCACCGCCGCTGAAAGCGTAATAGAAGCCTTTATGGGCTTAAACGCGAATATCCTGGTACAGGAATATATTCGTGAAGCTAACGGCGCCGATATCCGCTGCTTTGTGGTGGGCAACAAAGTAGTTGCCGCGATGAAACGCCAGGCTAAAGCCGGTGAGTTTCGCTCTAACCTGCACCGCGGCGGCTCAGCCTCAGTGGTACGCCTGAGTAAAGAAGAGCGCAGCACAGCCATTCGGGCAGCTAAAACCATGGGCTTAAATGTGGCCGGGGTAGATTTACTGCGCTCTAACCATGGCCCTGTGGTAATGGAAGTGAACAGCTCGCCAGGGCTGGAAGGCATTGAAGCCGCTACAGGTAAAGACATTGCCAACCTGAGCATTGAATTTTTGGAGCAAAAAGTAGTCAGCCATAAAACGCGGCGCAAACTGAACACCAAAGGAACCGGCTAATGCAAACCAGCAGCAGAGCACCTTTTACCTTAGGTAACAGCAGTATTCCGCCCGGCAGCCGTGCCGTGGTAGATATCCCTTTTGGTAAGCTGTACACCCACACTGAGCTGAATATCGGCGCTCATGTGATCCATGGTCGTAGAGAGGGCCCGGTGCTGCTGGTAACGGCGGCGTTACACGGCGATGAAATTAACGGCGTGGAAATTTGCCGTCGCCTGCTGAAACTGCCGCGGCTGAATCAGCTCAAAGGCACCCTGATAGTGGTGCCGATAGTAAATACCTATGGTTTTGTGCAGCAATCGCGTTATTTACCCGATCGGCGCGATTTAAACCGCAGCTTTCCCGGCAGTGAAAAAGGCTCGCTCGGCAGCCGGATGGCATTTCAGTTTACCGACAAAATTTTGCAAAACTGCAGCCATGCCATTGATTTGCACACCGGTGCTATTCACCGCTCCAACCTGCCGCAGGTAAGAGCCAGCGCTAAAGACAAAGTGGCCCTGCGCATGGCAGAAGTGTTCAACGCGCCCATTATTATTAAAGCCGCCAGCCGCGATGGTACTATGCGCGGCACCGCCAACAACCTGGGTATTCCTATTTTGCTGTTTGAAGCCGGCGAAGCACTGCGCTTTGATGAGCAGTCAATTAATGTTGGTGTACGCGGCATTTTAAACGTAATGACAGACTTGGGCATGTTGCGTGCCGGTCGCAAGCGGCCCAATACCAAATCGTTGTTCTCCAAGAAAAGCAGCTGGGTACGCGCCGAGCATGATGGCATAGCCCGTTACTATGTCGGGCTGGGGCAAACGGTTAAAACCGGCGATGTACTGGCGCATATATACTCGCCCTACTCTGATTTTGAAGTAGCCGTACATGCCAGCTTTGACGGTATTGTGATCGGTCGCAACAACCTGCCGCTGGTAAATGAAGGTGAAGCCTTGTTTCATGTCGCTGAAGTCAGCTCACTGGAAGAGGCTGAAAAGACCGTCGATGCGATAAACGATGAAGTAGATAACGCTATGCCACCGGTGTTGGGCGAGGAATATGGCGTAGTTTAAGCGCTAGTCTTTTTCTGCTACCACATCGTAATCCAGCAGCGCCGGCACCCGCTGCTGTAATTGCAACTCTATTTTATCCAGCTCCTGCATCCGCTGACAAAACAGCGCCGATTTCTCTTCCAGCTCTACCGCTTTGGCATCCAGCCCGGAATTGATCTTATTCACCAGGGCGCCCACGGCTTGCCATTCCTGGTTGTCTGAGCGCTCAAAGTTGTTATCAGAATGACGCAGCGCATCACGCAGTGCGCCCCACACAGCGCCAACAGTATGCCTGGCCAAATTATCCAACTGCGGTTTCAGCTCGCCGTGTAAGAAATAATCCAGCTCATTCAGGCTTTGCGGGGCCAAATAGAAATGCTCGTTGGTGCGGACAAAACGCGACATCCATTGAAAGGTGGTTTCACGTACCAGCTCGCGCCATTCCGCTTGCTGGGCACTGCTGCCAATACCGGTAAACATGGCTTCGATACTGGATAAACCCAGTTCAACACCGTCAACCGCAATGCTGACAATTTCCGGTACAAATTTACGCAAGCCCTGGCTGTAACGCTGTAATAAGGCTGTTTCTTCAGCGTTAAGCGTTACCCATTCGCCACGGATAAACAGTTGCTCATCGGCGTTGATCTGCACATGAGTGCGGTTATTTTGCATAATACGGATATGTTCAGGCGCAATAAGAATACCGTGGGCAAAAGCCATATTGCACTCTGCCGCCTGCAGCGGCGCTGCCAATAACAGTATTATCAGAATATAAAAACGTTTCACCACTTTTTGTCCGGCTGCTTGTTCGGTTAAAGCTTAAGCCAGTGCGGCGGCAAAGGCACTGCGCCATGCCGCAACTAAGCTGCAAACTATCGAAACAACGTTAGAAGAAAGGTTCAATCGCCGGGCTACCATCAACCAGCAATACCTTAGACGGGCCATATTCGCGTCGGCTGCGGATCAAGTCTTTACCAAAGTGCACTTCTACCGCAGAAAACAGTTGCTGACGTACCACTATCTGCGTAGCCGCCAGTTTTTCTTTACGTTGCTGCTCCAGTTGCTTCACGTCTTCAATCAACGCCAACGCAACACTTTTATGTTCATCAAAATCGTCTTGTAGCTGTTGCCGGCGCAGCTCAATTTGGGCATTACCTTCAATTTTTTTCAGCTTTTCCAACTGCTCGCGAATATCCTGCATGTCCGTTTTGGCGGCCGATATACTGGCACGCAATATGTCTTGCTTCTCGGCTATAGGATCAATTAACCGGTTTAGCTCAACCAGTACATTGCTGCTGGAAGGGGCGCCCAGATTGCCGGTAAAGATACCGTAATCAAGATAAAAATAACCGCCGATTAGTTTACCGTTCGGGTTATCCTCCGGCCCGGCATACACCTTGGCGGCAGCCACAGCACAGTGCATCATCTGTTTATTCACATACACGTTGCCGTCGCAGGCCAGCCGGGCATATTGCGCCAGGTTGCACTGAATATCGCCTTTAGCTCTAAGCTCTGTGCTGTATTCGCTGTCTTTTTCTGCCGTTGGCAGTTGATGGCCGATAACAGAGCCACCAATTTTAATATCACCACCGGCTTCTATCAGCGTGCCTTCAACAAAGCCTTTAACGAACACATTGCCGCCGGCTATTACTTTCATGCCTTCGGTTACATCGCCGTTTACCACCACAGAGCCGCGAAAAATAATATGTCCGGTGGCTAAATCAACGTTCTTTACGGTAAAGACTTCATCAACCGTAGCACCGTGTTCTATTACGCGGGGTAAGCCATCACGCGCAGCTTGCAATAAATCCGGATCGGTAGCAGATAACTCACTGCCCTCGGCCAAATTCCATTCAATACTCTGGCCTGGCGTGGCCGGTAAGGCAGTGCCGGTTACTGTCATGCCATCGACACCGGCAGTGGGCGGATGACGGCGCATTAACGGCTCACCGGCACGGATAGCAGGGATTACACCAAAATCGCGCAAATCGGCTTTTTCTTCGGATTGTAACAGCGGTTTATTGCGCCGGCTTTCCATATCAGGAATTAACGCCTCAAAGCGGGAATTCTCACCATTGACCACATTACGACCGCGGGCAATCACCAGCTTTACCTTACTGCCCGGGTCACCTTTACTGGCATGAGTTACCAATTTAATAATGTGTTCTTTGCTAAAGCCAAATACTATGCCGGCTTCCTGCGCGCCTTTAACCAGCACATTAGCAGACACCGGCGCTCCGCCCCAGGCGGCCGTTATAACTGCAGCAGCAGACATAGCGTCTTCTGCAATATCAAAGCTGAGCTCAGCATCACGCTTCTCAGCTATACGATAAGTGAGCGTAGTGCCTTCCGGCTGCAGTTTATCTTTAATTTTCTTTTGAATTTGCTGATATTCCACCAGCAGATTAGTTATTTGATCCTGAATAACCAGGCAGCGGCCAAAACCGGCAGCCTGCAGTTGAGTTGCTACGTCATGGGCGCTTAACGCGTCTGAGGTGACAGGCACGGTTATTTTTATACTATTGTTGTGCTCGGTAAATTGCATAAGGCATCACACTTTTGATTACTGCAAGAAAGCTCAACTAATGAAACAAATAACCGCCCTAAAGGCAAGCCCTGTTTAGTGTTGCAGGGCTATTACTGCCGGAAATATCAGATATAGTTTTCCTGATGGATACGGATAAACAAATCTGTACCTTTTTTACTGTAATCAACTTTATATTCTTTATTATTGATTGCCTGGATAAACAGTAACGTTTTCACTTCGCTAAATACATCCGAGCTGGAGATGTCCACCACTTCCATATAGCGATCTTTGGCTTCACCACGATTGGCCGGTACGCTCTCGGTAAAAATTTTAACGCCATGCCGTGTCACGATGACCGCAGGATCATCGTCGTCATTTACCAACACTAAATCCAGCTTTTTGTTTTTGTGTATCAGTGTGTTACGACCACTAACCAAATAAGGTTTTTCGTAATTATTCATTCACTAGCCTACGTAATATCCGATAATGCCAATATTATGATACAGACAGCCCGGAGTGTCTAGGTGACTGTATTTTGTATTAATTGTAGTCTGGCCTGATTAATCTGCCGACACAAATGTTCGCTATCGCTTTCGTCAAAGTTTACCGGCACAAAAACATCGAAGCCTGTAGCTGCAGATAAACGCTGCATGCGCCAGGCAAACGCAGCTTTAATACCGTTATATTGTTGCTCTGCCGTGCGAAAATGGCTGTTTTCTGCCAGTAATTCGCCGGCACATTGCCCGTTGCTGCAGCTTTGCCGTACTGCTTCTATGTACAGTGCCCGTTGCTCGGTCATAAGCCGTACCGCCAACCGCAGCGGTAACTGCGCCAAAAAACTATCGTAATCTGTTACTTTAAAACCAATATAGCCAAGGCGCTGTTGTTGGTACTGCGGTACTCCGCTATATAAAAAACTGTGCCACGGCAGGCTCCAGCTACCGTTCCGATGACAGTAGCGTACAGCCTTATCATCGTACTGCAGAAAATACTGTGGTTCAGCCAGCTTGGCCCAGCCGGCAAACATGCCCAGCAAGGCCACAACAAAGGCAATGGCATGCATTACAGCAAGCTGTTGCACCCACATCAAACTCAGCAGCAATACAAATAAACCAAGCGTACTGAACAGCATCAGTTTTGCGCCGCCGCGGCTGGCCTGGCCCTGAATTTTCACCGCTTGCATCTGATCTATACTCCTGGCGGGTCGATACTGTTTATGATGGCACGCTTTGCACAATAGTTCAGCGTTTTGCTACTAAATTGTGCCGCTATCGGCGTAAAGTGACGGCTGCGAATCGACCAACACCGCCGCTACTGCGATAACAGGGAATCTAACAGGGTGTTTCTTCCATACAATAAGGCAGAAATTATTATCAGGTGTTACACGGGGTTACTGTGGCAAAATTACATTCAAAATTAATTTGGGTGATTTTAATCGCTCTATTGGTGTTTATCGGTTATTTGTACTGGTTACCGGCACAACAAACTGACAACCGGCGCGCAGCAGCCGCCGTGGCGGTCAGTACAGCCAAAGTGGAAACCAAGCCGATGATCCGCAGCGTAAACTCGCTGGGTACCGGTATTGCCAACCAGTCTATTCAGTTAATCTCGCCAACCAGCGACTTTATTACCGAGCTCAACGTTCGTGAAGGCAAAGCGGTGCAGCGCGGCGAGGTTATTGCCAAATTACAAGATGTTGATGAACGCGCCAGAGTAACAGAGCTGGAAGGCATTCTGTCAGAGCAAAAACGCCAGCTGGACCGGTTAAAAAATCTGGCTAACACCCAGGCAACCGCGCAATCGCTGCTGGATGAACAAATTACCCGGGTTAATACCACCCTGGCCCAGTTAAACAGTGCCAAAGCACAGCTGGCGCAAATGACCATCAGCGCGCCCTTTGCCGGTTATCTTGGCTTACGCCAGGTAAGCGAAGGCGCTTATATCAATAGCGGCACTGTTATCACTACCCTGGACGATTTAAACACCCTGCGCGTCGCCTTTAGCGTAGCGGAACACTATTTGGCGGATATCAAGCCGGGTATGCCACTTACCGTAACCAATGCCGCGTACGGCAATATCAGTTTTAACGGCAAGGTTAGCGCCATTGACACCCGGCTGGATCCGGTTACCCGCACGGTAACAGTGCATGGTTCCCTGGAAAATAAAGATGTGCGCCTGCGTCCAGGCATGCTGCTGAATGTCAAACTTGAGTTGGACAACCGCGTGGCCATGCAAATCTCAGAAAAAGCCCTGGTACCGCAGCAGCAAAAGCAATTTGTCTATCTGGTTGGCGATAACAACACCGTATCACAGGTGGAAGTAACCATCGGCCAGCGCGAGCCGGGCTGGGTGGAAATTCTCACCGGGCTGAAAGAAGGCGACGAAGTGGTAGTAGAAGGTATTCAGAAACTGCGCTCCGGTGTCACCATTAACCGTGTCGGAGGCTAATTATGTGGCTATCTGATACCTCGGTTAAGCGGCCGGTTTTTGCTACGGTTGTTAACCTGTTGCTTATCGTGTTTGGTATTGTTTGCTTTAGCATGCTGCCGCTGCGCGAATACCCCGATATTGATACGCCTATTGTCAGTATCGGTACCAATTACCCGGGTGCTTCGGCGGAGATTGTCGAGTCAAAAATTACCCAGTTGCTGGAAGACCGCATCAGTGGCGTCGAAGGCATTAAAAATATTAACTCTACCAGCCGCAACGGCCGCTCTAATATTTCAATTGAGTTTAATGTAGAGCGTGATATTGATTCAGCCGCTAACGATGTGCGCGACCGCGTATCACGGGCGCTGAATAACTTGCCGGATCAGGCTGATCCGCCGGAAGTGTCTAAAGCCAGTGATGATGAAGACACCATTGCCTGGTTTGTGTTAAACAGCGAAACCATGACCTCGCTGGAGCTGACCGACTATGCTGACCGCTACATTGTTGAGCGTTTCTCTGTGGTCGACGGTGTGGCCCGTCTGCAGTTAGGCGGTTCCCGTGATTATGCCATGCGGATTTGGCTGGACCGTGATGCCATGGCATCACGCGGCGTCACCGTGCAGGATATTGAAGCGGTGCTGCGCGCAGAGAACGTTGAGCTGCCGGCGGGTAATATTAAGTCGACAGAACGCGACTTTACCGTGCGCGTGGTACGCACTTATAAAACTCAGCAAGACTTTCGCCGCCTGGTAATTAAACGCGGCGATAACAATTACCTGGTGCGCTTGGGCGAAGTGGCCGATGTACTGTTAACCGCCGAAAACGAGGAAAGCGAGTTCCGTGGTGACGGTAAAAACCTGCTGGGTATCGGTATTATTAAGCAGTCAAAAGCCAATACGCTGGAGGTAGTGCGTAATGCCCGCGCTGAAATGGAACGGATTAAGGCCACCCTGCCGGACGGCACTACTATTGAACCAGGTTACGACTCTTCGCTGTTCATCGCTGAATCCATTAAAGAAGTGTACAACACCCTGGGCATTGCCATGGTGCTGGTGGTCGTGGTTATCTTTTTATTCTTAGGTAATATCCGCGCTACTTTTATTCCGGCGGTAACGGTGCCGGTAGCATTGGTAGCAGCTGTTACCGTGCTGTTTGCGCTGGATTTCTCCGTTAACCTGCTTACCTTGCTGGCCATGGTTCTGGCTATTGGTTTGGTAGTAGATGACTCTATCGTCGTGCTGGAAAACATCTACCGCCGCATTGAGCTGGGCGAGCATCCGTTAGTGGCATCATACCGCGGTGCGCGCGAAGTAGGCTTTGCAGTGGTCGCTACCACTCTGGTATTAATTTCGGTGTTCGTACCGCTGGTGTTTATGCAGGGACAACTGGGCAAACTGTTTACTGAATTTGCGCTGGCTATCTCCGCCGCAGTAGCCTTTTCCAGCGTCACGGCGCTGACATTATCTCCTATGCTGTGCAGCAAATTACTCACCCACCAAAAACGCGAGAGTAAGCTGGGACTATGGTTACATGCTGCCTTTCATAAGCTGGAAGCAGCTTACCGCCGGCAACTGGAGGTAGTTTGCGCCACCCGCTGGCCGGTGATGATCGTGGTGTCGTTATGTTTTGTTGCCAGTTATATGTTGATAAAACTGCTGCCCTCAGAGCTGGCACCGGTAGAAGATCGCGGCACCTTTTTCGTTATGATGAGCCCGGCAGAAGGCGCCAGCTACACCAGCAACAGCCGCAATATGCGTCTGATTGAAGATGTACTGATGCCCTATTATCAACAGGGCGAGTTTAACCGCCTGCTGGTACGGGTGCCCGGTTGGGGTAACAGCGGTGGCGTTGCCATTGTAGGTACAGAAAACTGGCATAACGGTAAACGCCGTACCGAAGAACTAATGGGTGAAGTGGGCAAAAAGCTGAATGAAATTCCCGACGTACGCGCCTTTACCTTTATGCGCAGCGGCCTGGGCGGCGGCGGTGGCGGCGGCCGGCCGATTCAGTTTGTTTTGCAGGGTAATACCTACGAAGAACTGGCGCGCTGGCGTGATATTGTGATCAACAAGGCGGCAGAAAATCCGAACATTCTGATGCTGGATCACGATTACAAAGAGACAGTACCCCAGGTGTTGGTGGAAATTAACACCGAGCGGGCCGGCGATCTGGGCGTATCAGTTGGTGCTATTGGCCGCTCACTGGAAGCCATGCTGGGCGGGCGGCGGGTAACGACTTTCCTTGACCGCGGTAAAGAATACGACGTGATTCTGGAGGGTTTGGATGAAGACTTCGCCCAGCCCGGCAGCATTACCAATGTGTATTTGCGCTCAGAGACTTCCGGCGAGCTAATCCCGCTGGATAACTTAGTTACCCTGCGTGAAGAGGCAACCTCGTCCAGTTTAAACCGCTACAACCGGATGCGCAGCATTACACTGACCGCCAGTATGGCACCGGGTTACAGCTTGGGTGAAGCGCTGGAGTACCTGGAAAATATCGTTAAAACGGAAATTCAGGACACGGTCGGTATTGATTATAAAGGTGAATCGCTGCTGTTTCAGGAAAGCGGCAGCTCCACGCTGATGGTGTTTATTCTGGCGTTACTGATCACTTACCTGGTGCTGGCCGCCCAGTTTGAAAGCTTTATTCACCCGCTGGTGATCCTGATCACAGTACCGCTGGGTTTGGTGGGTGCGTTATCGGGCTTGTATTTCAGTGGCATGACACTGAATATTTACAGCCAGATTGGCCTGGTAATGCTGATTGGCCTGGTGGCGAAAAACGGTATTTTAATCGTGGAATTTGCTAACCAGTTACGCGACGCCGGAGTGGAATTCAGTACAGCAATCCAGCAAGCCGCCACCCAGCGCTTGCGGCCGATTGTGATGACGGCCTTTACCACCGCAATGAGCAGTATACCGCTGATAGTGGCTACCGGCCCGGGCTCAGAAAGCCGGATGGTGATCGGTATGGTGATTTTCTCCGGAGTAGCGCTGGCTACCCTGATGACTATCTACGTGGTCCCGGTAACTTACATGGTAATAGCGCGCAATACCGGCTCACCCAAGCGCTTAGAGCAAAAACTGCATAGGCTGGAAAACGAAGCGCCGGACGAACACGCCGCTGATGAAGTGCATCCGAGCTGATGTAGCTCTCTGGGTAAATAAAGGCGCCTCCCGGCGTCTTTATTATTTCGCCGCAGTTAAAACGGTAACACCGCGCCATCCCAATTCAACAAAGCGCCGCTTTGCTGCGGTTGCAGAGCTGCAGCTACCTGCGCCAGGCGCTGCGCAGTTGCTGCCGGGCTTTGCAGCTGCCCGTGGGGCAAATTTTGTTGAAACGGTTGTGACAAGTCGGTATCAGTCGTGCCAGGGTGTACACTTACCACAGCTGCGGTTTTGTTTAACCGCCCTACTTCAATGCTGACATTTTTTACCAGCATATTCAGCGCAGCCTTACTGATCCGGTAACTGTACCAACCGCCGAGGCGGTTGTCGCTGATACTGCCGACTTTAGCGCTTAGCACCAGTACGCGCACCGCCGGGCTTTTACACAAATAAGGAAATAACTGCTGCAGGTACATCGCAGGTACTGCAACATTAGTATGCAGGCGTGTCAGCAATACCTGTGTATCGAGCTGGCGGATGGTTTTCTCCGGCATTGCACTGTCGTCATGCAACACCCCGTTGCAGATAAATACATAACTGACAGCCTGGCTGAAAATCTGCGCCAACAGCGCGGCTCTGCGCTCTGTGTCTGCTGCGCTATCAGCTGCGCTGTCGCGATACCAATGCAACTTATCAGCGTCTAGTGCAGGTGGTGCAGCCTTGCGGCTAAACGCATACACTGTGCTGCCTTGTTGCAAATAATGCTGTACCAGCGCCTGGCCAATACCACTGCCGGCGCCAATTACTACTGTGGCCGCGTTCATACTGCTACCGCCGCAGCCAGCTGCCTGCCACTTAAAAAGGCATTTTCTACCCGACCGCCATTGAGCCAGTCACCACAAAGCCCGAGCGCAGCTTCGGGCTGATAAACAAAACCCGTTACAGCAACATCCTCAGCCTGCTGCGCATAGCGCCAGCGATGGCATACCGAGGCTTTTACCGCTATGGCCCGGCCCAATATACGTTGCAGCTCTGCCGCTGCAAGCGGTGCTATCTGCTCTGGCTGTGCTTCCAGATGTTGTGCGGAAAAAGCAGCATTAAAGTGCACCAGCCAGTGCTCGCCCGCGGCGCGTCCGGGCTTTGTTGATTGCCGCGCCAGCCAGCTTAATGTAGGGTCGTCTTTTACAAAGATTGCCGAAAAAGCCAGCGCAGCGGCTTGCGTCAGCTCAAGGTCTACCGCCCAACACGGCAACAAGGCCGGTTGGCTAAATAATGCTGCAAGCAGTGACAGCTGCGCTGAACAAGGCGCCAGTAACTGCGCCGCCTGTTGCTGCGGCAATGCCAGAATAAGCTGCTGAAAACTGCCCAGCTGCGTATCGCCACTGTACAACTGCCAGTTAACGCCATCAAAGCGAATACTGTCGATACGGCAATTGCTTTGCAGCTCAATGCCGGCCAATAAACGTTGCACCGGTGCCTGCATCGACGGCACACCAATATAACGTACTGTATTATCCGGCGAAGCTATCAAGCGGCCCTGGTCATACCGTGCTGTTTCGCCATGCCAGCGGGCAATAACATTATCTGCCAGCCACTGCTGACACTGCTGGTTAAACACCTGGCTGCGGGCAGTAAAATATTGCGCGCCCAAATCCAGATAGCCGGTCGCTGTGCGTTTGCTGCTCATGCGCCCGCCGGCAGCACGACCTTTATCAAACACTACTACTTGCTTACCCAGCCGCACCAGTTCATGCGCGCAAGCTGCTCCGGCAATACCGGCCCCGATAATGGCTATCGTCACAATAAAAGTCCTGTTTAATGTTTTACCGCCTGTTTACGCTGCAGCCCGGGTACAGGATCAGCCCGCTTCATCGCATCATCTGCTACAGCTATGGATACTGGTGCATCTGCGACGATTAAGATACATTCAATGTTTTACCAGCGGAGAAACACAATGGCGATACAAACTGCAACCTTTGGTGCCGGCTGTTTTTGGTGTTTGGAAGCGGCTATGAACCAGCTTAACGGCGTTATTCAGGCATTAAGCGGCTATATGGGCGGCAGTGCCGACAGTGCCAATTACCGCCGTGTCTGTGACGGTGATACCGGCCATGCCGAAGTGGTACAGGTAGAATTTGATGACAGCATTGTCAGCTATCAGCAGCTGTGTCTGGTGTTTTTCAGCCTGCACGACCCAACCCAGTTAAACCGCCAGGGTAACGATGTCGGCACACAGTACCGCTCGGTAATTTTTTATCACAACGCGCAGCAACAACAAAACGCACAGCAGATGCTGGCAGAGCTGAGCGCAAAACAAGTGTTTAGCGCCGACATAGTAACGGAGCTAAGCCCGGTGTCGGCTTTTTACCTGGCAGAAGAGTATCATCAGGGTTATTTTTTACAACATCCGGAGCAAGGCTATTGCCAACTGGTTGTCGCCCCAAAGATGGCAAAGTTCAAACAGCACTATACTGAACTACTAAAGCGCTGATGCACCGGCGGCAAAGCGCTGTGCCACCTTGCAATAAACGGGAATACTATGACTTACCGTATTGTGTTGCTGCTCTGCCTTGGCCCGCTGCTGTCATTTATGCCGCGGGCAGAACACAATGTAACGCTGACATTTTGCTATGAAGATAAGCAACTGTTGCCCTATTACACCGGCGAAGGCCATGCTGCGGCCTATTTGCCGGGCGTGACCATTGAACATTTGCAAGCCAGTGCGGCAGCGGCCGGCAACATAAGGTTGGCTTTTGTCCGCTTTCCCTGGCGCCGCTGCCTGCAAAAACTGGAGCAAAATGAAGTAGATGCATTGGTAGCTACCTATTTGCCGCAGCGCAGCGATTTTGCAGTTTACCCGATGACAGCAGACGGCAAACCGGATCCGGCCCGCGCAATGAGCCGCCATGCCACTTGCCTGGTACATAGGGCAGATAACGATATTCAACATAAAATCACCCAACAGCACGGTGGTTTGGTGGTATCCAGGCCGCTTGGTCACTCTAATCCGGATTATCCGGCAGGGATAAGTGTGGTGCAGGTCCATTCACAGCAGCAAGCCTTAGAGCTGGTGTTGTCCGGTCGGGTCGATGCCACTACCACATTGTGCAAGGTAAACGGTGTCGCCGGGGCAGATCGGCAAAGCCTGCGTAAACCGCTGCGATTGGTATACCCGCCGCTGTATGAGACCACCGGTTATCTGGTGTTCAGTAAAGGGTTTTATCAGCGCCATCCGGCTTTGGCAGAGCAATTATGGCAACTGCTTGGCCGCACTATAGAGCCGCAGCGTTATTATGACTATCTGCACTATCCGGATATGTAAACGGAAAAAAAGCGCGCCGGGCACCTTGGCCACAGCACGCTTTTTTAACGACTACCGTTGTTACTGCGGCGTATAGCTGACACTGATACCAAAGTTGGTACCCTTCGCGGCAAAACCATGGTTGGTGTAATAGTCTTTATCAAACAGATTATCAACTTTAGCTCGCAGTACTAATACCGGTGATACCGTATAACTTGCGCCTACACCCCATAAAGTATGGGCTGAGGCATCGGGAAAGTTACTACCCGTTGCCCAATCAAATGGCTGCCTGGTTCGGCTTTGATAATCGGCAGTGATAAAAGCAGACCAATCATCCGCACTGAAACTACCCCGCCAGTTAATACTGTTTTCCGGACGCAACAACAACCGGGTATCACTCGATTTGTCGCGCGCATCCAGCCAGGTATAAGCAAAGCTTTGTGACCACTGCTGCCACTGATAAGCCACACTGAACTCTATGCCTTCAATACCAGCTTTGGCGATATTTTCCGGTTTATCAATAACCCACTGAATAAGGTTAGTTACGTCGCGGTTAAACCATGCCAAACTGACTTGTGTATCCGCTGTTGTAAAATCCAGCGCCAGTTCATCAGCAACTGCGTGTTCCGGCAGTAAATCCGGGTTATTAGAGCCGGGGAAATATAAATCATTGAACGTTGGTGCTTTAAAAGCTGAGCCACGACTTGCGCGCAGTGCCCAGTGCTCATTGAACTGATAACCAGCCGCAAGCTGCCAGGTGTTATTGCTGCCATACTGAGTTGCATTGTCCTGTCGCGCAGCAGCTTCAAGCTTTAACTGACTCAGCTGGTAACTAACACCGGTAAACACAGCCCGGTTAGTACGGCTGTCACGCTCAAAGTTTGGTGCGGCTTTTGCCACTTCTTCCTGATACCAGTTAACCCCCAACAATACTCCCAAATTGTCGGTAAGATCCGTTGTGGTTTGATAGTTGAATTCATCACGTTCGGTATTAAACGGGCTGCTGGACACAGGCCCGAAACTGACATCACGATCCAGCTGGCGGCTAAGCTGAGCCTGATGCTGCCATGCACCAATTTGATGTCCCCAGCCCAATAAATAGGTGCGGTTTAATGTATCGGCTTGATCTTCTGTACCCCAGGATGTATCAAACTCATAGTAGCCGGAGTTAACATCAACCTGCGTTGTCCATAAACCCAGCCCGGTTTGATAATCTGCCGCTACTTTAATAAATTTCTGGTTGTAACCATCCCGATCCGGATCTTGTGCCGGTTGCACGTTATAACCGTCAGCACGGCTTGCACCTGCGGTGGCGCGCACAGTAAGTTGATCCACAGTGTGGCTTAAACTGATATCAGTTCCCGCCTGGCCATCACTACCAACATTGGCATTTAACTCAACTGCACCGGCACGTCTTGTGGTAATGGCGATAACACCAGCCAGTGCATCTGAGCCGTACCAGGCAGCACGTGGGCCGCGGATCACTTCAATACGTTCAATCAGTTCAAGCGGCAACATTGCCAATGATTTCGCCCCGGCAGTAGCCGAGCCACTGCGCACGCCGTCAATCAGCACCAGAGTGTGCTTGGTTTCTCCGCCGCGAACAAAAATACTACTCAGCTGGCCGCGGCCACCGTTACGGGCCAGGTTAATACCCGGCAGTTGTGCCAGTAAGGCTGACAAATCGTTGGCCTGGCGTGCGACGATATCATCGCGCTCCAATACCGTCACACTGGCCAATACGTCCTGTTGCGGCGTGGCGGTGCGATTAGCATAAATACTGATATGTTCGATGTTCTCAGCGATAGCCGGAAAACAGGATGCGACCAATACGGCCGCCAAAGCAGGTTTAAACATGTAAGCTCCGAAAACGTGCCCGCCGCACATTTAGTCTGGTTGAAGGATTTTTCCGGCCGGTCTCCGGGCTGACAACCTGCTTGCGCCTGCATTCGCCTTCCCATCTTGCGACAGTGGCCATGAATGCAGCTCAGTTGTTTACCGTTGCGGGGGCAGCTCTGGATTTACACCAGATTCCCGTTTACCTGCAGTTAACTGCAGCACCAGAAAAAGCGGCTCCCTGTCGGAGCCGCGTGCAGTTTAGCGTGGCGAATAAAAAAGTCAACAGCGCTCCGGATGGCTAAAACAGCCAAGCGCCGCGCAATTTAGTCGCGGAAGTTGGTGTATTGAAAGGCTTGTTCTAATTCTGCGCCACGAATAAGCGCTATAGCTTCTTGCAAGTCGTCACGTTTCTTGCCGGTTACCCGCACCTGGTCACCCTGAATGGCCGCCTGCACTTTCATTTTGTTATCTTTAATCAGCTTCACCAGCTTTTTCGCCATATCCTGCTCAATGCCCTGCAACAGGCTGACACTGAGGCTATAGGTTTTACCGGAATGCACGACATCGCCCTCTTTAAATGAGCGTACATCCAGGCCGCGCTTTACCGCTTTGGCCAGAAAAATTTCCAGCATTTGCTGCAGCTGAAACTCCGCCTCCGCTTTCATGGTAATAACTTTCTCTTTCAGGCTGAATTCTGCCTGCACGCCGCGAAAATCAAAGCGGGTGGTTAATTCGCGGTTAGCGTTTTCCACCGCATTCAGCACTTCTTGCTGATCTACTTCTGACACAATATCGAATGAGGGCATTAAAAGTCTCCTTAGCATAAGCCTTTCTGTCTGCTGGTGATTATAACCAGAAAACTGCTACAATCCGAGCGCCGTTTCTGACAGGGGGTAGCTGTGTCTCAGGTTTTTTATCGTTGGGTATGCGTATTGTGCTTTGTGCTGGCTACTGCCGGCTTTTTGGCTGAGCTTAGCGGTCACCGTATTGGCGGCGGTTTTGCCCACATGGACAAAATTGCCCATTTCGGCATTTTTACGCTGTTAACGGCGCTACTGTGGAAGGGTTTTAAACTCAGCCCCTGGCCGGCATTTCTGTTTTTGGGCCTTTATGGTGGCGCAGTGGAATTAGCCCAGCACAACTTTACCCGCCGTAACGGCGATTGGTGGGATTGGCTGGCAGATATCGGCGGCGTGTTGTGCTTTTACCTGATACGTGCCCTGTGGCATCAAATACGTCCGCGCAGCCAGCGCTGAGCTGGAGCATAGTTGGCCACGGCGCCATTGGTTTACTGGCCGCCAGCCGGTTACAACTGGCCGGCTATAAACCCGGGCTGTGGCTGCGCCAGCCTGCGCCTGTCAATATTCAGTTTCAGCAACAACCATTACAATTTTTACCGGCGGTGCCGCCGCTTAGCGCGGTATTAGTGCCGGTAAAAAGCTATGCGGTATTGGAAGCCGTAACAACACTGCTGCCGCATTTAACCAGCGATGCACAACTGGTACTGAGTCACAATGGTATGGGCAACATAGAACAGGTGCTGCCATTGTTGGCGCCACAACAGGGGTTATGGTTTTTAACCACCACCCACGGTGCACTAAAACAAGCTCAGAGCATTTTACACACAGGTTTGGGCCAAAGTGTACTGGCGCCGCTTAACCGCGCGGCACAGGCTCACAGCGGTGCCGTTAGCGCCGCGATGGACTGCGCACTGGGGCCGGTTGCGTTAACAGAGGATATTCAGCCGTTTTTGTGGCAAAAGCTGGCAATCAATGCGGTCATTAATCCGCTGACGGCACTGCATAATTGCCACAACGGCGAGTTGGCGCAACCGCAGTATCAGCAACATATCAGCGCTATTTTACACGAAGTATGTCAGGTAGCCGCAGCAGCCGGCTATGCGCTGCACTATGAGGTTACGCTGGAAAGAATACATGCAGTAATACAAAGCACAGCAGCAAATTTCTCATCTATGCAGCAGGATATAGTGCATCAGCGGCGCACTGAAATTGAGGCCATTAACGGCTATATAGTGGCGCAAGCGGCGCGTTTTAAGCTTGCAGTACCGCATAATGCGCAGTTGCTGCATCTGCTGCTGCAACTGCAACAAGGTTATGGCCGGTAAACCGCCACATTGCTAAACCCCTGTTCTTGTAAGACAACCGCCTGCAAGCGGCTCATGACACCGCGCTCACAGTAACAGTAATATTGTTTGCCCTGATCCAGGTTGGCAAACTGCGACGCCAAACGAAAGAACGGCATTTCAACTACTTCATGCCCGGCCACAGTAAGCGGCTTCAGCTCAGTTTCTTCCGGGCTACGGATATCCAATACCACAGCAGCCGGCGGTAGCTGCGCTAACTCGCTGACAACATGAGCTTGTTGCTCAGCCTGGTAATCCACAGTGCGGATATCCAGCACTTTCGCCGTTTGCACCGCCTGTTGCAATACGCTGAAATCAAACTTCTGCTCGTTGGCCAGCACCTCCGCCAGTACAGCGTTTACTGTTGGTTTTTTTGAAATGACACCGCAATATTCCGGCATGCTTTTGGCAATATCTTCGGCGCCGATCTTACGCGCCATATCAATAATTTCCTGCTTGTCCTGATAAATCAGCGGCCGCAGGATCAGTGTTTCGGTAACACGGTCTATGACATTCAAATTAGTAACAGTTTGGCTCGATACCTGGCCGATACTTTCACCGGTAACAATGGCTTTAATACCGAGGCTGTCGGCCACTTCACTGGCCGCGCGCATCATCATGCGCTTGAGCACCACGCCCATTAAGCCATTGTCGATAGTTTCTAAAATCTGATCCACCACTGGGGCAAAGTTAACACTGACAAACTTTACTTTGTGCGACAGGCTGTATTTTTGCCAGATAAGAAACGCCATCTCGCGTACGCCGGCTTCATGTGCAGCGCCACCCAGATTAAAAAACAGATAATGGGTGCGCAGGCCCTTGCGGATCATCAGGTAGCTGGCTACCGCAGAGTCATAGCCGCCGGAGATTAATGACAACACATCAGACTGCGAAGGCAACGGAAAACCGCCCATGCCCTGGTGCATCTTGCGCACCATGATCAGCAGCTCTTTTTTAATTTCCAGCGTTACCACCAAATCCGGCTTTTTCAGTTGCACTTTGGCGCTGGCAACATGCTGGTTTAAACCACCACCAATGTAGCGCTCAGCTTCGATGGAGCTGAATTCATGGCTGCCACTGCGACGCACTCTTACGCTAAAGGTTTTATTCTCCAACTGCGATGCATATACCGCCAGTACCTGTTCAAAAATATCATGCAGGCTGCTAAAGGCTGAGGATTGCATTTCAGCGAAAGCGACCACGCCCGGAATACACCCCAACCGGTCAATTAAGCGCTGGCGCAGCACTTCATCATCGCTGTCGCAGCGCACAGTAAGATGATCAAAGTTGTTATTAACCACTACGGTAGGGTCTACCTGCAGCAGGATCGTTTTCAGGTTACGTTCCAGCAACAGGGTTTGGCGTTTACGCACTGATCTGCTTTTAATGGCGATTTCAGGGTGTAATTTGATAAGGAATTCAATCATCGGGTAGCAGCATAGTTAAGCAGGAAAAAAAGTGGCGCAGATTATAGCGGATCTGTAGCTAAAGACCTAATCTGCGCTTTGTGCCAAACTAATTTTGTCACAGCCTGATTTTGTGCCTGGCTGGTTTTGTCGCAACCTAGCTTTGCGGCGCGGCTGGCGGTTCAAGGCTGATAGGATCAGACTCTTTCGCTTTACCCTGCATAATGGCAATTTCTACCCTGCGGTTGCGCCGCCGGCTCAGTTCATCTTCATTCGGTACCAAAGGTTTGGTGTCGGCATGCCCCGCCACCACTAAACGCGTGCGGTCAAAGCCATCGGCTTTAACCATTTCTGTCGCCACCGATACCGCCCGTTTAGCCGATAAATCCCAGTTGTTGCTATGCAGCTCGTCCGATACCTGAATATCGTCGGTATGGCCGGTTACTGTGATCTGGCCCGGTACCTCATTTAACAAGCCACCGATACGCTGAATAATCGGTTTAAAGCGCGGTTGCAAAAATGATGACCCGGACGGAAAAGAGCCGTTTTCGCGAATGCGGATAATAATTTGCTGCCCGAGGGATTCCAGCTCTATGGCACCGTCGACAATTTGTTGCTCCAGCTGTTCGGCCAGCTTTTTTACCATTTCGTTGGTTTGTTCCTGTTGCGCCTGAGCTTCGGCTTCAGCAGAGGCCTGCTCGCCATCCATAATTTCTTCAGCATTGCTGATCGACTGGCCGCCGCTTAAATCCTCACGCTGCTCCTGACGCCCGCCGGCTGAGTCCTCTTCGCCGGCCTGAAATTCGATAACCTGCTGAGTAATGTCGATGGTTTGCTGCTGCAGCGTTTCAATCGGCGTTGGGTCCGGCCGGCCGGGGCGAAACTCCATCGCAATCACACTGGTGCCTTTGGGGATATCTTCTACTTCAATTTTGTTTTGCACACCAAAAGCAAATTTCATCGAGCCGGCAATTTGCTTAAATTTCAGCACGTCCATCTCGGAAAACGCCAACAGCAATACGAAAAAGCACATCAGCAGTGCCATTAGGTCGGCAAAAGTGCCCATATACTGCGGTAGACCAGGCGGTGGACATTTACATTCTTCTTCTGCTTGCTCGCTCATAACTTACTCCGCCGGCACCACTTCACGTTTACCCTGGGCTAAATAGTTGCGCAGTATGCCTTCTATAACTTTCGGGTTCTGGCCATCCTGAATACCCAGGATGGCATCGAGAATAAGCTGATTGTTCTGTTTTTCCTGCTGGTTCCGAATTGCCAACTTGTCGGCCAGCGGTATGGCAATAACGTTGGCAATAAAGGCACCGTATAAGGTGGTTAACAGCGCCACCGCCATCGCCGGTCCTATCGCTTTAGGGTCGTCCATATTCGATAACATCGCCACTAAACCAACCAAAGTACCTATCATGCCCATGGCCGGTGCCACATCACCCAGGCTTTTAAAAATGGCAATGGCGGTTTCATGGCGTTTTTCAGTCAGGCTGATATCTTTGAGTAAAGTGGCACGCACCACATCAGCGTCATGGCCATCTACCAACATATTTACACCCTTTTGCATAAAAGCATTGGGAATATCAGCTTCTTCCAGCGCTAAAAAACCGCCTTTACGTGCCGAGTCAGCCAGCTGCACCGCTTTTTCAATTAACTCTTCCGGTGCTTCAATTTTAAACATAAAAGCTTTGGCCGCAGCTTTACCGGAACCAAAAAACTGGCTAAGCGTGAACTTGGAAATAACCACAAAGATGGAGCCGCCAAAAACGATCAATACCGACACGGTGTCAGCAAACATACCAACATTGCCGCTACTGCCTAACACCATCGCCATAACAATAAAGCCAATTGCGCCCAACATACCAACCAGGGTAGCTAAATCCACTGTTTTCTCCTTAATTGAGCCACTGCTATACCGACTATCTGTGCCAGTTTATCTTAGACGATAGCTGTTTATCGACAAAAGCGCCGAATGATTGAGTATAAATTGCGTAAAATTATCAATTTAGCCTTTCCCATCCGCTTTGTGATTGACCATAATAGCCTGCTAAGGTACCTTTGCGCACACTTTTTCCGGGGGTAGTATGAGCAAGAAAAAAGCCGATCTCAGCCAGTTTGAGCAAACACTTTCTGAACTTGAGCAGATAGTGCAGCAACTGGAACAAGGCGAACTGTCGCTTGATCAGTCATTACAGCAGTTTGAACGCGGTATTACCCTGGCCAGACAAAGCCAACAGTTGTTGCAGGCCGCCGAACAAAAAGTACAGATCCTGATGCAGCAGCAACAGCAGGAAAGCCTGTTGCCGTTTGAACCTGTCGCAGGAGAATAAGGTGGTACCGCAAAACTTGCCACTGTACCAACAGCGGGTAGAGCAGCATTTACAGCAGTTACTGGCACAGCGAGATGAAACTGATGGTCGTTTATTAGCGGCCATGTCTTACAGTTTGCTGCTCGGCGGCAAGCGGGTGCGGCCTTTTCTGGTGTACAGCTGCGGTACTATGCTTGGTGCTGATCTTAATGATTTGGATGGCCCGGCTGCCGCGTTGGAGGCCATACACAGCTATTCGCTGATTCACGACGATTTACCGGCGATGGATAATGACGACTTGCGCCGCGGCAAACCCACCTGTCACAAAGCCTTTGATGAAGCCACCGCGATACTGGCCGGCGACGCCTTGCAAACCCTGGCGTTTGAGCTTATCAGCAGCCACCCGTATCAACAAGTTAGCAGTGCTCAGATACTGCAAATGGTGCAACAACTGGCTGCAGCCGCCGGCTACAGCGGTATGTGTGGCGGCCAGGCGATAGATTTAGCCCAAACTAACCAAAGCAGCACTTTGGCACAATTGGAGCGTATGCACAGGTTAAAAACCGGCGCACTGATTGAAAGCGCGGTACACTTAGCCTGGTTATGCAGCCCGAAACGCGATACGACCGAGCTTGATGCGCTGTTAAGCTTCGCCCGTGCATTAGGGCTGGCGTTTCAGGTGCAGGATGATATTCTCGATATCGAAAGTGACACCGCAACCTTAGGGAAACCTCAGGGGTCTGACACCCGGGCGAACAAATCAACTTACCCTGCGCTGCTTGGGCTGAACAACGCCAAAGCCAAAGCGCAACAACTTTACCTGGATGCATTGAACGCTCTGGCAGTATTACCGTATAACACTGATGAATTACGCGCTTTTGCGCAGTACATTATCGAACGCAGGTTTTAACACAGGCATGGATTATGGCGTTAGATATTAACGATTACCCGTTATTAGCCCAGGCTAATTTACCCGCGCAGCTGCGTCAGCTGGCACAAGACAAGCTGCCCGCACTCAGTGACGAGCTGCGCAGCTATTTATTGCAAAGCGTTAGCCAAAGCAGCGGCCATTTTGCCTCTGGTTTAGGCACCGTTGAACTAACAGTAGCGCTGCATTACGTTTACAACACGCCATTTGACCGCGTGATATGGGATGTGGGCCATCAGGCTTATCCACATAAAATTCTGACCGGCCGCGCCGAGCGCATGCACACCATCCGCCAGAAAGACGGCTTGCACCCTTTTCCGTATCGTGAAGAAAGCGAATACGATGTGCTATCTGTCGGCCACTCCAGCACGTCCATCAGTGCAGCCCTGGGCATGGCCATTGCTGCGCAACAAGCGCGCAATAACCGTAAAGTGGTTGCGGTGATCGGCGATGGTGCCATTACCGCCGGTATGGCGTTTGAAGCATTGAACCACGCCGGTGAGGTACGCCCCGATATGCTGGTGATTTTGAATGACAACGAAATGTCAATTTCAGAAAATGTCGGCGCGTTAAACCGCTACTTTGCGCGGATTTTATCCGGCAGTTTTTACACCAGCCTGCGCGAGGGTGGTAAAAAGATTTTAAGTGGTGTGCCGCCATTACATGAGCTGGCCAGCCGCGCAGAAGAACACTTTAAAGGCATGGTAACGCCGGGCACCTTCTTTGAAGAGCTGGGCTTTAACTATATAGGCCCGATTGACGGCCATGATGTGCTGGGGCTGGTTGATACCATCCGTAATATGCGCAATCTAAAAGGCCCGCAACTACTGCATATTGTCACTAAAAAAGGCAAAGGCTATGCGCCGGCCGAAGCCGATCCTATCGGCTATCATGCGGTGGCAAAATTTAATCCGGACGATTGCAAGCAACCAGCCAAAAAGGCCGGCTTGCCCAGCTTTTCCAATATCTTCGGCAACTGGATCTGCGATATGGCTGCGCAGGATGAACGGCTACAAGCCATTACCCCGGCAATGCGCGAAGGCTCCGATTTAGTGCGGTTCTCCAAAACCTACCCGAAACGCTATTTTGATGTCGCCATTGCCGAGCAACATGCGGTAACCCTGGCCGCCGGCATGGCGATTGAAGGCTTAAAGCCGGTAGTAGCCATTTACTCCAGCTTCTTGCAGCGCGGTTATGATCAACTGATCCACGATGTCGCACTGCAGGATTTAGACGTGTTGTTCGCGATTGACCGTGCCGGCGTTGTCGGTGCTGATGGACCGACTCACCAGGGCGCCTTTGACCTGAGCTTTATGCGCTGCATTCCAAATATGCTGATCATGGTGCCCTCAGACGAAGATGAATGCCGCCAGATGCTTTACACCGGTTATCAATATCAGGGCCCTGCGGCAGTACGTTATCCGCGCGGTTCCGCCAGCGGTATCACCGCACAGACGCAAATGCAGTTGTTGCCAACCGGTAAAGCCAAAGTAGTGCGGCAGGGTGAAAAACTGGCGATCCTCGCATTTGGTCCGCTGTTAAGTGCCTGTACCCTGGCTGCAGAGCAATTAAATGCTACCCTGGTGGATATGCGCTTTGTTAAGCCGCTGGATCACGACTTACTGCGGCAGTTGGCCGCTACCCACAGCCGCTTTGTCAGCGTAGAAGATAATGCCATTATGGGCGGTGCCGGCTCGGCGGTGAGTGAATTTGTGGCGCAGGCGCAGCTTGATGTCAGCATGACGCATCTGGGCTTACCGGATCATTTTATTAAACACGGTACCCAGCAGGAAATTTACGCCGAATTGGGACTGGACAGTGCCGGCATTCTGGCAGCGATAAAAGCCTTGTTGTAACAGCTTACTATGATAAAAAAAACCGCCTGAAGGCGGTTTTTTTACAGGTTATTTTTTACGTCAAACCGTGCCAACCCGGCGGCCAGCAAGCGCTCGACCTGGGCTTCAATATGTGACGAGTCTTCAAATTCAAACGCATCGACCTGTTGATCAAAATGGATGGTCGCCACACCGTTCTTGCCGGCATGTTTCACCTGATACAATGACATTTCTGCCAGCTGCAGTGAAATTTCCCAGTTAATCAACTGGCCGCCAAGCAAGGCCAACGGATACACCGCATAGCCCACCGAACAGGTTAACCGGGTGCGGTGCCCGTCCGGCAAGCTGAACACTGTTTTAGCGATCAGTTCATTCAGGCGATAACAAAACTGTGCTACCAGCTCCAGCTGAATATCACGCAATACCAGTACAAACTCCTCACCGGCAAAGCGTACTACATAGTCTGAGCCACGGGTTTCACGGATCAAAATACCGGCGACCTGTTGAATACAGCTGTCACCGGCACTGTTACCAAATTGGTCGTTTACCTGCTTAAAGTTATCCAAATCCAAATGGATCAGCGCCACACATTTACCCTGCTGCTGCATCGACTCGCGGTTGCGCTGGAAATGTTCAATATCTTTGGGTAACTGTTCAAACATAAAACGCCGGTTACGCAGCCCGGTTAAACTGTCTTTGTGAGTCAATAGCGCCAGCTGTTCGTTCAGCTCGTTGAGCTTAAGGTTACTGTTTTCTAACTCCTGAGTACGCTGACGCACCAATCTTGTCATCTGTTGTTGCTGGTGCTGGGTATTGCGCCGCAGCAGCCATAACAGGCCGTACAAACAAAACAACACTAACAGTAACCACAGCGCACGGTAAATCAGCGTTTCATCAAAACGCTTCGGGATAACCAGTTCTAACTGCACGCTCTGACTGTCACGCCAGGCTTCATTGTCAAACCGGCTTTGCAATTGAAACACAAAACTGCCGGGCGTCAGGTTGGTGTATACCGCTTCGCGCCGCTCGCCGACCTCATGCCATTGCTGGTCAAAACCACGCAAGCGGTAGCGGAACTTCAGCGCCGCCGGTTTAACAAATTCCAGCGCCGAATACTGAATACTCAGGTTGCGATCATCCAGCTCCAGTACCAGCTTGGCCTGTTCGCTGTCGACAATATAATGCTGCTGCCCCACTACACTTTTTATCACCGGGCTGGCGCTGCGGCTAAGCGCGGGGTTTAAATCTGCCGGCACAGCCACCAAACCTTTGAGCGTGGGATACCAATATTGCTGTTGCCATAGCGCAACCTTCGCATGGCCGGCACCATTGCAGCAGCGTCCGGGCACAGTACCCAACTGGCGATCGTAGGGCCCCAGAATTTCCTCTACCACCAAAGTGCCTGTTGCTAACTGCGCTAAATCGGCTGCGCGCAGCCGGAAAATACCTTTGTGGCTGCTAACCCAAATATAATCAGAGGCCGCATCAAACTCCAGGCTGACTACCGGGCTGTGTGGCAGGCCGTTACCGGCATGTAATTGCAGCCACTGCGCCTGGCCCGGCAGTAGCACAAAAATACCATCATCCAGCGTGGCGGCCAGTACCGAATTGTCCGGCAACACCTGTAACGCCGTGACATAACTGTTAAACAGCGCCGTACCCACGCCCAGCCGGCTCAGTTGCTGCTGCTCGTACTGGTACAGGCCGCGGGTAGTACCAAACACCAGCCGCTGTTGTTGTTGCTGCAATACGGTAATATTGCGCGACTCCAGCTCATCATTCTTACTAAAGGGTGTTAGCTCACCTTGCTGATAACGGTATAACCCCATTACCCCGCCCAACCAGACGCCGCCCTGATTATCCGGCTGTAACAATCTGACGGTAAAGCCTTTTAACGCATCAAATATCGGCGTAAGCCCAACTTCACCACGACGGTACTGCATAACGCCTTTATCCAGCGCTAACCACATTACATCAGCTTGTGGCCAGTAAATATCATACACCGTAGCCGCACCGAGACTTTCTGCCGTGATCAACCCGCTGTAACTGCCGTCGGCCTGCATTTCACCGACATCAGACTGGCCTGCTATCAGCAGGGTATTATCCGGTGTTACCGATACGCTGCGGATTATAGGATCAGCATCTTTGGGTAATACGCGACGAATATTGCCGGCCGAGGCACGGTAAATACCGTCGCTGAAGCTGGCCAGCCAGATGTTCTGATCTTTATCTTCAAAAATATCACTGAACCAGGGGTAACTGCCCAATTCGTCGCCGGTAATATGCTGCCAGGGCTGATTCGGGTGGCGGTGAAATAACTTGCGGTGGGCTGAGATCCAGCTGTTGCCCCGGCTGTCGCGTAATAGCTTGTACACGGCAGTATTGCTGTGATCCGGCAACTGACATTTTTTTACCGTCGCCGACTCGTCCAGATGATAAAAGCCGGACTCACCGGCAATATGTAAGCCGCTTTCGGTTTGGTATAAATCATACACCGGTGTTTGCATTAATTCAGCGGGTAAGGCAAAGCTGCTGGTGTTGCCGTCAATATCAATACGATACAGTTGCTCTGTACTACTGACCCACACCTGGTTGCCTACCAGCTCTAACTGACTAACCTGAGAGCGTACCTGCTCTACCCGGCTCACCTTACCGTTGCTAATGCGGAACAGGTTATCTGCGGCCACCCAAATTTCACCCGGCCGCACTTCAAGGATGGCGGTGACTTCAGCTAAAATCTGATAGCGATCGAACTTTAGTGTCACGGGATCAAAGCCGGATAAACCGGCTTTAGTGCCTACCCACATATAGCCGCGGCTGTCGTGTAGTAATTTTGTCAGCACATTGCTGGCTAATTGCCGGTGAGTTTCTTTAGTGAAGTGTTCAAACTGTACACCGTCAAAACGGTTCAGGCCAAATTGGGTTGCCAACCAGATATAACCCTGGGCATCCTGGCTGACCGAGCGCACAGAATTGCTGGATAAGCCTTCAGTGCTGCCCCAATGCTTAATGTCAAAGTCGTATACCGATTGCTGGTTGTAGCTAAAAGCAGAGCAAGAGCACAACAATAAAAGCAACAGTAAGGCGTTTTTCATTGATGCAGTCTCTTGCTTATGATGGGTTAACCCAGGGGTAAAAACGGTAACAGCAAATGCAGCAATAGTAATGCTGCAACACCGGCTAAAATATCGTCCAGCATAATACCAAGGCCGCCATGCAGTTTTTTGTCCAGCCAACTGATAGGCCAGGGTTTTACAATATCAAACAGGCGGAATAATACAAAGCCCAGCACTAAAGTTTGCCAGTGCAGCGGCAGCCACAGCATGGTAATGCCAAAGCCGATAATCTCATCCCAAACAATAGCGCCATGGTCGTGCTCGCCAATATCGCGCGCGGTTTGGCCACACAGATACACACCCAGTACACTGCCCAGCAGCACAAACGCCAGCAAATAGCTGTTCCCCAGCCATAACAACAGTGCGACCAGCGGCACTGCTGCTAAAGTGCCAAAAGTACCCGGCGCTTTTGGCGCTAAACCGCTGCCAAAACCTAATGCCAGAAACTGATACCATTTTTTCAGATTAAACTGTGCTGTGCTCATTCGAAGTGTTTAAAACCCTGATGCTGATAACTAAACACCTGCTCACCCTGTTTTAACTCCAGCTTACCGGCCACGCCGGTAATACGGCCAATGCAGCTGACCGGCACGCCATAGGGTGACAACAGTACATCAAGCGAACCGCGTTTGGCCTCAGGCACAGTAAACAGCAGTTCGTAGTCTTCGCCGCCCGATAACGCCAGTTGCATGGCCGTGCTGTAATCGCAACTGTCCTTCAGCGCCTGCGACAACGGCAAACGCGTAATATCAATACTGGCACCGACAGCCGAGCGTTTTAAAATATGCTGAATGTCACCGTATAGACCATCGGATAAATCCATGGCGCTGCTGGCAATATTACGCAGCGCCTGGCCCAGGGCGACACGGGCAGAAGGATAATGAAACCGCTGCAATATATGAGTCTGGTGTTTTTTACTCACCTCATGCAGGCCCTGGCACAACTTCAGCCCCAGCGCTGCGTCACCTAAAGTACCGGTAACATAAATATAGTCACCTACTTTAGCGCCACTGCGGGTCAGCGCTTTGCCACGCGGCACTATGCCCTTGGCTATCATGGTCAGGCTAAGCGGGCCACGGGTGGTGTCACCGCCAATCAGCTGGCAGTTATAGTACTCAGCCGTTTCATGCAGGCCGGCCGCAAAGGCCGCCACCCAGGGTTCGTCTACCGCAGGCACGGTTAACGCTAATGACAACCAGGCCGGCTCGGCGCCCATGGCAGCTAAATCGCTGACATTCACCGCCACCAGTTTATGGCCCAGTGCACGCGGGTCATCATCGGGGAAAAAATGCGTGCCCACTACCATGGTATCGGTGGTTACGACCAGGTCGTAGCCATCGCGCAGCTGCAGCACGGCACCATCATCGCCGACACCCATAGCGGTATCGTTGCGTTTAGCACCGCAGCTGGCAAAATAGCGGGAAATGAGTTCGAATTCACCCATAAAACTAAGAAGCCGACTAACGCCGGCTCTCCTTTAACTTGGACGCAGTACGCGTACGGCTTTATCCAGAATGCCGTTAACGAACTTGTGGCTGTCGTCAGCGGCGAACGCTTTGGCCAGCTCAATCGCTTCGTTGATAATAACCTTGTACGGTACATCAAGACGGTACTTCAGCTCATAGGCTGACACCCGCAGTACGGCTTTTTCAACAAAATCAATTTCATCGAACGGCCGGTCTAAATATGGTTTTAACGCTTCATCCAGCACAGCGTGGTTTTTTACCACACCACGCACAAGATCCTGGAAATAACCAACATCGAGATGTTTAACGTTAGTTTCCAGCAATAATTGTTGCTCAATATCTGCAATAGGGTTTTGGCTGACATGCCAGCTGTAAATTCCCTGCACTGCAAGTGACCGTGACTGACGACGGGCATTAGGTTTCATTTGTGTGTCTCTTCCTGTTACAGCTTGGCCAGTAAATTAACCATTTCCAGCGTCGACATGGCAGCTTCACTGCCTTTGTTACCGGCTTTAGTGCCGGCACGCTCAATGGCTTGCTCAATGCTGTCTACGGTGAGTACACCAAAGGCAACCGGGATGTCATGTTGCATCATCACCTGAGCAATACCTTTGGTACATTCGCCGGATACATATTCAAAATGCGGCGTACCGCCACGGATCACTGCGCCCAGCGCAATAATGCCATCATATTTCTTCCCGGCAGCAACGCGTTGCACCGCCAGCGGCAATTCAAAGGCACCCGGCACACGAATTACAGTGATATCCTGCTCTGATACATTACCAATACGTTGCAAGGTATCGGTTGCACCGCTTAATAAGCTCTCAACAATAAAGCTGTTAAACCGCGCTACCACTATCGCAAACTTCTTACCCTTGGCAGAAAACCCTGCTTCAATAACCTGCATAAGTTGCCCTTAAAATCTGACCGCTGAAAATTAGCCGTGCATAATAGCACAACACGACATAAACCGGCATAGTCTTTGTTATGCCGCGCCATGCTTTGTTTAACCGCCTTTACTCGCTAACGTAATCCACTACTTCCAGGCCAAAACCGGACAGCGCATGGTACTTTTTCGGCTGGCTGAGTAAGCGCATTTTCTTCACGCCCAAACTGGCCAGAATTTGCGAGCCCACACCAACATTGCGCGACGTACCTTTCCACGGCGTGCTGCGCGGTTTTTCGCCTTTATCTTCGGCTTCAAACGCCTGCACGGTGCGGATAAGCTCTTCAGTAGACTCATGCTTACCCAGCAGCACCAGCACACCACCGTCACGGGCAATACGTTCCATCGCGGTATGCAGCGGAAAACTGCGGTTAGCAGCCCTGTCGGCCATCAGCAAATCGCTGAAGGTGTCATGCAAATGCACCCGCACCAGGGTGGGTTCGTCGGCACTGATTTCGCCTTTGACCAGCGCAAAGTGAATTTGGTTATCAATAGTGTCTTTAAAGGTCACTAACTTAAACTCGCCCACTTCGGTTGGCAGCTGGCAACTGGCAACCTGTTCAATGGTGGTTTCATTTAAGTTGCGGTATTCAATTAAATCGGCAATGGTGCCGATTTTAATACCGTGTTTTTTTGCAAACACTTCTAAATCCGGTCGTCTGGCCATAGTGCCGTCGTCATTTAAAATTTCCACGATTACCGCTGCCGGCTCAAGCCCGGCTAAACGGGCTAAATCACAACCGGCTTCGGTATGGCCGGCCCTTACCAGCACACCACCATCTTGCGCCATTAACGGGAAAATATGCCCGGGTTGTACTATGTCGGTTGGTCTGGCATCACGGGCTACGGCAGCTTTAACGGTGCGGGCGCGGTCTGCGGCAGAAATACCGGTGGTAACGCCTTCAGCCGCTTCAATCGACACAGTAAAGTTGGTAGAAAACGGTGATTTATTTGCATCCACCATTAAGGGCAAAGCTAATTGCTTACAGCGCTTTTTACTCAGCGTTAAGCAAATTAAACCGCGGCCATGGGTCGCCATAAAATTTATAGCTTCCGGCGTAACATAATCCGCCGCCATCACCAGATCGCCTTCATTTTCGCGATCTTCATCATCCATCAGCACCACCATTTTGCCCTGACGGATGTCTTCAATAATTTCAGCTGGAGTATTCAGTTGCATAACAAACCTTATTTATAAAAAGCCGCGCTGTGCCAGCAGCGCCATATTGACACCGCCCGTCGCGCTGTCGCTGTCTTTTTTCAGTAAACGTTCGAGATAACGGGCAATTAAGTCCACTTCAAGGTGTACCTGACTGCCGGCTTTAAGTAGTGAAAGCGTGGTATGAGTGGCCGTATGCGGCACTATGGTAAGACGAAATGCCTCTGCGCTGAGCTCATTCACCGTCAGGCTTACACCATCAACAGTAACCGAGCCTTTAGCGGCAATATAATGTGCCAGCGCTTTGGGCAGCGCCAGCCAGATATGCCAGGCGCGGCCGCTGGCCTCAATTTTTGTTACCTGAGTAATGCCATCCACATGGCCGCTGACGATATGTCCGCCCATCCGCGTAGTGGGCAACATGGCCTTTTCCAGGTTAATCACCTGGCCCGGCTGATAGCGGCCAAACAGGGTGTGGGCCAGGGTTTCAGAGGAAACATCGGCATCAAAGCTGTGTGTGGTCAATTTGGTTACCGTTAAGCACACACCATTGCTGGCAATGCTGTCGCCCAACTTTACATCGGCAAAATCCAGGCTGTCGCTGTAAACCGTAACCGTAATATCAGCACCACGCCGCTGCACAGCGCCAAGCTTACCTGTGGCTTCAATAATACCTGTAAACATAAGTTATCCCGTGTAGCCGTTCATTCAGGTAAGCCGGGCAGTGAGACGTAAATCCTGCCCTACCATGCGTACATCCGTCCAGCTCAGCTGCGGTACTGCATCCAATACCGTAAACTGCGGCAGTATTGCCAGCGGCTGCGCCGTGTTACCGAGCAATTTGGGTGCTACATATACAATCAGTTCATCCACCAGCTTTAATTGCAACAAGGTGCCGGCCAGCGTAGCACCGGCTTCTACCCACAGAGTGTTGACGTTTTCACGCAACGCTAAGTGTTCAAGCAGTGCCGGTAAATCAAACTGAGCTTTGTCATCCAACGGACAATGAATTTGTCTGGCGATATTGGGCAGTTGGCGGCTATTTTCAACATTGCTGACACACAACAGCACTTCACCACCGTGTTGAAATATTGCCAGCTTCGCATCAAGCACGGCATTACGATCAAGGATCACCCGTTTTGGCTGGCGCAGTTCACCGTTTTCCAGTGTTGCCACGCTGTGTAATAACTGCTCAGTGCGTAAATTCAGCCGCGCATTATCGGCCAATACTGTGGTGGCGGTAGATAAAACAGCACAGCTTTGTGCGCGGTAATGTTGTACATCGGCGCGCGCGGCGTCACCGGTCAACCACTTACTGTCGCCATTGGCCAGCGCAGTGCGCCCGTCTAAACTGGCAGCCAGTTTCAGCTGCACATAAGGCCGGTTGCGCTCCATCCGGCTTAAAAAGCCCGGGTTTAATGCCCGCGCCTGAGCTTCAAGCAGGCCAATATCAACCAGGATGCCGGCAGCGCGCAGCAATGCGACACCACGGCCGGCTACCTGCGGATTGGGATCTTGCATCGCTATTACTACACGCGCTACACCGGCGGCAATCAAGGCTTCTGCGCACGGCGGCGTGCGGCCATGGTGGCTGCAGGGCTCAAGCGTAACGTAGCAGGTAGCCCCTTTTGCCTTAATGCCCGCTTCACGCAGGGCAAACACTTCGGCATGGGGCCCGCCGGCTTGCTTATGATAACCGCAGCCCACCACTACAGCATTTTGCACCAGCACAGCACCGACATTCGGGTTCGGGCTGGTGGTGTAACGGCCAAGTTCTGCCAGACGAATGGCTTGTGCCATAAAGGCCGTATCAGCAGCACTGAACATCAGGCTTTTTCCCCTAAGCGGGCAATTTCTTCGCCAAATTCACGGATATCTTTAAACGAGCGGTACACCGAGGCAAAGCGCACGTAGGCCACTTTATCCACTTTAACCAACTCATCCATAATCAGGTTCCCCAGCAACTGACTGCCGACTTCACGCTCGCCGGTGGCACGTAACTGAGATTTAATTTTGTTGATCAGCTGTTCAATTTGCTCGGTCGATACCGGGCGTTTTTCCAAAGAGCGCAGCAAACCGCTGCGCAATTTGTCTTCATTAAAAGGCTCACGCGAGCCATCGCGTTTGATAATGCGCGGCATCACCAATTCGGCTGATTCAAAGGTGGTAAAGCGTTCATGGCAGGCCAGGCATTCACGCCGGCGCCGTACCTGATGGCCATCCGCCACCAGCCGCGAATCTATTACCTTAGTATCATCAGCATTACAAAACGGACAGTACATAATAAAAATCCTGCTAAGGCGTTAAAAAGCCAGATAAAGAAATGGCCGCAACAGCGGCCATCATAGCACTTAATCAGCGCTTACGCATAAACCGGCAAGCGGCTGCACAGCTCAGAAACCTGGCTACGCACCCTATCAATTACCGCAGCATCACCACGGCTGTCCAGCACGTCGCAAATCAGGTTGGCGACAGTGCGGGCTTCAGCTTCAACAAAGCCGCGACGGGTAATAGCCGGGGTACCGATACGCAAACCAGAGGTAACAAAAGGTGAGCGCGGATCGTTCGGCACTGAGTTTTTATTCACAGTAATGTGCGCTTGCCCTAACCAGGCATCGGCTTCTTTACCGGTGATATCTTTGTCAATTAAATCCATCAGGAACAGGTGGTTCTGCGTGCCGCCGGAGACAATTTTGTAACCGCGCGCAATCATCGCATCACACATTGCTACAGCGTTTTTCAGTACCTGCTGCTGATACGTTTTAAATTCCGGCTGCAGCGCTTCTTTAAACGCAACGGCTTTAGCCGCAATCACGTGCATCAGCGGGCCGCCCTGGCCACCCGGGAATACCGCCGAGTTCAGCTTTTTCTCAATTTCTTCGTTCTTACGCGCCAGAATTAAACCACCGCGCGGGCCGGCCAGGGTTTTATGTGTAGTTGTAGTTACTACATCGGCCACCGGCACCGGGTTAGGGTACAAACCAGCGGCAACTAAACCGGCAACGTGGGCCATATCCACCATCAGGTAAGCACCTACTTTGTCGGCGATATCACGAAACCGTTGCCAATCAACAATACCTGAGTAGGCAGAAAAACCGGCGATAATCAGCTTTGGCTTGTGCTCCAACGCCAGAGCTTCAGCCTGATCATAATCAATTACGCCGGTTTCAGGGTGCAGGCCGTACTGCACAGCTTTATATAGTTTACCGGATGAGCTGACATGAGCACCGTGCGTTAAGTGGCCACCGTGCGCCAAGCTCATACCTAAAATAGTGTCACCGGCATTTAACAGCGCCAGAAATACTGCAGAGTTAGCCTGTGAGCCGGAGTGCGGTTGCACGTTGGCGTAATCCGCACCGAACAGCTCTTTAGCGCGGGCAATCGCCAGGTCTTCAGCAACGTCAACATACTCACAACCACCGTAGTAGCGTTTATGCGGGTAACCTTCAGCATATTTATTGGTCAGCTGAGAGCCTTGCGCCTGCAATACGCGTGGGCTGGCATAGTTTTCTGACGCGATAAGCTCGATATGGGCTTCCTGACGGTCATTTTCATCTGTTATCGCTTGCCATAATTGTGGGTCGAAATCGGCAATATTCATATCACGCTTTAACATGCTCTCTCCTGGCGCGGCTTGCACGCGTAGTCTCAATAAAAATAAGTTTTAATAAAAATGCGCTACAACCAAACGGGCTGGTAAAAATTGGCCGCTATTCTACCGCTAAATCGGTTTTTATGCACTTAGAATTTAGCCATCTAAACGTCTGAAATAAAAATAGTCTGATAGTATTCGTCTGGCTTAACGTGGCGCAGGCTTTACAACCGGGGTGCAACCACCTAATATACTGTATATATAAACAGCTAAGGTGCGAAATGCGCAAAATCATACATATTGATATGGATTGCTTTTTTGCCGCTGTGGAAATGCGCGATAACCCGGCACTAAAACATGTACCGCTGGCTATAGGCGGCTCCAGACAAAGCCGTGGCGTAATATCTACCTGTAACTACCCTGCCCGCGCTTATGGTGTGCGCTCAGCCATGCCCACCGGCCAGGCATTAAAGTTATGCCCGCACCTGACGCTGCTAAGCGGCAGTATGGATAAGTACGTTACAGCAAGCCGGCAAATTCGCGCAATATTTGCCCGTTACACCGACCAGATAGAGCCACTGTCTTTAGATGAAGCCTATTTAGATGTTACCGACTGCAGTTTATTTCAGGGTAGCGCTACGCGTATTGCTGAAGATATCCGCCGTAGTATCGTTGCTGAGACCGGCCTTACCGCTTCGGCCGGGGTTGCGCCAAACAAGTTTCTGGCCAAAATAGCCAGCGACGAAAATAAACCCGATGGCCTCTTTGTTATCACCCCGGACAATGTCAGTACTTTTGTTAAAACCCTGCCCTTAAAACGCCTGCCAGGCGTAGGTACAAAAACCGCAGAGCGGCTCAGCCAGCTGGGGTTACATCATTGTGCCGATATTGCCACCGCACCGCTGCCACTGTTGATAAAACACTTCGGTAGCCTGGCCGATAGCCTGTTAAAACGCAGTCAGGGCATAGATGAGCGGCCGGTATGCAGTCGCGAGCAACGTAAATCGCTGGGTGTAGAGCGCACTTTGGAGCACGACTTACTGCAATACACTGAATGTGTAGAAATGCTGAGCCAGTTGTTACCGCAGTTGCAACGCCGGCTGGAGCATTACAGCAACACCGCAGCCGGACGCCAGGCACCGATCCAAAAAGTAGGGGTAAAGCTTAAATTCAGTGACTTTCGCCAAACCACAGTAGAAAAACAAGGCCAACCGCTGCAACTGGATAAGCTGCTGCCATTGTTGGATGAAGCCTGGCAACGCCGCCAGCAACAAGGGGTAAGGTTAATTGGTTTACAGATAGGGTTTAAAACCGACGCCCTGCAACAACTGGTACTGCCGTTTTAATATAAAATACCATGCTGCAGATAACAGAAAACCGGCTGTTGCCGGTTTTATGCAAGCCTGGCCGGAATTATCCGATAACAGTTACGTTCTCAGCTTGTGGGCCTTTTTGGCCTTCAGTTACTTCAAAAGTAACTTTCTGACCTTCAACTAAAGTTTTGCGGCCGGTACCGTTGATAGCACGGAAGTGAACGAAAACGTCCTTACCACCATCACGCTCAAGGAAACCGTAACCTTTCTCTTCGTTGAACCACTTAACTGAACCGGAAATTAACTGTGACATAACACTCTCTTACTTTAACTAGATTTGCCAGCTCGCTGGCGACTTAAATAGTACCGGCCATTGCAGCCGGCCAGTACATATTTTCGCCCTCATTATCAGTGAAGCCAAATAAGGGGTCAATAACCTTGCCTGCTGCGCAGAAAATATTTTCTGCTACGGCCGTACCAGCAACGTGTGCCACGTTACTGATAACCCTGTTATTGTCGGCGTACCGAACAACAACAATTTCAGTGTAGCAGCATTATTGCTGAAAAAATAACCAGCCCTGAATTTATTTTTGCTTGCGCCGCACCGGGGCTAAACCATCATCACCGCCTTCGAAAAATTGCGCTTTGGCTTTTTGCACGGGCTTAGTCGTTTTCGCTTTGGTTTTACCAGGCGCGGTCTTTTTCCCGGCCTTCGCTATCGGTGTTTCAGCTGCTGTTTTTAACTTACCGTCAAATTTCGCTGCCAGACCCTCTACCACACTAAAATCGGTAGGTTGGCGTAAAAACGCTTCAATCCGTGTCAGTGCCGGTACATCTTTTGGCCCAACCAGCGAAATCGCCTGCCCTTTGGCGCCGGCACGGCCGGTGCGGCCAATGCGGTGCACATACTCTTCAGCGTGTTTGGGCAAGTCAAAATTGATGACGTGTGATACCTGCAGTAAGTCCAGCCCGCGTGAGGCCAGATCTGTGGTCACCAAAACCTGATGTTTGCCGGTCGCAAACGCCTGCATTACGGCATTGCGGCTGCTTTGGGTTAATTTGCCGCTTAACCCCACAGCGCTGCGGCCCAGTTGTTCACACAGCAGCGCTAAGCGCTGTGCATCTTCGCGGGTGGCGGTAAAAATAATCAGCTGTTTAATATCGCTTTGCTGCAAGAAGTGCTGCAGCAGCGCTTCTTTATGTGTCAGGTGATCCGCCAGATAAAACTGCTGACTGATATCCTGATGTTGCTGATGTGATGAGCCCACCGCAACACGGTGTGGGTTTTTCAGCAGAGCCAGTGCCAGCTCATCTACTTCGGCATGATCCAGGGTAGCAGAAAACAGCAAGGTTTGGCGCAGACGGTGGTCCGCTGCTTTATTGATGACAGTTAGCTGCGGCATAAAACCCAAATCCAGCATACGGTCGGCTTCATCGAGGATCAGCATTTCCAGGCCGTTAATAAAGACTGATTTATGCTCCAGATGATCGACAAAACGGCCGGGGGTCGCCACGATGATATTCGGTTGGCGTTTAAGCAGCTTTTCCTGATCGTTAAAGTTTTCGCCACCGACAATCAATGCCGACGTTAGCGGTGTATTAGACACAAACAAGCGCAACTGTGCATAAACCTGCTTGGCTAATTCACGGGTTGGCGCCAAAATTAACGCCCTGGCATCACGTTTTGACAACGGCCGGCTTTTCAGCAAACGCTGCATCATTGGCAGTAAATAAGCCAGGGTTTTACCCGAGCCGGTTTGCGATGACACGATTAAATCACGGCCCACCATTACAGCAGGAATGGCTTCGTGCTGAATTTCAGTTGGCTTAACAAACCCCAGATGCTGTACCGAGCGCAACAGACGCGGATCAAGCGATAAATCATTAAATGGCAAAGTGAACCTCTTCAACCTTAAATTACCGCTATATGATAACCGAAGCTGACAAATTGAGTTAGTTTGATTTCTACAAGCGGATGCTTTGCGCTACTATATGCGCATTCGTGGCAGCGCCTTTCAGCACGCAATCAGCAAGGTTTATTATGAGTAATGCATTAAAAGAACAACTGTTAAAAGCCGGCCTGGCCGATGCAAAAAAACTAAAAGCGGTGAAAAAAGAAAAGCACCAGCAAAAAGTACAGGCCGGTAAAAAACAAGCTGTGGTAAACGAAGCCAGCGTACTGGCTCAGCAAAGCCGCGAGCAACAAATTGAACGCGACCGCCAGCTCAACCAGCAAAAGCAGGCGCTGTTACAGCAAAAAGCCATTGCCGCCCAGGTAAAACAGTTGATTAACAACAATACCATCAGAGCTCAGGGCGACGTGGCGTACAACTTTACCGACGGCAAGCTGGTAAAACGACTGTATGTGAATAACAAACTGCATGATGAACTCAGCCGTGGCATGCTAGCTATTGCCAAACAGGATGAACAGTATTATCTGGTACCGGCTGCAGTGGCAGAAAAAATTAAGCAGCGCCAGAGCGACAGCATTATTGTACTTAACGTAAAACAGCAACAAGTGGACGAAGACGATCCGTATGCCGACTTTAAGATCCCTGACGATTTAATGTGGTAAGCAGATTGTTCGGCTACCACAGCCGGCAGGGAGCCTGACATGACAACACAATTGGCACTGGCGAATATCGCTGAAATGATCCAGCTGCAAAGCTGGTTTGTTTCAGCAGAGCAGCAGCAAAGCTGGGGCGGTGACAACTTTGATTACCCGTGCAGCGAGCGGCGTTTTCTCGAATTGCTGTGTCGGCCCGGTACACAAAGCTACAGTTTGTCAGATGCGCACAGCGGTGAGTTATTAGGCTTTGGCCAAGTGTGTGACCGCTTTGAACGTCATCATTTGGCCAGGTTAGTGATCCGGCCGCAGCATCGTGGCAAAGGCCTGGCCAGAGTGCTGATTTTTGAGCTGATTATTCAGGCGTTAGGACAACAGCGACGCGATATCTCGCTGTATGTACACCGGCACAATAAGATTGCTGTGCAGTGTTACAGCCGTTTAGGTTTTACTGCCAGCCCGCCACCGGAGCTGGAAAACAGCCGTTTGTATTTTATGACGCTAACAGCGACTGAAGCCATTAGCCGGGCCAATCAATATCTTGCACAAATCTAACTGCTGCGTTGTCTGGCACTGACGCCTTTAACCTGCTGCGCGAATGCCGGGTTTAATTGCCATTTCGGCCGGATAGGCGTTAACGGTAATTCACGCTTGCGGGCTACCAATAGATAACTTGCGCCGAAATAATGCAGATATTGCTCCTGCCACTGCTGCCACCAGCCGTCATCATAGTGCTTTGCCAACATCGCCGAGCAGAAAAAGCGCTGCTCGGATAAAACTTCAAACCCCACCAGATGCAACCAGTCTTTAATCCGCGCCGGGCTGAAAAAACGCCCTTGCCACGGGTACTGCTGCGCCAAACCCGGCCAGCACTTAAGCAGGCCAACCATACTGTAAGGGTTAATGCCGGTTAGTAACAAATAACCGTCCGGCATCAGCACACGGTGGGCTTCGCGCACCACATGGTGTGGATCCGGCGTGTATTCCAGGCTGTGGCTTAGCAATACCGCATCGACACTGCTGTCGCTAACCGGCAGTGCATCGGCTTCCGCCTGCATCATCAGATTGCTGCCGTAGCGGCCAATAGTAATATGCTGCTGAATTTTGCAACCACTGGTGTCTAACTGACAGCTTAAATCGCCCACTTTGAGCAGGTAATAACCGAAAATACGCTGCCACCACGGCTGCAGTTTAACTGCGACAGCAGCAGCCAGCGCATCGCCCTGCGGCAACTGCTGCCACTGTGAGGGAAAAGCTCTGTCTTTTTCGCTTAACGCCGGTTTCATGTTAAATTGCTATCCGGATTAATCAATATCGCTGCCATTATGTACCAGATTACACCCATACCTGCGTTCGAGGATAACTATATTTGGGCCCTGTGTCAGCCTGAGCACTCATATTGCCTGGTAGTAGACCCGGGTGATGCCGACGTTGTATTACAATTTTTGGCGCAGCAGCAAAAGCAGCTACAAAGTATTTTGATCACCCATCACCACGCCGACCATACCGGCGGAATTGCCAAACTGCGACACCAGTTTCCGGATGCGCGGGTTATAGGCCCGGCGGCAGAGCAACATCTTATTCCTTCGCTAACTGAACAGGTTAAGCAAGGCGATACGGTGTCGTTACCACCGTTTAACCTGACGTTTGATGTACTGGACCTACCCGGCCATACCCTGGGCCATATAGCGTTTTATTCAGCCCCGGTTTTGTTTAGCGGTGATACTTTATTTAGCGCTGGCTGTGGTCGCTTATTTGAAGGTAGCCCTGCTCAAATGTGGCATTCGTTGCAAAAACTGTTGGCCTTGCCCGATAACACACTGATTTACTGCACACATGAATACACCCTGGCAAATTTACAGTTTGCCCTGCACGTTGATGCGGATAATGCTGCGTTAGTGGGATATACACAGCATTGCCGTGATTTACGTTTGGCAAAACAGCCAACCCTGCCGGCAATACTGGCAAATGAAAAACAAATTAACCCTTTTTTACGCTGCAATAACAAACTGTTGCAAAAAAAATGGCAAAAAGACACGGCTCTTGCTCTATTTACTATGCTAAGAGCAGCTAAAGACCAGTTTAAAGCCTGACTTGCAATACGCTGTCGAACAGGTAACATTCGTATTTTTACCCTTGGGATGAAGTAATGTTTAAAAAAATCTCTGCTCTGGCAAGTGCCGTTTTACTCGCAGGATGCGTCAGTACCAACAATTCCGACGAGATCAGCACCGCCGCAGCGACTGCATCAGACGTGCAGCCGGCAGATTTTCATAAACAGGCAGCATCCGCAGAACAAATTGCCAACCGCTTGTGGAATCTGAATATTGCCGCAGAGCCGGAAATCGTCACACCAGACGCCGCTGAGCTGGAAGACTTATGGCAGCGCATTCAGTTTCAACTGACCTTTAATGTGCCACAAACCCGGCCTATTATTGAACAGCGTAATTATTACAGCAGCCATCAAGCTTATCTTGACCGCATTGCTAACCGCGCCCAGCCTTTTTTGTACTATATAGTGCAGGAAATTGAAAAACGTAACATGCCGCTGGAACTGGCGTTACTGCCTATTGTAGAAAGTGCTTTTGACCCCTTTGCCTATTCCCATGCCGCTGCATCAGGTATGTGGCAGTTTATGCCCGCTACCGGCAAGCGCTTTGGTCTGAAACAAAACTTCTGGTACGACGGCCGCCGTGATGTTATAGCCTCTACCCGCGCGGCGTTGGAATATCTGCAGTATTTGCACGACCGGCTCGAAGGTGACTGGTTAAATGCTATCGCAGCGTATAACTCCGGCGAAGGCCGCATTCTTGCAGCAATAAAACGTAATAAACAACGGCGCTTGCCTACCGACTTCTGGTCTTTGGACTTGCCGGCAGAAACCACAGCTTATGTACCTAAGCTACTGGCATTAGTCGATATTTTAAAACGCCCGGATGATTTTGATATTGTCTGGAAGTTTATTGCCAACGAACCGAAAATTGATATCGTTGACGTTGGCGGCCAGATAGACCTGGCGATAGCAGCAGAAATGGCCGGGTTAAACGTATCTGATATTCAGGCATTAAACCCCGGCTTCAACCAATGGGCTACCGATCCGGAAGGCCCGCATTATCTGGTGTTACCGCAACATACCACCGCAGCGTTTTCACAACAGCTGGCACAAACCCCGGTACAAAACTGGCTGCGCTGGCAGCGCTATACCGTGGTAAAAGGTGATACCCTCGGCAAAATTGCACAGCAACACAGCACCGCAGTGGGTGCTATACAGCGTATTAATAAGTTGTCGGGCAACACCATTCGCATTGGCCAACATTTATTGATCCCGATGGCAAACGCCGACACAGCAGATTACAGCCTGAGCCAGCCCAACCGTATAGCCAAAGCACAGCAACAAACGGCAAGCGGTAACAAACTGGCATATACTGTCAAACATGGTGACACCCTATGGGATATCAGCCGCGAGCATAAGGTCAGCGTAGAGCAACTGGCAAAGTGGAATGGCATTGCCCAACGCGCGCCACTCAAATTAGGCCAGCAGTTAGTTATATGGCAGCAAGCGTCAGACAGCCGCAGTACCGGCATCTCGCGTACTGTGACCTATAAAGTGCGAAAAGGTGATTCGTTAGCCCGTATTGCCCAGCGCTTCAGTGTTAGCGTGGCTGACATTGTTAAATGGAACAATATCAACAGCAGCAATTACCTGCAGCCAGGACAGCAATTAAAACTGGTGGTAGGTTTAACCCAGGTTTAAAGCTGCCATTGTCAAAAGGAGCCTTGTTATGAAAGCCGGTTTATTATCAGGCTGGTTGTTGTCTGCAACAATGCTCTTCTGCTTGCCCTGTTATGCGCAATTTGATATCGCAGGTGAAGGCAAGGTGCAGCTTATAAAAGGTGGCGAGCAGGAGTTTGACTTCGGCTTCAGCTATTTTCGTCAGGATGGTAGCTATCGCTTTATCGTTGGCCGCCACAGTTTGTCTGTGCATACGGTGCCACAAAAATACTCGCTGGCGTTAATTCTGCAAGATGACAAGCAGGTCTGGGTGCCGGATTTTATTAACGAACCCCTATCCGGCTTTGAACTGCAGATAGAAGGCTACAAACTGAAACTCTATCAGCAGCCCGCCGTTGATGACCAGCCGGGTAAGTTTATTTTGCAATTTAACGATGAAAACTATCAGTTCAGCCGCGGCCCTGGTCAGGTCAATTTCTATTTCACCGAGCAAGGCATCAAAGACGTACGTGTTGAAGGTATGTTTAAACCCAAGCGTTAAGCTGTTATTCCGGCTCTTGCTGCAACTGCAGCGACGGCAACATGCCCGATGCAATACATAAGCACGGTGCCAGCAACATTAGCCACCAGCCCTCATACAAAGCAATACCATGCCACCAGGAAAACGTAACGGCACACAGCTGAAACACTAAGCCAAACAGCCCGGCATATACCAGGCTTTTGTTAAGCCATCTTTTGGGTAACTTGTATTGTTGCGTCATATCCACTCACACGGCAAAGCCTGAACGTGGCAAAACCAGCTGTTCAGGCAATAACACTTAACCGGCATTTAACCACTTTTGTACTGCTGACGTTAACTCATCCGGGTGAAATTTGGCAATAAATTGATCTGCACCTACCTTGGTTACCATAGCTTCGTTAAACACACCGCTTAAGGATGAATGCAGGATAATATGGATTTTACGCAGATTTTCATTGGCTTTAATTTCACTGCACAAGGTGTAGCCATCCATTTTCGGCATTTCAATATCCGAAATCAGCAGCGGTATTTCACGGACAAAATTATCACCTAACTCATCGGCTTTTTTAAGCAACCATTGCAGTGCTTCGTTGCCGTCATTGGCCAGCTCAACTTTAACGCCAATAGAGGCCAGCGCGCGTTTCACCTGATTACGTGCTACGGCGGAATCGTCAGCAACCAGTACAGTAATTTGCGATAAATCAATGGCTGATACCTTGGATTTAACGCTTTCACTGACCTCTTCGTTCATCGGACAAATTTCGGCAAATACTTTTTCCACATCCAGTATTTGCACCAATTTATTGTCTATTTCTGTCACAGCAGTTAAATAATGCGCTTTGCCGGAGCCTTGCGGCGGCGACATAATTTGCTCCCAATTCAGGTTCACAATGCGATCTACGCCAGCGACCAAAAAGCCCTGGGTATTACGGTTGTACTCCGTTACCAGAATATAAGCCGCCGATAAATCTTCTAACCGCTTGCCGCCTGTGGCCTGGCTCATATCAATTACCATCACCGGCACACCACGTAAATGGGCAATGCCGCGCACGCAGGGGTGTGAGCCCGGCATTTCGGTTAACTCCGGGCACTGGATCACTTCACGTACTTTAAATACGTTGATGCCAAAGCGCTGAGAGCCATTCAGGCGAAACAACAATAACTCTAACCTGTTTTGTCCAACCAGATTGGTGCGCTGGTTGACTGATGCCATTAAATTACTCATTACTCTCAACCTCTTGCCGATGTATTGCCTATTATGTCCGAAGCGGACACGCACGTCGCTGTTATTTTTGCCGGCCGTTGCCAACACAGCAAAAGCAATGGGGATTACGCTACAGAGTTAAGCATAGGCGACTATAGCTAATCGTCTAGTGCCGGGCAGTAAATGCTGATGCCGGCATCACAGGCCGGCATCAGTCGGGACAACTTTATTGGGCGTCGGGTTGTTGTTCAGGCGCGGCCAGCGCGAAAGCGGCCAGCTGCTGACAGTTATGCTGAATAGCCATAACGGTAGGAAATGCGCTCATATCCTGCGCAAAGCGCAGCGCGTTATACACTTGCGGCACCAGACAAATATCAGCCAGGGTCACCTCATTGCCAAAGCAAAACTGCCCCGCGCTTTGGCTCAGCCGCTGTTCCAGCGCGGTAAAGCCGCTGTGCAACCAGTGATTTATCCAGTCGGCTTTTGCGGCGTCAGTCACGGCCAAAGTACCGCTAAGGTACTGCAATACGCGCAGGTTGTTCAGCGGATGAATATCGCAGGCAATATCCAGTGCCAGCGCCCGTACTTTGGCTTTAGTCGCGACATCTTGCGGCAATAACGCCGGCTTGGGGTACATCTCGTCCAGATATTCAATAATCGCTAACGACTGGTTCAGGCTGATATCGCCATCTACCAGGGTTGGCACCAGTTCAGATGGGTTTAACGCTTTATAGCTGTCACTGTGTTGCTCACCGCCGTTTTTTACCAGGTGCACCGGCAGGTTTTCAAAACTCAGCTGTTTTAAATTCAGTGCTATACGCACACGATAGGCTGCTGAAGAGCGCCAATAGCCGTAAAGTTTCATTGCAGGTCCTTAACGTACGGAGCTTCGAATACGCGGCTGCTGCGTACATTTTTTCTGCAACACGCCGTAAACCCATCCCTGGGGGCTCGTTTATGAATTTCGTCCATGAAATTCACCGTTCCGGCCAGCGACGCTGTTCAAATTCGCTCCCGGCGAATTTGTCAGGCCATCCGGGCCTTCAACGGTCGCAGAAAAAAGTACATCCGCATCCGCTTGCTAATGGCTAAGCTTTATATTGCACCACTTGCTGATCAATGGCGCCAAAGATGCTGTTGCCCTGAGTATCCAGCATTTCCATGCGGATGGTATCGCCAAACTTCATAAAGGCGGTAGACGGCTTACCATCACGAATGGTTTCAATCATGCGGATCTCAGCAATACAGCTGTAGCCCACACCGCCCTCATCCACAGCAGTACCATACTCTGTACCCTGCTTGTTTGATACGGTGCCCGAACCAATAACCGCCCCGGCGCCCAGATTACGGGTTTTCGCCGCATGCGCGACTAACTGGCCAAAGTCGAACGTCATATCGATACCGGCATTTGGTTTGCCAAACAGCTTACCGTTGTAGGTAGACAGCAGCGGCAGATGCACACGGCCATCGCGCCAGTTATCACCCAGCTCGTCCGGTGTTACCGCTACCGGGCTGAATGCAGATGACGGCTTGGACTGAAAAAAGCCAAAACCCTTGGCTAACTCATTCGGAATAAGACCACGCAAGGATACGTCATTGACCAGCATCAGTAAGCGGATTTTGCTGCGTGCTTCATCAGCGCTGCATGCCATTGCTACATCATCGGTAATGACGGCTACTTCGCCTTCAAAGTCGATACCGTAGTCTTCACTGACCACTTCAACATTGTCACGCGGGCCGATAAAGTCATCCGAGCCACCCTGATACATTAACGGATCGGTCCAGAAGCTTGGCGGCATTTCGGCATTACGCGCTTTGCGCACCAACTCTACATGGTTAACATAGGCACTGCCATCGGCCCATTGATAAGCACGTGGTAAAGGCGACTCACACTGGCCTTCGTCAAACGCCATTTCACCGTCTACGCTACCGCTGTTCAGTGCCTGATACACTTGTTCCAGCTTCGGGCTTAATTGCACCCAGCTATCCAGCAATTGCTGCATAGTGGCAGCTACTGCCGGCACGGCTACACAACGGCTTAAATCGCGGCTGACGACAACCAGCAAACCATCACGGCTGCCATTTTTTAAACTTGCTAACTTCATTCTTATTCCTTAGCCTGCTCAGGTTTTACTTTCCAGCTATTCACATATTCCGGGTTTTCCGTGGCCAGTGCCGCAGTGCCTATCTCCAGTGCATCACGGGTATCCAGCATAACGGCAACTTCGTCGGTAAATTTCTTTTTATACTCGCGCCCCGCTGCAAAAGCTTTCGGGTGCGGGCCATGGGTAAAACCGGCCGGATGGAAAGTGACCATACCTTTTTCGATATTATCGCGGCTGAAAAAGTCACCGGCATGGTAAAACAACACTTCATCATAATCGTCATTGTTGTGATAAAACGGTACTTTTAATGCGCCGGGATCACTCTCAATCGGCCTGGGCACAAAAGTACAGACCACAAAGCGCTGCGCGACAAAGGTCGTATGCGCCGAGGGCGGTAAATGATAGCGGTGGCTCATCAGCGGCCGGATATCGCGCCAGTTAATGCGCATTAGCGCTAAATCACCGTGCCAGCCTATCGCATCCAGCGGATTATACGGGTAAGTAATAACCGATACCTGGCCGTGGCGTTTTACCTCAACCTGCCATTGCTGCTCGCTGTATTGCGCTTTAAAGGCATCATCAATTTTCGGCGTATCCAACATTGCCGGATCAAAAATTGCGTGATTACCCACCAGGCCTTTTTCCGGCAGCTGAAAGCTGTCGTTAGTGGCCTCTATCAGCAGGATAAACATCGGCTCTTTTGGCTCTAAGCGCCACATGGTCGAGCGCGGGATCACTATGTAATCGCCGTCGCGCACTGTCATATGGCCGTAGTCGCAGTAAAGCTCAGCGCTGCCCTCGTGAATAAACAACAGCTCATCACCGTCGGCGTTGCGCACCAGCTTGCTCATATTGTCACTTAAGCGCCAGGTACGCATTTTACAATGCGCATTAAACAGCAGGTTGGGTACTGCCCACGGTGAATTAGCGTTATCTGCACCTATTTCATTAAAGTTAAACAGGTGCGGCCGCAATGGCCCTTGCCAGTCAGTCCAACCGGTAGGCGCATGGCGGTGATGAAAGTGCGTGGCAGGGCCAAAAAAGCCGCTGCGGCCGGTTTCACGCTCATATATCGCCTGCTCAGGAAAATCAGCATGCGCTTGCCTTGATACATCCCCTTCCTTTAACGGAAACGATGCCCATTTACGCATTGCTTAACACTCCGCGCTGGATTTGATCTTCTTCGATAGACTCGAACAGTGCTTTAAAGTTGCCCTCGCCGAAGCCTTCGTTGCCTTTACGCTGAATAATTTCAAAGAACACCGGGCCAATTACGGTTTTGGTGAAGATTTGCAGCAAAATGCCGTCTTTCATCGGCGCGCCGTCAATCAGAATACGTAAGTCACGCAGCTGGTCTAAATCTTCGTCGTGGCCCACTACCCGCTCGTTTACCTTGTTGTAATAGGTTTCCGGCGTTGGCATAAAGTCCATACCGCGCTTACGCAGCGTACGCACTGTTTCATAGATGTTTTCGGTGGTCAGCGCGATATGCTGAATACCCTCGCCTTTGTATTCACGGATAAATTCTTCAATCTGAGATTTGTCATCAGAAGACTCGTTAATCGGAATACGGATCTTACCGCAGGGCGCTGTCATGGCTTTAGACACCAGGCCTGTCAGTTTACCTTCAATATCAAAATAGCGGATCTCACGAAAGTTACCGATATTTTCATAGAAACCGGCCCAGACATTCATATTGCCGCGCATCACGTTGTGGGTTAAATGATCCAGCACTTCCAGGCCAACACTGTGTTTGGCCATCTCAAGCTGCCAGTTGTCGTAATATTTAAAGTCGACGTCGTACACACTGCTGGCACCATAACGGTCAACAAAATACAGCAAGCTGCTGCCAATACCGTATACGGCAGGAATATTCAGCTCCATCGGGCCAATCTGGTTTTTGTACTCTTTGGCGCCGTTGGCAACAGCATGCTTTAATGCGTGAGCAGCATCTTTTACCCGAAACGCCATGGCGCACACGCTGGGGCCGTGCTGACGGGCAAACTCTTCTGCTTGCGAATTAGGCTCGGCATTAACAATAAAGTTGATATCGCCCTGCTTGTATAACCAGGCTTGCTTAGAGCGGTGCTGTGCCACTTCGGTAAAGCCAAGCGAATGAAATAAATCTTTCAGCTTCTGAATGCCATCAGCATCAGCGGCGGTATATTCAACAAATTCAAAACCATCAGTACCCAGTGGGTTTATTTTATCTAACATCTGTTTGTTCCCTGCTACGTCTTCGATGGCGCTATGATGCGCTTGCGGCAAAAAAAAGAAAGAGGCCGGCATGCGACAGTGCAATCAAGGCTAACTGCTTGTTTTGTAAAGTTGGCAATACGAAAGTCAGTTTTTGCGCAAATGCGATCAAAAAGGGCCGCCAAATCGCGTTGGCAGCCCTTCTGCAGTACAGTTTTTCGCACAAAGTGTAGTTAAATTTTTACACTCTTACGGTTAATGCCATAATCTCGCAGCTTATTGGCAATAGCGGTGTGGCTTAAGCCCAGCTTTTTCGCTAACTGACGCGAGCTGGGATAAGCCGGAAATAACTTACGCAGTAAGTTAGCTTCAAAGCGTTTTACCGCTTCGTCCAGAGTGCCGTCAAAGTCTTGCTCTAAGTAGCCGAAATCGTTGTTGTAGCTTGGTAATTGCAAATGCTCTTTGTCCAACTCAAAGCCTTCCAGCAACGTAATGGCGCGGTATAAAGCGTTCTCTAACTGGCGCACATTGCCCGGCCACGGGTAATTCTGTAGAAAGTTCGCGCAGTTATCGGTTAGCTTCGGCGATTTGCGGCCCAGCCGTGCAGCAAAACGGGCGATAAAGAATTCAGCCAGCGGCAGCACATCCTGTTTACGCTCACGCAGCGCCGGTAACGCCAGCGTCAGTACATTAAGGCGGTAGAACAGGTCTTCGCGGAACTTACCTTCCTGCACCATGCCGGGCAAGTCTTTTTGCGTGGTGCAAATTACCCGCACATCGACTTTTACTTCATTTTCATCGGCGACGCGGCGAAAGCTGCCGTCTTGCAAAAAGCGGATCAGCTTGGTTTGCAATGAATGTGACATCTCACCAACTTCATCTAAAAATACCGTGCCGCCGTTGGCTTGCTCGAAAATACCCTTTTTACCTTCAGTGGTGCCGGGAAAAGCATTGGTGCCGTAGCCAAACAGTTCAGACTCGGCAACATTGTCCGGCAAGGACGCGCAGTTTAACGCTAAAAAAGGTTTACCCGAGCGGCTGCTGGCAGCATGACAGGCGCGCGCCAGCAATTCTTTACCGGTGCCGGTTTCGCCCATGATTAAAATAGGCGCATCCAGCTGCGACATTTTTTTTGCTTCGCGCACCACTTTACGCATCAAGTTACTATGCGCTTGTAAGGTGTTAAAGCTTTCCTGGTCGCCTTTCTTAAACGCCACCATATGCTGTCCCAGCCGGCTTTCCGATTTTAAGTTGATCACTGCACCGGCCAAAATCTCATGGCCGGTTTCATCCGGCACCATTACCGGCAGAATATCGGCCACAAAGCGCTTGCCATGAATTTCCAACCGCCGCGTTTGCGCCAGCACGTCATCACCTTCTAACCAACGCTGAAAATTAAAGCCTCTGACCATGCCCTGCAAAGACTGGCCGGCCACGGCTTCACGCTCTACCGCCAAGGCCTCCAGCGCCGCATCGTTAATCACCGTAACATTGGCTTTAATGTCTACGGCAATTAAGCCATCGGGCAAGGTGCGCAGCAGGGTAGACAATTCGTTGTGCTCACGCTCGGAGGGCATAAAGGCAGTGGTTTTTACATCTTCTACGCCGGCAATGCGGCGCATCTTGGTCATCAATTCCTGAAACTTTTCAAAATTTACCGTTGGAAATGACACATACATCCGGCTTAAACCGGGATCGACTTCAATGCCGCGCAAATCCAGCTGATAACTCACCAATACATTTAATACTTCCTGCGCCAGCCCCAGCCGGTTCTGGCATTGAATTTCTAAACGCATACCGCAATATGTCCCAAGCCCAAGTAATTAACCGCATAATACGGTATAACGCCAACAAGAGACCAGTAGTTTTGTAAAGAAATGTGAACAAAAAGACGATTTAGCGGCTTATTGCGACAAGCGGCAATAAAGGCATAGCGGTAGTGAAGAATAAAAAAGGTAGCCATGAGTGGCGCTTGGACGCCACTCAGCAGGGCACATTAAGCAGACAGCAGGCTATCGGTTTTAGCCGCACAAATAAAATCGTTTTTATGCAGGCCTTTAATCGAATGCGACCACCAGGTGACCGTTAACTTGCCCCATTCCAGCAACAGCGCAGGATGGTGCCCTTCGGCTTCTGCCAGCTCTGCTACTTTATTATGAAACGCCCACGCCAGCTTAAAGTTTTTAAATTTAAACTCACGTTCCAGCTGCAAAATACCGTCACGTACTACCGGCGCCCAATCAGGGATCTGCCGCATTAATTCAGGTAACTCGGCATCAGATACTTTAGGCGCATCAGCGCGGCAGGCTTCACATTGCATTGCTTTTAATTCAGACATTCTGTAATCCTAACTTGCTTGTTTTTCTTTGGGCGGAAATTTCGGCGCATGCAGCCCCAGTGCTTTAGCTTGTTCAACTAAGGCCATCATATCCAGGTGGGCAATATCAAACAGCTGATCGATGCGTTCAATCATAAAGTACACCGGCTGCATAATATCGATGCGGTACGGTGTACGCAAAACATCAACAGCATCAAAGGCTTTACGCTCAGGCACTGCAGATTCAAGTGCGTAGGTGGTTTCCCCCGGCGACGATAAAATACCGCCACCGTATATACGCAGGCCATTTTCAGTGTTCAGTAAGCCAAACTCTATGGTAAACCAGTATAGCCGTGCCAGATAAACACGATCTTGCTTGCTGGCCGCCAGGCCCAGTTTACCGTAAATATGGGTAAACTCGGCAAAAGCCGGGTTGGTAAGCATAGCGCAGTGACCGAAAATCTCATGGAATACATCCGGCTCCTGCAGATAATCAAACTCTTCGCGGCTACGGATAAACGTCGCCACCGGAAAGCGTTTATTGGCCAGCAATTCAAAAAACTTATCGAAGCTGATTAGCGCCGGTACTTCGGCGCATTCCCAACCGGTGGTGGCACGCAGTACCTTGCTGACTTCTTCTAATTGCGGAATACGATCCGTTGGCAGCTGCAGCTTGTCCAGCCCGGCCATATACTCATCGCAGGCTTTACCTTTAATCACACTAAGCTGACGGGTGATCAGCTCGTGCCAAATTTGGTTTTCTTCATCTGACCAGGCAATAACGCCCTGCTCGTCCGACTGACGGGAAACATATTTACTCGACTTACTCATAAACAACCTGTTGAATATTCTGTTATACGGGAGTGTCCCGCTTATCTGCAGTTAAATTATTATTGCTATACAGGCAGATAATTAGTTACAGCGGATACTAAGCGATAGCGCGGCAAGAGTTAATCTCGTTGCCGCCTAAAGTTGGCCGGCGTGGCGTAAAGTTTAGCTTACAACCTGACTGAGCATCAGCGCTGGCGTTGCTGCATTTTCTCCAGCGCCTGCGCCAGGTCAGCAATAATGTCATCAACATGCTCCAGCCCTACCGACACGCGGATTAAGCCATCGCTGATGCCGGCCATTTTCCGCTCTTCTGCACTATAGGGGCTGTGCGTCATCGACGCCGGATGTTGAATGAGCGATTCGGCATCGCCCAAACTTACCGCCAGGCTAAGCAACTTACATTGATTAATAAAATAACGGCTGTCATCCAGGCTGGCATTAAGCTCAAACGCCAATACACCACCGGCGGCTTTCATCTGAGTACCGATAAACTTATAGCCCGGGTGCGATGGCAAGCCCGGGTAATACACTTCGCGCACCGCGGAATGTGCCTGCAGATATTCCGCCACGGTTTGCGCATTGCTGCAGTGGCGCTCTAACCGTACCGACAGGGTTTTTAAACCGCGGATAATCAGCCAGGCATCATGCGGGCTGATGGTGGCGCCCATATCTTTTAACGTAGTCAGCTTGATGGTTTTTATCGTTTCTGCGTCCGATACAATCAGCCCGGCTACCACATCGCCGTGGCCGTTCAGGTACTTAGTGGCACTGTGGATCACAATATTGATGCCATAGTCTGCCGGCTTCTGCAGCAACGGCGTCAAAAAGGTATTATCAATCACCGAAATCAGCTGATGGCGCTGACAGAAATCACCGAGAAAGGCCAGATCCAGTACCACCAGATTCGGGTTGATCGGCGTTTCGGCAAACAGCATTTTGGTATTCGGTTTAACAGCCTGTTCAACCGCCGCATGGTCTGTCATATCAACAAAGCTAACCTCAATGCCGTAGCGGGCAAACATATGGTTGAACAGCGCAAAACTGCAGCCGTAAATAGCTTTACTGGCGATAAGATGATCGCCCTGCTGTAAAAAAGCCATGGTGCTGGCTGCGACAGCGCCCATACCGGTGGCCGTGGCGGCAGCATCCGCCATGCCTTCCAGTGCTGCTATTTTCAGTTCCAACTCGCGGGTAGTCGGGTTACCCAGCCGGGTGTAAATATAGCCTTCGGCTTCGCCGGCAAAACGGGCCGCGCCCTGCTCGGCGTTATCAAAAATAAAAGTGGAGGTTTGGTACAGCGGAGTAGCTAAAGTACCGTGTTGATTTTTTTCTTTACCGGCGTGAATACACAGGGTTTCGGCTTTTTTATTATTGTCATGCATAAAGTTACTGCTACTGAAAGTTAAAGTCGCTGTAACAAATAGCAGAAACTACTATTAATGGAAGCACGCCAGACATCTTGCAGTCTGGCGCTGCAACTTTGCACAGGGTTTAACTGTCAGCTTTAGTTTGCACTGCGCCGTTAAAACGCTGCAATAACGCACTACTCAGCACTTTAATGCTCACTTTTGCTGTTTTACCGGCCGGCAGTGGCCGCAATTGTTGCTGCGCTAAGTTCCCCAACCGGGCGACCAGTAAACCGGCGATAACGCCCTGGCCGGCGCGAGCCGATAATTTCGCCGTTAACTCGCTACCGATAACGTCTGATGCCATATCCAGCGCCAGCTCTGAGCCACCGGCCCACAACAGCGCTGCCAACAAGCGTTTTAACAGCACCAGGCTACGCAGTTGGCCAATAGCACCGCCGTACAACTTCGCCAGTTCACGCAGTAAACGGCTGCTGCGCCACAGTACCAGCAACATATCGGCCAGGGCAAAGGGGCTGATTGCCACCGCCAGGCTGGTATCGGTGGCGGCGCGGTATACCAACTGCTGTGCTTGTTTATCCAGCTCAGACAACACAAAATGTTCAAACAGCTGCAGTTGCTCTTCATCGCTGTGTTGCGGTTGTAGCGCATTTTGCCAATGCTGCACTGCCGCCGTTATTGCCGGGGTGACGGGTAAACTGGCCGCAACCTGACGGCATAACGGCTCAGCCTCGCCAAACTGCACGCTGTGGCGAATACGCTGTGCACTATGTTGCCACTGCCGGTTACGTGCTAAACGACGCCACAGCTTTAACTCGCGCCACAATACGCTCGACAACAGCACTAACACCGCTACGGTAATAAGGCTTAACAGCCCGCCTTGCAGCACACTGTGTTGCCAGCTTTGTTGCAGTATAAGTGTCCACTGCCAGACAGATAACAACACTATGGCCAGCAGCGTAACGCCGGCCAGGCGCCACCACCAGGCTGTGGGGGTGCTGAGCTTTGCCGGCCCGGCGTCGACAGCAGCAACAAAGTCGTCGTCATTGTAGTAACCGGCAGTTTTTAACTCTGCCGTCTCTACCTTAGGGCTTTGCCGGTCAAAATGCTGTGCCGGTTTTAATTCGCTCATCGTAATTTATCTCCCAGCAAAAACTGCAATACATGGTCCATCCGCACGTGCGGCAGCGCTTGCCCGTCCTGCCACGGCAAAGGCCGCAGCGCTATAAAGTCAAATTTGTGCCCGGCAAATAACGCCCTGGAGGGAATGGTCGACGGTACTTCGCCCGGAAAATACGTCAGCGCCTGCTGTGCCAGCCCGGTGCCACTGATACACGGCTGCGCCAGGCCATCAGCACGGACAAAACCGCTGTCGCTGGCGCGGATAGCCGCTATCGCCATGGCTTCTGTGGTAGCGGCCTGGTACTGGCTGTGCTTCAGCGGTTGCTGCAGCAGTTGTTGCAACAACAAAGTTAAGGCTTTGTGCTGCTCGGGCGTAACATGGTCGGCTTTACTGGCGGCGAACAGCACCTTACTGATCTTTGGTGTAAACAACCGGCTTAGCAGGCTGGACGGGCCATAATTAAAACTTTGTAAAATAAGCCGCAGTGCCTGTTGTAACTCATGGGTTGCTGCATAGCCGGCATTTAATGCTGATAAACAATCGACAAGGATCACCTGGCGGTCAAGCGCAGCAAAGTACTGGCGGTAAAACGGCGTAATCACGTGCTTGCAATAGCTGTCATAGTGTTGCGTCAGTTTGGCCACCAGGGCAGTGTTTTGCTCCGCCTGCTGTGGCAGCAGCGGAAACAGTTGCAGCATAGGGGCACCGGCCAGGGTGCCGGGCACTAATAAACGGCCGGGTTGGTTTAAATAAGCGCCGGGCAAATCATGGTATTGCTGCAATAACTGTTTATAACTGTCGGTCAGTTGCTGTACGTACAACTCACCGGCGTTGGTTAAATCAGCCTGCTGCAACTGCTGTAAAAATGGCTGTGCTAATGCTGCACGGTGCTCACGGTCGAACAATTGCCAGCTGAATTCGCACCACTGCCGGTAGCTCATGTCCAGCAGCGGCAAATCCAGTAGCCACTCGCCCGGATAGTCAATAATATCCAGCGCTAACTCACTGTGTGACTGCAGCCGTGCCCGGATGCCGGATGCCGCTTTATAACGCAGTTGCAACCCCAGCCGGCTGCTGCCAGAGGTAGACGGCGGCCACTGTGGCGGCTCTTGCTGCAAATGCTGTAAATTTTGCTCCAGCGGGAAGCGCGGCATATCAGGCAACTGTGCCGCCAGCTTACCACCCAGGTAGCGGCGTTCACGCACTACATCAAAAAATGGCAGATGGTCCGGTATATCGCCCCTGGTTAATTGGTGTACCAGCGAGGTAATAAAAGCGGTTTTGCCTGAGCCGCTAAGGCCGGTGACGCCAAGACGGATATGACGATCAAAGGCACGATGTGTTAAATCGTGCCGTTGTTGTTGGATTTTCTGCAATAAACTCATCAGGTTATAAAGTACCCTACAGGCTGTTAAACTCGCGGTTTAACTGAAATTTGGCCGACGTAACATGACGCTCCAACTCCCTTAATCGCAACTCCAGGCCATTGAACTGCGAGGTTAAATGCTGCAGCGCATCTTTTGGCGCCTCGCCGCGTTGCCACAGCCGGGTTTTTACTTCTACCACCTTCTCCGTTGCCGGGCTTAGATCAGCCGTTGCGGTAGTTTTGAAGGCGGCTTTGGACTTTTTTTCCAGCACCACCCAGGCAGCAATATATAACACCAGAACTAGACCGCCGGCGCCGAGAAAGAAGGCTGATACGGTAACAATACGCACCAACCACAACTCCCAGCCAAAGTAGTCAGCAATGCCGGCACACACACCGGCGATCTTACCATTGGTGTCGTCGCGTAACAGCTCACGCTTAGGCTTAGTCATGTTGACTTCTCCACTTCGGACTTTCCGCATCTAAAATCGCTTCCAGCGTTTTAATGCGATCGGCCATTTTCTCGGCCCTGTGTGCCAGATCGTTTAACTGCAACAGCTCCTGATCTGACAAGCCCTGTCCCATTTTATTCTTACTGCGGTAATGCATTATGACCCAGATTGGTGCCACAAAAATCATAAACAGAATAAACGGGACGCCAATGACTTCTGAAATTTCCATGTCGACTCCTGAACGCCTGATAATCAGGCGTTTTTATCTTTTTGCGTTACTTTAGCTTTTAATGCCGCCAGCTCATTGTCGATTTTGTCCTGAGCGGCCAGCTCAGCAAATTCGTCTTTTAAGGTTTTCTTACCTAAATCATAGGCTTCAACCTGAGCTTCCAGCGTATCAATTTTTTGCTCGTAACGCTCAAACTTGTACATCGCATCATTAATACGGTTGCTGTCCAGCGTTTTCTTCACTTCCAGCCGTGATGCTACCGTTTTCTGACGCATTAACATCGATTTCTGCCGCGCTTTGGCGTCAGCCAGTTTTTCCTGTAACTGCCCTACCTCGTCCTGCAGTTTACCGATGTGCTCATCCAGATTAGCAATATCTGCTGCCACTGTCTCAGCTTGCTCGGCCGCTTTTTGCCGCTCAATTAAGGCTGCCCGTGCCAGGTCGTCACGCTCTTTGCTCAGCGCCAGCTCGGCTTTGGCCTGCCAGTCTGCTACTTCTTCCTGCAAACGGTTAACCACACGCTGTAGCTCTTTTTTCTCTGCAATGGTTTTGGCAGAGGACGAACGCACCTCAACCAAGGTATCTTCCATTTCCTGAATAATCAGCCGGACCATTTTTTCCGGATCTTCAGCTTTATCCAGTAAGGAGTTGATGTTTGAATTCACAATGTCGGAGAAGCGTGAAAAAATACCCATAATAATTACCTCTGAATGACTGTATTAGTACACTCTAAGCTATTCAGTTTCCTTGCCAACTTTTTCAAATGCCGTAAGATACTGAATATAAGTTATTTTATTTATTTTCCGTTAAAGCTTCTGCTAAAAGGCTTTATGAAATACACTACTAATTAGCCAAATTAACCAATAAATAGTACGCCATGAGCAGAAAATTCCAACAAGATAATCTGGTGGGCCAGTCTAACAGTTTTCTTAACGTGCTGGACCAGGTGTCACAAATAGCACCCTTAGACAAACCGGTGTTAATCATCGGCGAGCGCGGCACCGGCAAAGAACTGATTGCGGCGCGGCTGCATTTCTTGTCACAGCGTTGGGATCAGCAATACATTACGCTGAACTGTGCCTCGCTAAACGAAAACCTGCTGGAGAGCGAACTGTTCGGCCACGAAGCCGGCGCTTTTACCGGTGCCGCAAAACGGCATGAAGGCCGCTTTGAACGGGCCCATGGCGGTACTTTGTTTTTAGATGAGCTGGCTAATACGCCGGGCCTGGTGCAGGAAAAGCTGTTACGGGTAATTGAATACGGCGAGTTTGAGCGGGTTGGCGGCAGCCGCTCTATTAAAACCGATGTACGGCTGATTTGCGCCACTAATGAAGACTTGCCGCTACTGGCGGACCAGGGCGAGTTTCGCGCCGACTTACTCGATCGGCTGGCGTTTGATGTTATAACGCTGCCACCAATGCGCGAACGGCGCGAAGATATTTTGCAACTGGCTGAGCACTTTGCCATTAATATGGCCCGCGAGCTGGGCTTCGAACTGTTCAGTGGCTTTAGTGAAAAAGCCAAGCGCACCTTGCTGGATTATCACTGGCCGGGTAACGTGCGTGAGCTGAAAAACGTGGTGGAGCGCAGTGTTTACCGCACCAACAATGCTTATGTGCCGGTACACGATATTCAGTTAGACCCGTTTGAGTCGCCGTTCCGGCCGAAACAGCGCATTAAAGCGGCACGGGCGCAGTTGCATAGCACAAGTGAAAGCCACGCTGCTGCGCCAACCCCGGCCAAAGGTTCCGCAGCAGCAGATGAAATCAAACCGTCTCAGGTCGATTTTAGCGAGGTACAGGATTTTAAAACCCTGTCGCAGGATTTTGAAGTCAGCTTAATTAAACAAGCGCTGGTTGCCAGCCAGTTTAATCAGAAAAGAACCGCTGAGTTACTGAATCTGACCTATCATCAACTGCGTGGCTATATGAAAAAGTATCAATTACTGGAAAGCCAGCAAACATGAAGCTGCAACGCGGTTGGATCTCACTGTCAGGGGTTGGCCGGAACACCTCTTCATTACTACTGGCCGGTGTTGCCGCCCTTAGCGGTTGCCAGCCTGATTTGCCGGAAACAGTACGCAGTGGCCTGGTATACTGCTCTGAGGGCTCGCCGGAGTCGTTTAACCCGCAGTTAGTGACCTCCGGCACCACTATTGATGCCATTAGTCAGCAGCTGTATGACCGTCTGCTGGATATTGCGCCGGACAGCGGCGAGTTAACTCCGGGCCTGGCGCAAAGTTGGCAGGTTAGCGCAGACGGCAAAACATACCGCTTTAAGCTGCGCAGCAATGTGCAGTTTCACCAAACCGAATACTTTACCCCCGGCCGGCCACTGAATGCGCAGGACGTGCTGTTTACCTTTAACCGTATTATGCAAACCGGTCATCCTTTTCATTATCAGGGCGGCGGCAACTATCCGTTTTTTCAAAGTGTTGCCTGGGCCTCTCTGGTTAATAAGGTGGTAGCAGAGAGCGACGACAGCGTGCGCTTTGAACTGAGCCGGCCGGACAGCTCGTTTTTATCTAACCTGGCCACCGATTTCGCTGCTATTTTATCGGCCGAATATGCGGAGCAGTTAGTTGCAGCCAATACCTTGTCACGGATGGATAGCCACCCTATCGGCACCGGGCCCTTTCGTTTTAAAGAGTACCAAAAAGATGTACTGATCCGTTATTACCGGCATAGAAACTATTGGCGCGAACCGGCCAAACCCGATCAGCTGGTATTTGACATAGTGCCGAATAATGCCAGGCGGATGGCAAAACTGTTTACCCATGAATGTGATGTAGTGGCCTTTCCTCGCGTGGCCGAGCTTAAACTGATTAGCCAGCGGCCGGACGTGGATGTGCAGGAAAGTACCAGCATGAATGTGGGTTTTTGGGCTTTTAACACCCGCAAAGCACCGTTTGATAACACCAAAGTACGCCAGGCGCTGGCCTATGCGATAAACCGTGACGCCATTTTACAAGCCGTATACTTTGGCCATGCCACTGCTGCAAATTCAGTGTTGCCGCCAACATCCTGGGCCTACAACCCTGATTTACCGGTGCAGCAATATGACCCGGCTATTGCCAAAGCCCTGCTAAAAGAAGCCGGTTACCCGAATGGCTTTAGTATGGATATCTGGGCTATGCCGGTGCAGCGGCTGTACAATCCTAACGCTCTGAAAATGGCCGAACTGATGCAAGCCGATTTAGCCCAAATTGGTGTCCGGGCCAGTATCGTATCGTATGAATGGAACAGCTTTCGCCGCAAGCTGAGTGATAATGAGCATGACTCAGTCTTGATTGGCTGGTCGGCAGATAATGCCGACCCGGACAACTTTTTCCGCCCTTTGCTTAGCTGCAGCGCGGCAGACACCGGCACCAACCGCGCCAACTGGTGCGATGAAAACTTTGACCGGCTGATTGGTCAGGCCCTGTTAACAGCCGATCAAAAGCAACGCCGCAGTTACTATCTGGCGGCACAACAGTATTTGGCAGAGCAAATGCCGCTGCTGAGCATTGCGCATTCGCAGCGTTTTCAGGCTATCAGCAGTGATATCAAAGGTGTACACATTAATCCCTACGGCGGTGTTGCACTGGCCGGTGCAGTGAAGGATATCAAATGACCCTGTACTTGCTGCGCCGTTTGTTTTTGCTGGCTTTTGTGTTGTTGGCGCTGAGCCTGTTGGCGTTTAGCCTGGCCTATATGTTCCCTGGCGATATACTGCAAAACCTGACTGGGCTCAGGTACATTGCACCGGAGCAAGTGGCAGTACTGACAACAGAGTACCGGCTGGATCAGGGCTACCTGGCCCAGTATGTGGCGTATTTACAGCGTATTCTCAGCGGTAACTGGGGGTTGTCGTTTGCCAGCCAACAGCCGTTGCTGCAGGAAATCGGCGTGTTGTTGCCGGCTACACTGGAACTGGCCGCCTATGCGCTGTTAATTTCTTTTTTTGCCGGCATTCCGCTGGGCATTATTGCTGCGGTCAAACCGGAAGGCACGCTAAGCAAGATTATTTCTGCACTGGCGATCACCGGTTACTCCATTCCGGTATTTTGGTGGGCACTGCTGCTTATTATGCTGTTTTCTCTTGGTCTGGGCTGGCTGCCGACAGCCGGCAGAATAGGTGTACTGTATGAGGTAAAACACATTAGCGGCTTTATGTTAGTGGACATTTTACTGTCTGACAGCGCGCACCGTAATGATGCCTTGCTCAATGCCTTACGCCATATGTTACTGCCTACTCTGGTGCTGGCAACATACCCGACAACAGTAATGGTGCGCTTCACTAAAGACTCGATGTTGGATGTGTGGGAACAAAGCTATATTAAAACCGCCCGTGCCAAAGGCCTGAACCGGCTGCAGGTATTGTACCGGCATGGTTTGCGCAATGCATTACTGCCGGTAATACGCCAAATTGGCTTGCAGTTCAGCACGCTGATCACGCTGGCGATGATTACCGAAGTTATTTTCTCCTGGCCCGGTATCGGCCGCTGGTTAATCGACAGCATTTACCAGCGTAACTATCCGGCTATTCAGGCCGGGTTGTTAGTCATTTCTACCCTGGTGATCAGCGTAAACATGCTGACAGAAATCTTACACCGGCTGTTTAATCCGCTGGCAAGGAAGCGCTGAGATGGCACGATTTCGTTTATTAGCTGATGAACATCAGGCCCGCTCACCACTACGGCAACTGTGGCGTGAATTTGCCCGCCAACACAGCGCCGTGGCAGGCCTGTGTCTGTTTTCCGCATTCTTCGTGCTGGCAATAGTCGCGCCGCTGTTAACACCGCACGGCCCTTATCTGCAAAATGATAACCTGCTGCTGTTACCGCCGTCGTGGTCCGAATTGGGCCTGGTACAATATCCGTTTGGCACCGATGATTTAGGCCGTGATATGTTTTCGCGCTTTCTTGTCGGTGCGCGTTATACCTTTGGTATTGCCGTTATTACGGTACTGGGCGCACTACTCGCCGGCTTACTGCTGGGGACCCTGGCCGGTATGAGCAAAGGCGTAAAATCCAGCATATTTAACCATATCCTTGATTTGGCACTTACCATCCCCTCCTTACTACTGGCTATCATTATTGTCGCTGTGCTTGGCCCGGGCCTGTTAAACACCATCTGGGCTATTATGCTGGCACTGTTGCCGCAATTTGTGCACGGTGTGCGCAATGCCATTGCCGAACAGTTAAATCAGGATTACGTGATTGCCTACCGGCTGGATGGCGCCAATAACCTGCAGGTGTTCAGCCGTATTATTCTGCCTAATATTTGGGAACGCCTTACCGTTACAGCCACCATGGCGCTGTCTACCGCCATTTTGGATATTGCAGCGCTTGGCTTTCTTGGTCTTGGCGCCCAAGCCCCTACCGCGGAATGGGGCGCCATTATTGCCGATTCATTAGACCTGATTTACGTCGCACCAATTGGCGTTGCTTTGCCAGGGCTGTTGATTTTTATGGCGGTGTTGTCGGTAAACCTGGTAGGTGATGGCCTGCGCACGGCAATGAAAAAACGGCGGGAAAACTGATGCTGTTACTCGATATTAAAAACCTGACCATAGAGTTGAATACCCCCGACGGTATGATCCGCGCGGTCGATCGCGTCAATCTGAGCTTGCGCGAAGGTGAAACCCGTGGTCTGGTGGGCGAGTCCGGCTCCGGCAAAAGCTTAGTGGCCAAAGCAATAGTGGGAGTATTGAATAAACGCTGGCAGGTAACCGCCGACCGCTTCAGTTGGCGTGGCAAAGACTTGTTGAACCTGCCGTACGAGCAGCAGCGTAAAATTATCGGCCGCGATATTGCCATGATATATCAGGAGCCCAGCCGCAGCCTCGACCCCACCGCCGCTATTCTTGAGCAGTTAGAAGAGGCGATACCCGATCATCTGTTAGACGGCCCCTGGTGGAAGCGCAGCTACCTGCGCCGGCGCAAAGCAGTAGCTTTATTGCATAAAGTCGGTATTCGTGATCATCAGGCAGTATTACAAAGTTACCCTTATCAGCTGTCTGAAGGTATTTGTCAGAAAATCATGATTGCGATGGCCATTGCCAAAAACCCCAAACTGCTGATAGCGGATGAGCCCACTACTGCGTTGGAAAGCACCACTCAGGCGCAGTTATTTCGGTTGCTGGCCAGTTTTAATCAATTAAAAGGTATGTCGGTACTGCTGATCAGCCATGAGTTGGAAAGCATCGCCCGCTATACCCAAAGCCTCAGTGTATTGTATTGCGGACAGTTAGTTGAAGCCGGTGAAACCGCAGCCATTCTGAAGCAGCCTTTTCATCCCTACACTAATGCGTTAATAAAAAGCGTGCCGGAATTTCAACCGGAGCTGGTGGCCAAAACGCCGTTATACGCCTTGCCAGGCAGCATTCCGGTGCTGCAACATCTGCCGATAGGCTGCCGGCTGGGGCCGCGTTGTCCGAACGCCCGCAAGGAATGCGTGAAAACTCCGGGCCTTGAGCGCCTGCAAAACCACTATTTCAGCTGTCATTTCCCGCTAACCGGAAAAAAAGACCTATGAGCCTGCTGCTTGAAGTCAAACACTTAAGCAAAACCTACCGTAAACAAGCCGGCTTGTTTCGCCAGCGCAGCGTAACCGCGTTAGACGATATCAGTTTCAGCCTGGCGGCAGGCAAAACCCTGGCCATTGTCGGTGAAACCGGCTCTGGCAAAAGTACCCTGGCAAAGCTGTTAGTGGGTATTGAGAAGCCCGACCAGGGTGACATTTTACTCGGCGGCACAGCGGTAAAAATCAGTAATTACCGCCAGTATAATCATGTGATCCGGTTTATTTTTCAGGACGCGGCCAAATCACTTAACCCGCACCAGAAAATAGGCCAAATGCTGGACGACGTATTGCACTTCAGTACCCTGTTGGATAACCAACAACGTAAACTGAAGATTAAACATACCTTAAAACAATTAGGCTTGTTGGACGAACATGCTGATTATTATCCGCATATGTTTTCCGGTGGCCAGTTGCAGCGGGTGGCGTTAGCCCGCGCATTAATCCTCGACCCTAAACTGCTGATCCTTGATGAAGCACTAACAGCACTGGATCCAACGCTGCGGGCACAAATGGTTAACTTGCTATTACAGCTGCAACAAAACTCAGGCCTGGCCTATTTACTCATCACCAATCATTTGCGCCTGGTTAAACATATTGCCGATGACTTGCTGGTACTGCATCAGGGCAAACAACTGGACTATGGCCCAACCGCCACGGTATTTGCCAATCCGGAACACGACTACACCCGCAAATTGATCAATAGCGCCATGACATAAAAAAACCGTGGCAAGCCACGGTTTTTTCTATCTGACTTAAATACGGATCAGAGCTGCTCTTCCGCGGTGGTGGCGCGCAGGTTGCGGCTAATCTTAGCCTCAGCCTTCAGCGCTGCAATAACCGCACGATACGCTTGCTCAGCCTGCTGCTCAGCCAAACGCTCTAATTGCGCCGGCTCAGGCACTGCAGTAACGTCAGTGTCTTTTACCGCCAATACCGATACCAGAGCAGCATCACCGTTAGCCAGGGCGACTAACTCTGCCGCTGGCTTATCTTGTGGCCGTGGCATAGCAAAGGCTTTAGCGCGAATTTCTGCATCCAAAGTACCGCCAAAACGCGGCGTATTCATTGCCTGCTGCAACTCAACACCGGCTGCCGTAGCTTGCTCTGCCAGGCTACTGTCTGCCAGCTGTGCTAACACAGTTTCAGCCTGTTGCTTTGCCAGTAAAGCACTTTGCTCTGCGCGCACAGCAGACTCAACCTGAGCTTTTACTTCTTCCAGCGCCTGAGTGCGTGCCGGCTGATAGTCTTTCACCCGCACTACAATAGCGCGCTCTTTACCCAGTTCAATCAGCTCGCTGTTCAAACCCTCTTTGATAAAACCGGCATCAAACAACTTGTTCATCACCACCGGCTCAGACAAAGGTGCTGTCGCTTCTTCACGACTGAACAACGGTGTGGTTACCACTTTCATATCCACTGCAGCGGCGGCGTCTTCCAGTGTATCCGGCACCTCAAAGCTTACTTCAGCTAAACGCTGCTGTAGCTCATAAAATGCCGCACTGGCACGCTCTTGCGAAATACGCTGGGCAATATCTGCCGACACCTCAGCCAATGGCTGTTGCTGCGCAGGCTCTAATTCCACCAGCTTAATAATGTGATAACCGTAAGCACTTTTTACTACCGGACTCAAAGCCCCTACTTCGGTCATGCCAAAAGCAACGCGTTCAAACTCAGCATCCATATCGCCTGGTGTCAGCCAATCCAGCACACCGCCATTTTCAGCTGAAAAGGTATCTGCTGATGCGGTCTTTGCCAATTCAGCGAAATCTGCACCGGCGTTAAGTTCTGCTAACAAGGCCTCAGCCTGAGCTTTGACCTCATTGTCATCCTGCTCAGACTCCAACATGATATGCGCCACCTGACGGCGCTCATCGCGGCTGAAGCGGGCTTTATTAACTTCGTAGTACTCAGCTATCTCTGCGTCGGTAACATCAACAGCAGCACTTAAGTTGTCAGCTGAAATTTCTACATACTCAACAGCCACTTTTGGCTCAGTCTCAAACTGCGCCAGATTAGTGGTGTAGTAGTCCTGCAGCATTTGTTCACTCAGATCAACCTTACCGGCAAAATCTGCGGCAGCAAAACGCACAAAGGCAACGTCACGTTGCTGCTGCTGTAATTTCAGCAGTAACTGCATTTCTTTGGCGGTGGCAAACTCACTGCCCAGTAAACCTACCAGCAGTTGGTTACGTGATAATTGTTCACGCATATATTCGCGAAACTGCTCGGGTTGATACCCGGCCTGACGCAACAAAGCAATATAGCGATCATTATTAAACTGGCCGTCTACCTGAAATTCTGTCATTTCACGAATAGCATCGCGCACCTGGTCATCGCTGACACGTAACCCCAACTCTACCGCAAATTGCTTTTGCAGCGTTTCATCAATTAAACGCTCCAGCACTTCACTGCGAAAATTATTCATATAAGCGGTATCAGCAGCCATCACGGCATACATTTCGCCGAACTGCTGCTGCATACGGGCACGTTCATTTTGAAACGCCTGGTCAAAATCTGCACGGCTGATTTTTTCGCCGTTCACTTCAGCCACGTTGGTCTCAGCTGGTGTACTTAAATAACTGCCAACACCCGCCAGGGCGAATGTCAGGATCACTAAGCCTAAAATAGACTTGGCAACAACTCCCTGAGAGCCTTCTCTGATTTTTTCTAACATCTTAGTGCTATCTCTCTATTCAACGTTAAGCGGCCGGAAGGCAACGAAAACACATCTTAGTTACCGTAAAAAAAAACGCATCTTAACAGATGCGCTTTTTTTAGAGAAGCCTTGGAAGCCTGCGGTTACTACTTTGAGTCACCTTGATTCAACACTACACCCTGTTCAGGTACCGGTTTATCACTAAGCTTCCAAACTGACGTTTGTCGTAAGACAAAACGGCAGATTAGTTACAAGCGTCTTTTAACGCTTTACCAGGCTTGAAAGAAGGAATTTTCGCAGACGCGATTTGAATAGTGGCACCAGTTTGCGGGTTACGGCCAGTACGGGCTGCACGCTCACGTACGCTGTAAGTACCAAAACCAACTAATGCTACAGAGTCGCCTTCTTTAAGAGCTTCGGTAACAGCATCAATGAACGAATCTAAAGCACGACCTGCTGCCGCTTTAGAAATGTCTGCACCAGCAGCAATTTTGTCGATAAGTTGAGACTTGTTCACAATATCATCCCCTTCAATTGTTATTATTTTCAACAACTACACTTCATTAGTTCTGTAAGTGAGCTTCATCGTTATAACAAGCATTTTTGGGGCTTGCAAGCAAAAGAAGCGACAAAACTAATAATTCTTGCTTTGACCGCAGCCCTTGTATAACAAGGGCTTGGTCGAAACTTTCCATAACTTAGCACAGCCAACGGGAATGAAAAGCCCCTATGCAGGATTTTTTTCCGTTTTTTTGCTTTTTGGCGGATTTTTTACCGTTTCTACCACCGAAACACGCTCCAACGGCTCTTGTAACGCCAATTCCAGCACTTCATCAATCCATTTTACTGCGCAAATTTCGATGTCGCCTTTGACATTATCAGGGATATCTTTCAAGTCGCGAACGTTATCATGCGGAATAAGTACCCGCTTAATACCACCACGGTGTGCAGCCAGCAGCTTCTCTTTTAAGCCGCCAATGGGTAAAACTTCACCACGCAGGGTAATTTCACCGGTCATGGCCACATCCGCCCGTACCGGGTTACCGGTTAAGCTCGATACCAGTGCCGTGACCATACCAATACCGGCACTGGGGCCATCTTTTGGTGTGGCGCCTTCCGGCACATGCACGTGGATATCGCGTTTTTCATAAAAGTCTTCATTGATACGCAGGCCGGCAGCACGGCTGCGCACTACGGTCATCGCCGCCTGGATGGACTCTTTCATCACATCGCCCAGCGAGCCGGTAAAGGTTAGCTTGCCCTTCCCCATCACCGACGCCGCTTCAATGGTCAGTAAATCACCACCCACTTCAGTCCAGGCTAAGCCGGTAACCTGACCAATACGGTTGCTGTCTTCGGCTTTACCGTAGTCATAGCGCTGTACGCCAAGGTAATCTTCCAGATTCTGCTGGTTTATTACTACCTGGGTTAAATCTTTAGTCAGCAAAATTTGCTTCACTGCCTTACGACACAGTTTGGAGATTTCACGCTCTAAGCTGCGCACCCCGGCTTCACGGGTGTAATAACGGATAATGCCGATAATGGCGCTATCTTCAATTACAATTTCACTGGCTTTTAAGCCATTACGGCCCACTTGCTTGGTGATCAGATGCTGCCTGGCGATATTCAGCTTTTCATCTTCGGTATAACCGGCCAGCCGGATCACTTCCATCCGGTCCAACAACGCAGCCGGAATATTCAGACTGTTAGAGGTCGCGAAGAACATTACATCAGATAAGTCGTAATCCACTTCCAGATAATGATCACTGAATGCTGTGTTTTGCTCCGGATCTAATACCTCCAGCAGCGCTGCTGCCGGGTCACCGCGAAAATCTGATGCCATCTTGTCAATTTCATCAAGCAGGAACAGCGGGTTACGCACGCCTACCTTAGCCATTTTCTGGATAATTTTACCCGGCATAGAACCGATATAGGTACGGCGGTGGCCGCGAATTTCGGCTTCATCACGCACGCCACCCAGCGCCATCCGCACGTATTTACGCCCGGTTGCTTTGGCAACAGATTGCCCCAGCGAGGTTTTACCCACGCCCGGCGGCCCCACCAAACATAAAATAGGGCCTTTAAGTTTATTTACCCGCTGTTGAACGGCTAAATACTCAACAATGCGCTCTTTTACTTTTTCCAGGCCGTAGTGATCGGCATTCAGAATTTTCTCTGCCGCGGCCAGGTCTTTTTTCACCTTGCTGCGTTTTTTCCACGGCACATTAGTCAGCCAGTCGATATAGCTGCGCACTACGGTGGCCTCTGCTGACATCGGCGACATCATCTTCAGCTTTTGCAGTTCGCTGCGGGCTTTGTCAGACACTTCTTGCGGCATCTGCGCCTGATCAATTTTCTTGCTCAGGGTTTCAAATTCGTCCGGCGCATCTTCCAACTCACCCAGTTCACGCTGGATAGCCTTCATCTGCTCGTTCAGATAGTATTCGCGCTGGCTTTTTTCCATCTGCTTTTTCACGCGGCTGCGAATACGGCGCTCTACCTGAAGAATGTCAATTTCACTCTCCATCATCGCCATCAGGTATTCTAAGCGTTCGGTGACGTCGAAGATTTCCAGCACTTTTTGCTTATCTTCAACTTTTAACGGCATATGGGCGGCCATGGTATCGGCAAGCCGTGCCGGCTCTTCAATGCCACTTAAAGCAGTTAATACTTCCGGCGGGATCTTTTTATTCAGCTTGATGTAGCCTTCAAACTGATTAATCGCCGAGCGCAGGAATACTTCCTGCTCACGGCTGTCTACCTCGGCGGTTTCAATAATATCTACATAAGCAGCAAAGGCTTTATCGGTTTCAGTAAATTCAGCTAAACGGGCGCGGCGGCTACCCTCTACCAATACCTTAACAGTGCCGTCCGGCAATTTCAGCAGTTGCAAAATAGTCGCAACCGTACCTACTTCATATAGATCAGCAGCGGCCGGGTCGTCCAGGGTGGCATCTTTTTGGGCCACCAGAAAAATTTGTTTGTCGTTTTCCATGGCCGCATCAAGGCATTTAATCGACTTCGCCCGACCAACAAACAGTGGGATAACCATATGGGGATAGACGACCACGTCGCGCAGTGCCAGTACCGGCATATGCAAACGTTCAGCGTGTTCTGATGTCATTGATTCTCTCTCGAAATTAGTTACTGCAGGCGCGAATATGTTTCAGTATATGGGGTTCGTTTTAAAAACTTCAATTACATATACGAAAAAGGAGCTGATTCAGCTCCTTTTTTCTTTTGCGCGACGGCTTAATGCGATTCTGCCGCGACCGGCTCGCTGCTCTGATAAATCAGGATCGGGTCGGTTTCACCGCGGATCACGGTTTCATCCACCACTACCTTGATCACATCCTGCATCGATGGCAATTCGTACATGGTATCGAGCAATACACCTTCAACAATAGAACGCAGACCCCGGGCACCGGTTTTACGCTCCATGGCTTTTTGCGCTATGGCTTTGAGTGCGTCTTCACGGAACTCCAGCTCCACATCTTCCATCGCGAACAAGGCAGCAAATTGCTTCACCAGCGCATTTTTCGGCTCGCTGAGGATTTGTACCAGCGCGGATAAATCCAGCTCGGTTAACGTCGCCACGACCGGCAAACGCCCGATAAACTCCGGAATTAAGCCGTACTTCACCAAATCTTCCGGCTCTACATCACGGAAAGATTCACTTAAGCTGCGCGTGCTTTCTTTGCTGCGTACTTCAGCGCCAAAACCAATACCCGAGCCTTTGGCACAGCGCTGCTCGATCACTTTATCCAGCCCGGCAAAAGCGCCGCCACAGATAAACAGAATTTTTGAGGTATCAACCTGCAAAAACTCCTGCTGCGGATGCTTACGACCACCTTGTGGCGGTACCGATGCCACAGTGCCTTCAATCAGTTTTAACAGCGCTTGTTGCACACCTTCACCTGACACATCACGAGTGATAGACGGGTTGTCAGACTTACGCGAGATTTTGTCAATTTCGTCAATGTAAACGATACCACGCTGCGCTTTCTCAACGTCATAGTCGCACTTTTGCAGCAGCTTCTGGATAATGTTTTCGACATCTTCACCGACATAACCGGCTTCGGTCAGCGTAGTGGCATCGGCCATGGTAAAGGGCACATCGAGTAAACGCGCCAGAGTTTCTGCCAGCAGGGTTTTACCGCTACCGGTTGGGCCTATCAGCAAAATGTTACTTTTACCCAACTCAACATCTTGCTTGTGCTGGGCATTACGCAGGCGTTTATAGTGGTTATATACCGCTACTGCCAGTACTTTTTTGGCATGATCCTGGCCTATAACGTAATCATCAAGGTGAGTACGGATCTCGCGCGGCACCGGTAATTTATCGGCATCGCGTTTCGGGGAAATGTCTTTAATTTCCTCGCGGATAATGTCGTTGCATAAATCAACGCATTCATCACAAATATAAACCTGTGGGCCTGCAATCAACTTACGCACTTCATGCTGTGATTTGCCACAAAAAGAACAGTACAACAGTTTACCGTTCTTATCGCCGTCAGTGCGGTGATCAGACATGTAACTACCTCTTTCACTACGGTGCCGCCCTGTGATGCAGAGCGGCCTAATATAATTACTTCGTTTCTCTATTGGTTAATATGGCATCTACCAGGCCATATTCCAAGGCTTGCTGCGCACTTAAGAAATTATCGCGCTCAGTATCTTTACACACTTGCTCGTAAGTTTTACCGCTGTGCTCGGCCATCAGGCGGTTTAACTTTTCTTTAATGCTTAAAATTTCGCGGGCATGAATTTCAAAATCGGTTGCCTGGCCCTGGAAACCACCTAACGGCTGGTGGATCATTACCCGCGCATTAGGTAAGCAATAACGCTTGCCTTTAGTACCACCGGATAATAAAAATGCGCCCATACTGGCGGCCTGGCCTACACACACTGTGGCGATATCTGATTTGATATAGCGCATCGTATCGTAAATTGACAGACCTGCCGTTACTGAACCACCCGGCGAATTAATATAAATATAGATGTCTTTTTCCGGATTTTCTGATTCTAAGAACAATAATTGCGCCACAATCAGGTTAGCCATGTGGTCTTCCACCTGACCGGTTAAAAATATTACCCGCTCTTTTAACAGACGTGAGTAGATATCGAACGAGCGTTCGCCTTTGGCAGTTTGCTCAATAACGATTGGTACCAGAGCGCTTACTATGTCATTCAAATGTTGCGGCATAGACATATTATTGGGTTCCCTCTAAATGGCTGGGTTTTGCTGTTGCAGAAAATAAAATGGCCCGAACTGTAGTCCGAGCCATTAAAGCCGTCAAGCCCAAATAAGTCAACGTTAGTTGGCAGCTTGCGGGTTCATTATCTCGTCAAAAGCCGCTTTTTGTTCAGTTACTTTAGCACCGGCCAGAATAACATCCAGTGCCTGCTCTTCCAGAGCCACATTGCGCATGCTTTGTAACAGCTCTTTATTGCTGTTGTAGTACTGCACCACTTCTTGCGGATCTTCATAAGCAGAAGCGACAGTTTCAATTAACGCCTGAACTTTTTTATCGTCCACTTTCAGCTCGTTGGTTTTGATCACTTCGCCTAATAACAAGCCTACTTTAACGCGATCTTTCGCCTGCTCTTCAAACAATGACGCCGGCAGTTCAGGTAATTGCTTCGGATCGACGTTGTTACCAAAACGCTGTAATGCCTGCTTACGCAGTACGTCAACTTCGCCTTTGATCAGGGCTTGTGGTACGTCAACTTCGTTGTTGGCCAGTAAACCTTTGATCACCTGCTCTTTTACTTTAGCTTTAATATTCTGGTTCAGCTCGCGTTCCATGTTTTTGCGCACTTCAACTTTCAGTGCATCAATGGTAGCGGTTTCCAAACCGAATAAAGCGGCAAACTCGTCGTTCAGTTCAGGCAGTACTTGCTGCTCTACTGTGTTTACGGTTACCGCAAAGCTGGCGGCTTTACCTTTTAAGTTTTCAGCGTGGTATTCTTCCGGAAAGGTTACCTCAACAGTAACTTGCTCACCGGCTTTTTTGCCGACGATGCCATCTTCAAAACCCGGGATCATCCGGCCCTGGCCCAGCTCTAAGGTAAAGTTAGTGGCTTTGCCGCCTTCGAACTCTTCACCGTCGATAGAACCAACGAAATCGATGATTACACGGTCACCGGTAGCAGCCTTACCTTTTTTCGCTTCCCACTTGGCATGTTGCTTACGCAGCGTGTCCAGCATCTTGTCTAAGTCGGCGTCGGCAATCTCAACAACCGGCTTGTTCACTTCAATTTTATCCAGGTTTTTAACTTCAACTTCCGGATACACTTCAAAAGTGGCTTTAAATTCTAAATCTTTGCCCTGCTCCAGTTGGCCCGGGGCAAAAGTAGGTGAACCGGCAGGAGTCAGTTTGTTGGCAATAATGGCATCATAAAAATGACGCTGCATTTGCTCGCCAGCCACTTCCTGTAATACAGCCAGGCCGTAACGCTTTTGGATCAGTGTTACCGGCGCTTTGCCCGGACGGAAACCGTCGATACGCTGACGCTTGGCCAGATCACGTAAACGGCTTTTTACTTCTGTATCAATTTTGTCGGCCGGAACAGTGATAGTTAATTGGCGCTCTAAACCTTGAGTGGTTTCCACAGAAACTTGCATCTTGTTACCTCAAATTCAAAAACAGGCGTGTAATTGACGCCTTACTGGTGTGATCTGGTATCAAAACGCAGCACTGAACCAGACCTGTTATAAAATAGGACGCGGCATTATAGCGGGGTAAATGTCTGACGTCGAGCCCTTAACCACAGCGGTTAAAGCCACTGTGCAGACAAATGAAAAAACGCAGCATAGTCAATAAATTACTATTGCTGCGCTGCGCTTTTTCTATGGCTTTTATTGTTAACTGCGGGTTTGCCCGCTGCCGGTTACCACATATTTTTCTGTGGTCAGCGCTTCAAGCCCCATAGGGCCGTAAGCGTGCAACTTACTGGTAGAAATACCAATCTCAGCACCTAAGCCCAACTCGCCGCCATCAGAGAAGCGTGACGAGGCATTGTGCATCACCACGGCTGAATCCACCTGACGGATAAAACGCTGTGCATTGGCCTCGTCGCTGGTGCAGATAACTTCAGTATGCTGGCTGCCAAACCGGTCAATATGCGCCATGGCGGCATCGAGATCGTCCACTACCCTGATGGCAATTTCCGGCGCCAGATATTCCTGACCAAATTCGTTATCCGCAATAGGCTGTGCCTGACTAAAGTAGCCGATACTTTGGCTGCAGGCATGCACGATCACATCGTGTTGTGCCAGCGCATTGGCCACCAGCGGCAGAAAATCGGCGGCAATATGTTTATTCACCAATAAGCCTTCCAGCGCATTACACACGCCAGGGCGTTGTACTTTACCGTTAAGCAATAAACCCAACGCCATGGCCAAATCTGCGCTTTGGTCAACATACAGATGGCAGACACCTTTGTAGTGCTGAATCACCGGAATGCGGCTGTGCTCGGTAACAAAACGGATTAAGCCCTCGCCGCCACGCGGGATCACTAAATCGATATACTGATCCTGTTTTAACAGTGCCAGCATTAAATCACGGTCCGGGTCCGGCACTATGCTGATCACCTCATCGGGCAAATCATGCTCGCGCAGCGCTTGTTGCATCGCCGCCGCTATCGCCAGACTGGTTTGAATCGCTTCACGGCCACAGCGCAGAATAACCGCATTACCCGATTTAAAGCATAAGGCACCGGCATCCGCGGTAACATTAGGCCGCGCTTCATAAATCATACAAATAACGCCCAGCGCAATACGGCGCTTTTCAATATTAATGCCGTTTGGCCGCTGTTCGATATGCCGCGTGGCGCCTACCGGATCCGGCAGAGCAATAATTTGTTCTATCGCTTTGGCCATGGCGTCAATGCGGTCGTTATTCAGCGTCAAGCGGTCCAGCATGGCCGCACTGGTGCCGTTGGCATTGGCGGTGGCCACTTCATCTTTATTCGCCGTCAGAATGGCTTCGCTGGCGGCACGAATATGGTTGGCCATACTTTGCAGCACAAAATTCTTTTGCTCGGTAGTTAAATTCGCCACGGCTTTAGCTGCGCGTGACGCTTTGGCGGCAATTGAAGCCGCAACATCGGTAGTCATATTCTCTCCAGTAACATCATTTCACTGCGATGGATCACCGCGTCGCTGCCGGTAGGACAATAACCAAGGCAGGCGGCAATATCGCGACTTTGCTGACCTTTAATCGAAAACAGCTCACTGGCACTAAAACGGCTGACACCTTTGGCAATTTTGCGTTTGCCTTGTGAGCAGCGCACCAGTACCGCATCACCAGAGTCAAACTCACCACTGATGCTAACTATACCACTGCAAAGCAACGACGCACCATGCCGGCTTAATGCCTCTATACAACCATCGTCCACCCAAATTTCGCCTTTGGCTCTTAAGGTGTGGCGTACCCAATGTTTTTTAGCCGTTAAGGGTTTGGCCTGACCATAGAAAATGGTGCCTGGATTCTTACCCGCTAAAATACACTGAAAGCCGTCCGGTTTATGGCCGTCGATAATAACGGTATCGATACCATGTGCCGCCGCTTTTTCTGCCGCTTCAATTTTGGTGTACATACCACCGGTGCCGACTTTAGATGACACCCCACCGGCCAAAGCATAAATACGCTGATCTATAGTACGCACTTCAGGGATCAGGCTGGCTGTAGGGTCTTTATTCGGATCGGCGGTATACAAACCGTCAACATCAGAGCAGATAATTAATGCATCGGCATTAGCCACCGTCGCCACCATCGCTGCCAGATTATCGTTATCGCCTACTTTGAGCTCAGCGGTGGCTATCGTATCGTTTTCATTAACGATAGGCAGCACCTGATGGTCCAGCAAACGGCGTAAGGTATTTTTAATATTGACGTGACGCACGCGGTCACTTAAATCGCCGTGTGTCAGCAGCACCTGAGCACAGGGGAAATCAAAACAACGGCTCCAGAAATTCATCAGCTGATTCTGGCCAACAGCTGCCATCGCCCGCTTTAACGCCAGCGGCACCCGTTGATGTTGAAAGTTAAAATGATGACGGCCAGCGGCCACACTACCTGATGAAACCAGGATCACTTCAAGACCCTGTAGTCGGCATTGCCGGATAAATTCGGCGATGGGACGCAAATACTGTTCGCTACACCCCTGATTGTCCGGCGCTATCAGGGCACTGCCGACTTTAAGCACGACCCTGCGCCAGGATGGGTTAATCATAACTCCTCCAATGGTTGTTCCGCCGGCTATGATAGCAAAAACTGTAACCCGGCACCACTTGGGTTACAGTTTGCAAAGCCGTGAACGACGCAGATAGCAAATTAAAGCACTGATTAACATCAACTATAAAGAATGTGAATACCCGCCATAAGGAAAAGCGCAGGCAACAAAACAGACTAAAAATGTAATTTAATTACATTTTTATGTATTTACTCAGGAATACAGCTGCACATATTCTGCTGCTGGCTGCATTTGCACCATCTTCTCAAACTGCAGGCCCAGCCGGTTCAATACCTTTACCGACCCGGTATTACCGGCGCTGGTCAGGCCCACTATACGTTTCAGGTTCAGCTTGTGATAACCAAACTGCATCACCGCCGACGCCGCTTCAAAAGCATAGCCTTTGCCCCAAAACTGCGGCAAAAAGGCAAAGCCAATATCGGTTTCCTGCAAATACTCACGAAACAACAAACCGCAAAAGCCCAGCGGGGTTTGGCTTTCACTGTGCTCAACTAAAAACAAGCCATAACCATACTGCTGGTAACTTTTAATCGGCCCTTCTGCCAAATAATGCATAGCATCCAGCTCTGAGCGCACACCGCGATCTGCAATATTTTCAATAAAAGACGGTTCATTAAGTAAACGACAGGTAAAAGCGCTGTCAGCCGCGGTAAGGTGGCGAATACGTAAGCGTGGGGTTTCTGCTATAACCAAAATCATTATCCTTAATTTGCTGGCTGGCAAAAGCATACATCAAGCGTTAAGGCTTTGGAAACAGGATTTTATGTTTTAAAAATGATTGGTGATGCAAGATTTAAAGCTATTTAATTTTGAAGCCGGGAGAATGATCTGTGATGCAGAACTTAAGGCTGTTTTATTTTGAATCTGGGAGAATGGTCGGTGATGCAGGATTTGAACCTGCGACCCCTTGGACCCAAACCAAGTGCGCTACCAAGCTGCGCCAATCACCGACTATATGAACTCAAAGAAAGATGGGGTGGATGATGGGGTTCGAACCCACGACAACCGGAATCACAATCCGGGGCTCTACCAACTGAGCTACAACCACCACTGAAACTGTTTTGCGCTTGTTATGGCGCGCCCGATAGGATTCGAACCTATGACCCACGCCTTAGAAGGGCGTTGCTCTATCCAGCTGAGCTACGGGCGCACAATCTAAACCCTACCAAGCTACTTAACGGCAGCTAAAATTGCATTTTAAGCTACCATCAGGAAGATGGTCGGTGATGCAGGATTTGAACCTGCGACCCCTTGGACCCAAACCAAGTGCGCTACCAAGCTGCGCCAATCACCGACTTTGCTGCACTGCTGCAACGGGGCGGAATATTACAGCCGGGCGGCAATAGCGTCAAACCTTTTTTTGCACAAATCAACTGATTGCCTATTATTTGAACCTATTGCGCGCCGGCTACGCCAGGATGGCGTTCAGCCGGTAGCTGTGCGAAAATATGCCGCAGTAAAATCATGGCAGAGACGTAAGCAGATGACAGCACAAATTATTGATGGCAAAGCCGTTGCTCAGGCAACAAAAGATAAAGTGGCTGCCCAGGTTCGCGCCCGGGTTGCCGCAGGTAAAAGAGCACCGGGCTTAGCCGTTGTGCTGGTGGGCGTAAACCCGGCCTCACAGGTATATGTAGGCAGTAAACGCAAAGCCTGCGAAGAAGTAGGCTTTCACTCCGTATCGTACGACCTGCCCTCTGATACCACCGAACAGCAGTTACTCGAGTTAATTGACAGCCTTAACAACGATAATACCGTCGATGGCATCCTGGTACAGTTGCCATTACCGGCCGGCTTAGACTCGTCTGCCATTTTAGAGCGCATTAACCCGCACAAAGACGTCGACGGCTTCCACCCGTATAACATCGGCCGCTTAGCCCAGCGTATGCCGGCACTGCGCTCCTGCACGCCCAAAGGCATTATGACACTGCTGCAAAGCACCGGTGTTAATGTAAAAGGTATGGATGCGGTAGTGGTAGGTGCCTCTAATATCGTGGGCCGGCCGATGGCGCTGGAGCTGTTACTGGCTGGTTGCACCACTACGGTATGTCATAAATTTACCAAAAACCTGGAAGCCCAGGTGCGCCGCGCTGATTTACTGGTTGTTGCTGTTGGCCGGCCGGAGTTTATTCCGGGCGATTGGGTAAAACCGGGCGCTTTGGTAATAGATGTCGGCATTAACCGGCTGGACAGCGGCAAGCTGGTAGGCGATGTGGAATACGGCGCTGCGGTAAAACACGCGCGCTATATCACCCCGGTGCCGGGCGGCGTAGGCCCGATGACAGTCGCCAGTTTAATAGAGAATACCCTGGAAGCCTGCGAGCTGTATCACGATAAGCATTAAACCTGACTGGCAGCGGCAGTTGCAATTGCAGTAGCCGCTGCCCTCGCCCCGTTAAATCTGCTGGTTCCTGCTTAAATCTGCCTTTACCCGGCGTCATACCACTTTCACCACTTCTTGTTTTACTGTTTATCCGGCTACTGTTAGCGTGTAATAACCTGAAACCAAACCCTAAACCACTTTAGAACGTATTAAGCAGGTTGGTGCCACCCAAGAGGACTTTTATGCGCTCTCATTTCATCATTAATGCGTCAGGCGCTGCCGCATTTATTGTTGCTTTGCTGATATCGTTAAGCGGATGCGCGCAAAAACCGGTAGCCGATACTGTTGTCTGGCAACAGCAACTGAATTTGCCCTCGGTAAAGTACTCAGCTGAAGTTACTGAGCGCTTGTGGCTGAATATTGAAGAAATCAATTTTAACTGGCTGGACCAAAGCAGAGACCGCGTTGTGCCCGCTTTGCTGTTTAAACCCGCGCGTCAGCAAAAAGCCAGCGCATTAATTATATTTTCTCATGGTCTGGGTGGTTCAAAAGAGCGCTACGCTTACCTCGGCCAATATTGGGCCAGTCAGGGCTATGCCAGCTTGCATGTGCAACACGACGGCAGCGACAGAAAAGTCTGGCGCGGCAGCAGGCTAATGTTACCTTTTCGCTTGATGGACGCCGCAGATACTACCGAAGCACTAGCCAGAGTGCAGGATGTAAAGTTTGCTTTAGACCAGATACTGGCGTCAGACCATGCCGCTGCTTTTGACAGCCAAAATATCGTGATGGCCGGCCATTCTTATGGCGCCAATACCGCCATGTTATTAAGCGGTGCCCTGGTTGAGCAAAACGGCAGCCTGGTCAGCTTGAAAGATGATCGCATCAAAGCGGCTATTTTAATTTCAGCACCGCCCTTTTATAACGATCAGCCGCTGGATAAAGTGCTGGCTGACGTGAGCATCCCCACTTTGCATATCACCACCACCGAAGATGAAATTCGGGTACCGGGTTTTTATTCATCGCCACAAGACAGGTATGAGTTGTATAACGCCATGGCCAGCAGCTACAAAGTGCTGGCGGTGTTTAGCTCAGGCAGCCACAATATTTTTTCAGGCTGGCGCGGCAGCAAAGATACCAAGCCACAGCAGCAGGTGATCAAAGCCGCTACCCAGGCGCTATCCAGTGCTTTTATTGCACAAATAACCACGGATGACAGCCGGGCTATAAACCTGTGGGTCCAACAACATCAAGCTGTGTTGTCTAAGTTTATTCGCTCAGATAATTGGGGGGTATAACTCGGTTGTTGCCGCGCTGAACTCTAGGCTCTAATTTTTATCTGCCCCCAATTATTGGCTATCGCGTGGCAAGCATGACAACAGACTGGCCGTTAATGCGGTCAGAAGAGCGCTTTAGTTCTTGGCTCCAGGAAGACTCATATGTGTTGTGTTTACGCGATACGCCGACGTTCCTCTCCGTACGCACCAAATAGCACATCTTCATAAATTTCCTCAAAGTGCTCAATAAAGCCGTAATGAGTGAACCCTAGCTTCTTTGCTAATTTTAGTATCTCATTTAACTCTACTTTCGAAATAGATTCGGCTATAGCGACTTTCAATAGCTCTGGTGGGCTCGACTCTTCGCCAAATTCCTCGTACCCAAGAACTCCCAGCGCACTTAATTCGGAAACAATTTCGCTTTTGTTTGGAAGTTGAACATTAATTGCGAAAGAAAGTTTGGATAAATTAGGGGTATGCTCTTCGATAGGAGCCGCACCTTTTTTTATATCTCGCTCAATCGATTCTAATCTTTTCTCCAACATGTTAATCAGGGCTTCATCACGAGTTACTTTTATTGGTTCATTTGTTCTATTGCTTAAGTATGTAGAGTAGTACGAGTCTTCCTGCAGTTCAGGACGAAACCTAGTTTGCAAAAGAAAGAGTGCGCCAATAAATAACGGAACGTTGAGAATCGCAGCTATTGTTAGCGCTCCTGAATGCCATGAAGCCGTGTCCATTTTTACCGCAGCAAAAAGAAACGCGCTATCTACGGTTAGCAGACCAACTAGCCATGCACCAAGAAGCTGAATAGGTTTCGTGATCTTCTCTGGTGTGATTTGACTTTTTTCCATTTTCTAATCGCTCTAAGTGTCAATTCCAAGCATAACGCCCGCAGCACGCGCGGATTCGTAAAGCCTCAACGGAAAAGTCGCCGCAGTAGCTGCGTTTGTTAACTGTATATCGCACGTTCGGCTGCATCTCTTTTCTTATCAGGATCTTCTCGGCTGTTTGTGGCTGACAGGGCATCTAGATACGCAGATGGAACTCCCGTTTCTTTCGCGCCATTTATGACGTGATGTAAATACCAAGAGTAAGGCAGCACCGACGCATCTGTGTTCGTTGCATAGTAGGTAACAGCTTCATGGGTGTTCCCATCGGAATCACATACTGAAATCCGCTTTTCTTCATAGCCATACCCCAGCCCCTCAGCCCTGTCTAGTACGCTTTTCTCGTCATCTGATATTTCGAAGAGTGCGCCAATAACAAAGTCATCACGATTTCCGGTAAATAATGCATCGCATTTTCCCGAACCATCTTTCTTGCTCACCTTATGAAAACGGAGAGTATGCTCGACAAGAGTGAACACCCCTAATCGTTCAGCACTTAGAACCCTCGCCTTCAGCCTTGGAAGCGACATATTTGATCCATAAGCGAAATACTTCACGCTGCCTCCATACAGTTAACGCTTACCAAGCGGAAAAATCCAAATTCAAGGACGGACCTTTCCGTATTTTTCAATTTAGTATAATGAACACTACACCGCTTCTTCTGAACTTACAATGACTTATAGGGACAGGTGATGTAGACGACAAGTACAGCCTATTTCAGCAAAACATCAACCAACTTGTAAGCCGTTGCCTGCTGCAGATTTAAAGCATAAAAAAACCGCCAACAGGCGGGTTTTTATCACAGTTGCTTAGTCAGCCTTTACGCCAACTGGTAATGCCGTTTTTATCTTCAACGATAATGCCTTTTGCTGCTTAAGTGTTTGTTGCAGGTTATCACCCGGCAACCATGATGACAGATGACGCAGCATATCTTTCTGACGGACAACAGACTGGCCGCTAACATGGCCACAGAAGAGCAGTTTTACCTATTGACCCCGTGAAGGCTCATATGTGTCAAATTTCCCCAATGACCAAACCTGCATACACACCTGACATCCGTTTAGCAAGGTTTGAGCAATAGCCAAAATATTTCACGCACTCATTCAAATTCATTCTTTTAGTACCCGGATAGCAGATGGATAAAAAATATACTTTTTCATCTGGCAATAGCGCTACTCGAGACACAAACTTCTTAGCTACTTGGTCTGCTCGGTTTTTATCAAGCTCTATGGCAACTACAAAGTCTTCAGACTCGCCATAGATATCAATTGAATCCTTCAGTCTTTTAGATGGAGCATACTCCATCGTCCACCTCAAACCAGGCATGCTATCCCGCAAGCGTTGACATAAGGACTTTTGGAAATTGGTAACAATAACCTTCTGAGCGTGCTGCGGCTGCCCAAGATGATTCGAAAAGTGGTCGTTACAATCAAGATTAGTAATAACATCCAGTATGGAGTTCAGCCACTTATCTTGATCTGTAGATCTTACTTTAACTACTGGCTTCATCCTCGGTCTCGACTAAAATTTAACGCCGCTCACAGCGGCAAGCGTAGCGAGTCCGGCAGCCAAAGGCTGCGAAATGCTGGGCCTTGTTATGCGGTATACTCAAACTCTACGGTATAAAAATCACGTTCTTCGTCAACCTGACAAAGATTGTAACCTCGGAAATAAATCAAGTACTTACCGAGTTCAACACAATACTCCTCAAGCGTTTCTCTTGGCCAACCAAATATACCTAACCGACCACTCACAATAGTTATTTGAGTTTTCACCTCAAATTCTGGCTCTAGCTCACTCAGGTCTTTTTCTCCAGGAGCAAAAGACTTCACTCTTGCGGATATATCTCCCTCAGGACACAACGCAACGATATTGGCAAGGGCGTTGAACCTCTGAAGCACATGTTGATCACTCCAATCTTCAGGTGCATCAGGATCTAATCCTGCATCGGCAACATAAAACTGTCTGTAAGTTGAATCAATAGTATGAGTTTTCATACTTTAACCACAACGCCTTGTTAAGGGGATGAGCAACGCAATATCTAATTCTCTGCAAACCACTTTAAAAAAACAAACCAACGCATAGTGAAAATACCACGCGTTATGAATCTTCATTAAACACGTTATTATATTTAGAACGGCACACATTCCAAATTGACATTTGATTCTTTATGTTCAATTAAAAAATCCACTGACTCCAAATAGTCGATCACTTTGCTAATAAAGCGCTTTATCAAATCGACAAACTCGACAACTAGTGCATCATCAAGTATATAAAATCTTTGATATACTTCTGATATTTTGATGGCATGAAAATTATTACTTACTCTATGCTTTTGCTTATCAACTGATTGTTGGCTACCTACGAAACAAGAATTTTGATGAACAATAATATTTCTCAAATTTTGAAACTGCCCAATTCTTGCCCACTCCCCTTGAATCAGGTCAAATGGTAACTCAGAAACCAACTCTAAATATAGCTTTGATTTTCCAATCAAATTACCACCAGATAAGCAATTATTGGAGAAGCCTGCACCAGTAAACTCTTTGACTTCATTGCACAAGTCCGACAAGACGCTTTCAAAAACTGTGTAAACTAGAACAATCCCTGAGTTGTGATAATAACTTAATAGCGCATCTTTTTCTTTTTCAAAAAGTTGCTGAAGAATAGCCTCAGCTTCAGGATCACTTTCGCTATCAGAAAAAATTTGATCCGATAACTGTTGATTCTTTTTCTCAGTGAGATCAGAAGTAAAGGAAAGGTATTCGACAAGATATTTTGTCTCATATTGAAATTTCGTTCTCAAGCGCCCAAGCTCGATCCTTTGCTCTTTAAAATTCTTCTTAGTAAACACCACAATTTCCCAAATAAATATAACGCCCCGTGCATGCACGCGAACTTGTGAGCGTCGCAGACGCCGAGAATGTGCTGTACAGGCGTTTGTTAGCAACACGCATAACTTGATGTATTACTGAAAAAGTTTGAGCGAATGCCAAACAATTAAGGTAACGGTTACGCCAAATACTGCACCAAAAACTAAGTACTTACGAAAAGCTTGAGATAATTCATTTGTGCCATTTCAGATTTTCCTCATCACGCGATTCAAAGTTAAGATATTTGCTATCACTTATTCAGCGGAAAAGTCCGCATTTAAACATGGTTTTTCCGCCTTTATCAATTTAATGTAATAAACATTACACCGCTTATATCGAACTTACAACAACTTACAGGTACGTCGCTGGCAAATACGGATAACCCGTCTAACAAAGCATAACCTGCTCTCAGGCATTACATATATGTAAACACAGCCTATTTCAGCAAAACATTAACCAGCTTGTTTGCCTTGCCTGCTGCAAGGTTCACGCATAAAAAAACCGCCAACAGGCGGTTTTTTTATCAACGTTATTAAATCAGCCTTTACGCCAGCTGGTTACGCCGTTTTTATCTTCTACGATAATACCTTTGGCCGTTAACGCATCGCGGGCGGCGTCTGCTGCTGCCCAGTCTTTGTTAGCGCGGGCGGTGTTGCGCTTAGCAATCAGTGCTTCTATTTCAGCGACATCATCATCTGATGCGCCTGATTGTAAGAAGGTCTCCGCATCGCCCTGCAGCAAGCCCAGTACGCCGGCTAATAAGTTTAACAAGCCTGCCAGTTCTGCGGCCTTGGCCGGTTCGGTTTCTTTAAAGCGGTTTACTTCACGCGCCAGTTCAAACAATACCGGTAAGGCTTCCGGGGTGTTGAAATCATCATCCATTGCCGCTTTAAAGCGCACAATGTACGGGCTGTTTAAGTCAATACTGTGGCTTGGCGTTACATTACGCAGCGCGGTGTATAAGCGGCCTAAAGCAGCATGCGCCTGTGTTAAGTTCTCTGCCGAGTAGTTCAGCTGGCTGCGGTATTGGCTGGATAATAAAAAGTAGCGCACCGCCTCGGCGTTATATTCTGCCAATACGTCTTTTACCGTAAAGAAATTGCCTAAAGATTTAGACATTTTCTCTTTATCTACCTGCACCATACCGGTGTGGATCCAGGTATTTACGTACTTGTGGCCATGGGCACAGGTAGACTGGGCAATTTCGTTTTCGTGGTGCGGGAACTGTAAATCTGAACCGCCACCATGAATATCAAAATGCTGGCCTAAATGCTTGGCGCTCATGGCAGAACATTCAATATGCCAGCCCGGCCGGCCATTGCCCCACGGCGATTGCCAGAACGGTTCGCCCGGCTTGGCACCTTTCCATAATACGAAATCCAGCGGATCGTCTTTGTTGTCGGCCACTTCTACCCGCGAGCCGGATTGCAGCATCTCCAGGTTTTGCTGGCTAAGCTCGCCGTAAGCTTCGTATTTGCTAACGTCAAACAACACATCGCCATCGGCCGCTACATAGGCATAGCCTTTGGCAACCAGCTGTTCAATCATCTGAATAATCTCGGCCATATGAGTAGTAACGCGCGGCTCTATATCGGCCGGCATTAAACCCAGGGCAGCAAAATCGGCGTGCATGGCCTTGGTAAAGCGTTCAGTTAGTGCGTCGCAGCTTTCGTTGTTCTCGGCGGCGCGCTTAATAATTTTGTCGTCTACGTCGGTAATATTACGCACATAGGTTACGTCGTAACCTAAAAAACGCAGGTAACGGTTTATAACGTCAAAGGCAACATAGGTGCGGGCGTGGCCGACATGACAGTAGTCATAAATAGTAATACCGCAGACATAGAGCCCTGCTTTACCGGGTTCAATTGGGGTGAAAAGTTCTTTTTTTCTGCTTAAGGTATTATAAATATGTAACATGTCTTCCTCTAAGTCCTTTGACTAAAAACGCTGAACCAGTGCAGCTGCTGCACCAGCGCGTTAGTGTATCACCGGCACTGTAACGCGGCTATCCTTGCTTTATGATTTGCTCGGCGTGCGGTAGAATAGCGCCACTTTGAACTAAGGACACCCTATTATGATTAGCTTGCACACCAATTACGGCGTAATTAAATTAAACCTGTTTGCCGACAAAGCCCCTGCCACGGTAGAAAACTTTATCAGCTACGTAAAAGACGGTTTTTACGACAACACCATTTTTCACCGTGTGATTAACGGTTTTATGATCCAGGGCGGCGGTTTTACTGCCGATATGGAGCAAAAAGACACCAAGGGCCAGATTAAAAACGAAGCCAACAACAAAGTGCCGAACAAAAAAGGCACTATTGCGATGGCACGTACTAACGACCCGCACTCTGCCACCTGCCAGTTTTTTATTAACATCGCCGATAACGACTTCTTAAACTTCAGCTCTGAAACCGGCTCCGGCTGGGGTTACTGTGTATTTGGTGAAGTGGTTGAAGGTATGGACGTGGTTGACGAGATTAAAAAAGTCGCCACCGGCCGCAACGCCGGCCACAGCGACGTGCCGGTAAAACCGGTTGTGATTGAAAAAGCCGAACTACACGCTTAAGCGCTGCTGATGTCAGAGCAGCACACGCTGTTTATCGCCGATCTGCACTTAGCGGCAGATCGGCCCGATATTACCGCCGCCTTTTTGCGCTTTTTGCGTCAGCAAGCCATTCACGCTGATGCGCTGTATATTCTCGGCGATTTATTTGAAGTCTGGATTGGTGATGACAACCCCGAGCCGCTGCTGGATACCGTAGCAACGGCATTAGCCACGCTTAGCGCTCAGGTGCCGGTTTACTTTATTCACGGTAACCGCGATTTCGTCTTACGCCAGGGCTATGCCAACCGCGCCGGTATGCAGTTGCTGCCACAGCAGCAGGTTATCGACTTGTACGGCACGCCTACGCTGATCATGCATGGCGACAGCCTGTGCACACTGGATATTGCCTACCAGAAATTCCGCAAATGGTGGAACCAGCCGTGGTGGCAGTGGTTGTTGCTAAAAACCCCGGTTAGCTTTCGCCAGGGTATCGCCGCTAAGGCACGGCGCAAAAGTGCTATGCATAAAGCCCGCTATGCTGAACAAAATCAATCACAACAACAGCAGATTATGGATGTTACACCGGACGAGGTGCCCAGAGTGATGGCTGAATATGGTGTCAGCAAACTTATTCATGGCCATACCCACCGCCCGGCGGTACATCAGCTGGAGGTTAACGGTAAAGCGGCAGAGCGCTATGTACTGGGAGACTGGTATAGCCAAAGCAGTTATTTAAAAGTCAGCGCCAAGCAGTGGCAGCTGTATTTTAATGCCTTGGCAGACTAAGCCCACTGCGACAAACTCATTGCGGCGGCACTTGCCGCGGCTAACGGCGACAGCTACCACGGCTAAGCAGCCCAGCATGCTGATAAATCTGCTCCAGCAGGCGCATATTATTAATGGCATCGCTACCGCCGGTTAAGGCGGTGGCACGGCCTTGCAAGCAATCTTGTACATGCTGCAGTTGATAATAATAGGTGCTGTGGCCGGGCACACTGTATTGCCGCTCTGAGCCGGCAGTAATCAGTTTAATACTGTTGCCCAGCTGCGGCGTAATCAGCCCGGTAGCTTCAATGCTGCCTAAACTGCCTTCCAATACCAGGCTGGTATCGGGTGTGCGGCTTAAATGCTCTGCCATGCTGCTGCCGATATCAGCAATAATGCCATTGGCAAATTGCAACTGCGCCTGCATGGTGAGATCAATCTGCCCACCGCCTGTTGTTGCCCCGGCAGTAATACAGTTAGCGCTTAACACTTGCGGCTCCTGGCCGGATTCTGCGCCCATAACAGTGCGCACCCAATGCAGCGGATAACAGCCTAAATCCATCATGGCACCGCCGCCAAGCGCCGCGTCGTGGCGCAGCGAGCCGGCAAAATACGGGATCCGCACCGAGAAATTCGCCCGCAAATGGCTGATAGTGCCGATAGTACCGGCCTGCACCAGGCGCATTACCTCAACAAACAACGGATGAAAGCGGTAATGAAAGGCCTCCAGCAATAGTTTGCCGGAAGCTTCAGCCGCCTGCACCATGGCTTTAGCTTCGGTTTCATCCAGCGCAAACGGCTTTTCGCATAAAACATGCTTGCCGTGCTCAAGCGCCATTATGCTCCAGTGCGCATGCTCAGACGGTGGCAGCGCATTGTAAATCAGGTCGATATCGCTTCGTTCCAACAGGGCCTGATAACTGTCGGCGACATGTAAGATGCCATGCGCGCCGGCATACTGCCGCGCCCGCTGTACTGATGAGGCCGCCACGGCCTGCAGCACAAAGCCGTCCAGTTGCTTAAGCGGCTGAAATATTGCTTTATCGCTGATACGGGCAGCGCCTAATAAACCAATGCGGATCATAGCAGTTCCTTATGCGGTTATTTAACTTGCTGAGGCAACAACAGCTCGACCTGATAATGCCGGCCGGCGACAATGTCGGTAATTAGCGGTTCGGCCAATAAGCGGCCATCGACATTGAGCTGTGGCTTGCTGATGCCGCTTTGCCGGCGCATGACAATACTAAACTCTGCACCGCGAAATTGCCGTGTCAGTTTCACTTGCGGCCAATTACCAGGCAGTTGCGGCTGCAGCAATAAGCCTTCGGCGCAGCCTTTTACGCCAAACAACCCCTCGATTAATGAACGATACACCCAGTGCACGGTGCCGGTATTAAATAATTGGCTGGAACGCCCGGCGGTACGCGGAAACTGCCGGTAAGCGCCGCGATAATAATTCGGGATAAACACCGGCAACTGGCCGCGTTGCAGGCAGTCTTGCGCTGTGCTGCCAGGCAGCATTTGTCGCAGTACCGCAAAGGCTTTGTCCGGCTGGTTAATCTGGTACAGCGCATACAAATAAAACGCCGCGGCATGGTTATATACCGAGCCATTTTCGGCCGAGCCAGGATGCTTTTGCGTAACCCGGCCAACATCGTCGCGCATCGCGGTATAGGCCGGTGCCAGCATTTGCACGCCGTAAGGGGTGGCTAATTGGCTATCAATTTCCGCCAGCATCAGTTGCAGTTGCCCGCTATTGGCCGCCCCGCTTAACATGGCCCAGCTTTGCGGGTTCAGGTAAATACGGCCCTCGGCATCTTTACTGACGCCAAAAACCACATTGTCGTCGGTAATGCCGCGGCCATACCATTTGCCGTCCCACAAATAATGGTTAACCGCCTGATTAAAACTGTGGGCATCACTGCGGTATTGCTCAGCAAGGTTTTGTTCTCCCAACTGCTGACAAATATCGGCCCAGCAGTTAAGCGCATAAGCAGCCGCCAGTGATAACCAGCCCGATACACCACGGCCTTTGTAGCCAACCATATTCATCGGATCGCACCAGTCGCCCTGCTCAATAAAACTGAGGCCACGCGCATCACGTTTATGCAGCAGCCAGCTCATAGCGCGGCAAATATGCTCAAACACACTAGCTTGCTCTGCACTGTCACCAAAGGTGATCTGTTGCTGCAATAAGGCAGTGTCGTTGGTTTCGGCCAGGTAAGCCGTTAAACACACCGGCAACCAGACACATTGGTCGGTATGCGGCACCTGATTAATATATTTCAGCTCGGCTTCGGGGTGCAGCAAAATACCGTCCGGCATTTCGCCGCTACTGTGTTGCTGCGCCAGCGCCGTTAGTAACGCTGTGCGAAATGCTTCCGGCCGCACATAGCTCATGCCCATATTATCCTGCAGATAATTACGCGTTTGCGGATCTGTGGTTAGCCGGTTTACATCGCCGTGGTAATACACCTGGCGCGGCAGCCAGTGGTTTACAAAGTTATCCAGCGCGGTATCCGGTGTTTCAATCTGTAAACAGCCCTGCCCCTGTGCAATATAATCGCTGTACTGCTGCTGTGCTTTAGCAAAGCCATCCGGCGTTAAAAAGTAACGCTGCCGGGCAGCGGCAATCTCGCTTTCATCCAGCGCCGGGCCAAATACAAAACGGTAAAGCTGCTGTGCACCGCCTGCCAGTTGCAACCGGTATTGCATCACACAAGCCGGAGTTTCGTATAAGGCATCGCCGCCGTCGAGCTCGGTTTGCTGCAATGCAGCCGGTGCATGCAGGCCGCCCTCGCCTTCAAAGGCTTGCTGCGCACATTGCCAGCTGGTTGGCAGCTGCTCAGCCAATAAAAAGGTTTTATCTTTTAACAACTTGTTTTTAAAGTAATCGGGGTACTTCTGATACGGCGTTACCGATGAGCACACTATGGCGTTTAGCGCCGGTTCGAACTTTGCCGACTGGTTCATCCACGACATATAACCAACCGGAAAATACGGGTAGATACTGAGCTGCCGTGGTGTTGCGCTGAGGTTAGTCACCGTAAGCTGCCACAGCTCATGCGGCTGATCCGGGCTTAAGCATAGCTGCCATTCCAGTTGCAAACCCTGCTGCTGCAGCTGCCAGCGGATATCACTTTTACCGGCAGAGAACACAAAGCTGTCGGCTTTGCTGCGCACCGGCTCGTAGGGTACCGAGAACAGCTCAGCGCTTTGCTCATCTTTAATATACACAAAGCGGCCCGGGTGATGCGCGTAATACGGCTGCTCCGGCTGCATAAAGGTTTTTGCTTCAAGGTTCGGCGCATGGGCATACTTGGCCGGCTCCGGTTGCATAAACTGCGCGGTGGCATAGCCACGGCAGTTAAGTTGCACCATTAATTGCTTGTTCCATAAAAACGCCGCCGCCAGCGGCATCGTTGTCGGGCTGAATAAGTCATAACGCTGACCGTTGTCGCCAGGTTGCATGCCAGAGGCTGCCATCAAAGTAATACTCCGGGTAAAATTAACTTAATGCGCCGGCCTGCGCCTTGCGCTGTTGCAGATCAAACTGAATTTTTTCCAGCTGTTGGTTGTCCAGGCTGTAGTAGCGCATAACAAAAGCCGCCAGCAGCGCTATAACCCCCGGGATCACCGAGATCAGCAGCACTATGCCGGTTTGCGAGCCGCTGCTTTGCTGCTCGTTGGCAACATAACCAATAGCCGCCAGCAGCCAGCCGATTAACGCCGACGCAATAGCGCCGCCGAGCTTTTGCGAAAAGGTCGCAGCAGCAAAGGTCATCGCCGTGGCCCTGCGTCCGGTGCGCCATTCGTTGTAATCGGCCGTGTCGGCATACATCGAAAACGCCAGCGGCGATTTGGGCCCCAGCACAAAACCAATCGCCAGATTAAGCGCAAAAATAACGCCTACCGCATCCGCCGGTACAAAATACAAACTAATGGAAAGCATCCCTGCTAAGGACATCAGTAATACCATCAGGCGTTTTTTATCGATAAAGCGCGTCATCAGCGGGGTGGCGGCAGCCCCCAGTGCCAATGCCAGCATATAGGAGGATAAAAACTCGCCGACTAAATCGGGCCGCTCTACATAATATTTAAAGTAGTACACGCCGCTGCCGGCGCGCATGGTAATGGTCACCATAATGATCAGCGCCAGCGCAAATAACACCAGCCAGGGTTTATTGTTTTTTAAGTCGATTAAATCTTGCCGCACCGCATTAGGTTGCAGACTCAGCGGCGCGATACGCTCTTTGGTGGTAAGGAAGGTAATTAAAAACATTAAGGCGGCGGCAATACCAAATACCAGCATCGTCAGCTGCCAGCCCAGCACCTCATCGCCCTGCCCCAGCAACGGCACTAACTTGGGCGTTAAATAGGTAACCAGGATACCGCCGCTAAAACCGCCGATAAAGCGAAAACTGACCAGGGTAGTTCGCTGCTGGCTGTCGCTGGTGATGACACCGGATAATGCCGAGTACGGAATATTAATGGCGGTATACACCAGCATTAATAACGTATAGGTGCCGTAAGCCCACACCAGTTTACCGGTTTCGCCCAAATCCGGTGTGCTGTAAGTCAGCACGCCGGCAGCAGCCAGCGGCAGCGCCAGCCAGAGCAAATAGGGCCGGAACTTACCAAAGCGGCTGCGGGTACGGTCGGCAACAGCGCCCATTAACGGATCGGTAAAAGCATCGACTATTTTGGTTACCAGCATCATGGTACCGGCCGCAGCGGCGGAGATACCAAACACATCGGTGTAATAAATCAGCAAAAAGGCTGAAATATTGGCCCAGTAGAAGTTAAAGCCCATATCACCGAGGCCGTAACCGATTTTTTCGCGCAACGGTACCGCTGTGGCGGTATTTTGCGTTGCTGTGTTTTGTGAAGCCGGAACTGTCATACCCTGTTATCCCACTGTTATGGCATCAGCTCTGCGGCTGAATATGATAGCGCAATCAGGTGTCGCTTTACGCTGCTAAAAACTGTGTTATCTGCTGTACCAGCTTCTCTGCCGGCAGCGTGATATCCAGTATGGTTATATCACCTTCATTGTCGCAACTTTGCATGGTCAGCAACTGGCTTTGCAGCATAGCCGGTGGCATAAAATGGTTTTGCCGCTGCGCCAGCCGCTGTGCCAGCAAAGCGGCATCACCCTGCAGATAAAAGAAATGCGCGTTATCTGCACTGCTGCGAATTTGCTGGCGATGGCGGGCAATTAAGCCGGAGTAACTTAACACACAAGGCTGCTTTGCCGCTTTGCAGGCGCTAAGCTCACTGCATAGTGCCTGTACCCAGCTTTCGCGCAGATGCTCTGCCAGCGGTATGCCGGCGGCCATCATTTGTTTGGCCTCGGGGCTGTGAAAATCGTCGCCTTCAATAAAGCGCCAGCCCAGCTGCTGCGCCAGTAATTGGCCAACGGTTGACTTGCCGCTGCCGGCTACGCCCATAATCACAATAGTTCTGCTTACTGTAGCGCGCATAAGAAGCTGCTGTTTCCTGTTAGTGTTGCTTGTTGACTCAGAGCTTAAACCAGCACCAATGATTGCGCAACCATTTTGACTAACAACCGGCAATACAGTATTGTCATGTAAAAGATTGCAGAGCTAAGCTTATGAGCCCAAAGCCAAATTTAAAAGACGTTGCCAAAGTTGCCGGTGTAAGCGCCATCACGGTATCGCGGGTATTGACAGATCCAACCAAGGTATCTGACAAATTACGCCATAAAGTGGAGAAAGCCATTCATGATATCGGCTATATCCGCAACCATGCCGCCAGTGCACTGGCATCAAAAAAATCCGGCGTGCTGGCGGTGATTATTCCATCGCTATCCAATATTGTATTTAACGATGTACTGCAGGGTATTTATCAGGCAGTTAAAGCAAAAAACCTGCAAGTGCTGCTGGGCGACTGCCATTACTCGCCGCTGATAGAAGAGCAGCTGATTGCTACCCTGCTTAGCCAGTCGCCGGAAGGTTTTATTGTTACCGGTACCGCGCAAACCGATTACGCGCGCAAATTGCTGTTGCAGGCCGATATTCCGGTGGTGCAGATAATGGAGCTGACCAATCAGCCAATAGATATGAATATTGGCTTTTCGCATTATCAGGCCAGTTACGATATGACGAAACATTTGCTGCAACAAGGCTATCGCGCACCGGCCTTTGTCGGCGCCCGGATGGACCCGCGCACCCAGCAGCGGCTGGCGGGCTTTAAACAAGCTATAGCTGATTGGCCGGAGCCGTGTCGCAGCTTTATTCAAACTACAGTGCAGCCGTCGTCGATTAAACTTGGCGGCCAGTTATTACAGGCCGTGATTGCCGAATCCGATAACCAGTGCGATGCGGTATTTTGCTGTAATGATGACCTGGCGCTGGGCGCCCTGTTTGAAAGCAAACGGATGAATTTAAATGTACCCAAAGATATCGCCATTTGTGGCTTTAATGACCTGGAAGCCTCGGCCCTGGTAGAGCCTGCGATTACGTCTGTAGCATCACCACGCGTGGAGATGGGCCGCCAGGCGGTAGAGATGTTATTTAGCGCCGCCGGCAAGGGCCGCCATGCGGTAGCACCGGTGGATGTTGGTTACAGCATCAGGGTGCGCAGCTCAACCTGAGCTGCTGCATAAATAATAAAGCCGCTGGAGTCAGCGGCTTTTTTTATGGCTAATTTTACTAATATATTCCGGTTTGGCTATTCCGGCTTAGTTAGTCGAAGCTTACTTTTACCCGCACACCAAAGGTACGCGGCGACTGCCACATATAGTTAGCTACCGGTTCGCTGTTCCAGCGGCCCTGATCGCTTTTTATTGCTTTGTCAGTCAGATTATTGACAAAGGCTTCCAGGCTCCAGTTGCCGGCAGATGGTTGATAAACCAGGCTGGCGTCAAGCTTGGTATACGCATCCTGACGGTCAATATCCGCAGCATAAGGCAGATCACGGAAACCTTCCGGCCGGTCGCCACGGTTAGCCGGGTCAAACCAGATCTCTGATGAATAGCTACCACGTAAGCGTGGCCGCACTGTAGCGCCATTGCTTAGCTCAAAGAAATGCTCGTAGCTTAGCGACATACTGAATTCCGGCGCCTGCACCAGGTGGTTACCACTGAAATCCAGCAGGTTTGGCAGATTCGGGTTACCTGCTGACGGGTTAAAGGCTATGCCATCTGCACCGTAGCTGGAATCGGTCGTCAGGAACTCGTCATACTTCGCATCCAGATACGCCATAGTACCGTTCAGTTCGCCATTGCGGCCCACCAGCCACTTGGCTTCGACTTCCAAACCGTTAATCGTGGCTTTACCGGCGTTGGTTTTGCGCAGCAAGTCGGCACCAGTTTCAGTGGTAACATTACTGGTTACCTGTAAGTCGGTATATTCGGTGGTAAATAGCGCGGCAAACAGCTGCAGGGTGTTATCAAGGAAGGCGCCCTTTAAGCCCAGCTCAATGCTGGTATTTTCTTCCGGCGCCACATAAGCATGGCTGCCAGCCGCTTCATTGTTATTACCGGCGATAATGGCGTCTAAATCGGCCTGCGTAAACGGGCCGGTGCCGGTATAACGGCCGCCATCCTGAATAGTGCCGGATTTAAACCCCGTAGCATAAGAGCTGTACAGCATTATTGTCGGTGAGAAATCCCACTCTAACCGTGCCATACCGGTGGTTTTATCCCAGCTTGGGCTGGTGTCGTTATAGGTATCGACCCAGCACTGGCCGGGCTGTACCAGAAATTTGTTTGGTGCCAGGCCATTTAGCAGGTTGTCAGGGTCCAGCAGGCCAACGTAATCGCTGTTTAGCGGCAGGTTTTCGGTGCGCTTCACATCCGGGCACATAATATTGCGCCCGCCAACATCCCAACGCTCATCTTCGGTGTAACGCAGGCCCAGGCTGACGCGAAACGCATCAGTAATTTTATAGGTGCTCTGGGCATAAATACTGTTCGATTTTAAGCCGCGATCCGGTTGACGATAGGTAGACCATAAATTCGGGTTTGGTGTGCTGCCACCTTCGTAATCCACATCCGGGTGCACAATATCAAAAATGGTGGCGTTATTTTCTTTAAAGTAAAAGTAGCCCACCATCCACTGCAAACGCGCGCTGTCTTCGTTTTTAATTTGCAGTTCATGCTGGGTAGCTTCGTGGGTACACTCCACGCAGCCGCCCCACTCATACTTATCCGGGCTCCAGCTGCGCTCCCACACCGACTCGCGGGAAGAATCGGTATAACCACCGATATACGACAGCGTAATACCACTGTCGAAATTGTAATTTAGCCGGGTGCGCAGGCTGTCAATAACAAAATCATTAAAACCCGGCTCCTGAATATAAGCCTCGCGATCTGAGCCGCCACTTACCGTCGGGATATGGCCGGTACCCTGATCGGTAAAGTTTTCATACGACAGAAACCAGTCAAAGTTGTCATTCGGTTGCCATAAGGCACTAAAACGCGCGGCAGCTAAATCGGTAGAGCCATATTTTCTGCCCATGGCAGAGCCCGGAGCCATATCCACCACACCTTCCGATTTATCCACCGCTGCGGCCACGCGAATAGCCAGCGTATCTGTCAGCGGTAAGTTAACCATGGCGCGGGTGGCGCGCCGGTTAAAGTTGCCGAGGGTAAATTCAGCATTGGCTTCAAAGTAATCCAGCTTCGGCTTGGCAGTGTGCAGGTTAACCACGCCGCCGGTGGCGTTACGGCCAAACAAGGTGCCCTGAGGCCCGCGCAGAATTTCAGCGCCTTCCAAATCAAACATCAGTGCTGATGCGCCCTGCGAGCGGGCGGAATACACGCCGTCAACATGAAAGGCCACTGCCGGGTCACCGCTTTCGGTTTGATCCGACGAGCCGATACCGCGCAAATACACCATAGGCGTATTTTGCGTGCCGTTTTGCGCAATATGCAAACTGGGTACTGCGCCCTGTAAATCGTCCAACTGCATAACGTGGTTATCGTCCAGCGCATTCTGATCAAATGCCGTTACCGCCAGCGGGGTTTCGCGAATGGTGGTTACCCGCTTGGTGGCAGTTACCTGGATAACTTCTATCGCCCGTGCTTCGCTGCTTTGTTCAACGGCACTTTTTTCAACGGCACTTTGTTCAGCGACATTTTGCGCCGACACATTAACACTGGCCGTTGCTAATATGGCCGCTGAAATAAGAATATAACTTTGCTTTAATTTGCTACCCGGCTGACTCAACATAGTCTTTAGCTCCCCTGTTATCTGATTATCTCCGCAGCTCAGGTGCATAACACAAGGCGCGGTTATTGTTATCAACAAACTTGTTTGCGCTACCATACGCAACAAAATCAATACTTAACCGACTGATTAAAGCCATTGAAATACAGCTGGTAAACTGCAGCTTATGACTTCAATCAGCAGCCAAAGCAAAATGATTGCGCAACCATCAATTGATAATGCGGCCTAAATTAGTGCTAAAGCAGCCGCCTTGTCAAGGAAAAAACCGCGCTTGCACCACCAGTTGTCATATTGCAGTGCTAACAGGATTGCTGGCCGTTGCTACTGCAAAGGCGTTGAGGCGAGGATATTTGAAATAAATTCAATAGCTTGGGGTGATTGATAAGAATTATGCTCTGACGGCACGACAATTTCATCGCGCGCAGCGTCCAAATGTGCACTATTGTAGGGCACCACACTGTCGTTTAAGCCCGGGCATGAGGCGAACGCTTTACAGCGCGCCGGCTCATCATTACCGATAACCGAATACACCGGTGCTTGTAGCGGTAAGCGCGTTAACTGCTGTACCAGCGGGTGACGCGGAGACAGTACATCAACACTGTTCGGGCCAAAGCCGCTCATATAACCGCGCATGGCCGGTTTAATATCGTCGTTGCTTAGCGCCAGCCACATCTTGTTAAACACGCTCTTCATGGCTTTTGGTAGCGTAATCATCATTGATGCCAGCCGTCCAATCCAGCCATCGGCAGTAGCAGCACCGCGATGCGGCGTATCAATAAACACTACGCCTTTTACATAGGGTTTGGCAGTAAAGATAAAAATATCTTCCAAGGTGCGGCGGGTGTCGTCATCCACCGCTAATTCAGCCGCCGGCCGGTAAAAAGTGGCATCCCACAAAGTATTGCCGCTGTTTTGCACAAAGGTTTTACTGATAATGCCGCCCATACTGTGCCCCACCAGCAGCATATTGTTAGCGGCAACGGCCTGCAAATCCGGCGAGATATGCAGCAGCAGTTCATCGGTACGTTTTCTTAAACGCATGGCATTAAAAAATGGCGGCGGACCGGATGGATAAAACGCATGCCACACCTGGTACCGTGCCGCCAGCTGCGGGTTGGAAAATATCGCCCAGCTTAAACGGCGCCATATTAACGGGCTGGAATTTAAACCGTGGATCATCAGCACAGGGATCTTATCGCGGCTTAGCGGCTCTATGGCATAGATACCCAGCTTGTCTTCTACTTTGTCCGCATTAAACAGGCCGGTTTTTTCCAACTGATCGGCCACTGCCACTTCTACCAGACACAAATAGGCCGAAGCAGGATCGTAGTTCAGCGGGTATTGCTGTGCAGCAACAGGCCAGTGTTGCTGCTGTTGCATATAAACGCCGCGCAATGTCAGCACCGGCAGCACGGGGTTACTGAAATCCAGCTTTACCGGCATCACAGTGAGCGGGCGAAAGATGCCCTCCGGCGGAAAATAGCGATCCAACTCAGAGCCGGTATTTTTACGCTGCCCTACTACAGCAATGCCTAAGCCATTATCCTGCTGGCGCAGCATAAAAGGGTCATACGCTTGTAGATCAGCCGCCAAAAACAACTGCTCAAAGGCCAGGCCGTTTTCATCGGGATCCAGCTCAAGTTTAAGCTGCAAATTCAGCGCACTGGTATCGCGGCCTGTTATTGCTGCCCGCACTAACGGTAGTAAAGCCCGGTTGTAGTAGGCCATGGCATCAGCCTGCCCGGCGGTGTTTAGTGGCAGTGCTAACCAGCGTTGTGCACAGCTGAGCTGCAACAAAAACAGCTGATAGCCGGGTGAGCGCTGCGTGCTAAGTTGCAGGCAATAAGCCGGCACAGCGCTGTCGCTAAGCTGATTTAACGCTATGTACTGATAGGCCAGCAAACCGTTTACCGCTTCAACCGGTGCCGGCAAAGGCGTTTTCCAGTAAATATACTTGCCCTGGCTACATCCCTGCACGGCAAGCAGCAGAATAAATAGCAGCAAGCACCTGGTTAGGTAGTTTTGTTGCAGCATTAAGGCTCCTGCAATTATCTGAATAACATCAGCCAATCTCCGCTATGCTTAGCACTATAGCACTGTTCTGTAACGGGTTGTGTTGCATGAAAAACTCATTCCAACAATTTGCCGCTAAACTGGCCGAGTTTGCTGACACCAGCCGCGATGGCTATGCCATTTTCTCTGCTGACGACATTCTGCTTTGTGCCAATAAAGCCTTTTTGGAAGTGTTTTTCCGCCCCGAAGCCGAGCTGATTGGTCAAAGCTTTGCGGCTATTATGCACAGCGCTTTTCGTACCCAAAAAGGCCCGCGCATTGATGCCGATAATATCGACAGCTGGCTTAGCCGCGTACAGCAACTGCGGCGCTCGCGCGACTTTCGCTTGTTTGAAGTCGATTTAGTCGACGGCCGCTGGTTCTTATTCTCCGAACAAACCCTGCCAGGCGGTGAGATGCTGCTGCAAACCAAAGACATTACCAAACAAAAAATTGTCGAACAGCATTTAAACGAACATACCCGCAAGTTAACCGATTTGGCGCTGACGGATGAACTGACTCAAATTGCTAACCGGCGTAGTTTTGTTGCCTCAGTACAGGCTGAAATTACCCGTTGCAGTCGCCAGCACTGTGCGATGGCGTTTTTTCTGCTGGATATCGACCACTTTAAAAACGTTAATGACACATACGGCCATCAGGCCGGCGATGAAGTGCTGCGCCAGGTCGCGCGGCTGGTGAAAAGTACCTTGCGTGAATACGATATTTTCGGCCGTATTGGCGGTGAAGAGTTTGGTATTTTTCTGGCACAAACAAATCGCGATACCGCGGTTGAAGTAGCGGAGCGGCTGCGCCAGCAGATCGCCGATGAAAAACTGCATATTGACGGCCGCGAACTGCGCATTACGCTGTCGGTTGGTATAGCGCTGGCGCGTGACAAAACCAATTTTGAGCAACTGTACGCCGATGCCGACGCCGCGCTGTATCAGGCCAAACACAGCGGCCGCAATAAAGTGATAGTGGCAGAGTACTGCGTTATTTTGTAACGCATACAGCACGGCCGGATATTTTCGCTTGTTGCCAACATCATGACGCTGTAGCATAGCGGCTGACTTCAGAGGACACTATGCTGCTTAAAAGCTTCAGGTTATTTATTTTGCTGGCCGTAATGCTAAACCATGCTGTAATGGCATGCGATGCATTGGTTGTGCATGTGCCTGAACACGAGCATAGCTATACCTCTTATATTTACAACGCCCATGCGACAACGACCACACAGCAAAGCGTGGACAATGCCGACAGCAGCGCTGATGAACACCATTCTGCCCATGCACATGTTACCTGTGCCATCTCTTATATCCACAGCGTTAATTTAACTGCTGTTGGTGCTGCGCGCAGCCTGGCGCCGCAATCATCGCTGTTGCCTGTAAGTTACTCACCACCGGTACCGCCCCCCAACGTCTGATCCTGCCCGTTTATCATATTTACTTTACTGATTAACTAACAGGAGCATACCCATGCGTATGACATTAATGCTGCCGGCATTACTGGCAGCTATCGGCTATTCGGCTGCACCTTTTACACTAGCTGCAGAACCGCAAGCCCTGACGCTGACGCAGGCGTTACAGCGTACCTTGCAACATGACGCTACACTACAAGCCTTTCCGTATCAGCTACGGATGGCAGAAGCAGCGCAGTTGCAGGCAAATATTAGCCCTAATCCTGAGCTGGATGTCTCATTGGAGAATGTGTCGGGTACCGGCGACAGCCGCGGCCTGGCGGGTGCAGAGCTTACGCTCAGCCTTAGCCGGCAAATTGAACTGGGCGATAAACGACAGCGCCGGGTTGAATTGGCACAACATCAAAGCCAACTGCAGCGTGATAACTATGAGTTGGCCCGGCTTGAGGCGCTGGCAAACACGACCGGACAGTATTTACAGCTGTTACGGCTACAAAATTTACAACAGTGGGCCAGCGATAAAATCAGCAGGGAACAGGCAGTGCTCGCCACAGCAGAACGTCGCAGCCAGGCTGGCAACCTGCCGGATGCCGATATAAGCCGGATTAAACTGCGACTGATACGCAGTGAAATAGAGCTGACTGATATTAAACAAGCCATAGAAAGCCAGCGATATCTGTTGGCTGCCGGTTGGAACAGCGCGCCGGATTTTGTTGCAGTAACCGGCGATTTAACAACCTTGCCGCCGGTGCCTGCGCTGGCATCACTGCAACAGCAACTGCAGCAAAGTAGCGCTCTGCAACGCTTTATTACGCTGCAACGTGTGGCACAAAGCCAACTGCGCTTAACCGAGGCTAACAGCAAAGCTGATATCCGTCTGTCGGCCGGGCTGCGGCGTAACGAAGCTAACAACGACAATGCCTTGGTATTTGGCTTTAGTATGCCGCTTACGTTGTCCGATCCTTTGGCGGGCCAACGTCAGGCCCTGGTCGCAGAGCAAGAACTGCTGGCGACACAGCAACAGCAAAGCAGCAGCGCTTTGTCGCTGCTGGTGCAGCAACAATGGCGGGCACTGGAGCAACTGCGCGCTACCGTGCAAGTTATTCAGTCAAGGTTGCTGCCTGAAGCCCTGCAGTTGCACACCTTAAGTCTGCAAGGATATCAACAAGGCCAGATAGATTTACTTAGCCTGTTATCTGCCGGAGAAGAGCTGGCACTGGCACAGCGCGACGTTATAGAAAGCCAGAGCCGCTTTCACCTTACCTTACTGGAACTGGAACGCCTGACCGGCCAACCCATTACCTTAAATACTGCGACGCCGGTCGTTGTATTGGAGCATCGCTATGAACAAAACCTTTAATTTATCCGCCAGCCTGCTGGCGCTGTTATTACTGCTGTGTACCGCTCTGGCACAGGCCGGAGGCAATCATGACCAGCATGGCGATGAACATGCAACTGAGGAAGCGCAAGGCCCTAATGGCGGCAAATTATTAACGGAGGCTGATTTTGCGCTTGAAGTGACTATTTTCGAAACAGGTATACCGCCGGAAATGCGTTTATATGCCTATGTTGACGGCGAAGCGGTAGCGCCCGGCGCCATAAAAGCTCAAGTGACACTGCAGCGGCTGGATGGCCGGCAAGACAATATCCGCTTTACCCCGGAGCAACAGTATCTGGTGGGGGATATCAGCATTGCTGAACCGCACTCTTACAGTGTCGATATTGACGTCAGCTATCAGGGCGAACAATACCATTGGCACTACGACAGCTTTGAAGGTCGGGTGGAACTAAACGAGAGGATATTAACGTTAAGTGGCATTGGTACCGATATCGCCACAGCGCAGGTATTGAGCCAAAAAACCCATTTGTTCGGCGTTATCAGTACTCCCCCTACCGCCGGCTTTAAGGTAAGAGCGCCCTATCCCGGCACGCTTGCAGAAGTATTAGTACAACAAGGCGATAGCGTCAGTAAGGGCCAGCGCATAGCCCGTGTTAGCAATGCCGCGACATTAAAAATGTATGACATAGTGTCTCCGGCAAACGGCATCATTACCGAACGCTTCTTTAACAGCGGGGAGTTCATTCGCGACGAGGTGTTATTTAGCATCGTTGATTACAGCGAAGTCTATGTCGAGCTTTCAGCATTTCCCGACGATATCAGCAAATTGCGTGTCGGCATGCCGGTTACGGTATCCAGCCTGCACCCTGGTGAAAGCGTCGGCAGTACTATCAGTTACATCGCGCCGCAAATGACCGAAGGCCATATCGCGCGGGTAAGGGCGGTGCTGGACAACCGCAGTGGTTACTGGCGTCCCGGCATGCATATTAAAGCGCAAGTGCTAACGGCGGAGATACCGGTCGCGCTGGCAGTGAAAAAAAGTGCCATTCAGCGCTTTCGCGATATGCCGGTGGTATTTGCCCGTTATGGCAATACCTTTGAAGTACGTATGCTGCAATTTGGCCATGAAGATGATGATTACATTGAAGTAACGTCAGGCCTTAAACCCGGTACGGAATACGCCACAGACAACAGCTTTGTGCTTAAAGCTGACGTGCTTAAATCCGGCGCCAGCCATGATCACTAGGAGGGCGTTATGATTGATACCCTGTTAAAGTTTGCCCTTGAGCGTCGCTATCTGGTGCTGGGCTTTACCTTACTGCTTGTTGTAGCTGGTATATATAACGCGCAGCGCCTGCCGATGGATGCGGTGCCCGATATCACTAATGTGCAAGTGCAAATTAATACTGAGGCGCCCGGCTATTCGCCACTGGAAGCAGAACAACGGCTAACCGTGCTTATTGAAAATGCCATGGCCGGTTTACCCAAACTGCAATACAGCCGCTCGCTGTCACGCTATGGCATGTCACAGGTTACGGTAGTGTTTAATGACGGCACCGATATTTATTGGGCACGCCAGCAAGTATCAGAGCGCTTACAAGCGGTAAGGGCTGATTTACCGGCAGACACCAACCCAACCCTTGGCCCTGTTGCCACCGGCCTGGGTGAAATATTTATGTACACCCTAAGCGCCGCGCCTGATGCAGTAAAAGACAATGGCATGGCTTATACGCCTGAAGATCTGCGCACCTTGCAGGATTGGGTAGTCAAGCCGCAACTGGTTAATGTTAAAGGTGTTACCGAAGTAAACAGCATCGGTGGCTACCAGCGTCAGTACCAGGTAGCGCCCGACCCCGCCAGATTGCTGGCGTTTAAACTGACACTGGACGATATTGCCACTGCCCTTGCCCGTAACAACAGCAATGTTGGCGCCGGCTATATTGAACAGCGCGGTGAACAGTGGCTGATACGCTCACCAGGGCAATTGCGCACCCTTGATGATATTAGCGCATTGATTATTGCCAAACGCGATGATGGTCCCGTGCGCTTGCATGATGTTGCTGAGATTTATTTAGGCAAAGAATTGCGTACCGGCGCGGCCAGCTTAAACGGCGAAGAAACGGTGCTGGGCACTGTGTTTATGCTGATGGGTGAAAACAGCCGCACAGTGTCACAAGCGGTGGCAGAAAAGCTAAATGAGGTAAATCGCTCATTGCCGCAGGGCGTCAGCGCCCGGGCAGTGTATAACCGCACTACGTTGGTCGACAAAACTATTGCTACGGTGCAAAAAAACCTGTTCGAAGGCGCCGTATTAGTCATAGTGGTGTTGTTTATTTTTCTTGGCAATATTCGCGCCGCGCTGATCACGGCTCTGGTTATTCCGCTAAGCATGTTATTTGCTATAAGCGGAATGACCATCAATAAAGTCAGCGGCAATTTGATGAGCTTAGGAGCTATTGACTTTGGTTTAATGGTCGATGGCGCCGTAATCGTAGTAGAAAACTGCCTGCGCCGTTTAGGCTTAGCTCAACAACGAACCGGCCGGCTATTAACGCTTGATGAGCGTTTAAGTGAAGTGTATCAGGCCACCCGGGAAGTATTTACCCCGGCCGTATTTGGCGTGTTGATTATTATGCTGGTTTTTCTGCCTATTTTTGCTTTAAGCGGTGTGGAAGGCAAAATGTTTCATCCGATGGCCTTTACCGTTATTGCTGCCCTGGCTGGTGCTGTGCTGTTAGCCATTACCTTTGTACCCGCCGCGGTTGCCATTTTTGTTCGTGGCAGAGTGAAGGAGCAAGACTCACCCCTGATGCACATATTAAAACGTGGCTATTCGGTCTTACTCCGGCAGAGCTTGCGCCACTCCATGCTCTTTATCGGCGCGGCGCTGTTGGTGATGGCGGCGGTATTCTGGCAAGGCAGTAAGCTTGGCAGTGAGTTTATGCCGCAGTTGGATGAAGGTGACGTCGCCTTACATGCGCTGCGTATCCCGGGTACCGGCTTAAACCAATCGCTACAGATGCAACTGCTGCTGGAGCGTGAAATTGTAGCCCTGCCCCAGGTAGAACGGGTATTTAGCAAGCTGGGTACGGCCGAAATTGCCACCGACCCAATGCCACCTAATGTCGCCGATACCTTTGTGATACTAAAACCGCAATCGCAGTGGCCTAATCCGGGAATGAGCAAAGCAGATTTTGTGGCATTACTGCGCAGTAGCGTTGAAGCCTTACCGGGAAATAACTACGAGTTTACCCAGCCGATAGAAATGCGCTTTAACGAGCTGATAGCCGGGGTACGCAGTGATGTGGCGCTGCGAATTTACGGCGATGATTTAACTGAATTGGCAAGGCTTGCCGAAGCCGCTACTACACTACTGGCGACAGTACCCGGTGCAGTGGATGTGCGCATGGAACAAGCCACAGGGTTACCGATGTTGTCAATTGAACCGGACCGTGAGCATCTGGCACTTTTGGGTATCGATGTCGCAAGCGTGCAACACAGCATCCAAACCATGGTTGGCGGCATCCGCGCCGGGCTTATTTACGAGGGCGATAAAGCGTTTGAGCTGATCATCAGAGCCGATGAGAGCCTCAGAAGCGACCCTCAGCAGTTAAAACGTCTGCCACTGGCACTACCGGGTATATCCGGCACAAGCGGTAATGAGCTTACCTATGTGCCGCTGGGTGAAGTCGCTCACTTTAACGAGATTGAGGCTCCTAATCAGATAAACCGCGAAAGTGCTAAACGTAATATCGTCGTCAGCGCCAATGTCTCAGGGCGCGACCTTGGCAGTTTTATCAACGAAACCAGGCAGCTGATGACAGATAAACTTGAGTTGCCGGCCGGTTACTGGCTGGGTTATGGCGGCACCTTTGAGCAACTGCAATCGGCGACAAACCGCTTAATGTGGGTGGTGCCACTAACCTTACTCATGATTTTTGGCCTGCTGTTCAGTGCGCTTAACTCAGCCAAAGATGCTTTAGTGGTATTTAGCGGCGTACCGCTGGCATTAACCGGCGGTGTGGCGGCACTGTTGCTGCGCGATATGTCATTGTCGATATCCGCCGCGGTCGGCTTTATTGCCTTATCCGGTATCGCCGTACTTAACGGTGTGGTAATGCTGGCGATGATTACGCAACTGCGCAGCCAGGGCATTGCGCTGTTGGCGGCAATTGAGCAAGGTGCGCTGCAGCGTTTACGGCCGGTATTAATGACAGCACTGGTAGCCAGCCTCGGTTTTGTGCCGATGGCGTTTAACAGCGGTACCGGCGCCGAAGTACAGCGGCCGCTGGCCACAGTGGTAATCGGCGGTATTATGTCCGCTACCCTGCTGACCTTGTTGCTGCTGCCGGCCCTGTACCGCCTGGTGCATCAGCGGGCGCAGAAGTCAGCGCAATAACCAACGCTAAAACGCAGACACCACCCGGTTGGGTGGTGTTTTTTATGCGGTAACCGGTACGCCGCTGTGAAACTTAAAATCGCTGTCCGGCGATAAAATTAACTCTGCTTCCACCTGGCCAAAAAACGCGATACGCGCACTGATATCCTCAGCCGCGATTTCTGTCGCCAGCGTCAGGTAATCCTGGTAATGCCGTGCTTCAGAGCGCAGCAACGAGATATAAAATTCAGCAATATCGCCCGGTAAAGACGGCGCTAATTTAGCAAAGCGCTCACAGGAGCGGGCTTCGATATAAGCGCCGCAAATCAGTTTATCCACCATCGCTGCCGGTTCATAAGTGCGCACATGGCGCAGCAGGCCTTTGGCATAGCGGCTGGAGCTGATTTTCTCATACTGAATGCCGTGTTTTGCCATTACTTCCAGTACCTGATAAAAATGATGCAGCTCTTCTTTGATCAGCAACACCATTTTATCTATCAACTCTTGTGCGTGCGGGCTGCTACCTTTGGCCAACATGGATTTTTTCAGGCTAAGCCCTGCCAATGCTTGCCAATCGCCCTGCTGGCGATAGGTAAAGTCTTCATAGGGTTTCAGCCATTGCAGCAAGGCGTCGCCGCTTTGTTCATCGGCGGCATAGCGGCGGATCAGGTACATTGCCGATTGCGCGGCCTTTAATTCACAGATCATATGGTCCTGCAGCAACACGGCTAAATGTTCCGGCCTTGCCGCCATATTTAACCACTGTGCAGGGGTATCGCACTGTAAAAACTGTTGTACCGGGCCCAGTAATTGACTGATCTCAGCGCTTAGCATGGCTGTACTTCTGTTATTAAAACCGGCGCGTATTATAGCCAATAGCACTGCTGACACCAAGCTGCTGAGTAAGCACAATAAAACGCCGGTCAAATTTCAAACAATATGCTTGACGAAGTGCATTATATTGGCCATAACTGATACAACGGCTATCAAAGATAGCTAAAGTTGTGCAGACGTAGTGACAAGGATAATAATTATGATATTGAATCACTTATGGGGACTGTATGCGCACCCGAAAGAAGAGTGGCATACGATAGATGCAAGACATGAAAGTTTTCGTTACAGCCTGATCCACATTTTGCTGGTGGCATTGATCCCGGCAGTATGTGCCTACTATTCTGCCGTGCATTTGGGTTGGAGCATAGGTGTGGGTGACCGCATTATGCTTACCCATGACAGCGCGCTGATGTTATCTATAGCCATGTATATTGCCTTAATTGGCGGCGTGTTCGCGCTGGCGCTGTTGGCACATTGGATGGCGCATACCTTTGGCGCCGAACCTACCTACACCCAAACCTTAGAATTGGCGGCTTATACCTCTACGCCGTTGTTTATGGTTGGTTTTGCCGGTTTGTACCCGGAGTTGTGGGTAGTGATGACTGTCGGCCTGGTGGGCCTGGCGTATTCGGTATACCTGTTATATGTTGGCGTGCCGATACTGATGCATATTCCGGAAGAGCGCGGCTTTATTTACGCCAGCTCTGTTGTCACCTGTGGCTTAATTTTGCTGGTATGTATTATGACTGCCACCGCTATTTTATGGAGCTCCGGCTTCGGCCCGATGTTTACCCATTAACTGGTTGTAGCAAGTGCAAAAAAGGGAGCCTGAGGCTCCCTTTTGGTTTTGTAGCTGTTGCAGCAGTTTAACCTTCGTTATAGGTTTCCAGATTGGTTGCCATGGCCGCGCCGGATTTTGCTTTGGCGCCGTCGCTGCGCATTTGGTCCAGCCGGTTCAGGTAATCCTGGTCAATGTCGTTGGTGACGTAATTGCCGTCGAACACTGAGGTTTCAAAGCGTTTAATTTCCGGATTTTCCATCCGCACTGCTTCGATCAAATCCGGCAGAGATTGGAATATCAGGCCATCGGCGCCGATAATGTCACAAATACTGTCAACATCATGGCCATGCGCGATCAGCTCATTGGCTGATGGCATATCAATACCATACACATTAGGGAAACGAATTTCCGGTGCCGCAGAAGCGAAGTACACTTTTTTCGCACCGGCTTCACGTGCCATATCAATAATTTGCTGTGATGTGGTGCCGCGTACTATAGAGTCATCCACCAACAGCACGTTTTTATCTTTAAATTCCTGCTTAATGGCGTTGAGCTTACGCTTAACCGATTTTTTCCGCGCTTCCTGGCCAGGCATAATAAAGGTACGGCCGATGTAGCGGTTCTTCACATAGCCCTGCCGATACGGTAAACCCAACACAGTGGCGATTTGCAAAGCTGCGTCGTTGCTGGTTTCCGGGATCGGAATAACCACATCGATATCCAGGTTGGCCCATTCACGCTTAATTTTTTGTCCCAGCATAGTGCCCATAGCTACGCGTGAGGCATACACGGAAATATTGTCGATGGTGGAATCCGGCCGGGCAAAGTACACATACTCAAAAATACACGGTGTGTAACTGGGGTTTTCGGCACATTGGAAGCTATGCAGCTCACCGTCTGCGGTAATATACACTGCTTCACCGGGTGACACATCGCGCAGTACGGTAAAGCCGTCAGCATCCAGCGCCACGCTCTCGGAGGCCACCATATACTCGGTACCCAACTTAGTTTCACGTTTGCCCATTACCAACGGACGAATGCCGTTAGGGTCGCGAAATGCCAGTAAACCATGGCCGATAATTAAGGCGACTACGGCATAACCGCCTTTTACTTTGCGGTGCACATTGGCCACGGCGCGGAAGATATGCTCAGCCTGCAGCTCCATCACACCGCTGTTGTGCAGCTCATGCGCCAATACGTTTAGTAATACTTCAGAATCAGAAGTCGTATTAACGTGACGACGTGCGACACGGAATATTTCTTCTTTTAAAATGTGTGAATTGGTCAGGTTGCCGTTGTGCGCCAAGGCAATACCAAACGGGCTGTTGACATAGAACGGCTGTGCTTCAGCGGTACTGGATGAACCCGCCGTAGGATAACGCACATGGCCAATACCCATAGTACCGGCCAAACGTTCCATATGCCGGGCTTCGAATACGTCTTTTACCAGGCCGTTAGCCTTACGCAAACGCAGCGTGTTGTTATCCACGGTAACAATACCCGCCGCATCCTGGCCGCGATGCTGCAACACTGTTAAACCATCGTACAGTGCCTGATTAACCGGATATTTTCCAACAATACCAACAATACCACACATGGATTTTTTCCTCGCCAACGCTAGGGCTTTTGCATAAAACCGGAATGGTGCTGCAAATACTCGAAGAACCATTCAATGATAAAACCAAATTCGGGGATTAATACTGAGTTTTGCCACCAGCCGGTGCTTGAAACCGGGGTAAAGGCATCAGTGAAAAACAGCACGGCACTCACCACCAACACGCCGCGTAAGGCACCAAACACCAGCCCCAACACGCGATCGGTGCCGGATAAGCCGGTTGATTGCACCAGTTTACCGATAAGAAAATTAACTAAAGCGCCAAGGATCAGGCTGCTGATAAATAAGATGGCAATGGCAGAAGCATTACGCAGGGTTTCGTCCTGCATCGAGGTAAATAAACCTGCTAAATGCGGATAATATTGGCTGGCGATAAAGAAGGCCAGGATCCAAACGGCCAGTGAAATGGCTTCTTTAACAAAGCCTCTGACCAGGCTGATAACAGCCGATAACGCTATGATTGCCATAATGGCAAAATCAACCCAGACCATTTGCTACCAAAGGTTGTTTGATGACGGCGCGCATTCTACCAAACTGAGTGACTGCTTGGCTAATTATTTTCGGTCGGCTGATAACTCATTACATTCAGACGCTCGATACCGGTCAACTGTTGTAATTTGGGTAACTGCTGCTCCAGCCGCTCTTTTCTAAGCTCAGGCCCTACCAGCACGCTGGTAAGCCTCACGCCCTGAGAGTTGGTAATATTTCGGGTAAAGGTAGTAAAACCGGCCTTGCGCAATTTAGCCACTAAGGCATTGGCATTTTCGGCTTTACTAAAACTGCCTACCCGCACCACCCAAGCCGCCTGATCAAGCGCCACATTGGCCGGTTTAGTTGCTGCCGGCCTGTTTACCGGCGCTGTAACTTGAGTGTACTGCTGCGACGGTAAGGGTTTGTCTGCTGTGGCAACATCAACCGGTTGTTCGTCAACAACAGCTGGCGTCACTTCAGTACGAACCTGCTCAAGAGCATCGCTGTTGGTCACTTGTTGTTGCACACCTTTAAACTCAGGGCGCGCGGGGATCACCTTAAAATCATCTTTTACCACCTGCTTTTCACCATCCAGCAAGTCCGGCAGGAAGATAATACCGGCCAGCACCAGTATCACTGTACCCAGTAAACGATGTTTAAATGCGGGTGTCACTTTGCCTCCTGATGGTCTGCCAACACAGCAGACACAGTGAAAAACGAACCAAACACGACCAATAATTCATCTGGCTGTAACCTTGCACTAACCGCCTGATAAGCGCTTAGCACGTCCTCATGTAATACCACATTGGCTGTACCCTGCGGCAGCTGTTCTGCCAATTGCGAGGCATTGGCACCACGGGCGCCGCCAAGGCTTACAAGATGCCATTGATCAAACAATGTCGTCAAGGGTAACAGAGTTTGTTGAATATCCTTATCTTTTAACATGCCGCTTAGCGCCAGTACGCGACCAAAGCGCGGTTTTAACCGGCGAAGTTGCTGTGCCAGGTAGCGCGCCGATTGCGGATTATGTGCCACATCAACAATAATCGCCGGCTGCTGTTGCAGCCATTGCATGCGCCCCGGCAGGGTCAGACCGGTTAATACCGCGGCTAATTGCTGCGGCGTTGGCAACAATGCCAGTTGCTGCAATACGGCCAGCGCGCAGGCCGCATTTTGCACCGGCATCGCCGGTAACGGCAAGGCGGTATAGGCTACACCGGCACTGTGCCATTGCCAGCTGTCTGCCTGCTCGCTGTAATGATAATCCCGCTGCACTACCACGCTGTGGCACTTTAAGGCGGCACTGTGCTGCAATACGGACTGCGGCGGGTCTAACTCACCTATTACTGCAGTGCCGCCACTGCGGAAAATGCCGGCTTTTTCACGGCCAATCGTTTCTCTGTCGTTACCCAGCCAATCCTGATGATCCAAATCGACAGTGGTAATAACACTGACAGCAGGCGTTACAATATTAGTGGCATCCAGCCGCCCGCCCAAGCCAACCTCTATCAGGCAAAAATCCACCTGATGCTGCTGCAACAAGCGAAAAGCTACCAGGGTAGTGAATTCAAAGTACGTCAGCGCGGTATCGCCACGCAGCTGCTCAATAAAAGCAAAAGCACTGACCCAGTCTGCGTCAGCCACATCGCTGCCGTTAAGCCGTAAACGCTCATTAAAGCGCAGCAAATGCGGTGAACTGTAGACACCAACGCTAAAGCCCTGCGCCAGCAATAATTGTTCCAGACAGCGTGCTGTAGTGCCTTTACCATTGGTGCCGCCAATCAGAATGGTCTTGCCCGGCAATTGATGTAAGTCAGCCTGTTGCGCTACGCCAAGCACGCGCTCCAAACCAAGTTCAATCTGATGGATAGGATGGCTTTGTTCGATATAACAAAGCCAATCGGCCAGACTATGGCACGATTGGCTGTTCAGTATTGCAGTTGACATAAACCCTTAAGCGGCGTCGTGCTCCGACACCGGAGCAGGCAGCTGCATAAACTTAGCGACTAATCGCGCAATTGTATCGCGCATTTTGCGCCGGTCAACAATCATATCAATGGCGCCGTGTTCCAGTAAGAATTCACTGCGCTGGAAGCCTTCCGGTAACTTTTCCCGCACGGTTTGTTCAATAACCCGCGGGCCGGCAAAACCGATTAAGGCTTTAGGCTCACCGATATTCACATCACCTAACATCGCCAAACTGGCTGATACCCCGCCCATGGTCGGGTCGGTCAGCACAGAAATATACGGCAGGCCGGCTTCGCTCATTTTCGCTAATGCCGCGCTGGTTTTGGCCATTTGCATCAGTGAAAACAGCGCTTCCTGCATCCGTGCGCCGCCGCTGGCAGAAAAACAGACAAAAGGCACTTTGTGCTTTAATGCGTGTTCAACGCCGGCAACAAATTTCGCCCCTACTACAGAGGCCATAGAGCCGCCCATAAACTCGAATTCAAACGACGCCGCCACTATTGGCATACCTTTTAAAGTACCGTGCATAACGACCATGGCATCTTTTTCATTGGTGGCTTTTTGCGCCGCCACAATGCGGTCTTTGTAGCGTTTACTGTCTTTAAATTTCAGTAAATCTTGCGGCTCCAGCTCTGCTGCCAATTCTTTAGTATTACCGGTATCAAGGAAGCCGGTTAACCTGGCACGCGCCGACACCCGCATATGATGATCACATTTGGGGCATACGCCTAAATTACGGTCTAAATCAGCTTTATATAACACAGCATCGCATGACGTGCATTTGGTCCAGACACCTTCCGGGATATTTCGACGCGCGGAAGAAGAGGATGTTCTGGGCAGGATCTTTTCTAACCAACTCATAAATATGTCCTATAGCTAACGACTCTGCGACTACGCCAGGCCGTAAAAACGTTAAAAAACGCCGAAATTCAGTAAACCGGCGCTATTAAAGCACAAAACCTACAGCGCCGAATACAGAAAACTGGTCTTAGTAGTGCCGCCTGCTACCGTGCTTAGCCTGGCAGAAACAATGGCCCGGGCGCAACTTTGGGTATGCCGAAACGCGCCGGATAGTCGACATCGACCAGATATAAACCACCGGGTTTAGCGGTAGCCGCCGCCAGATTACGATCTTTTGCTGCCAGTAATTCGCCGATCCACTGTGGCGGGCGGTTCTTCATGCCTACTTCCAATAAGCTGCCGGTAATATTGCGCACCATATGATGCAAAAACGCATTGGCTTTAATATCCAGTACAATAAAGTCACCGCGGCGTTCGATAGTCAGATGGTGCACATTACGAAATGGCGTATGCGACTGGCATTGCATGGCCCGAAATGAGCTGAAATCCTGCTCACCCAGCAGGTAAGGCGCAGCCTGCTGCATCAGGTCAATATCCAGCGTCTGGTGATAATGGCTTAAGCCGGCACGTAAAATAGCCGGGCGGTACTTATGGTTATAAATAATGTAACGATAGCGCCTGGCGGTGGCACTGAAGCGGGCATGAAAATCGTCTGCAACCGGTTGCGCCCAGCGCACGGCAACCGTATCGGGTAAGCGGCTGTTAGTGCCCATAACCCAGGCTTTGCTGTCCCGCATGGCGCTGGTATCAAAATGTACTACCTGGCCGGTTGCATGTACGCCGGCATCCGTGCGGCCGGCACAACTGAGCTCTATCGGTTGATTGGCCACCGAAGACAAAGCAATCTCCAGCTCTTGCTGTACGCTGTTTACTTCACGCTGACGCTGCCAACCGTAAAATTCCGACCCGTCGTATTCAATACCCAGTGCTATGCGCATGCCACCCCCAGTTAATAAACGGCGGCGATTATACCGCAAGCGCTGTGTTTATGCAGTGTCCGGCGTTAATCTTCCTGTTTCAGTTTCTGCGCTTCGGCTTTAATGTTGTCCGGCACGTCTGATGCCAGTATTTCGTCCAGCAGCAAATCAGCACTTTCCCGATCATCAATCTCAATATAGGCGCGGACCAAATCCAGCTTGGCGGCATAACCGTTATCTTCAGTGTCCACATCACGTTGCTCATGTTCACCGATAATAGCGGCATAATCATTCAGGCCCACATCGACATTCAGCTTGTCAAAACGCTGGGTGTCCTGCTCCTGCTGTCCGGCATCGGCCAGCAGCTTATCTATTTCCACAAAATCATCTTCAGCGAAATTAAAATCACTGCCGGAGTCTTGTTGCGCTGCAGTTAAATCGTCCACCAGCAGCGCAGCGTCGTCATCCTGCACTGCACCGGCATCATCCGATTCTATAACATCCGCCATAGCTTCGAGCTCTGACATTAAAGAATCAAACTGTGCATCCGGCAACGGGTCCAGCTCTATCTCCGGTATCTCATCCTGTGCCGCTGTTGCAGTATCAGTAACAGCCTCATCGTCTGCCGGCAACAGCTCAAGATCGCTTAGCAGGTCATCGTCGGTCAGCTCCAGTTGCGGATATTCCGGCAAAATTTTGCTGGGATTTTCCACCGATAGCGCCGCCTCGCCCGGCCTGACAACAGAGTCATCCTCTGTCGCGGTTAAATCCAGCGCCGCCAGGGTGCTGTCTTCAATATCCGTGTCGGCGTTTGGCTCATCGTCCTGCAATAACATGTCCTGAGCCAACAGTTCATCTTGTTGCAGTTCGTTCTCCTGCAACTGCTCGACATCCTGTTGCCCAGCTACCTGATGCTCTGGCTCTGGCTCTGGCTCAGCCGGCGCAACTGCCGGCCGGCTGTCTTCCACCTGCTCTAATAATTCTGTCAGTTCAGCACTTAACAGCGCGGCATCATCATCGTCGCTATCAGTATCAACCGCCGTTTGTTCTGCATCGCCGGCGCCATCATTTACCAGGCTTTCGGCAAATTCATCCAACTCCGAGCTGTCAAAGCTGTAAGCTTGTGCCGGAGTGCTTTCTTCCACTGCCGCCATAGACTCAGCCAATTGCTGTTCCTGTTGGGTTGCAGCCGTTGCCGGCGCAAGCCGCTGCTCTGCTGCGACTTGCGCATCCTCGTCCGGCAGCACATCTTCAGCGTCAAAATCGATCTCTTCAATCAGCTCGTCGATATCCACTTCATCAAAAGCAGACATATCATCGTCATCAACGCTGTCTGTTACAACTTCCGCTTGTGCTTCATTTAGCCCGTCACCCGGCTCATCGCTTAAGTCCGCAATTAGAGTATCATCCGCCAGCTCAACTATGCTGTCATCATCATCCTCTGCGGCCAGCAAGGCGGATAAATCGGTGTCAGATAAAATATTATCCGCATCAAAGTCGTCCTTTGTAGCTGTGATGTCAGCCAGATCCGGCTCTGACAAAATATCGTCAGCTAAGCTGTCATCCACCGCCGGCAACAAGCTGTCATCTTCAAACGACAAGCCATCATCAAACTGCAACATGTCGTCGTCAACGGCTGTGCTGTCATTAAATTCGTTGCCATCATTAAAGGCATCTTCAAGCAGCGCGTCGTCTATTTCAAACAGGCTCTCATCCAGGTCATTGCTTTCATCCAGCGGTGGCAACGGCGAATGATAGCCGGGATCCACCGCCTTTTCGGTAGTGGCGGCCTGAATAACATCTTCCGTACGACGGCCACGCTTTTTTACCCATAACAAAATACTGAATAAAATCAACAATGCCGGTATGCAAGCAGCCAATATCCACGCCAACGGATTTTTAAACCATTGCTGCCAGTTACTGCTTTGTTGCTGTTGCAGTTTCAGCGCTTCCTCTTCCGCGCGGGCCTTAAGCAGTTCCGCCTGTTGCGTTAACAGCAACTCAATTTGTTGCTGTAACTCGCTGTCTTCACCCAGCTGCGCTTTAATCAGTTCCAACTCTTGCTGCACGCGACTCAGGCTGGTTTTCAACTGTAAATTCTCATCGGCGATGCTTTCAATCAGCTGCATAGAATCGGCAAACTGACTGCGTAAACCGTCTAAGTCATCGCGTTGCTGGCGGCCAATACGTTCCAGCTCGGCCTGCCACTGTGGATCCGGCTTTGCCGCTGCCACTGTGGTATTTGCCCGGCGCGCAGCGGCAGCTTTTTGCCGCTCTGCCCAAATAACATCGTCCTGCTCAGATTTCCGTCTGGCGATGGCAAGGTCAACCTGCTGTATTTCAGCTTCGGTGGGTAGTGTGAGTGTTGAACCCGGCCGTAGGCGGTTCAGGTTACCGTCAATAAAGGCGTCGGGATTTTTCAGATATACCGCATACATCACCTGATACAGGCTGATATTACCTTCCGGCTTGATGCGCTCCGATACTTGCCATAGCGTATCAGACGGGCTTAGCGGCCCTATAGTTAAAGGCGGTGGCGGCGCATCACTACTGCGCGGGCCACGAATTTGGGTAGTGCCTTCCTGCGCCAATACCGGTGACGAAAAATTGACAAGCGCTGCAACAATGAAAACAAATAACAAAGGCATTAATGGTCCCTACCCCAAGTCCGGCGTATTTAGATAAAGAAATCGGCAGCTTCTGCTAAAAGCTTTAGTTGTATTGCAAACAACGTTCCAACTATGACAGGCAAACCGTTAGTGAAAATATAAAGCACAGACGCAGTTCTGACCAGCACTTAAAAAAGCTGTTGATATATCGAAAGTTCATTGCAGAGGAAGCAAAGGCTTCGTAGTGAAGCCCTGCGATATTACAAACGGGTCAATTACAGGTAGTCGCGGATCAAGTGCTCAGCAATTTGGATGCTGTTGGTGGCCGCGCCTTTGCGGATATTATCTGCCACTACCCACAGGTTAATGCCGTTTTCGTGCGATAAGTCCTGGCGGATCCGGCCAACAAACACCTCATCTTTACCGGCGGCACTGCACACCTGGGTAGGGAAATCGGCATTGTTTTCCAGCAACACTACGCCTGGCGCGTCGGCCAGCAGCGCTTTTACCTGCTCTACGCTGATAGGCATCCGGGTTTCAATATGCACCGCTTCGGCATGGCCGAAAAACACCGGCACCCGCACAGCAGTAGCGTTAACAGAAATGCTGTCGTCGCCGAAAATCTTCTGCGTCTCCCAGTGCATTTTCATTTCTTCTTTGGTGTAGCCGTTGTCCATAAACACATCAATTTGCGGAATAACATTAAACGCAATCTGCCGGGCAAACCGGCCTTCTTTCTCTATCGGCCGGCCGTTCATCAGCTGTGCTGCTTCATGGGCCAGCGCTTCTACCGCATCCTGACCGGCACCGCTGACCGACTGATAGGTCGCGACATTAATCCGGCTGATCCCCACCGCATCATGAATAGGCTTTAACGCCACCAGCATCTGAATGGTAGAGCAATTCGGGTTAGCAATAATATTGCGGTTGCGGTAGTCGGCAATGGCATGGGCATTTACTTCCGGCACCACCAGCGGAATATCCGGCTCGTAGCGATAATGCGAGGTATTGTCGATCACCACACAGCCGGCATCAGCGGCTTTAGGGGCATAAATGGCCGATACACTGCCACCGGCAGAGAACAGGCCAATTTGCGCTTGTGACCAATCGAAGGTTTCGGCGTCAATAACCTTAATTTTCTTGCCTTTAAATGTCACGGTACCGCCGGCAGAACGGCTGCTGGCCAAAGGAAACAGCTGCCCGACCGGGAAATCACGCTGTTCCAGAATTTCAATTAAATGTTGTCCTACCAAACCTGTTGCACCCAAAACGGCAACATTATATTGCGAAGCCATGACAGTTCCTCTTGTTATTGTGCGAGGCTAAAACCTAATTGCGGCAAAAAGTCCGGAATGACCTTGCCACACAGTTGTAACGAGCTGAATTCGCGCCGCGGCGGGTATGACTTGCGAAGCCAGTCAAAGCCCTTGCTGTGCAAATAATGCCGCAGTATGGCATCGTCACGCCGCACATCATATAACAGTCTTGCTAAGTTTTGGACATCCGGAAGCCCAAAATTTGCACTAATTTGCAGTTTTTCCATCGCTGGTACCGGTAATAACTGCTGTAGCTGTTGTTGTAGTGGCTGTTGCAGTAAGGCGGCGCAGCGCTGATACAGCATTTCGGTACCGCGGGCTTTGCCTTCGATACTATGGCCAGCAATGTGTGCGGTAGCAATATCAACATAAGGCAGCAGTGCAGTAAGAATGTCGGGCTCATTTTCCCATACATCCAACACCACGGCACGGCGCTGAGCGGCGGTGCTCAGGTCCTGCAGCAAGGCCTGGTTATCTATCACCGCGCCACGCGAGGCATTAATCAGCGCACAATCCGGCTTTAACAGCGCTAAGTTCTGCGCATTCAGTAAGTGTTTGGTAGCGTCGCTGCCGCTGCTAATCAGCGGGGTATGAAAGCTGATAATATCGGCTTGTTGGCAAAGCGCGGTAAAATCGGTATGGCTAAAACCGGCTTCGTGACGTGCGCGCACCGGATCACACAGCAACACACGAATATTCAGCGCCTGCAGCGCCCTGGCCAACCGGCTGCCGATGTTACCAACGCCGACTATACCTACGGTTTTCTGCGCTAACTGCCACTGATATTTATCCGCTAAGCACCACAAACTGCTTAGCACATACTCCACCACCGACTGCGCATTGCAACCGGGCGCACTGGAAAAGGCGACATTGCGCGCAGCCAGATAACTCTGGTCAATATGGTCCATGCCAATAGTGGCGGTACCGACAAACCGCAGCCTGGTGTTGTTTTGCAACAGCTGCGCATTCACATTAGTCACCGAGCGCACTAATAAAATGTCAGCATTCTGCAATTGCGCCGCGCTGACATTGCGGCCGTCGAACAGCGTAACCTCACCAAATTGACTAAAGAATTGTTGCACCAACGGCATGTTTTCATCGGCAAAAATGCGCATTACCCGGTCCTGCTAACGCCTGAAAAGATGGCCGGCAGTGTAACAAATAGCACAAAGCCAGCCTATTGAATTTGGCTGGCTTTGTTAGTTTGACGCCGTTTTGCGTTAAGGCAGCGCTACTTCAAAGGTATAAGTGACGGACTCGCGTACCTTGTCGGCCAGCGTTGATGCCGTCTCTGCAGCATAGGAGGCTTCCACTAAATAACGCCCTGCGGTTTGTGGCGTAAAACTAAAACGGCCATCAGCGCCGGTTTCAAACTCAACCCGGCCGGCATCGTTGCGGTACAGCTCGCCCTCATACGACAACACACCTTTTACGCCGGCGCGGGGTTTACCATCCAGGTTAAACACTAACTCCAGGCTTTCTTCGGCTACCACATCGGCCGGATGCAGATTGCTGCTGATCTCAAGCCCGGCCCCCTGCAGTTTTACTACCGTATCGGTTGGGCTGTTTACCGTAATATAAGCAAAGTTGCGGCTGCGCATCTGTGTGGTTTCTACCTTGGTGGCGCCTGCAGGCAGTTGCGCCGTGCGCTCCTGCTTATTGGCCATCAGCCGTTTACGCTCACCGTTTAGCTCATAACTGGTAAAAAAGCGCAGCGGGTTAGCCATTTCCAGCTTGTAAGTACCATCACCGGCCAGTTGTACATCTGCCATCGATTTACGCTTGCCCTGATACACTGAAGTCACATCCTGCACTTTACCATCCGGCAAATACAGTTTCAGGCTGGTTAAACCAATGCCTTTATCCGGTACAAAGGTCATATTGGCGGCAGAGGCATCCACGCTTACCCAGCTGTCATGCTTCGACAATACGTAATGGCTTGGCACCAGCCATAAGGTGTGAGCACTGATACTGCTGCTAACCAATAAGGTAGATAGTAAAACTGCGGCTGTTTTTATCATAGTGAAGCGTCCTTTTTAAACTCTGAATGCGGTGTAACCGCGCTTAACGAATAGTGGCTTTAACAGCACCTAATTCACCCTCTGCCGCTATGTCAATAACGGCGCCTTGTGCTGGCAGGTTAAATTCATGCTTGACCAGACTGCGCCCGCCTTGCTCACGTGCAGCCTCAACAAAAAGTGTGTAGCGGCCTGCACTTAGCGCTGCGCCGCTGTCATCCTTAGCGTCCCATTGCAGCGTATAGCTGCCGGGCTTTTGCGTGGCACCGCTGACTGCATCAACCAGGGCGGTATTACTGCGGCCGATTTTGCGCCAAAAGCGGCGTAAATCTTTTAACCAGTCCGGTTTTTCTACCCACAGCGCAATCAGCTTTACCGGTTGTTGTTGTGCATTTTCCACCCATACCGCCACATAAGGCCGGTGATACTGGCTGGTTTCTATGGCCGGCAATTCCAGTTTAATGTTACTTTGTGCTGCGGTTGCCGCACTGTGCCAGCACACTGCAGTGGCACAAACGACTAACAACGCCCAGGTTAACTTCATAGTGGTTCCTCTGTTAACGCGCCGTCACCGGCGCTAATGCAACGACAAAATATAAGCAAACAAGCTGATAAAAATACCCAACATGGCCAGACTATTGCCCATGCTGCGCCTTGATGGCTGCTTTAAAATCAACCAAAACCCGGTCAGGGCAAAAATAATGCAGGCTACCGCCGTTACATCAATCAGCACTATCCAGCTGGTGCCGGCATTACGGCCTTTATGCAAATCATTCAGCAGTGCCAGGTAACCGTTAAATTCCAGCTCCAGCTCTGCGGTGTTGGCGGAGAAATCGACAATGGCGGTGGCATAACCGGCCGGGCGCTTAAAATCCAGCTCCAGCACCATGTCATCCGGTTCAAACATATAGCTGAACACTGACGCCTTAACCTGATGTTCAGTGCTTAGCCAGTCACGAAACTGCGCAGCGATTTGTGCCTGCTGTGGTTCAGATTCGGGCAAACTGCTGTAGCGCAGTGGCTCGGGTAAACTCAGTACCTGCTGCGAGCTAAGCTGTCCGGCTTTGCTGTAAAGCAGGTCCGGATGATTCAATGTAATGCCGGTAATGGCAAAAAACAGCAACAATACCAGCACCAACATCGAGCTGTAGCTGTGGATCACACGCATTAATTTATTTAGCGCAGGCCCGCGCCGAAACTCAGTCATTACCACTCAACCCACAAAAAACCTGACCGGCATAATACTGATAACAATTCGCATTTGCAACTAAACCTGCTATTCAGCCATAAAAAAAGGCGCCATCAGGCGCCTTATTCAGCGTACAGCTAAAGCATTAATAACGGGCAAGAAACTCGGCGCGGGTACGGCCATCGTTTTTAAAGATGCCACCCAAAGCCGTGGTTTGGGTTTTGGAGTTTACGTCCATTACACCACGCGATTTTACGCAGTAGTGCACCGCTTCCATCGTCACCGCAACATTGTCGGTTTGCAGCAAGGTTTGCATGGCAACCAGTACCTGTTGTGTTAAACGTTCCTGTACCTGCGGCCGCTGAGCAAAAAAGCGCACTATGCGGTTAATTTTAGATAAACCTATAATGCGTTTTTCCGGGATATAAGCCACAGTGGCGTAGCCATCAATAGTGACAAAGTGGTGCTCACAAGTGCTGGTAAAGCTTATATCTTTTACTTTTACCATTTCCTGCACCTGCATTTTATTGTCAATCAGTGCAATTTTGGGGAAATTGGTATAGTTCAGACCGCCGAAAATCTCGTCGACATACATTTTTGCAATGCGGTGCGGCGTTTCACTTAAACTGTCATCGCTCAAGTCCAGCCCCAAAGTGCTGACCACTTCACTCATCAGGCTGCTTATCTTGTTGTACTTCTGGTCGCGCGACAAACCGTTGTCCAGCATAGGCGTTTCCAACCCACGCGCTTCCAACGCACTGCGTACCAATATTGCTTCTTCTGATAACATAACTAATTCCAAACCGGCTGTGATAACACTAGTACGTGCCGCCTTAGCCGCTAGTTTACGGATAAAGTCAGTTTTTTGCCATTTTTATGACGTTGCTGCTGCACTATATGCCTTTGCAGCATGCTACGCCCGGCCAACACAGCTTATTGCACCAAAGACAGGGCTTCTAACAATTCGCGTGGTTCCACTTCAGGGCCATTCAAACTTTCGTCCCAGTTCAGGCCAATTAATACACCATCGTCATACATCTCTTTTAACCAACCGTCGCAAAATACATCCAGTGCAATAGCTTCCGGCTTATATACCGCCCACTCTTCTGAGCAATGCGCTTTGGCCGCCGCTTCGTCAGACCAGAACGGCATAACGTCGGTTTCTTCAAATTCAACTGACTCAACTACCAGTAAGTCTTCACCTTCGGCTAATACATAAACTACGCCATTGGTTTTGGCTTCTTCAACGAAACGCTGAAAATTCGGATCTTGTGCAAATTGACTCATATTTACTTTCCACCACAGGTAAAGGAATTGGTTGCTATTAGACCAGAAAGCACGGCGTAAAAGCGAGTTTTATCTTGTTTACCGGGCGCCTGGCTTTCCCTGGCGACGAAAAATAACGTACAATCTGCGGCATTGTTTCAGTTAAGGATAAGCGCCCGATTATGGCTCAATATATCTATTCTATGCTTCGCGTTTCTAAGGTGGTTCCACCTAAACGCACTATTTTAAAAGACATTTCGTTATCCTTTTTCCCGGGCGCTAAAATAGGCGTACTGGGTTTAAACGGTTCAGGTAAATCTACCCTGCTGCGCATTATGGCCGGTGTTGATACCGAGTTTGAAGGCGAAGCCAAACCGTTGGCCGGCACCAAAATTGGTTATTTGCCGCAAGAGCCGCAATTAGACCCGGCTAAAACAGTACGGGAAATTGTCGAAGAAGCGCTCAGCGACGTAAAAAACGCCCTGACGCGGTTAGATGAAGTGTACGCAGCCTATGCCGAAGAGAACGCCGACTTTGATGCCTTAGCCCGTGAACAAGGCGAACTGGAAGCGTTAATTCAGGCCAAAGAAGGCCATAACCTGGACAACACCCTCGAACGCGCCGCAGATGCACTGCGCCTGCCGCCATGGGATGCCAAAATTGAGCACCTGTCCGGTGGTGAACGCCGTCGCGTGGCTATTTGCCGCTTATTGCTGGAACGGCCGGACATGCTGCTGCTGGACGAACCGACTAACCACCTGGACGCCGAATCTGTCGCCTGGCTGGAGCGCTTCCTGCACGATTACCCGGGTACCGTGGTAGCCATTACCCACGACCGTTATTTCCTCGACAATGTTGCCGGCTGGATTTTAGAGCTGGACCGTGGCTACGGTATTCCGTGGGAAGGCAATTACTCCAGTTGGCTGGAGCAAAAAGATGCCCGTCTACAACAGGAAGAAAAAGCTGAAAATGCCCGCCAGCGCTCTATTAAGCAGGAATTGGAGTGGGTGCGCACTAACCCCAAAGGCCGCCATGCCAAGAGTAAGGCGCGGATGGCACGGTTTGAAGAGCTGCAAAGCCAGGAATTTCAAAAGCGTAACGAGACCAACGAGCTGTTTATTCCGCCGGGGCCACGCCTGGGTGACAAAGTGCTGGAAGTTAATCACCTGCGTAAGTCCTTTGGCGACCGCTTGCTGATTGATGATCTAAGCTTCAGTATTCCCAAAGGTGCCATCGTGGGTATTATCGGCCCGAACGGCGCCGGTAAATCCACGCTGTTTAAAATGATCAGTGGCGCAGAGCAAGCTGACTCGGGTGATATCAGCGTTGGTGACACCGTGCAGCTGGCCAGTGTGGATCAGTTCCGCGACAGTATGAACCCGAAAAACACTGTCTGGCAGGAAATTTCCAACGGTCAGGATATGCTGCAAATCGGTAACTTCCAGATCCCAAGCCGCGCTTATGTTGGCCGCTTTAACTTTAAAGGCAATGATCAGCAGAAGTTTATCGGCGAGTTATCCGGTGGTGAACGTAACCGCGTACATTTAGCCGCCCTGCTCAAAGCCGGCGGTAATATGTTATTACTGGATGAGCCCACCAACGATCTCGATGTAGAAACGCTGCGGGCGCTGGAAAATGCTCTGCTTGATTTCCCTGGCTGTGCCATGGTTATCTCGCATGACCGCTGGTTCCTTGACCGCATCGCCACTCACATTCTGGATTACCGCGATGAAGGCAAAGTGAATTTCTTTGAGGGTAACTACTCAGATTATGAAGCTTGGTTAAAAGCCACTTATGGGGCTGAAGCCTTAGAGCCACACCGGATTAAATACAAAAAAATCTGATGTAAATCAATGTAAAACGCCCGTAATAACGGGCGTTTTTTTAGCCTGACAAAGTAGTTTACTCAAGATAGCCGGACGACATTATCTGCTTATAGCGCTCCGTGGCGGCTACCTCGCTATGGGCTTGCTGCAGCCGCTTCACCAACTCCGCTGATGTTTCCAGGCTGGCAGCCAGCCAGGTGTGTTGTGCCAGTTCCGGTATAGCGTAAACAAAATGCAGGTACTTGCGCGGTACACCCAATGCCTCAGCCATTGCAGTTAAGGCTACGGCATCGTCAATCACCAGGTCTACTTTACCATTCAGCAACAGCTGCCAGGACTCGGCAATATCGGCCGCCAGCACCAGTTGTACGCCGGTTTCAAAGCCGTTTTTCATGAGAAAGTTGGCCGCTAAATCATCCCGCTGCACAGCTATGGTATAGCCGGCGGCATCCTTTAACGAGCTGATACGGATATCACTGCGATGACTCAGCGCAACAAACCCCAACTGATAAGCCGCAACAGTACCTATCCAGTGAAACTGTGACTCACGCTCTGTGGTACGCGCCATATTATATATCAGTACATCAGGTTGGCTTTGGGCAATACGAAAAGAGCGGGCCCACGGGTATATCTCTATTAACGCTGTTACACCGGCTTTGGCTAACGTCGCCCGTACCAGTTCGGTACTTAACCCGGCTACTTCCCCCGCCACCAGGGTTTGGTGCGGCGGCGACAACTCGGTAACCACACGCAATGAAGCTTTCGCCGCCACATTACAACTCAAACAACTGACAACTAACAAAAACAACTTCAACATAAGGCTCTTGAACCAACAGAAACTATGTGTTGAAGCATAGCTTAGTTCTGTTTTGCCGCCAGCTGCCGCATCTATAACAAAATTAGCTAATTTTTAGTCAATTTCGCTAAATTCAATTTTCAGCTAGCATTAAGCAAACGCTAAAACGCAACAGCAAAAAAATAAAATTGATTTAATTCAAGCAATTGCATGATTGGTAAAAAGTGGCACAGTGCTTGTAATAGTCAGAGTGTTGTTAACCCTAACCTGAAACCCAAGGACAAAGTATGAAAACCTTATCTGCTCTCACTCTGGCTGTTGTTATCACTGTCGGCTTTGCTGCACCGGCTCAAGCCAACACTATTACCGACACCTTAACCGAAACTGTCAGCAACCAGCTGACTGAGCTAAGCAGCAATATTAAACAACAAGCGAAAACTGCACTGGAACAAACTATTGCCGAGCTGCTTTTTGCCGTCGGTAGCGAACAGGCTGAACAAAATGTTGCCCAAACTACAGCTGCAGTAACAACTAAGCAGCAATAAAGGCCGGTATTATGCAGTATATTCAGCGCTCGCTTACGCCGGCATACGGCGTAAGCGACATCCTGCTATTGCTCTGACCAGACTGCCAATTCGTTACCATGCGGATCATTGAAGTGAAAACGACGCCCGCCGGGGAATGAAAACACCGGCTTGACGACATTGCCACCTGCAGCAACAATTTTACGCTCTGTCTCTGCCAAATCTTTGCTATACAACACTACCAACGCCGCGCCCTGCGCAGTTGACGACTGCTTTGTTGAGCGATAAAAACCGCCATCCAGGCCGGAATTAGCAAAAGCAATATAATCCGGACCATAGTCCGCGAACACCCAGCCGAATACCTGTGCATAGAACTTTTTCACTGCCGCCAGATCCGCGGCCGGAAGCTCTACATAGTTAATTTTTTCATGTCCGCTCATATCCCGGGCTCCCGCTTCTGTTATGTCCGGATATTACTCTAATGCAAGCGCGAAACTCTAACAAGCGACTAAAACAGAAAAGCCACGCGGCTTCTACACGGCGTGGCTTTGCGGTAGCAACAGGTTGGCTGCAACAGGCTGCTACTTGCAGCAGCGCTGAGCTTATTTGCTGCGAACCAGACTGGCGGTATTCAATGCCCGGCCCATCTGCGCCAGCAAGCGGTTTAATTTACGAACCAGCAAAGCACGACCAACGGCATTACTGTTGTTAACGGTAACATTGTGTTTCGCTGCTGTGGTATTTAACGTCGTCATGCTTCACCTCTGTATTTAAGCCCTGCTTATATGTTGCACATTATGCCGACTTTTTGCACAGCACACGAACGAGATAAATTACCACCCAGGCATAAGTAAAACTAATCGATAAATCATCTACTCTTCATTTTGCATTCAACCAGGCTGAGTGTTACCTTTCAGCTTTCCATACAACAAAGCGCTATTTACTGCTTTTAAAATAGCTATTTATGCAATAAAAATGACATAGAGGCATATAGAACATAGAATTCATGCAGTAAAAACTGAATGATAAAGCAGATATTCCAGTTAGTTATTCTAATCAAAAATTCAGCATTAAACGCCGATAAAGCAAAAAGCACAGCTTTTTACGTTTAGCAGTATGCTGCGGCAGGCTTATATGCTAAATTAATTGCGAAGCGTTCTCATTTACATTTTTGGAGTTTAGTATGAAATCTCTGTTATCTGCTGTGATGTTAGGTAGTGCCCTGTTAGTATCTGTTGTTGCACTGGCTGACGAGCGGCCGGACCATTATAAAGGTAAGCCGTCAGACACCTTGCAGCAGGCCGTTGCCAATTTCAGTGAATATAATCAGAAATTAAAAACAGTATTAGCCGGTGAACTGACACCGTTGGCAATGGTAGAAATACATGAACTAACCTACACCATCGAAGTAGCGTTGGAGAAAATTCATGCCGAAACGGGTAAACTGAAAGACGTACTGGAAGAAGTGCATGTTGCGTCTGAGCATATGGATACTGCCACAGCAAAAGCGCGTGGTGATGCCTATATTAAAGCCGCGCAGACGCTGGTGAAATAAGCCGTTTATCCGTGATGGCACAACTGCAGTTTGCGCAACAATTTCGCATCGGCAAGCAAATACTGGCAGCGCTGAGTAATCAAGACTATCAGCTTGAGCCCGGCCAGCCGGTGTTGTGTCTGCACGGCTGGCTGGATAATGCCGCCAGCTTTATACCGCTGGCGCAGCATTTACCGCAGCAACCGTTGTTGGCATTGGAATTCCCGGGCCACGGCCACTCCGGCCATCGCAGCGCTGATGCCCATTATTATTTTTTTGATTGGGTGCAGGATCTGGTGGCCTTGTGCCGCCAACAGCAATGGCAACAGCTGAGCATTATCGGCCATTCTATGGGCGCTATGGTGGCAACAGCCCTGGCGGCGGCTTTTCCTGAGCTGGTGGCCAAATTGGTGCTGATAGACAGCTTAGGCTTTGTTACTGATGATGCCGCAAACGCAGCAAAGCAGCTGCGCGACGGTATTAATTCACGCTTAAAAGCGCCGTCACGTAAGCCTTATTATGCCAGCGTGGCAGATGCCGCAGCCGCCAGACAAAAACAAAGCGACTTTAGCCTAACCGAAGCCATGCTATTGGCTGAGCGCGGTACTATTACCGCAGCGCCAGGCGTGAGTACCACAGAGCAAGGCGTAAGCTGGCGTGCAGATATGCGCCTGCGCCACAGCTCGGTGTATCGTTTAAGCGCAGAGCAAGCCAAATCGCTGATATCCGCCGTACAGTGTCCGGTGCTGGGGCTTATCGCCAACGACAGCCCTTTCGCCAGCAGAGCTGAACAGTTTGCCAGGCATTATCGGCAATTGCATCTGACAGAAGTCAGCGGCGGCCATCACTGCCATATGACGCAAGCTGCTGTGGTAGCACAGCATATTCAGCGCTTTTTAGCAGCATAAAAAAACCGCAGCGAACTGCGGTTTTTTCTTTGTAGCTTAGGTAGTTAGCCTTTCAACACCGTGGCGACAGATTTAGCAAAGTAATCAATATTGCTGTGGTTTAACCCGGCAATGCTAACCCGGCTGGAACCCACCATATAAATGCTGAACTCGCTACGCAGGCGGTCAATTTGTGCTTTGTTAATACCCAAGAAGCTGAACATGCCATGCTGGCGGGTAATAAAGCTGAAATCCTGAGTAACACCTTCAGCTGCCAGTTTATCGATGATCAGCTGACGGTAGCTGTTAATACGGTTACGCATTTCGGCCAGCTCTTCGTGCCAAAGCGCAGTAAGCTCTTTGCTATCAAGAATATTGGCAACAATAATGGCACCATGTGCCGGTGGCATTGAATAAATGCTGCGCACTACGCTTAGCAGGTTTACTCTGGCAACGTCGGCCACTTTGCTGTCAGCTGCAACAATTGATACCGCACCGATACGCTCACGGTATAAGCCAAAATTTTTCGAGCACGAGCTGCACAGGATCATCTCATCAACGTTATCTGCCAGGTGGCGTAAACCTTTGGCATCGTCATCCAGCCCGCTGCCAAAGCCCTGATAAGCCATATCCACTAACGGTGTAAAACCACGCTCTTTGGCCAGCTCAGTAAAACGCTGCCACTGGGCGAAGGTTAAATCCATACCGCTGGGGTTATGACAGCAGGCATGCACCAGCACCACATCACCGGCCGGCACTGTAGCTAAATCGGCAAACATTGCCTCTTCGTTCAGGCCTTTAGTGTCGTAATCGTAGTAGGTATATTCTTTTACATTCAGGCCGGCGGCCTTAAACATAGAAATATGGTTCGCCCAGGTAGGGCTGGTTACCCAGATAGTCGCATTCGGGTTAGCCTTTTTAATAAATTCTGCCGCTACCCGCAGTGCGCCGGTGCCGCCTGGCGTATGCGCCGTGGTAACACGGTTGGCCAGCAGCACTTTATGGCCAATGCCAAATGCCAGCTTCTCAATATGAGCGTTAAAGCCTAAATCACCGGCCATACCGATATAGGTTTTGCTGTCTTCCTGCTTCAGGCGCAGCGCTTCGGCTTCTTTTACGCATTTCAGTACTGCCGTGTGGCCTTGCTCGTCTTTATATACACCTACACCAAGGTCGACTTTATTCGGGTTCGGGTCTTCTTTGTACGCTGCCATCAAACCTAAAATCGGATCGGTGGCCACCGGTTGTAACTGAGCAAACATAATGTTCTACCTGAGTTAAAGTTGCATGAAAAAGGCTGCGCTTAAGGTAAATATGCCGGTACGGTTAAACACACCGCCACCAACAATGCCATAGCATTCGCAGTAAATACGTTTTTATTAAAATCTTCGGCATCGACAATGCCGGCTATTTTGCCTGATTGGTCAAACAGAGGCAAACAGGCTTCAGCCTGCACTTTAGGGTCACAGGTGTAATATTCACCGCCGCCACCCAAATAGGCTGTTACGTCGTTAATTACTTTGGCTTTACCGCTTAAACCAACAGTACTGTTATTGCTGATTTTGGCGAATTCGCTGTTAAGCGGAAACTCAGCCCGTGACGCTGCGCCATAATAGGCCAGTTTTACCAGCACCGGCTCAGCGTCAATATTGGCCCGCGCCTGATAAATACCAAACCAGTCCAGCCCTGAATGTTCGCGATAAAATGCCGCTATATTACTCAGCGCTTGCAGCGCCAGCTGATTATGCTCACTGCGTCCACCCAGAATAGCCGTTAAATCATAGGGTTCTTCGGCCAGCTGGCCAAACAGTGAACAGGCACCGCCCTCACCCAGCTCCGGCACTTTGTACTGCCACTGCACTTGTGCTGAGCCGGAATGCTGTAAAAAGTGCTGCAGCTTGAGTTGCCACTGTTGCACCGTTTCGACAAAGGCAGTCACAGTAACGGCGCCCAAGTGTTGAGCTAACCCGGCACGGTTAAGATACTCAGACACAGAAATATCAGCTTGCGACATTATAGCCATCCAGATTTCTAAAATTTGACAGGCATTTTACCAGAAGCGGCTAAAAAGCCAAGCCAACACAGTACAAGTTAAGGAAATTGTTGCTGCCACTGCTGCGGATGTTTAAGCTGACGCTATTGTAAAGCAACAGACCCAACTTATGGCAGGCAATAAAATTTCATTGGCCGACTGGCAGGCCCAACTTAAGCCGCAAGGCAGTACTACTGATGCAAAAACGGCAGTAAAAGACGATGCCAATTTGGTGTACAGCACCGACAGCGGAAAAATCAGCGCTAAGCCCCCCGCTAAAGCAGTGGCAGAAGCGTTTGCTGATGGTGCTGTGCGCATAAGGCGCGAAACTAAAGGCCGCGGTGGTAAGGCAGTGCTGACTATCAGCGGTATTGCTAAACCACATGATGAGCTGGTGCTGCTGGCGGCGAAACTGAAAAAGAAATGTGCCTGTGGTGGCGCGGTAAAAGACGGCGTGATTGAAATTCAGGGTGATAAGCGCGAGCTGGTAGAGCAGTTGCTGCAAGCTGAGGGCTTTAAAACCAAATGGGCCGGTGGTTGATGCTACATCCTGAACGTCAAACACCTGCGCAGTAAAGCCGAACCGGTTTGCTCACGCTAACACGCCGTAAACCCATCCCTGGGGGCTCGTCTCAGCCCGTTCGGGGCTTCAACGGTTAGCTTAGAGCAAACCGGTTCTCTATATCAGTATTGTTGAATAAAACCTTACTTCACCGCTTCACGGTTATACGGCTGGCCAAAAACGCCGTTAAAAAAGCTGTCTTTTAGCCAGTATGGCCGCTGTTCAGTATTAGCCACATCCAGCGCAATATTAAAGTTAATATCGGCAAATACCGCACCGGCATCATAACGGATAGCGCCGTAATCCTTGATCAAGCTTGGAATATCATCCGACGGCTTATGGTAATGCTTGGCAAAAAAGCTGCCCCAAACTTTACCGCCATCCTGGTTTGGATCTTTCGATTTAAAACCGGTCATTAAAAACACCGCCGGCACACCCTTTTTCACCAGTGTATAGTGATCTGAGCGGGTAAAAATTGCCTGCTCCGGCATAGGGTCGGCACTCAGGGCTATGCCTTCTTTAGCGGCGGCTTGTTCAACCACCTTGCCAAGCGACGAATGGTTAGCACCAAAGGCAATCATATCGGCAAACGGATACAATAATACCGGCATATCCAGGTTAACGTTGGCTACCAGTTTATCAATCGGCCGCGTCGGGTTATTGGCAAAGTAATCAGCACCGAGCAGACCTTTTTCTTCACCGGTTACCACCACAAACAAGACAGAACGTTTGGGTTTCTCCGGTAACTGAGCGAACAAGCGCGCGGTTTCCAGCAGTATGGCGACACCGGCTGCGTTATCCATAGCGCCGTTGTTTATTTTATCGTCGTTACGTAAGTCGTTGCTGTAACCTATATGATCAGAGTGCGCGGTAACCACCACATACTCATCTTTTAATACCGGGTCAGAACCTTCCAGCACTGCTATCACATTCGGGCTGGAGATATCTTCATGGCTGCTGTTACGGCTTAAGGTAGCCGATACACCAAGCTCAAAGCCTACAGGGCTTTGCTGGTTGTCTAACTGGGTAAAAATATCCGCCAGCGACGTGGCAGCGTTGCTGAATAAAGCCGCAGCAGCCTCATGATGTACATAGGCGCCGCCTTTTAAATTCGGATAACTGTCAGCCGGTGTGCCGGTCGCATCTAACCATTCCATCGAAGGCGTATTTAAATACAGCAGGCTGCTGGCATAGGGCCGCACTTTTTCCTGCTGCGGGGTATGCACGGTAATAATGCCCACAGCACCGCGCTCTGCCGCCAATTTAGTTTTCAGGCTGCTTAAATGCGCCGCTTCCTCACTTGGCAAGCTGTCCGGCCGGCCGGTTAACAGCACAACAATTTTGCCCGACACATCCAGCCCGGCATAATCATCCAGACCGAACTCTTTTGATACCAGACCATAGCCGGCAAACACCAGCGACGCGGTAACTTTAGTTTCGGCAAATTGCATGCTCGGGCCGGTGAAAAAGGCTTTCGGATAGCTCAGCTCAGTGTTTTTGCCATCTGCATGCAAGGTAAACTTAGCGCTGTCCTGCGCCAGCCGCGCTTTACGCAGTGGTACGCGCTGCAAATAGCTGCCGTTATCGCCGGCCGGTTTCAGGCCTAAAGCCTGCAGTTGCGTCGCAATATATAACGAGGCAATTTCGTGCTCGTTGCTGCCGGTTTCCCGCCCAGCCAACGCATCAGCGGCCAGAAACTGCATATGTGCTTCTATCGCCTGTGCATTGGCGGTAGAAACAGTAGCGCCTGGTTTGGATGCAGTGGTGCCGGCGCAGCCGACGATAACAGTGAAGGCCAGAGCGCCCGCGATTAGGTTTTTCTTCATTGGTTTTCCTTAAAAACAGCAGTGCCAGCACTAAAGCTGGCACTGACATTACGGCAACAGCTTAACCTTAGTTTATCCGCTGCTGATATTTATCGTGCAGTTGCTTATGGCGGTTGTTTAAATCTACCGCGCGGCCGTCAATCCACAGATGGGTTACCTTATGGCTCAGATAGTCGAAGATATCGCCTTCAGACACCACCAGGCTGGCCGCTTTACCCACCTCTATACTGCCAATTTTATCGGCAACACCGGCAATTTGCGCGGCATTAATGGTAACAGAACGTAACGCTTGCTCCGGCGTTAAGCCATAACTGATAGCCTGGCCGGCAGCAAACACCAGGTTGCGCGTATCCCAATAGCCGTCCAGCGACAACGCATACTGCACGCCGGCATCCTGCAGAGTTTTCGGCGCTATAAACGCCTGGCTGTAGTTCTCGTCAGTGCGGCTGGGTAAACCGTAAGGAGCGGTATAAATTACCGCAACCTTAGCGGCCGCCAGTTCATCGGCCATGCGCCAGCTGTCGCGACCACCAACAATGGTCAGTTGCAGGGCGTACTCTTTGGCCAATAACATCGCCTGACGTATTTGCCGCTCGTCATCGGCATGCACAAACAGCGGCCGCTTGCCACTAAACACGGTCAGCATTTCATGCCAGCGCGAGTCTACGCCTTTGTTTAAACCTGCTTGTTCAGCGTCATAATAGGCTTTGGCGTTTTTGAAGTATTGCTGCAGTTTCTCCAGCTGTTCAGCATTGGCTTTACGTACTTCGTCAGCCGGTTTCGGGTTCCAGCGCGAGCCCAGTGTACTGGCGTTAGGCCAACGTACGTGTAAGCCGGTGCCATCAGCTACTACCGCGTCCTGATAATTCCACGCGTCCAGTTGCATTAAGCTTGATTGCCCCATCAGCATGCTGCCTGCCGGGTACACCATGCTGTAGGCAAAGCCGTTGCTGCGAATGGTCGGGATCACCTCAGAGTCGGCGTTGTACGCTAGCTTGGCTTTAATATCCGGGTTAGTTTGTGTCACCTCGGTTGAGTCATCGGTTGACCGTACCGCTTCAATTTCAATTAAGCCCAGCTGGTTCGCCAGCGCGATTAAGCCGGGATACAAATGCTTGCCATCCAGCGCCAACACAGTAGCGCCCTGCGGTGCAGTTAAATCCTTACCTACGGCAGCAATTTTACCCTCCACGATTAATACATCGCTGTCGGCTTTAACGCCGTCGGTTACGGTGTGTATCGTCAGGCCGGTTAATAACAGCGGCGCAGTTTGGGCTTTGCCGGGCACCATATCGTGTGCCATGGCAGTAGTGGCGCTCAGGTTGGCGGCTAAGGCAGCCAACAGGCTTAAACAGGTTTTGCTAAATTTCATGCTGCAGCTCCTTAGTGGCTATGGTTGTGGTTATGGGCCTGGCCGTGAATATGGCTACCGATATTCCACCAGTCGCCCTGATCTTCACAGTGCCACTCGGGTTCATCTTGTTTATAAGCGTCTTTATCACCGGCTTTGGCTTTATCACCGGCGCTCAGCACTTTTTGCACCAGGGCCGCTTTCTCGCTTTCCAGTTGCTGCTGCAGCTGCTTATCAGTATCGATATCAAAGTACTTGGTACCGTCAATCCAGGTTTGTTGTGCCTGGCTGTATACCGATAACGGGTGAGTATTCCACAACACAAAGTCCGCTTGTTTACCGGCTTTGATTGAGCCGGTTACGCTGTCTATTTTCAGCTGCATTGCCGGATTAATAGTCACCATTTTCAGCGCGTCGTGCTCATCCATACCACAGTACATTACCGATTTGGCCGCTTCCTGATTCAGGCGGCGCTGTAAGCCGGCATCATCCGAGTTAATACTGACGTTCATACCCTGCTCTGCCATTAAACAGGCATTGGTCGGGATAGCATCCTGCACTTCCATCTTATAGGCCCACCAGTCAGCAAAGGTTGATGCACTGGCGCCATGGGCCTGCATCTCTTTTGCCGTTTTATAACCTTCCAGAATGTGAGTAAAGGTGGTGATGTTAAAGCCCATCTCATCGGCCAGCTCTATCAGCATCAGAATTTCTGACGCCACATAAGAGTGAGTATGAATAAAGCGCTGTTTATCCAGAATCTCTACCAGGGCCTCTAAACGATAGTCGATGCGCGGTGCCGCTACCTGTTCACGCTGGCGCTTCGACAGCTTGTTGTACGAGGCCAGTTTGGCTTTGTACTCTTTTGCTGCGACAAAGGCATCACGGATAGTGGTTTCAACGCCGATACGGGTTTGCGGATAACGCTCGGTAAAGGCATCGCCCCAGTTTGACTGCTTAACGTTTTCACCCAGTGCAAATTTAATGCTCGGTGGCGCCGCTTGCATTTTCAGGCCTGAGGCATTTTCGCCCCAACGGAACTGAATAACCTGCGCCTGGCCGCCAATCGGGTTGGCACTGCCGTGCAACAGTTGCGCGGTAGTAGTACCACCGGCTAAACCACGGTACAGGTTAATATCCTCCGGGTTTAACACATCACCAATGCGCACTTCAGAGGTTACCGCATCGGTACCTTCGTTAACGCCGGCTTCAATCGCCACATGCGAATGTTCGTCAATAATGCCCGGTGTCAGGTGCATACCTGTGGCGTCAATCACATCAAAGCCGCGTGGCGTGCTTAAGTTTTTACCAATCTTGTCGAACTTGCCGTTACGCACAAGCACATCAGTATTTTGCAGCACACCGTCTTTTTCTGCCGTCCATACCGTAGCATTTTTAATATGCACGTTTTGCTGTTTGGCTAAGGCAGGTAAGCCGTAGGCGCGGTTAGGAAAGGTTAACTGCGATATAAAGCTGATATCGGCTTTAGCCTCTGCCGCCGCATTTTTGCTATCCGCAGCCAGTGCCTGGCGCTGTGCGCTTGCCACTTCAGTGCGGCCGCTTAATTGCCACTTACCGCTTAACTGATTGTCCAGCAGCTGGCCGCTAAACTGCGCTACTTGCTTATCCCCGGTCAGCTCAAACAGGTTCAGGTTAAACTGCAGTTGCTGCTGCTGGCTGTGCACGTGTTCAAGCTTAACCGCTTTGGCATCAGCTGCACCGGCCAGTAACACCGCACTGCCGCTGAGTTTATCAGCCTCACCCTTCAGGGTAATCTGCAGCGCTTTACCGGCAACAGCTAACTGATAATCACCGGCAAATTCAACCGGTGTCACGCTTTTAATACTGTGTTGTTGGCCGCGTACCCAGGTCGCAACAATTTCGCCGTCGGCGAATAAATCGCCACTGGCCAGCACTAAGTCGGCCTGATAACCCGGCGCAATTTTACCCAGTTTATCCGCTACACCGGCAATGCCGGCAGGCACTGTGGTTAACGCTGCCAAAGCGGTGTCGGCAGACAACCCGTGCTGTACGGCTTTGCGCAAATTAGGCCAAAAATCTTTTTTGTCTTTTAACTTAAAGGTGGTCAGCGCAAAAGGCACTCCGGCTTTAGCCAGGGCTGCCGCATTAGCCGGCGCCCGTTCCCAATGGCGCAGATCCGCCAGATTCACATCCAGTTGGTCGGATAGCTGCTGCACTGCCGGCGCGGCAGGGAAATTCAGTGGCAGGATCAGCTTGCGGTCCATCGCTTTAACCGCGTCCAGTTGCACATATTCGTAGCCCGAGCCCACCATAGCAGCATTAGCCAGGCTGAATTCGTTTAACAGCAGGTGCGCGCGTAACAGGGATCTGTCGTCTGATGTTTCAAAAATCGTGCCCTGCTGCCCGATATTGCTCAAGCTTTGCAGTGCGGCGTTAAATTCAACCGGCTGGTTAAAATAACGCACATCGGTTTTGCCATAAGCCTGGTTATACCAATTAGCATCACTTAAGGTTTGGCGAATAAGCGCCATACTGCCCATTAATGATGACGGGTAGCTTTGTTTAGACGTGCCTTTACTAAAGGCCATAAACTGTGGCCCGGCAGCATTTAACACCAGCTCGTTTGGCAAGCCGTCGCCTAAGGCACTGACAAAGGCCCGGCCACGGAAAATACCGTCAAACCGCGCCGACTGCGCGGCAGTAAAGCCCAGCTTGCGCAACTCTTCTGCTGCTTTGGCATCAGGTTTAAATTCGTTTACCCAGCTCAGCTCGGCATGAATAGCGGCATTATTAGCATTGCCGCCCTTGCGCTCATTTTGATATACCGGCGCATCGCGGTAACTGCCGGGTTTTGCCGGCTTAGCTGCTGCAATGCCGTACTGGGTATAAGGGTCAATAAAACCCGGATACAAGGTGTAACGGCTGGCGTCAATTTGCTGATAACCGGCCGGCACACTCACTTTAGTGCCTACAGCGCTGATACGGCCATCCGCTATTAATACGGTGGCATTTTCCAGCTTTTTGCCGGGTTCGGTATACACAGTAGCACCGGTTAAGGCGATTAAATTAGGGGTTTTATCCTGGATACCTTGCAAAGGCGAAGTTTGATCGGCGTGGCTGCTCGCAGCAAAAACCGTCAACAGCGCTGTGCTTAACAGCGACAAACGGGCTTGAGTCATAACATGTTCCTGAATTAAGAGTTAACAACGTAGTTCAGCCGGCTCAACTCCTGCTCCGCTAACGGCATGCTGAAGTAGTATCCCTGAACCAGGTAGCAAGCATTTTTTCTTAAAAATTCAACTTGTTCGGCAGTTTCTACCCCTTCAGCCACTACGCGCAGATTCATTTTCTGCGCCATGGCTATAATCGCCGCGACAATATCCATGTCGTTACGATCATCCGGGATATCTTTGACGAACGAGCGATCTATTTTCAGCTCGTCTACCGGGAAACGCTTTAAATAACTAAGCGAAGAATAGCCTGTACCAAAGTCATCAATAGATAAAGACACACCGAGACGCTTTAACTGATTTAATTGGTTAATAGCCGCATCGGTATCACCCATCAGCATACTTTCGGTAATTTCAAAGATTAAACATTTAGGATTGGCGCCGGTGCGCAATAAAATCCGTTCAACAATTTCCGGCAAATTATCATCATTAAATTGCCGCACGGATAGATTAATCGACAAAGTAATATTATGGCCGCGGCTATGTTGGCGTGACAAAAAGCGGCAGGCTTCCCAAATAATCCACTCGCCTATTTGTACAATCAGCCCGGTGCTTTCCGCAACAGAAATAAACCGCAGCGGCGGTACCAGGGTGTTATCCGGCCGCAGCCAGCGCAGCAAGGTTTCATAGCCGATAATAGTGTTGTCGCGGATATCTACTTTCGGCTGGTAATACAGCAGGAACTGATGCTCACGAATAGCTTCGCGCAGCTGATTTTCAATTAACAGCCGCTCATTGGCCGCTTCATTTAAGTCAGGGCTGAAAAAGTGGAACATGTTTTTGCCACGGGCCTTGGCTTCATACATGGCCAAATCGGCATGTTTGAGCAACAGCTCTTCTTCGGAAGCGTCTTCCGGCGCCACGGTAATACCAATACTGGCGCTGATTGACACTTCATGGTTACCCAGCTTTACCGGGGCGGCAAACGCCTGTTGCAGGTTAGCGGCAATGGTAGACGCCTGGCCGCGGTCTTTAATGCCGCTTAAAATAACGGCAAATTCATCGCCGCCCAACCTGGCGATAGTGTCTTCTTCGCGTAAGCGGCTGATTAAACGCTTGGCCACTTCTTTTAATAATTCATCACCGGCATCGTGGCCCAGGGTATCATTTATGCGTTTAAATTCGTCTAAATCAAAATACAACAAGGCAAAGCTGTAATAGCCACGGTGCGACATGGCAATAGCTTTGCGAAGCTGATCGCGAAAGTAGCTGCGGTTCGCCAGCCCGGTTAACACGTCATAGTACGCCAGCTGCTCCATCTTTTTCTGGCTTTGCTTGATAAACGAGATGTCCTGCATGGCGCATACATAGTTGCTGATATCGCCTTTTTCATCACGTATCGGCGCTATTGCCAGCGACACCCACAGCTGACGTTCCTGATGCTGCAACAACATATCACCGCGCCAATGCTGACGCTCGCTCAGGGTTTCGGCAATTTCTTCACCGACGTGATGCATTTCTTCCGCAAATAAACTGTGTAACGGCTTTTGTTGCAACTGCTCGGCACTGCTACCGATAATTTCGGTTAAAAACGGATTAATATATTCAATACTAAGAAATTGGTCCGTTATTACTATGCCGGAGCTGGAAAAAGACACGGCTTTACTTAACTTGCGGGCAGAGCGCTCTGCCAGCTCCTTTTCTTCAATACGGGCGTTTAAACCACTAACCAGGCCGGATATCTCATCTGACATACGGCCAAATGCCTGATTTAACAAACCAATTTCATCGGCTTTATGATCAAGCTCTACCTTTTGCAAGTCACCGCGCGACAAACGATAAATAGCCGCCGACAAGCGGTTTACCCGCTTGAGTACAAATTGATAAATCACCAGTTGCAGCAACAACGCGACTAACAGCGCTACCAGTACAAAAACCACCAGCAGTTTGCTGCGAAATTCACTTAACGATGCCTTTACCACCGCTTTGTCAATATATACCGCTACGTGCCAGTTAATCCGCTCGACTAATGCCGCTGACACCAGTTGCTGCGGAATGGCTTTTGACAGCTGCGACAGCTGATTAGGGCTAGCCGCCGCCTGCTGTGCAAACTGCTGTAACACCTTGTTATCCAGCGTTACGCCGCTATAACGGGTGTTCATCGGCACATTTTCGGCGATACTTTGCTGGCGCAAGCCAATAATCATACCCTGATGGTCAAACAAAAAGGCCTTGCTGTGATACTGGCCAGGTCCGGAGTGCGGCAAACCTGCCAGAATATCATCCAACACAAAATCGCTACCGGTAACGCCGATAAACTCATCGTTGATATACAACGGAATAATTAAGCTGGTCATCCACTTTTGCCAGATGCTGTCATAGTACAGCGGTGTCCAGCGTGGCTGTCTGGCGGGGTTTTGCTCCGGGGTGGCAACTTGGTAAAACAGGTCTTTAGAAAAGTCGTGCCCGGCTTCTACCTGCAATGCCCAATCACCGGGCGCAATGCGGATAAACTGCTCTTTAGAGATAAAATAGAAATTAAAAAAATCCTGCAGCAGTAACGGCGACAGTTGTTGCCATAAAGTAGCAGTGTGTTCAAACAGGGCTGAGGTGCGACTGTTGTAATTTGTTGCGGCAACAAAGGCGGCGGAATATTGATCCTGGGCACGGATACTGCCATCTGCCGAGGCCGTTAAACGCTTTGGCGCCGTTAGCTTAGCGCGCGCCAAACTGCGGCTGACGATCTGGTTAGCCGCTATGGCTTTTTGTTCTTTTTGCAGAAAGTTGTCGTTCAGTTGCGCCGCATAACGAATGGCATTTTGCTCAACGACCTGTCGTTGCTGGTCCAGCGCTATCTTTTCCTGCAGTAACACCACCACATAGCCGATACTAAACCCGGCAGCGACAATTGCCAGGAATACCACCAGCGCAAATTTACGACCCAGTGAATCCCGTCCTGATGGTTTGGTAAAATTAGCGTCCTTCACTCACTCTGCCTGATTGCTTGGTAGTTATTCATTATTGGCAAGATATCGCTTTCTGTTAAGATACGACAGCTTCATTATTGCATGTAAATTCATCAAAAGAGAATGACACAATGAAAAAACCCCTGTTAGCTGCAGTTTTATTATCCCTGATTTCAGGGGCCGCCTATGCCGGTAGTGCCTTTAGCGACGCCAAAGACAGCGTGACCTATCGTCAGGCAGCATTTCAATTGATCCGGCATAATATGGCGGATATCGCCGATATGCTAAAAGGTGAAGTAAGCTATGACGCCGCACGTGTAACCAGCCGTGCCAGCGCCCTTGCCACCTTAACCACACTGCCGTGGGAAGCCTTTACCGTACCGGGTACCGAACAAGGCGGCGGCGATGCAAAAGCAGAGATTTGGCAAAACCTGCAGGATTTTAACAATCGCGCCGATAAACTGGCTACCGATGCCCTGGCCTTAAAAGCCGCTGCCGACAGCGGTGAGCAAGCCGAAATACGCAAAGCGTTCGGTACTTTTGCCCGCAACTGTAAAGCCTGCCACGACGACTACAAAAACTAACAGCCGTTGGCGCTGCTTACAGCAGCGCCATTAGCTTATTGCCCTGCCAGTAGTACAACAGGGCCAACAGCGCAGCAAACAACAGAAAAAACCACGCACTGTTTTTCAGCTGCAGCGGTGTACTTTGCGCCTTATGATCTTTACCGCTAAACATCACCAGCAACACATTATGCACCCGCACACTGTGCCACAGCGCCGCCGCTATATGCACCGCAATGGCGGCCAGCAAAATATTGATATTTATTTTGTGAATATCAGAGGCCAGATCAACCCAGCTGGCCGGTAACAGGCTTACCAACGGGCCGTCACTCATATAGCTGTTATCAAAGGTCGCCAACCCGGTCAGCAACTGCAGCAGAGTTAAGCCTAACAGCAGCACTATCATATAAAACGAAGCCGGATTATGGCCATTAACCGGCTGCGGCCGGCGTAAATAACGCACGGTAGCAACGGGCGTGGCGGCAAAGCGGCTAAACCTGGCTGTACTGCTGCCCATTACACCCCAAACAAGGCGTGCCACAACTAACGCCAGTAACGTATATGCCAGCAACTGATGCTGTGCGGTTAACCCCTCTTCGCCGGTATACCAAAGCCCGGCTATCAACAGTAACTGGCTCCAGTGAAAAAACCGTACAGCCAGATCCCACACCTTTACTTTTTGTGACATTACGCTTTGTCTCCGTTATGCTAAGTTTTTGATTTTATACCAGAGAAGCAAAAAGATGAATTGGTGGAAATGGATAATCGGCGTAACAGCGCTATTAGCCGCACTGCTGGCAATCAGCCTTTATACCCTGTTGTATCTGAGTTTACCGCAGTACGACGGCGAACACGCTACGTCGATAAGCAGCACCGCCAGGTTAGAGCGGGACGCCGGCGGCTATCTGAGTATTCAAGCTGCCAGCCGCAATGATGCCGCCTATGCACTTGGCTTTGCTCATGCTCAGGAGCGTTTTTTTCAAATGGATTTGCTGCGCCGCAATGCCGCCGGCGAATTAGCGGCCCTGTTTGGTGAACGCGCCCTGGATGCCGATAAAGCCCTGCGCCGTCATCGTTTCCGTTTTCGCGCTGAGCAGGCGTTAGCCCGGCTGTCTGCAGCAGAGCAACAATTGTTGGCGCACTATAGCCGCGGCGTAAACGAAGGCATAGCAACACTTACCCTGCCCCCTTTTGAATATCTGCTGCTGCGCCAAACCCCACAGCCATGGCAGCCGGCAGATTCGTTTTTGATCATATACAGCATGTATCTGGACTTACAGGGCAAGCTGGGTAAAGACGATTACGCCATGACAGTGCTGCAACAAGCGCTGCCAGCACAGTGGTATAGCTTTTTACAACAACACAGTGATATCTGGCAGGCTGCACTCGACGGCACTGCAACTGACGCCGTTGCCATGCCGGACCAGCCCTATCCGCAAGCGCTACGTGAGCAAACCACAGCTTGTCAGGCCTGTGCTGTTAAAGACGCTACTGATATTGGTAGTAATAACTTTGCGGTGGCGGGCAGTTTAACCAGTCATGGCAGTGCCATTTTAGCCGATGATATGCACTTGAGCATTCGCGTGCCCGGCACCTGGTACAAAGCGCAACTTAACTGGCGAAACAAGGGTAAGCTGCACACTGTTACCGGCCTGACACTCGCCGGTGCCCCGGCGGTGGTGGTTGGCTCTAACGGCAACCTGGCCTGGAGCTTTACCAACAGCACCGCCGATTGGCATGACTTGGTGGCATTGCAATTGTCTGACGATGGCAAACGCTACCTGACACCGGACGGTTGGCAAGCACTGGAATACGTATACGACACCATTAAAGTAGCCGGCATGGCCGACCAACCGGTTGAAATGGCGCAAACCCGTTGGGGGCCGCTGGTACGTTTTGGCGACAGCCCGGCTTATGCTCTGCGCTGGGTAGCGTATGATGATGTCGCGGTAAACTTTAAACTTATGCATATGGAAACTGCCGCTACCGTGCAGCAGGGCGCCGAACTGGCACCACTGGCCGGTATTCCGGCGCAAAACCTGTTGCTGGCCGACAGCAAAGGCAATATCGGTTGGAGCCTTATCGGCCCGGTGCCACAACGCACTGTCGCCGATTGGGACACTGCTCAGGATTGGAGTAGCGGCGAGCAAGGCTGGTTTGGCTACCAAGCACCACAAGCACAGCCGCGATTGCTTAACCCCGACAGCAACAGATTATGGACTGCCAACGCCCGGGTGGTAGGTGGCGACATGTACCAGCAGCTGGGTAACGGCGGTTACGATTTAGGCGCCCGCGGCTGGCAAATTAAGCAAGGCCTTGAGCAGTTGCAGCAGGCTGATGAGCAGGCATTGCATCATATTCAGTTAGACAACCGGGCACTGATGCTACAGCGCTGGCAGCAATTATTGTTGCAACGCTTAGACAGTGATACAGTGCAGCAGCATCAGTTACAATCTTACCGCCAGCATGTATTAACCAGCTCTCAGCGCGCCGCCACCGACGCCGTAGGTTATACCCTGGTACGCGCCTTTCGCCTGCAATTACTGCAACTGCAATTTGCGCCGCTATCAGCGTTACTGGAGCAACACGGCGCCCGCAGCAGCGATTTAAAATATTCCCTGGAAACGCCGCTTTGGGCCATGCTGCAACAACGCCGTACCGACACTCTGCCGGCCAACTTCAGCAGTTGGGATGAGCTGCTGCTAAGCGCCATACTGCAAAGCAAGCAGCAGTTAGAGCAGCAGTACGGCAGCATTAATCAGAGCAACTGGGGCGCGGTGAACCGCGCCAACATTCAACATCCGCTGTCCGCTGCGGTGCCACTGCTTGGCGGTTGGCTGAATATGCCGCAAACAGAGTTGAGCGGCGACAGCCATATGCCACGGGTGCAAAAGCCGGGTTTTGGCCAGTCGCAGCGCATGGTGGTGGCGCCGGGGCAAGAGCACAAAGGTATTTTAACCATACCTGCCGGCCAGTCCGGCCATCCGTTATCGCCATTTTACCGCGCCGATCACCATTACTGGTTAAATGAAGTGGCCTTGCCGTTCTTACCCGGCGAGAAAAAATATCAACTGCTGCTGACACCGCAGGGTTGACTTTAGCCATCCGGACGGATTATGTTAGCAGCCATGAAAACTGTATTTATCGCGCTCAGCTTTTTTAACTTTACCACCCCCAACGGGAGGCGGTGAGCTGCGCGCGCAGTAAAACCTGAAAACCTCCCCCGCCGGGAGGTTTTTTTTTGCCTTTTTATGAACCAGACAAAGAGATCATCAACATGGAACTGGACGAAATACGCCACGCGATAAGCGATACCGACCAACAGCTGCTGGGCTTGCTGGCCAAACGCCGGCAACTGGCGCTGGCGGTAGCCGATGCCAAACTGGCACAGAATAAACCGATCCGCGATCAAAAGCGCGAGCAGGAGCTGTTGGTATCCCTTATCGGCCAGGGCAAACCGCTGGGGTTAGACGCCCAGTACGTTACGCGGCTGTACCATGTGATTATTGAAGACTCGGTACTGCAGCAACAGGCAAAAATTCAGGGCCAGCTGAACGGTACCGACAGCCCGGCAGTGCGGGTGGCATTTCTCGGTGGCCAGGGTTCGTACAGTTACTGGGCCACGCAAAAGTACTTTACCCGCCGCGCCGCACGCATTATCGAACAAGGCTGCGACAGCTTTAACGAGATTGTTCAGGCGGTAGAAACCGGCCACGCCGATTACGCCCTGCTGCCAATTGAGAATACTTCATCCGGCAGTATTAACGAAGTTTATGACATACTGCAGCATACGCGCTTGTCTATCGTTGGCGAGCTGACCCACCCTATCGCCCATTGTCTGCTCGGCCTGCCCGGCACCGATTTAACTAAAATCCGCCAGGTGTGTGCCCATCCGCAGGTTATTGCCCAGTGCAGCCAATACCTGCAGGGTTTATCGCAGGTAAAAATTGAATACTGCGACAGCTCATCGGATGCCTTTAACCGCATTAAACAGCAGCAAGACCCAACCGTAGTAGCCATTGGCGGCGAAGAAGGCGGCCAGTTATATGGCCTTGAAGTGCTGACCCGCGACCTGGCCAACCAAAAAGATAACGTCAGCCGCTTTATCGTGGTAGCACGCAAACCGGTAACCGTTGCCAAGGCCCTGCCGGCAAAAACCACTTTTATTATGTACACCGGCCAGCAACCGGGCGCTCTGGTTGATGCGTTATTAGTGCTGAAGCAGCACGGGATCAGCATGGGCAAGCTGGAATCGCGGCCAATTAACGGCAACCCGTGGGAAGAGATGTTTTATGTTGACGTATTCGCCAACCTGAACGACTACGCCATGACCCGCGCCCTGGAAGAGCTGAATAAAATTACCAAATTTATTAAGGTACTCGGCTGTTACCCCAGTGAAGATATCGAGCCAACCCAGGTAACTACCGGCTGATAACGGAGAGTAAGGGGCTTCGGGCCCCTTAATGCGTAATCCAGTAGCGCTGCATTTCAAAAAATAAAAAAGACGCCGACCAGGTAATCAGCACCAACCCGGTTAGCGATTCAATGCCGGTTAAAAAGCGCAAATCGCCCATCGGCACTATGTCACCAAAGCCCACAGTGCTGAACACCGTAGAAGAGAAATACACGCAGTCCATCAGGCTGCCGTTAAAATTACCGGTAAGCTCGCCCCAGCCTTCGGCTTTGTGCATCAGATAATACACCAAAGCAAACAGCCAGATTTCAACCATATGCGCCACTAAAGCACCAAATACGCCGAACACAATTTTATAGCGATGTTTTATCTGCATTTTCGGGATAACTGACGATAAGCGGACTAAAAATTCGTAATGCACCAGCACTGCTGTCGCGACAACCAAACAGTTAATCAGAACGACATAAAACATGTTATACCTCAGTCCGTGACAACCTTAGCCGTTGCCCCATTGCTTACCTGCAACCAGGGCGGATGCGATATTTAACTATAGAAGGTGTCTGCTGATCATGGGTAGCAGCGGAAGCTAATGCAAAGCGCTTTGTAATATGTTTTTGTACCATGCATCACTGTTGTATTTGCCTGGTACTTCTTGTTTAGGAGACCTGAACCTGCGACTTGCGTTGCCAGAATCCCGCAAGTTGCAAAATTTTATCCAGTCTATGTTGCTATCCAAATGTAAATCAAGCGCTTTATCTTGTTGAAATTAAACTGCGTTGCCATTCAACTTGCCGGTCATCGCATATGCGCATATCATATACGCATTAAACACATGGAGACGCCATGATGAACCATGCATATAACACTGCCGCACCGAAAAAGCCGACTAATGTCAGTATTAACAGCGATTTGCTGGAGAAAGCGCGCGGTTTAAATATTAACTTGTCCGCCACGCTGGAGCAGGCGTTAGCTGAGCAATTGCGCAGCGCCCAGCGTGCAAAATGGCTGAGCGAAAATAAAGACGCTATTGCAGCTTACAACCGGTTTGTTGAAACGAACGGTACTTTTAGCGACAGTGTCAGGAAATTTTAATGGCGCAGTTTACCGCTTATGCTAACAGTAACCCAGTTACGCAACAGCAGTATCCGTACTTACTGGATATTCAAAGCGACTTACTAAACGAGCTGAAAACTACAGTGGTGATACCGCTCTCTCCCGCCAAACTGGTTGCTGCTATCAGCCTGAGCCGGCTTAACCCCAGTTTGACACTAAACGGCGAACAACTTATCGCCATGACCCAGGATCTGGCCGGAATTGAGCGCCGCCAGCTCGGCGCTGCAGCAGGTGATTTATCGGCCTATCGAAGTGAAATTATCGCCGCGCTGGATTTTGTTATCTCGGGTATTTGACATCAGTATTAAACCAGCGATTTCTACGGGATATCAGTAGCCTGTACAACTATCTACAGCCCGTTTTTACGCACCTCTATCATATTTTCTCAAATATAGGCTCTATTCATCATACCCGTCATTGTGGGTAATAATTATATCTGAGTAGAATTGGCTTTCGTCAAGAATTCCAGACTCAACTGCTTCGACAAAATCACTTAACGGGATACCGTTAGACTTATACTGCTTCGTAATAGGTCCAATCAGAATAGTATCGTTATATTGGTCCACTTCATCCTCATCAGCACCGTAAGTTACATACTGAACAGTAGTTCCAGACAATGCTTTGAGTAACAAATGAATATTTTTTTGCTTAAACCCTCGCCCAAACATGATTGCGGGTGCAGCTAAATCCGCAGATAAGTATTGGCCGAACTCTCCTGTTACTGGTATTTCTAATTTGTTTAAATTGTTTTTTATCCTTAGATAATCAGCCAGATGAGGATTAATTAATATCTTATAGGGTTTCCAGTCAACTCCTGTATCATTAATTACCTCGGGTTCTTGATCAGCCTCGGAAACTATTGAGGGTATTTTAAGCTTACTTTTTGGGTTACCTGATTTGCTTAGCAGATAATCATGATAATAGGAGTCCTCTTGCATTTCAGGACGAAATTTGGTTTGCAATAGAAAAATCGCGAATAAAAATATAGGGACATTAACGACGGCAGCAATTATCAGTAGTCCCCGAGCCCAAGATAGCTCATCTAAAGAAATAGCTGCCGCTAAAAAACTTCCGTTAACAACTATTAAGCCTACTAACCAAGCTCCAAGAAGTTGAATTGGTTTATTTATTTTGCTTGGATCTATTTTGTTCTTACTGTCCACGTACAATTCCCATGAGGTCAAAATAAAAATAAATTAAAAAAACAGTACGTTTAGATTTATCATGCCATATCAAATCTTTACTTAAATCCAATGATGCGAAAAACCAAAAGGTTATCAACTCATCTTACAACATATTGGTCAGTAAGCTGCGTTCGCGCTATTCAGTCATGTCGCTGTTATCTAATGAATTTGGCCAATTAGCATGTTTATATGCCCATTCCGAACCCACCTCCTGAACAGCATCCCATAACTTATCATTAGCCTTGGATAAACTCTTTTCAACGTAACTACAGACTAACTCAATTGTATCCAAGCAATCGTCACGAGCTTGCTCATCCAAACCATTTGCCGTCGCGCCATATCCCTCAAGCCCGCGGAGCTTCTTTATATTGGGATCAAGCAGAAGAACAATTTTTAGCTGTTCTTCTTGCGCATTTCCACCATGAGCTACTAATTCATGCCTTAACCGCATTAAATGCTCATGGCTTGCCAGCGCTTCGGCGCTGTGGAAAATCTGTTTTGCTTCCAACTTCACACCACGCCCGTTTGCCTGCGTAAAGCACTTCCCATACAACGCCAACGCTCCAAAAAAAAGACCACGGTTACTTATTGAGTCTTCAGGATTCGGCACTATGCGAGAGATAATCTCTCGCACTGCTTTGATATCATTCCAAATGAGGGACAAGCCAGTAACACGCTTAGCTAAAGGTCCTTCCAAAACAACGTATGGGCAAAGCTTCCCATCAATCTGTGGGCTAAATTCAACATTGCGATATCCACGATTTTTCATTATTTTATCCAAACGACCGCTACGGGTATGATCAAACGTAAAACTTATACTTAAGCTAGTGGGAAATTTTTGCTACTAGAAAAGGTTGCATGGTCAAATTAGCTATCAGCTCATTTTAGAAGTTAGATAAAATCAAGATTGCTTCTTTTTATAGCTCAATTACACTTTCATGCTCAAAAACTAAACGCTTGTCAGCAAATGCAGCTACGCTAACTCCCATGGCAAATCACGTCTTCCATTTACAGGCTTGAGAATTCCATCATTTCTCAACTGTTGAGCGGCCCACCGAATATCATATTGCCAAGTATATAAAATATCGCCGGAAGCTTTGAGCTCTGATTCGTGGTTATCCCAAACGTATTTTGAAACTTCACGAGGCCAGCCACTACCACCTCGCTTTTGAAGGCATACAACTATCCATTGTTTCATGCTTTTTCTAGTTGCCATCAAACCCCCCTCATTGAGTAGCTCACAACAGTTTATTCAAAAGTTATAAACCCGCTAGCTCCAAAATTCAATCCAGTCTTGGCTGCTAGCTGTGTGTAAATCAGTTACTTCATTTTTGGAAAATTAGCACGTTGAAACGAATATCCATAATTTAATACGCCCCAACCTCAGCCCTGATACAACTCCAGCGGCAGGCCGTCGGGGTCTTGAAAGAAGGTGAAGGCTTTGTTGGTAAATTCGTCGATGCGGATTGGTTCTACTGCTACACCCTGCGCGGTTAAGTAATCGGCAAATTCTGCAACGCTATCTACCACAAACGCCAGATGGCGTAGGCCTTGCGCTTCGGGTTGGCTTGGCCTTGCTGGCGGGTTGGGAAAGCTGAATAGCTCGATTTGGTTACCGTTTGGCAGGGCTAAATCCAGCTTCCATGAATCACGCTCGCGGCGGTAATTTTCGGCAATAACCGTTAAGCCCAGCAATTGGGTGTAAAACTGCTTTGAGCGGGCGTAATCACTACAAATTATCGCCACATGATGAATGGCGCTAAGGGTTGGTCGTGGCATAAAAAAGCCCTGATATTCTGACACAGCAAGCTAAGGCCCTGAGTGTATCAGAGCAGCTTTTGCAGCTCATCCTTTAACTCTTTATCTTGTGTCGATGCCAGCAGCGGTTTTAAAATCTCTTCTGCTTTAGCCTGTTGCTGCTGCGCTATATATAACTGGCCCAAACGCAATTTGGCCCAATCGATATTATCGGCTGCCGGCTGCTGCGCAAGAAACTGCTGCAAAGCCGCAATGCCTTTATCCACAGCCAGTTTGCCTTTTACTGCCGAGCGGCCAATTTGGTACAACGCCTGAGCTTTAGCTTCGGCGGCCTCGTCGTCGCTTGCCGGCATGGTCAGAGCCTGTTCAAACAGTACCATCGCTTTGGCATGCTCATCAGCACGTGAAAACGCAACACCGCGCTGCAGGTAGGTTTCCGGCCGCTGCGTTAGCAATTTATCTTTGGCTAAAAGTGCATTAAAGGTGGCATCGTTCTGTAAATCAGAGGCATTTAGCTCCAGCAGTGCCCCTTGTAGCGGCTCTATTTGCTTTAAGCGCGCAGCCAGTTGCAACGCTTTATCTTTATCGCCGCCGGCAATGCCTGGTGCCTGAGCCAGAAAGCTGCCCAGCGCTATATAGCTGCGCGGGTTTTGTGGCGCCAGCTCAAGCGCGGTTTCGTAGGCGTTTTTGCAACGCTTGGCATAACCCAGCGCACTGAACATACTGGCAGAAGATGCCAGATTACAGCTTACCGTGGCATACCAGTGCTGGTAATCTGCGTTATTGCTGTCAAGCTTCACCGCTTTTTCCAGCAAATCCTCGGCTTTATCGGCGTTGTTTATCAACGCCTCGGTTTGCCCCAGCAAAGCCAGCAACCGGGCATCTTTGGTTTTTTTAGTCACCATAGGGCTTAGCAAAGCTTGTGCTGCTTGCATATCACCGGCTTGCCATAAGGCTTTAACCTGTGTAGTGAGGGAACTGGTGTCGGCCAGCGACGCTGCACTCATTAACAGCACCGGCAGCATAAGCCCCGCAAGCAAGGTAGGTTTGAACATAATAATTTCCATAGTGCGCCTAAGATGATTAGCACTATAGAGTAGTGACGTGCGCTAACACCATAGGCCAGAAGTAACAAAATGTTACTCTGCACCTACAGTTCAATAACATCGCCTTTGGCCGGAATTTTCGCCGCTATGCCAAGCTGTGCCAACTCCTGCTGCAGCACTGCTTGTGCCTCTGGCTCGCCATGCACCAGATAAAACTGAGGCTTACCGCCAATAGCCTGCGCCCAATCCAGCAGCTCGTTTTGGCCGGCATGGGCGGAAAAACCGCCGATGGTGTGCACTTTGGCTTTTACCACTATTTCCTGGCCAAACAGTTTTACCCGCCGCTCGCCGTCTACCAAACGTCTGCCCAAGGTACCATAGGCCTGAAAGCCAACAAAAATAAGGTGGTTAGAGCTTTTCCATAAACTGTGTTTAAAGTGATGCACAATACGGCCACCGTTACACATACCACTGCCGGCAATAATAATAGCTCCGCCGCTAACGCGGTTTATCGCCATCGACTCTTCCACGCTTTCGGTTAAGCGCAGCATCGGCAGTAAATCCTGCAGTTGCATGCCTTGTTTAAAACCAATAGCCGCTAAGTCTTTTTGGTCCAGGCAGTGCAGGTAATCGTTGTAGATATTGGTAATGCTGATAGCCATGGGGCTGTCGAGAAACACCATGCGCTGCTTTAACCGGCCCTGATGATGTAACAGCGCCAGGTAATACAGAATTTCTTGTGAGCGGCCAAGCGCAAAAGCCGGAATAAACACATTACCGCCATCTTTATTGGCTTGCTCCAGTGCTTGTGCCATTTCGTCCAGCGAATTGTCGATATTCTGGTGGTTACGGTTACCGTAGGTGCTTTCCATCAGCACGATGTCGGCCTGGCCAATGTCAGTCGGGTCGTGCATCAGCACGGTAGCAGGGTTGCCTAAATCACCGGAAAACACCAGCTTGCGCATGGCTTTGTCGCCTTTCAACCACAACTGTATGATGGCTGAACCCAGAATATGCCCCGCATCGGCAAACTCCAGCTCCAGCCCGGGCAGCGGCGTTACGCGTTTTTTATAGGCCACTGTGTCACACAACTGCACTACGCGTTCGGCATCAGCGACAGATAACACCGGCTCTTGCAGTTTTTTACCGGCACGCGCCGCTTTTTTGTTTTGCCATTCCAGGTCTTTTAAATACAAATGCACTGAGTCTTTCAGCAGTACCGGCAACAGCTCGGCGGTGCCGGGTGTACAAAGTATTTTGCCAGCAAAACCACGCGCCACCAGCAGCGGCAACAAGCCGCTATGGTCGATATGGGCATGGGATAAAATCACTAAATCGATGTCTTTGGGTTTAAACGCAAAACGAAACTTATGCCATTCCCGAATTTGATCGGCGCCCTGCACCATACCGCAGTCGAGTAAAATCTGTTTATTCTGTAGTTTAATAAGATAGCACGAGCCGGTAACCTGCTGAGCAGCACCGATAAATTCCAAGGTAGCAGAAAGAGGCATTAAACAGTTCCTTTTCAGTGTAAGTGCAGTTGTTATAGCGCAACACGGCCAGTTAAAGATTAGCCTGGATCAAACAAGATGTTAGTTTTGCCGCTTTTGTCTTAAGCTAAGACTACTTAGCGGGTAATAACACACTATGGGGACACAGCATGTCAGGCGACCCACATCAGTTACATGAACGCCATTTGGCGTCGGCACAACAATCTTTGGATGCCATAGCGAAATTACAGGATCACAGCTCATACCGGCTGGCGTTTGCCGACAACGAGTTTTTAATGCAGGACGAGCTGCGCCACGTGCGGCTGCAATTAGAATACTTAAAACCTCAGCTGGTACTGGAGCAGCACAATATTACCGCTACCATAGTGGTGTTTGGCAGCGCCCGGTTTTTATCGCCGGATCAAGCAAAAACCGCAGTAGCCCTGGCAGAAAAGCAGCTGACAGCAGCCGATACAGCACAAAACCAACAGGCACTACTGCGGGCAAAAAAGCAGTTAGATAACAGCAAATACTACACAGCGTCACAGCAGTTTTCAGCGCTGGCAACCCGCTACAGCTGTTGTAACCCCGACTGCGCCATGACCATTATCAGCGGTGGTGGGCCCGGGGTGATGGAAGCGGCCAACCGCGGTGCTATGGACGCCGGCGGTGAAAGCATAGGTTTAAATATCGTACTGCCCAGAGAGCAGCAACCCAACCCTTACATTACGCCGCGGTTTTGTTTTCAGTTTCACTACTTTGCTATTCGTAAAATGCATTTCTTACAACGCGCCCGCGCTTTGGTGGCCTTCCCGGGTGGCTTTGGTACCTTAGATGAGCTGTTTGAAACCCTAACCCTGATTCAAACCAAAAAGGCTGCGCGGGTACCGGTAATTTTGTATGACAAAGCCTTTTGGCAAAAGCTGATTAACTTTGACATGCTGGTAGAAGAAGGCGTGATCAGCGCCTCAGATCTGCAGCTGATTCAATACGCTGATACAGCGGAGCAAGCCTGGCAGCTGATACTGGATTACTATCAGTTGCAGAAATAACCCGCCGCAGTTGGGTTAACTGCGGCTGTCAGCAGCTTTTTGCAGCAGTTGTTTACTCTCTTGTAAAAACTGCCCGGCCAGGTCACCGAAAAACTGCTGGCCCTTACCAAACTGTGCCATTAAACCGGCTTTGTCCTGCGCTTTAAGCAGTTGTAACAATGCGGTAAAGCGCTGCTGATAGCGCTCCAGCAAAGCAGCTACTTCGCCGGATGACAACATAATATCGGCATACAGCTCGGCGTTTTGCGCAAATAAGCGCCCTACCATCGCCAGCTCCAGCCGGTAGATTGGTGAGCTTAGCTGCAACAGCTCATTAAGATCGGCGTTTTCATCGGCTAAATGCACACCATACACCAGGGAGGAAAAGTGCCGCATGGCCTGAATCAGCTGCATGGCGCTATCGTGCTCAGCCGCCTGCTTTACTGCCAATTCGGCGCCCCAGACGTTAAGCTGTTTTAGCAACCACTGGTACTGGCTTTCATCACGGCCATGACACACCACCACTACCTGTTTTACCAGGTTGGTAATATCCGGGCCAAACATCGGATGCAGCCCGACCACCGGGCCCTTATGTTGCTGCAGCATGGCATTAAGCGGCTGTTGCTTAATACTGGTAATGTCTGCCAGTACACAGTTGGCTGCCAACACCGGTAATTTATTAATTAGCTGTACGGTCAGCGTAATGGGTACCGCCAACAACACCAGTACCGCATTGGCACAGATCGCCTCCGCCTGCGGCCAGTCATGCTGCTCCAGTACCACAACCTCGTAGCCGGAGCGCTGGAACAGGCTGACAAAGCGGGCGCCAAGCGCGCCTGCCCCGCCGACCACAACAACCTTACCACCGCCCCTGCGGCAACACACAAAGCCACTCTCCTGGGTTTGGTAAGACTCGCGCATAATACGCCGCAGTACATCTTCGGTAAGATCGGCCGATACGCCAAGTGCCTGCGCTTGTTCACGCCTGGCGGCCAGCAGCGCTTGCTCACGCTCGGGCACATATACCGGCAAGGCAAACTGCTGCTTTATTTTACCCACCTGAGCGGTAACTTTAGCGCGCTGTGCCAGCAGCGCCACCAGTTGGCTGTCGATACTGTCTATTTGCCGGCGCAGCGGCAACAGTGCCTGTGTCGCTTGCGGGTCTGTCATCTTAAGCTGCCACCACTGCCGGTTGCATTTGCTGATGCAGGCTGGCCAGCAGCTGTGCTGTGGTATCCCAGTCGATACAGGCGTCGGTTACCGATACGCCGTATTTTTCGGCTTTGCCGTCAATCAGCTCCTGGCGGCCGGCGTGCAAGTGGCTTTCCAGCATAATGCCGATAATGGCGTCGTTGCCGGCCAGACGCTGCGCCAGTACATTGTGCGCCACTTCGCCCTGACGGTTATGATCTTTATTTGAGTTACCATGGCTGCAATCTACTACTATGCCACGTGGTAATTTCAGCTTATCCAGTTTAGCCAGCGCCTCGCCAATGCTCTGTTCGTCATAGTTCGGTTTAGCGCCACCGCGCAGAATAATATGGCCGTCGGGGTTGCCGGCAGTTTGCACCAAACTGACTTCACCACGCTGATTAATACCAATAAAACTGTGGCCACTTGCGGCAGATTGCAGCGCGTTCAGAGCGATATTTAAATTGCCGTCGGTGCCGTTTTTAAAGCCGACCGGCATCGACAAGCCGCTGGCCATCTCGCGATGGGTTTGCGACTCTACCGTGCGGGCACCAATAGCTGACCAGCTGATCAGATCTGACAAATACTGCGGGCTGATAGGGTCCAACGCTTCGGTAGCAGTAGGCAGCTGCATGTCTACCATCTTCAGCAGCAGCTCGCGGCCCCAGGTTAAACCGGTTTCCAGATCGAACGAGTCGTCCAAATGCGGATCATTAATAAAGCCTTTCCAGCCCACTGTAGTGCGCGGCTTTTCAAAATATACCCGCATCACTATGTACAGGCTGTCGGCATACTGCAATTGCAGTTGCTTTAACTTTTGCGCGTATTCAAGCGCTGCTACAGGGTCATGAATGGAACAAGGGCCGGTAACTACCAGCAGGCGTTTATCGCGGCCGTGTACTATATCGGCAATGGTATTACGCGCCTGTTGCACAAACTGCGCGCCCTGCTCTGACAACGGCAATACTTTTTTTAACACTGCCGGTGGGCTTAACGGCTTTTCTGCCACTATGCGCAGGTCATCTACTATTTTACTCATGCTAAAACTCCGGTGTGCGGTGTTGCAGGTAAGCATAGGTAAAAACGCTGAAGTTGCTAAGGCGCGCCCTTACGTAAACTTTACTATACAACACGTAATCATTTAAATACGATTTGCAAATAGTAAAGATCCGAAAGCGGCACGTCAACCCATTGAAAGCCAATAAAATCAAGATAGCAGCAAATAATTGCACCACAGAAAATACGTACAGTTAAGTGTACAAAAAAGTGCAATCAGCCGGGTTACTGCAGTTGTTGATAAGCCTGTTGCAGTAAAATAAATTGCTGCTGCTCGCCACCGCGATCCGGATGTAGCTGTAATGCTTTAGTGCGATAAGCTTTTTTCAGCTGTTGCGGCGTAAACGCAGCAGGTAGGTCGAGCAAGGCTAGTGCTTCGCTGTGCGCCATAGTACTTACCGGTGCAACCGGTCGTTGCAGCTGTTGCCAGAAAGCATCCAGATGCTGATCAAGTAATTGCTCTGTCATGGCATAAAAGTTCTGCCAGTTCAGATAATAGTCTTGCCGGCCGGCATCGGAGTCTGGTGGCAATGCTTGCGTTAACGGTAGTAACTGTAGTTTGGCCAGGCCAATGGCTAAATAGCCGTGACGCTGTGCCAGCCAGTGCTGCTGAATGCGGTATAACAGGTGGTACAGCACAAAGTGTTGTTGAAAGCGGGCAAGATCGGCGCTTTGCAGCGTATCGCTGCGTAGCTTTAACCCCAGCCGTGATAGCAAGTACTGCTCTTCTATCGGGCTGTGCGCCGGTGTAAACGCCAGGATCAGGCTTTCCAGCTGGCCTTGCAACAAGTTAAGAATGGGGATAGCCAGTGGTGCTTTCGTATCGGTCATAGGGTGCACTATGCCAAAAAGAAAAAAGGCCGACAAGTGTCGGCCTTTTAAGGGTAGCTTAGTTAAGCTTTTCGCGGATACGCGCTGATTTACCTGAACGATCGCGTAAGTAGTAAAGCTTAGCACGGCGAACTGCACCACGACGTTTCACGGTGATGCTGTCTACCATTGGGCTGTGCGTCTGGAATACACGCTCAACACCTTCGCCATTAGAGATTTTACGTACTGTGAATGCAGAGTGCAGACCACGGTTACGTTTGGCGATAACTACGCCTTCAAAAGCCTGCAGACGAGTTTTATCGCCTTCAGTTACTTTTACCTGAACTACGACAGTGTCGCCCGGCGCGAACGCTGGAACGTCTTTCTTTAACTGCTCGTCTTCAAGCATTTTGATGATGTTTTGGCTAACTTTGCTCATAACAATCTCACTTTACCTGGAATTAACTGTCTTCTTGCTGCCCCGTCCGGCACTCTTGCTGATGTTCAGCTTGGAACTCAGCCAGTAACCGTCGTTGCTCCTCAGTCAGAGCCAGGAGATTTAACATATCCGGTCGTCTAAGCCAGGTTCTCCCAAGAGACTGCTTTAAACGCCAGCGTCGTATATTTTCATGGTTACCACTCAGTAAAACTGCTGGTACCTGTTTGTCTGATAACACTTCAGGCCTTGTGTAGTGTGGACAATCCAGCAAACCGGATGCAAAAGAATCCTGCTCTGCTGACTGTTCATGCCCAAGTACACCAGGTACTAAGCGCGACACTGCATCTATCAATGTCATCGCCGGCAATTCACCGCCACTTAACACGTAATCACCAATTGACCATTCTGAGTCAATTTCGCTTTCTATTACGCGCTCATCAATGCCTTCATACCGGCCAGCTACTAACAGCAGCTTAGAATACGTCGCCAGTTCAGTGACACCTTGTTGGTCTAGTTTGCGGCCTTGCGGCGACAAATACACCGTGTGTACACCTTCACCTGCAGCTTGCTTGGCGGCGCGTATAGCGTCACGCAGGGGCTGCACCATCATCAGCATTCCGGGGCCACCACCATAAGGCCGGTCATCTACAGTGCGATGCTTATCCGTTGTGAAATCACGCGGGTTCCAGCATTGCAGTTGTATAATGCCTTGCTTTACAGCACGGCCGGTTACCCCATATTGCGTTATTGCCTGAAACATTTCCGGGAATAAGGATACAACCCCTAGCCACAGTTTAGTGTCATCCGGCATTAAAACGCGGGATCCCAGTCTACGATAATGCGACGTTCGGTTAAATCGACGCTTTTAATCACGCTATCGGTTAAAAACGGCAACAACCTTTCTTTCTGACCAAATGCATCGGTACGGTTGGCTTTAACTACTAAAACGTCGTTAGAGCCGGTTTCCATCATGTCGGTTACTTCACCTAAGTGGTAGCCCGCCTCGTTTATTACTGCTAAGCCCATCAGGTCTTTCCAGTAATAGTCACCGTCTTCTAATGAAGGCAGTGCCTGGCTTGCTACGGCAATTTCAGCATTTACATACTGCTGTGCCAGATCCCGATCATTGACGCCGTCCAGTTTCGCTATCAGGCCATTACTATGGCGCTTCCAGCTGGAAACCTGCACTGGTTGCCAGTTACCCTGAAATTTTATTTGCCAGGGTGTGTAATCAAAAATCCCTTCCGGGAAGTCGGTGTAAGCGTTAACTTTCAGCCAGCCATTGATGCCGTAAACTGCACCAAATTTGCCAAGAACGACTAAATCTTTCTCACTCAAGCTGACTACTCCACACGACCTTTAAGCTAATTAAGCAGTAGCTTTCTTAGCGTTTTTTACCAAAGTTGCCACGCGATCACTCAGTGAAGCACCTTGTGCTACCCAGTGATTAACGCGGTCCAGGTCCAGACGCAGTTTCTCTTCAGTACCGCCGGCGATTGGGTTAAAGAAACCCACGCGCTCAATAAAACGGCCATCACGAGCAAAACGGCTGTCCGCTACCACAACTTGGTAAAATGGACGCTTTTTCGCGCCACCACGTTGTAAACGAATAGTTACCATAAGGCCCTCTAATTTTATCGTTCAGGTTTTATCAAAAATAACAAAGCCCCCGGTTGGACCGAAGGGCTGCAGCATTTTACTGATTTGACGCGCAATTGCAAGGTATTTCGCGGCTTGGCTGCTCAGTGCAATACTGTGCCGCCAGCGGCTTTAGCACCTTTGGCGCGGTTTAAAGCCCAGTTGTACTAACACCTTAGTAGCGGTGTCGACATCGGCTTGCGGTACAAACACCAGATCACGGCTAAAGGTTGACGTTAGCAGTATATCCAGCCCGGCCTGTGTCATCGCCGCAGCAATAGCGCTTAAAAAGCCGACACAGTAAAACGGGTTAGCGCAGTTAATCACAAACAGCCGCCACTGCTCTTTATTACGCGCAATAATATCAACATCGGCCAGGGCTGCTTCGGTAGTTATTACGGTAATTTCTTTGTCGTCATGGCATAGCAGCCGATGCAATTCCGGCGTACCAACGCGGCGGGCAGATACCACACAGAAAGAATCGGCTTCCAGAAAAAAATCGCTGTCTATAATAACCTGCTGCGTACTTTGCGGCATCATCTGTTGCTCCTTAACTGAATGGGCTGACATAACAAAGCGCAGGCCGGAGCCTGCGCTGATAACAAAACGGGTTACTGATGCCGGATATTATTGACCCCGGCTATTACTTAGTCCAGATAGCCCCGAAGCGGTGTGCATTTAAACCATCTGTGCCTGCAACAACATCCACACTGTACCCTTGTGTGCCCAACATATTAAAGTTGTTCTGATACTGCGCTGAAGTTTGCCCGTGGCGTGCCTCCCAGGTTTTTAGCGGGAACTGCGCAAATACCGCACTGTAATTCACATTGCCCAGGTGTACATAAGAACTTAGATAAATCGGCCGCCGACCAGCCGTCTTCTCACTTATTACTTTGTTTTGGTATGCTGCTGCAGTCAGTTGTGAGCTCATAGTCCAGTTACCCACCGGCTGTTTATGATACAGCGTGGTATAACGCCGCTCACCACCGCTGGATACCACAGATACACTCACCGGCCGCATACCCAAGTCTTTGGCCTGTTCCATTACTTGTACATGCTGAGCGTAGCTTAAATTATGCCGCGCCAGCGTTGCCAAGGCTTTTTTCTCAAAAATAACACTGTAGCGCGGTCCACTGCCGGTGATATGGCTATCCACATGGACCGGCACATAACCATCGGCTATCGCCTGGTTAAACACCGTCTGATACGACGCAGAACTGCGGCCATGGTATGAGCGCCAGCCAATGTCAGACGGTTGCCACACCATATTGTAAAACACCTTGCCGGTAACGTTATAACCGTCCAGCCAGCTGATTTTAAAACCAGAGTCTGCCAGATGTTGAAACAAACTTTGATAAGCTTCTGCTTTTACCGCATGGCGGGCATAGTTACTGCTTACGCTGCGCGGCGCCCAAATCAGCTGCGGCCCGGCCGGAATGCTGCTACCGGCAAATCTCACCCAGGGGCCGCCATAAGGCTTGGTATTGTCCGGCACCGTAGCAATACCACGGCTAAAACTGATCGGTTGGCCAACGCCGCTACTGTTTTGCAGATGCACATGTAAATGTGGCCCGGTTGAACTGCCGCTGTTACCAACACGGCCCAAATATTGGCCTTTGCTGATCACCGCCTGCTGCGCCGGTGCCACACCGACATAGTCAACTTCCGGTGTACTGCCTTTTGGCGTAGGGAAATACTGTGCATTGTGCGGGCATAAATTCTGGCCAATGCTGCCGGGCGTCATATGCGCATACAACATACGGCTGCCATCGGCGTGCTCTACCCACAGCATATTGCCACCGCCGGGAATATAGCCATCTTTAAATTTAGTATGCAGCCATGGCTTGGTGGTGCCTGAATCACCCGCCAGCTTGGGCCGCGGATTTTCCGGCGCATTACGCCAGCAGCCCACTACCTTGCCGGCACGCATGGCATAAATCGATTTGTTATAAATGGTATGTTTATTATTAGTTGGCGCGGCATCATAGTCAGCCAGGCTGGTATTGACCAAGGTCCAGCGCGAGTTGTCAAAATCATACCGGCGGCCGCTGAAATCATAACCATACTGCTGCGATGTGGTTACCGCATGATCGCGGGTGTAAATTTTTTCATTGTCGCTGAAGTTATGTCCTTTGAACGGCAGATCGTAAAGTACAGCGTTAACCGGCTGTGCCAGGGTAATAGCGGCTGCGGCCGCGGCTAAAGTGAGTAGTTTCATGCTTGCCTCCTTGTTGCATTTGCTCTGGTGAACAACTCGACAACAAGTTTATGCAAACAACACAAAACAAACTGCTAACAAAGTGCCAATTTAATTCACACCGCAGCATTGCCGTGCATCCAACTCCTGCCGCCACAGCTGTGCTTGCAGATAAGCCAAAGCAAGACCCTGATGGCGGCGTAAGGTACTGAAAGCCATATGACATTCATCAGCCAATGTCAGCTGATCTACGCGGCGGCCAATATAACGCGCATGTAAAATGCGCCCCCACAGCGCCGTCGCACTGTGTTGCTGCATTTGCTCAATCTGCGAACAGATTAACTGCTTCATGCTATCTATACGCACAGCGCTTGCATCCGGAATAGCTTGTAGCAGCGCCAGCTCTGTCAATGCTGCAGTTTGCCATTGCCCTTCTGTGTAGTAATGCTTTAACCAGTGGTTAAGCTGCTGCCGGAAATCGTGTTCAGTCAACCAATGGCTGAGCTTGTGCTGCACGGCAGGCTTTAACATCTGGTTTTTTCTAACCGGATAAATACTGCGCCGCTGCAGGCGTAACCTGGCGGCTAAATTGGCAATGCGCGGCGCCAGCATGGCGGCCAGTCCCTCTAAAAAGCACTGATGCTCAGCGGTAAAAAAGCCGGCCTGCGGGTGCTCTGCGTCAATTACGCCCAACAACTCGCCCTGATAACAAATGGGCACTGCTAACTCGGCCAGCCGCGTTGCATCGTCTGCAATGTAGTTGTCGCAGTCACGGGTATCTGTAATACACAAACTGCTTTGCTGCATGGCAACAGTACCCACAACACCTTGTCCCGGCGCCAACCGCAGTGGTGCTATTACCCCGGTGCCAGGTTGATACTTACTGCCGGCAGCAGCAATTTGACGCAAACTGTGATCCGTCTGGTACAGGTAAATAACGTTGTCCGGCAAGGTTAAACCGCCGGCAGTCAGCTCACAGCTACGTTGGCACAGCCGGGTGATATCCTGCAGCGGGTCAATCTGACGGTTAATTTCCAGCAAATAAGCCAGGGCGTTAGTCATAACAAAACCCTCCATGGTTTTTACACCGCGCTAACTTACCTTAAACGCCGGGCTGCTATTGCCATCTAAAACGGCATTTAGTGTAAGACATTGGCTATAAAATCAACAAAAACCCCGCAACATAAGGCGGGGTTTAGTGTTAATACTGTGATATTAAGCCGGTTAACGCGGTGGCAGCATACCCGGCGGTAGTTTACCGCCCATACCGCGCATCATCTTCATTAAGCCGCCCTTACCCGACATTTGCTTCATCATCTTCTGCATTTGGGTAAACTGTTTCAGCAACTGGTTAATATCCTGCACCTGAGTGCCGGAGCCGGCAGCAATGCGTTTTTTGCGTGAGCCTTTAAGTAAATCCGGAAACTCGCGCTCTTTGGGTGTCATCGAGTTAATAATGGCTTCCATTTTAACAAACTGTTTATCGCCCATCTGATTTGCCGCACCGGCCGGCAGGTTTTTCATGCCCGGCAATTTATCCAGCATCGACATCATGCCGCCCATGCCGCGCATCTGCACCAGTTGCTCACGAAAATCTTCTAATGAAAAGCCTTTGCCTTTCATCATCTTCTGCGCCATCTTCGCCGTTTTTTCTTTGTCGACTTTTTGCTCAAGCTCTTCAATTAAGCTCAGCACATCACCCATTCCCAGAATACGCGAGGCAACGCGGTCGGGGTGAAACGGCTCTAACGCATCGGTTTTTTCACCGGTACCGAGAAACTTAATCGGCTTGCCGGTAATATGGCGGATAGACAGCGCCGCACCACCGCGCGCATCACCGTCGGCTTTAGTCAGAATAACGCCGGTAAGTGGCAGTGCATCATTAAAGGCTTTGGCAGTATTGGCCGCATCCTGGCCCGTCATGGCATCCACCACAAACAGGGTTTCTATCGGTTTTACTGCCGCGTGCAGCGCTTTAATCTCATCCATCATCTCGCTGTCAACGTGCAGACGACCGGCGGTATCGACTAACAGCACATCAAAAATACGGGTGCGGGCATGAGCAATAGCCGCATTGACAATATCGACCGGCTTTTGCGAAATATCACTGGGGAAAAACTCTACACCGATATCGTTGGCCAGGGTTTCCAGCTGTTTAATCGCCGCAGGGCGATAGACGTCAGCCGACACCACTAATACTTTCTTCTTTTTACGCTCGGTTAAAAACTTAGCCAGTTTGCCGACAGAGGTAGTTTTACCCGCACCTTGCAAACCTGCCATTAACACCACAGCCGGTGGCTGGGTATTAAGGGTCAATTCCTCGTTAGCATCGCCCATCGCCTCTTCCAAAGCTTTGCGGACAATTTTGAGGAACTCCTGGCCGGGTGTCAGACTTTTGCTGACCTCTAACCCTACCGAGCGCTGCTTTACATTAGCAACAAAGTCGCGCACCACCGGCAAGGCGACGTCGGCTTCAAGCAGGGCCATACGTACTTCGCGCAGGGTATCTTTAATATTGTCTTCGGTTAAACGACCACGGCCGGTGATGTTTTTCAGGCTGGCACTTAAACGATCGGATAGATTCTCAAACATGGCTTTTTCACTCAGCAGCGATAATGTCGCCGATTATACCAAACTCAAGCGACAGAAGCAGCCGTTAAGAAACTGTTGAATGCAGCTATGGGCATCCGGCAAAAGTTGCAATACAATGGTTAGCCATTAAAACAAAAGGAAATGCTGCTGATGTCTACGGTGCTGTTAACTGCGCTGGCCTTAATTGCTTATCTGGTTGCGACCGGCTCGGTACTGCTGCGCATTTTTCATCCACAGGGGCCGCATTTTAAAACCACCTTCAGCGCCGCCATTGCCGGCCTGGTACTGCATATGCTGGTACTGGTAACCATGCTATTTACTGAGCAGGGACAAAATTTCAGCTTGCTGAATGTCAGCTCTCTGGTGTGTTGGTTAATAACCGTGGCCATAACCCTTACTGCACTGCGCACGCCGACTATTTTATTGCTACCGGTGGTATATGGCTTTGCCAGCCTGGTGCAGCTGGCCGTGTTGACCTTACCGCACAGTGTGCAACTGCAGCACTTTGAGCAAAATATTGTTCTGCTGCTGCATATTATGCTGGCGTTTATCGCTTACACCATTTTAATGATGGCGATGCTGTACTCGTTTCAGGTTAGCTATATCAGCAACAGATTAAAGCAGAAAGACTTTGCCGCCATGACACGGCATATGCCGCCTTTAGTACAGGCCGAAGTGTTACAATTTCGCATCCTGTTGGCCGGCACTATACTGCTGGGGCTGGCCTTGTTGGTTGCTGCGGTTTTTATGGATAACTGGCTGGCGAAAGACAACCTGCATAAAAACGTGTTCAGCCTACTTGGTTTTGCTGTTTTTGCCGTGTTATGTTGGGGCCATGCCCGCAAAGGCTGGCGCGGTAAAACCGCAAACATTTTAACTGTCACCGGTGCGGCCTTGTTAACACTTGGCTATTTTGGCAGCCGCTTTGTACGCGAAGTGCTGCTAAATACACTTTAATTCTTGACTCAACCGGCACTTCGTAATATCAAGTACGGGTGTTTGGCAATACGGGTATTTAACTCTTGGACGACATATCGACGGGTACGCTGTTTATTATTCTTGGCGTGCTCTTATTCATATCTGCCTATTTCTCGGGATCAGAAACAGGCATGATGTCTGTTAACCCTTATCGTTTAAAGCATTTAACAAACGAGAACCATAAGGGTGCCATCAGGGTCAGCGAACTGTTAAAACGGCCTGATCGCTTAATCGGCCTTATTTTAATTGGCAATAACCTGGTGAATATCGCAGCCTCTGCGATCGCTACCATTATTGGTCTGCGTTTATACGGCGATGTCGGTATCGCTATTGCGACGGTAGCGTTAACGATGGTGGTGTTAGTGTTTGCCGAAGTCACACCAAAGACTATCGCGGCTCTGCACCCGGAGCGTATTGCCTTTCCCAGTTCAGCCTTACTTAAAATATTGTTAAAAGTTTTTTATCCGCTGGTGTGGTTGGTCAATTTTATTACTAACGGCATTTTATCCATTTTGGGTATTAGCCCGGAGAAGCATCAGGGTAACAGCTTAAGCGCTGAAGAGCTGCGCACTGTGGTGCATGAAGCCGGCGCGCTTATTCCCGAGCAGCACCAAAGTATGCTGGTGGGGGTGCTGGATTTAGAAAATGCCACGGTGGAAGATATTATGGTGCCGCGCAATGAAATTGTCGGTATTGATATTAACGACGAGTGGAAAGATATTGAGCGCCAGCTGGCGAATATGCAGTACAGCCGTATTTTGCTGTATCGCGACAGCATAGACGAAGCCATTGGCTTTGTGCATCCGCGCGAGCTAATGCGCCTGCTGATCAAAGAGCAACTGACCAAGGCCACGTTAATGCGGGCCGTCAGTGAAATTTACTTTATTCCGGAAGGCACTCAGCTCAATACCCAGTTGCTGAAATTTCAGCGCACTAAAGAGCGCATTGGTTTAGTGGTAGATGAATACGGTGATATTCAGGGCCTGGTAACCCTGGCCGATATTCTGGAAGAAGTGGTAGGTGAATTTACTACTGATGTTGCTGAAGACAGTAACGAAGATATTTTACCGCAACCGGACGGCTCTTACCTGATTGACGGCAGTATTAACCTGCGGGATTTAAACCGCGAAATGCAGCTGGAACTGCCGACAGACGGCCCGAAAACGCTGAACGGTTTAATTCTGGAATATCTGGAAGAGATCCCCCAGGGCAAACTTAGCATCCGCTTATCCGGCTACCCGCTGGAGGTTGTTGACGTGCAGGACAACATGATTAAAACCGTGCGCCTGCTGCCGCATCTGAAAAAGGTTTAAACCAGAGACATAAAAAAACCGGCATTGCCGGTTTTTTTGTTGCAGTGTTATTGTTAGCCGAAAAACAGCCGCCACAGCCAACCACGTTTTAAATCGTCTTCGCAGCCTTTTAACTGACCGGCATACACCTTAGCCCGGTGATCAACTTTGTGCGCTACCTTAACCAACCAGGCTTTATTTTTGTAGCTGCCACGGCGGTAACCGCCCCAGCCCTCATGGTAATTAAGATACTGATTGTAGGCATCCCACTTTGAAACTTTGTTCAGTCGCTGGCTTTTGCTGATATACCAGCCCATAAAGTCCATGGCGTCGTCAAAGTTATCGCGGCTGGCCCAAAACCGGTTGGCTTCTTTTACGTACTCATCCCAGGTTACCGTTTTCGCTTGCGAATAACCATAAGCGCTGCTGGCACGGCCATAGGGGATAAAGCCTAAGAACCAGCGCATCGGTGGCCTGGCATTGTGCTTAAAGCTGCTTTCCTGATACATCATGCTCATTGGCACATGAATAGGCACACCCCACTTGTCGCGGACTTTAGCGGCTGCGTCGTACCAATCGCGGTGTTCATAGAAAATTTCACACAGATTAGAGCTATTCTGCGGCGGCGGTGTACTGCAACTGCTGAGCAACAACGCGGCAGCTGTTGCCATCAGCAGTACTTTAACGGGGATTTGAACTTTCTTCATCCGGCTGATTCTAACAAGCTGCACGGATGCAACCAAGTTTTTTTATTCTCCCCGGACATTGTTACGGCTACCCTGAGGTAGCCGTTTTTTTATTGTCACAGGCCGGTACTTCGGCAAAATATTCAGCAATATATTGCTCAAAACTGATGCTATCCTGCTGTTCCAACTGTTGCTGTTGTTGCAACGACTGCTCCGCCGCGGCCGTAAACTGCGCCCCGGTATAGTACTGATATGGCTCTTGCAATAACTGCTGACGATACTGTGCCGATAACTGCAGCGTATAGTTGCCGTTATCCTGCTGCTGTGAGAGCAACTGATTAAGCAGCTTGCCGGAAAAGGTTTGAGCCGGGTCAAGCAAGCCCATGTAAAACTGCTTTAACGCGCCGCTGTATCGATCCGTGCCGTAAGCGGTATCCAGGTGCTGCGCCACCGGCATCATGTCGGCAAACAGCTCTTCTGCCCAGTCGAGCATTAACCTGGGCTGGCCTTGCTGCAAAATATCTAAATTACTACGCCGGCCATCTGTTACCACTTTTTTCAGGTTCTGCTCGGTAATGCTTTGTTCTTCTGCCGTCAGAGCCGGGCTGTCCTGCAACAAACAATACAACAGGAACACATCTAAAAAGTGCATCTGCTCTGCGGTGATGCCCACAGCACTGAACGGATTAACATCCAACGCCCGCACTTCGACATATTCTACCCCACGCTTTGCTAAAGCACAGGTTGGCCGTTCACCGGATTGCGTAGTGCGTTTAGGCCGGATGGTAGAGTAAAATTCATTTTCTATCTGCAGTACATTGGCATTCAGTTGCTGATACTCACCCGCCACCTTAACGCCAATGTTGCGGTATTCTTCCGACGGCATACTGATGGCCGCATGCAAACCGGCGATATATTCCGCCAGGCTGTTGTAAGTAACGTTCAGGCTTGACTGCGCACTGTTGGTATAGCCAAGGTCACTCATCCGTAAAGAGGTGGCATAAGGCAAATATAACGAGCCCTTACCTAATGGCTGAAACTGATAACGGCTGCTGCGCCCTTCTAAAAACGACTTACACATCGCCGGCGAGGCACCGAACAGATACACAATCAGCCAGACATAACGCTTATAGTTACGAATAAGCGCCAGGTACTGCGCCGAAATAAAGTCCTGCAGGTCGCCGCTTTGCCCCAGCAATTCTTGGTATTGCTGCCAAAAGCTTTCTGACATAGAAAAATTAAAATGCACGCCGCTGATGGCCTGCATCATACTGCCATAACGATTATGCAGACCTTTGCGGTACAGGGTTTTCATCCGGCCGACATTAGAGCTGCCATACTGTGCAAACGGGATTTGCTGCTGATTGCTGATAAAGCACGGCATACTGCCGGCCCAAAACTGCTCGTCGGCGATGTTTTTAATGGTAAAACGATGAATATCGGCCAGTTGCGCCAGCGTAGTGTCGATATTGTCACTTACCGGAGTAATAAATTCGAGCAGGGATTCAGAGAAATCTGTGGTGATCAACGGATGTGTTAACGCTGAGCCCAGTTGCTGCGCATGAGGCGTTAACGCCAGTTTACCATCGGCATGCACACGCAAGGTTTCACGCTCAATACCATGTTTAATACCCACTACCGCCCGTTGATAAGGCGCAGTGTTGAGCATGGCCAGGCGTTGTTGTAAAAAAGAGCCCAAGTTATTTCCTTAATCGGTAACCGTGTTCCGCAGAAATTGGGGCGGCACAACGAAACTCAAGAGCGAGCCTTAATTTAGCCTGCATTTTTAGTTTCAACAATCAGTTTTGTTGTTTGTACCGCTTAACAGGACGAACGCCGGGCCACTGTGCTGCAATCCCGGCATTTATGCATTAGAATTCAATACTTAGACAAAGCTGCATACTTTACTCAATGGATAAAACACTATGAACCGTCGCAACCAGGCTGTCGTTAATGAAGAAGTTCGTTTCCCGGCAGAGCAGGAGTTAGTCTCTACTACTGATTTACGCGGTGTGATTACCTACGCCAATCCGGCGTTTTGCCAGGTGGCCGGCTATACCGAACAAGAGTTGCTGGGTAAAAACCATAATCTGGTGCGCCATCCCGATATGCCCGCCGCCGCTTTTGCCGACTTATGGCAAAAGTTAAAACTGGGCCAGTCATGGCGCGGCGTAGTAAAAAACCGCTGTAAAGATGGCCGTTACTATTGGGTTGATGCCTTTGTTACGCCCATTTATGAGCAAAATAAACTTATTGGCTATCAGTCGGTCCGCGTAAAACCGGATGCCACAATGATTCAACGCGCAGAAGCCGCTTACCCCGCCATGTTGCAGGGCAAAACGCCGACCGATTGGCGCAGCCGCTTTGGCGCTAAACGTGCTGCCGCTGTAGCACTGACAATACTACTGGCCGGCGCAGGCGCCATGCTGTTTGGTGGTCACTTTTTATGGGCATTGCTGTTACCGCTGGTCTGGTTAGTCTGTTGTTATGACGAGTTATTTATTATTCCGGCCAAACTGCAACAGGTTCGCAGCGAATTTGACAGTGTCTCGCGCTGGATCTATTCCGGCTTTGGCCCCTTTGGTATTGCAGATTTTCAGTTGAAGATGTGTCAGGCCAGGTTGCGCACTGTGTTGGGCCGCACCGCCGACAGCACCAATGCGTTAAACGTGATTGCTGAAACCCAGGGCGAAGCGGTTAACATGACCGAACAAGGCATTCATCAGCAACATGAACAACTGACCGGCATCGTCGCGGCCACCACCCAACTATATGCCACAGTGCAGGATATCGCTGAACGCACGCAGCAAACGCACCAGCAAGTCAGCGAAACCCACAGTATTTGTGAAACCGCCAAAGGCGCGATGAAACACACCGCCCACACCGTACAAAAGCTGGCCACTGAGGTACAAGGTGCAGCCGCTACAGCCGATGGCCTGGCCGTGGAAGCAGAACGCATCGGCAAAGTCATGACCGAAATTCAGGGCATTGCCGATCAAACTAACCTGTTGGCACTAAATGCCGCCATAGAGGCCGCCCGCGCCGGCGAACATGGCCGCGGCTTTGCTGTGGTAGCCGATGAAGTGCGGGCGCTGTCATCCCGCACTCACAACGCGACAGAGCAAATTAAACAGTCGGTGAGCGAAATTCAGCAAACCCTGCTCAGCTGGGGCAAAGTAATGCTGCAAAGCCGGCAACAGGCAGATGTTTGTGTGCAGGAAACGCAGCACAGCGAGCAGCAACTGGCTGAGATTTCACGCATGGTAGATAACATCTCACACTTGTCGTCACAAATTGCTACCGCCGCCACCCAACAAGGGGTAGTGGCGCAAGATGTGCAGCAAAGCGTAAATAATATTCAGCAGATTGCAGAAACGAACCTGGCGAATATTCAGATAGTGTCTGAGAACAGTAAAAGTTTGCAGCAAAAAACCGGCCAAATCGCCGGGTTAAATAAAAGCTTTGGCTGATAACAAAACACTCCGCTGCGGCGGAGTGTTTTTTTGGGCGTGAGGCGCGACGGTTATTCCGTTTTATCTTTGCTGTTGTCTGCTTCGGGCTTGGCGTTATTGTTATCCAGATCAGCGAAGTCGGCGTCATCAGAGTCGCCAACCACATGCTCCAGCTTTAATTTACGCACACTACGGATCGTGGTCACCGGACCGGAGCAGGCATAAATAAAGAAGATACCAAACAGCATTTCAGCCGGGCGCGACGCTATAACCACAAACACTAACACCACCACTAAGATGGTAAGAAAGGATACTTTATCGCGCCAGTTCACATCTTTAAATGAGTTATAACGGAAATTACTTACCATCAGTAATCCGGTTACGATAGTCAGCAAGCCGACTAAATAGCCGATATTATCGCCGTCAATTTGGTAGATACTGCCGGTCCATACCATACCGGCTACGATCGCCGCGGCAGCCGGACTGGCTAAGCCCTGAAAAAACCGGCCATCGGTAACGCCTAAATTAGCGTTAAAGCGTGCCAGACGCAGCGCCGCACAAGCGACAAAAATAAAGGCGGCTAACCAGCCAAACTTACCGTACTCTGCCAAACCCCAGTTGTACGCCACCAAAGCCGGTGCCATGCCAAAAGATAACATATCTGACATGCTGTCGTATTGGGCGCCAAACTCACTTTGGGTATTGGTTAAGCGCGCAACACGGCCATCCAGGCCATCAAATATCATCGCGATAAAAATAGCCACCGCAGCCGCTTCAAAGTGGCCGTTCATTGACGAGACGATAGCAAAAAAACCGGAAAACAAGCCGGCAGTGGTCAGTAAATTAGGTAACAGATAAATACCCTTGCGCGGGCTGGTGTCATTCGTTTTTGACTCGGTCATAAAGCACTTCTGCGTTGAGGAATTACAAAGGATTATAAGGGACATACCTTAACATGGATAGTCTGCAGGCAAAAGTGACCGCCGAAGCGGTCACTTAACCGGCAATACCTTTGCAGCTTTGCTGTTATGCCTGGCTGCTGACCACAAACTGCGTGCCGTTGTGGTCCAACAGCACAGTGCTGCCCGGCGCCACATCGCCTTGCAACAAGGCCTGCGCCAGCGGATTCTCCAAATGTTGCTGAATGGCCCGCTTTAACGGCCGTGCGCCGTACAATGGGTCGAAACCCACCTCCGCCAGTTTGTCCAGCGCGGCATCGCTGATGCTAAAGCCATATTGCCGCTCCGCCAGCCGTTGCTCCAGCCTGGCCAGCTGAATTTTGGCAATACTGCGAATTTGCCTGCTGTCCAGCGGGTGAAATACCACGGTTTCATCTAACCGGTTTAAAAACTCCGGCCGGAACTGCTGGCTCAGTACCCCCATCAGCATCTCTTTCATCTGGGCATAACTGTATTCACGGTAATGCTCCTGGATCAGATCTGAGCCCAGGTTAGAGGTCATAATGATCACGGTGTTTTTAAAATCCACCGTGCGGCCATGACCATCGGTTAAGCGGCCGTCATCCAGTACCTGCAACAGAATATTAAACACATCCGGATGGGCTTTTTCCACTTCATCCAGCAACACTACAGAATAGGGTTTACGCCGCACGGCTTCGGTTAAATAGCCGCCCTCTTCGTAGCCGACATAACCCGGCGGTGCCCCCACTAAGCGCGATACCGCGTGTTTTTCCATAAACTCGGACATATCAATGCGTATCATCGCATCCGGGCTGTCGAACAAGAAGTTGGCCAACGACTTGGTTAACTCGGTTTTACCAACACCGGTCGGGCCTAAAAATAAAAATGAGCCAATCGGTTTATTCGGATCAGCCAGCCCGGCACGGGAGCGGCGAATAGCATGCGATACAGCGGTAACCGCTTCGTCCTGGCCGATGACTTTTTCATGCAGCGCCTGCTCCATACGCAGCAATTTGTCGCGCTCTCCCTCCAGCATCTTGCTCACCGGAATACCGGTGGCTTTAGACAGCACATCAGCAATTTCCTGCTCGGTAACCTTGTTACGCAGCAGCGTGTTATCGTGCATCTCGGCTTGCGAGGCTAAATCGAGTTTTTTCTCCAGCTCAGGAATGCGGCCATATTGCAGCTCAGACATGCGCTGTAAATCACTGGCACGGCGGGCTACTTCCAGATCCAGCCGCGCTTGCTCCAGCTCGGTTTTAATATTTTGCGTGCCTTGCAGTGCGGCCTTTTCCGATTCCCACACTTCGTCCAGCTCATTGTATTTGCTGTCGAGCTCGCGGATTTGCTCCTGAATGATCTCACGACGCTTTTTGGTGGCATCATCGGTCTCTTTCGCCAGTGCATTATCTTCGAGCTTTAACTGGATAATGCGCCGCTCCAACCGGTCTAATTCCTCCGGTTTGGAGTCCATCTGCATACGGATACTGGAGGCGGCCTCATCTATTAAATCAATAGCTTTATCCGGCAACTGCCTGTCTGCCACATAACGGTGTGACAAGGTAGCCGCCGCCACTATTGCCGGATCGGTAATTTCTACCGCATGGTGCAGCTCGTAACGCTCTTTTAAACCGCGCAAAATGGCGATGGTATCTTCCACTGTCGGCTCTTCCACCAACACTTTTTGAAACCGCCGCTCCAGCGCCGCATCTTTTTCAATGTATTTGCGGTATTCATCCAGTGTGGTGGCACCCAGACAGTGCAACTCACCACGCGCCAGCGCCGGCTTTAGCATGTTGCCGGCGTCCATCGCGCCTTCTGCCTTACCGGCACCAACCATGGTATGAATTTCATCAATAAACAGAATCACCTGGCCTTCTTCTTTGGCCAGTTCATTCAGTACCGCTTTTAACCGCTCTTCAAACTCGCCGCGGTATTTCGCCCCCGCCAGCAACGAGCCCATATCCAGCGACAATACGCGCTTATCTTTTAAGCCTTCCGGCACTTCTTTGTTAATAATGCGCTGCGCCAGGCCTTCGACGATGGCCGTTTTACCTACGCCCGGCTCACCGATTAATACCGGGTTATTCTTGGTGCGCCGCTGTAATACCTGAATACAACGGCGTATTTCTTCGTCACGGCCTATTACCGGATCCAGTTTGCCGGCCTCGGCGCGCGCGGTTAAATCTACAGTGTATTTGCTTAGTGCCTGTCGGCTGTCTTCAGCGTTAACATCATCCACTTTCTGTCCGCCGCGCATTTGCTCAATCGCGGCTTCAACGCCTTCTTTACTGACACCGATTAAGCGCAGAATTTTACCCAGATCCGATTTATCATCGGTGGCAGCCAGCACAAAAAGCTCGCTGGAAATAAACTGGTCTTTGCGCTTCTGCGCCAGCTTGTCGCACTGTTGCAACAACTGCGCGGTAGCGGATGACAGCTGTAAATTAGCGCCCTCGCCTTCAACCCGTGGCAGCTTGTCTATCGCCTGGCTCACCTTAGAGCGCAGTTCATTAAAATTAATCGCCAGCTTGTTTAACAGCTCGCGTACCGTGCCGCCTTCCTGATTCAGCAAGGCAAACATCAGGTGCACCGGCTCGATAAACTGTTGATCACGGCCCAGCGCTAACGACTGCGCATCAGCAATCGCTTCCTGGAACTTACTGGTAAATTTTTCAAGACGCATTTATGCCTCCTACAAGCACAATGTTGTTGTGTCATAAGATTGGGCACTATTGACGGAAATTCAAGCAAACAAACGTCAAAAAATTGACTTAGATCAGACTAACCAGACAGAGCTGGCCATACGGCCGGTTTGGCCATCGCGGCGGTAGGAAAAAAACCGTTGTGGTTGTTGATAAGTGCAGCAGTTGCCACCGTAAATCTGTTGCACACCGCATTGGCTTAAACGTTGCCGCGCTAACAAATACAGATCCGCCAGCCATTTACCGTTATTCGCAGTAATAAAGGCTTGTTCTGCCTCAGGCGCCAGGGCAATAAAGGCGGCACGCACTTCAGGCCCTACCTCAAAAGCCGCTTGGCTGATTGCCGGACCAAGGTATACCAGCACGTCATCTGGTTTTGCAAAGTGCGCCAGGGTATTTTCAATCACGCCATTACACAGACCACGCCAACCGGCATGTATTGCGGCCACCTGAGTACCAGCGGCATCGCATAACAACAAGGGTAAACAATCTGCCGTCATTACCGTGGCAACCAGGCCAGGCTCTGCGCTAACAGCAGCATCGGCGTTACAACCATTTGGCGTCGTTGCCGTTAAGCGGACAACGTCGGTGCCATGCACTTGATTTAACCACACCGGCGGCGCCGGCATTAGTGCCATTTGCTGATAACGCAGGCGGTTTGTTGCCACCTTATGCGGCGCATCAGCAACATGAGCGCCCAAATTAAACGACGCATAAGCGCCTTCTGAGCAGCCGCCCTGGCGGCTACTACATACCGCGCGTACGTTAGCGGGTGCAGGCCAATCGGGGATGATCAGGGCGCTGTTATCAGTCATCGAAGTTTATACATAATCCAAACCATGCTCGACAGTATCGGCACGTAAGGCGGCATTTAACTGCACCATGTCATCCGGAATCGGCGCATGCCATTCCAGAATTTCCAGCGTAATAGGGTGCGCCAAACGTAACATAGCGGCATGCAAAGCCTGCCGCTTAAAGTTACGCAGAATGGTCAGCAATTGCTCATCTGCCTTACGCGGTGGCCGTGGCCGGCCTGCGTATACCGGATCTCCCACCAGCGGGTGGTTAACAAAGGTCATATGCACACGTATCTGGTGGGTGCGGCCGGTTTCCAGCCGTAAGCGCAATCTGGTGTGAGCACGGTATTTTTCCATCACACGAAAGTGTGTAGTAGCCGGTTTACCAGACTGAGTGACCGCCATATGGGTGCGTTTGGTCGGGTGGCGGCCGATAGGCTCGTCGATAGTACCACCGCCGGTCATCGCGCCATGACACACCGCTTCATATTCACGGGTAATCTCACGCGCCTGCATTGCTTCTACCAAATGGGTTTGCGCCGGAATAGTCTTCGCTACCACCATTAAGCCGGTGGTGTCTTTATCCAACCGGTGAATAATACCGGCCCGTGGTACTTCACCTATGCCAGGGCAATGGTGCAACAGAGCATTAAGCAAGGTGCCATCGGCATTGCCGGCGCCAGGATGCACAACCAACCCGGCCGGCTTGTTGATCACCAGGATATGTTCATCCTCGTAGACGATATTTAACTCTATGGCTTCGGCTTCAAAGCGCTGATCTTCCGGCAGTTCTGCCAGAATATCAATTTGCTCGCCGCCGAGCAGTTTTTCCCGCGGCCGGTTTTGCATAGTGCCGTTAACCTGCACCGCATCTGCCAGGATCCACTCTTTTATGCGTGATCGCGAATAATCGGGGAACATTTCGGCCAGCACCTGATCTAACCGCTTACCAAAAAGATGGTCTGGTACAATTTCTGAAAGTTTTAGCTGTTTTGTCATAACGGAAGCAGTTATCCTGTGTGCAACCCCGGCGGGTCTGGGGTAGAATCGCCAATAGCGTGTATTTTAGCGATTTTACGCCCGACTAGACAGCCATTTAGCTCAAGTAGTAACGGATTTTTAAATGAAAGCGAATTTTTTACTGATTTCTCTGTTAGCCCTGACGCTGAGCGCTTGTGCCGGCAAACCAAAAGAAGCTGATGTTGACTCTACGCAAACAGCACAATCGCTGTACCAACAAGCCAAAGAAGTGTTAGACAACGGCTTATATAATCGTGCCATTGAATTGTTATCTGCGGTTGAAAGCCGCTACCCCTTTGGCCCGCTGGCACGTCAGGTGCAGTTAGATTTGATTTATGCTCACTACCAGGCCGGCGATGTACAAAAAGCGCTGGCAGGTATTGACCGTTTTATCCGGCTGAACCCGAACCATACAGAGCTGGATTACGTGTATTACATGCGTGGTCTGAGTAACTTAAAAGCCGATGAAAATGCGCTGCATAATCTGCTGGGTATAGACCGTGCTGACCGCGATCTGGCCAGTACCCGCCAGGCATTTGATGACTTTAAAATGCTGGTAAGCTCGTTTCCTGACAGCAAATATGCGGCCGAAGCGAAAAATCGCATGCTAAGCATTAAAGATACCCTGGCACGGCACGAGCTGTTTGTGGCGGATTACTATATGCGCCGTGGTGCTTACCTGGCCGCTGCCAACCGCGGTAAATATATTGTCGAATTTTATCGTGACTCGCCGTTAGTTGAGCAAGCACTGGAAGTGATGGTTGAGAGCTATGACAAATTGGGCTTAACCAAACTGAAAGACGATACCTATCAGGTACTGAAACTGAATTTTCCGCAAAATAATAAATTCTGAACCAGACAGCCCCGCAACAGCGGGGCTTTTCTTTAGTGCTAAATTGCCTCCAACGCCTCAGAGAGCTTGCTTACGCCGATCACTTCCATACCGCTGATACTGTCCTTGGGCGCATTGGCCAGTGGCACTATCGCCCGCTTAAAGCCATGTTTTGCCGCTTCACGTAAGCGCTCCTGACCGCTGGGTACCGGACGGATCTCACCGGCCAGGCCTACTTCGCCAAACACCACTAAATCATTTGGCAGCGGTTTATCACGAAAACTCGACACCAGCGCCAGCAGCGTGGCTAAATCGGCGCTGGTTTCATTTACCTTTACGCCACCTACCACATTAACAAATACGTCCTGATCGGCCATCTGTATACCGGCATGACGGTGCATAACCGCCAGCAGCATCGAAATACGGTTTTGCTCCATGCCCAGCGTCACGCGGCGCGGGTTGTTTAACGGCGAATAGTCTACCAGGCCCTGAATTTCTACCAGCAGCGGCCGCGTGCCTTCCCATAATACCATCACAATACTACCGGACTGATCTTCCTTACCGCGGGTTAAGAAAATCGCCGACGGGTTTTTTACCTCTTTCATGCCCTGACCGGTCATGGCAAACACGCCGAGCTCGTTTACCGGACCAAAGCGGTTTTTATTGCCACGCATAGTACGGTAACGGTTGTCACTGTCACCATCAAGCATCACTGAGCAGTCAATACAATGCTCCAGCACTTTAGGGCCGGCCAGCGAGCCGTCTTTGGTAACATGGCCCACCATAATAATGGCAATATGGTGCTGCTTGGCAAAACGGGTTAGATAGGCTGCACTTTCACGCACCTGGGACACACTGCCGGGCGCTGACTGAATATCGGCCAGATGCATCACCTGGATAGAGTCGATAACCATAATGCGCGGCTTTTCCTGCTGCGCCAGCAGACAAATGGTTTCCACATTGGTTTCGGCCAACATTTTCAGCGCATTGGTGGGCAAACCTAAACGCTGTGCCCGCATGGCTACCTGCTGCAAGGATTCTTCGCCGGTAACATAGAGCGCGCCGCCCTGCTGTGCCAGGCCGCACATAATTTGCAGTAACAAGGTACTTTTACCGGCGCCGGGGTGGCCGCCGATTAAAATAGCTGAGCCGGGCACTATACCGCCGCCCAGCACACGGTCAAACTCGGCAAAACCGCTGCTAAAGCGCGGTACATCTTGTAAGTCTACTTCGTCCAGCCGCATTACTTTGGCCACGGCAGCACCGGCATAGCCTTCAAAGCGGGCATTTTTACTGCTGGCCGTGCCCAGGCGTACTTCGCTGACGGTATTCCAGGCGCCGCACTCGGTGCATTGGCCTTGCCAGCGCACAAAATCAGCACCACAATCGCTACAGACGTAAGCGGTTTTTACTTTTGCCATAATTAATTTTCTCAAGCTAAATGAAAGGCATGGATATTGCTTTTCAAAATGTAACAACGTAGCGTACTACAGATTATAACCCTAAGGTGCCGGTATTTTGGCATTTAACCTGACCGAATTATGACAGCAGCAGATTTACAACAATATATCGGCGTTATTGACCGGATGAAAAGTTTGCTTAACAGCGCCGACTTTGATCAGGTCTTTAGTTTATTAACCTCTGATCTGCCTAAGTCGAAACAATTCCTGTTAAAAATGGAACTCAAACGCATGGCACAGCCATGCAATTACTTTATCGACTTACGCGGCCATGTCGATGGCGAAGTTATTCCGTATGACTATATGGGCAAAACCCATTATATGGACTACAACGCGATTAAGGTATTTGAAGCCGGGTTAAAACAATATGGCAGCTATACGCTGGGTTTGTATGAAGAAGTATTAAACACCGAAAACAACTTTCGTGTGATGCACCGCAAAGAAACCGAGCAGCGGGTGCGCAGCGCGCTGCAACAATCTCCGGACAATGAAAACGACGCCACAGAGCAAGAAGACGACGTTGTGCCGCAATATGCCAGTGTGGTGCGCTTTGGCGGTTATGCGGCAAGACGCGATGAGCGCATGCATTTTAGCATTGACGTAGAGATTGAGCTAAACGGCAAACGTGTGCGCGCCAGCACCAGCGACTTATCGGTGTCGGGCTGTAAGATTAAGCTGCAACAGCCGATGACAGCCGCAGCCGGGCAAACAGTAAAATTGCATTTTACCGGGCTGGAGCAAGAGTTTATGTTGGGCCTGGCCGATGGTGTAATTTACAAAATAGTCGACATTGAAGCGCAAACCGCAGCGATATACTGGCGCCTGCAACGACAGCAGGATGACAATGAGCCGCAATTTGCGGAGTTCTTGCAGAACTTTATTAATGCCAATAAACGCCGCTACAAGGTTAACCTGAACAGTGTGTGTCAAAGCCTGCGTACCAAAGGCTATGAGCAGTTTTATTTACCCCGCATCAGCAGTTTACCGGTGTTTATTGCAGTAAAAGACGGCCAACCGGTGCCGCTTTGCACCCTGACCACCGATTACAATAAGGCCGTCTGGCATTACTTTTTAGATGAACAGCATCAGGCAGTGTTTGCCGGTTTGTGCCATGCCCGCCGCTTGAAAAACCTGCTGCAAAAAAAAGGGCCGGAGCAAGCCACTATTTTGTACTGCTTTACTCATGCCGTAAAAGGCCGGTTATTTTTCTATTCGGCCACCAGCGAAGAGTTGGCCACATCAGAGCAACTCAGAGAAACCTTTCTGGGTTTTGGTGCCGCTAAACCCAGCTGGCGGGTATTTCATTTTAGTGTGCTGCGCACTTCGCCATCATTGGCAGAAATGCCGGCCACTTTACCGGAAAGCGCTAACAGCAAAAAAGCGCCGCCATTATCGGCCTTGGTAAAACATTTTATTCAGGACTTGCGCTATATCGTCAACCTCACGGATATCACCAGTACAGAAGCAACCTTTTGGTATCAGAGTTATCCGGTAGAACAGCAGCATTTAAAATTGCTGGCACAATTTGGCCACAAAAAGCCGGCCACACAAACCAACTGCGAAGCGGTACCGGTGCAATATGTTAATTTGCGCTCGGAATCACGCTATCTGTATAAAACGGCGGTAAGCATTCGCGATGCCGCAACCACAGAGCTTAACGGCCATAGCCGTGATTTTTCATCCAAAGGTTTACAGGTAGAAACCGCTATTCCGGTGCGTTTTAATAAAGGCGATATTCTGCAGTTAAGCCTGCCGGATATGCAAAAAATCAGTAATAAATACGAGTTAAACAGCTTGCGCTATGAAGTGATGGCGGTAAGTAAAAGCCGTACCATTATGAACCTGCGCGCCGCAGAAACGGATGAGCCACACACCGGGCGGTTGTTTTTCTCGCAATTAATTCAGAATAACCGCGCCAAATTAACTCCGGCAGAAGAAAGCCCGAAATACCCGGGCTTATCTACTGCACTGCGCAATATGTATCTTAATGCCCACAACAGCTTTGCAGTGTACCTGCACCGCAAAGGTATCCGTTATGACATAGATACCGTAGCAAAAGGCAGTAATATTCACAGCCTGCATAAGTTACTTAGTTTGCACAGCGACGACGAGGCGCAAATGGACCTGGCGCTGATACTGCAAAACAACGCCGCCAGCCTGAACTTTGCCCAGCAGTTAAAACAGATGAAACGTTTTGACAGCCCGAAACAATATGAGCTGTTTCTGCTTGTCAACAAAGAAGCCGGCGCAGTGCACATCAGCTGTAAATATGATTATGAATTCAGCTCGGAGCAGAGCAAACAGCAGTTTGTATTAGACGCACAGCAAAGCGGCGTTTTGTTTTGTTACCGCTTACTGTTGTCGCGCACCGGCCGGCCGGATACCGACTATATTGCACCAGAGTTAAGTTATATCAGCGCGTACGCCATCCATAAAGCCAGACAATTAGAGGAAGAGCTGTGGAGTGTTGCCGGTGTGATAGATGCTATTGATATCTCTGCTGAGATTTACTGGCGCTTTGGCGCGGCGGCTGAACCTGCAAAGCTGCAACAGCAGAGACTGCAACTACTCAGTACGCAGTTGCAACAGCCAGTCACGTAATTCGGCAAAGTGGTCTGCCACTGCAGCCGGATGCGTTAGCATAGAAATATGATCGTAGTCCTGCTTATAGCCATTCGCCTTAGCCAGTAAGGTGAACCGAGCTTGCGGTGCGGTCTCGGCAATAAAGGCTTTTACATCCTGCGGATGGCCCAATAAACGGTCATTTTGTGCCGCAAAGTGCCATACCGGTGGCCACTCTGTGGTTTTGCTGCTGTGGCCGTAGTCAAACTGATCAGTTAAATCTGTAAACGCGGCCCCGGCTATCCAGCGCACGGTATCCTGTAAAAATTGCTGCGGCTCATCATCGGCACCGAAGCGCCATTTTCGCGCCGGGAAATAGCCGTACTTTTTACTCAGCCAGGGCGCTAAAGTATTCCAGATCAGGTTAATTTTCAGCTTACGCTCCAGGCTTTGTACACTGATAACCCGCTTGCTGCCAAAGCATACTTTAGCGGCCACTTTAGCATTAAGCGCCGGGAAACGCGCCAGACTGGCTGCCGTCACCACTCCACCCCACGAATGCGCAATAACAATAACCGGCTGCTGGTGCTGCTGATACACATGTTCGATTAAGGCCGGAATATCCTGCGTAATCATCTGCTGTTGGCTTTGGGCAAAGCCTTGCGACACATGCGGTTTTGACAAGCCGCGGCCGGCAAAATCGGCGCAATACACCATAAAGCCGTTATCTGCCAGGTAACAACCCAAACCTTTGCCGGACTGACTGTAAAAAATCCGGCCGTTTTCAATAGCACCGTGCAGCATCAGCACCGGCGCTATGCCGTGTTGCATAGGAAACAAGCGGCGCAAATGCAACTGATACTGCTGCATATCCAGATATAGCGAACTTTGCTGATGCTTCATACTTAGTCCAGCAGATACAACAGCTGCAGCAGCGAGCCATTGCGAATGGCCGCTTTTGCCTGCGCCTGCACTTTGGGTTTGGCATGAAAGGCCACTCCCAGCGCGGCGGCGTTAAGCATCGGAATATCGTTGGCACCATCACCGATAGCCACGCTTTGTGCAGCAGCAATAGCATATTGTGCCGCCAATTGACCAACCACCTGCGCTTTGGTGTTGGCATCGACTATATCGCCCAACACCTTACCGGTGAGTTTGCCATCAATAATATCCAGCTGATTGGCAAAAGTAGCCGTTAAACCCAACTGCTGTTTTAACGCTTCAGTAAAATAAGTAAAACCACCGGAGGCAATAGCAACCTGCCACTGATGCGCTTTTAAATGACTGACCAGCTCAGTTAAGCCCGGCATCAACGGCACGGCATCCAGCACCTGGCGCAGAATGGTCTCAGGCGCATCTTTTAACGTTGCCACCCGGGCTACCAGGCTTTGGGCAAAGTCGAGCTCGCCATTCATCGCCCGTGCGGTAACTGCCGCTACCTCTTCACCGACACCCGCCAGTTTGGCTATCTCGTCAATACATTCAATTTGTATCGCGGTGGAATCCATATCCATGACCAGCACGCCGGGTTTTGCCAACACAGGCCGCAGCGGCAGATACACCAGCTCGGCACCGGGCTTAGCTGCATATTCTGCCAGTTGCTGTTGCTGTAGTGCACTTAACGGCTGCGTTAACTGCAGCTCCAGCGCGCCATCCAACTGCGGATGCGGTTTATGCACCCGGCAAAGCACAGCATTATCCGGCGCTATCAGCTGCAACACCGCGTGTACCAGCTGCCAATCAAGCGCCGCGCCAAACAGGCGGATCACCGCAGCGCCGGCTGCCGCATCTGCGGCAAAAGCATCGGCTGTCGCCAAAGCTAATGGCTGGCTGCTATGCAGCGATAAGGCTGTGCCACTGAGCTTAAGCACATAACGGTTTGCTGCAGTAAGATGGGCTAACGGTGATACCGCGGTGTGTTGCTGTGCTGGAATATGATAAAAAAACGACACTCTGCTACCTATACTTAGCGCCACAGCCATGGCATCCTACCCGCTTTAATGACTGGCTCAGCTGGCGCTTTATGGAAAATATGCAGAACGATATCCCATTACCGGACAGCACATCAAGCACTATTAAACTGTTACAGGTTGCAGTTGCGGTTATCGGCATCTGGCTGTTATTACATAGCTGGGTGCTAACCCAACAGCAAGGCAAACAGTTATTACAACAACAAAGCAGCCAGCTAATGCGGGAAACCTTAACTGCACTGTCACATACCGCCGCCTATTTAATTGAACATGATCAGCTTGATGGCCTGGAGCAGTTAACCCGGCATATTGCGGCCAGCCCTTACTTGCACGATGTCGTCGTGTACGACGCCAATGGCGTACGCATGAGCTGGTCAGAAGGCAGCGCACCAGCGCGACTGTTATACGGCCCGGCGCAAAATGAGCCGTTGCAGGCTATGGTGCAGTCAATTAACAAAGATCAGCAGCTGCTGGGTTACATTAAACTGAGCTTGCGCCAGGACGCGGCATTAACGCCAATCAGCCTGTCGTGGCAGCAAATGATGCAGCAATTAATGGCGATGCTGGTGTTAGCCGGTATTGTCGGCTTTATGCTGCGCCGTGGTTTCTCGCGCTTATCGCGCCAGTCACTGCGTTTACGCCGCGCTAAGCCTTAACACCTTAAGGCTGTTCTGCCACAGCGCCGCCGCTATCTGCTCGCGCGACTCCGGCCGTAATTGGCAAAAGACGTCAAACACCAGGGCCAGTTGCGCCGGGGTGTTTACCCCGCCCTGAAAACCGGCCAGCGGCATGGCGGGTGCATCCGTTTCCAGCACAAAGCTATCAAGCGGCAATTTTCGCACCGTGTTACGGGTTTTCTCTGCCCGTTCATAGGTAATAGTGCCGCCGATACCCAGCTTAAAACCCAAATCGATAAAAGCCATTGCCTGCTGCTGACTACCGGAAAAGGCATGCAAAATACCGCCTGCGCTAAACTGCTGACGTTTCAGCTCTGCCAGTAATTGCGGCTGGCTTTTACGATGGTGCAGGATCACCGGCTTATTATGCTGTTTTGCCAGCGCCAATTGCGCTGTAAACAGCTGCTGCTGTATAGCAAAAGTAGCTTCATCCAGCGCAAAATCCAGCCCAATCTCCCCTACAGCAACAATAGCGCTGCTATGTGCTGTAACAAGCTTATCCAGCGCAGCTAAAGCATCAGGCGAGTGCTTAGCCGCCCACCACGGGTGTATACCCAGCGCTATATGCCAGTGAGGCTGTTGTTTTTGTAAATCCAGCAGGTTTTGCCAGGCGGATTGCTGCACAGCGGGAATAACTAAAGCGGCAACCCCGGCTTGCTGCGCCTGTTGCCAGTGCAGAGCTTGCGCAGCGGCAAGCTCGGGTAGATCGAGGTGGCAATGAGTATCAAACAGCTTAAATACATCGCAGTCTAAGGGCATAACCTTTCGATACCCCAGCTGCCATCGGCTGACTGGCTGTACATAAAGCGGTCATGCAACCGGTGCTCGCCGCCCTGCCAGAATTCAATTTTATGTGGCCGCACTAAAAAGCCGCCCCAAAATGATGGCAGTGGTATTTCACCGTGTTCAAATTTGTGTTTTATCTCAGCAAATTTTTGCATCAGCGCCTGGCGGGTAGAAACCGGCCGGCTTTGCTCCGACGCCCATGCTGCCAGCTGGCTCTCTTTGGGCCGTGATAAAAAGTACTTCATTACCTGCGTATTCGATACCCGCTCTGCAGTGCCGTAAACTATCACCTGCCGTTCCAACGGGTGCCAGGGAAAGTGCAGGCACACCTTAGGGTTGGCACTCAGCTCAGTCGCCTTACGGCTGCCAAGGTTAGTGTAAAAGGTAAAACCGTCAGTGCTGACATCTTTTAGCAGTACCAGCCGCTGCGACGGCTGGCCATGCTCGTCGACGCTGGCCACACACATAGCTGTAGGGTCCGGTAATTCTGCCGCTATGGCATCTTTTAACCAGAATTCAAACTGTGCTATAGGATCAGCATTGAGCTTATCCACATCCAGTTTGTCTTTCACATAGCTGCGGCGAATAGCGTCAATTTTCATATTTACATGCGCTCCATAACTCCGATACCCAGTAAGTCCAGGCCCTGCTTCAGCATACGCGAAGTAACAATACTCAGCATTAAACGGCTGTCACGCACGGCCGGTTCAATGCCATCTTTTAACATCGGGCAGGCCTCGTAAAATGTCATATACAAACTGGCCAGCTCGTACAGATAATTACACAGCAGGTTTGGCTGGGCATCTTTGATTACCTGTTGCAGTGTTTCTTCAAACCGCAGCAGTTTAACCGCCAGTTGCTTCTCCTGCTCTTCAACCAGGTTTAATGTGGCGCTAAAGCTATCGGTAATCTCAGCGCGGCGTAAAATGCTGCGCACCCGGGTATAAGCATATTGCAGGTAAGGTGCTGTAGCGCCTTCAAAGCTCAGCATTGCATCCCAGCTGAAAATATAGTCGCTGGTACGGTTTTTCGATAAATCGGCAAACTTCACCGCACCAATACCCACTTTACGCGCCACCTCGGCTACTTCGGCTTCGGTTAAATCGGTGGCTTTTTCCTGCACCACAGCTTTGGCGCGTACTACCGCTTCTTCCAGCAGTTCTGCCAGTTTAACGGTGCCACCGGTACGGGTTTTAAATGGCTTGCCATCTTCGCCCATCATGGTGCCGAACGGGCAATGATCATAAGCGGTGGCGGCGCGCAGATAACCGGCTTTACGGGCAACCAGTTCTACCTGTTTAAAATGCAGCGCCTGGCGGGCATCAGTAAAAATAATCACCCGATCAGCCTGCAAAGTATGGCTGCGATGCTGGCAGGCAGCTAAATCGGTGGTGGAGTATAAAAAGCCGCCGCCGGTTTTTTGAATAATAAACGGCGAAGGATTACCTTCTTTATCAGCCAGCTCGGCTAAAAACACCACCAAAGCGCCCATGCTTTCCACAGCCAGTTGCTGCTGTTTTAAATCATCGACTATGCCTTGCAGCATGCTGTTGTAGGCGCTTTCCGGTTTAATATCAGCATGGGTAAGAGTGACATTCAGCTTTTGATACACTTCGTCGCTGTGTTTAATCGAGGTATCGATAAACAGCTGCCACAGCTTTTGGCAGTGCGCGTCGCCGCTTTGCAGCTTCACCACATAGTCACGTGACTTATCGGCAAAGCCCTCTTCATCGTCAAAGCGTTTTTTCGCTTCGCGATAAAAATCCTCCAAATCAGCCAGCGCCACCTGCTCTAAGTCGATGCCGGCGGCCAGTTTATCTTCCAGATGCGCAATCAGCATACCAAACTGAGTACCCCAGTCGCCCATATGATTCTGGCGAATGACTTTATCGCCCCAGAACTCTAATGTGCGCACTACGGCGTCACCAATAATAGTCGAGCGCAAATGGCCAACGTGCATCTCTTTGGCCAGGTTAGGCGCCGAGTAATCGACTACTACTGTTTGCGGCGTGGTGTTGATGCTGACACCTAAACGGTTATCACTGCTGGCTTGCTGTAATTGCGCCGCCAACCAGCTTTTGTTCAGCGTAACGTTAATAAAACCCGGGCCGGCAATCTCGGCTTTATCAGCCATATCACCAAGATCCAGCTGCTGTACCAATTGCTCGGCTAACTGCCGCGGATTAGTTTTTAACAGCTTGGCGGCTGCCATAGCGCCGTTAATTTGATAATCACCAAACTCCGGCTTAGTACTTACGGTAACCGCAGCATTAGTATCGGCAGGTAAGCCAAGAGCGACAAAGGCGGCCTGAGTTTTTTCGGTTAATAAATGCTTAATGTTCATGCGCCCAGCCTGTTAGTGTTCACGGGTTTTATGGAATTTAATTTTCGGGTAACGCTCTATCGACAAATTCAGGTTTACCATCGTCGGCGCGATATAGGTTAAAGCATCGCCACCATCCAGTGCTAAATTCTGGCTGGCTTTGTTTTTAAACTCATCCAGTGCTTTGGCATCATCGCTGTATACCCAGCGTGCAGTAGAAACGTTTACTGCTTCATACAAGGCATCGACGTTATATTCCGACTTTAACCGGCTAACCACCACATCAAACTGCAACACGCCGACAGCACCAACAATTAGATCGTTATTGTCCAGCGGACGAAACACCTGTACCGCGCCCTCTTCAGACAACTGTACCAAGCCTTTTAGCAGCTGCTTCTGCTTTAACGGATCACGCAGGCGAATACGGCGGAACAACTCGGGCGCAAAGTTCGGTATACCGGTAAATTGCATGTTCTCACCGGTAGTAAAAGTATCACCAATTTTAATGGTGCCGTGGTTATGCAAACCGATAATATCGCCGGGGTAAGCTTCTTCCAAATGCTCACGATCACCGGCTAAAAAGGTTAGCGCCTGCGGGATCAACACGTCTTTACCAATGCGCACATGGCGCACCTTCATGCCTTTTTCGTACTTGCCTGACACTATGCGCAAAAATGCTACCCGGTCGCGGTGCTTAGGGTCCATATTGGCCTGAATTTTAAATACAAAGCCACTAAAGCCGGTGTCTGTCGGTTCAACAGTGCGGGTATCAGTAGCGCGTGCTTGCGGTGTTGGCGCCCACTGGGTTAAACCGTCCAGCATATGGTCGACACCAAAGTTACCCAGCGCAGTACCAAAAAACACCGGCGTTAATTCACCTTTTAAAAACAGCTCACGGTCAAACTCATGGCTGGCACCCTGCACCAGTTCCATTTCGTCCCGCAGCTGAGCGGCGTAATAACCAATGCGTTTATCCAGCTCAGGGTTATTTAAGCCCTTAATGATATCGACATCCTGAATAGTGTGACCCATACCGGATTTATACAAAATAATCTCATCGCGTAAAATGTGATACACGCCTTTAAACTCTTTGCCCGACGCAATTGGCCAGGTAATAGGTGCGCAGGCAATTTTAAGTACGCTTTCTACTTCATCTAACAAATCGACCGGGTCGCGAATATCGCGGTCCATTTTGTTCATAAAGGTAATAATAGGCGTGTCGCGTAAGCGGGTAACTTCCATCAGTTTAATAGTGCGGTCTTCAACACCTTTAGCGCCGTCAATAACCATCAAACATGAATCTACCGCCGTTAAAGTACGGTAAGTATCTTCCGAGAAGTCTTCGTGGCCCGGCGTATCCAGCAGGTTTACCAGGCAGTCGTTATACGGAAACTGCATTACCGAGGTAGTAACCGAAATACCGCGCTCTTTTTCCATCTCCATCCAGTCAGAGGTAGCATACTGGCCGGATTTTTTACCTTTTACGGTACCGGCTTTTTGGATCAGATGTCCGAACAGCAATACCTTTTCGGTAATAGTGGTTTTACCGGCATCGGGGTGACTGATAATCGCAAAGGTGCGCCGGCTGTTTACTTCGGCTAAAAAGTTATCTGTGCTCATAATATCCAATAGTGTGTTACCGCAGGCATCCCGCTACGGTGTAGGGCCAAAACCCAAAAGTAAATGATAATGCGGGCGATTATAGCAGCTTGGACGGCGCGGGCACAGAGTACAAATGCACTGCGCAGTTACAGAATACAACTCATCAGCAAGGCATCTTCTTTACCCGCACTACTGACGTAATAGCCTTTGCGTAAGCCTGTTTGCGTAAAGCCATAGCGCTTATATAACGCAATAGCACTGAGGTTGCTGCTGCGTACTTCCAAAAAGACGTCGGTCGCCCCTCTGGCAGCACCTTCCTTTAAGAAGTGCTGCATTAGTGTGTGGCCGTAACCTTTACCCTGCTCTGTAGGTGCAACACAGATATTAAACAGCTCCAGTTGCTCTAAAATTAGCTGGGCAATATAAAACCCAAGGATATTACCGGCGTTATCCAGCAATTTATAGCTGAAGTAACTATCGGCAAAACTGCTGATAAAAGCAGCTTCTGTCCACGGATAACTATTGGCCGCTTGCTCAATACGCAAAACCGCGGCGATATCGTCATGGCTTAGCAGCTCAAATTTGTTCATAGCTACCTTGTGCATAACTACTTAGCAGCGCCCATAAAGCCTTTTTCTGTTCAGCATGCTGCAATACCGACAACGCTGGTGTTAGCAGCTGTTGCTGCTGGATCTGGCTTTGCGCAGCGTCAGTATCAATTTGCCAGTTCAGGCCATCGGCTAATGCCGCAGCAATATCCTGCGCTAATAGCTGACTAAGATCCGGCGCTATGCTCTTTGATACAAGCTGATGTGACGAGTTGTCGAGTACTGTAACAGTGTCTGATGATAAGCTTGACGGTGGTTCGCTCTCTTTTGCTAAACTTACTGCTGCAGGCAATGGCTGAGCAGCAAAAACGTCGGCTAATTTCACCGGCGAGATCTGCAAAACTTTTAACAGCTGCTGCTGAGAATAAGAAAGTGTTGTCATAAGGAAAAGTGGCAGGGGCAGAGGGATTCGAACCCCCAACCATCGGTTTTGGAGACCGCTGTTCTACCAATTGGAACTATGCCCCTGTAGCTGGTCGCGCCATTATACAAAAGCCACTTCAAAGGTAAAGCAAAAAGCTGTGCTATTACATTCAACTGCATATAAAACGAGCATTCAGGGCTTAATCAGTTGCTTAGCCTAACATAAGCCCGACAGTATGCCTACCAGGCTGGTTTAGGGTTAATCGCCGGCTTTTTGCCGGTACTTCTCAAACCAGTGCACAATATACGCTGGTTTGGCCATTAAATTACTCGGTCTGGCATGCAAGGCATGCGACGCACCGGGCACCCGTACCATAGCGGTATCGATACCACGCAATTGCAACGCCTGGTAATATTGCTCAGTTTCCGAGATTGGCGTGCGATGGTCACTCTCACCGGTAAACAGCATAGTTGGTGTTTTTACCTTACCAACATGGGCAATTGGCGAGTGCTTTAAATAGTGTTCCGGCATATCCCAGGGTAAACCCGGGAACCAATACTGGCTAAAGTAGCTATACATATCCGCATTTAAGACAAAGCTGAACCAGTTAATTACCGGGTTTACTGCCACTGCAGCGGCAAAACGGTCGGTATGGGCAATACTCCAGGTAGTTAGTACGCCACCACCACTGCCGCCGGTAATAAACTGCTCTTTTTCGTTAATAAAACCTTTAGCGATAACAGCGTCGACACCGTCCATCAGATCGTTATAGTCCTGGCTGGGGTAATTATGGTGAATAAGGTTGGCAAAATCTTCACCATAGCTGGTACTGCCTCGTGGGTTGGTATATAGCACTACATAGCCCTGCGCCGCCAGCAACTGCAACTCCATAGCGAAATGCGGACCATAGGCGGTGTGCGGACCGCCGTGTATTTCCAGAATAAGCGGATATTTTTTGCTGGCGTCAAACTGTGGCGGATACATAATCCAGCCCTGTAATTTACGCTGATCCACTGACGAGTTGTACCAGAACTCTTCTACCTTACCGATATCGCGGGCCAACAATAAGTCTGCGTTAAAATCTGTCAGGGTTTGTTTGTTGCGTTTATGCACTATCGCGAGCTCAGCCGGACGCTGCGTGTTCATTTGGATATAGGCAATCAGACCATTGCCAGCCGCGGCAAACTGGCCACCGCTATAGGGCCGGCTGTAAGAGCCGCCACCCAGATCATCTGTCAGTATACTGCGCTTGCCGGATAAGGCTTGCTCAGCCAATATGCCTTTACCTTCGTTATCATAAGAAATATAAAGCGCTTTGCTGTTTGGTAACCATTGAAAATCATCGATAGCACGATCCAAATCTTCGGTCAGGTTCCGAATATTGCCGCCATCAGTGTTCATTACATATAAACGATTAGCCTGATGTGCCAACTTGCGGTCATCAAAACCGACAAAAGCGATCAGCTTACCGTCGGGCGATAATGCCGGCTTGGCATCGGGGCCATCGCGGTCTGTCAGTTGGGTTAGTTTACGGTCTTGCAATGTCAGCTGAAAAATCTCGCTGTTAAGCGGTTGCGCTTGCCAGTTATCATGCCGGTTAGCTGAAAAATACAGCGCTTTGCTGTCTTTCGCCCAGCTTAGTGAGCTGGCATGATTAAAATCACCTTCAGTCAGCTGAATAGCAGAACCACCGTCGGCAGACATGATATATATATGCTGATAACCTGATTTGAGATAGCCGGCGCCATCGGCGCGGTAGTGTTTGTTATCAATGTAGACAGGGGCTTTGGCCCAATCTGCTTTCTCCGGTTTGCCGGGCAAGGAAACCGGTGCTTTAACCGGCTTAGGGGTAAACATGGTAAATGCCAACCATTTACCATCCGGCGACCAACTTAGATTGGCCGGGCTGTGTTGTAACTGGCCTAATTGTGACGAGCGACCGCTATCAAACCATTTAACGTGGATTTGACCATTGCTAATATAAGCTAGGCGATTATTATCCGGCGCCCAGCGCGGAGATGTTGCGTTAATATCTTTGTCTGTTAAAGCTTGCAACGTTTTACCATCAGCCGAGCTTAGCCATAATGTCATGCGGCGCCGATCAGTTTGCCGATCCATCCAGTTACGTACAAATACAATTTGCTCGCCTTTGGCATCAGGCTGTGGATCTGATACAAACTCCAGCTCAAACACATCGTCATACTGCAAGGTTTTAGCGGCAGCCGCTGCGCTGCTTGTTGTTAACAACAGTAATGCGGTTAAACACAAACTGCTGGTTATATGCTTTAGATTCATCTTGGTACCCGATTTTATAGTTATAGATGTCGTTTGATACTAACCGAATAACAAGCAGTGAAGCCCAGATTTCGTTCAGCCGTAAAATTAAATAGACAGAACGCAAAAAGGCCGCCTCTTACGAGACGGCCTTTTACTTAATTGGGAGGCTGTGGGGCTGGCTTACCAGCGGTGAACGACTGGCGGTGAACGACTGGCGGTGAACTACATTGCTCACCCCGTCCATGGGGTTCGCCGCTTCGCGGCCAGCCGTTGGCTGTCCAAAAATGTTCCGGACATTTTGTCGCATAGCTTTTCGCTTGCTCGGGCAGGTATACCATCAAGGCAACATAAAGCAAAAAGCCCGACTCTTTCGAGTCGGGCTTATTACTTAATGAGGAGCCTGGCGGTGAACTACTCTCGCATAGCGAATGCTACACTACCATCGTCGCAGCTGCGTTTCACTTCTGAGTTCGGAATGGGATCAGGTGGTTCCACAGCGCTATTGCCACCAGGCAAAAACGTGTCAGGAACAACGTTTTAACGCGCTTGGGCGCGGCCCGTTAGGGTCAAATACAGGGATGTATTTGATAAAAACTGTCGTTCCATCTTTAATTCGGCAAGCTAGTAGTTAACACACTGTATTCTTTAAAACATCTTGGGCGTTGTATGGTTAAGCCTCTCGGGCAATTAGTATGAGTTAGCTTAACGCATCACTGCGCTTCCACACCTCACCTATCAACGTTGTGGTCTCCAACGACCCTTTAGTGGACTTAAAGTCCAAGGGATGACTCATCTTGTGGCCGGCTTCCCGCTTAGATGCTTTCAGCGGTTATCCGTTCCGAACGTAGCTACCGGGCAATGCCATTGGCATGACAACCCGAACACCAGCGGTTCGTTCACTCCGGTCCTCTCGTACTAGGA